>NZ_CP012872.1:0-4086550 GCF_001932675.1 Salegentibacter sp. T436
AACCACAATTATTATCTACCTTCGATTATATTTATGAAGCTTTAGGAATAGAGAGTGATGAAGAAGATGAGTTTAAAGCCGAGGTATATGGTAAAGAAATTTAGAGGCGAAATTTGGAAAAGACTTCATAAAGAAGAATGGCAGGACCGTTTTGTTTATGATGTTTCCAACTATGGTAGGATCATTAGCTATGTGCAGAATCCTGATGGCGAATTAATAAATGGCGGACGCACAAATGGTTACACCAGTTTTTCACCAAGACTTCAAAATGGTAAGCATAAAGCATATTACGTGCACCGCATTGTTGCTGAACTTTTTCTTGACAAAAAAGACGACGATAAATTCGTAATACATAAGAATTTTAAAAAAGACGATAATCGTCTAGAAAACCTTGCCTGGACCACCCAGGAAGAATGGGTAAAACACCAGCATAACAGTCCTGGTGTAAAAGAAAACAAACGGAAGCGAAAGTTAAGACGTGTTGTTACCTATTCAAAACTTACCTATGCACAAGCGGTAATATTAAAAAAGAAACTTTTAGACCCAAAAAGAAAAACCAGGATAAAGGTTTTAGCAAAACAATTTGGAGTTTCAGAAATGCAACTTTATCGTATTAAATCTGGTGAAAACTGGGGCGATATAAAAGTCTGAATCGCGTTAGCAATTTTTAATGAGCAAGCTTTTTAAAGTAGTTTTAAACACCGTTCCAAGACCTTTGCTTATCAGGTTAAGTTATTGGGTAAAACCCTTCTTTAAATATGCGCTTCGCGGAAGCAAATACACCGATCCTATAGACGGGAAAAGCTTTTCTAAATTTTTACCATACGGATATATTAATCAGCGGGAAAATGTACTCTCCCCTTCTACCCTTTCCCTGGAACGCCATCGCCTACTTTGGCTTTATTTAAAAAATGAAACTGAATTTTTTAGTAAAAATCTTAAAGTATTACACTTCGCCCCAGAACAGGCTTTTTATAAACGCTTTAGAAAGCTGAAAAACCTGGATTACACCACTACCGACCTGAACTCTCCTTTAGCCGATGTTAAGGCTGATATTTGTAATTTGCCTTTTAAAGAAAATGAATTCGATTTTATTCTCTGCAACCACGTTTTAGAACATATCCCAAATGATACTAAAGCAATGCAGGAACTTTACCGCATTTTAAAACCCGACGGTACGGCTATTTTGCAAATTCCGCAGGATTTAAAGCGGAAAACTACGTTTGAAGATAATTCAATTACCGATAGAAAAGAACGAGAGCGAATTTTTGGCCAATATGACCACGTTAGAATCTACGGCAGGGATTATTTTGAAAAATTAAGAAGTATTGGTTTTAAGGTAGAAGAAGTGGATTACACCAACCAATTATCTGTAGAACAAATCGATAAATACCGATTGGCAAAAGGGGAAGTTATTCCGGTTTGTTATAAATGAAAAAATAAATTGCACTTCAAAAAAGGAAAACTTTTATTAATCACTAAAGTTACCCTTGAGAACTTTTTCAATCGCTAAGTCTGAAAATTCATTATTTGAATAGAAGCTTTTATAAAACATAAATCTTTTAGTGGGGTAATTTACCTCATAATCTACAGGAACTCCTTCTTTTTCGTAAGCACGCCCTTCCCTATCCATATAAACTTCATTGGAGAGACTATATTCCCAGCCATTGGGAAGTTTTTTCCATAATATTTCTGAAAAGATTCCGGCACTTTTCGTACCCAAAATTTCGATATTAGAATAACTTAGGGCACCAAGCGCAAAAATTTCGGCAGCACTAGCTGTTACAGGACTTATTAATAAATAGATTTTCTTAGGATTCTGTGTTTCTGGTTGTAATGAAATTATTTGAGCAGGTGTAAATCCCTCTTTAGTTCTTGCCTTTATTTTTATAATCTCTTTGTCTTGAGCAACAAAATAGTTTAACAACTCTAAGGCTACAGTTTCATATCCGCCGCCATTAAACCTAAGGTCTACTATCACTGGATCGTTATCTTTTAAATCACTGAGAACCTTTTTCATAATCCGGTTAACGCCGTTAATTTCATCTTGAAACTGCCCCAAAGGCTCTGCAGCGTATTTTCTCAAATTATAAATACTATCAAATTTAATTGTCTTTTGATATTCCTTCGGGACGTAATTCGCAAAATCATTCATATCGCTTATTCTTATATAACCAATATTAGAATCTTGCACAGTACCCCATTTTATTACCCCGTTATTATAAGAATTTATCTCTTTCAGGTAATTAGAATCTATATCTGATACTATGTCTTCCTGGGTAAATGAGTTTTCAACCGACTTAGATTGTGGCTTATTTTCCAAAATTGAATCTGGAATTTCAAGTTTTATATGTCCATCGTTGAATTTTCTTGTTATCTCCTTCAGCAGTAAAGCAAATTCGTGATTGGTTTGTACTTTTTGAACTTTTGGTAAATAATTATTATATACTTTTTGCCAGTCTAAATCTCTTTCTTCAAAAAACGCATAATTGTTATCGAAGGTTTCCCAGAATGCCTTGAAATTATCCTCGAAAGATTTCTCTTTTTTAGTGCTTCTCTTCGTGCATATTTCCGGTAGTTTTTCAGTTCTTTTAAACCTATAATCTACAATCCCACCCGGATTCAAAATTAATTGATCGTCAGTACTATTTACAATTCTAAACCTTCCGGCAAATTTCCCATCTACCAAAGTTGCGCAATCGTATTTGTCAATATTAAAATAAGAGTAAGTAGAATCTTCAATTTTTAAAATTCTGTCATAACCCTCTTGGGTCCATACTGTATTTTTTAAGCTCTCAGGGTTTTGAGAATAGAAATTTATTCCGGAAAATATAAAAATAAGAACGCATAATCTTTTAAATAACATTAAAGAAGTTTTAATAAAGACAATTCAAATTATTATTTGTTACACCTATATCTAAATGTCAAAATATTTAGTTGGTAAATTCTATTTCAACTAAATAATAATGTGGAATATTGAATTCTTTACCAAAATTATCAGGATCTATTTCTGATTGTGCGACTCTGCAATAGGACGCTGATCCGTCCGGGTTTCTATTTGGAGTAATTATTGCCAAAATGTAAAACGGATTATTTATATTTTTTTCCAGAACCGTTCTAGCTCCAAAGAAATCTTTGGCTACATAATTTCCATTATCCTCATCAATAGGAAAATATAATTTCTTACTCCCAAACCTATTGCCTCTAATCCAGGTTTTAAGATCTTCTCTCCCTATTTTACTAAGAAATTTAAATGATGTTTGGGTAGAATCTATTTTAAAGTAATCATTGCCGCTTTCATCAAATAAAGTGGTGGTATTTATTAAATCGCCATTGGAAAATTCTTTCATTCTTATCACAAAATACTTCCCCTTAATTGATTCTCCCTGAAAAGAAAATTCAGAATAATTAATATTTTCAAAATCAAATAAGGTTTGTAAATTTGAATCTTCCAGGCCGTTTTGTATGGAAACATTCACAACATCAGAATGCTCAATAGATTTTGCCTGAGCATTTGTGAGGATAGGAATTAGAAAAATGAGGAGTAAGAGTTGGTTCATTATGTTAAAGTTCTTAATTCCTCACCAATATAAGTTTTTACCACTAATTTCTATGAAATTGACACAAGGTATAAACAAATAACTTTAAAAAACGGTAAAAATTTACCTGAACGTACAGTTATAAATAAGTGAATGGGAGAAAACGCCACAAGAGTATCTAACGCAAAGCTTCCTCAAAACCGGTGGATGTAAAAACCCGAATACTTTCTTGCTTATCAACATAGATAAAATAAACATCTACATTATCCAGTTTTTCCAGCATCTCTAAGGATTTTTCATAACCTAAAGCCATAAAAGCGGTGGCATATCCATCGGCAAGAGTACAATTTTCAGCAAGGACAGATGCGCTGAGCAAATTGCTTTTTTCGGCTTTGCCGGTTAAAGGATTTATAGTGTGTACATAACGATTTCCAGTAATGCTGTCTATTCTGAATTTTCGGTAATTTCCCGAAGTTGCCATCGCACGATTCTTCAGGGCAAGTACCGTTTGTAAAGTACGTTCTGCTTCAGTTTGCTGCGGATTATCTATTGCAACGTTCCAACTGGATTCACGTTCTAAATTTTTGCCTTTGGCTACCAATTCTCCCCCCAACTCTATCAGGTAGTTTTCAACTTTCTTAGAATCTAAATATTCCGCGATTACATCTATAGTGTAACCTTTGGCTATAGCATTAAAGTCGAGATAGATATTCGGGTTTTCTTTTTGAATAGTATTATCACTGGTTAACCTGACTTTCTCAAATCCCACCAGTTGCTTTATAGAATCTAAGACAGCACCATCAGGTTCATTTAAAGGCTTATTAGGGCCAAATCCGTATGCATTGACCAAACTACCTACCGTGGGATCAAAATAACCATTGCTTTCCTTAAAAATCTGCTTGGAAAGCTGAAATACTTCTTGGAAATGAATATCCACCTTTATATCCTCATTTCGGGTATTAATTCGGGAAATATCAGAATCATCCTGGTAGGTGCTCATTGAAGTATTGATTACTTCAAAAATAGAATCTAAAGCCTTTTCAGTATTAAAGTTTTCCGAAGAAAAATATTTTATCTGGTAAGTAGTTCCTAATGCTTTCCCAGTCTCGGTATAGACCTGGGGATTATCATTTTTACAGGAAAAACTAAGAAAAATAAGAAGAAGTAAAACTGAGATTTTTTTCATCTATATAAGATTAGCGGAAATTAATAAAACAGAAGTTGAACCTTGGCTGATACGGTAGGAATTAAATTTCTTGCCAGCCTTCGTAATTTACTACATATTCTTCGCCGTGCATTACCGGTTTTTCATAATCGGAAGAATTGGCCAGACCTACCCCGGCGTAAAAAGTACGGGCTTTAAATTTAACGGCATGGTCTTTTATAGATCTAAGAAACGTAAGATCATAATCTTTGGGATTATGCGGATATTCTATTGCCCTAACGATTACAAAATGCAGTTTCTTATCTTTTAATGCCACGAATTGCGGATCTTTTTTTAGCTCGCTATTAACTCCAAGAAATTCGTAACCCTGTGCTTCGAGCTCTTTTCCCACAATATTCATTGCAAGATTATGTAGTTCCTGATCGTTTAACTTTGCCATAGTGCAAAAATAAAAAATCCCGCTTTAAAAAGCGGGATTCTATTTTCATTAACCTCCAAAATCATCGAACCTTATGTTTTCGGGCGGCATTCCAAAGTCTTCACCCATTTTCTGAACAGCTTTGTTCATTAATGGGGGTCCACAGAAATACAATTCAATGTCTTCCGGTTCTTCGTGATGACTTAAATAATTATCTATTACAACCTGGTGAATAAATCCAACAAAACCGTCCCCTTCATCGTCAAGGCTTTCCTTCACCTTCCAGTTATCTTCTTCCATTGGTTCAGAAAGCGCTAAGTAAAATTTAAAGTTAGGGAAATCTCTTTCCAAGGCTCTAAAGTGTTCTATATAGAATAATTCTCTTTTAGAACGACCTCCATACCAGTAAGTCACTTTTCTACCCGTTTTAAGCGTACGGAATAAGTGGTAAAGGTGAGAACGCATTGGCGCCATACCAGCTCCACCACCTACATAAAGCATTTCGGCTTCACTGTGATTAATAAAGAATTCACCGTAAGGTCCAGAGATGATTACTTTATCTCCTTTTTTCCTTGAGAAAATATAAGAAGAAGCAATACCAGGATTAACATCCATCCAGGTATCTTTTGCTCTATCCCATGGCGGAGTAGCTACACGTACATTAAGCATTATCTCACGCCCTTCTGCAGGGTAAGATGCCATAGAGTAGGCACGTTCTACAGTTTCTGGGTTCTTCATTACCAGTGGACGAAGTTTAAACTTATCCCACTCTGCTTCAAACATATCTGGAGTATCGTGTTCTTCAGGGTGAGCAGTGATATCCATATCTTCGAATTTCACTTCACACTTCGGAATCTCTATCTGGATATAACCCCCAGCTTTATAATCCATATCTTCAGGAATTTCAACTACAAATTCCTTGATAAATGAGGCAACGTTGTAATTTCTTACTACGGTAGCTTCCCATTTTTTAATTCCGAATACTTCTTCCGGAATAGTGATTTTCATATCTTCTTTCACCTTCACCTGGCAACCTAATCGCCATCCCTGTGCAATTTCTTTACGGGTAAAGTGAGGCTCCTCTGTAGGAAGAATGGCACCGCCACCTTCTTTTACAATACATTTACACTGTACACAGGTTCCACCACCACCACAGGCAGAAGGTAAAAAGAGTTTATTATCTCCCAGGGTTGAAAGTAAAGTTCCACCGGAACCAACTTCCATATCCCTTTCCCCATTGACGTTTATGGTAACAGGACCAGAAGGCGCTAATTTTGCCTTTGCTCCCAGTAACACAGAAACCAATATAAGTATCAATGCTAAAAATACTACTATACTTGCTATAATAACTGTCATAATCTTTCTTTTGCGATTATAATTTAATTCCCATAAAACTCATAAAACCTAATGCCATAAGTCCGGTGATAATAAATGTTATCCCTAAACCTTTTAATGGGGCTGGCACATTAGAGTATGCTATTTTTTCACGAATAGCTGCAATACCAAGAATTGCAAGGAACCATCCAATTCCACTACCAAACCCGTAGGTGATAGCTTCGGTTATAACTCCAAAATCTTTTTGTTGCATAAATAGCGCACCACCAAGAATAGCACAGTTTACAGCAATAAGCGGTAGGAAAATACCTAAAGCACCGTATAATGCAGGAGCAAATTTCTCAACGATCATCTCTACTAATTGTACCATAGATGCAATTACCGCAATAAACATTATAAAGCTTAGGAAGCTAAGGTCTACATCGGCAAATTCGGCACCAAGCCAGGATAAAGCTCCAGGTCTTAATAAGTAATTATCCAGCAAATAGTTAATAGGTACAGTAATGGTAAGTACAAAGATTACCGCCGCACCTAACCCAACAGCTGTTTTCACGGTTTTTGACACTGCTAAATAGGAACACATTCCCAAGAAGTAGGCAAAAATCATATTTTCTATGAAAATACTTCTAACAAATAAATTTATAAAATCCATAATTTAGTTTTATTTAAGCTGTTGTGCTTTTAGTTCTCTTCTATCAGTTTACGGTTTCTGGCACGTTGCACCCAAATGAGCAAACCAACCACAATAAGTGCCATTGGCGAAAGCAACATTAAACCGTTATTTTCATAACCTAAAGCATATAGACCAGTAGAATCTGCTACTGTTGCTGCTTTATGTCCTAAAACTTCAAATCCGAATAATTTTCCTGATCCTAAAAGCTCACGGAAAAATGCAACGATTATAAGAATTAAACCATATCCTGCTGCGTTTCCTATTCCATCAAGGAAAGACTTGTAGACTCCGTTCCCTAAAGCAAAAGCTTCAAGACGTCCCATTACAATACAGTTGGTAATAATAAGACCAATAAATACCGAAAGCTGTTTACTTACATCGTAAGCGTAAGCCTTAAGAACCTGGTCTACTAAAGCCACAAGGGAGGCAACAACAACAAGCTGAACAATAATCCTGATTCTACTAGGAATCATATTACGCAGCATAGAAACAATAATGTTACTAAATGCCATTACAAATACAACGGCAATTGCCATAACCACTGCTGGTTCTAATTGTACCGTAATTGCCAGTGCCGAACATATACCCAGTACCTGTACGGTAATTGGGTTGTTATCGTCTAAAGGATCTGACAATAATTTTCTATTGCCTTTAGAAAGGAAGTGTTCTTTTTCTTCTGAACTAGATAGAAAAAGGATCATTTCTTTCTTTTTGGCTTCTTTCTCTTCTGAAATATTTTTTTTCTCTGTAGCCATAATTACTTTGTTGCAACTTTAATATCTGTTTGCTTTTTGAAGTAAGGCAGATAACGCTGAAGTCTTTCAGAAATCATATCAGAAACCCCGTCTCCGGTAATTGTAGCTCCCGATATTGCATCTACCTGGTTATCTTCTTTATCTGAAGGATCTATATCGCCTTTTACAACCGATACTCCTACAAGATTTCCGCTTCCATCAAAAATCTTTTCTTCGGCAAAACTTTCTTTAAACCATTCTTTGGTGATTTCTGCACCAAGACCAGGAGTTTCCCCAAGGTGATCAAAAGTAGCTCCTTTAATAGTATTCACATCATCTTTTAAAGATATGTAGCCAAAGATTGCATTCCATAATCCATTACCTCTTAAAGGAACTATGTAATATTTTTCTCCTTCATATTCGGCAATATAAAGTGGGAAATTCTGCTCTTCATCTTCCCTCTTAATTTCCTTGGCCAAATCTACCGTAAAGGCATCAACATCTTCTCTTTCTTCTCCCTGGTAATCAAGAGTAACTGCTTCTGTAATATAACGGTTGTAAAGCTCTTCAGCTCCTGCCCTGTCGGTTTCAACACCAATAGTAGCAAGAATACTCTGCATCTTTTCCTGGCGTACGTTTTCTCTTTGAATAGGCTGAAGTGATGTTGCTGTAAAAGCCAATACTGAGGCCACAACAATCACCATAATCACCGCAAAAAGAAACGTATAGCCGTTACTATTTGTTTTATTTACTGATTTCTCTTCCATAACTAAACTGTTGTTTTCACCTGTGCGGTGGCGGATTGAATTCTTTTCTTTCTACGCTTAATATTCGATTGAATTACATAGTGATCTATCGTAGGCGCAAAAACGTTCATAAGTAAGATTGCAAGCATTACCCCTTCTGGATATGCCGGGTTAAACACCCTAATCATTACCGATAGAAAACCTATTAAAAATCCGTAGATCCACTTTCCTTTCAATGTTTGTGCTGCCGATACAGGATCTGTAGCCATAAACACAATACCAAACGCAAGTCCTCCTATTATTAGGTGCCCGTACCATGGGAAGTTTGTAAGTTCGTTGCCGGTAACTCCCATTGCAGGTAAAGCGTTAAAAATAAGCGCCATTGCAGCGGCTCCTATAAATGCACTTAACATTATTCTCCAGCTTCCTACTTTTGTTAGAATTAAAAGTAAGGCTCCTACAAGTATTAAAAGCGTTGAAGTTTCGGAAACCGAACCTGGAATAATTCCGTAGAACATATCCATCATTCCATAACTTACATTATCTCCTGCTGCCAGAGAGCCAAGAATTGTTTCTCCAGAGATTGCATCTACATTACTTGCCTCACTAACCCAAACCTGGTTACCAGACATATAAGTAGGATAAGCAAAAAAGGCGAATGCCCTTGCTGTAAGCGCCGGGTTAAGAATATTCATTCCTGTTCCTCCAAAAGCTTCTTTACCAATAAGTACAGCAAATACTACAGATAATGCCAACATCCAAAGTGGAAGGTCTATAGGCATAATCATAGGAATTAATAAACCTGTTACCAGGTAACCTTCGTTAACCTCGTGCCCTCTAAAGATGGCAAAGGCAAACTCAATTCCCAGTCCTACTGCATAAGAAACCACGATCATTGGAATAAATTTCAATGCCCCGTGGCCAAGTGCTTCCCAAAAGGTAAATGCTTCACCTAATTGAGAAAAGTGCTGGTAACCTGCATTCCACATCCCGAAAAGTAAAGCCGGAACAAGTGCAAGCACCACTGTTATCATCGTACGCTTTAAATCTACTGCGTCACGAATATGAGCTCCCTTTTGCGTGGTATGATTTGGGGTAAATAGGAAAGTATCTATTGCGTTAACCGCAGGCGCATACTTTTCATATTTTTTTCCCGGTGCAAAGGGCTCCTTTATTTTGTCTAATCTTTGTCTAATCCATTCCATAATTCTACTGCTTTTTAACCTACTTCAGTAATCATTAAATCTAAACCAAGACGAATCACCTCCTGAATTTCAATCTTAGATGTATTCACATATTCTACCAAAGCAAAATCTTCAGGAGCTACTTCATAGATCCCAAGATTCTCCATTTTCTCAATATCCCCGGCCATACATGCTTTTATAAGCTGCATTGGGTAAACATCCATAGGTAAAACTTCTTCCATTTCGCCTGTAACTACAAGAGCCCGCTCTTCACCATTTAAATTTGTGGTAGGCTTAAACTTCTTGTTTGGAAACAAAAAGGATAATGAAGTTCTTGAGTTAGAGTGAATGTTATTATATGTAAATGGCAACCAACCAAATGCCCTGTAATTATTTCCTTCAGGAATTAGGGTTACTTCGTTAGAAAAGAAGCTTATGTGTTGATCGTAGGCTAATTTAAGTCCGGTAAGTACGTTTCCAGAAATGATACGTACATCTTCATCTACTTTATTGATGATATCTGCCACCTCAGCGCCAATTATAGTAGAGAAGTATTTACGGTTAGTGGCTTCACTTCCTGTTACGGCAACGGTTTTATCGGCTATAAATTTTCCGGTTAGGAAAACGTTACCAATAATAGTTACATCTTCAGGATTCACTGTCCAAACTCTATCTCCCTGATTAATAGGATCTATTTTATGAATTTGAATCCCAACATTTCCTGCCGGGTGCGGTCCTTTTACAGTATGAAGTTCTACGCCCTTAATATCTTTTAAATATTGTGCTGAACTTGCATCTACAGCCAGGTGAACTTTACCCGGAGTAAGTTTTTTAAGCGCATTTACTCCTTCTTGAAAAGCAGCTATCTTATCTTTTAAGATAAAGCCCCAATCTGGAGCTAAAGGCGCCGTACTTACTGCAGAAATAAAGATAGCCTTTGGCGTATCTTTAGGATCGGCTACAATATCGTAAGGACGTTGATTAATAAATGCACCGCAACCGCTTTCTAAAACCCGTTGTTTTACAGCTTCCGCATCAGAAGAAGCAGCGTCCATTTTTCCAAAATCTCTGTAAGTGTCTTCAGGATCAGCCTCAATAATCACTTCCATGATTTTACGCTTCTCACCACGCTTAATTGTCTTAAGCGTCCCGCTAACGGGGCTGGTAAAACGTAATTCATCAGTGTATTTTGAAAAGAAAAGTTCATCACCGGCAAGGACTTTAGCTCCTTCTTTTAAGACCATTTTTGGTACCAAAGCATGAAAATCTGGCGGTTTAATTGCGTAGGTTTTAGACCTTAGAGCTTTTACAAGCTCTTTTTCCGCCTCCCCTTCTAATTTTAGAGATAATCCTCTTTTAATTCGAATGTCTTTTGACATAGGATGGAGTGTATGTTAAAAATATTATGTTTTAAGTCGTGCAAATTTAGGAATTTTAACTGCACTTCTCCCAAGAAAACAAAGAATTTTAAGCACTTAAAACTGTTAAAATGAAATGTTAAAAATTGCGGAATAAGATTTGTAAGTACATTTGCGTAGATTCTGTTTTAATGAAAAACTATTTTATATTCTTTTTTGTAACAATTTTCTCGCTAAACCTGGCTGCCCAGGTTGTAGAAGAAACACTTCCGCCCAGTTATATAAGAAGCGTTCAGCTCTCAGGAAACAGTCAAAGCAATATGGGAAATCCTATTTTGCAACTTGGAGAACAGCTTTCTCTAAAGTTTGACGATATTATTGGTGACGAAGCCGATTATTATTATACCATAGAACATTATAATTACGATTGGACGCCTAACCAACTGGCAAAATCTGAATATTTAATTGGTTTTGATGATATTAGGATTTTTAATTATTTGAATTCTTATAATACGCTTCAGCCCTTCTCGCATTACGAGCTCAAAATTCCCAATGAAGATACCGGCGGATTTAAATTAAGCGGAAATTATATGATAAAAATCTTTAACGGGCAGAAAGAACTGGTTTTTTCTCGAAAATTCATGGTTTACGAAAATATTGCCCGGGTTAGGTTAAACCTTAGACGTTCCAGGGATTTGAATTTTATAGATGAAAAACAAGTGGTGAATTTCAATATAGAATCTCCAGACTTGATACTTAAAAATCCTGATAATACGGTGAATGTTCTCATTACACAAAACCACAATTTAAAGACCGCAATTAAAAATATAAAACCACAGTACACAGTGGGGAACGACCTGGTTTACCGTTACGATTCTGAAACCGCTTTTTGGGGCGGCAACGAATATATTCAGTTTGACAATAAAGAATTAAGAGCCTCTTCTGCCGATATTAGTTCAGTTTCACTTAACGAACTTTATCATCATTATCTATTTCCAGATCGCACCCGTGCCAATGAACCTTACACATACAATCCCGATATTAACGGGCAGTTTGTAATAAGAAGCCTGCCTGCAGAAAATCCTTCAATTGAAGCTGAATATGTTTGGGTTCATTTTAAACTTCAAAATTATTCTGAATTAAATGGAGGCGAAGTACATATTTACGGAGGTTTTAATAATTTTACTTTAGATAAAAGCACCCGACTTACTTATAATGAAGGAAACGATCTTTATGAGGGAGCCAGGTTATTTAAACAAGGATTTTATAATTATAAATATGTTTTAAAACGGCCCGACGGAACTATTGATGAAGGCTTTTTTACCGGAAATTTTGACGAAACCGAAAACTCCTACCAGGTTTTGGTTTATTACCGAAGTCCGGGCGCAAGATACGACCGTTTAATTGGGGTGGGTTCAGGAAATTCTACCACGATTACCAATTAGATTGAGAGACTAACCAACTCGTTACAAAAATGGCAGGTAGCAGATACGATTTAAAGTACAGGGGCACCAAATGTCTTAACTGTGAACATCCGCTGGATAAGAGTGATAAATATTGCCCCAACTGTGGACAATTAAACAGCACTAAAAAGTTAAAATTCGATGATTTTTTTACAGAATTTTTCTCCGGTATTTTTGCCTACGATTCCCGTTTTCACCGCACCATACGAGTTTTATTATTTTCTCCCGGGAAAATTTCTAAAGATTATATCCAGGGAAAAAGAATGCGGTATGCAAATCCCTTTAAATTTTACTTAAGCGCTTCAATTATCTTTTTTCTGATCTGGGGCTTTGGAAATTCTTTTGATATAGAACCCATAGTAAATGATGACGAAATTGAAGAATTAGTTCAGGATAGTATTACCGGTCCAAATATGATTCCTACGCCCGGCGGGAAAGAAATTAATCTCGACTCCTTAATTATAAATCAACAACGCAACGCCAAAAAACCTTACCGGGAATTTTACAAACCTCACGAGGAGCTGGATACCATGAGTTACCTAGACGCCGGGAATTTAAAATTTGATCTTTACTCAAGGTTTTATAAAGAAACAACCATTAGAAATGCCGAAACTGCCATGGACAGTCTTTCATATCCGCAAACCAGCTATAATCACTGGCTCTATAAAAAAGCGGTAGATTGGAATACTTTAAAGGAGAATCCTGGGTTGTTTTTAAATTATTTTATCAATAAACTTCCTTTTATCATCTTTTTCTATTTGCCGGTTTTCGCACTATTTATCTGGTTATTATATATTAGACGACCTTTTAATTATATTGAGCATTTAGTTTTTACTTTTCACGTACAAACCACCTTTTTTATACTATTAAGCCTGGCGCTATTCGTAGATTACTTATTTCCGGGCAACTGGGCATTTATACTTTTCAACTTTATTTTTGCTTTTTATTTATATAAAGCCTTACGTGGTTTCTATTGCCAGGGGCGTGTTAAAACGATTGTAAAGTTTATGCTCTTAAACTTTATATTTTTTATTTTAGCGGGAATCGCTACAATAATTTCAATTTTAGCATCTTTTGCCATATATTAAGATATGATTCAACAAGTTACAAGAGGCATAAAAATTTCGGTCCACACCAATTTTGAAGGTACTTTTTTAAAGAACCTTGGCTCTCGTTTTGCCTTTTCTTATCATATAACTATAGAAAATCAAAGTAACGATTCAGTACAATTAACTTCGCGTTTCTGGAAAATTAAAGATGCTTTACACAATACCGAGATTGTACAGGGTGAAGGCGTTATTGGACAAAAACCGGTTTTAAAACCCGGGGAATCCCATACTTACCAGAGTGGCTGTTTGCTTAATTCTCCTTTTGGATCTATGAGTGGTTACTATAATATGGTAAGCTTTACCTCAACCCGAAAATTCAGGGTTAAGATTCCTACTTTTAAATTAAGCGCCCCATTTGCTTTAAATTAAATCCCGGTAAATTCTTTATTACTTATTTTTCCCTGTTCCAGGTCTTCATATTTAAAATTCAATTTTCCCGGTAAAAATTCTATCTGGGAAATACTCTTGGTTTTCAAAAAACCTCGATCAATTATCAAATCTTTCTCTTTATCACCTTCTCCTGCAGAATGATGAAATTCCCATAGATTTTCAGCAGAAAGATTTCTTTCTTTTTGAAACTTAGAAAACCATTCTTCCCGCAGTTTTTTCATGGCTGAAGTATATAAAGGAGAAGAAGACCATATTTGTGGCTGAAGCGGCAATTCTTTAAAATGTTTCTGCGCTCCATCCCAAACAAATTCAGCAAAAAATAATTCTGAGGACCAATCGGCTATCACTACTGTGAAGGGTTCTATGTTTTTGAGATTGTAGTTTTCAATTTCGGTTTTAATATCTTCAGCAATTAGCCAGTCTTTTAATACCACGCCCCTGCTTTTTCGATAAGAATCTTCGCGTTTATGAGCTTCAAAACCGCCATTCATCAAACATAAAACCCGTTGTTTTTCACTCACACCAATCCAGCTTCCACCGGCCACGGCATCTTCAGGAAAAAGTAATAAAGTATTTTTTTCGATTTTAAAATCAGGCGGATAGGTTTCCCGCTCTGTAGCTTCGTCTCTATTAGATGTTAAGATAAATCCGTTGGAATTTTTGAAATGAGGCGTGAGACTTATGGTGCACATAAAATTATCTTAATAAAAGTATTGAATTTACAAAAATAGTTAAGCTTTCGTGAATGCGCTTTCATAAGGATTCAAAATCACCTAAATTTTTTACCTTTATACTCACAATAATTAAAAACCAAAAAAACATAAAATAACTATGGGAAAAGGATTTTTTCACGTTCCACAGGCGGTTAACGAGCCGGTAAAAACTTATGCTCCGGGAACCCCGGAAAGGGAAGAAGTTTTACTCACTTATAAAGATCTCTACAATTCCAATATGGAAGTACCACTTTATATTGGATCTGAAGAAATAAAGACAGGAGATACTGCAGATATTCGTCCTCCTCATGATCATAAACATAAAGTAGGAACTTACCACCGCGCCAAGAAGAAGCACGTTCAACAAGCGATAGACGAGGCTTTAAAGGCCAGAGAAAAATGGGCAAAACTGGAATGGGAACAACGTGCTGCGATTTTCTTAAAAGCAGCCGACTTAATTGCAGGGCCTTACAGATCAAGAATTAACGCTGCCACTATGATTGGGCAGTCAAAAAATATATACCAGGCAGAAATTGATTCAGCTTGCGAACTTTGTGACTTTTTACGTTTTAACGTAGAATATATGTCAGATATGTACAATGAGCAACCTGAATCTTCTGACGGAAACTGGAACCGAGTAGAATATAGACCATTGGAAGGTTTTGTATACGCAATTACACCTTTCAACTTTACCGCTATTTCTGGCAACCTTCCTTCAAGTGCAGCCCTTATGGGTAATGTAGCTGTTTGGAAACCCAGTGACAGCCAGATTTTCTCTGCGCAGGTGATTATGGAAGTATTCCAGGAAGCCGGTCTACCAGATGGTGTAATTAATATGGTTATGGGAGATCCTGAAATGATCACCAATACCGTGCTTGACAGTCCTGATTTCTCCGGAATTCACTTTACAGGAAGTACAGACGTATTTAAAGGAATTTGGGGTAAAATTGGTAACAACATCAATAAATATAAAACCTACCCAAGAATTGTAGGAGAAACTGGCGGTAAAGACTTTATTGTGGTTCACCCAACTTCTAACGCAAAAGAAGTAGCTACGGCAATTTCCCGTGGTGCTTTTGAATACCAGGGACAAAAATGTAGTGCCGCTTCAAGAGTTTACCTTCCAGAAAGTCTTTGGCCAGAGATTAAAGAATTTGTGAAAACAGATTTAGAATCTTTTAAAATGGGTTCTCCAGAAGATATGTCTAACTTTATTAATGCAGTTATCCACGAAGGAGCATTTGATAAACTGGCAGGCTATATAGACCGCGCCAAAAAAGACAAAAACGCTGAAGTAGTAATTGGTGGAAATTATGATAAATCTGAAGGTTATTTTATTGAACCTACCGTTATTCTCACCTCAGATCCTCATTATACTACAATGGAAACCGAATTATTTGGCCCAGTGGTAACCATCTATGTATATGATGATAAAAACTACAGTGAAGAAAAGTGGAGAGACCTACTAAAAACTGTAGATAACACCAGTATTTACGGACTTACTGGAGCAGTTTTCTCTGGAGACCGTTATATGGCGGCAATCGCTACCGACTTACTTCAAAATGCTGCAGGTAATTTCTATATAAACGATAAACCTACCGGCGCAGTAGTTGGACAGCAACCATTTGGTGGTGCCCGCGCCAGCGGTACTAATGATAAAGCCGGTTCTAAAATGAACCTACTAAGATGGGCTTCAGTTAGGCTGATTAAAGAAACTTTTGTACCAGCAAAAGATTACAGATATCCATTTTTGGGAGAATAATTCTGTAAAATATAATTTCAAAAAGCCACAGTTTAAAAGCTGTGGCTTTTTTATTTTATAATTTTTGAAAGTTAATTTTGTATTTCCTCCTGCTTTAAAATCCTTACAGACTACTAATTTTCAGTACTTCATTAATTTTAGTAGGAAAAATCGTAAAATCAGTAGTTAATCGAATAAAACTTCACTTCAACGATAATCACTTAGAACGATTTTTTAAAGTAGTATTTTTAATTGTTAATCGACTTCACCCCAGGGACTTATCGTCTCAAGCCATTTAACCTTATACCCCTACGTATTTTTTTTAATCGGCTAATCCATTACAATTATGGGAAAAATACTACTCCTAATATTTATAATAGTTCCTTTAGGTATTTACGGGCAGGCCTGCAGCAACTCGCTAAGTATAAGTTCTAACAACGGCAGGGAAATTTGTGCGGGAGAAGAAGTCACTTTCAGCGCCACGGCAGATACTGGCAGTAATCTTAATTATCAATGGCAAATTAACAATACGAATACTGGCCCTAATGCCGCCGAATTTACCACCAGTACTCTTTCACATAATGACCGCATAAAAGTTATTGTGACCAGTGATGATGATACAGAATGTAACCTTACCAGTGATTATATTCAGATGACAGTAAACCCCGTTAGAGTAGGAAGCGCGGTGATTGCAGCCAATTCAGAAGAATTTTGTCCCGGTGACCTCATCAGCTTTAATATAGCATCTTCTTCAAATACAGGAACCAACCCAGATTATCAATGGCAGGTGAATGGTGAAATTCAAGGTTCAGGCAATTCTTTTTCCGGAAACTTAGTTGAAGGAGATAACGTACAGCTTTTAGTAAGTTCCAGCTTACCCTGTACAGAAGATTTTTCCAGTAATGTTATTAGTATAAGCGAAAAAGACGGTCCACCGGCAAGTATTGGAAACATCCAGGGAGAAATAAGTATTTGTCCGGGCATAAGCACCACTTATAATATTTCAGCAGTAAATTTTGCTGATTCCTATATATGGGAATTACCTGAGGGTTGGGATGGTAGCAGCACCGGCACCAGTATAGAAGTGACCACAGGAAGCCAGGGAGGAGAAATTAGTGTAAGAGCTATTAATGATTGTGGGGAAACTGAGCAGACACTTTCTGTAAATGTGGAACCGGGTGCCCCTACTCAGCCGGGAGGAATTTCCGGCAATACTGAAGTATGTCCCGGCACCCCTGAAAGTTATTCAATAAGTGAAGTTCCAAATGCAGAGTCTTACCAATGGATTGTTCCTAGCGATTGGAGCGGCAGTAGTACCACTAATACAATTGACCTAACAACCGGGAATCCAGGCAATACGATTTTAGAAGTAATCGCTATAAATACTTGTGGAGAGAGTATTGCACGTGAGTTAAACATCACTGTGCAAGCAGATATTCCTAATACCCCTGGTAACATTTCTGGTGTGAACCAGGTTTGTCCGGGTATTATAGAAACCTATTCCATTTCTCAGGTTCCAGATGCTGAAAGTTATAATTGGACAGTACCAGCAGGTTGGACTATAAATGGCGATGCAAATTCAAATCAAATTAGCGTAACCACCGGGAATTATGATCAAAACGGAAACATTAGCGTTACAGCTGTAAATTCCTGTGGTGAAAGCGAAGCAAATAGTCTAGCAGTAAATGTAGACTATGGAACTCCTCCCCTTCCCGGTGAAATAAGCCTGCAAATAGCAGACGGATTTGAAGTGATTTGTCCTGAAAGTTCTTTAAGTTTTTCAATTTCTGAAATGAATGAAGCTGAGTCGTACACGTGGGACCTGCCCCAGGGCTGGACTATAGTTTCAGGTCAGGGTACACCACAAATTCAGGTTATCAGTGGGCAATATGGAGAGAGTGGAGAAGTTAGTGTTTCAGCAACTAATAACTGCGGTACAGGTAATTTACAAACCCTGGAGGTAAATATTGATCCACCTGCCCCAGTAATTGAGAATATCCAAATAACCGGGGAAGTTGAAGTTTGCGCAGATGCAACTCAATTGGAATATAGTATTCCCCAAATTAGCTACGCTGATTCTTATGAATGGTCATTACCCTCCGGCTGGGTAATTACTTCAGGAGAAAACACCAACAGTATTATTGTTAGTGCCTCTCCAACTTCCGGAAACATTGAAGTGTTTGCCAAAAATGAGTGCGGTGAAAGTGAGATAATTAGTCTGGCAGTAACAGCCGTAAACGATGTGCCAAATCAACCCGGAACTATCTCTACAGATTTGGGAATAGATGCCATTTGCCCACCTCGTAATGATATCTCTTTTAGTGTTCCTAATGATTCTGAAGTTGATTATTATCGTTGGATTTTACCTTCGGGATGGGAAATAGTAAGTGGCGAGAATACCAATGCAATTCTTGTGAATGTTACTAATAGTGCTCCTTATTCAAATGAAATAGTAAAAGTAGTGGCTGGAAATATTTGCGGTCAGAGCACTGAAAGTCAATATTCAGAAATTACGGTTTCTGATTTTGTAATAACCGATCTTGGAGAAAACCAGGATCTATGTTCTACCACTACGGCCGTTCCAATTGATGTAACTATTGAATTTGGAGGTTTCAAAAAATTTAAACCTGCATTTTCACATAATGGAGGGGGAAGCTTTACAGATATTCCACCTATTACAAATAATTATCCTAATAATTTTACTATCCAATATATACCAACCTCAGCCGATTTTGGTCAGGAAATAACTATCACAGTGAATGTGCCAGAACCAGAAACCAATAAGAATAATCCCGATGCTTGTGGAGATGGTTATGCTGAAGTTACTCTCTACTTTGCACCAAACCCTACGGCCAGTTTCCTAACAGAGAATCATGATATTTGTGAAAATTCAACTACAGGTATTACACTTTCAGGTACACCCAATACTCAAGTCACCTATACTGAAAACGGAACCACAAAAACCATAGATTTAAATGAGAATGGGGAAGCCGTTTTTAATTCCGGGAATCTCACAGAATCTACCACCTATGAATTAGTAAGTACATCATACCAGGAAGAACCCACTTGCGTTCAAACGCTTTCCGAAAGCCTTGAAATAACCGTAAATCCGGTTCCTTCAGTAGAATTAGTATATGAAGAATCTATATTCTGTGAAGATGATGACCAGGCTAAATCAGTGACTTTTGAAAATACCATCGGAGCTTATGAAAACGGAACTTTTAGCGCTGAACCCGGGCTTCAGATTGATCCCGGCACAGGAACAATAAGTCCTTCCAGTAGTGAACCCGGTGATTACAATATTACTTATACAATTCCGGCAAGTTTAGGTTGTGAACAGGTATTAATTACCACTACCATCAGCATTAAAGAAATTCCTCAAGTAGACTTTAGCTATGAGACGCCAATGTGCTCGGCCGGTGATTCAACCAAAGAAGTAACTTTAACGGGTAGCGGAAATTACCAAAATGGTTCATTTACGGCAGAAGCAGGCTTATCTATTGATGCTAATACGGGAACTATAAATCCATCTGATAGCACGCCAGGAACTTACACGGTAACATATACTACTCCTGCTGCCGATGGGTGTAATGAATATGAATTTACAAGTGAGGTAGTAATTACTGAAATTCCAACTCCTGAAATCACATACGATTTCAATGAATTTTGTAAGGGTGATTCCTCAACTTTCACTCCTGCGATTACCGGAGGTGGGGCAATAACCGGAGGTGCTTTTTCTTCGACCTCAGGTTTAGCGGTTAACGCAGAAACCGGTGAAATAAATCCGGCAAACAGTGATCCAGGCACTTATACAGTGACCTATGTCTTAGAAGCTTCAGCGGGATGCGAAATGATTTCTACAGAAACTGAGATCCTAATTACAGAATTACCAACAGCAACTTTAAATTATGCCGGGCCTTTTTGTGCTTCAAATAATACACCTCAACAAATAAATTTTTCGGAAGTGAGTGGAACTATTGCCGGCGGAACTTTTTCAGCTTCTCCTGTGGGACTTTCAATTAATGAAAATTCCGGAGACATTCTCCCCGGCTCAAGTGATCCGGGAGATTATACAGTCACATGTATTATAGCAGCTGCGGGAGGTTGCGAAGAAGTATTTTTAACCACTAATGTAAGTATTACCGAAGTTCCTTATGCGAGTATTTCTTACAATGCACCATTTTGCAGTTCAAATAGTGAAAACTTTCCTGTTAATTTTGAAGAAACACCAGAGCTTTATAAAACCGGAACTTTTTCTGGAAGTCCCGGTTTAGTTATAGATAGTGAAGGGAATATTAATCCTGCAGCAAGCGAACCCGGCGAACATACCATAACATATACACTTCCAGAAATTGATGCCTGTACTGCTTCAGAAGTTACCACCAACATCATAATTTATGAAGCTCCGGCAATTACCTCTCAACCATTTAGTGTAGGGATTTGCTCTACAGAACCCAGTGAACTTTCTGTAGTTGCAACTGGTGATGAACTTCAATATCAATGGTTCCGGGATGGAGAAGCAGTTTCAGGAGCTACCGAAACCACTTTATCTTTTAATAATACCACTTCCCAAAACGCCGGCGAATATTTTGTTGAAGTTAGTGGACCGGCAGGTTGTTCACCGGTTATTTCAGAAACCGTTAGCTTAAACGTAGATGAAGATATAATTATAGAAGAACCTGTGACCGAAGTGCCGATTTGCGGAGACGGTTTTTCAGAAGTTACCATGAAGTTTATTGCCCATGCTAACGGTGCACCATTAACTTTCACCTGGTATAAAGGAAATTCCATAGTAGATGATTCCGATGAAAATATTACAATCACTACTCAACCGGCCGATGAAAACGGCAGGTATGCTGGTACATTGGAGATAATAAATGTCACTACCAATTACAATGGCGACTATTATGTGGAAGTTCAGGGGCCGGCAGAATTCACTTGTTCTACCGCAGTGACTAATCCTTTTCAATTACGTTTAAATGAAGTACCGGAACCACCTACGGTCGCAAATTTTGAATATTGTCAATATGAAGAAGCTCCTGCTTTAAGCGTTCTGGCAGGTGAAAATCTTACCTGGTACGCCACTGAAACCGGTGATGATGCTTTTCCTGAAACTCCGGTGCCGAGTACCGATGAACCGGGAGAAACCATTTATTGGGTTACCCAAACACCAGATGTTTGCGAAAGTGAACGTATAGCAGTAAGTGTAAATATTAAAGAAAAACCTGCAGTTCCCGAAACTACAATTGTTATAGAATATTGTGAAGGCGAGACAGCCAATCCTCTTGAAGCTGTGGTAGCGGACTCGGCTAGTTTAAATTGGTATGATGCTGAGGAAAATCTGCTTTCAGAAGCGCCCCTGCCCAATACTGAAAGTATGGGAACGTTCCAATATTACGTTTCTCAAAGTCTAAATGATTGCGAAAGCGATAAAGTTGCTATTGAAGTCCTTATTCATGAGTTACCAGAAGTTACCATAACCTCTTCTGAAAACCTGGTGTGTGCCGCATCGTTGGTAACATTAACTGCGGAGGGAGCTGATACTTACGTTTGGTACAATGAAGCCGATGAAGAAATTGGCACTACCGCTTCCCTGGAGGTGAATCCGGAAATAACTACTACTTACAAAGTGGTTGGTACAGGGACTGGAGAATGTTCTACAGCCGCTGAAATTACCATTGAAGTAGATCAACCCAGCGATGCCGGAACCATATCTGGAGAAACCAATGTTTGTACTGGAAATAATTCGGGAGAAATTGCATTGTCTGGTATTAATGGTGAAGTAATTCGTTGGGAATTCACAGAAGATAATGGTGAAACCTGGGAAACCATAGATTTAGAAGAATCGGAAATTTCTACAAGCTATACTTATCAAAACCTTATCACAACCACCGGCTTTAGAGCTGCGGTACAAAATGGAGTTTGTGAAGAAACTATTTCAGAAACAATATATATACAGGTAGATGAACGTCCAATTGGCGGCGAATTAAATTTTGCAGGTTTCGACCGATTATATACCACTTGTGAAGATCCAGAATTTTTAGAAGACCTGGTTCTTTCCGGCCATACCGGACAGGTAGTTGCCTGGAAATACCGAACTGCATCACAGGCCTCTTTTCAAACTATACCAGGGGAAAACGGCAATGTCCTTTCTTCAGCAATTATCACCGGGTTGGTTGGTAACGAAACATTAATTTTTCAGGCTGAAATAGTAAATGGTTCCTGTACTAATCCAGTGGTAAGCAGAACGGCTATTTTAAGTGTAATCTCTTCTAATATTGAACCTGCTCCCGTAACTGTGAGTGAGAATTTAATTTGTTTGGGAACCGATGTCACTTTAAGTGCCGAAACGGGTTATCAATCTGGTGACGGAGTAAATGATAGTGGTAATTTTGATAACGCTTCAATAAATCAACAGGGTTGGAGAATTATAAATTCTAATGGAGTTGAAGAAAACTTTGAAACCAGCGCAAACAATACCGCGCCCAACGTTTGGCGCAGAGTGACGCCAAGGGAATTTATTACAGCAAACCTTACATCCCCGTACAACACCTCATATCAATTATTTGATCACAGTTTAGATGACGGAAATAAAGGTTTTTCCCTGGTTTCTGGCAATAACACCTCTACTATGGAGACCAATGTATTTGCTTTAGACGGAATGGACTCAGGTATTTTAACTTTTGATCAGGCCTACAACCTTACCGATGGAGCCTCTATTGAAGTTTTAATTTCAACAAACGGCGGCAGTACTTACACCTCATTATATAGTAATAACGGGGATCCTTCGAGTGGGAATTATAATAATTTTGCCTCGGGAACGCCTATTTCACGACCTGAAAATAAAATTGAAATTGATGTGGGCGATTATATTGGGCAAAACAACTTAAGAATAATGTTTAGTTATGTTGGAGCCAGACAGGGTGATGTATGGGCTATTGATAATATTATTTTACCCGATGGACCACAAAATGTTGGTGTAGTTTGGGAAGACACTACAGATCCTGATACTCCGGTTATTATTGGTACAAATAATTCAGAAATCTGGGAACCTACTGAAATTGGATGGAATGTCTCTGTAATTACCACAACTTTAGAATATACAGGCGGTTCTTGCGCTACTGCTACCAATAATGAAGAAATTAAAGTTTTTGTTTACGACCAATATACTTCTACCGTCCAGGCTGAAACCGGGAGCTGCGGAGTTTATTCTGCACAATTATCTGCCACAGTAAGTAGCGAAGCTCAGGGCGAAATCACTTCCTATCCTACCCTGGATGGATATATTGGAAAATGGGTAGTAGAAGGGCCCACAGGCTACGAATTTTCAAATATTGATCCGAACAATGAGAGCGATCCTATAAACAACCCGAATGCTATTTTCACCTCGCAATCAGAAAGTCCGGAAAGCTATACTATTACCTGGGTTTTAGAATCAACTGAAACGGACGAGAATGGAAATTTAATTGAAAATGAAGCTTGTTCACCAATTTATGAAACTGCGGAAGTTATTTTTGAAGATTGTATTGCCCTTGATTTTGATGGGTTAAACGACTATGTTGATTTAGGCGAAACCTATACAGGAAATTACAGTTTAGAGGCGTGGATTCGGCCTGAAGCTTCAACAGGAACTATTATTAGCGGGCCTAACTTCAAAATTAATTTAGAAAACTTACCGGCTGGAATTAATACAAATTCCCGTTGGTATCATATTGCTGTTTCTAATAATACTCTTTATATAGACGGAATTGAAAGCGGTAATTTTAACCTCGGAAATGGTGGTGAAAGAACCCTTATAGGCGCTAGCTGGAATAATACCACTAGTAGTGCTGAAAATTATTTTACCGGCTGGATAGAAGAAGTCAGAATTTGGAATACTGCTATTACCGTAGAACAAATAAGGTTTATGATGAACCAACGTCTCTACAATAATGGTACTCAAATGGGAGTAGAAATTCCTATGAATGTACCGCAAGGATTAGGTTTTGCTGACTTAGCGGGATACTATCAATTATTAGCTCAGGAGGAACTGGTAGCCGGAGGAACCACTCCCGATTTGGCACACAATGCCATCCCTGGCAAACTTAAAAATATGGAAACGCTCCAGGAAAATACGGCCCCCCTGCCCTACACTTCACGAATAGACGGGCAAACCTGGGCTACTAATAATACCTGGACGCATTTTGAAGTTTGGGATGCGCCAAACAGCACAGGAATAAATGGAGATCCAATTGAATGGAATATTGTTAGAACTTCTCACAATGTTAATTCAGGAAATAAAGATATTAGCGTTTTGGGATTAATATGCGAAGAAAAAGAATTGGAAATTGCCGATCCCAGTGATGCGATGGATGAATATAATAATGGAAAATTTCTGCGTATTACCCATTATTTGAAATTAGATGGAATAATAAATTTAATTGGCGAATCCCAACTTTTGCAGGATGAGGGTAGTATTTTGGAAGAGGCCAGTAGTGGTTACTTAGAGCGAGATCAACAGGGCACCCGTAACAGTTTTAACTATAATTACTGGAGTTCACCGGTTAGTGCACAAGGAAGTAGTAATAATTCGCCATATACCATTTCCACAATCTTGCGAGATGGCACAAACACACAGAATCCTTTAAATATAGATTTCAGAGGAGGTCATGCGGCAGCGGACCAGGCCCGAACATCTCCTATTATAATAAGTGCCTACTGGCTACATGCTTTTAACGGCAGAGCAAACCAATATGGAGACTGGGAACATATTGGAGCTAACGGGACCCTTAACACCGGCGAAGGGTTTACTATGAAAGGAAGCTCGGGTACGGCTTCAATTCTGGAGGAACAAAACTATGTTTTTACTGGTAAGCCGCATAATGGCAGAATTGAATTAAACATTGGTCCAGATATGAATTACCTGGTAGGCAACCCATATCCGTCGGCACTAAATGCCAACGAATTTATCCTGGATAATCTAAAAGATGTTACCGACGGAAGAAATTCACAAAATGTTTTTAACGGGGTGGTTTATTTTTGGGATCATTTTGGAGCAGAAAATACTCATATACTTAGGGAATATGTGGGTGGTTATGCAGCATATTCACTGGCTGGCGGGGTGCAGGCAATTTCAAATGATTATCGCATAAATGCTAATGATGCCAAGGGGACAAAAACCCCGCAACAATTTATTCCTGTAGGTCAGGGATTCTTCCTAAACACAAGGTTAGATGAAGAGAATTCAGGAAATATTACAATTGCAGGAGGTGATGTTATTTTTAAAAATTCCCAGCGCCAGGGTGTTAGAGAAAATGTGAGCAGTTCAATTTTTCTTCAACCTCTTGCCAAATCAAAAAATATAAAAGCTCAGGATAACGATGAAAGAGCAAAAATTAGGCTTAAATTCCATTCTCCAAAAGGTTACCACCGGCAAATTTTAGTTACCCGAGATGTTAATACCAGCAATGGTTTTGACCTTGGTTATGACGCTCCTTTAATAGAAAATAACCAGGAAGATATGTACTGGCTTATAGATTCCTCGAAAGTTGTGATTCAGGGTGTTCCCAATTTTAACACAGATCAGGTCTTACCTATTGGTGTAAAAATAGCCGGAGATGGGTATTTTAAAATTCATATAGATAGTCTTGAAAATTTCCCTGATGAAATTCCGGTTTATTTAAATGATAAATTACTGGATACCGTGCATGATCTTAAAGAAAAACCTTATGACGCTCTCTCTCCGCCGGGTAGAATTCACAACAGGTTTCAAATAATCTTTACGAATATTAAAGCGATTCCCGAAATTCCAGAAAAACCTGATTTAAGTTCAACAATAGATTTTAAATATAATGACGAAACTTATGAACTTAGAATTGATAATCCTGAACTGATTGAGATATCTGAGGTTCATGTATTTGATTTAAGCGGAAAACTTGTACAGACACATACTGATATTCCACTACAAAAACAGAACATTTTAACAATAAATCCCGTAGGCGCCAGTGTTTATATTGTAAAACTAATTACGGCCGATGGAAACAGAAATAAAAAGTTTATTATGAAATAAGAAGGTCTTTTCTTACAATTAAAACCTTTCACCCTATTTAATTTGCATTTCATCTGATTTTTAGAGAATTAAGCTATGTTTCTGACTTAATTTCTTGTTAAAATAGTTTTTTTATATGTAATTTTACCACTTGTAACATTTTAGTTGCCTATGGGTAAAATTACTCCCCGGTTTTTATTAATAATTCTTATTTACGGCTTGTTCATTCACGCTGTAAATCCGCTATTTTCTAATATTTCCTATGGGCCTGAAAAACCAGTTTTAAAAGATAAAAATTCTGAAAATTTCTTTTTTGTTGGTTTCTATTTAAATGCAGCCCCCACTATTACCGCTCCTGGTGATAAGACAGTCAACAATAATTCTGGACAATGCTACGCTTCAAATGTAGAGTTTGGAGAACCTAGTATTTCAGGTACAACCAACTCCCCTGAAATTTCGGTAAATGGCAATAATATAAATCCTGCAACTTATGAATTTCCTGTAGGGAATACTACCATAACCTGGACCATAACCAACGAAGAGGGAACAGATAGTGACACCCAGATAATTACTGTTATTGATAATGAAAACCCAACTGTCATTGCACCTGGAAATGTCACCAAAAATACGGACAACAATGAATGTACAGCATCTAATGTAAGCCTGGGAACACCAAATACAAACGACAACTGCGGAATAAAAAATACTACCAATGATGCGCCTTCGGTTTTTCCTATTGGAGAAACTACCGTAACCTGGACGGTAATCGACAATTCCGATAATACTGCAACCGCCACACAAACAGTAACTGTAGTTGATAATCAAAATCCTACAATTTCCGCCCCCGCGAATTTGAGCGTAAATACAGATAACAACGAGTGTACGGCCTCTAATGTAAGACTTGGAACACCAAATACAAACGACAACTGCGGAATAAAAAACACTGCAAATGATGCGCCTTCGGTTTTTCCTATTGGGGAAACTACCGTAACCTGGACGATAACCGATAATTCCGATAATACTGCAACCGCCACACAAACAGTAACTGTAGTTGATAATCAAAATCCTACAATTTCCGCCCCTGCCGATGTTAGCGTAAATACAGATAACAATCAGTGTACAGCCTCTAATGTAAACCTGGGAGCACCAAATATAAACGACAACTGCGGAATAAAAAATACTACTAATGATGCGCCTTCGGTTTTTCCTATTGGGGAAACTACCGTAACCTGGACGATAACCGATAATTCCGATAATACTGCAACCGCCACACAAACAGTAACTGTAGTTGATAAGCAAGCACCAGTTAAACCATCATTACCAGATATCAGTTGGACATGTGGTAAAGAAATTACGGATTTCCCAACAACTACCGATAATTGCGACACAGAAATTACTGGAACCACCGGTGATCCTCTTGAATTTGATTCTTATGGAGAATATACTATAACCTGGACTTTTACTGATTCAGCAGAGAATTTTGTAACTGCGGAACAATTAATTTCTATCCCTGAACCTACTGTGGAAATTCCGGAAATTGATGGCAACGAATATTGTAATACAGAAGAAGTTCCCGGCGTAATTTTTACCGGAAATGACTTAGCAAATAAAAAATACGAATGGTTCTACGACACCGATATTAATGCAAATATTGGCCTGGCTTCAAGCGGAAATGGCAATATTCCTGAATTTTCAGCAATTAATAATACTAGTAGTCCAATAGAAGTAAAATTCACTGTAATTCCATTTGGGGGAAATTGTGAAGGAGAAGAAAATTATTTTTTTATTACAATTAACCCTACTCCCTCTGTTACTACACCCAACGATATTGAAATTTGTGAGGGCGAGACAGTTAATACTATCGATCTTTCCGGTTTTTCGGTAACGGGAAGTACCGTGGAATGGACTAACGATAATCCAAATATAGGTATTGGTGCTTCGGGCACCGGGAATATCAACCCATTTACAGCAAATAATAATACCGACGAGCTGCAAATAGCGACTATTTCAATAGTACCATCGGCCAATAACTGTGTTGGCGAAATACAAACTTTTACTATAGAAGTTAAACCAAAACCTGAATTAGAAACGCCTGTAATCCCTGAACTATGTAACGCTGCGCCCACTGAAGCAATACCTTTATTGGGTAATGTTACAGGTATTACTTATGATATTTCAGGAGGTTCTACTATAGGACTTTCCAACCGAACCAACGTTACAGAGATTCCTGTTTTTACCCCGGTAAATAATTCAAATATTCCACGAAATACTACTCTCACCATTACTCCAAAGGCTAACGGATGCATTGGAGAGCCGGTTGAAATTGCTGTAACTGTAAAACCTAGTCCGGTGGTAGATGCTTCATTTACCAATCAAATTTGTTCAGGAGAAATAACAGATATTTCATTGGCAAGTGCTGTAGCCAACACAGGTTTTACCTGGACGGTTGATGCCCCGGCAGGTATTGAAGGCGCAATAAATGGAAGTTTAGCCGGAGAAGGAACAATTGAACATGAACTTACTAATAATACTTCCCAGCCCCAAAATGTTACTTACAGAATTAGCCCCGAAGCAGAAGGATGTACAGGATCAACAATTCCGGTTGTAATTACGGTAAACCCAACGCCGGAGTTTGAGGTTATTGAGCCTGAGCCGATATGTTCTCCTGCTGAGCTAGATCTTACTTCATCCGAAATAACCGTTAGCTCTACCTCATCTTTGACGTTTACCTATTGGAATGATGAGGCGGCTACCGATGAAATTGACGACCCTACTACTGCAAAAGAAGGAACCTATTATATAAAAGCAACAACTAACAATGATTGTTATCTAATCAAACCGATAACAGTACGCGAAAACCCAACTCCTGAATTAACCAGCTCACTTCAAGCTCCTGGATTTTGTTCAGAAACAGCTTTTGAATATGAATTTACCAGTAATGTTCCTGGAACAGGATTTAACTGGACAAGAGAAGCAACAGAAGGAATTTCAACTACTGGGAACAGTGGTTCGGGTGATATAAATGAAGTTCTCGTAAATGAAACAACAAATCCAATAGAGGTCATTTATGAGGTAACTTTGATTAGCCCTGAGGGTTGTAGTAATATTCAGGAAATTACAACTACCGTAACCCCTACCCCTCTCCTAACAAGTACACTTACCCCCGAAGGGATTTGTAGTGGCATTAATTTTATTTACGAGCCCACAAGTGAAACAACAGGTACCGTTTTTTCCTGGACCAGAGAGGCTGTAGATGGAATATCCAATCCTCCAACTAGTGGAACAGGTTCAATCGATGAAATTCTTGAAAACACCACTATTCAACCTATTGGTGTCACCTATACTTATTTTTTAGCCTCAAATAATTGTGAAAACCCCCAGGAATATAAAGTTAATGTCATAGTTACCCCATCTCCAGATACAGAAGTTCAGGTTTCCATTTCAGGTGAAAATAATAAACAAGATGATATAGAAATTTGCGCTGGTGAAAATATAGACCTATTTTCAACTACCTCTTTTATAGATCACACTTCATTACCCTTCGAAGTATTAAGTTCTAATTTTAACAATGGAAACCAAGGGTGGAATTTAAATCCAGATAACGGAAATTTCAGATGGAAACTAACTAGTTCTGGGGTAGAAGCTTACAGAGATGAATGCGAATGGTGGGAAGAATATTTTTATGACTGCCAAGATGAAACAGTAAATTTTAGGTCCAATTCGAATGATCAGTTCTTTTTAGTTAACAGTCATGATTTAGATGGAGATTTTGATAATATAAGATTAGAAAGTCCGGTATTTAATACCCAGGGCTATAATACATTAAATTTATCTTTCTGGCATCATTATAGGGACGGAGGGGCCCGTTGGTCAAATCAACGAGACATTGGTTATTTACAATCTAGATATAAGAACAGCAACGGAAATTGGACGACTTGGACGAATATAGACACCTATACTTCAACCGTAGGGGATGCTGATAATTTTGTACAAAGAAATTACAATATTGACAATTTAATTAATCGTGACGCGGTACAAATACGGTTTAGGTATCACAATGCTAATAATGATTGGTATTGGGGAGTAGATAATGTCCTAATTACAGGTAATGGAACTTCTAGCACTCCAGAAGTAGAATGGACATCCAATATGAGCGATTGGACCTCAAACGAAGAAAACCCTTCAAATATTTCTACTCCGGAAACTACTACTTACACTGCTACTTATATTAATCCTGAAACCGGTTGTCCAGGAAGTGCTTCCGTAAAAGTAGTCGTAAGGGAACCACTACAACCCAGAATAGTGGCAGACTACTGTTTATTTGAAGCATCCAATAGAATTAGATTATCAGCAGATAGGGAATACGATAGTTACAGGTGGGAATCAGCCGGTGAAAGGATATCCAATAATTCTTCAATAGATATAAGTCTCGCTCAAACCTATACTTTATATGTAACTAGAGATGGTTGTGAAGCTTCGGCCTCTATAACCCCTAATGAAAATTTAATTATAAATGGAAATTTTGATGATCCCGAATATACCCTTCCCTATAATGAATCAAGAAATTTTGGAGAACGTGATATTATAAGTAATGGAGATGTGTTGTTCACAACACGATACGATTTTAAAGTTAATAGAAATGATAATCCTGATCAATGGGGAGCGTTGGGACCTGAAGGTACGATGGCTATTGGGGAAGATGCTAACGATTATCATTCCAATTTTAATGGACTTGCTCACGGAGGACAAGGCAATTTTTTAATTGTTAATGGAGATGTATCCATAGGAAATATAGTCTGGCAGTCTAAAAATCTTCAAATAATTCCAGATACCGATTATTATTTTAGCGCCTGGACAGCTAATGTAAACCCGGCAAGTCCTGCTCGTTTAAGAATTCAAGTTTTAGTAGACAATACTGTAGTAGTTGAAAGTAATTTGGGTGATCTTACCAATGAGCCCGTAGGAAATTGGATCAATTTTTATAACCCTGAATTATGGAATTCGGGTAATAATACAGAGGCAACTGTAAGAATTATTAATGAGAATCCCACTGCAGGAGGAAACGACTTTGGGATAGATGATATTTCATTTTCTGCTTTTAGATCTTTTGATTTCGAATTTACCCCTGAAAATAATGGCCCCGTTTGCGAAAATGAAACTATAGAATTGGCAGCAAACCTGAATGGCGGTAGGTTTCCTATAACATTTAACTGGACGGGACCAAACGGATTCACTAGATCAAAAACTATAAATGAAGAAAGCGAGCGTGGAGCGGCAGATACAATTCAGATCCCGAACGCTACAGCTAAAATGGCAGGGGAATATTCTTTACAAATCACCGATTTCTATGGCTGTAATTTAGAGTCTAAAACTACTACGGTAGAAGTAGTTGAAAAAGCCGTGGTTTTTGCCGGAGAGGATATGGAAATTTGCTCCAACGAACCGATTATAGATCTTTCTTCAGCTTCAATAACGCATCCAAGCATAAATTCAGGTTTCTGGAGCACGGCAGCGGGAGATAATTCAAGATTTACAGATCCTAACATAGTCAAGACTACTTATAATCCAAATGAAGAAGAAATTGCTTCGGGCGAAATAGAATTAATATTAACTTCTAACGAAGACCCCGGGGCGGTTTGTGAAATTGTAAGTGATACTATAAATATTATTTTTAATATTAGTCCGGAATTGGAACTCATTTCGCAAGATGCAAGCTGTTTTGAAGGAGATAATGGTGAAATAGAAATCAATATAATTGAAAATACCGGCACAGCTCCATTTACATTTCTCTGGAGTGATGGACAAACGGGAAGAATTGCAGAAAACCTGGTATCTGGAGATTATTATGCCGATGTAACCGATGCTAAAGGATGTACAGTAAGAACAGACACGATTACAATTCAGCAACCTGAAGAATTGATTGTAGGAGCTCCGATTGAATTGGAAGAAGCATCCTGTTTTGATGATTTTGGCGCTGTAGTTTCCATACCTGTAAGCGGAGGACTTTTTGCTGAGGAAACGATTGATCCTGAAAATATTCCTTACATACTTGACATACTAGATGCTGAAGGAAATCAAATTAATTTAGGGCAGGAACAGATAAATTATGATATAGCGACAGAACGCTTTATAATTTCAGGACTGCAAGGCGGAAAAGGATATACCTTCCTGGTAAGTTCCAGCGAGAATTGCGCTGCTGAAGTTAAAACCTTCACAACCCTTACTCCTCCTGAAATAAACGCTGGGGAAATTCCTGAGATTTCCGAATGTGGTATAAAAACACTTTGGCTAGCTGCTTCTCCTATAGATCCTGCAATAGGCGCGGGCTCCTGGTCTTATAATAATGGAGAGACTGCATTACTTGGAGATCCTAATAATCCAAACACCAGTTTTACAGGTCAACCGGGACAAAAATATACGCTTACCTGGAGTGTTTCTTCTGTTGCAAATGAAAGTTGTAGTGTGACCGATGAAATTGAGATCACCTTCCCTCCTTCCTGTAGTCAGTTAAATTTTGATGGAATTGACGATTTTGTAGATTTAGGAGACCACTATAATATTAATTCGAGTTTTTCTATTGAAGCCTGGGTAAAACCACATTCAATTTCAGGCACAAAAACTATTTTGTCTAAAAGATCTGCAGACAGTATGAATGAAGGCTATGATCTTTTTCTTAATAATGGTTCCCCAACATTCCGGGTTAATAATAAGAGTGTAGTTTCAGTAAAAAAAATAAATACAAATCGTTGGTATCATATTGCTGCGGTTTATAATCAGGGTTCAGCTCTTAAATTGTATGTTGATGGAATTGAAATTCAAACAAATACTACAAATATTCCTCAATCAATAGGAGCAACCGAGACCCCTGCGCTTATTGGTGCTGCTTTTACCCCAGATAAAACTATAGAAAGTAAAGATCACTTTGAAGGTTATATTGAAGAAGTTAGACTTTGGAATACAGCAATCTCAATCGAACAAATAAGATTCTTTATGAATCAACGTCTTGAAAAAGATGGTGCAAACGTGAGTGGTACTGTACTCGGAAATAATTTAAACTTACCAAACGCCCCGGAAAATGTTCTATGGACCAATTTAGTAGGTTATTATCAGCTTCTTGCACAGAGTGATCTTATTAGCGATGGATTTACCGATAACCTTGGTAGTGTAGGTGAATCAGCCCATGGATTATTGAAAAACATACAGGAAATGCAGGAAAACACCGCTCCGGTTCCATATATCCTTTACACCAGTGGACAAGAATGGTTTAAGGAGACAACCTGGGACTTACCTACACAAATAGATGGTAAAAATATAACTAAAAGAGATGTCTGGGATCCACCCAGCAGTCAGGGGATTGATAATAGCAGAATAACCTGGAATATCGTAAAGCTTTCTGAAGATATAGAAAACCCGGCTACTCAAAATAACCAAAATAATATAAGCCTACTGGGTTTAATTTCTGAAAATGGAACGCTCAATATGAAAGGTGAAAATAATATGGGGGGAAGCCAAACCGGGTTCGGAACCGGAAATGCATTAACTATTACCCATTATCTGGAGCTAAACGGTTATATTGACCTTAATGGTGAATCTCAATTAATACAAACAGAAGGCAGTGAAATTAGTGGTTCCGGCGGCCTGGAACGGGATCAACAAGGTACCGCAAGTAGCTATAATTATAATTACTGGAGTTCTCCTGTTTTACCAACTTCTAATAGCCAAAACTATAAAGTTAACCAGGTGATGAAAGACGGGTCTACCGTGGGCACAAAAGACTTCCAAAGTATCAATTTTAAATGGTCGCATACCCACGCCGATGGTCCAAAAGCAAGTCCAGACCCCATTAAAATAAGTGATTATTGGATCAATGCCTTTAGAGCCAGGAAAGCCAACGAATATAGCCAATGGGAACAAATTGGAAGCTATACCGCTTTAAAACCCGGCGAAGGCTATACTATGAAAGGGACAACGGGAGATGCAAGAATAATTGATATGCAAAATTATACTTTTAGTGGTTTTCCGAATAATGGAACTATTGAAGTTAGCGAAATTCAGCAGGGACAAAATTATCTAATTGGGAATCCTTATCCCTCTGCGATTAGTGTAGAAGAATTTATATTGGATAATATTAAAGATAGCGGAGGGCGTAATGAAAAAAATCTTTTAAATGGAGCCGTTTATTTCTGGGATCATTTTGGGGGCCACACCCATTACCTGTCACAGTACGTGGGCGGCTACGCTGTAAGAAATTTAATAGATGGAGTTGCGGCTATTTCCAACGATTCCAGGATTAATGCTTCCGGCGCCCAAAGCACCAAAAAGGCCGGACCATATATTCCAGTAGGCCAGGGATTTTTTGTAAACACTACCCTGGATACCCAGGCTGAAGATATTGATGACTTTGGGTCGGGAAATATTGTTTTTAAAAATAGCCAACGTGCTTTTGTAATGGAGCGAGGGCAAAGTTCTTCTTTCTTTCTAAAACCACTCGATAATACTAAAACCAGTAAAAATACTGATGAAAAAAGTGCAGATAGCCGTTATAAAATAAGACTAAAGTTTCATTCTCCTACCGGCTATCACCGGGAAATTTTGGTGGGCGCAGATGCCAGAACCAGCCAGGGCTTCGATCTCGGTTTTGATGCCCCTTTAATAGATAAAGGCAAAGAAGATATGTATTGGGTAGTTGGGGAAGGCAATTATGTAATCCAGGGTGTACCTCATTTCAACCTCGACCAAAGGTTACCTTTGGGTATTAAAATTGCCGAAGAAAAAGAGTTCAGTATAGAAATTAGTGAATTACCTAACCTTCCAGATATTATAGAAATCTATTTGCGTAACAATAGTGACAGTACGTATCACGATTTACGAAAGGAAGCTTTTAAAGCTACTTTACCTGCAGGAGAATATAAAGATTTATATGAAATTGTTTTCCAGGATTTAACCAGCACTCGAAAAGATAAAGAACCCGGGGAAGGACCTGTAGATTTTTATTATTCCATGGAGAACAGGGAATTTGTAATTAACAACCCTGAAATTCATAAAATTGAGCATATAAATATTTACAATATTGCGGGCCAATTGGTAGATCAGCATTTTGGAATACCAGACATTAAAGAAATTTATATTCCGCAGAAAAAATCCTTGAGCACCGCCGTTTATATCGTAAAAATCTTTACTAATGCAGGAGATTATGCCAAAAAAGTAATTATTAGAAAAGACTAAATTTCTTATTAATATATTCCTGAACTACTTTTTTCTCATAGAGTAATCCTAAATTACTTATCGGTTTTTAGACGCTATTTTTTATCCTAAATCTGATTTAATTAAACATTTCCCACTTAAAAGAACAAAAATTGAGCTCTAAAGACGTTACTCTCTGAGAGCTTTTTTTATTGAAGGTAGTAGCCTATCTACTTACTACTAAAATCAAATTTCAGAAATTAATTAATAGCTATAGATTGAAAATTATTTAAAAGAGAAAGATTTTTCCTACATTTAGATATTATTTATTCTTCCAAATGGTCTTTTGTCTGATATTAAAGGTTTTATATCTGTAATTTTGGCTTAAAATCCTGTTAAAATAGATTTATTATATGTAATTTTATCCTCTGTAATAATACAGTCGCCTATGGGTAAAATTACTCCCCGGTTTTTTTTTATAGCACTAATTTCTGGTTGGTTCCTACTCTCCGGAAATACGCTATTGGCTAATATTACATATGGGCCCGAGAAGCCTGTTTTAAAAGAAAAACAACAAAAGAATTTATTTTTCGTCGGCTTTTTATTAGAGCTTGCTCCCTCTATTACTTTAAGCGAAAATACTCCCGCAAATTGTAGCGATGCCCAGGACGGCGCATTAAATATTGATGTTTCCGGCGGAGTTTCTCCCTATTCGTATTCCTGGAGTGGACCGAATAATTTTTCGAGTACTAACCAGAGAATCTCCGGTCTTGCTCCCGGAAATTACACTGTAACGGTAACCGATAGTAATGAAGATACAGCTAATGCCAGTTTTACCGTCGAATTTGAAGACCTGGAAGCTCCTATCGTTAATTTGAGAAATATTAAAGTTGAATTAGATTCGAACGGTTCTGTTTCAATTCAGGCGAGTGATATTGATAATGGTTCTTCAGATAACTGCGGAATTGATCAAATCGCCATAAGTAAAACAAATTTTAGCTGTACTGATGTTGGAGATAATACGGTAAGCCTAAGCGTAACTGATATAAACGGAAATACCGCTACAAAAGATGCTATCGTTACAGTAAAGGACAATATTGCTCCGAATGTTATCACGCAGAATATCACCGTTCAATTGGATGAAAACGGTACTGCGATTATAACCGCAGATCAAATAGACAATGGCTCTACTGATGCCTGCGGAATTCAATCAACTTCACTGGATATTTCCACATTTGATTGTACTGATATTGGTGCGAATACCGTTACTCTTTCGGTGACCGATAACAATAATAATACGGCAACAAAAAATGCCACCGTTACCGTTGAAGATAAAATTACTCCTCAGGTAATCACACAAAATATCACCGTTCAACTTGATGAAAACGGCGCTGCCAGTATAACCGCAGATCAAATTGACAATGGTTCTACTGATGCCTGCGGAATAGAATCAACTTCACTGGATATTTCCACATTTGATTGTACTGATATCGGCGCGAATCTTGTCACTCTTTCGGTAACCGACAACAATAATAATACGGCAACAAAAAATGCCACCATCACCATTGCAGATAATATTACGCCTCAGGTAATCACACAAAATATCACCGTTCAACTTGATGAAAACGGTACTGCAAGTATCACTGCAGATCAAATAGACAATGGTTCTACTGATGCCTGCGGAATAGAATCATCTGTCGTGGATATTTCCACATTTGATTGTACTGATATTGGTGAGAATACTGTCACTCTTTCGGTGACCGATATTCATAATAATACGGCTTCAAATACAGCTATAGTAACTGTAGAAGATAAGATAAAACCAGTTTTACCCACCTTGTATGACATTACCTGGGGTTGTGAATATACTGTGGAAACTCCTGTTGCAATTGATAATTGTGGAGGTGATATTACCGCTGAAGCTAACAGATCTACCACTTTTACTGAAACCGGTTCAATTATATGGACTTTTACTGATGCTTCAGGAAATTCAGCGAGTATAGAACAAAATATTACTATCAACCAAATAGAAGTAAATGTTCAGGTTGATGATATTTTATGTAATGGGTTTGCATCGGGCGAAGCACAGGCCATTGTTACCGGTGGAGTTGGAGAAATTACTTATGATTGGGGAGAATTAGGAAATGGGGCAGTAAAAGATGGATTAAGCCCGGGTACCTATTCGGTTACAGCTACAGATGTAAATGGATGTTCTGCAACCAAAGACTTTACCATTACTGAGCCAGATAGTTTTATTGAAATAACCAGTATCAGTATCAACAAAGGATGTTTTGAAGAAAATAACGCTTCAATTACTGTTGAAGCTCAGGGAGGAACGGGGCAATTAACTTACAACTGGAGTAATGGACAGACTGGGGCTACGATTAGTAATGTAAACAATACAGCTTCTTCCAATAATCTTTCATTAACAATTACCGATGAAAATGGATGTTCTATTGAAGAAACTATTACAGTCTACCCGCCAGAAGAATTAGTAATTACAAATATTGTTGATACTGAAACTAATACTTTTGGTTCTGCTACCGGAACTGCTACTGCAATTATTGAAGGCGGTACAGCTAATTTCGAATTTCTATGGTCTGATGGGCAAACAGGGCAAACTGCAAGTAACCTGGCTGCCGGAACTTATAGCGTGGTAGTAACTGATGCCAATGGATGCACCGATGAAGAAACGATTACCATAATAGACCCGCTGGAAGCTAGTATGATTCCAACTTCCAAATGTTTAAGTGATGAAGGCGGATTAAGAACTTCAACTTTTCAACTCGATTCTGTTCAGGGAGGAATTGCACCTTATACCTACAAATGGGATTTTGGAGGTGAAACTGCAGAATTTAGTGATACCAACAATCAAACTGAAGGTCCCGGAGTACACGTAGTTAATTATTTAGAAAGTGCAGTCTATCCTGTTTCTCTTACAGTTACAGATTCAGTTGGGAATGAATACACTGAAGTATTTAACCATTACGTAGGTGAATGTTTTGAACCCTGTGGACAAACGGAGAATTTAGATTTCGAATTAGATACATTTTATATCGGGAAAGAGGACGGCAGCCCACTTACGGGTGCCGAATGTGCAAGTTACAGTGGAAAGCGCTATATATATCTTCGTATAGAAAAAAATGCGAATGCATATAATCCCTCAATTGAATTTATTTATTCAATATCACAGGGTGGAGAATTTATTTCTGAAGAAAGAATTACTGGTTGTATAGATATAGGGAATGATAAAATACCCTCACTTTTCAGAATTGGAGAAATAGAAAATTGGTCTTGTGGAAATGCTATTACTCTGGAAAGTTTTTATATGGATTGGACCAATAATGCTAATAAAAAATGTGGGGATGTTCGCCAAAGAATGTGCGTATCAACTAACGAAAACGATGAAATTCACTTTCCTTTATCGGCAAGAATAGAAAAAATTAAGAATTTTTGTTATGGAGATGAAAAAGGATCAATAGAAATCATACCAACCGGCGGTGTTGGCACCTACCATTACGAATTACAAAATACGCTAACCGGCGAAATTTATGGTCCTAAAGACACCCGAATTTTCCAAAATCTACCGGCCGGAACTTACAAAGCAATGGTTCATGACGATAATGAAACTTATACTGTAAATAATATTATCATTACCCAACCCGAAAATGCACTTTTACTGGAAGAAATAGACCAGACACCCTTAGTATGTTTTGGAGGAAGTAATGCTACTGCGACGGTAGAAGCTTCTGGCGGCACAGCTCCATACACTATAGTTTGGGATCATATTAGTCAAACTTCAACAGAAACTACAGGTACCGCTAATAATCTTTCTGCTGGCACTTATGCAGTAAACGTGGTTGATGCCAATGGTTGTGAATTTAGCACTGAAGTAACTATTGCCCAACCTGAGGAATTAATTGCCAATGCAGGAGAAGACAAGACTTTAGAATGTGGTGTAAATCAGGTAAAATTAGGGGCTGTTTTTGAAGGCTACACGAATCCCAGAACGCAAGAGGAAGAATTTGGAACCTGGCGAATTATTAATGGCCCCACGGGAGCGGTAATTTCAGATCCAAACAATCCAGAAAGTCTTCTTACCATTACAACAACTGGAACCTATACCCTGGAATGGACTATCCCCTGTGGAAGTAAAGATAGAGTTAAAATAATTTTCAGTAACTGCAGCACTATAGATTTTGACGGAGTTGATGATTATATAGATTTTGGAAATAATCTTAATCTTACCTCAGGATTTACCTTAGAAGCCTGGGTAAAACAAGATCAAAACGCTACCACTTCAATAAAAACTATACTTTCTAAAAGGGATAATGCCAATCTTAGTACGGGAGGATATGATTTAATTATTGAAAATAACACCCCTAAATTTAGATGGAATAATGAAGTTATTTCATCAACTCACCAAATTGATTCAGACCGCTGGTATCACATTGCGGTAATTCAGGGTGGAAATGATGCCGGAATATATATTGATGGTATTAAAACTGGTGAAAGTGCTCCCGGCATACCCAGCAGTATTGATAATAGGTTTCTAATTGGAGCTATGAATGATAATACTTTAAAACCTCTTCCCTCTCACTTTTTCCACGGTTGGATTGAAGAAGTTAGAATTTGGAATACTTCTTTAAATCTGGAGCAGCTTAAATTCATGATGAACCAACGAATCAAGAATAATACGAATGTTAGAGGTGAAATAATACCTTTAGATGTCCCAAATAATTTAAAGTGGGAAACTCTAAAAGGATATTACAGGCTTATAACCTCTGAAGCTACCAACGGTATTACCAAAAACAAAATACCAAATGGTATTGACGGCCGATTAAAAAATATCCAAAGTACACAGCAGAATACAGCGCCCCTTCCATATATTGCTACCGGTGGTGACTGGTGGAACATTAATTCGTGGAAACAACCCCAGGTATGGGATACTCCAAACAGCACCGGTGTAAATGGGGAGCGAATTAACTGGAATATCGCCAGGTTAGACGGCAAGACCTTAACTAATGCCCCAACTACAGATAATTCAAATAGTATAACTTTATTAGGGCTTTTAGTAGATGGAGGTTCATTAATTATGAATGGCACCAACCATACTTCGGGCAACGAATTATATATTAGTCGTTACCTCGAACTAAACGGGCATATAGATCTTAATGGCGAATCACAATTAGTACAACCCGAAAACAGCCAGATTAGTGGTTCCGGAAACCTGGAGCGCGATCAACAAGGTACTGCAAGTAGTTTTAATTATAATTACTGGAGTTCCCCGGTAATTTCAGATCCTACAAATACTACTTATAAAGTAAACCAGGTTATGAAAGATGGTTCTACCCTGGGAACAAATAAATTTCAGAATATCAACTTTAAATGGCCACACACTCATGCTGATGGACCAAAAGCCAATCCTATTAAAATAAGTGATTACTGGATTAATGCTTTTAGAGCCAGGGCAGCCAATGAATATAGCCAGTGGGAACAAATTGGTAGCTACACCGCTTTAAAACCAGGCGAAGGCTACACCATGAAGGGAACCGAAAATATAGATATTGCTGAAGGAAAACTTCAAAATTATACTTTTAATGGTTTTCCAAATAATGGAATAATAGAAGTTAGCGAAATTAGATCGGGACAAAATTACCTACTGGGTAATCCTTATCCATCTGCCATAAGTGTAGAAGAATTTATCCTGGACAATATTAGGGATGGTGAAGGCCGTAACGATAAAAACCTTTTAAATGGAGCTGTCTATTTCTGGGATCATTTTGCCGGTAAAACCCATTACCTGGCACAGTATGTTGGCGGCTACGCCGTACGCAATTTAATAGATGGAGTTCCTGCCGTTTCTACCGATTCCAGGATAAATGCTTCGGGTGATGAAAGCAACAAACGTCCTGGCGCCTATATCCCTGTAGCTCAAGGATTTTTCGTAAATACTACACAAGACCCTCAAGCAGGAGGTTTTGGTAGTTTTGATACGGGAAATATCATCTTTAAAAACAGTCAACGTTATTACGAGACAGAACAGAGCCAAGAAATTTCATTTTTTCTACAAGCTCGGGACAATTCAAAATCTAAGCAGGAGACAGAAGGAAAAAGCGAGGATGGACGATATAAAATAAGGTTGTTGTTCCGTTCTCCTACCGGTTATCACCGGGAACTTCTTGTTGGCGCAGACGCCAGAACCAGTCAGGGCTTTGATCTTGGCTTTGATGCCCCATTAATAGATAGAGGCCCTGAAGATATGTATTGGGTCGTAGGGGAAGGAAAATATGTTATACAGGGTGTGCCCCACTTTAATTTAGACCAGGTGCTGCCTTTAGGCTTTAAGATTGCCGAAGAAAAAGAATTCATTATAGAAATTGGAGAGCTTGAAAACCTACCGGAAATCACCGAAATTTATTTACGGGATAATAGCGATAGCACCTATCATGATTTACGGAAAGAGGCTTATAAAGCTACTTTACCTGCAGGGGAATACCAGGATTTATATGAAATTGTATTTCAGGACATCACCTCAACCCGGGAAGATAAAGAACCCGGTGAAGGCCCTATTGACTACTTCTATTCAATGGATGAAAGAGAATTTGTGATTAGCAACCCCGAACTTCATGAAATTGAACATATCAATATATACAATATCACAGGTCAATTAGTAGATCAACACTTTGGAATACCAGATATTAAAGAGATTCATATTCCGCAGAAAAAATCTTTAAGCTCGGGAGTTTATATTGTAAAGATTTACACGAGTGCAGGCGATTACGCTAAAAAGATAATTATTAGAAAAGACTAAGGTTTATACTTTAAAGGAAGATAAACCACTTTTTTAGTGTCGTAGAATTCTTCCTCAAAATAATCACGGAGTTCATAAATTCTCGCCTTCGGATAATCGCGAAGTTCTACGGTGAGATCTCCGCCTTTAAGGTAAAGTATTCCGTTTTTGAGTTCGTGCTGACTTTTCTTCGCAATTTTTCCTTTAGTCCAATGCACAAAAGTAGGCATCGCTGCCACTGCCCTGCTTACTATAAAATCGTAGTTTCCTGAAATCTCCTCTACCCTGGCGTTAGTAGTTTTCACATTGGTAAGTTGTAAGCCTTCTACAACTTCGTTTACTACTTTCATCTTTTTTCCTATAGAATCTACTAAATGGAAATTGGTTTCCGGAAATAATATAGCCAACGGAATTCCTGGAAATCCGCCGCCTGTGCCTACATCTAAAATATTTGCTCCCGGATTAAATTGTTGAATTTTTGCAATTCCCAGAGAGTGTAAAACATGCCTGAGATAAATTTCATCTATATCCTTACGCGAGACCACGTTAATTTTAAGGTTCCAGTCTTTATAAAGCGATTCCATTTGCGCAAATTTCGCAGTTTGGTCATCGGTTAAATCGGGGAAGTATTTTTTTATTAAATCCAAAGTTTTCACAATTTCCGCAAAAATACATAATTTGGTGCTGAATTTGCAGCCTATATTAATACGGTATAGGTTATAGATTAACTATTTAAATATTTTACCTTTACCGCTTACAAAAATTACATGGAAAACGTTCAAAATCATATTAAATTCTCTCGAAAGGATACCACAAAATTCTTTAGAATCCTTAATAAAAGAGTAAACAGTTACTTTAAGGATAACAACATTAAAAAAACCGGAAACTGGAAACTGCATCTTAAAGCGGTAGCTATGTTTTCTTTGTTTTTAACCCCATACTTTTTAATTCTCACCCTTGATATTTCCCAGTGGTGGATGTTACTCCTTACTGTAGTAATGGGCGCCGGAATGGCAGGAGTAGGAATGAATATTATGCACGATGGTAACCACGGCTCCTATTCTTCTAAAAAGTGGGTAAATAAATTTATGGGTGGCACAATTTACGTGCTTGCAGGGAATGTTTATAACTGGCAGGTCCAACACAACGTTTTACACCATACTTACACCAATATTCACGGCCACGACGAAGATTTAGATGCCGGAAGAATTATTAGGTTTTCTGAACACGCTAAATGGTACAGTTTTCACCGTTTTCAGCATTATTATTCTGTATTTTTATATGGCCTTTTAACTTTCAACTGGGCTTTAACCACAGATTTTAAACAGACTAAAAATTATCTAAAGCGAAAACTTTCTTACGGAAAAATGCCAAATCCGGTAACGCAGTGGAGCATTATCGCGATCACAAAGCTTATTTATGTTTCTATTTGGATCGTAATTCCAATGCTTATTTTATCAATTGCCTGGTGGAAAATATTAATAGGTTTTTTCGTAATGCATTATACGGCAGGATTAATTCTTAGTATTGTATTTCAATTAGCTCACGTGGTTAAAGAAACCGAAATGCCTTTACCGGACGAAACCGGCTCTATGAAAAATACCTGGGCCATTCACCAGCTGTTTACTACGGTTAATTTTTCAACTAAAAACAGAATTGTAAACTGGTTTACCGGCGGATTAAACCACCAGGTAGAACACCATATTTTTCCGAATATTAGTCATATTCATTATACTAACATCGCTAAAATAGTCAAGGAAACTGCTGCAGAATGCAATCTTCCTTACCACGAATATAAAACCACACGCGCAGCAATAATTGCCCATTTTAAACATTTAAAACAAATGGGTGCGAAACCTGCAATTTCGTAAATTTTCTTAAGGGCCTGGTTCTTAAGATTGAGATTAGAAAAGTAAATTCGTATTCCAATGTGAACCTTTTCCGGTCTCACTAAGTGAGTAATTAATTAGTAACCAATTAAAGAATGCAAGAACAATTATCCAACCGAATTAACAACTTAGCAACTTCCCAAACTTTGGCTATGGCTGCAAAAGCGCGTGAACTTAGAGCCGAAGGGAAAGACATTATCGGGTTAAGCCTGGGAGAACCAGATTTTAATACCCCTGATTTTATTAAAGAAGCCGCAATTCAGGCAATTAACGACAATTATAATTCTTATACGCCAGTAGATGGATATGTAGAATTAAAAGACGCTATAATCAAAAAGTTTAAGCGAGACAACGATCTTACTTACGAGCGTTCTCAAATTGTAGTTTCTACAGGTGCCAAGCAATCTTTGGCTAATGTAGCTATGGTTTTATTAAACCCGGGAGACGAAGTTATTTTACCCTGTCCTTACTGGGTGAGCTATGCTGAAATAGTAAAACTTGCTGAAGGTGTACCGGTAGAAGTTCCAACTTCGGTTGAAACCGATTTTAAAATGACTCCCGAGCAACTTGAAGCTGCAATTACTCCAAAAACAAAAATGATTTGGTACAGCTCTCCCTGCAATCCCAGCGGAATGGTTTACAGCAAAGAAGAACTAAGAGGTCTTGCCGATGTGCTTAAAAAATATCCCGATATTGTTATTGTAAGTGATGAAATTTACGAACATATTAATTTTGTAGGGGGGCACGCTTCTATGGCCCAGTTTGAAGATATGTACGATCGTGTAGTTACTGTAAACGGTGTTTCTAAAGCATTTGCAATGACCGGTTGGAGAATTGGTTATATAGGTGCACCCGCGTGGATTGCCCGTGCTACCAATAAAATGCAGGGTCAAATTACCAGTGGTGCTAACTGTATTGCCCAACGCGCAGTAATTACTGCCCTGGAAGCTCCCGTAAGTAAGATTAGCTATATGGTAGACACCTTTAAATCAAGGAGAAAACTTATTATAGATCTTTTAAACGGAATTGAAGGTTTTGTGACTACAGAGCCCGAAGGCGCTTTTTACGTTTTCCCAAATGTTTCTCATTTCTTCGGAAAAACAATTAAAGGTCATAAGATTGAAAATGCTACAGATTTCTCCATGTTTTTACTGGAAGAAGCCCTTGTAGCCACCGTAACCGGAGATGCTTTTGGGAATCCTGATTGTATTAGAATATCTTACGCGGCAAGTGAATCTCAAATTGAAGAAGCAATGAAACGAATTAAATCTGTACTTTCTGAAGCATAATTTCATTTGAAGAACATATTACAATCCTGATGCGGATAAAACCCATCAGGATTTTTTTATTCTGAATCTTTAGAAATTTCAGCTACCTATTTCTCCAGAAGAAAGGAGTTAACAAAATAAGGACGGTAAATAGTTCTAACCTTCCTATTAGCATTAAAAATGCGCACCACCATTTACCAATCGGCGGAAGAATATCAAAATTATTTACCGGGCCAAGTGCGCCAAAAGCAGGGCCAATATTCCCCAGGGAAGAAGCCGCGCCTCCAATAGCTGTTTCAAAATCGAGCCCTAATCCTCCTAAAACTACAGAACCGATAATAAAAGAAAGCATATAAAGAATAAAGAAACCCAGGATATTGAAGGTCACTCCTTTTCCAATAGATTTTCCGTTAAATCGCACCGGAAGAATTGCGTTAGGATGTAAAGCACGTTTAAATTCAATCCCGCCATTTCTAATCATTATAATATGCCTCATTACTTTTACTCCACCAGCGGTAGACCCTGCAGAACCTCCCAAAAAGAACATCCCAAAAAAGAGAATAGTAAGAAATGGTGTCCACATAGTATAATCGGCTGAAACAAAACCGGTGGTGGTTATAATAGCTAAAACCTGAAAAAGTGCATGTCTAAAAGCACTCTCGGCTTCTCCCCAAACCATAGGATGATCTATTTGAGAAAGAGCAACATCGGCTTCAAAATAAATAAATGCCGAAGCCACTACTGTAAAAATTCCTATAAAATAGAAATACCATTTAAACTCATCGTCATGCAAAACTTTTTGAACCCTGCCTTTAAAACTATAATAGCTTAAAACAAAATTGCTCCCCGCCAAAAACATAAAGATCATAATAATGTATTGAATAATTGGCCTGTCATTCCAATAGGCCACGCTAATATTTTTTGTTGAAAAGCCACCGGTAGAAAGTGTGCTTAAAGAATGGTTTATTGCATCAAAAAAGCTCATACCTGCTACTTTTAGCAAAATTGTTTCAGCAACCGTATAGCTCACATAGATTAACCAAAGACGCTTGGCGGTATCGGTAATCCTGGGTTTTAACTTATCGGCACTTGGGCCTGGAGCTTCAGCAGCAAATAGCTGCATCCCTCCTATTCCCAGTAAAGGTAGAATTGCAATGGCTAAAACTATAATTCCCATTCCTCCAATCCAGTGGGTCAAACTTCGCCAGAAAAGAATTCCTTTGGGAATAGATTCAATATCATTTAAAACCGAAGCTCCCGTAGTGGTATAACCAGACATGGTTTCAAAAAAAGCATCGGTAAACGCAGGAATAGATTCGCTTAACACATAAGGTAGCGTGCCGCTTAAAGCCATAAAAATCCAACCAAAAGTTACAATTATATAACCTTCACGTTTTTTTACTTCTTTACGGTGGCCCCGGGTTGTAAACATTAGAAGCACCCCTAGGAAAAGGGTGATAAAAGCGGCTGCCAGAATATGTACTGTTACCCCATCTTCATAAAACCAGCTCACTAAAACTGCCAAAAGCATAAAACCACCGTTACATAAAAGCAGCAGTCCCATAACGTGCAGGATAATCTGGTGATTAAGTCTTGGCATTAGAGAAAGAGTTTTTCAACCTTTTTAATAGATCTTGGCAAACAACACACTACAATACGGTCTCCCCGGGTAATCGTAAAATCTCCCAGCGCGATAATCCCTTCGCCATCTCTTATAATTCCACCAATAATTGCCGACCGTGGGAAATCCAGATTCTTAATTTTCTTATTACAAACCTGAGAATTTGGTTTTACAATAAACTCAAGTAGTTCGGCATTCATGTTATTGATCTTGGTCATCGCAACCACTTCCCCTTTTCTCACATATCTAAAAATATTATTAGCGGCAAGAAGCTTTTTATTGATCAAGGTATCAATCCCAATGGAATGACTTAACTGGTAGTAATCCATATTCTCTACCAGAGAGATAGTTTTTTTCACACTCTTGGATTTCGCAACCAGGCAGGACATAATATTGGTTTCAGAATTACCGGTAACGGCGATAAATGCATCCATATCGTGTACATTTTCTTCTTCCAGTAACTCTACGTTTCTACCATCGCCATGAATAATTAGCGCATTGGGAAGTTCATCAGCAAGATCGTAAGCCTTCTCTTTATCGCTCTCTACCAGTTTAACGTGAAAGTTATTTCTGCATAAATCTTTAGCGGTTTTTTTACCAATTTTACTTCCGCCTAAAATCATTACATTTTTAATAGAATGTTTGGTTTTACCGGTAAGTTTATAAAGGTTTTCTACCCCGCGTTTTAGCGTGATAAAATTTACCTGGTCTCCTTCTTTAAATTGTGTATCTCCACGCGGAATAAGCGTATATTGAGTCCCATACCTCTGAATGGCGATAGGCACAAAATTAAGATCTGGAAAAATATTAGCGGCTTCTTTTACCGTTTTGCCTACAAATAGCGCGTTTCGGGACAGGCTAAGACCTATCATGGTTAAAGCGCCATTTTCAAACTCATAGCTATCATTAAATGCTGACTGATTCAGGAGCAAAGCAATTTCTCTTGCTGCAAGGGCTTCAGGAGAAATTAATTCATCTATCCCAAAACTGGTAAAACCAATTTCCTCTTTATTCTCAAGAAATTCGGTATTTGAAATACGGGCTATGGTTCTTTTGGCTCCCAATTGTTTAGCTAAAACACAACAGGTAATATTAGTAGCTTCGCTGGAAGTTACGCTTATAAGCATATCTACATGCTTCACCTGTGCATCTTTTAAAATTGAGATTGAAGTTGCATCTCCTTTTATTGTTCTAATATCTAAATGCGTATCAGCATAAGTGAGATTATCCCGGCTGGTATCAATAAGTGTGATATCCTGGGACTCAAAAGAAAGCAATTTTGCCAAATGAAAGCCGACTTCACCTGCTCCGGCAATAATTATCTTCATATAACAGCTTGAAATTGAAAAGAAGAACAAAGGTACAGTATTTTAGACAAACCAAAAACCAAAGCATCTATCAACAAATTCTAAAAGTTTCAACCTCAATTATTTCATATCGTGTATCTTTGACCCAAAATTGTTATTATGAGTAAAAAGGTTACTCCTTATCAGGATTCCGGTCTTAATAAGAAAAAACAGGTGGAACAGATGTTTGACAAAATATCTGGTAATTACGATGGTTTAAATCGGGTTATCTCTATGGGAACCGATGTAAAATGGCGCAAAAAGGTAATTGCACTGGTTAAAGCCCAGCAACCAAAGGCTGTTTTAGATATTGCTACGGGAACTGGAGACCTTGCCATACAAATGGCAGATATTAATGCTGAAAAAATTGTTGGCCTGGATCTTTCTGAAGGAATGCTGAAAGTAGGCCGAAAGAAAATTGCAGCCAAACAGTTAACCGATAAGATTGAAATGGTACAGGGAGACTCTGAAGCCTTACCTTTTGAAGATAACTCGTTTGATGCAATTACAGTTGCTTTTGGCGTTCGTAATTTTGAAAATTTAGAAAAAGGATTATCTGAAATTCAAAGGGTTCTAAAACCCGGCGGAATTTTTGTAGTTTTGGAGACTTCTGTCCCTACCAGATTTCCGTTCAAACAAGGTTATAAATTATACTCCGGCTATATGTTGCCCCTCATTGGGCGGGTATTTTCTAAAGACCGTGAAGCTTACTCCTACTTAAGTAAAAGTGCCGCTGCATTTCCTTATGGAGAAGCGTTCAACAATATTTTAAAGAAAACGGGGTTTATAAATGTAGAAGATAAACCACAAACTTTTGGGGTTGCAACCATTTATACTGCTTCAAAATAAAACTATGAAGAAACTTTTTGTTATTGCCCTTCTTTTTTGCGTTCAGTTTGGTTACGCGCAAATTTTTGGAGGAGATAAAATTATCAACAACGAGAACTTTGATAAGCAACGTTGGTCCTGGGGTTACTACCTGGGATTTAATACCTACGATTTTAAATTTAAATATAATGATGAAATAACCTCTAACGGTAATGATCTTATTATAGAAAAAACCATGGGATTCAATGTTGGGCTCGTTGGGAATTTAAAATTAAATAATAACCTGGATTTACGCCTGGAACCTGGCGTTACATTTAACACCCGTAACTTCAGGCCTCCATATAGCCAGGATATAGAAGAGGTTAACTCTACTTATGTCCATATCCCATTACTATTAAAGTTTTCGGCCGATAGGCATAATAACTTCAAGCCTTTTGTAGTAGGAGGTTTATCTACTTCTATAAACCTTTCCAGTAATGAGAACAATCCAGATGTGGCAACGCGATTAAAAACCAACAATTATCATTATGAAGTGGGACTGGGAATAGATCTTTATCTTTATTATTTTAAATTCTCTCCCTCAATAAGAGGAGTTTTCACAATAAATAATGAAATGGTAGAAACCCAATATCAGGTAGTTGATGCAATGCGCTCCCAGGCTGTATTCCTAAACTTTACCTTTCAATAAAATAGGCTACATTAATTTGTAAAACTTTTTCGCTTAAATTCACTTAGAAGAATTGCGGTTGCGGTTGCCACGTTTAGGCTTTCGGTTTCTTTAAGTCCTCCAAAACGCGGAACGCTTATTTTCTTTTGGATTAATTCTTCAATTTTAGTTGAAATCCCATTGGCTTCATTTCCCATAACCAGGATTGCTTTTTCTACGGTTTCGCTTTTATAAATATTCTCCCCTTCCATAAAAGCACCGTAAACCGGTAGTTTAGAATTTGTAAGGAAAGTTTTTAAATCGCAATAAATAATATTCACCCTCGCCAAAGATCCCATGGTAGCCTGTACCACTTTAGGATTATAACAATCTACCGAATCCTGGGAACAAACCAAATTAGTTATCCCAAACCAATCGCAAAGCCTTATGATGGTCCCTAAATTGCCGGGATCGCGAATACCATCTAAAGCAAGAGTTAGGTTTTTTTGGGGAACGATTTTTTCTTCCGGAATTTCAAATAAGGCCAATGCCGTTTGCGGGGTTTTTAAAAAACTTATTTTTTTAAGTTCCCGCTCATCAATTGTTTGGATTTCATCAGGTTTCAGTCCAAAATCTGCATTTAAAGTAAAGAGCCGGTTCAGCCTAAAATTAGAATTTATAAGCTCACTAATTGTTTTAAAACCTTCGGCTACAAAAAGTCCGTGTTTATAACGGTATTTTTTTTGTGCAAGACTGGTTATTAACTTAATTTGGCTTTTACTAACCATACAAAAAATGTAATTTTGATCTCTTAAAAATGTGTGTTTGAATCGGCATTTCGCAAAAATATCATTATTTTTTTTAAGCCTGCTTTTTTTAATTTCCTGTAATGCCGTTAAACGCGTAGAGGGTGATGATAAATTGCTCACTGAGAATGAAATTTTCGTTAACAACGAAAAGATCAAAGAGGCACGTATTTACAATCAACTTTACCAGGAGCCTAATACCAGTTTCCTGGGAATACCGCTAAGACTACATTTTTACAATCTCGCCCGGCCAGATATTGATTCTATTTTAAGTGAAAAATACCTTCAAAATGAAAGCAAAAAAAATACGCTGGTAGATATTCTTTCCTATAAACAGTTTGAGAAATTTCTGCACTCCCGAAAATCTTTTAACGAGTGGATAAAAAGAACCGGGGAAGAACCTGTTATTGTAAGTGAAGAAGAAACCCGGAAATCGGTTAACCGGCTCAACTCCTGGTATTGGAACAATGGTTGGTTTAATGTAGAAACCGATTATGAAATAATTCCTTCGGAAAATAAAAAAAAACGCGCCCGTGTTGAATATGAAGTAACTACCGGAGAGGCCTATCACTTAGACTCCATTACCACAAATATTGCATCTAAAGTTATCGATTCTTTATACGAGCTTCATAAAAACGAATCCATAATTAAAGAAGGAACACAATATAAAACCTTAGATATAAATGAAGAACGAGACCGCTTAACTTCACTTTTTAGAAACAACGGGGTTTATAATTTTGACCAGGAATATATAAGTTTTGATGCCGATACAATTAATACCGGTGGAAAAGTTAATACTACTTTAATTATAAAAAACCGATTTGCCTCAGAGGAAGACACCACATCCCGGGTACCTTTTAAAATTCACGAAATTAGCAAGGTTAATATTTTTACCGATTATAAATACGCCAATAGAAATCAGCCTTTAACCGATAGTGTTACCACCGAGGAAGGATATACCCTTTATAGTTTTGACAAATTGCGCTATAAACCCGAAGCAATAACCGATGCTGTTTTTATTAAACCTGGAAACACCTATAGCGATATTTCCCGTTCCCGAACTTACAATCGTTTAAATTCTTTGCGGGTTTTTAAATATCCCAACGTACAATTTACACCAGATCCTGCCGATTCTACCCGCACCGATTTGGTGGCCAATATTTTTCTAACTCCGCAGCCAAAATATTCACTCGGTTTCGATTTTGATATTTCCCAAAGTAATATTCAAAAATTTGGTATTGGCGGCGGCGGCTCCCTCTTAATAAGAAATATATTTGGCGGTGCCGAGAATTTTGAAATTTCTGGACGTGGAAGTATAGGTTCGTCTACAGATGCTGCAATAAGCGGAAATGACGATCGGTTTTTTGATATTTCAGAAATTGGCGCCGATCTTAAACTCACTTTTCCCAGGATTTTCCTACCAATTAATACCGAAAAATTTATTCCTAAGTACATGCAACCCTTTACTTCGCTAAGTTTAGGAGTAAGCACACAAAACAATATTGGTTTAGATAAAAGAAACCTTTCGGGAATTATGAATTACCGGTGGAACCCTTCTCACCAGCTTTCTAACCGTGTAGATCTTTTAAACATTCAATATGTAAGAAATTTGAATATTGATAATTATTTCAATGTTTACCGAAACTCATATAACGATCTTAACGAGATACTCCAGTCTGGTAGTATCGTTACAAATCCGGACTATTTAAATGAAGAAGGCTTGTTAAGCATCCCTACCGGCGCCGAGAGTTTTATTCGTGATGTTTCTAATAACACGGGAGGCACTACTGGTTTGAATGAGGATCAAGCTCAGTTAGTAAATAATATAGGTGAAAGAAAAACTCGTTTAACAGAGAACAACCTCATATTTGCGTCTAATTACACCTATTTATGGAACACAAAAAAGAATCTCTACGACCAGGAATTTACCCGCTTTAGGTTTAAAATTGAAACCGCAGGGAATGTACTTTCCGCAGTTTCTTCTTTAGCCGGTTTTGAGAAAAACGAGAATGGAAATTATGATGTATTAGGTGTAAACTTCTCTCAGTATATTAAAACCGAACTCGATTTTATAAAGCATTGGGATATGGGGCAGAGTAATATTCTGGCCTTTCGGGCTTTTGGCGGGGTGGCCATACCATATGGCAACGCCAATAGCATCCCTTTTGTAAGAAGTTTTTTTGGCGGCGGCCCCAACGATAATAGGGCGTGGCGTGCTTACGATCTTGGCCCCGGCAGTAGCGGCGGCCGTAACGAATTTAATGAAGCCAATATGAAATTGGCTTTTAATATGGAATATCGCTATAACCTTTTTGGTTCCTTAAATTCGGCTGTTTTTGTTGATGTAGGTAATATCTGGAATGTACTGGATATCGTTGAAGATGAAGATGCTACTTTTGAATCGCTTTCCGATCTTAAGAATATTGCAGTAGGCTCCGGTTTCGGACTTAGATACGATTTTAACTTTTTTGTTCTCAGGTTTGATATTGGCTTTAAAACCTACGACCCAGCCCAGCCAGATGATAAACGCTGGTTTAGAAATTACAACTTTAATAATGCTGTATACAATGTAGGGATCAATTATCCTTTCTAAGCCAACATATTTTCTTATTTTTGCTTTTCTAATTCAACTAAAATTATGAGTCACAACATTAAACCAGGCGTAGCCACAGGAAAAGAAGTACAGGAAATCTTTAATTATGCTAAGGAAAAGGGATTTGCCCTTCCGGCAGTAAACGTTATAGGTTCCAGTAGTGCAAATGCAGTAATGGAAACCGCCGCAGAACTAAATTCACCCGTAATTATTCAATTCTCTAATGGAGGTGCCCAGTTTAACGCTGGAAAAGGACTTTCTAACGATGGTGAAAAAGCCGCTGTTGCAGGGGCCGTTGCAGGTGCAAAGCATATTCACGAACTTGCTGAAGCCTACGGTGCTGTAGTAATTCTACATACAGACCATTGTGCAAAAAAATTGCTTCCCTGGATAGACGGAATGCTAGACGCCAGTGAAAAACATTTTGAGCAATTTGGGAAACCTCTTTATAGCTCGCATATGATAGATCTTTCTGAAGAATCTCTTGAAGAAAACATTGAAATCTGCAAGAAGTATCTTGAAAGAATGAGCAAAATGGGCATGACCCTTGAAATTGAACTTGGGGTTACAGGTGGTGAAGAAGATGGTGTAGATAATACCGATATTGATTCTTCTAAACTATATACCCAACCAGAAGAAGTTGCCTACGCTTACGAAGAATTAAGCAAAGTTAGTGACCAGTTCACTATCGCTGCCGCTTTTGGTAACGTACACGGAGTTTATAAGCCAGGTAACGTAAAACTTACCCCGGTAATTCTTAAAAACTCTCAGGAACACATTACTAAAAAATACGGTGTAGAAGAAAATCATATAGATTTTGTATTCCACGGAGGTAGTGGTTCTACTGTTGAAGAAATTCGCGAAGGAATTAGCTACGGAGTAATTAAGATGAATATCGACACCGATCTTCAATACGCTTACCTTGAAGGTATTCGTGATTATATGGGTGAAAAGAAAGATTACCTTGCTGCGCAAATTGGTAATCCTGAAGGAACCGATGTACCTAACAAGAAATATTACGATCCAAGAAAATGGTTACGTGAAGGAGAAATTACTTTCAAAACCCGACTTAAAAAGGCTTTTGAAGATCTTAACAACGTAAATACTTTATAAATCTAATTTTATAACAGCTGGAATTTTTTTAGAATTCCGGCTGTTTTTATTTTAAGTAAAACTTTCGGTTTATCCCTATATAAATAAACTGAAACCTGAAACCTGAAAATAAATGGCTTGGTTTAAAAGAACACAAAAAGGAATTCAAACCCCAACAGAACACAAGAAAGATGTTCCAAAGGGACTTTGGTACAAATCACCAACCGGCAAGATTGTAGATGCAGAGCAGCTGGAAAGCAATTTTTATGTGAGTCCGGAAGATGGCTATCACGTAAGAATTGGAAGTAAAGAATATTTCAAAATCCTTTTTGATGATAATGAATTCAAAGAATTGGATAAAGATATTACATCTAAAGATCCTTTGAATTTTAAGGATACCAAAAAATACACCGATCGTTTAAAAGCAGCCCAGGAAAAAACCGATCTTAAAGACGCAGTACGTACTGCAGTTGGAAAATCTAAAGGAAGAGAATTGGTAATTGCCTGTATGGATTTTAGATTTATTGGTGGTTCAATGGGATCTGTAGTAGGTGAAAAAATTGCCCGTGCTGCAGATTATGCGTTAAAAAACCAACTCCCTTTAATGGTGATTTCTAAATCTGGTGGGGCAAGAATGCAGGAAGCAGCTTTATCTTTAATGCAGTTGGCAAAAACTTCGGTTAAATTAGCCCAGCTTGCCGAGGCACGTCTTCCTTATATTTCTTTAGCCACAGATCCTACAACTGGAGGTACCACGGCTTCTTTTGCAATGTTAGGTGATATTAATATTTCTGAACCCGGCGCGTTAATTGGATTTGCAGGGCCTCGTGTAGTAAAAGACACTACCGGGAAAGACCTGCCAAAAGATTTTCAAACTTCAGAATTTCTTAAGGAAAAAGGCTTTTTAGATTTCATTACCCACCGGTCTGAGCTTAAGAATAAAGTAAACCTCTATTTGGATCTTATTCAAAATCAACCGGTAAGAGCTTAAAATAAAATAGAAAAAGATATTCTATAAATAGGTAATTATTTAGAAAGTAGTATCTTTGCCGCCTGACGGAAAAACTGTCAATACATAAAAATCATTAAAATTAATATTGGAATGTATTTAGCCAAAGAAAGAAAAGAAGAAATTTTTGAGAAGCACGGAAAAAGCAAAACCGACACTGGTTCTGCTGAAGGACAAATTGCTTTGTTCACCTACCGAATCTCTCACCTTTCTGATCACTTAAAAAAGAATCGTAAAGACTATAACTCAGAGCGTTCTTTGGTAAGACTGGTTGGTAAAAGAAGGAGCTTGCTTGATTACTTAATGAAGAAAGATATTATGAGATATCGTGCTATCGTTAAAGAATTAGGATTAAGAAAATAAATTTCAAAAGGGGGCTTTACGCCCCCTTTTTTTTATATAATAGTAATTTGTAAATTACTTGGGGCGAATTCTATTAAATTAAATAGAAACAAGCCCTGAAATATTTTAAAACTCGATTATCGAGTAAAATTGTCGCTCAACGAGAGTAGTTTTTCATTGGTCTACACAACACACAACAACACAACTTCCGGCCGTCCGGTATTGGCGGAGACCATTGTATAACAAGATCTGGTGAAGTTATTCAGATCATTAGAAGAATTCAAAATTATTATGATTCCACAAACATTTAAAGAGGTTATCGATTTAGGAGATGGAAGAGAAATCTCTATCGAAACCGGAAAATTAGCAAAACAGGCCCACGGGTCGGTTGTTGTTCAAATGGGCAACGCCATGTTGCTTTGTACTGTAGTATCTTCTTACAAAGAAAGTACTATGGATTTCTTTCCATTAACTGTAGATTACAGGGAAAAATTTGCTGCCGCAGGTCGTTACCCAGGTGGTTTCTTTAAAAGAGAAGCAAGACCAAGTGACGGTGAAGTTTTAACAATGAGAATTGTAGACCGCGTTTTGCGCCCACTTTTCCCATCAGATTATAGAACTGAGACTCAGGTAATGATCCAGTTGATGTCTCACGACGAAGAAGTTATGCCAGATGCTTTGGCAGGACTTGCTGCTTCGGCCGCTATTCAGCTTTCAGACATTCCTTTTGAAACCGCTATTTCTGAAGCTCGTGTAGCCAGGATTAATGGTGAATTTGTGATTAACCCAAGCCGCAGCCAGTTACTGGAATCAGACATCGATATGATTATTGGTGCTTCTTCAGATTCTGTAATGATGGTTGAAGGTGAGATGAAAGAAATTTCAGAAGAAGAAATGGCTGAGGCTATTCAATTCGCTCACGAACACATTAAAAAACAAATAGACGCTCAATTGCGTTTAGCTGAAGCTTTTGGTAAAAAACCGGTTAGGGAATATGCCACTGCTGAAGAAAAAGAAGATATAGAGAAAAAAGTTCGCGATGCGGCTTACGATAAAATTTACGAGATTGCTAAAGGTGGTCACGGTAAAAAAGAACGTAGCGAAGCTTTTTCTGCAGTAAAAGACGAAGTTTTAGCTTTATTTTCTGAAGAAGAATTGGAAGAAAATGAAAAGCTGATCAAAAAATATTATAGCAAAACCGAAAAGGAAGCGGTAAGAGAACTTACTCTTGCTGAAGGTATTCGTCTTGATGGTAGAAAAACCGACGAGATTAGACCTATCTGGTGTGAAACCGATTATTTACCATCGGTACACGGTTCGGCTATTTTCACTCGTGGGGAAACTCAGGCTTTGGCAACTGTTACTTTGGGAACTTCCAGAGAAGCAAATACTATAGATATGCCAACCCACCAGGGTGAAGAAACTTTCTACCTGCATTATAACTTCCCTCCATTTTGTACAGGAGAAGCATACCCAATTAGAGGTACTTCAAGACGTGAAATTGGACACGGAAACCTTGCACAACGTGCATTAAAAGGAATGATTCCTGAAAACAATCCTTACACTGTAAGAATTGTTTCTGAAGTATTGGAATCTAACGGTTCTTCTTCTATGGCAACGGTTTGCGCGGGAACTATGGCAATGATGGATGCCGGGGTTAAAATGAAGAAACCAGTTTCTGGTATCGCTATGGGATTAATTTCTGATGGTGAGCGTCACGCTGTACTTTCAGACATTCTTGGGGATGAAGATCACCTTGGTGATATGGACTTTAAAGTAACCGGAACGGCTGATGGTATTACCGCTTGCCAAATGGATATTAAAGTAAAAGGATTGCCTTACGAGATTTTAGTAAAAGCACTAAAACAAGCTCGTGCAGGTAGACTTCATATTTTAGAAAAACTGACTGATACTATCGCTGAGCCAAACGAAAATGTAAAAGCTCACGCTCCAAAAATCATCACCAGAAGAATTCCTAACGAATTTATTGGTGCACTTATTGGACCTGGAGGAAAAGTAATTCAGGAACTTCAGAAAACTACAGGAACTGAAATCGTTATCAACGAAGATCCTGTCACCGAAGAAGGTATTGTTGAAATTCTTGGAACTAAACAGGAAGGAATCGATAAAGTTCTTGCTAAAATTGAATCTATCACTTTCAAACCTGAAAAAGGAAGCGTTTACGAAGTAAAAGTAATCAAGGTCCTTGATTTTGGAGCTGTGGTAGAATATCTTGATGCTCCCGGCAACGAGGTTTTACTTCATATTTCTGAACTGGCCTGGGAACGCACCGATAATGTTACCGATATTCTTAATGTTGGTGATGTAATTGATGTGAAATATTTTGGTGTAGATCCTAAAACCCGTAAGGAGAAAGTTTCAAGAAAAGCTTTACTTGAAAAACCTGAAGGTTACCAGGCAAGACCACCTAGAGATAACGATCGTAACGACAGAGGTCGTGACAATCGCGGTTCTCGAGATAATCGTGGCCATGATGATCGCAGAGGCAGAGATAATAAAGATCGTAGAAATAACGATTAATTAGTCTTAAGCTTTATAAATTCAAATCCCCGGAAAGTAATTTTCGGGGATTTTTTTATGCCGTTTATTAGGAGTCTTTTTAATCGTCAAGCTGAACTGGTTTCAGCTTCTAACCTGATATTAAGTTAGATCTCCGAATAAATTTCGGAGCAAGCTCTGAAACGACCCCGAAGCTTCGGAATAGAATGACGAAAAAGGATATTTTTGAAATTCATATTTTAAATATTTCTACAATTTTTTCTGCGTTAGAGATCGTAGCGGAAAGCCCACAACGAGTGGAACGAGCGCGGGCTTGCAGCTTAAAGCCCGACCCGCAGGGTAACGCCCAAATAAAATTAATTAAGGTTTTTTGTAACATTTCGACTACTCCTTGCGTATAAACTAGTACAAGAGCTATTCATAATTAAAATCCAAGGAGACGATAGATGAGACAACTTAAGATTACGAAGCAGGTAACAAACCGTGAGACTGCTTCGTTAGACAAGTATTTGCAAGAAATTGGTAAAGTTGATCTAATTACTGCCGATGAAGAGGTAGAATTAGCACAACGAATTAAAGCGGGTGATGACCGCGCTTTAGAAAAATTAACTAAAGCGAATTTACGTTTTGTGGTGTCGGTAGCAAAACAATATCAAAATCAGGGGTTAACCCTACCCGACCTTATTAACGAAGGAAACTTAGGATTGATTAAAGCTGCGAAACGTTTTGATGAAACACGTGGTTTTAAATTTATCTCCTATGCTGTATGGTGGATTCGCCAGTCTATTCTTCAGGCACTGGCCGAGCAGTCGCGTATTGTTCGTTTACCATTGAATAAAATTGGATCTATTAACAAGATCAACAAAACTTTTGCTTTCTTAGAACAATCTCACGAGCGCCCTCCAAGTGCTGAAGAAATAGCGAAAGAGCTGGACATGACGATTAATGATGTAAAGGAATCTATGAAGAATTCTGGCCGTCACGTCTCTATGGATGCTCCTTTGGTAGAAGGTGAAGATTCTAACCTTTACGATGTATTACGTTCCGGGGAATCTCCAAATCCTGATAAAGAACTTTTACACGAATCTCTAAGAACCGAGATTGAGCGTGCTTTAGAAACCTTAACTCCGCGTGAAGCAGATGTTATTCGTTTGTATTTTGGTCTTGGAGACCAGCATCCAATGACGCTTGAAGAAATTGGTGAAACTTTTGATCTAACAAGAGAAAGAGTTAGACAGATTAAAGAAAAAGCGATTAGAAGATTGAAACATACTTCTAGAAGCAAGATCCTAAAAACTTATTTAGGATAAGATATTTAAGATGACAACAGTTAATGCCGGCGACGGCCGGCTAACATAACTGTTCGTTTTTTGATTGATGAATGACCCCGGCGTGATGAACCGGGGTTTTTTCGTTTTTATACGCAACCTTTTACACATTACTCCATCTTATATATAAAAAGAATATTATGAAGTTAATTTGTAGAGTTTTTATTTTGGTTTTTGTCTTTTCCTCCTGTAATAAAGATGACGAACTTCAAAGCACCGATGAGTTACTTCCAAGAATGGATTGTATAGATATTGAAGAAGAACGTGCTATTATAGCCGAGTATATCAGGAAAGAAGGCTTTATACTCGTCCCAGAAGAGGGTTGTCCAGTTTTCAGAATTGACGGTGATTTTAAAACAGAAGAAAATTATTTAGATTTATGGATTTGCAATTTGCCGGAAGAGTTTCAGGAAAATAATATAGAAGTCATTTTTAGCGGTTATCTATATGAAACCTTCGAGAATGAAGATGTATGTGCACAAATCTTTGAACTTACCGAAATCAAACTTCGCCAATAAAAATCCGGTTTACAATATAGTATCCAAGGCAATATCTCCAAAAAAATATAACACAAGCTAATCTTTTGTTAATCACCCACTCTTCTCTTTAATACATTTTCAAATTCTAATATCTTATCCTTTCTTTTAAATAGATTGAGGATATGAAAGAAGGAGGTAAAATTTTAATTGTGGGTGCTTCAGGATCTCTGGGTACAGAAATTATACATTTATTAACTGAGGAAGGGAAAGAAATTAGGGCATTAACCCGCTCTGATAAAGGCATTTCAAAACTTTCAAAGTATACCGATGATGTGTGGAAAGGTGATGCAGCTAAAGACCAGGAAGGGATTAGAGGTATCACAAAAAATATTACCACAGTAATTTCTGCACTTGGAAAAAGTGTGAGTCTATTTACACCTTCCGAAGAATCTTTTATGGAAAGTGATTTTAGAGCAAATAGAAATCTCCTGAAAGATGCTGTTAAACACAGGGTGAAGCGTTTTATTTATGTATCTATTATGGGCGCAGATTCTTCTAAAGATTTCAGCATAGCCCGCGCCCATAAAATGTTTGAAAAAGAACTAAAAAGTTCGGGGATAGCCTATACAATTGTAAGGCCGGTAGGCTTCTATTCGGGCTTAAATGATCTTGCTATAATGGCCAAACGCAAAGTAATTCCTTTAATTGGCTCGGGAGAAGCAAAAACTAACAGTATTCATCATAAAGATCTCGCTAAAGTTGTGGTTTCGTTTATTACCAATGGTCCCAAAATCGCAAAAGTAGGCGGCCCAAATGTACATACCAGGCGTGAAATGGCCGAAATGATAAAAGAAATTGTTGGCGGAGAAATTATCGAAATCCCCGAACCTATGGCTAAAATAAGTGCCAGCCTGGGTTTGCCAAAAATCTTCAGTGAAGGAATTAATGATAAACTGGATTATTTTACCTTTATTACTACTAACGATATGATTGGGGAATCTAATGGGGAAATTTCCTTTCGGGAGTATCTTGGAAATCTCGACCTTAAAAAAATCACTTAATGTCTTTAAACTACGATGCTATTATAATTGGGAGCGGCTCTAATGGAATTTCAGCCGCGATATATTTGCAACAAAAAGGACTTAAAACAGCCATTTTTGAACAGGCAGCTACTCCCGGTGGCTCCACAAGAACCCAGGAATTAACCTTACCGGGATTTAAACACGATGTAGGTTCAGCCATATTACCAATGGGATTTGGCTCTCCCTTTTTAAGAAGTTTACCTCTTGAAGAACACGGCCTGGAATGGATATTTCCCGAAATCCCATACGCTCATCCATTTACAGATGGCACTGCCCACGCCTCTTACACCGATATAAAAAAAACAGCAGCTCAACTGGGCGAGGACGAATCTTCATATGTTAACTTATTTGAACCCCTGGTAAAAGACTGGGGAAAATTAGAGAACGATCTTTTAGGGCCTTTGGGAATTCCTCAACATCCATTAGATTTTATAAAATTTGGCTTAAAAGCCCTGCCCTCGGCTAAATTACTGGCCAGGCATTATTTTAAAAATGGAAAATCAAGGGTGTTTTTTTACGGTTCTGCTGCACATTCAACCTTACCACTAAATAGCCTTGCTTCAGCATCATTCGGACTTGTATTAAGTACCATGGCGCATAAATATAACTGGCCATTTCCAAAAGGCGGGGCGCAAAACTTTGTAAATAGTATGTTGAGTTACTATACTTCTATTGGCGGCGAATTACACCTTGAAAAGAATATAACTCAGCTGGATGAACTTCCGGAATCGAAAACTTATTTATTCGATTTAACCCCGAAGCAATTATTAAAAATTAAAGGAACAGATTTTTCCAGTATTTATAGAAAAAGAATGGATTCTTTTAAATATGGTGCCGGTGTTTTTAAAGTAGATTGGGCGCTAAGCAAACCCATTCCATTTACTAATGAAAAATGCCGGAAGGCGGGAACGGTACATATAGGATTTTCTGAAGAAGAAATGGAGAATTCAGAGCAAAGTATACATCAGGAAAACATGACGCAAACTCCTTATGTACTGGTAGCGCAGCATAGTATTTTTGATAGCACAAGAGCTCCGGAAAGTCAACATACGGCCTGGGCATATTGCCACGTTCCGAATGGTAATACCGAAGATTTTTCAAAGATAATTGAAGATCAAATAGAGCGGGCCGCCCCTGGGTTTAAAAACTGTATTTTAAAAAAATCTACTATGAATTCGGTGCAATTGCACGCTTTTAATCCTAATATAATTGGTGGTGATATTAATGGTGGAAAACAGGATATCACCCAGCTTTTTACCCGGCCCATTATAAAAATATCGCCTTACTCCACTCCTAATCCAAAAATTTATATTTGTTCTTCCTCTACACCGCCAGGCGGTGGCGTACATGGGATGTGCGGTTATAACGCAGCCCGTAAAGTAGAAAAAGATCATTTTCAGTAATTTAGAGTTTACTGAATTCACACCGGTTTTAGAATTTTTTAAATAAATTTTCACGGTATAGAATTTCAACATTTCTTAATTTCAGTTACTTTTGAGTTCAACAACTCTTAAATAATTATGCGCTACGCAATAAGTTATGTGAGTACCGCTAACCCGGCACTTTCAGAAACTGAAATTCAGGAAGCTTTAGATTTTAGTAAAAACTGGAATAATAATCACAATATCACCGGTATTCTTTTATATTCACAGGGAAATTTTTTCCAGGTTCTTGAAGGGGAAGAACAACTTTTAAAAGATTTGTTTGATAGAATAAAAGCTGATGAACGCCATCATAATGTTATAACAATTTTCCAGAAGGAAATTCCAAATATTCAGTTTGATGGTTACGAAGCAGATTTTATTTCTTTAGATGACAGGTATAACGACGAAAATTTTGAAACTTATCTTGCGCAAATTAGTTTGTTGAATCCTTCTATTCAAAGTTCAGTAAAGTACATCTTAAATAAATTTACAGAAGGCATCAAATAAGTATAATCTTGTTATTTTTGTGTGCACACTTACAGCACAACACTTATGACAACAAAACTTATTGCCCCATCTATTCTTGCTGCCGATTTTGGTAACCTTCAGCGAGATATTGAAATGGTGAATAAAAGTGAAGCCGACTGGTTTCATATAGATATTATGGATGGCGTTTTTGTACCGAATATTTCTTACGGAATGCCCGTACTGCAGGCTATTACCAAGCACGCCGAAAAAACTATTGATGTTCATCTTATGATTATAGATCCCGATAGGTACATCAAGGAATTTGCGAAACTGGGAGCCGATAATCTTACGGTACATTATGAAGCCTGCACGCATTTACACCGAACGCTACAGGCCATAAAAGCTGAAGGTATGCAAGCGGGAGTAGCTATAAATCCGCATACAAGCGTAGATTTATTGAAAGATGTGATTCAGGATATCGACATAGTATGTATAATGAGTGTAAACCCAGGTTTTGGCGGGCAAAGCTTTATTGAGAACACCTATCATAAAATTCAGCGTTTAAAGGAGCTTATTGTAACCCATAATGCTTCTACTTTAATTGAAATTGATGGTGGGGTAACTAATGAAAATGCTTCTCAACTCATAAAAGCCGGTGCCGATGTTTTGGTTGCCGGGAGCTATGTTTTTAAAGCTGAAGACCAACTGGAAACCATAAAAGACTTAAGACAACTTGCAAACTCCTAAGAATACTTACGATGTTATAATTATTGGCGGTGGCCCAATTGGTATTGCCTGCGCCCTGGAAGCCGAAAAGAAAAACCTTTCCTACCTCATCCTGGAAAAAGGCTGCCTGGTTAATTCTTTGTATCACTACCCTACCAATATGACTTTCTTTTCCACTTCAGAAAAACTGGAGTTGAATGGTATTCCATTTATTAGCAATAATCCCAAGCCCAGAAAAGCTGAAGCTTTGGAATATTATAGAAGGATAGCAACTTCAAATAAAATTAACATCAATTTATTTGAAAAAGTTACCGGAGTAGAATCTAAAAACAATTTTCATAATATTACTACCACAAAAAACAACTACACCGCTAAAAATGTAGTGGTGGCCACAGGGTTTTATGATATCCCGAATTACCTAAATATCCCCGGGGAAGACCTACCAAAAGTGGCTCATTATTATGGGGATCCTCATTATTATGCAACCCAGAAAACTATTGTAGTGGGTGCCAGTAATTCTGCTGTAGATGCTGCTTTAGAAATTTATAGAAAAGGCGGAGAAGTAACCATGATTGTTAGAAAGGAAGAAATTGGCAGAAGGGTGAAATACTGGGTGCGCCCCGATATTGATAACCGAATTAAAGAAGGAGGCATTAAAGCACTTTTCAATGCTAATTTAAAAGAAATACGAGAGACCGAAGTGGTTATTGAAACTCCCGAAGGTGAACAAACCCTGGAAAACGATTTTGTGTTGATGCTCACAGGATATCGCCCAAACTTTGAATTTCTAAAAAAAATGGGGATTAAATTGTCTAATGACGGAAGGAAAATTCCGCAGTATGACAACGAAACTATGGAGACCAACGTGAAGGGAATTTATCTAGCCGGGGTAATTTGCGGAGGTGTAGAAACCCACAAATGGTTTATAGAAAACTCAAGGGTGCACGCCAAAATGATTATGGAAGATTTGGCACAAAAAGCTGAAGCCTAAAGATCTTCTAAAAACTCTTTTAGCAAAATTGCGTGATTTTGTGATTTATCTTTAGAGCCGTACAAAAGGACCAGCGTTTTTCTTTGGTCTACTTCTTCTAAATCACTTAAAATCTGACTCTTATTTTCCTTTAATTCGCTTTTATAGTTTTTGCTGAATTCATCCCAGGAAATTTTATTTTCGTGAAATTTCTTTCGTAAATCATCACCGGGAGCCCATTGTTTATACCAGTAATCCAAATGTGCTTCTTCTTTAGAAATTCCGCGTGGCCATAGCCTATCTACCAAAATCCTAATATTATCTGAAGCTTCTTTATTCTCGTAAATTCTTGAAATTTCTATATTCATAACAGTAAAAATAAAAAATCGCCTAAATAGTTTTTAATCCGTCATTCTGAAATTAATTCAGGTTGAAGAAAATAAGACTATTTAGGCGGTTATTCTATATTTGATAAAAGCGTTTTACCTACTCATCAATACAACCTCAGATGAGTTAAAAATTTCATTTCGGTTTAATAGTTTTCCGTAGAATTCTAAATCGCTTTGCTGATTTCTAAAGGATTTATCTAACCATTTACCTGCTTTATTTACCGGAATTTTATAAACCTTAATTTCAGGATAAGTGTCGGGAGATTCAGATTCGTCTATCCCAATTTCAATTTGTTTTTTCTGTTTATTGTAATAAACATATTTAGCCAGGAAATTGTGTTTAATTAAGCTTATAAACTCATCTGGTAATTCCTGACAGGTTTCGCATTCCTCTACATATTGTTTCACTAATTGCTGCAGTGAAACTCTAATTTCGTTGGTATTTAAATAAGATGCCATAGGTGTTAGTTTTTGTAAGTTTTATATGGCTAAATTATGCGGAATGTTCCTGTAGGAAAATTTTTTATAGGTAGTTTAACTCTATTTTGTTAATATATCTAAATTATCAGGGTTTAGTATCATAAAAGTTGACACGAAAACCTTTTCGCTATAAAGGTTTTGCAAAATTTCCTCATTTTTACCTTAACTTTCTATTAATATTATAATTTTTTTTGCAATTAAATACCAATTGTTCCCGTGGATTCTGTAAGGAATCTTACGACATTTCGGCTACCTTTAAGCACAAAAAGAAAAACCAATATGTCTTTAAATATAAGCGATATCCCCTATTCTATTCTTGAATTAGCTACGGTAGCTAAAGATTCCAGCGTAAAAGAAACTTTTGATCAAAGTCTTGATTTAGCCAAAAATGCCGAAAAAATGAGCTACACCAGGTTTTGGTTGGCAGAGCATCATAATATGGTGAGTATTGCCAGTTCAGCAACATCGGTGCTAATAGGGCATATTGCTGGCGGAACAAAAACAATTAAAGTTGGTTCTGGCGGAATTATGCTTCCAAACCATTCGCCGTTAATCGTGGCCGAGCAATTTGGAACTCTGGGCACACTTTATCCCAACCGAATAGACCTGGGACTGGGAAGAGCTCCGGGCACCGATCAGGTTACCGCACAAGCCATTAGGTCTGACCGCATGAAATCGGTTTTTAAATTTCCGGAAGAAGTAAAAGAAATTCAGAAATATTTTTCGCTAGAAAATGCAAAGGAACAAGTTAGAGCCGCAGTAGCTGAAGGTGTGGAAGTGCCAATTTACATTTTAGGTTCCAGTACAGATAGTGCCCACCTGGCCGCAGAGCAAGGTTTACCCTATGTTTTCGCCAGTCATTTTGCACCCGCACAATTGCACCAGGCACTTAGTATATATCACAATAATTTTAAGCCTTCCAAATTTTTGGAAAAACCTTATACCATTGCCGGCGTAAACATAATTGCTGCTGATACTACCGCTAAAGCGGAAAAAATCTCTACTTCTCTAATAAAAATGATGCTGGGCGTAATGAGCGGAAATATTGATTATATGCAACCTCCGGTAGAATTTACGAATGAGCATAGGGACATTCTTGCACATCCAGGCTTTCAGCGTATGCTCCAATATGCCTTTATTGGTGATGCCAAAACGATTAAAGCCAAAACCGAAGCATTTTTAAAAGAAACCGGTGTTAACGAAATTATGGCAGTTTCGCATATTTACGATCATGCAGACCGGCTAAGATCTTTCGAAATATTTTCGGAAATTATGAAAGGAAATATTTAAACTGAGATAAGATTTTATATTTAATCCTAATCGTGTTTAAAAGCAGCCATCACCCTAAAAATATGCATAATTGCCGGGAAAACTGCATCCATAGATTCTTCAGCACCCTTGGTGGACCCCGGAAGGGCAAGCACAAGGGTGTTTCCAATTAATCCCGACACCGAGCGTGATAACATTGAGTAAGGTGTTCTATCCTGCCCGTAGGCTCTTATAGCTTCCTCAATACCTGGAATAGGACGTTCCAACATTGGCTGAATAGCTTCCGGGGTGACATCGCGCGGAGACAGGCCGGTGCCGCCGGTTAATATCACCAGGCTCACTTTTTTCGCGCATTTTTCTCTTACAAGGTTTTGAATTGTTTCCTTTTCATCTGGAATAATCTGGTAATCTTCTACAGCAACCTGGTAAGCTTCAAGCTTTTTCATAATCACCTTGCCGGCCTTATCATGCTTTTCTCCCGCCGATATAGAATCGGAACACACAATAACCGTAGCTGATATCTGATTTTCCTCTACTACCTTTCGGTAATCTGTTTTTCCACCTTTTTTCTCCAGTAGCTTAATTTTTTCAATACTTATTCCTTTATCAATAGGCTTTAGCATATCGTACATCGTAAGGGCTACCACAGAAGCTGCGTGCATAGCTTCCACTTCCACTCCGGTTTTATAAATGGTATGTACTTCAACATTAATATAAATCTCAAGGTTTTCAATATGGTAAGTAATATTTGTATACTCAACCGGTAAAGGATGGCAATCGGGAATCATATCGCTGGTGCGTTTTGCAGCAAAAAGGCCAGCTGTTTTTGCCATTTCAAACACATCACCTTTTGGGACAGTTTTTTCTTCTACGGCTTTAATCGTATCAGCGCTACTTACCTTAACTACCGCTTGTGCTATTGCTTTACGTAAGGTGTTGCTTTTATGAGTAATATTTACCATTTTTCCTTTTCAGTATTTAAGTATTCACTTTCCAGTTTTCATCGCTGTTTTTCAGCAACTCTTTTCCCCAAACAGGTAACTCATTTTTAATTCGTTCTACCAATTCTTCGCAAGCATCTATTGCCATTTTTCTATGTTTAGAAGAGGTAAATACAAAGAGGCATATTTCGCCTGTTTTCACTTCGCCCAGGCTGTGATAAATATGCATACAGGTTAAATTATATTTTTCAAAAATAGCTTCTCTTATTTCAAATGCTTTTTGAAGCGCCATTTCTTCATAAGCAGTATACTCAATAGCTCTCACTACACTGCCATCTTTTTCATCGGCCCGTACCTGCCCCAAAAAAATAGAATGTGCGCCAATATTGGTTTTGCTACTGTGATTTTGAATAGACTTAGCTATCTTTTCTGAAGAGATAGCTCCGTCTACAAAAATATTTTTAGGTTTACGTGTCATATTCATTAGAATTTAAAGGTGAAGCAGGGTCTAAAATACCTCCTTCTACTGAAAATATTTTCTTTTCGGGAAATTGCTGTTTTAATTCTTTTGCAAGTTGGGAGCTGCGTTGTCCCGATGCACAAAACAAAAGAATATTTTCATAAGCTGATAGCGATTCAGGATTATTCCTTATTTCTCCCATCGGTTTTTTACTTAAATATTCTTTCTCAAAAAATGGTTTTTCTCCGGGTTCCCTGATATCCAAAAGTATACTATTATTCATATTACGCGTCCAGTCCAGGGCTTTTTCCCAGTTTATACCCTCTGCGATTCCGCAGTTGATATTATAGTTTCTGTTCTTAAAATACTTTTCAGATTTCGGTAAATTTTCTCTGCCTTTGGGATTATGCTGAATGGCCACCTCATAAAATGAAGTATTTTTAAGATTAAAAAAAAGTATTTTTCCTGAAAGTACTTTTCCCACTTCCGATAAAATTTTTATTACTTCTGATGCCTGTAAGGTGCCAATAATTCCCGGAAGAACTCCTAAAACCCCGGTTTCAGCACAGTTGGGAATTTGATTTTCACCGGGCGGATTGGGATAAATATCCCGGTAATTTAAAGCAACATCTCCAAAATTAAAAATCATTAATTGGCCCTCATATTTATAAATAGCGCCCATTACCAATGGTTTATTTAGTAAAACGCAGGCATCGTTTACAAGATAGCGGGTTCCAAAATTATCGGTCCCGTCTACTATAACGTCAAATGAAGAAATAATTTCCAGGGCATTATTGGTGTTTAAAAAGTCTGAAAAAACTTCAAAATTTAAATCGGGGTATTTTTGTTTTAGAATTTCGGCAGCAATAGCTGCTTTAGGTTTGCCGGTATGCTGATGTCCAAAAAGGGTTTGTCTATTAAGATTAGACTCACTTATTACATCGCCATCTACGATACCAATAGTTCCAACTCCGGCCGCCGCCAGATGTAATAAAACAGGACACCCTAAGCCACCGGCTCCAACTACAAGAACGCGGGCCCGGGAGAGTTTTTCCTGGCCTTCTTTACCAAAATCTGGTAATATGGTTTGGCGCGAAAATCTACTCATCCTCCAGAAAATGGTGGTAAAAGTGCAATTTCCTCATTTCCTTCAAGCGAAGTATTTTGCTGAATAAGCTGCTGATTTACTGCCAGGGAAAAATCCAGTTCTTTCAAGTCTGGATATTCATTATAAAGGCTATTCAATAATTCTTCAGTATCCTTTTTCTTTGGAAATTCAAATTCCTGCTCAGGCAACTTTTCAGCAATCATTCCAAAAGCTTTCACCGTTAATCCTTCCATTTCTTTTCTGCTTCTTTTCGTTCTGTCTCAGTATTGATATTATTAAATATCTTACCCGATTTCTCGTCCTCGAAAGGTAACAAAACGTGTTGATTTTTCAGAATGAAATCGGTCATTTTTAGTTCTCCTTCAGTGATACTTTTCTTAATTTTTTCCTTTAAAATTACGGGATATACACTAAACAACGGGTTTATTTTCTGATTAGATATTGAGGCAATTATCTGTTCCTTTTCGGCATTATTTAATAACTTTTCAATGGCTTCCGCAGTTATAAAAGGCATATCACAGGCAATAAGTAACACCATTTCTGCCCGGGTATTTTCCATCGCTGTTAGTAAACCTCCCATTGGTCCTTTATCAACAATAACATCATTATAAACCGGTAATTTAAACTTTTTATAAGCCGAATTATTAGCGATTATTTTTGTGGGGATTTTCAAAAGTTTCAATTCACGTAGCACGTGGGCTATCATTGGTTCTTTATTTAGAGAAACCAGGCCTTTATCCCGGCCCATTCGGCTGCTTTTGCCACCGGCGAGTACAAATGCTTCTATGTTTAAATAATTTTTCAGAAAAAGATTAATTTAAGTGCTGCGCCGGCCAGAACAAATGTCAAAAGGTGTTTTACCAGTTTTACATTGAATCTTAAAGCGCCAAAATAACTACCCAAAATTCCCCCAAGCACAGCTGGCGGAATAAGGATCCAGAGCGATTTGTTATCTATTAGATTAAAGCCTGTGGTTCCCAGGTAACCGGCCACCGAATTCACAAAAATGAATAAGGCACTTAATGCTGCCGTCTGCCTTATATTAGTCCATCCCAACATAAGCAATAGTGGCGAAAGGAGAATTCCCCCGCCAATTCCTATAAGTCCGGAAAAGAAACCTATAAGAATCCCAATAAATGGAGGCATCCATATTTTATCTCTCAGAATTGTTTTATCATTCTTCGGAAAAACACCCAGAAAATTCAATACCGGAAACAGTAAAAGTACACCCAGAATATTTTTATAAATCGAGGATTCCACCACTACCAATCCGCCTATGAAAGCGGCAGGGACTGAAAAAACTACAAGCTGTAAAAACAGGTTGTTAGGAAATTCACAAGATCTGCGATGGTTCATAAAAGCAATAAAGGAAACTGCCATGTTGAGCAAAAGGGCGGTTGGCCTAATTTCTTCAGGTGCAAAACCGGCAAGGGCGAGAATCATAAGATAACTGCTGGCCCCACCATGTCCTACCGAAGAATAAAAAAAAGCTGCTACCGGTAACAGCACAAACAAATATGGTAGAAATTCGCTTTGCATTTATCAAAACTTATAAATAATCTTAAAGGTCGTAAACTTTTACTTTTGTTCCTGCGGTCACTACCGAATTTTCTGCGGGTAATTCTAATAGACATTCTGCCGTAGCAAAAGCTTGCAGATTAAAAGATTGCTGACCTTTTAAAAGTTCTACTTTGTCGCCATTTTTTTTGCCCTTCATAAAGTGAGTAAATCCAGTTTTTTTCGGGATGTCTTCAGAAATTTCCAGGTTGTGATCTGCTTCCCATATGGCGGTTTTTCCCAGCCAAAAATTAATGCTCGGTCTAACATATTGAATAAAACAACTGTGAACCGAAGCCGGATTTCCCGGTAAGGCAAAAATTAATTTTTTATCTTTTTTTCCTGCAAACATTGGCTTTCCGGGGCGCTGTTTTATCTTATAAAAAAGTTCTTTAACCTTAGCGGTATTTAAGCACTCTTTTACAAAATCGTAATCTCCCACTGAAATCCCGCCACTTAAAAGAAGAATATCATTTTCAGAAAGTGCTAAGTCGATAATTTTTTGAAGGCTATCTTTATCATCCTCGGCTTTGTAACTCTTAATTTTCCTTACACCACTTTCTTTTAAAAGTGCTTCAAGCATAGGCCCGTTAGAATTATAAATTTCTCCTTCTTTTAAAGGTGTCCCGGGTTCTTTCAATTCGTTCCCTGTAACAATAAAACCAACTTTTGGAGGAGAAAAAACCTTAACCTGTGCAACCCCTACCGAGGCGAGTAAGCCTATTTGACCCGCACCTATAACCTGGCCTTTTTCAAGGATTAGAGAGTTCTTTTTAGATTGCGAACCTTTTAGCCTCACATTGCTACCGGTAGAGATTTTATCTCCACTATAAGAGATTTTCCCTTCTTCAATTGTTTCTATCAATTCCTGTGGAATTACAGTATTGGTTCCTTTAGGAATTTTTGCACCCGTAAAAATACGAGCAGCTTTACCTGGTGCAATATTTATTTCTGAAGTATCTCCTGCCTGAATTATATTTGTAACTTCCCAGTTTCGGTTAGTTTCCTCAAAATTCATCGCATAGCCGTCCATTGCTGAATTATCAAAGGAAGGAACATCAATGGGAGAGTAAATATCTTCAGCAAGTATTAAGCCCAGGCATTCACCAAGGCTTTTTTCTATAATTTGTCCTTTTTCTGAATTTTCAGAAAGAATTGTTTTAGCCTGTTTTACTGATATCATCCGCCAATTCTAATCATACTTCGATTCTCCAGTTGAGTGGTCTCGGTGTCTTTATACGATTTATTAAACTGGCCTCCCATCACTGCATGTTTCTTTAAAACCGATAACCTAATGAGTGGCTCAATATCTTTGCCTTTTCGGAGGGTGCCCAATAGATCCATTTCATCTTTACCAAAGAGGCAATTCTTCATTTTTCCATCGGCTGTAATTCGCATACGGTTACAATCGCCGCAAAAATGCTCGGTCATAGTAGTGATAAAAGCAAAAGTACCTTCGTGACCAATAGCCTTATACTTTTTAGCTGTGGCGTGGGGTTTGTCTTTCAACTTCACCATATCATATTCGGCTTCTGCCCATTGTAGCATTTGAGTTGCTGTAATCACTTTTTTACTATTCCAGTGATTTCCTTCAAAAGGCATAAATTCTATCATGCGAACGTGTAAAGGCAAATCCCTGGTTATTTCAACAAAATCCAGGATTTCTTTTTCAATTACCCCTTCAATCGCGACCGCATTAATCTTAACCCTAAACCCTTCCTTCAGCAATAATTGAATATTTCGCCATACCAAATCAAACTGATCTCTCTTAGTGATCCTTTTAAAAGTTTCGGCATTTAAAGTGTCAAGGCTAACATTTACCGCGCGTATTCCGGCAGCTTTAAAGTCGTCTATAAACTTATGTACAAGTACAGCGTTGGTGGTAAGGCTTATTTCTACCGGAAGTTTGGAGAGCCGGGATAAAATTTCCCTGAATTCTTTTCGCACAAGAGGTTCTCCTCCTGTGAGCCTTATTTTATTAACTCCCAGGTTTACAAATTTGGTTGCAATTTTTTCAATCTCATCAACCTGCATGAGATGTTTATTTGGTAAGCATTGTATGTTCTCATCGGGCATACAATACTGGCAACGAAAATTGCAGCTATCTGTAAGCGAAATTCTTAAATAATCATGTATTCTTTTATGGTTGTCTACTAACATCCACTCGGGGTTTATTGTTTGGTTTCTTTTTTAAGGGTTCGGGTAAATACCGCAGTACCCAAAAAGAAGCTAAGGCCATTAATAGCGATCCTACAAACGTAGTAATTGCAAAGAACAAATTACCTTCTAATGCATTATTAAGCGCACCAAATAAAAACCATATTTGTATACTTACAAACAGGATTTGCAATAGAATAATACCGGTCATAATGGTATTAGTCTTATTGGGATGTGCTTCGTTTTGCGATGTTCTAAAATCACTCATTACAATATATTTTGATCCTCATTTTCTTCTTTTACATATACTTTCCCTTCTTTTACCACCACTTCTAATTGAGGTAATGGTCTTGGAGGTGGCCCTTGCAATACCTCACCGGTATCTGCACTAAACCAACCGTTATGGCAGGGACATTCTATTTTATTCTCGTCTTTACGATATCTTACCGCACAGGTAAGGTGGGTACATTTTTGTTCAAAAGCACGCCATTCGTTTTCTTTTAAGTGAATGAGAATATAAGGAATTTTTTTGGCTCCATGAATTTCAAACTGAAACATTTCACCTACTCCAACTTCATCTTCATTAACTACAAAATGTTCCCCTTCCAGCTTTTCTGCCGGAAAAGCCATTGCCTTAATTACAATAAAACCATTGCTTAAGGCAAAAGCGCCTGATAATAAACCGAGAAATTTTGCAAATTCCCTTCTACTTACGTGCGTACCACGCCTGGTTTCTATAGGGAAATCACTTTTCCAACTTGGTTCCCTTTCAGAATTTGAATCTTCCTTTGCCATAGTATTTTAAGTTATGGGATAATTAACTGATGTGTACCCTTAGGCATCATCACATTTACTTTTGTATTTACTTCCTGCTGTCCAAAAAGGAAAGAATTTACAGGCTCGCTGTCTGGCCTCATTCTTTCTATTTCTTCTTTAGTACCAAAGAAAAGCGCCTGACTTGGGCATACGGTAGCACACATTGGCTTTTTACCCGCACTGGTCCTGTCGTAACACATATTACATTTCATCATAAGTTCGGCTTCTTCCATTTTCTTTGGAACTCCAAACGGGCAGGCAAGAACGCAGTTTGAACAACCTATACATCTTGAAGTGTTTGCAGAGTGTACAACTCCAAACTCGTCCTGATGTATGGCATCTGCCGGACAAACATTTGCACAGGTAGGATCTTCACAATGCATACAAACCTGTACGGTAGTTTGCGGGCTTTTCTCCCTATCTACATAATTCACGTGAATCATACTTTCCTGGCCATTCGTTTCACATTCAGCACAAGCCATTTCACAGGCATGACAACCAATACAACGTTGCATGTCTACGAAAAAGGCCATTTCCTGATCATAATTTGTTTCCGGCATAATTGTTTGTTTTAAAGGTTAAGTTTTTAATTTCTTTCTCTGTTTTATGTTTTCTAATTTGAATTAAAATTACTAGCCACGAACATTATAAAATGCTATCCGGGACGGCTGCTTCTGTATTTTCAAATTTCCACTCTCTCCTCTTTTCTGTTGATTCTTATCTCTTATTTCTCCTACAATGAACTTTGGTATGCAGTATCAGTAAGATGTTGTGATCCTTTTTGCCCGGTTTTTTCCAACTGGCAGGCGCAAACCTTAAATTCAGGAATCTTAGAAACCGGGTCTAAATTATCTATAGTTAGTTGGTTGGCTGAATGTTTTCCTCCCCAGTGATAAGGGATAAATACCGTATCTTCTCTAATGGTTTCTACCACGTGTGCCGGGAATTCTGCTTCACCTCTTCTGGTTTTCACTTTGATTAGATCGTGATTTTCTATTCCATACTGAAAAGCAAGTTTTGGATGTATTTCCAGCAATGGTTCAGGGTATTGATCTATTAACTTTCCAATTCTTCTTGTAGAAGAACCGCTTAAATATTGGGAAACTACCCTACCCGTAGTTAATACTACCGGGAATTCTTTATTTGGCATTTCTGAAGCCGGACGATAACTTACAGGATTAAAATGAGCTTTTTGATCTGCGGTTGCAAACTTCTTATCTTCCCACAACCTTGGAGTTCCCGGGTCATCTAAAGTTTTACAAGGCCAGAATATTCCCATATTGTCCACCACTTTTTGATAAGTTATTCCGTAATAATCGGCTGTACCCCCTTTTGAAGCCACTCTTAATTCGTTGAAAATATCCTCACTGGTAGCAAAATTGAATTTATCCTTTTCTCCCAGCCGGGCTGCTAATTCCATAATAATTTCCCCGTCCCTTCTTGTGTTTTTAGGCGGAGTAATAGCTTCATTAATTTTCACAACCCGCCCTTCAGCAGTAGTTACTGTTCCTTCTTCTTCTTCGTGCAGGGATCCAGCCATCACAATATCGGCGTGACGAGCTGTTTCACTCAGAAAAGTATCTATACAAACATAGAATTCGAGTTTTTCCAGGGCTTCGCGTACAAAATTGTTATTTGGAAGTGAAACTAAAGGATTAAAACAAATAGAGATCATCCCCTTAATTTCTCCACGATGAATTGCTTCAATTTGTTCGTAAGCAGATAAACCTTTACCCGGCATATCTTTTTCATCTATACCCCAAACTTCTGAAATATATTTACGGTGTTCGGGATTTGTAATGTCCCGGTTACCGGGCAATTGATCACATTTATGCCCGTGTTCTCTACCACCCTGCCCGTTACCCTGGCCGGTGATGGTTCCGTAACCGCAGTATGGTCTTCCAATTCTTCCAGAAGCCAATACTATATTGATACAGCTTAAAACATTCTCTACTCCCTTGGTATGGTGCTCAATACCACGGGCGTGTAAAAGGAAGCTGGTATTTGCTTTTCCCCACATTTCAGCGGCCTGGTAAATTAAATCTTTAGAAATTCCGGTGTGCTCTTCAGCCCAGTCCAGGTCATAATCTTTTACAGCATCAATCGTATCCTGGAAACCGGTGGTATGGTTATCGATAAAGTCATGGTCTAACCAGTCGTTATCTACCATAATTTTTAAAATAGCTCCAAAAAGTGCTGAATCACCTCCCGGCCTTACCGGTAAATGAAGGTCTGCAGTTCTTGCAAGCGGAATCATTCTTGGATCTACCACAATAAGTTTGGCGCCATTATCCCTGGCCTGCCATATATAATGCGTTAAGGTTGGGAAAGTTTCACTTACGTTTGCCCCGGCAATAAGAATTACTTCGGCATGTTTAAGATCTGCCCAACTATTGGAAGTCCTGTCAAGTCCAAAAGCTTTCTTGTTTCCGCCCCCGGCGCTTACCATACAGAGGCGGCCGTTATAATCAAGATTGGCTGTTTTTAAAGCTACCCTGGCAAACTTGCCAATCATATAACTTTTTTCATTGGTAAGCGACACCCCAGAGAGCATCGCAAAAGCATCTTTGCCGTATTTCTCCTGTATTCTTTTTATTTCATTAACGGTTCTGCCCATGGCATGCTCCCAGTCTACAGGTTTAAACCCTTTTCCTTCCACCCTTTCTACAGGATCCATAAGCCTGTCTGGATGGTTGTTCTGCATATAACGCATAACCCCTTTTGGGCATAAGCGCCCCTCATTAAAAGGAAATTCTTCCCAGGGCTCAAAACCGGCAATTTTATTGTCCTTTACTTTTAATTTTATTCCGCATTGCATACCGCAATAACAGCAATGAGTTTTCACTAACTTATCTGGTTCCTTATTCCCCTGGAATCCTGTTTTGGGAGCGTAGGCCTTATGCGGGCCGTGCTTTTCTATAATTTTATCTACTGAAACGGGAAGTTTTGCCATTTTCTTTTTCTTTTTCTGTTTTTTAACCGAATAATTTTCCGCCTTCCTTTCTCGCTTTTAAATGCGCTGTAGCTAAAGCTGAACGTTTACCTTCCGGACTAAGGTCCATATGATTTCTTCCACCTTCCTTGTCATAATTAAAACCAAGCTCTTTAGATACATTTTTAAGATCGTCTATATGAGTTTGGGTGGCAAACTCTTTTCCGGTATGAGGGCAGGTGGCCATACCTCTCCGTTTACCTTCGGTTTTATAAAGATTTGCTCCTAGTTGCGCCAAACGCTGGTAGATATGAAAAAATTTACCGAAAGGCAACCATACCAGGAATAGTACAACGGTAATCGCGTGGGTTACCGCCATAAATTGATAGGTTTTCCCTTCTAAAAAGGTATAATCGTAAGAAATACCCAAACCGGTAACCGAAATAGCGATTAAAAGAATTAAGGGCAACCAGTCATTTTCAAAACTTTGGGTGGCGATTAATCCTCCATCGGTAAATCTTCTCTTCATCATCATAATTGCACCAATGGTAACCAAAACCGAACACCAAACCAGGCCGTGAAAAGCAATAAATGCAAGCGGAGAGCCAAGACTAAATGAACCGGCTTCAAATCCGAATAATAAGGCGTAATAGGTAGTTTCATCACCGGGTTTAAGTACAAAATGGATCCAGCCAAAAGTTAAAGGAACTGTGATGGCAAAAGCTAATAAGCAACCCGTTGCCAACATAAAATGCCCAAACCATCGAGTTCTGCTTCTGTAGGCGATGAATCTTTGAAAAAGAATATTTCTAAAGAATAATTTTGTTGAACGCCATAAGTATGGAAAAAAGTATTTGCTAAACAAAAACTGCATACTTCGGCGCCAGTAAAGTTTTGTTGGTGGCCTTTGAATCCAAACTGAATACCTGTAAGCAATTCCAAAAATTGCAAACACAGTACCTATTAAATATGCAATTAATGCAGGGTCAAAGTTTTGAAGATTTCTTGAACCAATTAGCACCAAAGCAATGGTAAGTACCGCTGCGATAGTTGCTTTTATTAAGGCCAGCCGGTTTAAGGTTTTAAAAAGTCTGAACATAGGTATGTAGGCTTTAACAATTCTTAAAATTGAGGGTGTTATAAATATATAGATTTTGAGAAGCTTTATTCAAGCATATTTCGTTAATTCCAAATAATTTAAACTCAGTCTAAATTATTACAGGTTCTACAATTTTGATTTTCAGTTATTAAGAATAAAGTGTGAAATTTTTAGAAATTATTTGATTTTCGGAAGACGAAATTGAGGAATACTGGGAGAGCAAAATATGATATATATCAGGTTTTTGTTTTAACTTCTTATTTAGAGCCAGCCCATATAAAGATATAACTGAAACTGAAGGATTTGAAAAAACCTCCCCGACCTGTGGGCCGAAGAGGTTTTATATCTTAAGGAAATTTTGAAATGATTAGCATTCAATTCCAGATCCAGCCCTGTCATAATACCACCAGTTAAGTACCAGGCAAATAACATAATACACGCCAAATCCGTAAAGAGCAAATTCTGGTGTTCCCATTTGAATTTGTTCTCCAAATACCTGTGGAATTATAAAAGCACCATACGCTGCAATGGCTGAAGTCCAACCAAGTACCGGGCCGGCTTTTTCTTTACTAAAAATGTAAGGTATACTTCTAAAAGTAGAGCCGTTACCTATTCCCGTGGTTACAAATAATACCATAAAAGAAGTAAAAAAAGGCCACCAGTAAGCTTCTGGGGTTGCACTGTCCCTGGCCTGAATTACAAAATATGCTACAGCCAAAGTGGCGATAACCGTTACCAAAGTACTATAGGTTGTTACCCTGGAACCACTATTAATTTTATCAGACAACCAACCGCCAACAGGTCTTACAATTGCTCCCAGCATTGGACCAATAAAAACCCAGGTAAGGAAATCGGGCGCATTTGGATTTACATACTGCGGATTGGCAGGATCTGTATACACAAAGATATCCTGACAAAGTTTAGGAAACGCAGCTGAAAATCCTATAAAAGAACCAAAAGTCATGGTATATATAATAGTCATGATCCAGTTATGCTTATCGTTAAGAATAGAAAACTGTTTGTTAAGGCTCTGCTTAATATCGCCGGGACTCAGATATTTCATGAGCAGCAGTGTAAGTATTACCACCACAGGTAACACAAGCCACATATTAATCTCAAGCCCTACCAGTAAATAAGAACCTACCGCGGCAGCCACCAGGCCAATGCCCACCATAAAAAGCGTTTTTGCAATTCCCTGAAAAGTAGTGGGAAGTTTAGGAGTACCGGTAATAACATTGTTCATTCCAAAGTATGCGGCTACGGCAGCAATCACAATAGGAATCCATATCCACCCGGCATTTTGGAGACCGGCAAGAGGTTGGTCTTCTACAACTTCCCCTCCACTTCCAACTGCAGAAAAAAGAAAGATTCCTATAACAAAGGGAATCATTTTTTGCATAATCCCAACGCCGAGATTTCCTATTCCTGCATTTAGTCCAAGAGAAGTTCCCTGGATTCTTTTCGGGAAGAAATAACTAATATTACTCATAGAAGAGGCAAAATTTCCTCCTCCAAAGCCCGATAAAAGAGCAAGTATAGCAAAGGTTAGGTATGGTGTACTTTGATCTGAAAGCGCATATCCCACTCCAAAAGCAGGTATCAACAAAAGCGTTGTTGTAGTAAACACCACGTTACGACCTCCTCCCAGTGCAATAAGAAAAGAATTAGGAATTCTAAGGGTTGCGCCGGCGAGACCGGCTATTGCCGGTAAGGTGTAATAAAGATTATTGATTACGGCCAGTTGTTCTTTTACCATTGCTTCAGACATTTCTGGAGTAATCATTCCAAAATGAAAATTAAATTCTTTCATTTTGGTAGTAATAATACTCCACATCATCCACACCGCGAACGAGAGTAATAATGCCGGAATAGAAAGCCACAGGTTTCTATAGGCTACTTTTTTACCTTTTTTCTCCCAAAAATCGGGATCTTCAACATTCCACTCATCAAGGTTAGTATTCATAGTATTCAGGGTTTAGTCTATTTTTTATCATTTTTAGCTTCAATTTGGCGCATCAGTTTTGGCTGTTCTTTATGCATCATTTTTTGAATAGTTCTATGCATCCACCAAAGACAAATTACCGAGAGTACAAGGGTAAACATCCAGGCGCTCGTCCATAGTCCCGAGCCGTCTAATAAATATCCGAAGATAATAGGGCACACAAATCCACCTAAACCACCCAGTACTCCAACCATTCCTCCTACGACCCCTACTTCATCTGGAAAATATTCAGGGATATGTTTATAAACTGCTGCTTTTCCTACACCCCAGATACTTCCTAAAATGATAACAAGGAAAGTAAATACCCAAACATTGGCTTCAAAGAATATCTTGGTTTCTCCGCTGGCCAGTAATTCCTTTTTCTTTACCTGTTGCCCTTCTTCTACCACCGGCTCCTGCCAGGTTTCTTTCTTCGGAAATACAAAAGCACCTTCGGCTTCTTCAAAATCTGTCTCATTTTTAGGAATTACATCATACTTAATTCCGGCCACGGTAATTTTTGATTCCGAAACTTCAGTAACCTCCCCGGCCTGTTTGGCCATTATTCCGTTTCCGGGTGAGTAAATTTCCATTTTGGGAAAAATCAGCAAAAAGCTAATTGCAAGAGAAGTTCCTAAAACCCAGTACATCACTTTACGGGCGCCCCATTTATCTGACATCCAACCGCCTAGCGCTCTAATAATTCCTGAAGGAAAACTAAAGGCTGCTGCCAGTATCCCGGCTGTCACTAAAGGGAGATAATAGACGTTTACATAATAAGGCACCAGCCATTGCGAAAATGCTACAAAACACCCAAAAACCAGGAAGTAATACAAGCCAAAACGCCAAACCCGAATACTTTTAAGAGGCTGCATAAGTTTTTTTATTGTTCGCTGAGTTTCCGGTTTTTTATTTTTGGCAAAGACCACAAAAATAATTGCCATAACAACCAGAATGGCAGCATAGATCACGGGAAGAATTCTCCATTGCTCCATATCTGCCCCGTTGTTGGTTAAATTCTGAAGAATTGTGGGTGCAAATAATGTGGTTAATGCTGCTCCTGCATTTCCGGCACCAAAAATACCAAGCGCTCTGCCCTGCCAGTCTTTTTCGTACCAAACTGAAGTATATGCAATACCAACGGCAAAACCAGCCCCTGTAAGACCATAACCAAAACTACACAAGGCAAATCCTAGGAAAGAATCTACATATTGTAGTAAAAACATAGGAATTGCACTAACCAGTAATAAGCCACCAAAAACCCATTTTCCGCCAAATTTATCGGTCATTATTCCTAAGGGCAATCTAAAGAGCGAACCAGTAAGTACCGGTATCCCCAGAAGCCATCCAATTTGAACCGAACTCCAGTCATAAGCGCCATTATCTACGAGAAAGGTTACGGTAACCCCGTTAAACATCCAAACTGCGAAACAAATGGTGAATGCCAGGGTATTTAAAAAGAGCATTCTATGTGAAGTAGAAGAAGGTTTACCCATATTTATTAGACCTATTATTATTTTATCAATTATATAATCTTAAAAAGAGAATATTCTTTATTTTTTAATTTACTGGGTGCAAACTTCAAAATTTGGCATCCTGTAAAAAATGATCATAGTCATTAATTTGAAAACTTTCCAAAACATAAAATCATCAACACCAGGCCTCTTCACATTTTTAGAAGTATAAATTCTAAGAATTAATTTTTCCAAATTCTTTCTTCCCTACCAAGATAAAAATTTTAAATAGCTTAGAAAAAACAGAGATTTGTAAAAGGATACTTATAAAACTATTATAGTTTAGCCGAAAATTCTGAAAAAGGCCTATTAAAAGATAGACAAACTATTTAAACCGGATTAAAAAGTGAAAATAAAGACTAAAAGAAAATTAATCAGGTCGCTAGATGTGCTGGACAAACCCTTAAGGTTTAATCCATTTGTTTTTAGCCGAAATTTCTTCTTATGGGCACTGCTTGGGGTTGTGGGTGGTTTAATTTCTGGCGTATACTGGATTGCCCTGGAAATGGTGATGCACGGACTGGCTTTTTTCGAAGGTTGGCAGGTAATACCAACTATGGCTTTGGCAGGTTTACTGGCCGGTTTAATTATACATCTTATTGGAGACCCGGGAGAAATTCAGCTAATTGTAAATAATATTAGGTTTAATAAAGGAAAACTGGATCCAAAAAACAATCTTTCCATGGTCCTGTCTTCTTTGCTGTGTGTGGGAGCTGGAGGAAGCTTAGGCCCTGAGGCACCCCTGGTACAGGTAACCGGATCTACCGGAAGCTGGCTGGGAAAAATGTTAAGACTAAAAGGAGAAGAATTACGATCTCTAAGTATTGCGGGAATGGCTTCTGGTTTTACCGCGCTTTTTGGCGCTCCCCTGGGTGGCAGTCTTTTTTCATTAGAAATTTTGCATCACAAACATGCTGCAGCATATTATAAAGCAATTATGCCCGCTTTTGTGGCCAGTTGCTTTAGCTATATCATCTTTGCGCTTATTATCCATCTTGGGATAGGACCAATCTGGGATCTACCATCCTATATTATGGAAGATAAATTCGATTTTGCTTATGCGGTGCTCTTTGCAGTAGTGGCAACGTTTTTTGGTTGGGTTTTTATTTTCTGTACAAAGTTTCTAAAATCGGTTTTTTATAAGCTGAATTTTCCAATATATTATAAAACTTTAATCGGCGGAATCATTCTCGGAATTATAGCATTTTATTTCCCGATAACCCGATATTTTGGACATCACGAAATAAATAATCTTTTACTAACCGACTTTGATTTAGAGTTTCTTGTAGCTATACTTCTGGTTAAGATCCTTGCCATTGCGATTACGGTTACTTCGGGTTGGCGAGGCGGATTTATTATCCCCCTATTCTTTGTAGGTGCAAGCCTGGGATTAATTATTCACCAGCTTTTCCCATCTACTAACCTTTCTTTAGCAGTTGTTACCAGTATGGCTGCTATAAATGCCTGTGTAACCAGAACCCCAATGAGTACCACTATTTTACTCGCAACTTTAACCGGATTTGGATATTTTATCCCCATTCTTTTTGCCAGTTTAACGGGATATTTTCTGGCGCCAAGAATTCCTTTTATCTCATCGCAGGGAGATAAAGAGAATGCAGTTAAATAAAAAATATAAAGCTTATGTACCGGATTACACCCCTTAATTGCCGGCCACCCCGGACTATATTTTATTTAAAAGGAAATCCTTAAGCCCAAAACGGATCTTTCCAGTTTTCTTCTGAAAAAGATAAGCTCTGATGCTGCTTTTCGAGTTCTGCCAGCTCTTTTTTATCGCTAATCTCTTTGAACAGAATACGTTCTTCAAAACGTATGTGTGCAGCCAGTTCCTCTTCCAGTAAATTGAGTACTTTTTCATCGGCACAGCCACAACTTAACAACTTTCTAATGCGCCGGTGATTCGCAAGCGCTCTTTTTACTCTTAAGTTATAACCAAGCCTGGGGAAAATATATTTTTCTTCAATTTCAAAATGGGGCTCCAGGTAATGTGTTTGAAACCAGTTGGTATACGCTCTTATTCGTTCCAATTCAACATCGTTCTTCAAACCTTCCCGAATTCTGGAACATACCTGCAATGCATGATGATGTTCTTCTAATACCAGATTTAACTTTGAAGATTTTTTTGCTGAAGAATTAAGCCTTGTACCCATTATATTTTTTTTGCCCACTTCTGCGGAAATCGATTCTTGTTATAATCTGAAACTTGATAATTAAAATTGAATTAATTTTCCCAAAAGTGATCCTGCCAGTCGTCATCAGAGAATTGGATTCCATTATGATGCTTTTCAATATATGCCAGTTGTTCAGCTGAAGCAACTTCTTGAATTTCATTAAAAAGAACACGTTCTTCAAACCTAATATGGCTATCCAGTTCTTCTTCAATATTATTTAGAGCAATCTCAACTTCAGTGTCCTGCGAAAACAATCGTTTTAACCGGCGATGTTCCTTCAAAGCTCGTTTAACAAGTTCATGCTCATTGCCCAATACAGGAAATATATGTTCTTCTTCGGCTTCAAAATGCGGATCGAGATAATGAATTTTAAACCATTCGGTATAAGCTTTTATTCGTGCAACCTCCACCTCTTTTTTTACGCCCTGTCTTATTTTCCAGCACAACAATAAGCCGTGATGATGTTCCCTGCTAAGAGGTTTAAGAGCTTCATGTCGCTTAATTGGCTTCTTCATAGTTTCTATTTTTATATTTCCTATAAATCCAGTGAAAAATATTGAATTTATAAGAGTTCAAATTTGCCCAATTATCTACTCAAAATTTATGAGTCGAATCATATTGTTTTTTTAAGATAGGTATTGTTGAATGACTTACCTTCCTTTTCAGCCTAAAAAAAAAAACCCCTTGATTGCTCAAGGGGTTTTAAGTGTATTGCGCGTAATAAGTATAATTTAAAATCACATCGTTTTTAGCACGGATTCTTATTAAATTATTCTTTCTAAAAGTTATTTCAACAGCTTAAAATTCTTTTCTCAAATTAATTCCTGCTCCGTAAAGAGGTTCATCCATATTGCTTAGTTCAACTCCAAGCTGAACATTCAACTGCACAAAAGATTGTAAAACTTTAATATCAAATAATCCCGCCAAAATATCCCGGTTAGGGGTATAATACCTACCGTACCTACCTTCGTTATGAGAAAAACTCAGTAGCAACTTCCAAGGATAACTCACAAAGTAATTGGAGAAATTTCCGGAAATTCCCAGGTGATGTACACCAAACTTACTATTTACTACCTGGTCTAATTCTTCATCGTAGGTAAAAAAGGGAAGTCCTATAATTCTACGTTCATAAGTAAAACCGGAATGATAGGTTAAGAAATTATTGAGGTAATTATCGGCCCCATGAGGAGATCCGGCATTGATACTTTGGTTTCGGGTATAGAAAAATTCATATAAAATACCATTAACCAGTCTTTGGTTATCTTCAAAATCCAGAAAAAATCCATATCTCCCATCGGGAAAATTCGCAAACCGGCTACCCGAGCCATCCTCAAACATATGATTGTAGATAAAACTTAATTCAAGTTCCCGATTAATCTTTTTGCTAATTTCCAATTCATAGGTACCTAAATGATTGCCCAATACATTCGCCTGGTCACCTCCCACAGCATTCTCCCCACCTTCCCTTCCGGAAATCACTTTTATATAATCTAAAAACCCGTCGGGTTGTGGTCCTGACTTGGGGGAATCCCCTGCCCACTGTGCAAAATGCCGCACGCCTAATTTAAGCTGAAAATCGGGATTAGGTTGGTATACAAAATTGATGCTTTTATGATGCAATCTCGCTCCTTTTACAAAACGATCATCGCCCATTAAATATTCACTCCAGCTGGCTTCAAAACCATAGGCTGACTCCGGAGTAAAGAAAATCGTACGATTTGTTGATAAAGATACTCCCGGCATTGGCCTGGCGTTTAAGGACCATAACATATTTTCATTAGTAGCACTTAAACCTTCATACAACTCTTTTTCCTGCCTACGACCAATTACGGCTTCAAGCCAATCGTTGTTATAGGCAGCATAGATCTCATCCAGGAAAATTTCATCACTTATTCCATCCTGGTATAAGATCCCGGCGCCAATCTCTAAAGAATTTCCATTACGGAATTCATTAAACGTTCTTCCCGAAATCCACCCGGAAAGATGAGTGTCTTCTGAAATTCGACCTCTTTGGTTACTATACATCCAAAAAGGTAATCGCTGTAATTCGCCATCGTGAAGATAAGCGTTTAAATTTACAGAACCTTCAAAATCCCATTGCGCATGACTGCTGAAGGATATAAAACAAAAAAGGCTTAAAAAAAATAATTTTTTCATTGATTGATTAAGTCTGGTTTTGAGAGAAACGAGATTAAAATTAAAATAATGGCTATTTTCAGGTGGCTGTAAGCAGTTTCAGGTGACAGGAAAACTCCTATCAAAAGATTGGCGCGCTCCTGCGTCGCTTGCAATGACGTTACGGTTCAGTTTCCGGTAAGCAGTTTCAGTTGGCAGTTAAACTACCGCCTTTGCGAAGGATCCCGGGAGATCGGAAGATTGGAGCAATCTGTTGTTTCTAAAACTACGCATGTTTATTATGAATTCAGAATAAAAATTCCAAACTAAAGATTGCCGCGCTCCTGCGTCGCTCGCAATGACAACAAAATACGAGCAATGACTAAACGAGACGAAAGAAACTATAGAATCGAAAACAGAGAACCGAGAACTAACTAATAAACCGCTGCTTTATTTAAAAGTCGTTTCAAAAAAGATTTCTTCTCTTCCCCATAGGCATAACCATACTTATTACCGTACCCAAAATTTGACCATTTCACATCATTAAGTACAAAGCTTAGATCGTGGAATTTACCATCTCTTTTTGAATCTACGGCGAACTGTAAAAGTTTCTTTTCAGTATGCCCGGCTCTTACTACGTATAAAGTAACATCTGCCCATTTATTGATAAGGAAGGTATCTGTAACTAACAGGGAAGGAGCGGTATCTACAATTACATAATCATACATTTGCTCCAACTCCTTAAACATTTCGCCGGTTTTTTGTCTCCTCCATAATTCCGATGGATTTGGCGGAATGGTACCTGAAGGTAGAAGCTGTAAGTTAGGGTTGTCTGTATTAGACTCTCTTATCAGATCTTTAAGTTTTAAATCGTCATTAGCCAGGTAGTCACTAACCCCTATATGCTCCCGGGCCTTTTTCTCAAAACGCTGTAGCTGCGGATTCCTTAAATCGGCACCTACGATAATAACTTTTTTATTGGTATTTGCAAGAGTAACTGCCAGGTTAAAAGACACCAGCGTTTTCCCTTCTCCTTTTACGGTTGAAGTCACAAAAATGGTATTTCCTGTTTCCTTTTCGGCGGTATTTACAATTAAGTATTGCAAGTTGGTGTGTAAAATCCTAAAAGCTTCAGCGAGGATGCTCCTATCGTTTTTCACAATCATTTCATTTTGCTTTTTCTCTACTCTAGGAATTTCTCCCACTACCGGAATAATATTGGCATGTTTTTCCAGGTCTTCCCTACTTTTCACCTTATTACTTAATAAAGTTTTTATATAAATAATAAGAAAAGGAATTAACAACCCAAGAATTAGGGCTGCAAGTAATATAATCTTCGATTTTGGAGAAACAGCGGTATTATTGCTATAAGCACTATCTACGATCTTTGCTTTGGGTGCGGTAACCGCCAGGGATAATGAATTTTCTTCCCGTTTTTCCAGTAAAAATAAATAAAGTGCTTCTTTAATATTTTGTTGTCTTTCAATGCCCCGGTATTGTCTTTCCTTTGCTGGCACTGCTGAAATTTGCGAACCTATAAGCGCCGCCTGTCGGTCTAAATCCTTTTGTGCGATCAGGAAATTGTTTCGCATACGCTCTAAGCTCTGTAAAACATTGGCACGCATTTGTTCAATTTGAGAATTTAGCCTTAATACTACCGGGTTTTCTTCGGTTGAACCACTTAAAATCCTGTTGCGCTCAAGCACAAGCGTGTTATATTCCCCTATAAGATCATTTACACCTGATTCTTCAATGCCCAGGTTAGCGGGCAATAAATCAGAATTACTACCCGTCTCCAGGTAAGCAATCATCGCATTGGCAAGTTCCAGTTGGGTTCCTATCTCCTGCTGCCGTTTTTTATAATCACTGGCATTCTCAATAAACATTTCAGACTCAGCTTCAATATTAGTCAGCTGGTTTGCCTCTTTAAATTCTTCTTTTCCCACTTCTACTGAATCCAGTTCCTGGTTGATGATAGCAAGCCTTTCATCAATAAATTCTGCCGTATTGGTGGCTACCAGGTTTTTATCTTCAATGGCCTGTTGGTTATATTCCAGAATTAACTGGTCTAAAATATCCTGGGCTTTCTCCCTTACCGGGTCTACCAGGCTCAATTCCAACAAACTTGAATTTTTATCGGTTAAATTAATATTTACGGCTTCCCTGTATTTGCCCACCACAGATTCTAAGGGACTAAAGCGCACTGAAATTTCTCTCTCTTCATCTTCTAGAGATAAACCGGTTTCTTCCACCGTAATCGTGGCAAAGTTTATAGCTACCGGATTACCAAATTTTCCTTCAAAAACCTCCTCAGTTTCAGTATTTATAAGATGGAAATTTTCATTTGTTTTGGGGATTATATAAAACGCATTTCCTCTTTCTTCCTTAATTGAATTCTCAAGTGCCTTTTCATCTAATTGCAGCGCAACCACTTTAAAAGGACTACTATTATAAAGCTCTTTAGATTTTACAGCTCCTTCTTCAAAATAAGTGATATTAAGATTTAAGGCTTTAATCGTCTGGCTCATAAGAGTTTTGGAGCGCAGGATCCCCATCTCGTTTTCTATACTGCTGGCTCCCATCCCTCCTAACAAGCCTAGATCGGCAAAAGCAGCCATTTCTGAAGAAGGACCTTTACTTTCTTCATCTTTAATAATAATACTCGCGGTAGTATTGTATTGCGGGGTACTATATTTTATATACAAAATGCCAATTACCACGCAAAGAATTACCCCCAGAATAAACCAGGGCCAATAGCGCAAATATTTTTCAAGTTCTTCCCTTAAATCGATTTCTTCTTCTTGCGGGCGAATGGAAGTAGGTGTGTTTTGAGACATAATAAATTATCTGGTTAAAAGCACGGCAACTGAAACTAAGACTGAGGCTATAGAAATATAAACCCCGGCATTCCGGTTATAACTGGCACTTTGTCTTTGTGGGGCGTTGGGTTCTACGTAAATAACATCATTTTGTTGTAAATGATAATAAGGTGAATTAATAACATCGGCATCACCAAGGTTGAGATAGGCGTGCGTAGTTCTACCATTTTCTTCCCGCATTACCAGTACATTATCCCGTTTCCCGTAAATCGTCATATCCCCGGCCATTCCCAGTGCCTGGGGTAAAGTAAAATAATCGTCCTGTACATCAAATGTTCCCGGGCGGGTTACCTCTCCCAATACACTTACCTGGAAATTCACCACCCTTACATTTACAATAGGATCCTGAACATATCTTTTTATCTGGCCTTTTAAGTTTTTAGCCAATTCTTCCTGGCTATATCCTTCTGCTTTTATTTCTCCCAGGAAAGGAAAATCTATATTGCCATCCTTGCCTACCAGGTAGGTTTGCAGTTGCTGCCTGCCATTTACCGTTAACCCAATTTGATCTCCACCAGCGGGAACACCAATGACGGGAAGATTAAATGGGATAGCAGCATCTTGCTGTTCGGCTGCAACACTAATGGTAAGCAGGTCATTTGGTTTAATTTTTAAACTCTTGTTAGCTTGTTCTTGCATTTTAGCTTCGGCTTTTTCCAAACCCTGGAAATAAACAATCTCCTGGCGCGAAACACAGGAAGTAGCTAAAAAAATAAAAAATAGGCCCAAGGCCGGTAATCTTAAAAAATGAGGATATTTCATTTATCTCTATTTAATCTTAAATTTTGAATTAAAAGTTTTTATGTCCATCCCGAATTTGCTTCGGAATTCTAAGAACTTAGTTTTATTATATTAGATCTCCGATTAAAATGCGGAGCAAGCTCTGAAACATCCCGAAACTTCGGGAAAGAATGACGTTTAATTTTGCAGGCCTGCACTATGCTTGCTCCCTAATTTTAAATTTGTGCGAATATAAAAGTTTATGTTAAATTTTCCTTAATAAGAGAAGGAGATTTATATCGTTTTCGTCCGAAGTAAAAGATTGCCGCGCTCCTGCATTGCTCGCAATGACAATAGTACTGCCAACTGCACACTGAGACTGGCCACTAAAATTCTACTCCCCTGCCATAGCAACTTTATCTTTTCTACTTTGCTTCGCTTCTTTCGGGTTTTCTCTAAGACTTCTTCTCAGCGCCTTCTTTCTTAAGGCTTCAAAAGCAATTGCTACTATCACAAAAACACCTAACATCGCCAGGCTCATTCCTCCACTTTTTAGATCCCGACTCAACATAATAAATAAAACGATTACCGCCAGGTTTAATCCGCCCAAAACAAAACTTGCTTTTTTATGACTTAGACCATTGTCCAGCAGCACGTGGTGCATATGGTTCCTATCGGCTTCAAAAGGGGTTTTCCCATTTTTTAATCGAATAAGAATTACCCTTAAAGTATCAAAAATGGGCAGAAATAAAACGGCTAAGGCAAAGAGCAGGGTATTTTCCGGCGTATAACCCTCACGAACCAGGGGTTGATAAGGTTTCATTACCAGTAGTTTTAAACTTAGAAAAGCAATCATAAAGCCCATCACCAGGCTTCCCCCGTCTCCCATAAATATCTTTTTTCTTCCGCGAGAAAAATTAAACCTTAGAAAAGCACTTAAAATTCCTGCTGTACAAAGACTTAATAAAACAAAATAAGGATGCCCGGTACTATAAAAAACCAGGGCATAAGTAAGAGAAATCACTATCCCTACAATCCCCGCCAGGCCGTCAATTCCATCAATAAGGTTATAAGCGTTAATTAAAGCTACTACTATTAAAACTTTAAAAGCATAACCTAAAAGTATAGGAATCTCAAAAACACCCAAAAAGCCGTGTAGACTGGTTAGTTGTAATTCTGGTGAAAAAATAATAAAACCCGCAGCGAATAACTGACTAATAAACTTTAACCGCGCAGAAGAAATCACCAGGTCATCTTTTAATCCAGCCATAAACAAAAAGGTTAGTCCTATAATAAGGTGATTCCCGGTAGGAGATGTACGCAAAGCCTGTAGCAGACTTATTATTAAAACCAACACCAGGAAAAAGGCCACCCCGCCAAAAGGAGGAATTGCCATTTTATGAGAGCTCCTCGCATTCACCTCCTTCATCAGGTCTTTTTCCCGGCTTACCCAAAGCACCTTAGGAGTAAAATACCAGGTAAGCACAAATGCCAATAGAAACACAAATCCGGCGAAAAACAGATAATACCTATGAAACAGGTCCAATAGGACCTCCTGGTCTAAAATATTCATAATAAGTAGTTTTTATTCGTTAATTCCGATCTGTAGGGAGAGGGCTAATAGTTAAAATTTTTAGAATCCGACAATAACACGTTGTATATAGTTCATTGTATACAGTTAAGTGCCATACGTTACGTGTGGCGCATAAGGGCGAGAACCAGAGTCAGTTAATTACAATCTTAAAATTAATTCAAAATTTTCCTTATTGCTGCTTCGACAGAAAAGGTATTCTTTAAAAGATAGTATGAGTTTTCACCCATTTGTTTTCTTTTGATTTTCTTTTCAATTAAACCCCAGGCATTTTCTGAAAATTTGTTATCCTCACCATTGACTGAAACATAACCGGCTCCCGCATCGTTAATTACCTCAATTACATCATTACCGCGATTTACACTTCCCAAAATGGGTAAGCCTTGAGCCATATAGCCTAAGAGTTTACCGGGAAAATTGTGAGTAGAATGGTGTTTATGAAGGGTAAAGAGACCAATATCAAATTCACTTAACATTAACCTATATTCTTCCTGATCTACAGGTTCTAATAAGGATACATTTTCTAAATCTTTCTCCGCAATGGCCTTCTTCACGAGATTAAACTCATTTCCAGATCCAGCAAATACAAAATGTGCTTTGTTTTCTTCCTTGAGGTTTTCTGCCAATCTCACCAGGTTCATCATATCCTGGGCTTCGCCCATATTGCCGCCATAGAACAAAACTACCTTATCTCCCAGGTTCAATTTATTTCTATATTTCTTATCTTCAGTAATAATCGGGGTTTCACTACTCCAGTTATACAGGACTTCTGATTTATTGATCAATCCATATTTTTCATTAAACCATTCCAGGTTCTTGGGAGATTGCAGTCCAATCTTATCAGCTGCTTTATAATTGATTTTCTCAAATTTTCTAAAGTAGGAAGCAATAGCCGACTTTTCTTTAATTAAACCGTGATCTATAACCCACTGCGGAAAAAGATCTCTTAGAATTAAATAACTCTTAGCATTCCATTTCTTTTTCAACTTTTTAATTAATGGACCAAAAAATATAGAAGGAGAATAGCAAACAATAAGTTGAAATTGATTCTCCTTAAAAACAGATTTTAAATTTTTATAAGCATTAAAAGATAAAGCTGTTTCATTGATCGCTCGTTTGATTTTAGATTCGTCTTTTACATTTGGTGAGCGAAACCTATAAACATCTATCTCATCAATTTTATCTAGCTCATATTTAGATTTAACTCTATAATCTGGAGTGGCAACGGCAACCTGATGGCCATTTTCAAACAAAGCAATAGCCAATTCATGCATCATCTTTGCTCCTATTTTTGTACTGTGCGGTAAATAATCATCTACCAGTAACAAGATTTTCATACCAGCGCTACACTATAATTTTTATAAAGCTCGGGGTGCGACTTCATAAAAGTTACCATATCTTTTACCATCATGGTATAAGACGGTATATCTCTTTTTAATTCTTTTCGGCTATCTAAGAATGATTTGTCTACACTTTTACCTTCCACCGCATTTATGCTAATTTGTTTACCCGTTACTTCTTTAAATATTTTTAGTAAATCATATTTATTAATAGGATTACCATTAGTCACGTGATATAAGCCTTCAAGGTTTTGTTCGAGGGCGATTGCAATTACTTTTGCCAATTCTGTAGTCGTAACTCCACTCCAAATTGCTTTCGTAAACCCATTTGTTTCTCTTTCCTGATTCATAAACCAATGAAACAAACCTTCCCCATTCTGCTTTAACTCAGGTCCAATAATAGAGGTCCTTAAGGTTAAATGATTCGAATTCTCAACCTCACCGAGAGCTTTGGTTTTTGCATAAATATCCCTTCCGTCTTTTTCGTCATTTTCAGTATAAGCACCTTTCTCTCCGGAAAAAACACAATCGGTTGAAATATGTATAAGCTTAGCACCTATTTCATCACATTCTTTTGCAAGAAAATGAGGTAAATAGGAGTTCAGATAAATTGCGTTCGCTGGATTATCATTGGCACCCTTTATAAGCACTCCAACACAATTTATTATGAAGTCAGGTTGAACTTTTTTAATAAGGGTTTCCAGTTCTTTCTGGTTATGGAGATCTAAAATTACACTTTGAGGAGTTAATTTATTTCTGAAACTTACATCAGTAATATCAAATTTCCCATCTTCTTGTAGCTTATAATAAACTTGATGCCCTAACATTCCTGTAGAGCCTAAAATCATTACTTTTTTTCTCATAAAATTATTTTTTCCAGACTGTACGGTTAATATAATCGGTATAAGAAAGAATAATCCTTAGCACCTTTTTTGAAACATTATCTATTTCATAGTCCTTAACCATTCTGATTGCTAAATTGTTTTCCTGAAATTGTTCAGTAACAACTTTTATACTTTCAATCGCCCTGTCCTTTTTTAAGCCACTCATAATTAAAGTACCCTCATCCATTCCTTCTGGGCGTTCATGTGCCTGCCTTATTGTAATAGCCGGAAGGTTCATTATCGAGGCTTCTTCTGTTATGGTACCACTATCAGAAATTACACAAAAAGCATTCTTTTGAAGTTGAATATAATCGTGAAACCCAAAAGGTTTGGAGAATACCAATTTGGGGTTTTGCGAAACAAAACCAATTTCCTCCAGCTTTTTACGGGTTCTAGGGTGAGTTGAAATAATTACCTTTTTATCAAATTCGGTACTTATCGAATCCAGGGATTCCATAAGATTCTGAAAATTTTCTTCTGAATCTACATTTTCTTCCCTGTGAATGCTTACGATAAAATATCCCTGCTTTGCAAGATTTTCCTTTTGTAAAATCTTAGAAGCTTCTATCGCACTCATCTGCTTATTAAGAACCTCCCGCATAGGTGACCCGGTTTTTATAACCGTTTCTGGGGGTAAACCTTCTGCTACTAAATATTTCCTTGCATGTTCAGAAAGGGGCATATTTATATCGCTTAAATGATCTACAATTTTGCGGTTAATCTCTTCCGGTACACGTTGATCAAAACAACGGTTTCCAGCTTCCATATGAAAAATTGGAATCTTTTTTCTTTTAGCCGAGATCACCGAAAGACAACTATTAGTATCTCCATATAGCAATACTGCATCTGGTTTCTCTTGTTCGAATAAATTATCAGACTTGGTAATTACATTCCCAATGGTTTCTGCTGCATTCTTACCAGCAGCTTCCAAAAAGAAATCGGGTTTTCTAAGACCAAGATCTTTGAAGAAAACTTCATTGAGCTCGTAATCATAATTTTGCCCGGAATGCACCAAAATATGGTTGGTGTATTTATCCAGTTCTTTTATAACTTCGCTTAGCTTTATAATTTCGGGCCTGGTACCCACAATGGTCATTACTTTTATCATGCTTCTACTGCCAGTTCATTCTTTATAAATTCAAGACTTAATAAAGCCTCTTTTACTTCTTTTAAATCTAATCTTTGCGTGTTATGGGAATTATAATCTTCGAAACTGGAAATAGAACCTTCTCCTTCTTCAAAATATTTCGCATAATTTAAGTCGCGATTATCAGCAGGAATACGGTAATGCCCTGGAAGATCTTCCGCTTTTAACATTTCTTCCCTGGTGCATAAGGTTTCATATAACTTTTCGCCATGGCGAGTACCAATTATTTTTATATCGCTTTCTGAATCAAACAATTCTTTCATTCCCTGCGCTAAATCACCTATGGTACTGGCTGGTGCTTTATGTACAAACAAATCGCCCTGTCTCCCATTTTTAAAAGCATAAATCACCAACTCCACCGCTTCTTCCAAAGACATTAGAAAACGGGTCATATTAGGATCGGTTACCGTTAATGGTTTTCCTTCCTTTAACAAGTTTGCAAACAGAGGAATAACCGAACCCCTGGATGCCATCACATTCCCGTAACGGGTAAGGCAAATAGTAGTGTCTTCTTCCGGGATATTTCTGGAGGCTGCTACCACCGTCTTTTCCATTAACGCTTTAGACATTCCCATGGCGTTAATAGGATAGGCAGCTTTATCGGTACTTAAACAAATAACTTTTTTCACTTTATTTGCTATAGCAGCTTCCACGACATTAGAAGAACCAATTACGTTGGTTTTAGTAGCTTCCATGGGGAAAAACTCGCAGGAAGGCACTTGTTTTAAGGCGGCAGCGTGAAAAACATAATCTACACCTCGCATAGCGCGATCTACACTGCTATAATTTCTTACATCGCCTATATAAAACTTGATCTTATCATTTTTATAAAAGTTTCGCATATCGTCCTGCTTCTTTTCGTCTCGGGAAAAGATGCGAATTTCCTTTAGATTTGAATCAAGAAAACGATCTAAGACCGCGTTCCCAAATGAACCGGTCCCTCCTGTAATTAAAAGGGTTTTATTTTTGAACATTAATTAAATCTTTAAATAAATTATTGTATTTCGATACCATTACTTTGTCTGAAAGTTCTAAGTAATATTTTTCATTTATAGCTTCTTTTAGTTGCTCTTTATTGTCAATTGCATTTTGCAAAGATTGGTTTAAGGAATCAATATCTTCTAATTGGAAAAAACTGACTTCTGAAGGTTTAAATATTTCCTCTAAGACTTTGATATTAGAACAAACTATTGGTAAGCCAAACATAGCGGCTTCAATACCACAAATGGGAAAACCTTCTGAATGGGATGGCAACATATAAATGTCAAAAAATTGGAAGAACCGATAACCATTAATTTTTTGTCCCATAAATAAACATTGATTTGTCACGCCTAATTTAGCAGCCAATTCTTTTAAATCTTCTTTTTCCTCTCCATCACCCAGAATTATATACCCCACATTAGGATTTTCTGGCAAAACTTTTATAACCTGATCTATTCCCTTTCTTTTTATCAATAAAGTTGAAGAACCAATAATTGTATCAAACCTATCTTTAAATAATTTGACTTTTAAGAGATCAGCATGAGCAATCGACATTATTCTCGGTTTTGGTATTCCATTCCCGATTATATGAAGATTTTTGTTTTTGATTTGTTCTGCAATTGTTTTATTTAAAACAATAACCTTATCAAAGATTCGGAGTGAATGGCTCCAAAATTTTTCTGCCAAAAATGCAACAAGAAAATTGTATTGCAGTTTTAAGGCCTTATAGGTTTCCTGATGAATAGTCGTTACAATTTTGGTCTCTGAGGGTATTCTAAATTTATGAAAAAGCAGATAAAGATCTGGTCTTAACATATGAGAATGGATTATATCATAACGACCAAAGTCAATAGATTCATTAAATTTTATCTTTTTAATAGAAGAACCGAAGTTTAATTCAGTTAAATCATCGAAATAATAAACTTCAACAATTTTTCCTTCCTTTATCCAATTATCAACTAGATACTTTGCAATGAGAATTGGGCCTCTATTTGCCAAACTGGGTAAAATAACTGCGATTTTCATTCTAAAATTGTTTTATAAACTGGCAAACCAAATGGGTTAAGAAATTGATCATAAAAAATCCATAAAAAACTGTATAGAAATGCGCCCATAAAAACAAAACCCTTTTGTTTAATCTGGTTTAATAACAAAATAATCAAAATGGGCTCTACAACATATAGTAAGCCATTTGCACGGACGGCCATAATAGAGAAATCCCGAAAAACTAATAAGTATATAGTTGCTAAAACTTGATAAGATAGGATAATGGAATAAAAAGAATATTTAGAAGCTAATCTGTTATAATAATAAATGCTAATCAAGGAAAGGATAACTCCCTTAATAATAATAATATCAGTAATCGCCATCTCAAAAGCATATTTTTGATAATAAAAATATTGAGAGATTCTGTAGGGTATTAGACCATATTCAGATAGCTGAATTAAAGTAGCCTTAAAAGGTATAAGTAAAGATATTCCTGCAGCCAATAGCAAAGCTCGAGAATAAAACTTTTTAGGATTTTTTAAATTTCTTAAAAAGAGTAAGGGTATAGCTATGACTGCTATATAATGAAATCCCGCAGCAATTATAACAGTTATAATAAATTTTTTGTCCTTGCCAGAGAAAAGAAATTTTATTCCATATAGAATAATTACGCTTGCTAAGCCTGCTCTAATTTGAGTCCAATCTTTAACATAAAATTCATGACTGGCATAAATTAATAAGCTTAAAATAGGGTATGGAGAATATTTCCAAAATATCTTATATCGAATGAATAGGGCAATGGTTGCACAAATAAAGAATAAAATAAAGACCTCTTCTGTTATTATTTTACCCACGGAAGCCATTAATAAAAATAAAGGCTCTACAAGATTAGTTTTATCAGAGGATAAATTTTCTCCCTCAAAGATAACTTCATCTAAAGAATTCGTAGCCTCGAAATATTCTTTATAACCAATATCATCCAGTCCAACATTATCTCTAAGGGAAGCAAAAAGAACTAAAAATCCACAAAGAAAAAATAGTAGGAGTTTTCCATTTTTCCTATGATTTTTATCCAAATCAGTAAATGATACAATACTTAGTAATAAAGAGTTTAAAAAATAGATCATTAACTTTTAGCTACATCTTTAAAAAAACCAATTCTTTCTAACTCTATAACATTTGCATCTGCATAGCGATTAGTGTCGGCATGAGTTAGTTTAAATCTTCTGCTGTTTTTAATGAAGTTTTCTATTTCCAACGCGCTATTTAAAATTCTCTCTTTGGAATTAGGTAATTGTAAAACCCAATCAGGATATCCATATTTTTCAAAAGCGGTATCTTTATATGCAATAATAATTGGCTTATTAAATGCTAAATATTCCCTTACTTTTAAGGGGCAAGCCTCATCCATTTGATTTCGGAACAAGGCTAGAGATCCGCAACCAGCACTAGAATTATTTATTATAGAATTATACTTATCGAATGAAAGGAAACCATGATAGGTGACATTATCTTTATCTTCTTTTTTAGTTCCGATTATATCAAAATGTATATTAGGTAATGATTCACTTAATTCTTCTAATATATCTAATCCATGCCAAGGCATTCCCGGTGATCCTATAAATACTAATCGAGGTTTATTCTCAGGGGGAGTTTGAAAAGTATTTTGCGAAAATCTCTTATAATTAATAGAATTGGGAATGACAGCAACTTGATGTCCTTTCATTAAAAAGTATTTTGAAATCTCATTAGTAACAGCTACCATACCAGTAGTATGTTTTCGAAAGATTGGATCAATTACTCTAAAATATAGATAAATTAAAAATCCTTTTAAATTTTCCTTCGCTCTTAACTGAGCTTCTTCAACCTGGTTGGTATTAATTTCAGCAATTAATTTTATACGTTTCGAAAGTCGTTTTAAAAAAAAAGGAAAATTGAAATCATTTCGAAAATAAATAACATCAGGTTGATACTGTATAATATCATTTTCCACATCCCGAAAAACGGAATTTAAATTGAATAAATCTTTTATTTTTTCAAAAGGTAGATTTCCTTTCTTTTCAAAATATAATTTTACACTTTCTTCATTACTTAATAAAGTATCTTTTTTATTATTGTGATTAGAAGTAACACAAAATAGGCAAACCTCAAAACCGTTTTGCTTCCAAATTTCAATTTGAGATAAGACCTTTTTAATTATTCCTGTATGTTGTACAATGTCCAAATTAATAAAATATGCAATTCTCATTTAAAAATTTATTAGGTTTTGCGCAATTAAATCTGCCGCATATCCATTACCGTAATATCCCTTTTCAAAATCTAAATCTTTATTTATCATTTTTGAATAGGAATGAATTATTTTTTCTTTAGAGGATCCTACTAGAATATTATATCCATTGTCAACAAGCTCCATCCACTCTGTTTGATCTCTAAGGGTTAAACATGGCTTTTTTAAGAAAAATGCCTCCTTCTGCAATCCTCCTGAGTCGGTCATAACTAAAACGGAATTCTTAATTAAGAATAACATTTCAAAATAACTTACTGGACTAGTAATTTTAATTTTAGAAGAAACTTTTAATTGATTTTCATTAATTTTTTGCCTTGTTCTAGGGTGAATTGGTAAAATTACCTGCCTAGTTTCCGAAATTTCATTTAAAGCTTCAATGATTTGTCTTAGTCTTTCAATATTATCAGTATTCTCGGCACGATGGATGGTTGAAAGAATATAATTATCCTCTAAATCTACTAACGGCTTTTTATGTTTTTTTTCAAATAGACATACAGCATCAAACATTACATCACCACTATTCACTATTTTACAATTTGAATTTAGAAACCCTTCATTTTCTAAATTCTTTACTGAAGTCTGAGTTGGACAAAACAAAAAATCACTTAACTTATCTGTTAAAATTCTGTTTATTTCTTCAGGCATTTCTTGATTATAACTTCTCAAACCGGCTTCCACATGAGCTACTCTTACATGTATTTTTTTTGCTGCTAGGGCGCCTGCTAATGTTGAATTAGTATCTCCATAGACAAGGAGAATATCAGGCTTCTCTATCAAAATTATTTTCTCAATTTTTTCAATCATCCTACCTGTCATTGCTCCGTGAGACAACCCTCCGAGATTGAGATTATACTTTGGCTCAGGAATTTTGAGTTCTTGAAAAAAAATATGTGACATATCCTTATCATAATGTTGCCCTGTGTGAATGATAACTTCCTCAATCACCTTATATTTTTTAAATGTAAAACTTACAGCCGAAGCTTTAATAAATTGGGGTCTTGCACCAATTACAGTTAGAATTTTCATAAATTAAATTTTGAATATTAATAACAGAATCTTAATCTCCGTTGAGATTTTAAATATCTAGATTTCTGCATTACTCTTTAAATATTTATTAGAAATAACTTTCGCGGGGTTACCTGCTATTATATCTCCTGGATTTAGAAAGGATTTTGTTAAAACAGAACCAGCTCCAACTATACAAGAATCTGCTATTTGAACTCCTGGCAGAATAATGGTATTAATTCCCAACCAAACATTATCTCCTATTTGGATAGGCTTTGTAATATCCCATACATCATTATTATTAATATTGTGGTTAGCACTGATAATTTTTAAACCGGATGCAAATAAAATATTTTGACCAAATTCGATTCCATTAATAGCTTGTATGTAACAATTACTACTTGCACAAAACGACGTTAATGTGTTTTTATCTATATGATACTTTATTTTATCAAAATTTCCTATAAAAGAAGTAAAATGGACCGGCAAATTAAAACCTCTGTTCAAACCTACTAATTTGAACATCCTATTAATAAACAATAAAGAGAAATTAATATCTTTTAAAAAAAGATAATTTTTTCCAACTATAATTCTATAAAGAAGCCTCTTAAACATAAACTAATGGATTTAAAAAACTTTGGCTAATTTGGCGGAAAGAATAAGATGAAAAATATAATATCCAGATTGTATTATACTAATTTTATACACTACTTCATAATGATTAGAAGATATAAAAAAGGTAATAACAACTGCGACAAACAAAATTATCATTACAATCAGATTACACAATTGTTTTTCAGCGATATAGATCATAAAACTTAAAGGATTAGACATAAACCTTAGAAAAAGGGCGGGTATCAAAATTTTTGCATATTCTCCAGCAATTATCCAATCTTTTCCGAATACAAAACCGAATATATCTTCAATAAAAAAATATAACAGAACTGAAGGCACAATTGCTATTAGGAAAAGTATTTTTAATGTTTTTAAATATATATTCTTCGCATTCCCTTTTTCCCTATAATCTTTGGCAGCTTCTTCTTTAAAAACATCTAGTACAGAGGAGGAAATTAAAGTAATGGGTGCTTGTAGTACACGCAAAGTCAGATAGTAAAAACCTGAATAAATTGAAGAAAAAAGACTGGCAAATAAAATATTTGGAACATGAGTAGCTCCTAAATTTAAAGCAGTTGCAGGAACATCTATTTCTGGAAATTTCCTAAATCTCTTTCCTATTTGTTTAATTCTTTTTTTATTTATCCCTTTCAATATGAACCAATCTTTAGTATTGAAAAGTTTCAGTAGAGAGAGATTTGCACCAAGGTTTCCGATAAAAGTTCCTAGCACTAAGCCTACACCTCCAGGAACTACTAAACCTAACCCCAATTGACCAAGACCTGTTCCGGTACTTTGAAAAATCCTGCTCCCAGCAATGTGTTTGAATTCTCTACTTTTTATATTCCAGTACGAAAGATTTTGATAAAGACTTAATAAGAGTGTGCTTATTGGAAGTAGAAATAACCATAAATAAATATCTTCATTACCCAATAATCTAGCTATCTCTTTCCCAAAAATTACTGTTACAAGTAAAAGTAAAAAACTTATAATTAGTGAAATAATGAATCCTAATTTAATTAAAGCGAGAGATTCTGTCCTTTTTTTAGGGAGCATTACTGCAAGTTCATATCGTCCATTTGCAATTGCACCGATTATTGTTGCCATAGTTGTATAAACAGCAAATAGCCCCATATCGGAAGGTGAATAGATTCTTGTCAAAATTGGACTCACTGCAATGGGAACAGCTTGTGCTAATCCTGTTCCCATCATCAAAGTAATAATATTCCTGAAGAATAAATTCTTCGGTAATATTTTCTTTAATTTTTTAATGACGATAACTTTTCAAAGGGATGTTCTACTAATTCTTTTTTTGCAAAGGGATGATAATCTCCTTTCAATCCAATAGGTTTAGCATTTCTAATATCATGTACTATTTCAATCGCAGTTCTTGCATCTTCTAAACCGTAGCCTTCATCATTTAGGACTCCTTGATATACTCTGGTATGTAAATCAGTAAATCCTCCGCTAAACTCAAGCTCTTCTCCCTCTATTGCAATAGATCTATAGGTTCTCTGGCCTTTTAACTTAATTTCTTCTGGAAGAACATCATAATTAATTGATAAAAACCATCGTACTCTGGCTCTTTCAAATTCTAAATAACCCGCAGCTCTATCATGAGTTTGCACATGAACGTCATTTCTTTTTAGCTCACCAAAAACCCAGGATAACATATCATAAAAATGCACTCCAATATTTGTAGCAATTCCACCAGATTTATCCTTATCTCCTTTCCAGGATGTATAATACCAATTTCCTCTTGAGGTTAAATAAGTAAGATCTACATCAAAAATTTTATCCTTTGAAGCAGCCGCTACTTTTTTCTTCAATTCAATAATGCTTTCGTGAAGACGTAATTGCAAAATATTCCATACCCTTTGCCCGGTTTCCTGTTCCATGTATTGAAGGGCATCTAAGTTCCAGGGGTTTAAAACGAGTGGTTTCTCACATATAGCATCAGCTCCTCTTCTTAAAGCCATTCTTATATGTGAATCATGAAGATAATTTGGAGTGCAAATACTAAAATAATCCGGAGTTATATTTTGTTCGTGTCTTAGCTTTTCAATGTGTCTGTCAAATCTTTCTGTTTCCACGAAAAAGTCGGCATCCGGAAAATAACTATCCATAATCCCCACACTATCAAAGCGATCTAGCGCGGCAAGCAAATTGTTATTCGTATCTTTAATAGCTTTTAGGTGTCTGGGCGCGATATATCCAGAAGCACCAATAAGTGCGAAATTTTTCATTATAAAGCGGTTTTTAGTTGATTAGATATATATTCTATTTCCTCATCCTTTAAATAAGGATTCATAGGTAAACTCAGGATTTCATTCGAGACTTGCTCTGCAATCGGAAAATCTCCTTCAGCATATTCCAGATATTCAAAGCATTCCTGCAAATGCAAAGGTTTGGGATAATGAATTGCTGTAGGAATACCTGCTTCTTTTAATCTTTTTGCTATGGCTTCTCTATTCCCCACTCTAATAGAATACTGTGCCCAAACAGATGTATTTGTTTCCAGAAGCATTGGAGTTATAACAGAATCTGAAAGCTGTTTAGAGTATTCTTCTGCTACCCGTTGGCGATTTTCTATATCTTTCTCGTAATGCTTCATTTTTACATTTAGAACAGCAGCCTGAATGGTATCCATCCTGCCCCCCATCCCAATATACTTGTGGTGGTAGCGTTCCGTTTGACCGTGAAGGCGAAGACTCTTTATCTTTTCTGCAAATTTCTCATCACTGGTAAAAATGGCTCCTCCGTCTCCAAAACATCCTAATGGTTTTGCCGGAAAAAAACTCGTACAGGCAAAAGTGCTAAGATTACAACTTCTTTTTCCTTTGTAGGTTGCACCAAAACTCTGAGCCGCATCTTCAATAACAATCAGGTTATGTTTTTCTGCAATTGCATTTACAGTATCCATATCAGCCGTTTGGCCAAAGATGGAAACTGGCATAATAGCTTTAGTACGCGAAGTTATTTTTTCTTCAATCTTTGCAGGATTGATGTTATAAGAAGTTTCTTCAATATCAACAAACACCGATTTTGCCTTTAAAAATGCAATGGTTTCTGCGGTTGCAATGAAGGTGAAAGGAGTAGTGATAACTTCATCCCCGGGTTGGATATTCATTGCCATTAACGCAAGTAAAAGAGCATCCGTTCCCGATGAACAAGAGATAGCATATTTAGCACCGGTAAAATCTTCTAATTTTCTCTCAAGAACACTAATGGGCTCTCCCATAATATAGTTGGAATTAGAGAGGACTTTTCCTATGGCTGCATCAAAATCAGCCTTATGTTCCTGGTATGCCAATGAAAGATTAGCAAAATCGATAGTAGTAGTTTTATTCATCAATCTTTGTGACCTTGTTATTTGTTATTTTATAAACCTGTTTTGTTTCTGGACAAATGGCCTGTCCTTCCTCATTAAATTGAAGTTTATGACCGTATTCACTTACCCAACCTATTTGTTTGGCAGGATTACCTACAACCAGAGCATAATCGGGGATAGATTTGGTAACAACAGCGCCGGCCCCTATGAATGCATACTTCCCAATGTCATTACCGCACACAATTGTTGCATTAGCACCAATAGAAGCTCCTTTTTTAACCGTGGTTTTGGCATATTCTGCTTTTCTATTAACTGCACTTCTTGGGTTAATTACATTGGTAAAAACCATAGATGGCCCCAGGAAAACATCGTCTTCGCAAATTACTCCGGTATAAATGGAAACATTGTTCTGCACTTTAACGTTAGTGCCTAAAACAACCTCTGGAGAGATAACCACATTCTGGCCTATATTACAGCGTTCCCCAATTATACAGTTGGGCATGATATGAGAAAAATGCCAGATCTTTACTCCTTCATCAATTTCACAACCATCATCTATTACCGCTGTTGGATGTGCAAAATATTCTTTTGACATAATTATAATATATTATCAGCTTTTATAAGAACCCCCTTTACATCATAAACCACTGCATTTTCATTTTTAAGACTGTCAAGTTCCATTTCCAAAAACTCCTTATGAGCAACAGTCAACACCACAGCGTCAAACTTTTGTTCAGGTAATTTACTGGTACTTTTCAACCCATATTCATGTTCCACCTCCGCAGGATTTGCCAAGGGATCGTAAATTGTAAGGTTGGTGCCATAAGATTGTAGTTCTTTAACCACATCTATCACTTTGGTATTCCGCACATCTGGGCAATTCTCTTTAAAAGTGATTCCCAATACCAAAATGTTGGCACCTTTTACTTTAAGTTCGTTTTGTAGCATCAGTTTAATCACTTCACTGGCCACATATTTCCCCATAGAATCGTTCATACGTCTTCCCGCAAGAATGATCTCGGGATGGTATCCCAGCTCCTGTGCTTTTTACGCCAGGTAATAAGGATCTACGCCTATACAATGCCCGCCAACCAGTCCCGGTCTAAAGGGTAAAAAGTTCCATTTGGTACCGGCTGCTTCCAAAACATCGTTGGTATCGATCTCCATCTTATTAAAGATCTTCGCGAGCTCATTTACAAAGGCAATATTGATATCCCGTTGCGAGTTTTCAATAACCTTAGCAGCTTCGGCGACTTTAATGGTCGGTGCTAAATGCGTTCCGGCAGTGATCACTTCTTTATATAAAGCATCTACTTGTTGCCCAATCGCTGGGGTAGAGCCCGCGGTTACTTTTAATATTTTTTCTACCGTATGTTCCTTATCACCCGGGTTAATACGTTCCGGAGAATAACCTACAAAGAAATCTTCGTTGAATTTGAGTCCGCTACTCTTTTCCAGCACCGGCACACATTCCTCTTCGGTTACTCCGGGATATACCGTAGATTCATAGATCACAATATCTCCTTTCTTCAAAACTTTCCCAACGCTTTCGCTGCTTTTGTATAGCGGGGTAAGATCGGGGCGGTTGTTTTTATCTATTGGGGTTGGAACGGTAATGATATAGTGGTTGCAGTTGGTGATGTCTTGCAGATCAGAAGTAACATATAAACCATTTTCAGGTTCATTCATGTTAGATCCTGAAACAAGTTCAGGATGACGTTCTGTTTTTTCAATGGTTTCAGTTTCAATCATGTGAGATCCCCGAGCAAATTTCGGGGCAGGCTCTGAAACAAGTTCAGGATGACGAATGCTAGAATCTGTTGCGGTTTCAAGAACCTTACTATTTAATTGTTTTACAGAAACGGGATTTGATTTAAGCAAAACATTTTGCAGCGCTTCATCTTCCACCTCTAATGTGCTGTCGTGACCTTTTTGAAACTCGGCTACCCTGGCTTTATTGATATCAAATCCTACTACGGGAAATTTAGTAGCGAAAAGCCTCGCCAAAGGCAGCCCTACGCATCCAAGGCCTATAACTGCAATTTTAATATTCTCGTTCATTTTACTCTATAATTATGATCAATCTGTAACTTTAAAACAAAAGCGTAGCTTTAAACATCTTCACAAATGTTTTAATTTTATTCCTAAAAAATTTAGATTTTTTTCCGCCGGAGTGCGGGTGAGAGTTACACCATAAAAATTTTTAAGTTTCCTGCAGTTGTAGGGAGCTGCAAAGTAGGTTTTTTAGTCGTAGACGATAGATTTGAATTTTTCAGTTATCTGTTATGAGTTGTGGGTTAAAAAACCCGGAAACTGCAACTCACCAATGCCAACTGAAAACGGCTTCGCCACAGTGAGTCCCATTTTGAACACTCACTACAGCTAATATTATTAACTAATTTTAATAGTTGTTGGACTTAATAACGCCAACAATTCAAAAAAATTATGGAAAAGCGTAAATAGAATTTGTTTTCCGTTAAAGCCGCGAAGATAGAGTACATCTTAAGGCCTTACCAAGTTATAAATGTTAAAATTATTAACTAAATTTAACTTTCATTAATAATTAAGTTTAACCCCCTTTTTGTTAATGAAAATGAAGAAAAGATGAAGTCTGCTTAAATTTATTTTTAATGTACCTAAACATTCTAAGCATAATTATTAGCTAATTTTTCATCAAGAAATTTACAATTAACTTAATAGAACCGCTTGATTTTGCCCCATTTGTTTAAAAATGCCAAACGGATTAGTGAAATCTTTAGGTAGTAAATTTAAAAGCTGGTTTCTTACCCTGAAAGGAATAAAGTATTGAAATACTGGATTTTTTTAATAGGGCCTCTTAATTTTTTCCTTTAGTGTTAGAACTCCCCTGGTGGGGGTTCCATAAGTCTTTAAGCAAGATATTTCTTGTTTTCTTAACCTGGAGCTTTAATACTCAATCCAGATTCAAATAATCATTAAAAAATCCATTCGTAAGCTAGATTTTTTCTTTTCTTACACGACTACAAAATCTTCCCCATAGGCATCTTCTTCAGTAAGATAAACCCCATCTAAAACCTCCAGGGCTTTAGGTTCTTCATTTAGGTTAAAGTAAAAGCGTTTTATTCCATCTATTTCCAAGGAGACTTCATGTGTCTTTTTAAGAATAGTCTTAGAAACAGCACAATCTTTGCTCTGGCCATCCTTAAATTTTAGTCTTACAATATACACATCATCAATTTCCTTTTGAAGCTGTGTTCCATCTTCCAATTCTGCTCTTAACTTAAAAGGCTCTTCAGGTTTGGAGACTTCAATAACGTCAGGAACCTCAAAGGAGTGTTCCCAATGGTATTTTCTGTTGTTCTCACTTTCTTTTCCAAGATGAAATTGATTGGCAAATTCCTGGGAATAGTCTGCGTTAATACATTTAAAGTTCAGTTGAATTCTCATGATAATTAAGTTTAGCAAGTGTAGGTCATTTAATTGAAGAGACAAGTGGATTGATCTGTAGATTGCCAGAAAAAGTATTCCCTTCAATAAATAAAGTTAAAAGCCAGCTAAAGATCCTTTAAAATTCTACTCCCTAAATTTAACCTTCCAAAAATAACCTAATTCTTATACATATCTAACCAGTACAGAACCGGTTAGTTCAATCCTGTAATGCGGAACATTCATATTAGGCTTCCTAAAAAACGGATTGATGAACTTATAGTTTCTGCATACAGGACAAAGCTACTAAATTTAGTGTTACGATTGCGGAACTAGCTAGAGGAGCTAGAACGCGATACGACCGCGATCTAGCTGGGATCCCTCTGCTATTCAGCAGTTTCCCCTTCCTTGGGCAGAAGTTTGGAAATATCCCTTTTGGTATGTTTATGTTTAGCTTCACGTATGGCCACTTTGAGTACTATCTCATAATCCGTACTGGTAATGTCAGCAGTATTAAGAATATTTTCCAGGGTTAACTTCCTTGGATCATTAAAGCGATCCACCATTGTTTCGTAACTCATACCTAATGCAAATGGCATTCCAGTAGAGTATGCACTTGAAATTTCTTTCATTGAACGTACATCTCCCGTAGTAAAACGTGACTTAAGGTTTCTTAAAGCTTCGCGCATAGTATGCGGGTTTACTCTTTTTTCAGACTTCGCTGAGTTTTTTTTGTCTGATTTATCTGCTTTTTTGGCCATGTAGTATGATTTCTTAAATTCAGTCTAAGATGGCACCAGGATATTGATACTCAATGAAATATCACATAAGTTATGATAATTATTAGAATTTATGTGATATTTATTTGGTTTATTGAAACTTTATAACTAATATTGTGTAATAACATCAAGTTTATCTGTGATATATAACAGATTATATCATAAATAAATTCGGTAAGACAGGTGTTAACAAAGAGTCTCGACCGCAAATTCCGACAATTTGTAATCAGAACGAGACGGTAGGTTAATGCCCGAGGTGATATTTTGTGTACCTTCGTACCGCTATAGCACTAAGGGCTCTATCGTAATCCCGTTTCTGATAGGCGTCGGAACCTTGCGGTACGGTTGATAGGGCCCGCTATAGTATTTGGTTCTATATATACTGGCGAGACTCGTTTTCAACTAATCAATATGAAAACGGGTTTCTTATTTTACACAATACTCATTTCCGCCACCCATTGTGGCGATTCCCTATTCAACGGTCCATCGGCCGCCGAACGGCTATTTTCAGTTAAACCAAGAAATCCTATCTAAGTTATTTTGTTCATGGTTTCCAACAAATCTGAAGCACCAAAATACCAACCTCTGAAGAACTTAGCAAATTAATAAGCCTTTAACTATTCTTGAAAAAACTAGATGCACTCGTCCTTCCGTTCAAGGCGAAGGTTTCGGCAGAAAACTAAAAAAAATTGCACAATGTAAAGAAAAAGTGAATTAGCCTTATTTAAAGGTGTTAAGCCAAAAATCCTTCCCCCGAAGATTGCCGTCGGTAGGGGAAGGTTTAGGCTTAAATAAAACAATGTTTCATTCAAAACACACGTAAAATTATGAAAAATAATTACTCGCGCCTTAAATGGGTGGCGCTAATTATTCTTGGTGGGATACTAATGTTCCTGTCAATGGTTGCAACTGCAGCAACCCCTACTCCTCTACCCTTGCTACAGCAAGAGGTGACAGGTAAAGTGGAAGATCAAAATGGGCTTCCTATTCCAGGAGTAACAATTACAATAAAAAATACCAACCGAGGTACCGTAACCAACCTAGACGGGGAATATAATATTACAGCTCCTGCAAATGGTACTCTGGTTTTTTCTTTTATTGGTTATAAAACTGTAGAAATCCCAGTAGATAACAACGAAGAATTAAATATTCAATTAGAAGAAGACATTGCCGCACTGGGGGAAGTACAAATTAATGCTGGGTATTATAACACTACAGACAGAGAAAGAACGGGTAGTATCTCGAGGGTATCTGGCGAAGATATAGAAATGCAACCCGTAGAAAGTCCTTTAGCTGCACTCCAGGGGAGAATTCCCGGGGTAGAAATAGAACAACCCAGTGGTATTGCTGGATTAGCTACTTCAATTCGCATTAGGGGCAGGAACAGTTTGAGGCTGGAAGGAGATTATCCCCTATTTATTATCGATGGAGTTCCTGTTAACTCCAGTCCAATAAACAGTACTGGTCCTTTTAGCAGTGGTTCAGGTATTGATCCTCTTAATACATTGAATTTAGCAAATATTGAAAGTATTGAGGTTTTAAAGGACGCTGATGCCACTGCTATTTATGGATCACGCGGTGCCAACGGGGTAGTTTTGATTACTACAAAAACTAGGAATCTGAATAAAGAACATACTTCTTTTGAAGCTAGCTTTTATTCCGGGGTTTCAAATGTCTCTAACCGTATGGAGGTTATGAATACTGATCAATATTTATCTGTTAGAAGGGAAGCTTTTGAAAATGACGGGGTAACACCCAGCGAAATAAATGCTCCCGATTTAACATTATGGGATCAGGATCGTTCTACAGACTGGCAGGAAGTATTAATGGGCGAAACAGCAGCTATCAGCAATGTAAATATGTCCCTTTCCGGGGGGAGCGAAAACACATCATTTCTATTGGGGGGATCCTATCAAAATAAGGATGATGTATTTCCGGGTAATTTTGGATATGACAAGGTAACTTCCAACTTTAATTTACATCATAACTCGAAAGACCAAAGACTTTCTATAGATTTCTCGGCAAATTACGGTGTGGACCACAATGAACTGTTCTATGGGACCAATTTTGTTCGTTTAGCCATTACCTTACCTCCAAATGCACCGGCATTATATAATGAAAACGGAAGTTTGAACTGGGCGGATGGAAGCTGGACAAATCCACTGGCAAGCTTATATCGACCACAGCAGATCAAAACCGAAAACCTGCTTTCAAGTTTAAGTTTAAGTTACAAATTATTCGAAGGCCTTAAATTAAAAACTAACCTGGGATATTCTACATTAAAAAATGAAGAAACAACAAGAAATTTACTTAATTCTTACAACCCAGATAGCTGGGATCGGATTAGCCTTAGCTCATATCATTCCAATACAAAAAGGAGTTCCTGGATTATCGAACCCCAACTTCAATATAATAAGCGTTTAGGCAAATTAGATTTAAATATTCTTGTCGGAGGAACACTGCAACAAGACCAAAGTAGCTATATTTTTTTGGAAGGAAATGGATATGGGGATGATCATTTAGTTGGAAATTTAAGTACTGCAGATGAAATTCGTGTAAATTCTAATGAACATATTGATTACCGCTACAGTGCATTATTTGGACGACTTGCATTGAATTGGAATAAAAAGTATTATCTCAATTTTACAGGAAGAAGGGACGGATCTTCAAGATTTGGTACAAATAATCGGTTTGCAAATTTCGGAGCAATAGGTACTGCTTGGATCTTTTCAGATGAAGCTTTCATTCAGAAAAATTTATCTTTTTTAAGTTTTGGAAAATTTAGAGGAAGTTACGGCACTACAGGAAGTGATCAAATTCCTGATTACGGATATATGGATACCTATGAAACTACTTCGGGACCTGGAGGGTTGTACCCTACACAACTTTTAAATCCAGATTTTTCCTGGGAAATTAATAAAAAACTAGAACTTGCTTTACAATTAGGATTTTTGGAAGACCGGTTAAATTTAGAGGTTAATTGGTATCGGAACCGATCCACTAACCAATTAACGGGGTATCCACTTCCTTATACAACTGGATTTAGCTCTGTCCAGGCAAATCTACCGGCTACTATTCAAAATACCGGTTGGGAAATAGCTTTGAATACCATTAATTTTCAACAGTCGGATTTCACCTGGAATTCTTCAGTGAATTTTACCGTGCCCAAAAACAAATTGGTAAAGTTTAATGATTTAGAACTAACACCTTACCGACAAACCTATAAAATTGGAGAACCATTGGATATAGCCATACTCTATCAATTTGATGGTATTAATCCAGAAACTGGGCGCTATCAAATTGCTGATATCAATAATGATGGACGTTTAAATTTTAATGATAAAACAGTTATCAAACGTATTGGTCGGAAATTTTATGGAGGCCTTCAAAATAATCTGAAATTAAAGAATTTCGAGATCGATTTCCTATTGGAATATATAAATCAAAGCAGCCACACATACTTATCGCAAATGACCAATGCACCAGGTCGGTATGGCAATAATTCAATAGAAATCCTTGACTCCTGGCGACAAGAAGGAGATGATCCCCATGTTCAAAAATTATCACAGGGTATACCTTCTCTTTTTTCCTATCTGGATGCGGTTGAAAGTGATCTGGTGATCGGTGATGCATCTTTTTTAAGGTTAAAAACTCTTTCTATTAGTTATAATTTGCCATCTGCTATTACAAACAGTTTAGCCTTTCAAAGTTTTAACCTTTTTCTTCAGGGACAGAACCTTTTTACTATTACTGATTATATCGGCTTAGATCCACAGGGTGGTCAAGCTGTTCCGCCATTAAGAACGATTACAGCCGGTCTCCGGGTAAACCTTTAAAATTTGAATTATGAAATATAAAAGCTTTTTAATATTAATACTACTTGGGGTACAACTTTCTTGTGATGACTTTGTTGAAGTAGATGTACCAAATGACCGAATAACTAGCCAAACTGTCTTTGCCAAAGATGAAACAGCTATTAGTGCAGTCAAAGGTATTTACAACCAGTTATACAGTGCAGATTTCTCAGGTGGCTCACAAAACTCAGTAACAGTACTTTCCGAATTGTCAGCAGACAATCTTCGAGCTACAGTATCCACCGCTACTCTTCTGGAATTTGAAGAAAATGAGATTTTTATTAATAACAATCATAATTTACGCCTTTGGTCCAGCGCATATAATATTATTTACATGACCAATGCAGTATTGCAAGGTTTAGAAAACAATGAACGAATCTCCCCTGATGTTAGAACTCAATTAATTGGCGAAACCCAGTTTATTCGTGCTTTCACCTACTTCTATCTTGTTAACTTATTTGGAGAAGTTCCTTTAGTTCTAACTACAGATTACCAAATAAACGCAAAAATATATCGAAGTAGCATAGAAGATGTATATGCTCAAATCGTTGAAGATCTAGAGCAATCGACAGATCGCTTGGATAGTACATACGAAAATGGAGAGCGTTTTCGAGCTAATAAATTTACTGTTATTGCTTTGTTGGCTAGGGTACACCTATATTTAGAAAATTGGGAATTGGCAGAGGAATTGAGCTCTGAAGTTATAGCTGCAAGTGACACTTATAACCTTGTGGATCTCAATGAAGTTTTTCTGGCTAATAGCAAAGAAGCCATTTGGCAAATCTCCCCCTTAGAAGGTGGATCTGTACGAGCCAATACTCGAGAAGGTGATTTTTTTATTTTGGTCGACAACCTAGAAACAGTTGCTCTCACAGAAGATTTAATGGCTTCATTTAGTGAGAATGACTATAGAAAAAATAACTGGACTGGAGGTTTTGATACAGAAACTAATCATTATGATTTCCCATTTAAATATAAGATTAAAAATGCAGCGGGTGAGGCTTTGGAGTATTCTATGGTTTTACGATTGGCCGAACAATACCTTATTAGATCAGAAGCTAGAGCCCACCAAAATAAATTAGAAGAAGCAATTGAAGATCTTAATAAATTAAGACAACGAGCAAACCTGAATCCAGTTGAAACCAATTTCCCGGAAATTACTCAAGACCAACTTCTGAATTTAATTATTGAAGAAAGAAGGCATGAATTATTTGCCGAATGGGGACATCGATGGTTCGATTTAAAACGTATCAACCAAGCCAATGAAATCCTCTCCCCAATTAAACCCCTATGGGAAAATACCGATGTGTTATATCCCATCCCGGAAGAGGAAATGATAAAAAACCCAAATATTGATCAAAATTCAGGTTACTAAATAAAAAAAATATGGAATATTCCTTTTGTCATAAAGTTTTTATTGGCATTATCTATTGCTTACTTTTAAGTACTTCCAATGCCCAAATATTAAGTTCCGATACCCTAGTAGATACTTCTATTACCTACGGAAAACTGGAGAATGGTCTATCTTATTATATAAAACCTATTGAGAATGGTTCTTCGGAAATCCACTTGAGACTGATTGTAAAAGCAGGGCTTAGGCAGGAAGTTTCCGGTGAATATCAGTTTGCTCATCTTTTAGAGCATTTAGGATTTGTTGCCGGTAAGAATATTTCCTTCAAAAAAAGCGGAAAACTATTGGATGAGGCAGGTATCCTACTGGAACAGTTTAATGGTATCACTAAATTGGATAATACAGATTATTATGTTAATACCTCGAGTAAAAATAGTAAAGCAATAGACTTGACCCTGAGTTTTTATAAGGATATAATATGGAACCTGGAAATAACCGAAAAAAATATTGGTTTAGAACGTTTAACCATCCTGGATGAAGCAAATGGTAATGATTACAATCTTGGTCAATTATCACATTATTTACAAAGAGAGGTAACCGGATGGGGGCAACCTGTCCCAAGCGATTTTATAACCCATATAAAAACCTTTAAACCTGAGGCTATCATCGATTTTTATAAAAAATGGTACCATCCTGAATTGATGGCTCTTGTTGTAGTTGGTGATATACCAAATGCAGCAAAACTGGAACTTAAGATACAGAAGCAATTTTCGAAAAAATCCAATTCAGACTTGTCCATTGATCCTGAATCTAACAAATCAATTTATCTTCAAAGGGACCCACAATTCATTCGGAAATCAATTAAAAGAAACGCTAACGAGACACAGAGCAATACCGTTAGAACAAGCTTATACTTCCGACAACAACACCAAAGAGGATTAACGGATCAACGACAGCTAAAAGATGAGATAATAAAGAATTTATTTGTAGAACTATTAAATAGAAGGTTTCAGCAAAAGTTAAGCGATTATAATACCTTCCATACTATTCGGTCCAGTTTTTTAAATCCACCCTTCGCACTCAAATTAGATATAGTAACGGAAAATGGTTTAAATAAGGAAATTTTACAACAACCTATTACTGAACTAAATAACATTGAAAAGTATGGTTTTTCACCAGAGGAATTCGAAGAGCGTAAAAATGATTTGCTTTTATCATTAAAAAACACCGACACATTACAAGTTCACTACTGGAAGAATGAAATTGTCAAACATTTTGTTTATGGAAATGCACTACCGTCAAGTAAAATTTCAAGGCAAATCGAATTTTTAAAAAAGCTTACCCGGGCAAGATTTCATTCCAAGATTCAAGATATCATTAAAAGACAACCTGAAGACATTAGCATAGCCGCATATTCTGGAGATCTCTTCCTTAAACATTCCGAAAAAACTATCCGAAGATGGCTTTCCCACGCAGATACTTCTCATGCAAAACCTTTCGCAGTATATAAGAAAAGTAAAGTTTTGATAGATTCTGCTGAAATTGCAAGTTTAAATAAATCTGCTGTTAAAGAACTGGATATTAAAATACCGGGAGCAAAAAAATATCAGTTGAAAAATGGACTTTCCATAATCTTAAAACCTTTGAAAAAATCAGAAAATTCAAAATATATTTCCAGTACCGTTAGATTTCATGGTTACACTTTAAGAGGTATAAATTGTTATCCAAAAAAAGATCTTTTTTCTGCATTTAATGCAACAGCAATACTTGAAAATACAGGAATAGGAACATTGGATAAATTTGAACTAAGAAACTATTTAGAAAAAAACAAATTTAAAGGATATGTAAGTCCTTATATTGAATCTAACCAGTCAGGTATAAAAGGGTCAGTTTCAATAGAAAACCTGGAAACTGCGTTACAATTAGTTTATTTATATTTTAATCAGCCCCACTTTAATAAAGTAGCTTTTGAAGACTGGAAAACAAAAACAAAATTTCTTAGTGCTTATAAAAACCTAACCCATGAAAATTTTCTTTCAGCTATCAGAAAAGAGTTACCCTACGTTGAGTTTGTTCCCCAAGGCAGCGAATTAGTACAGGGAATTGATCAAACTGATTTAGAAAGAGCAGAAAAAATATATGGTGAACTATTTAAAAACGCTAACGATTTTACTTTTTTGGTTACGGGAGACTTTAAGGAAAATGAGATATTAGACTTGTTCCGAAAGTATTTTGGTAATCTTCCTCTAAAAAATGAAAATATTAAAAAGTGTTATCCAAATTCAGATAAAACAACCATCCCTACGGAGGCAAAATCAAACATCTTTTATACCAGGACACCTTTGGAATTACCTTTAGTAAGAATAATTTACCCAAAGAAAATTAAAAGTATGGGAGTGAATTGGAAAGAGCGAATCAAAATAGAACTTTTACGACGTAGTTTATCAGAATTATTGTATAAAAGCTTAAGGTTTGAGTCCGAGAAAGGAGGTACTTATCAGATTATAGCAGGTATGAATTTTGCTGATAGGAGAAATTATCATGAAACATTTATTCATTTTAGTGCTTATCCTAAAGATGTAGGTAGGTTAACCGAAAACGCTAAAAAAGTGGTAGATGAACTAAAAACAACTTCTATAGAAAGTTCTTTTCTGGAAAAATTAAAAAATGTCTATTTTCAAGAAGAGGAAACGTATGGGAACACTTTAAATAAAATGTATGAGTATGAAAATTATGATAGACATTGGTTGGAACTCGATAAAAAGAAGGAATATGTACAATCAATTGATCCTGAAGACATCCAGCAAACAGCCTCAGAATATCTAAATGTGGAACCATTGGTATTTAAGATGGTTTCCCCTGCTGAGTTATAAACTTCTAAAAAATAAAAAGTGTACAGCTTTAGGCAACCTAAGCTGTACACTTTTCTTTCAATAAAAAAAATCAATTTGAAGGAACAGGGCCCTCCACTCGTTTAATATTCAAGGTTCCAAATGCTTCATCATTTGTATTTGGAGAATTATATACCTGATAAGGCGTGCCAGAAGGGTCTTCAGTGAAAATCACCAGACATTCTTCATCACCATTCCCGCACTCTACTTCAATTTCATGCCAGTTGTTTCCAATATTAACATACATGGTCGCATAATTATCACTTTCTGATAATTCCGGCTTTGGTTCTGGGTCTACCGTAGCAAAGGTCAATCCTATGGCAAAAATAATTGCCAGCATCGGTAAAATTACTTTTAAGTATTTCATAATATTTAAATTTAATTGTTAATAAACATGCCGTTGTAAAACAGGTATTCGGCCTCACCTGCATCATCGCGCAATAATATTTTTATAATTATTCTCTTCTTTTTTAATTCAACCTAAATATTGAGTTTAAAAATCCAGAATAGTTTTTTCTTTTTCTATGAGTATAAAGGTCTGCAATAATCATATTCCAGAGGAACCATGAAATGTTCCGGGAAGGTATTTCCTGTTCTTGACTACTTGTGCTTATTGAAAAAAGACTGCTTTCGGAACTGCATTGGTGTTATTCCATATTTTTTGCGAAAGCGGTTGCAGTAATGAGAACTTGTTTTAAAGCCATAATTTTTAGCTACATCCTTTATTTCCATATCGCTTTGCTTAAGTAAAAAAGTACTGGCCTCAAGACGCTTTTCCATATCATATTTTAATACCGGTTTCCCGTATCGATCTTTAAAAGCTTTCTGTATAGAGCTTATACTACCTCCGGCCTCACTTGCAATAACCTCTAAAGAAGGGATGGAAGAGGTTTGGAGTTTAAGAAGTACATCATGAACCCGTTGTGCCAATAAAAAATCACCAATAGTTTTAGAATTATTTTTAGCCTTTTTACCGGAAAAAGTTTGTAAAGTATCTTGTTCCGGTGCGGCTATGGGAGGAACCGGTTGTTGAGGATCGAAACCCAAAATATAATACCAGGAATCCTCAAGTAAAGCGCTGCTTTGTAAAACCTGAATATGTAATGGGACTAATAAATCACTCTCTCCCTTTATATCCAGAATTCCCATATCGCAACAGCTTAAGGTTTCCTTATCCCATTTATTCCATTGTTTTGAAAATATTTTCTTTCCTTTTAGGGATAACAAGTCGTGTAGTGTTTTTGGCATTAACTCCTTGGAGATAAGTTGATAGTTATCATCGGTATGCGTCAGCAATTCTCTCTTTGAATTTATTAAGAGAATTATTTTGGGGTGTGTAAAAACCTGGATTTTCTTGATTTCATTAAACATAGTGTTTAGACGAATATTCGTTTTGTTGATTAACATACCAAGGGTATCTTTCCAGTCTCTAGCGTCTGAAATAGGAATTCTGTATAAAAAATTACCCGAAGCCATTTTAAGCAAAGCCTTTACTAATTGCATAAACCTGTGATCGTATATCTGATGTGGTGTGAGCATTTTAAAAGGATTTATTATATAAACTTTTGAAGATAATCCAGCGCTTCTTGTTTGTTACTGAAAATTTGAATAGGCTTTGCCAGGTTATGAAGTTTTATAAATACTTCCGCCAGTACACGGTGATAATAGGAATTGCATAGTAATGCTATGGCAGGGACTAAGGTAATCCCTTCCGTGGCAAGGTAATCTGCGGCCTCTTCACTTACAGTCTTAAGGTTATAAATGTTACATAAAACAGGATAGGGAGTTTTATTCTGAAACTTTAATCTACTGGCAACAATTATTTGCGCTTCCTTCAGATCAAGTTCAGCTAATGGCTTAAATGTGAAAAAAAGAATTCCTTCACTTACCCACATAGTTGCATATTCAGATTCTTCCTGCATAATATTTGAATTCCAGGTGAAATCTATCGGGTAGGGCTCTAGAAATTTTTGGGTAATATAAATATAAAGAGTTTTTTGTTTACTCTGAAAGTTGTCTATTAAGCCTAAAAAGTATTCCTTAAAGTTTTATTTGGGTAAAGATCAATGAATCAATTACCTTTAAGCAGTAAGGAGTTCATAAAAATCAGCGAAATTTCGAAAGAAGCCTGTATAAATTAAAATAATGAGATGTAACTATTTCTAATTTTTTATCTAAAGCACCTCTTTGATTTTAACTTCTACCGTGAACCCAAGATGCGGAAGTACAAGGCGCATTTTTCTTTTTCCTATATCACGAATAATAGCTTCCTGTTGTTTAAAGGCACCGTTTTTAATGGTTATTTTATCTCCTTCATTTAGATGCTCTACTTTAGCGTCATCAACTTTATCTTCTTCCAGCCATTCGCGTATTACTTTAATCTCTTTGTCTCTTACAATAGCCGGTTTGCCTAACCAAAATAAATACCGAATCACACCGGGGACCTCAAAAACCCCGTTGCGATTCTTTTCCTCCATTTTTATAAAAACATAAGATTTAAAGAGAGGCGTTTTAATTTTCTTCTTTCTATCGCTCCATTGTTTTATCTCTGTGATAAAAGGGCAATAGACCTCAACCCCCATTTGTTGCAAACCCTTGGCTACTCTTTTTTCCATCCTGGGTTTGGTAAATAAAACGTACCACGACATAGTTAAAATTTATTTATCATTCTTCGCAGCAGGGTAATTTTGAAGAAATTTTAGATTGAATTGTTAGTTAGCAGGATCAAAATTACAAAGATTTTGAGTAGGAATAAGGCCTGGTGCCCGTTGAAATTAAAATCAATCTTTGAAGCACTCAGACATAGTTAGTTATTTTTAAAATATTAGGAAATGGGTGACTAAAACCGTTTTACAAAAAAGGTACTGCGATAAAAAACAAACTATTTGTTATTTTTTTACATGGATTACGTGGCATTGTTGAAATGGAACAACTCTAAATTGGAGTTGTTTCCAGTCCAACAACAAGCATAACACCAAAATCATTATTTCTAATGTGAAAATGAATAATCTGGATTATACTCTGATCCATTCTTCCAAATCGTATAAATAAGTACTAGTAGATTCCTTGCTACTGCAGTTACCGCAATCTTCTTAATGCCTTTGCTCTCCGATAGACGTTCATAAAATATCTTTAGACTTGGATTATGCTGTAGGGAAGATAATGCAGGCATATATAGGGCTGATCTTATAAAACTATTCCCCTTCTTGCTTATAGTTGTCTTTCCGGCATGTAGACCCGATTGCCGATGCTGGATATCAAACCCACAGTAGCTTACCAATTGTTTGGAATTGCGTACGAGTGCAAAAGCATTTGTCTCGCCCAAAATACAAGCGATGGTCATAAACCCTACTCCTGGTATGGTCTCCATCTTTCTGATCCGTTCGTCCAGAATGCTATCTTTTTTAACAACTAGCTTGATCTCAGATTCCACCTGTGCAATCTGCTTTTCCAGTAATTGGATTTGTTGTTTTAGTCTCTTAGCAACTGTGGGGGGACATTTATGGGAATTATCCTTCGCATGTAATTGGTTTTTGGTCATGGTAAGTTTAGCTTTAAGGCTACGGTAATCTCTTGTTAGAATCTTTAAAGTTCTCATATGAAGCGAGGGAATTTCCCAATGATTTAATTTCCTTTCCAAGCCCATCCTGCACAAAAGCTTAGCATCTACACTATCGGTCTTTGTCTTTATGTTATGGCTCTTGGCAAAGTAGTTTACTTTGTTGGGAAGTACTACCGACAAGTATAAATCCCTCTCCTGAAGCCAATAAGCCAAATTCTCATAATAGACCCCAGTGGCTTCCATCACAAAAAAAATTTCTGCAGGATCTTTTTTCTTCTTCAACCATTCCAGCAGTTTTTAAAACCTTTAATGTCATTCGTAAACTTCTGCACCTTAGAAAATTGTAATTCACCGAATTCGGTATACAAACCATAGGAACATTCAAGGGAATCTTTTGATACATCAATTCCCCCACAAAATTGTACTGTTTTCATAATACTAGGATTTAATGAGGCAGGAACCTTCTTATGATCTATTCTCGTCTTTACGCGGGATGCATAAAAGCTCCCTAAGTACTGCCCAGATTCTGAGAAACGAATGGGAATAGGTATATGTCTTTTTTACGGTATATCTCAAGGACAACCTAGTAACAGCTATATCTCCTATTCCCACTGCCTTTTTCTCCAAAGAAAATAAAAGAACCTTAATGAATTACAAACGTACGAGTAACTGGCAGTATTAATACAACACTTACCTAACTGAATTATTATATACCAGGTGGTAAAAAATGTCTTAATCACTTCTCAAAATTTTCTCCATAGGTTTAGCCTTTGCAAGTTCGTCTACCAACTTGTCTAAATACCTTACTTTTTGAGTTAGGGGATTATCGATTTCCTCTACGCGGTAACCACAAATCACCCCGGTAATGAGGTGCGCATTCCCATTTAAATTTGCGCGCTCAAAAAAAGTTTCGAAATTTACTTTTTCTTCAATGAGTTCCTTCTGCTTTTTTTTATCAAAACCTGTTAACCACTCAATCACCTTTTCAAGTTCTTCTTCTGTCCGTCCTTTCTTCTCCGCCTTGGTAAGATAATGTGGATATACCGAAGCAAAAGTCATTTTTGCCATTCGCTCGTTGTGTTTGGGTGTTGTTTTCATAACCTAAAATTTATTCTACTAATTGCTATTATTTTCAAGGAAAAACAGGTTTAAGTTATAAAATTATTGGTTGTTTTACGACCTTTAAAAATATCCCAGATTATAATTTTCTAAATCCTTCATTCTATTTAAGATTTTTCATACTCATTTCTTTATCACTTAACTCCTGTCCAAAAAATGGCATCCCTTCTTTCCACTTCAGTACTCTTGCCCTGGTGTGCCTATTTGGGTCATAAAGAGGTTCGCCATCAATTTCTTTATAATTACGGGCGTGATAAATCATTATATCGGTTTCTCCATCTTCAGCTTTGGTAAAGCTATTATGGCCCGGACCAAAACGCTTCAGAGCGGGATTACTGTAAAATACCGGTTCTGGTAATTTATGCCAGGAAGTGGGATCAAGAAGATCGGCATCGGTATCGGCCCACATTAATCCTATGGAATAATTGGCATCGGTAGCACTGGCAGAAAATGTTACAAATACTTTTCCGTGGCGCACGAGTACCGCAGGAGCTTCATTTACCCTGTGCCCCTGATTTTCCCAGTCGTGCGTAGGTTGTGAAATCACCACTTGGTTATCTGCCAAAGTGGTTGGACTGGTCATTTCAGCAATATACAGGCCGGTATTCATTATGGTATCTGAAGCCCTATCAGTCCAGATCATATAGCGTTGATCGTCTAATTCAAAGGTAGTCGCATCCAGGGAAAAATCGTCCCGATTACTAACCACCTGGCCTTCCTCTTTCCATTCCCCTTTGGTAGGATCGGCGGAAGGATTAGACAATGCATACATTCTAATTTTCCATTTTTCTTCTGCTGAACCGGCTGCGAAATACACGTACCATTTTCCGTCTATTCGGTGCAGTTCTGGAGCCCAGATATGATTCCCCATTACTCCTTTATCATGTTTACGCCATATTATTACGGGCTCGGCTTCCTTTATGCCATTGATAGTTTTTGATTTACGAATTTCAATTCGATCATATTCCGGAACGGTTGCTATAAAATAATAGTTGCCATCTTCGGTCTTAGTCACAAACGGATCTGCTCTTTGTTCGGCTAAGGGATTATCAAATTGCAAGCTTTTTGTTTCCTCCATTCCGGTTTTTGAAGAACCACAGGAAAACGGTATTAAAAGAAGACTGAAAACTCCAAAAACTTTTACTATACCAACAAAAAAATTTCGCATTTTAATCAGGTTTTAATTTTTCACCAATTTAATAAAACTATTTTAATTGTGTATTTCACACTTAAAATAGTTGGAGTTAATTCTGTTTAAGGTTTAGTTGCTTTTAATTTATGGTGGTGGTGGGGTTATATTCAATATCAAAATTACAGGAATTGGCAATAAAACACATTTTACCTGCTTCCTGGTGCAACTCATTTGCCTTTTGAATCATACTTTCTTTTGCTACTTTCACTTGAGGATTTAGCATGACTTTGGTAAACTTTCCGCTTCCATTAGGAGCTTCTTCCATTACACCCGTGGCATTATCCAAATAGGCTATTACTATAATTTTGTGACTGGAACATAGATGTAAAAACCAAAGCATATGACAGGCCGCTATTGAAGATAAAAATAAATCTTCGGGATTATATTTGGTTTTATCGCCCAGGAAAGCCGGATCTGCCGAACCCATAATTTCAGCATATTTTCCTTCAGCTGAAATACTATGATCACGACTGTAAGACCTGTAATTCAGCGTTCCCTTACCTTGGTTCCCGGTCCATTCCACGCTTAGTTCGTATTGATGATTTTTCATTTTAGAATAATTGACTTACTGGTGATTTAACGGAGTTCCGGCTGATTATATCCACCGATTTACTTTGGATTTATATGCTCTATATTCTGCACCAAATTGCTTTTCCATTTCTTTTTCTTCAAATGAAATGTACCAGTAATTTGTGACCAAAATAAAAAGTACACAGACAAGGATTGGGATCAATGTTCCCAATAAGACCCAAACTCCAAGTAAACTTATTAAAAAACCTAGATAAATTGGATTTCTGCTGAATTTAAAAAGTCCGTTGTAACCAGTTTTCGTGGTTTCTTGAAGGTGTGGATTTCGGTTTCTATTTTATTGAATAGTTTTCTAACTTTTATAGTCATAACTATTCCCAGCAGGAGTAAGATGATCCCAAGGTAATTATAAGGCTGTGGAATAATTTTCTCAATTACGATTACATTTCTAATCAAGACCATAAGGATGATACAAATTAGAAAAAGAAATGGTGGAATTAATTTTTTCATACCCCGGATGTTTAGTATTTGTAAACTACCTCGAAGCAAGCTCACGAAACATTCATTAAGAACATTGTTTAATTTTCGAGGCAAACCTCGGAGTATTTAAATCTCGATTATCGAGTAAAGGTATACCGCAAAAAAAACGATTACATTAACATAGGTTTATGCGCCCATATTTTTTCTAATTCGGCTTAAGGCAATGGGCGTGATACCCAAATAAGAGGCGATCATATGTTGTTTTACCCTTTTTTCCAGGTCTGGGTATTCTTCCAGAAATATGCGGTATCTACTTTCAGCATCCAGTAACAGAAATTCCCGTTCCCGCTTTTCTTTTACCGAATATCCTTTCTCTAATAATTTAACCAGCAGTAAATTCCACCTGGGATTTTGTGCTTTTAATTTTTGCCAGTTATTATAAGAAATGACTAAAACCTCTGATTCTTCCAGGGCTTCAATAAAGAAATGAGAAGTTGTTTTTGAGATCATTGCCGAATAGGAACTAATAAAACTCCCTTCAGGCATAAAGACTTTTGTAAATTCTTTGCCCTCTTGCGAAATATAAACATAACGGAACAAGCCGATAACTACAATACCAAATTTAGCGGGAATTTGACCTGCTCTTATAAAATGAGATTTTGGATCGAAGTTTTCAATTTTGGATATTTCGGTAAACTCAGAAATTTCCTGTTCGCTTAAGTCGGTGAATTTTCTAATCGATTTTATAATTTCTGCTAACATCTCTGAATTACTTCCACGAATTATTATAAACACTAAAATAATCAAATTCAGCAATTTAACTTAACAGATGCTTTCTATCAGCAGAAACATAACACCCGCCAATCAAAACTGTAACAAATTCTGAAATATTCTACTAATAAGCTATAACATGAAATCATCTTATGAAAAATACTACCCAGGCTCTTGTTGCCAGGCTCAAAAAATCGGATAAAAGAACTAAGATTCTATGCTTGATCACAGCAGGGTGCATCCTTTCTCTTATAGTTTTACAGATGGGCTATTTATTTGGAAAAGCATTTTATCATTTTACTCATAATTAAGAGCATCAATTTCCGGCTAAGCTTCAATTATAATTTGTCCCGTTCAATACTATCTTCTGTATGTCATTTTTCATAATATACTTTAAACTTTACTATTGAAGAATAAAACCAACCTTTTCTTATTCACAAGTTTAGTAGTCTCATTTATGCTAACCGGCTGGCTGTTTTATCTTTCAGGTAAGCGAGTTGGAGATCTTTCCGTAAATGAACAGCAGGATGGTGATTTTCAGGTTTGCAATGAGGATAGAATATTTCAGTATTACAACCTGGATACCGATTATAATGGAGGTAAAAAAGCAATAAAACAAGAAATTCTCAGTAGGCTGGAAAGCTTGGATTTTAATAATCCGGGCTTAATAACAGCTCGTTTTATCGTGAATTGTAATGGGGATACAGGCAGGTTTCGCTATAAATCAACTGATTTAGATTTAAAAGAAATAAAAGTTAATAGCGAAAATATTAAAAAAATAAAATCTGCGGTATTATTACTACAGCACTGGAACTCTCCGGAAGAAAATAGGGTCTTCGATAGTTATTATGTTTTAAATTTCAAAATCAGGAATAATAAGATCTTAGATATATTTTAAGCGGATGAAAAGATTTTTTAAAATTCTCAAATTGGTTGTCGCCTCCCTGCTTACACTTTATTCTGTGATAATTATTTATTTCCTGTTGTTTTCCCCGGCGGAGAAACGCTATAATATCGCCGCTGATTTACAGGGAAGTTTTCTATCCCAAAATCTATTCGAGATTTTAAAATTCCAGGATCCGGAAAATGATGAGATCTACTTTGAGCAGTCTGTAGCGTTTAATAAAAGAGGTGAATATAAAAAAGGATTTGAACTGCTAGACCAGGCTGTAGACCTAAACCCAAAGGTACACCTGGGTTACCGAGGTTATATGAAACTTCGGTTTTTAAGAGATTTTAATGGTGCGTTAAAAGATTTCACTCGGCTGGACTCCTTAACCCCTAATTTTGTTGATGCGCCCTGGGGTGAAGACATTAATTTTTTGAGGGGAGAATCGTATTTCGGCTTAAAAGATTATGAAAAGGCAAAAGCTTATTTCGAAAAAAGTATAGAAACTCAAGGGACAGATTGGGTAGATATACAGGCATACGTGTATGCAGGAATTTGTGAATATAAAATGAATAAACCGGCTGAGGCTATCGCTTTTTATCAAAAAGCCCTTGAGCAATCAAAATATACGGTTGAAGCACACTTAGGATTAGCAAATATATACCTGGAAAAACAAGATATAAAAAACGCTGAAATACATGCAGATTTAGCGCAGAAATATTACAGCTATAAAAGGAATGATGGCTATAATGAATATTTAAACGAGGTATATAAAAAAGATATTGAACTACTAAAAAAACGATTCAAATAAACTCACAGAAAAATCACTCTAAAAATTAATCAATCTAAATACTGCAAAATGAAAATACTTAGTTTATTAGTTTTCTTACTTATAGGAATAACTTCAGTTTCCGCCCAGGAGATTGAAGCTGAAAAAGTTTTTCTGGGTTATAAGTTTACCATGAACAATAAGACCCTGGATTTTAAAGGAATGCAAAAACTTATGATCGCCGATGAACAGGCCACACGTTTAATTAAGAAAGCACGAAAAAACAATACCATTTCCACTATCCTGGGAAGTATAGGCGGGAGTTTTGTAGGAATTCCAATAGGTGCAGCGGTGGCTGGCGGAGATGCCCCCTGGGTTTTAGCAGGAGTTGGAGCAGCTTTTATTGGTGTGGCCATACCCATTTCTATCAGAGCCAATAATCAGGCGCATCAGGCCGCAGAAAGAATTAATCAGGTAAATTCATCACAACCTAATCCTTTAGTACCGGTCACCTTTAAATTCATAGGAAATCAGCAAGGGCTTGGACTGGCTTTATCATTTTAAATGACAGAGAAACCGATTCTTTTCTCTGGAAATATTCTCAAGCTTTTGCCTTAAGTTGAAGCTCCCTTCATAAGGTTTCAAAAAGAAAAAGCTGTTTGAAAATTCAAAACCTTTTCTCGAAGCCCGAAATTTCAGGTGAGATGAGATTATGCGTTTTCAAACAGCTTCTTAATTCCTAACAAATTAAAGTTAGGCCTCCTTTATTTCTTTTGCGGTAATTCACGGGTCAACCAACCTCTTTTACTGGCAGTTGCCATAGCGTAAGGTGTAATCCAGAACAAGCCAAACGTATAGAAAATACTATAGGAGTAGATCCAGAAAGATTCAGCTATATTATATTTTTTAGCATAGAAAAATGCCGGTAGACTAGAGAATATAAGGATACTCAATAGTGTTGAAGTAAGAAAAAGAACCGGATGCGCTATAAGCAGAATAAACATAATTATAATAGCAGGATAGGTTGTAAGCATACTCATCCACTGGTTTAATAATAGCAAACGTGGACCGGATTTTGAACCTGTTCTAAAGGTTTTAAATGCAAATTTAGACATCATCAGGTTTTCACGCACGTTACTTCTTTCCCAACGTGTAAACATTTTATGTAAACTGCTGAATTTTTCAGGGATATTGGTAAGCACATACGCATTCCGCTGGAATAAAACGTGGAAACCCTGTGATAAGATCATATTGGTCATGGCACGGTCTTCTCCAATATCGGTAGGTTTACCCATAAAGGTTTGGTTAATCCATTGAGGCAGACAGTTTTTTACTGCAGTGGCACGGTATGCTGCTAAGGCTCCAGGGGTACACAATACCGAACCCAGTACGCTTTGGGCGGAACGAATAAATTCAAAACTAAAAACAAAACTCACATTAAGCATTCTAGGAATAATCGCTTTTTGATTGTTTAACACACGAACATTCCCTGCGACAGCGCCACAGCTTTTATTGGTTACAAAGGGTGAAACCAGGTTACGTAATGTATCGGTTTCTACAATAGAATCACTATCCACCGTTACGAAAACCTCGCCAGTGCCCAGGTTGAATCCTCGGTAAAGTGCATGTCTCTTTCCCTGGTTATGGGGTTGCTGATAGATGGATACCCGGGTTCCAAGTTCTTTTTTTGCCAATTTCATCCAGTACCAGGTATCATCTTTACTCCCATCATCAATAGCGATTATTTGTAATTTTTCAGCAGGAAAATCACTGTTCACAAGACTTTTTAAGGTTTCATAAACCTGTTTTCCCTCGTTATAAGCTGGGACGATTATAGTAGAAAAAGGTAATTGGGCATCTGGGACTGAATTTATAGGTTTGTATTTAAAAAATAGTCTCGCCAGGTAGGTTAGAAAACCGAGCCTGAATAACAACAGAAGCCCTGCGATTATTAGCAGTACACTACCCCCGAGAGTATTTCTCCTACTTAGGTTAATCTCCCGGAAATCGGCATGAAAAAAATAAAAAGATAAAGCTGCCGCTATAAATAATAAGAATGTTCCTGCAATGATGAACAGGTGTCTTTTTGTAAAGCTTGCTTTTTTATAATCGGATGTATTGGTATTATTCTCTCTTACAGTCTTTGCTTTTTGATGCAACGCCTTTTTGGAGTTCGTCTTCTTCTGATCTTTAAAAACCTTTGGTTGAGCGGGGGATAAATCAACATTAGATATCATACTGTTTCTGTTTTTTATTTAACTTTCAGCCTATTAGTTTCTTTTAGCACCTAAACCATAATAGTCCTGTAGTATTTTTTTAGATCAAAGCAAGATCTATACCCGGACAATAACTGCTGAAAATGAACCAATTACCAAATACCTATGGTGAATAAAATGGGGTGAATATGGGAATGTTGGGGAGAAAATCTACATCAAAACAAAATCTTTTAAGAAAATCACCCTGCCAATTATTCAAAGTTTGCAGCTGGTTCAATTAAATAATTAATTACAATCGCCTTATTCCTGGCTTCTTGGCTTGGAGTCCGATATAACCAGTTTTAATAGTACACTGATTTTGACCTTGAGAACAGAACCTCTAAGGCTTACTTAATCTAGATTCTATTAGCCGCTAAGAGATATTTCTAAACGACCCAGAGTGTCGGATCGGTATAAATCCAGATATATTTTATGTGTTACGAGTGATTTTTTTATAGAATCTAGGAGTTAATTGAGTGAACTTTTTAAAACTCTTCGAAAAATGGGGATAGGAACTAAAACCCATCTTATTTGAAATTTCAGTTAAGGAAAGATCTGTATTTTCTATGAGTATTTTACATTTCCGAATGCGCTGCTTGTTGTAGTACTGAGTGGGAGTACAACCAAAAACTTCTTTGAAACCGTTTTTTATTTTATATTTATTGGTATTAAAGAGGCCTGCTAACTGATCTAACGTTTTTGGAGGCTCTTCCAAATGGTGCATAATATAGATATGGATTTCGTGAAATAGTTTTTGATCCCATCTTGAATAGGTTTTTATTTCAGAATTCTCGGGAAGTTCTGAGAAAAAATCCTCGGTGGTATCCATAAGGTAAGAAGTTACAGTATATTTTTCATCCCTCATACCGGTTAGCCTGGAGATTACAGTATGTAAATCAATTTTCAAAAGTTCATCAAAATGATATTCCAGGGTAATATTAAAAGATTGTTCATTTCCTTCTAAGAATTCCGTTATTTTTTTGGTCCATCTATCTTGAGATTTTTTGATTAACAATTCATAAAATGGTTTGTCAATAATAGTATTGGGATCAATTACAATATTATCAGGATGTGTATAACTATAATCCACCACCTTTAGATTTTCATCTAATAAAAAGGTAGCTGTACGAATCATCATAATTTCGGTTTGCCGGTTAAGCAACAAAAATTGATGTCGTTTCCTGCGTAGTTCTTCTGCCGTTTGATTTACATAAGCATTGAGCCCTTCGAGCTCATCCCTGTGGTGAGTTCTTTTTATTTGATAAGCAAAATTACCTTTTGCCATTTCAGTAAGCATACGGTATATACCACGTAAATTTACCCTATTAAATACACGTTCCATAATTGTAGGTTTTAATTAATTCTTCTTTGACTGTAGGGTTTTAAAAATTGTATTGCCTGGTTTCTATCGTTGAATACTTGAATGGGTATTTGGTGATTTAGAGTTTGAATATAGAATTCGGTAAGGCGGAGCGCCACTGGAGAGGTTACATAAAATGCTAAAGCTTTTATAAAAAGAGCACCTTCCTGAGCAAGGTAGTGCCTGGCATCTGACTGAGAATCAATCCGACCGGAAAGCTTACAACAAACGGGATATTCCTTGTTATGCTGAAATCCCATTCGCTCTTGCACAATCCTTTTTGCTACTTTTAAAGTGAAAATTAGATCCTCCTTATAATCTACGAATAGAATGCCATCAACAATACAATATTTACCATACTTACCTTCAAACATCAACGGGGGGATTTTCGTTTAAGTAGGGTTTTTTAAGCGAATACTTGGAAAAACCAGCTTATTCAACTCAAATATAAAAGATAAAGGTCAGAAATACTTATACATTTCAACAGTGAACTTGTGAATTTCATTAATTTTTGACTTTTTTTTATTTTTTTGAATAGCTAACTGATATAATTTGAGTTAATTTAATGACAGATGAGGATTTACCCTGTACCAATTCCTTAAACAAACCAAACTTGAAAATAGCCCAACAACGATTTTATTTATTTTCATTTACTACAAGTATGTTTGAAAAGGACATGGAGACATTTAGTGAAAACATCGAACGCTTAATTCATTCGGGGAAAACCGAGCTGAAAATGGCTGATGACGGGATAAGGTTGTGCATCCAAACCTTATCAAAACTTCAAAAACAGGTTGATAAAGAAGACTTTGAGGATACCCAGACGGAGATTGAGTTTTTCAAAAATATCAAACCCATACCCATGAGTTACCTGATTTATTTCACGGAAGTTCGATCCTGTGAACTAATGTTGCCCAAGGCTGGTGATTCTCATAAGGTTCATTATTTAGAAAAAGAAATTAAGAAAATTAATAAGTTCTTTTCCGCCAACCACAGTTTTGTGAATTATATGGAACAAAACAAAAATTACCTCGACTTCGAATTTTTTAGCCGGGAAGGGAGGAGAGATTTTTCCTTTAGTCCCGTTATAAATTATTATCAGAATCCCGAGTTTTCGACTACTCATGATATGTTATGGTCCAAGGTGCAAGCCCTTTACCGCTATATCCATTATATTAGGGAGAAACTAGAATTGATTCAACCCGGTAACAACAGTAATTTTCGAAAACGTCAACCCAATTTACTGGTATGGTCGGGCTGTAAAATTTCACTGGCAGAAGTAATTTATGCCCTATACCATGCAGGAGACATTAACCATGGAACTGCAGATCTCAAGACCTTATTCTCTGTCTTTGAAGATGTCTTTAATATCAAATTTGATAATTTTTATAAAACCTACGGGGAAATGAAAGCCCGAAAAGATCCGAGGGCAAAATACCTCCTTGAAATTGCTACTAACCTGGAAGCCAAAATGCGCAGAGAGGATGACAAATAATTTTCGAAGTATATCCTTACTACAACAGACCGGTAATACATTATTTCTATTGCATCTTAAGGCTAATTTCATAATACCTGATCCTTAATTTCAACAATTATTTTTGATTGGGGTCAAATGTTAAAGTTTTTCGTACTACGAAGAATATGGGGAATTATTTCCCTGAAACATTCTCATTTTTATAGAACAATTATTATTAAACCGGGCCAGGAATTATAATTGCTATTCCCAGTCATAAAAAGTGTTCTATTATGTCAACACCAATTACCAGAGATGATCTTCAGGATTTTAAAATGGAGCTACTCAGAGACATTAAACAGCTGCTTAACCAACAGAAATCAACTAAATTAAAAAAGTACTTAAGATCGTCAGAAGTTATGGACTATTTACAAATCAGTCCAGGGACACTTCAGAATTTACGGTTAAACGGTACACTTCCCTATATCAAAATTGGCCGTATCATTTATTACGAACCAGCGGAAGTCCAAAAAGTAATGGAGAGGAATCGTATACTAAATTTAGGCCTATAAAAAGTTTTATTCTTACTAGCCTGCAAGCTGCCTAATGAATGGAACACTGAGTAAACCTTCAACTTCGGTTTTCCTGTCTAAGTGTTTCTGCCATTGAAAGTAATTTCTCATTAATAATTTCGGCATTTTCTTTTTTTGTAATTATGGAACCGTGATTTGCATCCATATAAAATTGTTTTCCCCTAGTCGATAGTTCTTTCAGTTCTTTTTGCATCTTGAACCATATCTTAGGATCACCATACTGTTTATTCGCTGTAAAAACCAAGACAGGTAAGGAATCTAAATTCTTTGCTCTACCTGCTCGTAAAAGAATATCATCATTTATCTTATTTTCTTTTACATACCTACGATAAATATCCCCTGAATATGAAGTCAGATCCAGTTTACGATCCTTGGCATCTTTTGGTAGGTGTTTATCTATAGATTTTGGATTAGTTATTTCATAATATGCTCCCGTTATTCCCATATCAGAAAGTATTGCAACAGATTTTATTAAGAATACTTGATTTTCATCAAACATTTCATTTGCTGCCAATCGTTCCCATTGTTCGGGATGACTCGAATCCAGGAAAACCATTCCTTTTACTTCATTTGGGTACAGGTCTCGGAATATTAGATTATAAGGACCACCCATAGAGTGACCTGCCAAAATATATGGTGGTTTTTCACCATTTTTTTCTAGTAATTTATGTAATTGGCGCGCATAAAATTCCGGGGTAATACTGTCTTTACTCGATTCGCTAAACCATTTTCCTTCTCTGTCATAGCGCACAACTCTCATATCCTTTTTCAATCCTTCTGCAACCCAATGAAATATATCTGTATCACCACCTGCACCTGATTCAAGGACAAGGGTTGGTAAATCATTCTTTTCACCCTCTGCTCTTATATGAAGTTTTGTTCCATCAACATCAACTAATTTCCCTGGTGGAAGTGGTTTTGAACTAAATAAACGGAAAGCTAATCCTGATATCAATAACAGTATTAGAAGTCCTGCTAAAATATTACCAGTCCATTTTAAAATTTTCTTCATCGAAAGCTTTCTTTAAAATTTTTCAAGGTTTGCGTTTTGCAAGTTATTAAAATAGGGAATTGGATTTGGCGAATTAGCAGTTTATATTACTGATTTCGAAAATTACATTTTTTCCACAATTGCCATATTGCGATAAATATTTGTTATAGAAATCTTTTTCATATTTTTTCTTTTCCAATGTATTTCAGCCAAGGCTGTAACCATTAGCTGGTGCTGCAAGAAATTGAATATTTAGATCTTTAAATTCTTTTGAGCCTTCTTTGTCTGTATTTGTTACAATAGGGTTGTCTTTAATGTCAATTTACCCATTGGATTAAATTTTATACCTACATTGAAATCTACTTCTGCATAAGAAAGATTTTATGCTCTTTCTCCGAAAATCTCAAAATCGACATCATAGGTTCTGTCTAATTCCATTTCAAATATTTTCGACCATTGATTTAAGTATAAACCTTGTAATTTGTGGGATGAGCAGAAAAACTGTCCGTCAATTTCTATTTTTAATGGTAGTCAAGTATGTTTTTTAAATAAATATTCCGCAATTCACGTTTTCATTGCTACCTCTAGTGCCTATGCTACTTTAAAATCTCCATCTTTCATTTCAACACTAAATTTGATATTAGCTTTTAATGCTCGGAAGATTTTTAAAATCGTCTCAATAGTTACATTTTTTGCATTCCGTTCTAGTTTGGAAATTTGTGATTTCTGAACTCCGACCAATTCTCCAAGCTGCTCTTGGGTCAATTGTCTTTCCTTTCTGGCAGATCTTATCATTTCTCCTAAAACTTCCAATTTTAGGTCAAATTCATATTTGTCGCGCTCCTTTGTTCCAACTTCTCCAATGTGTTTGTCTTTCATTTGGTCGAGCGTCATCATTTTCAATTTTTTCTTTTTGATTTCCATAACATTTGATTTTTATTGATCAAAATATTCGTTTTTTATCTGTTTTGCTTTTTCAATTTCGGATTTTGGCACTTTGTCGACTTTTTTGATAATTCCGTGTGTTGAAATTACAAGTGTTTCAGTTTTTTCCGTTTTATCCCAGAAGGCAAATAATCTATATTGAAGTCCGCTAAATTTGGTTCTGAACTCCCAAATATCCTCCGTAAGTTTCTTGAATAATTTCGGGTCGTTTACAAGTTTCTCTTTATCTAAATTGTAGTAGATTTTTTTCTCGTTTTTTGGTCTAGATTTTCAAGAAAGTCAATGGCCTGTTCTAGAAATACCACTTCAAATTTTTTCTCCATTGAGATTCATTTGTAATTCTTAAACAACAAAGGTAATACAAAGTTGCAATATATGGAAACTTTTTTTACTGATGTGGTTGCCTTACAGGTAAGGTTCCATGTCGAGGAGTAAAGGGAGTTCTCGAGTCACCGGATATGATATAGAGAAGTTAGCCAGCAAGTTACCTAACATATTAAGCACTTTCCCACCCCATCACCGAACCTCTCGTGCTATTACGATGTCAAAAGGCTCTAATCTAAAATTTTCATTATCGAACCGCCGCCGCATACGAGACCTTTAAGTACGGTATTGTAGAGGCGATGTCCGCCAGTTTCTGGTGGAGCCATCTATTCGATTGGTCACTGGCTTTTTTTATTCAACTTCAAATTCCCAACGTAATTTGTTCTTTTACCTTATGATAGATCAAGGAAGCCTTAATACATTCTTTTAACTCTAATTCTGGAATTTTCTGGTTTAAGTGAAAGACAATTGCTCGTTTTCCCTCGTATTGAAATTTGTGATCAAAAACTAACCTGAAAGTATCAACCAATCTACTCGTACATTGGAAATACATTGCATATTGGTCAGGTGTTTTTTCTTTCCAATCCATTCGCAAAGTACTGCCGTTTTTAGTAACAAAGCTGGGTTCTCCCCATTTCAATGTTTCTTCTAAAACGGTTATACCTTCGGTTTCTTCTGCTGTTTCAATTACCAATTCACGCAGATATTGCATTTTATCGCGAACAATGTCGGGATAACTCGCAAAAACTGTCTCTACCTTTGGGTCTGTCTTTAATGTTAATTTACCCATTTGATTGAATTTTTTATACCTTTATAGAAATCTACTTCCCTATGCAATATGTTGTATTTACTTATTCACAAGGGATCAGGGTGCTTATGCGGTACGAGTGTTGTACAAACTTTAAGAATTAAAGAAAATCAAAGTCTTTAAAAACAAAATACAGATTCCCTCTCTATCGTATTTTATACTTTGGGAATTCAATATTTAAATATCTACATAATTCTCTTAAGCGCATTCTAAATTGGAGTTTTGCTATTTGCCAAGTAACCGCATTATTCATTTTTAAAATATTATCATGCGAATGCATCATCTTGTCTTACTTACCTTGTAACTGCTATCAAACAATAATAATAGTAAGGGATTATCTATTACCGATTCTTCAGTATCAATATCAAAGATGTTTTGGTCTTCTTTATTGTTGAATTGCTTGTATTTTTCCAGTAAATCTTTATACAGCTTGATAAGTGATATTTCTTCCGTGGTATAATATAAATCGTAAATATCTTTTTTGGCCGGACGACTGGAAGCACTCATTAACTTAAATAAACCAATATCCCTTACAGAAAACAAAAGTAAACCTTCTATTGTTTATACAGGGTCTAAAGCTTTCATATTTTGAATAAGATCTACCTTAATGGTCACTTCGTCTTTCTGAATAAAGAAACGTAAAAAAGTAAACTGATCACTTAACTTCATTGGATCCATAAAGTTAATAGCCCTATTCTCAAAATGGTTTTCTACTTCTTGTTGAATTTCTTAAAAACCTTTAAACCCAATAATTTCTGTACAAAATAAATCGATGTCTATCGATTCTCGATGATCGTAGCGAACAGCTAAGTTTGTTCCTCCTGCCAAGGCAAAAGACTGTAAACTTTTTAAGCTTTGTAATTCTTTTATGCTTTGATAAAGTACCGGACTTACGGCTTTCATAGCGAGTAACGGATAAAAGGTTTTGCGTTATAACGTTTGGTTACCAACTCACATATCTCATTGCTAATACGCTCTTTGGTATTTCTAAGAATACTAATAATCTCTTTTTTAGAATAGATTTCTTCTAATCGTTGAATATCATTCTCAAACGTAGCTTGCGTTGTGGCAAATAAAGCCCTGGGAATGATAATAGCTTTATCTTCTTTAACCGATAATCTACTGGCATCCAAATCCCAAAATAAGTGCTTAGGGAACTTTTTTGCTATGTTAACTTGTTTGTGCAAGCTTTTAATTTGTTACAAAGATACAAAATAGTAGAGTAATGTTCTTCCGCTCGTTCATAATCTGCCACTAAATCTGATGACAGGTTTAATTCTATATAGTCAGGAGCTTCCGTGTTTTCGATATTATCTGGGTTTTGCAAAAGCTTTTCAATACGATGAAGTATGGCTTTATACTCTTTTTCTGTCTGTATCATATCAAATATTTTTTATGTCTGGCTTTGACTTCCTGTAAAAAATCCGTGATACCGTTGGAAGTAAAGGCTGAACCGGTCCTGAACCAACTGTGGTAGAGCATTTTTAATTCGCTTACAAAAATCAAGAGTGGATGATAGCTCCTGGAACCTTTCTTTATAGGATTATATCCTTTGGCGGCCCCTGTCTGATTGCCGCAAACTGTTTTGACGGTCGAATCGGCATCCAAAGTTATGCTGGCCAATTTGCTCTTTTTCAACCAAGCTGCATTTTTGCCAAGTAACAGCTCCTGTAACTTGCGTGCACCACCTTGTTCCATTTTTTTTAAGGTGGCCGATATTGCATTCTGGTTTATACCTTTGTCAAGTTTCAATAAGGTCTTAATCAGTCCATCATTACTGAAGTTGGAGATTTTTTTGATCCGACTGACTCCGCTTATGGAGGCCATTACAATAACTAATAAAATCTGATCTTTACCGAATTTTGTGGCGTTTTGCCAGTGGGTGGGGAAGGAACTACTGAACATTTGCACCAAGCCCTGTTTGTTCATAAATCGGAGGATAGGGTTGAGACCTGCGTATTTAGTAAGACGATTCCCTGAGAATGAATGCTTTACAACTTTCGCTTTTCCGTTTAGTTTATTCTTTGTACTTTTCACCTTCAAAGTGATGTTTGTTTTATTTTATATTTTGTGTTAACAACTTAAATATAAGTAAAATACATCACTTTTTTTTATTTCCATTTTACGATTTTAGGTAGTAGAAAATTAATTGATTTTTGCATTAAGCACCAGGCGGGTACGCTAATTTTATTAAATCAAGAAGATAAAATTGAGATTGCTAAACAGGAAGAATTTGTACTGCGAAACTGGAGCTATTATGAATTAATGACTAAAATAAAATACAAGGCCGAAAAAGCCGGTATTGAACTTATCACAGATTGACAAATTTACGAGGGTGCTTGTACACCCGCAAGGTTGAAAACTACACTCACTAAATGCGTTTAGCATATACAACGGCGTGGGCTTTCTTATATTAATTAACTGAATGAGATTCAGCTAACTTTAATAGTCCAAAAGATTTTAGACTGAAAATAAGATAATTTAGAAGAATAAAATTTTGTGTTTATAACCAGTAAGGTGAGATTTTTAATTAGCTTCTCTAAATGCATCAGCCATATACGTAACATAGGCTTTGTTAATTAGATAAAAACTAATCCGAAAAACGATTGCTATTTCATATAATTCACTAGGTAATTTTATTTATGCGTTTATTTAATTGATTTAACTTATCAATTAAATCCTCGAATGGTTCAGTTTTACCATAGAACATACTTTCCTCCATTGCAGAATAATCCCTTTTGTATTCTTCCATAATATTTTCTGGTGGTAAGTATTTTAAGGTATCATAGTTATGTTTGGAATAATCTAGCCAAGAAATTTTAGTGAGCTTACTTCGGTGATCAACAATTGTAGCATACAAATCTTTGTCTTCTAAAGCTTGATCTAAGTATCTTGTTTCCATTAATTTAGAAATATCATATAAATGCCTTGTCATACGAGCACTTCTAATTTTTCGATCTTTTGGTTTTTGAAATTCTTCGTGAAGCAAGAACATTTTTTCTAATAGCGTTCGAGATGGAAGAACCGTAGGAATTTCGATTTTATCACCACTAAATTTTTGATCTGGATAAACCATACTAATTAAAGATTTTAATTCTCTCAACTGATAAGGTTCGATCAAGGATCTTGAACTAATTTCGATTAATATTCTGGGATGAAGGTATTCCTGCTTTTCTACTAGCGACTTATACCGTAATTCAATTGCTAGCGGATCAGTATCTGACTCTTCGAATTCTGTAATGCTTATTTCAAATTCTTTCACACCCTGTTTTGATAGGGCTTCATTCAATTGTTCTTCAAACTTTTCGCTTACATATTTACAGGATGCTTTTCTTATTTTTTTACTTGAGTTCTACTTAAATCTCCTTCAAAACCAAAAAATGATCTATCGATTGCTAAATCAATATCTTCTGAAAACCTTTCAATTATACTCCACGCCTTGCTTAATGAAGTTCCACCTTTAAAAACCAAATAGTCTTTTAATTCAGTGCTAAAAACTGCTTTCAAAGCAATCATTACCCATAGATCTTTTTCGATAGCCACAGGGAGTAAACCTTTTTTCGAACTAACTTGATCTATAATTAATTTTCGATCCTTTTCACTTAGATTAAACCATTCTTCCATTTATTCATCGCTATTTTCAACAGACTCCTTAATTATCTGATTGATCCATACGGGCACTAATTGAATGTCTTTTTGGATCACCTCAGGGTCAACTTGTTTTAGTACTTCTTTTATTTTTTGTCTGACTTTAGGTGTAATGTTTTCCTTACCTAATTGTTTCAATGCCTGTATTATAAGAATGATCTTATCGCTTTTTACTGAAAATATTTTGGGAGAAGCTGTTTTAAATTTAATACTACCATTATTAATCTTGATTGATCGGGAAGAGCCATCGGTTAAATAGACTATATTCATAGGTACTTGAGTTGAAAGACCGAGTTTATTAAGGGATTGATTTCCTGTAGGAATTATCCGAGCCTTATCTCTTTTTGCAATAGCTAATGCAATCTCTTCTGTTGTAGGTATTAATTCACCTAAAATAGGATGTTCTTTAGGATATAAATAAATTCCGTGAGCTAGTCTTGTCAAAAACCCATCTTCTTCTAATCTATTTAAGGCTTGTCTAATAGCTGTAGAGGAACCTAATTTAGTAAAGTCAGACGGGAAAAAAATTTTTCCTCTCTTATAATTACTAATCTTATTTTTTACTCTATTTTCAATAGATTCAGGCATTTTTTATTTAAAATTCTGTCACAAATATCCTAAAAATTTGTGACAAAATAACTATTACAGATGAGTAAATTAAATTGAAGAAATGTAAAGGGCAGTTAAAATTCCCAGTGCAGAAGTTTGATATGAGTAGCCCGGCGGTTGATGAATATAAAAACATCGCTACTGATGGGATCCTTTCCCATCTGAGCGGTAACCAATCCCGATAGGCCATGGAAACCCTTTCTCATATCGCAGGCCTGGTTATAAAGGTAATATCGGTTAGAGGAACTTAAACTGAACATGGGACTACAAGTTTACCAGGGCTGCTAGTTGATTCAAACCAATACCACTGACTTCTAGCTGTACTCCATTGGGATATCGCAGGCGATACTGCAAATGAATAACAGCTGCTTTATCAGGAGTGATATCTACAAATCCATCCGGAGCTTCCGGTTTCCTGTTCTTCCATTTTTTAATCCAGTAGTAAAAATTACTACGGGTTATCCCATGATGGTGACAAAAATCTTTTTTACTTAGACCGCTAACTTCCCATTTCTCGATTAACTCATACATATAGACTTGCTTATCCATTTCTTTTTTGTGGGCAAGCTAGAATTTATCTTAAGTTTACAAAAGATGTACTTAGCCAACTGGATACGTTTTTATATGCTGTTAGCTACTGGCGGTCCCCCGCAAATATGTTTCAGGAGTCATTACTGCTATCTCACTCTTTTTATAATCTTTAATATTTCTGGTTAAAACAATACTTATTTTACCATTTTTAACTGCTGAATAATTTTGCAGCGCATCTTCAAAATCTTTGAAATCTGAGTTTAATGAATCAAGCACTACTTCTTTATCAATTTGTAAAACATCAACTATTGTCAAAAGTTGTTTTATTTTTTCAATTACGATATTGTGTTTAGCAGTTTTTCTAAGTAAATAATATGTATTACAAATAATTACTGGAGTTGTAAACCCTTTTAATTTATTTTCCTCACATAAGTTTAATATTTCTGTTGCAAACTCTGCAAATGGTTCTCTGTCAAAGAAGAAATCTAAAATAACATCAGTATCAATAAGGACGTTTTCCATTATTTATATTTTTCTTCTAAACGATTTCTCAGTTCTTTTTTGTAGTCCATATCTTTGGGCATTTTGAAAGATCCTTTTAGAGATTTCACTATAGGATTCAGTTTTCTATCCTTTTGTTTTTGTTCTTCTTTGGTGAGCATTTTTAAATAGTTTTCAATGATGTCTGAAAGACTACGATTTTTTTCTTTAGCGTAATCTTTTGCCCTTTTTATGATTTCTTGCTCTATTGTTAATGTGAGTTTAGTATTCATGACCTTTTTATTAAAAGTTATAAATGCAAATATAAAGAAGAATAATGCTTACACGTGTTGTTTTATAAAAATTAACACACTTTTCAATCCGCTTGTAGCTAACGTTGATCTAACTGCTGTAGTCGCTTTTCCGCGGCTATTGCAGTTAGATGGTGTTGTATGCTGTTTATCTTATCTGCCAGGATCAGGTTAACAGGGACTGTTGATTGCAGCGCAAAAATAAAAAGACTTCTTTTAAGGTCCGTGCCCCGGTTACATTGTGTTTTGAAGTAGATCTAAACATCCGTGGAATAAGGGACGGGCTACTCCAATTGTCCGTACAGCTAAGGGAAAAAATTAAGGGAGTTGACCCATAGACTATTTCCAAAACTTCAACTACCTTAACCTCAAGTATTAGTAACGTGATAACGTTTGGATAGTTAAAAAACTCTCCACGATCTCATCGCTAAATACTTGGGGACGCTACCAAAAGGTATGTCCTTCTATTTCCTTTAGCTGTAGCTCCGAAAATCAGCCCAGGATCCTCAAAAGATGACCATTCGCTGCCAGCAATAGTATACAACATAGCGATAAATGCAATATTACATTTATTTGCAAATAAACCTGTTGTGACATTTTTTTTAATTCTATTGAGATTCTCCTCCTTCTCTGTAATCTATCCTGAACCTGAAATTTTAAAATTTCTACCCTATGCTCAGCAGATATAAAATGAGAAATTCTGTTTTGAATAAGCCCATAAATTCTAAGCAAATTATCCATATATGACTCTATTTGAAAGATGGAACAGCAGCTGGTTTGTAGTCTCCCATCCGTTTAATGAAAGAGTATTGATTCCTGTATCGTCAAAATAAAGACTAATCCGGTCACTAAGGATTACTCCAGTACACCAGCATTGACATCTGCTAAAACCCAGTTCCAAAAGAATCCAAGAACAATGATTCAACATCTTGCGAAATTCTGGAAAATTGAAACTTCACACCTACAATAGCAAACTATTGCTTATCGATGGTATCCTTTAAGTGAAAAATCGCGGTTCTTATCCAGGAAAAAAATAATTTTCAAGCAGTAAAAATTACAAAATTGACGTTTTTGCTCTCTTCCTCCATTCCCATATTTAAAGTTATTAACAGCCCTCTTCCAAATTTTCATAGAATTTAATATCAAATAACAACATTTAAAATCATTAGACATCAAAGAATATTTTATTAACAAATATCTGATTTACAGATACTTAACTACTTAAATTCCTAATTTTCTCATAACGAAAACGAGTCAATAATTTAAAACTATCCGTTATGAAAAAATCAACCTTCCTGGCAACTTCTTTCTTGTTGCTCTCAACAAACCTTTTTGCGCAGATCGGTGGGATCGAAGATTCCGTAGCAGAAATTTCAGATACGATCAGGAATATCTTCCCCATTGTACTGGGAATAATCTTTTTGGTTGGCTTCCTGTTTAACATTGGTCATTTCTTCGGTGAAAATTCCGATATGAAAAAAGGATTGACCCGGGTACTCATTTTTGTACTGATCTCTGGAACAGTAGTGGGCATCTTCTCCTACTTAATCACCATAGTTGTATAAACCTGAAAGTAATATGAAAAAATACGAACCTTATAGGAACATTCGAAAAGGCGCCGTGATCTTTGGACTAAGCCTTCCCCTATTTGCACTGATGATGATGTGCGTAATTGCCAGCTTACTGGTAATTATTTTCTCATTTAGTTTAGGGGTCATTCTAAGTGGGCTGGTTTTTAATGTGGCCCTATATATCGGGTTGCTTCGCTTAAGCAGACTCATAGAGTTTTTCCAAATGACCGGAGTCTTTTCCAAAATCATCAGTAACAAAAGAAATTCAAATATCAATTATGAACAAGATTAAACTTTCCTCCCACTGGCCTATTGGGGATATCCAGGACAACAGCATTTTTGCCAATAATGGTAACGTGGTGATGTGTTATGAGATGATCCTACCCGAAATCTACTCGTTATCCGAAAAAGATTTCGAAGACCTGCACACAGTCTGGTACCAGGCTCTCAAATCACTACCGGTAGGTACGGTGGTACACAAGCAGGATATTTATACAAAACAAGCTTATAATAGTGAAGCCTTACCCAGGGACACTTTTCTGGAAAAAACTACTCACGATTATTTTAAAGGAAGGCAATATTTAGAGCATCGCTCCTACCTATTCTTTAGCCTCACGAAAAACAAAGCTTTAAACCATGTAAAATATGTCAATCCCTTCAGAAAAATTTCCAGCAGTGCCCTCCGGGAGTGCGATGCTAACCTGCAAGGTTTTATGCAATCGGTACGTGATTCTGTTTCCTTTCTGGACAATAGCCGTAGGTTTTCGCTTAAGAAATTAAGCGCCGCAGGAATTATCAAACTGACCCAAAACTATTTCAATGGTTTTAATGAAGGTTTCGATACGGATATATTACTGGAAAATAAAAATGTAACTATTGGCGGTAATCATTTTGATGCCCTGGCCATCAACAGTGAACTGTGCTTTGGCGAAAGAGTACAAAGTAGCAAGACCAATGAGAAATTCACTTCAGACGATTTTGTATTTCACCAGGGGTTTATTGATGGCATAGGGCTTACGCTAAATGAAAACCATATTGTCAACCAGGTGCTGTATTTGGATGATAAACACAAATGGCGCAAACTCCTCGATAAAAAAATAGAGGAACTCAGCAAGAGCTCCAATTTTGGATCCCAGAACAAGGTGGTTCTGGGTAAGATCCAGGAGATTTTGGAAAAGATCAATAAAGATGATAATGCCCGGATCATACGAGGCCATCTCAATATTATCTATTGGGGCAAGGAGCTTTCGAACTTAGAAGGTATTCGATCTAAAATCAAATCTGAATTTAAAGAGCTTGATATCACACCATATTATCCCAGGGGCGAGGAACGCAAAAACTATATTCTCAATAGTTATTGCTGCTTTTCTTCGAATTTTTCCAACGAGGATCTTTATGTAACCGACCTGAAACACGGATTATGCCTGCTGATCAATAACACGAATTATAAATCAGACAATACCGGGATTATTTTTAATGACCGGGAGCATAATATCCCGGTAGTAAAGGATGTTTGGGATGAGCATAAAAAGCGCATCAAGGCACGGAATTTTGCCATCTTCGCTCCCACCGGGGAAGGAAAATCCTTTTTAGCCAACAATATCCTGCGACAGTATTTTGAAAGTGGGGTTCGCCTGGTCATTATCGACCTGGGAGGATCTTATACTAAACTTGCTAAACTCTACCCGCAGGCATATACCGTACTGCGATATGAGAGTGGTAAAAATTTAGGGATCAACCCATTTTACAGCTCCAATTCCGAAGAATTAAGCCCAGAACACCTGGAAGATCTTTCCGTGTTTTTATTTGAACTGCTGGCTTCTGATTTAAAAATTAGTAAGGCACAATCCGTTTCTATAAAGAAGATCCTGCGGTATTATTATAAACGTAAGGCTGAAAATCACTCCCTGGAGAGTTTCTACAATTTTATCGAGCAACATCAGAAGACTTTGCTCGACACCCTTAAAATCCATCCCGACTACTTCAATATCACAAATTTCCTGCACGTGTTATCGGAGTATGTCGGAGATGGTCTATATAGTTTCCTCTTCGAAGGAGACCAGGACCAAAGCTTTAAGATCGAAGACAAACGCCTTATCATTTTCGAACTCGATGAAGTAAAAGATAATAAAGAAATTCTTTCAGTGATGCTCAAGCTCATCAAATCGGCTATCCAGCGTAGCATTTGGAAAAACCGGGCCGAGAAAGGCATAATCCTCTTCGATGAGTTTGCCAAACAATTAAAATTTGAAAATGTCCTGGAGAGTGTGGAGTTTTACTACCAGGCCATTCGTAAACAAAACGGGGCCATAGGAATCATCCTCCAATCCATAAATCAACTTCCCGGAAACACCACTTCGGCCAGTATCCTGGAAAACACCCAGGTCATCTATAGTCTTAATAATGAAAAAGGATATGATGAGCTAGTTCGAAGGCTACATCTTTCCAGTCACGATCTCAACCAATTAAAATCGATTAAGAACAAGCTTTCCGGACAGCGAAAATATACCGAGATATTTATCAAAATCGGCAAAGAAAGCAACATTTTCAGATTAGAAGTACCGCCGGAAGTCTATGCCGCCTACCTCACTGACGGGTCCGAAAATACCGTTATTATGGACAATTTTAAACTGACCGGAGATATGGAAGCAGCTATCAAAGGATTTGTAAGCGCAAAAATGAAACAAGATGCAATCCATTAGAATAATCAGACACAGAACATTGATCATTACCACGGCATTAGCGCTATTATTGCCTGCAAGCGCTGCCTGTCAGGGGATGCCGGTTTATGACAATACCAACTTTGTAAGCCTTGTAAAATCTTTGGTAGAATCAGCCAAACAAACCGCAAACCTGGTTAAGACCGTTAATTTTCTAAAAGCTCAAAAAGAAAATATTGAGAAGGTCAATAGTGTGATCCGCGACTTACAAGCCGTTCGTGAGATTGGCCGCAATAATGAGCGGCTCATCGCAGTAATGCAAAATGACCTTCGGGATATTTTGGACTCCCCTTATATCAAACCGGGTGAAGTCACTAAAGTCACAGAATCATTTAATAGTGTAGTAGAAAACTCTCTGGCAACTCTGGATTTTATCGACGAGATCTTATCGAGTGACCACTTAAAAATGAGCGATGCCGAAAGGGCTGAAGTCTTAAAACAAAAAGAACTGGAGTCCAAAGAAATGGTCACCGATGTACGCCTGAAGACAAAACGATACCGGGAAATCATTTCCTTTCGGAAAATGCAGGATAAGATCAATAACCGGGAAACCACTTATTAAAGATGAATGCTACAATTATTTTAGCCCTCGGCCTGGAGTATATGGATAGTGTCTTTCAAACTATTCAGAATAGCGAGTTTTCCCGCTACACCATTGTGGGAATAAAAGCCCTCGCGGTGCTATTCTTCCTGGTGAACATCCTCAAAAAATATAACGAGGGCGTTGCGGACCGGGACGGATATACCTGGGGCTTATCTCCGGGGGAGCTGGCTAAAAATTTTGTGGTAGTGATTTTAGTGATTTTTTCAACCCAGATCCTGGGCTTTTTCGATGGCGTACTGGTGGCCATTGAGAACCAATACCGTGAAACCGCCCCTATGCTCCTACCCTTGCAAATGCAAGAAATCCCCATTGAAGAAGAAGTTTCTGCAATGGACGCCATGCGTAAAGCCATGGCTCTGCTTTATGAAGCTCTGGTCACCCCCTTGTATGGATTAAAAACACTTGCGTTTTTGATCAGCTTGTTCCTATGGATGCTGGATTTGTTCATCTACCCACTTTTCCTTGCAGAACGTTATTTTCTATTGGGCATTATGCAGGCTTTCTTTCCATTGGTACTAAGCCTTGCTGTTTTTGAAAAATTCCGGTCGATGGCCTATAGCTTTTTTAGGCTCTATGCCGCAGTTTATATGCTTGTTCCGGCATTCTTCCTGGTCAATGTTTTTATCAACGCGATCTATACCGAGATAAATACCAATTTCTGGCAGAACCTCTTTGGGACAGAATATGGTAGCAGCTTTTTTGCACCCGTGGTAGAGTTGGGTTCCATAGCTTTTATTGTTTTTCTAAAATTCAAATTATACCGGCGTGCAATCACTTTTACTTTAAGATTATTCACCAACTAAAAACCATTTTATGGAAACACCATATCAAAATATTTATAAGGTTCTAAAACTGAACAGGTTTATTGTACTTAGCGTGGTTATTTGCAGCTTTCTTACCAGTACTCTTGCACTATGGACTGCATTTTCCACCAGCCGGAAAGCTTTAAATTCTGCTTTTGCCATTAATACCGATGGTAGTATCATTCCCTTAACACTGGTTACCCAAAAAGAAAATTTCCGGGTAGAAGCCCTTGCACATTTGGAATTGTTCCATTCTTATTTCTATGATATCGATGCCAGTAATTATGAGAAAAATCTGGAAAAAGCCCTCTGGCTGGGAAACAGCTCCGTAGACAACTTGTATCGACAGAAAAAGGCTGATGGAGTGTATAACCGCCTGCTTCAATATTCCCTGGTACAAGAAGTTCTGGAAATTGATTCGAAACTGGAAGAACAGGAGGATGTATACTATTTCCGGGCCAAAGTAATTTTTGAGCTCAACAGGGGAAGCATTATCGATACTTATGAGCTTATTAGCACTGGTAAACTCTTACCGGTAGACCGTCATTTTCCCAACAACCCTCACGGGCTTTTGATCACGGATTATTTTGAAAACAGTTTAAGAAAACTCGCGGAATAACTTTTAAAATTAATAAAGATGAAAATAGAGAAAAGTAAAATCGTATTTGTCAGCATATTGGTTGTGATCGTGACTTTCCTTATCACCTATACGATAATGATAACCGGAGATGACCCGGAAAACCACTTTCTCAAAGAAACAGAAGTACCCGAGTTAGAAGAAGATGATCAAAGAGTATATGAATCCAAACTGGATGCTATAAATGATTTAAAAGAGGTCCGCGAAAAAAGTGCTCCCAGTATCTACGAAGAGAAATTAATTGACTCCCTAGGCTATTACGATCCTAATTTACCGGAAAAAGAAAAAGAGCGTCTGATCGATAGTATTTATTTATTAGGACAATCCAGGCGAGAACAAATCAGGGCGGCCACCAAACCCATCGAAATACCTGAAACAATCAAAGAAAAAGCTTTGGTCACTACTGATACTCCTGGAGATGAAAAGATCAAAGTCAAAGAAATGGGATTGGAACATCAATTATTCTTTGCTTCTGCCCCTAAGAAGCCCGAGCCGGATATAATAAGTATTACCGCTAAGCAGATCAATGTAGTGGTTGATGGCAACCAGGTAGTCAAGGCCAACTCCCGGTTGCGAATGCGGCTTTTAGAACCTAGTTTAATTAGTGGTATACCTATTCCAAAGAACACCCCAATTTTCGGGTTTATCAGCTTTCAGCCAAACCGGGTTTTAATCGAGATCGAAAATATCATGCATCATCCTACAAGCTTAAAAGCTTTTGACCTCCAGGACGGTAGTGAAGGGATTTATTTAGAAAATAATTTCCGGTCGGAGGTTACCACGGAAGTCCTGGATGATATAATCAGTGATATCAATATCCCAAGCGTTCCCCAGGTAAGTGGCATCAGCAAAGTATTCCGGCGCAACAACCGAAACGTAAAAGCAACCATCCTTAATAATTACAGATTGATTTTAAAAGCCGATAAACCTGAACCAAAATGGGAAATTGACAACCAATAAAAACAAGCATTATGAAAAATTATATTTTAACCACGGCTGCTCTACTTGCATTTCTTTTCACCTGTGCACAAACAGAGGAAAAGCTGGATACTATTTTTGCCAATGAACTAAAGAATGTTGCTTTATTCTTTCCGAGTCCAATTAGCCAGGGAATTACCGGGAACGACCATTTTGTTTTCACTTACAATAGGGAAAAACAACAGCATTTTGGGCTATTGCAGGCAAGACCCGGAGAAGAAAGTAATTTGCTCGTTATAGATGCAGCTGGCTCGGTTTATTGCTATATTATAAAATATAAAAAAACACTGAGCAGGTTAAATTATTTTATCGGTAAGTCTGAAAGCATAGGTCCTGAAAAGGCTACTGCTATTGATACAGTAAAATCCGTTAAGTCAGAAAAAGAATTAAGAAATAATAGTCATTATTATCGAAGCTATAGTAGATATTTATTAAGTAAAAAAGAGCGGATTGGCAGGATTAGTAAAAAACAGCAGGGGATCGAGCTAAGCCTTGAGAACATAGTATTTAATAGAAAGGAATTGTATTTCGTAATCTTAATTGAAAACAAATCCAGCCTGGATTATGATTTGAATTACCTAAACCTATCGATCCACACCAGGCAGAAAGGAAAGAAAAAATCTTCACAGCGAATTTTGAAAAAACCTATATTTCAATTTGAAGTCCCGGTTAAAATAAGAAAAGGACGGGCCACCAAATTGGTTTATGTATTCCCGAAATTTTCCTTATCCAGGGATCGAAGGGCCGTATTGGAGCTAAAGGAAAAGGATGGAGAACGTGATTTAAAACTGAAAATATCTCACCGATTTATTAATAATCCTAATTGATAGATAAAGTTCCACTTGTAACAAGAAATGAATACCCATATTATATTTCACATTTTCCTTTATTCGATATGATTTTTTATCACTTTTAGGTAAATTGGAAATGATAATTTCAATGACTTTTTTATCAGAGATATCTAAAGGCGGGACTCATAATCTCTATTTCCTTATTTGCAATTCCTAGTTTACTTGCCATAGATTTCCAGTCTTTAACCACGGTCAAAACTTCCTTTAGAATTGTTTCCATCCCCTCCTCATTCAATCTGCAAAACTTCCCTATACTTCTTGCCAAATCGAAGTCCAAAGCATTATCCTCCATATCAATATTCAAGGATAGGCCGTCTTTCTCAACGGATGGATTTAAATCATAGGCCGGCGACAATATCCAACCTTTTTCTTTTAATATAAAACCGTGATTCCTTAAATGGTCATCCGTATTTGAAACCGCAATATTAAACACAATTCGCCGCCATAATTGATGTAGGTTGGTTTCTACATCCACACCATAATTTTCAATGAATTCGATAATTTCCAAATAACTGGGTGAATCATCTTTGATTATTTCTTCCGTATTTCCTGTCATAGTCATTGCTGAAGCAAAATGAATGCGATTTCCATTATCCCTATCGAATCGTTTGGTCAAAAAAGTATGATATTGACCAGTTATTTTCTCTATTTTAGATTCTGCGATTTCAATACCTGATGCAAGGGCAAGTTTATAAGCTAAAAATTCCCAGGCAGCCTTATCAATTGTATCTGTCTTTGATGGAAATTTTGCAATCCATAGATTTTGCTGAGCATCTAATATATTGGCCTTTGGACGTGCACCCCCTAATGAGGAACCAGAAGCAATAAGTACAGCAATCCATCTTCTAATAGCATCACTTTGGTCGTCATTCTCTAATTGGTTTACCGCTTCTTGAAGTTCACCAAGTGAGGACCAGGGTGGTGTTGGATTTTGGTTATCATTATTCAGAAAGGGACCATCAAAATCAGTTTTAAATCGTAACGCTCCCATTCTGCTTTCATCATACACCCCCAAAAGATGATCTATCTCATAGAGTTTCTTTATTTTTTCATCCTTAGCTCGCGCATTCTGGGCTGCTCGCTGTTTCATTAGGGTTTTACCCCAGGTATCCGGTATACTATCTAAAAAGATTCCGAAATTTTCTTTGTTTGGTGGGTATTGCGGTCCGGAATAAAATGCTATATCAGGGTCTAACAATCGGTGCGCATCTGTTTTTAACCAATTCTTGTCATACTCAAAACTAAAAGCCTTTTTACCTTTTGCAAAGTGAGCAGAAAGTTTTCCAATCAATGTTGGTTTCTTCAATGCTATCCAGTCTGCAAATACATATATATCAGATTTTTCTCCTGCCATAACACTTATAATAAATCTAAATCTTGCAATTTTCTTCCGAACTCATCATCTACTGCGAGTTTTAAAAAATCATCTTGCAAATTAAACACTCTAAACACATTAAAATACAATCCTATGGCAACTCCGGGATCCCCTTTTTCAATGCGGTATAGGGTTGCCCTATGGATTCCTGCCCGCTCAGATACTTGCGCTGTAGTAAGTTTTCGTCTCTTTCTGGCAAGCTTTATGTTTTCTCCAATTTGCTCAAATATTTTTCGATGTTTAGGGAGGAGAATAGTTTTTTTTGAAATCATAATGTCGCTCATTTACAACAATTTTATATTTTTTGTTGTAAATGAGCGACATTATAGAGTGAACAATTACATTTTTAGAATATACTCACCTTCTATCTCCCTGCTTTTCGGTAATTTCTGAATAAGGATCACCCCGAATAATCAAACGAATTTCTTTGTCAATGAAATAATCTTTGTCAATGAAATAAAAAGACGGATATAAAAAAATACCATCGCCAATTTAAAGGGACGCCAATTTTTCAAAAACTATGGCGACAGCTTCTGCTCCGGGATCTGGAATGCCCTTTAAGCTTTCTTCAGACAAGTAAGAAGATCTGCCGAATTTTGTACTGCTAATTTCTTTAGTGCTATCTGCTCCCTGACGGGCTTTTTTAGCCACTACATCAATTGCTTTACCGTTTTCCAAAGCGGAAAAGGCCGGCTGTAAAGCATCTATCATGGTCCGATCCCCCTCTTTGGCTCCTCCGTAGTCTTTCATTTTCTGCAATCCACTCATTAAGGCTTTACCAATATTTGATTCTTCTTTGTAGGAGTTTCCAGCACCTGTAAACATAATAGATAGTAAAACTCCGCTAGAACCTCCAATTTCCCTTGCTAGAATTCTTCCTATAGTAATGAGGAGCTCTGCTGTGTTCGCATAGGGTAATTTATCTGCTACCTCCAGTAATTTTTTACCCGCAGTAGCAAATGTAGATCCTGCATCTCCATCTCCCACTTTTTCATCTATGGCATTCAAATCATTTTCTAAACTAATCAATTCTTCAGCAACGGCTTTTATAGCGTTTTTGAACTGCATATTTTCAGAGGGTTTGAAAGGCATCGTATCAGGTAAATCTGGACTTTCTATAGAAGAATTCCCTCCAAATTTTCTGATAAACCAAGAGACTGGTTCCACCTCTGAAGTTAATGAATCCCTCAATCCTTCATTCAATTTGAGCAATGAAATGGAGAAACCGCTCATGTTGAGAGAGGTCATCAATTGTGAGGGACCGATGATATATTCTACCTGCCTGGCAATTTCTAATTTTTGAAATGAATTGAGGAGTATGTTCATTTCTATTGGGGTTACCCTTCCCAAGTTGTTCATTAGCAAGACAAACTTTTCATTATTTTTTTTTGGGAGGTATTCTTTTAACTTTTCAACAGCTTTAGACATCAAATCATCGGCCTTTTCCATATCAATAGTTTTAACGCCTGGTTCCCCATGAATACCCAGTCCCAGTTCTGCCTCAGAACTAGACAACCTTGAGCTTTCGGGATTTTGAAACTTCTTTCCTTCTTCCAGCGATAATCCTATTGAAAAAATATTATTGGCCACTTTTTGAGCTGTTTTTGCGATCTCATCCAATGATTTTCCTTTTTCAGCTAAATGCCCAGCTACTTTGTGTACAAATAAAGTTCCAGCCAAACCACGTTGTTCTACTTCTTGCCCCAGGGCAATATCATCACCCACTATAACGGTTTCAACTTTATATCCTAATTCGCGTGCTTGTTCTGCTGCCAGTCCAAAATTTAATCGGTCTCCGGTATAGTTTTTAATAATTAGCAGGCAGCCTTTTTCTCCTGCTGTGGCAATAATTGCTGAGAGTACGGCATCTACCGATGGAGAAGCAAAAATATCACCACATACGGCGGCTGTCAGCATACCTTTCCCCACAAATCCCGCATGAGCTGGTTCATGACCAGAACCTCCGCCTGAAATAACCGCTACTTTATTTTTATCTAACTCTTTTTGGAGAACTACTTTTACTTCTGGAAAATTATCTAATCTGGTAAGATTTGGATCGGTGAGTAAGCCATCTATGCCTTCATTGACTACATCCTGAGCATCATTAATAAAAAATTTCATAGGTTTTTGTTTTTCTAAATATACTGAAAACCGATTTTTGATTTTTTAAAGAAACGTTAAGCTTAGGAACTAAAGCCACAGGTTTAAAAATGAAGAAACTTCATTAGCCTTAATATTTATTTTTAGTTTTTAAATCTTTTGCCGAATTTAAATCGACAGATAATTATGGGGTTCATCTAAAATATCCCCTTATTGTCCAAAAATGAATTTTGCCTCTTCATAGATCCTCTTAAAATTAGCTTCTAAATCAGCCTGAGAATATTGCTCCTGTTCCGGGGGGAGGTACCTTGAAATCTTTTGTAATTTAAATTGCAACCTTTTATCAATTCCGTCAGCATAGGTAATAAACTCTCCTTGTTTCAACCTAAAGAAAACATCGGAACGTAATTTGGGAATTTCTTTCTCACCGGTGGTCACCCGTGTATCAAAATTAAGACTGTAACTACTATTGACACTTTTGGTAGGCTTTTTTACGATTTCAAAAAAACGTTCATAGTATTTAGCGGTATCCGGGTCATTTACCTTTCCAAAGAACTGGTAAGACAGATTACTCAATATGGCCCTACTTGCCTTGTCTCCATACATCATATCGTTCTGGATCTTGTCTTGCATCACGTAAACGGTAGCTATATTATAGCTTCGCAGGGTAGCAGGGATCCGGTGCATATTGAGTAGTCGAAGGGTGGGTGCCTCCTCCATCAACAGGAACGATGCTTTAGAATTGCGAACGCTCATTTGTTTGGTAATGGTATGAATAATTGTTGCAATAACCGGGGAATAGGAAGATTCGTATTTAGGGTTGTTCACTACTGAAATAACAGCAGGGTTTTCTTCACTATTAATATTGAGGGGAACCTCATCAGCAGATAGGGCCATAAATATGCGGCGGGTGCTGATCCGTTTTAAAGCATTGGCCAGGGTACTTTTTACCCCGGCGGTTTGCCGTTCCGCATCCTTTCCACTGATAAAGGCATCGGCCAGAGCCCGGGAGGTTGTATTGGTCTTTAGAAATTCAATAAGACTATTGGTATCCAGGTATTGGTAAATAGCAATAAGGTGTGGAAGGCTGCAGTATTCCGGGTAGCTTGTTTTTAGCTTCCAGATAAGTCCTCCAATCAGCCCCTCGGCCGCATCATTAAAAAATTTAGAGGTACCAAGGTTACCGGATTCCCGTAGCTCCAGAAGATTTTCTACCAGCACCCGGGAGACCTCGTTGACGCTCTCCTCATTTTCCAAATAACGTGGCGCGATGGGATTGACCCGGTGGATAATGGAATCAAAGGAAACGATCTTAAATGGAATTTCTTTTTCTTTAAAAATCGGGTAAGCCATTTCGGTGAGCTCAAAGTCCTTGTAATCATGAATAATACCGCAAAAACTTTTCTTTTCGAAATGTTTGAGAAAACCATAAACTACACTTTCGGTTTTCCCGCTTCCTGCGGAACCAATTACGGATGCTCCACGTTTGATATTATCCAGTTTAAAATCACCTGAAGTGGTAGCAAAATGAACAGTGTATTGGGGATTTTTAGGTCTGCCCTGGTCCGGGTCGTGCATAAATACGTAGCCTACAATATTGATAAGCATCAGTGGACATCCCAGGATCAAAACCAGAAGAACCAGGCTATAACCACTGGAAAGAAAATATAAAATCAATCCCAATAAAAACAAATTTAGTAAAAAAGCATACCGGGTTATTCGGTATAGCCCGTATCCTACCATACTGCACAGAACCACTATTAAGAGTATGATATAAAGTTTGTCTGGTTCCATAGCAAAAAATTAGATTTCAATAGAACTTGATTTTCGGGCTATATCCACCCCCTTACGAAGCCCCTTAAAAATCTTTAGGGCAAGCTGGGCTTTATTAGTTGGAATACTGGGCACAGAAAAGCCCGTTTCCTTTATCATTTTAAAAGCTAAAACTCTTTCAGGGGTAGGAAGTTTGTTCAGGCTGGTAAAATAAGCTTTGGGATCTTTAATAAACTCTTTCCGCCCTTTATAGGTATGCACGAAGTTACGCTGGTAGCCAAAGGTTTTATCAAAGGTCTTTTCAGCGTTCTCAAAGAATTGATCCCTATTAAAACCTCGTTTAACCAGTTTACCATTCATCGTCACTTCCGAAGCTTTATATTTACTTCCGGGAGAAAGGCTAAACGAATTGGAGGCATCTTTTCGGCTTACGATAATATGGATATGGCTTTGATTACCTGCTTTAGGCATCCCCTGGACGATTCGCTTTCCGTTCTGCTGATGTGGAACCTGCTTTTCCAGTTGAGCAATTTGCTCTTTTTTACGGTCTATACGGCCTTGTATGTGACCCCGCTCAATATTTCGGATTTCATTTTTTAAGTTTAAAATTTTGGTAGCATAGGGCTGGTTTTCCTTGACCTGCCAATCGGTCCCTTTATAGGTTCGCTTATGTTCGATTTTTGCATAGTATTTTAAATCGTCAATATTTACGGGACGACCGTTGATTTCCCGGTTAAAGGATCTCACATAATCTTTCATCAATTCCCTGGTATACTTTTTCAGATCTTCACTGTTATTTTGTAATTTATTTAATTCGTATTTCGAAGGACTTACCGTGATCGAGTAAAATTTTGGTTCTGTCTTTTTGAGTTTTGCGGTATTTATATCGATTTCTCTGACCACTTCATTTGCTGGTATCCCATCGTGATATTGATTAAAAAAATGCTCCATCTTCTCCTCGGTCTTAGCTTCATTTTCTTTCTCGAGGTAACCAACAAAATCAGCAGCACTTTGCGAGTAGTTCTTTCCTAGTTTTTGAGGTGTGATCGTGATATACATAGCTCAAAAAATTAGATTTAGTTTTGAGAATTTGTTTTTTCCCGTAAACCCACTCTTTCCTTTTCTTCCACAAGTTTCTTTTCCAGAATTAAAGGCTTCTTTTGTGGTTCTTCCATTTCAAACAAGGACTGGATCATAACCACCGTTGGTTTGGTTTGGGTCTTTTCTATTTCCCGCATAACAGCCATGACCGCGTTGATTCTTTTTTTCAGGCTGGCTTCAATGGTTCTTCCCGTCGGTCCCAGTCTCTCCTGAGGAGAAATTTCGTTATAGTAGAAAAAGTCGAGCATAGCGCTCATAGTTTCCGTGTGGGATTTGAAGTGTTCTTTGGAAAACTTTTGAAAACGTTGGGCGGTTTTCTTTTTGAGTCTAATGCTAATAAATGATTCCATAATTCGCCGATTTGTCGCAAATATTCCCCTAAAACCATAGGCTTTGAAAGCAATTATCACAAATTGTAGAAATAAAGGATTCAATTATTCCTTTCCTCCCGCACTGCGGGACAAAACCTCATACAATTTGGCTTAAAAGCCATTGCCAAAAGCTGGGAAAAATTTCCAGTTATGTTAGTATTCTGATGTGCAGGGCAATCGGCGAAAGTCAAAAAATGGATGCTCCTACTTAAAATTTAAATGCTGAAGTTCAGCTTTTTAAAGATACATGTTTTTTAGAAATTGAAAAAATAGTACGATAAAAATACTATTTTATTCTACCTCTATGTTATAATAATAAAATCAATCGGTGAATTTGATTGGATAGCAGGTCAAAATCTGAATGACCCAATTTCTCAGGAGTAGCTAGGGAGGCTGCAGATCTTCTTTCGTGCTCTCTACCTGTTTTAACAGCGCAATAAGCCCTTTCAGGATATTGTTATTTAGAGGGGATTTAAGGTCGTGCGTGCAGAATAAACAAAATTATCTCGTTCAAGGTTTATTCAACTTGATTCTAAGTGCTTCTTTAGTTCTTTCCCGTTCTTCTAAGATTTCTTTTTGCTCCTGAATATCGATACACATGCCAAATCATTTTAAAATTTTACCATTCTTATCATCTTTTAATGGATAGGCACAGGCTAGGAAACTGGTGTAAGTCCCATCAAAACTTCTCAAGCTATTTCGTAAGGATTGACGCTATCCAGCGAATGTTGCCATATTTCCCAGTCACAATCATAATCGTCTGGATGAAGAACCAGAGACCAGCCTTTATCTTCAGTCTCTTCATAAGTTAAATCGATAAAATCATACCAGCGTTGGTTATAAAGGGTTTGATAACCATCTGGTTTAGTTGCCCAAACCATTTAGCGGCATAAGATCTATTACAAATTTAAATTCTGGGCATTTTGCTCTATAGACATTTTTGAGATATTACTCTCAGAATCGGTGATATTATACGCCATTATATAGGTTAAGATTTGGGTACTAGAACTACCAAGTAGGTTTCTCATAATTTAACAACAGGTAATTACTCAAAGAAGTAATTTTAAAAGTTTAACTATGAAAATATAAATATTCAACAGGTTGACGAGTTCAATGGGCCGTTTTTAATCTCTTCAAGCTTATTCATTTTTAAAGGTTTGGAAATAAATCCCTTTATGGCTGAATAAATTTCTGCTTCCTCCTTGAAATCTTCAATGGAGGATGAAAGCATATAGATATTAAATTGATTCCTCACACCTTCATTAAATTTTAAAAATTCATCTAGGAATTCCCAACCACTCATAGTAGGCATATTAATATCAAGAAATAGAATAGTTGGCTGCTTCCTGTTTTCTAGTTTATATTCTTGTGCTATAAAACTAAGTGCTTCTTCAGGTACCGAAAAAATTTTGATATTTCCTTCTTTATCAAAACGTTTAATAGTAAACTCACATATCATATTATTGGTAGAATCGTCGTCTACTACCATATAGCGCTGATTATCCATATTCAGAAATATACTATCAATAGTTCAGGTTTTAGCTATGATGAAGTCTTTGGAATGATGGGCCGAAGTGCCGGTAGAGCAGTTTTTGGAGGAGGCGGAGCATATGATATTAATCCCGATAGGAATGAAGATTTCCTTAACCATCGTATTGGTTTTGAAGCAACAACTTACTGGCCCGAAAATGTAGTTTTTGGTAATGATATTTCTTATAATTACTTCGTAAATGTCTCTCCCGGGTTCGATAATACTTCTCTTCTATGGAATACGAGTTTGGGTTACCAATTTTTAGATGATGATGCTACTATTAAAATAAAGGTTTATGATATGTTGAATCAAAATATTGACACCCGTCGAACTATTGGAGATGATTTTATCCAGGATACCAGTAATCTAATCCTAACTCAGTATGCTATGCTTAGTTTTACTTATAAATTAGATAAATTTGGTGGTGCAAATCCTAATGAGCGAAGAAGAAATAGAAGATAATTATAAGCGTTGAATGTTAAGCCTTAAACGTATAGCCACGTAAGAGAGATATCTATTTTCCATTGTGATTTAAACATTGTTCTTTAAAAAATCTTAATTCTCTTTCTATTCCTTCCTAAATGTTCATAGATAGTTATAGATTCAAATAAACCTAAAGGGTCACTTGAATTAGCAAGAGTGATGATGAATGCCGAACTTGTAAAGGCAGGACAGACCAGAATTATGATCCATACCGTTTACAGGGATGATTACTTAGGGGCTTTGAGACGATTGACTAGACAATCAGATTCAAAAGTATATACATATATTAGGATGTTACAAAGAGCACAGCTCTTTTATAGTACCCTAACAGCGCATTCTATAGATGTTATGGAGAACCAACTGGAAAGGAGCAATGCTTTTAAAGAACACGATGAAGCTCAGTTCCTATTCTTACCAAATAGACTATGGATTTTAATCACTTTAATAAGTTTTATTCTTTTTTATACTTTTTGAGAGAGTGACAAATTAAAAAAATTGGCAAAAATGCATACTATTCAGTTGAAATATACATCTTAAGGTTCAGTCCTTCCCCAGGTGTGAAACCTGTGCAGTTTATGCACCTCGTTAACTGTAAGTACTATAACGTCAGCTGATCACTCACAGTAAATCTTGTTCCCACCATAGATTCATACTCTGTTTCGTCTATGTCTATGAGATATCACGCGGTAAGACGTATCACTTTCATTCCATATATCCGCATCATTTACCCCCTGTTTTCCATATAGCTTTCGGACTTTGCTTTGTATGGAAAGCTCATCCAGATCAGATATGCCTTATATAATGTTCGTGTTCCTCGGACTGGAACTTTGCAGCCGGCTTCCTTCAGATTCCACCTCACGGTGGACACCTTACCATTAACTAATGATAGGTGACTACAAACTCTCATAACGGACTTGTACAGACAAGTGATACGACCTTGCGGAGCAGCATTAAAAAAACCGCACGAATCAAAAGATTTGTGCGGTTTTATTGCTAATGATTAATAGCTTAAGTGACCCCGGCAGGATTCAAACCTGCAACCCTCAGAGCCGAAATCTGATGCGCTATTCAGTTGCGCCACGGGGCCTTTTCAAGACCTCCCAGGTTTTGGAAACCTTGGAGGTCTCAATATTTATTTACTCAATTTACTTTTTACAATTGTAGAAATCGTTTTTCCGTCAGCTTTGCCGGCTAATTCGTTGCTGGCCATTCCCATCACCTTTCCCATATCCTGCATTCCGCTGGCTCCGGTTTTCGCGATAATTTCATCTACTTTGGATTCAATTTCAGCTTCACTTAACTGCTCAGGTAAAAAAGATTCGATCACGGCAGCCTGTTTTTCTTCCGGTTCGGCCAAATCTGCCCTGTTTTGCTCCCGGTATATCGCAGCGCTTTCCTTGCGTTGCTTTACAAGCTTCTGCAAAATTTTAAGTTCTTCATCCTCAGTCAAACCCTCCTTTGCAGCGCTTTCAGTATTGGCTAATAAAATAGCACTTTTAACCGATCGTAAAGCTTCAAGCTTTTCGCTGTCTTTAGCTTTCATAGCAGCTTTCATCTCTGCCATTACTTTATCCTGTAAACTCATAACTTATAAGTGTCATTTCCGCAGCGAAGATAAAATATTAAAATTAAAATCCCCACTTATTCTCCCTGCAAAATTAAGTATCTTGAGACGCTAAATTATAATTCATTTATGAAAAACCCGATTTTCATCCTCCTGTTCTTGCTAAGTTTTTCAATTTCAGCCCAGCAAAGATTTATAGACGAATCTTTTCAGTTAAAAGAAACTGAAACTAAAACCTACGCAACCAAAAATGGGGAAGCTTTAAAGCTGGACATTTATCAGCCTGAAAATGATACGATGCAGCAAAGACCGCTAATTGTTTTTATGCACGGGGGCGGATTTGCAGGCGGAACCCGAACTAACCCTGGTGAAATAAATTTTGCAGAAAGCGCGGCTAAAAAAGGCTATGTAGCCGTACAGATTTCTTACCGGTTAACCCGAAAAGGACAATCTTTTGGTTGTGATTACGAAGCTTCCGGAAAAATGGAAACCTTTAAAATGGCTGCTGAAGATTTTATGGATGCCGTGAATTTTATGGTTAAAAATAAAGAAGAATTTAATATAAATCCAGCAAAGATAATTGTGGGCGGAAGTAGTGCTGGCGCAGAAGCAGTTTTAAACGCGGTATACAACGAAAAACTTATGCTCGAGGATTTTTCTAAATACCAAAACTTTGATTTTGCCGGGGTTTTCTCTCTTGCCGGTGCTATTGTAGATGCGCGATATATTACTGAAGAAAACGCTATTCCCGGGGTATTTTTCCACGGTACTGAAGATAATCTTGTGCCTTATGCAAGCGCACCTCATCACTGGTGTGATCGGGACCAACCAGGATATATCATGTTGGACGGCTCCAAGACAATTACTGAAAAACTTAAAAAACTAAATACCTCATACCTACTTTACAGTTTCGAAGGTGGAAAACACGAACACTCCGGAATGCCATTCGAACATCTTCCCAAAGTTTTCCAGTTTTTCAATTCGGTATTTTTGAATGGAGAAAGTAAGCAGATTGAAGTATGGAAATAAGAGCACACCGCTTTAGTAAAGAATGATCAAAGAGTTCAATTAAGGCTTATATACAAAAATCCCGCCGAAGCAGGATTAGTAAGCCCCAAGACAGTAGGGTATCTCAGGGTTTTGCATTAATAAAAAATCTACTCCACTACAATAAAAGTTCCCTGAAATTCGTGGTCTGAACTTCCGGCAACAAAAAACTCGAATTCGCCAGGTTCAGCTACAAATTCCAAATCTGCATTATAGAATTTCAAATCTTCTACAGTGATTTCAAACCTCACCTCTTTAGATTCTCCTTTCTTTAAACTTATCTTTTTAAAGGCTTTTAATTCTTTCATTGGCGGTGTGATACTTCTCACTTTATCGTGAATATACAACTGCACCACTTCCTCTCCTTCATAATCACCTGTATTGGTTACTGTAGTAGCAATGGTGATGCTTCCGTCTTTATTTAATTTATCGGTACTTGCAGTAGTTTCACCATATTCAAAATCAGTATAAGAAAGTCCGTAACCAAAAGGCAATTGCGGAGTGTTTTCAACATCTAAATAATTTGATTTAAACTTCTCGAACTGCGATGGTGATGCGGCCGGTCTTCCCGTGGTTTTCATCCTATAATAAATCGGGATCTGGCCAACATTTCTGGGCCAGGTAGCCGTTAACTTTCCTGAAGGATTATAATCTCCAAAAAGCACATCGGCTATGGCATTTCCTGCTTCAACACCTGGATGCCAAACCTGTAAGATACTCACTGGCATTTCCATTTCTTCGGAAATCACCAAAGGGCGACCACTCATTAATACTAAAACTACAGGCTTCCCGGTTCTCACTAGTTCTCTAATCAATTTCTTCTGACTATCAGGAATATTTAAATTGGTACGGCTGGCAGCTTCCCCGCTCATTTCGGTAGCTTCTCCAACTACGGCAACAATTACATCGGCATTTTGAGAAACCTCTAAGGCTTCTTGTATCATTGTTTCAGGAGATTCCTCAGAAATCTCGATACGCGGTCCAAAAACATTTACGTTCTTAGCATAAGTGGTATCGTTACTTATGTTTGCGCCCTTTGCATAAGAAATTTCAGCCTCTGGAGCTACATTTTTAATACCTTCCAAAACAGGAATCGAAAGCTGTGGATCTCCGGTTGGTGCCCAGGTTCCCAACATATTATTTTTATTATTTGCCAGCGGCCCAACCAATGCAATTTTTGCATTTTTGGCCAATGGAAGTGTGTTTTCATGCTTCTTTAAAAGCACAAAAGAACGTTTTGCTGCTTTCCTGGCTACCGACCTATTTTCTTCGGAAAGAATATCTTTTTCTGGCCTGCTTTCATCTGAATATAAATACGGATCATCTAAAAGACCCAATTTATGTTTTGCTTCCAGAATTCGGCGAGCCGCTTTGGTGATCTGTTCTTCGGAAACTTTGCCTTCTTCCACAGATTTCTTCAGAGTCGTTAAAAATCCTTCTCCAACCATATCCATATCCAGTCCGGCGTTTATGGCCAAAGCAGAAACATCCTGCAGGTCTCCCATTCCGTGGGCAATCATTTCGTTTACCGAAGTATAATCAGAAACTACAAATCCTTCAAACCCCCAACGCTCACGAAGCAAATCGGTAATTAACCATTTATTCCCTGAAGCAGGAACCCCGTGAATATCGTTAAAAGAAGTCATTGCGCTGGCAACACCTGCGTCTACTGCTGCTTTATAAGGTGGCAAATATTCATTGAACATTTTTATCTTACTCATATCTACCGAATTGTAATCCCGGCCGGCCTCAGAAGCTCCATAAAGCGCTAAATGCTTTACGGTAGCGATCATTGTATTAGGCGCTGTAAAATCATTTCCCTGATAACCCTCAACCATTGCTTTTGCAACCTGGGAACCCAAATAAGGATCTTCCCCGGCACCTTCAGCAATTCGCCCCCAACGCGGATCTCGAGCTATATCTACCATTGGCGAGAAATTCCAGTTAATCCCATCGGCCGTAGCTTCTTTAGCCGCAATTTGAGCGGTTTCTTTTATCAAATCCATATCCCAACTGGAAGAAAGTCCAAGAGGAATCGGGAATGTGGTTTTATAACCGTGAATAACATCAGACCCGATTAATAACGGAATTCCAAGACGGGAATTTTCAACCGCAAGCTTTTGTGCCTGCCTAACTTTTTCGGGGCTGGAAACACCAAAAACGCCACCAACATTTCCTTCTTTTATTTTGTTTTCTACGCCTTCACTCACTACAGATCCTGTAGCAACGCCGCCACCGGGAGTAAGCAGGTTAAGCTGGCCAATTTTTTCTTCCAGCGTCATCTTCTTTAGTAATTCCTCAACCTCCGGAACTTTTTCCTGGGCATTAAGAAATGATATTCCCATAAAAATTATGAGGCTCATTGATAGATAAATTCTTCTCATTTTCCTATTCTTTAAATTTTATAATTTGGTTTTTCGGTTATTTTGCTTGTAATATTTCAGATCTTTCAGATATGCCATTTTCATTGAATGCTTCAATACTGAAATAATACTCTGTATCACGGTCCAGGCTGCGCATAAAATGTTCATTTTCATCATAAATTAACCAGGAATGGTATAATTTATCTGGAGCGATTCCCCAGCGAATGTTATAACCCTGGGCACCTTTTACCGGCTGCCATTCCAGGGAAATATCTCTCCTGTCTTCCTCTCGAGAAATTTCGAATCCCTTAACCTTCGCAGGCTTTTGACCTAAACCTTTACCAAAAACCCTAATTTCAGATAAAGCCAAGTTATTCCCCGGAACTTCAATATTATTATAGCGCACGTATTTAGCCCTTACTGGCTGATTAAGCGGAATGTAGGCATTCGGTGTATCTTCAAAACTTTTACTTCTGTCTACAACAGTTTTCCAGTTATTACCATCTTCTGAAACCTCTAAGGTATACCGGTGTCGTAAACCTTGGGTACGGGTATAAATACCAGATTCCTGGTCGTGAAAATTCAGTTGAAACGCATAGATATTTCCGGGCGCCAGCATTTCTATCTCCACCCATTGATTATCCTCATTAGCTTCCGCAACCCAAAAAGATTTCGGACTTTCATCGGTTAATAATTTCGAAATAATTTCACCTTCATTATTCTTTTCCAGTGGCATTTCGGTTATATCAAAATCACCATCTGTGGCAGTGCTTTTTCTAACCTGCATTTGTGAAGAGGAGACGGTTGTTTTTCCTTTATAGGAAAGCAACATCCAGCCATTGTGCAGTCCTGCTTTTGTAGGATGATCTGGACCGTACAAAGGATAATCGCCATAGCTGGTAATGGTGTACATTAAACCTTCGTCATCAAAATAGGTTGGAAACATAGCCAGCCTGCGTTCCCAATGAGAATTAGAAGCCAGGGCCATGGTTGCAAAATGCCAGTATTGTCCGTTGGTTTGTTGCATGGTAATCCCGTGGCCGGCACCATTGGTAAATCCGCCCGGCTTTAAACTCATAGGATTGTTTTTCATGTATTTAAACGGGCCAAGTGGCGTTTCGCCTACATAAGCGGCATCGGCATAAACATTAAACTGGGTCCCCGGAGCTGCATACTGCAAATAGTATTTCCCGTCGTGCTTGGTCATGGAAGCACCTTCCATATATCCTTCTTTTAAGGTTGGATGGTAATTATTTTCGCCAAAGCGTTCCCAGCCGTGTTCTTCTTCTACCAGGTTAATAAGTTCCTTTTCTACCCCGGTTTCAAGAAAACGATCGTCTTTGTCCAGCATTTTAACCTTAAGTGGATGTACATTGGATGAACCCCAATACAAATAGGTTTTCCCGTCATCATCAATAAATAATTCTGAATCCTGGATATTATTAGAAATTGAAGCCGTGGGAGTCCATTTACCACTTTTAGGATCATCGGTATAAAGAATACTGCCGTAACCTGCGGGATCACCTGCAAAATAAACTAAGGAGTCATTATAATTAAAAGCGGTTGGCGCATTGGAACCTTCAAAATACCATTGTTCTGGTTTAATAAATTCCCAGTTTATCAGATCTTTGGAATGCCAGTATCCAAAAGAACGGGTAACAAACATATAATATTCGCCCTGAAATTCAATTACCGCGGGATCAGCACCCGAACGATAGGAAATATTCTTACTGGAATTATAAACCATATAGGTGTAATCAATATCCAGGGGATTGATATAGGTTTCCGGGACTACTTCTTGTGCACTTATAAAAGAACTAATAAGCAAGGCCGTGCCTGTAAGTATGTTTTTGAAAGTTTTCATCTACTAATTATTTTCCATTTTCATTTTCCAGACTATGCGAAAATAACCAGGGTAATAAATTAGGTTCTGAAAATGCTGAATCCCAGCTGTTATGATTATCGTCGGGATATAAAGAAAGCTTGGCATTGCCACCGTAGTGATTAATAGACCGGGCCATTGCTTCAGAATATTTTGGAAGTACAACATCATCTTTTTTTCCGTGGAAAAGCCAAATATTGAACCCTTCCGGATATTCTTTCGCTATTTCCGGATTAGCACCACCGCAAATAGCGAAGGCTGCTGCAAACATTTTAGGTTTTTTATAGACAATCTCAAAGGTTCCCATTCCTCCCATGGAAAGTCCGCCAACATAAATTCGATCTTTATTGACGTAGCTCTCTGAAGCCATTTTATCCATAAGTTCCATGACTAATTCTAAAGAGTTAGTAGCTGACTTCTCATTCATAAATTCGAATTGAAGAGGAACCGTATCGCGATTCACATCCACTCTTGCCCAATAGTCTTCTTTTGGTGCCTGCGGAAAAATAACTATTGCGGGAAATTCTTCCTGATGTTTTAAAAATAAATCACTGCCGTGGGTTAATTGTGACTGGTTATCCTTACCTCTTTCTCCCGCCCCGTGCAGAAACAAAACCACAGGGTATTTCTTTTCTTCTGAAAAATCCTTCGGAAAAAGAATACGGTAATTCAGAGTATCAGAATCTTTAATAAAGTGTTCTTTTATAAAAGCTTCATTTTCCTGTGCTTCTACTGAAGCTGGTACGATAAGTAAAATGAACAGTAAAACTGCTAAGATGTATAAAAATCTTTTTTTCATAATTGTTTTTTTTGATGCTGTTATTTTAATTGAATATTTTCAAATGTAAAATTATGCTCTTTTTCTGTCTTAAACTCATCAAGCCATGGCGAGTAAGTTTTTACTTCAATTCTTTGTTTTTCTGGATTAACTTTAATAATTCTTAAAATACCATTTCCGCCATTCTCTGAGCCTTCTACCCCTTTTTGATAGTTGGCGAGCATCTGGTAAACCTTATTTCCATTTTCACCTTCGCTTACTAAAGTTCCAACGCCAGATTTAAGTATATGTCCAGAAAATACCATGGAAATATTATCGTGCTTTTTAATTAGCTTTTCCCAAAGCTGACCACCGTTATTTGGAGCTTCTTCTCCGGTATCTTTCCCTATTCCGTAGTTTTCAGGAAGCCACCAGTCCTCACCGTTATGCAGCGTGCTATCTTCGTAAACATAAGCGTGGGTTACAATGATGAAATTATGCTGAGAATATTTTTCTATCATCCCATCTGCCCACTTAATCGTTTTATTCCTGGGGCCAAACTCTAAGGACAATACCATCCAATTTTGATCCCCGATCTTAAACTCACTTAAAAGATTATCAATTTTTCCTTCAGGGAATGAAGCTACAAGATTAGGAATCTCATTTGGTGAAAAGTAGGCATTGGCCATAGCGGTATTCCGGGTATCGGCAAATTTACCGCTGGCACTTCCCATATCGTGATTTCCCAAAGCAAAAGAATAAGGCAGCTTCCCTTCAATTATATTGAATCCTTTTTTAGCAATATCCCATTCTTTCCCATTGTTATTCTGGGTAATGTCTCCCACGTGCAGGGCAAAGGAAAATCTATCTTTATTATTGGCCAACCAACGCATTTGATGCAAATAGATTTCTGGATATTCTTCAACATAAGTCTGGGTATCTGGCAGTACTACAAATTCAAAAGACTTTTGTTGAGCCAGAGAAGACCCTGTAATCATTACTGCTACAAGAATCAGAATAAGACTTCGAATACGGTTAAAATATGTTAGATGGTAATTCATAAAAATTAATCAGAAGTATTAAATCCTAATTTTTCGAGACCATTTTGCACTTCGGGAGCGCCCATAAATAGATCCCATATCAAGCCTGATCTGTAATTTTCTATCATTACTACCTGTGGCCCCTGGTCTATTGCCAGGTATTTTGGAGCTACCCAATCCTCCCCTTCAAGGCTATAAGCATCATAAAATCCGGCTGGTCCCCATAGCAATTCGTTTTGATCTTCAAAGAAATACCTCATCGCATTCAAAGAAAGTTCTGGTGTATAAGGGATAGAACTGATCGCCGCAGTTGGTGATACCACTCCCTTGTCATCATCTGGGGAATGGGCGGTATAGCCAATGCCATTATCTTCATTTCGGGTATAGCTTGCGGTTAGACCCCAGGAATTTTCTGAATAGGTTTCAAAATCCTTCGGATTTTCCTGGGTATACTCATAGTTAATTCGGGTATGATTTACATTCAAATCCCAGTAATTAGCATATTTGTCTTCAAGTCCCTTCGGATTCAACCCTAAATAAGAATAATGCGCCCAAAAAAGCGGTCCGGCTTTATCGCCACGGGTGTTATGCTTTAGAATTAACGGAATTCCATAAGCTTCTTTATCGCTTACAATATTACCGCTACGAGCCCAACCTTCGTGATAAGCTTTAGCATCAATCGCGTGATCTGGAGAAGAAGCAGCCATTACGTAAGTGATCAAACATTCGTTATAGCCTTCTATCATAAAGTCCATTTCCCACTGGTAATCTGGCGACCAGTGCCAGTAAAGTCCGTTTTTATTGTTGGTGTACCATTCCCATTCTATACCTTTCCAAAGCTCATCGTACTTTGCTGCAACCGCCTGTTCATCTTGGTTTCCATTTTTTAAATATTCACGAACGACAATAAAGCCCTGCGCCAAAAATGAAGTTTCCACTAGGTCTCCACCATTATCCTTATCGCTGAAGGCCTGGACCTCACCTGTCTCGCCATTTAACCAGTGTGGCCATACCCCGTGAAATCTTGGTGCATTATCTAAAAAATCTGCGATTTTGTTTAAACGAGCCACGGCCGAATCGCGGGGAATCCATTGGCGTTCCATTCCGGAAACTATAGCCATAAGTCCGAATCCAGAGCCTCCTGTGGTTACCACGTGGGCATCGTTTTTCGGATACTCCCCATCAGGATGATAGCGTTCTCGCGCCATTCCTGAATTAGGTTCGGCATACTCCCAAAAATATTTGAGGCTTTGCTTTTGAACTGTATCTAATAAAGCTTCTTCTGAGATTAAAGAAGCCTTAATTTCTTTATTTCTATTTGTAGCTTCCTTGTTATTCTCATTCTTGCAGCCTACGCTAATTAAAAGGATTAAAACAAAGATGGTTGATTTAATTGATGTCATTTTATATAATTTAATTTTCGGTTCAAAATTATTTTATGCCTGGAATTGAAAAAACCTCCTATGATAGGACAGTGAGATTAATATAAAGTACATTCAAGAATTAGTATTTAAAATCCAGTTTATCTAATCCAGCTTTAATTTCTTCATCCTGCATAAAAAGATCCCATAGTAAACCAGTTCGATAGTTTTCTATCATTGCGACAATGGGACCCTGATCTATTGCTAGATAGCTATCAGAAAACCAACCCACTTCTTGCGAAAACGCATCGTAAAAGCCATATTCCCCCCAAAGATTTTCTCCTAAATCTTCATAAAAATAACGTAAGGCACGCATAGATTTATCCGGCGTATAAGGGAAAGAGGATAGAGAAGCTGTTGGTGCAATTATCCCTTTATCATTTGTAGGACTGTGAGCAGCGTATCCGTCGTAACCGGTACTTGCTGTTAAACCCCAGGAATCTTCGCTATAACCTTCATAATTATTGGGATTGCTCACCGCATATTCATAATTAATAAAGCTGTGCGAGGTATTTTGTTGCCAATAATCGGCATATTGGTCACTTAGATTTCTGGGGTCTAAACCAATAAATGAATAATGGGCAAAAAACAAAGGCCCTCCCAGTTCTGAACCTAAAGGCAACTGATTTCCATAATAACTTCGGCCCGTCTGCATATTTCCATTAGAAGCCCAACCTTGGTGGTACACATCAGCATCTACGGGATGGGTGGGAGATGAAGCTGCAAGTACGTATACCATAAGCGACTCATTCCAGCCTTTTACCTGCAGATTCTTCTCAAATTCAAAATTTGGTGACCAATGCCAATAAATTACATTTTCGCCTTGAGTATACCAATCCCATTCTACATCTTCCCAAATATGGGTAATCCTGTTTTTTATTTCCGTTTCTTTGGAAAAATAGCTTCTGTTAATTAACAAGCCTTGAATTAAAAAAGCTGTTTCTACAATATCCCCACCATCATCATTTGCTGAGAAAGGCAACGTTGCACCAGTATCGTCCCGATACCAATGCGCAAAAGCTCCATGGTAGGTTTCTATATTTTCAAGATAAGTAAGTATTTTATCTAAGCGCTGTAAAGCATCAGTTCTACTTATCCAGCCCCGTTCTACCGCTGCAGGAAAAGATGCAAGACCAAAACCGGAACCTCCTGTGGTGATCGTAGTATTATCACTTGATCTTTCTTTAGCTAGGCCTGAATTGGTACCAGCAAATTCCCAGAAATAATTAAAAGTTTTTTCCTGAACCTCATCAAGTAGCTCTTGGTCAGTAAGCGAAGGGAATTCTTCAACGGGTTCTTCAGAGTTTTCTTCATCTGGAATTTCTTTAGGTGCATCATCAGAAAAATCATCAGCTTCGTTACCAGATGAACTACAGCTTATTACAAAAATTGAAAAAATAAGTATGTATAGAAATTTAATATTCAAAAGAAAATGAATTTAAATGATGGAAAAAGTTCCGCGAGTCTCAAATGACTGCGGAACTTTTAAAATTAAATGCTATTACCAGCCTGGATTCTGCTCCATACCTGGTGTTTGAATTCTTTGATTCTCAGGGATTGGAAATAAATAGTGTCTCTCCTGAAAATCTTTTCCGTGTGCAGCCATAGCTTCCGGAGCCTGCCCTGTACGGGTAAGATCAAACCAACGATCGTGCTCAAAGGCAAGTTCTAGCCTTCTTTCGTTCCATATCTTCTCAAGTAATTCCTGTTGGCCCAGGCCACTTACAGGATCAAGATCTACTCGCTCTCTAACTTCATTAAGGGCATCCATAGCAGCTGCCAGGTTGCCTAATTGAGCCTCAGCTTCAGCTTTGATTAAAAGAATTTCAGCATATCTCAAAACGCGAATATTCTTATCACCATCACCATCACCGGCATTTGCACTCGAATATGCTTTTTCATTATAACGTGGATTTTCTACGGAAGAACTAACTTCACGACCATCCCATAATGTCTCGCCAGCAAAAATAATAGTGGCATCTTTTCTTATAGAATCTCCTTCAGCATCAAATGCATCTACAAGACTTTCTGATGGTGTGTTAAAACCCCATCCCCATCCACTGGTACCTCTGGCACCTTGAGTGGTGGAATATTGCTGAACACCGTGAACAATAGGTTCTCCACGACCCTGAATTTCAAAAATAGACTCTATTCCATTTTCAGAATATTCTCTCCAGACATCTTCATAGTTTGGTTCAAGCCCATACTCACCAGAAGAGATGACAGCGTTGGCCTGTTCTAAGGCTTCGCTCCATTCTTCCTGGTATAAGTGAACCTTTGAGAGTAATGCCTGAGCTGCACCACGTGTAGCTCTACCCAAATCTTGGGGAGGGTATTCACTTTTGGCAGGTAAAACACTTATAGCATCCATCAAATCTTGCTCAATATAGGTATATACTTCTTCTTGAGTGTTTCTGGCAGAAAGATCTACATCTGGATCTATAATAGGTTCTCCATCTACAAACTCAACTTCACCTTGAATAGTAACACCACCGAAACCGCGCACTAAAAAGAAATAGGTATACGCTCTTAAAAATTTGGCTTCGGCAATGAGTCGACCTGTATCTGGCCCACCTTCTTCTTCAGCATAAGCTATAGCATAATTGGCCCGGCCAATGGTTTTATACCAATGCTCCCACATATTGGAAACCGATGGTGCAGTACTTGTAAATTCCAAATCGTCTAGCAAATGCTTGTCCGTTCCTGTATCGGTAGGCGCACTACCTTTATCGGCATTATCTGAAATAATTTCAGTAATTCCTAAATAAGAAAAGGCATAATTAAAATCGGTAAACTGACCATAGACTCCGGTTACAAAATCTTCCGGAGAAAAGTTTTCATCCCTGTCCTCTGCCTCTATATTTTCCCTGGAGTCTACTTCCAGAAAATCTTCACTACACCCTAAAATAAATAGGGATGTAAATGTGAAAACTGCTATTTTATATATTCGTTTCATACAGTATATATTTAAAATTTTATAATTGAATATTAACTCCAAGCAGGAATGTGCTGGTTAATGGATATGCTGAAAGTTCCACACCTGTGGTTCTGTAAGGACCTTGTGCATTGGTATCATTTGGATCGTAACCTGATATTTCTGGAGTAAAACCTGAATACTTTGTGAATATAAACGGGTTTTGGGCAGACACATAAACTCGCGCTTGAGAAATAAACTCCGTCATCTCTGGCAATGTATATCCCAAAGTAATATTATTTATCCTGAAGAAATCTCCATCTTCCAAATAGTAATCAGAAGATCTGGCATCACGATCGGCTCCCGGATTTGTATTAGAAGTTCCAGGTCCGGTCCATCTCTCATTAAAAACGTCTACCGGCACATTCTCGCCTCCAATTCTGGTGTTCAGTAATGCATTATAGACTTTATTGCCTCCTACGCCATAACCATCTAAACTGAAGTCCCAATTTCTATAGTTAAGTCCAATATTAACACCATAATTATATTTTGGAATGTATGAACCGTGATAAATCTTGTCACGATCATCTATGACACCATCGTTATTCTGATCCGTATATCTTAGGTGGCCGGGTCTTGCTCCTCCAATAGCGGCATTATTATCTATCTCTTGCTGTGTTTGCCATACACCTTCGGTTTCAAATAACCACCAGGCGCCTAAGGGTTGACCCTCGGCAAGACGTTTTGTAATTTGACCATTCCCAAGACTCCCACCTAGCTGTCCTTCATAGTTTTGTTGAACATTTTTAACTGTATTTTCATTAAAAGAAAAATTAGTTCCAATATTATAGCTAAAATCATCTGAAAACTCATCACTCCAGTTTATAGCCAATTCAAAACCTTCGTTAACTACCTCTGCTCCGTGATCGTAAAAATCTGTAGAGAATGTAGAGTTCAGTAAAGGTTGAACCTGAAGAATGGTGTTTTCCGTGGTTCGAATATAATAATCGAAACTACCTGTTAATTTATAATCAAATAATTCATAGTCTAGACCTGCACTATATTCACTAACTACTTCCCAGCTAAGGTTTTGAGCCGGAGAACCTATATATGCTCCAAAGATAAGATCCTGACCGGGACCAAATACATAGTTTTGGTTACCGCTGTTTGGTTCGGTAAGGATTTGAGTAGTATTTATAGGTACATTAGCATTTCCTAATTCCCCCCAGGAACCTCTTAATTTCAAAAAGTTTATGCTTTCATTATCTGCCAGAAATTCTTCTTCGGTCAAAGTCCAACCTACACCCAATGCTGGAAATGTTCCCCAGTAATTAGCATTATTTTGAAAGGTGCTGGACCCATCACGACGCAAAGTACCGGTAAAATAATACTTGCTATTAAAGTTATACTGAACCCTTCCGAAGTAAGACAAGAAATTTGTAGGGGTTAAATAGGTTTGATTAACCTGTTTATCATATTGGTCACTGGCATGTTTTAAGCTCCAATATTGTTCCTGTTCGGGAACATCCCAGGTTTGATAATCGTCTCTCATACCAATTCCAATTTGTTCTTTAGATCCACCTAAAGTAACATCAAGGTTATGGTCACCGAAATTGGTATTATAGTTTATAAAATTATCCCAGTTGTATTTGTAGTTCTCACTGGATTCAAAGGACAACTGATTATAAGCATATTGCAATTGTTCAGGGTTTTGAGCTTTTAAATTCTCAAATTGCTCTACGGTTCGAGTAGGGTCACTATTTAACCAACGCTGCTGAATAGGATTGTATGTTCTACCACTGGTAAATTCCTTTCTTGCACCAAATCGAGAGGTGAAGGTAAGATCATCAGTAATACTTAGCTCTGCAGTTACGCTACCCTGTAATCTGACAGCGTTGAAAATTTGATTTTCAAAGTCTACGGCAGAAACCGGGTTTCCGTGACTGGTTAAGTTGCCAATACTTTCATCAGGTCCCGCAATATATGTAGCTTCCCCAGTTGTTCTGTTGTAATATGATCCCCCGTATCTTCCATTGGGGTAAAAAACAGGAACTAAAGGAGATTGACGGTAAGCCGTATTGAAGGCACCAAAGGGTTTACGATTTTCATCCCTAATAGAAACATTTAAGTTTTGAATAATCTTGAGACGATCATCAAAAAGATCAAAAGTATTATTACTGGTGATTGTAGATCTCCTAAATTTCTGATCTTCCAATAATCCGCCTTCTTCGTAATAATCATAACTGAAAAAATAATTAATATTGTCTCCTCCACCATTAATATCAAAAACAGTATTATTTACAAAACCTGTTTGAACAATTTCATCATACCAATCGGTATTATATTGTTGGGTTTGATTTAATTGATCCCCGCCAATTGCAGCATTTTCCTCATTAAAATAAGTAATGTACTGGCTGGCATTTGCCATGTCTACTTCATTTAATATAGGCTTTACACCATAAAAACTTCTAATATTCATTTTAGGCTTACCAGACTCACCCTGTTTAGTAGTAACGATTACCACCCCGTTAGCCGCTCTTACACCATAAATAGCCGCAGAAGAGGCATCTTTAAGGAAATCCATGGATTCAATATTAGAAGGACTAATATTTTGAATGTCATTAACTGGAACACCATCTACTACATATAGAGGATCACGTCCTCCAAGTGCGGTTCCTAACCCCCTAATTGCTACAGTGGGTGTGGAACCAGGTGCATCACTATTTATTATGTTTACACCGGCAACTTTACCTTGCAAGGCCTGAGTAGCAGTAGAAGCAGGTTGTTTCATAATTTCCTGCGAAGAGACCTGGCTAATGGCACCGGTTAGATCTTGTTTACGTTGTCTACCATAACCAACAACCACAACTTCATCAAGTTGATCGGTATCTTCTTCCAATGCTATGTTGTATTGATTATTTTCTCCCACCGTAAATTCCTGCGGCATAAAACCAAGGAAGGTTACTCTTACGGCATCACCAACTTCAACATTGTCGAGACTAAAATTCCCATCAAAGTCGGTTACATCAAAAATCTCTTTGTCAATAACCTTTACTTCGGCTCCCGGTAAAGGCATATCATTCTGGTCAGTTATTATTCCGGTAATAGATTTGGTTTCCTGTGCAAATCCAAAACTGGAAAATATGACCATACAAAAGGCAAATAATTTTAATTTCATACGGTTGAATTTTTACTGAATTTTAACAGAAAGATACAACCAAGCTTAGTGTTCACGCAAACGATATAGTACACTACTGCTACATCAAAAAAATTAAGCCTTTAAATTACTGATTAACAGTTTTTTACTAACTATTTGAAGTAATTATTTAACAAAGACTTAAAGGGCTGATGTAGTAATGACGTAGTTATTTTATGTTAATTAAATAGGCTTAATTTGAGAACTTAGAAATTTTTAATCAGAAAATTTGTCAAATTCTCCTTTTTATCCAGATCCATTTTCTTTCGAAGGCGATAACGATGTACTTCTACACCGCGCACAGAAATACCCATTAATGGGGCAATTTCTTTTGAAGTAAGGTTCATTTTAAGATAAGAGCAAAGCTTTAAATCTTTGCTAGTAAGATGAGGGTAACTATCCAGAATATCTTTAAAAAAATCCTGGTGCAATTCATTAAAATTAGTTTCAAATACCTGCCATTCATCCTTATTTTTAATAGCACGGTTTATCTTATTTAATATATGCTTCATTTTAAATTGATTGGGAAAATTACTTTTATCTTTATTCAATTCATTTTGAATTTCCATCAACATTTCATTTTTCTTTGCCGCCACCATAGTAGTATTAGCCAACTCTTTTCTTTTTAAGTTTATTTGATTCTTTAATCTTTCTTTTTCAAGATTATTGAGACGTTCCTGGTGTTCCTTTTCAAATTTTTCTTCTAAAACTCGTTGGTGTTTTCTAAGTTTCAGCTGGTTATACCAATACACCAAAACCACCAAAGAAAGAATAATAAGCATATAAACCAGTTTCATTAAGTTAGATAGATACCACGGGGGCTGAATACTAAAATTAAAACTGTTCTTTTTTGCTATTTTAGCTTGCGGACCTACGGCCAGAAGTTGTAACTCATAATCGCCATGATTAAGGTTCTGCAGATTTATCACTCCATTTTTAACTTCCCCGCTTAGCGTATCTTCTCCCCTTAAACGATACCGTAATCCCATAGCTTCAGAAACCGGAAAAGAAGTATATATATTTAGGTCCCTTGAACTTTTATAAGGAATCTCAATATTATTTTCCAGAGAATGGCGGCCATTAATATTAAGAAAACCCTTTACTGTAGGCGTGCTAATATGAACATCATCTAAATTTTTTACATATCTGGCCAGGTCTAATCTTGCGAAACCATCATTTAAGGCAATATAGTAGAGCGAATCTCCATTTTTTAATATTTCCTCATAATTCTTTACCAGCCTGTTATTGAGGTTTCCGGGAGCAATTACAATATTTTCATCATCAAAATTGGTTAATTTAAGCGAATTGTTTTCGGTATGGCTAAACCAATATGAACCTTCATCTTTCAGTAACATTTTATGTTTTCTAAAAGCCTGTAATTCTTCAAAAACAAATAATGAATCTTTAAAAGAATTGTATTTAAACCATTGGTCGCCATTAAAAACAGCTATTTGATTATTAATTACAAAAACATTTGTATTAATACTGTTGCCGCAGTCGGGGATTTTGATTTTATCTATAAACTGAGTTTCCTTGAAGTTATTTTTTAATCCTACCCTGTAAAGACCTTCGTAAGGGTGTGCTGCCCAAAGGCTGGTTTCATTTTCAAAAACAACATTTTTAACCGGGAAATTTAAACTGTCAAGATTATAGATGCTGTCATCTTTTCTGCTAAAATTTCGAATTCCGGTATAACTGCTAATTAAATATTCATTTCTGCTGTAGGGTACCGCACTAATTTTAAAACTTCCTGTAGAAGTTTCTACAGGCATCAGTCTATCCTGAATTAAGTAATAAGTGCCCGTATTATGGTTTACATATAATGTATCGTTCAGGATCTCGAGGTTCCAGGTATGGCCCTCTGCACCTTTAATAATTTCAAGCTGATTATTATTAAAAGTATAAACGCCGGTATTACTGGCCAGGAACATTTTATCATTATAAAAAACAAGATCATAAACTGCTCCTAATTCGCCGGTATCATCGGTGTAAAACTCTACTGGAGAGTCAATTTCTATCCGGTCTATTCCGTTATCCAGGCCTAACCAAATATTACCATGTTTCTCTACAAAGCCCAGGACGGTATTATTCTGAAGTCCGCTATTTCGGTTAAAAATAGTGTAAGATTGAGTTGCTTCATCATAGTTTATTATTCCGTTCTTAACAGTACCTAAAAGTATTCTTTGGTTATCTAAGGTCATGATGTGATTAAGTTCAGAACTTTCCAACTCATTCATCAATTTAGTATCCTTCAACAATTTGCAGCCAGTGGCTTTATACTTAAATAGCTTCTCCCTGGTTCCAATAATGAGGTTTTCTCCCTGGATTGCCATATCTACGATTACTTCATCATTTAAAATTTCCTGATTTGGAAGCTTTTGTAATTCGTTATTCTCATCTAAAAAATGTATCCCATTCTTTCTCACCGCGAACAGGAGCTTATCTCTATAAACCAACATCTTATTACTTACAATATTCTGAATAGGTTTTATAGTCTTATAATCATATTTATAAATTGCTCCAAAAGATCGAAAATAGATATCACCGTTAAACTCCAGGATTTCCCAAAATTCTTCACTTTGCATTGCGTATTTTCCAAGCTTTGGGATAAGGGAAGTATAGAACAATTCTCCCGTATCATCCTTCTTCCAATATCCAAATTCCTTATAAGATCCCGTAAAGATTTTATCCTCATAAACAAAAACCGAACGAATAATACTACCATTGGGCAAAGAAGACAATTCCCAGGTTTGACCATCAAAACTTAGTAGGCCCTGATTATTCGCCGCGTAAATCACACCTTCTTCGTCTACATCAATATCCCAGTTCTGGCTGGCCGCTTCATACGTTGTAGAAGAATAATTATGTATGGGAGGCGTAAGCTGTTGTGAAAGCAAGCTATAGCACTGAAAACCAAATAATAAAATAAATAATATTTTCAGTTGAAAAAACTTCATAAAATCCAATTGAGCAGTTCTTGTATAGGTCTAATTTAAAACAAAATTACATACTTTTTGTACATTAGTTCTTACTCACCAAAATCTTCCTTTATGTTTTCTAACAAAATTTCTCTTCAATTTTTAAGCTTTTTTCTACTAAGTATTTCTTTGATTTCCTGTAAGAACAATAATTCAGAAAAAGAAGAAGACAAAAAATTTGAAACAAAACGACCCAATATAGTTTTTATAATGACCGATGATCATGCTGCACAGGCGATTAGTGCATACGGTCATCCCGTTAGTAAATTAGCTCCTACGCCTAATATTGATAGAATTGCCCAAAATGGCGTAAAATTTAATAATAACTTTTGCACTAATTCCATTTGCGGGCCCAGCCGCGCTGTAATCTTAACAGGAAAACATAGCCACGAAAACGGATTTAGAATGAATGGGGAAGTGTTTGATGGTTCCCAACCTACCCTACCAAAATTCCTAAAAGAAGTGGGCTATCAAACCGCCCTGGTAGGAAAATGGCATCTTCATGGTTTACCTGAAGGTTTTGACCACTGGAATATACTTGTAGATCAGGGAAATTATTATAATCCAGATTTCATTAAAGGAAAAGATACGACCAGGATTGAAGGTTATGCTACCGATATTATTACCGAAATGGGCCTGGACTGGTTAAAAAATAACCGTGCAAAAGACAAACCCTTTATGCTTATGGTGCAACATAAGGCTCCCCACAGAAACTGGATGCCTGCTTTAAGGCATTTAAATAAATATGATTCTATTGAATTCCCTTTACCCGATAGTTATTTTTCAGATCACAAGGGCCAGGTAGCCGCACAACAACAGCTGCAAACCATTTATGAAGATATGTACGAAGGTCACGATCTAAAAATGAGTGTAGAGAAAGGTAGCGATTCTTTAAGGCATAATCCCTGGAAAACAGATTTTGGCAGAATGACGAAAGAACAACGCGATACCTGGAATGCAGCTTACCGACCTAAAAATGATGCTTTTCACGAAGCTAATTTGACCGGGAAAGAATTAGCAAAATGGAAAGGCCAGCTTTATTTAAGAGATTATCTTGCCACTGTTGCTTCGGTAGACGAAGGGGTTGGGGAAATCTTAGATTATCTTGAAGAATCGGGTTTAGATGAAAATACCCTAATTGTTTATACCACAGACCAGGGCTTTTATTTAGGTGAAAAAGGATTTTTTGACAAGCGGTTTATGTACGAAGAATCTTTGGCGATGCCTATGTTAATGCAACTTCCAGGCGAAATTGAAGCAGGAAGCGAAATAAATGCGCTAACGCAAAACCTGGATTTTGCGCCAACTTTTCTCGATTTTGCGAATGCAGAAATTCCCCAAGATATGCAGGGAAAATCTTTACGCACTTTAATGAATAATTCAGTTTCAGATAAAGATTTTAGGAATGCAATTTATTATCATTATTACGATTTCCCGGCCTTTCATATGGTGAAAAGACACTACGGTATTAGAACCAATCGCTTTAAATTAATACATTTTTATGATGATATAGATGAATGGGAATTATACGACCTCAAAGAAGATCCAACAGAAATGACCAACCTATATAACCATCCAGATTATGCCGAAGTTAGGGAAGAAATGCACCAAAGCCTGGATTCCCTTCAGCAAAAATATAATGTTACCGAGGAAGAATTTAATACAACTCCAGAAGAACAGGTAGAACGGGCTTATCGTAATTTCGCGAAACTGGCGGGGGAAGATCCTGAAAATTATCCGGATTTTAAAAATTAGTATTTATTCCAATTTATCGGATTTTTTCCTATTTTTGACTCAAACTTCGAATAGTATGATGTTCGACCGAATTAAGGAAAAACTGGAAATTCTGGCTGATGCTGCAAAATACGATGTTTCCTGTTCCAGTAGTGGCAGTAAGCGCTCAAATAAAAATAAAGGCCTTGGAAATTCTGACGGAATGGGGATTTGCCATTCCTATACCGAAGATGGTCGTTGCGTGTCTCTGCTTAAAATTTTGCTTACCAATCATTGTATTTTTGATTGCGCTTATTGTGTAACCCGCCGCAGTAACGATATTAAACGAGCAGCTTTTAAAGTTCAGGAAGTGGTAGATCTCACCATCAATTTTTACAGGCGTAATTATATTGAAGGATTATTTCTTAGTTCAGGAATTTTTAAAGATGCCGATTTTACGATGGAACGTCTAATCCAGGTGGCAAAAAAACTTCGACTGGAAGAAAATTTTAACGGCTATATTCATTTAAAATCAATTCCTGGAGCCAGCGACGAGCTTATGCACGAAGCCGGACTTTACGCTGATAGGTTAAGTGTAAATATTGAAATTCCAACAGTGTCGGGATTAAAAAAACTTGCTCCCGAAAAAGATCACGCCGATTTTATAAAACCTATGGAAAAGGTGAAGAATGAAATTATTCAATATAATTCTGAGAAAAAATTAATTAAAAGCACACCAAAATATGCCCCGGCCGGCCAGAGCACACAAATGATTGTGGGAGCCACGGGAGAAAGTGACCGGGAGATTATGCTTTCGGCAAATCATTATTATAAGAATTATAATATGAAGCGGGTCTATTATTCCGGTTATGTGCCAATTAGAAACGATCCGCGGTTACCTTCGCTTGGCTCGCAAGTACCAATGCTTAGGGAAAATCGGCTCTATCAAACCGATTGGCTAATGCGTTTTTACGGGTTTGAAGTAAACGAATTATTAAACCCGCAGTTTCCAAATTTAGATGTAGAAGTAGATCCAAAATTAAGCTGGGCTTTAAGAAATCCGCAGCATTTCCCCGTAGATATTAATCGGGCTGAAAAAGAAACTTTGTTGAGAATTCCAGGAGTTGGTTTAAAATCGGTAAGCAAGATTTTAAACGCAAGAAAATACCGAAAATTGAACTATGATCATTTAAAGGCAATTGGCGTTGCCCTTAACCGGGCGAAATATTTTATAATTTGTGATTCCCGCGGTTGGGAAACAAAAGATCTGGGTTCAGCAAAAATCAAATCGCTTATTCTTCGAAATTCGGTTGGGAAATTCAGGAAAGAATATAGCAGCCAGTTAAGTTTATTTTAAATGAATTCTACAACTTCATTAAGTTACGATGGTAGTTTGAATGGATTACTTACCTGCATATTCCTTAATTATGAGGAAAAATTGCAGGTAGTGGCAATACATCCTCCCGGGATACCCAGTGAAGAATTATTTAGCAACCACCTTGAAGTAATAACTGAAAAACCAAAGGCTGAAAGGGTTTGGAATGCTTTTAAAAAAATTGCAACAGCTCGCGGTGTAAAAAACATATATTTCGCTTATTTAAGTGAAGAACCGGGAATTGAATTAGAAATTTTAAAATATTTTCAGCATACATTTCAGCGTAAAGAGAGTATAGACGGGGATTTCGCCAATTCGCACGTGCTTAAAATTGCGCAAACGGCTAAAAAGGTAAGTCGGGAAAAACACCGTATGGAAGCTTTTGTAAGATTTCAACTTACAAAAGACAGTATCTATTTTGCAACGATTGAACCCGATTTTAATGTGCTTCCGGTTATAAAGCATCATTTTACCTCCCGCTATAGCGACCAGGAATGGATAATTTATGACTTGAAACGTAAATTCGGTCTCTATTATAATCTAACTACCACCAATATTATCAATATTGATTTTGCTAAAAATTCGGGTTCTTCAGAAGAAAATGATTATTTCTTTGATTCCCACGAACAGGATTTTCAGAAATTATGGAAGAATTATTTTGAAGCCACTACCATCAAATCCCGCATAAACATTAGGCTTCATCACCAACACGTCCCCAAAAGATATTGGAAATATTTGATTGAAAAGAATCCCTTGCACAATTAAAAAATAGTTTAAATTTGTTCCTTCAACTAATTAACATATTCTAAAATGAAAAAATTATTTTTACTTTTTGCTGTTGCAACAATGTCACTTTCTATCTACTCTTGTAGAGAAACTACTGAAGAAAACACAGAAGACGCTATAGAGTCTGCTGGTGAAGACATCGAAAACGCTGCTGATGAAGCAGGAAACGAGATGGAAGAAGCTGGTAACGAAATAGAAGCTGAAGCTAATGAAGCTGAGCAAGAAATGGAAGAAGAAATGAACGAAGACGATAACATGTAATCGTTTCTTTCTAAGAAATTCTAAAGCCACTTTTGTAATAGAAAGTGGCTTTTTTTAGTTTAAACCAAAATCAAATTTCAATGAAAAAGTTAGTTTTATTATTAATTAGCATTTTTACGCTTAGTTTATATTCCTGCCGTGAAACTACCCAGGAAAAAACAGAAGATGCCGTAGAAGCAATAGGCAAAGACATTGAAGACAATGTGAATAAAGCCGGAGAAAAAGTGAAAGAAGGCGCCAAAAAAGTTGAAGAAGGTGCAGAAAAAGTAGAAAGAGAAATAGATGAAGAAATTCACGAAGACGATAACTAATCTATAATTTCTCTAAGAACTATTTAAGGCTGTTTCGTTACTTCATTAAACCTAACGAACAGCCTTATTTTTTACGCTCTATCACGTAATTTACCATGAGTTCCAGCGATTCGCGATAAGGTGATGACGGGTAATCTTCCAGGATTAATAAAGCTTCCCGTTGAAATTCTTCCATACGCTTTACTGCGTAATCAAGACCGTTTTTGTCTTTTACAAACTGGATTACTTCTTTTACCCGCTTCTTATCTTTATTGCGATTTTTAACCGAATTAATCACCCAATCCTTCTCTTTTTTAGTCGAATTATTAAGGGCGTAAATTAAAGGCAAAGTCATTTTTTGTTCTTTAATATCAATTCCTGTGGGTTTACCAATTTGCTCATCGCCATAATCAAAAAGGTCATCTTTAATCTGAAATGCCATCCCTATTAATTCGCCAAATCGTCTCATTTTAGCAATCGCATCAGAATCTGGTTTCACCGAGGCCGCTCCCAAACTGCAACAAGCAGCAATAAGAGTAGCGGTTTTTTGTCGAATAATATCGTAATAAACAGCTTCAGTAATATCTAAACGCCTGGCTTTTTCTATTTGAAGCAATTCACCTTCACTCATTTCCCGAACCGCGACTGAAATAATTTTAAGCAGGTCAAAATCATTATTATCTATAGAAAGTAGTAAACCTTTAGAAAGTAAATAATCGCCTACTAAAACGGCAATCTTGTTCTTCCATAATGCATTTATGCTGAAGAATCCACGGCGGCGATTAGAATCGTCTACCACATCATCGTGAACCAAAGTAGCGGTATGAATAAGCTCTATTACCGATGCACCGCGATAAGTACGCTCGTTCACGCTCCCGTCCGAAACCATTTTGGCAACCAGGAAAACAAACATAGGTCGCATCTGCTTTCCTTTGCGGTTAACAATATAATGCGTTATCCTATTGAGCAGTGCAACTTTGGAGGACATTGATTCCAGGAACTTTTTTTCAAAAAGCTCCATCTCTTTCTCAACCGGAAGTTTTATTTGGGAAATTACTTTCATTAAGCCACCAAAGATAATTATTTATAGAGAATATTCATCAGTGGTTTTTCTTTCAAAGATTAAGTAATTTTAAAGCGTAAATTAAGCCGATTTATTAGCTAATTGACCACAGGCAGCATCTATATCTTTTCCGCGGGAGCGCCTTACAGTTACCGTAATCCCATTGCTTTCTAGAATTTGCTGGTACATATCTGTAGCCCGGGAAGAAGCCTGTTGAAAATTACCATCGTCTATAGGATTGTATTCAATTAAATTCACCTTGCACGGCACATATTGACAGAAGCGCAGCAAGGCTTCGGCATCTTTTCGAGTGTCGTTAATATCTTTCCAAACAATGTATTCGTAAGTAATTCGGCTTTTAGTTTTAGAATACCAATATTCTAAAGCTTCCCGAAGATCTTTTAAAGGAAAGGTTTCATTAAAAGGCATTATTTGGGTTCGCACTTCATCTATAGCAGAGTGAAGGGAAACAGCGAGCTTAATCTTCGCTTCATCGTCAGCCAGTTTTTTAATCATTTTTGGAACGCCCGAGGTAGAAATAGTAATTCGCTTTGGGGACATTCCTAAACCTTCGGGGGAAGTGATCTTTTCTACCGCCTTCATTACATTATTGTAGTTCATAAGCGGCTCACCCATTCCCATAAAAACAATATTGCTCAGCGGCCTGTCAAAATACAAACGACTTTCATTATCTATAGCAACCACCTGATCGTAAATTTCATCAGGATTAAGGTTTCGCATTCTTTTTAACTTTGCGGTAGCACAAAACTGGCAATCTAAGCTGCAGCCTACTTGCGAAGAAACGCAGGCCGTGGTTCGGTTAGCTGTAGGAATTAAAACCGATTCTACCGTAAGTTGATCGTGTAATTTTACGGCATTTTTAATGGTACCGTCACTGCTGCGCTGCATTTGATCTACACGAATATGATTAATCACAAAATTCTCGTCCAGCATTTCGCGGGTAGCCTTAGAGATATTGGTCATCGCCTCAAAACTGTGCGCACCTTTATTCCAAAGCCATTCATATACCTGGCTTCCGCGGAAAGATTTATCGCCATTGGCTACAAAAAATTCCTGCAGTTGTGCTTTGGTAAGTGCCCGTATGTCTTTCTTCTTGTTTTTCACGCTGCAAAAGTACTAAGAATTAAAGGATTTTTAAGTTAAGCTGAAGCTAAGTGTTTTAAATGGTGATGATAAGAAAAATTTGAAGTTAAAAAACTACTTAAAGACGTACACGAAAAATATCCTTTTTTCTAAAAAATAAAAGAGCCACGAATTCACTAATATTAATGAATTCGTGGCTTAAGATTATATCAAATTAAAAACTAGATAATCAACATGGCGTCTCCATAAGTATAGAAACGGTATTTCTCTTTTACCGCCTCTTCGTAAGCTCGCTTCATAAAATCGTGACCGGCAAAAGCCGAGATCATCATAAGCAGCGTAGATTTTGGAGTATGGAAATTAGTAATCATACAGTTCGCTATACTAAAATCGTAAGGAGGAAAGATAAATTTATTGGTCCATCCACCAAACTCATTCAAAGTATGGTTTGAAGAAACCGAGCTTTCCAGAACACGCATTACCGTAGTACCCACAGCACAAACCCGCCTGTTTTCCAGTTTTGCTTTGTTAATGGTTTGTGTAGCTTTCTTTTCAATAAAAGCTTCTTCACTATCCATTTTATGTTTGCTAAGATCTTCTACCTCAACCGGACTAAACGTTCCCAAACCTACGTGTAATGTAACTTCAGCAAAATCTACTCCTTTAATTTCCAAACGCTTTAAAAGGTGTTTAGAAAAATGAAGCCCGGCAGTTGGTGCTGCTACAGCCCCTTCTTCTTTTGCATAGATAGTTTGGTAACGCTCCTGATCTTCAGGTTCAACATTACGCTTAATATATTTTGGAAGTGGAGTTTCTCCCAATTCCTTTAATTTTTTTCTGAAATCTTCGTAAGAACCATCGTAAAGAAAACGAAGTGTTCTTCCACGGGAAGTAGTGTTGTCTATAACCTCAGCAACTAAACTTTCGTCATCTCCAAAATAAAGTTTATTCCCGATTCTAATTTTTCTCGCAGGATCTACAAGAACATCCCAAAGTTTGGTTTCAGGATTTAATTCCCTTAAAAGAAAAACTTCGATTCTCGCACCGGTTTTTTCTTTATTACCATATAAACGTGCCGGAAATACTTTGGTATTGTTCAATACCATAACATCTTCAGGCTCGAAATAATCTAGAATATCTTTAAATTGTTTATGTTCAATTGTTTGTTCTTTCCTGTTTAGAACCATTAGCCTGGCTTCGTCCCTGTTTTCTGAAGGGTACTCTGCCAGAAGTTCATCCGGAAGTTCAAAATTGAAGTGTGAAAGTTTCATTCCCATAATTGCATTTTTAGAAGCGGCAAATATACAATCTCAAGATAGGGGTTGTCAAGTAATTAACGGTTTATTTAAAAAAAGCTTTTAAATTGAAGTTTTTTCAATCTTAAAACCGAGTTTTTCAAAATCTTCCCAAAACCCGGGATAGGATTTTGAAACCACTTCAGCATCTTCAATTTCAAAAGGAATTTTAAGCCCTAAAGGCGCAAAAGCCATTGCCATACGATGATCGTTATAGGTACCTACTGAAACATTTTGAGAGAAATTTTGCTTCGGAAGAAGTTCTAAACTGTTGTTGGTCACTTTTACCTGACTGCCAAATTTTTCAATTTCGGTTTTTAGAGCTACCAGCCTATCGGTTTCTTTAATTTTTAGTGTATGTAAACCGGTAAGGTGGCAGGGTACATTTAAGGCCAAACAGGTTACTGCAATTGTTTGGGCGATATCTGGCGAATTTTGAAGGTTTTCTTCAATATGTTTTGGTTTAGTACCAGGACGTTTTTCTAAAATAATATGATCATTTTCAAACCTGGTGGTTACACCAAATTGCTTATAAATTTTAGCCAGGCAGGAATCTCCCTGTAAACTGGTTTTTCTATAAGTGCTTAATTTTAAATCGGCAGAATCGCTAATCGCAGCTAAACTATAATAATATGAAGCTGAACTCCAATCTGATTCAACAGCCAGAGTCTGCTTTTCTACATCCTGAATAGGTTCAATTTTAATCGTTTTTCCTTGAAAAACCCCTTTAATTCCTGCACGTTGCAAGATTTCTAATGTCATTTTAATATAAGGGCTAGAAGTAATTTCACCTTCCAAATTTATTTCGAGACCGTTGGGAAGTGAAGGTGCAATAAGCATTAAGGCCGAAATATACTGACTACTAATATTAGCCTGTAAAGAAACACGATTTGCGGTAAGTTTTTTTCCTTTAATCCTAATTGGAGGGTAGCCATCGTTGTTTTCATAAGAAATATCGGCTCCCATTTGTTTTAGTGCATCTACGAGGAGTTTAACAGGGCGCTCGGTCATTCTTTTACTTCCGGTTAAAACTACTTCCCTACCTTCCAGACTTGAAAAATAAGCGGTTAGAAATCTCATTGCCGTACCCGCGTGATGAATGTCAACTAATTCATCTTCAGATTTTAAAGCTTTTCGCAAATAATGGGTATCGTCACTATTAGAAAGATTACTAATCTTTAAGTTTGGATATAAAGCCTGTAAAATTAGTAAACGGTTAGATTCACTTTTAGAACCGGTAACTTTTATAGTGCCGCTAAGGTGCTTCTTTGTATTTGAAATTTCTAAGTTCATTAATTGCTTATATTAATTTTCAGCATCCTTCTTTCTTTTTGCCCTGAATTGCCCAAACGAAATGATGAATCCATAAACAAAAGCTGCAAGAAATTGGCCCACAATAAAGCGAAATAACTTCCCATCTTCTGTACGTTCAGTGAAATAGGCTTCAAAATGAAATCCGCCGTATTCAAACAGCATACTTACAATATCATACACAATTAGAAAGCCCAGGCCGAGGAATAAAACCGATTTCCAGAAGGCTTTTTGCGAAATCATCTCTTTGAATTTCATTATTTTAACTTTTCGTTGTTATGATGCCTGTCGTGATCTCTTTTAGTTTTTAAATCCAGTTTTTTATCAAAAGCTTCCTGGAGATCAACCCCGGTTTGATTGGCAAGACAAAGCACTACAAAAATTACATCTGCCAGCTCTTCTCCTAAATCTTTATCTTTATCAGATTCTTTTTCACTTTGCTCACCATAACGGCGTGCAATAATTCGGGCAACTTCACCTACTTCTTCGGTAAGTTGCGCCATATTGGTAAGCTCGTTAAAATACCGAACTCCGTGTTCATTTATCCAATCGTCTACCGCTTTTTGCGCGTTTTCTATGTTCATTTTTATTCCCTTTGTTTAGAATCTACAATTATTGTCACTGGCCCATCATTAATTAGTTCCACCTTCATATCTGCACCAAATTCTCCGGTTCCCACTGGTTTTCCTAAAGTTTCTTCAAATTTTTCAATAAATTTTTCATAGAGTGGAACCGCAACATCAGGTTTGGCCGCTTTTATAAAACTGGGTCTGTTCCCTTTTTTGGTAGAAGCATGTAAGGTAAACTGACTTACTACAATGGCATCGCCGTCAACATCTAACAAAGACAGATTCATCGCGTTATTATCATCGCTAAAAATGCGCATTTTCACTATTTTATTGCAAAGCCAGTCAATATCTTCCTGCGAGTCTTCATTTTCTATTCCTAATAAAATCAATAAACCGGTGCGCATTACCGCATTAATTTCGTGGTTTATTTGCACGGAGGCTTTAGAAACCCGCTGTAAAACTACTCTCATTTCTTTGGATAAATATCTGTTCTGTAATTGTCTTCTTCTCCTTCCAAAATCTGTAAATAACTTTTATAACGGCTCCAGGCAATTTCACCTTCTTCCAGGGCGTCTTTTACAGCGCATTTTGGTTCCTCCAGGTGTAAACAATTATGAAATTTACAATCTTGTTTTATTCTGAAAAATTCAGGAAAATAGTCACCCAATTCTTCACGCTCAATTTCTACCACCCCAAAACCTTTAATTCCCGGGGTATCAATAATTCTTGCATCAAAAGAAAGGTCAAACATTTCAGCAAAAGTAGTAGTATGCTGCCCCTGTTTATGCTGTTCAGAAATCCGGGAAGTTTTTAAATTTAAACCGGGTTCTATGGCATTAATTAAAGTTGATTTTCCAGTACCGCTATGGCCGGCAAACATACTGGTTTTACCCAGCATCATCTCCTTAACTTTATCTACATTTTTTCCGGTAGTGGCTGAAATTCCTATACAATCGTAACCTGCATTTCTATACATGGCCGCCAGGTATTTCACCTCTACCAATTCATCTTCATTATAGCTATCAACTTTATTGAAAAGCAAAACCGCTTTTACGTGGTAAGCTTCCGCAGTAACTAAAAAACGATCTATAAAAGTGGTAAGTGTAGGAGGATTATTAAGCGTAACCAGTAAAAAAACCTGGTCTATATTGGAGGCAATGATATGGGTTTGCTTAGAAAGATTAACCGATTTTCGAATAATATAATTCTCCCGCTTTTCAATCTTTTTGATCACTCCTTGCTCTGCACCTTCCTTATCTTCAATATCAAATTCTACCTTATCGCCAACGGCCACAGGATTGGTACTTTTAATACCTTTAATCCTGAATTTTCCTTTAATTCGGCAGTCATAAAACGTTCCCGCTTCACTTTTCACCTGATACCAGCTTCCGGTAGATTTATAAACGGTTCCTTTCATTCACATTATGATTTTTAAGTGGCTGTTTGAAAGTTTTCTTAAACCGTCATCCTGAACTCGTTTCAGGATCTAAGTTGTTAACCTATTAGAAGCTGAAACAAGTTCAGCTTGACGGAAACAATCCCGAAGTCTCGGGACAGGATGACGTCCTTTAATTTTTTCAAACAACCACTTTGCTAAAATAGCAAATGCAACATTCACTACTTGCCTTTAAACCAAAAATCATGGAAAACAAGATTCTTAAGCTTTCATAATTTTCTCCTGGTGGTTAATAGATTCCTGGTGAACCGCTTTAAATAAACGCAGAATAAATTCTTCACTTAATCCGTGTTGCTCTCCTTCCAAAACCATATTCCCAAGAATTTCATTCCATCTTTTGGTTTGTAAAACCGAAACGTTCTGTGCTTTTTTCACCTGGCCAATTTCATCAGAAATTTTCATCCTTTTTGAAAGCAGCTCGATCAATTGATTATCGGCTACATCAATTTTAGCTCTTAAAGTGCTTAATTTATTCTGAAATTCTTCACTTTCTGAAACCTCTTTTCTAATTTTCAAATCTTTCATAATCTGAACAAGTGTTGCGGGGGTGATTTGCTGTGCAGCGTCACTCCAGGCATCATCGGGAGTGTGGTGGGTCTCAACCATAAGTCCGTCGTAATTCAGGTCTAAAGCAGTCTGGCAAAGATCAAAAATAATGTCTCTACGTCCTGCAATATGTGACGGATCTAAAATTAAAGGAAGATCTGGAAATTTATTCTGAAGCTCAATAGCGATCTGCCATTCAGGATTATTTCTGTACTTGGTTTTTTCGTAAGCAGAAAATCCACGGTGAATTACTCCTAAATTTTTGATATCGGCAGTATGAAATCTTTCCACAGCTCCCAACCAAAGTGAAAGATCTGGATTTACCGGGTTTTTCACCAATACAGTTTTATCGGTGCCCTTAAGAGCATCAGCGATATCCTGAACAATAAACGGTGAAACCGTTGTTCTGGCGCCAATCCAAAGAATATCCACATCGTTTTCTAAAGCAAGGTCTACGTGGTGTGCATTCGCAACTTCAGTAGTGGTTAGCATTCCGGTTTCTTCTTTGGCCTTTTTTAACCATTTTAAACCTAGCGCTCCAACTCCTTCAAAATTTCCCGGTCTGGTTCTGGGTTTCCAAATTCCGGCACGTAAAACCGTGGCATCGGTATCTTTTAACTGGTGAGCGATCTTTAAAACCTGTTCTTCGGTTTCAGCGCTGCAAGGTCCTGCGATTACTAACGGATGATCTAATCCGAAATCGTCAAGCCACTTTCTTTGTTCTTTGTTGTTTTCCATAATTTAAAATTTAATCCTGATTTTTAATTTATTCCGTTTAAAATTGATTTAATATGATTGGTGCGTTGCATTTCATTATAAACTTCCTGGAAATCATCATTTTCCAGCAAGTCTTTAAAATGCGTAAGGTTATTAATATATTCAGTTAAAGTTTCCAGCACATTCTCCTTATTTTCCCTGAATATTGGCGACCACATTGCCGGCGAACTTTTGGCAAGTCTTACCGTAGAAGCAAATCCACTGCCCGCCAAATCAAAAATATCGCGCTCGTTACGTTCTTTTTCCAAAACCGTTTTTCCAAGCATAAATGAACTTATATGTGATAGATGCGAGACGTAGGCAATATGCCTGTCGTGCGAAACCGGATCCATATATCGAATTCGCATTCCCAGTTTCTGAAAGATGTTTAGCGCTCTTTCCTGAAGTTTAAAAGCTGTTTTTTCAACTTCACAAATTATATTTGTTTTATTCCTATACAGGTTAGAAATTGCCGCTTCAGGCCCGGAAAACTCGGTTCCTGCAATAGGGTGAGCCGCTAAAAAATTTCTACGGTTTTGATGATTAGCGATCTCTTTACAAAGCCCCGATTTTGTAGACCCGGCATCAAAAACCAGCGTATTCTCATTCACCAGGTCTAAAACTTCTGTCACCACTTTATTTGCAACATCTACGGGAACTGCCACCAAAACAACATCAGCGTGCTGAACATCTTCAATATGAGCCAAGTGATCTATAATACCGAGTTCCTTCGCTTTTTTTAAATGCTTTTCATCAGCATCGCTTCCGTAGATTTCAGCTTCGGGAAAAGCCGATTTAATATCAAGTGCAAAAGATCCGCCTATAAGTCCTATTCCTATTATTTGAACTTTCATGATGTAACTCTTTTTATAGCTCGTTGAATATTCTCTTCCGTAGCGCAAAGTGAAAATCTTATATAACCTTCGCCATTACTTCCAAAAATAAAACCCGGCGCGGTAAAAATGTGATATTTATTCAGTAGAAAATCTACAAAAGCTTCTGCGTTTGTTCCCTTCGGAACCTTGGCCCAAACGAACATTCCGGTTTGGTCTTTTTCAGGTTTACACTGCAAAGCTTCAGCTAATTTCAATACTTTTTCTTTTCTGCTTTGATAAACCTCATTTTGGGCAGAAAACCATTCTCCGTTTAAGCGCAATGCCGCTGCAGCACCCGCCTGAAGCGGATAGAACATTCCGCTATCCATATTGGTTTTTACTTTTAAAACCGTATTTAGGTTTTTTTCGCTTCCGCAGAGCATTCCTATTCGCCAGCCGGCCATATTAAAGCTTTTGCTTAAAGAGTTCAGTTCTAAAACTATGTCTTTAGCTCCTTCAGCCTTTAAAATACTTTTTGGGTTATCGTTCAGGATAAAACTGTACGGATTATCATTGACAATTAAGATGTTGTTTTCCTTTCCAAACTTTACCAAATCAGCAAAAAGCTTTTCATTCGCAGAAGCTCCGGTTGGCATATGCGGATAATTAACCCACATAAGTTTTACTTTGCTCAAATCTTTTTGGATCAATTCTTCCAAATTCGGCAACCAGTTTCCTTCAGCATTTAGATCGTAATAAACTGCTTTGGCGCCTACAAGTTCAGTAACCGAAGAATAAGTTGGATATCCGGGATTTGGAATTAATACCTCATCGCCTTCATTTAAAAAAGCCATAGAAATATGGGTGATTCCCTCTTTACTTCCCATAAGCGGAAGGATCTCAGTTTCAGCATCCAGGGAAACCTGGTAATGATTTTGGTAAAATTCAGCAATGGCATTTCTAAAATCTGGCGTGCCTTTATACGGCTGATATTGGTGAGCACCGGTATTTACCAAAGCTGAGTTTAAAGCTGAGATAACCTGTTGCGGTGGCGCCAAATCTGGGCTACCAATACCAAGATTAATAATATCTTTTCCGGCAGCTGCCATTGCACGCACTTCCTTCAATTTTGTAGAAAAATAGTACTCTTTTACGTTGCTCAACCTTTTTGCCTGCTCTATCATTACAAACTGTTTTTGTAGGTTCCTAAAATTGTTAATCGCTCGGTCATTACTTCTAGAATATCCATCGCTTTCTGGAATTCGGAATAATCTTCAAAAGTCACATCGATAAAAAATGAATATTTCCACGGAAATTCTATAATGGGCATACTCTGTATTTTGGTCATATCCAGATTGAAATCCCGTAAAATATTCAATACTGAAACCAGGCTACCACGCCTACTTTCCAATTCAAATTTTAAAGAAGCTTTATCTATTTTATCGCCATTTGGCTCTTTTTTCTTAGTACTGATAATCAAAAAACGAGTCGCATTGCTTTTCTTGGTATGAATACTTTCTGCAAGAATTTCCAGTCCGAATAGTTGTGCCGCTGCTTTACTCGCTACCGCCGCAACTTTTGTACTTCCTTTTTCTGAAATTCTTCGCGCTACTTCGGCCGTATCACTGTCTTCAATTAACTTAATATGTGGGTGTTTTTTAAAGAATTCCTTGCACTGCAAAAGTGCCATAGGGTGCGAATAGACCTTTTTAATATTCTCTATTTTTTGTCCCGGCATAGCCATAAAATTCATATCTATCGGGATATAATGCTCGCCAACCACTTTTAGATTATTCTCATCTATAAGTGCATAATTCGGCAAAATTGATCCGGCGATAGAGTTTTCTATAGCCATCACCCCTTCGGTAGCATCACCGTTTAAAAGGCTTTTAGTAAGTTCAGCAAAAGACATGCACTCTAAAACCTCAACCTCCTGGTGGTAATATTCCTGGGCCACCAAATGGTGAAATGAGCCTTGCACTCCCTGAATTGCGATAATTTTATCCATTAATTTCTAATTAATCTCGATTATCGAGTAAAAAAAAAGTCCCGATGTTTATCGGGACTTTTTTATATAATTTCTTACTTAATTACATAGCATTCCCGTTCCTATCTCTGAAATAGAAATAAAAAAAGTAAAATGCGTTCCAGCTAATTAAGTGATTCATTGTTTCGTTGTTATGGGGCTAAATTAGAATATTATTACCTAAACAAAAACCATTTTTTAGATTTTTTTAAGCTTTCATAAGCTTTTTACAGACTTTATTTTTTTTATAAAGATTCATCGAAAGATTTATAATAGCTTTCAAAATAATCACTTAGTAATTCCGAAATTCCTAACGAGATGACTTTTCTGAAACCCTTTATATCTAAATTTGAACTATTATTGGCGCGTTAAAAATCCTTACTTTTGAAAAAATGCTTGCTATGTCTATTTATGTTGAAGGAATTTCAAAGTTTTATGGTGAACAAAAAGCGCTGGACTCCGTTTCTTTTAAGCTGAACAAAGGAGAGATTGTTGGCTTTTTGGGGCCAAACGGCGCCGGAAAATCCACTTTAATGAAAATCCTTACCGGTTATTTAACTGCTTCGGAAGGAAAAGCGGAAGTAAACGGAATTTCCCTTGAAGACGATTTACATAAAATTCAACAGCAAATTGGGTATTTGCCAGAACACAATCCATTATATACTGAAATGTACGTTCGGGAATATTTGGAATTTAATTCCAGGATCTTTAAAACCGATAAATCCCGAATTGAGCAAGTAATAGAACTCACAGGGCTAAAACCCGAAGCCAATAAAAAAATAGAGCAGCTTTCTAAAGGTTATCGCCAACGTGTTGGCCTTGCCACTGCCCTGCTGCACGATCCCCAGGTTTTGATTTTAGACGAACCTACCACTGGATTGGACCCAAATCAATTGGTGGAAATCAGGAACCTTATTAAAAATATTGGAAAGGAAAAATCTGGAAAAACCATATTTCTTTCTACTCATATTATGCAGGAAGTTGAAGCCGTTTGTGACCGTGTGATTATTATTAATAAAGGAAAGGTAGTTGCCGATAAAAATTTAAAAGATTTAAGGGAAGAAAATGAACAGGTTATTTTAGTGGAATTCGATTACAGGGTGGAGCAAGTGGCCATTCAGAAAATTCCAAACCTAATTTCAGCTAAAAATGTAGGCGGATTTGCCTATGAACTCACGTTCGACACCAAAAAAGATATGCGCCCCGCAGTATTCGATTTCGCCCACGATAATGGATTAAAAACTTTACAGCTAAATCAAAAAACAAAGAATTTAGAAAGCCTGTTCGCGGAACTCACAGCCCCCCAGGCCCCCAAAGGGGGAGTTTAGTTTGTTCTTACCTGCAAAGATTTCTTTTAAAGTTTGAAGTATTTATTTTTCAGGGAATCATTTCCGAAGCGCTGAGAGTTCCCCCTTCGGGGGTTAGGGGGCTTCAAATATTAGTCGGCCGGTGTAGTGTTCTTCAATATCGACCTCTGGTGGCCGGTTTTTTGAAATTATATCTCCAAAACCAAAAATATCACCTTTTAAAGACTGCAGCGGATTGATAATTAATTTGTTGGTTCCTCGATGCAAAATATCGTAATGCTGAACGATCAGCTCTTCGGCTTCCAGCCTGCCGTCACCATTTGCAAAAAACAGATTTACATTTTCGGCGTTTCCGGTTAGGAAATAATTAGAAATATTGTCGTTGGTAATTCTTAGGTTTTCAACTTCAAGATCAAGGATAAAATCTCCATTGGTATGAATATCGGGATCTCGTTCCTGGTTAAAAGACCGCAACCAAAGTTCAGGAAAGTCAAGCGTTCCTAAGCTTTCAATCGCGCTGCCACTGCTATTCTGTAACCAGTTTAAAGTTGGTGTAGTCACATAGATTTTTGTGATCTCGTAATCACGAAAAAGATTACAGGAATTTTCATTTCTCAGTTCAAGTCGGTTATCTACAACTTCAGCATAAACATTTTCTTTAAGGTTCTCCCCGGTTACGATCTCCACTTTATATTCATCGCCCTTTTCAATAAACAATTTTACACGTTCATAAACGATAATTTCTTCAAATGCATCAACGCTAAATTCTTCAGAAATAATTTCTCCGGAAGTCTTTACACAAGTCGACGCTTCTTCAGAATCACATCCTAAAAAGACAAAAATCAATATCGCTATTCCTAAAACCTGCTTGATGCAATTTTTAATCAAGATCCTGATCCTTTTCACTTAAGTTATACATGGATTTTGCTATACTAAGAGAAGTTTTATCGTATTTTTCATGGCCATAACCATGTCTTTCGTTTAGTTCATAAAATTCTCTGTAAAGATCAAATGGATTCTGAGATTCAGAGACCCATTGAACGATAACATCCAGGATTTCATTCATAACAGGTTGAAATGTCATACGCCCATCTGACTTTCTAATACCATTATTATCTGATTTCTTTTTACCCAGATTTAAAAAGATATTTTTTTCGTCATAAATAATATCTCTTGCTTCTTTAAATTCTTGACCCTTAGGCAAAAAGTCCATCAAAAGTCTTCTTATACCTCTGTAATAAATATTATACTTTTCCTCAGGATCTTCAAACTCTTTACCAATAAGTTCCCTCAATTCATCTACTTCCTCAAGATTACCTTTTTCAGTATTTATAGATAACTGTTTACCGACTTTTTCGTTCGCCCTTTGCAGTAATTCCATTCGCTCAATATCCGCTTCGGATAACTTATCTTTTTTCCTTTTTTTGTTATTCTCTTTAGCCATGCTATCCTTTATTTAATTTCTAATATATTTTTAATTCTTTCGCTTGCTACTTTTATACTATCATCATTCCAAGCGATTGGATTTAACTTACCCACTGCATTTTTATAATTTGGATAAAACTCGCGAAACGCTCCGTGATAACTTTTACCGTATAGCTTATTCATGTACCAAGTAAAGAATGTGTACACTAATGACTCATGAATTTCATTTTCATTTGCAAATTTTGAAACTAAAAAAGGGTTATTAATGTACTTTTTGATATACTTGAATTTATCTACAGATAAAAAGTAATCTCTTGCAAAAGAGTCTGCCTTTTCCTCTATAAGAAATAAATCATCGTCTCCTGTTAGATGAAAACTATTCTTCTCAATCAGATCAAAATCAAATAAAACGTGATGCAGTTCATGCATAAGTGTAAACCAGATTGTTGAATATTTTTTATTAAAATCTGTAATTACTACGCAAGGTTTACCGTTTATTATAAATGTCCCACCTCTAACTTGTGTGGTAGATAAGTAATCTTGAAAGATTACCGTAATTCCAATGTTATATAAAGCTTTACACACAGTAAATAACCCATTCTGAACATTTTGTGAGTAAGGTTTTAATTTTATTATTAAATCTTTTAATTTCCCCCTGTCATATTCATTAGGATTATCAATGATTTTAAAGGTTTGATAAGCTGATTTTACCCAGAAATCTTTCATTTTATCCGAAAAATTTCTTTTAGTTTGGCTGTATAGAGGTTCTTCTAACTGCTGCTCATATTCTTGAATAGACTCGTATCCGAAAAATTCTAAAACTTTTCGTATAAGTTCATCCGTTCCATAATCAGATTCAAAAAAGCCTAATTTCGTTAACATTTTAACATCAAAATTCTTCAACAAGAAAGTGGTCTTTCTGGCGTTATCAATCGAGGTTATATTCTCTTCATTTTGATTTTTTAAAACCGCTTGAACGAATCGATTAATTTCAATATCTAAAAACTCAGCAAGTTTAATAACATGAATTAAATTAGGTTGTTTCGCAGTACCTGAGATAATCTGTTCAAAAACATCCTTATCAATTTTCAGCAGTTTTAGTGCTTTTGTTTTACTTATATTATACTCATTTAATTTCTGCTCAAATTCCCCTCTGACATCAAGGTCTTCGCTGTCAGAGAAAATTGACTTCAATAGATTATCTAAACTTGACTCATTCATAAAAAATAGAATTTACCCTGTAAATATATGTCATATAATTCATATAATAGATAAAAAAGGGTAATTACCCTCAAAAAATATTTAAAAGAAATTATTATTCCACAAGCTTCTAAGGATACAATTCCGCTTGCCCCAAACTACAAACTTCCGCTCAAGCTTGTTTACTCATAAACGATAGCCAATTGAAAATTCTACGGCTTCGGCATTCGCATAATGAGAGCGAACGGTAAGCGATGCCCAAAGATCTTCGGTGATTTTTCTTTGCAGACCAACCCTGTTATATAACTGATCTACAAAATGCTCGTAGGGAAAATACGCATAATAACCTAAATGCGTAATTACCGATAATTTATCGAAGTTTAGCTGATGGCCAACGAAAACGCCTACTCGTTTGGAATCTTCTTCCCCAGTGGTATTTCCGGAAGGAAAAGCTACCGATTGATAATAAATTCGTTCTTCCATAGCTTTGGAAAAGAAAACTTCAGTTCCTGCCTGCAGAGTACTTTTATGATTAAGCACCTTATCGGCATAAGCTGAAAAGGTTAAGAATGGATATTGTTTAGAACCAATAATCCCCATAGTATTTACGCCACTTCGCAACACAAAATTAAAATGAATGGGTTCTGTATATTTTTCTCTTGGCCCTTTTGGAATATAATTGGGCAGATTTTGATGATCTAAAGCATAATTCACTCCCAGGTTAAAAGTGATGGTATTTGTACTGGCATTCGGCGATTTAAAATCGGCGTTGGAATAATGAATCAGGGAAAGCCCGGCCTGTAGTCCCAAACCTTCAAAAATGTTTTCTTTTTTGTAATTCGCCATTAAGTAAGTAGAACTTAGCAAGCGCGAACCGTAGGCATTATTCTTATAATTATCATCTGGATGATATGGATTGGAAGCATACGCCAGGCCCTGCCCTATTCTAAACATTAAATTTCTTTTAAAAAGGTAGAAATTCATATGCGCATAGAGTCCGTAATTTTCACCTAAACTGGGATTTTTCATATCCTGATAGGTAAAAGAAGCGCCAACATCGGGATAATTATAGCGCTTTTCCCAATCTTCAAATCCGAAACTTTTTTTATTAAAACCAAGAATTAAACCTGTTGGATGCCCGGTAATTAAATGGGCAATATCAGGATTATGTTCGGCAATGGTTCCGTAGAAATAACTGGCATCAAAAGAATAATAGTTCTTCCCGAACTCCTGGGCAGAACTATTAAAAATGCTGAAAAGAAAAATAAGGGCGGTAATTTTCTTCATTACCCGCAAATGTAGCCTAATATTTTAAAAAACCGCTTTCGCAATTTTTTGAATATTGGTGCTTTTTCCCATTGAATAATAATGTAAAACCGGAACACCGGAAGCTTTAAGCTCCTTAGATTGTGCTATAGCCCATTCAATACCCACTTCTCTTACCTCTTTATTATCTTTACAGGCTTCTACATTTTTAATTAAATCCTCGGGTATATCTATGCTGAAAACCTGTGGTAATAATTGCAAATGCCTCTTAACGGCTATGGGTTTAATACCGGGAATAATGGGAACAGTAATTCCTGCTTCCCTTGCCTGTTCTACAAAATCAAAGTAAGCTTTATTATTAAAAAACATTTGTGTAACCACATAATCTGCGCCTGCATTAATTTTCTCCTTAAGGCGTTTTAGATCTGTTTGTAAAGAAGGAGCTTCCAGGTGCTTCTCAGGATAACCGGCCACGCCAATACAAAAATCGGCATTGTTATTAGATTCAATAACTTCGTTTAAATATTTTCCTTCTCCCAAATCTTTAATTTGGGTTACCAATTCACTGGCAAAACAATTCCCCCCGTGGGTTGGTTCAAAATAGCGTTGGTGTTTCATAGCATCCCCGCGAAGTGCCATTACATTTTCAATCCCCAAATAGTGACAGTCTACCAGTAAATACTCGGTTTCTTCACGGGTAAACCCTCCACAGAGCACATGCGGAATGGTGTCTACATTATATTTTTGCTTTATTGCAGCACAAATACCAACCGTACCCGGGCGCATACGGGTAATCTTTCTTTCCAGTAAACCATCATCTTTTTTAATGTAAACGTGTTCTTCCCGCGAGGTAGTTACATCTATAAACGGCGGATTAAATTCCATTAGTGGATCTATATTATTATAAAGATCCTGTATACTTCTTCCTTTTTGCGGCGGAACAATTTCAAAAGAAAACAATGTTTCTCCTTTTGCCCGGTTTATATGTTCTGTTACTTTCATAAATACTTCCCAGTTCTTTATCCAATAGGAAAATATTGGTTGGATTATTAATTAATCTAAATTTATTTTTCCCGATTCCTTCCCTTTGGGGAGGCTAACAAGAGCTCTTAATCTGCAATATTTGGATTAAGCCATTTTTCGGCCTTTTTCAGCGGAATTCCTTTTCTTTCAGCAAAATCTTTCACCTGGTCATCTTTAATTTTTCCCAGGCCAAAATAACGCGCTTCGGGATTGGCAAAATAATATCCGCTTACACTCGCAGCCGGCCACATCGCTAAACTTTCGGTAAGTTCAACTCCAATTCGTTCCTTTACCTTTAAAATTTCCCAAATACTTATTTTCTCTAAATGATCTGGGCAGGCAGGATAACCCGGAGCCGGGCGAATTCCTTTATAAGTTTCTTTTATTAATTCCTGGTTGCTTAAATTCTCTTCGGGCGCGTAGCCCCAGTCTTCCCGTCTTATTTTTTTGTGTAAATATTCAGCAAAAGCTTCTGCGAGACGATCGGCAAGGGCTTTTATCATTATTGAATTATAATCGTCAAAATCTTCCTCAAACTTTTTAGCTAATTCTGCAGTACCAAAACCTGTAGTCACACAAAAACAACCTATATAATCCTGGATTCCGCTTTCCTTTGGCGCAATAAAGTCGGAAAGTGCAAAATTTGGCTTTCCGCCGTGTTTTTTTAATTGCTGCCGAAGCGTTCTGAAAAGCATCTTTTTTTCTTCGGAATTTTCTTCATATTCCACTTCAATATCATCATCATTAACCGTATTCGCCGGAAATAATCCGTAAACAGCTTTCGCTTTTAGTAACTTTTCATCCAGAATTCTTTTCAGTAAAACTTTTGCATCTTTGAACAAAGAAGTTGCCTGTTCCCCCACCACTTTATCGGTTAAAATATCCGGATAACGCCCGTGGAGATCCCAGCTTCTAAAAAATGGGCTCCAGTCTATAAAAGCTTCCAGTTCCTTTAAATCGAAATTATCTATTTGCTGAATTCCCGGTTTGTTCGGTTTTGTAATTTGAGTGGTTTTCCAGTCTATGGAATACTTATTTTTTCGCGCTTCTCCAATTGGAAGAAAAGATTTCACTTTACTTCTTTTCTTAAAATTAAGCCTGAATTTATCATATTCGGCTTTAAGATCGCTCATATATTTAGTGCGCGTTTCTTCCTTTAAAAGATCGCCAATTACCGTGACTGCACGCGATGCATCGTTCACATGAGCCACCGCATTTTTATACTGCGGGTCTATTTTTACCGCCGTATGCGCTTTTGAAGTTGTGGCGCCACCAATAAGTAAAGGCACGTCAAAATTCTGGCGTTCCATTTCCTTGGCTAAAAAAACCATTTCGTCTAAAGAAGGTGTTATTAATCCGCTGAGACCAATGGCATCAACACCTTCAGCTTTTGCAGTTTCTATAATTTTTTCCGGAGGCACCATTACGCCCAGGTCAATAATTTCGTAATTATTACAGCCCAAAACCACACTTACAATATTCTTCCCAATATCGTGCACATCTCCTTTAACCGTAGCCATAAGAACTTTTCCAGCCGAGGAGCGCTTACTGGACTTATCTGCTTCAATATAAGGAAGAAGGTAGGCCACTGCTTTCTTCATTACCCTGGCCGATTTTACTACCTGCGGAAGAAACATTTTTCCGCTTCCAAAGAGATCGCCTACCACATTCATTCCAATCATTAAATGACCTTCAATTACTTCAATAGGTTTGTCAGCTTCCTGGCGGGCCTGTTCTATATCCTCTAAAATATAAGCGTCAATTCCTTTAACCAAAGCGTGGGTAATCCTGTCCTGAAGCGGATTTTCCCTCCAGGAAAGGTCTACTTTGCTTGCCTTTTTAGAACCCACTACGGTTTCAGCAAATTCAAGCAAGCGCTCTGTGGCATCTTCTCTTCTGTCAAGAATTACATCTTCTACGTGTTCTAAAAGATCTTTGGGAATATTATCATACACTTCCAGAAGTGCGGGGTTTACGATCCCGATATTCATTCCCGCTTTAATCGCATAATATAAAAACACCGAATGCATCGCTTCCCGCACCGGATTATTTCCGCGGAAAGAAAATGAAACATTACTCACACCACCACTAATACTGCAATGCGGAAGATTTTCTTTTACCCAACGGGTTCCTTCAATAAAATCTATGGCATTGCGTTTATGCTCGTCCATCCCCGTACCTACCGGGAAAATATTCAGGTCAAAAATGATGTCTTCTGGTGGTAGTTTTACTGTATTAACCAGGATATCATAAGAACGCTTTGCTATTTCAATTCTACGTTCAAAATTATCGGCCTGCCCAACTTCGTCAAAAGCCATAACGATTACCGCAGCACCGTAACGCTTTATTTTTTTAGCGTGTTCAATAAATTCTGCTTCGCCTTCTTTAAGGCTTATAGAATTCACAACACATTTCCCTTGCACCACCTGTAAACCGGCTTCTATAATTTCCCATTTAGAACTATCTATCATGATGGGTACACGGGCAATATCGGGCTCGGCAACAATAAGGTTAAGGAATTTTACCATCGCCTCTTTGCCTTCAATAAGACCATCGTCCATATTAATATCGATGATCTGGGCACCACCGTCTACCTGATCTCTTGCTACTTCCAGGGCTTCCTCAAAATTCTCCTCTTTAATTAGGCGAAGGAATTTTTTGGAACCGGCTACATTAGTCCTTTCCCCAACATTTACAAAATTGCTATCGGGGGTAATTATAAGCGGTTCGAGACCAGATAATTTTAAAGGCCTAATCTCTTGTTGTTCTTTTTCCGGGGAAATTTCTTCCTGTATATTTTCTTGATTCACTGTTTCTATCATAACGCGGTGGAAAATTCAGGTTTCACTATTTTTCTTGGATTATAATCTTTGGCAATTTCAGCAATAGCGCTAATATGCTCTGGTGTGGTACCACAGCAACCACCAAGAATATTCACCAAACCCTTTTCTAAATATTCCCTAATCTGTCTTGCCATTTCTTCAGCATCCTGGTCGTATTCTCCAAAAGCATTTGGCAACCCTGCATTAGGATAAGCTGACACACCACAACTTGCAAAACGGTTTAAAACCTCGAGGTGCGGTGTTAGTTGTTTAGCACCCAAAGCACAGTTAAAACCAACACTTAACAGGGGAATATGCGATACCGAAATAAGAAAAGCTTCCGCGGTTTGCCCCGAAAGCGTTCTCCCGGAAGCATCGGTAATCGTTCCACTTACCATTATGGGAATATCTAGCTGTAATTCTTCTTTAAGTTCATCAATGGCAAAAAGCGCGGCTTTAGCGTTTAGGGTATCAAAAACAGTTTCTACCAGAAGAATATCCACGCCGCCTTTTATTAAAGCGCTGGCTTGTTGCTTATAAGCTACCCGCAATTCTTCAAAGGAAATTGCACGAAATCCGGGATCGTTAACATCGGGGCTCATACTGGCGGTTTTATTGGTGGGCCCAATCGCGCCGGCCACAAACCGAGGTTTTTCCGGATTTTCTTCAGTCATTTTTACGGCGACTTCTTTGGCAATCCTGGCCGACTCATAATTGAGCTCATCTACCAGTTCTTCCATTTTATAATCGGCCATAGCGATGGTGGTTGCAGAAAAGGTGTTGGTTTCTACAATATCGGCACCGGCTTCAAAATATTTGCGGTGTATTGTTGCGATTGCTTCAGGCTGGGTAATGGATAACAGGTCGTTATTTCCCTGTACGGAAACCGGCCAATCTCCAAAACGTTTTCCACGGAAGTCTTCTTCAGAAAATTTATAATCCTGAAGCATCGTGCCCATGGCACCGTCTAAAATGAGTATATTTTTTTGAAGTTGTTCTTCTAATTTTGACATATAATTTTATCTAAAATCACTATCAAAAAAAGAAGCGGGAAAGAATTCTTTCTTGTTATCTATCTGCGCCAAAGAAGCGAAGTAGAATGTAGCACCTTCTCCCATTACAGGAGGGTTGCCAAGGTTTCAACGGGTCTATTCCCTCAACCTTTCTTGATAACGATGTTATAAACAATGAACTTGAACCAGCAAATATACGGCACAGCCATTTAAATGCAAGGACTAAGAGTAATTTTTATGGATAATGTATTTTATATGATCTACTGAATTATATTTTTAATAAAACAGGAAAAAGAAGGGATAAAAATTAAAGATTACTTCCAAATACTGCTTTAATTTCCAAAGTTTCTATTGACTTAAAAAGCCGAATTACCAAACTTCTTAATTTGAATAGTATCAGTGGTATTTAATTCGTTTAGAAAAGATTTCAGCTCTTCTTTCTTCTGTTTATTCTGAAGAATTATTTCGTAATTATATTTTTCACCTGAAAGCGTAGTAAAATAAATATGATTTTTATTTCCGTATAAAGTATACTTCCAGAAACTGGCGTAACCTCCATATTTAAATCCAATTTCCCGTAAATCGGAAATTAAAAATTCCTTTTTGGAATTGGCTAAATCTATTTTAACCCTGGTTTCATCTATCTCCATATCCCCAAGATATTTAGGTTTAACAAACGACTGACTTAAAGCTCCAAACATTCCCAGCATAAAAGCAAAACTACCGGTAAGCCGAAGCCACTTTTCCTCTACCTCGAAAATCGATGTGAGCGCACTACCTCCCAGAAGGAGAATAATAAAAACAATCCTTAAAAACACCGAAGGCTTCCAGGTTTTAACTATCCTGGTTTCAAAAGAGTTCATTAATTGATAAGCTCGCCATTTAAAGTGATCGCATAATTGATTTCAGCTGCTTTTTCCAGCATTTTAGAAACCGAACAATATTTTTCCATAGAAAGATCTACGGCACGTTTGGCTTTCGCCGCAGGCACATCTCCTTTTAAAAGAAAATTAAGCTGAATTTTCTTAAAAACATTAGGCACTGCGCCATCTTCTCTAAAGCCTTCAACTTCCACCTGGAGATCTTCCAGTTCCAGATGTTGCTTTTTTAGAATCATTACGATATCAATACTGCTACAACCGGCAATGGCTCGCAGTAATAAATCCATTGGGCTGGCTCCCTTTGGTTCGGCATCGGTTTTATTATCTAAATGAACAATGTCTCCACGCTCGTTTACGGTTTCAAAATGATAATCTTTATTAAGTCTTTTAAGGTTAATCTTCATAATAAATCTTGTTTTAAACAAATTTAGCTAAAGCTTATTAAAAAACCTCAAAGTTCTAAAGCTTATACCGGGTTAGGGTTTTCCGTAAACGATATTAACAAATTTTTAATAGATTTACAGGGAAGCTTGGAAATGAATCTGATTTTATCCTAGTAATTTACGTGTGATTGTAAAAATAGGAATACAAGGATTTGACAACAATTTATTAATGAAATATTCTGTAAATCATAGAAATTAAAGAAGGATCTGAAACACTCGTTAAAGCTTTAATCAGGCTATATGAGGTTAATAGATTATTTGATCAATATAAGCATTTAAACACTGAAAAAGTTGAAATGGTCATCTACAAAACTGCAACATATGGATGGTATGTAGATGATTTCTCAAAAAACAGTGAATTAAAAATAAACACTTGCCTTAAACATATCTATAATAATCTTCCCGAAAAACTTGATCTTTATTTTTCAGATTATTACAGAGGTAAAATTGATGAGATTAGAAAAATGTTAACTGAGAAATATTCAAACAGAAAACAAATTTTAAATGAAGCTTTTGATGCTCATAATAAAGGACTTTACCACGCTTCTATTTGTATATTATTAACTCAAATTGATGGAATTTGTAATGATGTTTTAGATGCTAAATTTTTTATAAATAAGAATTACTTGCCACAGATTAAAGAAAAATTAGAGAGTAAAAATCTAAAATATTCAGACTTTATATTATCTCCTATAATTAAAAAAGCAAGTATTAATAGTTGGGAAAAGGAAATTGAAAAATTCCCAATTCGATTAAACCGTCATGAAATTTTACACGGTGTTGATATTCAATATGGAAATGAAACTAATTCATTAAAAGTAATTTCAATGATTTCCTATATAGATTTTGTATTATCCCATTATAGTTCGAACTAAATAAACAATTGCCAAGTCGTTTCATCGCAAATAACCCTTTTTGCCGAAAAAGTGTAATTTTAGAAACCAGGAAAGAAAGCATTAATCCGACAAGCCCGTCTCCCTATTTCCGCTACTTTTCCATAACCAATATCAATGAAAACACTATATCTATTTACCGCACTAATATTTACATTTTTAAATTCTACAGCCCAGGAATTAAATTGTGAAGACTTTAGAAATGGAAACTTTATTATGCCGGCAGAAGATGGATTTTCAAGTGTCCGGATCGAAAGAAACGGGAATTATCAAATTGAAATACCTTTAAATGAAGAAGGCTTACCAGACAAAAACAAGAAAGCAGAATTTATCAACCTCAAGTGGATTAATGATTGTTCTTACATTGGAAAATATGATGGAACTAAAATGGAATTAACAGAATTTCAACATTTCGTAAATAGCAATGGTGGAATTAAAGTAAAAATGAAAAAGATAGAAGATGGATGTTTCTATTTCCTTTCAACTTTAAGCATTGAAGGAGAGGAACAAAGGCTAGATGGTAGAATGTGTATTGAATAAACTTGAAATGAAAAGACTCCAAATCATATTAATTGCTTTAATAATTTTAAGCTCTTGCAAAGAAGAAAATAGAAAAATTTAACCTCAGGAAAAATAAAGATTTACGGAATAGATAATGCAAACAAGAGATTATAAAATTTTCTATTCCAGAGAAAATTTACATAAATTTAATATTAAGGGTGGAATAGAATATGATAGGGGCTCTCGGCAAAAAATAGAAGACTTAAAATAAGGAATGACGAAATGCTTCAACCACCCCGGCCTATAGGCCACCCCTCCTTAAAAGGAGGGGAGCTTAATAAGCTTTAAAAATCATTGTATTTTATTCTAATTAATTCCCCCTTCGGGGCCAGGTGGCTTACATGCCAATACTCTGTACCACTTCTTTTTTGGCTTCTTTTTTACTACCGTCAAATCCGGTCACGCCGCCAACGGTGGTGTATTTAAGTACATATTTTTTATCAGGGAAAATTCGCTGGTAAGCACTTTGACACATAATCGCGGCTTCGTGAAAACCGGAAAGGATCAGTTTTAATTTTCCTTTATAGGTGTTTACATCACCAATAGCATAAACGCCGGGAATATTGGTTTGATAATCGTAAGAATTATCAACTTTAATCGCGTTTTTCTCTATTTCCAGTCCCCAGCTTCCAATCGGGCCCAGTTTTGGAGACAATCCGAAAAGTGGAATAAAATCATCCACATCTTTAAATTCCTCTCCGCGGGCTTCATCTTTATGCCTAATTACCACCTGTTCCAATTGATCTTCACCTCTAAGGCCAACAACTTCAGCATTGGTAATCATTTCAATCTTACCGAGTTTAGCCAATTCTGAAACCCTTTCCACAGAATCCAATGCGCCACGGAACTCTGCTCTACGGTGCACCAGGGCAACTTCCGCAGCAACATCGGCCAGGTAAATGGCCCAGTCTAATGCAGAATCCCCTCCACCGGCAATCACTACTTTTTTATCGCGGTAAACTTCCGGATCTTTAATAAAATAAGAAACGCCTTTATCTTCAAAATCGGTAATATTAGCGATTGGGGGTTTTCTTGGCTCAAAAGAACCTAATCCACCCGCAATTGCTACTACCGGCGCGTGGTGTTTTGTGCCTTTATTGGTAGTTACTATAAAAGTACCGTCGTCCAGTTTTTCCAAAGTTTCGGCGCGTTCTCCCAAAGTGAAGCCTGGTTCAAAAGGTTTTATTTGTTCCATTAGATTTCCAACCAAATCTCCCGCTAAAATTTCAGGAAATGCCGGAATATCATAAATTGGTTTTTTAGGATAAATCTCAGAACATTGCCCGCCGGGTTGTGGCAGCGCGTCTATTAAATGCGTTTTTAGTTTTAATAATCCCGCTTCAAAAACGGTAAACAAACCGGTTGGGCCAGCCCCAATTATCAGGATATCTGTTTTAATCATCACTCTTGTTTTTAACTTTTAAAGATTCGGTTATAGAATTCATTTGATCAACTTTCGCCTCAAAATCACCTTTTATATTACTTCGGTATTCATTTAAATTTTCTACCATCTGGTTTACATTTTCGGGAATTACTTCTTCAAAAAATTGCCGTAAACGTTTTGCCGCGGTAGGCGATTTACCGTTGGTGGAAATCGCGATTTTTACGTGGCCTTTATTTACAATGCCGCCCATATAGAAATCGCAGAGTTCGGGCGTATCGGCTATATTAGCCAGTAAATAACGCTTTTTGGCATGTTTGTAAACTCGTTTATTCAATTTTGCATCGTTCGTAGCCGCAATTACAAAATGACGGTTTTTAAGGTATTTTCTTCTATACCTGCCTTTTGTTAATTTTGCGCCGTGTTTTTTTGCCAGTTCTTCTGTTTCCGGTAAAAACCATTTTGCGACCACTTCCACCTTAGCATTAGGACTCGATTTAAACAGGAAATGCAATTTTTCGTGTCCCACCTGTCCGCCGCCAACGACCAGAATATTCAGCTTATTGACCTTTAAAAAGACCGGGTATAATTCGTTTCTTTCTTCCATAGGCCCCCTAGCCCCCAATGGGGGAATTTTTAAATTCAAACTCCTTGACGTTTTCAAAAACTGCTTTAAGCTGTCCGCTTTCTTTTACTACTTCGCCAATCACGATAATTGCCGGGGCGGTAAGTTGTTTTTCGGCAACTACTTTTTCTATACTTATAATGGTCCCAAAACCAGATTTTTCATTATCGGTAGTTCCATTTTGAATAATCCCCACCGGAGTATCTTCTTTGCCGTAGTAGCTAAAAATGTTCACGATTTCAGCGAGTTTCGCCATTCCCATCAGTATCACCACCGTAGCGGTAGATTGTGCGGCCAGCCGAACATCTTCTGAAAGTTTCTTTTGAGTTGTGGTTCCTGTTATAACCCAAAAACTCTCGGAAGTTCCCCGTTGGGTTAGCGGAATTCCAACATTGGCTGGTACCGCAATAGAAGAAGTAATCCCGGAAACAACTGCAGTTTCCAAACCTTTACTTTTAGCGTAATTGATTTCTTCAGATCCCCTTCCGAAAATAAAAGGATCTCCTCCTTTTAACCGAACCACGTGACCTCTTTCCAGGGCATATTTTACAATAAGCTCATTTATTTCGTCCTGAGAATATCTATGTTTATCTTTTCGTTTGCCAACAAAAATATGTTCAGCCTGCGGTGCATATTCCAAAAGATCCCGGTTTATAAGCGCATCAAAAAGCACTACTTTCGCATCTTTTAAAGTATTTAAAGCCTTTAGGGTGATTAGTTCCGGATCTCCCGGCCCGGCACCAACCACACTTAATTTTGGTGAATTATACATTTTGTACCTCCTTTGTTCTAAATGCATCCACTCTTTTTAAAAACAAATGCGCGTCTTCTAAATATTTATTGGCAAAAGCTTCGGTTGGCTCGTGCTCGTTCATTTGATAAGCGAATTCTTTGAAGGAAGTCGATAATTCAATTTTACCGGTGTCTACAAAAAGCTCATCAAACTGAGAAATAATTCCCGCCTGGGTATTGGTTTTTACATCCTCAGCAAGTAATAAAGCCTTAGCAGAATTTACGATTGAGGTATAGGAATGATAAATACTATCGGCCCAGGCTTTTCTTTCCAGTGCACTTTTTGCGTTATCAATTTTCTCTTCACTTTCAAATAAAAGTGTTGCGATAAGGTCTATAACCACGCCGGCACATTCGCCTACTCCTACTGCTTTTATATAAGGTTCTTCGTGGCCCCAATCTACAAATTCGTTTTCTGTTAGGTTTGAAGTATCGGCCAGTTCTTTTAATAAATCATAGAAATAAGTTTTGCCCTGCCTGTCATAATATTCCGCAAATTTTTCTTCGGAATTGGCATTTGCTTCAAAGTCGTTTAGCAAGAATCGCAAAGCTTCTGGCCCGCGTTTACTGGGCACTTTCACCACCTTATCAGCAAAACGGCCCTGGCCGTCCCCAAGGGTTCCGCCACCAAGTAAAACCTGAAGTGCCGGTGCCACGGTTTTGCCAACTTTAACCGACATTCCCTGGAAACCGATCTCCGCCATATTATGCTGCCCGCAGGCATTCATACAACCGCTTATTTTTATAGTGATATCTTTTCCGTTTATAAACTGCGGATACTCTTCTTTTAAAACATCTTCCAGTACATCGGCAATTCCCGTACTACTGGCAATCCCCAGGTTACAGGTATCGGTACCGGGGCAGGCCGTGATGTCTACGGTTTTATCGTAACCGGTATCAGCATAGCCCAGTTTTTTTAATTCTGAATAGAAAAATGGCAAAAATTCTTCCCGAACGTGACGAATTAAAATATCCTGTCTTAAACTCAGTCTGATCTCATTTCCGGCGTATTTCTTTACCAAATCGGCAAGTTTTCTTGCGCCACCGGTATAAAAATCCCCTAACGGAACCCTGATTCCAACCGCAAATAAGCCTTCCTGTTTCTGCGGAAGAACATTGGTGTTTTTCCAGGTTTCAAAATCCTTCTTATCTTCAATTGTTACTGCAGGCACCTCAACATCCTGAAGCGGCGGTGCAGTTTCAAATTTTTCAACTTCAAATTTAGGATGGTTTTTTGAAAGCGCCGTGTTTTGTTCGGCTACAAGTTCCATAAAAGCCTCTTTTCCTATATCTTTTACAAGAAATTTCATCCTTGCTTTTAATCGTTTTGCACGTTCGCCGTACCGATCAAAAACCCGAAGTACACCCTCAATTAAAGGAAGGGTTTCTTCCACAGGAAGAAAATCATAGAGTTCATCGGCGTGTCTTGGTTGAGAACCGAGCCCGCCGCCTAGCATCACTTTAAATCCGCGTTTTCCGTCTTTCAACTTGGCGATAAAACCAAGATCATGAATGTAACTCAGCGCAGTATCTTCATCTGAAGAAGAGAAAGAAATTTTAAATTTTCTTCCCATTTCCTGGCAAATTGGATTCCGAAGGAAAAACTGAAAAGTCCCATGTGCGTATGGAGAAACATCAAAAGGTTCGTTTACATCAATTCCCGCGGTTGGCGAAGCGGTTACGTTTCTTACCGTGTTTCCGCAGGCTTCACGCAAAGTGATATCATCTCTTTCCAGCTGCGCCCAAAGCTCCGGTGTTCTGTCTAAACTCACGTGGTGAATCTGGATATCCTGGCGCGTAGTGATATGCAAACGGCCTTTGGAATATTCATCAGAAACATCGGCTATTCTGTGCAGTTGTTCTGAAGTTACTTTTCCAAATGGCAGTTTTATTCGAACCATTTGTACTCCCGCCTGTCGTTGCCCGTATACCCCACGCGCTAAACGAAGGCTTCGGAATTTCTCTTCATCTGCTTTGCCCTCACGAAACAACCTGATTTTCTTTTCTAAATCAAGAATATCCTGCTCTACGATTGGGTTTTCTATTTCGGTTCTAAAACTTTGCATTATCGATAATTTTTAAATTGAAACCTGAAAAACAGGTATTAATAAAAAAGTCCTTTTTTGATTTTTCATTTAAAAGGACTTCCTATATTTTTTTATAAAAAGTTTCCTTTAAGTGCAGCGAATACACATTTTTGAACGGTACATCTCGGTATAACTCTGCTCTTTTTTCATTGGGATTCATTAAGCGTGGAGGCCACATTCACGGTTTTCTAAAACTTTGGTGGGATCAAAATATTTAAATTCGTTTGGCAGTTCATGTTTTTCTAAATAGGCATCCAGTTTTTCGTCACTCCAGTGGTAAAACGGACTCACTTTTAAAATTCCGTCTTTGCTATAGCTTAAAATATCTATACTATCTCTAAAACTGGTTTGGCCCTTTCTAAGATTTGTAAACCAAACATCCGGATTTTGCTGGCGCATAGCGCGTAAAAAAGGTTCCAGTTTTACCTGTTTGGTAAATTCTTCGTGTTGCGGATTATTAATATCGGGGATTCCTCCAAACAGTGCATCACGATAAGCAGCGGTTTGCTTTGGGGTGTAAAGCTTAACATTAAGTGACAACTGGTCTATCACCTGCTTTGCGTGCTTATAAGTTTGAGGAGTATTGTAACCGGTATCGCACCAAATTACTTTTATTACCGGATCTATCTCTGAAACTGCGTGTAAAATTGCAGCTTCATAAGGTCTAAAATTAGTGGTAATCACCGGCCTGGCCGAGTTGGATACTACCCACTGTACAATCTCAGCCGGCGTAATTCCTTTAAACTGCTGGTTGAGGATTTTTAATTCTTTTTCGCTGTACCGTTTCATCTTTTATAAATTTTTTGGCCCTGCCCGAGCCTAACTATACTCTATATTCTTTTCTAAAAAATATTCCTATTCTTTTCCAAAACTTATCATATTCCAAAGCCGCTCGTGGCCAAAATACAGGATCATTTTAGTGACCAATTCTACCGACCCAATGGCCAGTGCAGTTTCAATTTCTCCTGTTAGAACCCACGAAATAACTATGGTATCTACGGTTCCTACAATTCTCCAACTCACTGTTTTTAAAATACTGCGTAAGGGTTTTTCTGAAGTCCTGTCTTTTTTATAAGTGGTTTTAGATTTTGCCTGATCCAGTATCATACTCTCTTCGTTTAAATTCTATTAACCTATCGGATTAGTAGGTTATAAAACAAAAGTAACTTTGTTTTTTTATCAGACCAACTATTAAAGGCCTAAATTTCAGTATTTAACATTTAATTTTTGAATTCTTATTTTTTCGCAGAAATATCAGCTAAAGTGTTATCGCCCAGCACTTTTAATGTGCTATCCCTAACCTGGATCATTAAACTATGAACAGAACAGGCTTCTTCACTGGGGCAATCGTCGCACTTTTCGTAATAATTTAGGCTCACACAGGGCACCATCGCTATAGGACCTTCCAGTACTCTAATTACCGAAGTCATTCGGATATCTTCCGGTTCTTTTATTAAATAATAGCCGCCGCCTTTGCCTTTTTTAGACCCCAAAAATCCCGATTTTCGCAATTCCAGAAGTATGCTTTCAAGGAATTTTTGCGAGATATTTTCACTTTTTGAGATTTCAGAAGTTTGCACCGGTTTTCTATCCCCTTTTTTTGCGATAAACGCCAGGGCTTTAATACCGTATTTGGTCTTTTTAGAAAGCATACTGCGAATATACTTAAATATTGACTTTTTCGCATTTATTATTGAATTCTCTACGGAAAAATCAAAAAGTCCTATGTCTGCTGAAATTACCATAACTAAATTGAATTTAGAGCCTGTTTTAAATCTGCTATTACATCATCTGCATGTTCCAATCCTACTGAAACTCTTACCAATCCTGGCTTTATCCCGGCTTCTAACCTGTCTTCTTCACTTAATTTACTATGTGTTGTAGATGCTGGATGCGTAACAATACTGCGTGTATCGCCAAGATTTGCCGATCTTGAACAAAGTTTTATAGCATCTATAAACTTTCTACCCGCTTCAATCCCTCCTTTAATCTCAAATGAAACAATATTCCCACCTTTTTTCATCTGTTTTTTAGCAATTTCATATTGCGGATGCGACTTTAAAAAAGGGTATTTCACATTTTCAGCATTGGCTTCGGTTTCCAGGAATAGAGCAACTTTTTCTGCGTTTTCACAATGTTTATCTAAACGTACCGCTAAAGTTTCCAAACTTTTAGAAAGTACCCAGGCGTTAAAAGGCGACAAAGCCGGTCCCGTATTTCTTGAGAACAGGTATATTTCCCTTATTAAATCGGCATTTCCTACTGTTACACCACCCAAAACGCGGCCCTGACCGTCTATTAATTTTGTAGCCGAATGTATTACCAAATGCGCCCCGAATTTTATAGGATTCTGAAGCCAGGGCGTGGCAAAACAATTATCTATAATTAATATAAGATTGTGCTTTTTAGCTATTTCACCCAAAACTTCTAAATCCAATACATCTACACCTGGATTAGTAGGTGTTTCAGCAAAAATAATTTTGGTTTCGGGCTTTATTAAACTTTCAATTTTATCAACTTCATTCACATTAAAATAGGAATGTGAAATATTCCATTTTGGAAAAAACTTGGTAAACAAACTATGCGTAGAACCAAAAACCGATCTTGCCGAAATAATATGATCTCCACTATTTAAAAGAGCCGCCAAACTTGAAAAAACAGCACTCATTCCCGTGGCAAAAGCAAAACCTGCCTCTGCCCCTTCCATCTTCGCTATTTTCTCAGTAAATTCTGAAGTATTGGGATTGGTAAATCGGCTGTAAATATTGCGTTCCTTTTCTTCAGAAAATGAAGCTCTCATATCTTCGGCATCATCAAAAACATAACTGGACGTTAGGTACAGGGGCGTGGAATGCTCCTGGAACTGTGTACGTTCGTTTTGTGTTCTAATGGCTTCGGTTTCAAAATGCATAATTGTTGGTTTTGTTGGATTTTTAATTAAGTCTTTGCGATAATCTAAGCACATCGCTAACTACACCGCGAGCGGTTACCGCTGCTCCTGCGCCGGCTCCCTGGATTACCAGTGGCTGGTCGCCATAAGACTCGGTATAAATTTCAAAAATATTATCGGCGCCTTTAATTTGACCCAGAGCGGTACTTTTTGGTTCAGAAATAAGTTTTGCCTCCAGGTTGGCGCTCTCTACTTCAATTTCCCCAATGTATCGTAGCACATGATCTTTGTTTTGTTCCTTTTTATGCTGAAAAAATATTTCATCCAGCTCCCCTATTCTTCGCTGAAATTCTTCTGCGGAAGTTTGTCCGTTTAATTTTTCGGGAATTAAAGATTGAATTTTAATCTCCTGAAATTCTTTTTCTAACTGAAGCTCACGAGCCAGAATCAATAATTTTCTTCCCACATCATTTCCTGAAAGATCTTCGCGGGCATCAGGCTCGGTATATCCCAATCTTCCGGCTTTTCGCAATACATCTGAAAACTTCTCTTTATTTTCAGAATAAGTATTAAAAATGAAGCTCAGCGAACCGGAAAAGACCCCTCGAATTTTGGTAACCTTTTCTCCCGCCTGGTGCAAGCCCTGTACGGTTTGTACAATTGGCAATCCTGCGCCCACATTGGTTTCATAATAAAAATACTTGCCGTGGTAATCTAATTCTTTTCGTAATTTGTTGTAGAAATCGGCAGAAAGTGTGTTCGCAACTTTATTGGCGGCTACCAGGTTAAAGCCATTTTGTATTAACCGAATATAAATTTCAACAAATTCCTTGCTGGCCGTGGCATCTATTGCTATAAGATGTTCCAGGTCATTTTCTTTGGTGAAATCCAGGATATCTTCCAGTTTGTACTTTTCGGAAGATTTTTTAAAATCTTTTTTCCAGTTTTCTGAAATACCTTCAGCATTAAAAAGCGCTTTTTTTGAATTGGCAATCACAGGAATATTTACAGAAACCCCCGAATGCTTTTCCCATTGTTTTTTTGCGTCGAGTAATTGCTGAATTAAGGTACTTCCTACATTACCTATTCCAAACAAGATGATGTTCACTTTTTTCATTTTTTATATTGTTGGTTTTAAATACGGGTTTTAAAAATCTGGACAGTTGCGAGGCTTCTATTAAAAAAGCATCGTGCCCGTGAATTGATCTTATTTCGTGAATACTTACATTATTTTTAATCAGGGAAAGGTTTACATAAGTTTCCCAATTCTCATCGGCCAGGAAAAACCAGTCAGAATTCACTGTTACAATATGAATATTTCCCTCAATTTTCTTTGCGACTTCCAGGTAATTACCGCTGCCTTTGCTAATGTCTATAGTAGTTAGCAAGTGGTTCATAAATTTATAGGAAGCGAGTTGAAAACGTTCTTCCAGTTTAACACCATGATATTGCAACCAGCCTTCTACTTTATAGCAAGGTTTTATTTCTTCTTTTGTTCTGTTAAATTTCTTACTTAAAGATTGCGGAGTACGATAAAAGGTCATTGCATGCATTCTTGCATCTTTCACCGGCTCTTTAGAGTTATTAAGAATTTGCTCCTGCACTTTACAGTTTGCCAAAACCCAATCTGTGGCTTTATAATCTGTGGCAATAGGAATAATATTTTCAGCTAGATCAGGTTTTAAAGCGGCTAGTTCCCAGGCGAGTGCGCCGCCTATTGAGCCTCCAATTATGGCAAAAAGTTTCTCAATTTTTAATTGCTGAAGTGCTAAAACCTGGATTCTTGCAATATCTCTAAGCGTAAATTCTTTATAATTTTCAATTAAATGTTCTTTTTTTCCGTTGAAACCATTACCCGGAATATTAAAAGCCAGAATGCTGAATTTTTCGGTATCAATACATTTTTGAGGCCCCACAATTTTGGTCCACCAGCCAAGCTTTCCCGTAATTTGAGAGTTACCCGTAAGCGCATGATTTATTAAAACCACCGGCGCCGTTTCTGGGTTTTTCCCAAACTGCTGAAAGCTCAAATAAATATCCTGAACCGTTCCCGCGGAATTTTCAAAATCTTTTAAACAGAGTTCCTGAAGCATTTTTTTCGTTTTTTGATTTAGAAAGAGCAAAAGGAAAAAGACTTAACCTGGCTGCTTTTTCCTTTGCCTTTCCACCAACAATAAATTATACCAGAGCTTTTTTCTCAATTTTAGCAAAAGCTTCTTTTAAATCTGTTTTTAAATCTTCAACATCTTCCAGCCCAACCGATATACGAATAAGGTCTTGTGTAACTCCAGCAGTAGCCTGTTGTTTTTCGTCCAGTTGCTGGTGTGTAGTACTTGCCGGATGAATAATTAGTGATTTCGTATCTCCAATATTGGCAACGAGGGAGAAAAGTTTGGTTTCATCGGCTACAACTTTAGCCGATTCAAAGCCTCCTTCAACTCCAAAAGTCACTACGCCGCTTTGCCCTTTAGAAAGATACTCTTTAGCGAGTTTATTGTATTTACTGCTCTCCAGCCCAGGGTAGTTTACCCATTTTACTTCTTTTTGCTGTTCCAGCCAGGTGGCCAGTTCCAAAGCATTCTGACTATGCTGCTTTATCCTTATTTCAAGAGTTTCTAAACCCTGTAAAATCTGAAAAGCATTGTACGGACTTAAAGCCGCGCCGTGATCTCGAAGCCCTTCAATTCTCACTTTTGCAATAAATGCGGCTTCTTTTAAGGCTTCGTGGTAAACTAGCCCGTGATAACCCGGTGAAGGTTCAGTGAATTCGGGGAATTTCCCATTTGCCCAGTTAAAATTACCGGCGTCTATAATGGCACCTCCAAGTGAAGTTCCGTTACCGCTAATATATTTGGTAAGCGATTCAATTACAATATCGGCGCCGTGCTCTATAGGTTTTAGCAAAGAAGGTGTAGCCACGGTATTATCCACTATAAATGGAACCTTGAGCGCGTTGGCTTCAGCAGAAATTGCTTTAAGGTCCAGAACATCAAGCTTCGGGTTTCCAAGCGATTCTACAAAAATGGCACGCGTGTTTTCTTTTGCAGCCTTTTTAAAATTTTCTGGATATTCAGGGTCTACAAAGGTGGTTGTAATTCCAAATCTTGGTAAAGTTACACTTAGTAGATTATAAGTTCCTCCATATAAACTACTGGATGCTACAATATGATCTCCAGATTTTAAAAGCGTTAAAAGCGTGGTATTAATTGCAGCTGTGCCTGAAGCTGTAACTACAGCTGCTATCCCGCCTTCCAGTGCTGCAAGACGTTGTTCTAAAATATCGTTAGTAGGATTATTTAATCGGGTGTAGATATAACCGGGTTCTGCCAGGGAAAAGAGATTGGCAGCGTGATCTGAATTATTAAAAACATAAGAAGTTGTTTGGTAAATTGGTACTGCCCTTGTTCCTCCGTTTTTTTTTGTATCGTGACCTGCGTGTAATGCGTTTGTTGAAAATTTTTGAGTACTCATAATTTCTAATTTTTTAAAGTTTTGCTTCTATTTTGAAAGCTTGATTATGTTTTTGTTATGGATTTCCGCCTTCACGGAAATGACGGTGTTTTAAATAAAAAAGTCCCCTTAAGTAGCTATTACCAAGGGGACCTTTTAATTGAACTCTAAACAAACTAAGTTACATTCGGTTTTGGCAATAGCAATTCATGTGTTGCATACACATACACATCATCATAGTGCGCATCATCATTTTATTTATTGCCTTAATCATCATATTTGTTTTTGTAATTCCCATACCGATGGGAATCTAATTTTTACTAACCTATTTTCTTAATCTGGATTTCCGCCTCCGCGAAAATGACTAAGTTTTAAATAAAAAAAAAGCCGCTGCGATTGGCAGCGGCTTTTTGCAATTTATCTCTTTTCAGAATTAAGCAATTGAGCGCGCTGCGGAAGTTTTCCACATCATCATACGCATCATATTGCAAATTATCTGGTACATTTCGTTGTTTTGTTGGTTACAAAGATAAGGGCAGAAATTTTTAATAACCAAATCCAAACTTCACTTTTACGAAAAATAAATTTTTATTCCTTTAAACTGATTAATCAATAATTTAATGGCTGTAAAATTATTTATTATCTATTTTTATCTAAAACACAAACCTAATTAGCTATATTTCAGAAGTATAAAACTATAATTTTATACGCTATAAATTGAAGTCGAAATTTTAAAGTCTTCAACCCTATAAAAAAGAAAGTTAAAGAAAGTATGAGTTTGGGTTATTTTTATACATTTGTAACCGAATTATTAAAGGGAAGGATTTGACTGATTGCAACCCTTTTATGCTTTTTAAAGTATAAGAAAAATGCTAAAGCAGTATCACTACTCCCTTAGCTTTTCGTCAAATTCAACCCGTATTTTTTAAAATAAATTAAAAATATGGCTTATTTATTTACTTCAGAAAGTGTTTCTGAAGGACACCCCGATAAAATCGCCGATCAGATTAGCGATACCTTACTCGATAATTTCCTTGCTTTTGATGAAAATTCTAAAGTCGCCTGCGAAACTTTAGTAACTACCGGCCAGGTGGTGCTTGCCGGTGAAGTAAGAAGCGACACTTATTTAGACGTTCAAAACATTGCCCGGGAAGTAATTAATGATATTGGTTATACTAAAGGAGCATACAAATTTAGTGGTGATTCTTGTGGCGTAATCTCTTTAATCCACGAACAATCCCAGGAAATTTACCAGGGTGTAGATCGTGAAAATAAGGAGGAACAGGGCGCCGGAGACCAGGGAATGATGTTTGGTTACGCCACCAACGAAACCGAAAACTATATGCCGCTGGCTTTAGATATTTCTCACAAAATACTTATTGAGCTGGCAAAATTAAGACGCGAAGGCAAAGATATCCCCTACTTACGTCCCGATTCTAAAAGCCAGGTTACTATAGAATATAGTGACGATAATGTGCCGCAAAAAATTGTGGCTATTGTGGTTTCTACCCAGCACGACGATTTTGATGAGGATGATGATGCTATGTTGAAAAAGATCAAGAAAGATATTCTTGAAATTCTTATTCCGCGGGTAAAACAACAATTACCAGATTATGTTCAGAAACTTTTTAATGATGATATTACTTATCATATAAATCCTACCGGAAAGTTTGTTATTGGGGGGCCTCACGGGGACGCGGGACTTACCGGAAGAAAAATTATTGTAGACACCTACGGCGGAAAAGGCGCGCACGGTGGTGGTGCATTCTCGGGAAAAGACCCAAGTAAAGTCGACCGATCGGCTGCTTATGCATCGCGTCACGTTGCCAAAAACCTGGTTGCCGCCGGGCTTGCAGACGAAGTTTTAGTACAGGTTTCTTATGCGATTGGGGTGGTAGAACCTACTTCAATTTCAGTAGAAACTTATGGTACTTCCAAAGTGGATATGAAGGATGGGGAAATTGCAAAAAAAGTAGCCCAGATATTTGATATGCGCCCCTGGGCCATAGAAAATCGTCTAAAACTTAGGAGTCCTATCTATCGTGAAACTGCTGCTTACGGGCATATGGGGAAAGAACCAAGAACGGTCACTAAAATCTTTAAAAGTCCATATTCTGGGGAAGTAAAAAAGGAAGTAGAACTTTTTACCTGGGAAAAACTGGATTATGTAGACAAGGTGAAGGAAGCCTTTAGTCTCTAAATTCTAAGCCATAATTATTACTTAAATACCGCTGCATTCAGCGGTATTTTTTTTTGACGTTTTCTTCGGAAAGCTTTAACAACCGGACGCAGTTTTAATTCCTAATTTTAGAATTCCACCAATCAAACACCTTATGTCCGTTTTTAGAAAAGTAAGAAACACCATCAACCTATTAAAGTCGGTTGATATGGATCAATTAGCGAAAATTAATAAGCAGATAGACCTTTCAGAAGCGATGAAAAGTTTAGGCCAGTTAGATGAGCGTCAACTCAAGGGTTTGATGAAAATGTTAAAAACCAAGCAGAAAAAAGGCCAGAGTGACCTTCCTCCCATTACCGGCGATTTTTACAATTTAGACCTTAAACTTACCGAGGAGCAGCGCAAGCTCCAAATGGAGGTGCGAAATTTTATGGAAGATGAAGTTAGGCCGTTGGTAAACGACCATTGGAATCGTGCTAAATTTCCTCACGAAATTATTGAGAAATTCAAGAAACTAAATATTACCGGTGTGCCTTACGAAGGTTATGGCTGCCCAAATCTTCCTTTTTTAATGGAAGGTATTATAGCACAGGAAATTGCACGTGTAGATGTTTCTATTTCAACTTTTTTCGGCGTACATAGCGGCCTGGCAATGGGATCTATCTACCTATGCGGAAGTGAAGAACAAAAGCAGGAATGGCTTCCGAAGATGCAAAAATTAGATGCTATTGGTGCCTTTGGATTAACAGAACCCAATGTTGGCTCTGGTGTGGCCGGCGGACTTGAAACTACATGCAAGTTTGACGGTGAAAACTGGATTTTAAACGGACAGAAAAAATGGATTGGGAACGCCACTTTTGCTGATGTAATTATTATTTGGGCGCGGGATGTAGACAGCAACCAGGTTAAAGGATTCCTGGTAAGAAAAGGAAATCCTGGTTATAAAGCAGAAAAAATGGAAGATAAAATGGCCTTGCGAATTGTGCAGAATGCCATTATAACTTTAACCGATTGTGTAATACCCGAAAGTGACAGGTTACAAAAAGCAGATTCCTTTAAAGATACTGCAAAAGTACTTAGAATGACTCGTGCTGGAGTAGCCTGGCAGGCGGTTGGTTGCGCCCGGGGCGCGTATGAAAGCGCTTTAAAATACACCAGGAAAAGAGAACAGTTTGGGAGACCAATTGCTTCTTACCAGTTAATTCAAAATCATTTAGTAGAAATGGTTTCCAATCTTACCGCAATGCAAACACTGGTTTTTAGGCTTTCTGAAATGCAGGATGCCGACTTACTAACAGATGAACACGCATCTTTGGCGAAGGTTTTTTGTAGTATGCGTACCAGGGATGTGGTAAGCCGTGCCCGCGAAGTTATGGGCGGCAATGGTATTCTACTAGAACACGATGTTGCCCGTTTTGTAGCCGATGCCGAAGCCATTTATAGTTACGAAGGAACAAAAGAAATTAATTCGCTAATTGTAGGCCGTGCCATTACGGGATACAGTGCTTTTGTAAGTTAAATATTAACCATTCAAAAATAAAGAATAGAATGTCATTATTAATTGTTAGTCCGGGTAAAGACCCGAAAGCTTGGGTTGAAGCTTTAAAAAATCAACATCCGGGTTTAAATATTTACGTGTATCCAGAAGATCACGATAAAGAAGAGGTAGAATTTGCCTTAACCTGGAATCATCCCCGTGGAATCTTTCAAAATTATCCCAATTTAAAAGTCGTTGCTTCTATGGGCGCCGGGGTAGATCATATTACCAGCGATCAGGAACTTCCCGAAAATATAAAAATCACTAAAGTGGTAGACGATCGGCTGGAACAAGATATGGGAACCTTTGTACTTACCCTTATTCTTGCGCACCAAAGAAATTTACTCCATTACAGGGAAAGCCAAATAAACGAAAAATGGGAACCTGTTTCTTATACTCGCAATAACGATGTAAAAGTTGGGATCTTGGGGATAGGTAACCTTGGGCAAAGCGTGGCCAATAATTTATTAAAAAATGGCTTCCAGGTAATAGGATTTTCCAGGCATAAAAAAGAATTTGAAAACGTAGAAAGCTTTGCCGGAGAAGATGAATTTGATGAGTTTTTGGAGCAGTCTGATATCCTGGTAAATATGCTTCCTTTAACTCCCGATACCGAAAAAATACTCAATAAAGAATTATTCGAAAAATTACCCAAAGGCGCATACGTAATTAATGTTGCCCGTGGTGAACATTTAGTGGAGCAGGATTTACTGGCAAAAGTAGACGATGGCCATCTTTCTGGTGCGGCATTAGATGTATTTTGGGAAGAGCCAATAAGAGACGAGCATCCATTTTGGAAACATCCAAAAATAAGGATAACACCACATATTGCCAGCGTTACTCATCCAAACTCTGTAGTGCCGCAAATTATTGAGAATTATGAAAGATTGCAGGATGAAGAAGAACTTAAGAACGTGGTAGAACGAGATAGAGGTTATTAATTAAAATATCAGCGTATGAAAACTTTCAAAAACATTTTGGTTGCAGTAGATTTTAATGATGCCGTTGGAGAACTTATGGCATACGCTGAAAGTATAGCAGAAAAATTCGGGGCTAAGATCTGGGTGGTTCACGTAGCCGCCCCAGATCCCGATTTTGCCGGTTTTGATGCCGGCCCGCAATATATTAGAGATATGCGAGCCGATGAATTAAGAGACGAGCACAAAGAATTACAGCAAATTCGCGATATGTTTATTGATAAAAATATAGAATCTGATGCGCTTTTAATTCAGGGCTCTACTGTGGAAACCGTATTGCAGGAAGCCAAAAAGCTTAAAGCCGATATTCTAATTGTAGGTACCCACAAACACAGTTTCTTCTATAATCTTTTTGCCGAAAGTGTTTCGGTAGAATTGTTTAAAAATGCCGAAATCCCTGTGCTGTCCATTCCTATTGAAGAAGAAAAATAATTTTCTCTATAATTCAAAATCTTGCTTCTGAAATTAAGCACTAAATTTTTTATTAAATCACTTCAGGATAGATTACTCAGCTGGATTATACTTTTTTACTGAATTAATTTCTTTTAATTTTATTGATTGAAATAAGTCACAATGATCAGTAAAGAAGATTTTACCAAACTACATTTAGAAATTTCACCATACACACACCGCACCCCGGTATTAACTTCAGATTTATTAAACAAATTAGCCAAAACTGAAATTTACTTTAAGTGTGAGAATTTTCAGAAAATGGGTGCTTTTAAAATGCGAGGTGCAACCGCTGCAATCCTGACTTTAAGCAAAAAGAAACGAGCGAAAGGCGTGGTAACACATTCGTCTGGTAACTTTGCGCAGGCAGTTTCGTTATCGGCTAAAAATTTGGGAATCCCGGCTTATATCGTGATGCCTTCTTCGGCTCCACAGGTTAAAAAAGATGCGGTAAAAACTTACGGCGGCCAGATTACCGAGTGTGAACCCAACATAAAAGCTCGCGAAACCGCGGCCGAAAAGATTCAAAAAGAAACCGGTGCTACTTTTCTTCATCCTTCAAATGACCTGAATGTAATTTATGGCCAGGGAACCGGGGCAAAAGAACTCCTTGAAGATTTTCCTGATCTGAATATAATTATTACACCCGTTGGTGGCGGTGGACTTATAGCCGGAACCGCGCTGGCAGTAGATTTTTATACTAAAAAATGCAAAACCATTGGTGCCGAACCTTTTGAAGTTGACGATGCTTATCGATCTCTGAAAACTGGAAAAATCGAAACCAATTCCAGCACCAATACAATTGCCGATGGATTAAAAACCCAGCTTGGAGATAAGAATTTCCCTATAATTCAAAAGTTTGTTTCTGAAATTATACGAGTTGAAGAGGAGGAAATTATCAATGCTATGAAACTCATCTGGGAACGTATGAAAATTGTAGTAGAACCTTCCAGTGCGGTGGCTTTTGCTGCGATTTTACGCGAAAAAGAGAAATTTCGAAATAAAAAAATTGGAATTATTATCTCCGGTGGGAATGTAGATTTAAGTAATTTGCCTTTTTAATCATCATTGAATTGCTTTTTCTGCGAGTTTTTTATACCTCGCAGGTATAATTTCTAATTAACCAAAGACCTACAAGGCTTGCTAAACCTTGTAGAAAATTAAAATGCCGAATCAATAGCGGCATACCGAAAATTTATCGTGAAATTTGAAGTGATGGCACCGTAAAATTTTAGGCTGTTTGAGCTAAATGAATTCCTTAATTTACTTTAATTCCTCTTGCGAGTTCCTAAAATTTAGGTGACGAACGATAAATTTAGATACAGTTTCGTAAGCCTAGATTTTTTGGTTCTTTTTTATCAATGGAAAAAGAACAAGTATATATTATTTAGGACTGTAACGAATCTGAACTATCTTTCAAAACACTCACCGTTACCAAAAGTTGCCCCACGTGTCGCTGACTATGTTCTGCAGCGTGAAAAAGCAATCCGATTATCGTTGAAGGCAGTTCCTTTCTTCCTACCGGTCTGTATTGGGTTAAAATAACTTCAGGTGTATTTTTAAGAAAATCGATTGCTTCATTTACTTTTTCCTGAAATTTCTGAACAAGAAATTCCGCTGAAATATCGTCATTTGGTTTTCCTTCATCTTTTAAATACCGAAATTGAGATTCAGATAATTTTTTGGCTTTAGCATAGGTTAGCATTCTATCGGTTACTCCGGTTAAATGCTGTAAATGAAATCCAACCGAAGCTCTTCCTGCAGGCATTTTCCAAAGCAATTCTTCAGGAAAACCGATCATATATTTCTCCACTTCTTCCGCCGATTGCAAGAGAGCGTGCGCAGCAGGTTGTAGTAAATCTGGAACATCAGGAATTTTTCCCCGTAACCACACTTCAGGTCTATTTTTATTCATTTTTCAAGAATTAAAATTTAGAAAATCTTAAATCAAACTTACTTAAAAGACGGAATTAGATAAAATAATCTCCAAATATTAAATCCCTTAATGCAATTAGAGCTTTTGAGCTTTTCATAGTATATTTAGCCTCGTTAAAAAATCACACTATGTTTAAAAAATTCCTCCCGGCCTTATTTATTTTATTGGCCGCTCCAAACCTATTTTCACAAGAAAAAGAAGAAGAAAAGAAATGGGACGTAAATGATCCTTATTCTGATGACTGGAACATTAAAGAAGTTCCGCTTAAAACTGATGAAGGCACCTGGATGAATCTTGATGTCTCTCCCGACGGAAAAACCATAGTTTTCGATCTTTTAGGTGATATCTATAAAATGCCAGTTAGTGGTGGAAAAGCAACACTTTTAAGAAGCGGAATGGCTTATGAAGTTCAGCCGCGATTTAGCCCAAATGGTTCTAAGATCTCTTTTACCAGCGATGCCGGTGGAGGCGATAACATTTGGATTATGGATGCCGATGGAGAAAATGCCAGCCAACTTACTAAAGAAAATTTTAGATTGCTAAACAATGCGGTTTGGACTCCAGACGGAAATGCCATTGTAGCCAGGAAACATTTTACTTCTGGCCGTTCTCTTGGGGCCGGAGAAATGTGGCTATACCACATTGGTGGCGAAGGAGGTTTACAACTTACCGAACGTAAAAACGACCAACAGGATGTAAACGAACCCAGCATTTCTCCAGATGGGCGCTACCTTTATTACAGCGAAGATATGTACCCTGGCGGAATGTTTCAGTACAATAAAGATCCTAACAAGCAAATCTATGTTATAAAAAGATACGATTTTGAAACCGGTGAAAACACTACTATTACAGGTGGTCCCGGCGGAGCAGCAAGACCACAAGTTTCACCTGATGGGAAGAAGCTTGCTTTTATAAAAAGAGTGAGAACAAAATCGGTTTTATTTATTCACGACCTGGAAACCGGCGAAGAATGGCCGGTTTATGATAAATTGAGTAAAGACCAACAGGAGGCCTGGGCGATTTTTGGGGTTTATCCCGGATTTAGCTGGATGCCTTCGGGAGAAGAAATCGTTTTTTGGAGTGAAGGAAAGATCAATAAAGTAAATATTGAAGATTATTCCTCTGAAATTATTCCTTTTGAAGTTGAAAACACCATAGAGATTGCAGAAACCCATAGAAGCGAACACCAGGTATTTTCGGAAGAATTTAACCCTAAAGTGATTCGTCACGCAGTGACTTCCCCTAACGGAAAAACCCTTGTTTTTAACGCGGTAGGTTATTTATGGAAAAAATCTTTACCAAACGGAAAACCTCAGCGAATCACCAGCAGTGAGGCTTTTGAATTTGAACCTGCATTCTCGCCAGACGGAAAAGAGATCGTTTATGTTACCTGGAGTGATTCAAAAATGGGTGCATTAATGAAAGTAGGTTTGAGTGGTAGAAATCCGCAAAAACTCACTTCAGAAAAAGGTATTTATAGAAACCCTGCTTTTTCCAACGATGGTAAGCAAATCGTTTTTGTAAAGGAGCGCGGTAACAGTGACCAGGGACAAACTTTTAGTAAAGAACCGGGTATTTATACGATTAGTGCTTCCGGAGAAAATAAAAAGAAGATCCACGATTCCGGAGATTTCCCAATGTTTAGCAAAGACGATTCCCGAATTTTCTTTCAAACCGGTGGCGCGCTTATGGGCAGCCTGGAAAAAAGTTTAAAAAGTATTGATCTAAGCGGAAACGACGAGCGTACGCATATCAATTCAAAACACGCCAATAGATTAGTGCCAAGCCCAGATAATAAATGGGTTGTTTTTAGTCATTTGCACCAGGCTTATTTGGCACCGCTTACTATGACGGGGCGACCATTGGATTTAGACAATAACACCAAAACTATCCCGGTAACACAAATCACTAAAGATGCGGGGATGAACCTGCACTGGTCGAACAACAGCCAAAATGTACACTGGACTTTAGGTGACGAATATTTCACTAATAAAGTTTCAGAGCGTTTTACTTTCCTGGAGAGTTCTCCTGATTCTATTCCTGATATTACCGAGGAAGGAACCAAAATCGGACTTAAACTAAAAACCGATATTCCGGAAGGGCAAATTGCTTTTACCAACGCCAGGATTATTACTATGAATGGTGATAAGGTTATTGAAAATGGAAGCATTGTAATTAAAGAAAATAAAATTGTTTCTGTAGGTGAAACTTCCGAAGTAAATATTCCGAATAATGCGAAAGTTTATGACCTGGAAGGAAAAACAATAATGCCTGGAATTGTTGATGCCCACGCGCATATTGGCGCTTTTAGATATGGCTTAACGCCAGAAAAGCACTGGCCTTTATATGCAAATATGGCATTTGGAGTTACCACCGTGCACGATCCTTCGGCTTTAAGTGAAAGCATTTTTAGTATGGCTGAAATGGTAAAAGCCGGTGAAATGGTAGGCCCACGAATTTATTCAACAGGAATTATTCTTTACGGTGCTGAAGGCGATTTTAAAGCAGTAATTAATAGCCTGGAAGATGCTAAATCGGCTTTAAGGAGAACGAAAGCCTTTGGTGCGACTTCGGTAAAAAGTTATAACCAGCCTCGCCGTGAACAGCGCCAGCAAATAATGCAGGCGGCAAAAGAACTGGAGATGAATGTGGTTCCCGAAGGCGGAAGCACCTTCTTACATAATATGAATATGATTGTAGACGGGCATACCGGGATAGAACATAATATTCCCGTGGTTCCGGTTTATAAAGATGTAAAAACGCTTTGGGGAAACAGCAATACTGGCTATACGCCAACACTGATTGTAAATTATGGCGGAATAAACGGTGAGTATTACTTCTATCAAAAAGATAACGTTTGGGAAAATGAACGTTTGCTCAATTTCACACCGCGACAAATTGTAGATTCCAGATCAAGACATCGTACCAAACTTCCTGAAGAAGAATATAAAAACGGACCTATTTTGGTTTCAGAAACCGCCAAAGAACTTTCTGATATTGGCGTAAAGGTAAACCTTGGTGCACACGGACAGCTACAGGGACTTGGCGCTCACTGGGAACTTTGGTTACTGCAAATGGGCGGAATGACCAATATGGAAGCTTTACAGGCAGCTACAATTAACGGTGCCGAATATATTGGAATGGCTAGCGAAATTGGATCTTTAGAAGAAGGAAAACTAGCCGACCTGATTGTTTTGGAAGAAAACCCATTAGAAGATATTCGTAATTCTGAATCGGTTATTTACACGATGGTAAACGGCAGATTATATGATGCTGAAACGATGAACGAAATTGGAAATAACCCGAAAGAACGCGGTGAATTCTATTGGGAAGACAACAAATACAATGCAGCTTTCCCGTGGCACGAAAGCACCCAGAGCTTTACCGCTCCCGGTTGTACTTGCCATAGGTTGACTAATTAAAAAACCAAAAAACACAAACTGGATAGTTAAATTTAAGTCTTGCTTAAACAAACCGAATTTGGTAACTTTTAAAGCAAATTAACTATCCAGTTTCTATGCTGAAATATGAAATTTTATGAGAAGGGTTAAATTTGGAAAGCTTTTCACTCACAGAAAGATAGATGAAAGCATCATTCGTGAACATCTTGCGCTGGAAAGAACTAAGCTGGCCAATGAACGTACGTTGTTATCCTACACTCAAGCAGCTATGTATTTTCTTTTGGGTGGTTTGGCATTAATTCAGCTAAAAGAATACGAAGAGATGCATTATATTGGCTATCTGGCCCTGGTCATTTCTGTATTGTTTCTTACTATCGGTATATGGCGATTCATCGTACTAAAAAATAAGATGAAGGATCTTTTAAAGGGCAAAATAGAGTCTTCAGCGGAAGAGGAAGAAGAGCCTGAAAATAATTAATAATTTTACTGAGGTCCAGGGTTTGATATTTTTTTAGAAGCTTCAATTTTTTAAAAACTTCAATTGCAAACATTCACCCATTATTTTCTTCATTTTATAGCTATTGCCGCTATTGCCTGGTTTTACGACAAAAAGAACTGGAAAAGGAACTGGCTTATCTTACTCGCCACTATGGCCGTAGATCTGGACCATGTTTTTGCCAATCCTCTATTTGACCCCATGCGCTGTGGAATTGGCTATCATCCTTTACATTCTCATTTTGCAATTATCGGCTATGTTTTAGGGGTTCTTTTTATTAAAAATAAGCTTCTGAAGTTAATATTCATCGGTTTGCTCTTTCATATGCTTACCGATTTTATAGACTGCCTGTGGATGTTTTCTAAATGCAATGAATGCTATACTTCTTCTGAAATTTATAAGTGGTTTAATTAAATTTTTCAGAAAAATTAAAACATCAAATTTTAGAGTCAAGCCTCGGAGCATTAAATCTCGATTATCGAGTAAAAAAGCCCGAAAACCTGAATATTAGGGAAATGTTCGGTTCTCAGGCTTCTGATTAAGCAACAATTTAAGGGTTTAAATTCTTGTTTTCTTCATCATTTAGCATTCTCGATTTTATTAAAAAGCGATAACCGGTAGGAATATCAAGCGAAAAACTTCCGCCTCTACCTTTTACAATATCTACAGTTAAATGGGTATGTTTCCAATATTCAAATTGGTCGTGACTCATATAAAAATTTACGCCGCCAACTTCTCCCATTAAAATATCGTTCTCGTCTATATAAAAATCCTCTTTTGGCAGTAACATAGGTGAAGACCCGTCGCAACAGCCACCGCTTTGGTGAAAAATCACCTCACCGTGCTGTTGCTTAAGTTCTTGCAGTAGTTTTTCTGCTTCAGGAGTTACTTCTACTCTTTTATAGTCCATTTTTAAAAGAATCCTAATTTATTCTTATCATAAGAAATTAGCATATTCTTGCTTTGTCTATAATGATTCAGCATCATTAAGTGATTTTCCCTTCCGAAACCAGATTTTTTGTAACCTCCAAATGGCGCGTGTGCGGGATAATCGTGATAACAATTTACCCAAACCCGCCCGGCTTTTATAGCGCGCGGAATTTGATATAATTGATGCGCATCTCGGGTCCAAACTCCGGCACCCAAACCATACATCGTATCATTTGCAATTTCAATGGCTTCGGCTTCATCTTTAAAGGTGCAAACCGCTACCACAGGTCCAAAAATTTCTTCCTGAAAAACCCTCATTTTATTATGGCCTTTTAAAATAGTCGGCTGAATATAAAATCCGTTGGCTAAATTTCCCTCAAGTTTTGCTGCATCACCACCGGCTAAAACCTCAGCGCCTTCATCCTTACCTATCTTAATATATTCCAGGATTTTCTGATGCTGATCACTGGAAGCCTGTGCGCCCATCATCGTAGACTCCTCAAACGGATTACCCATTTTTATAGCTTTGGTGCGCTCTATCACCCTTTTAATGAATTCATCATAAATATCTTCCTGGATTAAAATCCTGGATGGTGCGGTACAAACTTCACCCTGGTTAAACGCGAAAAGCACAGCGCCTTCAATACATTTATCAAGGAAAGCATCGTCGTGATCCATAATACTATTGAAAAAGACATTAGGCGATTTCCCTCCAAGCTCCATGGTTACCGGGTGCAGGTTTTTTGAAGCATATTGCATAATTAACTGCCCGGTAGTGGTTTCTCCTGTAAAGGCCACTTTATCTACATTTGGGCTGGAAGCCAAAGGTTTCCCTGCTTCAGGACCAAAACCGTGAATAACATTAAAAACTCCCGGAGGTAAAAGATCTGCAATTTTTTCAGCTAAAAATGTTGCAGAAGCAGGCGTTTGTTCTGCAGGTTTTAAAACTACGCAGTTTCCAGAAGCTAATGCGGGTGCCACTTTCCAGGCAAGCATTAATAGTGGAAAATTCCAGGGAATAATTTGAGCAACCACGCCAAGTGGCTCGTTGATAATTAAGGAAAGGGTATTTTCGTTAAGTTCTGTAGCCGATCCTTCTTCTGCTCTAATAGCTGAAGCAAAATATCTAAAATGATCTACCGCCAGGGGAACATCAGCATTCATTGTTTCGCGTATAGACTTCCCGTTATCGGCGGTTTCCATTTGCGCGAAAGTTTCCAGGTTTTCCTGTATCACATCGGCTATTTTATGCAAAATCGCAGCCCGTTCTGAGGCCGAAGTTTTGCCCCATTCATCTTTAGCATTGTTAGCAGCTTCTATCGCGCTTTTTACATCCTTATCGTTAGATCTTGGATATTTGGCTAGTAATTTATTATCTACCGGCGAATGGTTCTCAAAGTATTTCCCATCTATGGGATCCTGAAATTTCCCGTTAATAAAATTGCCATATTTTTCTTTAAATTTTGGTGCTGAATAGCTCATAGAAATATTTTTTAAATTACATTCCTAATATCCCTAATTTTAAGAGTAAATAATTGAACTTTTCTACAAATAAGTATTACATTACTATTAACTTATTAAATTAAACGGGTTTTGAATACCAATATATCAAACTATAATCGCAATTTAAAGCTGAATACTTCTATTGAAAACAGGACGATCTACAGTGCTGATTATGCTGAATTAAATGTTTTTGAAACCCGGCAGGTAGCAGAAAGTGTAAACCTTCAGTTTAGTTTTCCAATTATTGCGAGTATGCTTACGGGCAAAAAAATAATGCACCTGGAAGGAATGAAATCTTTTGATTTTTTCCCGGGAGAATCGGTGGTGTTACCTTCAGATAAAAAAATGCTAATAGATTTTCCCCTTGCCAATTCAAAAAATCCTACACGTTGCCTCGCCCTGGGAATTGATCCCGATAAAATAAAAGAAACCGTAGAAATCTTTAATGAAAATACTCGAATAGATTTCGAAAATGATCATCATAGCTTTGATGCCAGCGCTGTTCATTTAGCTAATAATCATCAGGTTCAATTTGTGCTAGACCGCATTTTTAGCACTTTCCTGGAAGATGGTAAAGCTAAAGATGCGTTGTTAGATTTAATGGTAAAGGAACTTATTATCAGGTTACTTCAAACTAAAGCAAAAGTAATGCTGCTGGATAATGAAACGCTTTTTGATAATAATAGAATGGCGTTTATCGTAAAATATATGCGGGAACATCTTACCGAAAACATTCAGGTAGATAAACTGGCAGATAAAGCCTGCATGAGTACTTCAAATTTTTACCGAAGTTTTAAAAATACGCTTGGTGAAAGTCCTATAGATTATCTAAACGGGGAACGAATTAAATTTGCGAAGAAACTAATCCAAAGAACAAATAGCAAGTTTGCCGATATCGCTTATAAGAGCGGATTTAACAATACCAGCTATTTTAACCGTCAATTTAAACGTTTCGAGAAAATAACTCCAAATCAATACAGAAAACTGGTTAAAGATAATCTCACTTAATATTTCGCTGCATTTTTACTCAAATTCTCTAAAGCATTTTTCATAGTTTCCAACTGCGAAATATTTTGGGTTAGTTTAAACCTTTTGGCTAAAAAAGCAGGATCGTTATAAGAAATCTTTACTATCCCGGCCTCGTCCCGCCAAACCAGAAATTTAACCGGAAACTCCAGGGCAATTCTGGAGTTCTCCTGCATAATTGGTGTACCAACTTTAGGATTGCCAAAAATGATTAACCTGGTAGAACGCAATCCCACACCCACCTGCTCTGCATTTTTAAAATGATCTATTTCTGAAAAAATTTTTAGATTAGGATTTTCTTCAATAGCAGTGATCAGTCGGTCGTAAGTAGTTTTAAAATCAAATTCGCTTATTTCTGAAACAATGCCTTCATGGGTATCTACTTTAAATTTTCCCGATTTCTTAACCTTTCCGCCTGAAGCTTTTGAAGCCATATCTTTAAGCCCTTTTTTCACCTTAGATAGATTCCTGACTCCTTTAAATTCAAACCTTGATTTCAGGTAATTTATACTGCAGTATGTTACTTCGGTTATATCAGCATTATTATACACCAACATTTTAAGCGGAAGATCCAAACCGGCAAGCTGATCTTTCTGTATAAGTAAACTTCCCTGCTTAGGGTTTCCAAAAATTAGAACACTGGCTTTGTTAAGTTCTAAATTCGCATTTTCGGCATTTGCAGAATGATCTATTTTAGCAAAAAGTGAAAGGGCTTCATTTTGCTTCACCACCGATTCTAATCTTAATACGGTACTTTCAAAACCATACTTACTTTCAGTAATCATAAGATGGTCGTTTTGCTTTTCCTGCGCCGAACCGATAAAAATTCCGAAGAAAAATAAAAAGAAAATAAATTTTAACATTGATGTCATAAGCCGTAATTCTTGTTTTAATTTAATCAAATTTAGGGAGATATAGATTCAAATCCTTTAGCTTTTCAAGATTTATGAGTATTTTGACAGGGTGTAAAATACAGGCAGCTTTAATTCTTGTATCTTTACACCCGCGCTTTTTTAGCGCCCCAAATAACTATCTAATTTAATGAATTTATGCACGTAGCGATTGCAGGGAATATAGGAGCAGGTAAAACCACGCTTACTAAATTATTGGCAAAACATTACAACTGGGAAGCGCAGTATGAAGATGTATTGGAGAATCCCTATCTCGAAGATTTTTATAATAAAATGGAACGCTGGTCTTTTAACCTGCAGATCTATTTTTTAAATAGCAGGTTTAGGCAAATCTTACAAATTCGTGAAAGCGGAAAAAAGATAATACAGGACAGAACTATTTATGAGGATGCCCATATTTTTGCACCAAACCTACATGCAATGGGTTTAATGACCAATAGGGATTTTAAAAATTACAGTTCGCTTTTTGACCTTATGGAAAGCGTGGTGCAGGGACCCGATCTTCTTATTTATTTAAGAAGTAGTATTCCTAATTTGGTGTCGCAGATACATAAACGAGGTCGGGACTACGAAAACTCGATTTCAATAGATTATTTAAGCAGGTTAAATGAAAGATATGAAGCCTGGGTACACAATTATATCAAAGGAAATTTGTTAATAATAGACGTAGACAATATTAATTTTGTAGATAACCCCGAAGATTTGGGAGATATTATCAACCGTATTGACGCTGAAATTCATGGTTTATTTTAAATCTAATAAAAATGGAATCAACAAAACTTAAAAGACCAAAACATAAGGGTTCTCCAAAGTTATTTGACAACCCAATTTTAGAAAAACTTACGCACACGCATATTTCTTTTCCGTTGATTATTTTTGGAGTAATTGCAGTGGCATTAATTTACTACGGAATTATCGAAAAAGGGTTTGAAACACCAATAATGGTAGGCCTCTTCGTAGCCGGACTTTTCTTTTTCACTTTTGTAGAATATATAATGCACCGGTATTTGTATCATATTCCCGCAACTAGTGAACGTAAAAAGAAAATTTCTTATACTATGCACGGGGTGCACCACGATTATCCTAAAGATAAATCACGATTGGCAATGCCTCCGGTTTTAAGCCTTATAATCGCTACAGTACTTTTTATAATTTACCGGGCAGTTTTAGGCGATTATGTATTCGGATTTTTAGCCGGATTTTTAATAGGATACGCGGGTTACCTGGCTGTGCATTATTCGGTACACGCTTTTAAAGTGCCCAATAATTTCCTGAAAACTTTATGGCACCATCACAGTATTCACCATTATCGCGAATCAGACAGGGCCTTTGGGGTTTCCTCTCCGTTATGGGATCATATATTTAGAACAATGCCAAGAAAAGCGCCTGCAAGTAGAAAAACAGCAGTTGGGCAAAGTATAGACGATTAAATTTTTAGTTTTCTAAATAAAACCGTGTTCCCTGGCATGTTCTACGGTTTCTTGAGAGGTCTCAACCATTAGTACAGGCGTGGTTTCAAAATTATCTATGATACTGCGCACGCGGCTCATTTGTTTTTTATGCTTTACGCTTCTTAAATAAATTGCCAGAATTCTATCTGGATACTGTGCAGCGATTTCGGTGTAAATAGATGCATCGTGCTCGCCACTATCACCAATAAGAATAAAATTCATTTCAGGATAAGTCTTTAAAATATTTGCGATCTCTTTTTGTTTGTGCGGTTTTTCAGGTTTTATACTCCCATCAAAAGGCGTTCTGAATTTTCGAAGCAAAATTGGCCCTTTCGGGAAAGCATTGTGATCTAAAAATAGTTTGAGATATTCGTATAAATTCCACGGACTGTTACTTAAATAAAAAATAGGATTATTAGGCGTACCATCTCTACCGGTGTGCAGTTTTTGGTAAAATTCAGCTGCACCCTTTAGTGGGATTCTATTATAAGCATTGGTAAGCAGTGAATTTTTCAGCAACCGCAGTTTTAAAAATGAAGTTACGCCGGTGTGCAAAATAGTATCGTCTATATCGCTAATTACTCCATATTCAGCATTTGGATCGGGAATTAAAAAATCTCCCTTAAAAGGATCTTCCAACAATTCTGTCTTTTTTCCTAACGGACCTTTATAAAAAATATCATAATCCAGCCAGCCCTCTTCGTCGGCGTGTTCTGCCAGGTTTTGTTCTATTGTATTATCAAATAAAAAGAAACCTTCGTCATCAGTTTGTGTGGTGGCCTGTACTTTTCCCGGAAGACTTAAATCTACCTGCGCATCAGGAATTTCAAACGTATCAAATTGTTTATAAGTGGTTTTTATCGTTTTAAAAATATTCGCATCCTGGGTGATTTTTAAGGGTTCATTATCCAACACGCGCCCTTTTATATAAAGGTGTGAATGGGTTCCATAGCTTCTATAGGGCGTAATTAAAACCTGGTCTATAAGCTTATACCGGCCAGCAAGTTTGCGTAATCTTTTCTTCATTAATTTGCACTTTACATAAATTACCCCCCGAGCAAGCTCAAGGGAGTATTTATAGAAAATATATTTAAATTTCGAGGTAAACCTGGAGCTATCAAGACTCGATTATCCAGTCAATTTAAAAATTATAAAGAAGCCTGGCCCTGCTTTTAAATAAACTTTAGGAAGATTCCAGGTTTTGCATGGCCTTCTCCATATCAATCCCCTCTTCCAGTACTTTGGTAAATAGATCTCCTTTTTTCTGAATTCGCTGCGGCATATCTGTAATGGTAAAATCGAGAATTTTAAGTCCGCTTTTCACTTCTTTCCATTCTAAAGGAGCGGAAACAGGCGCACCGGGTTTTGGGCGTGCACAATAGGCAGAAGCTAAAGTTTGGCCTCTTCGGTTTTGTAAATAATCCAGGTAGATCTTGTCTTTTCGCTTCTTTTTAGCACGATCCATACTGGTTAATTTTGGAACTTTATCTGCGATATAATAACACAGCAATTTGGTAAAATCCCGTGCTTCATCATACGAATAATTTCCGCCCAGCGGAATATAAATATGAAGTCCACTTGAACCTGAAGTCTTGCAATAACCCTCAATTTTAGCCAAATCCATCACTTCTTTTGCAGCCTGGGCAACTTCAATAACCTCTTCAAAAGTATTTTTATCTGAAGGGTCTAAATCTATTACCGTATAATCTGGTGAATCAAGATTCTTCACCCGGGAATTCCACGGATTGATCTCTATACAACCCAAATTAGCCATATATAAAAGCGTTGGTTCATTTTGGCAAAGCAAATACTCAATATCCTTTTCAGAAGATTCCGAATAAATTTCTGTGGTTGCTATCCAATCGGGTAAATTTCCTTCGTTGTCTTTCTGGTAAAATCCCTGTTTTTTAATGCCGTTAGGATGCCGATGTAAATTTTGGGGACGATCTTTTAAGTAGGGTAACATCACTTCTGAAACCTGGATGTAATAATCTATTAAATCGTATTTCCTGAACCCGGAATCAGGCCAGTATACTTTGTCCAGATTAGTAAACGGAACATCTATCCCATCTATTTCCAGGCTTTCTCCTGACTTCCTTATAGAAGATGATTTTGTTGATTTCTTTTCTTCGGAAACTTTATTTTCAACAATGTCTTCGGCTAAAATTTCTTCCGGTTCTTTATCTTTTCGCAAAGCCTTAAAAACCGGATGCCTTAATTTACCGGTTTTTGTAATTTCTGAAAACTTTACTTCAGCAATCAAATCGGGGCGCATCCAAACCGGTTCTCTTCCTTTTAAATTTATTTTTTCTGAAAAAGGAGAGGTTTTACGCTCACGACTTTTAAACTTTTTTAGCAATGCTTTCTGTTCGTCGTTCGAAAAACCGGTGCCGCAATTTCCAATATATTTTAAATCTTCATCTTCATAAGCGCCCATAATTAAGGAACCAAAAATAGCACCTTCTGAAGTGGTGTAACCGCAAATAAGCACTTCCCGGGTGTTTTCACCTTTTAACTTTAGCCATTTTTCAGTTCTATACCCGGGAGAATAGGTAGCATCGGCTTTTTTGGCGATCACCCCTTCCAATCCAAGGTCTATGGCTTTATTATAAAATGCGGTGCCCATTCCTTCTATATGATCGCAATATTGAACCATGTCCAGATCTTCCAAAACTTCAGGGATTAAACTTTTGCGTTCTAAAAGTGGTAAATCCAGCATAGAATGGCCATTGAGAAAAAGCATATCAAAAACATAAAAACGCAAGGCTCCCGGCGTGTTTTCATTATAATTTTGCAAAGCCTGGAACTGCGGAATTCCCTCTTTATTCAATACCACGATTTCACCATCTAAAATCACATCGTGCTCAATCTGTTCTAAATCTTTAACCAATTTTGAAAACTTAGAATTAAAGGAAATCCCATTGCGGGAATAAAGATCTACTTTGCCGTCTTCAATATTGGCCAGCGCGCGGTAACCGTCCCATTTTAACTCGTAAATCCAATCGGGATCGTTAAATATTCTTTTGCCCGTGGTAGCGAGCATGGGCTTTATAAATTCTGAAGGTTTTATTTTCCTGACTTTTCCTTTAGATTTATCGGAATCCTTGCTTTTAGAAGATTTTTCAGTAAAAACTTCCGCATCGTAATCCAGATCGGTAGAAAAATCGTCTTTCTTTTTAATCAACAACCACTGGTTCTTTTTATCACCTCGCTTAGTTTTCACTAACGCAAATTCACCTTTAATTTTGCTGCCGCTAAAGACGATTTTCAGGTTACCATCTTCCCATTGTTCTTCAAGATTATCATTGGTTTTTGCCGCAGCTTTAAACGTGCCTTTATCCCAAATTTGCATCTCCCCTGCACCATAATTTCCTTTAGGAATTGTACCTTCAAAATGTAAATATTTTACGGGATGATCTTCGGTTTCTATGGCAAGACGTTTGTCTTTAGGATTCATGGAGGGACCTTTAGGAACAGCCCAACTTTTTAAAACGCCTTCCATTTCCAGGCGTAGATCGTAGTGCAGGCGCGTAGCCTCGTGCCGCTGAATAACAAACCTTCCCCGGTTTTCGGTAGAAAAATCGGCACCGGGTTCTGGTGTGTTATTAAAGTTACGTTTCTTTTTATAATCTTCTAAACCCATCGCTTAGGATGCTTTAGATTTTTTCTTTTTATCTAAACTGGCTTTTAGTTTAGCCATAAGATCTTTGGCCTGGGTAGGTTCATCTTTAAATTTTTGCGGCTTCGGCTTTTTACCGGTGCTCTTAGATTCAATGATCTTCATTAATTGATCGTTATAAACATCTTTAAACTTATCTGGATCAAACTCTGTAGTGTATTGTTCTATAAGAGAAATAGCCATATCTACCTCTTTTTTGGCGACTTTAGTTTTTGGCAATTTCAGGTCTTTGGTTTCCCTGATTTCATCTGAAAACCTTATTACATGAAGTACCAGGGCTTTATCATAAACGCCAACCAGGCTTAAATGCTCTTTTTGGCGCATCACAAAAGTAGCCACACCCAGTTTCCCGGTTTTTTTTAATGCATCTCGGAGTAGATTATAAGATTTTCCTCCTTCTTTTTGTGGTTCGAGAAAGTATGGTTTTTTATAAAGCACCTCGGCCACATCATCTTCGGCCACAAATTCTTCAATATCTATGGTTTTACTCTTTTTAAGGTTTGCATTTTCAAAATCCTCTTTCTCGAGCACAATATAATCTTCATCCTTTTTAAAACCCTTTACAATATCTTTCCACTCCACTTCTTTCCCGGTATCTTCATTCACACGTTTATACCTTATTCGGGCATTATCGTGCTTATCAAGCATATCTAAATCGAGTTTTCTACTTTCTGAAGCAGAATATAATTTTACCGGTATGGAAACCAGTCCGAAGCTAATAGAGCCGTTCCAGATAGATCTCATTCTAGTGGTTTCTAAGAGCTTTAATTAACTCATCCTTGGTCATATCGCTTCGGCCTTCAATACCAACCTCCTGGGCTTTCTCATAGAGTTCTTCTTTAGAGCGTTCTTCATATTTATCGGCTTTTCCGCCTTTTTCACCAGACTTAGAATCGTTTGCAATTCTCGCGGCTTTAGATTTACTCATTCCTTTATCGCGAAGTTCCTCATACTGTTCATCATTCTTAATTGATGGTCCGTGATCTTTAGCCATAACATTCAATTTTGGTTAATAAAAAGTTTCTAATTAAAATTAAGGGAATTACTGCGGAAGCTTAGTTGTAGCTTTGTTAAAATTAAAAAGGTAAACTTCCGCTTAAAAAATTTTAAGGAATAAACAACAAAGCTTTATCACTCATTTAACTTGCTTTAGTTCAGTTTGCTTATAATTTTATCTAACAATTTTAACCATTAAATATTTAATTATGAAAAAGTTAGAAGATCTATTCGAACACCAATTAAAGGACCTTTATAGTGCCGAAAGCCAGTTAGTAAAAGCCTTACCAAAAATGGCAAAAGCTGCGAACGATGAAAAACTGAAGAAAGCTTTTGAAGACCATTTGGAAGAAACTAAAGAGCACAAAAAACGTTTGGAAGAAGTAAGTAAAGACTTAGGGTTTAAACCTACCGGTGAAGAATGCAAAGCGATGAAAGGCCTTATTGAAGAAGCAGAGTCATTTCTAAAAGAAGATGCAGAAGATGATGTAAGGGATGCCGGTCTTATTGCAGATGCCCAGCGGGTGGAACACTATGAAATTTCCGGATACGGTACTTTGGTGAGATATGCCAAAGAATTAGGCCATAAGGATGCAGCAAAAACATTGCAGAAAACCCTTGATGAGGAATACACCGCAGATGAAGACCTAAATAAACTCGCTGAAAAACGCGTAAATAAAAAGGCTAAATAAGTCTGTATTTTAAAGAAAAGAGGCTGTTTGACATCCTATTAAAACGTCATCCTGAATTTATTTCAGGATCTAACATGATTATAATTTATTTCATGTTAGAAGCTGAAACAATCCCGAAGCATCGGGACAGCTTGACGAAAACAGAAAAAATCAAACAGCCTTTTTATTTTCTAAAAACCTTAAAATACTAGGCTTTATCTTTTAAATCCTGTACTTGTTTTTCAACTTCAGCTTTAGTACCTGTAAAGGTTTTTTGCTGAACTGTGGTTTTCCCTTTTTTGGTAGTGGTGATTCTTACTTTAGCGATGGTTTTATTTCCTTCCGAAGTCATATTTACTTGAATTTCTTCTGAAAGATCTTCAGCATTTATACTTTCTTCCATTTCTATAGAAGCCCCTTCGTTAGGAATATCGCCTTCGGTATGGCCTCCAAGAATGGGGGCGATTACCAAACCAATTAAACAGGTTAATTTTATTAGAATATTCATCGAAGGTCCTGAAGTATCTTTAAAAGGATCACCAACGGTATCTCCGGTTACTGCCGCTTTATGTGCCTCAGAACCTTTGTACGTCATTTCTCCATTAATCATTACTCCTGCTTCAAAAGATTTTTTAGCATTATCCCAGGCACCACCTGCGTTATTCTGAAAAATTGCCCAAAGCACTCCGCTTACCGTCACTCCGGCCATATAACCTCCAAGCATTTCAGCAATCAATACATTTTCATATCCAAAAAGCATCGGGATAAGGGCGATCGCGATAGGGAAACCAATGGTTAAAACTCCCGGCAACAACATTTCTTTTAAAGCCGCTTCAGTAGAAATCGCCACACATTTATCATATTCAGGTTTCGCGGTTCCTTCCATAATCCCGGGAATACTTTTAAACTGTCGTCTAACTTCTTCTACCATTTTCATCGCTGCTTTCCCAACAGATTTCATTGCTAATGCGGAAAATACGACCGGCACCATACCGCCAATAAACAACATCGCTAAAACAGGAGCCTTAAAAATATTGATTCCGTCAATTCCGGTAAAAGTTACATACGCGGCAAAAAGCGCCAGAGAAGTAAGCGCTGCTGAAGCAATCGCAAAACCTTTCCCTGTAGCCGCGGTAGTGTTTCCTACGGAATCCAGGATATCTGTACGTTCTCTAACCTCAGCCGGAAGTTCACTCATTTCAGCAATTCCACCGGCATTATCGGCAATAGGGCCAAAAGCATCAATTGCCAACTGCATTGCCGTAGTGGCCATCATTGCTGAAGCTGCTAGCGCAACACCGTAGAAGCCTGCAAAAGCGTAAGATGCCCAAATTGCAATTGCAAATAATAATACGGAAAGAAATGTTGAGATCATCCCGGTAGCTAAACCGGCAATAATATTGGTTCCGGCACCCGTACTTGAGTTTTGTACGATAGAAAGCACCGGTTTTTTACCAAGACCTGTATAATATTCGGTTACTGCTGAAATCACACCCCCAACAACAATTCCTACTAAACAAGCGTAAAACACCCTGATAGATGAGATATCCATATATTCAAAACCTTCGGCCCCGCCAACAAAAAAGCCCATTGTTAGGGTTTCTTCAGGAAGCATCCAGGTTACCAGAAAATAACTGGCCACAGCTACAAGAATTATAGCTGTCCAGTTCCCAATATTTAATGCTTTTTGAACCTCAGCTTCTTTAGCCGAGTTACTGCTAATTTTCACTAATAAAGTTCCGATTATAGAAATGATAATTCCGGCACCGGCAATAGCCATAGGCAGTAAAATAGGGCCAATTCCACCAAATCCGGAATCAACGATATTTCCGCCCATATCTTCAATAATATAGTTTCCTAAAACCATCGCCGCAAGAACGGTAGCTACATAACTTCCAAAGAGATCGGCACCCATTCCGGCTACATCCCCAACGTTATCACCTACATTATCAGCAATGGTGGCTGGATTTCGAGGATCGTCTTCAGGAATTCCTGCTTCAACTTTACCTACTAAATCGGCACCAACATCGGCCGCTTTAGTGTAAATTCCGCCACCCACACGGGCAAATAAGGCTATAGATTCGGCACCCAAAGAGAAACCGGCAAGAGTTTCCAGGACTACCGTCATTTGTGTAGTATCTGTCCATTCGCCCCCCATGAAATAATGAAAGAAAAGAATAAAAAAACCGGTAAGTCCCAATACGGCGAGACCGGCAACGCCAAGCCCCATAACGGTACCGCCACCAAAAGAAACTTTTAATGCTTGCGGTAGACTTGTTCTGGCCGCCTGGGTGGTTCTAACATTAGTTTTGGTAGCGATTTTCATTCCCATGTTTCCGGCAAGGGCAGAGAAAAACGCACCAAAAATAAAAGCAACGATAATCAGGTAATGCGTGGTTGGCACTACATAAGCAATAGCAGCTAGTGCAATACTGGCTCCTACTACAAAAAAACTAAGTAATTTATATTCTGCATTTAAAAAGGCGAGCGCCCCTTCGTAGATGTGTGAAGAAATATCTTTCATCTTGCCGTCTCCGGCATCCTGTTTTAATACCCAGGAACGTTTGGCCCACATAAAAACGAGGCCAACGACTGCAAGTATTGCAGGCATATAAATCATCATTGATTCCATATTAATTGTTAAGTTTTAGTTAATATGGCTAATGTAGTAAATCAATGATAATTAAAAAAGCAATAACTTTTTAAGGTTATTGCTTTTAAATCATCAAAATTATATGACTGAAATTAAGGTTGTATTCCAAACTGACCTTTATCACCATCAAAATTCTCAAAGCGCTCTACACATTGTTTTATAATTTCTCGAGCTTCTTTTGCATCTCCCCAACCACCAACATCTACTTTTTTCTTCTCAAGATCTTTATAAACTTTAAAGAAATGTTCAATTTCTTTAACCATGTGACCGTTCAATTCATTTAGATCATTCAATCTATTCCAAATAGGATCTGAAACCGGTACACAAATAATTTTCTCATCGGGTCCTTTTTCATCGGCCATATGGAAAACACCAATTGGCTTAACTTCCATTACTACTCCTGGGAAAGTTGGTTCACTAACCAACACCAGGACGTCTAATGGATCACTATCCTGCGCAAGGGTGTTTGGTATAAAACCGTAATCGGCCGGGTACATCATAGAAGAAAAGATCATCCTGTCGTAACGGACTTTCTTTAGCTCAAAATCGTACTCATATTTGTTTCTACTCCCCTTTGGGATCTCTATTAATACATCAAAACTTTCTGACATTTTTCTTTCTTTTTTCTCATTTAAGGGCGGCAAATATAGTGAAAATCAATATTAATTCGGCGTATTTAGAAGTGAAAACCAAAGGAAGCTGTTACCGCAAAAGACCGCGACTCTGGAACATCAAAATAATTTCCTCTAAAATGGGCTTCAATACTTAGAAATTTAAGAATATTTCCTACTCCTACACTATACTCGTAATATGGTGCTTTACTTGGTGCTCTCAGCGGAATTCCGGACGCATTTAAAGCTTTATTTTCTTCTGAAATCTCTCCCCAAACAGCTCTGGCGCCTACCAATTCCCGTAAATTTAATTCTCGTAAAAGCGGAATTCGGGCAAATAATCGTCCATTGAAATTATGATCAAAATGCGCTGAAATATAAGTATCGGTTACAAATTCATAGAAATTAAGCACCGGAAATGAATTATACATAGCGAAATAAGTTTGGTTTCCCGGCACCACGTTTAAAAGTCCCAATGGAACTTCCCCAAAGGTTTTTCCGGCTTCTAAACTGGCATTTGCCCTTCCAAATCCGCCAATTTTAAGTGGCTGATCGTAAAAAAACTGCACCTTCTTGTAATTAAAATCGCTATTTAATACGTTTTTTAAACCCAGGGTGTAATTAAGGAAAAAGGTAGGAAATTCTTCTTCGTTCACTACATTTCGTTCAACTCCAAATCCAGAAGTTTGCCTGCCGGGAGTATAAGTGAAAATGGTAGAAATTTCGGTTTGTTTTATGGTTGAAGCAGTTTCGGTTCGAGCTTCATTAGTATAATAATCTAAACTAAACGCCGGGGAGGCCGAACTTAACTCGCGGTAAGAAGCACCAAACCGAACATTAAAATTATACCATGGCTCAATTTCAAGATTTACGGTACTTAAATCTATATTACTCAATTTATTATTATCGCCCACGCTTACCAAACCAGATGATGCTAAGCTACGCCCCAAAACATCTGTAGTATTATTGGTTAAACTTGCGCCCAGTTGTTCTATATCCCTTCTTTTTCCGCCAGAAATAATTAAACGCGACCTGGAATCTAAAAGCCATTTCCCTGAAATTCCATATTTAAATTTATCATCTTTAAAACCATAGGCTAAATAACCTTCAATTCGCCAGGGATCGTGCTGCCCAAAATAAGTTCTACCGCCCACACGGGTTCTAAATCCTTCTACCTGATTATAGTCGAACAAAGAATACACAGGGCCAAAATCCCAACCGTTAAATTCTACATAACCAGATTCTGCGATGGTTGCGATATCGTAAATTCTATTAAAGGCGGGGACATTGGTTAAGCTATCCAGCATCACATAAATATCTTCCTCTTCCTTATTTAGCTCTTCCAAACGGTTTTCTTTCCAAAATTTCTGATCCCGTTTATAGACCTCTTCGTTAAATTTATAAGCTCGTTTATCGTAAAAATCTTCTGCTTTCTTTATGTTGAATTGATACTCTTCAAAAACCCGGGTGCGTTTTGCGTAAACTCCTTTTGAACTTTCTTTTTTGGTTAATGAGAAATTAGCCTGGAAATAATCTTTAGAAATCAGAAAAACCGAATCGTTAAGCACCTCAAATTCCTGCTCTATATACAGCTCCTTTACCCAGTTTATATTGGCATCGCGGGAAGCTTCAAGATTTATTTTCTTCACCGCCCAGGTAGTATCGTTTACCCAAAAATCTCCTTTAAAAGTTAATTCGTTCTCACGACGCGGATAATAAATTATATTGTAACACCATTTATCTTCTATATACGTACTATCGCTCAATACATAATTGTAGTTGTTGATGCCTGTTGTAGAAAGCGGACTTACAAAACTTTTATCAAAAACCTTGATATAGTTGTTGTAGACATTATATTCATCATACACATCTTTTACCGCAGCAATTAGGTTTTGATTTTGCTCAAAACCAGAATTCTTATTTCCCAAGAGATCTTCGCGTTCTTCATTTTCAATATTATCGCCATAAACCTTAGAAACCGATTCGTTAATAAAAACTGGAAGAATGGTTTTTCCCGAAATTCTATTGGTATCAGAATAGTCAAAAATGAATTCCATACCATTAAAAACCGGGTTTTTCACTACAGAGCTATCAATCCCGTCTAAATCGAATTCCAGTTTTTCGTATTTTTTATACTCATATTGTTTAAAAGCAGAAACCCCATTATCGCGTTTATTTTCCCATATCTTTTTTAAAATATCTATAGCGGGATTATTCTTTTTTGAAGTTTTTCCCCTGACAATTTTAACCTCTGCAAGACTGGAAGCCTCTTCCTGTAATTCAATTTCAAGAGACAGATTGGTTTTTTGCTGAAGCGGGATTATTTCGGTTTTATAACCGATAAAAGAAATTTTGAGTTCGGTGTGGTTATTTTCACTTTGTAAATAGAACTTCCCGTTTTCACCAGAAGTTGTTCCTTCCGAAGAATTATTAAAGATCACATTTACAAATGGAAGTGCTTCGCCGTTTTGGTCTTTAACCACGCCGCCAACTTTGGTTTGTGCCATAAGCATGGTACAGCACATTAATAAGAATAGGGAAAGAAAATTTGCTTTCGTCATCTTCATTCTTCAGGGCAAAAAAAAACTTCACCGAATCAGCATCCGATGAAGTTTCAAATTTATAAGGATTTTCTATCTATTTGTAAGTTTGTTCCAAAAATGGAATTACTCACAGACTTATAATTAAATGACTGTTTATTACTAATTTTTGCGTCCAGCATCATGCTGGTTTAGTCAATATACATAACCTGTTTCACTGCTTTAATTACATCGTCGCTGTTTGGCAACCATTCTTTAAGCAATACAGGAGAATAAGGTGCCGGGGTATCGGCAGTGTTAATTTTTACAATTGGCGCATCTAAATAATCAAAAGCTTTGGATTGCACCTGGTAAGTAATTTCAGTAGCAATATTTCCAAAAGGCCAGGCTTCTTCTAAAATCACCAAACGATTGGTTTTCTTAACCGACTCTAAAATGGTCTCGTGATCCATTGGGCGAATTGTTCTAAGATCTATAATCTCGCAAGAAATATCGTCTTCAGCCAATTTATCAGCTGCCTTGTAGGCTTCTTTTATAATTTTTCCGAAAGAAACAATAGTTACATCACTACCTTCCCTTTTAATATCGGCTTTCCCAATTTCGATAACATATTCTTCTTCCGGCACCTCCCCTTTATCGCCATACATTTGCTCACTTTCCATAAAGATCACAGGATCGTCATCTCTAATTGCGGCTTTTAGCAAACCTTTAGCATCGTAAGGGTTTGAAGGAACAATAACTTTTAAACCCGGACAATTAGCAAACCAGCTTTCAAAAGCCTGGGAGTGCGTTGCACCCAATTGTCCTGCAGAAGCAGTTGGTCCCCTAAAAACAATAGGAATATTAAACTGCCCACCACTCATTTGGCGCATTTTGGCCGCATTGTTTATTATCTGGTCAATTCCAACTAAAGAGAAGTTAAAGGTCATAAATTCAATGATTGGTCTGTTACCATTCATTGCTGAACCTACTCCAATTCCCGAAAATCCAAGTTCAGCAATTGGGGTATCTATCACGCGCTCAGGGCCAAACTCGTCCAACATACCTTTAGAGGCTTTGTAAGCACCATTATATTCTGCTACTTCCTCGCCCATTAAATAAATAGACTCGTCTTTTCGCATCTCTTCGCTCATCGCTTGCTGAACGGCTTCCCTAAATTGAATTGTCTTCATTATATGCTATACTATTTATATATCTTGAAAGAACAAAAATAGTAATTCAATAAAGTTTTCACCACTAATAATCCACAAAAATTTGCAAACAGGCTATATCAATTAAAAATACACGCCTTTCAATTAATAAATAAGGAATTTTACTATTATTTTATGCTGTTAAATTATATTATTTGCTGTTTATTTAAGAATTCAATAAAATTTAAAGAATTAAAATTCCTGAAATTTATTATGCGTGCATAGCATTTTCTGAATTAAATTATGTAACTTCGTAAACGAAATCGTTATAAATTTTAAAAACTCGCTATAATGAAAATATTAGTATGTATTAGTCATGTTCCTGATACTACCTCAAAAATCAATTTTACCGAAGGCGATTCAAAATTCGATACCAACGGAGTGAATTTTGTAATTAACCCAAATGATGAATTTGGACTTACCCGTGCCATGTGGTTTAAAGAAAAACAAGGCGCAAGTGTAGATGTAGTAAATGTAGGTGGCGCTGAAACTGAACCAACTTTAAGAAAAGCCCTGGCTATTGGAGCCGATAATGCTATAAGAGTAAATACTCCTGCAACCGATGGTTTTCAGGTAGCAAAACAATTGGCAAAAGTTGCTAAAGAAGGTGGTTACGATCTTATAATCGCCGGCCGCGAATCTATTGACTATAATGGTGGAATGGTACCGGGAATGCTTGCTGCAATTCTTGACGCTAACTTCATTAATACCTGTATAAGTTTGGAAGTTGAAGGTGATAAAGCTACAGCAATTAGAGAAATAGATGGTGGTAAAGAAACCTTAACCGCTTCCCTTCCTTTAGTAATTGGAGGACAAAAAGGTTTGGTTGAAGAGAGCGATCTTAAGATTCCAAATATGCGTGGAATTATGCAGGCCCGTAAAAAGCCGCTTAATGTTGTAGAACCCGATGAGGCAACTACTCACACCGAAGCTGTGAAGTTTGAAAAACCAGCTCCAAAAGGAGATGTAAAACTGGTAGATCCTGAAAATCTTGATGAATTGATAGATTTACTTCACAACGAAGCCAAAGCGATATAAATTAGAAAATAAGATTTCCGCCTTTACTGAAATAAATGTGGAAAGTAGTATAAAATAGATTTCCGCCTGCGCGGGAATGACAAAAAAAATAAATAATATGTCAGTTTTAGTATATACAGAAACCGAAGATGGCAAGTTTAAAAAAGCTGCTTTTGAAGTTGCTTCTTACGCAAAAGAAGTAGCCGGCGGTGATGAAGTAGTTGCAGTAAGTTTTAACGCTACTGATGCTTCTGAACTTGGAAAATATGGTGTTAGCAAAGTGCTTAACATCCAAAACGATAAATTAAGCAAATTCAATGCTGAAGCTTATGCTGATGCCTTGACACAAGCCGCAAAGAAAGAAGGAAGCAAAATAGTTGTGGTAAGCCAAAGCGCGAACAGCAAATATGTGGCTCCACTTTTAGCCGTGCATTTAGAAGCTGGTTATGCTTCTAACGTAATGGCAGCACCAGAAAGCACAGATCCTTTTACAGTAAAAAGAAGTGCTTTTACCAATAAAGCTTTCAACTTTACCAAAATCACTACAGATATTAAGATCGTGGGATTATCTCAAAATGCTTTCGGCTTAAAAGAAAATGCAGGAGATGCTACTGTTGAAGATTTTTCACCAGAATTAAAAGAAGGTGACTTTACTGTAAATGTAGAATCGGTAGATAAAGCAAAAGACAAGGTAACAATTGCCGATGCGGAGATCGTAGTTTCTGGTGGCCGCGGACTTAAAGGTCCGGAAAACTGGGGAATGATAGAAGAAATGGCCGATATTCTTGGCGCAGCTACCGCTTGTTCTAAACCTGTTAGTGATATGGGTTGGAGACCGCACAGCGAACACGTTGGGCAAACAGGAAAACCTGTAGCTTCTAACCTTTATATTGCTGTGGGAATTTCTGGCGCTATTCAACATTTAGCCGGAATTAACGCTGCCAAGACTAAAGTAGTGATTAACAACGATCCTGAAGCACCTTTCTTTAAGGCCGCAGATTACGGGGTAGTTGGTGATGCTTTTGAGATCGTACCTAAGCTAAACGAAAAACTAAAGGAATTTAAAGCGAAAAACGCATAATTTTTATAACTTGCACCCCTTAAAAGGGCTGTCTAAATACGGTGAAAGTCCTGCTTTAGACAGCCTTTTTTAATTGATGATATATGAGTTTAGTGCGCCTTAATATAAAAGGAATTTCTTATAGTCAAACCCAGAACGGAGCTTACGCTTTAATCTTAAGCGAGGTAGAGGGAGAACGTAAACTCCCCATTGTTATTGGAGCTTTTGAAGCGCAATCTATCGCGATTGCCCTGGAAAAAGAGATTAAACCTCCCCGCCCCTTAACCCACGACCTTTTTAAAAATTTTGCTGACAGGTTTGAGATCACCGTTAAACAGGTAATTATTCATAAACTGGTAGATGGAGTTTTTTACTCCAGCCTTATTTGCGAACGCGATAAGATTGAAGAAATTATTGATGCGCGTACCAGCGATGCTATTGCTTTAGCGCTAAGGTTTGATGCTCCTATTTTTACTTATAAAAACATTCTTGATAAAGCTGGAATCTTCCTGAAAGGAGATGAAGCAGAACAGGAAGCCGCCGAAAAGCAGGAAGAAGAAATAATTTCAGAAGAATTACTTCCAGATGATATTGATATAAAATCTGACGACATCAATTACAAAAAATTATCTTTAGACGAACTAAAAACTTTGCTCTCCCAGGCCGTAAATAATGAAGATTACGAAAAAGCGGCACGTATACGGGACGAAATCTCCAAACGCAAATAATGCCCGACTTTATGAATAAAACCTGGTTTTGCCTGATTTTAGTTCTATTTAGTGTGACCAGCACTTTTTCTCAAGACATTTCAAAAACCTGGACTTTAGACCAGGACCAGCAGGAATCTGCACAGGAAAACTTTATTAATGGCAACACCTTAAACTTAGACGAGGGAATATTTAGCATCATTAAAACCGATGATACGCTTGCCAGGGGAAATTATATTTTTCAAAATAAACTGCTCGTATTATTTTACAACACTCCTAAGGATAGTATTGTAAATTATCGTGTTTCTACTCTTACAGATTCTAGCCTGGCAATTAACCACGCCAATAAAGAATTTCATTTTAAGGATACCTCATTTAATGATCCAAAAGAGGTAATTCCGGCACCAATGGTAAAAGAAATGATTCCCAGTGCGGGACTTTCAGTTAGCAGTATTGCCCGTGGAGCTTTAGGAATGCTCACCTTGCTTATTATCGCTTTCTTATTCAGTAATAATCGTAAAGCCATAAACTGGAAAACAATTGGTATTGGTCTTGGAGCCCAATTATTATTAGCAATTGGAGTTCTAAAAATTACTTTTATCCAGAATATATTTGAATTCGTAGGAAATATCTTCGTGCTAATCCTTGATTTTACCGCGGCAGGAAGTGAATTTCTTCTCGGGGGAATGATGGATGTTGATAGTTTCGGCTTTATTTTCCTTTTCCAGGTTTTACCCACCATTATTTTCTTTTCAGCATTAACCTCGGTGCTATTTTACCTGGGCGTTATCCAGATTGTAGTAAAGGGAATGGCGATGATCCTTACCCGATTATTAGGAATTTCGGGAGCCGAAAGTTTAAGTGTGGCCGGGAATATCTTCCTGGGACAAACCGAAGCACCACTTATGATTAAAGCTTACCTGGAACGAATGAATCGTTCTGAAATTTTGCTGGTAATGATTGGTGGTATGGCAACAGTTGCCGGTGGTGTACTCGCCGCGTATATTGGTTTTCTAGGTGGTGACGATCCCGAACTTAGACTTCAATTTGCAAAACACCTATTGGCAGCATCAGTAATGGCGGCGCCGGGAGCGATTGTAGTTTCCAAAATATTATACCCGCAACAGAATAAAATTAATACTAACGTTGATGTTTCTTCAGATAAAATTGGCTCCAATATTCTTGATGCCATTGCCAATGGAACTACAGAAGGTTTAAAACTTGCCGCCAATGTAGCAGCAATGCTTTTAGTATTTATTGCATTTATCGCAATGATTAATTATATACTGAACTGGACAGGTTCCTGGACGGGTATAAATGCATTTTTAGCTGAAAACACCCCATATTCAGGGTTTTCCCTGGAAGCTATTTTAGGAACTATTTTCGCTCCTTTAATGTGGCTTATTGGCGTTGCAAAAGAAGATATGATGCTTATGGGGCAATTGCTGGGAATTAAACTGGCAGCAAGTGAATTTGTAGGCTACGTTCAACTGGCCGATCTTAAAAATACCGCAAACGCGCTTAGCCTTACCTACGAAAAATCGGTAATTATGGCGACATATATGCTATGCGGATTTGCAAACTTTGCATCAATAGGAATCCAAATTGGAGGGATTGGCTCGCTGGCACCGGGGCAAAGAAAAACTTTATCTGAATTTGGGATGAAAGCTTTAATTGGCGGAACTATTGCATCGCTACTTTCGGCAACAATCGCCGGAATGATTATTGGATAATTTATAAAAATACCTTTCAGGATTTTATTTAAGAAGCTTTTGCTATTTTAGCAAAACTAATCTTCTGCACCCTAAACTTATGAAACAATATCACGAGCTTTTACAACATATTTTAGATAACGGAACCGATAAAGGCGATAGAACCGGCACGGGCACAAGGAGTATTTTTGGTCATCAATTAAGGTTTGACCTTGGAGAAGGTTTCCCAATGGTTACCACCAAAAAACTACATCTTAAATCTATTATTTATGAATTACTGTGGTTTTTAAAAGGCGATACCAACGTTGAGTATTTGCAGGAAAACGGCGTTAGAATTTGGAATGAATGGGCCGATGAAAATGGTGATTTAGGCCCTGTTTACGGTAAGCAATGGCGTAATTGGAATGGCGAAGAAATAGACCAGATTAAAGAAATTATTGAAACCCTGAAAAAGAATCCCAATAGCAGGAGAATGTTGGTTTCTGCCTGGAATCCTTCTGTACTGCCAGATTCTTCAAAATCTTTTTCAGAAAATGTAGCTAACGGAAAAGCAGCACTTCCGCCCTGCCACGCGTTTTTCCAGTTTTATGTAGCAGATGGAAAATTATCCCTTCAGCTTTATCAAAGAAGCGCCGATGTTTTCCTTGGGGTACCTTTCAATATAGCTTCTTACGCGCTTTTAACAATGATGATGGCGCAGGTTTGCGGTTATGAAGCAGGCGATTTTATTCACACCTTTGGGGATGTTCATATTTACAGCAATCATATGGATCAGGTAAAATTGCAGCTTTCCAGGGAGCCAAGAGCCTTACCAACAATGAAAATAAATCCTGAAATAAAAAATATTTTTGATTTCGACTATAAAGATTTTAAATTAGAAGATTATAATCCGCATCCTGGCATAAAAGCAAAGGTGGCGGTATAACCCAAAATAATTTAATTAAAATTTTAAAGTTTATGAAAAAGTTAATGCTTATCGCATGTTTTGTAATTGGAGGCTTAACCAGTGCCCAGGCACAACAAACTTCGCCGGTTTGGCCCGGTTGTGAAGACGCCGAAGACGTAAAAGCCTGTTTTAATCAAAAACTATCACAACACGTGAGAGAAAATTACGAATACCCGCAAACCGAGGACGGTGATTATATTCGCGGAAAAGTAAAGATCTCTTTTACAATTACTGAAGAAGGTAAAGCAGTAGTAAATTCGGTTGACGGTCCTGAACCTAAAGTAAACGCTGCCGCTAAGAAAATGATAGAAAAAATTCCTGATATGGAACCGGGAACTTTACAGGGCGAACCAGACGACCGCAATTTTACCGTTCCTTTTAATTTCTAGAAAAACAGTAAGGAAACCCACATCCCCCAAGCTATGAAAAAATTAATGTTTTGCTTCTTTCTTTTAACCGGCAGTTTTGCATTTGCTCAAGACGATGTAAATGTAGAAGGAAATACGGTTACCGTACGAGAAAAAGCACCGGTATGGCCTGGGTGTGAAAGCAGTGAAGACCTAAAAAACTGTTTCAACCAAAAATTAATGGAACACGTTAAAAACAATTATAAATACCCAAGAAATGATAAAGGGGAATTTATAAGAGGAAAGGTTGTAGTAAAAATGCACGTAGACGAAGAAGGGAAAACGGTGGTAAATTCTGTAAAAGGTGATCAAAAACCGGTAATCGCAGCTGTAGAAAATATGCTGAAAAAGATTCCCGAAATGAAACCGGGAACCCGTGGAGGAAAACCTACAAAAATAAGTTACACCCTTCCATTAAATCTATAGTAAGCAAGTTATACTTTAACTTGGCCTTAACTAGCGTTGGTTTCAGACCGAAAGAAAAAATTGTAAATTTGAGTGGTACCCAAAAAAGTACCACTCTTTTTTATGCTGTCACAAGAACAATTACTCGATTTTTTTAAGAAAACCAGGGCACATTCTGAATTGATTTGTTCCTTTCTGGAAACCGAAGATTATGTGGTACAACCTATAGAAGATGTTTCTCCCCCCAAATGGCACCTTGGCCATACCACATGGTTTTTTGAAGAATTTGTTTTAAAACCCAATGTTAAGAATTATAAACTTTTTGATAAGAATTCAGCCTACGTTTTTAATAGTTATTACGAAAGTGTTGGCGATAAGGTAATTCGTACCAATCGGGGAAATTTATCACGTCCCACCGTTGCCTGGGTTTATGAGTACCGAAACTATGTATCAAAGGCAATGCAGAAATTTTTAAAAGGAGAGAAAATTTCAGAAGAACTTTGCGGGGTAGTAGAAATTGGTTGCCACCACGAAAAACAACACCAGGAACTTTTATTAACCGATATTAAATATATCCTCGGGAATAATCCATTATTTCCTGAATATAACGATCAATTTAAAGAGAATCCTATCCAGGATTTTAAACAAGAATGGATTTCGATTTCTGAAGGCGTTTACGAAGTTGGCCATAAAACCGATGATTTCTGCTACGACAATGAACAGGGCGTTCACAAGGTTTATTTAAACGATTACCAGATTTCGAACAAATTGGTTACCAATGCCGAGTTTATAGAATTTATAGAAGCCGGAGCTTATAAAGATGTTTTGCTTTGGCACGCCGAAGGTTGGGATTGGGTAAACAATAACAATATTGAAGCGCCATTTTACTGGCATAAAATAGATGGAGAGTGGCATCAATATACATTAAACGGACTTACAAAACTGGTGCCTGAAGCCCCACTAAGTCACATTTCATATTTTGAAGCTTTTGCATTTGCCCAATGGAAAAATTTAAGATTACCAACCGAATTTGAATGGGAAACCGCACAGCAATATTTTAACTGGGGCACCCGCTGGGAATGGACAGAGAGCGCTTATTCCCCCTACCCTAATTACACTAAACCCAAAGGTGCACTTGGCGAATACAATGGTAAATTCATGGTAAGCCAAAAAGTGCTTCGCGGTTCTTCAGTTGCCACATCACCAAATCATTCCCGCCCTACTTATCGCAATTTTTTTCATCCACATTTACGCTGGCAATTCACCGGCTTAAGATTGGCTAAATAACCAACAAATTTAAATGAAAACCACACCAACCACATTTCAGTCGGCTTTTGAAGAAGACGTGTACAAAGGCCTAACCAGCTTTCCAAAATATTTACTTTCAAAATATATTTATGATGAAAAAGGAGATAAACTTTTTCAGCAAATAATGGCAATGCCAGAATATTATCTCACTAATTGCGAGTTAAATATTCTGAAAAAACATAAGTCGGCTATTGCTGAAATCATCAATAAAAAAGGCGGATTTGACCTTATTGAACTCGGCGCCGGAGACGGCAAGAAAACCAAAGTTTTATTGAAAGAACTGGTAGACAAGGAATACGATTTTAATTATTTACCTATTGATATTAGCCAAAGTGTTTTGAAGGAGCTGGAAAACTCTTTAAAAAATGAAATACCAGAAGTGAGTGTTAAAATCCAACAGGGCACCTATTTTAAAACCCTGGAAAACCTGGCCGATTATAGTAGCCGCACGAAGATAATTTTAGTTTTAGGCTCTAATATTGGTAATCTTTTACACGAAAACGCCATTGAATTTCTTCGGAATATTCAGGAAGCAATGTCATCAGAAGATATGCTTTTTATGGGCTTTGATCAGAAAAAAGACCCTCAGAAAATATTAGATGCTTATAACGACGCAGCCGGAATTACGGAAGCTTTTAATAAAAATTTATTGAACCGAATCAATAAAGAATTAGATGCAAATTTTAATCCTGATAATTTTATTCACTGGGAAACTTACGATCCTGAAAGTGGTACTGCAAAAAGCTACCTGGTTAGCAAGGAGAATCAAAAAGTGGCTATAAATAAACTGGATTTAGAAGTAAGTTTTGATGCCTGGGAAAGTATTCATACCGAAATTTCACAAAAATACGATGATGCAGTGGTCGAGTGGCTGGCAAAAGAAGCCGGATTAGAAATCCAAACCAGTTTTGAGGATAGTAATAAATATTATAAAAATTATATTTTCAGGAAAAAAGTATAAAAAATTCAGATCCCAAAATTCCTCAATTCCTTTAAAAGCAAATTCAGCTCATTTTCAGTATTAAAATAATGAAAACTCACGCGTATTCCTTCTCCGCGTTGTGATGTAATAATTTGTTTGCTTCTTAGGTATTCAAACAATTTATTGTTGCCTTTTATATTAAAGATAGAAGAATGTTCAGCGCGATTTACCACGCTTTCTTCCAGGAGATTCATTTTGGTAAATTCAGATTTAGCTTTCCTGCTTAAAGCCTTAATTCTCGATGAAATTTCACCTATTCCTATCTTTTTAATCAGTTTTAAAGCTTCGGCCAAACTTCCATAATTCAGCGTATCCTGGTGGCCGGGCTCAAACTTTCCTATAAAATTTCCCTCGTGAGCTTTGTATTTTCCCTGTAAAGAACCAAAACCTAAAGCTTTTGGAGCAATCTTTCCTTCCACTTCTTTTTTAAAGAGCATAAATGCATTTCCATACCCGGCGTTTAGCCATTTATAGGTGCTGCAAATTAGAATATCAATAGCACTCTCATTAAAATTATAAGCTTCAGTGCCGCAAAACTGGGTTCCATCGGCTATAAATAATGTTTCAGGATATTCCTTTTTTAGATTTTGAAGAAATTCCAGGTCTATTTTAATTCCGTTAATGTATTGTACGACGCTAAAAGCAAAGAAATCGGGTTGCTGTTTCTCGAAAGCTTCAGCGATATTTTTCTCTAGACTTTCATTAATTTCAGCATAAGATATTTCAAAATCCCTGGATTCTACGGCCCAGTTTAGCGACGGATAATCATTTTTAACCAGTAGTGCTTTTTGAGGTTTTTCAAGCCCTTCCAGCAAAGTATTAAATCCGTAAGAGAAATTGGGCACTAAAGCCACCTGTGCATGTGGGCATACAAAAGTTTCGCCAACAAGCTCCCGGGTTTTGCTTAAAATCCCGGCTTGCTTCTCTTTAAAAACGCTTGCTCCAAGAAGAAAATCTAAATCGTGATTTTGCCTGAATTCCCAAACCGTTTCCGGCAATAATCCCGAAGCCGCGGTATTTAAATAGGTATATTGTTCTAAAACCGGAAAGCCTTTTCTTAAATTCTCCATTTTCCTCTACGAATTGTTAACAAAAACTGTAAATTTGGAATAGACACTAAAGTAATTCTAATTATGTTTTCTAAAAAGAAAAACACTTCCAAACTCGATGCAGAACAGCGTGAACTCTATGAACACGCACGTAAACGCACCCTGCAAAAAAAGAGATTATTTCAGCATTTTATAATATTTCTAATCGGGGCCGTATTTCTCATCGTTTTAAATGTGGTTATTGGCTATCAGGAGAATTTTATGCCATTGGGCTATAACTGGTTTGTATGGGCCATTTTACTTTGGGCGTTTATCTTTTTGGTTCACGTATTTAATGTTTTTATCACCAATAAATTCCTGGGTAAAGAATGGCAGGATAAGCAAATGGCAAAATTAGTACAGAAACAAAAAGAAAAAATTGCGAAAATGCAAACGCAGGTTGAGAAAGATTTTCCTGCAAATCCGCCGCAAAAAGAAACTACCCAAAAACCAGAAAATACGCCGGAATTAAAAAGCGGAAACGAGCGTTTTAAACCAAAGACTAACGATCCCGAAAAGCCAGATCAACCATACAATACTTAAAATATGATAACAATGATTGCCGCTGCCGCGGAAAATAATGCGCTGGGAAAAGATCAGGATTTAGTGTGGCACCTGCCAGACGATTTTAAGCGTTTTAAAAGACTTACTACCGGGCATCACATTATTATGGGAAGAAAAACTTTTGAAACTTTCCCGAAACCACTTCCAAATCGCACCCATATTGTAATTACCCGAAAAGATAATTATCTGCACAAAGATGCCACCGTGGTTTCTTCTTTAGAAAAAGGGCTGGAATTTGCCAGAAAAGATGAACAGCCTTTTATAATTGGTGGCGGTGAAATTTATGAATTAGGAATGGACGTGGCCGATAAAATTGAACTAACAAGAGTGCACGGTACTTTTGAAGCCGATACTTTTTTTCCGGAAATAGATGAAGAAAAATGGAAGTTAATAGCCGAAGACTTTCACCCGAAAGACGAAAAACACGATTACGCCTTTACTTACCTTACCTATGTTAGAAAATAACATTCTAAATAAAATAGCTGAAGAACATAACCTAAACAACGCAAAATTTAACCGACTAACCGGTGGAGATATCAATGATGTTTTCCTAATTACTTCGGAAGAGAAAAAGCAGGTAGTAAAAATAAATAATGCTGAAAAGTTCCCGGGAATGTTTGAAGCCGAAAAAGCCGGCCTGGAAGCTCTTCAAAAACCAAAAGTAATTGATGTTCCCAATATTCTGGGAATTGGTAAAATTGAAAATACTTCATATTTACTTTTGGAATACAAAGAGAGTACCGCCAAATCCTCCACTTTCTGGGAAGATTTTGGAAAGCAAATGGCCGCTTTGCATAGAACCACTTCAGAGGAATTCGGATTTCACCGGGATAATTATATTGGTAGTCTTCCGCAACAAAACAATGCTGCAGCCTCAGCAGCCAACTTCTATATTTCTGAACGACTGGAACCTCAACTAAAGATAGCGAAAGATAGAGGTTATGACCTTGGTGTCACTAGATCGTTTTTCAGCAATATTTCAGCAATAATTCCAGATGAAAAACCCTCGCTAATTCACGGTGATCTTTGGGGTGGTAATTATCTGGTTAATGGAAATGGCGATCCCTGCCTTATAGATCCTGCCACAGCTTTTGCTCCACGTGAAATGGACCTTTCAATGATGCAACTTTTTGGCGGATTTGATAAGGAATTATTTAATAGCTACAAAAAGGATTTTCCTTTAGTATCGGGTTTCGAAGAACGAATTCGGCTTTGGCAACTTTACTATTTATTGGTTCATCTTAATCTTTTTGGTGCCGGATATAAAGCTCAGGTTACCAGTATTATTAAGCAATTCAGCTAATTTCACAATTCTTAACAGGACACTTTATTCTTTTAGGAGTTTATTAGCGCAGATAGGCGTGGATACTCATTAAATTCAAACTTCCAACTTAAACTTAAAAAAAATGAGTACTGAAAATTTGAATAAAGACGAGGCTTTAGATAAAATGAAGTCAATGGTAAAAGACATTAAAACCTGTATGTTCGTTACAGATTTTGGCAACAAACCCTTAAGTGCCGTACCAATGACTACCAAAGAGGTAGATAAAGAAGGAAATATCTGGTTCTTTAGCAGGCTGGATAGCGACCATAATGGAGATATCGCCAAAGATAATGATGTTCAACTTCTATATAGTGATACCTCAGATATGGAATTTATAAGCATTTACGGGAAAGCTACTATAGAAACCAATAAAAATGTTTTAGAAGAATTCTACGGAAAAATGGATGATGCCTGGTTTAATGGGGTAGATGATCCTAATTTAACCGCAATAAAAGTAGTTCCAAAAGAAGCTTATTTTTGGGATAACAAGCAAAATAAATTTGTAACCTTTTTAAAAATAGGAGCGGCAGCAGTAACCGGTGACAAAAAAGGAGATATTGGAGAAAAAGGAAAATTGAATCTTTAGATTTAGAAATTCTCAAGGAAAGACCTCGTAACAGCGCATTTGTTATGAGGTCTTTTTTATTATTTCTATTTTAGCCGAATCTAAATTGAATATTATGAACGCATATATTTTTCCCGGTCAGGGAGCCCAGTTTTCAGGAATGGGATTAGACCTTTTTGAAAAATCTACTAAAGCACAGGATCTATTTAAAAAAGCCAACGCAATTTTAGGTTTTTCAATTACCGATATTATGTTTGAAGGTACTGCTGAAGACCTAAAGCAAACCAGAGTTACACAACCAGCCGTATTTTTACACTCGGTTATTTTAAGCAAGGTTTTAGGCGAAGATTTTAAACCAGATATGGTTGCCGGACATTCTCTGGGTGAACTTTCTGCACTCGTGGCCAATAACACCCTTTCTTTTGAAGACGGATTAAAGCTGGTTTATAAACGTGCTATGGCAATGCAGGAAGCCTGCGAATTAGAACCTTCTACTATGGCCGCTGTTTTAGGCCTGGAAGATGAAGTTGTTGAAGCTGTTTGCGCCGAAACAGATGGAATTGTAGTAGCTGCCAATTATAACTGCCCGGGGCAATTAGTGATTTCTGGAGATATAAAAGCGGTTGAAGCTGCTTGTGAAACTTTAAAAGAACGCGGTGCCAAAAGAGCAATGATCTTACCTGTAGGCGGTGCTTTCCACTCGCCATTAATGGAACCAGCCCGAAAAGAACTTGCTGCTGCAATAGAAAACACAACATTTAATACCCCAACCTGTCCAATCTATCAGAACGTGAGCACTTTTGCTGTAACCGACCCAGAAGAGATTAAGAAAAACCTGGTTTTTCAATTAACCGCCCCAGTGAAATGGACACAAAGTGTTCAAAATATGATTAAGGACGGTGCTACTAATTTTACCGAAGTAGGCCCCGGAAAAGTTTTACAGGGGTTAGTTAAAAAAATAGACCGACAAATGGAAACCGCTTCGGCTTCTATCTAGGACTGAAAAATCAGAATTAAAGTAGGCTTTCTGAATAACAATCTTTCGTCAAGCTGAACGCGTTTCAGCTTCTAATACGTTAGATCCTGAAATAAATTCAGCGTGACGGTAGAAACTTGGATTCCAAGAGACAGAAGAAATTCCTGAAAGTAAAAAATCCTGAAGTTGTGAACTTCAGGATTTTTTATTTCTATCTGTTTACAGAAAAAACTTCACAACTCCGCTGGAAGTGATAAAGGAATTTATTTTTTATAAATCTTTCCTTCTTTCATTACGAATTTCACTTCTTTTAAAGTCTCAATATTTTCGGTTGGATCTTCGTCTACTGCAATAATATCGGCATAAAAGCCTTCGGCAATCTGACCAATTTCATCCTCCATTTTTAAAATTTTAGCTGCCGTAATTGTAGCACTTTGAATTGCTTCTATTGCCGGCATTCCGGCTTCTGTCATATAAACAAACTCCCGCGCATTTTCACCGTGCTTAAAAACTCCGGCATCAGTACCAAAAGCAATACCTACTCCCCTTTTATAGGCGCGCGCAAACATATCCTGAATTTGAGGTCCAATTTCCTTTGCCTTTGGTACTACAAGCTCAGGATAGTAATTTTCAATTTCGGCATTTTGAGTCACCTCTTTCCCGGCTGTAATTGTTGGTACCAGGTAAGCATCGTGTTCTTTCATTAAATCCATTGTTTCTTTGCTCATCTTTGTACCATGCTCAATGGTTTTTACACCGGCTCTAATGGCGCGCTGCATCCCCTCATCGCCGTGAGCGTGCGCTGCCACGTGAAAATCATAATCATTTGCAGTTTCTACGATTGCTCTTATTTCGTCTTCGGTAAACTGCGGATTAGAACTGCTTTTAGCTACACTTAGAACTCCGCCGGTAGCTGTAATTTTAATTAAATCGGCACCATTTTTATAACGTTGCCGAACTGCTTTTGCAGCATCTTCAGGACCGTTAACCACACCCTCCTTTGGCCCGGGGTCTCCGGTTAATTCCTTATTCATTCCGTTGCTTGGATCGGCGTGACCTCCTGTAGTTGCTAAAGATTTTCCGGCGGTAAAAATTCTAGGACCGTCAATTTTTCCTTTATTTATAGCATCGCGAAGGGCAATATTTACCCCGCTTCCGCCTAATTCCCTAACTGTAGTAAAACCGGCCAATAGCGTGGTTTTAGCAAAACCAACCGAGTTAAATGCCGCATCTTCTGGATCGTTTATAAAACGCTCCATATATTTTTGCGGATTTGTTTCACTTTCCAGATGCACATGCATATCGGTTAGCCCCGGAAGCACGGTTTTATCACGTAGATCTATTAGTGAATCATTTTCACTTTCCGGATTTACAAATCCGTTTTCTATACTTTTAATCCTTTTTTCAGAAACAATTATTGTTTTTTCAGTTAGTACTTTTCCTGATTTTGTATCTACCAATTTCCCGGCCTGTATGTAGAAATCCTGTGCCTGAAGCCCTGCAGATAAGAATATTCCGAAGCAAAAAATTAAAAGTTTTTTCATATTAAAAATTTAAGTGTCTAAAAAATTCTTGATGGTAGCGGTAATATACTCAATTTGTTCATCATCCAATTCGGTATGCATTGGTAAGGAAAGTACTTCCTGAACCAATTGATTGGTCACCGGGAAATCGGCTTCATTATATCTTGAATCTGTGTAGGCTTTTTGCTTATGTAGGGGAATTGGATAATAAATTCCGAATGGAATTCCCTTCTCCTGCAGGTGCTTTGCCAGGGCATCACGTTTTCCGTTTTTAATTTTCAAGGTATATTGGTGATAAACGTGAGTATCTTCTTTGTCTAGTAGTACCGGTGTAATTATATCTTCCTGGCCTTTAAAAGCTTCAGAATATTGTTTGGCAGATTTTCTTCTGGCTTCATTATAAGAATCTAATTTTGGAAGTTTTGCTCGTAAAACCGCCGCCTGCAAACTATCTAACCGGGAATTAACTCCCACTACATCGTGATGATAACGCTCGTACATACCGTGATTTACAATTCCTCGAATAGTGTGCGCCAAATCATCATCGTTGGTAAAAATAGCACCACCGTCACCGTAACACCCCAAATTTTTAGAAGGAAAAAAAGAAGTAGCACCTATATGTCCAATTGCACCAGTTTTTTGAGTTTCGCCGTTTTTAAAATGATAATTCCCTCCAATGGCCTGCGCATTATCTTCAATTACATAAAGATTGTGCTCTTTGGCAATTTCCATAATCGCATCCATATTGGCAGCCTGACCAAAAAGATGAACAGGAACAATGGCCTTGGTTTTTGGCGTGATTGCCTTTTTTATGGCTTCGGGGTCTATATTAAAACTATCGGGTTCAACATCTACAAGCACAGGGGTTAACTGAAGAAGCGCTATCACCTCAACGGTAGCCGCAAAAGTGAAATCGGCAGTAATTACTTCGTCTCCCGGTTTTAGATCAAGACCCATCATCGCTATCTGTAGAGCATCGGTCCCATTGGCACAGGGAATTACGTGCTTAACCTGGAGATATTCTTCTAAATCTTTTTGAAATTGCTGAACTTCAGGACCATTAATAAATGCCGCATTTTCTATAACTTCCTGAAAAGAAGAATTTACCTGATCTTTTATTCCATCATATTGACCTTTAAGGTCAACCATCTGTATCTTTCTCATCTATCTATATTTTTTCTTCCCAATTTAAATTAGCAGGGACTAATGATTCTGTTCATTTACTGCCATTATTTGGAACCCGCATAATGCCGGTTTCATGTGTTTTTTTAGAGTCACGAAAATACGAAATAAGCTCCCTATTGCCAATCAATTTTAATTAAAGGCCTATTTTCGCATAAGAAACAAGTTATTTTGAAGTCACTTTACAACTTAGCTACGAAAATTGCCGGAAAAGCATTACCGCTGGCAGGCAGGTTTAATCATAAACTCAAATTGTTTACCGAGGGCAGAAAATCGGTTTTTGATAAATTAGAGGCTGAAATAGATCCTGCTTCTCAATACTTATGGTTTCATGCGGCTTCCCTGGGCGAATTTGAACAGGCTTTGCCCATTATTGAAGAGGTAAAAAAGGAATTTCCCAAGTATAAAGTATTGATTACTTTTTTTTCTCCTTCGGGTTACGAAAACAAGAAAAACCATCCGCTGGCAGATGTAATTACCTATCTGCCGCTGGACACCCCGGGCAACGCAAATCGATTTCTTGAGCTAGTTAAGCCAAAAATTGCATTTTTTATTAAATATGAGATCTGGCCAAATTTCTTAACCGAATTGGATAACCGAAATATTAAAAGTTTATTGGTTTCGGGAGCTTTTAGAGAAAACCAAATATATTTTAAACCTTATGGCGGACTTATGCGGAAAGCCCTCTCAAGATTTGATCATTTTTTTGTGCAAAATGAAGCTTCAGTAGAATTACTTAAATCTATTGGTTTTAATAATATTACCCTAAGCGGTGACACGCGATTTGATCGCGTATCAAGGCAAATACAATATGATAATAAGCTCGATTTTGCCGAAGAATTTATAAATAATGAAACCTGTCTCGTTGCTGGAAGTACCTGGACTGAAGACGAAGAAATCTTGCTTCCATTTATCAATAAAACCTCAGCAGAAATAAAGATAATAATCGCACCTCACGAGATTAAGGAAGAAAAAATAAAGGTGCTGGAGCAAAAAATTAAGAAGAGAACTATTCGATATTCAAAAAAGGAGAACCACGACCTGGCAAATTTTGAGGTATTAATTTTAGACACCATAGGTTTATTGGGCAAGGTTTACAGTTATGCCAGTATTGCGTATGTAGGCGGCGCTGCGGGAACTTCGGGACTTCATAATATTTTAGAACCCGCAACCTTCGGAATTCCTGTTATTATAGGGAAGAATTATAAAAACTTCCCGGAAGCTATTCGGTTACGGCAGCTTGCCGGTTTATTTTCAGTAGAAAATTCTTCAGAATTTAACGAGGTATTAGTAAAGTTAGTTGCCAATAAAGATTACAGAGAAAAAACCGGAATGATTGCCGGACACTTTATTAATAGTAATACCGGGGCTACCCAAACCGTAATTAATTACCTAAAGCGTTTACCCGGGTTTAGCTAAAGTTTCCTAAAAAATAAATACAGCTAACATTTATATTGTAATTTCGACATATAAATTAATAAACTAAACATTATGAAACGAGTACTTATTACTGGAGTAATTTTACTGTTTACCGCTGTGAGCTTTACCTCCTGCCGTGAAACTACAGAAAAAGAAACCGTGGTTAGGGAAGTTGAAGTTGAAAAAGAGGAAGCAGCAGAGCCTGAAGAAGAACGTAAAGGAATCCTGGAACGTGCAGGCGAAAAAGTAGACGGCAAGGTAAATGAAGAAATAGACGAAGAGTTAGATAAAATTGACGATAATTAAACAAAAACAATAAAACAGGTTTAAAGGAAGTGTTTTCGTTATTTTTTATGAAAATTTTAATATTGTTTCTGTTAAAATCCACTTTTACATTTCTAATTTTGCTTTAATAAACTAGAAACAACCAAATTTATGAAACGATCAATTTTAATGCTCGCTATGTTTTTTACCCTTAGTACAGCTTTTACTTCCTGCCGTGAGGTTAATGAAGAAGAGAACGAAATGGAAATGGAGGGTGAAGAAATGGAAAGAGAAATGGAAAGAGAAATGGAAGGCGAAATGAACGAGATGGAGGATGATTTGGATAATGTTGGAGATGACATTGAAGATGCCGCTAACGATGCCGGAGACGCTGTTGAAGATGCAGCTAATGAAACCGGTGACGCAGTAGAAGATGCTGCCAACGAAGTTGAGGATGAAGTTGAAGGTAACGACGACTATTAATTCTATTAATAATTAACTAAACTTAGAACTATGAAAAAATTAATTTTAATGCTCGCTATTACCTTTAGTACCGCTGCGGTTTTTACTTCTTGTAGAGAAGAAAAATCTGGTGTGGAACAAGCTGCAGACGATGTTGAAGACGCTGCAGAAGACGTAGGAGATGAAGTAGAAGATGCTACAGACGACATGTAGGATCTAACAAATTAACCAACCAAAGAGAAAATCCTTTTTGATTAAATTCAAAAAGGATTTTTTTTATGCTTGCTTTTTAAACGATTTTAGTTCCCGTTTAAGATCTTCCATAGATTGCTTTAATTCTCTAAACAGTCCGCTTTCTGAAGGGTTGTCTAAATTAAAGGTAAGTTTAGAATTTACCTGCCAGAGTTCCTGTACTTCATTAATATTTACTTCTATAGGAAGATATTCTTCATTTAATGAAATTAAAAGGATTTTAGAAGCATCGGGCAGTTTTTGAAGTTTTTTAACCAGCACAGAATCCTGTAAAACCACCACATAAATTTTATTATTACTCGCCTGGTCTAAATCTGGTACCGCTTTAGCCAAAACCCATTCTTTGGGATAATAGTTGGGCAACATACTGTCTCCTTCAATTTGAAACCCACGATAGGTGGCGTTTCTAAATTCCGGCAGGGGAATATCAAATGCTGGTAATTGCTGGTACCATTCTACATCCTGAACGTTATGAGGATAACCGGCAGCCGCTTTTTGGTTTACCATTACCATATTTTCATTATCTGAAGAATCTACGGTAACAACCTTAGGGCTCACATCGCCTTTGCTTAACTGTAAATACTTTTGACCACTCTGCCCAAACAGCCATAAAGGATTTATTCCAAACTGACTTAAAAGCTCGGCGACCACTTTTCCAGAAAGTTTGGTACGCCCGCGTTCAATATCGGCTGTTGAGTTTTTTATCCCTAAAAGTTCGGCAAATTCAGATTGGGTAAAGTTATTTTCTTCCCTTACTTCTTTAAAATGTTTGATGTCTATAGATGGAGGCTGGCCCATAATTTCTAATGTTTAGGAATTTATCCAATATTAATCAAATTTATTGGATAAATTCCATATCTACAAAAGAAATGTATTCTATTCTTTTTGTGCGCCAAGTATTTTTTCTATCTTTTCAGTAAGGTCTTCTACTTCAAAAGGTTTTGCAATAAAATCGTTAGCGCCTGCATTTTTACATTTTGGACCGGCATCGTGCAAGGCCGACATCATAAGAACAGGAGTTTTTTCAATATCAGGATTTTTTCTTATTCCGGCGCAAACATCGGTGCCGTCAACGCCAGAAATTAACATATCTAAAAGTACGATATCTATATTTTTCTGCTGGATTAATTCTTCAGCCAATAATGGCTTTTCGGTTACAATTACTTCATAACCGTAAAATTCCAGTAATGTTTTTAACATTTCACCAATTCCCGAATCATCATCTACAACCAGAATCTTTGTATTTTTCTGCATATTTATATATTAAGAGGTAATTTGCGCAGCATCCAGAATGAATGAAAATTCTGAACCTTCGCCTAATTTGCTTTTCACTTCTATTTCTCCATTATGTCTTTCCATAATTTCATTCGCCAAATATAATCCTATACCAAAACCTGAATAAGTCTCTTCACTTTTAACCCCCACTCTATAAAATCTTTTAAAGATTTTTTTATGGTTTTCGGTACTAATTCCAATACCGTAATCTTTTATAATTACTTTTATTTTATCGCTGGCTTTCTTTACGATCTTTACGTTAATATTGAGGCTGCCAGGTGAATATTTTATGGCATTTATTATTAAATTAATAATTACCTGCCCAATACGATCCCTATCTGCCACTACCATAGCCTGCACTTCACTTTCCAGGTCTATTTTATGCTGTGTATTGGTATAATTTATATCCTGAATAGTCTCGGCAACCAGTTCATTTAAATTGAATTCTTCCTTCTTTAATTCCAACTGATTTTCCCGTATTCTGGAAAGATCCAGTATTTCTGAAATTAATCTTGTTAATCTTGAAACCTGGTGATTTATACGTTCTAAGGAAGGTTTTAATGGTAGGTTAGAAGCTTCTGCTTCCCCCTGTTTTTTAAGTAAGCTTAATAATAATTGTACATAACCTTTTATAGAGGTAACCGGGGTTTTTAACTCGTGACTAACCATTTTAAGGAATTCTTCTTTACGTTTTTCCTCTTCCTTAATTTTATCGATTTCGGTATTTGCGGCAATCCACATTTTTATGGAGCCATCGTCTTCCTTAACCGCTTCACACCTGCTTAGATGCCAAATATATTTTCCTTCTTTATTTTTTAAACGCAGTTGCATTTCAAGATCGCAGCCGGTGTCAAGGCAATTTTCCCAGGCTTCTAAATACGTTTGTTTTTCATCGGGATGAATAAATTCTACCCAGCCAATTTTCTTAAGGCTTTCACTTGCCTGCCCTGTAAAATCTAACCAGTTTTTATTGAAATAAATATCATTTCCACGGGCATCGGTTTTTGAAACCATTCCAGGCATTAAATCGGCCATTTGCCTAAAATGAAATTCACTTTCCTTTAATAGCATTTTAGACTTCACAGATTCGGTTACATCTATTGCCATATTTAAAATCCCGTAGATCTCCCCGTTTTTATCCCGCAATGGTTTGTAAGTAAAATTGTAAAAACCGGTTTGCATTTCACCATCTATAAGAAGATCTACTTTATCTTCTTTTCCCCAATAGGTTTCGCCGGTTCTATAAACATTTCTAAGTAATTCTAAAAAAGGTTGTCCGTCTAACTCGGGAAGAGCCTGGGCTAAGCGCTTTCCTATAACCGAAGTATCTTTTCCCCAAAGTTTAAGCATGGCATCGTTAGCCAGCTCAATATTCATGTCTATCCCGGTATAAATAGCGGTTGCTACCGTAGCTTCTTTTACAATTCCCTGCATGCGGTGTTCTTTTTCCCGCACCAGGTTTTCTTTTATTTTTTCGTCGTGCACATCTATTACCGTACCTATCATCCCCTCATATTCCCCGTTCGCGTCAAACCTGGGGCTTCCTTTATCCATAACCCAACGGTAATCCCCTTTTGCACTTTGAAGCCTAAAGGTAGAGCTGTATGGTTTTCTTTCTTTTTGCGCTTCAAGAAAACTCGTTTTAGCTCCATCATAATCTTCAGGATGAATTGTTTCCAACCAACCAAAAACCTTTGCAGCTTCCACTTTTTGACCAGTATAGGAATACCAATTTTTATTTAAAAAGGTACTTTCTCCTTGATCATTGGTAATCCAAATAATTGCAGGAACGGCATCAATAACTTCTTTTAACCGGTCTTCATTTTCTTCAATCTTTTTACGAGCCAGGACCTGCTCGGTCACATCAATAGCATGGACAAAAACACCATCTATTTTACCTTTTTTATTCCGGGTGGGTTCATAAACAAAATTGAGAAATGAATTTTTAAATTCCCCCTTTTTGTCCTGAAGATTAATAGCAAGCTCGTTACCAATATATGGTTCGCCTGTTGAGTATACGGTATCTAAAAGATCTATAAAACCTTGATTCCCTACCTCTGGCAGGGCTTCCTTTACCGTTTTCCCTATAATATTCCTGTTACCAATTAATTTAAGATAATTTTCATTTGCTACCTCAAAAGTATGCTCGGGCCCTCTAAGAATACAAATTGCAGCTGGCGCATTAGAAAGAATATTGTCTACAATTCTATTAAAAACTTTTTCCTGACGGGATAACCTGCCAGTTGATTTAAGCCTTTTAAAACTTATAAGAATTAACGGATTTGTAGCTGGCAGTGAAAGTAAAGAAGCATTTACAGAGAATTTCTTTTTTGTATTTTCGGAAAAATGTAGCGCTACAATTCTATCAGAAATAGATTTCTCTCCATTTTGAAGCTCTTTCAGAATTTCTCTAAATTCAGCAGTATCTAATTGTTTCTGATTAAAATTAAAAACTGAAACCCCTTCCTCTTTTTCACTAATTTTAAATTTTTTCTCAAAATTAGCGTTGTATGCCACTACATTTTGGTTTACAGTCAATACCAATAGTGGTTCTCTAACGGTTTTAAGTAATCCGCTGGCATAATTTTTAAGATTGGCTAATTCCTCTTTAGGAAGTTTAGAGGTGTCAGATTCTACCATAAATATTATCTAAATCTTCAGTTTAAATGTGCTAAATTAAAGCCACTAAATTACTATTTTAAAACAGCAATTTCCTTTTCTATTTCTTATGAAAATCATAAAGTTATAGCTCATAAAAAGGAGAAACAAACTTCAATAAAAAAACCGACGAAAATAATTTTTCATCGGTTCTTAAGCAATTAATTTAAAAAGAATTATTGCGCTAAATACCCACCATCAATAGGATAGTAAGCGCCAGTAGCAAAAGACGACTTCTCGCTTGCCAGCCATAAAAATAACTGGGCTACTTCATCTGCCTCTCCCAATCTCCCAATTGGATGTGCATTTACCAACTGCGATAACAAATCTTTATCTAAATCTTTTAACATTGGGGTATTTATAAACGCAGGGCCAACAGAATTTACCCTTATAGCTTTGGCAGAATATTCCAGGGCTGCAGATTTTGTTAAACCTACCACCCCGTGTTTTGCCGCAACATATGCTGCCGAATTCGCAAAACCTACGCTTCCCAAAATAGAAGCCACATTTATAATTGAACCTTTACCATTTTTAAGCATTTCTGGAATTTGATATCTCATCCCGTAGAAAACGCCCGAAAGATTTATAGCAATCACCTTATCCCAGCCTTCAACCGGATATTCGCCCACGGGGTGTTGTGGCCCTCCCACTCCCGCATTATTCACTGCAATATCTAATTTACCGAATTTCTTTACTGCCTGAATAACACTGTTTTCAGAGTCCTGGGCTTTAGAAATATCTGCCTTAAAAAATACAGCTTCTCCACCATCCTCATTAATTTTCTTCGCCAGTTTCTCTCCTTTTTCAATATCTATATCGGTTAGAAAAACCCGGGCACCTTCCTTTGCAAAAAGCAAAGCTGTACTTTCTCCAATTCCCGACGCTGCTCCAGTTATGAGCGCTACTTTACCTTTTAATTCCATGGCTTGATTATTTAAATTAAACAGCTTAAAATTAGCCTTTTAAATACCAAAATAATATGAGGAATATCAGGGAATAATATTTTAAGTAACTTGGCTTAAAATTGAATACAAATGAAAAGCTTAACCTACCTTTTATTAATTTTAATTAGTTTTAATTTCGTCACGGCCCAGGATAAAAAGCTACCGGAAGGCTTTATTTACCTCAAAGAGAAAATACCTGATATTAAGCTTGACATTCGATATGCCGGAAGTAATAATTTTATCGGAAAACCGGTAAACGCCTACCAAAAGCCGGTAGCCATTTTAACCGAAGCGGCTGCAACTGCACTGCAAGAAGCTCAAAAAGATTTAATGGCAGAAGGTTATTGTTTCAAAATATTTGATGCATACCGTCCGCAAACAGCGGTTAACCATTTCATTGAATGGGCTAGAATTCCTGCAGACACGCTTACCAAACAAAAATTCTATCCAAATGTTGCCAAAAAAGACCTGTTTCAGCTAGGTTACATCGCTACTAAATCGGGGCATTCCCGAGGCAGCACTGTAGATCTTACTATTATTAATATCCAAACCGGAGAGGAGTTAGATATGGGAAGTGGTTATGATTTCTTCGGAGATATTTCTCACCACAACACAAATAAAATCACTAAAGAACAAAGAGCTAACCGTTCGTTATTGAAGCGAATAATGATTAAAAATGGCTTTCGGCCCTATCCCGAAGAGTGGTGGCATTATACCTTGAGAAATGAACCATATCCTGAAACTTATTTCGATTTTCCGGTACAATAGATTTTTAGGTGATTAAGTCTTAAGTTAAATCGCATGAGGTCTTTCACCTTCTTCTAATTCTTCCTTAAATTCAAAATTAAAGGTGTTTCTTAAAACCTCCTGGTCTAAAATTTCGGAAAGCTCCTGAGTATCTAAAAATTTATCATAGTAACCAATAACCCTACTGTATTTTAAAGCTCGATTTTGGTCTGGTTCATACATAGAAGCACTTAGTATAACTACATAAATAGAATTTTTATATTTAAAATTTTCAAGAAAACCCAAAACATCCCAGCCATTTACCCGTGGCATATTTAGATCTAAAAAAATAAGTTTTAAATGCTCTGAGTTTGCAGTTTGTTTTAGGTGATCTATTAATTCGCCACCCTGCCAGAAGCCTTTTATTGGGCAATTCACTAATTTCTTTAAACTTCTTAATTCTTTAAAATAAGTGAATTGTCTTCGGCTAGTAAAATTTCATACCTGGGGGGCTTCTGCATATGCTCGCTTTTGGAGCTAAAGTTTATAGGTAACTTTAACGCCATAAAGATACGCTGTAAAGCTTCCTTCGCAATAAGAAAAATGCAATATTTATGAGGTTAACCAAAGAAAAATAATTGGTAATCCTATAAAATTAAAATTCATTATGAAATTTTAGTATTTTCACTAAAATTTTTGTTGGATCAATGAAGATAAAATTAGACGAGGAGAACAGGCAGCTAAAAATTGATGATAATATCAAAATCACCTATTGGATGCTAAAATTCGTGATGTTTACAAATATATTTCAAATGTTACTCCGGGTTTTTAAAACTCCGGTAGCCAACTGGGATTTTCTCACCTGGCTTTGGATTCCGATTGGTCTCGTGTCGCTTTTTACATTGTATTATTTCACTAATCTTAGCACTAAAGAAGTGATTCCTTTAGATGAAATTCAGCATCCTATTCTAAAAAATTTCTTCGGAAGAAAACGCTTAAGCCTAAAACTTAAAAACGGCAAAGCAAGACATATTCCAACCAATTCGATTAAAGAAATGGAACAAATTCAGAAATTTATAAACTCATCACAGAAAGCAACAACTTAGATTCTAAAATGATCCCGAAGCGTCGGGACAGAATATTGAGCAAAAAATAAAACCCCGAAAAACGTTTACGCTTTTCGGGGTTTCTATGGATTTTGCTGCTAAAAATTAAGATTCTACATCTAAGGCAGCATCTATCCTGGCGATTAAATCTTCCCAGTGATATTGAGTCAATGAATGATTCACTCCAGATTTTCTACGATTTATCTCACGCTTTAATGTTTGCATTTCACCGCGCATAAGAGGTAAAATATCAGATTTCAATAAAGCTTCGTTATCTTCAGCATTTAATTTTTTAAGATATTCTGAAGCAATATCTACATAAGAACGCTGAAGGTTTCTCCGGTAAGCATCAACCTTATTTCGATTATAAAGTTCGCTGAAAATACCTTTTCGTAAATCGCTCATTAAATTCACCGCGGAATAGGCTTTATCACCATTTACTTCTTCATTGGAGATCATTCTGTTTAAACGATCTTCATCCAGCAAACTACTTAAGGTACGAGTCTGCAAATTCTGCACTCGTTCTATAGCTCCCGAAGCTTCAATTCGGTTTAAAATTTCCTGGTTAAGCAACCAATCTGGTGTTGTGAAAGCCTCTTTAACTAAAAAGTTCACAGCTTCTTCCTGCTTTTCCTTCGGAACATTTTCATAAACCACGCCATCCTGATTAGAGGTTTTACGAGTTTCGTAAACCCCGCCAACATTGGCGACCACGTGAGATACATAACCTCTCCACATATAAGTTAACTCTCTGTACACTTCTTCAAGATCGTCATAACCGTAACCGTCTTTAGAAGTCCACTCAATTAAGTTTGGCACTACTCTTTTAAGATTCGCCAATCCGTATTCACTGGCTTTCACCTGGTCATCTCCCAAACTTTCTCGCTGCGATTGTGGATCTACTCCGCCATAACCATTTCCAAATTCATACCATGGATTTCCAGCTTTTTCTAAAATCCATTCATCTAATTTTTCTTTTTCCGCTTCGGCGGACTCGGCTTCAGGCAAATATCTATAACCCCAGTTGATGGCATATAAATCATAAGGTCCCATCATTCTAATATATCTCACTCCTTCATCTTCCGGTTGCGCAACATAATTTACCCTTGCATAATCCATGATAGATGGCGTTAAACCATATTTCTGGGTAAACTCAGCCGATCTTAACGAATCTGTTGGGTAAGCAGAACTCGCTTTCATATTATGCGGAAGTCCAAGCGCGTGGCCAACTTCGTGAGCAATTACCATACGCATCATTTCTCCGATTTCAGTTTCGGGGGTATTTAAAGTCCTGGCATCTTCGGTTTGCGCTCCGGCTTCAATCATATACCGGTTTCGGTAAGAACGCAAATGATTATGATACCAAATAATGTCACTTTCAATAATCTCCCCGGTTCGCGGATCGGTTACCGAAGGCCCCACCGCATTCCTGGTAGTACTGGCTACGTAACGCACCACCGAGTAACGCACATCTTCAGGGCTAAACTCGGGATCTTCTTCTTTGGTTGGCGGATCTTTAGCGATAATCGCATTTTTAAATCCTGCTTCTTCAAAAGCCACATTCCAGTCTTCAATTCCCTGTTTAAAATAAGGGCGCCATTTTTCAGGCGTGGCAGGATCTAAATAATAAACTATAGGCTCTTCAGGCTCTACCAGTTCACCACGTTTGTAAGCTTCAATATCTTTAGGCACTAATTCCCAACGGCGAATCAGTTCATAATCATCGGCTTTTAATTCTTCTGAATTATAATCGTATTTATCTATAGTAAACCAGCCCACTCGATGATCTGCAATTCTTGGCTGCATTTTATCGTCTGGCAACAAGATCATAGATTGATTCATTATCATAGAAATAGTCCCAGCCTGGTCGCGTGTTGGCGGCTCTTCAGCCTCGTAAGTCATTACGTGTTTTACCTCTACGTTTTTTGGGTAAGAACTGGCAGACTCTATATAAGACCTGCTCTGGTCCAGTTTCTTTACTTTATAACGTTTCCGAAGAGAAGAAGAAAGTCCATTAATAGCTTGCACCTCGTTTTCAAACAAATCACTTACCTCAATTACCACACTTGTGGAATCTGCGTTATAAGTTTCAATTTCTGAACTAAAGAGGATCGGGAAATAATTATTGGCCTGCACCGATTTGTAAATAGGCGATTCTTCATCGCTCATATTTTCAAAACTAATCACCTTTACATCAATATTTCCTTTTCGTTTCGTCCAGCGCACTACCTGCTCGTTAACTTTAGAACCGGCATTCACATAACCGCCGCCATAACCATCGGGCACACCGGCGATACGGCTTACCAATAGCATATCTTTCTCCAGTAAATCTACAGGAATTTCAAAGTAAAGTTTATCATCTACAAAATGTGTTGTAAAAAGTCCTTCATCAGATTCAGCTTCTGAAGTGATGACTTCATCGTAGGATTTGAGTCTGCTTGTAGATTTTTTTGAAGTGTTTTCAGCCGACTTCTCTTTACTACTAAAAACAGATTTCTCACTTCCGCAGCCAGCTGCAAGTATTGCGGCCAACCCCAGAATAGGTAATTTTCTTATCATGAATTTTTTATTTTGGCTTCAAGATAAGGAAACCTGAGAAAATGTTTGAAATATAGGAAAGGAAGAATTGTTATTTATAAATAAATCAACCGTTGAACTGAACATGTTTCAAATTCTAACAGGACTAAAATACCCATAACTTAGATCCCGAAACAAGTTCAGGATGACGGGGAAAAGTTCTTAGCACCTTATTCCGAAGAAATTTTTGAGTTGCTTTCGGTATTCATCCATCTGTCCCAGAAAGTGAAATAAAGTCCGAAATTAGTTTTAAACTCGGCGTGATGAAAATGATGGTGCGTGGCACCAATAAACATTTTTCCGAAGCGGCTATTCATAAAAGCTTTAGGATAAATTTCAATATCCAAATGATTTATCACGCTGCTAAGCGTCATAAAAATCAAATAAACACCAATCACAATGGGATGAACGGGCAGAAAGAGTAGAATTACCGGAACTACTATAGCTTCTAGCAGCGATTCCCACGGATGAAAGGAAAAAGCCGTCCATGGGCTGGGCACTAAACTATCGTGATGCACTTTATGAATATTCCTAAAAACTTTTGGCTTGTGCATCCAGCGATGCACCCAATAATAATAAGTTTCGTGAAGCAGAGAAAGTAAAATAAAACTGGCCGGTAAATACCATAATCCAAATTTATCTAGCTCCAAATAAATTGCAGTAAAGCCTTTTTGCCAAAGAAAATAGGTAAGCGCGCCAAAAAAGCCAAAAATCACCGATGACCACATGCTCCAGTAAATTTCCTTTTTTAACTGCCCTTTTCTAAAACCACGTTTACTTAACCTTTTATTGCTGAATTTTTCACTTTTCAGTCTATAATAATACCAGTAGAATATTCCCGCGGAAATTAAATATCTTAGAAAAACCGCGGCAAAAAAGATAAGCACACAAATAAAGAAAAGCCCCGGGTTATTAATTTCGAAGAAAACCATATTAACCGAATGTAGCGAATAAGAGCGTTATTTGGAAATCAACTTTTCAGAAAATATTCTTAAACTTTAAAGAATTTAATTACCCGTAAGGTTTGTAAAACCTTATAATCTTTACAATTTAGTATCTTCGGTTTAACTTAGCCAATTTCCCAGTTATGAAGAGAGAATTCAAGCCTTTTTATGTAAAATTCATATTCTTAATCGCTTTCCTATTCATTAGCAGTATACCTGCTAACGCCCAGTTTCCGTTAGGGAATAGTCAAAATAATGAAGCTGATGCCCAGGAAATTCCTGAAGATATTTTAGGCAGAAGAACCCCACGTGGTACGGTAACTGGGTTTATAAATGCTGTGGCCGGGCAAAATTATAATCGCGCCTCGAGATACCTCAATTTCCCGGGAAATATTACTTCTGAAGAAGAGAAAGAACGGGTGGTCCTGGTTTTGCAACGCCTATTTGACCAAAAGGGAAGTATGCTCCCCTATTATCTAATAAGCGATGATCCCAAGGGAAAAACCGATGATGATTTTGAACCAAAACTGGAGAAAGTAGGAAGTGTAAGCCCTGACGATGAATTGATTGAGATTTTTCTAAAACGGCACGATGATGAAACCGGAAATGGAATCTGGCTTTTTTCAGCTGAAACAGTCGAAGCCATAAGTTCGGTTAGCCTTCAAAATTCGGCTTTTGTAGACCAAATAATTCCGGGATTTCTTAATAAATATCTTTGGGGTGGGGTACCTGCCGGACAATGGATTGTGGCCTTATTACTTATTGGATTAAGTTATCTTATTTCTTTTTTGATTATTTCTTCAATAATTTTTCTATTAAAAAAACTTTGGAAAAGGATTAGAGAAGAACCCATTTCAGGAATAATTACCGCGGTAAAACTTCCCTTAAAATTATATGTAGTCGTCTGGATTTTTGTTGCATTTTCAAGAAACCTGGAACTATCTATTATTTTGCGTCAAAAATTTAGTGCTATCACCATTATAGTTGGTATTGTAGCTGTTCTTATTCTCCTCTGGCGACTATCAGATTTTATAGGAAAATTTAGTCAGGAAAAAATGTTATTACGCGGAAATCCGGCGGGAGTTTCAATAGTATTATTTCTGCAGCGGGCGGCTAAGATCGCAATTGTTATTTTTGGTATAATATTTAGTTTAGGGGCAATTGGCATTGATGTAACTACCGGTTTGGCCGCCCTGGGAATTGGTGGTATTGCTCTTGCCCTGGGAGCTCAAAAAACGATAGAAAATTTTGTGGGAAGTGTGACCCTAATTGCCGACAGGCCCATTCGTGTTGGCGATTTTTGCCGGGTGGGGCAAATCACTGGAACAATTGAAAAGATTGGTATTCGATCTACCAGAATCAGAACTTTAGACCGCACCGTAGTTACCATTCCCAATGGAGCATTTTCATCTGACACGATTGAGAATTATGCCCACAGGGACAGGTTTAGATTTATAAGTGTTTTAAATTTTAGATACGAAACATCGCCAGATCAGCTACGCTATTTACTTACCGAATTGAGAAAAGTGCTTTATGCGCACCCTAAGGTCTATGAAGAACCGGCTAGAATTAGGTTTATTGGTTTTGGAGCCCATTCACTGGATATTGAAATTTTCGCCTATTTGGAAGCTAAGGATTATAATGGATTCCTGGAAATTCGTGAAGATCTCATGCTACGAATGATGGATGTTGTAGACCGTAGTGGTACCGATTTCGCTTTCCCATCGCAAACTATTTACTTCGGAAAAGACCAGGGACTTTCTAAAGAAAAAACTGCTGAAGCAGAAGCCGTAGTTGAAAACTTGAAGAAAGAAAGAGAAATGCCACTTCCGCAATTTACCCGCGAACAAATTGACGCATTAAAAAACAAATCCAGTTACCCACCTGAAGGTTCGAGTACATCTATTTAGAATACTCAGCATTCAAAATCGAGTAGGAAGATAGGGATTATCTTATTAAGATTATTGTTCCCTATCTGTCCTCTCACACCACTCAGCGTACGGATCCGTACTGAGCGGTTCCCTAATTTACGTTCTAACTTTAAGATAATAATCCAGCAGAAAAGGGTAGCCAGCCTTTCTCAGTCTGTGCGTGGTAATGGTCCTTGTGAGGATAAAGCTGTTGGCGATATGCCAGTGACTTCTCCTCGTGTTGGCATATTCCCACGCTTTCCACTTGTTCAAGCCAAGCTTGATAAGCATCTTTTCTTTCGTGCGAATGCGTTTCCATTGTTTCCAGATACACATCCTTAGACGTCGACGATACCAGCGATCTATGTTTCTCAGCAGGCTTTTTATATCTGCCATTTTAAAGTAGTTCATCCAACCTCTAACGTAGTGGTTGAGTGTTTCCTTTCTCTGGTCTTCACCCCATCCATTGTTCCTTGATGTAAGCTGTTTTAACCGCTGTTTCATTTTTCGGATACTTGTTGGATGGGCTCGGAGTCTACTGATACACATCCTGATTTTTATAAATAAGAACAATGATTCTTAGTTTGCGGCTAATGCTGTTAAATAGATCAAATAAAAGAACCACAATCCTATGCGACCTATGCTGTTTTTACTTAACGCTTAACTTCCCGTATACTATAAAAACAGCATAGGATCCGGCGCAAGGTTATGGTAAATATGGGGCAAAAGACAGAATAAACCTAATTACTGGGTTTATTATAATACACATATTAAGATTTTTAGCTATATTTGTTTATTATAACATACATTATGCTCGAACTCGTCACTATAAAGCAAACCAAAGAAGAACTAGGTAAATGGTGCAAACTTCAGAGAGGTCGTTTTGAATTAAGCCAGCAAGAATTGGCTGATCAACTGGGAATATCCCGATATACTATTCAAAAATTTGAAAGTGGTAAAAACTCAACAATTGATACCATTTTAAAAATTGCCCACCATTTCGATGATTTGGAGAAGTTTTATAAAGGTGTAAAAGCTTATAATGAAAAAAATACTAATCCCTCCTTATATTAACCATTATGGCTAAAAATACTATCTTAAATGTAAAGCTATTTGATTATGAGGTTGGAAAGTTAGGTTACGATTTGGATCAACGAAAAAGTTTCTTTCAGTATAATCCTGAATTTTTAGAAACCAATGAATTGCGAAACATTTTTCCATATATCATTAAACGAATAAAACCTGTACAGGTATTCTCTGAATTTGAAGGAAATACTTTTAAAGGTCTTCCTCCGGCCATAGCTGATTCCCTTCCAGATATGTTTGGAAATATCATTTTCAAGGAATGGTTTAAAGCCAATAATAAAGATAAAACTAAACTCACCCCACTGGAGCAGTTAACCTATGTAGCTAATCGTGGTATGGGTGCTTTGGAATATGAACCGGCACAAAATATCCCAAAAACTTCAGCAATTGACCTTGAAGAAATTATTAGTGTATTAAAGCAAGTTATAGATCAAAAAGAGCAAACTTCAGAAAAGAAATTTGATAATCTTGCTTTATTAAATATTTTTAAAATGGGAACCTCTGCTGGTGGAGCCAGGCCTAAACTTTTAATTTCCGAAAACATTGAAACAGGAGAGATTATTCCGGGTGATATCGTTTCCTCTAAAGATTACAAGCATTACCTGGTAAAGCTTTCTCTATATGAAGATAGTTATAATAAAGAAGTAATAGAATATGCTTACTACAAGGTGGCTACCGCTGCAGGAATAACAATGATGCCTTCTAAACTGATTAACGATAAACATTTCACCACCTTGAGATATGATAGGCAAAATGGAACAAAACAACACGTTTTAACCGCAAGCGGACTGACCGGATGGGACTTTCAAAAACCAGAGAACTCATCTTATGAAAACCTTTTCAAATTAGCTCTGGATTTAAAAGTACCTTACAATGAGATTCAGGAACTTTTTAAGCGAATGGTTTTCAATTTGGTCTTTGCCAATATTGATGACCACTTAAAAAATCATTCCTTTATATATGACAAAAAAACAGACAAATGGAACCTCGCTCCTGCTTACGACCTCACCTACCCATTAAACGTAGACTTTAATTATCATAAAGTGAGTCGTGCACTTTCCTTAAATAATAAGCGAGAGAACATACAGTTACAGGATTTGCTTACGTTAGCAGAAGAATTTTCGATAAAAAATCCAAAAGGCATAATTGAGAAAGTCCAGGAACAGATTTCTAATTGGCCGGTATTCACAAAGGAACTTAATATCCCAGAATACGTAGTAGAAAAAATCTCCAAAGAATTCAAAATCTTATCGTAAAATAGATTTCAAAGATTTTGAATAAAGATGCAATTTTATATACAATTCACACTCAATATTAAATATTGTCATTCCAGTTTCAATCTAATGGCAATTCATTAACTTAAAAAAGCTACTGAAACATCATTATTTATATCACGTATCGCGATGCGCAATATTTAAAATTCAGTTGTTCCGTAATTTATAAACTTCGATAATGAACCTGGAATATATAACTCCAAAAAGAAAAACCAACTAAAAGTATTGAGAAGAAAAATATAGGTTATTTCCAATCATTTTTAAAATCACCCATAAAATATAACTGATCGATAAAATATATTATTTAGTGTTATTCTTCAATATTTATTGTTATTAGTGGTTACTTAATGTTATTTGTGAGTTTTTATAAGTAGTAAAGCAATTTATGTTAGATTGATTCAATAATATCGGAAAAATCTTACAGGAGAAAGTTAAAATAGTGAATCTGATATTTTTTAACATTTTGCGTACAATTTAACGTACAAATACAATTTTCAAAAACAAAAAAGCCTTGAAAATCAGATGATTAACAAGGCTTTAAGTACTCGGGACGGGACTTGAACCCGTACGGACACATTGTCCATTGGATTTTAAGTCCAACGTGTCTACCAATTCCACCACCCGAGCGTGGTAATTTTATGTATGAGCGAAAAACGGGATTCGAACCCGCGACCTCCACCTTGGCAAGGTGGCGCTCTACCAACTGAGCTATTTTCGCGTGTTTAAAAGAACTTCCACGTTTAACGTGGCTGCAATAGCGTATTGCGGATGCAAATTTAATATAAATCTTATAATGTCAAAGGCTTTTTATAAAAAATAAGGAAAATTTGAAATAAAAAATTTCTTCAGTAATTCTTGTCGAAAGTTTACAAACTACAACTCATTGTTTACCAATACTTAATAATATATTCCCCTATTTTTTACTTAAAACCCATAAACGAAGACTGGAAACTACCTAAGCTTTGGCTTTAGCCTTTTCTTTACCAACCAGTGTCCTTTTAATCTCATTAAGCTTCATTAATGCCTCTACGGGAGTAAGCGTATCAATATCTATATGTAAGACCTCCTCTTTTAATTCCTGTAAAATAGGATCATCCAGATTGAAAAAACTTAGCTGCATCTCTTCCTCGGCCGATTTCTTTAAAAGCTCACTGGAATCTTCCATTTTATGGGATTTCTCCAGTTTCTTCAGAATTTTATTTGCGCGGTGTAAAACCTGCTGTGGCATTCCGGCCATTTTGGCTACGTGAATCCCAAAGCTATGCTCACTACCTCCCGGCACCAGTTTCCGAAGAAAAAGCACATTATCTTTCAATTCTTTTACCGAAACATTAAAATTTTTGATCCGCTCAAAAGTATCGCACATTTCATTAAGCTCGTGGTAATGCGTAGCGAAAAGTGTTTTCGGTTTCGCGGGATGTTCGTGCAAATATTCGCTTATAGCCCAGGCAATAGAAATACCATCATAGGTGCTGGTACCACGGCCAATTTCGTCTAGAAGCACCAAACTTCTGTCAGAAATATTATTAAGAATACTGGCGGTCTCATTCATTTCTACCATAAAAGTAGACTCACCCATAGAAATATTATCGCTGGCGCCAACCCGGGTAAAAATTTTATCTACCAAACCTATATTTGCCGCTTTTGCAGGTACAAAACTTCCCATTTGCGCCATTAAAACAATAAGCGCGGTTTGCCTTAAAATAGCCGACTTACCACTCATATTTGGCCCAGTGATCATAATTACCTGCTGATTTTCGCGATCTAAAGTAACATTATTGGTCACATAAGATTCGCCAATAGGCAATTGCTTTTCAATAACCGGGTGCCGGCCTTCCTCAATATTTAAATCGTGATGTTCTTCAATTTCAGGTTTGCAATAATTTTCAGCTTTAGCTTGCTCAGCAAAAGAGCACAAGCAATCTAACTGCGCAATAAGTTGGGCGTTTTGCTGCACAGGCTGAATATAATCGTTCATCCAAATTACCAGCTTGTTAAAAAGCTGCTGTTCCAGCTGCAAGATCTTTTCTTCAGCTCCTAAGATCTTTGCTTCATATTCTTTTAATTCTTCGGTAATATACCGCTCGGCATTTACCAGGGTTTGCTTTCTAATCCAGCTATCGGGAACTTTATCTTTATGCGTGTTGCGCACTTCAATATAATAACCGTAAACATTGTTACTACCAATTTTCAAAGAAGAAATCCCGGTACTTTGGGTTTCGCGTTTCAGCATATTATCGAGGTAATCTTTTCCTGAAAAAGCTATTTTTCTAAGCTCATCCAGTTCTTCCGAAAAACCTTCAGCAATACAATTCCCCTTTAAAATATTTACCGGTGCATCTTCGTGTAAACTTTCAGTAATTTTACTTCGCAAAACCTCGCAAGAGTGTAAATTATCGCCAATCACTTTAATGGCTTCATTCTTACTTTTCAGCGCGAGCTCTTTTATAGGAATTATGGCTTGTAAAGAATGATTAAGCTGAATTACCTCTCGTGGAGTTACCTTCCCTGTAGCAACTTTAGAAATAAGCCTTTCCAGGTCACTTATCTTTTTAATGTTTTGCTGAATTTCAGCTAAAACTGAAGGATTTTCGAGTAAAAAACCAACTACTTCGTGGCGCTTTTTTACTTTCTCGGCATTCTTTAAAGGCAATGCAAGCCATCTCTTTAAAAGCCTTCCACCCATCGGCGAAATAGTTTTATCAATCACATCCAATAAGGTCACCGCATTTGCGGCGTTAGAATGATATAACTCCAGGTTCCTAATCGTAAACCGGTCCATCCATACATATTCCTCTTCTGCAATTCTGTTTACTGAGGTTATATGCTGAAGTTTTCGATGCTGGGTTTCGGCTAAATAATGTAAAATAGCACCGGAAGCAATAATTCCTTCTTCCAAATGCTCGATTCCAAAACCTTTTAAAGATTTGGTCTGAAAATGTTCATTTAAAGTTTCGTAAGCAAAATCCTGTTTAAACACCCAGTCTTCCTGGTAGAACGTATGGAAATCTTCGCCGAAGATCTGCTTAAAATCCTTCTTATTTTTCTTCGGAATCAAGACTTCACTAGGGCTAAAATTCTGAAGTAATTTATCTATATATTCTGAATTTCCTTGCGCCGTTAAAAATTCACCGGTAGAAACATCTAAAAACGAAACTCCAAAGATTTTCTTTCCGAAGTGAATAGCGCATAAAAAATTATTCGATTTACTCTGAAGCACCTCATCGCTTAAAGCCACACCCGGAGTCACCAATTCGGTCACACCACGTTTTACAATGTTTTTGGTCATTTTAGGATCTTCTAATTGATCGCAAATGGCCACCCGTTCTCCGGCTTTTACTAATTTTGGCAAATAGGTGTTTAAAGAATGATGTGGAAATCCGGCAAGCTCGGTACGCTCGCTGCCATTGTTCCTATTGGTGCAAATAATATTTAAAATCCTAGCTGTTTTTACCGCGTCTTCACCAAAAGTCTCATAGAAATCACCCACACGAAACAAGAGCAAAGCATCTGGATACTTTGCTTTAATAGCATTGTACTGCTTCATTAACGGGGTAACTTTAGGGGATTTCTTGGCTGCCAAAATTTTAAATTTTATTTCCCGCTAAAGTACAGAATCCCATATTTTAAAGGAAAATTATCTCTGGAAGTTATTCAATTTTTTCCACAATTATTCTACAAGTATTTCCCCTTTAGATCCATTTTCTGATGGAATTAGATGGTAAATAGCCTTTGGTTCCAGACCTTTCTCTTTTCTATGCGAAACAAAAATCACCGCGGTAGGACTTTCCCTGACGATTAAATTAATGAGCGAAGTGATTTGCAGCGCACTTTTATCGTCTAGCGAGGTTGTGGGTTCGTCTAAAATAAGTAAAGGCGGATGCTTAATCATCGCCCTGCCAATAAGAACCATTCTTTTATGAAGTTCAGATAATTCTGTAAAAATCTTAGCTGATTTATCTTCCAAATTCAGGATTTTTAACCATTCTTTAGCCAACCTGATATCTGCATCTCCAGGTTTTTGGTACAAACCAACGCTATCTACCAAACCTGAAATTAGCATCTCCAAAACAGTATTTCTTCGGTGAAAAAGTTCGGTAAGCGCAGGCGAGAAATACCCGATTTTCTTTTTAATCTCCCATACACTTACACCACTGCCTTTTTTGTTTCCGAATAAGTATAAGTCTACGCCATAGGCTTTGGGATTATCGCCGTAAATCATAGAAAGCAAAGTAGTTTTCCCTGCACCATTGGGCCCAGTAAGTTGCCAAAAATCTCCTTTTTTAATTTCCCAGCTAATATTTTCTAAAACCGGTTTACCCCCATAAGAAACCGAGACATTTTTCATTTTCACCAATATATTTGGCACGTCCTGGAATTTTACTGGTGCTGGAGGAATATTTACTTCTGAAAAATTGCTTTCATTATTCCCCTGGAATTCTGAAACCTCAAAGCTTTCGACAACTTGTTCGTTTTCGACTTTCAATATTAAATCTACAAAAGGCAGTAAATCTTCTTTTCGATTAAAAATCTGAATGATAACAGTTGTTTTAGAAATATGCTGCAAGGTCAATTTTAAATCAGATACCGATGTTTTATCAAGACTATCAAAAGGATTGTCTAAAACCAGAAAATCAGGCTCCTGACTAAGTAAATATTGCAGCAAAGCTTTTCGTTTCTCCCCACTGGAAAAAGTTCGTAAGGAACGATTTTCATTAAAAATCAAGGCAGAGTTCCCGTGTTTATAATCTTCCTCAATAAATTTATTTAAAATCGATTCAGAAAAAAGCAGGCCTTTCTTTCCCTGCAATTCCTTTAATTCTTCTGGAGAATTTCCTTTCAAAAGTTGCGGTAGCCATTTTCCCAGTAGAGAAAAATCGGGTGTAAAAATTGCGTAATGATTTAAGCTCATTGTTTAAAGATCTCTTATTGATATCCCTGCGCCTGTAGGTTGAACAATTCGGCATACAGCATATCATTTTGCATCAATTCTTGATGCGTTCCAATTTCCAGTACGGCACCGTTTTTTAAAACCATAATTCTATCGGCTATTCTTACTGTGCTGAAACGATGCGAAATAATTACCGCAGTTTTCCCCTCAGTAAGCTTAATAAATCGGTCAAAAGCTTCGGTTTCAGCGCGGGCATCTAGCGCCGAAGTCGGTTCGTCTAAAATTAAAACCTCTGCATCTTTCATATAGGCACGGGCAATCGCAATTTTTTGCCACTGCCCACCCGAAAGATCTTTTCCCTGCTTAAAGCGTTTCCCCAATTGCTGATCGTAACCTCGCGGCATATCAGAAATTACCTCGTTCGCCAGACTTTTTTGCGCAGCGCTGTCAATTCGATTTTGATTACCGATTTCTTCAATTTCGCCCATGGCAATATTTTCACGAAGCGTTAATTCAAACTTTACAAAATCCTGAAAAATCACCCCGAAGTATTGTTGATATTGGGATTGATTATATTCTTTAACCGGAATATCATCGAGTAGAATCTCACCTTCAGTAGGTTCATAAAACCGAAGTAATAATTTTATCAGCGTGGTTTTCCCAGCGCCGTTTTCTCCTACAAAGGCCAGTTTTTCTCCTGCTTTTAATTCAAAATTGATGTTTCTAACCACCCAGGCTTCAGATTTAGGATATTTGAATCCGACATTTTTAAATTCAAATCCTTTTTTAATTTTCTTTGGAAGCGGTAATTTTTCTTCCGAAGTTTCATCGGAATATTTAAGGTCCAGAAATTCAAAATAATCCTGAAGGTAGAGTGCACTTTCGGTAATTGCGGTAAAGCGGGTAAAAAAGCCCTGCAATTTAGATCGAAGTCTGTTAAAAGAACCCGATAGGAAAGTAAGATCACCAAGTGTAAAAATTCCCGCTACGGTTCTAAAAACGATTAAAAGATAAGCACCATAATAGGCTCCTGTACCAATCACGTTGAAAACTGAACCCCAACCGGCGCGCTGTTTTGCCAGTTTTTTACTCATTAAATAATAAGTGTCGGAAAGGTTTTTAAATCGGTTTGCCAGGTAATCTGAAAGTCCGAAGAGTTTTACCTCTTTTGCCGTTACATCACTAGCGCCTACATAGCGCAAATAATCCAGTTCCCGACGTTCTTGGGTCCAACTTCTGGCCAGGGAATAACTGGTGCCACTAAATTTGATTTCATTTATTATTGTAGGAACTACGGAAACCACCAGTAAAATTATTAGCCAGGGTTCAAAGGCGACTACCCCAGCAAGTAAAGTGAAAATTACCACCAAATCCTCAGCCTGGGTAAGAATATTAGACATTAACCCAACCCTACCGGTGGTTTGCTGCCGGGCTCGTTCCAGTTTATCGTAAAACTCAGAATCTTCTAACTGATCAAGGTTTAATTCTGAAGTTTTCTTAATAATTCGAACCGAAGTACCTATGCTATATTGGTCTCCCAACAAACCATCAGTCAAACTAATCGCCCTACTCATTAGATCTGATAAAATAGCCAGACCGAATTCTGCTGCTACCAGTAACCATAACCTATCAAGGTCTTTTTCTTCGGCCGCAATTTGTAAAACCACCTCATCAATAATCAATTTTCCTACAATAAGGATAACAACCGGTAAAATGGCGTTAATGGTCCTTGCCAATACATTAGCGTAAAACAGCAAAGGGTTTACTTTCCTGATTTCCTTAAAAAATCTAGGTACAAATTTTAAGGATGCAAAACTTCCTTTAAAACTGACTTTATTGGCTTCTAATGACTTTTTAGATCTGGGCAAGAATTATTTTTTCTTTGCAAGTTAGCTAAGATTTGAAAAAGATGGTAGTAATAAAAAAGAAGAAACCCTGAAGATCTTCAATTTAAACCTTTTCCTTAGACATTATCCTTACCAGTCGATATGAAATTGAAGAACCATCCATAGGCGGATTTTTTATTTTCTTCTTCTTCACTTTTAAATGATAAATATAACCGGGCTCATAATCAAAGCCTTCTATGCTGTCCTCATAATAAAAAAGGCTCCAGTTATCTGTACCTATATGGTCTCCTTCCTGCACGAGTAAGCAATTTCCTTCCCTTTCTCCCACACATTCTTCGGTATAGCTATTCACAACCATATCTACCACTCTTATATCATCGCTAAAGCTAATACTAAGCAAAAACACCAAACCTATAAGACCACCCTGTATCATAACATTCCATTTTTATCCTATTAAAGATAAGCGATTGTATGATTTGCGAACTGGGGTTTTTCCCTTATTTATACTTGAAAATTGAATTTCGAAAATAATATATCCTAACTAATTAACTATGCTAAATTGGGCAGCTGAAACTATTATTGAATATCCTGAAGCATTTTTCCCAAATCTTCACGGGTAAACACCTTTCCGCTTTTTATTACCGCTGTGATTTCCTTTAGGTTCTGCAAATTTTCAAGAGGATTATTTTCCAAAAGCAAGAGATCGGCTATTTTTCCTTCTTCCACACTTCCATATTTATCTCCAAGATCCAGAAATTCGGGGCCGTTAATTATAGAGCTTTTTAATACCTGGGCATTACTTAAACCTGCTTTAGAAAGGGCATTTAATTCCCCGTGCAAAGATTCGCCGGGATAGACATAAGAATTAAATGCCCCACAATCTGAACCTGCTAAAAGCTTAACGCCCGCATTCTCCATTGGCTCAATCATTCGCACACTTATTTCTTCCATTTTTTCCCTCATCTTACTACCGGATGCTTTTGCTCTTTTTGCTCCTTCTATTCTACCTTGGTAGGTTTTTTGAATTCCGGGACCAATATAGTTTAACAATGAATCCTGCCTGTGATCTACTTCCAAAATTTCCGCCAAGGTTTTACCTATATAAAGTGTGGGGGTTACGTATACATTTTCTTGACTCATTTTAGCAAAAACCTCTGCTGCAAGTTCGGGATCGTAGGTATCTATTAATGGTTCTATCATTCCGTAGCCAAGATCGGGTTTAGTAAGACTGTCGGCGGCAGGAGAACAGGCTTTCAGCGGATAATACATATGCTCGGCACCATCAAGACCTAACGAAACCGCTTTCATGAAATTGGCGCTCATGGGCATATGGCCGGTGATTTTTAGGCCACGTTTTTCAGTTTCTTTAATGATATTGTAATAATTTTCTGCGGAAAGATTTCCATCATAGGTCTTTACGTAATCTACATCTAATTTCTCCAGGGAATCTAAGGCAGCTCCAATATCGCTCGAATTTGAAACTTTTATAGACCCAGGCCAGGCCGGTTTATCACCATCCAGCTTGGGCCCCGAACTAAAAATCCTGGGACCATCTAATTCACTATTAGCAATTTGATCTTTCCATTCCATTACACTCGGAGTGATATCACCACCGGCATCGCGTACAGTGGTAATTCCGTATGCTAAAAAAAGTGGTAGAAGGTCTTTGTTTTCTTCTACCAAAGTATCACCCCCTCTAAAATGAACGTGGTTATCCCATAGTCCCGGTATTACAAACTTTCCTTCGGCATCAATTAATCGATCGGCAACAAATTTCTCATTCTCAATACTTTCACGAACCTCAACAATTTCACCATCTGAAATAAAAATTGATTGTCCTTTGCTTAGACTTTCACTCTCTACATCTATAATTTGAGCATTATAAATAACAAGATCGTAGGCTTTGACTTCCTTATTCTTGCAAGATGACAGGGTAATTGCTAGCAATAAGAAATAAGTGAGTTTATTCATTTTTATAAGACTTTTAGACGCGCACCTGGTAATTCAAATTCCCGCTTTCTAAATTTAAATTAAGTCGAAAGAATATTAGTTATCAGTTTTATCAGGATATACCGGGGAAGGCACTTCTGCCGGCGGATTAGCCTCCAGCTGTTTCAGCACAATCTCAATGGCTTTTTCCAGTTGAGGGTCTCTTCCTTCAAGAACTTCTTCCGGCCATTGTTCCACCTCAACATCTGGTGCTACTCCTTCGTTTTCTACACTAAAACCTTCTTCGGTATAAAAAGCAACATTAGGTGCGGTAACAGAGCCGCCATCTATAAATTCAGGATAACCCAATACGCCTACCAGGCCGCCCCAGGTAGTTTTTCCAACGATAGTTCCAAGATCAAATTTTCTAAACATCCACGGCAGATAATCCCCACCGGAACCTGCAGTTTCATCAGTAATCATCACTTTTGGCCCCTGTATAGAAGCACTTGGCGATTTTAGATCTTTTCCATAGCGAAACCTCCAGTGTGCCTGCTCTGGTTTTTTAAGAATATCTATAACATAATCTGCCAGTTGGCCACCGCCATTAAAACGTTCATCTACAATAATCGCCTGCTTGTTCGCCTGCGGAAAGAAGTAGCGTTTGAAGTACTCATGTCCCTCCGTGGCAGTATTTGGCACATAAACATAGGCAACCCGGCCATCGGTAGCTTCGTGAACTTTTTGAATATTGCCTTCTATCCAATCGCGGTTTCTTAAAGCAATTTCATTTTCAACCGGAGTTACTTTAATTTTTCTTGAATTCTTCATATTAGGATTAGGACCCACGGTGAGCATCACTATTTTCCCGGCCGTATTTTCAAATAACTTATAGATATTATCACTAGCCTCTAGCTCTTCTCCATCTACTGCCAATAGATAATCGCCTTCTTTCACATCTACTCCGGGTTCGGTAAGGGGAGAACGCAAATTAGGGTTCCAATTGAGCCCGCCATAGATTTTTTCAAACCTATACCTGTCATCTTCTATACTGAAATCTGCTCCCAAGAGACCTCCTTTTACAGATTCTTTAGAATGAAGCCTGTCACCTCTACCGGAAAACCTGTGATGCCCAACTCCAAGTTCACTAAACATCCATTCCATCACCCGGTAGAGGTCGCTTCGGGAAGTAACATCTCCTATAAAAGGCTGATATTTTTCTTTCATTTTATCCCAGTCTACGCCGTGCATCCCGGGATCATAAAAGTAGTCTCGATTAACTCGCCAGGCCTCATCAAAAATATTTGGCCATTCTGCTACGGGATCAATTTTAACCTGAATATCACCGGTATTAAGCGTTCGCTTTTCTTCAATTTTATCAATTTCAACGAGACCCCATTTTTCTTCTGCCTTATAAAGTATCTTTTTTCCATTGGCAGATATCTCGTAAAAAGTGGCAGGCATTATCTTCTTATTCTCCCTTTCTTTAAGATTGTACAGATTTAGAGTTCCCTTGTTTTGCTCGTGAGGAGGATAAGCTAAATAATAGAGATTTCCTTCTTTTGGCGAACTTAGGTTAGCATACTTGCCGGCAGGAAGCGGTACATCCACGATCCTGTTTTCTATTCCCTCGAAATCAATTTTCAAGTCGGGAACTTTGATTTCTTTATCCTCTTCTTCCGCCTTCTTCTTTTTCTCTTCCTCTTTTTCTGCCTGCTCAATCTTTTCAACATCGTTTTCTCTTGCAAATGGAGATTCTACATCCTTCTGTAAAGTCACCAGGTAAATCGAACTGGTCATTTCCATATCCTGGTTAGACTGATCAAACCAATTCACCACCGGCCCGGCATCTGTAGAAGCTAACATATAAAGATATTTTCCGCTTGGATCAAAAACCGGACTTGAAACGCTGGAGAAACCATCGGAAATTGCATAAGATTTATCTTCTGAAAGCGAATACACATAGGCCTGTTCAAAGCTGGTTCCTGTTACTATGGTGTAACTAATCCAATTAGAATCGTGAGACCAACTACCAAAAAGGTTCCTAAAAACTCCCGGTATATATCGTTCATCCTGAGAAACTTTTGTCACTTTTCCGGAATCTATGTTTAACACATAAAGATTACGCCCATTATCTACAAAACTTATTTTCTTACTATCTGGCGACCACTTTGGATAAGCATAAAAACCTGCACCCTCAAGTTTAAATTTTTTAGCCTCTTTTTGTTCGCTTTGATCCTGAACGTGCAGTGCATATTCTCCGCTTTCATCGCTAAAATACGCGATGAATTTTCCATTTGGAGACCATACAGGGTCTTGTTCGTGCACCCCCGGGGTTTCAGTTATATTAACCACATCGCCTTTTTCAGCGGGCACCGTTACTATTTCCCCTCTAAAATCCATTACCACCCTTGCACCGGTAGGCGAAACGGAGGCGGTACGAATATATTCATCACCCTTTACAAACCTTGGGCGCAGTTCAAGAAGATCTGTCGCGATCCCAACCTCTATTTTTTCAGTAGTATTAGTTTCCGGATTATAGGTATGCAGGTATCCGGCTTGCTCAAAAATGATTTCATCATTTCCTGCGGAAAGATCTAAAACCGGGAAATCTTTAAAATTGGTAAGTTGAGTAATCTCTTTGGAATTCATATCATAACTGTACAAATTGAATTCTCCATTCCTGTCACTCCTGAAATAAACTTTATCACCCAGCCATTGAGGCCTGGTATCGTTGCTTCCACCTTCCGGTTTCGAAATTTCTGTAACAGAATGGTCATTGGTATCAAAGATCCAAATTCGAGAAGCAGTACCACCACGATAATATTTCCATTGATTAAAAGCTTCGAAAAGTGGCGTATAAGCAATGTATTTTCCATCGTCTGAATAATCTGCCCAAAAGGCATTTGGAATCTCCAGTTCTTTAACCTGGCCACCCTTTACTGAAACCTCAAAGAGTTTCATATATCTATTTGTAAAAACACTACGCTGAGAACCAAATAGTACAGCAGAACCATCTGGTGTAAAACCACGAACCAGGTCGCTCCCGGGGTGCCAACTAAGGCGCTCAGGCACGCCACCATTAGCAGGAACCACATATACATCGGTATTTCCATCATATTCTGCATTAAAAGCTATTAAACTTCCGTCTGGTGAAAAAACAGGATTGGATTCAATCCCATCATCTACTGTAAGTCTTCTTGGTGAAGAGCCATCTTTATTTGCCACCCAAAGATCTTCGGCATAAATAAAAGCGATTTGAGAATCACTCATCGCGGGTTTTGAAAGTAAACGGGTATCTTCTTTATTAATATCCTGGGCTGCAAGAGTGACAGACAGGAAGAAAAAAAGTAGCAGGGAAGTAGTTTTATATATCATACTAGAGGAATATTTTATCATTTACTAATATAAAACTAAAATGTAAATAACCTATGAAACCCGTAATTACGAAAGATTCGAATTAAAAATCCCTGCTTATCAACTCCAGTCTTTTTAGATTTAAATTAATTTATTTCCTCGCATTCTTATTAATTTTGCCGCTATGGAAAACCGAAAATTAAAAAACAGCGAACTGGACCGAAAATCTATTGAGGAATTCAAGAAAGCTGAGAAGACACCTATTATTCTGATTCTAGACAATATTAGAAGCTTAAATAATATTGGTTCGGTTTTTCGTAGTGCCGATGCTTTTTTAATCGAAAAGATTTATCTCTGCGGAATTACCGCACAACCACCTCATAAAGATATTCAGAAAACCGCTTTAGGCGCAACTGAAACCGTAGACTGGGAATATACGGAAAACACGCTGGAGGTAGTGGAAAAACTTCAACGAGAGAAAACAAAAGTATTTTCAATTGAACAAGCTGAAGGCTCGGTGATGCTAAATGATTTTAAAGCCCAACCGGGTGAAAAAATCGCCGTGGTTTTTGGTAACGAGGTAAAAGGAGTACAACAAAAAGTAGTTTCGGCGAGTGATGGAATTATTGAAATCCCGCAATTAGGTAGTAAACATTCGCTAAATATTGCGGTTAGTGTAGGCGTGGTTTTATGGGATCTATTTTCTAAAATAACCACCAATAATCGTGAGCAATCTTATATGGCTCACTAGAGGAACTTCCTACTTCTAGGAAATCATTAGGCTTTGATCTCTTCTAAAATCGACAAATAATCCAGGCGGTTATTTACAAAGTCTTTCCCGGAAATATCTACAATCTGCACCTTCATATTGGTTTGGGTCTTTATAAAATTCAGGTAACTTTTATTGATTTCCACTAAATAATCTGGCTGAATATTCTGCTCGTAATCACGACCGCGAGCCTTGATATTCTCCAATAGTCGATCTGTATTTTGGTAGAGATAAATGTAAAGATCTGGCTTTACCAATTCCTTGTACATTAAATGAAAAAGCTTGTGATATAAAGCATATTCGTCTTCAAGCAGCGTGATTTTAGCAAAAATAAGCGACTTAAAAACATCGTAATCTGAGATCACAAAATCTTTAAAAAGATCATATTGCGCTAAATCGTCTGAAAGTTGCTGATAGCGATCGGCCAGAAAAGACATTTCCAAGGGAAAAGCATATCGCTCTTTGTTCTCGTAGAATTTTGGTAAAAACGGATTGTCTTTAAACCTTTCTAAAATGAGTTTTGCATTAAAATCTTCGGAAACCATGGTAGAAAAGCTGGTTTTCCCGGCACCAATATTTCCTTCAACCGCGATATAATTCAGGTTATTTAAATTGAATGCTTTTTTAGGAATCTCTAGCTTTTCAGGAATCGCTTTTATTTCTGAATTGTCCTCAACCCGCTTCAGTAATTTTTCAATAGAAACTTGAAAAATAGGATGATGCTCCTTAGCAGCGATATCGGCCAAAGGTAACAACACAAATTTTCGGTTTTGCATTGCAGGATGCGGCACTATCAAATTTGAGGTTTCTAAAATTTCATCTTCAAAAAGAAGAATATCCAGATCCAGGCTTCGGTTTTGGTAATTTTTAGCATCAGAGCGAACTCGACCGGCATCAGCTTCAATCTTTAATAATTTCCGAAGAATTTCTTCCGCAGAAAATCTGGTAGAAACGGCAATACAGGCGTTTAAAAAAGCATTGCCCTCAAAACCCCAGGCGGGCGTTTCATAAACCTGCGATACCTGTTGCACCTCGCCAATTTCTAAATATAATTTATGCAGTGCATTTTGCAGAAGCTCAAAGCGGTTGCCCACATTGCTTCCCAGGGCGATATGTACTATTTTTGGGGAATTCAAACTAACTGAAGAAAAATTATTAAAGCTTATCCTGTAAATTTCACAGCAAATTAAGTAAAACAAAATCACATACCCCTAATTTTGTAGGAAGACTTAAAAAATAAATTTGGCTAAACTTTTACTGAAAGACAAACTTGCGGCACAGCGCGTATATTTAATATTGGCCGGGCTTTTTATCGCCTCATTGGTTGTTTCGAACCTAATATTTCAGAAATTCTTTAGCTGGGATTTTTTTGGGCTCTATACATTTGAAATTTCTGTTGGAATTTTACCGTATCCGGTTACTTTTTTGATCACCGATATTATTAGCGAGATTTACGGTAAGAAAAAAGCCAACCAGGTAGTAACCACGGGAATTTTTGCTTCGTTCTTTTCTTTGTTGATAATTTACACTGCAGATGCCGTGCCCGCTACCGAATGGTCTCCCATAGGCGACGCTTTGTTTACACAGGTTTTTGGCGCTACCACTATTGCCGTTTTTGCCTCAATGGTTGCCTATTTATTGGCACAGTATATAGATATTCACTTATTCCATTTTTGGAAAAGATTGACCAAAGGAAAACATTTATGGCTCCGGAATAACTTTTCTACCTTTCTCTCGCAGTTTGTAGATACGTTTTCGGTCTTGTTTTTGCTCTGTAGTTTTAATAAAATTGAATGGGACTTATTTGGCGCACTTTTACTTAGCGGATTTTTATTTAAAGTAATCGTTGCCGCGCTGGATACTCCGCTGCTCTACGCTTCGGTCTTTGCTTTTAGAAAGCGATTTAAATTGAAGCAAGGCGAAGAATTAAAATATGATTAATTTAAATAAACCAGCTTAATTAGTTTGAATTAAATAATATAGAAATGAAACCAACATGCTGCTGGACCCAAAGATTGGTAATTCACAGGATAAAATTTGGAGCTTGTGTTTAATCTAAAATTGGAATAAAAATTTTTAAGAAATGAAAAAAGCATTAAAAATAATTGGAATTGTATTGCTGGTAATTGTAGTAATACTGGTTGCCGCTCCATTTTTGTTTGAATCACAAATAAAAGATTATGTTCGAAAAACGGCCAATGAGAGTGTGGATGCACAGGTTGAATTTAGCGACATAAGCCTTAGCTTTTTTAGGAGTTTCCCGCAAGCTACGGTGGTAATTGAGAATTTCAGCGTGATCAATAATGAACCTTTTAAAGGCGATACGCTTGCGATTGGGGAGGAAGCGCAACTGGAAATGTCTATTAAAGAATTATTTAAAGGTGCCGATGAACCTAAAATTTTAGACAATATAAAAGTCAACAACACTTATCTAAATATTAAAGTGGACTCTCTTGGCAATGCCAATTACGATATTGCAGTTGAAGATACTACCGCTGTAGCTTCCGACTCCGCTTCCACGGGATTTAGTTTCGATCTTAAACATTACGAGATCAATAATTCCCGGGTAAAATATTTAGACGAAGGCCAGAAACTGTTACTGGATGTAGAAGAGTTGCATCACGAAGGAACCGGAGATTTTTCTTTAGCTGAAAGCGAACTGGACACTAAATCTAACGCCCTGGTTTCTCTAGATTACGATGGAACAAATTACCTGAACCGAAACAAGGTTTCCCTTGATGCCGTGATCCAGATGGATCTGGAAAATATGCGTTATACTTTCCTTGAGAACGAAGCAATTATCAATCAGTTGCCGTTAACATTTGAAGGGTTTGTGCAGGTGAATGAAGATAATAACGAGATAGATCTAAGTTTCCAAACGCCTTCTTCAGACTTTAAAAACTTTTTAGCGGTAATTCCTGCGACCTACGCAAAAAACATTGAAAATGTAGAAACTAGTGGAGATTTCATTGTTAATGGGAAAATTCAGGGAATTGTAGACGAAACCTATATTCCAAAAATGGATATTAAAGTGAGCTCAGATAATGCCTCCTTTAAATATCCAGATCTACCAAAAAGTGTTCAGGACATCAACATAGATCTCCAGATATTAAACGAGACCGGGATACTTGAAGATACTTACCTCACTTTTGATAATGTAACCTTTAGAATAGACCAGGACAGGTTTGCCACCAACGGAAGCATAAAAAACCTAATGGGAAATATGTTAGTTGATATGGCGCTGCAGGGGACTTTAAACTTAGCGAACCTGGACCAGGCTTATCCGCTGGAACTGGAACAAGATCTCAATGGAATCTTAACCGCCGATGTTACCACGCAATTTGATATGAATTCTATTGAAAAAGAACAATATCAAAATGTAAAAAGTAGCGGTACGGCAAGCATTAGAAATTTCAGTTATAAATCGCCAGAAATTCCTAACGAGGTAAAGATCGCTAATGCGAGATTGAATTTTAATCAGGGTAATGTTCGCGTACCTGAATTAAAACTTACCACGGGGCAGACAGATATTACAGCTTCGGGAAATATTGAAAACCTAATGGGCTTTTTGTTTACTGAACAAAATTTAAAAGGAAATTTCAATGTAAATTCTAATGTTTTTGCCATCAACGATTTTATGATCGCTGAAACCAAAAATCAATCTCAGAGCGAAACCAAACCAGAAGATACTCCGGGAGAAATTTCTACTCCGGGCACCAATGAAGCGGTAAAAATTCCTTCATTTTTAGATACCGAACTTGCGTTTAATGTAAACACGGTAATCTATGATAACCTGGAACTTAAAAACGCTAAAGGAACTATTATCTTACGCGATGAAACCGCCACTTTACAAAACATCACAACCAATATTTTTGGTGGAAATATCGCGCTGGCAGGAAATGTTTCTACTAAAGGAGCAACACCAACTTTTGATATGGACCTGGCGCTAAACGCACTCAATATCGCAGAATCTTTTAACGGATTGGAGATGTTACAGGGCCTCGCACCGGTAGCCCAGGCTTTACAGGGTAAATTACAGACCAGCCTTAAGTTAAACGGTAATTTAAATAACGATCTTACTCCGCAATTATCAACCCTTGCCGGGAATGCACTGGCGGAAATACTAACTGCAGAGGTAAATCCTGAACAACTTGCTTTACTTTCACGTTTAGACCAGCAGTTAGACTTTATAAATTTAAAGGATATTGACCTGGACAAACTTAAAACACGTTTGACCTTTAATGATGGAATGGTGCAAATTGAACCCTTTAATTTTGATGTAAAGGGCGTAAATGTAGAAGTTTCCGGGGGCCACGGCTTTGATATGAATATGAACTACAACCTGAGTCTCGATGTGCCTGCAAGAATGCTGGGAAGTCAGGTAGGTAATGCCCTTAGCAGATTAAGTGGAGATGAACTTAAGAATATGGTAGTAGCGCTGCCAATAGGTTTAAAAGGAACTTTTCAAAATCCGCAGATAAATATCAATATGGAGCAGGCGGTTAGCAATCTTACCCAGAAAATTGTTGCAAAACAAAAAGAAAACCTTAAAGAACGCGGGCAGGATGCAATTAGAGATATTATTAATAAGCAAACCGGTGGAAATCAAAAGCCACAAAATGATAGCATTACTTCTCAGGATTCTACACAAACCCAAACCCCAAAAACTGACCAAACCCCAAAAAGTCAGGAAGAGCAGGTTAAAGATGCTGCCCGGAATATTTTAGGCGGAATTCTGAAAAACAGAACTCAGAAAAAGGATACGACAAGCAATTAAAAAATTAAACCCTCACAGATTTTTAGTAATTTCAGAAATCTGGGAGGGTTTATTATATTATATCTTCAGGAATAAACTTTTCTAAATGTTAGATGCTGAAATAAATTCAGCATGACGTGTTTTCACAGCTTTTTTAAATTAAAGCACACCCAACTCCACTACAAAACCTTCGTGGGCCCGGACGTTAAAAACGGTACCGTCTTCAAAAATTAAATATTGTCCTTTAATTCCTTTTAAAACCCCTTCGTAGAATGGGTTTTTACCCAAATTGAGAGTTTTAATCTTTTTCGGAAATTCTAATACCGGAAATTCAATTTCTAATTCTTTTCTATCGCCCAGATAAAATTCTTTGGCTTCGTCGGGAATAAACTCTTTAAGTTTATCTCTTTCTTCCGCCAGATTCAGATCCAAAACATCATTGGTCAACATTTTCCGCCAATTGGTTTTATCCGAAACATGACTTTTCAAAGCCACTTCAGTTATTCCGGCGAGATATCTATTGGGAACTTCTACAATTTCAATGGCTTCGTGCGCTCCCTGATCTATCCAACGCGTAGGAATTTGCGTTTTTCGGGTTACTCCAACTTTTACATTGCTGGAATTTGCCAGGTAAACCACGTGCGGTTGCAACTGAGCTTCTTTTTCGAAATCCAGGTCACGATCTTCTTCATCTAAATGTGCTTTACTAAGTTCGGGACTCATAATCCAATCTCCGGCTTGCGGAATGGAAGTAAAACAATCGTAACAATACCCCTGGCGGAAAATTTTCTTTTGCAATCCACAGTTTAAACACTGAAATCGAAGAAAATTAAGGCTTATTTTCTTCCCGAGAATCTGGTTCATATTAATAAAGTCTTCCTCAAAAATGAGGTAATATTGCACCTTATCGGTGATCTCAGTTCTCATTTTTCTAAACACCCCTTCGTATCTCATCTTTTTTTCCCTATTTTTAACCGAAGTTGATTTGTAAGCTTCGAAGTTTAAATTAATTTTAGCCAGCCAAACAGCTGAAGCATTGTCAGCGATAAAGATATAAAGAATAATGCCAATTCCATTAGTAAACTCCATTGCTTCGTGGTTTCTCAAGAAGCGAATTCATCAAATGGAGTTGTTTATAAAATACCCCCACGAAGTTCAGGACGAGCTACTTAGACATTTGCTTTCTAAAGCAAAAAATACCGAAATTGGCAAAAAGTATGGCTTTTCAGAAATTAAAAACCACAGCCAGTTTGCGAGCCGGGTACCTATTCAGCAATATGAAGATTACCAGGCTTGCATAGAACGCAGCCGGCAGGGAGAAACCAATATTTTTTGGCCTACGCCTATAAAATGGTTTGCAAAATCCAGCGGCACCACCAGCGCTAAAAGCAAATTTATTCCGGTTAGTGAGGATTCCCTGGAACATTGTCATTATAACGCAGGCAAAGATTTGCTTTGCATGTATTTAAATAACAATCCTCAATCCCAGTTATTTACGGGAAAGAGTTTAAGGTTAGGTGGCAGTAAAGAAATTTACAAAAATAACGGTACGGCTTACGGCGATCTTTCGGCGATTTTAATTGCCAACATGCCATTTTGGGCAGAATTTAGCAGCACGCCCAGCAACGAGGTTTCCCTAATGAACGATTGGGAAGTGAAAATGCAGGCGATTGTTAACGAAACTATTAAAGAGAATGTGACCAGCCTTGCCGGGGTTCCCAGTTGGATGCTGGTTTTACTGAATAATATTTTAGAAACCACAGGAAAAGAAAATCTATTTGAGGTGTGGCCTCACTTAGAAGTTTATTTTCACGGTGGGGTAAGTTTTGATCCTTATGCTCCGCAATATCAAAAGATATTACCCAAAGAAGATTTCAGGTTTTACGAGATCTATAATGCTTCTGAAGGATTTTTTGCCTGCCAGGACCAAAACGATTCCAAAGAATTATTGTTAATGCTGGATTACGGAGTTTACTACGAGTTTATTCCTATGGATAGTTACGGAAGCGAAAATGAAAAAGCAATTCCCCTGGCCGAAGTTGAAACCGGGAAAAATTATGCGGTGGTAATAACCACAAATGCAGGTTTATGGCGCTATAAGATAGGCGATACCGTTAAGTTCACTTCTACTAGTCCTTACCGTATAAAAGTAACCGGAAGAACCAAGCACCATATTAATGTTTTTGGGGAAGAATTAATTATTGAAAATGCTGAAGCAGCCTTAAAAAAGACTTCTTTAGTTACCAATTGCGAAATTGTAGATTATACCGCAGCGCCTGTTTTTATGGAAGGCAAAGAAAAAGGTGCGCACGAGTGGATTATTGAATTTAAAAATCCGCCACGGGATTTTGAGAAATTCAAATACGAACTCGATTTGGCATTGCAACAGGTAAACAGCGATTATGAAGCAAAACGTTATAATAATATGACGCTGAATATGCCTAAAATTCACCAGGCACGTGAAAAATTATTTTACGACTGGCTTAAGAAAAATGATAAACTGGGCGGGCAACATAAAATCCCGAGACTTTCTAATTCCAGAAGTTATGTAGAGGAATTGTTGGGGATGAATTATTTGTAATACAAAGATATACAGCTCCCCTCGTTAAAAGGATGGAAACGGATTCAGCTTTAGCTGAAGAAAGGGGTGGTTAAACATTTAATAATTAAAATAAAATTTTTAAAAATCACCCCTCCGACCTGAGACCACCTCCCTTTGAAAAAAGGTGAGGAGCTCTTTTATTTTTCTATCAACTTATTATCTTTTCAGTGTAAAATTGGCGCCAAAATGATCGTTGGTACCATCTTTTTCAAATTCAACTCTAAACCAATAATCGTCTGCGGGCAAGGTTCTACCATTGTAAGTGCCGTCCCAGCCTGCGCCTCCGGGAGTTAACTCTTTAATCAGTTTCCCATAGCGGTCAAAAACATAGAGTTTTTTAATCTGAATTTCAGTGGTATTTTCAATATTCCAGGTATCGTTATACCCATCAGAATTTGGGGTAAAAAAACGCGGATAACCAACCAGGTAGAATTCTTCAGAAGTTGTAATTCCACAGCCATTAATTTCTCTGGCACTAATGGTATGATTTCCAGGGTCTAAATTTCTAAAAACTGTACTTTCCTGCCAATTACCGTTATCAGCACTATATTCATAAGTGGTTTCATTTCCTGGCCCAGGAGTTGCTTCTGCACTAATTATATAACCGCCGGTAAAATCACTTCCTTCAATCTCTACCTCAACCGTTTCGGGGCGGGAATAAACAAGTAAAGTAGTGTTAAATTCTATAGAACAGCCAGAGTGATTATCGGTTACAATAAGACTTACACTATTAAAATTGGGAGTTTCAGTGAAATTTAAAACCGCTTCGGTACTAATAGTATTCCCCCCGGCTATCCACTCGTAAGTATAATCGGTACCTAAATCTTCGCCTATTCCTTGTTGATCAAGCACAGTTCCGTCTACATCTACACAAATCACGCTTTCTGCCGGTAGAAAGTTTTCCGGCACAAAAGTTAATTCTACATTGAAAATAACCTCGTTTGAAAGACAACCGCTTTCGGTTCCTTCTACCTGAGCAACAATTTCCCGGGACTCTTCTACCGGGAATGCAGTGGGATTAGAAATAGGATTTTCAGCTTCAAGCTCCTGGATAGATTCATAAAAATTCACCCTGTAATTTTCTTCAGCGGAATTTCCATTCAGAATTTCGGCTGAGGCAGCGCTTAAATCTATAGTGGTTTGATTGGGATCACAGAGGTAAAGATCTTCTGGAGTATTAGCAACGGGCTCACTATAAAACGTAACTTCAATTTCATCTTCATCAGCCTGTCCCGTAATATTTTCATATACAATCACCTTATAACGTCCAGAATTTGTTATGGTTAAGGTAGGATCTTCTTCATTAGCAATTATCTCGAAATTATTTGTGGTATTATCAAACCTAAACCATTCGTAGCGCTCTACCCCATCTGTAGTAGCATCTAAAGTTGTTTCATTTTGCCCACATAGAAACCTGTCTGGCCCCAACACTTCGTCTAAAATCCCACAATCTGTAGAACCGGAATTAGCCTGATCTGAATTTGTTTGCCGTAAACTTATAAACCCGGGCAATTCTTCATAATTAGTAATTAAAACCACGTAAACCTGTCCTTCCTCAGCATTTGGGATAAACATTTGTTCTACGGTATCGGGTTCGTAACTGCAGTCTACAATATTTAGTTCGCTTAAAGAATCGTCTGTACAATAATCTTCAGTACGGTCAAAAGGTCCCCACACAATAAAATCTACATCGTATTGAGAACCGCCACCATCTTCATTTTGAAATTGAGAAATATCAAATCGAAGATTTCCGGTTTCTTCTACCTGCAAATAAAACCAGGCAGGATAAGGTTGCGAAAGCAAACAGCCATAATCTGGTCCCGGTTGCCCATTTACAATATTACTGTTTGTTGTATTAGAATTAGGAAAAACAAGCTCCTCGTCTCCGGCGCAAAATGGATCTAGATTTTCACAAGAACTACCCTGGCCAAAAACGCTAAAACTCCCGTAAAGAAGAATTATACAAAAAAGAAGTAGGGTTTCTTGTTTCATAATAAGTTCTAGAAGTTACAAAATAACAAATATCTATTTAAACCCCGGCTTTTATGATTACATAAAAACCTATTAAATATGTATCTTTGCAAGCCAAACAATCGGTTTACGACTATTATTGTAAAAACGGTATGAAAATAGATAAAATTTTGAATGAAATTGATGAGCAGGGAGATGCCCACGTAGGCAGCAGTGCAGAAACCCCTATTCGTGAAGATGCTTTTGAATTGAGCGATATTGAAAAAGTAGCGCTCATCAATAAAGATGTAAAACATATTATGGAAACTTTAGGCCTGGATCTTACAGATGACAGCCTAAAAGGAACTCCACAACGTGTGGCAAAAATGTTTGTAAATGAGATTTTTGCAGGATTAGATCCTGAAAAAAAACCCATTGCATCTACTTTTGAAAATAAGTATAAATATGGCGAAATGCTGGTAGAAAAGAACATTACCGTTTATTCTACCTGTGAGCACCATTTACTTCCTATCGTTGGAAAAGCCCACGTAGCCTATATTTCTAAAGGTAGGGTTATTGGACTGTCAAAAATGAACCGAATTGTAGATTATTTCGCAAAAAGACCACAGGTACAGGAGCGAATGACGATGCAAATTGTTCAGGAATTACAAAAAGCTTTGGGTACTCCAGATGTTGCTTGTGTTGTTGATGCCAAGCACCTCTGTGTAAACAGCCGCGGAATTAGAGATATAGACAGTAGCACCGTAACCAGTGAATTTGGCGGAGCTTTCAAAGAAAAATCTGTAAAAAGAGAATTCCTTGACTATATAAAATTAGACACTACTTTTTAAAAAATTCTATTTCTTAATAACCAACAACTAACTATCTATGGCGCTATACCAGGAACAAAGCTTGAAAATGTACAATTCTATGACGGGGGAAAAGGAAGTCTTTAAACCCATAAACGAAGGAAACGTTGGAATGTATGTTTGCGGCCCTACTGTTTACAGTAATGTTCATTTAGGTAATTGCCGAACTTTTATCTCTTTTGATCTGGTTTTTCGCTACCTAAAACATTTAGGCTATAAAGTAAGATATGTAAGAAATATTACCGATGCCGGTCACCTTGAAAATGATGCCGATAGCGGGGAAGATAGAATTGCCAAAAAAGCACGTTTAGAACAAATAGAACCTATGGAAGTGGTACAACGCTACACCATAGATTTTCATAATATTCTGCAAAAATTCAATAACCTGCCGCCGAGTATAGAGCCTACGGCTACCGGCCATATCGTTGAGCAAATTGAGATCATTAAAACCATAATCGAAAAAGGATTTGCCTACGAGGTAAACGGATCGGTTTATTTTGATGTAAAGAAATTCAATGAAACCAATCATTATGGTAAGCTAAGCGGAAGGGATATTGACAATATGATTGCTAACACCCGCGAACTTGCTGCACAAAGTGACAAGAAGAATCCGCAGGATTTTGCGCTTTGGAAAAAAGCCGAACCACAGCACATTATGCGCTGGCCTTCACCCTGGAGCGATGGTTTTCCCGGCTGGCATTTAGAGTGCACCGTGATGAGCACAAAATATTTAGGTGAAGAATTTGATATTCACGGCGGCGGAATGGATCTAAAATTTCCACACCACGAATGCGAAATTGCCCAGGGAGAAGCGGCTACGGGTAAAAACCCCGTTCATTATTGGTTACACGCCAATATGCTTACTTTAAACGGGAAGAAAATGGCAAAAAGTACCGGCAATAATATTCTTCCCGAGGAAATTTTCTCTGGAAATAATGATGTTTTAGATAAACCATTTTCACCGAATGTGACCCGCTTCTTTATGCTTCAGGCGAATTACCGTAGCATCCTGGATTTTTCAGATGAAGCATTAAAAGCCAGTGAAAAAGGTTTTAACCGATTGATGGATGCTTACCATGCTATAGATGAGCTTCCGGTTTCAGATAAATCGAGCGTAGATATTAAGAGCTGGAAACAGTCTTGCTACGATGCGATGAACGATGATTTTAACAGCCCGATTTTAATCGCCAAACTTTTTGATGCGGTTAAGATGATCAACAACATCAAGGAAGAAGCTGCTACGATCACTTCAGAAGATAAAGACGAATTGCAAAAAACAATGTCGGCTTTTATGTTTGATGTGTTAGGCCTTTTAGACAAAGTTTCTGAAAATAATGACACTTCAGATAAGCTTTCTTCAACCGTAGAATTGCTTATAAAACTGCGTGCTGAAGCAAGAAACAATAAAGATTTTGCTTTAAGTGACCAGATAAGAGATCAATTACAGGAAATGGGTATTCAGCTTAAAGACGGAAAAGAAGGTACCACTTTTACTATTAAGTAATTAATAAAACAGGAAAAACGATGCTTAAAAAATGGTTAGCATATCCGTTTATCCTGTTGGTGAAATTTTACCAGAATTTTATTTCCCCGCTTACACCGGCAACCTGCCGTTATAATCCAACCTGCTCGCAATACAGTCTAATCGCTTTACAGCGTTTTGGTGTTTTTAAAGGTGGCTGGCTTAGCTTAAAACGCATTTTTAGCTGCAACCCGTGGGGCGGAAAAGGCTACGACCCGGTTCCTGAAAAAACAGAAACCAAAATATAGGGCAACTACTTGCAAATATGTATCTTTACCCTACTAATCAATTTTAATTTATGCTTTTTAACGCGATCACCTGGAGCCCTTCAGAAGGTTTAGACTTAGGTTTTTTCACCCTTCACTATTACAGTTTAATGTTTTTGATAGCCTTTGGACTGGGCTGGTACATTATGAAAAGTATTTTTGTAAGGGAAAAAGTCTCGATAGAGAAACTGGATTCGCTTTTTATTTACACGGTTTTAGCCACATTGATAGGTGCGAGATTAGGTCACGTTATTTTTTATGATTGGGATTATTTTCAAAATCATTTATTAGAAATATTCTTACCGGTTCGCTTTGAACCGGAATTTGAATTTACCGGTTTTAGAGGCTTGGCCAGTCACGGTGCGGCGATAGGAATTATCATCGCCATGTATCTTTATCGAAAACGCGTTTTAGACAAACCTGTACTTTGGGTTTTAGACCGAATTGTAATTCCGGTAGCCAGTGGGGCTATTTTTGTAAGAATAGGAAATTTTATGAATTCTGAAATTATAGGAAAACCCACCAATTCAGATTATGGAGTGATTTTCGCAAATTTAGGAGAAACTTTTCCAAGGCATCCGGCACAGTTATATGAATCTTTTTGTTATTTATTAATTTTTATCCTGCTATGGTATTTATACTGGAAAACCGAAAAACGCCATAAAGTAGGCTATCTTTTTGGCTTGTTCCTGGTTTTACTTTGGACGGTAAGATTCTTTGTAGAATTTGTAAAGGAAGCCCAGGTAGAAGAACGCACCACCTGGTTATTAAATACCGGGCAATGGCTTAGTATTCCGTTTATTATCGCCGGATTATACTTTATGTATCGTCCTACCAAACCCAGAACCGTATGATACGTAAATCCATAATTTTATCAGCGCTTATAGCGGTTTCATTCTTATCTTCCTGCAAGGATGATAATACTGTTGAAGAACCTATTGAAACCGAAGAAATAACTTTCACTAAAGAAGGCGAAGCAACCTTGCTGAAACCTAACGGAGATACAATAAAGCAAATTGATATTGAAATTGCCGATAATACTTACGAAAGAGAAACGGGTTTAATGTACCGTGAGAGTATGGAAGACGACCAGGGAATGCTTTTTATTTACGATGATGAAGCGCCCAGGGCTTTTTATATGAAGAATACCTATATCCCCTTAGATATTATATATTTCGCTTCAGATAGTACTGCGGTGAGTTTCCAAAAGAATGCGCAACCGCAAGATGAAACTTCACTACCCTCTGGAGAACCGGCTCAATTTGTACTTGAATTAAACGCAGGACTTGCAGACGACTGGAATATTGAAGTTGGGGATAAAATAGATTTTGAGCGGGTAGATTAGGTTTTAAAGCTAAATATTTCATTTATTGAATTAGAAGTATTTCTATCGAACCCGAAATTTGTGTTGTAGTTTTCTGAAAAAGTGTACTTCTTAACGATTTTTAGATTAAATATTGCTTAAATCCTGTTTTCCGATTATTGCCATAATTTCTACAATATCATTTTCTATGCGATAATAGATACTATCAACGCCACATACACATCTTCTATACCCAGGTTTTATGAAATCAACGGCTTCGAAGGAGAAAGGTTGCTCTGCGATTAATTCAAAATAATCAAAAAATCTTTCGAAATTGATATCTGCCTGAGTGACTCCAAACCTTTGTACTCCAAATTGATGAATCCTAATTAAATCTTCTTTAGCAACATTACTTAACCTATACTTACTCATTAAGTAAAGACTTTGATTGTGCTAAAATCTGTTTTTTACTATCATTTGTAAATCCGCTTTCTTCTGCTTTTTCTAATTTACTTTTAATCCAATCAATTTGAACCTGCTGATTTCTGGCCTGCCTTATCAGGTCATTAATCAATTCACTTTTACTTGAATATTCCAGGCTCTCAATTTGAGATTTTAACCATTCATCATTTGGTTTTGTAAATGAAATACTTTGTCTGGGCATAATAATTCCTTTTGATGTAAAATTGCACCATATTTACATCAAAAGCAAATTTTTTATTTTAAGTAGTGAATTGGTCTTCCCGACCACTGGAAAATTGAAGTTGGTGATAAGTTAGATTTTGAAAGAATCGATTAGCTATTCAATCTATATATTTCGTTTACTGAAATAGTTGATCAGAAGATTTTATAAGCTTTGGTAGTGCTCGAACAGGGACGCGGACTTGTTGGCTTACCCATTTCTTTTCATGGTATTTAAGATTACACTTTTTCGGCAACATCCGTTATTTGAGATGAACTGTTGTTATGTGCAGTGCATCTTATTATTGCTTACCCATAGCTTCTTTTTCAAAAGCCAATGCATCTTTTCTGTCTCCTAAATATCTATTTATTCCTCCGATTTTCATAAATCCACCTATGTTTTCACTCTGATCTCCTATAATTAATCCGCCATGACAATTTGTGGCTTTGCATTTACTAACTATAATTCCATTATTGATAACTAGAATATTTTCTGGTCGTATTAGTATTTCCACTCCATTATATAAAAATCTTCCTTTTTGAATTTTAATTTTATTCGGAGGTTCAAAGTTTATTTCAATTAAAATCTTTCTTTGTGCTTCTCTAATTGTCAATTTAGTTCCAACCAACTGAATGTCCCAAGGATTAACAGAATAGAGAAGTTGATTATTTTTAATTCTCAAGATAGGATTATTAAACTCATCAAACAGAATAACATTTAGAAGAAAATGACCATCTGCAAGAATAATTCCAATTAAAGGGGTATTATCAATGAGTAAAGGAATCATCTGGGTACCATATCCGTTATCTACACAAGTAAAAATATTATTACCGCTTTAGGCAATAAACCTGCAGTTTTTTCTCGGTGATGTCGATCACATAACAGAGTTATTTCTTCTGCATCATGTCGCTTTACTTTCGCCCATTCTTCCATATGTTCATATTCATATAGAGGTAATCCACAAATAACACATCCAAAACCACATCTTTGTCGGACTTCTCTTTGAATTGGTAATGGAATATTTCTACTATTAGGCTTATCTTGTTTACTCATAATTTTGTTGAAACACTACGTAATTCATTATATCCAACCAAACATACAAGTTTAGCCTAAAATCAAGGAGTCTAAGCCGGTTTTCTCTGAATTGGGCACAGGAGGTATAAAACCCGGCTACAACAAAACCAAGCCATAAAAAAGAGGCTGTCTGAAAAGGCAGCCTTTCTTGTTGGATTATTTTGAGGTTTTTATTATTTTCATGTAATGAAAGCTAAAGTTGTATTTAAGACCTATAACCAGTCGCAGTTAAGTCTTTTACCTCCCAGTTATGATGATTTGGTTCCTGTAAATCATCCCGTTAGAATCGTCAATACGATTATTGATCAAATCGACATCGCTGACCTGGAGCGAAGTTACAAAGGAGGTGGTACTTCCAGTTACCATCCTCGGATGCTTCTTAAGGTGATCATCTATGCGTACCTGCGCAATATGTATTCCTCTCGTAAGATAGAACAGGCTCTTCTGGAGAACATTCATTTTATGTGGCTCAGTGGTCAAAGTAAACCTGATCATAATACCATCAATGATTTTAGAGGAAAACGCTTAAAAGGGAAGTTTAAAAATATTTTCAACCAGGTGGTTCTTTTACTGGCTGACCAGGGTGTATTATCTTTAAAGGAACTCTTTGTGGATGGCACTAAGATAGAGGCCAATGCCAATCGCTTTACTTTTGTATGGGGTAAATCTATCAAGAACAGTAAAGAGCGTATTAAGAAACAGCTTCGGGAACTATGGTCTTATGTGGAAAAGGTTTATGACCAGGAACAATTGCTTCCTAATGAGCCTGATTTTGAGGCTATCGATCCGGATGAAGTAGCCAAAACCATTGATGCCATTAATGACGCATTAAAAGATAAGGAGGTCGATAAAAAAGTAAAACAAAAGCTCAACTATGCCAGGAAGAACTGGCCTGGGAACCTGAAGAAATACCAGGAGCAGGAAGCTATCCTGGGAAAACGCAACAGCTATAGCAAGACCGACCCCGATGCCACTTTTATGCGGATGAAAGATGATTATATGCAGAACGGGCAGTTAAAACCTGGGTATAACCTTCAGGCTTCCACCAACAACCAATTCATTACCAATTATACTTTAGCTCAAACCACCGCCGATACCACTACCTTAAAAGACCACCTGCAAGATCATATAGATTCCTACGATCAAACACCTGAGAGCCTTACCGCAGATGCCGGCTATGGCAGTGAAGAGAATTATACCGATTTAGAAGAAAAAGAAATTACTGCCTATGTGAAATACAATTACTTCCATAAAGAGCAACGCGATAAAAAGCACAGAGAAAACCCATTTCATCCGGACAATCTGTTTTATAATAAAGAAACCGATACGTATTATTGTCCGATGGGCCAGGCGATGAAGAAGGTAAGAAGTTATGAGAGTGAAACCACTACCGGTTTTAAGCAGCAAATCCATCGGTATCAGGCCGCCAACTGCAAGGGATGCCCTTTGCGAGGCAGCTGTCATAAAGCCAAAGGGAACAGGACTCTCGAACGTAATCACAACCTGATTCGCCTCAAGGAAAAGGCCAGGAACCTACTGCTAAGTGAAGAGGGAATAGCACATCGCAAAAGAAGATGCTGGGATGTTGAAGCCGTCTTTGGAAATATCAAGCAAAATATGGGCTTTAAGCGGTTTATGTTGCGGGGAATGGATAAAGTAACTACTGAGATAGGATTAATAGCTATGGCGCACAACTTAAGAAAATTCAGTATCGCATAGCAAGGGGGCGCTGCTTTGCCTTTTTTTATCAGAAAGAAGATTTACAAAAAGAAGAATCGCTTCCTCTTACAAAACATTTATAAAGAAAAAGGGCCATCTAAATACTTTTTAGACGGCCTCTTTTAGTTTATCTTTTTCCAAAGAAATCTTAAGCAGTAGTTGCTTCAGAATCTTCTTCAATTTTCTTTTTCTTTTCGATTTTAGATTTATCGGTTACACTGTCAAACATAACAGGTGTTGCGATAAATAAAGAGGAATAAGTACCTACAATCACACCAATGATCAATGCAAACATAAAGCCTCTAATGCTCTCTCCACCAAAAATGAAGATGGCAAGTAAAACGATCAAGGTAGTAAGCGAGGTATTCAAGGTACGGCTAATAGTACTATCTAAAGCGCTATTTACCGTTCTGCCCAATGGCCAGCTGGTATGCTCGTTTACAAATTCCCTAATCCTATCAAATACCACCACAGTATCGTTTAATGAGTAACCAATTACCGTAAGGATTGCAGCAATAAATGCCTGGTTAATTTCCATACTAAAAGGCATCACTTTGTATAGTAAAGAGAAAATACCCAATACAATAATAACATCGTGAGCTACTGCGGCAACCGCACCAATACTAAACTGCCATTTTCTAAATCGCAGTAAGATATAAAGGAAAATCACCACTAGTGATCCTAGAATAGCCCAGAAAGAATCGTTCTTAATATCATCGGCAATAGTTGGACCTACTTTCATAGACTGCATAATACCAATATCTTTTCCAGCTCCACCTGTAGTAAATTCATCAAAAGTAAGATCCTGCGGAAGGTAAGATTGTAAAGCATCAAACATAGATTGTTGAATCTCGTTATCTACTTCAGTGCTCTCTTCATCTACTTTATATTTTGTAGTGATCTTTAGCTGATTATTTGGCCCGAAAGTTTTTGCTTCGGCGCTTCCAAATTCAGCGATAAGATCCTGTTCAACATCGGTTGGATTCACATCCTGATCAAAACGTACGGTATAAGTTCTACCTCCAACGAAATCAACCCCCTGGTTTAATCCCTGTACTAATAAAGAACCAACACTTAGAATAATTAAAATTCCGGAGATTACATAAGCTACCTTACGTTTCCCAAGCCAGTCTATTTTTACATTTCTGAAAAGGTTTTTGGTAGCGCCGGTTGCGAATTCTAAAGATTTTCCGTTTTTACCATAACCATCAATAAATAACCTGGTAATGAAAATTGCGGTAAATAACGAAGTTGCGATACCTATTAATAAAGTAGTAGCAAAACCTTTAATTGGTCCTGTTCCTAAAATTAATAGAATAAAACCAGTTAAACCGGTAGTAATGTTGGCATCTAAAATTGAAGAAAGTGCATTGTTGAATCCATCTTTAATCGCATCTTTCTGCATTTTTCCTTTAGCAAGCTCTTCCCGGATTCTTTCAAAGATAAGTACGTTTGCATCTACCGAGATACCAATAGTTAATACAATACCGGCAATACCAGGTAATGTTAACACGGCACCTAAACCGGCAAGAATTCCGAAGATAAATAAGATGTTTACAGCAAGGGCAACATCGGCAAAAAGACCGGCCTTACCATAGTAAAATACCATCCATATCAATACAAAAACGAGGGCGATCCCGAAAGACCAAATCCCGCTGTCTATAGCTTCCTGACCTAAACTTGGTCCAACAATTTCACTTTGGATAATATCTGCGGAAGCCGGAAGTTTACCAGCTCTAAGCACGTTGGCTAAATCCTGACCTTCGGTTATGCTAAAATCTCCACTAATTTCACTTCTTCCACCTGAAATAGGCCCGGTTGAAACACCTGGAGCCGAATAAACAGTATTATCTAAAACAATAGCTATATTGCTCTGTTGGGTTGAAGCCTGACCGGTCATTTCTTCCCATACCTTAGCTCCTCTTCCGTCCATTTGCATAGATACTGCAACACGACCCATTTGGTCATAAGTTTGTTGAGCATCTGTAATCACATCACCACTAAGAGGCGGCTCCATGTTACGGTTTCCTTTTAATGCATAAAGACCAACTACACCTTCTTCATCTTCCGGGATTCCCCAGGCAAATTTAGCGTAACGTTGCTCGGCAGGAAGAATAGATCTTACCTGAGACATTTCAAGGTAGTTATTAACTTTTGCGGTATCCTGTACAGAAAAATATGCAATTACAGGACCTCCCTGGAAGCCTGGACTTTGCACTAATTCAAATAAAGGATTGTTTCCTGTAGCTACATCTGTAGTATCTTCACTTTCAGCAAGAAGTTCATCAATATCACTATCGGCAGCAGCCGTAGTATCAGCTTGAGTTTCTGCTTGCTCACTTTCTTTATCTACAACGTTTTTAAGAACATTATTAGCCTGAGCAAGGAAGTTCCCTAATTCAGTATTTTTATATACGTGCCAGAATTCAAGTTGTGCAGTACTCTGCAGCAAACCTTGTACACGATTAATATCTTTGGCACCTGGTAATTCAACAAGAATTCTTCCTGAATTTCCTAAACGCTGAATATTTGGTTGGGTTACCCCAAACTTATCAATACGTTTTCTCAATACTTCAAAAGCAGAAGTAATAGACTCATCAACTTTTCTTCTAATAACGGTTTCAACCTCGTCATTAGACATATCAAAATTAATCTCGTCACTTAAGGTTTTATTAGCAAAAATATCTGGAGATGCCAGTTTAGCATCTGGAATACTATTAAAAGCTTCAAAGAAAAGATCAATATAATCGTCCTGGCTATCTGTTGCAGCTGCATCAGCTTCAGCAATGGCCTGGTTAAAAGCAGGATCGTCGGTATTATTCGCTAGTCCGGCAAGAATATCTTTAACCGAAATTTGAAGAATTACGTTAATTCCTCCTTTAAGGTCAAGGCCTTTATTTAGCTCCTTGTCTTTCGCGTCACTGTATGTGATACCGGCAATTACCTCATTATTCGCTACCGAATCCAGATACCTTTCTTCTTCAGCATCTCTCAACGCCGAGTAATCTTCTACATTTTCGCTAATTCTTTGCCTGGCAAAATCTTCAGCTTCACTTTCTACATTATTGGTAATAAAAGTAAAAGACAACTGATATATACATACCAGCCCAAATAAAATTGCAAAAACCTTAATCAGTCCTTTGTTCTGCATTATTCCTTAAGTTATAATTAATTAGGTCGATTTTAAAAACGGACAAATATAGGGTTTCAAAAATGAAATGCCAACAATTTTTTTTTGAATAATTTAACTTTTAAACATAAAAAAGGCCGCAAATTCTGCGGCCTTTTTTAACATATATTCAAGTTTAAAACTACTTATAGTTCTAATAGGGCATTGGTTTTATTCACACCCTCTGCACTTTCTTTAATTTTATTAGACTCTGTATCATCAAGCTCGATCTCAACAATTTTCTCAAGTCCGTCTTTTCCAAGAATTGCAGGTACACCTATACAAATATCATTTAATCCGTACTCTCCTTCTAACATTGCCGAGCATGGGAACATCTTTTTCTGATCGCAAGCAATAGCCTGAACCAAAGCCGAAACTGCAGCTCCAGGTGCATACCAGGCACTGGTTCCTAATAACTTAGTTAGGGTTGCTCCACCAACTTTAGTATCTTCTGAAACCTGGTTTAAACGATCTTCAGATAAAAATGCTGAAACAGGAACCGAATTTCTTGTTGCCAATCTTGTAAGTGGCACCATCCCGGTATCACTGTGACCTCCAATTACCATTCCATCAACATCTGATGGTGGGCATTCTAAAGCTTCACTCAATCTATATTTAAAACGGGCGCTATCTAAAGCTCCACCCATTCCAATAATTTTGTTCTTTGGAAGTCCGGTAGTTTTATGCACAAGGTAAGTCATAGTATCCATAGGATTACTTACCACGATTAAGGTCACATTTGGAGAATGCTTAATAAGGTTTGAAGAAACTTCTTTTACGATCCCGGCGTTTATTCCTATTAGTTCCTCACGTGTCATTCCCGGTTTACGCGGAATACCACTGGTAATTACTGCCACATCACTGCCTGCAGTTTTAGAATAATCGTTTGTAGTTCCTGTAATTTTAGTATCAAAACCGTTTAAGGTTGCGGTTTGCATTAAATCCATTGCTTTCCCTTCGGCTACTCCTTCTTTAATATCGAGTAAAACCACTTCTGAAGCAAAATCTTTAATGGCTACATATTCTGCACAACTGGCACCCACGGCACCTGCTCCTACTATAGTAACTTTCATCTTATATTTTATTTAAATCGATTAATATTTGATTCCAAAAATACGAATATTGATATAGTATTACTATAAGATATGGTTAAAACTATGGGTTTTATATTCTGAAATGCATACCGGCATTAAGATGAAAAAACTTCCCGGCAGTTGCCATTGTACTAATCTTAAAACGGTCGAAATACAAATTAAAACCTAAATCGGCTTTAAATTGCGCCTGACTTTGATCTAAACCGCGTAGTGCCGAATTAATTGGCCCTAAAGCAACCCCCGAACCGCCCATTGCGTAATTAAAGCTTGAGTTTGTTGCTCCTAAAGCTCCAAAAACTTCAAAACTATCGCCGTACAATTTAGATCCCATAACTGATGCCATCCATAGGTTAGAGTTTACGTTAACCAAATTCAAGTTTACTACGTTATCTATATTTACAGGACTAAATTCATACTCTACATCAAATTTACTGTAAGCGATTATAGCAGCGGCTTGAAAGTCTTCTTCATTATTAAATTTAAAATATTGCGAGAAATTATGTTTTACTCCAGCACCATAAGTTGTGATAGCTACTCCATCTACAGTTAACTGAGGTAAAAATCTTGCCGAAAATTCTGTTTCATAAGGTAAACCTACATTAGCCTGAACAAAAGGATATGCTACCACACTTTTATTCACGCCTTCGAGAGCCTGAAATTCAAAAGATTCTCCTAATAAAGTTCCTTCAAAATAAACATCAGTTTCTCCACCAAAGGCTGTAGGTACTACAGCATTACTTTCATCTCCTTTAAGACTCAAAATTGGACCACCGCTCTCGTGAACACCCGCAAGATCACCATTTGATATTGTAAAAGATTGCCTGTTAGAAGGAACAAATAAAGCATTTCCCTGAAAGGAAATCTCTACTTTCCATGGTTTTAAAGCAGTTGCTGAAGTAAACCAACCGGCCCCGGCCTGATAAGCAACCCCTTCGGCTGCAGGTCCTGCAAATTCATCCGCAATATACAGCATCTCATTTGCGAATTTTGTAACATCGCCCTCCTGAGCGTAGGAATTAACTGAAAATAAAATAAATAGAATGAGGTATTTAGCTTGAAATTTCAAAATAAGTAGGTGTTAAGTTAGGCGGTAAAAATAATAAAAAAAGCACTCCTAAAACAAGTTTAAAAAAATCATAAAAAAACCCGTAAGCTCACTTACGGGTTTTCCTTTTCAAAATATTCTCAATTATGCATCAATATTAGCATATTTAGCATTCTTCTCAATAAATTCACGTCTTGGCGGCACCTCATCTCCCATAAGCATAGAGAAAATTCTATCGGCTTCACTACTATTATCAATATTTACCTGTCTAAGTTTACGTCTTTCAGGATCCATAGTAGTATCCCAAAGTTGCTCAGCATTCATCTCACCAAGACCTTTATAACGTTGAATTTGTACGCCACCGCTGTAACTTTCAGCAATCTCATCACGTTCTTCTTCACTCCAGGCATAGCGTTTTCTGCTACCCTTTTTAACCAAATATAAAGGTGGAGTTGCAATATAAATATGACCTCCTTCTATTAATTCTTTCATATATCTATAGAAGAAAGTTAAAATAAGCGTTTCAATGTGACTACCATCTACATCGGCATCACACATTATCACTACTTTATGATATCTTAATTTATCGGTATTCAGAGCTTTACTATCTTCCTCAGTACCAATAGTAACCCCAAGAGCAGTGTAAATATTTTTTATCTCTTCGTTATCAAAAACACGATGCGTCATCGCTTTTTCAACATTCAGAATTTTCCCTCTTAACGGAAGAATAGCCTGGAATCTACGATCTCTACCTTGTTTGGCTGTACCACCTGCAGAGTCACCCTCAACAAGGAACACTTCACTTTGAGTAGGATCCTGCTCAGAACAGTCAGATAATTTCCCGGGCAAACCGCCAATACTCATTGCGGTTTTACGTTGAACCATATCTCGCGCTTTCTTGGCTGCATTTCTAGCCTGGGCCGCAAGAATTACTTTTTGAATAATGGTTTTGGCATCATTCGGGTTTTCTTCCAGGTAATTTTCAAGCATTTCTGAAACCGCCTGAGAAACCGCCGAAGTTACCTCCCTGTTCCCAAGTTTTGTTTTTGTTTGTCCTTCAAATTGAGGCTCGGCAACTTTTACTGAAATTATCGCAGTTAAACCTTCACGAAAATCATCTCCAACGATTTCAAATTTCAGCTTATCCAACATTCCAGAAGCATCGGCATATTTTTTAAGCGTAGTGGTTAAACCACGTCTAAAACCAGATAAATGCGTACCTCCTTCGTGGGTATTGATATTATTTACGTAAGAATGAAGATTTTCATTGAACGAAGTATTGTAAACCATAGCAACCTCAACCGGGATATCGTTCTTCTCACCTTCCATCGCGATCACATCCGCAATAATTGGCTCACGGTTCCCATCAAGGAATTTTATAAATTCTTTTAATCCTTCTTCAGAATAAAATCTCTCAGAAAGATATTCTCCTTTTTCATTAACCTCACGCTTATCGGTAAGTGTAATTTGAATTCCCTTATTAAGGAAAGCTAACTCACGCATTCTGCTAGACAAAGTCTCATAGCTGTAATCTACGCTCTGCTGAAAAATACTGGAATCGGGCTTAAAAGTAATCACCGTTCCATTTAGATCGGTTTCACCAACAGGCTTAACCGGGTAAAGCGGTTTTCCTATTTCATACTCTTGTTCCCAAATTTGTCCGTCACGGTAAACCGTTGCTTTTAGAGAAGTAGACAGTGCGTTAACACAACTAACCCCAACCCCGTGTAAACCACCGGAAACTTTATAAGAATCTTTATCGAATTTACCCCCGGCACCAATTTTTGTCATTACCACTTGTAGGGCAGAAACGCCTTCCTTCTTGTGAAGGTCTATTGGAATTCCCCTTCCGTTATCCTCGGTGGTTACAGAACCGTCTTCGTTAATGGTTACTTTAATTGTATCACAATGGCCGGCCATAGCCTCATCTATAGAGTTATCTACCACCTCGTACACCAAATGGTGCAAACCTCTTACACCGGTATCCCCAATATACATTGAAGGCCTAAGGCGTACGTGCTCCATACCTTCTAAAGCCTGGATACTATCGGCCGAATAACTGTGTTTTTTGGGTTCTTCGCTCATATATTTTGCTAATTAAATTCGTCTATTTTGAATAACGAACAAATATAACAAAACGCACATTTTTAATAGGCTAAGAAGCTTGACAAGGGTTTTAAGTTATTAACAATTTGTGCAAAAAAAAGCCCAAAATACAGCAAAATAAAAGCTGCATTTCGGGCATAACAAACCACACGATTGTTTACTCTATATTTGGGCTAATTCCTCAAGCTGTTTTTTAGCATTTGTTGCTACGTGAGAAGTGTTTGCTCTTCCGCTTGGATCAAGGTCTTCCTGCCATTTCGGAATCCATCTTTTTACTGTTTTTGCAGCATTTTCCTGCGGGAAATGACTGTGGAATATTTCTCTATAGAAATATGCTTCTTTAGTAGCCGGTGTGTTGTAAGGATACTTCTCTGAAGCCTTTGCCATTTGCTCATCACTAACTTTGGCTGAAGCGTAGGCAATCAACTCGTCTATCCAGCTGTAACCAACACCATCACTAAATTGTTCCTTTTGCCGCCATAAAACCTCGTCTGGTAAAAATGGCTGCTCTGGAGTATCAAAAGCTTTTCTAAGAATATATTTCTCAACGCCATCATAGGTTTTTGGCAGTTTATGCACAGCTTCAGTTTCCATTGCTGTTTTTAAGAATGCTTTATCTAAAAATGGAACCCTTGCTTCCAGCCCGTGGGCCATTGTAGATTTATCTGCTCTTAGGCAATCTGCAGTAGCCAATCTTTGCACTCTTCTTATAGTTTCCTTCTGAAAATCATCAGCCGTAGGTGCGTTTTTAAAGTAAAGGTAACCTCCAAAGATCTCATCGGCTCCTTCCCCACTTAAAACAACTTTTACGCCTTTCTCCTTAATTCCTTTTGAAAGAAAATACATTGGGGTGCTAGCCCTTATAGAAGTAACATCATAAGTTTCTAAATGCCATACCAGTTTTTTAAGGATATCAATTCCTTCTTCTACGGTAAAATGAAATTCGCTATGCTCGGTGCCCAGAAATTTAGCAACTTTTCTTGCTGCAACTAAATCTGGCGCGGTTTCATCTAAACCTATTGAAAAAGAATGTAATTTTTGGCCGCTGTCTTTCATTAATCTTGCTGCGATAGAAGAGGTTAAAGAAGAATCCAAACCTCCGCTTAATAAAACTCCCAGGGGAACATCGGCCATTAATCTTTTACGGGTGGCTTCAATTAAACTTTCTCTTATTTTTGAAAGATCTAATTCCTTCGTAGCTTTTTTATAATCAAACCAATCTGGCGTGTAATACTCTACAAAACCAGTTTCAGGCGTGTAATAATGCCCGGGAGGAAAAGCTGCAAAACTACTACATTGATCAACCAAAGTTTTCATTTCACTGGCAAACCAAATAGAACCTTCATCATCTGTTCCGTAGTAAAGTGGCTTTACCCCAATTGGATCTCTTGCTACGATAAAATCTTTACCATCTACCACTACAAAAGAAAATACGCCATCTAATTTATTAAGAAAATCTACACCGAATTCTTCATATAAATGAACAATTACTTCTGAATCTCCTGTGGTTCTAAAAGTATGATGTTTCAATTCATTATTTCGCAATGCCTGGTGGTTATAAATCTCGCCGTTGTGAATCATCCAGGCAGTTGAAGTACCCTGGATAGGTTGTTTTCCGGTTTCAAGATCTACAATAGACAATCTTTCGTGACTTAATACATACCCTTCTTCGGTTACATGCACATCACTTTCATCTGGACCGCGGTGCGACATTCTTTTTGATAGCCCGCCAATCTTTTCTTCTGATAATCGTTTTCCGATTACTGCTAAAATTCCACACATAACATTTGCATTATTAATTCTATACAAATATGCGCCAGAGAATACATTATGTAAACACAAATTAGTATATTGGTATAATCTGAAAATAATTTTTGGAAAATTAGGATTCAGAAGTAAGTAAATTATACCTAAAAAACTTTCAAACTTTACATCTGTAAAAACTCAATAATTTAACAGCAACTAAATAAATCTTTAACACCTTAAGAAATAACAGTAAACTATCTTTAACCTTAAAAATCTAACACAATGAAGAAAATACTTTTAACTACGCTATGTTTAATTGGATTTTTGGGATTCCAAGATTTAAACGCCCAGGAAACAGAAAATACCAACGGACCTAATTTTCCGAAATTAGATACCAGCCCAATGGATATGATTATACATCGCAATCAAAAAGACGAGGTAATTATGCGGGTAATTTACAGCCGACCTCAAACCCGGGATCGCGAAATTTTTGGTAAACTGGTGCCTTACGGAGAAGTTTGGAGAACCGGTGCTAACGAAGCTACCGAAATCACTTTTTACAAAGACATGGAAATTGGTGGTGAAACTGTAAAGGCAGGTACTTATACTTTATACACTATTCCAGACGAAAAAGAGTGGACTGTTATCCTAAATCAATCCACGCATACCTGGGGAGCTTATGAATATACCGACAAACAAGACTACGTAAGAATTAAAGTGCCTGTAAGAAATTCCAGCCAGAAAATTGAGAATTTCTCTATGGCCATAGAGCAGAAAGAAGGGGACGCAGGAGCAAACCTATTAATGGGTTGGGCCGATAAATATATTAAAGTGCCTTTCTCTCCCGCTGGATAATATTAAATACAATTTTTACTAAAAACGGCTGTTTGATTTATAAACAGCCGTTTTTTTATGGAATATTAAGATATTTATGGGTTTGTAGTGAAACCTTCCACTTTGGGTGTTTCATCACAAAGTCTACAATAAGTGGCATCATTTTATCTCTATTACTCCACTCTGGTTGCAGATAAAGAATACAATTTTCGCTCACTTTTTCAGCCTGCTCCTCAGCAAACTTGAAATCGTGTTTGTTAAAAATAATCACTTTAAGCTCGTGGGCCAGCGGATAAATTTCTTCGGTAGGTAATTTTATTTTCTTGGGCGATAAACAAATCCAATCCCATTGGCCGGTTAGTTTATAAGCTCCAGAAGTTTCTATATGAATATCACAACCTTTAGCTTTTAAAGCGCCGGTAAGCCTCGTCATATCCCAGGTTAATGGTTCTCCACCTGTAATCACAATAGTTTTGCTACTTGCAACTGCTTTTTCAACAATCTCCCCAATATGCGTTGGCGGGTGAATATTTGGGTCCCAGCTCTCTTTCACGTCACACCAGTGGCATCCTACATCACAACCTCCAATTCTAATAAAATAAGCGGCCGTTCCTTTATGAAATCCCTCTCCCTGGATGGTGTAAAATTCTTCCATAAGCGGAAGCATAATCCCATCGTCTACCAATGCCTTAGTCTCTTCTGTAATCATAGCCTGCAAAGATACGTAATCTCTTATTTTTAAGCTGTGCTTATGGCTGAATTACTTTCTAATCTAAAATAAGCGCATTTTCTACCTGGAATTTTTCTTCGGAAAGGTCTATCAAAAATCCGTTAATAACCGCGTATTCTAATTCCCCATCTTTTTCGAGGAAGAAATGAGGCTGTAGACTTTCTGAAATTTCAAACTCTTTAGAAACAATATTAATAGGAATTTCTGCAAAATCTTCTTCTGGAAGTTCATTTAAAGCGACATAAGCATACCCTTTACGAAGTATTTCTGAAATATTTTCCTGCTGAAGCTCAGCTAAATTTTCAAAACTTTCAGGATAAATTTTTCCTTCTAATAATTTAAAACCCGAAGCATCCAGGTCTTCATAACCGTAAAACGTAGAAAGATCGCCCCTGTCTGCTATATAGGCATCGTAAAAATAATCAAGGTTTTCATCCTGAACTTCTCGCTGATTAATTCCTAAATCTAATATATATTCTTTTCCTAACAGCTCATAGGTAAGTCCGGTGAGCTTAAGATCAAAAAGTTTGCGGTCATTATTCGGTATTTTCTCGTATTCAGATATCTCAGCATTTTTATAATCTTCTTCAGCAATAGAAAAAACTGCAGCAAGAATTGAAACGAAATTTAACTTTCTAATCTCCTGCTTTTCGGGATCATTTGGGTAGCCACCAGATTCAATTAAAATAGTGCTGGTTCCCCATTTTTGAATATTATCGCCAAAAGCTCGCGGCTCGAAATCGTCGTTATATCGCCCAACCTGGCCGGGAGCGTATTCCTGAAGAATATTATTCATTTGAACAATTACCTGCATTGCCGCGGCCCGAACATCATTTATAGATTTTTCATAATTATAAGCGGGAGCCAGATATGAAATAGTTGCCGGTTTTGGAGTTCTTTCGGCATTATAATAAGTGCTTTGATCGTGAAGGTTAAATCCAAAATCGGCATCCAGACTATCCCGCACTCTTTTTAAAGTTTTACTTTCTGGCGATTGTAAACGTAGAGCATCGCGATTAATATCTACTCCCAATAAATTTCTACGCTGAAAACGCTGAGCGCCATCAGGATTCAGCATTGGTAAAAAATGAAGTTTTACCTTTTTCAACATTTCCTCTTTTTCTTCTGAAAATGCTTCGGAATCCAGGAAATTAAGAATATCAAAAATAGCCATCGTAGCTGTAGATTCATCGCCGTGCATTTGCGACCAGAGAAAAACGTCTACCTCACCTTCACCAGTTGAAATTAACTGAAGTGGCCTGCCCTCAATAGATTCTCCAACTTTTGCCACTTCAAAATTCTCTTTTTCCTTAAACTTCTCAATTAAAGGTTGAATTTCAGAATGTGTAAATCGACGTTGTTCAATAGATTCTTCCTTGAAATCTTCATAGGAATTATACAATTCTTTATAAAGTTCCTTTTCCTGTGCAGAGCTGACTGAAACATTAAAAAAACCGCACAAAAACAACAGCAAGCTTATATTTTTAAAATTCATTTTAAGGATTTTTGGGTACCGGTTTAAAATTAAGGTTTTTAGTTTTTTCACGTACTTTTTGCATAAAATCTTTTCCAGGATCGGTCTTTTGGGTTCTGTAGCCCTCGTCTTTTTCCAGCCATAACTCATGGCCTTCAAACTGCGGATATTCGTAATGCCCCAGCAAATATTCTATATCATATTTTTCATTTAAATATTTCACTAAATCAATATTAGCTTTAAGTTGAGCTTTGGTAAGCGGAGTTTCTCTTGTGCCGCCAACATTTTCTACCCCAATCGCGACATGGTTTAATCCAATTACGTGCCTGGCCATAGTAGTTTCCGGCATTAACCGGTAAATTGTTCCATCACGGTCTACCAGAAAATGGGCGGAAACATTTAAAGCACCGGCTTGCTGAATATCTTCTCTAGCACCCGGTAATTTAACAGGATTAAATGCTCTAAAAGAACTTTCTAAATCTGGAATAGCGGTCCAGTGTAAGACAATCATTTTTGGAGTAATTTCTGGAGAAGATTGTTCTAAATTGTAGCGTTCCTTTAGATATTCTAAGCTAAGTTCTTTTCGTTCTTCATTAAAAATGATTGGACGATCAATAATCCTTTCTGAAACATCTGCACTTTTACAACTAAACAGGAAAAGGGTGAAGATTATAATTATATACCTCATTTTATAAGTATTTAAAACCAAAATCTCCCGGGCAAGCCGGGAGATTTGAAATTATTGTTTTAATTAGGGATTATTCGTCCCAAAAAATTCTGTCTAATAAAGTTACATCTGGAACATTGCTACCGTTTCTTCCAATTTCAGAATCGGGATAACGCAATCTTCTAATAAACTGCCCATTAAGATCTGGGTTTAAGTTGGCCGGAAGATCAAAATTCTCATAATCATAATCATGTCTTCTGGCATCTACCCAGGCTTCTGGATGTAAGAACATAGCCACCCATTTTTCTTTAAAAATATGATCTATGGTGAAATTATCTTCCCCTACACTTACTGCCGAGCTATTTACATAGGCATCTATCTCTGATTGTTCTACACCCAACATTCTCATATGCGCTCTTATTCCTTCAAGATAGGCATTATAAGAACGTGTTTTATCTATTTCAAAAGCTGCTTCGGCTTCAATAAATTTTTGTTCTGCGTAGGTAGCGATTAATACAGGAGACTGTTCTGAAGTATAAAAGTCTCCCGGAACCAGCGTAGAACGCTCACCAGATTCGGCTGCACTACCGCGGCCTTCTCCATTTGGAACTCCAATATACTCTCCATCGTCAGTAGTTCCGATCATATACGGCAAACGGGGATCTTCTACACCAAAGGTGGTACCATCGGTAGCTTCTACAAATTGTTCAGAAATCCAGCCGCCCAGGATTAGGTTTTCGTTATTAATAGCCACATTCGCCCAGGGATTGAATTCTTCTTCAAAATATTCTACCTCGGCATTATCTTCATTACTTTCAAAACCTGCATCAATCGCTGCCAAAATTTCGGTAGGATTATATTGATCGGTTTTACTTAAGTGATTAGCATAACGCGCCTTTAGCATATTTCCAAACTTAATCCATTGATCTGCATCTCCATTATAGATATAATCATCTGAGCCTATGGGTAAATCTGTTTCTTGCGATAGGTTTGCTATTCCATTATCAAGTAATTCAAAAACCCTATTATACAAAGCTGCATCATCATCGTAAGCCGGAGTGATGGTTTCAAAATTGAAACTTTCGCTAAACGGAGCATCTCCAAAAGCATCCACGGTCATGGCTAAATTCAATGCCGTTAGAATCTGGCCAGCACCTTCGTAATGGGAAGCGCCTGTTTCGTTAGCTTCCAGAATCATATCATTAAGATCGGTCATTACATTATACAAAGAAGACCAGGTGGTATTAAAACTAAGTTCATCCATAACATCAGAGGCACTTCCCTGGTTGGGGGACGCCAAATACTGTACATAGTTGGAAGTTGTATTTCCAATTCTAAATGTATTTTGAGCAGTTTCAAATGTAGAATTCACCATCAATCCGCTCAAAGGAGCAGTAGTAGGGTTATTTGGATTCTCATTTATATCCAGGTAATCCTCACAGGCTGTAAATGTGAGAAACAGCCCGGCGATTGCTATAAAACTATATGTTTTTCTTAAAATTTTCATATTCAATATTTTTTATAAACCTAAGTTAAGTGTAAAAAACAAGCTTTGCACGCCCGGATATCCAAGTCCTGTAAAGCCTGTAGCATTCCCACCGGCACCGGCACTAAAAGATTCGGGATCAAAACCATCCCAGGGTGTGTAAAGGATGATATTATTAGCAGCTACCGATACTCTCGCGGTTTCAAGGAAAGAAATAGCATCTAACACGTTATCTCCAAAATTATACCCAAGGGAAATGTTACGTAGTTTAATAAAAGAAGCATCGTGCACAAAGTTTTCACTAACCGTACGATAATTATTTCTATAGTAACCTGCGCCATAATCCCTACCATCAGGACCTTCACCCTGGCCTAACCAAACTTCTTGAGTATTGGGCGTTCCATCGGCAAGTACGCCTTCAAAAACCCGGGTTTCGTTTCTATCTAAAGTATATTCAGCTATACCAAAAGCAGAGAAAAAGTTATCGTATTGGCTATATTGTTCTAAACCGGTTCTAAAATCAATAAGGAAAGAAAGGTCAAAATTCTTATAGGTGAAATCATTTTTTAAACCACCAATCCATTTTGGGGTGGTATTTCCTAAGATTAACTGATTACCATTTCTAACCGGAAAACCATTTTCCCCAATTACCTTAGGTAAATCTTCATTTAAGAAAAGGTTATTTGCATCGGCTCCATATCTTTCATAACTACTTCCAAATATATTACCATACGCCTCTCCTTCTATAAGTTGCATAGTTACGGTACTACCAGCGTAGCCATATTGGCTTCCCACCTGAATTTGCTCAATACCTTCTCTAATGCTTACAACTTCGTTTTGGTTATATGCAGCGTTCAAAGTAACATTCCAGGTAAAATCTTCGGTTCTAATAGGATTCCCGGTAATTATGAATTCAACACCCTGGTTTTCTATTTCCCCGGCGTTGGTTATGAAAGTAGAAAATCCTGATGATTCAGAAACAGGAACAGGAATAATTTGATCTTTACTATTAGACTTATACCAGGTAAAATCAATTCCCAAACGGTTTCCGAAGAATCTAAGATCTGTACCTAATTCTATAGAAGTAGTTCTTTCAGGTTTTAGGCCAAGATCACCAAATTGGCTAAATCTAGTAAAACCAACTTCCCCGCCTAAAGGGAAAATACCCGGTGAAGTATAGGTTTGACCTATTCTATAAGGATCGGTGTCTTTACCAACTTCAGCATAAGAAGCTCTAAGTTTACCATAAGAAAGTACTTCTGGCATTTCAAAAGCTTCAGTAAATGCAAAACCTAAGTTTACAGATGGATAAAAGAATGAATTATTCCCTTGTGGTAAAGTTGATGTCCAGTCGTTTCTCGCAGTAATATTTAAGAATAACATATCATCATAATCTACCATAAGGTCTCCATATAACCCCACCAGCCTTTTCTTACGCTTATCTTGTGAGTTTGAAATCTGGCTTGCGTAACTAAGGTCATAAAATTGAGGAATTACAAAATTCTCCCCGGTAGCATCTACTCTTTCATAATCACGTTCAAAAACATCGTTACCAACACGTAAAGTAGTGTTCCATTTATCGTCCCATTGTTTTTTTAGCGTAATAAAAAGGTTAGAGTTTATATCTCTACTATCTATCCTGGTTTCAGTTATAAACCCTTGCGAACTTAAAGGAACTTCACCTTCAATTCCTAATGGCCCCGGCGTAATTTCTGTTCGGGAATCTGTATAGAAATCGGTACCAATTAGGTAATTAACATCCATCCATTCAAACGGACTGTAAGTAAAATTAAGGTTACCAATTATACGGTTTACTTCGTCTTCAAAAGTACTAAAACGTGCATCGTAAATAGGATTGGTATTGGTTCCTATACTTTTCATAGTACCATCTTCATTTATATAATCATTTATATCCTGCATAGGAGTATTATAAACCATACGTTCCATAAATCTATCGTGTGGCACCCGGTTACCACCGGAAATTGTATAACTCATATTACCGGCAACCTTAAACTGGTCACTAAATTTCAACTCTCCATTTAATCTTGCAGAAGTTCTTCCCCAGTCACTAAAAGGAATAATCCCTTCCTGATCTAAATTATTAAGTGAAGCGTAAAAATTAGCTTTTTCATTACCGCCTGAAATATTAAAAGAATTATCTATTTGAACTCCAGTTCTCATGGCATCTCTCCAAATATCATTTATTTGAGCATCAGGATCTATTTCTCTAATTTCATCTATGGAAGGACCCCAGTTTGGCCAAAAAGAATTAGGATCGTAAACGCCACCAAATCCCTGGCCATACACATCCTGAATTTCTGGATATTGATTTACTTCTTCAAAACCAATAGAGCTGTTTACATTTATTCTTACATCTCCTGCTTTACCTTTTTTAGTGGTAATAATTACGGCTCCATTTGCAGCCCTAACCCCATAAAGTGCTGTAGCGGCAGCACCTTTTAGTACGTTCATAGATTCTATATCGTTCGGGTTAATATCTGCAGCACGGTTAGATAAACCACGAGGTGTACTACCGCTTTCGGTAGTAGAGTTATCTACCGGAACCCCATCAATTACAAATAACGGCTGGTTATCGGCATTTGGATCTAAAGAGTTTACACCCCGAATAATTATTCTTGCACTCTGCCCTGGAGCACCACCTGAATTAGTAATTTGCACCCCTGCAGTTTGTCCTTGCAGTGCGCTTACAATATTAGGCTGATTAGTTTTCGTAATATCTTCACCCTGTATTTCCTGTACAGCATAACCCAGTGCTTTCTTCTCTCTTTCTATTCCCAGGGAAGTTACTACTACTTCATCAAGACCCTCCATGTCTTCGATCATAGCAACATTAATTACACTACGGCCTTCTATGGCTTGTTCCTGGTTTTCAAAACCTAGGGAAGAAAATACCAGCACTGCATCTGCAGCAACTTCAATAGCATAATTCCCATCCATATCAGTTACCGTTCCGTCATTAGTTCCCTTTACCAAAACGTTTACCCCTGGCAAAGGCATTCCGTCACTGGCCACAGTAACCGTACCGGTCACTTCAGTTTGTTGGGCCAGCACTCCAGTAATCTGGAAAAATGCCAGCAAGGCCATAATTGTTAGTTTGTTTCTCATTCCTTTTGTGTTAAAGTTTTCTGAATTATAAATTAAATATACCGAAAAGCGCCAAAACTGGGCAAATTTGTTGACTTAAAAATTAAACTTTTATTAACTTCTTGGTAATTAAATTAACTTTGTGCTAATTTTTTAAAAATATGTAAACCTGTTTAAAATTTTATAATTGTGAAAATCTACCCCTCTTTAAAATTATCCTTAAAAATTGTAATTTTCCTCCTAATTACTATCTCGATTTCCTCATGTTCCACCACACGCAAAATAAGCAAGCCTTTAGATAAGATTTTTACCGAATCTCCGGTTTTTGAACAGGGATTTGTAGGATTTATGCTCGTAGATCCAGAAGAAAATAAAACTATTTATAGCCATAATGCCGGTAAATATTTCACCCCGGCCTCCAACACCAAATTATTTACATTTTATGCAGGTCTAAAAATTCTGGGAGATTCTATTCCTGCACTTAAATATTCTATTGAAAACGACACGCTTTATTTTAAAGCTACAGGAGACCCATCATTTTTAAATGAAAATTTACCAAATTCCTCAGTTTTTCAATTTTTGAAGAAAAACGAAAATCATTTGGCCTATGTGGCACCAACATATACCGAAAAGCACCAGGGACCTGGTTGGGCCTGGGACGATTATAACGCCTACTATTCGGCAGAGCGTACTGCTTTTCCCATTTATGGCAATATGGTAGGATTCAAGTTTAAAAAAAATAAGGAGTTCCCCCTGGTTTCCCCTACAATTTTTAAAGATTCACTGGTTAGTTCTAAAGACAGCCTGGTTTCAGCCCGGCTTAGACGTGATATTGTTAAGAATAGTTTCCAGTTCAATAATCAGGAAAAGGAATCAGATTTTTCTCAATCTGTACCCTTTAAATATTCTTCAGAAATTCTCCTGAAACTTCTAAGTGATACGCTACAAAAACCGGTTAGCCTGGTTCAGAATTCAGAAATAAATCAAAAACTTCAAAAAACACGCTACAGTATTCCCAGCGATAGTGTGTATAAAGAAATGCTGAAAGTAAGTGATAATTTTATTGCAGAACAGATTTTAATAATGGCGGCAGGAAAATTATCTGATACTCTTAAATCTGATATCGCTATAAATTTTATGAAGGAAAATCATCTAAAAGATCTTCCAGATGAACCTATGTGGTACGATGGCTCCGGACTTTCACGCTATAACCTTTTTACTCCTCGAAGCATTGTGAAATTACTAACGAAAATTAAAGCCGAAGTACCGGAAGAAGAATTATTAGATATGCTGCCCACCGGCGGACATTCGGGAACTATCAAAAATTATTACAAAGCCGATGAGCCTTATGTTTTTGCAAAAACCGGAACTTTAAAAAATAATCACAGCCTTAGCGGATACCTAAAAACCAAAAGCGGAAAACTACTAATTTTTAGCTTTATGAATAGCAATTACACGGTTCCTACTTCAGTTTTAAAGGCTGAAATGGAAAAGGTATTGCTGCAGATTCGTGATAATTACTAACTTTAATTCTTCAAAATCTTCATACATGCAACGTAGAAAATTCATTCAAAATATAGGAATTGGGAGCTTAGCTTTTCCGCTGGCTAATTTTACTGAAATTGATAAAATTAAGCTTTCAAATAATTCGGTGATAATTCCGCAGGGATTAAAAGAAGGAGATACGGTTGGCGTTGTAAGTCCGTCTAGCGCTATTTTTGAAACCGAACCCTACGAAATTGCTAAAGAAAGTTTGGAAGCTATGGGCTTAAAAGTGAAATTCGGCAAATTCGTAAAAAGTAGCTATGGCCACCTGGCAGGAACCGATGAAGAACGGGCCGAAGAACTCAATAACATGTTTCGCGACGAAAATATTCAGGCCGTAATGGCCCTTCGTGGAGGATCTGGCGCGGCGAGAATCCTGGATAAATTAGATTATGAATTGATAAAAAACAATCCAAAAATTTTTATTGGCTACAGCGATATTACGGCCTTACACCTGGCGATTTTCGAAAAAACCGGACTCGTTACTTATCATGGACCATTGGCGGTTTCTACCTGGAATTCTTTTAGTTTTGTTCATTTTAAACGTTTGTTATTCGATAAGGAAAAAATCACTTTTACAAATCCTAAAGATAAAGGTGATAACCTGGCTCAAACTAAAAACCGTATTAGAACTATTCAACCCGGCGAAGCCACCGGCCGACTTATAGGCGGAAATCTTTCGGTTCTTACCGGAATTATGGGATCGGAATATTTTCCTACAAATTGGAAAAACAATATTTTATATTTAGAAGATGTTGGCGAACAAATTTATGCTGTAGACAGGATGATGAGCCAGTTACAATTGGGAGGAGTTCTGGATAAAATAAGCGGATTTGTCTTTGGAAAATGCACCAGCTGCAATCCCGGCGGCTCAGGTTATGGTTCTCTAACTATGGAAGAAGTTATGGATCATTACATAAAACCTTTACATATTCCTGCTTTTTCTGGAGCGATGATTGGCCATATAGACGATAACATTACCGTTCCTAACGGATTGAAAGCGAAGATAAACGCTACAAACGGAAGTATAGAACTTTTAGAAAACCCCGTAAAATAACCTGAGATTTAAAAGTAAATTGACTGAAAACCGGCAATTATTCGCAACAATTCTTATTTTTAAGGAAATTTGAAACGTGGATAAAAAACAAGAATTTGTAGATCATATTCGCAATGCCTACCAACCAAAAGGAGATTTTATTCATTTAGGTGCGGCAATGCTAGATGGTGAAACTTTCGCCGATGCGGCGGTTAAAATCCCGCTAAAAACCATGAACCGCCACGGATTAATCGCCGGAGCAACAGGAACAGGAAAATCTAAAACATTGCAAATACTTGCTGAAAACCTTTCGCAAAAGGGTGTCCCGGTTTTATTGATGGATGTAAAGGGAGACCTTAGTGGGATCGCCAAACCATCAGCCGGAGAAGAATTTTTACATGAAAGACATCAAAAAATAGGTTTTCCGTTTGAAGCTTCAAAATCACCCGTTGAATTTCTTACAATTTCAGAACAGGATGGTGTTCGTTTAAGGGCCACGGTCAGTGAATTTGGTCCTATTCTTTTATCTCGAATTTTAGATGTTACCCCAACCCAGGAAGGAATTCTCGCTATCATTTTTAAATACTGCGACGATCATCACTTACCATTATTAGACCTGAAGGATCTTAAAAAAATGCTTCAGTATGTTACTAATGAAGGTCGCGAAAATATAGAAAACGAATACGGAAGAATTTCAAGCGCATCCACCGGTGCTATTCTTAGAAAAATTGTAGCCCTTGAACAGCAGGGAGCCGAACGCTTTTTCGGGGAACGTTCTTTTAACGTAACCGATCTTACCAGGAAAGACGAAAATGGCCACGGTTATGTAAATATCATGCGACTTACCGATATTCAGGATAGGCCGAAGTTATTTTCAACATTTATGTTGAGTTTACTCGCAGAGATCTACACCACTTTCCCCGAAGAAGGCGACAGCGACAAGCCAAAACTGGTTTTATTTATTGATGAAGCCCATCTTATTTTTAAAGAAGCTTCAGGCGCGTTGCTGGATCAAATTGAAAGTATTGTAAAGTTAATTAGGTCTAAAGGCGTAGGGCTTTACTTTGTCACTCAAAACCCCACCGATGTACCTTCCCAAGTATTGGGCCAACTGGGTTTAAAAATTCAGCATGCATTAAGAGCATTTACCGCCAAAGACCGAAAAGCGATAAAATTATCGGCTGAAAATTATCCAATTTCTGAATATTACGATACCAAAAACCAGCTTACCTCGTTAGGTATTGGTGAGGCGCTGGTTTCGGCATTAGACGAGAAAGGAAGACCTTCTGCCCTTGCTGCCACCATGTTAAGAGCACCAATGAGCAGGATGGATATTTTAACTGATACTGAACTGGAAGAACTTATTTTTCAATCTAAATTACGTCCAAAATATAACGAGGAAATAGATCGTGAGAGTGCATACGAACTTCTAAATAAAAAAATAGAAGAAGCTGAAGCTAAAGAAGCCAAAGAAAAGGCTGAAGCTGAAGCTTTAGAACGGGAAAAAGCCAGTAGTAAAACTTCCCGTAAAACCTCTGGCAAAACCCAGGGAGCAGTAATTAAAGTGCTTACCAGCGCAACATTTATTAGAGGCGTTATGGGCGTACTCAACAAATTATTAAAATAAATATCATCAATATTCAATCTAAAAAATGAAAAAATCTTTGCTACTTATTCTTGGTTTAACTTTAGGTTTAACCTCCTGCCAAAAAGATGAAGACAATCCTTTTTTAATTACCGCTAACCAGGTGGGGCCAGTAAACCGGGATATTAAAATTAATCAGTTAGATTCCCTGTTTTCTGAAGATTCTCTTGTTAAACAAAAAAGTGGCGCCGAAGAATTTCGGGCTACCAGTGAGATTAAAGTTTTTGAAAAAGGAGGCAAACCCTTAATGATCTTAGAACCACTGCAGGAATTTGATTCTACCAGCACTATTGGCTACATAAGAGTTCTTGACCCAAGGTATGAAACCAAAAGCGGCTTAAGTACGGCGAGTACATTTAAAGATATTATGAAAGATTATAATATTTCCAGAATTGAAAATACCCTTAACGCGGCAGTGGTTTTTTTAGATGAGATAAACGCTTATATCACTATAGACAAAAAGGAACTACCTTCAGATTTAAGGTATGATACCGATTCCAAAATTAGGGCGTCACAAATTCCAGACGAGGCCAGGATCAAGTATTTTATGATTTACTGGGACTAAAATTTAGAAAATGAAAATTCTTCCCTTCGGTATTTATTTAGGATTATTTCTAATTTTTTCAGCCTGTAAAACCTCAAAAGATTTGGGGAAATTACCAACCAAAACCAGTAATGGAAATTACCAGGCAGTAATTGAAATCCCGGCGGGAACCAATAAAAAGATTGAATACCATAAAACCCAAAAGAAATTTTTGGTAGACCAAAGAGATGGTAAAGATCGTATTATAAACTTTCTGCCTTACCCAGGGAATTATGGGTTTATTCCTTCAACATTTTCTGATCCCAGGAAAGGAGGTGATGGTGATGCGGTAGACGTGTTGGTACTTGGCGAAAGTCAAAAAACGGGTAGTATTATAGAAATTATCCCTATTGCGGTGCTCAAGCTAATAGACGAAAATGAATTTGATTATAAAGTTATTGCTATTCCGGCTCAAATAAAAGATCAAATTATTAATGTTGAAAATTATAAAACCTTCAGTTCAAATTATCCTGAAGTAATTAAGATCCTGGAAAGCTGGTTTACTTATTACGATAAATCCCAGGTTTTAGAAATTAAAGGCTGGGGCGATGAAGCCGATGCAATTTTAGAAATAGAAAAGTGGATTTCTAAACCTTAACCATTAAGCTCGTTTCTTTAAGAAATGTTAATCGCGCTTTGATTTTCAAACATTTGGTTACCTTTAATCTCCTAACCAAAACATTTTAGTTATGATTAAAGTCTTAGGAATTATCTTAACTGTTGGCGGTGCTATTGCACTGGTAATGGGAATTCTGGGAATTTTTGGAAGTATTGCTCTTATGTTAAGCCCCTGGGCGCTGGCCATTATTGGTTTTATTTTCTTTATTTCAGGAATTTCTCTCATTAAAAGAAGAAAGGATACCGAAGATATTGAAGCCGAGAAAAAAACTTAAATAAGAGGTTTTATAAAATCAAAAAAGGTGCCCATTGCGAGGCACCTTTTTTTATGAACAGTAATATAAAAAAGATTGGTGTTAGTCTACATTATCGTGTAAAAAAGAATTGTTTCTTCTAAAATGAAGATCATCATTATCGTCTTTCCCTAAGGTAGTGCGCGATAATTTTCCTTCTCCCGGTTGATTTTTATCCAGGTCTACGCCCTGTCTTTTGTAAGCAGGTTGTTTTTCAATTTCATCAATTTGGGCGGCATTACTTCTAAACTTGTAATTAAATTCTTTCATTTTCGCCCTACGCTCGGCAGCACGCTCAATTAAAACTTCAGAAATAGGATTATTAAACGGGTCTTCTTCGCCTTCATTTTCTTCCTGTTTCTTTTCAGGAGTTTGAGGTTCGGGTTTTACCGTTTTCTTTTCAAAAGCAATGGTTTCATCCTTTGGCTCCTCTTTCTTCTTAGTTTGTGGTTTAGACCTGTCTAAAGATTGCTCAAATTCCATATAATCGTCCAGGCTGTAACGTTTCACTCCACGAGTAGAACTCTCGGTTACCGGTACGATTTCTACCGGTTCGTTCACTTCAATATTCTTAGACTCATCTTCTTCAAGCTGATGTCTAATTTCCTTTTGCTCTGGTTTTGGCTGTTGAGTTTGAGCTTTAGGATCTTCCCGTTTTGCTTGTTCCTTTTTTGGTTCCTCTCTTTTCTCCTGATTTATAGGAAAATCGAAAGTGAACATTATTTGCTCTTCATTATCATTTTGAACCTCTTCAGGCTCATTCACTTCCATAGATTTAATTTCTTCTGAAGTATCATTAATGATAAAATCATCAGGATTTATTTCTTCATAAGAAACTTCCATATCCCGCGCTGATTTTGGCGTTTTGTAAAGCTCGTCTTCCTTTACCTGAATATTCCCGACCTCGTCTACTTCTTCTACACTATCGTCTAAAGTGTGTACAATGGTATTATCAGGCTCCGGTGTATTTGATTCTTCTTCCTGTTTTGGTTCTTCAACCTGTTGATTGTGTTTTGGATAAAAACCTCTTTTCTTAGGATCTAATTTTTGTTCAGCTTTTTGATCATCCTCCAGCGTGTGGATAATCTTTTTGGTTTCGGTATTTACAATTTCGTTTTGTTGCTCTACGTTAAACCCCGTAGCGATAATTGTTACTGAAATTGCATCATCTAAAGCTTCATCTTCACCAACACCCATAATAATATTGGCGCTGTGCCCGGCTTCTGCCTGGATATGGTCGTTGATTTCTCCAATCTCATCAATAGTAATTTCCTCGCCACCCGAAACAATTAGCAGTAATACGTTTTGGGCACCGGTAATCTTATTATCGTTTAATAAAGGAGAATCCAATGCTTTACTTATAGCATCCTGAGCCCTGGTTGCACCAGTGGCCTGGGCCGATCCCATAATTGCTGTTCCACTGTTACTTAATACCGTCTTAGCATCCCTAAGGTCAATATTTTGCGTGTAGTGATGGGTAATTACTTCAGCAATACCCCTTGAAGCGGTAGCTAAAACCTCATCGGCTTTAGAGAAACCGGCTTTAAAACCAAGGTTCCCATAAACTTCCCGAAGTTTATTATTATTGATCACGATTAAGGAATCTACGTGACTTCTAAGTTTTTCTACCCCAAGTTGGGCTTGCTCGTTCCTCATTTTCCCTTCAAACTGAAAAGGAATGGTCACGATCCCAACGGTAAGGATATCCATATCTTTTGCCTGTTTCGCAATAACAGGGGCTGCCCCTGTACCGGTACCACCTCCCATACCTGCGGTGATAAATACCATCTTGGTATTTACATCAAGCATTTGTTTAATTTCATCAAAACTTTCTACGGCTGCCTGCTCCCCAATTAACGGGTTAGCACCCGCTCCTAATCCTTCGGTTAGGCTTACACCTAATTGTATTTTGTTAGGAACGGGACTATTATCAAGGGCTTGTGCATCGGTATTGCAAACCACGAAATCTACTCCTTTAATTCCTAACTGGAACATGTGGTTTATAGCATTGCTGCCTCCACCACCTACACCAATAACCTTAATGACGTTCGATTGATTCTTTGGCAAATCGAATGCAATGTTGTCGAATTCTGTACTGCTCATAAATTCTGTTTTACTGGTTCTCTCTTTTACTCACTAAGTGAGATTTAATATGCTTCAACGCTTACGTTGAAATGTTTTTACTTTTTAATTCTATTCCTCGTAGGATTACCTCGAGGTATTTACTCTGCGTTATCTAAAAAATCTTTAAACTTCTCTGCCCATTTATCAAAAATGCTCTTTTTGGGCGGTCTTTTTGAAGCTTCGGGATCCTGCCTCAAATCTTCACCTTCCGGTGGATTTTGCTCAAAATCTTTCTGCAACTCCTCTTCTTCTCTTTCTCTTTCTTCTTTGCTTTTTAGCACAACTTCTTCCTGAAACTTCTTTTCACCGTGTTCCAGGCTATTCATTACCAATCCTACCGCTGTGGCATAAACCGGGCTGGTAGTTTCGGTATCGTTATTTCCTGCAAGGTGCTCGTTAGGATATCCAATTCTGGTATCCATCCCGGTAATATATTCGGCAAGTTGTTTAATATGCTTCAACTGTGCTCCACCACCTGTTAAGACCATTCCGGCAATTAACTTCTTCTTTTGTTCTTCGTGCCCGTAGTTTTTAATTTCCAGGTAAACCTGCTCAATAATTTCAACTACACGAGCGTGGATAATTTTTGAAAGGTTCTTTAAGGTGATTTCCTTAGGTTCCCTTCCGCGTAAACCGGGAATGGAAACAATCTCATTGTCTTTATTTTCTCCAGGCCAGGCAGATCCAAACTTAATCTTAAGCAATTCTGCCTGTTTTTCTATAATTGAACATCCTTCTTTAATGTCTTCGGTAATTACATTTCCCCCAAAAGGAATTACGGCGGTATGTCTAATTATTCCGTCTTTAAAAATGGCTAAATCGGTAGTACCACCACCTATATCTATAAGTGCCACCCCTGCTTCTTTTTCTTCCTGACTCAATACGGCATTAGCTGAAGCCAATGGTTCTAAAGTCACTGCCGAAAGTTCTAATCCGGCGCTTTTCACACATCTTCCAATGTTTCTAATGGAAGAAACCTGGCCAACCACTACGTGGAAATTAGCTTCTAACCTCCCGCCATACATTCCAATAGGTTCCTTGATCTCTGCCTGGCCGTCTACCTTGAATTCCTGAGGTAAAACGTGAATAATCTCTTCACCAGGCAACATCACCAATTTGTGAACCTGGTTGCAAAGGCTATGTATATCATCGGCATCAATCACCTCTTCGGGGTTTGGCCTGGTAATATAATCGCTATGTTGAAGGCTTCTTATATGCTGGCCGGCAATACCAACCACTACATCACTAATTTTTAATCCTGAATCTGCCTCAGCTTCCTGAATAGCCTGCTGTATAGACTGAATAGTTTGGGTAATATTATTTACCACCCCGCGGTGAACACCAAGGCTTTTGGATTTCCCAATACCTACGATCTCTACCTTTCCATATTCGTTCTTACGTCCAATCATGGCCACAATTTTTGTGGTACCAATATCTAATCCTACGGCTATCTCGTTGTGTTCCATAATTTACTTTTTAGTGCAAACAACCTGATCTCCAAATTGTAAATTCACTTTTTTGTAGGTCTCTAATTTCTCGTCTTGTAAAGCTTTTTTATAAAATGCTTTAAAATTATTGAACTTTAAGGCTATATCATTGGCTTTGCCGAAATACACCTTAAAGTCTAATTTTCTCATTTCCAGTTCAAATTTATCTCCGGGCAAACGTTTAACACCGGTGATATGTCGGGTTAAAAATTCATCTTTCTGAATATAATCTACCAGCGGATATGCTGTAATTACGTTGCTGGAGTCTACTCCCATAAGCAGTGGTACCCGTGCAGCATAGTATGGTGAAAGCGGCATTACCTGCCCATTCCTGTCTAAATAAAAAGAAGAATTCCCCACTATTCTACCAATGGGTTTACGCTGACTTATTTTAGTTTGGAGTTTCCCATCCAGACTTAAAAAAGCTTCAGCATTTTCTATCATATCGTGATTATTCAACAGGCTCTCTACCCTATTCAAATCTAAAATTTCTTTGTCTATGCCCGCCGCGGCCACATCATTTTGTATCAACAACTTATTAACCGCTTCCTCAGTAACATACAGGTTTTCACCCGTTACAAATTGCACTTTTACCTCACTCACTTTTCGGGAATTATTCCGTTTTTCTGCAAAACCGAACAGAAATCCCACTAAAAGGAGTAAAACGGGCAGTTTTATGTAGTTTAGCTTAAGCTTCATCCTGCAATCCATTTTTTATAGATTCCACTTCTTCCCCAATACTGCCTGCGCCCATTAGCACCACCACTTCCGGATTTGATCTTTTTACTTCTTCAATAATATTTTCTTTTTGAATTAATTTCTTTGAATTATTATTTACTTTTTCCAGTAGCCAGCCTGAAGTAACACCTTCAATTGGCAATTCTCGCGCCGGATAAATATCCAGCAACATCAACTCATCAAATAAAGACAGACTTTCAGCAAAATCATCAACAAAATCTTTCGTTCTGCTGAACAAATGCGGCTGAAAAACTGCCAAAACCTTCTTCCCGGGATGCATTTCCCTTATGGCCTGGTTCACCGCAGCGATCTCTGCCGGATGGTGTGCATAATCGTCTATAAGCACCAACTTATCTGACTTAATTTTATAAGAAAATCTACGTTTAACACCTTTAAAACTATATAACGCCCTGGATAGCCTGGGGATTGGGGATCCATATTGGATAGCCATCGCCAGGGCGGTTATAGCATTTAGCAAATTGTGTTTGCCGGGTAGATTAAACTTAAAATCTTCAATAACTCCGTTAGGAGTTTTTAGATCAAAATGATACGTTCCATTTTCGATCTTTATATTTTGAGCCGAATAATCGGCATTGTCTTCTATTCCAAAAGTAATTCCATCCAGCGGCAAGCCATTTTTCACCAATAAAGTTCCATTTTGAGGAACTAGCTTTGCGAATTGCCTAAAGGTATCTTCCAGCTCTTCTTTTTTGCCATAAATATCTAAATGATCGGCATCCATAGAGGTTACCGCTGCAATATTTGGTGAAAGATGAAGAAATGAGCGATCAAATTCATCGGCTTCAACTACAATAACTTCGTCACCTTTTAGGATTAAATTGCTTTGAATATCTTCACTAATTCCACCTAAGAATCCGGTTACTTTCGCATTGGTTTCTTTAAGCAAATGCCCTAAAATTGCCGTAGTGGTAGTTTTACCGTGAGTTCCAGCTACCGCTAAAGTGGTTTTTCCTTTAGAAATTAATCCGAGCACAGAGGCTCTTTTCTTTAGGTTGAAATCATTATTCTTAAAGTAAACCAGTTGTTCGTGACCGGCAGGAACCGCGGGTGTGTAGACAACCAGCGTATTTTCTTTATCTGTAAATTCAGCTGGAACCAACTTCATTTTTTCATCATAAACCACAACAATATCTTCAGCTTCCAGCGTTCTGGTAAGTGAAGTTGAAGTTTTATCGTAACCGGCCACATTTTTTCCCAAGAATTTAAAGTAACGCGCCAACGCACTCATCCCAATACCGCCAATACCGATAAAATAAATGTTTCGTATGTGGTTTAAATCCTGCATTTATATTTTAATCTCACGTCATTCTGTCCCAATCTTTCGGGATTATTTCAGAATCTGATTTGCTTACTTCTTAATCAATTTCTCTACTTCGTCTACAATCCTTGCGGTTGCATTTGGCAAAGCCAGTTTTTTAATATTTTCTCCCAGTTCTTCTTGCTTCTCTTCGGAAGCCATTAATGCGAAAAACTCGGTCTCAAATTTTTCATCCAGTTCATTTTCCTTCAACATCATCGCGGCATTTTTCTTTACTACCGCCATTGCATTCTTGGCCTGGTGGTCTTCAGCTACATTTGGGGACGGAACAAAAAGCACCGGTTTTCCCACAATACTTAATTCTGAAACCGTGCCCGCTCCAGCTCTTGAAATAATAACATCTGCAGCGCCATAAGCCAAATTCATTTCATTCAGAAATAAATGCGTTTGCACCAAACCTGAATTGTACTTTTTATATTCTTCGAAATACAGCTTCCCGGTTTGCCAGATAAGCTGAATATTTTCTTCTTTAAATCTTTCTAAATTGGCTTCCACCAATTGATTTATTCTTCTTGCGCCAAGGCTCCCACCTAAAACCAGCACTACTTTCTTGTCTTTTTCAAGACCAAAATGTGCAAGAGCTTTTTCCCTGTTTTCGTCAATTTTCAATAAATCCTGTCTAACCGGGTTACCGGTAATTACAGTTTTTTCAGCAGGAAAAAATCTTTTAACCTCTTCATAAGCGGCACAAATCTTATCGGCCTGTTTTGCCAAAAGTTTATTGGTTATTCCTGGAAAAGAATTCTGCTCTTGAATAAGAGTTGGAATGCCATTCGAGTTTGCCACTTTTAGTAATGGCCCGCTAGCAAAGCCGCCCGTTCCAATCACCACATCTGGTTTAAATTCCCTAATTATTCTTCTGGATTTCGCCAAACTGCTTAACAGCTTAAACGGAAACATTAGATTGCTCATCGTTAACTTTCGCTGAATTCCACTAATCCAAAGACCTTCTATTTTGTAACCGGCTTGTGGTACTTTCTCCATTTCCATCCTGTCACTGGCACCAACAAACAATATTTCGGCTTCAGGATAACGTGTTTTTATCTCGTGGGCAATAGCAATGGCCGGGTAAATATGCCCGCCTGTGCCGCCTCCAGATAATATTACACGTAAATCCTTTTTCATTTTTTTAAATTTCCATCCCTATTTTTGGAACTTAATTACATTTATATCTTTCGCAATTTCTTTCGTCCAGCATCATGCTGGTTATATAGCTTCGCTTAAAATATCTAGTGGATTTTCATTATCCAGTTCCTTTTCAGCTTCTTCCCGTTCTTTCATTTCCTCACGTTTGGCGCTTACACTTAAAATAATTCCAAGTGCCATACAGGTCATCCAAATGGAAGTTCCCCCGCTACTTATTAAAGGCAAAGTTTGTCCTGTAACCGGAAATAACTCTACCGCAACTCCCATATTTATCAATGCCTGGAAAATTATTGGTAAACCAACTCCCATAACCAGTAGTTTTCCAAAAATCGTATTAGCCTTGGTAGCTACGATCACAATCCGGAAAAGCAATAGCAAATACGCCAACATTACTCCGAAGGCACCTATTAAGCCCATTTCTTCAACAATTATCGCGTAGATAAAATCTGAAGAAGATTGAGGTAAAAAATTTCTTTGCACACTTTTACCAATTCCTGTCCCTGCAACTCCGCCAGTGGCTATGGCAATTTTTGCTTTTTCAATCTGGTAATCGGCTTCGGTATCTTCATCGTTAGAAAAACTTTCAATTCGGCTTGCCCATGTATCTACCCTATTTGGTAAAAGCCCCGGAAAAGCTTTAGCCGTAAGAATAAACATAGTCAACAAAATCAAACCTGCCGCTACAATAATTCCAAGGTATTTTATTGGATATCCTCCTAAAAACATCAACACCAGCACCATAGAAAAAACGATGGCAGTTGTGGAGAAATTGGCCGGCAAAATTAAGGATAATACCACTCCTACAGGCAACCAAAGCGGTAAAATTGACTCTTTAAAAGTGAGATTCTCATTGGTTTTTTTAGAGAGGTAACGCGCCACATAAATCATTAAAACTACCGATGCCAACGTAGATGACTGAAACGAAACCCCTAAGCCCGGAATTTGGATCCATCTACTCGCATAAGCACCGTCTATCATTGTTCCCTGGGCAACCGTATAAATTAACAACACAATTACAACCGGCAAAAATAAGATGGAAAGCCCCCGGAAATAATGATAGGGAATTTTATGTACAGCAAAGAGCAAACAAAAACCTAAAAGCAAATGGAAGAAATGCACCACCACATACTGGAAAGTGCTGCCATCTCCATATAAATACGCAAGATTACTACTGGAACTGTAAACCGGCAAAAATGAAAATATTGCCAACAGCCCGGCCGTAGCCCAGATAACCTTATCGCCTTTAAGATTTGAAAAAATGTTGCTCATTTAATTCTTTAATTTCCTTTTATCGAACCTCATCCTGAACTTGTTTCAGGATCTAAGCTCTTTTTATAGATCTCTAACGGCATCTTTAAACTGACGTCCTCTGTCTTCGTAATTTTCAAAAAGGTCAAAACTTGCACAGGCAGGAGAAAGTAAAACCGAATCTCCTCTTTCAGCGAGACTATAAGCCATTCTTACAGCTTCTTTCATAGATTCTGTTTCAACAATTGTATCTACACAATTCCCAAAGTTTTGCATTAGCTTTTGGTTATCTACTCCCAGGCAAATAATTGCTTTTACTTTTTCATTTACCAGTGGTAGAAGATCGTCGTAAACATTTCCTTTATCTACTCCTCCAACAATCCAAACGGTTTCACTTTCCATACTTTCCAAAGCATAAAAAGTTGCGTTTACATTAGTTGCTTTAGAATCGTTTATATACTGAACATTATTAATTTTCAGCACTTTTTCCAGGCGGTGTTCTACCCCCTGAAAACTCTCCATACTTTCACGAATAGTTTCTTTTCTAATTCGCAATAATTGGGAAACAGTGGCCGCAGCCATCGCATTTTTAGTATTGTGTTTACCCTGTAAACCTAATTTTGTTGTTGGCATATTAAATTGTTTGTTTTTTATATTAACTATAATATTTTCGTTCTCTATGTATGAGCCATTTTCTACTTTTTGCTGAAGGGAAAACGGTAATTTTTGCGCTTTTACCGGGTGTCTATCCAACCAGTTTGTGATAATTTCATCGTCTAAATCGTAGATAAAAAAATCATCTTTAGTTTGATTTTCGGCAATCCTGAATTTTGAAAAAACGTAATTCTCCAGTTTATGTTCATAACGATCTAAATGATCGGGCGTGATATTGGTTAACACCGAAATATCAGGCCTAAATTCTTTAATCCCGTCTAATTGAAAACTGCTTAATTCCAGCACAAACCAGTCGGGATTTGTTTCAGCGACCTGTTTTGCAAAGCTGTCGCCTACATTCCCTGCCATTCCCACATTTACGCCTGCATTTTTTAAAATATGGTGCACAAATTTTGTAGTGGTGGTTTTCCCGTTGCTGCCTGTAATCCCAATAATTTTTGCTGAAGTAAAAGCGGCAGCAAATTCAATTTCTGAAATCACCGGAATACCTTTCTCTACTAATTGTTTTACAATTGAAACAGTTTCCGGGATTCCGGGACTTTTCATCACTACATCGGCATCTAAAATCTTAGCTTCAGTATGAATTTCCTCTTCCCAATCGATCTTCAATTCTTCAAAAACCGATTTATATTTTTCTTTTATTTTTCCTTTATCTGAAACAAAAACCTTAAAACCTTCCTTCACGCCTAAAATAGCAGTCCCAGCACCGCTTTCGCCGCCGCCAAGGATCACCAGTTTTTTACCGGAATTGTTAGTATTTTGAGTTTCAGTTTTCACTATTTCTTATCTTACTTTTAGCGTGATTATAGTTACAATGGCCAGAAAAATTCCAATAATCCAAAAGCGCACTACTATTTTACTTTCGTGGTATCCTTTTTTCTGATAATGATGATGTAAAGGAGACATCAGGAAAATTCTTCGGCCTTCGCCATATTTTCTTTTGGTAATCTTAAACCAGGCTACCTGCATAACCACCGATAGGTTTTCCATTAAAAAGATTCCGCATAAAATGGGGATCAATAATTCTTTTCTTGTGGCAATTGCGAGTACGGCTATAATTCCACCAATAGTTAAACTACCAGTATCGCCCATAAAAACCTGTGCAGGATAAGTGTTGTACCATAAAAATCCGACCAAAGCACCCGCAAAAGCACTTATAAAAATCGTCATCTCACCAGATCGCGGGATGTACATTATATTGAGATAATCTGAAAAAATTATGTTACCCGAAACCCAGGCAAATATCCCAAGCGTGAGCACAATTATTGCCGAAGAACCAGCGGCGAGACCATCTATTCCATCGGTCAAATTGGCGCCATTGGAAACTGCAGTCACAATAAATATTACGATTGGAATAAAGATTAACCAGGCATAATTTGCCAAAGCAGGATTTATCCAACTAATCAAGCTGGAATAATCGAACTCGTTATTTTTCACAAAAGGAATTGTGGTAGTGGTAGTTTTAATTTCCGGGCCCATTTCCCTAATATTCTGAAAGCTATCTACCAGCTCTTGTTGCTCTGGCGCCGGCTCATTTGTTTCTTCTTTTACGGTAACTCCCGGATGCAGATACAAAGTGCCACCTACAATTATTCCCAGGCCAACCTGCCCCAGGATTTTAAATTTCCCCTGCAGGCCTTCTTTATCCTTTTTAAATGTTTTAATGTAATCGTCTATAAAACCTATAGCTCCCATCCAAAGGGTGGTTACTATAAGCAGGATTACATAAATATTCTCCAATTTAGCAAAGAGTAAAACAGGAATTAGCGTGGCGAAGATTATAATAACCCCGCCCATAGTTGGTGTACCCGCTTTTTCGCTTTGTCCTCTAAGTCCTAAATCTCGTACACTTTCCCCAACCTGTTTTGCCTGTAAATAATTGATTATTCTTTTTCCGTAGATCGTAGAAATAGCCAAAGAAAGGATTATAGCCATCGCCGATCTAAAGGAAATGTACTCAAACAAGCGCGCCCCGGGCACCTGGTATTCTGCATCTAAATATTGAAATAAATAGTATAACATATTTTCTGGTTATTCTTCCAGTGGAAAAAGTGGGCTTACTTATTTAATTGTTTCAAAAATTCGGTCACTATCTTAAGGTCATCGAAATCTTTACGCTCTCCATTTACCTCCTGATAGGTCTCGTGACCCTTACCTGCGATTAAAATAATGTCGTTTTCACCGGCCATTTGGCAGGCAGTTTTAATTGCCTGTTTTCTATTGGTTACCGACATAATTTTCTTAAAATTCTGCGGTTCAACCCCGGCTTCTACATCCTCAATAATTTTATCGGGATCTTCAGTTCTCGGGTTATCACTGGTAAATATCACTTTAGTACTTAAAGCCGAAGCAATATGACCCATTTTTGGCCTTTTAGATTTATCGCGATCTCCGCCGCAGCCTACAACCGTAATAAGCTCCTCGTTTTTTGTACGAATGCTATTTATGGTTTCCAGAACATTTTTTAAAGCATCTGGCGTGTGGGCGTAATCTACGATCGCCGTAATTTTCTCTTCTTTTGAAATGATATATTGAAACCTTCCACTAACCGAATTTAACTCACTAATAATCTTTAAACTTTCCAGATTTTCAAGGCCTAAAAGTTCTGCCGTAGCATAAATAGCCAAAACATTGTAAGCGTTGAAGCTTCCTATGAGGCGTGTCCATAATTCCTGGTCGTTTACTTTCAGCAATAATCCAGTGAAAGAATTTTCAAGAATTTGCGCTTTATAATCGGCGTAAGATTTTAGGGCGTAAGTATATTTTTGAGCTCTAGTATTCTGAAGCATTATCTGTCCATTCTTATCATCGGTATTGGTTAGCGCAAATGCTGAAGCCGGTAATTCATCGAAAAACCGCTTTTTTACATCGCGGTATTCAGCGAAACTGCTGTGATAATCTAAATGATCGTGGCTAAGATTGGTGAAAATTCCGCCGGCAAATTCCAGGGCGGTGGTTCTATGCTGATCTATCCCGTGCGAGCTCACTTCCATAAAGCAAAACTCCACACCTTCATCATTCATCTGCTTTAAATACTTATTGATGGTAATAGAATCTGGAGTGGTTCTCACTGCATCATAAGTGTTTTCAGCAACCATTACTTTTACCGTAGAGAGTAAACCGACTTTAAAACCTGCTTTTGTAAATAAATTATATAAAAGTGTAGCAATCGTAGTTTTTCCGTTGGTCCCGGTAACACCTACAAGTTTTAATTTTTCTGAAGGATTATCGTAATAATTTGCAGCCATAAAAGCTAAAGCCTGTTGGGCATTTTCTACTTTTATATAGGTTATTCCATTTACAATTTCCTTCGGAAATTCTTCACAAATAACCGCGAGTGCGCCCTGATTTATAGCCTGCTCAATGAAGTTATGCCCATCTGAGATACTACCCCGAATAGCTACAAAAGCATCGTTTAATTCAACCTTTCTTGAATCAAACTGAAGCTTATTTATAGTTACCGAAGTATTTCCAACCACGGCATCGATCTGTACTTTATATAATATGTCTTTTAAGACTCTCAACCTATATTTAAATTTACTTGTTGATTAGTTTTTATTTTCTGCCCTGCCGTAATTGATTGTCCGTTAACTTTTCCGGTACCATTGAAATTGACTTTTAAACCAAGGTTTTCTAAAAGCGAAACAGCATCCATAGCCGGCATCCCGGTCACATCTGGCATTACTATTTTCTCATTATCAATTTTCGCAAAATATGCATCAAAATCGTCTGTCACTTTATCATTCTGAATATCGAGGGAAGGCAGGGTATCCATTACCGGGGTATCGGTATAAATCTTTTGGGCGATTTGTTTAAAAACCGGTGCGGCAACGATATTTCCATAATATCCTTTACTCCTTTTCGGTTTATGAATAATCACAATACAGGAATATTTAGGATCTTCAGCTGGAAAATATCCCGCGAAAGAAGAGATATATCTTCCCGGTTCAATCCAGTATTCTACCTGACAGGTTCCTGTTTTTCCGGCCATAGAAAAGTTTGGCGTATAAATATTTGCAGCTGTACCTTTTTCTACAGTTTGCTGCATCATTTTTTGAAGTTTTTTAGCAGTTTCGGGAGAACAAATTCTAGGATTCATCACCTCACGTTCAACCTTTAAAATACTTTTGTCCCACTCTTTTACCTCTTTAATAAACCGCGGCTTTACCATTTCCCCATTATTGGCAATAGCATTGTAAAAGTTCAGAGTTTGCAAAGGTGTAATGGAAACTCCATAGCCAAAGGCCATCCAGGGGAGGCTTAAACCATTCCAGTTTTTATCTTTAGGATGAGGAATTCTAGGCGATCCTTCTCCTTTTATATCCAGGCCAATTTTACTATTTAAGCCCATATCGTATAACTTATCTACAAATTTGGCCGGATTGTCTTTATAACCTTCAGTAATAATTTTAGTGAATGCTGTATTGGAAGAAACCTCAAATGCCTTGGCCGCAGATATCTTTCCATAGCCACCGTGACGCGAATCCCTTACCGGCCTTCCATAATATCGTACCACACCATTTTCAGTATCTATAACCGAGCTGGTATCTATCACGCCATCTTCTAAAGCGGCGGTCATGGCCATTAGCTTAAATGTAGAGCCTGGCTCGTGCGACTCGTAAACCGCATAATTTCTTTTTTCAAAATAAGTCCCTGTTTCAGTCCGACCAAGATTAGACATTGCTTTGATCTCACCGGTTTTGGTTTCCATAACCACTACAGTACCGTGATCTGCTTCAAAATATTCAAGTTGCTTCAGTAAAGCGTGGTGCGCAATATCCTGAATATTCACATCTATAGTAGAGATCACATCATAACCATCTTTAGGCTCTACCTCATTATTATCACTTATAGGTTTCCACTGGCCTTTGGCAATTTTTTGTTTTAATCTACGGCCATCTGTTCCTCTTAAATAAGAACTAAAAGCACCTTCCAGTCCTACACGGGTAAAATAGCCATTCTCATCCTGGCGTTCGTAACCAACCGTACGCTCTCCCATTTTTCCAAGTGGATGCTCCCGAACTGTTCTTTGCTCTACAATCATTCCACCTCGGTAAGTTCCCAAATTGAACATAGGAAAGCTTTTCACTTTCATATATTCTGAATAGCCAAGATTTTTTGCAATAGTTAAATAACGCTGGCCGTTAGCTCTTGCCTGTCTTAAATATTGAGACCAATATGCTGCAGATTTCCCAAACATCTCGGTTAGGCTATTGGAAAGAGGCACTATATTTTCCTGGAAATTTTTATCTGAAACGGTAACCGCATCAAACCGGATATCGTATTTAGGAACTGAAGTTGCTAAAAGATTGCCTTTGGCATCATAAAGATTTCCACGGCTGGCGGGAATTTTAAAACTTCTTACCGTGCGCTCTTCTGCCAGGTTGCGGTAATGATCTCCTTCTACAAACTGAATATCCAGCAGCTTCACGCCCACCCCCACAGCGAAAATGAACATACAGGCCGCAACCACGTATAATCTATTCAATATGCCTTTTTCAGATGTAGCCATTTACTCCTTTATATTCACTTTTATTTTATAAGGAGGATTCTCGGAAGGTAGAATACCTCTATCTTTCATTTTTTGCGTAATTGTAGATTCCATTTTAATACGCATAAGCGCTGAACGGCGATCTACAAACTCACTTTTTAATTCTCTTACTTCTGTATGAAGTTTTGCAATTTTATGCACCTTCCTTTCTGCACTGTGCGAACTCGCAATCATAATAATAGCGAGCAGCGTACAAAAAACTATAAAGCGCCAGTTGTTTACCGCATCCCTGCTAATAAGAAAATTAGCCCGTAGTATGTTGTAAAAACCCTTTTTCATAAAGTTTCAAAAAACTATAATTTCTTAGCTACTCTTAGCTTGGCACTTCTTGCCCTGTTATTCTCCTTAATTTCTTCCGCCGAAGGCACTATAAGTCCGCCCACTTTTTTAAAGGGAACTGAAATATTTCCGTAGAAATCTTTTTCGGGTTCACCTTCAAACAATCCGCTTCTTATATATCGCTTCACCAATCTATCTTCCAGTGAGTGGTAAGAAATAAGACTAATTCTCCCATTTTTCACCACCAGCTCTTCGGTTTGCTTCAAAAACTCTTTTAAAGCTTCAATTTCCTGGTTTACTTCTATACGAATTGCCTGGTAGATCTGCGCCAGAATCTTATTTTCTTTTCCTTTAAAAAGGTGCGGTTTCAGCAAATCATTTAATTGTTCACTACTTTCTATAGCTTTTTCTTTTCTTGCTTCAACAATCAAATTCGCCAGCTTTGGCGCATTTTTTAAATCGGCATAATCATAAAACAGCTTTTTAAGCTGTTCTTCAGTATATTCATTGATTACCTCAAAAGCACTTAAATTGCTTCCCTGGTTCATTCTCATATCAAGACGCGCATCAAAACGCGTAGAAAAACCTCTTTCAGCTTCATTAAACTGATGAGAGGAAACTCCAAAATCACCTAAAATTCCATCAACTTTTTTTATTCCATAAAACCTCAAAAACCTTTTAATAAACCTGAAGTTTTCGTGAATAAGTATAAATCGCGGATCTTCAATTTTATTTTCCAGCGCATCCTTATCCTGATCGAACGCAAAAAGTTTTCCTTTTGGCCCGAGCCTGTTTAGAATTTCTCTGGAATGACCACCGCCACCAAACGTAACATCCACATACACGCCATCTTCTTTAATATTAAGACCGTCTACAGATTCTTTTAATAAAACCGGATTATGATATTGCATCTAAATCATCGTTTCCCATTACTTCTTCAGCCAATTCAGCAAAATCGTCTGAAGTTTCATCAATGGTGTTTTCGTATTTATCTTTATCCCAGATCTCTATAATATTTACTGCTGAAGAAAGCACGATCTCTTTGCTAATCCCGGCAAAAGCCACAAGATCTTTCGGAATTAAAAGTCTTCCATTTGAATCTACCTCCACCATCTTCACACCAGCCTGAAATTTTCTAATAAAATCGTTATTCTTCTTTTTGAAGCGGTTTAGCCCGTTAATTTTTTGCATTAAAACATTCCATTCCTGCATTGGATATAACTCCAAGCAAGACTGAAAAACCGAACGTTTTAGCACAAAACCATCCTGCAACATAGGCGCAAGCTGCTTTCTTAACGCCGAAGGGACCATTAACCGGCCCTTGGCATCTGCTTTACATTCGTATGTTCCTATGAGGTTTACCACTTCTATACTTTATAGAGTCAAATATATTGAAAATTTTACCACATTTTACCACTTTCTACCACTTTGTTGATAAGTTTCTCCACTGTATTTAGCTGAAAGACTATCAAATAGCGCTATTTGTTTAGGTTTCAGAGGCTTGGTTTTTATTGTGCTTTTAGTGTTAAAAAATTTAATTTTTGAGGCAGAAATGCATTTCTTAAATGGCTTTGCTATTTCTCAAAAATGATTATACTTGTAATGAAATCGCTATATTTGCGATTGCTAACCGCAAAGCCAATCAATGAAGAATAATTTAAGGCAAGAGGGAAAGTTTACGTACCTGGAGCAAGGAGAAGGAACCCCGATAGTTATTTTACACGGACTTATGGGCGGTTTAAGTAACTTTGATGGGGTTACAGAGTATTTTCCGAAGCATGGTTATAAAGTGGTAATTCCAGAACTACCCCTCTATTCCATGTCGCTACTTAAAACCAGCGTACAGACTTTTGCTAAATATTTAAAAGAATTTGTAGATTATAAAGGTTACGATAAAGTAATCCTGTTGGGAAACTCTCTTGGCGGGCATATTGCTCTACTGGCTACTAAATTATATCCTGAGATAGTTAAAGGGCTGGTAATTACCGGGAGCTCGGGACTTTATGAAAATTCTATGGGTGAGAGCTATCCGCGCCGTGGTGATTACGAATTTATAAAGAAAAAAGCACAGGATGTTTTTTACGATCCTGAAGTTGCAACAAAAGAAGTGGTAGACGAGGTTTACGAAACGGTAAGCGATCGTAACAAATTGGTAAAAACCCTTGCTATTGCAAAAAGCGCCATAAGACACAATATGGCCAAAGATTTACCAAAAATGAAAACCCCAACCTGTATAATTTGGGGAAAAGACGATAATGTTACTCCGCCCGAAGTTGCTGAAGACTTTCAGCGTTTACTTCCCGATGCCGATCTGTACTGGGTAGATAAATGCGGCCACGCTGCAATGATGGAACACCCAATTGTTTTTAATGAATTGCTTCACGCCTGGCTGAAAAAACGGAATTTTAAATAAGAAAGTTTAAAGATTTAAAGCTTCTTTTTAGGTCTCTTTCAAATATTACTTTTAAACATTTTAAGATGAAAATTAAGTCGGCTGAATTTGTGGTGAGCAATACGCGGGTAAATCAATGCCCTGATAGCAAACTGCCCGAATACGCTTTTATTGGCCGCAGTAACGTTGGTAAATCTTCTTTGATAAATATGCTTACCGGCAGGAAAGCACTTGCTAAAACCTCGGCAAAACCCGGGAAAACACAACTTATTAATCATTTTTTGATCAATAAGAACTGGCACCTTGTAGATTTACCTGGTTATGGTTATGCAAAGGTTTCAAAATCTACTAAAAGGACTTTTCAGAAATTCATCACCAAATATTTTGAGGATCGAGCGCAAATGATATGTGCTTTTGTACTTATAGACAGCAGGCACGAACCTCAACCTATAGATATGGAATTTATGCAGTGGCTTGGCGAACACAACGTTCCCTTCTGTATAATTTTTACCAAAGCCGATAAAATGAAGCCCAAAGCCCTGGAAAGAAACATTAATAATTACCAGGATAAAATGCTGGAAGTATGGGAAGAGATGCCTGAATTCTTTGTAAGCTCTGCTACCTCAAAATTGGGACAGGATGAGATTTTAGATTATATTGAAGCAATAAATACCGAGTTAAATTCTTCTAATTCTCCCAAATAATCAATTAAAGTTTTTCTTCAACCAAATTAATTAGGTCTTCCTCATTTTGAATTCTTTCTAACTCTTCAGTAGAAATAAATATTCCCATTTCGCCTTCATCTTCCCACAAAACTATAGGAAACGTGTATTTATACCCGAATTTTGAAGCATATCGCTTCTGAAATTCGTCTATATGCAAAAACTCCATTTTTACTTCTGAAGCCAGCCTATAATTTTTCCACCTTGAATTTTCCGATAAAATGCCGTGGGTAACTTTGCAAATACTGCAGGCATAAGTATTAGGCCTAATTAATTTATGCAGCGCATCCAGCACCACGTGGCGGGTACCGGAATACGCGTTATATACAAAAATGAGTTTTTCCACTCGGTAATCCAGATTTAATGCACCGTCACGGAAGTATTATTTCTATATACTTCATAAACTTGCTTCAAGGTAGTTTACTTTTGAGTGATTTCAAGCTTTTCAGCAAAATAATCGCAAAAATCTTTCATTGTAGCAGTCATTTTTTCATCCTGGGTGGCACGGTTAAAAGTATCACTCATAGAAACCAGGGTTTGATGAAAGAATTTCTTCATTTCGTCTACCGGCATATCTTTGGTCCAAAGATCTATACGCAGTGTTTCCTGCGATTTGCTGTCCCAAACCGAAAGCATTAAAGCTTTGGCTTCTTCTTTATAAACGTTGCCATCTTCGGCACTCCAGGTAATTCCTTCCGGCACACGATTTTCATCGGTAACTACTTCTATGTTTATTTCTGATTTTTTAAATTCTGACATTACTTTCTTGGTTTAAAATTCGCTTTATTAAATATCGTTTCGGCATCGGTTTTTATCATTTCTTCTAAAGATGCATCGGTTTTTTTCATATAACTACGCACAATCTGCCAGCCAATATACTGGCCAAGTCTGTCGGGAGATTCGGCATCAAGTTGCAGGTAGAATTTTGAAAAAGGTGCAGGATATAGAAACCGCGAATAAAGTTCGGTATCGGTATCAAAAAACAATTCATTTTCTACAAAATACCGCCACATTTGCGCTTCATTCTTTTGGGCCCAATTGAGCTCTTCTTCAGTATATCCTATTTTTTCAGCATCAGTTACTTCAGGAATAAACTTATCTTTTAAATACAATAACTTGCCATAATATACCATATGGGCAAGAAAAGTTCTGGAACGCGGCCTTTCTACATATTTTTCGGCATACGCATTGGCAACATCCGGGATTATCTGGTCTTTTCTAAAATTCTTTTTTAAAAAATCCTGGATCCCAATATAAAAATGATGCTCTTCCCCTAAATAAGTATCCAGTGAAATAAATAAATAATCATCCTGAAGAATCACCTTGTTTTTATAATCCACTTCAGAGGTTAGCGTAAATACTTTTGGCGCCTCAAACTCGGGGAAATAATATTTTATATGCTGAAAAAGACTGTGAATTTCGGCCTTTTGATTTTCAAAAGAAGGAAAAGCCTTAGCTACTTCGGCATCTATTTCCTGCTGAATGGTATCGGTAAGTTTATAAATCCAAACGCTATCTGAAAACTGCTGTGGGAATAAGAACGGATATTCCTGTTTTAAATCCATAAGTTTTTGCGGCGTGGCTTCGGCAAATTGCCTGTCAAAACGAACCACTTCAAAATCTACCGGCACTTTTGCAATCTCTTTTTCAATTTTAGCATCCTCATTACAGGAAACAAAAACAATTGTACAAAGCAAGAAAATTATTTTCTTATACATAGGCATTCTTTATGAAGGCTTTAACGCCCTGCCCTTTTAATAATTATGTTTAAATAGTAGATTTGTGTGCAAAGGTATTATTTACAAACTTAATCACCCAAAATTATGCAAACTGAAAAAGTGGTAGATCACATAGTTAACTGGTTAAAGGAATACGCTACAAATGCCGGAATGAACGGTTTTGTGCTTGGAATAAGCGGTGGAATTGACTCGGCAGTAACCTCAGCACTTTGCGCCAAAACTGGTTTGCGTACACTTTGTGTAGAAATGCCTATTCACCAACATACAGACCAGGTGACCAGGGCCCAAAAGCATATAGACTGGTTAAAGCAACATTATGCTAATGTTACCAACCTGGAAGTTGATCTAACTCCGGTTTTTGATGAATTTAAAAAAGCGGCTCCACAGGTTGAAGCTTCAGATACTTTAGATCTCACATTAGCAAATACCCGGGCAAGATTAAGAATGTCTACTTTATATTATTTTGCCGGCCTACATAGCTACCTGGTAGCAGGAACCGGAAATAAAGTAGAAGATTTTGGCGTGGGATTTTTTACAAAATACGGAGACGGCGGCGTAGACTTAAGCCCTATTGCCGACCTTATGAAAACTGAAGTTACTGAAATCGCTAAGTTTTTAGGAGTTACTCCTGAAATTGTAAATGCTGCACCAACAGACGGACTTTTTGGGGACAGCCGTACCGACGAAGATCAAATTGGCGCATCTTATCCCGAATTGGAATGGGCGATGAAAGAAGCCGAAAACGGAAAAACCGCTGAAGATTTTGAAGGAAGAAAACAGGAAGTTTTTAAAATTTATAAAAGTAGGCATGGGGCTAATTTACACAAAATGAAACCTATCCCGGTGTGCAATATTCCCGTTAATCTTAAAAAGTAATCTTTTTATCGATTATTGTACTCAAAAAACGGAAGTAGAGGGAAAATCGGTTATTTTTAATAGTATATACGCGCTTGTCCTACCCCGGCGTGTTTTTTAACCAACCTTTTATTATGAGTACAGTATTAATTGCAGATCACCACCCTGTGGTGCATGAGGGTATCAGGTGTATCCTTAGAAAAAACCCGGCGCTTGAGTTAGTAGGCAGCGTACATAGCGGGATGGAGCTGTACGGATTTTTAAGCGAAAGCCAACCAGATGTTTTAATTATAGAAATTGACCTTCCCGAAATAAACGGGATTAACGCGCTTCGCACCATTAAAACCGATTATTCAAAAGTAAAAATTCTCGTTTGTACCGGTCATCCTGAAGAAGTTTATGCGTTAAGCGCTATAAAAGCGGGAGCGGCAGGTTATATTTCTAAACTTGCAAAACCAGAAGAACTGGAAAAAGCCATTTACCAGGTAGCCAGAGGCGGAATTTATCTCAACAAAAAAATTACCGATAAACTAAACGCAGGGATGTCTCCCGGAAGAAATTTAATCGCAAAATTTAAGAAACTTTCTACACGCGAATCTGAAGTTTTAAACCTTATCGCTTCCGGAAAACGAAATAAAGACATTGCCGAGGCACTTTCTATTAATGAAAAAACGGTAAGTACTTATAAAACCAGGCTACTTAAAAAATTACAGGTAGACAATATTGCCGATCTTATTACCAGATCAAGATTATTACAAATAAATACTACATAACGCGATTAAGCTTCTCTGAGAGAACCTTCTTCAAACTAAGATAATCTTTTACGTCTTCAAGAACATGTTGGGTGTCCTGCTCTTCAGCTGGAGTTTTTACCTTTTCTGAAAGTTCGTTTATTTTTTGATTTATTAAAAATCTGCGCAGCGAGAGGATGGTTTCACTAACGTGCCTTGAAATAGTTTCGGTTTTTGCTTTCACAAAAATGTTTTGCCGATCCCATTCATGCAATTTATATTGCTCTTCCTCCATTAAAATTGAAGTGATCTCAGAAGCCTGCTCCGGATCTATATCATTAATAAAATTCTTAACTTCAAATTTTTCTTCACTATTTAGCCGAGCCATTAATTCAGTATAAATATCCCTGAATTTAGGATTGGTAAAAGCAATTTCATCTTCCTGCAGGTCTAAAAATATTTTCTCAAAAACTCTTGTTCTTTGTATTTCCTTTTCTAAACCCAGCTCCCCGTCTTCTTTTTCTTTAAGCACCAGATCTTCAAAATCTTCCTCCACAGTTCCATACTGAAGCAGCAGACTAATAATTTTTTTCTCAAGCTCGTATTGCTCGTCTACTTTAGCTGCCTTTGGTTGCGGTTCTTCTTTAACTACATCAAAAGATTTCTTTTTCTGCTGTTGTTGAGGAGAAGTTCTTCCACTTTTCGCATTGAGCTGTGCAAGGCTGGAAAACAATACATTTTCAGAAATATCCATAATTCGGGAACATTCCTGTAAATAAACTTCCTGCTGAATAGTATCTGGAATCTTCGAAATACTATTTACTATATCCCGAATTAATTCTGCTTTCTTGACCGGATCTTTCTTCGCTTCTTCCATTAGTAAGGAAGCTTTATAACTAATAAAATCCTGTGCGTTCTCTTGAAGATATTCAGCTAAAGCTTCATCTGAATTATTCTTTGCAAAACTATCGGGATCCTCACCTTCAGGGAAAGTACAAACCCGCACATTCATTCCCTGCTCCAGGATTAGGTCTATTCCGCGGAGCGAAGCTCTTATTCCAGCGGCATCACCATCAAAAAGTACAGTAATATTTTTGGTAAGTCTGTTAATTAAGCGAATTTGTTCAGGAGTTAATGCAGTTCCTGAAGAAGAAACTACATTTTCAATCCCACTTTGATGAAACTGAATTACATCGGTATAACCTTCAACCAAAAAACAATTATCTTCTTTGGCGATGGCTTGTTTCGCAAAATTTATCCCGTATAAAACCTTACTCTTATGGTAAATATCACTCTCGGGTGAATTCAGGTATTTTGCCGCCTTTTTTTCATTGGTAAGAATTCTACCTCCAAATCCTAACACCCTGCCAGACATAGAATGAATAGGGAACATCACTCTTCCTTTAAATCGATCAAACTGCTTTTCGCCTTTTACAATGGTAAGTCCGGTTTTTTCCAGGTATTCCAATTTGTAGGCCTCAGCGAGCGCTTCTTTAGTAAAATCGTCCCATTCGTCTAAAGAATAGCCAAGTTCAAACTTTTTGACGGTTTCTAAAGTGAAACCACGCTCCTTGAAATAGCTTAATCCAATAGCTTTCCCTAAATCGGTTTTATGCAGGTTTTTCTGAAAATGTTTATTAGCAAATTCTGAAACCAAATACATGCTTTCCCGCTCATCGGCTTGCTGTTTTTGCTCGTTGCTTTGCTGGGTTTCCTCGATCTCAATTCCGTATTTTTTAGCGAGGTATTTTATGGCTTCAGGATAGGTGAAATGTTCGTGCTCCATAAGGAAAGCAACGACGTTTCCACCCTTTCCGCTTGAGAAATCCTTCCAGATCTGTTTTACGGGAGAAACCATAAAACTTGGCGTTCGCTCATCACTAAACGGACTTAAACCCTTAAAATTAGATCCTGACTTTTTTAGCTGAACAAAATCACCAATAACCTCCTCTACCCGGGCGGTTTCAAACACATTGTCTATAGTGGATTTTGAGATCAAATTGATGTTGTTTAAGCGGTTAGACCCCACAGGTTTTGGAAACCTATGGGGTCTGTAAATTCAAAACAAAATTACAATTTAAAATTGGCTAATCAACATCAAACCGAAGTCCTAAAGAAAAGTTGTGTAATTCCCAGTTTGGGTCCTGAAAAATTGGATTTAGATCGTATTTCCCGTAGAGCGTGGCGCCACCCCAGCCCAGGTAAGCACTCAATCCGTAAACCAAATCGTTAGTATTATAATTGTTTTTAAGCTTCTCCTTCACCTTATCGCCATCATCCTTATACTTTAGTTTTTGGCGTTCCCCAATATTAAAACCGGCATAACCACCAAATCCAATTTTCAGCATTTTATAGGTAGAAAAATGTAACCGATCTTCGGTTTCGGTTTTTGTAGAAGGACCAATTTCAAAATGAACCGGAACTACCAGGTTGTCCATTCTAAATTTAGATTTATCAAGATCTAATGCGAATTCCTGCAGGTAAGTTTCGTCTCCATCTTCTACAAAAATGCGATTATCGGTAGGTTTTAATCCATTAAATTGAAAAGAAAGTCCGTAACGAATGCGCAACCAGTTTGTTTCTTTAAAAACCCGTGTTTTCCACGCCCAACCAAGTTCAAAAAATCGGCTACCTCCCAATTTAAAATCTGAATCGTTGAGAGATTGGCCTTCTTCCAGGGCATTATTAAAACCGGCAGCGACTACCAAATCACTGGTGGTACGTTTATCGTATTTCTTCTTTGTATTAATATTAATATCCAAGACTTTTCCCTTACCGCCAATTGCAATATAATTTCCAGAAGAATCATTTCTATCCCTCAGTTCCATTTCATTCTCCAAAATGGCTATTTTATTTTCAATATTTTTTGCGTGCTTTTCAGCGTATTCTTTCTTTTGTTTTTCGGCTTCTTCTTTAGTGATTTCACTTCTTTCCAGTTGGCCGTTTATACGCTCAATCTGGTATTTTAGTTTTGTTTTCTCCTTTTCAATAATTTCAGCTTTTTGCTTTTCAAAAAATTCTCTGGCTTTCTCATCTGAAGATATTTCTGTCTCTGCAGAAGCAACTTCTTGGGCAGAAACCTGCTGATGCGCAAAACTAAATACTAAAAGCGCGACGTAAAAAGTAAGTGTTTTCATAATAATTGATTTTGATGTTTGATGAATGACCCGTTGGTGGGATTTTGATGATTAATAGTTTCTATTGGCAACCGCAGTTTTAGCCTTGAGATATCCTTCTTTTAAAACTTCAAAAACTTTTGCTTTAAAAGATTGGTAAATCTCGTCTTCTACTTCGGCCAAAAGTGCATTGGCACTAATCTCGTTATTTGAATTGTAAAATTGCGACCTGTCTCTTTCCCTACTTATTTCTGAAGCCGCCTGGGCTAATAACGCGTCTACTTCATCTTCAGAGATTTTATCATTTTTGCTAGTGGCCGCAATCACTTCTTCAAGTTTAGATTGAATTAATTTTTCTTCTAAAATTGGAGGTTCCAAGCTTATTGGCTCTAAAACAACAGCTTCTTTATATCTATTTTCTTCGAAAATTGGCGTTTCAGCATTCTCTTCTTCTACTGAAATTTCAGGTACTACTACAATATCATTTTTCGTATTATTTTCAGTTGAAATTTCTTCCTCCTTTTTAATTTCTTCAGAAGCTATTTGTGTCTTATTTTCTTGCGTAAATTCTTGTTTTACTTCAGGTTTTTTTATGATCTCGTTTACCGGTTCTTCAACAACCTGCGGACTTTCGTAAAAATTGTTATTCCACATAAAAGTTCCTGCAATTAATAGCACTGCCACTGCAGCGGCAATATATTTCCAGGGGGTTGGAGAGGTTTTGTGTGCTTCAGCATCTAATTTAGCCTCCAACTTTTCCCAGCTTTGGGCAGAAGGCTTAATTTCCCTTTTTCCTAATATTTCCCTGGTGTTTTCTTCGAATTTATTTAATTCCATAATCCGATGTGTTTTGTGTATTTAACTGCTCCTGCAACATTTTTCTCGCTTTAGATAATTGCGATTTTGAAGTCCCTTCGGTTATCTTCAGCATTTTCGCAATCTCGGCGTGCTTATATCCTTCTACCGCATACATAACAAAAACCATCCTGTAGCCTTCCGGCAAATTGTCTATGAGGTTTTGAATATGTGCCACGTTTAGCTCTGTATTCATTTCTTCAGAAAAACCAGTGTCTGCGATTTCTTCGTTACTAAAAACAATTTTCTTTTGTGATCTTAAAAAAGAAATTGATTCCCTCACCATAATTTTTCTTATCCAGCCTTCAAAACTTCCTTTGGATTCAAAATCTTTAAGGTGGGTGAAAACTTTTAGAAATCCGTTAAGCATAACTTCTTCGGCGTGGTGCATATCCTTTATATACTGCCGGCAAACGCTAAGCATTTTTCCCGAATGCAACTCATATAATTCGCGCTGCGCCTTACGGTCTTTTTTAGCCGCACGCTTTATTAATTGAGTTTCGTTTTTAAAGAGTTGAATTACTTTCACCCGATTTTTCTAATTAAAAGGCCTTCTATTTACATAGACGCAGGAAAGTTACAAAAGGTTGCCTGTACCTTGATTATTTTTTAAAAAATTAGTTTCGCGGCGAATTCTTGTATCTTTGCAGCACAATCTTTTTTATGTCTGAACAGAAGCTTACCCGAATAAATAAATACTTAAGTGAAATAGGTTACTGCTCACGCCGCGCGGCTGATAAACTCATAGATCAGGGCCGGGTGACCATTAATGGAGCTGTACCCGAAATGGGCACCAAAATTGGTCCCGATGATGTGGTAAAAGTAGACGGGAAAACGGTTTCTGATGCAGAAAAAAAAGAACCAAATGTTTATATCGCCTTCAATAAACCGGTAGGCATTGTTTGCACCACCGATACCCGTGTGGAAAAAGACAATATTATTGATTATATAAATTATCCGAAAAGAATTTTTCCTATTGGCAGACTGGATAAACCCAGTGAAGGACTTATTTTTCTTACCAACGATGGGGATATTGTTAATAAGATTCTACGCGCCAGGAACAACCACGAGAAGGAATATATAGTTTCAGTCAATAAACCCATTACTCCAGATTTTATTAGAAGAATGGGCAATGGAGTACCTATTTTGGGAACCACCACTAAAAAATGCGAAGTAGAGAAATTAGGAAAGAATGATTTCAGAATTATACTTACCCAGGGACTAAACCGACAAATTCGTAGAATGTGTGAGTTTTTAGGTTATGAAGTTACCGCGCTTAAACGCATTAGAATTATGAATGTTAGCCTGGACGTCCCGGTGGGGCAATGGCGTGACCTTACCCAGGAAGAACTTAATACCATCAACCACATGGTAGACGAATCCAGCAAGACAGAAGAAGCTTCCCGTCTTAAAGCTTCTGCTTTAAAATCTAAAACAAAACTGCGATCTGGCAAAAGACCTCGTAAAGATTAAATCTTAACACATTATTAGCGCTGTGGCTTGCCCGCATGTTAAGATTACTTGTTAATTTTAATAGCGTATAATAATGTAATTCTATTAAGATTTATGAAGGTACAACCGTTTCATTTAGCAATCCCGGTATCAAATTTAGAAAAAGCCAGGAAATTTTATAAAGAAACCCTGGGTTGTGGCGAAGGCCGCAGCAGTGATCATTGGGTAGATTTTAATTTTTTCGGGCACCAATTGGTAATTCATTATAAACCGGCTAACGAAACCGAAAAAGCACATAGCAATCCTGTAGATGGTAAAGATGTGCCTGTACCGCATTTTGGAGTAGTTCTGGAATGGGAAGTATTTCAGGAATTTGCTAATTTATTACGATCAAAAAATATTGATTTTGAAATTGAGCCTTACATCCGTTTTGAGGGCCAGGTAGGGGAACAAGCCACAATGTTTTTTAAAGATCCCAGCGGAAATGCACTGGAATTCAAAGCCTTTAAAAATAAAGAACAACTATTTGCAAAATAACCAACCAAGCACAAAAATATGGATAGATTAAAACCGGCACTGGTACGGCAAATTTTCGTACTAATGCTCATTATCTTTTTAACGGTTTTAATTTTTAAAGAAATTATCCCATACCTCTCGGGGGTTTTAGGGGCAATTACTTTATACGTTCTTTTGCGCAATTGGATGAAAAAATTACTGGCCAGGGGTTGGAAACCTCCGGTAGCAGCAGCGCTCTTAATGGCGGGATCTTTTGTAGGTATCCTGGTGCCTATTATACTAATTGTAGTAATGCTTACTTCTAAAATTAGTAAAGCGGTTGCAAACTCTGAACGTGTCATTAGGGCCGTTAAAGAACAACTTACCGAAGCTGAAACCTATATAGGTTATAGTTTAAGTGAGTCTATAGATACCTCTTCTGTAACAAACTGGATGTCTGGAAACCTGCAAAGTTTGGCAGGCGGCACATTTAATGCCTTTATTGCTATTGGTATTATGTATTTTATGCTTTACTATATGCTGGTTAAAAGAGAGTCTATGAAATCTTCTCTTATTTCTTATATCCCGCTTGGGAATGATAACCTGGAGATAATTGCACAAGAAAGTGATCAACTTGTTAAATCTAACGCATTGGGTATTCCGCTGGTGGCTATATTCCAGGGAATTATTGCACTTATTGGATACTTAATTTTTGGTGTACCAGATCCTTTCTTTTGGTTTGTAATAACCGCCATAGGATCTATGATTCCTTTTATAGGTACGGCAATTGGTATTCTCCCGGTAGTAATACTGTTAATAGCCCAGGGCGATAACTGGCAGGCCATTGCAATGCTAATCTACGGCTTTGTTGTAGTTGGTTCTACCGATAATATTATTAGACTTTATATCCTGGATAGACTCGCCGCTGTGCATCCGCTAATCACCCTTTTTGGTGTAATTGTTGGAGTACAGCTGTTTGGTTTTATAGGATTAATTTTTGGGCCTTTGCTTATTTCCCTGTTTTTATTAATTCTGAAAATTTATAAAAAGGAATACGGAAATGCCCACGACCGACTTTAAAAAATAACTACTAACCACAAAATGAAGAATTATGAATATGTTTAGTAAAAAGAAAGAAGAAATTGATGAGAAATACCTAAAAAAAGGAGCTACTCAAATTAAAGATGGCGATATTGATATTGCCGTAAAAAATCAAAAAGAAATTGATGATAAAATTAATAATTCTGGTGCTTTAAGAAAATATACTGAGCTGGGAAAAGTGATGTTTGGGATGCTAAAAGATTACCGAAAAGGTGTTTACAAAGATATCCCGTGGTTTTCTATAGCCGCCATAGCTTTTGTGCTCCTGTACGTGCTTAATCCGTTAGATATAGTACCCGATTTTCTGCCCGGAATTGGTTATGTAGATGATTTTGCGCTACTGACCATTACCTTAAGATTTATTGAAACTGACCTTCATAAATATTTAGATTGGAAATTAGAAGAAGATTAGTTTCTATTTTTTTCTGAATCCCAATCAATGAAAAAGTCCTGTTAAATCTACTAAATGTAAGATCTAACAGGACTTTTTTTTATACTGAAAACCTGCTTAAACAGATCTGGCTTTACTGTTTTCTTTTGCTCTTTTCTTATGTCTTTCTGTAGCAAGCAAAGTGTTTTTAAGCAACATTGAAACCGTCATTGGTCCTACTCCACCAGGCACAGGCGTTATATAAGAGGCACGTTTACTTACATTATCAAAGTCTACATCACCTTTAATTACATAGCCTTTTTCCGCTTCATCATTTGGCACCCTGGTAATTCCAACGTCAATAATTACTGCATCATCCTTAATCATTTCCGCCTTCAGAAAATCTGGAATTCCAACGGCAATTATAATAATATCCGCCTGAGAAGTTATTTGGGTAATATTTTTGGTGAATTCGTGAGTTAAAGTTACGGTTGAGTTTCCAGGGAAACCACTCCGTCCCATTAAAATACTCATAGGTCTTCCCACTATATAACTTCTACCAATAACCACGGTATGTTTTCCTTTGGTAGGAATATCATAACGCTCCAGTAATTCTAAAATACCAAAAGGAGTAGCTGGAATAAAAGACGTCATATCCAAAGCCATTTTTCCAAAGTTGGTAGGATGAAAACCATCTACATCTTTATCGGGGTCAACGGCGTTTAATACTTTTTGCGTATCAATTTGCGGAGGCAATGGAAGCTGAACAATAAATCCGTCTATATCATCATTCTGATTTAGTTCTTCAATCTTGTCAAGTAACTCCAACTCGCTTACCGTATTTGGTAATCTGTATAGAGAAGATTGAAATCCTACGCGTTTACAGGATTTTACTTTTGCATTTACATAGGTTAAGCTGGCACCGTCGTTCCCAACGATAATTGCAGCTAAATGAGGTACTTTTTCACCTCTTTTTTTAATCTTTTCAACCTCAGCAGCAATCTCATCTTTAATATCGTTGCTGGTTTTTTTTCCGTCTAAAATGATCATTATCAGTAATCTATAAGCCCCTCCCGACCTCCCCAAAGGGGAGGAGAGTTGCGATTTGTTTTTCATTAATTCCCCCCTTTGGGGGTTAGGGGGCTTTTTACTTCATTCCCTTCATCATTTGCATCATCTTCTGGCCGCCGCCACCTTGCATCATCTTCATCATTTTACCCATCTGGTTGAATTGCTTCAACAATTGGTTAACTTCCTGTACCGATGTTCCCGAACCTTTACTAATTCGTTTCTTTCGGCTGGAATTTATAACTTTTGGATTGCTTCTTTCTTCGGGAGTCATCGAGTGAATTATTGCTTCAATTCCTTTAAAGGCATCATCATCAATATCTACATCTTTCAGCATTTTTCCGGCTCCCGGAATCATTCCCATAAGGTCTTTCATAGACCCCATTTTCTTGATTTGCTGTAATTGTTTCAGGAAATCGTCAAAACCAAACTGGTTCTTGGCAATTTTCTTCTGAAGTTTTCTTGCTTCCTCTTCATCATATTGTTCCTGGGCACGTTCCACAAGAGACACCACATCTCCCATCCCAAGAATCCTATCGGCCATACGGTCTGGATAGAACACATCTAGTGCGTCCATTTTCTCACCGGTACCAATAAATTTAATAGGCTTATTAACTACAGATTTAATGGAAATCGCCGCACCACCACGAGTATCACCATCTAATTTTGTAAGGATTACCCCATCAAAATTCAACCTTTCATTAAAAGTTTTGGCTGTATTCACCGCATCCTGACCCGTCATAGAATCTACCACGAATAAAGTCTCGTGCGGTTGGATTGCTTCGTGGATATTGGATATCTCGGTCATCATCGCCTCATCTACAGCTAAACGACCCGCGGTATCTATAATAACCACATTGTGGCCATTTTGCTTAGCGTGTGCAATGGCAGCTTTAGAAATAGCAACCGGATCCTGGTTACCTTCATCTGAAAACACCTCAACGCCAACCTGCTCACCAACTACGTGTAACTGGTTGATCGCTGCAGGACGATAAACATCACAAGCAACCAAAAGTGGTTTTTTGGTCTTTTTAGTTTTTAGAAAATTAGCAAGTTTTCCAGAGAAAGTTGTTTTACCACTACCCTGTAATCCAGACATAAGAATAATAGAAGGATCTCCGGAAAGATTAATTCCTTCGGCTTCCCCACCCATTAACTGGGTAAGTTCATCCTTCACCAATTTCACCATCATCTGGCCTGGTTTCAGAGCGGTTAAAACGTCTTGACCAAGCGCTTTTTCCTTTACGGTATTGGTAAAGTCTTTGGCAATTTTATAGTTCACATCGGCATCCACCAAAGCACGTCTCACTTCTTTTAAAGTTTCGGCAACGTTTACCTCGGTAATTTGCCCGTGGCCTTTTAAAACGTGTAAGGCATTATCTAACTTATCACTTAAACTATCAAACATAATTTTTCCTATGGTTTAATTTCCCATAAAGGGTATAATTCTGCCGAGGCTCGCCCCGATATTTTGAAAACTTTTTTCAATTTAAACCTTCAGGACTTATCCCGAGGTTTTATTCTCCGTTTTTCAACGAATTGCAAATTTAATGATTTGAGCCTGAAGTGAAAACTTTTTATTTCACCTCATTTTAAATATTTAATCTATCTTTTTATTCTCCTTTCGGGGACAAGGGGGGCTTTCTACATTCTTTCTGGCACCTGGATTCCCAATAAGCCAAAAGAAGATTTTATAACATTCCCAACACTATTGGCCAATTGCACTCTTAAAATTTTTTCGGTAATATCCTCAGTACCAAGGATAGTTACATTTTGATAAAATGAATTGAATTCTTTTACCAGATCGTACGTGTAGTTAGCAATCAACGCCGGACTATGATTTTCTGCCGCCAACTGAATTGTTTCAGGATATAACTGAAGCTGCTTGATTAACGAACGTTCTTTTTCGTGAAATTCATAGCCATCGGCTACCGGTTTCTTAAAGTCGAAATCGGCTTTCCTGATTATAGATTGAATTCTCGCGTAAGTATATTGAATAAACGGACCGGTATTCCCCTGGAAATCTACAGATTCTTCAGGATTAAAGAGAATTCGTTTTTTAGGATCTACTTTTAAAATATAATATTTCAAAGCCCCTAAACCAATAATTCGGTAGAGCTCTTCTTTTTCAACTTCGGTATAACCGTCTAATTTCCCTAATTCTTCAGAAATATTTCTGGCAGTTTCGGTCATTTCAGCAATAAGATCATCGGCATCTACAACGGTTCCTTCCCTACTTTTCATTTTTCCGCTAGGTAAATCTACCATTCCGTAGCTTAAATGATATAGATAATCTGCCCAATCAAATCCGAGTTTCTTCAGAATTAAAAACAAAACTTTAAAGTGATAATCCTGTTCGTTTCCTACGGTATAAACCATCCCACTAATATCAAAATCCTTTACCCTTTGAATAGCGGTTCCAATATCCTGCGTCATATAAACAGCAGTCCCATCGCTTCGTAAAACGATTTTTTCATCCAGGCCTTCATCGGTAAGATCTATCCAAACACTACCGTCTTCTTTTTTATAAAAAACACCTTTTTCAAGTCCCTGGTTCACCACGTCTTTCCCAAGCAGGTAAGTATCGCTTTCGTAATAATTTTTGTCGAAATCCACGCCTAAAGCATCGTAGGTTTTTTCAAAGCCATCATAAACCCATTGGTTCATTTTTTCCCAAAGTGCAACCACTTCTGGATCGCCGGCTTCCCATTTTAGCAACATTTGCTTGGCTTCCACCAAAATTGGTGCTTCAGCTTTCGCGGCTTCTTCAGAAATTCCTTTGGTTTCGATTAATTCGGAAATTTCCTTTTTGTATTCCTGGTCAAACTTTACGTAGTAATTCCCAACCAGTTTATCTCCTTTTATGCCCACAGATTGGGGAGTTTCTCCATTCCCGAAGCGCTCCCATGCCAGCATAGATTTACAAATATGAATCCCACGATCGTTAATAATCTGGGTCTTATAGGCTTTATTTCCGGCAGCACTTAAAATTTCGGCAACAGAAAATCCTAAAAGTATATTCCTAATATGCCCTAAGTGCAAAGGTTTATTGGTATTTGGCGAAGAATATTCAACCATAATTCCTTTAGCATCTTCAGCGGCGGGAAGTATCCCAAAATCTTTTCTATCTTTCATTTCAATGAAGAAATCTAGAAAATAAGCATCGCTTAAAACAATGTTCAAAAAGCCTTTCACCACATTAAATCCAGAAACTTCAGCAACATTTTCAGTTAAATAATTTCCAATTTCTTCACCCAATTTCACAGGATTGGTTTTGAGCGTTTTCAGCATTGGGAAAGTCACCAAAGTAATATCTCCTTCAAAATCCTTGCGCGTAGGCTGAAATTCTAAGTGATCAATTTCAACATCATAGATCTTTTTAACAGCATCTTTTACGTGGGTAGAAAGGGTACTTTGGAGTTTCATTTTTTACTTTTATTTGTTGTTTTAAGCCCTGCAAAGATAACAGAAAATAGGCTTTTGCCTATAATTTACTCGATAATCGAGATTAAATGCACCGAGACTTGTTTCGAAATTGTAAATTATTTTTTCTTATTACTTCATGAGCATGTCCCGAAGTAATTTACTTATCTTTAAACAAAAAGCTATGTTATTAAATATCTCTTATAACCGCAGTAAAACCAAAGAGAAAATTGATAAGGAAGTTGGCAAGCCTTTTACGCTGCTTGCGCGAATGAAATTAAACGGCACAGGGTCTCCAAAACTACATATTACCGAGACCAGTATTGATATTCATAACTTATTGGTTCTGGATAATAATGCCAATACCTGTAATGTTGAAATGCGGCCCAACGGAATTATCGTGATGTTTAGGTCTTTACTGGAAACCTACGCGCTGGTTATTCCTTATTATAAACTTCATCTTTATAAGGGCAAAGCTGAAGAATATTCTATCTATAAAGATCATTCTAAAATTAAGGTAAAGGCCGATACGCCTGCGATACATAAATATTTTAAAAAGATTTTGGATTATAAAGCCGATAATGCACTTACCCAAATAGGTGATCTTTAGGTTTGTTTAGCGTTTCCCAAAAGCGAGGCCACCTATAAGAGCCAAAATACCAAAACCTATCATAGCGTAAGATTGTGTATTATCGCCGTGAGCTTCAATTTGGAGAGGTCCGGCATCGAGAGCAAATTCTGGTGTAATTAGCCGGTATAACCCATAAGCAATCATTCCAACACCAATTACTAAAAGCACTATTTTCAGGACGTTATTCATTTTATAAAGTTTTACTAATCAAAATGAAAAGTACTAATTTAATTGGTACTTTAAGCTTAAAATCTTTCTATGAGAATTCTTCTAACAGGTGCTAACGGATATATTGGGATGCGTATGCTCCCCGAACTTCTTGAAAAAGGGCACGAAGTAATTTGTGCGGTTAGAAATAAAAACCGCTTTACCTCTAACGAGGAATTACTGGAAAAAGTAGAGATCGTAGAACTCGATTTTTTAAAAGATGAAGAAGCACCAGCTATAATAAAAAATATAGATGTAGCCTATTATCTTATTCATTCTATGAGTGGTTCTACAGATAATTTTGACACGCAGGAATCCCAGGCCGCAGAAAATTTTAATAAAATTATGGCCGGCACCTCGGTGAAACAGGTAATTTATTTAAGCGGAATTATAAACGAAGAAGAACTATCCAAACATTTAAAATCAAGAAAAAAAGTTGAAGAAATCCTTTATAAAGGAAATTTTAACCTTACTGTTTTAAGGGCGGCGATTATTGTAGGCTCGGGCAGTTCTTCATTTGAAATTATAAGGGATTTATGCGAAAAATTGCCGATAATGCTCACCCCAAGCTGGGTAGAAACTAAATGCCAGCCAATTTCTATTCGGGATATTATTAAATTTCTAACCGGCGTTATTGGAAAAGAAGAATGCTATAATGAATCTTTTGATGTTGGCGGTCCAGATGTGCTCACTTACAAGGAAATGATGCTGAAATATGCCGAAGTGAGAAAACTTAAATTATGGATTTTAAGTGTTCCGATAATGTCGCCAAAATTATCTTCCTACTGGCTTTATTTTGTAACCTCAACCTCGTACAAACTTGCACAAAACCTGGTAGATAGTATGCGGGTTAAAGTAATTACCAATGACACTCGTTTACAGGAAATACTCAACATTGAACCCATTTCTTATACCGAAGCTATTGAACTGGCCTTCTATAAAATTGAACAAAACCAGGTTATTTCCAGCTGGAAAGACTCGTTAAGCAGCGGCCGTTTTCGTAAAGAATTAAATAAATACATACAGGTACCAAAATATGGATGTCTCCAGGATAAACAAGCCGCCAAAGTGGAAAATCCCGAAGAAGTACTGGAACGCATTTGGGCTATTGGCGGACTAAATGGTTGGTATTACGGAAATTGGTTATGGAAATTTCGTGGTTATATAGACAAACTTTTTGGCGGGGTGGGTTTACGCCGCGGAAGAACACACCCTAATAAAATTGCCTCAGGCGATTCTTTAGATTTTTGGCGTGTACTTTTAGCCGATAAAGAGGAAAAAAGACTCTTACTTTTTGCCGAAATGAAAGTTCCCGGCGAGGCCTGGTTAGAGTTTTGTATCGATAAAGAAAATGTGCTGCACCAAACCGCCACGTTTAGACCCAAAGGTATTTGGGGCCGGTTATATTGGTATGCAATGTATCCCTTTCACTATTTTATTTTTGAAGGAATGCTGAATAAAATTGCTAAAGGCGAACCCAAAAAACAAATAGCCTGATTCTTTCTGAATTGTTTAAATTTGAAAAAACTACCTGTTGAAGAACTAATTATAACCTGAAAAGCAATAAATTTTGAAGCACCTTTTTCAAGCTTTTCTAAGAAATCCGCTGCTTTATATCGCTTCTGGGATTCTGTTTTTTCTTGCGCTTTTTATCTTTTTCTTTACTGAATTTTTCTATGAATTAATAGAAACCGGTTCCCTTTGGGTTCGGGAGTATTTCGGCAGATTTTATCTATGGCTGGGATTGTTGTGCGTATTCTTCCTCATTTTTATCGCTTTTTCAAGGTTTGGAAAAATAAGATTGGGAAATTCCCCGCCGGAATTTGACCGACTTTCCTGGATTGCCATGTTATATAGTGCCGGAATGGGCGCCGGTATTCTACTAAGAGCAGTGCAGGAACCGGTGTTTATGTTTTTAAATTCGCCTATAGAAACAAGTTCTTCTTCTCAAGTAATCGCTTTAGAATATACATTCTATCAATGGGGTTTTACTGCCTGGGCGTTCTATGGAATTTTCGCATTACTCATCGCCTACGCTCTTTTTGTAAGAAAATCTGATATTCTTTTAGGCAGCAGCTTACCCCAACTTAAAACGATAAAATATTTGTCGCAAGGCGTAAATCTGCTCACTATTCTCACCACTGTTTTTGGCCTGGTAGCGGCAATAGGTTTGGGAACCACTCAAATTGAAGGTGGCATTAGTCATCTTACTTCAACACCCGCCGGAACCTTATGGATAACAATTCTGCTGGTTTTTCTAGTTTGTCTATTAGCTTTTATTTCGGCTTTTGCCGGAATTAAAAAAGGGATAAAACGAATTTCAAACTGGAATATTTATGTAACTGTTATTTTAATGTTTTTCGTGTTTTTCCAGGTAGATATATTAAATGTTTTCAGTCAGTTTTTTGAATCAATTTACAGCTACATTATAGATTTTGTTCCGCTTAGTTTAGCACTGGGAAAATACAATCCCGGAAAAGAATTTTTAACCGACTGGACTTATTATTACTGGGCGTTTTGGGTAGCCTGGGCACCTTTTACCGGAATTTTTATTGCCAGAATTTCAAAAGGTAGAAATATCAGGGAAATGATTTTAGGAGTTTTGCTCATTCCCTCCCTGGGAAGTTTTTTCTGGTTTAGTGTCTTTGGTTCTGCTTCTTTTGATCTTATTGAAAATATGGATTCTTACAGCGGTGAATTTGATAATGTATTTACTTCTTTATTTCGTTTTTTCGAAGCCTTTCCTTTATCTAATTTCACAAATATTGTAACAATAATTTTACTGATTAGTTTTCTGGTAACCTCTGTAGATTCGGCTATCTATGTTCTCAGTATGTTTAGTGATAAAGGAAAGGAACACCCGAGGAAAAAATTCAGGTTTATCTGGGCGGTACTGATCCTTCTTTTTTCAGAAGCAATAATTCTGCTGGGAAATATAAAACCTAATAGCGATGTACTCACCGCCATGCAGAAGTTTTTAATTATAAGTTCCCTTCCTTTTGCTTTTTTTACCGCAGGGATTATGGTCTTGTTTTTAAGGGAGTTGTATAAGAAGTATTAAACCCCTCCGGCCTGTGGCCACCTCCCTTTGAAAAAAAAGGTTAGGAACTTCAAAATCGTCATTCTGAACTTGTTTCAGGATCTAAGTTGTTTATACTCTACATCATGTTAGAAGCTGAAATAAATTCAGCTTGACGAAGATCTTTAATTATTTTTTCTGAAAAATATGTAAAACTAAGCTTTTGGCAAGAAAATCTCGGCCATCATACAACGGGCGCTGCCGCCTCCGCAGGTTTCAATTACATCGAGGTCACTGCTTAGAATTTCGCAATGCTTTTCAATTTTACTTAGTTGATCCTGGTTTAGACTTTTATGAGCTCTGGCGCTCATAACCAAATACTTTTTATCAAAAGCACCCTGCACCTGTAACATATTTCCGGCAAATTCGTGCATTTGGGCTTCAGTAATTGCAATTATTTCTTTACCATCTTCTTTTAAATGTTTAAGCACATTTTTACGCTCTTTGCTATCGTCTATGGTATCCAGACAGATAACTGCAAAATTTTCAGCTAAACACATCATCACATTAGTGTGATAAATGGCTTTTCTTTTTCCGCCTACACTTTGGTTTGCATTAAAAATAACCGGGGTGAATTCAAAATCTTCACAGAATTCTATCAAAAGGTCTTCATCGGCGCGGGGCGATAGAGCACAATAGGCTTTTTGGTTTTGTCTATCTAACAAAAGGCTGCCTGTGCCTTCAAGGAATAAATCGTGCTCTTCAGCCGAAGTGTAATCTACTAATTGGGTAATCTTAAAACCGTTTTCTTCCAATTTCGCAAAATACTCCATTCGGCGCTCTTTTCTCCTGTTTTCAGCAAACATAGGATATAGAGCAATGTGTCCATTTTCGTGAAAAGAAACCCAATTATTTGGAAAAATAGAATCGGGAGTATCATCTTCCTGCTTATCGTCTACCACAATAACATTCACTCCCACTTTTTTAAGTTTTGAAGCAAACTCATCAAATTCAGCCTGGGCTCGTTCATTTACATTATCGGCAGTAAGATCTTTTTGAAAATAATTATTAACCGCGGTTTGCTCGTTCATTCTAAACGCAACCGGGCGCACCATTAAAATTGTATCTGTAATCTGTCTCATAATCTATTCTCTTATTAACGGTAAAGTTGAACAACGCAAAAGTCCTTCCTGCTTAGAAATTTCGGCATAAGGCACTTCTTCTACAGTAATGCCCTGCTCTCTTAACCAGGCATTTAATCTTGTAAAATTCTTTTCTGAAATCACTACATCTTCATCAATAGAAAATATATTAGAATTCATATAATACATTTCATCCCGGGAGATTTCGAAAACATTTTCTTTTCCAAAGAGATTTACCAGCCAGTTATACTCTTCTTCTTCCAGAAAACCGTTTCTATGAATTATAGCCTTGCCTTTTCCCACCGGCTGAAAGCAACAATCTAAATGCAAAGCATTATCACGAGGTTCAGTATTAGATTTTCTTAAGTTGAAAGAAACCACTTTTTTATGCGGAAATAACTCTTGTAAAGCTTCTACCGCCTGCACGTTGGTACGCGCCGTGATATAATCTTTATAATCTGCACCGCGGTAGGTGCCCACCAGGATATAATCTCCCAACGGCATAACATCACCACCTTCTATATGCGCTTCCTCAGGCAACTGAATTATTTTTGAAGGATCTATTTGCTTAATTACGTGACTAATAGCTTCAATTTCCTGTTCGCGATCTGGTAAAATATTTGATTTTATAAATTTATCTTCTATTACAAAAGCAATATCGCGGGTAAAAATCTGGTTATAATCTTTTATAACTTTTGGTCTAAAAACCTGCACTTTGTATTTCTCCAGTATTTTGGCAACGGCTTCCATTTCCTCTACCATATCCTCTTCTTTGGGATAGGAACCCATCCTGATGAATTCGGCTGATTTTGGGTCGTAAGCCTCTTCAAGAGATGGAACGGGACCGTTACTTTCTGCTGTGCCTAAAACCACCGCTTTAAGGCGGGAAGTCTCATTATTGATATTCAATTTCACAAGTAAAATTTTCATCAAATATAGAAAAAGCTTCATACGATGATGAAGCTTTTTCCGAATTTATTAATATATGTAAGATATTCTTATCTTTTCTCAACCTCTTTAAATTCACGCAGGTTTGCACCGGTGTAAATTTGGCGTGGACGGCCAATTGGTTCTTTCATTAACCTCATTTCTCTCCACTGCGCAATCCATCCCGGAAGTCTACCAAGTGCGAACATTACGGTAAACATTTCTACTGGAATTCCCAATGCACGGTAAATAATTCCTGAATAGAAATCTACGTTTGGATATAGTTTTCTATCTACAAAATATTGATCTTCTAAAGCTTCTTTTTCAAGACCTTTGGCGATATCCAAAACAGGATCGTCTACACCCAGTTGGGCAAGAACTTCATCGGCAGATTTCTTGATAATCTTAGCTCGTGGATCAAAGTTTTTATAAACACGGTGACCAAAGCCCATTAGACGGAAAGGATCTTCCTTGTCTTTAGCTTTTGCCATAAATTTCTTAGTATCACCACCATCTTCTTTAATTCTTTCCAGCATTTCTATCACCGCCTGGTTTGCACCACCGTGAAGTGGCCCCCAAAGTGCAGAAATTCCTGCTGAAATTGAAGCAAAAAGACCTGCGTGAGAAGAACCTACCATTCTTACCGTAGAGGTAGAACAGTTTTGTTCATGATCTGCGTGCAGAATTAATAATTTATCTAAAGCATCAATAACCTCTTTTTCTACTTTGTAACTCTTTCCAGGTTTTTCGAACATCATTTTATGGAGGTTCTCCACATACCCAAGCGAGTCGTCACCGTAATTTAGCGGAAGACTATTTTTCTTTCTAAGTGTCCAGGCTGCAAGAACCGGGAATTTACCAAGAATTTTTACTATAGCCTTATACATATCTTCTGCAGAATCTACATTTACTGAAGAAGGGTTAAATGCAATAAGCGCACTGGTTAAAGATGAAAGAACGCCCATTGGGTGAGCCGATTTTGGAAAACCATCAAGGATTTTCTTCATCTCTTCATCTACCGTAGACTCCTCCTTGATATCGGCATAAAACTTATCTAATTGGGTTTTAGTTGGTAATTCCCCAAAAATAAGAAGGTAGGCTACTTCAAGAAAATCGGCTTTTTCTGCCAGGGCTTCTATAGAGTAGCCGCGGTATCTTAAAATACCTTCTTCTCCGTTAAGAAAAGTAATGGCACTCTCACAACTTCCTGTATTTTTATAACCACGATCCAGGGTAATAACACCTGCTTCAGCTCGCAGTTTCTTAATATCTATTCCCAGTTCGTTTTCAGTTCCTTCTACAACGGGAAATTCGTATTTTTTCCCATCTATTTCAATCGTCGCAACTTTTGACATATCTTAATTTTATATACTTGATTCAACTATTTTTTCGAGAGTTGCTAATTTAAGAAATCTACTGTTAATTTTGCGTTAAGCAGCGATAAGATTTTCACTGAAACAAGGGATTTTGAAAGGTTTTTTGCTGAATTATCTCAAAAAAAAATCCCTTTTGAAATTTCTTCAAAAGGGATTTGATTTTTATTAGAATCCTGTAATTAGATTTTAAAAGCTTTACGCTTTGGGAAATAGGCTACTTCGCCAAGTTCCTCCTCAATTCTAATTAACTGGTTGTATTTTGCCATACGGTCACTTCTTGAAGCTGAACCGGTTTTTATCTGCCCGGTATTTAAAGCTACAGCAAGATCGGCAATAGTATTATCTTCTGTCTCTCCAGAACGGTGTGACATTACTGAAGTAAAGCCGGCGTTGTGCGCCATATTTACTGCTGCAATAGTTTCAGTTAAGGTACCAATTTGGTTTACTTTAATAAGGATTGAATTTGCAATTCCTTCTTCAATTCCTCTTGAAAGTCTTTCTACGTTAGTAACAAAAAGATCGTCACCAACCAACTGAACTTTATCTCCAATCTTATCGGTTAAGGCTTTCCAACCATCCCAGTCATTTTCATCCATTCCATCTTCAATAGAAATAATAGGATATTTAGAAGAAAGTTCGGCAAGATACTCAGCTTGTTCCTCGCTAGATCTTATTTTTCCGCCTTCACCTTCAAATTTCTTATAATCGTATTTTCCATTTTCATAGAATTCTGCTGCGGCACAATCCAGAGCGATCATCACTTCGTCGCCACCTTTGTAACCCGCATTTTCTATGGCCTTAAGAATAGTATCTAAAGCATCTTCTGTCCCGTCTAAAGTTGGGGCAAACCCACCTTCATCACCAACAGCAGTACTTAAACCACGATCGTGTAGCACTTTTTTAAGATGGTGGAAGATCTCAGTTCCCATTTTTAGAGCGTGAGAAAAGCTTTCGGCTTTTACAGGCATAATCATAAATTCCTGAAAAGCGATAGGAGCATCACTATGTGAACCACCATTAATAATATTCATCATTGGTACCGGAAGCGTATTGGCACTAACACCGCCAATGTAACGGTACAACGGCAAACCAAGTTCGTTAGCCGCAGCTTTGGCCACAGCAAGCGAAACACCTAAAATTGCATTCGCACCAAGTTTCGCTTTATTTGGCGTTCCGTCTATTTCAATCATCGCCCTATCAATTAGGTTTTGTTCAAAAACAGAATAACCCAATAATTCTTCAGCAATTACATCATTTACATTTTCTACGGCTTTGGTTACCCCTTTGCCCATATAATCATCGCCACCATCACGAAGTTCTACAGCTTCGTGCTCTCCGGTAGAAGCTCCAGAAGGCACTGCTGCTCTTCCTAAAATTCCATTCTCGGTTAAAACATCTACTTCTACGGTTGGATTTCCTCTTGAGTCAAAAATCTGACGGGCGTGAATATTTATTATTACACTCATAATCTTTTTTAATTAGTTAATTGATTTGAATGCAAGATACAAATTGAAGCCTAAAAAATCGAGGGAAACAGGTAGTTTTAAAGCATTTATAACATTATGGAAACACGAAATGGTTTTCTAAAAGAAAGTGTTTAAAAGAATCTCAGGAAATAGTAAGATTTTTTATGAATTTACCGAAAACTGAAATAGAATAACATTTTATAAAATTCAGAAGATTTTTAAATGCCGAAATTATTTGAAAAATAATTTTAGTCATTTCCTGAAGCAAAAGGATTGTAGTAAAAACGAAAACCCAGCCCAATGACAGAAGTTGAAGTTGACTGTATAAACGCATCTTCTGAAGAAAATTAGTTTGAAAGAAGCCATCCAAGCCTAATTCCTATGATTGGTGAAAAATATGAATCACCCAATTCATCAAAACCATATCCAGCTCCTAAATTTAGGTCTAATTTAAAACCGCTGCCATAGTAACGTTGCAAACCCCAAACCGGCCCTATAACTCCAAAATAATCGGCAGTATATTCAATATTCCCAATAATAGGTTTTCCCGATTGGAGGTTACCACTTAGTGCTATATAATTGGCGCTATTATTTTTTACTCTTTTATTCTTTTCAATTCTATTTTTAAAATTATAATAATAACGATACTGAGCAGAAAAGACGGGGAAAATACCAAAAAAATCTCCCGCTGAACCGGTACCAAAAGCAATACCTGAGCCAGCTCTTAAATCAATTGTAGTAGAATTTGTAAGTCCGAATTCGTATTCTAAACCGGGAGTTAAGATGTTTACTGATAAAAGTCCGTCTTCAACCGAAGCCTGATCTTGTGCATTAATGAATAGAAATGAGAAGAGAAAAAAGCTGAGTAGTAATAATTTTTTCATTGATGATTTTTTGATGAATGAGATCGCAATTTAGAATAAATTCACTTTTAAGAAAAGAAAAGCCCAAAATCTTTAAATTTTGGGCTTTTTATTCAAATTTTATAAAAAATATTTAAGCTTTCACTCTCTTTATTCGATCCATAAATTCATCAAAAAGGTAACTGGCATCATGAGGCCCCGGACTTGCTTCCGGGTGGTATTGTACCGAGAAACAGTTTTTATTTTTCATCGCGATTCCACCAACAGTATCGTCGTTTAAGCAAATATGAGTGATTTCCACTTCATTATTTGCTTCAGTTTCTGCTTTATCTACCGAGAAACCGTGGTTTTGAGAAGTGATTTCTCCTTTTCCTGTTTTAAGGTTTTTAACCGGGTGGTTTATCCCGCGGTGACCGTGATGCATTTTATAGGTTTTAATTCCATTTGCAATGGCGATTATCTGGTGCCCCAAACAAATACCAAACAACGGATGATCTTTTTCTATAATCGTTTTTGTAAGATTAATAGCACTATCTAAAGGGGCGGGATCTCCGGGACCGTTAGAAAGAAAATAACCATCTGGATTCCATTCACTCATTTCTTCGTAAGTAGCATTGTATGGAAACACTTTTACATACACATCACGTTGATCAAAATTGCGAAGAATATTCTTTTTTATGCCAACATCAAGCGCAGCGATTTTATAAGTTGCATTTTCATTCCCGAAATAATAAGGTTCTTTAGTTGAAACTTTAGAAGCTAATTCCAAACCATTCATATCAGGAACTTCAGCAAGTTCTTTTTTTAGGCCTTCAATATTATCAACATCAGTAGAAATAATTGCATTCATTGCACCATTTTCCCGAATATAAGTTACAAGGGCTCGTGTATCTACATCGGAAATTGCGAAAAGATTACTATCATCTAAAAATTCCTGAAGTGATTTGTCTGCAGCCGGGCGGGAATGGGTATAACTAAAATTCTTACAGATAAGTCCGGAGATCTTAGCTTTATCAGATTCACTTTCTTCAGCTAGAGTTCCATAATTCCCAATGTGGGCATTGGTGGTAACCATAAGTTGGCCATAATAGGAAGGATCTGTAAAGATCTCCTGGTAACCGGTCATACCGGTGTTAAAACAAACTTCACCTACGGCTTTACCATCTTTGTCTCCAACAGCCTTACCGTGAAAGATAGTACCGTCTTCCAGTAGGATAATCGCTTTTTTTCGGGTTTGATATTTCATTTTGCTTTATTTGTTGTGTTGCTGGGATTTCCGCAGCTACGGAAATTTTTTTAATCTTTAGATTTCCGCCTTCGCGGAAATGACTATTTCACTTTAATATATAAAAAAAGGATAAACCCTGAGAGTTTATCCTTTTTAAAAATTAGAACTTTAAAAGATTCATTTCTATTCCTCTTTTTTGTCTTCTTTATTTTCTGAAGATTTCTCTTCTGTTTTTCCTTCTGCCTTTGGAGCATTTGGAGTAGCTTCAGTAGATTTCTTTCTACCCGCTCTACGTGTAGATTTCTTCTTCTCTGTTTTACCAAGTTTATAAGTTTCGTTGTAATCAACTAACTCAATAAGGGCCATATCGGCATTATCTCCAAGACGGTTACCTAATTTAATTACCCTTGTGTATCCACCCGGGCGGTCACCAACTTTAGGAGCTACCTCACGAAACAATTCGGCTACAGCTTCCTTTTGGCGAAGTTTACTAAATACTAACCTACGGTTATGGGTTGTATCTTCTTTAGACTTAGTTACCAAAGGCTCTACAAAAACTTTTAAAGCTTTTGCTTTAGCTACGGTGGTATTGATTCTCTTGTGCTCTATAAGAGAGCAGGCCATATTGGCTAGCATAGACTTCCTGTGAGCGGTCTTTCTACCTAAATGGTTTGTTTTCTTTCCGTGTCTCATTGTTTTGTTCTTAATTCATTTTCCCAAAGCGCGATCTGTTGCCGGCTTTTATGGAAAACTACTTATATATTAGTCCTTATCTAATTTGTATTTTGAAAGGTCCATACCAAAGTTAAGTCCTTTGTTACTTACCAGTTCTTCAAGCTCTGTCAAAGATTTCTTTCCGAAGTTTCTAAACTTCATCAAGTCGTTTTTGTTGTATGAAACAAGGTCTCCTAGAGTATCAACTTCAGCCGCTTTTAAGCAATTTAAAGCTCTTACTGAAAGATCCATATCTACCAACTTAGTTTTTAACAACTGTCTCATGTGAAGAGATTCTTCATCATAAGTTTCAGTTTGTGCTATCTCATCAGCTTCAAGCGTAATACGCTCGTCAGAGAATAGCATAAAGTGGTGGATAAGTGTTTTTGCAGCTTCAGTAAGTGCATCTTTTGGATGTATAGAGCCATCGCTTACGATTTCAAAAACCAATTTTTCATAATCGGTTTTTTGTTCTACACGATAGTTTTCAATGCTATACTTTACGTTCTTTATTGGTGTATAAATAGAATCTGTAAATATAGTTCCAAGAGGTGCGTTGGCTTTTTTGTTTTCTTCGGCCGGAACATAACCTCTACCTTTCTCTATGGTCATTTCCATATTCAGGTTAACTTTCTTATCTGCAGTACAAATAACCTGATCTGGGTTTAGTACCTGAAAGCCTGAAATGAATTTTTGAAAGTGACCGGCAGTAATTTGTTCTTCTCCAGATACAGAAATGGTAACGGCTTCGTTATCTATTTCATCAATTTGCCTTTTGAACCTAACTTGTTTAAGATTCAGGATAATTTCTGTTACGTCTTCGACAACTCCAGGAATAGCGGAGAATTCGTGATCTACGCCTTCTATACGAATTGAAGTGATTGCATAACCTTCTAACGAAGATAAAAGCACTCTCCTTAAAGCGTTACCAACGGTTAATCCATAGCCGGGCTCCAAAGGGCGAAATTCAAATTTCCCTTCGAAATCGGTTGAATCAATCATTATAACTTTATCGGGCTTCTGAAAATTTAGTATTGCCATATTACGACTTCTGTGAATTATTATTTCGAATATAATTCGACGATGAATTGTTCATTTATGTTTTCCGGAATCTGAATACGTCCGGGTACTGAAACAAAAGTTCCTTGTTTTGTTTCGTTATTCCAGGTAATCCATTCGTAAACACTGCTATTGTTAGCTAGTGAATCCTGAATAGCCTGTAAAGATTTTGATTTTTCACGAACACTTACTACATCACCAGGTTTCAATTGGTAAGAAGGTATATTCACCAACTCGCCATTTACCGTAATGTGCCTGTGAGATACAAATTGTCTTGCTGCGCTTCTAGTTGGGGCAATACCCATTCTATAAACTACGTTATCAAGACGTGATTCACAAAGTTGAAGTAGAACTTCACCAGTAATTCCCTGTGCTCTAGTAGCTTTCTTAAACATATTGCTAAACTGACGCTCAAGGATACCGTAAGTATATTTTGCTTTTTGCTTTTCCATTAACTGGATAGCATATTCAGATTTCTTTCCGCGACGACGGTTGTTACCGTGTTGTCCCGGAGGATAATTTCTTTTTTCAAAAGATTTATCGTCTCCAAAAATAGCTTCACCGAATTTACGGGCTATTTTAGTCTTTGGACCAGTATATCTTGCCATTAATTTAAATTTTAGAAGAAAGGGATTATGAATTAAGGTCTCTGTCCTTCGATAATCTTAACTCCTCTCTTATTATTATACTATTTATTAAACTCTACGTCTCTTAGGAGGACGACATCCATTGTGTGGTAATGGAGTAACATCAATAATTTCTGTTACCTCAATCCCGTTGTTATGAAGCGAACGAATAGCAGATTCTCTACCATTCCCCGGCCCTTTAACGTAAACTTTAACTTTGCGCAAACCAGCTTCGTGAGCTACTTTAGACGCGTCTTCTGCAGCTAACTGGGCAGCATAAGGAGTATTCTTTTTAGAACCTCTAAAACCCATTTTTCCTGCAGATGACCAAGCAATAACGTCTCCCTTTTTATTGGTTAGGGAAACAATAATGTTATTGAAAGAAGCCGTAACGTGTGCTTGCCCTACGGACTCCACGGTTACTTTACGCTTTTTTTGAACTGTCTTCTTTGCCATATTACTTACTATTTAGTTGCTTTCTTCTTGTTAGCAACTGTTTTTCTTCTACCTTTTCTGGTTCTTGAGTTATTTTTGGTTCTTTGACCTCTAAGTGGCAAACCACTTCTGTGGCGAATACCTCTATAGCATCCAATATCCATTAGACGCTTAATACTCATTTGAACTTCTGTACGTAATTCTCCTTCGATTGTAAATTCACCAACAGCTTCACGAATACGACCAATTTCTTCATCGTCCCAATCTGAAACTTTTTTGCTTTCATCTACTTTGGCCTGGCTAAGGATCTTTTGAGCCCTGCTTCTACCAATTCCGAAGATATAGGTCAATGCTATAACTCCTCGCTTTTGTTTAGGTATATCTACCCCTGCAATTCTTGCCATAATTAGCCTTGTCTTTGTTTAAATCTAGGATTCTTTTTGTTAATTACGTAAAGGCGCCCTTTTCTGCGTACAATTTTGCAGTCGGCACTTCTTTTTTTTACTGATGCTCTAACTTTCATCTCTTTAGTTTTTTTCAATTCACTGATTTTGAAATAGGCTCAAAATCAGGATTTCAGCATTCATATTTTTTTCAGGTTGCAAAAGTACTGAAAATTTTATAAATAGCTCAAATTACTTTTAGTATCTGTATGTTATACGAGCCTTACTTAAATCGTAAGGGCTCATTTCCAGTTTTACTTTATCTCCAGGTAACAATTTAATGTAGTGCATACGCATCTTCCCAGAGATATGAGCTGTCACAACGTGACCATTTTCCAATTCTACACGAAACATTGCATTAGATAATGCTTCTATAATTGTTCCGTCTTGTTCTATTGCCGGTTGTTTTGCCATAATTAAGCTACTGCTTTTCTGTTTTTACCTGTTTTCATTAATCCGTCGTAATGTCTATTCAGCAAGTAAGAGTTTACTTGTTGCATAGTATCTATTGCAACTCCAACCATAATTAAAAGCGAGGTTCCTCCAAAAAACAATGCCCATCCTTGTTGCACACCTAAGAGTTGCACCACAATCGCTGGGAACACAGCAATAAGCGCAAGGAAAATAGATCCTGGCAAGGTAATTTGAGACATAATTCTATCTAAAAACTCAGCGGTTTCAGTACCAGGACGAATGCCCGGAATAAATCCTCCACTTCGTTTTAGATCATCAGCCATCTTATTGGTAGGTACAGTAATCGCGGTATAGAAGTAAGTAAACACAATAATTAATAGTGCAAAAACTACATTATACCAAAACCCAAATATATCGCTAAAGGCAGCGGTAACCCCTTGTGCAGCATCAGAATCTGATAATCCTGCTACAGCAGCTGGGATAAACATAATTGCCTGCGCAAATATAATTGGCATTACACCTGAAGCATTAAGCTTAAGTGGAATGTACTGTCTTGATCCAAATACGTTTTTCTCGTAACCTCCAGAGGCGGTTCTTCTGGCATATTGCACCGGGATTTGGCGCACTGCCATCACCAACATTACCGAAGCAAGAATAATAGCAAACCAAATTACCAATTCAATAAGAATCATAATAAGGCCACCGTTAGATTCAAATACCCTGGAAGCGAATTCCTGAATAAATGCTTGTGGTAAGGTAGCAATAATACCTACCATAATTAATAGCGAAATACCATTACCAATACCTTTGTCGGTTATCTTTTCACCCAGCCACATTGCGAAAATGGTACCTGTAGTAAGAATTACTACTGCAGAAGCTACAAACGTAACAGTATCACCTAATAAAAAGGCTTGCTGCGGAAGTGTAGCAAAAAGGTTATAGATATAACCGGGTCCCTGTACTAATGTAATTGCAATAGTTAACCAACGGGTGATCTGATTGATCTTACGTCTACCACTTTCACCTTCTTTTTGCAGTTTTTGCAGGTAAGGTATAGCAATACCCATTAGCTGCACTACAATAGAAGCCGAGATATATGGCATAATTCCCAATGCAAATACAGAAGCATTAGAAAAAGCTCCACCTGTAAATGCGTTTAAGAGGCCTAAAAGACCTCCATCTGTTTGGGATGCCAGGTTAGATAGCTGCGAAGCATCTATCCCGGGAAGCACAACTTGCGCTCCAAAACGATAAACTAATAACAGACCGAGGGTTACTAAAATTCTATTTTTTAGCTCCTCGATCTTCCAAATATTTTTAATAGTATTGATGAATTTCATTTGGCTATCTATTATAAAGTAACAACTTCACCTCCAGCAGCTTCTATAGCTTCTTTAGCTGTGGCTGTAAATTTATGAACAGATATTTTCAACTTTGCCTTTAATTCACCTCTACCTAATATCTTTACTGGTTTGTTTTTACTCACAAGACCGTTTTCGATCAAAGTATCAACATCTACAGTATCTTTAATTTTACCTTCATCAACCAAACGCTGTAAGGTATCAAGGTTAACACCCTGGTATGCTACACGATTTCTGTTAGTGAAACCAAATTTTGGAACACGACGTTGAAGTGGCATCTGCCCTCCTTCAAAACCAATCTTCTTGGAGTAACCAGAACGAGATTTAGCCCCTTTGTGACCACGGGTGGCAGTACCACCTTTACCTGATCCTTCTCCACGGCCAACACGCTTGTTGTTACTCTTAACTGAACCTTTTGCAGGTTTTAAGTTATTTAATTCCATGTGAATTTATTATTTTGTTTCCTCAATGGAAACTAAATGTTTAACTTTATTTACCATACCAAGGATGTTTGGCGTATCGTTGTGCTCTACCGTTTGGCCAATTTTCTTAAGACCAAGAGACTCTAAAACCAGTTTCTGGTTTTTAGATCGGTTAATTGCACTCTTTACTTTTGTAACTTTTATCTTTCCCATCTTTCTCCTTGATTTATCCTTTAAAAACCTTTTCTAATGAAATACCACGTTGTTTAGCAACAGTATCCGCACTTCTTAATTGAAGTAGCGCATCAAAAGTAGCTTTTACCACGTTGTGTGGGTTTGAAGAACCCTGGTTTTTAGAAAGTACGTCGTGTACACCAACAGCTTCCAGTACGGCACGAATTGCACCACCGGCTATAATCCCGGTACCAGTTGCAGCAGGTAGCAAAAGAACTCTTGCTCCACCATACTTACCTTTTTGCTCATGAGGAAGGCTTCCTTTATGTAAAGGAATACGCACTAAATTCTTCTTTGCATCTTCCACAGCTTTAGAGATAGCATCGGCAACTTCTTTAGATTTACCTAAACCTTGCCCTACAACACCATTCTCATCTCCTACTACAACAATAGCAGAAAATCCAAAAGCTCTACCACCTTTGGTTACTTTGGTCACACGTTGTACTCCTACCAAACGGTCTTTTAATTCAAGTCCGCCCGGTTTTACATGTTCTACGTTTTTATAATCTTGATACATAATTTTCTAGAATTTTAGTCCTCCTTCTCGAGCACCTTCTGCTAATGATTTAACTCTTCCGTGATACAGGTAACCACCTCTGTCAAAAGAAATGGTTTCTACACCGGCTTTCAAAGCTTTTTCAGCAAGGGCTTTACCAACCAATTCTGCTTGTTTGGATTTATCACCTTCTACTGATACGCCCTTATCTCTTGAAGAGGCTGCAGCTAGTGTTTTTCCTTCTACGTCATCTATAATTTGAGCATAAATTTCTTTATTACTTCTAAATACAGATAATCTTGGACGGCTAGCGGTACCCGTAATTGACTTACGAACACGCTTTCTTATCTTATTTCGTCTATCTTGTTTTGAAACTGCCATATCTAAACTTTATTAAGCTGATTTACCTGCTTTTCTACGTAATTGTTCTCCAACATACTTAATACCTTTACCTTTATAAGGCTCTGGTGCTCTAAAGGAGCGTATTTTAGCAGCTACCTGGCCCACAAGTTGTTTATCGTAAGAAGTTAATTTCACGATTGGGTTTTTCCCTTTCTCAGAAATTGCTTCTACTTTAACTTCCGGTGCCAAATCTATTACAATATTATGGGAAAACCCAACGGCTAAATCTAATTTTTGTCCCTGGTTAGAAGCTCTATATCCAACTCCAACCAATTCTAAAGATTTTGTATATCCGTTAGTTACTCCTTCAATCATATTGTTTATCAAAGCACGATAAAGACCGTGTTTTGCTTTCTGATCACTTTTCTCTGAAGAACGTTCAAAAGTAATTACGCCATCTTCAATTTTCACATCAATGTCGCTAACTTCCTGCTTAAGTTCTCCTAATTTTCCTTTTACCGTTACAACGCCATCTTTAAGGTCTACATTTACACCTTCTGGAATTGTAATTGGGCTTTTACCTATTCTTGACATTTCTTTAGTCTTTTAAGTATTAGTAAACGTAACACAATACTTCACCACCAACTTTCTCGGCTTTAGCCTGCTTCCCGGTCATTACACCGTGAGAAGTAGAAACTATAGCGATACCAAGACCGTTTAAGATACGTGGCAATTCGTTAGCGCCGGCATACTTACGTAAACCAGGTTTACTTATTCTCTGGATATCTTTAATTACAGGTTCTTTTGTGATCTTGTCGTACTTAAGGGCAATTTTAATTGTTCCCTGGGCACTAGCATCATCAAACTTGTAACTAAGAATATATCCCTGATCGAATAATATTTTTGTAATCTCCTTTTTAAGGTTAGAAGCTGGTATTTCTACCACCCTGTGGTTTGCAGCCACAGCGTTCCTAACTCTTGTCAAATAATCTGCAATAGGATCTGTATTCATCTATCTTAATTTGCGGATGTGGTTTTCGTCCCGTCACTCGGGAGAACCTGCAACCAATTTATAATTTTACCAACTAGCTTTTCTAACCCCAGGAATTAATCCCTTATTAGCCATTTCTCTAAACATTACACGAGAAAGACCAAACTGTCTCATATAACCTTTTGGCCTACCAGTTAGCTTACAACGGTTATGCAAACGTACAGGAGAAGAATTTTTTGGTAATTTTTGTAGTGCTTCCCAATCGCCAGCTTCTTTTAAAGCCTCGCGTTTTTCAGCATACTTTTTTACCATTTTTTGTCTCTTCACCTCACGGGCTTTCATTGATTCTTTAGCCATAATTAATTCTTTTTAAAAGGTAATCCTAGTTCGGTTAACAACGATTTTGCTTCCTTATCGGTCTTGGCAGTGGTCACGAAGGTAATATCCATACCATTAATTCGGTTTACTTTATCAATATCAATCTCCGGAAAGATGATTTGCTCAGTAATTCCTAAATTATAGTTTCCTCTACCATCAAAACCATTAGCCTTAATCCCGTTAAAGTCACGAACACGTGGAAGTGCTGATGTGATTAAACGATCTAAGAATTCGTACATTCTGTATCCTCGCAAAGTAACTTTTGCCCCAATAGGCATACCTTTACGAAGTTTGAATGAAGCAACATCCTTTTTAGAAATGGTTTGCACCGCTTTTTGACCGGTAATTGTAGAAAGTTCATCTACAGCATGGTCAATTAGCTTTTTATCTGCTACAGCTGCACCAACGCCACGGCTCAAAACTATTTTTTCAAGTTTTGGGATCTCCATTACGTTAGCATAGCTAAATTCTTCTTTTAATGCAGGCTTTACTCGCTCTGCATATTCTGCTCTAAGTCTTGGTACGTATGCCATAACTAAATTACTTCATTAGATTTTTTGGAAAATCTTACTTTCTTTCCATCCTCTTCTTTATATCCAACTCTGGTAGTGTTACCATCTTTGTCTAACAAAGAAAGGTTAGAAATATGAATAGGAGCTTCTTTCTTTACAATACCACCTTGTGGGTTAGATGCACTTGGTTTCTCATGTTTTGAGATAGTGTTAACACCTTCCACGATGGCTTTATTCTTTTCTATGAGAACTTTTTGAACTTTACCTTCCTGACCTTTGTGGTCTCCAGCAATAACTCTTACAGTATCTCCAGTTTTTATTTTAAGCTTTCTCATCTTGTTAATGTATTAAAGCACCTCTGGTGCCAATGATACAATTTTCATGAATTGCTTATCACGAAGTTCTCTCGCAACCGGTCCAAATACACGAGTTCCGCGCATTTCTCCGGTTGGATTTAATAATACACAGGCATTATCATCAAAACGGATATAAGACCCGTCTGCTCTGCGTACTTCTTTCTTGGTACGAACAACAACTGCTGTTGAAACTGCACCTTTTTTGATATTTCCGTTAGGTGTAGCTTCTTTAACGCTGACAACTATTTTGTCCCCAACAGAAGCGTATCTTTTCTTTGTACCGCCCAATACACGTATGGTCAAAACTTCTTTTGCCCCGGTATTGTCTGCTACTCTTAGTCTAGACTCTTGTTGTACCATTACTTCGCTCTTTCAATTATTTCTACTAATCTCCAACATTTAGATTTACTTAAAGGTCTTGTTTCCATGATCCTTACAGTATCCCCTTCGTTGCAGTCGTTTGTTTCGTCGTGCGCTACGTATTTTTTCGTTTTTAAAACGAATTTTCCATACATAGGGTGTTTTACTTTCTTAACTTCAGAAACCACTATAGATTTCTGCATTTTATTACTTGTAACAACGCCTATACGCTCTTTTCTTAAATTTCTTTTTTCCATCTTTCAGCAGAATAACACTTATTGTTGTTCTCTTTTAGTTAACTCTGTAGCAAGTCTCGCTATAGTTCTTCGTACAGCTCTAAGCTGTATTGGGTTCTCTAATGGCGAAACTGCGTGAGCCATTTTCAAATCTGAATATGCTTTTCTAGATTTCCCAAGCTCTTCTTGTAATTCTGCCACAGACAGTTCTTTTACTTCTGATTGTTTCATAACTTTATAATATTAAGCTTGATAATCTCTAGCTACAATAAATTTGGTTCTTACCGGAAGTTTCTGTGCCGCAAGCCTTAAAGCTTCTTTAGCAACATCCATTGGTACTCCACCAATTTCAAACATAATTCTTCCTGGTTTTACAACAGCAGCCCAATATTCTACAGCACCTTTACCTTTACCCATACGTACCTCTAGAGGTTTCTTAGTGATAGGCTTGTCTGGAAATATTTTAATCCAGATAGAACCTTCCCTTTTCATATATCGGGTAGCAGCAATACGTGCAGCTTCTATTTGACGGGCAGTAATGAAACTAGAATCCATAGATTTAATTCCAAAGGTACCATTAGAGAGTCTATGCCCTCTTCCGGCGTTGCCTTTCATACGGCCCTTCTGCTGTTTACGGTATTTTGTTCTTTTAGGTTGTAACATTTTTCTTTACTTTAAAAAATTACTTTCTACGACGTGATTTGTTACCACCTCGCCCGGCTCCAGGTTTTCCTCCTTGTTTCTTGGACATTCCAACAAGTGGAGAAAGATCTCTTTTACCATAAACTTCGCCTTTCATGATCCATACCTTAACACCCAACCTACCATAAGTAGTGTGAGCTTCAACTAAAGCATAGTCAATATCGGCCCTAAAAGTAGACAGAGGAATTCTACCATCTTTGTATGCTTCTGAACGTGCCATTTCAGCACCATTTAAACGTCCGGAAATCTGAATTTTGATTCCTTCAGCATTCATTCTCATAGCAGCCGCGATAGCCATTTTAATTGCACGACGGTAAGAAATACGATTTTCAATTTGTCTTGCAACACTAGATGCTACTAAATGCGCATCAAGTTCTGGCCTCTTAATCTCAAAGATGTTAATTTGAACTTCCTTGTCGGTAATTTTCTTAAGTTCTTCTTTAAGCTTGTCTACCTCCTGGCCGCCTTTACCAATAATAATACCCGGTCTGGCAGTGGTGATAGTAACGGTTACAAGCTTAAGCGTACGCTCAATAATTACCCTGGATACACTCGCTTTAGAAAGACGAGCATGGATGTACTTTCTAATCTTATCGTCTTCGGCTAATTTGTCGCCGTAGTCATTTCCTCCATACCAGTTGGATTCCCATCCTCTTACGATACCGAGGCGATTCCCGATTGGATTTGTTTTTTGTCCCATACTCTACTTAGCTTTGTGTATTATTGTTTTCTCCAAGCACCAAAGTAACGTGGTTGGATCTCTTTCTAATTCTATGTGCGCGACCCTGTGGTGCAGGACGCAGCCTCTTAAGCATCGCTCCTCCATCTACACGGATTTCTTTTACAAACAATTCAGCATCTTCAATACTTGCATCTTCGTTTTTAGATTGCCAGTTGGCTATTGCAGAAAGCAATAATTTCTCTAAACGTCCAGAAGCTTCTTTTGAACTGAATTTTAATATTTGAAGCGCTTTTTCTACTTTCTCTCCTCTTACTAAATCCGCAACTAAGCGCATTTTTCTAGGCGAAGTAGGGCAGTTATTCAACTTTGCAAAAGCTACCTGTTTTTTGGCTTCTTTTATTTGCTCTGCTCTTTCTCTTTTACGAACTCCCATAGCTTCAATTATCTTTTACCTTTATTTTTTGCACCAGAATGTCCTCTAAAAGAACGTGTTGGTGAAAATTCTCCTAATTTATGCCCTACCATGTTCTCTGTCACATATACAGGTACAAATTGTTTCCCGTTATGAACAGCGATAGTTTGCCCTACGAAATCTGGAGTAATCATTGAAGCTCTAGACCAGGTTTTGATCACGGCTTTTTTTCCAGATTCAACATTTTGAGCAACCTTCTTATCTAATTTATAGTGAACGTAAGGTCCTTTTTTTAATGAACGTGCCATATCTTATTATTTCTTTCTACGTTCTACAATATATTTATTACTCGCTTTTGTTCTTGAACGGGTTTTGAAACCTTTAGCAGGTAAACCTTTTCTAGAACGTGGGTGACCACCGGAAGCTCTTCCTTCCCCACCACCCATTGGGTGATCTACAGGGTTCATAGCTACAGGTCTTGTTCTTGGTCTAATACCCAACCAACGTTTTCTACCAGCTTTACCAGAAACCTGAAGTTGGTGATCACTATTTGATACAGCTCCAATTGTAGCCATACAAGTAGACAACACTCTTCTAATTTCTCCTGAAGGTAGTTTTACGGTTGCGTATTTTCCTTCTCTTGCTAATAATTGAGCAAAAGCTCCAGCACTTCTTGCCATTACAGCACCCTGACCGGCTCTTAACTCTATACAAGAAACTACAGTACCAAGCGGAATACTAGATAACGGCATTGCATTTCCAATTTCTGGAGCAGCCGAATCTGTGCTTGATACAATATTTTGACCTACCTGTAACCCATTTTGAGCAATAACGTATCGTTTTTCACCATCCTGGTAATTCAACAACGCGATAAAGGCAGTTCTGTTTGGATCGTATTCTATACTCGCAACAGTAGCAGGAATTCCATGCTTGTCGCGCTTAAAGTCTACAATTCTGTAACGTCTTTTATGACCTCCACCTTTGTAGCGGATAGTCATTTTTCCCTGACTGTTTCTCCCACCTGATTTTTTTAACGGAGCTATTAAACTCTTCTCCGGCTTATCAGTAGTAATGGCGTCAAAACCATTAACTACTCTAAAACGCTGACCAGGGGTGATTGGTTTTAATTTTCTAACTGACATTTTTTAATCTTAAAGATTACTGTATAAATCAATAGTTTCACCTTCCGTCACCTGTACCAATGCTTTTTTGAAAGCTTTGGTTTTACCAGTGATCATACCAGATTTTGTATATCTGGTTTTGCGATCTGGACGAACATTTATAGTACGAACTTTTTCAACTGAAACTCCGTAAGCAGCTTCTACTGCATTCTTAATTTCAATCTTATTCGCCTTATTGTCTACCACAAAAGAAAAACGGTTATTCAACTCGCTATCTCCGGTGGCTTTTTCTGTAATAATTGGTTTTATCAAGATACTCATAAGGCTTATTTACTTAAATTCGACTCAATTCCTTCTAAAGAACCCTCAAGCAACACGATATTCTTAGCATTAAGAATTCCGTAAGTACTTAATTCTGAGGAATTTACAACCTCAAGTCCTTTTAAATTACGTGACGACAAATATACGTTTTTATTTGAGTCACCCAACACTATAAGCGATTTTTTGTCCTGAATACCAAGGGCTTTCAAAACATCTATCATACTTTTTGTCTTCGGCGCATCAAAAGAAAAGTCTTCAACTACAAAAATTGATTCTCCTTTTGCTTTTATTGATAAAGCCGATTTCCTTGCCAAACGTTTTAAATTTTTGTTCAATTTAAAACCGTAGTTTCTTGGTCTTGGTCCAAAAACACGTCCACCGCCTTTAAAAATTGGTGACTTAATGCTACCTGCACGTGCAGTACCGGTACCTTTTTGTTTTTTGATCTTACGGGTACTCCCAGCAATCTCAGCTCTTTCTTTAGCTTTGTGGGTTCCCTGGCGCTGATTAGCTAAATATTGTTTAACATCTAGATAAACTGCGTGATCGTTTGGCTCTATAGCGAAAACAGCGTCAGAAAGCTTTGCTTTTCTGCCTGTTTCTTTTCCTTTTACATCTAAAACTGCTACTTCCATTACTTGCTAATGATTACGTATGAGTTTTTGTGACCTGGCACACATCCTTTTACTACTAAAAGGTTTTTATCTGCCACCACTTTTAAAACTCTCAGGTTTTCTACTTTTACTCTCTCTCCACCCATTCTACCGGCCATTTTCATTCCTTTGAAAACCCGTGCAGGGTAAGACGCTGCACCAATAGAACCCGGAGCTCTTAATCGGTTATGCTGACCGTGAGTCGCCTGACCCACACCACCAAAGTTGTGTCTTTTTACAACACCCTGAAAGCCTTTACCTTTAGAAGTACCTGCAATATCTACAAATTCCCCCTCGTTAAAGTGCTCTACCGTGATAGCATCACCTAATTTATAATCTGCTTCATAGCCCTGGAATTCAACGACTTTACGTTTTGCAACGCTTCCTGCTTTTTTAGCGTGCCCTTCAGCAGCTTTATTTGCAGTCTTTTTGTCATCGAAACCAACTTGAAGTGCCTCATACCCGTCAACCTCTTTGGTTCTGACTTGGGTAACTACGCATGGACCTGCTTCTATTACGGTACACGGAATGTTTTTCCCGTTCTCGTCAAAAATACTGGTCATGCCTATTTTTTTTCCTATTAACCCAGACATAATTAATTATTGATTATTACTTATTTATTTAAAAAAATTCAGGGCAGAAAAATACTTTCGCCCTGAATGTATCTTTCTTCCGTTTTTCCCTCGCCAACTGCTCGGGACATGTAAACTTGAGTTTTACTCAAGAGATCCCGAAACAAGTTCGGGATGTATTCAACTAAGGTTTGCCGGAAAAACCGGAAAACCAAGTTTCATCACACCTTAATCTCTACTTCAACTCCACTAGGCAGCTCCAACTTCATTAACGCATCAATGGTTTTTGAAGAAGAACTGTAGATATCAAGAAGCCTTTTATAAGAGCTTAATTGAAATTGCTCTCTTGCTTTCTTGTTTACGTGAGGAGAACGTAAAACAGTAAAAAGTTTTTTGTGAGTAGGCAAAGGAATTGGTCCTGTTACCACCGCACCTGTAGTTTTTACAGTCTTCACGATCTTCTCTGCAGATTTATCTACCAGGTTATGATCGTAGGATTTTAGTTTTATTCTTATTTTCTGACTCATTTTCCTAATATTATTCGTTTGTACCCTTTGCCGCTTTAATAACTTCTTCTGAAATATTAGAAGGAGTTTCAGCATAGTGAGAAAATTCCATAGTTGAAGTTGCTCTACCAGAAGATAATGTTCTTAATGTTGTTACATATCCAAACATTTCAGCTAAAGGCACTTCTGCTTTAATAATCTTAGCACCAGACCTGTCTGACATGCTGCTTACCTGACCTCTTCTACGGTTCAAGTCACCAACAATATCACCCATGTTTTCTTCTGGAGTTACTACTTCTATTTTCATAATTGGCTCAAGAACTACAGCACCGGCTTTTTTAGCAGCGGCTTTGTAACCCATTTTTGCAGCCAATTCGAAAGAAAGTTGATCGGAATCTACAGGGTGGAAAGATCCATCCTTAAGGATCACTTTTAAAGTATCCATTTGGAAACCAGCCATTGGCCCGTTTTTCATAGCTTCTTTAAATCCTTTTTCTACCGAAGGAACAAATTCTTTAGGAATACGTCCACCTTTAATTTGGTCTACAAACTGAAGTCCTTTTCCTTCAAAGTCTTCGTCTACAGGTCCCATTTCAAAAACAATATCAGCAAATTTACCACGACCACCAGATTGCTTTTTATAAACCTCTCTATGCTCTGCAGTTTTAGTTACTGTTTCTTTATACTCAACCTGTGGCTGACCTTCGTTAACTTCAACTTTAAATTCTCTCTTTAAACGATCTACAAGAATTTCAATATGAAGCTCTCCCATTCCAGAGATAATAGTTTGTCCTGAAATTTCATCAGTTTTAACCTGGAAAGTTGGATCTTCTTCAGCTAGTTTAGCTAAAGCCATACCCATTTTATCAACATCGGCTTTCGTCTTAGGCTCTACCGCAATACCAATTACTGGCTCTGGGAAAGTCATAGATTCAAGAACGATTGGGTGTTTCTCATCAGTTAGCGTATCACCGGTTTTAATGTCTTTAAAACCAACAGCTGCACCAATATCACCAGCTTCAATTCTATTAATAGGCTCCTGCTTATTAGAGTGCATCTGGTAAATACGAGAAATACGCTCTTTTTTACCTGATCTATTGTTCAATACATAAGATCCTGCATCTAAAGCTCCCGAGTAAACACGGAAGAATGCCAAACGACCAACAAAAGGATCGGTAGCAATTTTAAATGCTAATGCAGAGAAAGGAGAGTCAACGTGTGGCTTTCTGCTTTCATCTTCATTAGTTTCAGGATTTGTTCCTACAATGGCTTCAACATCTACTGGAGAAGGCATATACCTCATTACTGCATCAAGCATTGCCTGAACACCTTTATTTTTAAAGGCAGAACCACACATCATAGGTATAATAGACATATCTATGGTTGCAGCTCTAAGCGCAGCAATAATTTCGTCTTCAGTAATTGAATCTTCATCTTCAAAGAACTTTTCCATTAATGCTTCATCATACTCAGCTACAGCTTCTACAAGCTCAGTTCGGTATTTATTCACATCATCCATAAGTTCTTCAGGAATATCTATAGTCTCATAGGTCATCCCGTGATCCTCATCATTCCAAATAATTGCTTTTTTGGAAATAAGATCAACAACTCCTTTAAAGTCTATTTCGTCACCGATTGGAACTTGTAATGGTACTGGGTTTCCACCTAGCATTTCTCTAACCTGCTTACACACATTAAAGAAGTCAGCTCCCTGACGGTCCATTTTATTTACAAATCCTAAACGTGGTACTTTATATTTATCAGCCTGTCTCCAAACGGTTTCAGATTGTGGCTCAACACCATCTACAGCACTGAACAATGCAACCACACCATCAAGAACACGTAAAGAACGCTCTACCTCTACGGTAAAATCAACGTGACCAGGAGTATCGATAATATTTACCGTAAATTCCTGATCTCTATACATCCACTTACAATGCGTAGCAGCAGAAGTAATTGTAATACCTCTTTCCTGCTCCTGTTCCATCCAGTCCATAGTAGCGGCACCATCATGCACCTCTCCTATTTTGTGGCTTATTCCTGTATAATAAAGGATACGCTCTGTTGTTGTAGTTTTACCTGCATCAATATGAGCTGCAATTCCAATATTTCTAGTAAATTTTAAATCTCTTTGTGCCATTTTATTTTAGAATCTAAAGTGAGAGAATGCTTTATTAGCTTCAGCCATTTTATGAGTATCAACTCTTTTCTTAACTGCAGCACCTTCTTCTTTAGCAGCAGCAAGAACTTCAGAAGCTAATTTCTGCGCCATAGTTTTCTCATTTCTCTTTCGCGCAAATGAAATTAACCATTTCATAGCGGTTGCTACTTTTCTATCTGGTCTTATTTGCATTGGGATTTGAAATGTTGCACCCCCAACTCGCCTACTTCTAACTTCAACGTGAGGCATAACATTAGAAAGAGCATCTTTCCAAATTTCCAAACCGGTTTTTTCTTCGTCTTGTTTCTTCTCTTCTATAATTGCGATAGAATCATAGAAAATTTTAAAGGCTACCGATTTCTTACCATCCCACATCATCATGTTCACAAAACGTGTAACAAGTTGATCGTTAAATTTTGGATCTGGTAAAAGCGGTCTTTTTTTGGCCTGTCTTCTTCTCATTTCTTTACATTAAAAGTTTTTAATTACTTCTTAGGGCGTTTTGCTCCGTATTTAGATCTACGCTGGCTTCTTCCTTCAACACCCGCAGTATCTAATGCACCGCGAACAATGTGATATCTAACACCTGGCAAATCTTTTACCCTTCCACCTCTAACCAATACTATCGAGTGCTCTTGTAGATTGTGACCCTCACCTGGAATATAAGCGTTAACTTCTTTTCCGTTTGTCAACCTCACCCTTGCTACTTTACGCATAGCTGAGTTTGGTTTCTTAGGTGTAGTAGTATACACACGTGTGCACACTCCTCTTCTTTGAGGACACGAATCTAAAGCAGCCGATTTACTCTTCTTGGTTATCTGGGCTCTTCCTTTTCGTACTAATTGTGAAATTGTTGGCATAATTTCTTTTACCTAATTATTAATAAATTTAATCCCCTGTTTTTTAGGGTTTGCAAATGTAGAAATAAAAACAAATTAATCAAACTATAATGAATTAATTTTCAGAAGGATAATCTGGAAGACAGAACACACCTTTTAACAACATATATATTAATAGGTATAGATCAATAAAAATAAGCTGATTAAAAAACAAGCTCATCTTACTCAAAAAGGAATATTTTGGACTTTAACTACATTTTAATAGCAAAATTCAATAATATTCTAACATTTTAACATTTCACCAATACCACTTTAACGCCTGACTCTAACCAATCTATATACAATTATTAACATTTATTTAAATAACTACCTGATATTTAAAATTAAAAGTTTGTTTTATTAACCATTTATTAGCACTTTTGGCCTTGGCTAATTCAAACAAATTTAAAAATGAGAACAAAGTTTAGTAGTATTCTAACACTATTATTAGTGTTAGCTGTGCAAATTACTTTTGCACAAGAACGAACGATTACCGGTACGGTAGTCGATGAAGACGGGCTACCCCTTCCAGGTGTAACCGTTTTAATCAAGGGAACCAATACAGGTACCCAAACCGATTTTGACGGAAATTATTCCATTCCTGCCACACAAGGAGATGTTTTGGTTTATTCTTTCGTTGGAATGGAAACCGCAGAATATACTGTAGCAAACAATGACACTATAGATGTGACATTAAGCACAGATTCTGCCCAATTAGATGAAGTTGTTGTTACCGCTTTAGGTATTCAACGTGAAAAGAAATCTCTTGGTTATGCAACTCAGGAGGTTCAAGGTGCTGAAGTTTCTGATGTACCAACCCAAAACTTTATGAACTCACTATCTGGTAAAGTAGCTGGACTTTCTATTAAAAGTTCTGGTACTATGGGGGGATCTACGAATATTGTAATTCGTGGTAATGCTTCATTAACAGGAAACAACCAGGCACTTTTTGTAATAGATGGTACTCCTATTAGTAATGACACTCCTAACACTGCCGATCAGCAAGCTGGACGTGGTGGTTATGATTATGGTAACGCTGCATCAGACATTAACCCTAACGACATTGAGTCTATCAACGTTTTAAAGGGTGCTGCTGCAACTGCACTTTACGGAGCAAGAGCTGCAAACGGAGCAATTATTATTGAAACTAAAAAAGGTTCTAAAAAACAAGGAATTGGTATCTCTATCAATTCCACTTTTATGACTACTTCAGTAGATGATAATACCCTTCCTGTTTACCAGGACCAATATGGTGCGGGATATGGCCCATTTTATGACACTCCATTTTTCAACACTTATGGAAATTTAGATCTTCCTGATGGTTTTGATCCTAATATTCCATTTACGCCATTTACTGAAGATGCTTCGTTTGGTGCTCCTTTTGATGGTCAATTAATTCACCAATGGAATTCCATTTACCCACAATTAAGCACTTATCAGCAAGCTACCCCATGGCAGGCAGCTCAAAATACTCCAAATGATATTTGGGAAAGAGGTTATACTGCTATAAACTCTGTAGCCTTAGATGGAGGAAGCGAAACCAGTACCTTTAGATTAGGTGTTACTAACCTAAACAACCAGGGAAATCTACCAAACAGTAGAATTAAAAGAAACACTATTAAATTTAGTGGAACACACGAATTTACTGATAAATTTAGCGCAGGTGCCAATATTACTTACACCAAAACAGACGGTAAAGGTAGATATGGTACAGGTTACGATTCAGAAAACCCAATGCAATCTTTTCGCCAGTGGAACCAGGCAAACGTAGATGTTTACGCACAAAGAGATGCTTACCTTGAAACAGGACAGAATATCACCTGGAACCCTAACAGTCCACTTAACAGAACTCCAATATATTCTGATAACCCATATTGGACACGTTACGAAAATTTCCAAACAGATACCCGTAACAGGTATTTTGGTAACTTTAACCTTAACTACGAAATCAACGATGTATTTAGTGTAGTTGGACGTTTTTCATTTGATACTTTTGATGAACTACAGGAAGAAAGAAGAAATGTAGGTAGTGTTGGTGTTTCTGGATACTCCCGTTACAATGGTAGAGCTGCAGAATATAACTATGACTTAATTTTAAATTTCAATACTGATATCATTGATGATTTAAACCTGGATGGTAATTTAGGTTGGAACCTAAGAAGAAATGATAACAGTTCTATTAGAGCTTCCACTAATGGTGGTCTTAACGCTCCAGACTTTTTTGCATTAAGCAATAGTGTGGATCCAATTAACCCACCAAATGAATATGATGCCACAAGAATGATTGATGGTATTTACGCAAGAGCGAGTTTAGGTTATTTAGACACTTATTATGTTGAAGGTACTATAAGAAGAGACCGATCTTCTACCCTTCCTGCAGACAATAATACTTTTTACTACCCATCTATCTCTACTAGCGTATTACTTTCTAATGTTGTAGAGGCAGACTGGTTAAGCTTTGCAAAAATAAGAGCAAATTATGCAGAAGTAGGTAATGATGCAGCCCCTTATAGTGTTCTAAATACGTATGTATTAAGTACACCATTTGCTGGAGCAGGTGTTGCTGGAAATCAAGCTACATTAAACAATGCCAACCTAAAACCGGAAAGAACTAAATCTTACGAAGTTGGACTTGAAGCTAATTTCTTAGATAGAAGAATAGGTTTTGATCTTTCTTACTACAACTCTCAAACTGAAGATCAAGTTACACCGGTACCGGTATCAATGGCATCTGGATTTACTTCTGTATTCTTTAATGCAGGGACAGTTGAGAATAAAGGTTTTGAAGCTTCTTTACGCTTAAACCCTATTAGGACTGAAGACTTTAACTGGAACATGAATATTAACTGGGCAAGAAACCGTAGTGAGGTATTAAACCTTGCACAGGGAATTGATAACCTTCAGTTAGCTGGATTACAAGGTGGAGTTTCTATTAACGCGACCCCAGGAGAGCCTTATGGTACCATAAGAGGTACAGACTATATCTATGATGACAGTGGCAATAAAGTTGTTGGATCTAATGGCTATTACTTAACAACTCCAAACTCTAACGAGATCATTGGTAATATTTTGCCAGAATGGACCGGAGGTGTACAAAACACTTTCCAATATAAAAACCTTAGCTTAGGCTTCCTTATTGATGTACAAAAAGGGGGAGATATTTTCTCTCTTGATACCTGGTATGGTCAAGCAACAGGTGTTTATGATCAATCAGTTGGAACCAATGATTTAGGTAATCCAATGAGAAATACATTAGCTAATGGTGGAGGTATTGTGCTACCAGGAGTTAATGAAAATGGAGAACCAAACAGTACAAGAGCAGACTTCTCTACTTATGCAAACCCTTATGGTTATGCAAGAGATGCGAATGCCGGTCACGTTTATGATGCTTCTTTCGTAAAACTTAGAGAGGCTAACCTAACTTATGCTTTTGGAGAAGAAATGATAGACAGATTGCCATTTACAAGAGCTTCTGTTTCATTAATTGGTAGAAACCTATGGATTATTCATAAGAACATTCCATATTCAGATCCAGAATCAGGACTTAGTGCCGGTAACGTTCAGGGATACCAATCTGGTGCATACCCTACATTTAGAGAAATAGGTGCAAGTCTTAAACTTAACTTTTAATAAATATTAAAATGAAAAAATATATATTAACATTTATTGCTCTAGCAACACTTTGGTCTTGCCAAACTGATGAGCAATATGAAGATCTCAACAAAGATCCAAAAAATCCGACGGATGTAGCCGCAGATTTCTTGTTCACTAGTGCTACAAAAGATTTAAGCAGACAAATGGCAAGTCCTAATGTGAACCTTAACATCTTCAGATTTGTAGCGCAGTATTGGACCTCTACGACTTACTTAGATGAACCTAACTACGATTTAACTAATCGTGGAATTCCACAAAATCACTGGAATAGATTATATAGATGGGTAATTTTCAACCTGGAAGATGCTAAAGCAAAAGTACAGGAAGATGAAACGCTTAGTGAAGGTGAAAGAACAGCCAGAATTGCACAAATTGAAGTATTAGAAGTATACACCTGGCAAGTATTGGTAGACACCTTTGGTGATATTCCTTATTCAGAAGCTTTAGGAGGAGCAGATAACATTTCTCCCGCTTATGATGATGCAGCAACTATTTACGAAGATCTAATTTCAAGAATAGGTGCCGCCAGTGGAAATTTAAGTGCCGGCCAGGGATTTGCTGGTGCGGATATACTTTACGGAGGAGATATGGCTAAATGGGAAAAGTTTGCAAATTCTGTGCAATTAAGGTTAGCTATGCAAATTTCAGATGTAAATCCTTCGCTTGCGAAAACTACAGCAGAGGATGCTTATACTGATGGAGTTTTTGCTAGCAATGCAGATAATGCCACTTTAGAATTCCAATCAGCCCCACCAAACACTAACCCCCTTTGGGAAGATTTAGTTCAGAGTGGCCGTTCAGATTATGTTTCAGCTAATACTGCAGTTGATATTCTTAATGAATTAGAAGATCCTAGACGCTCGGCTTACCTTGATGATAATTTATCAAGCGGTGAATACATAGGTGGTACTTATGGTGGAAGTAATTCGTTTCAGAATTATACTCACGTAGGTGATGCGTTTAGAGAACCTACTCATCCTGGAATTTTAATGGATTATGCAGAGGTTAGATTCCTTCTTGCAGATGCTGCTCAAAATGATTTTTCTGTTGGGGGTACTGCTGAAGAGCACTACGAAGCTGCAATAACTGCTTCTATGGAATACTGGGATATTCCTGAAGGAGAAATTGAAGATTACCTTGCAAGTGGTGATGTAGCCTACGATGGTTCTGAGGAACAATTTGCAACTCAGTTCTGGTTAGCGATGTATGATAATCCTTTCCAGGGATGGAATGTATGGAGAAGATTTGATGCTCCTTCATTCAACCTTCCAGAGGATACTGGAAATGAAGTGCCATTGCGCTATACTTATCCAGTTAACGAGCAAAACCTAAACAACGCAAACTGGAGCGCTGCTTCAGATGCTATTGGTGGAGATGATCAACAAACTCCTTTATTCTGGGATGAAGAGTAATTGGTAATTTTGAACAATAACTTTAAAAAATATAAAATGAAAAACATTTTGAAATATATAAGCTTCTGCCTAATTGCAGTAGTTGGTTTATCGTCTTGTGAACCAGATGATAACGGATATAGAGAAGATCCAAGGGATGTAGGTGGTTATGCCTACCTACAAACCCGAAGCCTTACAATTTTTGATTATGATCAGGATTTAAGTATTGAATTGTTTACCGACGAAGGTGTTACCGTAGAATCAGTAGAAATAATTGAGGATGGAAGTACGTTGACTACCGCCGATATTTCTGGAGACATGGCAACTTTCAATGCTGCTGATCTTGGATCATTTGCCGTAGACTCTACTTATTCAGTAAGGGTTCGTGCCAGTCTTTCCAATGGTAACGTATCTGATGATCCTGCCACCATCAGTGTAGTAGAAGCCGTAGCTCTTGGAGGTGATAATCCAGAAGCAGCTCCAATCAATAAGTTGGATGATGTTGAATTAGAATATAGTGTTAGCACTACTTCTGCACCTATAGATGAAGTAAATCTTTGGGTGAAAAACGGAGAAGATGCTGAATATATGATAATTGAAGATCTTGATCTTGACACTGCCGAAGGATCTGTAAGCATGAGTGATTTTGATTACAGTGGTCTTAATCTTGAAGTTGGAGATGTTATTTTCTACCAATTTGCAGCTACACGCGGTGATTTAACCGAAGGTGCTGAAGGTGAAATCACAGTTCTTGAAGAAGAAGACGATTCTGAAGACGAGGATTAATTTCCCATTCTTTTAATATTGACTACTAAGCCACCCAGATTGGGTGGCTTTTTTTATGCTTTAACTTTATTTAAATTTCCTAACAAAGCATACCTTTGCCCTATGGAAGAAACTACACGTATTTTTGGAATTAGGGCTGTTATAGAAGCTATTCAGGGAGGAAAAAGCATTGATAAGGTATATATTCAAAAAGGCCTCTCAGGACCTTTATTTCAAGAATTGAATCACCTTCTTCAAAAGGGCAGCTATAATATTTCATTTGTTCCAGAAGAAAAACTTTATAAGCTTTCCAAAGGAAATCACCAGGGTGTGGTAGCGACTATCTCCCCAATTAAATTTGGGAACCTCGAAGAAACAATTGAAAAAATTCTTGCAGAAAAAACCACTCCCCTTTTTCTATTGCTAGACCAAATTACCGATGTCCGTAATTTTGGGGCAATTATTAGAACCGCAGAATGCACAGGAGTTGATGCTATAATTATTCCTGAAAAAGGAGGTGCGCCTTTAAATGCCGATACCGTTAAAACTTCAGCTGGTGGGGTATTCAACCTTCCTATTGTAAAAGTAAATCACATTAAAGATGCTGTTTTTTATTTACAATCTTCAGGTGTGCAATTGGTAGCTGCTACCGAAAAAACAGAAGACACAATTTACGATGTAGATTTTAAGCAGGCCTCAGGAATTATTATGGGAAATGAAGCTAAAGGAGTTTCAAATTCTATATTAAAAAGCGTAGATAAAAAGGCAAAACTGCCAATGTTTGGCAAAATAGAATCATTGAATGTATCGGTTGCCTGTGGTGTATTTTTGTATGAAGCGATAAGACAAAGACAAACTCCTTAGTTATTCAAAAAGGTTTTCCCTTACTCTTTCCTGGATTCGGATTTCTTATAAAAATAGCGATAAGTAATTTTATCTCTATCATCATTTTCATTTGCAATATATTGCTCCCCTTTCGGAACCTGTCCCGAATTTACTTCGGGAGGTTGGTAAGCCTCTTCCTCTTCCTTCGTTTCAAAGCGCCGTTCAATGAAATTCCCATTTTCATCAAAATGCTGCATAAATAGATCTTCCTTCTCGCTGTATTCAGGTTTTTCCCATTCGTATTTAGGACTTTTAATAGTATTCTTCCGATAAAAAACCGATAACACAAAACCCGAGATTAATCCCGATAAATGACCTTCCCAGGAAATTTCAGGATTTATAGGAGTAACATACCATAGCATTCCGCCATAAAGAAAAACTACGATTAGAGAAAGAGCAACTAACCTATAGTATTTAGAAAAAATACCTTTAAAAAATAAAAAAGCGGCAAGCATATATATTATTCCACTCGCGCCAATATGGTTCGCAGGCCGTCCAATGCTCCAGGTAAGAATTCCGGTAAGCAGCAAACCAATAATTAAAACCGGCCAGCTTATTTTTCTGTAGAAATAGAAAAGTGACATGGAAAGCACAAAAAGCGGGATGGTATTATTGAAAAGGTGCTTTATATCGCCATGGATAAATGGTGAGAATAAAATTCCACGTAAACCTTTAACTTCTCCCGGCCGTACACCAAAACTGTTAAAACTAATTCCGAAGCGAATCTCAAACCAGAAAACTATCCATATAAGCAGCACAAACAGGATGGGATATCCCAAAACACCGGTAGTAAAAACAAAAGGACTGGACTGTTTCAAAAGAATTAGTTTCTTTTAATATTACAAAAAAGAATCCATTTGTTAATAGATGACAAAGTGTTATTCAATTTACTAATTTTGTCAGATGAGTAAACCATTAGCAGAACGATTACGGCCACAAACTTTAGACGATTATTTAAGTCAGCAGCACCTTATTGGGCCAAAGGGAGCACTGAGGCAGCAAATTCAACAAGGCATTATTCCTTCCATGATTTTTTGGGGGCCGCCGGGCGTTGGCAAAACCACTTTAGCCAATATTATAGCCACTACTTCAGACAGGCCTTTCTTTACACTGAGCGCAATTAGCAGTGGCGTGAAAGATGTTAGGGAAGTGATAGAAAAAGCTAAAAAAAGCGATGGTTTATTCACCACAAAAAATCCTATTCTATTTATTGACGAGATTCATCGTTTTAGCAAATCTCAACAGGATTCTCTGTTAGGCGCAGTAGAAAAAGGTTGGGTTACTTTAATTGGTGCAACTACTGAAAATCCGAGTTTTGAGGTGATCTCTGCCCTACTTTCCCGTTGCCAGGTTTATATTTTAAAACCTTTTACCAAAGAAGATCTGGTAGCACTTTTGGAAAGAGCGATGCGGGAAGATAAAATTATTGCGGCCAAAAATATAAAATTAAAGGAAACCGAAGCTTTACTTAGATTAAGTGGCGGTGATGCCCGAAAGCTTCTCAATATTTTTGAACTTCTCGTTACTTCTTCTGAAGGAAACCTGGAAATTACCAACGATATGGTTTTTAATAGGGTTCAGCAAAACACAGTGCTTTACGATAAAACCGGTGAACAGCATTACGACATTATTTCGGCATTTATTAAATCTATTCGCGGGAGCGATCCCAACGCGGCTGTTTACTGGCTCGCCCGGATGATTGAAGGTGGTGAAGATGTAAAATTTATTGCCCGCAGATTACTAATTTTAGCCAGTGAAGATATCGGAAATGCCAATCCTACCGCCCTGGTTATAGCTAATAACACGTTTCAGGCAGTAATTACCATTGGTTTTCCTGAAGCCCGAATTGTATTGAGCCAATGCGTTACCTACTTGGCAACTTCCCCAAAAAGTAACGCGGCCTATATGGCAATTAACCAGGCACAAAGCGCAGTAAAAAAAACAGGAAATTTATCGGTGCCACTTTCTATTAGGAATGCTCCAACCAAACTCATGAAAGATATTGGCTATGGAAAAGATTACAAATATGCTCACAACCACGAGAATAATTTTGTAGAAGCAGAGTTTTTGCCAGATGAAATAAAAAATACAAAGTTTTATGATCCCGGGAACAATCCGCGGGAAAATGCTCAAAGAGAATTTCTTAAGAAACGCTGGAAAACCAAGTATAATTATTGATTGGCTGAAGCTTTATAAACAAGCTTAACCGATTTATTTTCGGCATTTAAATACTCGACTACCAAATTGCCTCCCTCGTCAAAATAGGCTACGCCTTGCCGGGTGAGGGATTTGTAGATAAAGCTATTTTTCTCACCAGATTTGGCTAAAACAGCAAAAGGTTCCTGGGAATTTTCCTGAAAAAATGAATACCCTGAATCTGATTTTTCAAGAAAATAAGAAATATTATCTTTTTCAAATTCCGATTCCTTTGCTGAATCATTATCTATCATAGGGTTTTCAACCACTACTTCGGCGGGAGCTGTTGCAGGTGTTTGAGCGTCTTCAGGAGCTTCGGGAGCTCTGGTTTCAGGCTTGCTTTGTGCTACTTCAGCTTTTTCGGCAGCTTTCGGCTTCTTATCATTAGCAGGTGCAGTCGCTGCAACTTCACCCTGATTATAGCTGTAATTTAATGCTTCAATATCACTAAAAGCATTCCGCAAAGCTTCGTGATGGGCTGCTTTATAATCTTTTTCCCTGCTTCGCCCCTCTTTGGTTTCAAAAACAATATTACCTCTGCAGTCTTCTAACTGAATCACCAGTTTAGTCACAAATAAACCCGAATTATCTTTTACTTTGGTATTGAGCCCCAGGCAATAATTCTCCTGAAGATCGGCTGGTTTTTCTTCACTTTTCATCAATGTTTCAAATCCATATTTATCAAAGAGAAATTTAGTGAGTGCGTTTAATTGAAATTGATTTTTTTCTTTAGAAAACTCAAACTCTTCAGGAACTATAACATATTTATATTGATCAAGATCTTGCGCAAGCATTGGAATAGAACCAATAAAAAAAGTGATTATAAAAATTATTCTTTTCATTTAAATATTATTAATCATTAAAAATAAGCTGCATCCCCAATTGCAGGGAAGCACTGTGAGCTTTGGCCAAATTAGGGAAAGCCAGCAAATTATTGGCAGCCAGATAAACATTAAATTTATTAAAAGTTCTTGTATACATCAAGCCAATATTAGTTAAAGAATAATCGTCTAAAGAATAAGAGACTTTTAAGCGCTGGTTTTCATTAATTTTTCTATCCCAATAAGTAGTAAAAGCATATACAAAACCTTTTGGCCTCTTTACACCGCTTAGCTGCATTCCCAGCAAATTCATATACCTCACTTTTTTCACACTTAGGTAATGACAGGGTAAAAAAGCGGGGCCAAAACCATATTCCATAGCAAAGTTTGCTTTTATAGGTCGCCAGGTAGTATAAGATTGGTTGGTAGTTTCATCTCTAAGATTTCTATCTACTTCATCTTCAAAATCGTCCCAATATGGTAATGCTTCCTCATTTGCATCCAACTCAGGGAATAGTGGTTCTATCCCGCTGGTTTCATAAGATCCAAAATACCTGTAATTTTCTACATCTTTACGCTGAAAAACAGCACCAAGATCCTGCACAGAACCTGATAGGATAAATTGTTCATGCAAAATATAGGAAAGACCCAAATCCAAGCCGAAACCCACGTTGCCTCCAAAAAAAGACCGACTTAGCAATTCGGCGGTAGCTTGTTCTACGGTCATTCCTTCTTCCTCCTTTAAGGGAGCAAAACCTGAGGTATTAATTAAAACGTTCATATCTACCACTTCGTGATTGTAGACATTTCTACCATCGGGAGTGGTATAGGTGGTAAATCTGCCTGTATTCCCGGTACTTTCGGCATTAAAAATACTGGAATATAATTTTGCCCTCGCACCTACCGTGAGCCGGTTATCAAATTTATGGTTAATTCCCAGGTGATACACTGTCATTATTTCTCCGGTAAAAGACACATCGTCAAAATAGAAAGGTTCGTTTAAATAATCGTTATTCCCTTCGTTGGCCAGAATCGCAGGGTCTTTTGGAAAATAAGAAAACACATCCATTTCCTGGTAAATACCGGTAGACAGATAATTCTTTTTATCTATTTTCCAACCCATAGAAAAGATTTCCAATTGCTGATTTATGGAAAAATAATCCCTGGAATCCATATTGCGCATGGTTTCCTGAATTCGGATATTTATGTTAGTACCATCATTGGCAAAAACATCATAAAGATCGGCTCCCGTAGAACCTGCAGAAAGATGGATTTGTGAAAAAAACGGAATCCCAATATGGCCAGTAAAGTTAATTTGAGCCCCGGGATTACTCATTAAAGTTTGTGGCAAATCGTCTACATTAAACAGTAGCGGTTTGTTTTGGGCTACAACCGTTCCTGAAATAATTAAAAACAATCCTATTAGTCTCCACATCATTAAAATTCAAACGAAAAGAGGCCTTTGGAAGCGAAATCTAATTCCCCTTCAAACTTCGCTGATCCCGGTTGAACCTCTAATTCAACAACCATTTTTATTGTTCTACGAACTAAATGTATACGATTTTCTTCAATAAACTCAAACTGTTCTGTTGTTACGGGATTACCATTAATCCCCGGCTTTATTGTATAGTTTACCGCAAATTGTTCCCGGTTACCATCAGATAAAAATCTTATCTTACTTTCTATCTCGTGGGGAAAAGTATTAATATGCCTGAAATAAAATTCTACTGAGGTAAGATCTTTCTGAATATAATCGTCGTCCAGAAATTCTAAGCGAACTGTATCACTTATATGGTTTCTAACATTTCCGGTAGAAGGATCTTTAAATTGAGATTGGTCTATATCGTAGATAAGAAGATCTATTTGCACATCTGGGCTTAAACTAATTTCCTCTTTTTGGTTAAGATCTATATCTTTTACGCAACCGCATAACACAACCCCAATAAGCACTAGGCCAATACTTCTTAAAATAAATTTTGAAAGTAATTTCATTAGGCACGGCTTTAGGCTGCACTAACGAAATTAACAAAAGAATACTATTACAAATAGGTCTTTAGTTCATTTAACGTTTTTATATGCATTACGCCGATGTTTTCTTTATTTCCATAGTAGTCGAAGAAGATGGGTTTTATCCCACAATTTTGAGCTCCTGTACAATCGGCTTCATAATTATCTCCAATCATAATACTATTTTCGGGGGTAGCTGAAGATTTTTTGAGTGCGGCTTCGAAAATTAATCTATTGGGTTTTTTCACCCCTACTTCTTCAGAAGTAGTGATTGTAGTAAAATACTTACTTATACCGGAATTAGAAAGTTTTTTATGCTGCACCTCTTCAAAGCCATTTGTGATAATATGCAATTCATAACTTTTATGAAGATAATCCAGCACCTCTTTACTACCATCTAAAAGATGATTATGGTCGGGTAGATATTCTATATAATCTATCGCAATATTATTTATTAAATCCTTATCGGCTTCAAATTTTAAAAGATCAAAACTGTCTTTTAACCGCCCGTAGCGTAAAGCTTCTTTTGTAACCTGATCATTTCTATATCGCTCCCAGTATTTAAAATTTACCGGCATATAGATTTTGAGAAAATCGTTTATCTCTAACGGAATATTTCTGAATTTAAAAACCCGCTCAAAAGCAAGGGCAGAATTTCGATCAAAATCCCATAAAGTATGGTCTAAATCGAAAAATATATGATTGATATTACTTAATTTCATAAATCTGTTTTAGTAATGCGTAATAAGCCTGGAAGTTAGAATATTCAGAAAAATCCTGATTTTTAAATACCGCTTTAAAACTTCCACCTACTTTTTTTACTTCAGCAATCATTTTGCCAATATCGCCGGTTAATTGTCCAAAATCTGTATGTTCTACGATATTTGAATTGAATACATAAGGATGAATTTTTAAAGCGAGGGTAGATTCAGTATTAATATCATAAAACAAAAAAGGACTGCAGGTCCCCGCTCTAAAACCGGCAGTTTCAGGATATCCCATAGAATAATCCTGCGGAATTTCAAGCTCTGAGAGGAAATTATAAAACTCAGGAATATTCAAATTATATTTCACATTAATCACGCTATCTAAAGGGGTATGTACGGTATTCTCCATACGCAACTTTTCCTTCCGAAGGGTTTTAAAATCTTCCATTGCAAAATAACCGGGCATTAAACCCACTTTAGCATAATCTCCCACATATTTTATAATAGAGCGATACGGGTTTCGGTTGTAATTAATGTTACGATCGTAAATAGAAAAATCACTAAGCTGAAACATAAACAGTAAAGGAACTTTGTATTCCTTTATAAAGGCAATTAGATCTTCAAAAATATTTATTGGATCTTTTTTAATCCGCATCACTACCTGTATACGATCTAAAACTTTATTAAACTGGAGTTTTATAATATCTAAATGCATTCCTGCTAAACTGCGCAAAAACCCTTTATTCTGAAAATTAAAAACGTGCTCTACTGCTATTATGGCCCTGGTATGAAATTTCCTATTAGCAAGTGAAATTTCCGGGAATCTTTCCAGCAGAATTTCCTTAAATTTATAAGCCCAGATATCTACTACGGGAGTTTTTAAAAATCCTTCCTGAAAACCTACACTTTCTGAAGCAGGAAAACGCCCTAAATCGTCTTTTACGTGCGGTAAATATTCTTCGTACCTACTCAGTAAAAAGAAAGAAGCTGCAAAAATATCAAAAGGCAAAGCACTGTTTTCTGACACTGGGAAAAAGCAATAATTATCGCCCCAGGGCTGTACTTTTATTTCTACCTCGCTTAAACCCTGTTCTAGTAAAAGATCTACTTTTTGCACAAACAATTCGTTTCCCAGGGCTTGTTTCCCGTAAGAAAGTTTCATCCCCTCGTGGGCGATAAATTCTTCAATTTTAGTAGTAAATTTTATAGAAATCCCCAGAACATTGGTGCAAATATGTTTGAAAGTGTAAACTATTCGCGGGGTGATTTTCTGGGTATAAATTAGTAGCATTTAATCAATTTAAAGTACGCCTTCGTCTGCAAAGCTAAAGTATGATTTTTCGGTAACAATAAGATGGTCTAACACCTTTATATCTAAACTTTGCGCGGCAGTTTTAAGCTTTTGGGTAAGTTGCTTATCGGCTTCACTTGGCTTTAAAGTTCCCGAGGGATGGTTATGCGCCAAAATAATAGAAGTTGCACCAACTTCCAGCGCTTTTCTAAGTGTGAGTCGCACATCTACAAGGGTGCCGGTAATGCCACCTTTGCTAAGTTGTAATTGCTCAATAACTTTATTGGAATTATTAAGATAAATAATCCAGAATTCTTCGTGATAAAGTTCGCCAATTATAGGCTGCATCAGCTCAAAAACCGAAGCACTGGAAGTAATTTTCTTCTTCTCTAAGGCTTCTTCTGTTCTTCGGCGCCGGCCCAGTTCCATCGCAGCTACAATACTTATAGCTTTTGCCGGACCAATTCCTTTAAATTCACAGAGCTTTTTTACTGAAAGTTTTCCGAGATCGCTAAGTTGATTTCCTGTAGAAGCTAGAATGCGTTTGCTTAATTGCACTGCAGATTCATTGCGGCTTCCTGAACCAATTAATATTGCGATAAGTTCAGCGTTGCTTAGACTGAGTTTACCTTTATGAAGCAGTTTTTCCCTGGGCCGATCGTCTTCTGCCCAGGATTTAATTCCAAAACCAACCTGATTTTCCTGCCCCATAGTTTTATAAAGATAAAAAATGATTTCTTATCTACAGCGGGACAATTTAAAATGAGGTATTTACCTTAAAACAAAGCTTTCACCTCTTCAATATCTAAACTTCCAAAAGTCCCACTACTCATTAAAAGTAAAACCGAATTTTTAAAATCTTTAGATTCCAATATTTTTTTAAATGCTGAAGTTTCAGAAACCACTTCCAGATTTGGTTCATTGAAGGCATTTTTTATTTCCTCGGGAGAAACAGCTTGCATTTGTTTTTGCGAAATTGCCTCTGGAGAATAGAACACTACAGCTTCATCGGCTTCACTTAAAGTATCCTTATACTGCTGAATAAATTCTGAATTAAGGCTGCTAAAAGTGTGTAATTCTAAACAGGCAATAAGTTTCTTATTGGGATATTGTTCTTTGACCGCCTCTGTGCTGGCTTTCACTTTAGATGGGCTGTGCGCAAAATCTTTAAAAATAATTCCGTTCTCATTTTCATAAATCTTTTCTAACCTGCGGCTGGCACCTTCAAATTCCATCATCGCTTCATAGAAATCGTCTTCATCAATTCCCATATGCTGGCAAATCCATTTAGCACCTGCAAGGTTATTCATATTATGTCTTCCAAAGATTTCTAAAGGCATATCCCCTTCAGAAGTTTCCAGGATTGTTTCTCCATCTTCTACGTGGTACTCAGGGGTAAAATAAGGATGCTTTCTTATTTGATTTTCGGTATTTTCAGCTAAAATTTTCAAAGCTTCATCTTCTTCGTTATAAACGAGGATTCCGCCTTTTACAATAGATTTTATAAAAATTTGAAACTGCTCTAGATAGTTTTCAAAAGCGGGAAACACATTAATGTGATCCCATGCAATCCCACTAAGTAAGGCTATATTTGGTTGATAAAGATGAAATTTAGGACGAAGATCTATAGCTGAAGCCGGGTATTCGTCACCTTCAATGAGCATAAAGTCATTCTCATCGCTTAGATTAATAGTATTTTCAATTCCGCGAACCGGGGCACCAAGCATATAGTCAATTTCTTTCCCATGATAATGCATCACGTGCAATATCATAGCCGTAATCGTAGTTTTTCCGTGAGATCCACCAACTACTACGCGTGTTTTCTCTTTAGAAAGTTCAAAAAGGAATTCAGGATACGAATAAATTTTCAAGCCTAATTCTTCGGCTTTCTTCAACTCGGGATTATCTTTCCTGGCGTGCATACCCAATATCACGGCATCCAATTCCTGTGTTAATTTCTCAGGAAACCACCCAAATTCTTCCGGAAGCAAACCTTTGTTTTGTAAAGCAGATTTTGAGGGTTCGTAGATAGCATCATCGCTTCCGGTAATAATATTTCCTTTTGTGTGAAGTGCAAGGGCAAGACTATGCATAGCACTACCGCCAATTGCTATAAAATGAAGTTTCATTAGATTCTTTTTCGCGCCAGTAATTATGGCAATTTCAACTCTGTTAACTGGTTGCAAATATAGTTAAGACTTTAGGAAAAGCCTTTAGCCTACATCTCTAATATTTGTTGTTTGAGTTTTTCGGCTTCAGGAAAATTAAACTTTGATGCCAGGGCTTTATTTATATGAGTCAAAGCTTGATCCTGATTATTCTTTGAAGCCTGAATTTTAGCAATATGAAAATGGGCCCAGGCCGGCGATTTCAAATCTTTATAATTATAATTTTTTATATACTTTTCAAGAAAATCAACTGCCATTTCCGGCTTCAGATTTAACAAAGCCGCTCTTTCGCCTAATTCATAATTCAGGTAATTACGCGCTACCAGGCTTTTATCTTTATTGGCCGCTTCAAGGGCTTTATTCACTGCTATTTTCATTGCTTCCCGGTCTTCTTCTATTTTATGAATATAAGCCTGCGCCAGGTAAGCATCTACTTTATTTATTGACTGAAGTTCTTTCACATACTGCTGCGCAAGTTCTTTGCTACCACCAATAATAGTTGGTAATTGCATATAAAGTTCTACTAACGCCCTACGGACTTCTGCATGATTTTCATCTAAATCGGCAGCTTTATTCAGGTAGGTTTTAATATCGCCCAGCATTAAAGCCGCTTTAAATTTAGATGCTTCCATAGCTTTCATTCCCATGGCTCCGCCAAGTTTGAAGTTATAAGCCGAAGAGTTAGGCTGGTTTTCCACCAGTTTTTCATAATAATCTATTGCTTCATCCCATTTTTTCTCAAAACTGGCAATATCACCAAGGTATTCTATGGCCTTTAAATTCTCCTTGTGCTCTTTAAAAACCTTCTTTGCCTGCTTAATTTGGTTTTCATTAAGATATTTCTCCCCGGTTTCTATAGAAGACTGAGCTAAAACAGGCGTTAAAATTGAATAGAGAATTATACTGAATATTAAGAATTTGTTAGTCATCCTATTAATTTTTTCATAAATTTATCGCGAATTTCGACCTAAAGCATCAAGTAACGTTTAACAAAAAAATATAGAACCAAAATAAATGGTAAAATTTGTTAAAGTACTGCTTAGTTTACCTCACAATGTTAAAAATTATTTTAATATTTGTGCTGCTAAAATTATTTAAACCTAATACTAATAATTGAATTTTAACACCTAGCCTATGCAAAATTTTACTTTTGGGAGGAAGGGAACAAATTGGTTCCTTTTCGCCTTTGTATTGTTAATTGGAACCTTGCCTTCATTTGGGCAAGAAGACTGCCCCGAAGCAGGGGATTTCCCTGCTACTCAAGATTTCTGTTATCTTGAAACAATTGATGATTTAGATACCGACGGTAACCCGGTATTTCAAACGAATCAAGTTGGTGACAACCAGCCTATTCCTGGGGATGAGCTTCTAGAAGGAACTACTTATTATATTGGGGGTGAAGATTGTGCTCCCGAGAATAGATTGCCTTTAGAAGTAAATGTAACTAGTGCGCCACGACCAGTAAACCAAATTACCGAAAGCCGTACCCAGGGATTCGAATTTACCACCTGTGCTTCAGAAGATTTTGATTCTGAAGATTTAGCATCATTATTTGAAGCAGATACGGATTACGTCATCGAAGTATACGAGTCCGAATTCGGGGAAACTCCATATAACGGAGTGTTAAATCCAGGAGGGAGTTATTTCGTAGGACAAGTTTCTACAGGTAATGATTGCCCATCTCTAAGAACTGCAGTAGGTTTCAATCCTAATGAAATTGAAGGTCCAGATGCCGAAGCTACACAAACCTTTTGTGAAGAAGCTACTGTTGCAGACCTTGTTGCTGAAGGAACTTATGATGACACTCAAGCCATTAGATGGTACCGGTCACAAACCGCAAACTCACCGATTTCAGCAGGCACACAACTAATTAATGGTGTAACCTATTTCGCCGCTCAGGTTGTAAATGAAAGAGGAAGTGTAACGCCTCCCTGTGAGACTCCTTCAGGAGAAAGAACTCCTGTTGAAGTTACTTTGGAAGAGCCAGAAATCATCAATACAGTTAATGCAGAAGTTTGTGTTGATGATATAATGGAAAATCCAGATGCTGATGATTTTGAAGGATTTTTCTTAAATCTAATTGGAAATCCAGGAGCCGGAACTTTCGATCCTATTCCAGCGGACTTGGTTGCTCAATACGAAACTAATCCTATCGACACTTTCACTACTACATACACAATAGATGGTGAATGTGAAGCGATAACAGCTTCAGTAACTGTTTTGGACACTGAAACAGCCAACGCGGGAACATTTGATCCTATAACCTTAGATTGTGAAGCTGAGACATTCTATGATCTTACACAATTAAGCAATAACGATCCCAATTACACCGAAGGCGGAACCTTCTCGGGTGAAGGGGTTGAAAACAACCAGTTTGACACTTCCAGTGCAGCTGGCGAATACACTATTACTTATACTGTAGATGATTCAATTGAATGTGTAGAAGGAGAGGATTTTACTGAATTTACTATTACTTTAACAGGAGAACCGCAGGAATCTGAACCAATTCTTGTTAACCTATGTGAAGATGAAGTTGATCCTAATCCTAGTACTTTTGAAGTCAACGCATATTTAAGAAATCTCATAAGCTCCAGAACTACCCTAGATGAGGAAGCGGGTACTTTTAACCCCTCACCGGCAGAGATAAGACAACAGTTTGAAGATCAAAATGGTCTTGGTAATTTAACTACTACATACACCGTAGCAACAGATTGCGGGGAAGCCACTGTAGATATAGATATTGAAATTTCAGAATTATTACCAGCCAATGCTGGAGATTTTGATAATATAACTATAGCATGTGATGCTCCAGAAAGTGTGGATTTAAGTAATTTAGAGAATTTAGATGAAGAGGCTAATTTAGATGGAACATTCACTGGTGAAGGGGTTGAAAACAACCAATTTAATCCATCAGAGGTTGGACCGGGAACTTACCCGATTACTTATAACGTGGATGATTCGGGATTCTGTGTTGTAGCAGGAACTTCTGATTCCGTGACTTTCGACATAATAGTTGAAGAAGCTTCCTCTAGTGAAGTAAGCAGAACTCTATGTGTTTCAGAAGCAGAAGAATTGTTAGCCAACCCTGTTCAGGCTATTGCTTTATTCAATGAACTACTCGAAGAGCAAGGGGATGACATTCCTTCAGATGGGGAATTCACACCTGGTTTACAGAGTGTAATTGGAGATATCTCAGCATATTTAAACAATCCAACGGATGAAGAAACTTTTAATACAGTTTATACTTATGGTGATGAAGATTGCCAGTCTTCTATAGAGATTGCATTGACAATTCAAGAGGACCAGGAAGCAAACGCTGGATCCTTTAATGATGTTACTATTTTCTGTGACAGTGAGCAAACAATTGATCTTACCACTCTAGAAAATTTAGATCCAGATGCTTCTACAGGCGGCACTTTCTCTGGAGTAGGTGTTGAGAACAATCAATTTGATGCTTCAGGACTTGAGGCTGACACTTATGCTATTACTTACTCGGTAGACGAGTCAGCTGACTGCGTTATAGCAGGAACTTCCAGTTCTACTACCTTCGACATAACCGTTGAAAGTGAAGTTGAGAATATTGCACCTATTAATGTATCCTTATGCGAGGATGAAGTGCAAGATGATCCAAGTACATTTGAAGTTAATGCTTATTTAAGAAATCTGGTAAGAGCCAGAACTAATTTAAATGAGGATGATGGAACATTTAATCCTACTCCGGCCGAGATTCGTCAACAGTTTATTGCCACAGACGGGATTGGTATTTTTGAAACCACCTATACAGTAGCAACTGAGGAATGTGGAGATACTACTGTAGATATAAATATTGAAGTACAAGAATTACAAGCGGCTGAAGCAGGTGAGTTTGATGATATCACCATAGCCTGTGAGGCAGAAGATATGATTGACTTAACTGAGCTGACAAACCTAGATGAAAATGCTAATTCAGGTGGTACGTTTACCGGTGAGGGTGTTGAAAACAACCAATTCAATACGTCAGAGATTGGACCGGGAACTTATACTATTACGTACTTCGTAGATGATTCTGCTGATTGTGTCATAGAAGGGACTTCTGATTCTGTAACTTTTGATATTACAATTGAAAGCGGAGTTCAAAATATTGAACCTATTAATATTACTTTATGTGAAAACGAAGTAGAAGATGATCCTTCTGCTCCCGGAATAAGAGAATTCTTATTAGCCCAGGTAGCTCAAAATTCAGATTTAGATTTGGATGGAGATTTTAATCCTACTCCAGCCGAGATCCGTCAACAGTATATTGCTGCAGATGGGATTGGTGTTTTTGAAACCACTTATACTCTAGAAACTGAAGAATGTGGAGTTACTTCCTTAGATATTAATATTGAAGTACAAGAACTGCAAGCTGCTGAAGCGGGTGAAATTGATAATATCACTCTAAACTGTTTTAATACAGGAATAATTATTTTAGATGATTCCATTTTAGACGAAAATGCTAACACAGGTGGAACTTTCACAGCAGAGGAAGGAGTCCTTAATGAAGATGGTAATTTTGATCCATCTATCGGCGCGGGAACATACACTATAACTTATAATGTTAATGATTCTGCAGATTGTGTGATAGAAGGAACTTCTGATTCTACAAGCTTCGATATTATTGTATCTGAAGATTTAGAAGCGTTAAATCCAGTTTCTGTCATCTTATGTGAAGATGAAGTTCAGGATAACCCTACCGAGGTGCAAATTAGATCATTCTTTACAAATCTAGTTGCTAACAACACAAGTCTTGATTCAGGTGGAAATTTTGATCCAAGCCCAGCAGAAATTTTGACACAGTTTGAAAACCAAAACGGCCTTGGAATATTCGAAACCGAATATACCGTAGACACTGGCGATTGTGGAATTGTTTCAGTCATGCTAACGGCAGAGGTTACTCCTCTACAGCAAGCTGATGCGGGAGAGTTTAGTGACATTGAAATTTGTACTACAGATGATGAAATCCAATTATCAGCAGGTCAAACTGACGGCATTGAAGGAGGTTTCTTTACAATAGACGGAGAAGTTATTGAAGGAGGAATATTTAATCCTACAATAATGGAAGAAGGTGATTATGATGTTACTTATACAATTAATGAAGATACTGCTTGTGTAGAGGGTGAAGCTTCTACCTCCTTTACGATTAGTATTTTTGAAGGTCCGAATGCAGGAAGCGACTTAGCACTATCGTATTGCGAAAGCGAAATCGAAGAGCTTATCGCGAATCCTGGGGAAGCTCAAAACTTCTTAATCACTTTACTTGAAAATCAAGAGGAAGATGTTGATTTGAGGGGAGAATTTGATGCAAATGTAGAAGAGCTTTTCGCTTACTACAATAACGGAGATTTCTCTCAACCCTTTGTTGCAACATATACCGTTGCTAATGAAAACTGTGAAGACAGTGCTCAAATTTCAATTACTATCAACGAGATTGAAGAAGCAAATGCAGGAGAATTCGATGATTATACATTCTGTACAACAGATGAAAATATAGATCTCAACAATGAAATTACCGGCACTATGGGAGGTATGTTTACTATTGAAGGTGAAATAATAGAAAATGGAATTTTTGCACCTTCTACATTTGAAGCCGGAAATTACACAGTAACTTATACAGTGGATGAAAATTTAGACTGTGTTGAAGGAGAAGACTCAACAACCTTTGAAATTGAATTAATCCAGGGTGTTAGTCTAGGCCAGGACAGAACGATTGAACTTTGTATAAACGAAATTGATCCAGAACCATCTGTTCTTGACGTTAGAAATTATTTCCGCAATTTACTTGGAAGTAATTACTCGGAGGATGGCACTTTTGAACCTTCTATTGCAGAAATAAGAACTTCATTCCTTGAAAACCCTATCGACACGTTCACAACTACTTTTAGTGTTGGTGAAGGAGAGTGTTCGGATTCAGTTGAACTTTCAGTAGTAGTATATGCTCTTGAAGAAGCCAATGCTGGAGAAATTGAAGACTTAACCATTTGTTCTACTGAAGAAGATATAGATTTATATTCCCTTATCTCAGACGAAGCGAATGAAAATGGGTATTTCGAAGGTTACGAAAACGGAATTTTTAGTCCAACTATGAACGAGGCTGGTAGTTATGAAATCACCTATGTGGTTGACTCAACAACTGCATGTGTAGAAGGAGAAGATAGCACAACTTTCACCATTGAAGTACAACAAGGTGCTAATGCGGGTGAAGATATGAATGTAACAGTTTGCAGTAATGACGGTCAACAAGATCTTTTCTCATTGATTTCTGCAGATGCGGATACTGATGGCGAATTCACTTTAGAAGGTGAAGTTATAGCAGACGGAATTATGGATCCTTCAGCTTTTGAAGTTGGAACATATGAAGTTATCTATACAGTTACTGCCGGGGAAGATGCTGATTGTGGTGGAGACGATATGTCTACAATCACTATTACTCTTGGTGAAGCTCCTGACGCTCCAACAACTGGTGAAGCGATTGCATTCTGTGCAATAGATGGTGAAACTGCGGCAAGACTTGAGGCAGATGGAACTAACCTAACCTGGTATTCTGATGCAGACCTAACTATGATGGTTAGCGAAGAAGACCTGTTGGTAGATGGAGATTACTATGTAACTCAATCATCAGATGAAGGATGCGAATCTGAGGCAGCAGTACTTACTGTTAATATTGTAGATTCTCCTGCTCCTACTATTAGTTCCAATTACGAACTATGTGAGTTTGACAATCCAACAATTGCAGACCTTTCAGCCGAGATCAATGAAAGCGGAGAAGTAACCTGGTATGATTCAGCAGATAGTATGACTGCATTAAGCAACAATGCTACCTTAACTGATGGTATCACTTACTACGCAACACTTATTTCAGATAATGGATGCGAAAGTTCAGAAAGATTAGCTGTTACAGTTACTCTGGAAGATTGTGCTTTACTATTCCCTGAAGCGATTACGCCAAATGGAGATGGTAGAAACGACAGGTTCGTGATTGAAAATATTGAAAGAGAATATCCAAACTTCAATATTACAATCTTTAACAGATGGGGTAATGCAGTTTACAAAGGCAATGCCTCTACTCCTACCTGGGATGGAACTTCTAACCAATCTGGTAGTCTTGGAGACGATGTATTACCAGTAGGTGTATATTTCTATGTGGTAGACTTTAACGACGGAAGCACAGAGCCTCGTCAGGGTAAAGTATACTTGAACAGATAATATAAAAGGATAAACATTAGAAAGAAATGAAAAAAACAATCACAAAATATTTAATATTCGCAGTCGTTATCCTTTTCTCAGTAAAGGGTATGGCTCAGCAAGACCCGCTGTTCACTCAGTATATGTATAATATGAGTGTAATAAACCCGGCCTACGCTACCGATGATCCTGGTATGCTTAACCTGGGGGGTATATACAGATCTCAATGGCAGAATGTTGACGGTGCACCAAGCACCGCCAACTTCTTTGCCCACACTCCAATTAGTGAAAGAGTAGAACTTGGTTTAACCGTAGTTCATGATGAAATTGGTGGTATTGTAAAAGAAAACAATATTACCGCCGATTTCGCTTACGTAATCCCAACTGGTGGAGAAAGCAAAATCTCTTTTGGTCTTAAAGGTGGTCTTACCACTTTTGACGCAAACCTTTCAGGTTTACGCACTAACGATCCTGGAGATCCTGCTTTGGAAAATGTAAACGAAGTTTTCCCGGTATTTGGACTTGGTGCTTTTTGGTTTGGAGATAACTACTACTTAGGTGCTTCTGCTCCTAACGTGTTTACTTCAAAATACATTGAGAACGAACAGGAGATCGCAGCTTTAGGAGAAGAAGCAATTCACTACTATTTAACCGGTGGATATGTTTTTCAACTAAACCCAGATCTTAAATTGAAGCCTGCTTTTATGGCAAGAGGTGTTCAAGGTGCGCCGTTGGCAGTAGACGTTACTGCAAACGTTTTGTTATACGATAGGTTAGAAGCCGGTGTTGGTTACAGGTTTAATGAAACCATCACAGGACTTGTAAACTTCAAGATCACTCCTTCACTACGTGTAGGGTATGCTTACGATCACTTTACTTCAGAATTCGCTAATTACAATTTAGGTGGAACTCACGAGGTAATGTTGTTGTTTGATCTTGACCTATTTGGCCTTACCAAAGGATATGACAAATCACCTAGATTCTTCTAAAAAACGAATAATATGAAAAATTTATATAGTACCCTTTTTATTCTTTTTATAGGCCTTGCCGCTTTTGGACAAAACGCCGAAATAAAGAAAGCAGATAAATTGTTTGCTCAAAGAGCCTACATTGATGCTGCAGAAGCTTATGAAAAAGTTGTAGATAAAAATCAGGAGGTGCTACAAAACCTTGGAGATGCTTATTTCTACACAAACCAAATGGAAAGTGCTGCGGAAGTTTACCGCACACTTTTCCTTAGACATGAAGATATCACTGAACCTGAGTACAAATTCCGATTTGCACATTCTTTACGTGCTATTGGAGAACAGGAAGAAGCCGATAAGAATATGAGTGATTATACCGGTGAGGATATAAGCTACGAGGAATTTTCGCGTGAATTAGACACCATTGCTCCTCACGTTTATACTACGAACCAAATTATGAACAATAGTGCTTCAGCTGACTTTGGTATTGCGTTTTATGGAGACCGAATTACTTTTGCTTCCACAAGAAATCAGGAACGTCCGGTTTATCCCTGGAACAAGAAACCAACCTTAGATCTTTATTCTGCTGAAATGTCTGAAGACGGTGAACTAAGTGACATCGTTTTATTTTCTGATGAAATTAATACCGATGAGCACGAAAGTTCAGCAACTTTCAGTGAAGATGGTCAGGTAATGTACTTTGATCGTAACAGTGAGAAAAGAGTGAAAAATCAAGAGGGAATAAGAGTTGGACACATTAAAATCTTCCGTGCAGAAATGGTAGATGGTGAATGGGACAATATTGAAGTTCTTCCTTTTACAAGTGACGAATACTCTACTGAGCATCCAAGCTTAAGCGCAGATGGTAGCAAACTTTATTTTGCCAGCGATATGCCAGGTACTGAAGGTTCTTTTGATATTTATGTTGTAGATGTAAATGAAGATGGTACTTACGGTGAACCAGAAAATCTTGGTACTGGAGTTAACACGCCACACCGTGAGCAATTTCCTTACATTAGTGAAGAGGGAGTACTTTACTTCGCTTCAGATGGTCACCAGGGATTTGGTAACTTAGATGTTTTTAGAGCTGAAGGAGATTTCGCTGAAGTTCAAAATCTTGGTAACACGGTAAACAGTGGTCACGACGATTTCGCATTCATTATAAATGAAGAAAATCAAAAAGGATATCTTGCTTCTAACAGAAGAGGATCAGATAACCTTTATGTATTTACCAGAGAAGATTATGTTCCTCCTGTAGTTGATTATGATGATAGAGAAACAAACCTTGAAACAGGAAGACAGCAATTAAGAGATGTTGGAAATATTTATTTCGATTTTGATAAAGCAACTATAAAAGCTGAGTCTAAACCAACTTTAGATAAGGTGGTAAATATTATGAATAAATATCCTGAGCTTAAAATTGAAATTGGTTCTCACGCTGATGCAAGAGGATCTGATAAATACAACATGGGCTTATCTGAAAGACGTGCAGCCTCTACTTTAGAGTATCTTGTTGAAAACGGCATAGCCCGCAGCAGATTAACTTCTAAAGGTTATGGAGAAAGTATGCCGCTTAACGATTGTACTGAACCAACAGGATGTACAAACGAGCAGTATGCTAAAAACCGTCGTAGTGAATTCACTATTATGAATTAAATACTGACGACAGTTAGTAGTTAACTACTAACTAACCAACCAAATGTGAAAGAGGCTGTCTGAAAAGGCAGCCTTTCTTGTTGGATTATTTTGAGGTTTTTATTATTTTCATGTAATGAAAGCTAAAGTTGTATTTAAGACCTATAACCAGTCGCAGTTAAGTCTTTTACCTCCCAGTTATGATGATTTGGTTCCTGTAAATCATCCCGTTAGAATCGTCAATACGATTATTGATCAAATCGACATCGCTGACCTGGAGCGAAGTTACAAAGGAGGTGGTACTTCCAGTTACCATCCTCGGATGCTTCTTAAGGTGATCATCTATGCGTACCTGCGCAATATGTATTCCTCTCGTAAGATAGAACAGGCTCTTCTGGAGAACATTCATTTTATGTGGCTCAGTGGTCAAAGTAAACCTGATCATAATACCATCAATGATTTTAGAGGAAAACGCTTAAAAGGGAAGTTTAAAAATATTTTCAACCAGGTGGTTCTTTTACTGGCTGACCAGGGTGTATTATCTTTAAAGGAACTCTTTGTGGATGGCACTAAGATAGAGGCCAATGCCAATCGCTTTACTTTTGTATGGGGTAAATCTATCAAGAACAGTAAAGAGCGTATTAAGAAACAGCTTCGGGAACTATGGTCTTATGTGGAAAAGGTTTATGACCAGGAACAATTGCTTCCTAATGAGCCTGATTTTGAGGCTATCGATCCGGATGAAGTAGCCAAAACCATTGATGCCATTAATGACGCATTAAAAGATAAGGAGGTCGATAAAAAAGTAAAACAAAAGCTCAACTATGCCAGGAAGAACTGGCCTGGGAACCTGAAGAAATACCAGGAGCAGGAAGCTATCCTGGGAAAACGCAACAGCTATAGCAAGACCGACCCCGATGCCACTTTTATGCGGATGAAAGATGATTATATGCAGAACGGGCAGTTAAAACCTGGGTATAACCTTCAGGCTTCCACCAACAACCAATTCATTACCAATTATACTTTAGCTCAAACCACCGCCGATACCACTACCTTAAAAGACCACCTGCAAGATCATATAGATTCCTACGATCAAACACCTGAGAGCCTTACCGCAGATGCCGGCTATGGCAGTGAAGAGAATTATACCGATTTAGAAGAAAAAGAAATTACTGCCTATGTGAAATACAATTACTTCCATAAAGAGCAACGCGATAAAAAGCACAGAGAAAACCCATTTCATCCGGACAATCTGTTTTATAATAAAGAAACCGATACGTATTATTGTCCGATGGGCCAGGCGATGAAGAAGGTAAGAAGTTATGAGAGTGAAACCACTACCGGTTTTAAGCAGCAAATCCATCGGTATCAGGCCGCCAACTGCAAGGGATGCCCTTTGCGAGGCAGCTGTCATAAAGCCAAAGGGAACAGGACTCTCGAACGTAATCACAACCTGATTCGCCTCAAGGAAAAGGCCAGGAACCTACTGCTAAGTGAAGAGGGAATAGCACATCGCAAAAGAAGATGCTGGGATGTTGAAGCCGTCTTTGGAAATATCAAGCAAAATATGGGCTTTAAGCGGTTTATGTTGCGGGGAATGGATAAAGTAACTACTGAGATAGGATTAATAGCTATGGCGCACAACTTAAGAAAATTCAGTATCGCATAGCAAGGGGGCGCTGCTTTGCCTTTTTTTTATCAGAAAGAAGATTTACAAAAAGAAGAATCGCTTCCTCTTACAAAACATTTATAAAGAAAAAGGGCCATCTAAATACTTTTTAGACGGCCTCTTTTTATTGATCAAAATTCAGGAAATTGTTTTAATAAATAATACTTAATCTTTAGGAGGATAACCTTCTAAAGCCTTTTCCACTATCTTATCAAACATCAACCTGCGTTGCTCTGGAGAAGCATTTGCATTGAATTTAGATTCTACAACAGCCTGCCAAATTAAAGAATCTTCGGTTACATCTATAAAGTCTATAGTAACTTCTAGAATCATAGTATTATTTTCTATAGGAATTCCTCCCGAAACTCCTACTCCCCCGCTTCTGCCACCTCCACCAATACCAACGCCAATACTGCTTCGGTTCCGGTCCATAAATTCCCGGGAATAAGCATTTACATATATGCCAGGTTCTTCAGAAGTAGAAAAACCCGCTTCATCCATCTTGTTTGTTAAGCTGCTAATTAACCTGGTCTCGTCCAATTGCGAAAGACCGGACTGAAAATCGGGGAAAAGCTGATAGGTTTTGTAATTGTTAAAACTTACCGTGTCATCATAATCGTAAACTGCCTTCGGCGTATTACAGGATGAAACAAAGGCACAAACAAATAGTAACTTTATAAATTTCATAAGAATCAATTTTTGACTTTTTTACAAAAAAATGCAGCGTTGAAATTAATCCACGCTGCTTAAATTTAATCAAAAACCGTTCAGAAGATCTAAAGATTAACACAAATCCAAGATATATCTGCGTGTTTCAACCTTATAATTTATGAAGTCTCTTTATTTAGCATTTCCCATAACCTGTCCTTTAGCTCGGTTAATCCCTGTTGAGCTACTGAAGAAATAAACAAATAAGGCGCACCTAAATTTTTATCTAATTCGTGCTTCATCTCCAGTTTTAATTCGGCATCCAGCATATCACTTTTTGAAATTGCAATAAGGCGATCTTTATCCAACATCTCTGGATTATACCTTCGCAATTCATCTAAGAGAATTTCATATTGTTCAGAAATATTGGGAGCATCTGCCGGAATTAAAAATAAGAGCGTAGAATTACGCTCTATATGCCTTAGAAATCTATGGCCAATTCCTTTTCCTTCCGCGGCACCTTCAATAATCCCAGGAATATCAGCAACTATAAAAGTTTTAAAATCACGATATTCTACAATACCCAAATTAGGTTTTAAAGTAGTAAATTCGTAATCGGCAATCTTAGGTTTTGCTGCTGTAATTACAGAAAGTAAAGTAGATTTCCCTGCATTTGGAAATCCAACCAATCCAACATCGGCAAGAATTTTTAACTCTAGCGTAATATCTACCTCCGTACCATCAATTCCCGGTTGTGAATATCTTGGCGTTTGGTTCGTAGAACTTTTAAAATGCCAGTTTCCGCGGCCACCCATACCACCTTCGGCAACCAGATATTCTTTGCCGTCTTCGGTAATTTCGTGAATAATTTTTTGGGTTTCGGTGTCGCGAATTACAGTTCCTAAAGGCACTTCAATGTACTCATCGGCTCCTTCTGCCCCAGTACTGCGTTGTTTACTACCATTGCTACCATGTTCGGCACGAATATGCCTTTTAAACTTTAAATGATAAAGCGTCCAAAGGTTTTTGTTTCCCTTCACAATCACATGGCCACCACGGCCACCATCACCACCATCGGGTCCGCCTTTCGCTACGTATTTTTCGCGGTGCAGGTGTGAAGATCCGCTACCTCCTTTTCCGGAAGCTACGTGAATCTTTACATAATCAACAAAATTCCCTTCAGTCATAGTTTAAAAATTAAATCAAAAACCTCTAGAAAAGCCCAGAAGGTTTAAATCGTAACAAGCCTCTAAGAGGTATTAAGCTTGTAGCTTATCAATTACGGCGCTAAGACGTTGGGTGATTTCTTCAATAGAACCAACTCCGTCCACTCCGTAATATTTGTCTTGTTTTTTATAATATTCCTTTAAGATTGCTGTTTCGTCATAGTAAACCTTAATCCTATTTCTTATCACAGCTTCGTCGGCATCGTCTTTTCTTCCCGAAGTTTTTCCTCGTTCCAATAGTCTATTAACCAAAACCTCATCATCTACCTCTAAAGCAATCATTGCGGTTACTTCGGTATTTTTCAACTTCAGCAATTCAGCTAAAGCATCAGCCTGGGCTGCAGTTCTTGGAAAACCGTCAAAGATAAAACCATTAGCGCCTTCGTTCTTATCAACTTCAGCATTCAACATTTTTATTGTAACCTCATCTGGAACTAACTGCCCTTTATCCATAAAAGATTTAGCGTGCAAGCCTAATTCGGTTTCGCCTTTAATATTATGTCTAAAAACATCTCCCGTAGAAATGTGAATTAGTTTATATTTTTCCTTTAGAATGTCTGCCTGTGTTCCTTTGCCGGCGCCGGGAGGGCCAAACAAAACTAAATTTGTCATGTTGTTTTCTTTAAGTTTATAGATTTGAGTAAGATTTCTACCTAAACCGTCATAGTCCAGGCCATAACCTACAATAAATTTATTGGGAATTTCAATTCCCCTATATTTAATATTGAATTCCTTTTTATAAGCTTCAGGTTTGTAAAATAAAGTTGCCACCTCATAGTTCGCCACTTCCTCTTTTAAAAGAATTTTATTGATTTCTTCTAACGTATTACCGGTATCTACAATATCCTCCAGTAAAATTACATGCCGGTCTTTTAAAGATTGGTTTAATCCCAGAAGCGTTTTTACATTTCCGGTTGTTTTGGTGCCCTCGTAAGAACCAAGTTTTACAAAACTAACCTCGCAATCTGCATTAAATCTCTTTATAACTTCACTTGCAAACATAAAGGAACCGTTAAGTACTCCTAAAAATATGGGATTGGCATCCCTATAATCTTCATTAAGCTTATTGGCCACTTTATCTATAGCGGCATTGATTTCTTCTTCTAAAATATAAGGCTCAAACTCTAAATCGTGCAGTTTTATCAAATCTCAAAAATTTTAAAGGGCAAAGATAAGGATTCTTAACAACCCAAACTGCCAGATTTCCATAAGAATAATAGCACAGCTTACCCTAAAAAATTATTTTTGCTGAAACTTTTAAGGTATGATCAATTATTTTTCTTCAGATTTTAAACTGGGAATTCTCGGCGGGGGCCAGTTGGGTAAAATGATGCTTTACGAAACCCGCAAATACGATATCCAAACCAACGTTGTAGACCCAAATCCTGAAGCACCCTGTAAAATTGCCTGTGATTATTTTGAAACCGGCGATCTTATGAATTTTGATACTGTGGTTAACTTTGGAAGAAAAGTTGACGTGCTCACGTTTGAAATTGAAGGCGTAAATGTTGAAGCTATAAAACAATTGCAAAAAGAAGGCGTAAAAACCTATCCTTCAGCTGAAACTTTAGAGAAAATACAGAATAAAGGAATTCAGAAGAATTTCTATAAAAAACATGAAATCCCAACCGCTAATTTTGAAGTTTTTTCAAATAAAAAGGAATTAATTTCTGCGCTTGAAAACAGTAAAATTAATCTTCCATTTGTTTGGAAAAGTACTACTGGCGGTTATGATGGCAAAGGAGTTTCGGTTATAAAAAATAAAAAAGCTTTAAACGATCTTCCCGATGCTGAATGTATTGCCGAAAACCTCGTTCCTTTTAAAAATGAATTAGCGGTGATCGTGGCGAGATCGGCTTCAGGAGAAGTAAAAACCTATCCGGTAGTTGAGATGGAATTTCACCCTACGGCAAACCAGGTAGAATATGTAATCTGCCCGGCCAGAATTGAAGATTCCGTCGCGCAAAAAGCCAGGGAACTGGCGGTTAAAGTTTCCGAAGCATTTGAGCACGTAGGCTTACTGGCGGTAGAAATGTTCCAGACAGATAATGATGAAATCCTAGTAAACGAAGTCGCTCCAAGACCTCACAACAGCGGGCATTACAGTATTGAAGCTAGTTACACCAACCAATTTGAACAACATATTCGCGCAATTTTAGATTTGCCTTTAGGAAATACCGATAGTAAAGTGGGCGGAATTATGGTAAATTTAGTGGGTGATGCAGCTCACGAAGGTGAAGTGGTTTATGAGAATATTGAGAAGATAATGAAAATGCCGGGCGTGACACCGCATATTTACGGTAAAAAAATCACCCGTCCTTTTAGAAAAATGGGCCACGTAACTATAGTAAATAAAGACCTGGCGGAAGCAAGAAAAATAGCCGAACAGGTTAAGAATTCAATTAAAGTTATTTCCAAATAATAAACTTTTCGAAGTTTTTGAACATAAAATTATGAGCAAAGTAGCAGTAATAATGGGAAGTACCAGCGATTTACCGGTAATGCAAGATGCAATAGATATCCTGGAAGGTTTTGACCTGGAAGTAGAAGTAGATATTGTTTCTGCTCACCGAACCCCGGAAAAATTATTTGAATACGGAAAAACCGCACACGAACGTGGAATTAAAGTAATTATAGCCGGTGCCGGAGGCGCAGCTCACCTGCCGGGAATGATAGCATCGCTCTCCCCCCTTCCAGTAATTGGTGTGCCGGTAAAATCCAGCAATTCTATAGATGGGTGGGATTCGGTTTTATCTATTTTACAAATGCCAGGCGGAGTTCCGGTTGCCACCGTAGCATTAAACGGAGCAAAAAACGCAGGAATCCTTGCCGCTCAAATTATTGGAACTTCAGATAAATGTACTTTAGATAAGATATTAGTCTATAAAGAAGGACTCAAAGAGAAAGTTATTGAAGGCGCCAAAAAGGTGAGAAAATAACAAAAGCCACGTCTTGCGACGTGGCTTTCTTTGTAGTAAACTCACCTAAATCTGTACAAATTATTTATTAACCATTCTAAATATTTAAACCAGAAAAAACTTTAAAAGCTACTACAATTTTAAAACGTTCAATATTTTAAAGCCGAAATATACAGTTTTTTAAAGAAAAACAACGTTTTGTGTTAAAAAAAGTTACTAAAAACGTCAAATTTAGGTTAAGTACATTACCTGTATAGCTCAGGAAATGTTTAATAGATAAATTTGAAATTATAATTAAAAGAAAAGAGATAATGACGACTCAAAATAATCCACTTTTACAGGAATTTGATCACGCTCCATTTTCAAAAATTGAGAATAAGCATTTTAAACCCGCCATAATAAAAGCCATAGAAATGGCTCGGGAAGAAATTAATGCGATTGCAACAAATGCCGATGAAGCTACTTTTCCAAATACCATTGAAACTTTAGAATTTTCAGGAGAAAAATTAGATAGAGTAACCAGCATATTTTTCAATCTTAATTCTGCGGAAACCAATGAAGATATTCAGCAAATCGCACAGGAAGTTTCCCCACTTTTATCAGAATTCAGAAATGATATTATTCTAAATAAAGCACTTTTTGAAAAAGTGAAATCGGTTTATAATAAGAAAGACCAGCTTGACCTGAATACGGAGCAAAAAACGCTTTTAGACCGAAAATACAAGGCTTTTTCGCGAAACGGAGCCAATTTGCCAATAGAAAAGCAAAACGAACTTAGAGATATAGACAAGAAACTTTCAAAATTAAGCCTTGATTTTGGCCAAAATGTACTTGCCGAAACCAATAAATTTGAATTACATCTTACTGATGAAAATGATCTAAAAGGCCTACCGGAAAGTTTTAATGAAGAAGCTGCACAAGCAGCAGCTTCTAAAGAAAAAGAAGGCTGGATCTTCACCCTTGAATATCCAAGCTACCTTCCTTTTATGAAATATGCTGAAAACAGGGAACTGCGCAAGAAAATGGCACTTGCTTTTGGCTCTAAAGGATTTCATTGTGATGAGTTAGACAATCAGGAGAATGTGCTGCAAATTGCTAAGTTAAGATACCAGCGCGCTCAGCTTCTAGGTTATAAAACGCACGCACATTTTGTATTGGAAGAGCGTATGGCTGAAACTCCCGAAAAAGTGAATAGTTTTTTAGACGAAATTCTTGAAAAAGCAAAACCTGCTGCTGAGCGCGAATTCAAAGAATTAGAAAATTTCGCAAAAGATCTGGATGGAATTGACCAGTTACAAAAATGGGATGCCGCTTTTTACAGCGAAAAACTAAAACAGAAATTATTCAATCTCGATGACGAAAAACTGAAACCTTATTTCAAACTTGAGAATGTAATAGACGGAGTTTTCACGGTAGCCCAAAAACTTTATGGCCTTAGTTTTAAAGAAGTTTTTGATGTAGATAAATATCATGAAGATGTAAAAACCTACCAGGTACTTGATGAGAACAACAAAGAGATGGCCCTGTTTTATGCCGATTTCCACCCAAGGCCGGGAAAAAGAGATGGCGCCTGGATGACGGGTTACAAATCACAATACAAGAAAGATGGCGAGGAAGAACGCCCACATATTTCTATTGTTTGCAACTTCACAAAACCTTCTAAAAAACAACCTTCATTATTAACTTTTAACGAGGTCACAACGCTTTTCCACGAATTTGGCCACGCGCTTCACGGGATGTTGGGCGATACTGAATATCCAAGTCTTTCTGGTGCAAATGTCTATTGGGATTTTGTAGAACTTCCAAGTCAGTTATTAGAAAACTGGTGTTATGAAAAGGAAGCGCTTCAGTTGTTCGCGAAGCATTACGAAACCGGAGAAGTAATTCCTATGGAGTTGATTCAGAAAATAAAAGAATCTGCTAATTTCCAGGAAGGAATGGCCACGGTAAGACAATTAAGCTTCGGGATGTTAGACCTAAGCTGGCACGGTGTAGATCCTTCAGCAATTACTAACGTTAAAGCAAACGAAGACAAAGCTTTTGAACGTACAAAATTATTTCCAAATGTTGCTGAAAACTGCATGAGTACTGCTTTTTCTCATATTTTCCAGGGCGGATATTCTGCAGGTTATTATTCCTATAAATGGGCAGAAGTATTAGATGCCGATACCTTTGAATATTTTCAGCAGAACGGGATATTTAGCCGGGAAGTCGCCAATAAATTTAAAACAAATATCCTCTCACAAGGTGGCACAGATCACCCAATGACGCTTTATAAGAAATTCCGCGGAAAAGAACCAAAACCCGATGCTTTATTAAAACGTGCCGGATTAATTGAGAAATGATTAGACTAAAGAGGCTGTCTGAAAAATTTTCAAATAGTCATTTTCAATTTATTTCAGAATCTAAGACTTTGGTAAGTAAAACGTGTTAGAAGCTGAAACAAGTTCAGCTTGATGAAATTAGACTTTTTCAACAACCTCTTTTCTTTACTAATCCAATTTCCACCTTAAAAACCTTATAAGATCTATAACTTATAATGTCAAATACTTTTGCTAATTTTGATTCGACCTTGAAGCAAGCCTATGCCAACTCATAAACTCGATCCTACAAAATGGGTGGATAAATATTCCGATTACCTATTTAACTACGCAATTGTTAGGGTGAACGATCGCGAGGTGGCAAACGATTTAATTTCTGAAACCTTTCTTGCAGGCCTAAATTCTAAAGATAACTTTGAAGGAAGGGCCACAGAACGCACATGGCTTATTTCTATTCTGAAGCGAAAAATCATAGATTATTACCGAAAGATAAACTCCATAAAAGGTCAGGCTGAAGTTCGCATCAATTATTCAGATTCTGAAAATAATGGCGATTGGATGGAGGAACAGGTAGCCGATGCTTTTGATCGTACTGCCGAGGATGAGATGGAAAACAACGAATTGGGAATGGCTATTTTAGAGTGTCTCGATCAAATCAACGAAAAACACGCCGCCATCTTTAAGATGAAAACCATTGATGAGGCTGATACTGAGGCCGTATGTAAAGAATTCAATATTAGTCCGTCTAACCTTTGGGTAATCATTCACAGGGCGCGCACCGCATTGGCCGCATGCCTTGAAAAAAACTGGTTCTAAATTATGCCGAAAAGAAAATTTTTCATTTTTGACTGTTCAAAAGCAGAAAATTGCTGCGACAAAAGCCAATATAACGAGGCTGGAACACGCGAAAAACTATCAATGCTTATGCATTTGCTTTTATGCAAACCCTGCCGCAAGTACACCTCCAAAAACACTAAACTCACCCATTTAATAAAAAAATCTAAACTTAAAACTTGTTCTGAAAAAGAAAAAAAAGCCTGGAAAAACAGCATTGAAAAAGAAATGGCTAAAGGAGAATCTTAGCTAGCAGCCAAACTAAAAGCCAAAACACCGGAATTCCTTCCACCCAAAAAGCCGAATAATAACTTCCCTGATCTATCCGCGCTGCTTTTATAAAATACGCCGAAACCAATAAGATAAGACTTAAAGCAATTAAGTTGATTACAGAAAAATAAGATTTCAGAAACTCCAGGAACAGTATAATTCCTAATAATATATAACCGATTTTCTTAGTATTCGCTATTCCTATTTGCTGCGGAATTGTATTTAAATTCCCAGAATCAAACTTCAAGTCCCTTATCTCAAACGGAAGCGTTATAGCAATAACAAAGAAAAAACGCTGAAAAAAAGTGAGACCGATTTCCTTTAAATTAACCTGATCCATCAAGGGTAAAATAACAGTCACTCCGGCCCAAACCACGGCAATAATAAAAATTTTAATCCCACCAATATTTCTAAGATTTTGCCTGTTTTTACCTAGAGGAATAGCATACAGTAAAGTAAAAACTCCCAAAATAGCAGAAGCTAAAAGTATTTTTAATTCCTGCTGAAAAGCAAAATACAGCAAAGCCACGAAGCAAAAAAAGGAGAAAATCTGTATAAGTTTTAGGTTTCGGGCAAGGCTGGCGTGATGCAGTTTAGCGATGCCGGCATACTTCACAAAATTATAGCCGGTAATGCTTCCGAAGAAAATAAAAAACAGCAGGTTTTTATTAATTTCAATATTGAATTCCAGGAAGCTTAGTAAGCTTAATGAAACCACGGCCAAAGCCACGTGCAGACTGCTATTTATATAGAAATCTAATATATTTTTAAAACACTGCATCCTGCTAAATTAATCATTCTTCTCGCAACCAAAACTGACGTCATAAATCTTAACAAGTGTATACGTCTAATCACTAAAAAATTACGTTTAAAATATGTACTTTTGCAGCACAAAACACAACTTTATTTTAATGAGAACAGATTCTTTTGCCCTACGCCATATTGGCCCCAGAGAAAGTAATCTCCAGGCAATGTTGGACACCATTGGTGTAGATTCGTTAGAACAGTTAATATACGAAACCATCCCCGACGATATTCGTTTAAAATCACCCTTAAATTTACCTGCTGCACTTAGCGAAAATCAATATACCGAGCATATTGGCAAACTAGCTGCAAAAAACAAGGTTTTTAAGACTTATATAGGTCTTGGTTACCACCAGGGAATATTACCGGCTGTGATACAGCGAAATATTTTGGAAAACCCGGGTTGGTACACAGCCTACACGCCTTACCAGGCAGAAATTGCCCAGGGAAGACTGGAAGCTTTATTAAATTTCCAAACTATGGTAAGCGATCTTACCGGAATGGAAATTGCCAATGCCTCGCTTTTAGATGAATCTACTGCTGCGGCAGAAGCTATGGGACTTTTATTCGCTGTTCGCGATCGTAAGCAGAAGAAAAACGAAGTAAATAAATTCTTTGTTTCTGAACAGGCCTTACCACAAACCATAGATCTTATTAAAACGCGTGCAGATTTTATGGGCATAGAGCTAGTGGTTGGTAATCACGAAGAATTTGATTTTAGTGATAAATTCTTTGGAGCTTTAGTACAATATCCAGGGAAATACGGACAGGTTTTTGACTATGCCGATTTTGTATCAAAATGTAAAGATGCTGATATAAAAGTAGCTGTTGCTGCCGATATTTTGAGTTTGGTTAAACTACAGGCACCGGGAGAACTTGGTGTAGATGTGGTTGTTGGCACCACTCAGCGTTTTGGAATTCCATTAGGATATGGTGGTCCTCACGCTGCTTATTTTGCTACTAAAGAAGAATATAAAAGAAATCTTCCCGGAAGAATTATTGGGGTAACCAAAGATCTTGATGGGAACCACGCCTTAAGAATGGCACTCCAAACCCGCGAGCAGCATATTAAACGTGACCGCGCTACTTCTAACATTTGTACCGCGCAGGTTTTACTGGCTGTGATGGCGGGAATGTATGCAGTTTATCATGGACCTGATGGTCTAAAATATATTGCTGATACCGTTCATTTTTCTACAGTTACTTTAGCTGAAGAACTTGATAAAATGGGTGTTAAGCAGCTTAATTCAGCTTATTTTGATACGCTTCAGGTGAAAGCTGATGCTCAAAAAATTAAAGCTGAAGCCGAAAAGAACGAAATCAATTTCTATTACCCAGATGCTGAAACGGTTTGTATTTCTTTAAATGAAACTACAACCCAGGAAGACATCAATAATATTTTGAAGGTTTTCGCTAAAGTTTCAGGTGAAAAATCTACTGAAATTGAAAGCTTAAAAGAGGCATCTGCAATTCCTTCAGCATTACAGAGAAAAACCGATTTTTTAACGCATAAAGTTTTCAACCTTTACCATTCAGAAACTGAATTGATGCGTTACATTAAAAAACTGGAACGCAAAGATCTTTCTTTGAACCAGTCTATGATTTCGCTTGGAAGCTGTACCATGAAATTAAACGCAGCTTCAGAAATGCTTCCTTTAAGCAATCCTCAATGGGGGAATATTCACCCATTTGTACCGGTAGAACAAGCTGAAGGCTACCAGATCGTATTAAAAAGACTGGAAGATCAATTAACCGAGATCACCGGATTTTCTGCAACTTCACTTCAGCCAAATTCTGGTGCGCAGGGTGAATATGCCGGCTTGATGACTATTAGAGCTTACCATGAATCTAAAGGGGAAGGTCATAGAAATATATGTTTAATTCCTTCTTCAGCTCACGGTACCAACCCAGCTTCTGCAGTAATGGCGGGAATGAAAGTTGTGGTAACTAAAGCTTCAGAAAACGGAAATATAGATGTAGACGATCTTCGCGAAAAAGCGATAAAACATAAAGATAATCTTGCTGCTTTAATGGTAACCTATCCTTCTACCCACGGGGTTTTTGAATCGGCTATTAAAGAAATCACGCAAATTATTCACAATAATGGCGGGCAGGTTTATATGGATGGTGCAAATATGAATGCCCAGGTTGGTTTAACCAATCCTGGCGTAATTGGTGCCGATGTTTGTCACTTAAACCTACATAAAACTTTTGCAATTCCTCACGGAGGCGGTGGCCCGGGAGTTGGACCAATTTGCGTCGCAGAACAATTAAAACCATTTTTACCAGGAAACCCAGTAATAAAAACTGGTGGAGAAAATGCTATTGGCGCAATTTCTTCAGCACCATGGGGTTCTTCTTTAGTATGCCTTATTTCTTATGGTTACATAACCATGTTAGGCAGCAAAGGACTTCAAAAAGCTACAGAATATGCAATTCTTAATGCCAATTACGTAAAAGAGCGTTTAAACGAACATTACAAAACATTATATTCTGGAGAACGTGGCCGCGCAGCTCACGAGATGATCTTAGATTGCCGACCATTTAAAGAGAATGGAATTGAAGTAGTGGATATCGCCAAGCGATTGATAGATTATGGGTTCCACGCTCCTACTGTTTCTTTTCCTGTGGCAGGAACAATGATGATAGAACCTACCGAAAGTGAAAGCAAAGCTGAACTGGATAGATTCTGTGATGCATTAATTTCTATTAGGCAGGAAATTGAAGAGTTGGATAGCGAAGAAGATAACGTGCTTAAAAACGCACCGCATACTATTACTATGCTAACTTCAGATGAATGGAAATTCTCTTATTCAAGAGAAAAGGCGGCTTACCCGTTAAATTATGTGTCAGAAAATAAATTCTGGCCGAGCGTAAGACGTGTAGACGAAGCATTTGGAGACAGAAATCTAATGTGCACCTGCCCTCCTATTGAGGAGTATATGGATGCATAAGTTTTTAAAAATGCCTGAAAATTTTCTTCGGAAATAATTCCGACACTATTTTCAGGCATTTTTTATTTTGTGACTTTCATCACATTTTAGTATATTTTTCCTTTTTCTTTAAAGCTCACTATATTTGTAATTAGTACATTCGGAGTTTAATCTTAATTAAAAGTCAGATGAATATTAAAATTACCGGCACAGGTAGTTATATCCCTAAAGTTATAACCGCAAATGCTGACTTTGACAATCATGAATTTTTCAATCTTGATGGAACAGGATTTCCACAAGACAATAAAACAACAATTGCCAAATTTAAAGCCATAACGGGAATTGAAGAACGGCGGTATCTTGAAGAGAATTTAAACACTTCAGATATGGCAGTTATCGCGGCTCAGCAAGCTTTAGAAACTTCTAATACAGATCCCGAAACCTTAGATTATATTATTGTTGCCCATAATTATGGCGATGTTAAACACGAAAGCATTCAGAGCGATACCGTACCAAGTATGGCTACTCGCGTGAAATATCATTTACGAATTAAAAATCCAAAATGTGTTGGCTACGATGTACTTTTTGGATGTCCCGGCTGGATTGAAGGATTGATACAGGCACAGGCATTTATGAAAGCCGGAATGGCAAAAAAATGCCTTGTTATTGGTGCCGAAGCCCTATCTCGAGTTGTAGATAAACACGACCGTGACTCTATGATTTTTTCTGATGGTGCTGGGGCAGTGGTTTTAGAAGAAACCGAAGAAGAAGGTGGAATCCTCGCGCACGAATCTGGTACTTATGCTTTTAACGAAGCTAACTATATTTACTTTGGAAAATCTAACCGAACGGAAGCACCAGACGATTTACGATATATTAAAATGAACGGCCGTAAAATCTACGAATTTGCACTGATGCACGTTCCCGGGGCGATGAAAACATGCCTGGAAAATAGCGGAAAAGATATTAAAGACCTTAAAAAGATCTTTATTCACCAGGCTAACGAAAAGATGGACGAAGCGATTATAAAACGCTTTTACAAACTTCATAAACAAGAAGTGCCAGATAAGGTAATGCCTATGACCATTCAGGAGTTAGGCAACAGCAGTGTTGCTACAGTCCCTACACTTTATGATCTTGTGGTAAAAAATAAAATCGCAGATCAACAACTTGAAAAAGGAGATGTGGTGATGTTCGCTAGCGTTGGTGCTGGGATGAATGTGAATGCGATAGTTTACCAATACTAGATGTACGAAAATAGCTTCCCCAATAAACGATATAAGGAAACTTTAGAGTTTTTAGAAGCAAATGTACCCGCCCCTGAAAAAATTCTTGATTTAGGTGTAAAAAACCCTTTTTCAGAAATTATGGAAAAACATAATTACAAGGTGCAAAATACTGAAGGGGAAGATCTGGACATAAACACTACAGCCGTAGAAACTACCGCTTATAATGTGGTAACCGCTTTCGAAATTTTTGAGCACCTGGTTTCTCCTTATAACGTTTTATCAAATATTAAAGCCGATAAACTAGTAGCCACCGTTCCGCTTAAATTGTGGTTTTCCAGCGCATATCGCAGCAAAACAGATATGCGCGACCGGCATTACCACGAGTTTGAAGACTGGCAATTTGATTGGCTTTTAGAAAAAGCAGGTTGGAAAATTATTAGCAGAAAAAAGTGGACCAATCCTGTCAACAAATTGGGAATTAGACCAATTTTAAGATATTTCACGCCTAGATATTACGCGGTTTATGCCGAAAGGATTTAAGCGAAATTAATCTTTGCAGAACCTTTAAATTTCGCCACTTGAGGACCTATATTATTATTCCGGCATATAATGAAGCTGAATTTATTGGCGAAACTCTTCAGGCTTTAATCGACCAAAGTCAACCGGCTGATAAAATTGTAGTGGTAGATGACGGCTCTACCGACAATACTCCAGAAATCGTTTCAGAATTTATTGAAAAACATCCTGAAATCTCGCTGATAAAGAATTTTTCAAAAGGCAAGCATTTGCCCGGCAGCAAAGTAGTGAAAGCTTTTAATTTAGGTTTTAAAACACTTGACGACGATTTTGATATCGTTTGTAAATTTGATGCCGATCTAATTTTTCCGAAGAATTATTTAGAGAAAATTAGCCTTCATTTTAAGGAAAACTCTAAAATCGGTATGGTCGGTGGATTTTGTGAAATTCAAAAAAATGGAGACTGGATCCTGGAAAATCTAACGGGGAAAGATCATATTCGCGGTGCGTTAAAAGCCTATCGAAAGGCCTGTTTTAAGGATATTGGTGGTCTTAAACCGGCTATGGGTTGGGATACCGCAGATGAACTACTTGCACAGTATCACGGTTGGGAAATAAAAACCGATGAAAACCTAAGGGTAAAACATCTTAAACCTACCGGGAAAAATTATACTAAAACTTCAAAATATAAGCAGGGAGAAGCTTTTTACAGCTTGAGATATGGCTTTGTGATCACTTTTATAGCTTCAGCTAAACTCGCCCTTAAAAAGAAAGATTTGGGCTTTTTCCTAAACTGTATCACCGGATTCTTATATGCTAAAAATGAAAAACGACCTTATCTTGTAAATAAAGATGAAGGTCGTTTTATAAAGAATTTACGCTGGAAAAAAATACAGGAGAAACTATTCTGAAATTTCGGTTTCTTCAGCATCCAGCATCATATATAGTGGTTTTCCGGTAGTTCCGTTAGGAAATGAGATTCCTAAAAATGCTGAGACCGTTGGTGCGATATCTACAATTTCTGTTCTTTGGGTGGTACTGCCTTTTTTCACTCCGTTTCCATAGAAAATTAAAGGCGCATGGGTATCATACATCAATCCGCTACCGTGGGTAGAACCAGTTTCAGAATATACAATAGTTGCAGGATCTAAAACATACACCAAATCTCCACTCCTTTTTTGATTAAATCCATTTTGAATAGCTGCGCCTGCACCAGATACAAAACTACCGCTGCTAAGCTGATCTCGGGTGTATACTTTATCTATTTGATCTAATTGAAGAATATAATGTGCCAATTTTGATTGTAAGTCTGAAGAGCTGATTCCCGCTTCTTCCATCACTTCATAATTAAAGAAAATCTGACTGTTATAAACGCTTTCTATTAGCTTATCTTCATCAAATTCTTCTGAAACAAATTCTTCAATCTTTTCTCTAAATTCATCAGACTCGAAATACCCGGCCGGAATATTTACAGATTCAAGATAAGAAGGGACGTCAACTCCACCGTGATCTGCCGTTAAAAAAATAGTGTAATTACCTTCGCCAACTTTCGCGTCTAATTCTTTTAAAAGTTGAGCTATATTTTTATCAAGCCGAAGATAAGTATCCTGAACTTCTTTAGAATTCACTCCAAAATTATGACCTACCTTATCGGTACTGGAGAAGCTTAACGTAAGGAAATCGGTATCTACATCCTGTCCCAACTCTTCAGCTTCAATTGCCGCCAAAGCAAATTCCAGGGTAATATCATTTCCATAGGCTGAATTTTCAATGATATCAAACCCACCATTTGCCTTACTCAACTCTTCAAGGTCGTATGGAAAAGTAGCATCTTCTTTTCCTCTAAAACCACCTTCAAAATTATTCTTATCACTTCCGCTTTCGTTATAGCTTTCAATATCATATAAAGTAGTCCACGGCTTTAGATAAGCTTCTACTTTATCTGAATCATTAAAATCTTTAACCCATTGTGGTAATTCTTCCATATAAAATGAACTGGTAATCCATTTCCCTTCGTCGTCACCGTGAAACCAGTATGCTGCATTCGCAGTATGACCTGCCGGAAGAATAGACCCTCTATCTTTAATAGAAACCCCAATTGTTTTTCCGCGCATTTGAGTATGCAAGCGGTTTTCATCGGCTACCGTAGTGGTTTTCATTCTATGCGGAGACATTTTCCCGGCATCATCTTTAGTTCCAACCGGCTCTACAGAATCGTCTCCTGCGCAATAAACCGATTCGTGTATAAATTTATCATACCAGCCGTTACCAATAATGCCGTGATTCATAGGGCTGGTACCAGTATAAACCGAAGCGTGTCCCGGCCCGGTATAGGTAGGCACATAATTAAAATGATTATTCTTAAAATTATAACCGCCATTTATCAACTTTTTGAAACCGTCTTCACCAAACCTGTCCCAAAATCTCGTAAGATAATCGTAGCGCATTTGGTCTACCACAATTCCTACAACCAGTTTAGGTTTTTCTTCTTCATTTTCCTGGGAAAAACCCTGAAATGCCAAAAATGTGGCCAATAATAAAAATGTAAATCGCTTCATCATATTTTGTTTTATAGAAGTAGCCCAAAAATACTAAACTTATTAGGCTAAAGATTAATTCTACGTTAAATACTTTGGAGTAATTTTTTAGTATTTTAGCTTTACAAAAATTGCTTAATGAACTATCTACACTCCATTGGGGAATATTTTTTAATGCTGAAAGGAACTTTTCACCGAATGACAAAAGGTTCGGTTTTAAGAGGTTTAATCCTTAAAGAATTAGATGACCTGATTATTGGCTCCATGGGAATTGTAGCCTTTTTATCCTTTTTTATTGGAGCTGTAGTTGCTTTGCAAACTGCTTTAAATCTAAATAATCCTTTAATTCCCAAAACGCTTATTGCCTACGCGGCCAGGCAATCTATAATCCTGGAATTCGCACCTACCTTTATTTCTATAATTATGGCGGGGAAAGTGGGTTCTTATATTACATCCAGTATAGGTTCTATGAACGTTACCGAACAAATTGATGCGTTGGAAGTAATGGGTATTAATTCTTTAAACTATCTTATTTTCCCTAAGATAATAGCAATGCTTTTTTACCCTTTTGTAATCGCTATTTCCATGTTCTTAGGAGTTTTTGGAGCTTATGCGGCAGCGGTTTTTGGTGGTTTTGTACCACCAGATCAGTTTGTACAGGGACTTCAGGAAGACTTTATTCCGTTTCACCTGGTGTATGCATTTATTAAAACATTCTTATTTGCCTTTATTTTGGCAACAGTTCCCGCTTATCATGGCTATTATATGAAAGGTGGCGCGCTGGAAGTTGGCGAAGCCAGTACCACATCTTTTGTGTGGACCAGTGTAGTTATAATTATCACAAATTACGCAGTAACCCAATTATTACTAAGTTAATGATAGAAGTTGAAAATTTACATAAAGCATTTGATGGCGAGGAAGTTTTAAAAGGGATAGACTTTACTTTCGATAAAAGTAAAACAAACCTTATAATTGGTGAATCTGGATCAGGAAAAAGTGTACTTCTAAAATGTATGCTAGGCTTATTTACACCTGAAAAAGGAGTGATTAAATACGACGGGAAACCTTATACTGAATTTACTGAAGACGAAAAGAAAGACCTTAGTAAGCAAATAGGAATGGTTTTTCAAGGCGGGGCACTATTTGATTCTATGACGGTTGAAGAAAATGTAATGTTTCCGCTGAGAATGTTTACTAAAAAGAAAAAGAAAGAAAACCTGGAGCGTGTAAGAGAGGTTTTAAAACGTGTAAATTTAGATGGGTCTGAGAAAAAAATGCCTTCAGAAATTAGTGGAGGAATGCAAAAAAGGGTTTCTATTGCCCGGGCCATTGTAAACCGACCAAAATATTTATTCTGTGATGAACCAAACTCTGGGCTGGATCCCAAAACTGCTACGGTAATAGATAATCTTATTCAGGAAATTACGCACGAATATAATATCACCACTATAATTATTACTCACGATATGAATTCGGTTTTAGAAATAGGCGAAAAAATTGCCTTTCTAAAAGATGGGGTTTTAGCCTGGAAAGGTGATAAATCTCAAATATTTAAAACCGATGATGAAACCGTCACCGATTTTGTTTATTCTTCTAACCTTTTTCAGAAGGTAAGAGAAGCACAACAACAAGGCCTTTAATTAACAGATTTTACCTGCAGCGTATCCAGTTTTAAACGCACTTTTAACCACTTTTCAAAACGTTGCTTTTGCTCGGTGATTTGTCGGTTATTTAAATTATCTTTCCAGCCTACTGTAAAAGTGGGAATTGTATCGGTTTTTGCAAAATTAGTAGTAATCAAATTAGAATAGCCTAACTCGTCTATTCCGTCATAATTTATTTTTGCTTCCTGACTTAAATCACTAAATGAAAATCCGTCGCCCCGATACCTGGAAATTTCTTTTTCTAAAAGTGCTATTTTTTCATCTTTATCTTCAATTAACTCCTGGTTTTTAATATAAAGATCTTCCAGGATTCCGCTCCTAACCTGAGTAGAAAGCTGATCTATATTACCAGTGGGATCTGCTCCCTGGTGTACTATTAATTCAGTTTCTTTTAAAGCCTCAATATCGTCTATTTGCTGCTGCCAGGTAGAAATTGTAGCCTGCGGCACCCGGTTTCCAATAAGATAAACTTCAATACTTTTTTCATTATAATCGTACGAAGATTTAATAGTTTCAGTACCATCATATCTCATAACAGTAGCGATAAACTCTTTAGCTTTGGTTTCAAATAATTGTTCCTGAAGTAAGAAAACAAACAAAATCACACTGGGAATCATAACAATTACAGCAATAGTAGAAGCTATTTGCGCCGTTCTTCGGCGTTTTTTACTATTTACATATTTTACTAAAGGAAAACCAAGCACTTTAGTTACTACAAAGGTGGAAAGCGCAATAAATACCGCGTTAATTGAGAATAGGTACAAAGCACCACCGGCATAAGACCAGTTACCAATAGCCAACCCATAACCTACGGTGCAAAGTGGCGGCATAAGTGCTGTGGCTATAGCAACCCCTAGAATTACACTTGCAATAGTTCCTTTTTTGGTTTTAGCTACAATTAACGCCAAACCACCAAAGATTGCCACCAGGACGTCCAGAATTGTAGGGTAAGTTCTCGCAATAAGTTCAGGAGTCTCGGTTTTAACGGGAGAAACAAGAAAATAAATATAGGCGGTAAGTACACTTAAGCCAACCATTAAACCAAGGTTGATAAAAGATTTTCTAAGGGTAAGTACATCGTTTATGGCTACAGACATTCCCACGCCCACAATAGGACCCATTAGAGGAGAGATAAGCATCGCTCCAATAACAACCGCCGTACTACTTACATTAAGGCCTACAGAAGCCACAAATATTGAAAATATAAGAATCCAGGCATTGTGACCTTTAAAAGAAATATCTTTTTTTACCGCTTCAACAGTAGATTCCCTATCGGTATCGTGCCGAATTTCAAGAAGTTCTTTTACAAGCGCTTTTATATTTTGCCAAATCCCCTTGGCACTTTTACCCAAATCTTCAGAGTTTTCCTGTGAAGCAAGGTTTTGATTATTTTCAGGTTTCTGATTATTCTCCATATATACTTAACCTAAATCTTCTCCAAATTTCTCTATAGCCTTTTCTCTAATTTCCTTAATATCCTGTATTTTTTCCTTTGGGAAGATTAATAAAACGGCATCATTTTCTACCACCACATAGTCATTAAGGCCTTCCAAAACTACTGCCTTATTATTCTGAGTTTTAATAATATTTCCGGTGGACTCAAATGGTAATAGTCGGCCGTTCACAATGGTATTATTATACTCATCTTGCGGTAATTCATCTTCCAGGGATTTCCAGGTGCCTAAATCGTTCCATTTAAATTTGGCAGGAATCACAAATACGCTATCAGATTTCTCCATAATAGCGTAATCTATAGAAACATTTTGTGCTTTGTGATAATTTTCATCCAAAAACTTCTGCTCTTCATTAGTGTTATAAACATCGTTCCCCGCCTCAAAAAGCCTAAAAGTTTCTGGTTGATGTTCTTTAAAACTTTTTAAAATAAATTCGGCGCTCCATATAAAAATGCCGGCATTCCAGGCGTAATTTCCTTCTTTGAGAAATGTTTCAGCCTTTTTAAAAGTAGGCTTTTCGGTAAACTTTAAAACCGGTTTAGCGCCATTTCCTTCTTCCTCGTTATACTTAATATAACCGTAACCGGTATTAGGGAAAGTAGGCTCAATTCCCAGTGTTATTAATTTATCATTCTCAGCAACAATTTGAAAAGCTTCTTCTATATTTTCCTGAAACTCTAAATCACCCTGAATCCAGTGATCACTGGGCGCAACCAAAATCAGCGCATCTTTATTCTTCTTTTTAATTTTTAAAGCACCAAGTAAAATACTTGGAGCTGTATTTCTCATCTTTGGCTCCAGAACAATTTGCTCTTCTTTAACTCGTGGCAACTGTTCTTTTACAACATCTTTATATTCCTTATGCGTTAGAATAATTATATTCTCTACAGGCATAAGCTTCACTAAACGATGAAAAGTAGTTTGAATAAGCGTTGAACCAACACCTAAAATATCCTGAAATTGTTTAGGGTATTTGGAAGTACTTACCGGCCAGAAACGGGAACCAATCCCGCCGGCCATTAATATTGCGTAGTGATTTGTGTTTTTCATAAAAAAGGAATTAATTTTTTAGCAACTCCACTTCTGCATTGGGCTGAAACAAATAAACTTTACCCGTATCTACTTCCAGACATTCGTAGCGTTTTATTCTTCTTTCCCCTTTTTTAAAAGTTTTCCCGTTATATATTCGGAAAATTCCTCCAAACGGAATTTCAAAAATATAGTTTTTATCGTTCTCAGGATCAAAACTTTTAAGCGCTACCGATAATTTTGCATCGGTATCACTACTGGCTTTAGGATTTCTAAAATGCTGCGCAATTACCGGAAGCAATCCTGACGGGAAAATTTCCGGTCTTATAAATGGCAACATTAACTCCCTGAAAGTAAATTTCCATTCCTGCCCGTGTGGTTTTATTTGTCTGCCAAATTTCTCAAAAGCCAGTAAATGGGCAATTTCATGAACCAAAGTGATTAAAAACCGGTATTTATTTAAATTGGCATTTACCGTAATTTGCGGAGCACCATTGGGCATTCTGCGGTAATCGCCGTGCCTTGTTTTACGTTCATTTACAATTTTTAAATGAACATTATTGGCTTTAATCATTTCAAAAACCGGGGGAACCGCTCGTTCAGGAATATATCTTTCAAGAATTTCTCTCATTGGCTACGGAGTACTGTTAGATACCTGGAGCAATTTACCATTATAATATTTATGCCCGGTGAGGCTAAAATTGGCAATGTATTCTGCCATATCTCTGGCTGAAAGTGGAACTTCCAACCCGGGAAATGCCTCTTCCAGCATTTCGGTTTGTACAGCTCCTAATGCTAAAACATTAAAAGAAGGTCCGTTTTCTTTATATTCTTCAGCTAAAAGCTCGGTTAAAGTAATTATTGCGGCTTTACTGGAACTATAAGCTGAAAGCCCCGGAAATTTAACACTGCCCTGTACGCCACCCATGGTACTAATATTTACCACGTGCGAATCTTTCTTCATAAAGGTCAATAATTTTTGAGTTAAACCGACAACCCCAAAAACATTTGTACTATATATTTTCTGAAATTCTTCTGCTGAAATTTCTTCAAAAGGTTTATTGATAAGCGCCCCCGCGTTGTTAATAACAACGTCAACTTTTTCCCATTTTGCATCGATAAATGCTGAAACTTTTTCAATATCTTCCGGCTTTGAAATATCGCAGGAAAAAGTAGTTACGTTGTCCAGATTTAATTCAGAAACCGGCTTGTCGTTTCGGGAAAGTGCCAGTATTTTATGCCCTTTTTCGGCAAAAAATTTTACCATTTCGTAGCCCATTCCCCGGCTGGTTCCTGTTATGACAATATGTTTCATTTTTTTAATAGTTTTATTTCTTTTTGAGGCGTATTCGCCATTTTCAAAATTCCGGGAATTACGCTTTCAATTACATTGGTCATATGTACTACATCAAGCTTTTCTGCTTCATCGGCTACGTGATGATAGTAATTGTAATTGGTAAAATCGAAAGTTGAAATTGTTTGCGCAGGAACATTAAATTCCTCAAAAAACGGATAATTATCGCTTCGTTTAAATAAATTATATTCTTTGGCCTGTGGGAGAAATCCAAGAACTTTTTTGCCAGAATATTCATTGAATTTTTCGGCAAAATTAGAGTTTTCGTAACCGGTGAGATAACCTATATAATCTTTATTGTGCATAGGTATACCAATCATTTCAAAATTGAATAGAGTATAAAGATCAAGCTTATCTTCCTTAAGTTGTTGCGCTATTTTTCTTGCTCCTACAAGCCCCATTTCTTCCGCAGAAAATAATACGAACATAATGCTTCGCTTATTATCATCTATTTTGGCAAATTTCTTAGCCAACTCTACAACCGCAACGGTCCCTGCAGCATTATCGTTGGCGCCATTAGCTATAGAATCTCCTTCTACGGGTTCCTGGATCCCTATATGATCGTAATGTGCTCCCAGAATAATAAATTGATCTTTAAGCTTAGGATCGTTTCCTTCCAACATTCCAACCACATTAAATCCTTCAACACCCTTTATTTCAAAATTGTGCCGATATGTGTCGAAATATTTTTGAATCCCATTTTCTTCAAAAATGCTTTCAATTTTTTGCGCGGCCAGTTCAATTCCTTCTGTCCCGGTTTCCCTTCCTTTTAATTCATTTGAAGATAAATATTTTAGTAATTCTTCAACTTCAGCTTGTTGAACATTAGTATTTAAACTGGTTTTTACTTTTTTTGAAGTTGTAGCAGATTGTGAATTTCCGCAGGAAGAAATTAGCAGAATTGCGGCTAACAAAGTGAAACTAAGTGTAATTTTTCTCATACTGTTAAAGATAAAAAAATCCCGCAAAGCTGCGGGATTTTAATAATTAGTTATTTTTAAAAAACCGGGATTATGCTAACATAGTTACCGGGTTTTCCATATAAGTTTTAAGCGTTTTTAAGAAAGCAGCACCGGTTGCACCGTCTACTGTTCTATGATCGCAGGCAAGGGTTAATTTCATAGTATTTCCTACTACAATTTCACCATTTTTAACCACCGGTTTTTCAACAATAGTTCCTACAGAAAGGATTGCCGAGTTTGGTTGGTTAATAATACTGGTGAATTCAACTATCCCAAACATTCCCAGGTTAGACACGGTAAAGGTACTACCTTCCATATCTTTTGGTTGTAATTTCTTGTTTCTGGCTTTACCGGCAACGTCTTTTACATTATTCCCAATTTGGGTCATAGACATTTGATCGGCAAATTTTAAAACAGGAACCACAAGACCTTCTTCTACGGCCACTGCAACACCCATATGAATGTGCTTAGCAATTTTCATAGATTCTCCTGTCCATTGGCTATTTACCTGTGGGTGCTTACGAAGTGCCATCGCACTTGCCTTAATTACCATATCGTTAAAAGATACTTTAACATCTGGCATTTCATTAATTTGCTTACGTGAAGCCATTGCATTACTCATATCTACCTCTATAGTTAGATAGTAATGCGGTGCGTTAAACTTAGATTCCCCAAGTCGTTTGGCAATGGTTTTACGCATTTGAGAGTTTTTAATCTCTTCAAAGCTTTCTTCTCCTGCAGGCACATAAGGTTGTGGTGCAGCAGCTGCGTCTCCTTTACTTTTTTCTTTTGCAGCAGCAGGTTTGTCTGAAGGTTTGTAATCCTCAATGTCTTTTTTCACGATACGACCATTGCCGCCGCTACCTTTGACATCTGAAAGATCTATACCTTTATCTTCTGCCATTTTTTTGGCCAATGGAGAAGCAAAAATTCTTCCACCGTCTTTTGTAGAATCTGAAGATTTCTTTTCAGAAGATTTGCTTTCTTCTTTTTCTTCAGATTTATCTTCTTTCTTCTCTGATTTTCCTGAAGATTTCTTTTTAGACTTCCCGTCTACTGAAACATTAGAAACATCTGTTCCTTCTGGTCCTATAATAGCAAGAAGACTATCTACTTTTGCTGTTTCGCCTTCTTCAAGACCTATTTTAAGCAAAGTTCCTTCGTAAAAAGATTCGAATTCCATGGTAGCCTTATCGGTTTCGATTTCGGCAAGAATATCTCCTTCTTCTACTTTATCGCCTTCCTTTTTCAACCAGGAAGCAACAGTACCTTCTTCCATGGTATCGCTTAAACGAGGCATAGTAATAATTTCTACACCTTCAGGAATCCCCCCGTCATCGCTATCGCCATCACTTTCAGCTTCGTCTTCGCCCTCGTCTTCATCTTCATCAGAATCTGACTTATCTTCTTCTTTATCTTTTTTCTCGTCCTTTTTAGAATCTCCGTCACCTTTTAGTAAATCAGAAATATCTTCACCTTCCTCACCAATAATAGCAAGCAAAGTATCTACAGGTGCAGTTTCGCCCTCTTCGATACCAATATGAAGCAGGGTCCCTTCGTAAAAAGATTCAAACTCCATGGTAGCTTTATCGGTTTCTATCTCTGCAAGGATATCTCCTTCTTCAACTTTATCACCTTTTTGTTTTAGCCACTTCGCAACAACACCTTCTTCCATGGTATCGCTCAAACGCGGCATATTAATTACTTCTGCCATAATTTACTGAGGTTTATGTGCTAAAAACGGATAATCTTTCTGTTCGTAAACAACATCATACATCACGTTCTTTTCTGGGAAATCTGACTCTTCAGCAAATTTCTCACATTCAGACACTTTATCTTTAACGCGTTTGTTGATCTTTTTTATTTCATCTTCAGAAGCATACTTTTTATCTTTAATTATATTCAACACCGTAGTGATTGGATCTAATTCCTGATATTCTGCAACTTCTTCTTTTGTTCTATATTTTTGAGCATCACTCATAGAGTGACCACGGTAACGGTAAGTTTTCATTTCTAAAAATGTTGGTCCGTCACCTTTTCTAGCTCTTTTTATTGCTTCGTCTAAAGCTTCTGCAACCTTAACAGGATCCATAGCATCTACAGGTCCACAAGGCATTTCGTAACCATTACCAAGCTTCCAGATATCTGTTCCCTTAGAAGTTCTGGCTACAGAAGTCCCCATTGCATACCCGTTATTCTCTACACAAAATACAACCGGTAAATTCCATTTTACGGCCATATTTAAAGTTTCATGAAGAGACCCCTGTCTTGCAGCACCATCTCCTAAAAAGGTAAGAGTTACTGCATCACGCTTAAAGTATTTATCTGCAAATGCAAGACCGGCACCAAGTGGAATTTGACCTCCAACAATACCGTGACCTCCATAAAAGTTATGTTCTTTAGAGAAAATATGCATAGAACCACCAAGACCTTGAGAAGTTCCTGTAGCTTTTCCGTAAAGTTCCGCCATTACTCGTTTAGGATCTACTCCCAAACCAATTGGCTGCACGTGGTTACGATAAGCGGTAATCATTTTATCCTTTTCCAGGTCCATTACATGAAGGGCACCAGCCAGGATAGCTTCCTGCCCATTATACAAATGCAAAAAACCTCTTACTTTCTGCTGAATGTAAACCTGCGCAAGTTTATCTTCAAATTTACGCCAAAACAGCATATCCTCGTACCACTTTAAATACGTGGCTTTTGTTACTTTCTTCATTTAACTTATTAATTTTAGGCCAGACAGATGGGTTTGCCAAGCGGATAACAAAAATACTATTTTCAATAAGAATGGAAAACAGTTTTTAAGCAAAAATAACGAAAACGTTATAAGACCGAATTCTCAAAGATTAAAGGTAGTAAATCTTTTATAGAATTTGCTTTCATCACCTTACCGGTCTCACCCATAAAATAGACCGCAATATCGGTTTCCTGTTTAACTTCATATTCTACCAGCGCCTGCCTGCAAGCCCCGCAAGGTGGCACAGGAGCTTCTACCAAGTGCTTCATAGATTTAGCTGAAATGGCAATGTTTTGAATTTGAGCTTTGGGAAAAGCGGCACCTGAGTAGTAAATTGCGGTACGTTCGGCACATAAACCTGAAGGATACGAAGCATTTTCCTGGTTGCTTCCGGTAACAACTTCATTATTATTTAATGCTATAGCAGCGCCTACCTTAAATTGTGAATAAGGCGCATAGGCTTTATCCCGGGCTTCTACGGCGGTTTTCATCAAACTCTGAATGGCCTGCGGAAGTTCTTCAACAGAATCATAGACCTCAAAGTTTGAGGTAACTTTTAATGGCTTCATATAAAAATTATTGGAAGGGAAAGATAATAGAAACCTGCTAAGCTGCAAATATTAAATTAACTGAAATATAATTTAATAAACAGGGAATTGGCCTCCAAAATTAAAAGTTAAACCAAAACGAAGGGTTCCCTCCAACGGACTTGGTACCGGCGAGGTAGAGAATAAATAAGAAATATCTATGTTTACCTGCTCATATTTAAAACCTGCGCCAAAAGAAGCAAATCTCCTGGAACCTTTGGTAAGACTTTCACTAAAATACCCGGCTCTAAATGCAAAAGTCTCGCGATACATATATTCGGCGCCAAGCGCCCAGGTTACTTCACGAAGTTCCTCTCCAAAACCACCCGGCGCATCTCCCCAGGAAGTGAAAATTCCTTCTATAGCACCAATATCATTATATTCGGCATCATCTTCAGCATCAATTTCTCCATCATCATTAAAATCTCTTGGCGTTGGTACTAAAAGTTTATTGAATTCAACATAAGCACCTAAACGATTTTCTATATCAAAAATAAAGTCGAAACCAGTTCCTACTTTAAAATTTGTTGGGATAAAATTTTCCTGCCCTGCATCTTCATATTTCATCTTAGGGCCAATATTAGAAATATTTGCGCCAGCTTTCCAAACTCCGTTAAAATTTGAAAAAACCATTTGATTACTCTGGTAGTATGCTGCCACATCTACCCCAAAGCTATTGGCCGCACCTAAATCTTCTTCGTCCTGCAAGCCAAGATCTGAATGCAAGTAACGCCCGGCTACTGCCATAGAAATATTATCACTTAGGCGCAAAGAATAAGAAACATCAAAGGTAAGTTCATTTGGATTAACCACTAAAGGAGCCTGTTCAAAACTTGCCCTACGTTCTATACTACCCAGGCTAAAATATCTTAAGCTTGAAGCAACGGCACTCCTTTCATTAATTCTATGGTAATAACTAATATTCCCAAGAAAGATATCACTAACAATATCACTTAAGTATGGTGTATAAGAAACCCCTATCCCGTGTTCACTGGTAGCGAAAGCATATTTCGCTGGGTTCCATTGCTGGGAAAAAACATCAGCCGATGTTGCTACTCCCTGGTCTCCCATTCCAGCTGCCCGTGCATCAGCAGCTACTAGTAAAAAAGGGACTGCGGTTGTTATAACTCTATCCCTTTCTTCTTGGGCTGTCATTTTAAATTGAGAGCTTAATATTAACCCGAGCAATAAGATTGTAATTTTTTTCATCATATTAATTAATGATTAACAAATATATACTAATAATCTTGTTAAGAAAAGACCTTAAGTTTAAATAATTCTAAAGGCAGATTAAAACAAGGCCAGAAGTTTATCTGGAATAATAAAACTTATAAAAGTAAATAGAGTAGGTCTATCACAACTTTAAAATAGGTGTAATATTGTACGTTTTGAATTTTAGCTACTTTTTTAAGTACAGTAACCTTCAGTTAAATAAAAAACAATTAATTTTGCTGCTTCCTGCTTTACCGGGAGCAAAAATTAACGGTACACAGGAAATCAAAAAGAGCTTTGTCTAGCCTAAGTGCTAAGGACATCAGGGTTTTAAAGAAAACCAAAGCCTTTGAGAGAACATAAAATAAACTTGTACTTTTAGCGTTAATTACTATATTGCAAAGCCTAATATTTCTACCAAAAGAGATGATGAATATGAGAATCAATATTGCTTTTAGAGCCTTTTTAACCCTCGTTCTTGGCGTTGGTTTACTAAGCTGTAATAATTCCCGGGACTATGAAGACAACTCCAGAGCTACTGGATGGGACATTAATTCAGATGAAGGCGGATTTCAATATAACACAGATTATAAGGAACAGGAAGCCGGCCCGGGGCTGGTTTTTGTTGAAGGAGGAACCTTTACTATGGGGCAGGTGCAGGACGATGTTATGCACGATTGGAACAATACTCCTACCCAGCAACATGTACAGTCCTTCTATATGGATGAGACAGAGGTTACCAATATGATGTATATGGAATACCTGGACTGGTTGAAAAAAGTTTTCCCTCCTACCCAGGAAAATTTCAGAAATATTTATAATGGTGCAGTACCAGATACCCTTGTTTGGAGAAATAGATTAGGATTCAACGAAACAATGGTAAACAACTATTTACGTCATCCTGCTTATGGAAATTATCCTGTAGTTGGAGTAAGTTGGGTACAAGCTGTTGAATTTAGTAAATGGAGAACCGATAGGGTAAACGAATTATTACTGGAGGAAGCCGGCTACACTAAAGAAGGAGCCCGTTATACCGATGTTCAAGCCGGTACTACATTTAATACCGAAACCTACTTAAACGCACCAAGCCAGGCATACGGTGGAAATACCGAAATAAGCCAGGGAGGAGACGCATCTCAGGACATGATAGATAATCAAAATACTGATGCAGAAGGAAATGCTCTTGGTGGGCAAACTTATGTACAACGTAAAGACGGAATTCTACTTCCCGAGTATCGATTACCAACTGAAGTTGAGTGGGAATATGCCGCCTCTGCTTTAGTAGGAATTAGAGATTATAATGTTTACAGAGGAAGAAAAAAATATCCGTGGGATGGTCAATATACTCGTTCTGGTGATGTAAAAAGACAGGGAGACCAATTAGCTAACTTTAAGCAAGGTGCCGGAGATTACGGAGGAATTGCAGGTTGGAGTGATGATGGCGCCGATATTACCGCTGAAGTAAAATCTTACGAGCCTAACGATTTTGGTCTTTATGATATGGCCGGTAACGTAGCCGAATGGGTTGCCGATGTATACCGACCAATAGTTGATGATGAATTTAACGATTTCAACTACTATAGAGGGAATGTTTATACAAAACACGCTATTAACGAAGACGGTTCTGTAAAAGTAGTTGGTGTAGATGAAATTGAATTTGATACTCTCGCCACCGGTAGACTGGTTGCCAGATCTTACCCGGGAGACATTGCTCAAATACCAGTTACCGAAGAAGATACTTATATGCGTACCAACTACACCGATAGTGATCAACGCAACTTTAGAGATGGTGATAAGAGCTCTAGCCGTTATTATCAATCATTTCAGCAAGCAGACGAAGAATCGGAACGTATGTATAACTCCCCAACTTATAATGTAGCAAATACTACAGATACTACGGGAACAAGACGTGGATATGACACTGCAGACAGAACTACCCTTATTAGTGACGAAGTTAGAGTTTACAAAGGTGGTTCATGGAGAGATCGTGCTTACTGGCTAGACCCGGCACAACGTAGATATTTCCCACAAGATATGGCAACCGACTATATTGGATTTAGAAATGCAATGTCCAGAGTTGGTTCAAAATCTTTAGATGACAATAAAAAAGCAAGAAATTAGAAATTCTAATCTTCTAAAAATTATGATAAAAGCCCTATTTGTTTAGGGCTTTTTTTATAGCTTTAATTTTAAAGCCCTGGAATAACTTAATTTCAGAATTAGAAAACGCTAAATATGAAAACAGCATTAATTCATCAAAGATTCCTGATAAGTACAGGAATTTCTACCGATACCCGAAATATTGAACCAGGAAGCATTTTCTTCGCTTTAAAAGGAGCAAATTTTAACGGCAACGAATTTGCAGCACAGGCAATTGCTAAAGGAGCTATTTGCGCCATTGTAGATAATAAGGAAGCCGCGCTAAATGATAAAGAGTACATCGTTGTAAAAAATACTCTGGAAGCGCTCCAAAACCTCGCTAAATTTCACCGAAAATTTTTAAGTATTCCAATTATAGGTATTACGGGAAGTAACGGAAAAACTACCACCAAAGAACTTATATATAATGTGCTTTCAAAAAAATATGCTGTTACCGCAACCCAGGGGAATTTAAATAATCATATTGGAGTGCCACTTAGTCTACTGGCAATGGATGAAGAAACGGAGATTGGATTAATTGAAATGGGGGCTAACCATCCCGGCGAAATAGAATTTCTCTCAAATATTGCGATGCCAGATTATGGACTTATCACCAACTTCGGAAAAGCACATCTTGAAGGTTTTGGAAGCTTAGCTGGTGTGATACAGGCAAAAACCGAATTATACCGACACCTAAAAGATAACAAAAAACTGATATTTTTAAACCTTGACGATGAAGTGCAAAGGTTAGAAATAAATTATAAACATACTTTTAGCTTCGGAAATAATAGAAAAGCCCAGGTAAAAGTAGATTATCCCGACACCTCTGATTCTGCTGAGTTAATCTTTAACGATACTAAGTTTAAAAGTCAATTAAGCGGAAGTTACAACGCAAAGAATATGGCGGCTGCGCTCTGTGTTGGTCTATATTTTAAAGTTCCCTTTAACGAGATAAAAGAGGCAATAGAAAATTATGTTCCTTCCAACAACCGTTCGCAATTAATAGAACGAAATTCAAATAAGATCTATTTAGATGCTTACAATGCTAATCCTACCAGTATGATGGCAGCATTACAGCACTTTAATTATTCAAAAACCAATACTACTAAAATTGCTGTTTTGGGTGATATGGGAGAACTTGGTGCGGCTTCAGAAACCGAACACCAGGTTGTGGTAAATTACCTTGAAAATGCTGATATTTCTGAAATCTACCTTGTGGGTAAACAGTTCAAAAAAACGACTACCAATAGGCCAAACATTATAAAATTTGAGAATACCGAAAATATTAAAAAGCACCTACAACTGGCTGAATTAAAGAATTGCAGCATCTTAGTAAAAGGATCCAGATCTATGGCGCTAGAAGAAATTCTTGAAGTTTTTGAACCTAAAGCTTAATCTCTTTTACGTTCACAAAACCATAGGCACTAATTTCCAAAAGGATTAATAACAAACTATCTCCGGGGATTATTTCGGCAACTTTTAGCGTGTTTACATTTCCTGAGAGGAATACTCCCGGGGCAGCTTCCATTTCGTCTCCCAGCTTTCTATTTGCTTTTCCCAAATGTTCATTAATATGTGGCTTGAGATCCAGCTTCATTTTATTTTTAATCTTTTTATAAATTAAAGTATTGGCCAGGGTTTCAAGAGAATTATCCATAAACCAACTTTTACTTTGGCCTTCCAGTTCGTACTCTTCTACATCTACCACCTGCTCTACTTCATCAAATCCCAGTCTTAAATGGACTAACAAAGTAACCTCCTTATTTTTAAAAAGTGTGGTGAGTGTTTTCAGTCTTAAAGTGAGGGTAAGATCAAAATTGGGTTCCTGACTTTTACCTAGATTGGCGCCCAATACCTCGGCATAATTTTTTACCGTGCCTTTAGAATCTTCCATTCCTATTTGCTCTCCCACTAATTTTTCCTGAAGTACATCTTCTAAAACCCGGTAGCTAATTTTTACCGGCAAATTGAGTTTAATATTATCGTCATCAAAAAGCTTATTCATGAGTAAATTTTCAGTTTAGTTAGTATGGTCTTACCATAGATACAACTTAAGTTTTTTCTGCTGAAATATTCTGAAAACGCAGTTAAATTTAAATACAGGAAAGATCTTTCAATTAAAAATAGCGCACCGCGGAGTATTTAAAACTTGCTTAAGAAGTAAGAGAAACCGAAGAAATAAAAAACCATATTCCGTATAAAATTCCTTCAAATTTCATTTTAATTTTCATTCAGCTTAAGGGAATTAAATGAAATCGAAATATTTACTTCAGAAAAAATAAATTTTTATACTTCTCACTCTCAGAAGGTTAACTTGTAATTACGGAAATCCGTAAAATACTAAGTAACAAAAGCTCTAAATTCGGGACACATAAGTACAAATAGATCTGTATTTGAACTTATTTTAATTTGGCAATTAAAACATGTCGGCTGCAAAAGCATAAAACTGAGTAGGGTCTGTTTGAGCTTTATGTGGCCGGCATTTTTATTTAAATTTTCTCAATGTTCTCTTTTCCAAAGTAATGTTTAAGAATCCATCCTCCCAGGAAAGTTATAATTAGCGAAAAACTACCATATAAAATAGCCACCAGGCTAATATCCTGATCCTTTAATAACTGATTGGCTATAAATAGCGCCAACACACTATTTTGCAAGCCCATTTCTACCGCAATTGTGTAAGCAGCGCTATGTTTTAATTTCATACGCCTGGCTGCGAAATAACCGGCTATAATTGTTGCGAAATTCAAAATAATTAGGGGAATTAGAAGGTTTAAATGTTTTAGATATTCCACCCCTTTTTGATTTTCGTCAAAGAAAATAACTACAATAAAAGCGAGTAGCATTATCCCCGGTAAAATATAGCGTAAAGCCTTATGAAAACTTTCTCCGAACTTATGCCCGTATAATTCGTTTATTAGAATCCCGCTCATTACAGGTAAAACTACAGTTAAGAGAACGTCTCCCATGGTTTGCCCAAAACTCAGTTGGACTTTAGCTCCATTATTTCCAAACACCGCATAACTCAACTCAATTACCAGCGGAATACTAAACAATATAATCAAACTATTAAAAGCCGTAAGTGAAACCGAAAGTGCCACTCTTCCTTTCAGCATTTTTGTCACGAGATTTGAAGCGGTACCCCCGGGACAGCCGGCAAGCAACATAATTCCAATTTTATATATAGGATCTATGGGCCAGAAAAAAATTAATAGAAAAGCAATAAGCGGCAATAAAAATATTTGGGAAACAAGACCGGTAATAATAGCTCTGGGATGAGCAAAAACCCTTCTAAAATCTTTTAAACATAATTCCAGGCCTATCCCAAACATAATTAGAGCGATAGAGAGAGGCATAAAAATATCGGCAAATTGCTGCATATTCTTTTAAAAAGAAACTCAAGATAGTATTTTTTTTAAAAGGCAGGAACCGTTAAGAATTTCGAAATTAATTTTTGGCCATCTCTTTGATTAAAAATCAAATACGACTGTTTTTAAGGAAACATAAATTTTTTAATAATATCCCCGGAAATTTCGGGATTCGCACCTTCCTTCCCAGCTACCAGAGCACCTACTGCACAGGCAAAATCCAGGGTGTTTTGCGATTCTTCTTCTTTTAATAATCCGGCGATTAAACTGGCAAGAAATGAATCTCCCGCGCCTACCGTGTCTTTTACCTTAACCTTAAAACCACTATTATAATAGCGCACCCCATCCTTTAGCAAAACTGCACCGTGTCTACCTTTAGTTACACAAATAGTTTTGGTATTGGTTTTTTCAGAAATAAAATGCAGGTTTTGTTCTAACGAATTGTGCTTAGAACCCATCATTTCAGCAATTTCAAATAATTCGTCGTCATTGAATTTTATAAAATCTGCCTGCTCCATTAGTTTTTCCAAAACTTCCTTTTCATAATACGGCGGACGTAAATTAATATCAAATATTCTGTACTTTGCTTCCGGCAGAAGTTCAAAAAGTGTTTTACGACTAACCTCATCGCGGCAAATTAAACTTCCGAAGATAAAAGCATCAGCATTTTTCACCGAATTTTTTATCGCTTCTGAAATTTCAATTTTATCCCAGGCCACAGGATGTGCAATCTCGTAAGTAGCCGAACCGCTTTCTGAAAGTTTTACGTTTACAACACCGGTAGTGAAATTAGGATCTTTGGAGATATTTTCAGTTTTAATATTCTTTGATTCCAGATAAGAGATTAGCTTTTCGCCTTTTTCATCGTCTCCCACTTTACTAATCATTTCTGTTAAAATTCCTAATCCCGATAACCTTGAAGCCACATTAAGCGGTGCACCGCCAATTCTCTCCCGGTCTGGGAATACATCGTATAATATTTCGCCGAAGCAAACGGCTTTTCTATTTACCATCTTATTAAACTTATTTTTTTCTGAAAAGGACTATAAAGTCCAGACTTAATTCTTTGGCCCTGGTAGCCCATCAATATTATTGGTATACAAACTACGTAGAAAAGATTATCCCTACCAACCACTGCAGTATGCCCCACCAGTTTTACTCGCCGGTTTTCTACTGAATAAATTATGATGTAGCTTTTATTTTATTAAAGTGCATCATAATTATAATGTTTTAGTAGCCTGTGTTTTGTACATATACGTCCTGACTAAAGTTTATTTGGGCCTGTGGGATGGGTAAATATTCTTCCCGACCTTCATCAAAAGAGGCGCCTTCGTAGTACGTAGCCTCTTCTGCTTCTTCACTATAATATTTATTTAAAGTTTCTTCTGCAATACCCCATCTTACAAGGTCAAAGAAACGGTTTCCTTCCATGGCAAGTTCTAACCTGCGTTCCCAACGTAAGGCTTCACGGGCTACATCCTGAGTCCAGTTGATGTTTTCTCCGTCTAAATAAGGACTTATCCCAGTATTAGTAGCATATGAAGATATTAAAGTCGTACTTTGATTAGCTCTTTCCCGAACTTCATTAATCAGAGGAAGAGCTTCATTTTGTCTTCCAAGTTCAATTAAAGCTTCCGCCCTCATCAACAATACATCAGCATATCGAATCTCAATCCTGTTTTTAGAATTTCCATAAAAAGGATCAATATTCACAAGGTATTCCGAATCTTCAGTTACATTCTCTTTTAAGGAGGCTGTATAGCCATACGTACTAGGAGACCTAACCCAGTTTTCCTGGTAAATATTTTCCTGATCGTATTTCCAGGGTAGACCAGGTATTGCTACAGTGTGGTATAATCGAGGGTCAACCCTGTAATTCTCCAGACTGTTGAAGTCAAGGTTAGATTGGTTATAATTTGAAAAAAGAGGTAATCCCTGTTCATCAACCTTGTAGGCATTTACAAGGTTCTGGCTTGGTTTATGGAAATCGCAACATCCAATTCCCTGTGGAGTAGCAAGCACATCAGAATAATTTAGTCTTCCATGTAGGGTACCATCGTTATTGGAGAACTGAATGGAGAAAACTGCTTCCTGCCCATTTTCAAAACTACCGGGAAGAAAATTATAGGCAAAATCTTCTTCAAGTTGGTGCATTCCCATTACCTGCTCTGTTGCATCTAAAACCTGCTGCAATCTTTCCTGGTTAATATTTACTACATTATGGTTTTCATCCTGTTCATAAGCCTGATAAAGTCGTGTTTTTGCCAAATATGCATATGCTGCTGTTTTATCTGCACGCCCAACTTGAGGCTGAGAAGAAGGAAGAACCTGTGCTGCGGCCTCAAAATCACCTGCAATAGCACTCCATAAGTCGTCATTACTAAGAGCCCGGTTAGAGATTGTTCCATATTCTTCCACTGGGATATCTTCTGTCACATATGGAACATATTTGTACATTATTTTTAACATAAAATAGAAATGTCCTCTTAAAAACTTCATTTCTGCGATTCTTGTGGATTTCTCAGGAAATTCTACCTCGTCGATTTGATTTAATGCAGCCAAAGCTTTGTTTACCCTGGAAATAGCAATAAAACTGTTATACCAGAAAGCATCCAGTTCACCAAAATCTGTTCTTATGTTCTCTGATACTTCAAAAAAATGAAAAACCTGTATATCATTTGTACCACTTCCCCCCTTGTAAGCATCATCAGAGCGGACATTTCCATAAGGCCAAAGACTAAAGGGTATGTCATAATGATCATTACCCAATGCAGCATAAGCTGAGGTCACAAAACCATCTACATTTTCTGGAGTTGTTAATTGTTCTTCAGATAATACTCCATAAGGTTCTTCCTCTAGAAAATCTGAACAGGCAGTAGAAATAGTTAGAAGAACTATGCCTAGTAAATATTTTATTTTCTTCATAATAAAGAGTTTGATGTTATTAAAGTGATAGGTTTAAGCCAAGAGTTAGTGTAAGTGGTTGAGGATAACCCCATCCTGCGTTTTCAGGATCAACTCCGGTAAAATCTGAAGAAGTTATCATTAGTAAATTCTGGCCACTCACGTATAATCTTGCATTGGTGAAATTCATTCTTTCCAGAAGTTCTTCTGATAGACTATATCCAACTTGTAAGTTTCTCAATTTCAGATATCTTCCATTCTCAACATAATAAGTTGAAAATCTCGATTCGGCGTTATCATCAATAGTTGTTAGAGCCGGAACAGAAGAGTTCACGTTTTCTGGAGACCATGCGTTAAGAAGCCGGGTTCCTTTATTCGATCCTACGTCATCCACACTCCAAAAATCTGTTTGAAATTTTCGGTTATTGATCACATCTACATTTCCAACCCCTTGCCAGAAAGATGTAAAATCGAAATTTTTGTATCCAAGTGTAATATTAAATCCATAACTAAAGTCTGGATGTGGTATTCCTATCCAGGTACGGTCATCATCGGTAATCACACCATCGCCATCCAAATCTCTGTAACGGATACGGCCAAGACCTTTCCCTGCCTGTTCCGCAGAGTTCATTACTTCTTCCTCAGAAGTGAACAAACCATCAGTAACATAACCATACATTGAGTTAATAGGTCTCCCGAGAATATTATCTTCACCACCATCTCCGCCATAATTGTTCTGTACTTCCTCTGGCAGATAAGTTATTTCATTTCTATTAGTAGCAATGTTAGCAGAAATCTCATAGCTGAAATCTCCCTCGGTTTTATCACGATAAGTTAGTGCAAATTCCCAGCCTTCATTCTCCATAGAAGCTCCGTTCACCCATCTATTTCCACCTTCACCTATTGTCCCAAGATATGGAGGTAATACCAGGATATCTTCAGTTTCTTTGAAGTAGTAATCAATGTTTCCAAATAATTTATACCCGAAGAAGCCGAAATCAAGCCCAACATTGGTTTGGGTAGTAGTTTCCCATTTCAAATTGTCATTTCCTAACTGAATTCCTCTGAAACCTGAACGCAATAAACCAGAACCGGCTCCAGAGAGATCGTAAGCAGTTCCATAAGAAGTTCCCCAGGTGGGATCACCTCCGGCATAATCTGAAACATATAATGAGTAAATAGCGTTGTTATCTATTTCCTGATTCCCTGTTTGTCCCCATCCAAGACGAAGTTTTAAATCTGATAGGAATGAATAGTTATCCGGAATGAAATCTTCCTCACTAATACGCCAACCGGCAGAAAAAGCGGGAAAAGTTCCAAAACGATTGTTTTCCCCAAATCTTGAAGAGCCATCTCGACGTATGGTACCCGAAAGCAGATATTTTCTATCAAAAGTGTAATCTATTTTCCCGAAGAAAGAAAGTAAACTGTATGAAGTGGCAGAACCACCATTATAGGCTTCTCCACTTCCCGCATCTGGATACATATATTCTGGAGTTTCAAGAATAAAACCTTCTCTTCTTAAATTTATATTTTTATAGTCGTCTCTAAACATCTCTGTTCCGGCGAGCAAATTCAAGTTATGCTTCTCCATATCTAACTCGTAAGTAGCCGTGTTAGTCCAGGTCCATTTTAAGCTTTTCCAATCTTCGATATTCACTGCAGTTTCATCGTTTTGCAAATAACCCGATTTATAACTTCTCTGAAGTGAACGACGATAAAAGTTGCTGTAATCAATTCCCAGGTTTGTTCTTACATGCAAATTTTCAATAATTTCAAGATCGGCGTAGGCATTCCCGAATATTCGGTGATATTCATAACCGTTATCCTTATTGTATTCCAACAAACGTACAGGATTCTGCCTATCGTTCATCCCGCCAACTGGTCCTCCCCATCCTTTTCCATCTGCGGTTCGAACAGGAATAATAGGAGATGCTTTCAATGCCAGGTCCAAAACTCCTGGATTTTCGATCTCATTAGTTTTATTAAAGGTGAAGTTTTCCCCTATTTCCAGTCGGTCATTAAATAATTTATAGCTACTATTCATTCTCGCGGAAATCCTGTTAAATTCAGTAGTTTTTACAATTCCCTGGTTATCATAATATCCAAGGGAAAAAAGATAGTTCCCTTTTTCTGTTCCATTCGAGACAGATAAATCATAAGATTGTGCGAAGCCTGTTTGAGAAATTTCGTCAAACCAATCCGTATCCGCTGATAGTAAAGTTTGTTCCTCATCTAGATATTCAGGTACAATAATATTGTTTAGAACCGCCCCACCATTTTCATTATTATTCCAATCAAATTGGTATCTCAGGTTATTAGAATTAGGATCAATACCGTCATTAACCTGTGCCTGCCATAGAACACGACCATATTGCTCTGCATTAAGTACATCCTGTCTGTTAGCATAATTCGAGGCTGAAACATAAGTATTAAGGTTAACCTGCATTCTACCTTCTTTACCTTTTTTGGTAGTCACAATAATTACCCCGTTGGAAGCCCTGGAACCGTAAATACTTGCAGAAGAAGCATCTTTTAATACTTGTATAGATTCAATGTCGTTCGGATTCAATTCATGCATGCCGGCCTTTGTAGGAACTCCATCAATCACATATAAAGGGTCTGTATTGTTAAGAGTACCAACTCCACGTATTACTACCTGAGTATTTGCACCACTGGGAGAACCATCTGAAGTTATTTGAACTCCAGGAAGCCTCCCCTGTAATCCTCTAATAGGATTTGGTTCGGGCTGTTTATTTAATTCATCCATGTCTACTACAGATACTGCTCCTGTAATGTCTGTTCTCCTTTGAGAGGTGTATCCCGTTACCACCACATCATCTAGTTGCTGATCATCCACAATTAGCGAAACATCAATATTTGTTTGATTATTTACAGCTACTCTTTTAGTTTGAAAACCTAAATAATTATAGACTAAAGTAGCCTGGGGATCAATGTTTTCAATTATATAGTTTCCATCAAAATCTGTAATCACACCTTCATTTGTTCCTTCCACTTGAATAGAAACTCCGGGTAATGGCATTTGATCATCATCAGAAATCACATTTCCTGATACGTCTATTCCCTGTGCCCACATAGAAAGGGGTAAAAGAAATAGTATTAATAATTTGGAATTCATAGGTTATGGGTTAGTTGAGGTTTACTTGATTAATTTTTAGATTCTTTAAATTGAATTCATTTCCTTCAGCACTAAAGTTTCTAATAGGCTGCTCCGGAAAGAAAATTTCAGTCATCACGGTTTCACCATCGTCGAAAAAGAGTTCTATAGACATATTATCTACTATCGCTTTTACTTTTAAATTTGAATCTTTTGAAAGTCGTGGTGCTGTTGAAACTTTATCACCAAAATTCTCATTGAAATCGGTCAGACCAGAATTGCTTCGATCTAAATAAAATTCTTTTGTACTATGATCGTAGCCAAATTTCAAAACATCATCTCCCTCACTGGAAAGGCTAAAATGATATTCCTGATCTTTTAAATCCTGTATTTCAAAGGAGATCACTGAATTTGAAATATCTATTTCTTCTGAAGTTGCTATTTGCGTTTTCCCTTCAACTGAAACAGTACTTTTAGTGAATTTTTCACCCTTATAATTTTGAAGTTCCGCTGCAGGAGTGGAAACTATACGGTAAGTATCTCCTGTTTTGTTAAGTTTAATTTCCCTGGCAATAGTCATGGCGCTTCTCCAGGTTTCGGTGGGAACTTCGTTTGCATATTGCCAGTTAGACATCCAGCCAATAAACAAATGCCGGCCATCTTCTTCTGGAATATTGGCCCAGGTTACCCCGGCATAATTATCTTTTCCAAAATCCAACCAGTAATGATGATCTTCACCCAAATCCTGCATAGAATCATCTAAAGTGAAGGTCTTTCCATCAAAGTCACCCACAAAATATTGAGTCCCGGAGCCTCCATTGAAACCACCCGGATTTAAGCTTTGGATCAAAACCCACTTTTTCTCTTCAGATCCTTCCACTTTCATCTGTATAAAATCGGGGCATTCCCAAACTCCTCCATGGGCACCTATCCCCTTGCCGAATTCAGAAGCTAATTCCCAATCCTTCAAATTTTGAGAAGTATAAAACATCGTTATATCATCCGCAGAAAGTACCATAACCCATTGATCGTGTACTTCATCGCGGGTTATTTTTGGATCGCGAAAATCACGAATCCCGGGATTTTCAATTACTGGATTTCCTTCATATTTAGTAAAAGTTTTTCCTTCATCCAGGCTATAAGCAATGGCCTGGGTTTGGTAGTCTTCCCGGCCTTCTTCTTCTCCTTTAGGATCGTGATAGGTAAACATCGCAATTACCGGCGCGGTTTCTCCATCCCCAAAGCCAGATGTGTTTTCAGTATCTACTACCGCGCTTCCTGAGAAAATATAGCCTTGTTCATCGGGCTTCAGTGCTATGGGCTGTTCTTCCCACTTAATCATATCTTTACTGGTAGCGTGACCCCAATGCATAGGGCCCCAGGTATTTCCTTCAGGATAATATTGAAAGAATAAATGGTAAGTTCCGTTAAGGAAAAACATCCCGTTAGGATCGTTCATCCAGTTTTCATTGGGAGTAAAATGAAAAGCCGGTCTAAAGTCGGTATCGTTTTGAGCGGTAACTTCCGGCGTTTCCTCATTAGTCTCTTTAATGTTATCCTTACACGAAAACATCAGCATCGCGCTTAACAGACAGGAAGAAAGAAATATAAATTTATTTTTCATAATAGATTATTTTATTGTTGAAAAGCTTGATTGTTAGTACTCGGGGGATAATTCTTCACCTAATTCCTCGAGAGTTTTTCCTTTGGTTTCGGGCATCATAAAAATCACAAAGATTAGCTGTAGCACCATCATAAAGGCAAAAAATGCAAATACGTAACCGGGACCTATCGTAGCAAAAAGCACAGGTACTAAAGAAGGTACGATTGCCGCCAGGACCCAATGTGTAGAAGAACCAAATGCCTGGCCCGAGGCTCTTAAGTGGTTCGGGAATATTTCAGAAATAAATACCCAAATTACCGCTCCCTGTCCTATGGCGTGCGCCGCGATAAACAGGAATAGAAAAATAGGCACCCAAAGTCCGCCCCAATTTAGAAAGAATGCTGCAGCTACCAGGGATAAGGAGATGATATAGCCTATAGAGCCCGCAAACATAAGTTTTTTCCTCCCTACTTTATCGATTAGAAAAACTCCAAGAAGGGTGAAAAGTAGATTTACCACGCCTATTCCAATACTACTTAATAAGGCTGTGTTGGCTTCTAAGCCGGCCGATTCAAAAATCCGCGGAGCGTAATAGAGAAAAGCATTTATACCGGAAAGCTGATTAAAAAACGCAACCAGGAACGCCAGGATTAATGGAAAGCGATACTTTTTCATAAAAATATTCTCGCCGGTAATCTGACTTTCAGATTGCTTTTTAATTTCTATCATTCTTTTTTCCAGATCGGCCTCTGGATTAATATCCTGAAGTATTTTAGCTGCCTCTTCGTTTCTGGATTTAGAGATAAGCCAACGCGGACTTCTGGGAATAAATACCACAAAAAGGATATAAATAAATGCAGGAATCGCTTCTACACCTACCATCCATCGCCAGGGTTGAGCTCCGGTGTCACGAAGTAAATAATTAGAAAGGTAAGCGATTAAAATCCCTAAAACGATATTGAATTGATAAAGGGATACTAGCCTACCTCTATCTTTAGGCGGTGCGATCTCGGAAACATAAGTAGGTGCGGCAATTGTTGAAGCACCAACGCCTAATCCTCCCAGAAACCGGAAAATAGCAAAGGTAATAGGATCATTAGCGAAGGCTGAACCCAGGGCCGAAAGGAGATATAGTACTCCTATTATTATAAGGGTATTTTTTCTTCCGAACTTATTTGTGGGGATTCCTCCAAAAATAGCACCCACTACAGTTCCCCAAAGCGCCATCGCCATAACGATAGAGCCGTGAAAAGCATCTGAGGTTCCCCATAATTCCTGTAGCTGTTTATCGGCTCCGGAAATAACTACGGTGTCAAATCCGAAAAGAAAACCTGCTAATGCAGCACTAATTGACCAGGCAAAAATTTTACTCATATCGTAATTTCTAAGTGAGAAACTAAGCTATGTTTAAAACTCCTGCCTGTATTTTAGGAATCCTTAAAATGATTACAAAAATGTTAATTAAATCGAAATAAATTGTAAAGTACTTTATATACAGGGCCTTACAGGAATTCATAAAAATTTACGAAACCGTTATAGTTTAAAATATGATACAAAAAGTTTAATTTTGATACCTAAATAAAAATACTATTCGAAATCGATATAGTTTATTCAAGCTAGTTTCTGAACTTTTTTGGAGTAGTTCCATATTTATTCTTAAAGGAGGTGGAAAAATAGCCCGGAGAAGCATAACCTACTTCATAGGCAATTTCAGAGATATTTAAATTAGTTTCCTGTAGAAGACTCTTAGCTTTACTCAATCTTTGTGAATTTATATAATCGCTTATGCTAATTCCCATTATCGCTTTTACCTTTCGATAAAGTTGCACCCGCGAGATTCCCATTTGTTGCGCTAAATCTTCTACATTAAAATTAGCGTGCTTTAAATTCTTTTCAATAATTTGATTCAGATCTTTAAGAAAGTTCTGTTCAGAATCTTCAAATTTATTGTCTTTTACCTGATCTATCTTGTTGGTATAATAATACCGCAATTTTTCCCTGTTAAACAACGCTGAACGTAATGATTCCTTTAAAATTTCAAAATTAAAGGGTTTGGTGATATAAGAGTCGGCTCCCGCTTTCAAGGCCTTTATGCGAGATTCTTCATCGCCTAATGCTGTAAGAATCAAAGTTGGAATGTGGGAAGTTCGCAAATCCCTCTTAAGTTCCTGGCAGATCTCAAAACCGCTTTTTTCTGGAAGGTTGATATCACAAATAATTACATCCGGAATAATTTCCAATGCTTTTTCAATAGCGTCTGTTCCATCAGAAAGTTCTACCCGGTAATCTCCCAGCAATCTTTTCTTCAAGAGATAAGATAGATCTTCATTATCTTCAATAATTAAAATAGTTTCAGCATTTCCATTTAAGGACTGCGAAAGCTCTTCCGGAATAAAAGTACTTTTTAATGCCTTTTCTGACTCTTCTTTCTTAATTTCTGAAGTATCTTCTGAAAATTCATATTCAGAAAGATGATTTTTACCCTTTAATAATTCAATTTTAAATTCCGCACCCTGATGCGATGAAACCGAAATATTACCTTTATGTAGTTCAACAAATTGTCGGGTAATATAAAGTCCGAGACCGGAACTGGGTTTGGTATTATTACCGGCCTGTCTAAATGGATCAAATATTTTTTGAAAATCTTCTTTTGGAATTCCTATCCCAGAATCTTTAAAACGCACTTCAACTTTATCTTCGCCTCTCTCTTCTACCTTAATACTAATCTGTCCATTTTTAGGAGTGAATTTAAAAGCGTTGGAAAGCATATTAAAAAACACCTTGTCCATCATATCTCTATCCATATAAATCATAATCTCCTTATTGTTGGTCTCCAGACGAAGATCAATAGACTTTCTTAGCGCTTCGGTTTCAAAATCTTCATATATATTACTTATAAATTCGTATAAATTAGTTTTTAATGGCTTAAGCCTAAAGCTCCCGCTTTCCAGTTTTCTAAAATCTAGAAGTTCATTGATAAGCCTAAGCAACCTACCCGAATTTTTGCTTATAAGGTTAGTTTCATAAGCAAAATCTTTAAGCTGTTTATAAGGATTTTGTGATATACTTTCTATCGCGCTGGTAATTAATGTTAGCGGAGTTTTAAATTCGTGAGAAAGAGCTGTAAAGAAATTGATCTTTACTTCATTTGAGACCTTTAATTGTTCTGCAAATTTTTCTATTTGATTGCGTTGGGTAATTATTTTCTCATTGTTTAGTTCCAGTCTGCGTTTTCGCTTCCTTAATTTAAATACCAAATAAACTGCCCAAAATCCAAGCAATAAGAGTAAAACAATTAGGCCAACCATAATTTTTAAAAGGTTGGACTGTGAGTTATAAGTAGCTACCTGTTCTGTGATTATTTTTTGTTGCTGTTCGATATCATTTTGCTGCTGGTTCATTTTATTGAACTGATTCTGCATGATTTCCACATTCACCTTATCTATAACTACAGTACTCAGAATATTATTTTTGTCAATCTGGTCTCCCTCAAGTAGTTTAACAGCAAGCTTAATGGCTTCAGCACCACCAGTGGGGTAAAGCACGGTAGCTGCGAGAACATCTTCTTTTACAAGTTGTATTCCTCCGCTAGGGCCAAAAAGCCCGTCTACTCCAATTATTTGGATGCTATCTTCAAGATTTTTGCTACGTGCCACTTCCCAGGCACCCATTGCCATACGGTCGTTATGCGCAAAAATATAATCTATACTTCCCACTGAATCTAAAATAGATTTCAAATTATCACCTACTGAAGTTTTTTCCCAATCCCCTGCAATGGACGCCACAATATCCACGTTCTCCTGATTGGTCACGACTTCATTAAATCCCTGGCTACGTTCAAAAGCCGGGGAAGAAGTTTGAAGTCCGGTTATTTCAATCAGCTCTAAGTTTTGATTAGGCTTTGAATTGGAAACAATATAATTTGCTGCATTTTTACCTATTTCAACATTATTTGCTCCCACATATGCGGTATAGTTGCTTCCTTCAATTTTACGGTCTATCACTATGGTTGGAATCCCGGCATTCATGGCTTTTTCTATTACCGGGGTGATAGGAACCGATTGAATGGGAGAGACGATTAAAACATCTACTTCAGTAGAAATAAACTCTTCTATTTGCTTAATTTGTCTTGAGACATCATTTTGAGCATCTTTAATGTGAAGTTTATAACCGGGGTGCATAGAAGCTTCTACCTCCATCGCTCTGTTCATTTCTTTCCGCCAATTATCGGTAGTCATTGCCTGTACAAAACCAATCTGGAATTCATCCTGCTCTGGTTCGTCAGTACAGGAACCAAAAAACAAGAATCCGGCAATAACCAACACCAAACCTAAAAACCTCATAAACAAAATATTGAATGGAAAAATTCCTCTAAAAAACCCGGGAAATTAATTAATGAAAGATAGAAAATGAATTTGGATAAATAAAAACCGCTTTTAAGACTTGTAAATTTCATTCAATTTTAAATGAACGTAAAATTTACATTTATTATCTTTGAATTCTAAAAAGCAATTGCAATTGAAACCAGTAGAGAATAATCATACTATTCCAGAAGATTTTAGGAATTTTAAAACCGAAGTAAAAGTCGCCTCCCCTGGGAGAATTAATTTAATTGGCGAACATACCGATTATAACCAGGGCTTTGTTATGCCCTCGGCCATAGACAAGAAAATCTATTTTAAATTCAGGAAAAATAATAATGATAATCTATGCCGAATTTATAGTGAAACCTTTGAAACCTATGTAGAATTTAACCTGGATAAAATTTTAAAAAGTAAAAATTCCTGGGAGAATTATTTGCTTGGTGTAATTGATGAAATTCAGAAACTGGGGAAAACTCTTAAAGGTTTTGACTGTATTTTAAAGAGCGAATTACCCATTGGTGCAGGGATTAGCTCTTCAGCAGCGTTAGAATGTGGTTTTGCAGGCGGTTTAAATTCATTATTCAGTTTAAACCTGCCGCAAATGGAAATTGTAAAACTTTCCCAACGGGCAGAAAATAATTTTGTGGGCAGTAACTGCGGAATTATGGACCAATTTGCTTCAGTAATGAGCAAAAAGAATCATTTTATCAAACTGGATTGCGAATCTTTGGAAGCAGAATTTATTCCGGCAGAAATCAAGAATTGTAAATTGCTACTTTTAAATACCAATGTGTCCCATAACCTGGCCGATAGCGAATACAATTCCCGCCGGCAGCAATGTGAAAATGCAGTGCAGATTATTCAGCAAAAATATCCGAAAGTAAAAGCTTTAAGGCACGTAAGTTTTGAAATGCTAGAAGAATTTAAAGAAAAAATTGGTCCTGTAAGTTTAAAATGCTGCCGCTACGTACTGAAAGAAAATGCACGTGTTATGAAAACCGAGAAAGCGTTAAGTAGCGGAAACTTAAAAGAGTTGGGGAAATTAATGTATGCTTCCCACCGCGGTTTGCAACATCAATATGAAGTAAGCTGCCCCGAGCTGGATTTTCTGGTTGATTTTTCTGAAGATAAAAGTTTTATTTACGGCTCCCGAATGATGGGCGGTGGTTTTGGCGGGTGTACCATAAATTTAATTGAAAGTGATAAAATTGATGAATATATCACCGAAGTAACAAAAGCTTACCAGGAGAAATTTAATATTACTCCAACGCCAATAACGGTGGTACCTGATGAAGGGACCCAAATTACTAAAGTTTAAATAGCGAAAAATGAACACAGAACTAAACAAGCACCCGCATAGAAGATATAATATTTTAACCGGGGAATGGATTTTGGTATCACCCCACCGAACCAAGCGCCCCTGGCAGGGAAAAACCGAAAAAAATAACCAGGAAAAAAGGGAAAGTTACGATGCATCCTGCTATTTATGTCCTGGAAATTCAAGAATGGGTGGAGAAACCAATCCCGATTATAAAGGTGTTCATTCTTTTGAAAATGATTTTCCCGCACTTCTCCCCAGCGGCCCCACTGATGATTTTGAAAACGGACTTTTAAAAGCAGAAAGTGAAACCGGAATTTGCAAAGTGGTATGTTTTTCTCCAGATCACTCCCTCACTCTCCCTTTAATGGAGGTGGAAGATATCGCAAAAGTGGTAGGCCTATGGAAAAAGGAATTTGAAGAACTGGGCAGCAAAGAGAATATAAATTATGTTCAAATCTTTGAAAATAAAGGCGCCATGATGGGTTGCAGCAATCCGCATCCTCACGGCCAAATTTGGTCTCAAAGATCTATTCCTACAGAAATTTTAAAGAAATCGAAACATTTTAAAGATTACTGGAATAAAAATAAGAGCAGTTTATTGGGCGATTATTTAAAGCAAGAACTGGAATTAAATGAGCGTATTTTAGCCAAAAACGAACATTTTGTAGCGCTTATTCCATACTGGGCAGTTTGGCCGTACGAAGCGATGATTATTCCCAAAAAACAACATCAACATATTGGGCAATTAAATGCTGAAGAGGAAAAGGCTTTTGCTGAAATTATTAAAAAGCTCACTCTAAAATACGATAACCTTTTTGAAACTTCTTTCCCCTATTCTTCAGGAATTCATCAGGCTCCAACTGATGGTAAAGAGTATCCGGAATGGCATTTTCATATGAGTTTTTATCCTCCACTATTAAGATCGGCTACGGTTAAGAAATTTATGGTAGGTTACGAAATGTTTGCCGGCCCCCAAAGAGATATTACCGCAGAACAGGCAGCTCATAATCTACAGGAACTCCCTGATGTTCATTATTTAGAGCGGTAGACGATTAAGTTTAATTTCTATTTACTGAGAAGCAATTTATTCCTGTTTTTCTGAATTACCGGTGAATTTAAGCAATCAAGAAGCTCCTCAATTGAGGAGCTTCTTGACGTTGTGTTTCACTATTTTCGAAAACTCTTAGCATTTTATAAGACTTTCCAGAAGGCCGATTTTCGTTTTTTCTGAAATCGGCAGCTTAATAAAAGTTTAATTATTCATTATAACTGCTCTCCTTTTGTTAGTCCAGGCATAATAAAATATATAAGCATAACAGATCATCACTAAAATTAAGGCAATTTTAAAGCTATAGGAGTCGGTTAAAAATCCATACGCCGGTGGTATAATTGCCCCCCCAACTATCATTGTACACAGTACTCCAGATCCCTGGGCTTTATCATCTCCCAGGCCGTCTAGAGCAAGACTAAAAATTGTTGGGAACATAATAGAATTAAATAAGCCCACGGCTATAATTGTCCACATAGCTACAAGACCTACCGAAAAGGTAGATATAAGTATCATACTTATTGCTCCTACTGCAAATACACTTAAAACCCGAGCCGGGTTAAAAATAGTGGTTAAATAAGAACCAATAAACCTTCCTATCATAGCTCCTGTCCAGTAGAAGGTCACAAAAACACCTACTACCGCCATATCACTTGACGCTGAAATGCCAGTGCTTAAAATCCAGCTTGCTATGGTGCGCATAAAAGATGTTTCTCTTACAGTTTCAGCCAAATCAAGACTTAAAAAATAATTTACCATATAACTTCCTAATGCAACTTCTGCCCCTACATAACAGAAAAGGCCAATAGCTCCCAGGATTAAGTTTCGATTCTTTAAAACTCCCCGGTAATCATTAGAAGCTTCTTTATCTCCAACTTTGGGGAGATTTACGAAAAAGAAAACAATTGCAATTATTATTATAAAAGCGGCAATACCAAGGAAAGGTGTTTGCACAGCAGAGGCTTCAGAAATATAATAGCTTGTTTGCGCAGTAGGATCCAGGGCTTCAATCTCGGCAGTAGTTTTCACTTTATCCTGAAGAATGAATAAAGCTCCTAAAGCTGGTGCAATTGCCGTACCCAGGGAATTAAAAGCCTGTGATAGATTAAGTCGGCTCGAAGCTGTTTTTTCAGGACCTAAAATAGTAACATAAGGATTTGCTGCTACCTGCAATATGGTAATCCCGGCTGCGAGGGTAAAATACCCAAACATAAAAATTCCGAAGATACGATAGGAAGCTGCAGGGTAAAAAAGTAAGCAGCCAACAGCCATAGTAACCAAACCTAAAATAATTCCTTTTTTATATCCAATTTTTGATAAAATATATCCTGCAGGTATAGAAAGTAAAAAATATGCACCAAAGAATGCAAATTGTACCATCCCTGCCTGGAAATAAGAAAGGGTAAAAACTTCTCTTAATCTTGGTATAAGTGAATCTACCAGCACGGTAATAAAACCCCATAGAAAAAAGAGGATAGTAACAAATATAAAAGCTGTACGATAAGATTTCTTTTGATTCATGTTCTACTTATTTTCTCTGTAAATTTCTTTATTTGGCTCGCTACTCATATAAAATTTTAATTCTCCTCCGTCCATAATATCTGTATGGTCTATAAAAGGCTCTTTTAGGACCTCTCCATTAAGTTCTACCTTTGAAACAAATACATTTTCTGCAGACTGGTTATTGGCAATTACTGTAAAAGTATTCCCATTATCCAGATTTATTGTTGCCCTATTAATAGCCGGACTCCCTAACGCGTATTCTGTAGAGCCGGGTGCTACTGGATAAAAACCAAAACTACTGAAAATATACCAGGCGCTCATTTGGCCAAAATCATCATTTCCACCTAAACCATCTGCACCGGTTTGGTATTGATCTTTGAGAATCATTCTTATTTTATCCTGAGATTTCCAGGGAGTATCGGTCCAATTGTATAAATAAGCAACATGGTGCGATGGCTCGTTTCCATGTACATAATTGCCAATTATTCCTTCACGCGAAATATCTTCTGTGTTTTCAAAATATTTATCGGGTAATTCCATTGAAAACAAAGAATCTAAATGTTGGGAGAATTGTTGCTTTCCGCCCATCATCTCAATCATTTCGGCCGGCTGATGTGGAACATAGAGACTATAATTCCAGGCATTTCCTTCAATAAATCCCTGCCCGTGTGTATCTAGAGCATCAAATTCCTTTTTAAATTCACCATTATCCAATTTTGGGCGCATAAAGCCAGATGCCGAATCATAAACATTTTTATAATTTTCAGATCTTTTGCTGAATTCTTCAAAAACTTCCTGGTTTCCTAATTTTTTAGCGGCTTGAGCAATGGCCCAATCATCGTAAGCATATTCCAGGGTTTTAGATACTGAAGCACCATTTTTATCTTCAGGAACATATCCTTTTTCCATATAGTACTCCAGGCCATCGTAATACCCAGTTTTTGCAGTTTGTACCATCGCCTCTAAAGCACGTTCTTCATCAAAACCAGTATTGCCTTTAACTATCGCATCAGAGATTACCGAAGCGCTGTGATAACCAATCATACACCAGTTCTCATTGGCATAATGTGACCAAACCGGTAGCATTTTATGAACACTTTGGTCATAATGTGCCAGCATTGCTTCTACCATATCGCTATTACGCTCGGGTTGTAAAATATTAAACAGCGGATGTAAAGCCCGGTACGTATCCCAAAGTGAAAAACTGGTATAATTGACAAAATTTTCTGCCTGGTGAATATTCATATCTATCCCGCGGTATTTTCCATCCACATCCATATATTCGGTTGGGCCCAAAAATGAGTGATACATAGCGGTGTAAAAGTTGGTCATTTCAGCATCATTTTCAGCATCTACCACTACTTTATTTAATTCTTTATTCCACTGCTCGCGAGCATCATTTTTAACTTTATCAAAATCCCAATGTGGAATTTCAGCCTTCATATTATTAAGCGCTCCTTCTGAACTTACCGGGGAAATTGCCAGTTTAATTTGAAGTTTTTCTTCGGCTTCCATATCAAAATCAAAATACATCCTGATTTTTTCTCCTGCTATTTCCGGGAAATTCTCATCCTGATCAAACTTCCTCCAGAAACCATTATAAGGTTGTTTATCGTAGCGTGCCCGCCCGTAATTTTTTATTGGCTTATCAAAGCTCATTGCAAAGAACACTTTACGTGTTCTAGCCCAGCCATTGGTTTGTCTAAATCCTGTTAATAAGGTGTCGTTTTCTACCCTAACAAAGGTCCATACATTTTTATCGTCGTAATTATAAATACCAGACATTAAATCCAGGATAACATGCGCCTCTTCTTTATCTGCAAAAGTGTAACGGTGCATTCCTACACGAGTTGAAGCAGTCATTTCAGCTTCAATATTATAATCTTCTAATAAAACTTTATAATATCCAGCTTCGGCTGTTTCTTTTTCGTGGGAAAAACGGGAACGATAACCGCTATCGGGATTGGTTTCTGTTCCAGGATTCAATTTTAATTCTCCTGTGGTGGGCATTATTAAGAAATCACCCAAATCGGAATGGCCGGTCCCGCTAAAATGGGTATGACTAAAACCAACAATCGTAGAATCATCATACTGGTAACCCGCGCAATATTTATAAACATCGGGGTTGTATTTGCCATCTACCGCGTAAGGAATGGTATCGGTATCTGGACTTAATTGCACGCTTCCAAAAGGCACCGTAGCGCCAGGATAAGTATGTCCCATTTTGGCTGTACCAATCATAGGATCTACAAATTGAGCGAGATCTTTTATATCATCCTTAGAAGATAAATTATTCGCTTGAGTGGTTTTTTCTTCTTTCCCGCAGGAAAAAAACAACAGGAACATTAAAAATGCTCCTGTTGAAGTAATAAAATTATTGTTGAATTTCATTCTTTTTTAATTTATGTAGATTGAAAGCTTCATCTCACATATTATAATTCATTAGTCAAAGAATACGGGAAATCTGATTTTTTAGTCCCTCGATTCTTATTAGGGGTATCACCCATTTCTATATCGATTACCGCGCCTTTCATAAGTTCCTTATGACTTAAATAATTCTTTGTGTAATTTTTGCCGTTTAATTCCATTTTCTGAATATACTTGTTGGAATCACTATTTTGAGGAGCATTAATAATAAGCTCATTTCCATTTTCAAGTTTTACAGTTACTTTTTTGAAAAGCGGAGCACCCATTACGTATTCATCTGTAGCCGGGGCGACAGGATAGAAGCCCATTGCAGAAAATACATACCATGCTGAAGTTTGTCCATTATCTTCATCGCCGCAATAACCATCTGGTGTAGGTTGGTACATTCTATCCATAGTTTCTCGAACCCAATATTGAGTTTTCCACGGTTCCCCGGCATAATTATATAGGTAAATCATATGCTGAATTGGCTGATTTCCGTGTGCATATTGCCCCATATCGGCAACTTGCATTTCCCGGATTTCATGGATAACCCCACCGTAATAACTTTCATCAAAAACCGGTGGCATTTCAAATACTTTATCTAATTGATCTACAAATTCTTTTTTACCTCCCATTAGATCGATTAATCCCTGTGGATCGTGAAATACTGACCAGGAGTAATGCCAGCTGTTACCTTCAGTAAATGCATCTCCCCATTTAAAAGGATTAAAATCTTCTACAAACTCCCCGTTCTCTTTCTTACCACGCATTAGTTTAGTTTCCGGATCATAAAGTTTTTTGTAATTAAGACTTCGTTCTTTATAAAGTTCAATTTCTTCTTTAGGGCGATTCAGTTTTTTTGCCAGTTGATATATAGCAAAATCGTCATACGCATATTCTAAAGTTCTGGCGGCATTTTCATTAATACCAACATCATAAGGAACATAACCCAGATCTTTATAATATTCAGCGCCGGCACGGCCTACGGCAGTCATTGGCCCTTCATTATTTGCTCCATTTAGAAGTGCTTCATATAATAAATCGATATCATAATCAAACTTCCCATCGGTTTTTAAATAAGCATCTGCAACAACTGAGGCCGAGTTATTTCCTACCATAATATTCCTAAGACCCGGGCTCGCCCATTCTGGCAACCAACCGCTTTCTTTGTAAGCATTAGCAAGACCCTTTTGGATATTAGCATTTAGTTCGGGGTACATTAAATTTAAGAATGGAAATAAAGAGCGAAAGGTATCCCAAAAACCGGTATCGGTAAACATATAACCAGGTAAAACTTCCCCGTTATACGGGCTATAATGCACTACTTCGCCTTCAGCATTATATTCATAAAATTTTCGTGGAAAAAGTAAGGAACGGTACAAAGCAGAATAGAATGTTGCTACTTCATCTGGAGTTCCACCTTCCACTTTAATTCTGGAAAGTTCCTTATTCCATTCTTTGCGACCTTTTTCTTTTACGGTTTCAAAATCGTCATTTCCTATTTCTTTCAGGTTCAATTCGGCCTGATCATAACTTATAAACGATGAAGCTACCTTTGCATTAATAACTTCCCCTTTTTCAGTTTTAAAACTGATCACACTCCCAACGTGTTCAGCCTCAACTTCCAGGTCTTCTGAAATTTCTTCACCACTAAAGGTATGCGAAGCGGTAAACTTTTTATCGAATTCTATAATGAAATAGTTCCTGAAATTATCTGGTACTCCTCCACTATTTTTAGTGGTATACCCAATTATTTTGTTTTCTTCAGGAATAACCTTTACATAAGAACCCATATCCAATGCATCTATAACAACATGCGAACTATCAGATTCCGGAAAAGTAAAGCGGAAACGGGCAGCTCTTGATGTTGGGGTAATTTCGGTAGTTATATCATGATCGGCAAGATATACGCTATAATAGTGCGGATTTACTTTTTCAGATTTATGTGAAAACCAACTGGCCCGGGTGTCTTCATTGAAACGAATTTTTCCGGTTATGGGCATAATAGCAAACTGGCCATAATCGTTCATCCATGGTGAGGGTTGGTGCGTTTGTTTAAATCCGCGCAATTTATCGGCAGTATACTGGTAGGCCCAACCATGACCCATTTTACCGGTTTGTGGAGTCCAAAAATTCATTCCCCAGGGCCGCGCAATGGCCGGGTACACATTCCCATTTGACATGCTTGGCTTAGAATCTGTTCCCATTAACGGTTTTACCCAATCTACAGGGTTTTCAACCTTTTCTACAAGATAGTCCTGTGCATTGACAAACGTTGCAAAAAAGCAAAACGCAAGGACAAAAAAATTAGTTTTCATATAGTAATATTTTATTTATTTATTGGATTTGGTTTAACTCCCTCGTGAGTAATAACTACTGATTTTATATACCCATTTTCATCAAAATACATTCTATCTATACAGGTCATCCTGGAGTCACGTGCGGTTTCCCCTCCCGGACGGCGGTGGTACACAATATAATAATCATCTTTACCTGGTGTTTTTATTACCGAGTGATGCCCGGCACCATTGGCAATCTCTGGATCCTGTTGTAATATTGTGCCAATTCTTTTAAAAGGGCCGGTAGGTGAGTCGGCAATGGCATAAGCTACGCTGTAATCTGGACCGGTCCAGCCACCTTCAGACCACATGAAATAATATTTTCCATCTCGCTTAAACATAAACGGTCCCTCTACGTAACCCTCCGGGGTCACTTCCTTAAAAGTTTCACCATCTTCAAAAGTTTTGAACCCGGTGAAATCATCATTTAATTTTGCTACGTTACAGTGTTGCCAACCCCCGTAGAACATATAATATTCTCCATCGTCTTCAAAAACAAATTGGTCTATAGGCTGGGCGCCGTTATGGAATTTTCCAATTAAAGGTTTCCCCAAATGATCTTTGTAGGGCCCTGCTGGACTGGAAGCTTTAGCTACACCAATACCTCCAAGCTCTTCATCACTTTGAATATCGTTAGCTCCAAAAAACAGGAAATAATCTTTATCTTTTTTAATAATAGCAGGAGCCCACATAGCCCGGTTAGCCCACTTCACTTCAGCAGTATCAATTATTCTTTCGTGTTTCTCCCAGTTTACGAGGTCTTTTGAAGAAAAAGCATCAAGAAATACCTGTTCCTCGTAAGGAGCAGAATAAGTAGGAAAGATCCAGTATTTATCATCAAAAACGATTCCTTCAGGATCGGCATACCAACCGGGAAAGACGGGATTATTGTTTTGAACAATTTCTTCTTCTGTTTTCTCTTCTTTTTCTTTATTATCTTCTGCATTCATTTTGCAACTTGTAACGGCAAGCGCTGCAAACATCAATAATAAAAGGTTTCTATAAGAATTTTTCATCTTTAGCATTTTAATTTAAACTTCGTATTTGTTCCAATCCATTACCTCATTTCTAGTCACTGGATCCATAGCTACTTTTAATAAATCTTCATCGTATTTCATTCCGTGTTTCTCAAGCACATGCGCTGGGACACCGTCCCAAACATTGGGAGTATTCCCGCGATAATCGAGATATTTAAATCCGGGCTCACTTGTAAAGTAGCCGGTAACTACCAGGTTCCTGATATTCCTAAAAAATACAGGGCCTGGAGAATTTTCTTCAAAAGCTCTGGGGTAAGCCATGTTATCTATAATTTCCATTTGATTTTCTTTTGAAATCTCATTGAAAGCTGCTTCAAAACGTTTATTGCTTTCCCTATTAATCCACATTAAACCACCACGCATTGGAATTTGATGCTCGGGAATGTCTTTTACAATAAACTCGATGAATTCCGGTACGCCTGCTTCAGTAGCGGAAACCGATTCTTCATCTTCAGGAATAATAATATCTGATAATATAGAAATAGTAGCCATCTCTTCTTCAGAGAAAAATGTCTCAGAATATAAATCTTCATCTCTTTCCTCTTCCGCCGGAGTTCTTCCGTACCCCTCTCTTTCTTCAATTATATCTCCTGCAGCAATAGGTGATTTTTTATCGGTCACACAACTGCTAAGGAACAAGCTAGAGCCTACGCCTCCCAGAACCAGTGCTTTTAGTGATTCCCTTCTATCCATAATTATAAATTTTATACATTCCCTTTTTTAAGCTGTTCGGTCAAATAATCAGTAGCACGCCAGGCCAGTGCCAGGATCGTCCAGGTTGGATTCTTATCTGCCTGGGATACGAATGGCCCGCCATCCATAACAAATAAATTAGGTACATCGTGCGCCTGGTTAAACTCATTTACCACAGAACTTTTAGGATCTTTACCCATCCTTGTGGTTCCCACTTCGTGGATAATCTTTCCAGGATTTTCTAGTCCGTAATTTTTTTCTTTTCCAGGCTTGTCCCCTAATGGAACTGCGCCCATATTATGCATCACCTCTTCAAAAGTATCTTGCATATGCCTGGCTTGTTTTACTTCTTCATCAGACCAGCTGTAATTGAATTTTAGCACCGGGATTCCATACTTATCTACTGTATTTGAATCAATTTCGCAATAATTTTCTTTTCGTGGAATACTTTCTCCACGTCCGGCCATTCCAAAGGTAGCTCCATAGAATTTTTTTACATCTTTTTTGAGGCCCGTGCCATAAGCATTTCGTGAAGTATCACCGGTAATTTCTTTTAAGGCCTGGGTATTAAACCCAAATCCATAAGCAGGCATACTCATTCCGCCCCAATATTCAATATGATATCCACGAGTAAAACCAAGGTCTTTACTATCGTTTAGCCACCATGGTGTATAAAGGTGCATTCCGCCTACGCCGTCTTCATTATAACGTTCTCTATCTACCAGTTGGGGAATAAATCCCATCCTGGAAGATCCCGTTGAATCGTGAAGGTACTTCCCTACCACTCCGCTGGAATTTGCCAGTCCGTTAGGGTGCTGTGCCGATTTTGAATTAAGTAAAATACGTGCCGAACTACAGGCGCTAGCGGCTAAGATTACTACTTTTGCTTTGATTTCGTAATCTCTTAGATCGTCTTTATCTATATAAGAAACCCCGGTAGCTTCCCCTTCCCCATTGGTTAAGACTTCTCTAACCATGGCATTTACATAGAGGTCTACATTACCAGTTTTTACAGCTGGTTTCACTAAAACAGATGAAGAAGAAAAATCGGCATAAGCCATACAGGAACGGGAACACTGGTTACAAAAAAAGCATGCGCCACGCTCCTTATTCACCGGTTTTGTGAGTATAGATAAGCGAGAAGGAATCATAGGAACTCCTGCTTTATTAGCCCCTTTTTTGATGTATAACTCGTGTAATCTGGGCTTTGGAGGTGGTAAAAAGAACCCATCTGGTTCGTTTGGTATATTTTCTTTAGTCCCAAAAACCCCAATTAATTTATCTACTTTATCGTAATATGGTTTTACGTCTTCGTAACCTATTGGCCAGTTATCACCTTTTCCATCAAAATCCTTTCGTTTAAAATCCAGGGGACCAAAGCGAAGAGAAATACGCCCCCAATGGTTGGTTCTTCCACCTAACATCCTTGATCTAAACCAGGCAAATTCTGTATTTGCATTTTGGGTATAGGGCTCCCCTTCTAATTCCCAGCCACCATAGGCCATATCGAAATCTCCAAAAGGCCTTGTAGTAGAAGCTCCTCTACGTGGAGACTCCCAGGGCCACCTAAGTTGGGTGCGCTGTTCTTTGTTAGCAGGATCAAAATCTGGTCCCGCTTCCAGCAATGCTATTTTAAACCCGGCATCAGCAAGTAGTTTGGCCGCCATACCGCCACCAGCACCCGAGCCTACTATGCAGACATCATATTTAGTTGATTGCTTCTTTATTTGAAATGACATTAATTCAATTTATGTGGTTATACCTTCTCCTTCTTCTCCAGTACTCTTCCAGATTTCGATAAAGCTACTGCGTAAGCTCCCAACATAGTAGCATTGTTGGTGCCCAACCTGGAAATACCCACCGGGACTCTTTTATCTTCTACGAATTCAATTTCCCTGGTAGAAAATGGAACTTTAATTTTTTTCATTGCAGTTTTATAAAATGCCTGCTTAGTTTTTTGTTCTTCAAAAGAAAAAGCCTGAGATACTATTCTATTAAACCTGTCTTTGTTCCTATTCTCAATTTTTCCATTAAGATGCTCTAATATTTGTGGCAACAGTAATTTAGAAGAACCTGCTATGCCCCCACCAATAACTACACCTCCATCAATTATATTCATAACATTGGCCAGTGCTTCTGCGGCAACTTTCGCAACACTATCATAAGCCATAACTGCGGCTTCCCTATTTCCATTTTTATCTCCTACGGCAATTTGAAAAATATCTTTTGGGCTTAACTCAAAGCTTTCTTTAGAGTAATCTTTATAGTAGGATTGGATTCCCCTTACACTTACACTTTCTTCGGCAATAATTTTTGGCTCTAAGAGATTTCTCATCAACCAAATTTCTCCCCCCGCAGAATTATCTCCTGCACATATTTCCTGGTTTATAACAACCCCGGCGCCAAAACCGGTTCCTAAAGTAATACCTATTAGATTTTTAAATTCTTTTTTTATTCCGAATTCTTTAAAACCATTATTAACCTCTGGAAGAAAGCCACCAATAGCCTCTCCATAGGTAAAAAGATCTCCGTCATTATTAATATAAGTAGGCAAGTTAAAATAATCCTCCAACATTGGTCCCAAGGCCACGCCCTCTTTAAAAGAGGGGAAGTTTGGAGGGCTTATAATAATCCCTTTTTCGTATTCTGCAGGTCCTGGGAAAGCAAAACTAATAGCCACTGCCTTTTCTGGCAATAAAAGCTTTTTTACTCTTTTGAAACCTTCAATAATATTTTCCAGGCATTTTTCTAAATCTGTTGAGTTGGATGGTAAGGTGATAAGTGGAGTAATTGGTTTTCCTCCTTTTAAAGCGGAAAAAACAAAATTAGTCCCACCTGCATCTAATGTTAAAACTATTCTTTCGTCTTGAAATATTTTCATTTGCAAACTTAGCAGTAAGATTTTCGGTTTTTATAATTTTGTTATTTCAACAAATGCGGCTTTTCCTGGTAAGTTTTCCAAAGAAATTCTCCAAATAGCGTATTGGCCCAGGCAAACCATTCCCGGGAGAAATTTGTGGGATCGTCTTTATGGAAGGTTTCGTGCATAAAGCCAGTATCTCCATGAGTATTTTTAAGTGTATTTATACACCATTTAATTTCTTTATCATCCTTACTGGTTAAACCTTTCATGGTAATAGACATAGGCCAAATCATATCTAGCGCAACGTGGGGGCCACCTATTCCTTCAGCTGCAGTGCCTTCGAAAAAGAAAGGATTGTCTTTAGACCAAATATAATCTCTTGTATTTTGATAAATAGGATCATCTGCAGCTACGGCGCCTAGATAAGGTAATGAAAGGAGACTAGGAACATTAGCATCATCCATTAACAATTGGTTGCCAAAACCATCCACTTCAAAAGCGTAGATCTTACCATATTTTTTATGATCTACAACGGCATACTCATCCAAAGCTTCTTTCACCTCTTTTCTTAACTTCAGGAGTTCATTTGCTTTATCGGTCTCTCCATGGATTTCTGTTAACATTTCTGCAGCTTGCTCCAGGCTAACCACTGCAAAGAAATTTGAAGGAATTAAAAACGAAAACACCGTGGCATCATCACTAGGTCTAAATGCCGAACAAATTAGGCCTACTGGATTAACTGGATAGCCATACCCCTGCAACGCACGGGTATCGGTAGCTTTTGGAGTTTCTCTTTGAAAAGAATATGCGCCTCTATCATCCTTTTTTTGCTGATCTTTAAATACCTTAAGGATAGAATCAATGGCTTTTATCCAATTATCATCGAAAGGGCTGGTATCGCCAGTAGATTTCCAGTAATGGTAACCTAACCTAATAGGATAACATAGGGAATCAATCTCCCATTTACGCTCGTGTACACCAGGCTTCATATCGGTTAAATCGCTAAACCATTCACCTTTCTTTTCAGAATCATTATAAAAAGCATTAGCATACGGATCTTTTAATATATACTGAGTCTGCTGGTTTATAACACCCGCTATAAGTTTTTTAAGTTTTTGATCTTCCTCGACAAAAGTCATATAAGGCCAAACCTGCGCTACACTATCCCTTAACCACATGGCATCGATATCCCCGGTTATTACATAGGTGTTTGGTTTGCCATTTATTTCTGAATAGGTTACCGTGGTATCTAAAGTATTAGGGAAGCAATTATTAAAAAGCCATCCCAGTTCTTCGTCTTTTACATTTTTCTGAAATTCTGCAATAACCTTTTCAATTATTTTACTTTCGAAATTTCGATCTCCCTTAGGAGTTCTAACCACGGGGAATTTTTTAAAAAAATCGCTTATTTCTGAAGCATTAAGATGAAATGGATCCAACATTGTTAGACCGCCTGCTAATGCAGTATTTTGTATAAATTTTCTACGTTTCATATATTAAAATTTCTGTAGGACTTAATAGTGATAGTTCTTATTCCTCTTGTATATACGCTATTTTTTTTCATTAAATATTATCAGGATTTTCTGCGTAAGCTTCCCATAACTCATCGAGTGTAGCACCCGTAAGTTCTTTCCATAATACTTCGGAATAGGTATTTTCCCGCATATTTCTATCCAGAGTTACAACAAGATTCTGATTATAATTATTTGAAATCCAGGCTAAAAACCTGGCGGTTATTCTATAGCTATTTTTATAAGATTGATCGGGTGAATATTCTGGCAGAAACCATTCTGCACCTTCATTATTAACACCATATTTATAACGTACATAATCGGCAATTCCCTCGGTAAGCCACCCTGGACCCGCTTGATGTGGATAGGATTGTACAATATGCATGGCTTCATGAGTAATTACATCTAAATCGTTTGGTTTCTTTTCAAGCCATTGGGAGCTTATTGTGATTTTACCATTGTTCGCAAAGGCAACCCCGGTATAGGAAGTATCAATTTTAACATAAATGGTATCCTTAGCTTCAGGATTAAAATCTTTTACCATTTTTGGATAAACCTTAAAGAAGGTTTTTACTAAACCGTTCTTTACCTCGCTATCTAAAAAAGGCGAATCGTTGGTAAACATTAGAGTTTTATCTTTTTCCTTAAAAACTTCAGGTTTCTGAGCTTGCATTTCGATTACCACAAGGAGGGTAAACAAGGTGATAAGCAGGCAGGTATTTTTCATTTTTTAATTTCTTTCAATTCTATTCCAAGCTCTTTATTCTCTTTAAAGATTTCTAGAGGAAAAGATTTAATGTATTACAAGGCTAAGCTTTGTCAATACTTTCAAATAGGTATTAAATTTATATAAGAAAAAGCGGAGGTGGAATTAATTAGGCTAACAACTAAATATGAAAAAACTATTAAAACATGATTGCCTCACCTCCACTATTTCTATTTATAAATTCTTTTTAATTTAAATTGATTCACTCTTAGGTAATCCTGGATTATTATTACCAGATAAAAATTAAGAGGTCAAAATACTTAGTTTGACCTCTTTGGCTAAAACTTTATTCTGGAATTGATAATAGGCGCCACTCACTCATTTGGAATAGACCTCCGCCATTATTATTTACTACATTAAACCTATAATGAGTATAAGCCGTTTCATTCTCAAAATAAAACTCCCTGGTTAAATTTCTTCCGCTAAAAGTTTGATCAACTCTTTCATCCAAAACTTCCCAGTTTTCACCATCATTAGAACCCTGAATTTGCCAATCGCGCGGATCTCTATCTGGTGCATCATTTCCAGAGGTTAATTGATAAAAACTCACTACTTTCTCTTCTTCAAACTCAAGGTTTACCCAAAACGGTTGCTCGTAACCGGCTAAATATTTCGAATTTAAATCTCCATCAATTAATTTTAGGGAGCCTTCATTGCCCTCTGGGCCACCGCCATTCTCTCTATTTACAGATATTACCGCTTCATCAGTAATATCTACCGGGGCAGAGGCAATCACTTTTAATTGTGCTTCAGCACTTATACTCTCCTGGTCCTGAGAAACTATTCTTAAAACAGTTTCTCCAGCTCCTACGGCAGTAATAGTTACTGACTTATCTTCGTTCATAACAAGATCGGCAACACTAGGATCATCAATCTCCCAAACATAGTCCCTGGCTGGAAAAATATTGGGTACAAATCTTGCTTTAATCTCCTCTGTTTCTCCTGAAATAAGTAAAATATCAGTATTGTCTAGAGTAACTCCAGTCTCCACCAAATCTGGGAAATCCCTGCGCCCCTCACAGGAAAACAGGCCTACTAAAATAGTAGCGAGGATGATATTCTTTAAATTGAAAATTTTTGTCTTCATATTATATTTTTTTAATAACCTGGATTTTGTTCTAAATTAGGATTGGTTTGCACCTGTCTTAGAGGTATTGGATATAATGTTCTAAAATCTTCACTAGGTTCGTGATCCCACCATGTTCCCGTGGTAAATTCACCAAATCTTATAAGATCTGTACGACGTTTCCCTTCAAAAATAAATTCACGACCTCTTTCTTCCAGTAACTCATCTAATGTTAAAGTAGCCGTGGTATAAGAAGCCTCAGTCCAGTCTTCATCATTAAAATAACGACTCTTACTTTCGTTAATAAGGTCTACCGCTTCAGCGGTTGCACTTCCACCATTTAATCGCATTAAAGCTTCAGCTTTGTTAAAATACATTTCGGTTAACCTGTAAATCACAAAATCGTTTTCTAAATAGTTTTCATCTGTTTGTGTTCCCGAACGATATTTATGAAAACGAGCACCACTGTTCTCTTCTCCATCTGTCATACTTCCTTCTCCCGTTTGGCCTTCAGTATTTCTTCTAATATTGTTTACATAAACCAAAGGCTGTCCATTATATTCTTCTGATCCTAAAATTGGCTGATCTGTACCGAATCTATATTGAGGTCCGAATAAAAACCACTCCTGTTTTCTAATATCGCTCTCTTTATATTCATCAAAAGCTGAAGGAATTACAACAAAAGCATTCCAACCTGAATAATTTACATCTAATGCAGGGGCCATATTGGAGAATCCTGAATAAAAAGCGCGCCAATCATAGCCAAATCCATTTTCTCTACTAAATGGAAACTGGAAAATATTCTCTGGAGAAAGTTCATTCTGGTTACTAAAAGGACCTAATGGATCCTGGTCTAAGGCCATACTTCCCATGAGTGCCCCACCTTCTCCATTAATTACTTTATCGGCATACTCAATGCTTTCCTGCCATCTTGGTTCTCCACTCCAAACTTCGGCATTAAGATAAAGTTCAGATAACATAGCGTATCCAACAGCTTTAGATACTCTACCAAGTAAGGATTGTGACAACGGCTGAAGGCTTTCTACATTCTCTAACAATTCACTTTCTACAAAGGCAAAAACCTCTTCTCTGGATGCAGTAGCTGGATTCTGGGGCTCGCCCACTTGAGTAACAATTGGAATATTACCAAAAAGATCCATTAATTTCATATAATGGTAGGCTCTTAAAACTTTTGATTCTGCTACTAAAGATTCCAAACGCTCCTGAGATATATTTGCAGATTCAGGATCAATATTTTGGATATCAGTAATGGCCGAGTTTACATATCCTACTCCAGTCCACATTAAACTCCAGGTATTGGCCAGTCTCCCTTCCTGAGGAGTCCAGGTGTGATAATGTTGTCTAATATGATCTCCACCATCAAATCCATGAGGCCCTTTTTGAGGCCAGGCTACCTGATCAGCTGATAATTCATTGTGATAATAATAGCCATTTTGGCCAGACCAGGACAACCAGGCCTGCATGTGTGTAAAAGGTCTTAGTGTAGCCTGAATAATTTCTAATTCATTATTATAGAAATTTGATTCCTCTAGTTCAGAATATGGACTCTCATCCAAATCCATACATCCGAAGAAACTAAATACTAGCGCGAAGCAGGCTAAATTTTTTATATTTAATAAATTCTTCATTTCTTGTTTGTTTAAAATTTAACATTCATACCAGCAGTAATCGTAGTAGTTCTAGGATAGAAATTTCTATCATCTACACCAGGATAAAGCCCGGTATCCTGAACTTCCGGATCTCTACCTGTATATCCAGTTATTACAGCAAGGTTACGTGCGTTGGCATAAACCCTAAGGGCATTGAAAGGACTATTTTCTCCAAATTTGAAGTTATATCCAAGAGTTACGTTATCCAGTTTTACAAAATCGCCGCTTTCCAGGTAATAATCTGAATATTGAGGCTGCTCACTAATATGGCTATACTGGTCTAAAGCAGAAGTCAAAACATTGCCTCCAATATTTGGGTTGCCATAAAACAAGTCTACTGTATTCAAAATATCATAGTCAAATTTACCTCTTAAGAAAACAGTAAGATCAAAGTTCTTATAGCGAAAGGTATTGGTTAAGGATGCATTGTACTTAGGCATTCCGTTTCCTATTATAGCATTATCTTCTCGCGGACTAATCTCACTGGCTGGCACTACAGAGCCATCGGCCTTATAAAAAAGCCATTGGCCATCTTGTGTGAAGCCGGCAAAACGTTTTCCGTAGAAATTTCCAATTGGCCCTCCTTCGGTATTTCTAATTGCATCTCCTAAATTTCCTGGATTTCCAATATTTCCTCCATAAATTTCACTGGCAATAAATTGATCATTAGAAAGTGTAGTTAGTTCATTTTCCTGATAACTACCAGCCATATCTATAGTCCAGCTAAAATCTTCAGAATTAATAGCTCTAAAAGTCATTCCTAATTCTACCCCTTTATTAGTTATGGTACCAACATTAGTATAAATAGTACGCTGAACAAACGGCGGTTGTGGCACTTCATAACTTAGAAGTAAATCTTCGGTGCGGCGGTTATAAACATCTAAAGCACCAGTTAATCTATTATTAAACAGCCCAAAATCCAATCCTAAGTTCCATTCCTTTTTCCTTTCCCATCTTAAATCTGGGTTAGGGTTTTTATTAGCTCCGTAGGTTTGATAGAACGTTGGAATATACTGTCCATCGGCATTTGGAGAGTCTGGGTAAATTGGATAACGCCCACCGGTCCCAAGTGTTACCAGAGATTGATAATTGGGAATACCCTGATTACCGGTAATACCATAATCTGCTCTTAGTTTAAGATTAGAAACAAAGTCTGTATCTTCCATAAAAGCTTCATCTGAGATTAACCAGGCAGCAGAAACAGCAGGAAAATTACCCCACTTATTATTAGCTCCAAATTTAGAAGAACCTTCTCTACGCATAGATGCCTGTAGGAAATAACGATCTTTAAAAGAATAATTTACTCTGGAAAAAAACGCGATTAGCGTATTATCATTTTTAAAACTGTTTAGACCAGGTCGGGGTAAATCGGTATCAATAATTGCGTTTCCAGCACCAAAATTCCAGTCTAAAAATGCATCAGTAGTAAAACCACTGTTATTCATATCAAAAGTTTCCAAAGTAGTATACTGGTAACTATAGCCTCCTAATAGATCAAAAGCATGATCTCCTATTTCCCGTTCAAAGGTTAAGGTAGGCTCAAAAGTAGTGGTATGATCCAGTAAGTTTGATTTATAAGCATAACCAGTTCCCAGGTACTGACTTCCATCGTTGTACTGGTTCCAATCCTGAATAGATCTATACTGCCTGTCATTCCAGGTATTACGTTGGTAAGACCCAAAGGCAGCTACTATTAGACCTTCTGTAATTTCAAAGGAAGCTTTAGCATCACCAGAAAAAGTTTGCTGCTGTCTCTTATTAAACCTGTTTTCATATTCCGAAAAAGGATTGTATCCTCGCTGAGGCTGATAAAAACCGAATTTTCCTTCGTTATACAACTCGGTTCCTTCTTCAACGGAATAAGGAGCATATATAGGTGCAGTAGGGTTCCAATCGGTTACAATACCAAATTGACCTCCTCCTAATAAATTAGCATTATTAAAGTTAGTTACAATGCTAGACTGAAAATTTAATCGATCGTCAAAAGCGGATTGATTAAAACTAGCTCTAACCCCAAATTCTTCTCTTTCATTTTCCAATGCAATTCCTTCAAGATTCCTATAGTATAAGGAAACCCTGTAATTACTATTTTCGCCTCCACCAGAAGCAACAAAATTATGATACTGACTAAGGTTTGCTTCGTTAACAAGTTCATCAAATATATCTGTAGAATATCCGAAATCATTTGAAGAGAAAACGCCATCTTCCATAGCCTGCCTATACTGGGCTGCAGACAAAAAATTTGGTTTAGCGTTTACAAAATCTCTTGATAAAAACGTAGAATAATCAAAACTAGTTACTCCAGATTTACCTTTTTTGGTAGTTATTAGTATAACACCATTGTTTCCTCTGGTTCCATAAATTGCTGAAGCAGCACCACTCTTAAGAACATCAAAAGACTCAATATCATTTTGCTGTACAAGGTCTAAGTTACCACCTGGAATACCATCTATAACGATTAAAGGTTCTGTATTACCAGTTATTGAGGTAACCCCTCTAAGCTGAATTGATGTCCCTGCATTTGGGTTATTTCCGGCAGGTCGGGTAATTGACAATCCGGGTACTTTACCCTGAATAAGAGATAAAGCATTAGTTACTACTCCCTGGTTAAAATCATCTTCAGTCACCTTGGTAATAGAAGTAGTAACAGACCGTCTATTTTGGGTACCATACCCTACCAATACTACCTCATCCAGAGATTCCTGGCTAACTTCCATTTGAACATCAATCAAAGATTGTCCATTTACATTTTGCTCAATCGTTTGCATTCCAACAAAAGAAAATACCAGCACCGCATCCTGGTTTTCTAATGTAATAGAGTAATTCCCATCAAAATCGGTCTGTGCTCCATTGTTCGTTCCTTTTTCCTGGACAGTCACCCCGGGAAGAGGTAATCCGTTAGAATCAGTAACAGTTCCTGTCACCGTATTTTGATTCAGCGCATAAGGATATGCCTGGGCAATCTGAAATACCATTAATAAGAAAAACAAAAAATATTTGAGATTCAATCGAAGGTAAATAGACCGAACAAACAGGCTAGTCTTTTTTTCCATATTAGTTTAAAGTTTAGTTAGTATTTAACATTAAATTAGTAAAGCTAATATACTAAAACGGTTTAGTTAAAAAAATAATATTTAAAATTTTAGTAATTTTAACATTCTATGTAGGTATGAAATAAATGTTTAGGGGTAAAAAGATTAAGAAAAGTTCTATTTCCAGGGATAAAATGGAAACTATCTGAAAGGAAGACCAGAAAGAGATTCAATTATTTTAATAATTATTTCTCTTATTAAACATTTTATTCTGACAGATATAAATTCAGAAATATTTATTTAAATAATTGCCAGGGATTTTTATTCCTCCTTTCTAATATAATAAGCGGACTATTATATAGCAACAGTTTCCTAAGTCACATAATTAATAGCTTCAAAAAATGCTATAAGTGATTAGAGTATAATATTATAAAAATATACCTTCAATAAAATAGCCCTTCTAACCCCCTCAGATTTTTTTTAAACCATTTCTTGTTTTGCTAAATCGTTTTAGTATATTAGCCGTAAATACTTAGGCAAGTACCTATTTAACCGATAGAAAATGAACATTCTTCTTAAATATTCTCACTATTTATCAAGAAGATACTACACAAAGAACTTTTCTCATCTTGATGGAAGCTCTAATTCCCTTATGATTTTCACAAACTTAAATACAAATAGTTTAAACGATTAACTTTTTAAACCAATTAAAATGGATAAAAAAAATAAGGATTTAAATAAACTTTCAAGAAGAAAGTTTATAAGCCGTACCGCCACAGTTGCCGCCGGTATTTCTATTGTTCCAAGACACGTACTTGGGGGAGTTGGCTACAAAGCACCGAGTGATACTTTAAATATTGCTGGAATTGGTGTAGGTGGTATGGGAAGAGCTAATCTAAGAGAAATGGCCGGGGAAAATATTGTAGCCCTTTGTGATGTAGATTGGAAATATGCTCAAAGAGCTTTTAACGATTATCCCAAAGCCAAAAAGTTTAAAGATTATCGTAAGATGTTAGAAACTATGGGTGATGATATTGATGCGGTAGTAATTGCAACCCCCGATCATACTCACGCAGTTACAGCTGCTGAAAGTATGAAAATGGGTAAACATGTTTACCTGCAAAAACCCCTTACCCATTCTATTTATGAATCTCGATATCTTACAGAACTGGCAAAGGAAACAGGTGTAGCTACCCAAATGGGTAACCAGGGACATTCGGGCGAAGGCACCCGGCTTTTTGGGGAATGGATTCGGAATGGCGAAATTGGTGATCCTATAGAAGCACATTGTTGGACCAACCGTCCCATTTGGCCACAAGGATTAGAAAGACCAGAAAACGAACCTGCTATCCCTTCTACCCTAGATTGGGACCTCTTTATAGGACCGGCTGAATACAGACCTTACCATCCAGCTTATACTCCGTGGAATTGGAGAGCATGGTGGGATTTTGGAACTGGCGCATTAGGTGATATGGGCTGTCATATTATGGACCCGGTATATTTCGCGCTAGATTTGGATCATCCTACAGCCTTTCAAGGTAGCTCTTCCCAGGTAAATACTGAAAGTGCTCCCATAGCAGAAAAAGTAATTTATTACTTCCCTGAACAATCTAAACTGAATAAAATAAATAGACCTGAATTAAAATTAACCTGGTATGATGGCGGATTACTGCCTGAGAGACCAGAAGGTATTAAACCAGGAAAAGTGCTTGGTGATAATGATGGCGGAGCTATGGTAGTTGGAACCAAAGGAACCATTATTTGCGGAACCTATGGTCGTGATCCTTATATAATAGGAAGAGAAGACAATCCACCTCAAACTAAAAAAGTGATTCCGCGTGTTGAAACCAGCCATGAGATGGATTGGGTAAGAGCATGTAAAGAATCTAAAAACAACCGCCGTGAGGCAAGTTCTCACTTCGGTTATTCGGGACCATTTAATGAGGTGGTAGTAATGGGGAATTTAGCTGTTCGTTTACAGGACCTGAATAAGAAATTAAATTGGGATGGAAAAAATATGAAAATCACCAATATTGGAGAAAGTGAAGAAATTAAGGTAGTAACTACCGATAAATTCACTGTGGTAGATGGCGATCCAAAATTTAATACCCAGTATGCTACCATTAATGCGAGAGAAGCAGCCGAACAATATATTAAACATAATTACAGAGAAGGCTGGAAATTATAACCCATTCAACTAAACAATTTATCACACAATTTAAATCACAAATACTATGACATATTTACCTAAAATCAAAAAGAAAAACATCGCACTACCCCTCTTGCTTCTTGGCGCTATCTTTACTAGTTGTAAAGATCAAAAAGAAGAAAATAAAGACCAGGACAATGCTCAAATAGAAGCTAACTCAGAAGAATTAGAAGATGAAGCAGGTTTAAATGAACTTTCAGCAAAAGAAAAAGAAGAAGGTTGGGAATTACTCTTTGATGGAGAAAGTACAGATGGCTGGCGAGGTTATGGAAAAGATTCCTTTCCTAAAGGATGGGTTATTGAAGACGGTGCCTTAAAAGTGCAGGGAAGTGGAGCCGGGGAAGCCGGTGGTGGCGGAGACATTATTTACAAAGAGGAATTTAAAGATTTTGAGCTTTCCCTGGAATGGAAGGTTTCTGAAGGTGGAAATAGCGGGATCTTTTACCTGGCGGAAGAAATTGATGGCGAACCTATTTATACCTCAGCTCCTGAATTTCAGATATTGGATAATGAAAAACATCCTGATGCAAGATTGGGAAAAAATGGAAATAGACAGTCAGCCTCTTTATATGACCTAATACCCGCTGAACCTCAAAATGCCAAGCCAGTTGGAGAATGGAATAAAGCTTCTATTATTGTATATAGAGGCACGGTAGTTCACTCTCAAAACGGAGAAAATGTGGTAGAATACCATCTATGGACTGATAAGTGGAAGGAAATGGTAGCGGACAGTAAATTTAAAGACTGGGAAAACTTCTTAAATGCTGGAGGAGAAGATAAACAAGGCTATATAGGCCTTCAAGATCACGGTGACGATGTATGGTTTAGAAACATTAAGATTAAAAAATTATAGCTAATTTATAAGCATTTCCTACGGTGATTATAAATTCAAAAGAACCTCTTTACTCCTGGTAAAAACCAGTGAGTTTAGAGGTTTTTCATTATATAAAAGTTAGAAATCTCTAAAATTATTTATTCTTCTATTATGAAATTTACATCTTCAAATCTAAGTTTAGCTGGGCTCTTAAAACCCTTCGCACCAATTTTCATATTAATTACACTCGGCGCTCATAGCCTGGTTTTTGGAAAAGAAAAACCAACTTCAGCACCTTCCAAATTGGTTACTCTAGAAAATAATAACAAATGGTCTCACCTTGCCAATTCTCTTCAGGAGTCTACCTATAAAAATTACCTGGGAGAAAATGGAGTGTTTACTCAGGATAATAAGGAACAAAATAAATTTCATTACTGGTGGAATGCTCATATGGTAGACATTTTAATTGATGGTTATTTAAGAACAAAGGACGAATCTTATTTACCAAAGATTAAAGATCTGGTTAGGGGAATAAAAAATTCCAATCAGGATAATTTTCAAATTTACTTTAATGATGATATGGAATGGCTGGGAATTGCCTGTGTAAGGGCTTATCGAGCCACGGGAGATGAAGAATACAAACAGGTAGCAGAATACCTTTGGGAGGAGGTAAAAAAAGGATGGACAGATGTACACGGCGGAGGAATTATGTGGAGAACAGATACACCAGAAGAAAAAAATGCCTGTTCTAACGGTCCGGGCGCTTTGCTAGCACTTAATTTATATGCTATTAATAGTAACGAAGATGAACTTGAATGGGCTAAAAAGATTTTTGAATGGCAAAAAAATACGCTGGTAGATCCTTTAACCGGGCTGGTTTGGGATAATATATCTTATCAAGATGAAGAAGCAGTAATAAATAAAGATCTGGTGTTGTCTTATAACCAGGGAACTTATATAGGAGCAGCTACGCAATTGTTTAACCATACCGGAAATAAAGAATATTTGGAGGAAGCCTGGAAAACTACAAACTCTTTAATGAGGAGCCCTAAACTTACTTTCGAAGGTATTCTAAGAAGCGAAGGCCAGGGTGACGGCGGATTATTTAAAGGGATTTTGGTAAGAAACCTAACTCTTCTGGCAGAAAATCCCGCGCTGGCAAACCAAAGAAAAGAACTCCTATTAGATTTTTTAGCTTTTAATGCAAATACTCTAAGAACTTTTGGATTAGATAAGAAAGAAATGGTAGTAAGTCCTAATTGGGCACAAAAACCGAAGAATCAAACAGATCTTTCAACCCAATTGAGTGGGGTTATGATGATGGAAATGGCTGCCAGGTTAAATTTGAAACAAGAAAATGTAAAAAGGTATTGCCAACAAAACGAGGCAATTTATAAAAAGCCTCATTTTACAACTTTATCTAAAGAAGAAATTGTAATTGTAGTGCTTGGATCTTCTACAGCGGAAGGAATAGGACCCACCAAAAAAGAAAATGCATGGGTACCAAGATTTATAGACTACCTTCAGGAAAGCGATACTAATTTTAAGGTTATTAACCTGGCAAAGGGGGGGTTCACCACAGCAGATCTTCTTCCTGATGGCCACCCCGATAAAAATATCTCTAAGGCACTTTCTTATAATCCCGAAGCTATTATAATTAACTTACCATCTAATGATGCTGCAGAAGGCCGCAATACTCCAGAACAATTAGAAAATTACCAGAAAATATTTAATTCTATTAAAAATGAAATTCCGGTATGGGTAACCACTCCACAACCCAGAAATTTTGAAAAGGCAAAAGTTAATATTCAAAAAGATATGGTAGATGCTACTTATGCATACTTTGATAAAGAATTCATCATTGATCTATGGACCTGTTTTGCTACAGAAAAAAATCTTATTAAAAAGGATTATGATAGTGGAGATGGCATACATTTAAATGATGAAGCACATAAATTAATTTTTGAACGTGTAGTTTTAAGCTTATCAAACTTTTTGAAGCAAGGATAATTCATCACCGAATGCTATAACGTCTAATTCTTAATGGAAATAAAATAGGTCCCGGAAAAACATTAGATACTTCGCCGGGACCTATTCAACAAAAGTTACATTTTATTCTGTTATTATCTCTACTTCTCCCCCACTTTTAAACAAATCATGAGATATAAAGTAGCCTTTCAGCTCCTCATCGTTTACCATTATTTGCTTTAGATTTCTACCTGAATTTGCCCTATCTATTGTGAGTGTTTTACCGTTAGGAAGGTTCCATTTAACTTCCTCAAAAATTGGAACTGTCACTAAATATTCGGGATCTGCAGGAGATAAGGGATATAGTCCCATTGCTGAAAAAACATACCAGGCAGACATTTCACCCGCATCATCCATTCCTGAAAGCGCCAGGCCATCTTCCCCAACTCCGTAGAAATCTCCAAGAATTTCATCAATAATCTCCTGAGATTTTTCAGGTTTATCTACAAAATAATAGGAAAATGGCGCTTCATGTGCAGGTTGATTGCCGTGAGAATATTGACCTATAAAACTGGCAACATTTCTCGCTATATGGTCTGGATTCCAGGGCAACGTAAATAAAGAATCTAATTTTTCTTCAAATTTATCTGCCCCTCCATATAGTTTTACTAATTCAGGCATATTATGTGGCGCAAAAAAAGAAACCTGCCAAGCATTGGCCTCACGGTACATATATTCATAATAAGGATATTCGGTATCAAATGGACTAATCCAATCTCCGTTTTCAAGTCTTCCACGCATAAAATTAGTTGAAGTATCAAAAACGTTTTTATAATTTTCAGAACGTTTTATTAAATCTTCATATTTTTCTTCATCGCCCAATGCTTTGGCTAATTGTGCTACAGAGTAATCATCATAGGCATACTCTAAAGTTTTTGAAACTCCAGCTTTGGCTTTGGTTTCTACTTCAGGGTTCTTCACGTCTGGATCTGAAATATAACCCTTCTCAATGTATTCTTTAATATGTGGCCTGGGACCACCATCTTTATAAGCGTTATTCAGTAAGAGTTCATAAGCCTTTTCTACATCAAAGCTTGAATTTCCTCTTAAATAAGTCCCGGCAATGAAAGGTGCTGCATGATCCCCGTGAAAAAATGTGGGGATAAAACCTGTTTTTTCACCTTTATCAATTAAGGTTTTAATAATATCGGTAGTTACTTCAGGAGAAACAATACTTAAAAGTACCAGTTTATTTCGGTAAGTATCCCAAAAAGAAGGGTTGGTATAGTAATTAAAATCTTTTTTCTGAATTTCTCCTTTTACATCTTTAAATTCACCATTCACATCGCTTCTAAGTGCCGGCCATAAAAAAGAACGGTAAAATGAAGAATAAAACATTTCGTTTTGTTTTTCATTTCCTCCTGTAACTTCAATAGTTTTAAGTAAATCTTCCCAGGTATTATTCGCACGTTTTTTAATCTCCTCAAAATCAGCTTTACCAATTTCTTCTTTTAAATTTTGAGCAGCATTTTCAGTATTTACATAAGATAAACCAATTTTTAGGCTCACAGGATTCTTCCCATCTTCTAAACTTAAAATAGCGTAGCCATCTTTTTCTCCCATTTTTTGCACGTCAAGCTTTTTTATATTGACATTACTTTCTGCATAAAAATGAATTTTATCGCCTCCCACATGCTGAAAACCGGATATTGAATAATCATCTTCTTGTGTTATTTCCCAGTTAGATACCCCGTGATTTGCTTTAGCCAAATCAAAAAGGATCTTTCTATCCGTTTCATTTTCATAAGTGTACTCGTGAAATCCGCTTCTCAACGTAGAGGTAAGTCTTACTTTAATTCCATAATCGTCCAGGTTAACTTCGTAATACCCAGGAGATGCAGATTCTGTGTTATGAGAAAATGAAGATTTAAATGGAGCTTTAGCATTCCCCGAAACCGGAAGAATTGGAATATTACATAAATTCCAGTGCCCTTTATTGGTGTGGGTAAATCCAAGTATTTCGGTATCTTCATATTCATAACCAGCACCGGTACCATACTCAGTTATAGGACTAAGTTGAACCATTGCATTAGGCAAAGAAGAACCCGGAAACACTAATCCCGCCCAAACCCGCCATCCTTCTGGAGGTGTATAACCTATAAATTCCGGATCGGTTAAAGGAGCAGTTCCTATAAATGGATTAACCATTGAAGTATAAGATTTTTGAGGCTCATCATCTTCTACTTCTTCATTATCCTGATTAGTAGAATTGCAGGAGATAAATAAAAAAGACAAGAAAAATAAAAGAAACTTTCCTGTCTGGAAATAAAGGGGTTGTACTAGGTTCATTTTAGGATGTATATTATTTTAAAATTCTATTGTCTATCTAAAAGGGCTTTAGCTTCCATGAGCATAACGCCACTTAGTTGGGTAGATAAATCTACACGACCACTGGGTTCGTCATTCCAATTTGGCCCCGCAAGCCCTGCAGTGGTTAATCCATTGTGATACAGAGTTTCTGCATTAAATTGAATAAACTCTTTGAATTCTTCCTGTTTATCATCTGGAGTATTGGGATTAAGGGTAAGTTGCGTGAAATATCTAACTAATATTCCTTTAAAAAGTCCGCCGTCTCCCTGGCCTTCATTTTTTAAAACTCCACCCGTAGTTATTTGACCGGGTCCTACAACTGAACTCGCAGATTTTATAGCATCCTCTAAGTACATTTCTTCCCCGGTGGCCTGGTGCAATAAGTTTGCAGCACCAATATAAGTTCCCACATTGTAAGTAAATATCCAGTCACGATTTATAACTGCTTCTCCATCCTGGTAATCTATGTTATCCCATACCAAACCTGATTCCGGATCTACCAGGGTATCGTTTAACCACTGGTAAATTTTCTTTGCCCATTCCAAATCTTCCTGGTCCTGGTCAATTTCATAAAGATAAAGAGCAAATATTGCAGCTGGGCCGTTAGAACAGGCGTTTTTACTATTGGGAGTATCTGTTTTCCAGGCAATACCTCCGCCGTGTACATCACTCCATCCTTTTTTCACTTCTTCCCATAGCAAATCTGCCACTTCCTTGTATTGCTCATCATTCGTAAGCTTGTAAGCACGTAGACAGGCAATCCCAAGCCACTCCATATCGTCTATAAAGACGTTTTCATATTTATTCCCATTTTTAATTTTAATTCCTTCCAGCAAAGACTTCATTTTTGGAAGGTAAGACTCATCTCCTGTTCTCTGGTAACCATCAATTAGAACATCCAGCATATGAGCATTCCACCAATAGTTAAAGTTCTCATTACCTTCATTATCCTGCCGAAAAGTTCCATTGGAGGCCAAATAAACACTATATGTTTCTTCCTGTAGGTTTTCTGCAACTTCTGCCCAATTATCTACCTCATCTTCCTCTTCATCCCCAGGGTCTACAGGTTGTTCCTCTTCTTCCTCTTCCTGAATATCCTCAAGATTATCATTATCTGTGGAGCAGGAAATTAAAAATAAAAGGCTGCTCAGAAAAAAGATTCCAAAAACTAAAATTCTCATAATAACATAATTTTTATGTCGCATTTAATGCGGCTATCAATAATACTTTCTAAAAGATTGAAGCTAATATACTAAATCGTTTTAGTTTAAAAAAATGTTAATTTGACTGAAAATTTCCTAAGGAATTAACTAATGATTTTTTAGAAGGGTGGATTGACGCGGTAATAACTCCGTTTTTAATATAATCTCTTTAGGAGGTAAATCTTTAGTTGACTTCTTAAGTAGCATCAACATTAACTTCATTAGTTCTGAAGCCATCGCATCTTTAGGCTGAGCTATTGCTGAAATTGTAGGGGTGTGGATTTTAAAAAATTCGTGATCGTCAAAAGTCAGAATACCAAATTTATCAATAAGCTCTGGTGAATTCTCTTTGAAAACTTCCAATCCACTTTGTGTTAGATAATTTGTAGAAAAATAAATAGCATCAAGGTCTTCCTTAAATATAAATTCTTTGATAAGTTCTTTTTTACACTGGGGGTTCCCTGCCTCAAACTCAATTTCCAGAACCCTCTCTGAGAGCCCATGCTCTTTTGTAGCTTTTAAATAACCTTTTTTTCTATTTGCCATTTGAGTTTGTGTAGTGGCAAGAGTAATAAACCCAATTTTTTTAAAACCATTCTCAATTAAATGAAGCGTCGCTTTGTAGGAGGCTTCTTCATTATCTATACCCACAAAATGAGTTTTTAAACCTGGAAAATAACGGTCAAATAATATCACAGGGATATCCTCCTGGATTAAAGCTTCTATATCCTTTTTTATCCCAGGACTAGGGTTTATAATATACCCATCTACCTGTCTATCTTTAAAAAGCTGAATAAGATCCCTGGATTTTTTATCTTTATTCTCGTTACTACAAAAGAGTACCTTATAATCCTGTTCGTAGGCCAGATCTTCTATTTTTCGGGCTATACTGGCGAAGAAATGGTTTGAAATATCTTCTACCATAAAAACTATAATCTTGGATTTTCCTGTACGTAAACTTTGTGCAAGTTGATTGGGTTTATAATTTATTTCTTTTACGTAAGCTAAAACCCTTTCTATCATCTCATCAGATATCTTCTTCTCTTTAGCTTTCCCATTAAGAACAAAAGATACAGTAGTAGGTGAAATGTTTAATTTTTCTGCAATTCCTTTTACAGAATGTTTTTTAGCTTTTTTCATAAATATGCCCCTGTTAATAATATGCACCCTGGCTTGAAATCTTCTTAAGCCGGATTTAATTAATATTAAATTTCACTGTTCAACAAAGAAAATAAGAATAATTAATTAAATTACTATTATTAGAGGAATAAAACTCTATCAATATGCCTTTTTGATTAGAATCTTTAAGTAAAATAAAGAAAAAAACCGAAAAATTTGCTTTTTACATATTTTTACGATTAGGATATAAAAAGAAAATTTCGGCTCTTTATTTAAAAAACCGATATTTTCTTAAAGTCAAATTCCAAAATGTTATTTCTTTAAAGCAAGTTTTATGAAAACCATAAAACTAATCTTTCAGGATATTTATCACTTCCTGATTTACTTTTCTAATTCTTTTAATATTCATTTTATCTTTTTTACGATCGTAAGTCATTAAACCGTTTACCTCCCCTTCCACATCTGTGGTTTGCGTATATACAGCAGCAGAAAAACCGGAACGAACAAGATCTTTTAGGGTTTCTGCATATTCAATATATTTATCAGTAACTTCCTTACTACTTTTAAATTCTACATAACCCCAATTTTTATCACTTGCCCAAAGATGGTCTTCCATAGGGAATCCAATTCCGCCATATTCGCCTAAAACAGTAACCCTATTTGCATCGTATAAATATAATTGCGGGTCTGGGTATTGATGTAAATCCAGAATATCTCCTGTTTGAAAATGGTTCCCCCCACTAGCAGAATTTATAAGTCTGGTTGAATCGTAATTACTGGTCCATTCTGTAATTTCTTTTGTCTTAAACTGCCCCCAGGCTTCATTAAATGGAACCCAAACAACAATACTTGGATATGGCATAAGATAATCAAGGATTTCCTGCCACTCTTTTCTAAAAATTTCTTCTGATTCATTAGACCTTACCAATTCATTACCCTCAAAATATTTCCGCATTTGCCAGTCTTTTTGTTCATCTCCGCTTGGCATATCCTGCCATACTAAGATGCCCAGTTCATCACAATGGGTATACCAACGAGCTGGTTCAACTTTAACGTGTTTTCGTATCATATTATACCCCATCTCCTTTGTCTTTAAAATATCGTATTTCAAAGCTTCATCGGTAGGAGCTGTATAGAGACCATCTGGCCACCAACCCTGGTCCAAAGGCCCAAAATGAAAGTAATCTTCATTATTTAACTGCATTCTAACTATCCCATTTTCATCTCTTTTTTTAGAAATTTTACGCATTGCAAAATAGCTCTTTACCTCATCTACGGTCTCTTTATTACTTATTAGCTTAACAATAGTTCGGTATAAAAAAGGAGTCTCAGGAAACCATAGTTTTGGATCCTCCAATAGGATCTCTAAACTTTCTCCAGCGGCGAATTTTGCCCTAGTAATTTCTTTATCGTCTTCTAAAACTATAACCTCAATAATATCTCCAGTTTCTAAATTTGTAGTCTCGGCCTCCAATTTAACCGTGTTATTATCAATATTAGGAGTGAAATTGATTTTTTTAAAGCTTTTAGGGTTCATTGGTTCTAACCATACGGTTTGCCATATGCCCGTTACAGGTGTATAATATATTCCTTCTGGTTCTCTAACTTGTTTTCCTCTAGGCTGCGGCCCCTCATTTGTAGGGTCCCACACTTTTACACTTATTTCCTGCTCTCCTTTTGTTAAAAAAGGAGTTATATCAAAGGAAAACGGTACATATCCTCCTGTATGACTTCCAATTTTTATATCGTTTATCCATACATCGGCTTTCCAATCTACCGCACCAAAATTTAAATTAATTCGTTGACCATCCCATTCTGTTGGTATGGTGAAATTTCTTTTATACCATAAAACCTGTGACGGTTCTACCCTTTTCATTACTCCAGATAGGCTGGATTCAACCGCGAATGGCACTAATATTTCTCCATCATTAATTTTAGAAGGAGCACTATTTTTATCTGTAATACTGTAGTCCCAAAGGCCATTTAAATTTTTCCATTGTTCACGCTTCATAATTGGGCGTGGATATTCTGGTAAGATATTTTCAGGATCAAGCTCGCTCGCCCATTCCGTTTTTAATTTATCCCCGGCAGGCTGCCATTGGGAAAACATAGAATATGAGAATAGTACTAAAAAGGAGAAAACACTTACTTTTATCAACTTCATAATTTTTAATTTTAGGAGTTATGATTTATTAAACTAAAACCGAAATATTTAATCAAAATATGGATAATAAACGGGTTTTAAATTATTTGAGCCTCAATTATTTATTCAGAAGAAATGTGAGCTTTTTTACTTTGAGTGTTGTATTAATTGATTTAACCGATTAGGGTAATCAGTAATAATTCCATCTACACCAAGGTCAATTAATCTTTCCATATCAGCTTCCGCGTTCACTGTCCACGGTACAAGCTTCATCCCGGCTTTGTGACTTTTTTCTACAAGATCTGGCTTTACCAAATTAAAATTTGGACTATAAATCTGGGGGGTAAACCCAAGTTTATTTATATTTTCTTCCAGTGAATTTTCTTTATTACCGGTTAAGAATGCAGTTATAACCTGAGGATAATCCTTCTTAATTTGCTGAAGCAGTCTAAAATCAAACGATTGTAAATAATACCTGTCATAGCCTAAATCTTGTTCTCTTATAACTTCCATTATCAGGTCTATAAACTTTGGGGGAGCAGGTTGATAAATCCCGTCTTTTTCGGGAGTTGCTTTAATCTCAATATTATAGATCACTTTCGGATATTTATTTTCCGCAGCAAATTGCTCTACCGAATCTATAAGTACACTGAGTAATGGTATGTGAGCTTTTGTTGTCTTTTGACCCTTTCTTGAGTAAAACTTGCTACCTACATCATACTTTCGAATATCAGCATAATTCATCTGGTAGACAGCATATTCTTCAGCATTTCCCTCTTCCAATTCCTCACCATTAGGCAATAAACTAATTGACCGATTTATACGAGGATCATGGGTCACTACTACCTTTTTATCCTTACTTATATGTACATCCAATTCAATTACGTTTGCTCCCTCTTCTATAGCTTTAGTCATTGCAACAATCGTATTCTCAGGCTTAAGGCCGCTTGCCCCTCGATGAGCTTCATTTAAAAATTTAGGAAATGACTTAATAACAACTTCAGCAGGCGAAGAAGATGATTCCTGCTTTACCTTACACCCTGTTATACAAAATGAAACGATACAAAACGTAAATAGATAAAATATACTTTTTTTCATTATTCGGTAATTTTCAATTGAATTAAATTATATAAGTAATAAATTCAGAAACAAACCTCTGAATTATGGATTTCAGTTCCCTGGGCTAATACGTTTCCCGGTAATTTGCTGGTTTACCGAAATGTTTTTATGAGGATTACAGTACGATCTAAAAGTAAATCTTCAAAGTTCTGCTGCAAAGCAAGTTTTAATGATGTCTCCTCTGTCTTTTTTATTTTGATTTTTAAACGGAAACAATAAAACTAAGAAAAATACTAAAACGTTTTAGTATTTTTCTTGATTTTCTGTTGGGATTAATCGATTATTTCTGAAACTATCTCTCTGGCGGATTTCAGTAAGTCCCAGGATCTTCAGAGAATCTTCGGTCTGCCATTTGGTTTCTATAGGTTTCTGTGCAAAACAAAAAATATGAAAAATAAGAACTTAGGAAGTAAGAATTTCTTTATAACAGACCGCCAGTAAATTATGAAGATAAAAAAGGTATTTTAAAGCCAAAAACCTATAAACTGGCCCAGTTTTTATTCTTTACTTTGATCTATACAATTCCATAGAATAATAACCAGGTTTTTATCATTTAAAATGACAAAAAATAAAAAAATAAAAAAGCCGTGGCCAACAAAGGCTGCCATGGCGCAGATTTATGAAAACAATCTTTGGGGTGGTAATAAATATGAATTTCACTCTGGTTTGGGCTCACATCATCCTGAGGTAGTAAATCCCTATATAACTATAGTATCCGGTTTCTTAGAAAAAATCGAAACACCAGCGGTTGTTTGTGATCTGGGTTGCGGCGATTTTAATATTGGTAAAAAATTGGTGAAGTACGCTCAAAAGTATATAGCTATAGATATAGTTCCAGATCTTATAACTCATAACAAACAGGCGTTTAAAGCCGATAACTTAGAATTTCATACTTTGGATATTGCAAAAGATAATTTGCCTAAAGGGGATTGTGCAATTCTAAGACAGGTGCTACAACATTTATCGAATGCTGAAATAAAATGTGTAGTGGAAAAGTTATATGACTATAAATATGTTATTCTAACAGAGCATTTACCTAAAGAAGATTTTGAACCCAATAAAGATATTATCTCAGGACAGGGAATAAGACTAAAAAAGCAAAGTGGTGTAAACCTTTTAGCGCCGCCGTTTAACTTTTTAGTTGAGGAAGAGAAACAGTTATTATCAATTAAGTCGCACGGCTTTAAAGGAATTTTGGTTACAACGCTATACAAAGTAAAATAAGTAACTAACCAAATTTTGCGATCTAGTGATTTAGACGCACTTCAATCAGAAAGAATAAAAAAAGATTAGAGAAGTGACCTCTACTGTAGCTTCAAAAATAGAACGACCCTACTCATAATATTTTCTTTGAAAACCACCCAATTAAGGTGTAGCTGCCACCTACTCTAATTTGTTATAAAACTAAAGATTTTGTTAAAGCGGCGCATGCTTGTTTAGTAAACGTATGGAATCTTAAAGTTATCGTTATACTTCAAGTTTAATGGAGACAGAAGTCCCTTCATTTTTAGCGGAAATTATTTCAACTGCTTCCTTCACATTGTAACCCAGTAGTGCTAATCGCTCTTTTACGAGGGAAACTCCTTTGGACTCGTGAAGTTTATTAGATGAATTTTCAGAAAATCCAATTCCGTTATCTTCTATTTTACATTGCAGAACATCTTCTGAAAGCATCTTAAAAGAAATTTTTAAGGTTGGATTACTTACACCAGGTGGAAAAGCGTGAACAAAAACATTTTCCACGAAAGTTTGTAAAAGCATAGTAGGGATTTCTATCGCCTGCGGATCAATTAAAGGATCTGTTTCAAATATTACCTTAATTCGATTATTAAATCGTGTATTTTCAACCCTAATATAGGATTGCAAATATTCAATTTCCTCACTCAATAAAATAGTTGGCTTGGTACAGTGATCCAGGTTTAACCTGATCAATTTTGAAAAATCTCCTAAAAATATGGTGGCCTTATCTATATCACTTTCCATAATATAATATTGAATCGAATTCATCGCGTTAAAGATAAAATGCGGATTCATTTGCGCCAGTAAAGCTTCCATTTTGGTTTCTTCAAAACGCTTTTGGATCAAGCCTTTTTGTGCTTCAAACTTTCTGGCCTGCCTTATTTGAAATTTATAAAAGCTATAAACTACCATAACTATAATACTTATACTAAGTAAGGCAAACCACCAGGTTTTCCAAAAGGGCGGAAGCACAGTTAAATTTAGTAAGGCCTGGGTATAACTTAAACCTGTACTTTCATCTAATACTTTCACCTCTAGCTCGTAATTATCTGTTGGTAGCGAAGGCAGGAAAATTTCTGGCCTGGAAAATGAAAGACTCCAGGGTTCCTCCTCATTTAACCGGTATTGATATTTTAATTTATTAGGATAAGGGTGCGCGTTTGTGCTAAATTTAAGCAATACTGTATTTTCATTGTACTTCAATTTTAGCTTCTCTCTTTCAGCAGATGATCCCAAAGAAAATTTATTATTATTGATGAAAATTTCTTTCAGTTCTATTTGATCTACCAGAGTAGTTGAATCCTTTACGGCATCAAGATCTATATTATAAAACCCATTGTTGCTTCCTATAGATAAAGTGCTTTGAGTCACTTCAGCACTCAGTAAAGGTTGCTCGAGGCCCTGTTCTTTATCCAAAAATATATATCGGCCATTTTTGTAGAGCGTTAATCCTTTTTCTGTGCCAATAATTAAAGTTCCCTGGTAATTCTCTAAAAAAGAAATAGAGTTTCCCTGAATTTTGGCCCTGGGAATTTTCTTTTGAATTTTGAATGATTCATCATCATTAACGATAAACACGTCACCGAACTCATTTGAAATGGCGAGATCCCTTCCTAAACCTGTGATGTGCTTTAATTTTTTTTCGCTCCATATTCCGTTTTCTAAATAGGATTCAAAACGATTATTCTCCCAGGCATAAAGACCGGAAAAAACAGACAAAAAATAAGTTTTATTTCCCCTCTGCAAACTACTCACCACCATAGTAGGAGTTTGAGGGTTTTCCTTTTCAAAGTGGGTATATTTAAAAAGTTCCAGGTCACTATACACTCTAACGCCGCCGTAAGGATTGGTTTCTATAAGATTCCCCGTTTTTGTAAAATTGATCTCTTCTGAATGCAATGGTAAATACCGATGCAATTCCCCCGAATCTTTTATGGCAAACACTCCAATATTGGTATTTATCCAAAACGTATCCTTAAAAACTTTTATATCATAAAAATTGAAATCGGCAGCCTTTGTAGAATAATCCAGTTCGTAAAAATCATCTTTATGTTTAGGTAAAGGCAAGGCAGTATTCAATACATATTCTTCCTGCCAATTTTTAAACTGTGATAAAGTAATCTTTTGCTCATTTCCAGCTCTTTTTAATACGATTCCATCGTGGAATAATACTGCGGAAGTTTTTTCTGTTCTCGCAAATCCAATAATATTCTTACCCGGTAGTTCAGGAATTTTAATCTGGGGATTTAAAGCTATTTCAAATAACCCGGCATCCCGGGTTCCTGCATATAACTTTTCAAATTTTGAATCATAGGCCAGGGAAATAACTTCTTTGCTAGATATATTAAATTCAGAAGCCCTGGATATTAATCGCTCCTCTACCAATTCATAAATTCCTCCGTTAGTATCGTAAATGCCCCAGGCCGCAGTAAAAATTCTATGGTCGTCTGTTTTTGCATAATCCCAGATAATGGAAGTTCCGCTTTTTTCTAAAGGAATAGAATCCTTTTCACTCACGTAATCGGGAAGATGACTTTTCGTGAAAAAACCTTTATTACTGCTGTAAATACTATCATTATCTGGGAAAACGGAATAAATAAATTTATGCTTATTTACTTTAACCAAAGCGGTCTGCTCCTCCTCATTTAGAATCCTGAAGATCCCAGATCTATACGTGACCACGTAGATTTGGTTTTGGTATTCAAAAAAATCCTGAACCCTGAAAAGCTCCTTCCCGGCCGGAGTCTTTAAAGAATTTACTTTGAAAGTATTTAAATTTATAAGAGAAACGCCATCACTGGTTCCTACATACATATAGTTCCCGGAAGTAAACAGTTTGGTTATTTGGTTGTGAACCAATCCATCTTTTTCTGAGAGAATTTTGAATTTATAACCATCATACACACTAAGCCCTTCTCCGTAGCTACCAAACCATAATTTGCCGTTTTTGTCTTCTGCAATGGCCCAACAGCTGTTTTGAGCTAAGCCATCCTCTTCAAAGAAATATTGAAATTCGTCATTCTCCTTTTTAACTATACCATTTTCAGTACCTATCCATAGACTATTTTTACTGTCAATTAGTATGGATCTAACCGACTTATTTGGTAAATCTTTGGCTGCAGTATAATTTTTAGTGGGATAATTTTGAGAAAAGGCGAAATTAAACCATAAAAATATTATGAGAAATAGTTTAATGGTTTTGTAGAATGGCATTGATAAACTCTTCTTCTTTTCGAAAAGAAACAGGAAGTTTCTCTCCGTTGGTTAATTCAATTTCCTTGTTTGCCTTATGGTATCTAACCACGTAATTTAAATTGATGACGTAGCTTTTATGAATTCTTTTAAAAGTAGTAGCCGGAAGTACTTCTTCAACAAATTTTAAGGTCTTTGAAGCTGTTTTTGCAGAACCATCGATTTTTTTAATACTGCAGTAGTTACTTTCTGCCTTGCAATATAGTATTTGATTGGTATGGATTAGTTCGAACCCTTCAAGGGTGGGAAAAGCAATTTTACTTACGTTTTGGTCATTTACATTCAGATTTTCTAAAAGCAAAGACAATTTTCTTTGAGCAAAATTCCTTTCATTTTTCTTTTCAAACTTTTTTACGGCTTCAGCTAAATCTAAATGATTAATTGGCTTCAATAAATAATCCAGCGCGCTACGCTTAATTGCTTTAATGCCAAATTTATCATGTGCAGTGGTGAAAATGACTTCAAAATTTATCACCTCGAAATGCTTGAAAAGTTCAAATCCATTCTTTTCTGGCATTTGAATATCTAAAAAAACCAGGTCTGGTTCGTATTTTTTGATGGCAAGCACCCCGGAATCTACTGAAATGCATTTTTCAACAATATTAAATTTATTTGGAAAATACCTGTCCAGGGTTTTCTCCAGTAAACTTTGCGCATTTATTTCATCGTCAATAATTACTGCCTTTATCATATACCAAAATTACAATTAAAATTATGAGTTGTTTAGACCCTGAAAAAGCTTCCGAAACTACCAAATAATTTCAATAAGATTAACTCACTTACCCCCCTAATAATTCCACTTTGAAAAGACAGTGTATCAAAAAAGAGATTCCTCAGGGATGAGTCAAAAAGCTTTAAAATGATTAAAATACTTTTTAAATTTTTAAGAAGAAAGACTGATGTAGATGCCCAACAATTAATTTCAAAGTAAGCAATAAGAAAAGTTTTGAAATTATTATTTTAAAAAAATACCAACAATAAAGCTAGAATTTTTAAAAATAAAGAAACAACTATAGAGAGCATATTTAAATTAGAATTTAAACTCCAGGTTTATGGAAATAGTAATTATCTTTTTGCGATTCTCACATTTGATGGCACAATAATAATGTGATCGTTAAAACTAAAAAAGGGTGTTTTCCCCCTTCTTTAATCGGCAGAAATAATTTCTATTTTTAATTCCAATAGGTTTAATATCACCTTTCCATTTCATATTAAATCGGATAAATTTTTATTTAATCATACTCATATAAAGTAAACCTTTGTATAGAAACATCATCAATAAAAGAACGAATATGCCTTCCCTGATGGGTTTGATCGCCATTTAAATGCTGGAAAACTTTCCATTTTCCTTCTTCAAAATATCCGCGATCTGTTTTTAAAATTCCTACCCTGGAATTTGGCTTTTTCAGGTTTTTCATTTTTAAAGAAACCCCATATCCCGCATAGAAAAATTCATTATCGGCTGTTTGAACAATAATTGCCCCAGCTGGTTCCCAAACATCCTCATTAGAGTTGGGCTCCCAACCAAGGTTAAAGGTATGTTCTGCAGTGAATTCATAGTCTCCCAGGGTAAATATCATTTCATTTACTTCCTTATTGAGCAAAACTCCTTCTAATCGATTTTGTCCTCTATTGGCTTCTAAAATCGGTTCTATTTGGTGAATTATTTCATACACCTGCGCTAATTTCTGCTCTTTTGGCGTGAAGGCTTCGCTGGGTATTTGCTCTACGGAAAATGGAGCAAATCCCAGGGCCTCGTAGTGCCCAATGGCGAACAAAGCTTTTGCCGCTACAGTGTTATCAAAATTATGTTCGGGTATGAATAACGGATTCCCCTGTCTTACATACAAATCGTTCCAATGTTTAAACCTCGGGTTATAAAAATCGGGAGCGTAAAAATCGATATTAGGAGATCCTGCTTTCCAGATATCAAGTAGATGGGGAAGCGGACCTCCACTGGGATAATCTCCCGGTTTTACATTTGGCCGGTTTAGTGCTGCATTAACATATGCGGGTAACGGGTATTCCTCTTTTCCTGCTTTTGTAACCTCATTGGCATAATGCGAAAAATAATAAGCCATAAAAATTTCATCCGTATGAAGTCCTTTTCCAAAAACTTCTTCCCAGCTGCCTTGTTCCCTGGCTCCATTATTCTTCCAAATTTCAGAAAATTCAGAATTTAAAATATCTTCATTATTGATTATATAATCCAATAGCTCCCTGGGAACTTCTTCTTTAAATTTTTGATTTGCCAGGGAATGATAGTCTCTGGCAGAGGGCAACATTCCAATTTCATTTTCAGGTTGCATAAGTATAACTGTATGATGCGAGCAGTCTATTTTTTTAATATACTTAAGGAGATGTTGGTATGCATTCAAATCTGCCTTCATATTATTTTCTGAAAAAGCTGTGAGAATCTCCTGGCTTTTCCCTTCTTTACTTACTGCCCTGGGGAATCTCTTTTGATTTAACTTCACCCAGGAAGGTACGTGACTGGACATACTATTCTTCCAGGAACCAAACCAGAGTACAACAAGTTTAAGATCATACTTACGAGCTTCCAGAATTAAATCTTCTATAAGTTTATAATCAAATTTCCCTTCTTCTGGTTCAAATAACTCCCAGTAAATAGGAAGTAACACCGTATTAAGGTTTAATTCTTTCAGCCTTGGCCAAACTGGTTTCATGGATTCCATAGTACTCGCTGTAGAATTTCCAAGCTCACCCGCAAGCATAAGATAAGGCTTACCATCAACCACCAACTGATATTTATTTCCTACTTGTTGTAAACGAGGAATTGCTTCCTGCGCAAACAAATCTGAAGAAAGAAAAAATAAAGAAAACAGGGTAAGGAATAAAATTCTTTTCATAGGATAGGTAATTGAATAGTTTTGTGAAAACCTTTTATAGTCAATTGTACTAAACTAAGATTTATTTTACACTCCCGAATTGTGACCTTCAGTATCTTTAAAAATTAATGTAAGAGCCCTCGTTATTGCACAAAGAAAAAGCCCCGGAACTCCAGAGCTTTTGCTTTTGCCTTATTTTCAACCTGGTTTAATTATTCACCATAAGGACTTAATCAATCAAACTGTAAATTTGACTCGGGCTCGATTTCTGAAATCGACTTCCCTCCTCCTATTCGGTAGGAGATCCCGAGATTTATTAGATAATCAGCAAATGCAGCATCTCCATTCCTGGGTTCTCCGGTTGCGATTTGAGTTTCAAGATCGGTAACACTTTGTGGCCGGTTTCTTCGTACCGCCACAGGCACATTTAAGTTTATTGAAAAGTTATTTTTCATATAAGAAATTCCGGGATCTATAGAAAGCACGTTTCCTGGCCTTCTAAATCCTCCGCTTCCGCCAAGCACATCTTCTACAGGAACACCTTCAAATCGGGCACCAAGAGATGCAGAAAAATTTTGTGATAAGCTATAACCTAAACCAATGCGCAACGCAAACTGATCTGGCACCGACATTACGGATTCATTTTCCAAAATAGGACTTAGGGTTTCCCTAAAAGTTCTAATTCCATTCGTTTCCTTGGGATTAAAGAGATAAAATCCGCCTCCGTAAACAAACAAATTTGTGCTTATTGCCTGGTAAAACTGAAAATCAGCAGTAAACCCAAAACCGCCATCTCCCGGCTGAATAGATTGATCTACCGGTCTCACCTGTGGCGAACCTTCAGGACCCACGTTATAAAAAACATCAGTCGCATTATAATTTCCGGTAGGCAATTTTAAGCCAAGTCCTAATGCTAAATTTCCATTTACATGATCCACGGGGTCAAAAAGCCAATATCCAACACCCAATCTAATATCGGCAAGTCCCCGCGAAAATGTTTTATGTCTTTCTTCACGTCCGTGCTCATACAAAGAAGAACGTTCGTTAAGCACGGTGGGAATAGTAATTCCGGCATATAATCTATCTGTTAAACCATAATTAAGACTAAAATCCCAGGAATGGGAATAGTTTATTACTTCGGTATTATTTGAAACGCGGTCCGGTTCCTCTTCTGTACCCTTAAAGTGTCTAAAAGATTTAAAGTACCGGTAATTCATCCCCACCTGAAAATCCCCTTTCCCCAGCAAGTTACTTTCCAGTTCATTCCCCATACTACAGGAAAAGTGTCTAATAGCCACACAGCCTTGTGCGTTTATTGTTTGTTGGAAAAATAAACCGAATAATAATGCACTAAAAAGGCTACAATTTAACTTCATACAGGTAGTTTATATTATTGATAAGAACCAAAGTAGATTTAATTAGTACAGGTTTTGGATAATGAAAAATCAAATAGATTAATGAAAGGTTAATTGAATTAATAAAAGACTAATTGCGAACTTGAAAGCTAAATTTTAGTAATATAGTTCTCGATTTGAAACGGAGAAAAATTTATATCGCAGTATTTATCATTTCGGTGGTAGGATTATTCGTGGTACAATATCAATACTTAAGAATTGGACTCAACCTCGCTGAAGTACAGTTTGAGCAGAAAATTGAACGGGCCGGAAACAATTTAAAAAAGGATCTTGCAGCGGAAAATCAGCTTAGTTTTTTAATTGCACAGTCGCTTACCGGCCAAAACTACTTTAGTTTAAGTCGTGACAGTTTACAGGATGCTTCCCGTCATTTCTTAAATGATTTTGTAAAAGATAGGTTAGCGGCCAATAAAATTGACACCGACTTCTCTTACCATCTTTACACTGAAGATGATAGTTTAACGCTAATATCACCAACAACTTTCAGCAGCAAAGATTCTATTATAAAATACCCGATTAAATTAGAAGGTTATCTTCCTCTAATGCTGGAAAAGGAAGTCACCCTTGAACTTCAGTTTAAAAACCTCAATTCCTATTTTTTATCGCAATTGCATGGCTTGCTAATCCCTGGCTTACTTTTCCTTGCTATTATTATTTTTGTGGTGATTTGGATGTTGCGATTGTTTTATTGGCAAAGAAACCTCATTACCATTACCAACGATTTTATTAACAACCTCACTCACGAACTTAAAACTCCGGTCTTTTCAATTGGGGTCGCCACAAAAATCCTGGAAGCAGATATAGAAGAAAGCAAAAAGCCCATAGTTTTACAAATTAGAAAACAGGTAGCTCGCTTAAATAAACATATTGAGCAGGTATTAGACCTTGCCAGCCTGGAGAATAGGAAAAAGTATATTCAACTCGAAGAAAAAGACTTGCGACCGGAACTTCTACAATGGTGTGAAGATTTTAAATTGCATTCGCAACTGGAAAATTTTAACTTCAACTTCCATTTGGAACCGGGACCATACAATATGAAAGTTGCTCTGTCCCATTTTGAAAATGCCATAAACAATTTGCTGGATAATGCTAAAAAGTACGCTGAAGATCCTGTTATTAGTTTAAAAGCTTTTTCAAAGAAAAATGATTTATATATAGTAATAAGTGATAATGGGAGCGGTATTTCAGATAAAGAAAAACGCCGTATTTTTAAAAAATTCTACCGGGTTCCTGAAGGTGATTTACATAGCGTAAAAGGCTACGGCCTCGGATTAAATTATGTTCAGGAAGTTATAAAAAGACATAAAGGCCAAATTAAGTTAGAAAGCAAACTACAAGTTGGAACACAAATCATAATAATCATACCCTTAATCAATGTTAATTAAAAAGAACAAAATATTATTGGTAGAAGACGATGAGTCCTTAGGATATCTACTTTCTGAATATTTAAAAATTAAGGATTTTGATGTTCGTTGGGCGCCAACAGGAAAGAAAGCTTTAGATCTTGTTGAAGCTCACTCTTACGAATTGGTTATCCTGGATGTTATGCTGCCTGACATTGATGGATTTACACTTGCGCAAAAAATAACGACAAATTATCCAGACTTGCCTTTTATTTTTCTTACCGCCAGATCATTAAAAATAGATGTTTTAAAAGGTTTTTCTGTTGGTGCCGTAGATTATTTAAAAAAACCAATTGATGAAGAAGAACTGGTAGCCAGAATCCAGGTGCTTTTATCACGACTTCAACCAACTCAAACAGAACCTGAAACCCAGGGAGACTTACATTCTATTGGAAAATATACTTTTAATTTTAAAAGTCAGGAATTAATTTTTGAAGATGAAGTGATTCATTTAACAGGAAGAGAAAATGAATTATTAGGTTACCTGGTGCAAAATAAAAATGGACTCTGCAGCCATAAAGACATTTTAGTTCTTCTGTGGGGTAAAAACGATTATTTTAACCGAAAAAGTTTAAACGTTTTCATTTCTCATCTTCGAAAGTATTTAAGTCGGGATCCAAATATTAAAATTGAAAACCTGCATAAAAAAGGATTTGTTTTAAAAATTAATTGAGATAATCCTTTTCCAACATACGAGACCGGTTAAAATAAAAAAGGTTTCAGATATAATTATTAGTCAGCATAGGAATTATAGCAATCCAAGAATTTACTCCACACAAAAGCCTCTCATTTCTGAAAGGCTTTTGCTTCCGATGCTTCGGAATGCGGTCTGGACGAGACTCGAACTATTTCCAAACACCCTTATTTTACAAGGCTTTCGAAAGCGCCTATTTTAGGACTCACCGAATTCGGCACCTTTAACAAAGTTTAACATTTTGTAATTATGAAGAGCCTTACTTCTCAATTTTTAAGAGGGACCCTTATTTTATAGTTTTAAATACATAAATAAAGATAATAACCATAGGATGGATAATAATAACTTCCAAACATTCCTTGCGAACAGTTTCTGAGAGAATATGATTGGACTTAATCAAAAATTTTCAAAAGAAAACCGCCCCCGATGATCGAAGACGGTCTTCCCACTAACTAACACACTTAATGGATAAAAAAATCTACTTAACAATATCAATTTCCGCAAAAACCGGTCTATGGTCTGAAGCGTATTCTTCTGGAATTACTTTATGAGATTTTACTTGAAATTTAGCTTGAGGATGTTTATAGTAAATAAAATCAATTGCTCGTTTAGGGTTCTCCACCGGAATAGTCGGTGGACAGGTTTTGCAGGTCCTTTTGAGTTCAGAATCTAACAACTGGATGGTTTCTGAGTTCGGACCATCGTTAAAGTCTCCTCCCAATATTAAAGGCTCGTTCCATTCGCTTGCCATCTCAATTAACTTCTTCACCTGTAATATTCTGCTCTTTGAATCCGTTTTATAATCTAAGTGGGTACTCCCGAACAAAATATTCTGATTTGCATTAATTTCAATTAAGCCTAAAGCTACCACTCTATTTTCAGTATTGTCTTCCGGGTGGTTAGGAAGAGCTAAAATTTCGCTATTCTTTATTGGGAATTTTGATAAAATTGCATTCCCATATTCACCATTATCATAATCAATAGCTTTGGCAAAATAATATTCCATATCCAGGGCTTCAGCAATCAATTCTGCCTGGTTCCCCTCTCCCGACCTTTCAGTATTAAAATCTACTTCCTGGAGAGCAACTAAATCAGGATTTTCTGCTTTAATTACCTTAACGATAGCTTCTATATCAATCTTATCTTCTATAGAGGGAGGGTTAGCGTGATGAATATTATAAGACATTACTCTTAGCGTGCGCTCTACCACCACTTCATTTTCCGCTTCATTTTCGTTAGCCGTGGCAGTTTTATTACCACTTTCCTCACACGAGATAAAAGAAGCCGCCATTAAAACGGCTCCTATTAGGTATTTGATTCCGATCATTTGAATAAGATTTACCATCCTGGATTTTGTACTAAATCGGGGTTTCTTTCTAATTGAGGAAGGGGTACTGGCCAGAGATAGTGTCTTTCAGGGTCAAAAACCCTGTCAGTTAACGCAATAATAAATCCATTCTCATCTGTCCTTAAATTATCAGCCATTGCAGGATTTGGTAACCACTTCACATTGGTTCCTTTGACGTCCGATGCTAATAATTCTCCCTGTTTCCAGCGTTTAATATCAAAGTATCGCTGACCTTCCAGTGCTAATTCAACTCTTCTTTCCCTTCTGATTTCCTCTCTTAGATCTAATCCATTAGATTCCAAATCAGCCAAAACCATAGGTTGCATTGCTACTCTTTCTCTTAATAGGTTGATGGATATATCCAGGTCTTCCTGAGATAAAACTCCCTGTTCAAATCTGGCTTCAGCATACGTTAATAAAACCTCCGCATAACGCAGTAAATGAATATCATTAAAATCACGATTATAAGTTGGTACTGCAGAAGGTTCTGCATATTTCGTAAAATAATACCCGGTCAGGGTTACAGCACCACGTCCATCAGATTGAAATTTCGGGACTTCAAAAATTTCTGGATTTTCATTATTTTCCCGGCCATCATAACGACCACCCCATTCAGAACCTGGTTCTAAAATAGTTTGTGTCATTCTTGGATCTCTATTTTCAAAAACGTCTTCATAAGTTTCAACACTATATAAAGGCGACTTATCAATTGGTAATCCATCAGCCATTAAATAAGAATCTACCAAGGATTTGGTTGGGTTCCATCGAATAACCTGATCGGGAACGTGTATTTCCCGGCTAAGATTATGCATAGCTTCATCCTCTAAAGATAGCCTGGCAATAATAGTTTCTTTGTTATTACCATTGGCAAGTTTTCCTTCATAAGTAAATAAATCATAGTAATCACTTTCTGGATTTCCGGTAGAATACAATTCATAAACCCCCATATCCATTACTCTTTTAGCAGCATCTTCAGCAACATCGTATCTTTCATTATACAATGCCATCCTGGCTTTTAATGCAAGGGCTGCACCTTTATTCATTCTACCCAGATTTTCTCCTGAAGGTATCTCTTCAGGTAGGTACTGAGCAGCATCTTCTAAATCATTGAGTACAAAATCCACTACTTCCTCTTTAGGATCTCGAGGTATCATAAGCTCATCAATATTAAGTGGCTCTGTTACTAAAGGCATATCGCCCCAGAACTCTGTTATATAAAGGTACATTAATGCTCTTATCACCCGTACTTCGGCAGCATATCTCTCAGCAACCAAAGGATCATCAACTTCTGCTTTTTGATAGTTAGCCAAAAAGGAATTAGCCTGGCGAATCCCGCGATATTGTGTGGTCCATTCTGTATTCAGGGTATTTAAATCTGAATTGTAATTTCCACTTCCTATACGTTGATACTGGGTTGTGGAAGGCCACAAGGTATTGTCCCCCATATTTTCCTGGTCAACAGTATTCTTAGCTTTCACATTGGCATATAATGCATTCGCAGCCAACCTAAGGTGTTCTTCGTTCTCCCAAAAGGTTTCATCAGTTAGTTCATCATTTGGTGCTCGATCCAGAAAATCTTTTTCACACCCTACTAAGCAAAACATGCTCAGTATCACACTAAATACAGCTATTTTCTTCATCTTTTTTTACTTTAAGTTAATGTTTAGACCGATAGTAAATGTCCTTATCTGTGGATAAAAACTTCCACTACTTACGGGAGATTCAGGATCGTAACCGTCAAAATAATCAGTAAACGTCAGTAAATTTTCGCCCGACACATACGCTCTTAAACGATCTACTCTAAATCTGCTTGTAAAATTCTCCGGTAGTGTATATCCAACCTGAACATTTTTCAATCTTATATAAGACGCGTCTTCTAACCAATAAGTAGATAATCTTTGATTATAAGATTGTTGATAGGTCAATCGGGGATAGGAGGCATTTGTGTTTTCAGGCGTCCATCTATCCAAATGAACAGCTTGTGGAATAGCACTTTCAGAAATTAACGCATGACGCGCCGTTCCCGTCAGTAACCCGTTCACTTTTCCTACACCTTGAATAAATACACTTAGATCAAAATTTTTGTAGTCAAAATCTCCACGGAAACCATAGGTATATCTTGGAATATGACTTCCAATAACTTTCCTATCATTAACCAAGTCTACTTCTCCATCTCCATTTAAATCTTTATAAATTAAATCTCCGGGCTGTACCGGGTCCCCCTGGATATAAGGGAAGTTTGGAATATAAGTATCCGAACCTGCATCATAAGTGAAATCAGATTCTTGTGCTATCCTATCGGCTACTAAACCATAAAATGCATCTAGTGGATCCCCCACCCTTCGAATTCGGTCTCCAATTGTAGGTTCAGTCCCTCCAAGATCAGTAACCTCGTTACGAACATCGGAGATGTTGAAATTCAAATCATAATTAAATTCTTTTATTTGATCTCTCCATCCCAGTTCCAGTTCCCAACCTGTATTTTCTACAGAACCGGCATTTTGATATGGGTAAGCAGGACCTCCAAAAACGTCTGGAATAGGTAATCTCAATAAAATATTGTTGGTATTATTCTCAAAATAATCTGCCGTGATGTTTAATCGATTATCTAAAAAGCTAAGATCTAAACCAACATTTAATTTTTCAGCAGATTCCCAGGTTAAGAGTTCATTCCCAACAGCCGTTTGTCTATAACCAATGGTTACAGCATTTCCTATTGGCATTGTACTTACCGGTCCAAGAACATCCATAAATGCCCAGTCGGCAATCCTGTCATTTCCCTGGGTTCCGTAAGAAGCACGAATTTTCCCAAAATCCAAGATATCATTTTCTAAAAATTCTTCTTCAGTAAAAACCCAACCTAAAGAGGCGGAAGAGAACAAATTCCAACGAACATCTTTAGCAAAACGAGAAGACCCATCATATCTAAAATTTGCTTCGGCTAAATACTTGTCTTTAAATGCATAATTTAATCTTCCAAATACAGATTGTAAGGCATTTTGTGCATTACCCCCACTATTTCTTTGATTATCGGTTCCTAGATTAATATGGCCCACAGAAGTAGACGCTACATCAGTTCTTGATGCCGATAAATCATCGTTTATGGTTTCCTCCTGGGAAACCCCTAATAGGGCCTGAACACTATGATCTTCAGCAAAGGTTCTATCAAATTCGGCCGTACCAACAAAGGTCTGGTAGGTACCTTTATAACTACTTGTTGTAATCTGACTCGGGTTATTAATCTGCCAAACTAGATTACCAGTATCGGCATCATAATAATTTACAGTTCTATCAAATACATTTCTTCTTGAGTTGTATTTCACCAAACCATACCTTCCGCGAATTTTAAATCCATCGAAAATTCTTATTGCTGCGTCAACATTGGCTGTAAATTCCTCAGAAGTAAAATCATTAGTTCCCGCTTCATACGCCGTAGCTACAGGATTACTTGAACCTCCTATATATCCCCAACCTCCATTTGTATTTCTAACAGGAACCAATGGTCTGACAGTAAGAGCCTGGTAAAGTGGGGCGAATCCCTGAGAAGATCCGATATAATTTCTGTCAATATACCCGAGGTTGGTATTTAATTCAATCCTATCTAATAAAGTAGTACTTACCTTAGCTCTAATATTGTGTCGTTTGGCTTCAAACTTATCACCTACTACTAAACCACCTTCTTTAAGTAACCCATAAGAGAGATAGTAATTAAGATTTTCTTCCCCTCCATTTACACTCAGATTATGACTTTCTTGCGGAGCATAGTCTTTGTACACTTCATTTACCCAGTTAGTATTCGCGTAATAATTGGGATCTGAACCATCTCGAGCGATTTGAATCTCTTCTTCAGAATAAGTAGGGTTTCTACCCACATTGATTTGTGACTCATTTAACAACTCCATATATTCGGGAGAACCAAGTTTTTCGGGAATAGCTGTGGGACGCTGCATACCGTAATAGGTATTATAGGAAAGGGTAGGTTCTCCCCCTTTACCAGATTTTGTAGTCACAACAATAACTCCGTTCGCACCCCTTACACCATAAATAGAGGAAGAAGCGGCATCTTTTAATACAGATATACTTTCTATATCACTTGGGTTTAATATATCTAAATTTCCACCCGGCACCCCGTCTATAACTATTAAGGGAGAAGCATTACCCCAGGTTCCAATTCCACGAATCCTGATATCGCCGGAATTATTACCAGGAGCTCCGGAAGCTCCTGTAACAGTAACTCCTGCCATTGAGCCCTGAAGACCAGAACTCACATTAGTAATAGGGCGATCTTCCAGAGTTTCTGAATCGACCTGACTTACCGCTCCGGTTAAATTAGCCTTCTTTTGTGTACCGTATCCTACTACTACTACTTCGTTTAGACCTTCAGAACTCTCTTCTAAAACTATTTCAAATTCAGTTTGCCCATTTAGCATAATCTCCTGAGTTTGAAAACCCAAAAAGGAGAAAATCAAAGTAGTATTTTCATCATCTGTAACACTGAATTCAAACTCACCTTCCATGTCGGTAACGGTACCATTAGAAGTACCATCTTCTGCAACGGTTACCCCTGGAATAGGTAATCCCTCGTCATCTAATACCCTTCCGGATACTTCTCTCTCCTGAGCAAAGCCCACCCAGCTGAAAAGGGTACAAAGTACTATAAGTACCTTTTTAATGTTTTTCGTCATAATTTAATTTTTAGTTTTTAGTTATTCATATTGGTTAATTTTTAGAAGGCTTCAAATGTCGGCTTAATTGAATCTCATCCTAAAAAGTTGATTTTAAATAATTATGAAAAAATCATTTCAAATCAGTTAACTAAAGATGTCTTAGGTTAATATTTCACCCCAGGGCCTTTACCCCTCGTGAATCTTAAGCGCAACTTTTCCGTTAACCTGTTTTATTTTTTCATTTGAAAATGAAAAATTTTCTGTCCGCTGATAGAGAACTACTATACATTCTAAAGCTTTTTAATTTTTATATTCCTGAACCAGGTATAGCTGCCGTGATCCTGTAAGCCAATTAGACCGGATTTTGCCGTACCGTAATCAGGAAAATCTTTCCATTTCCCTTCTTTTTTTCTTTGTTCCCATTCTTCTGACCAAGGCTCAAATTCCACCGTCTTTTGACCGTTTAGCCAGTAAGTAACTTTATCCTGAGTAAACCTAATTCTTGTGGTATTCCATTCTCCCACTTCTTTAAGATTATCTTCATCATACTCAGGGTCATACATCCCATAATCTGCCCCAATAGATTGCCAGGGTTTTAATTCCTGAGGAAAACCTTTCTGATCAATAATCTGATATTCGGGAGCTGCATAATACGGGGAGTCATAGGCTTCGTCTTCAACTACGTGATAAAACACCCCACTATTACCTTCCTGCGATATCTTCCATTCCAAATACAGTTCAAAGTTTTCAAACTTCTCTTCTCCGTACACGATATCACCACCTATATCACCACCTTTTCCCAGGGATTTTAAAGTTCCATTTTCTACGACCCAACCCTCTGGAAGACCCTCTGCATTTTTCTCATTAAACCCCCGCCAGCCTTCAGCATTTTCCCCATCAAAAAGATATTGCCACTGCTCATCTCTTTCATTGGCCGCTATAGTTTCTACATTATCCTTTTCTTTTATTTCTGTTTTATCTGAATCTTTACCTTCATTTTTACAAGCCACCAGGCACGCAAGAGTAAATATGCTTAGTATTATTTTTTTCATTTTTATATTTTAAAAGGTTATACTATTTTCATTTGTTCTGGATCCCACTGAATAAATTTATTTTGTCGATAACTGTCATTGCATAACAATGCAGGTGCAGCAGCTCTAAATCCGAATACAGGATCTTCTACTACGGTTCCGCCTGTTCTAATAGCATGGAAAAAATTAGCGAAGTGATCGTAATGAGCGCCCTTATAACCGCGTTCAGCTTCGTAAAAGGTATTGGAAGGGGGTAAGATCTTTTTTCGATCGCTACGGGTCATACTTTCTTCAGATGCCTTCTCTGCCGTAAATGGATCATTATCATTCGAAGCCGTGTTTTGTTTAAGCATAACATCGTCCCAGGTAACATCCATGGATCCTTTACTACCCACAATTTTTAAATAAGTACTTCCACTGGTGCCATCTACGAAATTACAGCGTAAAGAAAGATTGAATGCCGGGTGGTTATCGGTATCTGGATAATCAAACATTCCCATTAATACATCCGGAACTTCTCTGCCGTCCTTCCAATATCTTAATCCACCCGTAGCTGCTACTTTGTTTGGGCCATAAGAACCCGTTATAAAATGAAGGCTTGAAAAAAGATGTACGAATAAATCACCGGACATCCCGGTACCATAATCGGTATAGTTTCTCCATCTAAAAAAACGATCTTCATCAAATGGTCTTTTGGTAGTAGGCTCAATAAACTTCTTCCAATCTACTGTTTCCTGGGAGGCATCATTAGGAATAGGATATTGCCACGCCCCTAAAGGAGAGTTTCTGGCCCAAAATCCTTCCGCATAATTAATTTCTCCAATTGCACCTGCTTCCAGTAATTGCTTGGCTTTTTCATTACCAAGAGAAGAAAGACCCTGGCTCCCAACCATAAAAATTCTTCCCGATTTTTCCCATGCTTTAATTACCTCATGCCCCTCCTCTATAGAATGGACCATCGGTTTTTCACAGTACACATGTTTACCTGCCTTTAAAGCATCAATACTGATTTTTTTATGCCAATGATCTGGCGTACCAATTATCACCGCATCAATATCATCACGCTTAAGGATATCTTCGTACTTTTTGGTAAGGAACAGGTCACTACCCCATCGTTCTTTGGATTCTTCCAATCTACCCTCATATAAATCACAAACGGCAAGTAAATTAATATTGTCATGCTGTAGAGCGGTATTGGTATCTGCAACCCCCATCCCTCCAGCTCCAATTAACGCTATAGCTATTGGCTTGGTGTTTCTTTTAGTTTCGATTCTATTAAGAAAATTTAAGGGTTTCCCTTCTGAGGCAAAAACTGAAGGGATAATGGCCGCAGTGGCTCCTGCTACCCCCAGTTTTTTTATAAAAGAACGTCTATTATTCTTCATAGTTATTAGATAGATTTAATTTTTTAACTGCGTAAATCTAACTAAGGAAGAAGTAATGTTAGGGGTAATAAATGGGGTAAAAAATGAAGAAATTTCTGATTTATTTAACTATTTTCATAAATTCCGGGTCAATAGTCTCGTTGTAATAGCTTTCGTAAAGTTTTTTATAGTTTTCTACGGTTTTTTTTGCGGAACCATATTTTTCCTGTTGTAATAAACAGGAAACTTTTTTCCTAACTGCAGGTTCAAATAAAGGATCTACCACCAAAATTGCTTCAATAACTTCAATTTTTTCAGCGCTATTTAAAACTTCATTTTCAAGAAATGGACTTAATAAGTCCAATACCCTGGAATTATATTCGGCTTTAATAGCATCAAGCCATTCTACCTCTACCTGGGGTAATAAAGGGCCTTTTGAAACAATTCTGGCAAATTCAATAGCCTGAACCTCAGAATGAATTTCCTTTTCTGATGACCAAAAATCAGGTAGTATTTTATTTAGAGTGAAGACATCTATTTTACCATTTTCTGCAATTTCAAGTTGCCATTTCTTTTCGTCAAACAAGATTTCAGATTCAAGCTGTTTCTCTAAAATTTTTCTTAATTCCTTTATTTGAGTACTTCTGTTATTTTTTTTGTTTTGAGCAGTAAACCCAGGCCAAAGGATATCACTGAGTTTTTTGGAGGTAATTCCGCTATCCTTCAATGTAAATAATAAGATCAGGATTAATAGTTCTCGGCGCTTTGGAGAAAACTTAGAAGTTATATCTTCTCCATTCAAGTTCCACACCTTAAACCCATTTAGTAAGTTAATGCTGTTTAGTTTGATATTTTGATGAATTGGAGCCAGGGCTTTGTCCTCCAGGGTCGGGGTTTCTTGTTTTGCTGTGGGCTTTTTTCGGAAAATAAAGAATGCAGGGATTATTAGAATCAAAAAAAGACCGGATAAATACAACCAATTATCGGCAAGGAAAGAATGATGATTATCATCCGTTTTCTCCAAATAAACACTTTTGATTTCATCATCACTTAATGCTCTATCCCATATTTTTAAATCACTCATTAGTCCGGAATAGTATTGACCCCAGAGATTTGTTCCTATGAGTAAGGCATGATCGGTCTGTCGAATATCCGAAGCAGCTATCTCCTCTACCAAACTCCCGTTTACATACAAATAAAGCTTTTGTTTTGGCACATATACAAAAGCTACATGAGTCCACTCCCCCTTTTTTATTACACGCTTTGAGGTAGTATGATCTTTAATTCCGGTAGTAGTAAATTGTAATCTACCAAAATAAATTTTAGCTGAGAAGGCTTCCCCTTTACCAATTAAACTAAAACTTCCATCTACCTCATCAGGTTTTATCCAGGCGCTAATACTTATTTCTTCTAGCCACTCCTCCGGTTTATTCCTAATATCTATGTAACTCGAGGCACCATTAAAAATACTGACGCTTTTTTCTCTATTTATATCTTCTACAAAATCTATATCTGTTGGAGTACTTTTGTCAGTCCGATTTGCCAGATTATTAATTTCATCCTCCAGAGGTAAGGAGTATCTTAACCTTTCCCCTAATTCATATTTTATGGCGCGAAAGGTTTTAGGGCCGGAGATTCTTGTATTCTTATCGGTAAAATTGTAGATGTCAGGAGAAAACATAAATCCCCTTTTTTGCGGTGATAAGGTCGAATCACTGGTTCTAAAGACACCACAGGTTTCTAAATGGGGGAATTCTTTCCAACTTACATTATTTAATTCTTCATTATTATATGTAACCTTCGCTCTATATACTGGCTCTTTATAGTACTTCTCTTTTAAATATCCTATATCCGCTATATAAGGAGATACAATAAGATCCGGTACCACTCCCTTCGTATGTAATAAATCTTGCAGAAAAAAATCGATCTCTTTTTTACTTTTTAAACTGTCTGTATTAACGCGGTTAAATTCTTTACAAAGTCCTAAATCAGTAAGGGAATCAGGCTGATAAAGGATATTATTAAATCGTTTATTTTCTACAATAAACAGCTTTATTTCTTCTGAGGATTCAAAAAGATTACTGGATATTTTTAATGTGTCCGGGGAAATATTCTGTAATTCTTTCGGCTTAAAATCATGTATAAAAAGAATCTGCTTTTCGGAAGTAAATAATGGCTTCAGACCATTAAAATTGCTTTGAAATTCAGGTATGGTTTCAATAAAAAAGGCATTATATCCTTTTTGTAGATCACCTGGAAAATCTAGCCTTTCTGATTTTGAAAGCCACAAGGAATCAGGATGTTTGTTTTGCCCCCAGCTGCAAACACTCCATAAAATAGCAACTAAAATGAAAAATCTCATCATAGGTTTTTAAACAGAGGTTAAAGTGGGAGAAAGTTAGTAAAAAAACTCAGAGTTTTGGTTCGACAACCTGATGCACTTCCCATTTTATTTATAAGCTCGTAGTCTCTAACACTTAAGAAACAAAATTTAATTTCTGAAGTAAATATTTAGGAATCCATATTAAAAAGAAAATGCTCATCGTATTAGGATGGGCATTTTCAACTATAAATTTTAGTGGATAAATTAATCTACTATTTATCTCGTGGAACTATCCTGTACTCGTGGGTCTGCGTAAATATTCTTCCAAACATATCTTCAACTTTTACTTCAATAGTATGAACTCCTTCGGCTAATTTCGTTGGAATCTTTGCACGCCATAGGTGTTTACTTTTAATAGGATTAGATGGTCGTCTACCGGAAAACAATTCTTCGGTTAAATCCCATTCATAAACCATAGCTACGTAAGATGGATCATAATCTTCTACATATTTCATAACTGACCACGATCCGTCATCAATTCGGTATTCAACTTTATCATTTTCGCTTCCCATAAAATAATTAACATAAATACCTGCCTTGGTATTTTGGTCCTTAGCCACTACTCTAGGCGAAAATATCTGCATTTTATAATCTTTGGACTCACCTGCAACCTGGTAATCTATGGTGTATTTATTATCCTTAAAATTTATAACTGCATACCCCTTAGGTGTCCCGTCACGCATAGTTGATACTGGAATACCATTATCATTGAGTTTACCGGAATACCAATCCCCACTAGTTGTTCCCACGTTAAAATGGTGATGGGGGTTTTCTCCGTGCCAGCCGTCATCTTTATTAAAGAAATCCTGTTTCTGAATATGGGTATGTGCCGAGAGAGAAAGAGTATTTGGGAAATCTTTTAATATTTCAAACAGTCGTTGCCTATCCTCATTCCTAAAAGCGTCTCCATTAGGTTCGCTTAATGGAATATGGAAAGACAGAACAATTAAATGATCTTTGGGAACATGTTTTAAGTCGTTTTCAATAAAGTTAAGTTGGTCTTCCCTAAAACCTCCCCAATATCCTTTATTATCCCGCGGATCCGGGTATAATATATCATCCAGGACAATAAAATGTACCTTACCATAATTAAAAGCATAATTAGAAGGACCGAAAAACTTTTCAAAAGTTTCATCACTATGCTCATCCCTATCCACATCAAAATTGAGATCGTGATTACCCAAAACATTATACCACGGTAGTTCTATTTTTTTTATTACCTGGATATATGGATTAAATAAATCTAAATTATTTCCTACAAGGTCTCCCAGCGAAATTCCAAATAATATATTTTCATTTTTATTTACCTGGGAAACCAGACCTTTTTCAAAATAACTCACTTGATCTTCATTATACACCTGGGGGTCCCCAAATATCAAAGCTGAAAAATTTTCTTTTTCATCGTCGTTTTTAATTAAAGGGAAATCCAATTTCCTCGGTAAATCACTCGTAGCTTCAACCCCTTCATATTTTAGATCTGGTGAGCCCTTGGGTTTATGGTTATAATAAAATAGAGGTAAATTATTTTCGTTTACTGGATAATCATATCCAGAAGGTTTGATTACGGAAATGATAAAATCGTTGGAGGCCTGTAATTTATATTTTCCCTTTTTGTCTGTAAGCACTACATTTTCGCCATTGGTTACGGCAACATTTGGTATTCCTGCTTCATTGGAATCCAGCTTTCCGTTACCGTTTTTATCTTCGAAGATAGTGCCTGTTGCGTTTTGCGCTATTACCAACCCAGGGATTGTAATTAATAAATAAGTAATAAGTTTAAAAATCTTCATGCTAATCTATTTTGAGGTGTAAATTTCAGTTTTAAATTGAAAGCTATTATTTATAAAACGTAATCAAAAGGTTATATCTTCTAATGAATGTACGTCATACCTAAGATGTCTCCAGATATTTTCTCTCTTAGATTTCAGCTTAGGAGGTTTCAGTAGTTTCATTTGGAGGTCAGGATTTATCCAGCATATAAAACGAATTAATTCTTATCATATCATTGTTTTTGGGTCTATTTGTCAAATTCTTACTACATCAAATAAACAAACAAAATAATTTAAAATCAAAAATAAGTATAAAAAATTACTTTTTGTTTGTTTTAGTTTCATTTTGATAATATATTTGAAACAGAATATTAGTCAAAATAGAATGAAAAAAACAAATACTCGTGAGAATTCGGATAATGATTCTTTTAAAAGAGATCACATACTTTCTAAATTAGACCTTTCTAAAATTTGGGATGTAATAATTATTGGCGGAGGGGCAACAGGACTGGGGACAGCTCTGGATGCCAGCTCAAGAGGCCTTAAAACATTACTTTTAGAGCAGGCAGACTTCGCAAATGGGACGTCGAGTAGAAGCACAAAGCTTGTACATGGAGGAGTAAGATATCTAGCGCAGGGAAACTTAGGCTTAGTTATGGATGCCCTGAAAGAGAGAGGGCTAATGATTAAGAATGCACCTCATCTTGTAAAAATGCTACCTTTTATAATTCCAAGCTATAAAGCCTGGGACAAGTATTATTATGGAATTGGCTTGAAGATTTATGATTGGATGGCAAAAAGTTTAAGATTTCAAAAAACTAAATTCTTGAACAGAGAGGAAACTTTAAGCCATTTACCAAACATAAATAAAAAAAACCTTAATGGAGGAGTGCTTTATTTCGATGGGCAGTTTGACGATACACGTCTTGCAATAAATTTAGCCCAAAGTGCAGCTGAGCAAGGGGCCAATCTTCTTAATTACTTTGAAGTAACCGAACTTAGCAAGGATGAAAACAAAAAAATAACGGGTGTAAAAGCAAAAGATATCGAAAGCGGCAACGTGTATAATTTTAAATCGAAAGTTGTCATCAATGCCACGGGGGTTTTTGTAGATAACATTCTTAAGATGAATGATTCTTCGAAAATCCCGTTAGTTAAGGCAAGCCAGGGAATTCATTTAGTGTTAGATAAATCTTTTATGAAAAGTGATCACGCGCTAATGATTCCTTCAACTTCAGATGGAAGAGTATTGTTTGCACTGCCGTGGCACGACCATCTTCTTGTAGGAACTACCGACACCCCTGTAGAACAGCACCTTTTGGAACCAAGTGCCCTTGATAGTGAAATAGACTTTATATTAAACAATCTTGAAGAATACCTAACCAGGAAACCATCTAAGAAAGATATTTTAAGTGTGTTTGCGGGTTTGAGACCATTAGTGCAGCCTAATAAAGACAAAGGAACTAAAGAAATTTCCAGAGATCATAAACTAACGGTTTCCAGATCTAACCTTATAACGATTACCGGGGGAAAATGGACTACCTATCGTAAAATGGCTGAAGACACCGTTGATTTCGCTATTGAAACGGGGAATTTGAAAAAATCACCCAGTAAAACTGATCATTTAAAAATACACGGTGCTACCCAGAAAGTAACGGGGAATCATCTAGATATTTACGGTAGTGATGCAGACTTAATTATGAAATTAGCCGAGGAGAATCCAAAACTACAGGAACGACTTAACCCAGAATTTCCAGTTCTGAAAGCTGAAGTGGTATGGGCGGCAAAGTATGAGATGGCCAGAACAATAGAAGATTTTTTAGCCAGAAGAACGCGTTTGTTATTTTTGGATGCAAGAGCAGCTATTGATGCAGCTGAAGAAACGGCAATAATCATGGCTGATGTTTTAGGAAAAGATTCTTCCTGGCAAAATCACCAGATAAAAAATTTCATTAAAATGGCACAAAATTACTTACCCGAACCTTATAACCCAGTAAATAGAAAATCCCAAGAAATAGAAACCAAATAATTATGGAAAAGTATATACTATCATTTGACCAGGGAACCACGAGCTCCAGGGCTATTATATTCAATAAAAATGGAAGCCCGGTTTCTGTTGCGCAGAAAGAATTTGAGCAAATATTTCCAAAACCTGGCTGGGTTGAACATGATCCAGGAGAAATTTGGTCTTCCCAGATCAGTGTCGCTGCGGAAGTAGTTTCCAAAGCTAAACTTAAGTCAGATGATATTCAGGCAATAGGAATCACCAACCAAAGAGAAACCACGGTGGTATGGGATCGTGAAACAGGAGAACCAGTATATAACGCCATAGTTTGGCAAGATCGTAGGACCTCTGACTATTGCGATTTTTTGAAAAAAGAGGGACACGAAGAGATGGTAAGAGAAAAAACCGGTTTAGTTTTAGATGCTTATTTTCTCGCTACCAAAGTCAGGTGGATACTCGAAAACGTTGTAGGGGCTAAAGAAAAAGCCAAAGCAGGAAAACTGGCCTTAGGAACTATTGATTCCTGGCTGGTTTGGAATTTAAGTAATGGTAAAGACCATATAACGGATGTAACAAACGCTTCTCGAACCTTACTCTATAATATTCATACCTTAGAATGGGACGAGGATCTATTAGCTTTGTTTAAAATTCCAAAAAGCATGCTTCCCAGAGTTTGTGATTCCAGTGGAGATCTATCTATGACTTCAGGAGAGATTTTTTCGAAAAAAATTCCCATAACCGGAATTGCAGGTGATCAGCACGCCGCTCTATTTGGACAAATGTGTACCGAAAAAGGAATGGCAAAAAACACCTATGGTACTGGATGTTTTCTTTTAATGAATATTGGTGATAAACCCATAATTTCAAAAAACAAATTGGTTACAACTATTGCCTGGAAAATAGGGGATAAAGTAAATTATGCTTTTGAAGGAAGCATCTTCATTGCTGGAGCTGTAGTACAATGGTTACGGGATGGAATGGGATTAATTTCATCTGCTTCAGAAATAGAAGCATTAGCCGCAAAAGTAGAAACTACTGATGGGCTTTATCTTGTACCCGCCTTTGCAGGTTTAGGCGCTCCTCACTGGAATCAACACGCTAGGGGTACTATTGTTGGAATTACCAGAGGAAGCAATCAAAGTCACATTGCCAGGGCTGCCTTGGAAAGCATAGCATACCAAACCTATGATGTAGTAAAAGCTATGGAAGCTGATAGCGAAATAAGTATTAAAGAATTAAGGGTAGATGGCGGGGCTACGGTGAATTCCCTTTTGATGCAAATCCAGGCGGACATTCTGAATACTCGTATCTTACGGCCTGAAATCACGGAAACTACCGCTTTGGGAGCAGCTTATTTAGCCGGATTAGGTGCAGGAATATGGAAAGATATAGAAGAAATAAAAGCAAAATGGAAAGTTATGGAAAGTTTTAACCCTAATGATAAAATCCCCTTGAAAGAAATGCTAGAGGGTTGGCAACGTGCTATAAACACCACTAATTGTTGGTCTAAAAACTAAAATATCATGAATGAATTTACCGCTGAATTTATCGGTACCATGTTTTTAATATTAATGGGGAATGGTGTGGTTGCCAACGTGGTTTTAAAAGGAACGAAAGGAAATAATGGGGGTTGGATAGTAATTACCACCGGCTGGGCGTTGGCGGTTTTTACAGGTGTAGTGATCGCCGCACCTTATAGTGGCGCACATATTAATCCTGCAGTAACTTTAGGATTATCCATAGCTGGAGAATTCCCCTGGACTAAAGTACCTATATTTATAGGTGCACAAATGTTAGGTGCAATGGCTGGAAGTTTTCTAGTTTGGGCCATTTATCGCGAACATTTTAATTGCACCAGTAATTCTGCATTACATTTAGCTGCGTTCAGTACAGCCCCTGCTATTAGAAATAAATTTTCAAATTTACTAAGTGAAATTATTGGAACCTTTACCTTAATATTCGTTATTTTCTATGTAACAAATCCTGTAATGGGAAATGAAAGTGAAACTCCTATAGGTATGGGTTCTCTGGGTGCCATACCAGTTGCTTTTTTAGTATGGGCTATCGGTCTTTCTTTAGGAGGAACTACCGGTTATGCTATCAATCCTGCCAGGGATCTAGGTCCCAGAATTATTCATTCTCTGGTTCCTATAAAAAATAAATGCGAAAGCGATTGGAATTACTCCTGGATACCAATTATAGGTCCTTTAATTGGTGCCACTATAGCAGCGGCCATATATCTTCTTTTAAATATTTAAATTCATCTATCAATTTTTTATTAAAGCCCTATCCATGAAAGCTAAATATCTTTTAATAATTTGTCTCTTATTTATTTCAAAAAACTACGCTCAAAAGCAAGAAGAACCACAAAAACCAAAACTCGTAGTAGGTATTGTGGTGGATCAAATGCGATACGACTATCTTACCCGCTTTTGGGACCGTTTTGAAGACGACGGATTTAAACGTCTTGTCACAGAAGGATATAATTTTAAAAATCATCATTTTAATTATGTGCCAACCTATACTGGGCCGGGCCATGCTTCAGTATGGACAGGTACAACCCCTATGAATCATGGTATTATTGGCAATAATTGGTTTGATAAAGTAAAAGGAGAATCTGTGTATTGTACTGATGATGATTCCGTATCCCCGGTAGGAACCAATTCAAAGGCCGGAAAAATGTCACCGGTATTACTCAAAACCACCACTGTAAGCGATCAAAACAGATTACATACCCAAATGAAGGGTAAAACTATAGGTGTGGCGTTAAAAGATCGAGGCTCAATTTTGCCAGCCGGGCATACCGCTAATGCAGCTTATTGGTTTTATGGAGGAAATGAAGGAAAGTTTATCACAAGTTCATTCTACAGGGTTGATTTACCAAAATGGGTCCAGGATTTCAACAACTCGGGAAAGGTTGAATCCTACCTAAAAGAATGGAATACACTTTACGATATTGAAACTTATACGGCAAGTGGAATAGACGAGAACGATTTTGAACGCGGATTTACAGGAAAGGAAACAGCCACTTTTCCCTACGATTTAAAATCGTTAAGCGGAAAAAATGGTGATTTTGGTATCATTAGTTCTACACCTTTTGGCAATGATTTAACTACTGATTTTGCTCTGGCAGCCTTAAAAGGAGAAAATCTTGGCCAGGATAACATCACAGATTTTTTAACATTGAGCTTTTCCAGCACAGACTATGTTGGCCATAATTTTGGTGTAAACTCTAAAGAAGTAGAAGACACCTATTTACGTTTGGATAAAAATATAGCAAAACTGTTAGAATTCCTCGATAACTATGTTGGTAAAGGAGAGTACACGATATTTCTTACTGCAGACCATGGAGCTGTAGATGTTCCATCTTATTTACAATCGGTAAAGATTCCAGGTGGATATTTTGATGATATCCAATTTACAAAGGACCTGGAAGAATACGTGTTTAATGAATTCAATGAAGAAGATTTAATTCAGAATATTTCCAATGGACAGATATTTTTTAATTATGAAAAGCTCAAAGACGCAAATATCGGTGTTGAAGAGCTGGAGAACTCTGTGGCTTTCTATTGTATTCAACAGACTCAGATTGATAAGGTAGTTACACGTAGTCAACTTACTGGCGCTAACTTTAGCAGTGGTATTAGGGAATTACTTCAAAATGGGTTTAATCAAAAACGCAGCGGGGATGTGGTTTTTGTCTTGAATCCTGCTACTATTGTATATTCTAAAACCGGATCTACTCATGGCAGCGGTCTTACATATGACACCCATGCTCCACTCATCTTTTTCGGCGCAGGAGTAAAGCCAGGAAGTACTACAGAGCGCTCTGAAATCCCTGATATTGCACCAACTGTAGCCAGCCTATTGGGCATTGCTTTCCCTAGTGGAGCTAGTGGAGCACCTCTGTACATGATGTTAGATCAGTAAGCTTAAATATATCGATTGGAATAACACTCTCTAAAATATTTAACACGGAATCTCCCCGAGGGAGGAGTTCAGGAAAGAGGGAAAAAATCCAAATAAAATTTACTTTTAAAATTTGAATAATGAAACTTACTAACTTTTTACTTGTAATTCTACTAGTTACTACCACCTCGCTGGTTTCCCAAACTATTGAGGTAGACAGTTTGCATAGACCGCGAAATTACCACATCCAGGTAAATCAATTTCAAGGCTATCCTGATTCTAATGAGGATATAATATTCCTTGGCAATAGTATTACAGCAGGGACTAATTGGAATGAATTACTCGGTTTACCGAATGCGAGAAATCGTGGTATTTCCGGGGACACCACCTTCGGTATATTGGAAAGACTGGATGAAGTTATTGAAGGCGAACCTTCAAAGGTTTTTATTCTTATAGGTATAAATGATATTGCGAGAAATTATCCTGATGAATTGATCATTTCTAACTATGAAAAAATAATCAGTAGGATTAAAGAAGGAAGTCCTAATACTGAAGTATTTATTCAGAGTATTCTGCCAGTCAACAATACCTTTACACGATATAAAAACCATTATAATAAAGATGAACATATACTGGCCATAAATAAAGAATTGAAAAACTTATCGAAAACCTATGATGTTAACTTTATTGATATTCATCCACATTTCCTAGACAAAGAAAATCGGTTAAGTAGAAAGTTTACGGAGGAAGGCCTGCATTTAAACGCACATGCCTATAAAAACTGGGCTAAGATCCTTAAACCCTATTTAAATTAAACTACTTAATAAAGGTAATTTATAGAGCATAAAACTTATTCAGGAATATAAAAAAAGAGAGGGCCAAAACCCTCTCTTTTTGTAATAGAGATCAACAATTTTAATAATATAACACCTATATTTTATTTAACACTCTTTCCGGATAATCAGTAATAATACCATCAACTTTGAGTTCCAACATCTTATTTATAGCTTCCTCTTCATTTACCGTCCAGGGAATTAAATCCATATTTCTTTCTTTAATAGAATCTACTACTTCTTTATTCTTTAAGAGCTTGTAATTAGGGCTGTAAATATCTGGTATGAATCCAAGTTTCTCTAAATTCTTATTTATACTTTCTTTGGATACTAAATACGCAACTTCAATATCCGGATATTTCTCATTTAAAATTTGTAAAATATTGACATCGAATGATTGTAGGTTCACCTTATTTTTAATGCCTTTTTCTTCAATTATATTCATCACCAGATCGACAAAATCAGCTGGTTCCGGCTGAAAAATTCCATAATTCTTTTCAGAGGATTTGATTTCGATATTATATTTAACCTCATCTAAATCATTAACCTGAATATAATTCTCTACAGTATCAATAACCTCACTCAATAAAGGTTTATAGGTTTTTTGAGGTTGTTGATTAGGAAATAAACGGTTTTTTTTCGATCCACTGTCGAACTTTCGAATACTATCATAATCCATCTTATAAAGATTATAATTTTTCTCATTTTCTTTAGCTATACTATCTCCATCTGGGGTTAGCATATACAAGGCTAACATAACGGGTTCATGCGAAACAACTATTTTTTTATCCTGAGAGACGACAACATCCAGTTCCAGAACGTCAGCACCTTTCTCTACTGCACTTAAAAAAGCAGGAATAGAGTTCTCAGGTAAATTACCCCTATCCCCTCTATGACCTTGCACTTGCACTTTTTTAGACCCTGGATTATCCTTTCTTGAGTTATCATCCTGGTTATTTTCACGGTTATTCTTACAACTAAGTGAAGCGATAAGAGATAAACATACTAGTAATCTAATTCCTTTCATTTTTCATATAAATTTTGGTTAATATAATTTTGTCAAATTTCACATTCTAACAGGTTAAGGCTAATTAAAAGAATTTTACTGAATCGGAATATTGATGGTTATTTTGTAAATAGCTATAAAGATTAATTCTTCACTTTTAATACCCTAAATCTAATTGGGATTTAACTGGTTTTATAGTCTTTTGATGTTCTTTATAGATATCTTTTATTTCTTCAATGATTTCAGGGTGATGTTCTCCAATTTCATATTTTTCCGAAGGATCGACATCAATATTAAACAATTTAGGAGTTTTGTGAATTTTTGGTTTCTCCTTGGAATAGGAAGGCTTAGTTATAAAATGAGCTTTCCAGCTACCCTTTCTTATTGCATACAACTCATCTCTTAAATAATAATAAACAACGTCATTGACCTTCTTTTTTTCTCCGCTTAACAATGGCATAAGGTCTACACCATCTAAAGTAAGATCATCAGGCAATGGCGAGCCCATAAGATTTAAAATCGTTGGATACAGGTCCATCGCAGTGGTAATTGCATCAAAGGTTTGATTTGCAGGAATCTTTCCTGGCCATCTAACCACAGCAGGGACTCGAAACCCTCCTTCATAAGTAGAAGCTTTACCTTCATAAAGTAGTCCGGCAGAACCTCCTTTTTTCCCTCTTTTAAGCCAGGGACCGTTATCACTAGTAAAAACCACAAAAGTGTTTTCGTCAATATTTAAGTCCTTCAGAGTTTTTAGTATTTCTCCCACACTCCAGTCGATTTCCTCTACTACATCTCCATATAATCCCCTTTTACTTCTATTTTCAAAATCATCCGAAACATGTAATGGAGTATGAGGAAAATTATTTGGATAGTATAAAAAGAATGGATTATCCCTGTTAGCTTCTATAAAATCAATAGCTTTTTCAGTATACCTTTTGGTTAATAGCTTCTGGTTAGGATCGTGTTCTATAATCTCTTCATTCTCATAAAGTGGTAATTTAGGAGCTTTTTTATAACGTGGAGGGAGCATATCATTAGAGTAAGGGATTCCAAAATAATAATCAAATCCGTGATTTAATGGTAAATACTCAGGTAAATGTCCTAAATGCCACTTACCAATAATTCCGGTAGTATAATTTTTCTCTTTAACTGCTTCTGCTATTGTTTTTTCCGATTGTGGCAACCCTCCTGTAGATCTTGGATAGAGAACGTTTCCACTATTTTTGGAGCCAGCCATACCACTACGTATAGGTAGCCTGCCGGTTAATAAAGCAGCTCTACTTGGGGTACATATGCTAGCCCCTACATAAAACTGAGTGAGCTTCACCCCTTCCTGCGCCATTTGATCTATATGTGGCGTTCTAATGGTGGGATGACCAAATGAACTGAGATCGCCATATCCCAGGTCATCTACAAATATCACAATTACATTGGGAGGTTTTTCCTGTCCTAATAATAAGCCCTGAATTCCCACAAGAAAAAATAGAAAAAGGATTTTTTTTGAAGTTACAGTTCGGTTAATGATTTTAATTATTTGTCCTATTTTTACCAAATTTCTCTAATTAAAATTAAACCTGCCGAGAAAGAAACGGCAGGTTTTGGCTAATCAATTCCTATAATAATTAATCAGTTCAAATGATAAACTTTTATTATTTTGAATATTGCAACTGCACTTACCAGCCAGGGTTTTGCTCTAAATTTTCATTCAGTTCTAAATCTTCCAGCGGTAAGGGGTAAAGATAATCCCTGGTTTCGTCAAAATTCCCACCTTCGAATAGCAGTAAATTTCCAGAGGTACCTTCTGTAAGTTGTCTTTCATTTATATTTATCGTTGTGGTTACTTCGTCTGGTGCACCAGAGGCATCCCCATCGTGAACATATACATCATAATTACCATCATTATTAAAATCGTGAGCTCCTAATTCCGAAAAGTATATTCCTTCAATAGGATCCTCAATTTTTTGTCCTTCTTTCCATCTCATAAGATCATCCCATCGTAAACCTTCATTAACCATCTCCACTCTTCGTTCACGACGAATCTCCAGGATCACCCCTTTATTTGGTCCTTCTACATTCTCATAAAGACTATCCTGATAAGGATCGGGGTTAGCATTAGCTTCGGCCATATTTAAATGTGGTAAACCTACACGATCTCTTAATTTATTTATTGAAATATCAAGATCACCCTGAGTTAATGTACCCAGCTCTGCTTTTGCTTCAGCATAAATCAACAAGGCTTCCGCATATCGGAAAAGTATAAGGTCATTAAATGATCCTCCCGATCCCCACTGTGGTCCTTTTGGTGGAAGGGCTTTTATTACTCTATAACCCGTCCTTGTTATATCTAAATTAACTGGCTCACGTTCCTCTGAGCCATAAGTAGAAAAGTCAGGTCCTGCTGTAGTTTGGGTTAATCTAGGGTCTCGGTTTTGCATCTCCTCATAAAACTCCATAGTGTTAAACCCGGGTTGATCAGTAAATGAAGTGCCATCAGCCATTAAATAGCTATTCACCAAATCTTTGGATAACCCCCATCTTCCCTGGGTAGGAGCAGTCATGCGATAAGCAAGATCATGAGTTCTTAATCCAAATTCATAATCTACTGCTAAAATAGTTTCCGTCATGTTTTGGTCTTCCATTGCGAATAAATCCAGGTATGCCTGGTCCTCCCCCCCACTTGTATAAAGTTCATATGCACCCGAATCCATCAACTGCTTTGCCGCGGAAGCTGCTTCCGACAGAAACCTTTCATAATCATCCATTCCATGATATTTTCTATATGTTCCTTCGAATAGGGCGATACGAGCTTTTAAAATTAATGCTGTATATTTTGTTATTCGATTTAATTCTTTCTCAGCAGGTATATTTTCAATGGCATAATCAATATCAGCCATAATGGAATCCATTACTAATTCTCTGGAATCTCTTGCTTTTAATAATAGTTCCTCGTCATCCTGGTTAATTACTTCACTATACCAGGGCACATCACCAAATCGTTGCACTTTTTCGAAATAAAAGTAAGCTCTGAAAAATTTTGCAATTCCGGAATATTTCGCCGTAGCTTCGGCATCATCTACCCTATCGTAATTTTCTAGAAAATAGTTAATCCTACGCAAATAACCCCAGGACCATCCTCCGCTCCCACGGTCAGTTGGAACTCTTCGAGTCCCTCTAAGCCTATCTCCTGCACTTACACCTAAAATATTATCTGAATCCGAATCGTCCATGTACACGGATGTACTCGGCAATACATCATATAAGTCATTGGTATATGCTTCCAGGTCAGCACCTGTATTGAAAAACTCGTCTGAAGTTACTGCATCCCCTGGTGGTTGGTCTAGTATATCAGCGTCACAGCTTATCAAAAAAAGCGATAAAGCTACTAGCGACGATACACGAACTATCTTTTTCTGTATATCTATTTTTTTCATTTTGAACATTGTTGATTTATATATTTTATTAACCTTCTATCCCAAAGGGAAAATTATAGGTTGATTTGTAGGCCTGCCGAAAAGGTTTTACCCATAGGATACAATTGGGTATCCGTTGCTGATCTTCCACTCACGCTATTTGGATTGGAATAACTTACGTGAGCTCCCACCTCTTCCGGATCCAGATATTTCGTCAAACCTCCAAAACTCCATGTAAATATATTTTCTCCACTAAGAAAAACTCTTAGTCTCTTTACATTAATCTTTTTAGTAAAAGTTGGCGGAATGGTGTATCCCAGGGTTAGGTTTTTAATTCTTAAATAACCAATATTGGTTAAAAAGTGGTCATTATAATTATAAGACATACGACCATTACTTAAAGCATTATATGCTCTTTGTCTTTGTGGAAATATTCTGTTTGGATCGTTAGGATGTGCTGGATCCCATACCTGGTTTAATAAATCTTTTCTGATAAAAGATGTATAAGGCCTATGGAAAGTTGCCCAATATAAAGGCCCGTTAGGATACCAATCTTGTTTTGCAACTCCCTGTCCTATAACAGTTAGGTCAATATTCTTCCATGTCGCACTTATATTAAAACCAAAAGGAAATTGAGGTAAAGCATTTCCAATCGGAACCAGGTCCCCATGATCTTCCAGGGTATTATTACCATTGTCTATACTTCCATCACCATCAACATCTACATACCTAAGATCTCCTCCGCGCAATAGGTTCCAGTCACTATTTGATCCGTAATCTAATATTCCTCTATAAACTCTAAACAGGTTATCTCTTCCGTATTCACTTTGAAAGGCGGCAGCCTCCTCATCTGACTGGAACTGTCCATCTATACGGTAACCCCATATTTCGCCTATTCGCTGTCCTTCATAGAAAGTACTTAATAAACCATTTGGATTATCAAATTTTGTTATTTCTGCTGTATTATTAGACACATTTGCTTGAGCACTTAGAGATAACTCAGAACCCAAAACCATAAACTCATCATTATATCCCAGGGTTACTTCAAAACCTCTATTCCGCATGGCAGCATAATTTCTTCTAGGTTCCGAAGCTCCAAAAACGGCTGGAAGCGGTTGACCAGGTAAATACATATCTCGGGTATTACGTTCGTAAACTTCAAGAGAGGTCGTTAATTTATCCTCGAAGAATCCCATATTTAATCCAACATTTGTAGAGGTTATTTTTTCCCATCCAATATTAGCCGGCAGTGGTGAAGGTACTCTGGCATAATTACTCTGTTCACCATTGAACAACCAGGTTGTTCTCCCCATTCCAATTAATTGTCTAAAGGTATTTACCCCTACGCTTTGATTTCCCAGCTTACCATAAGAGGCTTTTAACTTTAAAGAAGAGATGACATTTTCCAGGGAAGGCGTCCAAAAGTCTTCTTTATCAATAATCCACCCACCAGCTATAGATGGAAATAACCCCCATCTATTCTCTTCAGGAAAACGGGATGAACCATCATAACGCGCATTAACTTCCAAAAGGTATTTACCGTCATAATCATAATTAAAACGTCCAAAGTAACCTTGAATAGCCCATTCCAGGGTAGAACCTTCCATATCCAACATTTCGGTTCCAAAAGATATATTAGCTTTATCCCTTGTTAGCAAATCCTCTATCCTCATTCCCACTCTATCGCGGTCAAACTCTTCTTGGTTAAAACCAAGCATTACCTTAAAATTATGTTTATCGGCGATTTCAGTGGTATAGGTTCCGTAAATATTGATCGCAGTATAATAATCTTTCCAACGATATTCATTATGTCGATTTAAACCTTCGTTTTCTAATAGCTCGAGTTTATTTCCAGAGAGATAACTAAACGGTTTATAATTAAATGTTCTATCTGTTCTATCAATGCTATAGTTATAATTCATATTAAGCACTAAGCCTTTGAGTGGCTTTATTTCAGCCCCCAGAGTATTCGTTTGATTTTCATACGTCCATTGACGATGAGCCGCTCCTTCTTTTAAAGCACCCAGCCGACCAACATAACCATTTCCGGTACGACCTACACTAACACCATACCCATCAACAAAAGCAGGATGGTTAGGGAAAAGATCTCTCCATTTACTAACCCCAAATTCATCGCCCCAACCATTTTTCGTTCCGGCATATTGTTCATCATACCTGCTACTAAACCTACTCAAAGCATTTAATTCTAACCACTTATAAGGCTTAGCAGTCAATTTAAGCTGGAGATTGTACCGTTTCATTTCCGCATCCTGGATATTTTGAATTTTTTCTCTTTCATAGGTTCTTCCAGAAATCACTCCTCGTAATTTTTCAGAACCACCCGAAACAGAAATGTTATTTATCTGGTGGGATCTACGATCTTTAAATAAGACATCGTAAAAATCTGTGTTTCCAAAGAATTTATAGGTCCCGTCAGGTTGTTGTTCATAAAAAGGTTCACGCTCACCATTACCCACTTGTTGAGCAATCTCCCAATCTTCGTCTTCATAACACACGTAACAGCCACTATGATAAGAACCTATAGCATCGTCAACCCATTTAGCATATGTATATGGGTTAGTAACGAAATCGGTTCGGGTAGTATTTGTTGTAAAACCAATATTATTGGAGTATTCCACGTTAAACTCACCTTCTTTTCCGGATTTTGTAGTTATTAATACTACACCAAATGAACCTCTTGCTCCATAAATAGCCGCTGCACCAGCATCTTTTAATACCGTTACGCTCTCTATGTCGTTAGGGTTTATATTTGCGAGATCACCTTCAATCCCGTCAATTATAACAAGCGGAGACCCACCATTTATAGAATTAAAACCCCGAATATTAATCTCTGGAGTTGTTGAGGGATCACCACCGGATGCCGAACGAATATTTAATCCTGGCACTGCTCCTTGCAAAGAACTTGCAATATCGGCTGATGGTCGAGTTTCGATGTTACCCAAATCTGCAGTACTAACCGAACCTACTAGATTCTCCTCCCTTTGTGTTCCATAACCCACAACTACTACCTCATCTAAACTTTCTGAATCTTCTTCCAGGGTAATATTAAATGCAGATTGAGATCCAATATTAACTTCTTTAGATTCATAACCTAAAAAGGAAAAAACCAAAATAGTATTATTGCTATCAGAAACTGATAGAGAAAATTCTCCATCAAAATCTGTAACGGTTCCATTAGAGGTTCCTTTTTCCTGAACAGTAACACCAGGTATAGGCATCCCTATTTCATCAGACACCACCCCGGAAACCTGTCTTTCCTGAGCATGTATAACCCACCCACCAAGAACGAAGGTTAGTAACATTAATCGTTTTAAAATTTGTTTCATAATTTTTGGATTATATTTCATAGTTAGGTTTGCAAATATTTGGTTTAGTTTTCACTTCTTCCCTTAATTGAAAGTTGCCCTTTTATTAATTTTATGTTAGCTAGCTCTTGTCTACGCCGCACCACGTAAGGCGAAAACGATATCGTAAACCAGAAAATGTTCCCACTAAATCATTTATTCACATTAGGTTAACATAATCAAATGTAAAAAATAAAAACAAAAGAAAACAAATTAAAACCAAAAAAAGTTCATTTTTTATTTTTATTTGTTATTTTTGATACCATTTTATCATTTAAAATATTAATGAATGAATATAGAAACCTTTCCAAATGGCTTAGAAATAGATAATTCTTTAACAAAACTTAAAGATTCTAAAAAGGTTTGCAATATTTGAACAGGCCTATTCAGTTGGTAGCACGGATAATCACTCTAATAAAAACAAAAGGAAGAATACAAGTCTTTAATTGAAAAAAATCCGCAAATAATTCAAGTTCTGAAAAGAAAAAAGTACAGTTTTAAAATTCTATAAAAAAAACCAGAATGAAACCAAAACTAAGATGTTGTACAATTGTTTTATTATGTTTTCTTGGATTATCTGCAAAATCGCAAGAAATTACAGAATCCACTTTTGGCAATGGCCTTATTAATGTAGTTGCAAAAGATAGTTCATATAGCCTAAAATTTGCTACTAGGTTCCAGACGCTATTTTCTTCTCGGTGGACCTTCACGGAGGATGACACCTCCACTTCTGGAGAAACGAATATGCTAATTAGAAGAGCAAGATTAAAATTTGAAGGCTTTGCATATTCTCCCAAGCTTGAATATAAAATCGAACTAGGGCTTTCAAATAGAGATATTTCTGGAGGTAATGAATTTACAGGCAATGCTCCTCGATATATTCTGGATGCCGTGCTAAAGTGGAACTTCTATAAAAATTTCGTATTATGGGCTGGCCAGACTAAACTGCCCGGTAACAGGGAAAGGGTTATTTCATCAGGAGATTTGCAATTAGTAGATCGCTCTCTTTTAAATAGCCGATATAACATAGATCGGGATATAGGTGTGCAATTACATCATTCTCATCAACTGGGAGAAAATATTCTAATAAAAAAAGCTATAAGTTTTTCTCAGGGTGAAGGACGAAATATTATTTCGGGAAATCTGGGAGGTTTTCAATACACCGGAAGACTGGAATTATTTCCCTTCGGGAATTTTAATGCGTATGAACAGGCAGATTTAGATCGATATAAATCCCCAAAACTTGCAGTAGGATTTACATTTGACCACAACAATAATGCAGTAAGAAATCGCTCTAATATGGGCAACTATATGCGTACAGATTATGGATTCCACGAGACAGATATAAACACCTATTTTGTTGATGCAATGTTTAAATATAGAGGCTTATCAATTATGGGCGAGTATGCTAAAAGGAATGCAGAAAGTCCAATAGCCCTAAACTCCAATGGAACTCCAACTGGAGATAAGGTTAACGAGGGTACCGGAATAAACTTTCAAATTGGGTATTTACTTGACAATAATTATGAATTGGTAGGACGAGTTACCCATATTGATCGAAAATTCCAGCTTCCAAATAACATTGAGAACCAATACACCATAGGGTTATCCAAATATATCATAAACCATAAACTCAAAATTCAAACTGATATTAGTTTGAACGATATGGACCACAGCATTACCAACCGAACGTTATATAGACTTCAAATTGATTTCCATTTCTAGGGTAATAAACACACAAGGAGTCATCTTCTATAAAAAAAAAGAAATAAGTGATAGCGACGCGCAATAAACGCGGTAGATAAAATTATTCTGAAAACTGAAGAGATATTAAACAATCGTGATTTTAATTCCATGTTCCTCCAGGGCCTCTCTTGTAAACTTAGAAATCCCAGTATCAGTAATAATTTCATCAATACTATCAAAACCACAGATTCTACCAAAGCCCCGTTTACCAAACTTCGTGGAATCAGCAAGCACAACTGTTTTTTGAGATACTTTTATCATTTCTCTATTAAGTCTCGCTTCCATCATATTCGCAGTAGTAAGTCCAAATTCCAGATCAATTCCATCAACTCCCAGGAATAACTTAGAACAAGAAAAATCAGAGAGGTTATTTTCAGCATATAAACCTGTCACCGAAGAAGAGCGTTTACGAAGTATACCTCCCAGTTGAATTACTTCAATTTCTTTATGTTGATTTAATTCCAGGGCTACATTTAAAGCGGGGGTTATAACGGTTAGATTTTCAAGAGGCTTTATGTTCTTAGCTAAAGACAGAACTGTAGTACCGGAAGCTATTAAGATAGAATCATTCGCAGTAACCATTTTCGCTGCAACTTCACCAATTCCCATTTTTTCTGAAAGATGAATTTTCTCCTTTTCATTCACATGTCTATCGGTAGTATAAGGGTTAGTATGTGTCGCTCCCCCATGCATTCTGTAAAGCAACCCTTTTTCTTCGAGAAATTTTAAATCTTTCCGCACTGTTACAGAAGATACATCAAATTCATCACATAAGTCCTGAACCTTTACTTGTCCATCTTTATTAATTTTTTCAATAATTATTTGATGCCTATCCACTGTTCCCATTGAGCTGCTCGTATACTAAAGTTAATAATAGCAAAATACGATATTTTCATTAGACTCTCAAAATTGAATATATCTTATATTTTATCTATGTAGGTTAAGAATTATACTGCGAATGATTTAGACACACTGTATTTCGTCCTCACCGATTTCGGTAATTCTAACAAAGTTGTACATTTTGTGCATTCATTTCCTTTAACTCCCTATATAATAACTTTTAGGTAGCCTAAATCTTCAAAACTATCTTTAGGAGTACCGGATATTATCTCAATAAAAACAAAAAAACCATTATTTCAATAATCCGATAACGAGCTGGTTCAAATAACGAGTCCTAAATCAGGAAACGACACCCTGGGAAATCGTATTTCTTCAGTAAAAGGAAATATTTATTTTGAAAGTAAATTAAAACAGCATTAAAAATATATTGAAGTTTCTTCTCAATAATTCTTTCCTATCGATATAATTAACTTCAAAGTTTTTCTTTTCAAATCATAAAAAACAGGATGTAGTTTTTAAATATTTAAAGTGGTATTAAATTCAATTTAATAGTCGAAGCTTTTGTCCCTGTGGGACGAAAAGGTAGAGCAAGAGGGTAACGGGCAGAGCCACGTTAAGAATTACCTTTCAAAATACAAACAACTGCTTATCAGTTATTTAAGTAATTTCATTCAAGGGTCATAATTAAAAATAAGCTGTTTTATTACTAAAAACCCTTGAAACCCATTGAAAAATGGTAGAAATTTTACTAAAAAATGGATGAAGAATATAAAAAAAGAGAAGTTCGAGACTCTTAAGATCAAGACTTCCGTAGCCAAAAAGTTTAGAAGGGTCAGCCGGGCTTTATCTAAATCTCAATCAATGACACTATTATCGATGGTCGAATTTTTTGAATAGTATTTCTCCCAATGAACTCATGGGTCCAAAAATGCAGACTCCGGAAAACCTAGTCAAAAAAAGAATAAATGCAGTTATCGCAATTTTGAAAGATATAGAGAAGAATAAAGTAAACCCCACTTTAGGCATTTTGGAATCTCTAATGGAAGCTGCAGATCCCAAAAATAACTACGAAAATCGAATAAGGGACTATGAGGAAGACAATACTCATCCCGATTTCTACAATTACTTTACCAATCAAAATTTTAGCTCTATTTCTTTTAAAACCTCTTGGATATCGCCTTCCCTTTTGCTGCTTAAGGAACAAGCTTTGAAATTACCCGGAGCGCATAAACCGCAGGGCTATTTATAGCTCCTCTATAATTTCAAAACGTGAAAATACTGTGCATCAAAAGGTAATGCGAAGGCGCTGAAAGAAGTAAATGAAGTTAAAGAACGGAAATTATCATTCTTTTCTACTTTTCCGTTCTTTTTTGACGTCCAAAAGGAAAATGCTCCAGATGAAAAAAGTAAATGATAAAAAAGCTATCATTTTATTTAGTTTCTTTTAATCGATTCTGTGATCCTGAAGGCTGATTTTTAAGTTTTATATTATCAAAATATTACAACTAGCATCAAATTTAATGTCATCAAAAAAATCACACATAAGTCCTTTAGCTTGGGATTCATGGATTTAGAAAAATTCTTGATGATCAATTATTAACTGGTTCACAAAGCGCTAAAAATCCAGTTAATCAATAAGTCTAAAACCTCCCTTTACTAAAAAGCGGTCCTTTTTTGTGAACCCGGGTTCATTAGCGATTCCAATAAATCCTTCAAACGTATTTATAACATTTACGGATTGTTTTCTAAAAGTATACCCATCTTCATTTTCTTCTTCCAATCTAAGTACATACGAAATTTCGTCCTGGGTTATGACAGCCTCTTCTGGTAATGCAAACTGAGTAGATTTATTGGTTAATATATCTGCTTCTACAAACATTCCCACAGAAAATTGATCAACTAAACTATCTGGCAAATCGCCATGTATTTTTAAAGTCCTGCTATCCCTCTCAATTGTTGTTCCTACCAGATAGATTTTAGCATTAAAAGATTCAGAAGACGACTCAGGAATCCTGAAAGTTATATCCTGACCTTCTTTAATTTTTAAAATATCTTTTTCAAAAGCAATTAGCTCAAGGTGCATATGCTCTTTATCAATGACCTCCATTATACGATCTGTCGGAGAAACAAACATACCCCTACTTATACCTAAATTGGTGACCCTTCCGTTAATTGTGGAATAGATTGTAACTTCTGAAGTTATATTGCCCTCCTCCACCCTGGTAGGATTAATATTAAGCATTTTTAATTTCTGCTTTAAACCATTATATCTGGCAAGGTTTTTTCTAAAATCGCTTTCTGCCTGCAGGAATTTTTTTTCTGAAGTTATTTTTTCCTCTAGTAAGGTTTCCTGTCTTTCAAAATCTGCTTTAAGATAATTTAGTTGTTCTGCTACTTCCAGGTACTCTTGCTGGATTTCTATATACTCAGGATTCTCTAATGTAACCAATGCCTGACCAATTTTAACTTCATCTCCAATCAATAGCGGGATACGTTTTACATATCCTCCTATAAAAGCATTTATTGCCACCCGGCTTTCTGGTGGCACATCTATTTCTCCAGTAGTTTTCACCACTTCAGGGAAGCTTTTTTCCACGAGATTACCCAGTTGCATTTGGTTACTGCTGAATTGACTTGGCGTAACAATGACTTCATTGGAACCAAGCTTTTTAGCCTGATCTTTATTCTCTTCAGCATTCTTACAGCTAAGGATTAAAATGGAAAAAAGGATAAATAATGTAAAATTGAGATTTTTCATTCCTGGGGTATTAAATAATTAATGGCAATTACAGTTTGATTATAGGCATTGAGATTCTCTAAATAGGATAAGAGAATTTGATTGGCACTTTCAAGACTTTGAATGTATTCCAGGAAATCGATTTCTCCGTTTTGATAACTGGAATTAGCAGTTTTAAGAATCTCTGCTGAAAGATCATTCCCTTCATTTTCATAATAAGATAACGCGTGACTGTATTTCCTAAGATCGGCACTTAAGGTTAGGTATTTTGATTTCAGGAAAACCTTAGCATCTTCAGCTTCTTGTAAAGCTCGCTCCTCTGCAATGTCGCTAGATTTTATACGCGCGGCTTTACCTGTAAATAAAATTGGTATTTTAAGTCCTACCTGGTATCCAAATAAATAATTATTTAGTCTGGAATTAGTGCCAGTGAAATAGTTAAGACTTATATCGGGTAATAATTGCTGTTTCCGATAACTAGCATCAGCTTCAAAGAGCGAAATTCTTGCCTTATGGTAATCTAAAACCAGGTGCTCCTCAACTCCTATATTTTTAATTTCCAATTTTGGCAGTTCAATTTTGGCTACATCTAATGATTCATTTGCCTGTACCAATCTTTGAAGGTGCTGCCTGGCAATAATAACAACTTCTCCCGCCTGTTCATACCTTGTTTGTAATTCCCGTTGTTTTGCCTGAGCCGTAATCTTCTCTAAATAATTTGTTTCTCCCAGTTCAAAGCGCCTGGTAGCTGAATGGGAAAAATGTTTATAAATACTATCTAAATAAGCATATACCTGTTGCCGCTCCATCTCATACTGTAAGCGGTAATATGCTGAAGCCAACGCACCTTCAAACTCCATTTCGGTAAGTTCGTAACTCAGGTTTTGGAGATTATACTCTGCTTTATTACGTCTCCGGGCTGAAGTATACACTGTAGGAAAAGAGAAATCCTGTTGTACACCCCATACCTCTAGAGGTTCATTGTTTACAGCCAGATTATTTTGATCGTAATGATAATAAACTTCAGTATTACTAAAATCGAAGGCCGTGTTTATCATGGCTTCAGCTTCTTTTGTACTAAGCTTAGATGCTTTTAAACCTGCGTTATTCTGCCTGGCAAGTTGTTTTATTTGTTCAAAATTCAGGTCTTTTTCCTGGGTGAAACCGGGTATACTAATTAATAGTAATATCAGCATTGTTCCTCCTATAGGTTTATTTTTACCGGGTTTTATACGGGTATTATTTCCAAAAATGGAATATAAAACCGGCAGTACTATGAGAGTAAGTAAAGTAGCTGACACCAAACCTCCTATCACTACGGTTGCTAATGGTCTTTGCACTTCAGCTCCAACATTTGAAGAAACCGCCATAGGAAGAAAACCCAGGGCAGCGGCCGAGGCTGTTAAAAGTACCGCACGCAACCTGTCTTTTGCTCCTGAGATTATAAGATCATTATTATGTGGCATACCTTCTTTTTTTAATTCTTTAAAATGTTCTATAAGAACAATTCCATTTAACACTGCAATTCCAAACAAGGCTATAAAACCTACCCCTGCGGAAATACTAAAAGGCATATCCCGACTCCATAAAAGTAGAATTCCGCCAACTGAAGCCAATGGTATTGCTGAATAAATTATAAGTGCTTCCTTAACCGATTTAAAGGCGAAATAAAGCAGAATAAAAATTAAAATAAGTGCGATAGGAACGGCTATAAGTAGTCTTTTCCTGGCACTTTCAAGATTTTCAAATTGGCCACCATAAGCGATGTTATAACCTACGGGTAACTCAATATTATTATTGATAAGTAGTTGTATATCATCTACCACCGATTGCAAATCACGATTACGAACGTTTACCCCTACAACAATCCTGCGACGGGTATCATCTCTGGAAATTTTAGCAGCACCGGTTTGGTATGAGATATCGGCCAATTCCCGTAAGGGTATTTTATCTCCTGAAGGAGAATCAACATATAAGTTTTGCAGGCTTTCAAGATCTTTTCTTTTGCCTTGCTCCAGTCTTACTACCAGGTCAAATCTTTTTTCACCTTCAAAAACATTACCCACAGTTTTACCAGAAAATCCCATACTTACCAGATCATTAAGATCTGCTATATTCAGCCCGTATCTAGCAATTTTAGACCGGTTATATTTGACATTCATTTGGGGAAGGCCTTCAATTTTTTCTACGGTTATATCTGCTGCTCCTTCTACATTGCTTATTAGCTTTTCTATCTCGTTAGCTTTAGTACCTAAAACACTAAGATCTTCTCCAAAGATTTTAATTGCAATATCGGCACGAACTCCAGTTATCAACTCATTAAACCGCATTTCAATGGGCTGTGTAAATTCCACCCCCATACCCGGGATTACGGAAAGAGCTTCTTTAAATTTACCTGCCAGTTCATCTTTACTTTCTGCACTTACCCATTCTCCTTTTGGCTTTAAAGTAATGATCACATCACTTTCTTCCATAGACATAGGATCTGTTGGCACTTCTGCGGCACCTATTCGGGTAACCACCTGATCTACTTCTGGGAAATTATCCAGAAGTATATTCTCAATTTGAGTAGTCAATTTAATAGTTTCACTAAGCGATGTTCCCGTCTTTAGAACAGGTTGAATTACAAAATCCCCCTCATCTAATGTAGGTACAAATTCTCCTCCCATACTATTGAAAATATATATGGAAATTGCCAGTATTAGTAAAGCAAGAACCAGTACCAGTTTTTTGGCATTAAGAGCAAAACGGATAGCAGGATCATATACCCGGGTTAAGAAACGCATTAAGCGGACAGAAAGATTTTTATCTGATAAATTAGATGGTTTTAAAAATAAAGAAGACATAACCGGCACGTACGTAAAGCAAAGGATCATAGCCCCTATAAGGGCAAAACTAAAAGTAAGAGCCATAGGTTTAAACATCTTACCTTCTACCCCGCTAAGGGAAAGAATAGGTATAAAAACTATTAGTATTATTAGTTGACCGAAAACCGCTGAATTCATCATCTTTGAAGCTCCCGAAAAAGTTATCTTATCTTTTACAAGCCTTCTTTCTTGTTTCTGAAGATTTTGAAGTTCACCTTTTTTGGCAGTAATTTTAAATGCTATAAATTCTACAATTATTACGGCCCCATCTATTATTATTCCAAAATCTATAGCTCCCAAACTCATCAAATTGGCATCTACCCCGAAAATGTACATAAGGGCAAGAGCAAATAAAAGACAGAGCGGAATGACTGATGCTACAACCAGTCCCGATCTGAAATTACCCAGTAAAAGAACCACCACAAATATTACAATAAGACAACCGAGTATTAGGTTCTCAGCAATAGTAAAAGTGGTTTTACCAATAAGCACACTCCTGTCAAGGAAACCATTAATATAAACACCTTCCGGTAAATTTTCCGAAATGATATCTACCCGCTCCTTCACTGCTTCAATTACTTTATTCGAGTTTGCGTCTTTAAGCATCATTACCTGGCCCAGTACCTTTTCACCCTCCCCATTGGCGGTAATGGCACCATAGCGGATGGCATTACCAAAACCTACCTTGGCAATATCTTTTATATAAACAGGATTACTTCCTATTCTTGTTACTACGATGTTCTCAATGTCTTCCAGCGATGTAACAAGTCCTTCTCCCCGAATAAAATAAGCTTGGTTAACCTTTTCGATATATCCACCACCTGCTACGCTATTATTCTTTTCAAGAGCCGTGAAAACATCGGTTGTACTTATGTTTATAGCCATAAGCTTTTCTGTATTTATGGCTACCTCATATTGTTTAAGTTTTCCTCCCCAGCTATTCACCTCTACCACGCCGGGGATGCCGGAAAGTTGACGTCTTACAATCCAGTCCTGCATGGTACGAAGCTCCATAGCAGAATACCGGTTTTCGTAACCAGGTTTTGTATCAAGAATGTATTGATATATCTCTCCCAACCCTGTGGTTATAGGTCCCATTTCAGGAGTTCCAAAACCTTCTGGAATATTCTGGGAAGCTGATTTAATTTTCTCGGCAATTAATTGCCGTGGTAAATAAGTTCCCATATTATCTTCAAAAACAATGGTAACTACCGAAAGCCCAAATTTTGAAACCGAACGTATTTCTTTTACTCCAGGTAAATTTGCCATTTCAAGCTCTACAGGATAGGTGATGAATTGCTCCATATCCTGTGTAGAAAGATTCTGGGAAGTCGTTATTACCTGTACCTGGTTATTGGTGATATCAGGAACAGCTCCAATAGGAATTTGAGTGAGCGTATAAACACCATAGCCCGCAATAAACAGGGTAAACAGAAGAACAATAAGTTTGTTCTCCAAACTGAACTTTATAATTTTTGAAAGCATAAAATTGCGTATAAAACAAATGAACCACAAGAAACATCTTGCAGATAAGAATTTTAAAAACTAAAATTTTATGCTGCTAATCGAGGAGGCTGAAAAATCTTAGATTCTCTAATAGAAGAGTAAGATTCTGAATAAAAAAAGATTGATGGAGTAGTTGAACCTAAAATGACCTTAGAACAAAAATTATCATTAGGTAAGTGAACAAAAACTATAAAATTCTGAATATTAAATTGGTGGCTAAATGGAAGTTTTTCATGCTCATCTTCTTCCTCCTGATTATCTTTCGCGTGCTTCTCTTTTAATTCGCCATAATGTTTAGAAAGAAAAGTTTCAAAACTATCTCCGTAGGTATTAGCATGAAAATTCACGTGTTCTACTAAATCCCCGATTTGCGCTAAATCCTTAAGGTTTAGAGTAAATCCCTGGAATAAAAACAGCATAGACAGACCAATGGAAAGGATAGCATTCATTTTATAAAGATACAACCGTTACTGAACGAAGCGCCAGAATTAATTTCAAATATATGAAAGTTATTAATTTAAACTTAGTTGTAAGAAGAATTTAAACAAATTATAAACAGTAAATTTTGTTTTTAAAAAATATCCCTTAATACATTTATAGTCTAAATCTTTTAATCTTCAATTAGCTTGATTATTCTAATCTTTTTCTATTAACTTTAATATTCACATGAAGTCGTATGTTAGATAACAAACCACCAAATCAATCTCCAGAAAATGAAGCGGTTCTTCATTCAGGTGGGAAAAAATTATTTTTCAATAAGGAATATATAGGTGAATTTGTCTATGGAGGTATAGATGGAGCAATTACAACCTTCGCTGTCGTAGCCGGAGCCGAAGGTGCTAGCCTTGGGATTTCAGTAGTGATCATCCTGGGGTTAGCTAATTTAATTGCTGATGGCTTTTCTATGTCTGTAGGTAATTTTTTCTCTACCAAGGCCGAGAAAGATAACTTTGATAAACACAGGCAGTTTGAATATTGGGAAATTGAAAATTTAAGAGAAAAGGAAGTTCAGGAAATAAGGGAGATCTATAGCGCGAAGGGCTTTAGTGGTGAGTTACTGGAGCAGGTTGTAGAAGTAATAACAGCTGACAAGGATGTGTGGGTAGATACTATGATGAAAGAGAAGCTTGATATGGTAAGAGGTGAAAAAACTCCGTATAAAACAGCTGGAGTCACCTTTATAAGTTTTATAGTAGTGGGAGCCGTTCCTCTACTTTCTTATGTATTTATGAGTGATGATACCTCCAACATAAATTCTCAACTTTTTATTTATTCATGTATTCTTACCGCAGTTGCACTTTCAATTGTAGGAGCACTAAAAAGTTTGGTAACCGAAAAAAATGTAATTATAGGAATTCTCGAAACCTTATTATTAGGCGGAATTGCAGCTTTTCTTGCCTATTACGTAGGAGATGTACTGGAAAAGATGTTTTTATAGGAGCTCTATTTAATCCGGTTAGAATAAAATATTATCCCTATATTGCTTATTTCAATAAATTAAAGATTGCTCGATCATTGTATTAAAATTCATTCCTCACCTGGCTTCTCTTTATTTTTCTTCTTTTCTTGCTCCTTTCTAAGTTGCTCCTGCAACTTTTCCATATCTTTTTCTACCTTCTCATCTAAAACTTTGGCATAAATCTGTGTGGTCTTAAGAGACCTATGTCCTAACATCTTGCTTACAGACTCTATAGGAACACCTTTAGATAGTGTTACGGTCGTGGCAAATGTATGACGGGCTAAATGTGTGGTAAGGTTCTTTTTAATACCGCAAACGCTGGCTATTTCCTTCAAATAAGCATTATATTTTTGATTGGAATAAACCGGCAAAACTACTTTCCCCATTTTTACCTTGGGATGGTCTGCATATTTCTCAAGTATTGCTTTTGGAATATCAAGCAAAGGTACACTGCTTAGTGATTTGGTTTTTTGTCTTTTGGTTTTTATCCATTGCTTACCTTTTGAATCCAAAACGATATCATTTGCGCTCAATTTTTCTACATCAGAGAATGATAGACCGGTATAGCAGCAAAAGACGAAAATATCCCTCATTCGATCCAGGCGCGGAATTTCAAAATACTGTTCCACCAAATTCTGAAGTTCAATATCCGTAAGAAACTTACGTTCAGAAGGTTTCCAACTCCCTTTCCAATGGAAAAAGGGGTCTTTTTCTATCCATTGATTAGCATAAGCGATACGAATGATCTTTTTAAAATTTACGATATACTTTTGGGCCGTATTGTGAGCACAGTCTTTATCCGATTTTAAATAATGATTAAACCCAACAATAAATTGGTGGTCTACATCTTCAACGGGCATGTCTTTTGTTTTATACCGAAAAGCAAGGTAATCCTCGATATGCTTTTTACAGGCATTATATCTTTGCAAAGTTCCTTTGGTATATCCTTTTCCGATTAGTTTTTCCATATCATCATTATGCTCCTGAAAAATTTCTACTAGCATATACTGCTTCTCCTCCTTGCCAAAATAGATATCCTTTATGAGTGAAGCTGAAACACGCTTATTATCTCTTAAAAGTCGGTCGTGAATATCATAAAGTGAAGACCGGATATGATCTATATATCGGTTCACCACTTTTGCTTCTTCGGAAGTACCCCTGGCTTTCCCGCTTTTATTAATCCATAACTTAAGATTAATCTTTCGGCTGGTACTAAATTCGGCTCTTTTACCTCTGTAGGTAATTCTACAATATAAAATTGCTTCTCCATCCAGTGTAGATCTCCCTTTTTTCGGGAAAAATAGAATATTTAATAATGTTGACATAGGTGCGTCTTTTAAAATGCTCACCGAAAGATACAAAAGAAGAAGGCTTAAAAGTGTTAAAGAATCTACGCAACCTATTCATTAACAGTGCTTTATGATAAATTCGGTGCGTCTTTTTGTTCGAGAAAAAGACGCACCGAATTCAGCACCAATCATTTAGCATTTTTTGTGATATTTTGATATATTCGGGAATAAAAAAAGCCTCTAAATCATTGATTTTGAGGCTTTTTGGGATATTTTGGTGCTTTAAAAGCGGTCTGGACGAGACTCGAACTCGCGACCCCCTGCGTGACAGGCAGGTATTCTAACCAACTGAACTACCAGACCGTTGCTTTATTGCGAGTGCAAATATACATCTGTTTTATTATTACACAAACCTTTTTTTAAAATTTTTTCAGCATTATTTTTATACCATTAGGCAAACTTTTGTCTTTCAACAAAATAGGTTGTCAAAATTTTATCGAAGTTTTTATTAATATCCGCTTCTACATAATTAATCTTGTATTTAGCGCATTCTAATTTCAGGTCAGCAACATATTTTTGTACCGCCTTTTGATAACTTTCTTGAATATTTTCAGAATAAAGATCTATTTCGGCCCCGGTTTCCACGTCGGTAAATCGTTTCGGGATATTTTCAAAGTCAAATTCTAATTCCCGCTTTTTATCCATTACGTGAAACAAAACAACTTCGTGCCTATTGTATTTTAAATGCCGCAAAGCTTCAAAAAGTGCTGCTTCTTCGGTATCGGCCTGGAACATATCGGTAAACAAAAACACCAGGGAACGGCGTTTTAACTTTTCGGCAATTTGATGTAGAAAAGTGTAAGTTTTAGTTGCTTTATGAGTTGTTTTCTTTTCAAGACTTTTATTAAGCGCATCCAGTAACATATGCTGATGGCGATCGCTGCCTTTTTCAGGCGCGTAAAACTCAAATTCATCACTATATATGCTAAGACCCACAGCATCTCGCTGGCGTTTTAAAATCTGCATAATACTGGCGATAGATAATACCGAAAAACCGACTTTATTAAGTGAGTCTGCCGAAAATTTCTTCACCTCAGGATAATGCATCGAAGCCGAATTATCCATTATAAAATGGCAACGCAAATTGGTTTCTTCTTCGTAGCGTTTTGTGTAGAGTTTATCGGTTTTGGCAAAAAGCTTCCAGTCTATATGTTTGGTGCTTTCGCCGTTATTATAAATCTTATGTTCGGCAAATTCCGCAGAAAACCCGTGAAACGGACTCTTGTGAATTCCCGAAATATAACCTTCTACCACCTGTTTCGCCAAAAGTTCTAACTGGGTAAACCCCGCCGCCGAACTATATATTTCTTCCTTTAAATCCATCCTGTACTAAGATAAATAAAAGCCGCTGTTTTAAAACTAAAAAACCGGCAATAAAAAACCCGGTACAAGACCGGGTTTTCAAATTATATAAAATGCTAAAATTTATAGCAATTCGTCTAAAGCCTCAGCATAAGTATTTTTTGGTGCAACACCTACCTGGCGGCCTACTACTTCTCCATTTTGAAAAATAAGCACGGTTGGGATATTTCTCACTCCGTATTTCGCAGCAAACTCCTGGTTAGCATCAACATCTAGTTTTCCTACAACGGCTTTCCCGTCATATTCAGTACTAATTTCCTCAATAATTGGTCCTACCATTCTACAAGGTCCACACCATGCAGCCCAAAAGTCTACCATTACAGGTTTGTCACTTTTTAGTACCTGCTCTTCAAAATTCGCATCAGTTATTTCAATAGCCATAATTATCTATTTTTAATTTCTGTTATTATCATTAAAGTGTAAAATTAGTCAAATATTTTTGCTTTCCTTACACAAGCGATATTGTATTTAATTATACGCTTATTCAACTCGTTTATTTGGCGGTTTCCCCACGCTCGTAGCGCGGGGTCGGGCTTTCAGCGCTACACGGTAGCTTGCTTCAATACCTAACCGGAAAAATCAGTTTCTAGTTGGCAGTGAGCAGTGAGCAGTGAAAAATAAATATTCGTGCATTCGTGGCCTTAAAAAACATATTACTGCATACTGCTACTGAAAAACTGCCAACTGAAATCAATTCAACTTATACATTACCTGTTCATCTTCCAAAGTATGTAAAAGCTCTTGTGATATTTTTACTTTTTGTTTCTTGCTCGGCATATGTAATTTCACCTGTTCTTTCATTTCATAAACCACAAAATTCAGTTTATGGTCACCTCTGTGGGTTCTAAAAACATCTTTAAACCAATTGATTTTCTCCTCGTGCAGATCGGCAATATCCAGTTGAATCGTTAGCTTTTTCGCAAATTGATCCATCACATCGTGCAGCAAATAAATGTTATTGAACTGAATTCTTGGCTCTCCCTTTTTACCGGTTTCTTTATTGGTCCAGCCTTCTTTTACAAAGATCTTGATATGCACAAAAGAATTCGGCACCAAAAAATGTCTGAATTTTAAATATTCCTCTCCAAACATCCTAAACTCATAGGTATCGGTATAATCTTCAACCGAAAACATCGCCCAGCCTTTACCCATTTTTGAAACCCTGTGCTGCACATCACTAATCACACCCCCAAAAGTTAGGTCACGGTTTACGCATCTTTCCAAATCATTAAATTCTCCCAATTTGGAGTTACAGAAATAATCCATCTCATACCTAAAATCGTCCAGCGGGTGACCCGAAATGTAGATTCCTACCACTTCCCGTTCTCTTCTCAGTTTTTCCATAGTGCCCCACTCTTCACAAGGCGGCACAACAGGTTCGGGAATTTGGACCTCACTGGCTTCCCCAAATAAACTGACCTGGGAAGAGTTTTCATTTTCCTGGAATTTTGCAGCATATTTTATCACTTTCTCCAAGAAGGTAATTCCGCCGCCATCATCGTGAAAATATTGCGCACGGTGTGTATCTCCAAATCCGTCGAAACCGCCCGCTAAAGCAAGATTTTCAAAAGCTTTTTTATTAGCCGAACGCAAATCGATACGTTTCGCCATATCAAAAATAGATTTATATGGTCCAGCTTCTGTTCTTCGGTTTTCTACAATAGTAGCAACCGCACCGGAACCCACACCTTTTATAGCGCCCATTCCAAAACGAACGGCATAATCTTTATTTACCGAAAACTTATAAAAAGATTCATTCACATCTGGCCCCAACACGTCAAGCTTCATTCGCTTACATTCTTCCATAAAGAAAGTAACCTGCTTAATGTCGTTCATATTATTAGAAAGCACCGCTGCCATATATTCCGCAGGATAATGCGCTTTTAAATAGGCGGTTTGGTAAGCAATCCAGGCATAACAGGTAGAGTGAGATTTATTAAAAGCATAAGCTGCAAAAGCTTCCCAGTCTTTCCAAATCTTCTCTAAAACATCTCTTGGATGACCTTTTGCTTCACCACCATCCAAAAATTTTGGCTTTAATTGCTCCAGCAAAGCGAAGATCTTTTTACCCATCGCTTTACGTAAAACATCGGCTTCACCTTTACTAAAGCCGGCCAGCTTTTGCGAAAGTAACATCACCTGCTCCTGGTAAACCGTAATTCCGTAGGTTTCCTGGAGGTATTCTTCCATTTCAGGTAAATCGTAGGCAATTTCCTCGTCGCCGTGCTTTCGGGCAATAAAACTCGGGATATATTCCATTGGCCCGGGACGGTACAATGCATTCATAGCAATAAGATCATCAAAAACCGTTGGCTTAAGATCTTTCATATGCTTCTGCATTCCCGGCGATTCATATTGAAAAATCCCTACCGTTTCCCCACGTTGGAAAAGCTTGTAAGTCTCTTCATCATCTAACGGAAATTCATCGGGCACCAAATCTATATTATGCCTGCCTTTTACAATTTGAACCGTATCTTTAATCAAGGTTAACGTCTTTAACCCCAAAAAGTCCATTTTTAGTAGTCCGGCGCTTTCTACAACCGAGTTATCAAACTGTGTAACATAAAGATCGGAATCCTTTGCTACCGAAACCGGCACATAATTAGTAATATCTCCCGGAGTAATAATCACCCCACAAGCGTGAATCCCGGTATTCCTAACCGAGCCTTCAAGAATTCTCGCCTGGTTTACTGTTTGTGCTTCCAGGTCATCCCCTTCAGCTATATTTAAAAGTTCGTTTACTTTTTCCAGATCTTCACTCCTGAATTTCTTTTTGAGTTCCTTCTCATCCATTCCAAAGATCTTCCCGAGCTTTGACATGGTAGGGATCAATTTCGAGATCCTATCGGCATCTCCTAAAGGAAGATCCAGCACCCTGGCGGTATCTCGAATGGAAGATTTAGCAGCCATGGTTCCGTAGGTGATGATCTGTGCCACCTGGTTAGCACCATATTTTTGAATTACATAATCCATAACCCGGCTTCGACCTTCATCATCAAAGTCAATATCAATATCGGGCATACTTACACGATCGGGATTTAGGAAACGCTCAAAAAGCAGATCGTATTTAATGGGGTCTATATTGGTAATTCCTAAACAATAGGCAACGGCACTTCCAGCCGCTGAACCACGGCCGGGCCCAACCGAAACATCCAGATTCCGGGCCTCGCGAATAAAATCTTCTACAATAAGAAAATAGCCTGGATAACCGGTATTTTCAATAACCGAAAGCTCAAAATTAAGTCGGTCTTCAATATCGGGAGTGAGTTCCCCGTAGCGCTCTTTAGCACCAACAAAAGTGATATGTTTCAGGTATGCATTCTCCCCTCGTTTACCACCATCGTTTTTATCTTCCTCAACTAAAAATTCTTCAGGAATGGTAAATGCAGGTAAAAGTACATCACGAGCCAGCTCAAAAGGCTCAATCTTATCTACAACCTCCTGCACATTACTAATGGCCTGAGGTAGGTCTTTAAAGAGATTTTTCATCTCTTCGCCACTCTTAAAATAATATTCCTGGTTTGGCAAACCATAACGGTAACCACGACCACGACCTATTGGAGTCGCCTGCTTCTCGCCGTCTTTTATACACAATAAAATATCGTGGGCGTTGGCATCTTCTTTCGCACAATAATAGGTGTTATTACTAGCCACCAGTTTTACATTATGCTTTTTAGCAAAATCTACCAGCACTGTATTTACACGATTTTCATCTTCCTGGTCGTGACGCATGATCTCTATGTAAAGATCTTCGCCAAATTCTTCTTTCCACCAAAGCAAAGCTTCTTCAGCCTGGTTTTCTCCAACATTTAAAACCTTACTCGGCACTTCCCCGTAAAGGTTACCGGTAAGTACAATAATATCTTCTTTGTACTCCTTTATAATCTCCTTATCAATTCGCGGCACATAATAAAACCCATCGGTATAAGCTTTAGAAGACATTTTGGCCAGGTTGTGATAGCCTCTTTTGTTCTTGGCCAACATTACTACCTGGTAGCCATTATCCTTTCGGGATTTATCAGCGTGATTTTCACAAACAAAAAATTCACAGCCTACAATAGCTTTTAATTCCCTGGCTTCTGCCGGTTCGTTATTGGCAACTGCCTCTTCATTTTTTGCTCTAATTGCTTTATTATAATCGCCAATTTCTTTTACAAAATGAAAAGCGCCCATCATATTTGCATGATCTGTAAGCGCTACAGCAGGCATATTATTTTCTGCAGCAACATTTACAAGATCTTTTATACTAATTGTAGACTGTAAAACCGAAAACTGTGAATGGTTATGTAAATGCGAAAAAGGAACCTCATCAAGCTTTTCAAGGTTTTCCTCAATTTCTTCAGTAGTGATTTCTGAAGTAGGTTGTTGCTTTTGAAGCCTTTTTCTTATTTCTTCGGAGGCCTTTTTAAGGTTAATGTGTTTTAATCCAATAAGCTCTATAGGCTGCGGATTAGCTTCTGAAAAATTCTCAAAATAATCTGCAGGTACATCAAGCTGCTCCTTTGTAAAAGCTCTTTGACGCACTAATTCTAAAAAACACCTGGTAGTTGCCTCCACATCGGCAGTGGCATTATGGGCTTCGCCAAAAGGTTCATCGAATAAAAATTCGTGTAATTCGGTTAAGGTGGGTAATTTAAATTTCCCGCCACGCCCACCGGGGATTTTACACATTTGTGCGGTTACTTCGGTACAGGTATCCAAAACCGGTAACTCCTGGAGGTTATTTTCCATCGCTTCCCTATGGAATTCGGCCCCCATAATATTCAGGTCAAAACCTACATTTTGCCCTACTACAAATTTGGTTTTATTCAGCGCTTCCTGGAATTTCTCTAGCATTTCAGTTAAAGAGATTCCTTCTTCAGCAGCAAGCTCGGTAGAAATTCCGTGGACTTTTTCAGCATCGTATGGAATATTGAAACCTTCGGGCTTTACCAGATAATCCTGACTTTCAACAAGCCGCCCCATTTCATCATGTAACTGCCAGGCAATTTGTATACATCTTGGCCAGTTATCAGAATCGGTTAAAGGAGCATCCCAGCGTTTGGGAAGACCGGTAGTTTCGGTATCAAAAATAAGGTACATGTGCGGCGAAAATTAGGAATTAAGCTGAATATGAGATGTTTATTTCAGAAGAAAAAACACCTGCTTCGAGGCTAAAATTACATATAATTTAGCGCAACCTCAAGTTAATTTTTCAGGATTTATTAACGATACTTTTTCACTTAAAAGAAGTTCCTATTTTGCATAAATAAAAAAACCTCACAAACACCGTTTCCGGTAAGTTGTGAGGTCTATACGAACACTAAAAACTACTACTTCAATCAAACATCTGTTCGTACACTTTTACGTTATTAATGCTGCTTTGTATATTTTGTTGCTGCCTGTTAAGTTTAGAACTTAAACTTGGCGGTAAATCTTTTTCTTTAGTTATTTCTTTATAATCTTCTAAAGCGGCCTTTTCCCCACGCAAGCTTTCTTCCAGCATAGCTTCATCATTGTCACTCTCTACAGAAGATTTTAACTTCATCCAGGTGCGGTGGATATCTCCTTTTGCACTACCATCTTCTTTGGGTATCTGGCCATAGCCTGTAATCTCTTCCCTTAATTCTTTAATAAAGATTTCCCGCTCCTGTGACTTTTGTTTAAAAAACTCCTGAAGCTTCCTGTTTTTTGCATTTTTAGATGCAGCGTTAAAGCCTTCTCGTGCATCATAACTCTTTTCAAGTAATTCGTTGAGCTTATTGCCCATTTCTTCTTTGGTTCTCATAGTTGATTAATTTTTTATTGACAATTAGGCTTCTAATTCCAGACTCTTTAATTTATTGAGTGAGGCTACTATCCCATTCTTTTGTTTTAATAATAGATTTGCCGTTGTTGGCGGTATTTCGGGATCTTTTAAAACCTCTTCATACTCATCTACAGCTACCTTCTCGCCCCTTATTGCTTCTTCAAGCGAAGCTTCATCTTTATTTCCTGAAAAATTTGTTTTTAGGTTCATCCACGTACGATGGGCGTCACCGGCTAAACTGGAACCTTTTTCGGGATTTTCCCCAAAATCACGGATTTCAGTTTTAAGCTCGTGGCCAAAATCGTATCGTTCTTGAGCCCTTTCAGAAAAAAAAGCTTTAAGCTGTGGGTTTTGAGAGTTTTCAGAAGCATATTTATAGCCTTTCTCGGCATCATAATTCTTTTCAAGTAAGGCGTTCAATTTTTTTGAAACTTTTTCAGGATATCTCATCTTCACTTCGCTTTTTTAATAAATTCAGTTATAAAGATAAAGCGCCCAATCTACAGCAACAACCTGTTTAACAAGGTTTAGCACTAATTAACTGCTTTTAACAACAGCGTCTTATTTTAACCTAAAAACTTCCCAAATTCGGTGATTTATAGCCTGCCGGCATCTAAAATTTATTTTAAGTCCAACTCCTTGTGAATTAGAAAAATGTAGTATCTTTGCAGCCTTATTAATAATCGGGGTCGGGAACCCCACAAATTAATTTTTATGCCAGTAAAATTAAGATTACAAAGACACGGTAAAAAAGGAAAACCTTTTTTCTGGATCGTAGCCGCAGATGCGCGCTCAAAAAGAGATGGTAAATTCTTAGACAAATTAGGAATCTACAATCCAAACACCAACCCTGCTACAATCGAGTTAGATGTAGACGGAGCGGTAAAATGGTTAGAAAACGGTGCGCAGCCAACAGACACTGCTCGTGCTATTCTTTCTTACAAAGGAGTTTTACTTAAAAAACACCTTGCAGGTGGCGTTAAAAAAGGCGCTTTAACTGAAGAAGAAGCTGAGAAGAAATTCGAAGCCTGGTTGGAAGAAAAAGAAGCTAAAATTGCTGCTAAGAAAGATAACCTAACCAAAGAACAACAAGAAGCTAGAAAGAAAGCTCTTGATGCTGAAAAAGAGGTGAACGCTAAGCGTGAAGCTGAAGCAAAAGAAGCCGAAGCGGCCGCTGCTGCTGAAGCCGAAGGTGCTGCGGTAACCGAGGAGGGTGAACCTGAGGCTAATGTGGAAAAGGAAGTTGATCAAGAGACTGCCGAAGAAGCAAAAACCGAAGAAAAAAAAGGCTAAAACCTTAACTGGCGATGACTAAAGACGAATGTTTCTTTTTAGGTAAAATCGTTGGTAAATTTAGCTTTAAGGGCGAGGTGCTTATTAAATTAGACACCGATGTTCCCGAAATGTATTTAGAAATGGAATCAGTGCTCATTGAATATAATGAGAACCTGGTTCCATTTTTTATTGAAAGAAGTTCGCTGCAAAAAAGCACCTTACTTCGCGTTAAATTTGAAGATATTGAAACCGAGCAGGATGCCGAAGACCTTGTAGGCGCTCTTACTTATCTTCCACTTACTATGCTTCCAGAGCTGGAAGACGACCAGTTCTACTTTCACGAAATTATAGGTTTTGACGTAATAGATGCCACCCACGGTAATATTGGCAAAATCACTTCTATAAACGATAGTACTGCACAGGCTCTCTTTGAAATTCAAAAAGGCGAAAAGCAAATCCTTATCCCTATGAACGATGAGTTTATAGATAAAATAGATAAGGAAAACAACACCATTTATCTAACTACTCCAGAAGGTTTGGTGGAGTTGTATCTTAGTTAGCAGTTTTTAGTAGGCAGTTTGCAGTGATGGTTTTCACCTGACGCAGAAATACATTCATGATAACTCGTCATACTGAACTTGTTTCAGCCTCTAACAACTTAGACCCTGAAATAAATTCAGGGTGACGATAAGTGACAAATCGTTCCAAAATAAAAAATCCGTTCCCCAATACCAGGAAACGGATTTTTCAAATTATATAATCTTTAAACTTTTAACCTACAATATTTACAATTTTACCTGGAACTACAATCACTTTTTTAGGTGTTCTTCCGTCTAATTGTTTCTGAGTTCTTTCATCTGCCATCACGGTTTTTTCGATTTCATCTTTTGGCATATCCAGTGGCAATACCATTGTAAATCGCATTTTCCCATTGAAAGAAACCGGGTAGTTTTTAGTGCTTTCTACCAAATATTTTTCTTCAAAAACCGGATATTCAGCCGTTACTACAGATTCTGAATGCCCTAATTTACTCCAAAGTTCTTCTGAAATATGAGGCGCATATGGCGCAAGTAAAATCACTAGCGGCTCCAGGATTTCCCTGCTATTGCATTTTTGTGCTGAAAGTTCATTTACACAAATCATAAAAGTAGAAACCGAAGTATTGAAACTGAATTCCTCGATATCTTCAGTAACCTTTTTAATGGTTTTATGCAGACTTTTCAAAGAATCGGCTGAAGCTTTTTCTTCCGAAACTTCAAATTTTTCCCCACTATGATACAATTTCCAAAGCTTTTTCAGGAAATTATGCACCCCGGTGATTCCAGCGGTATTCCAGGGTTTTGCCTGTTCCAACGGACCAAGAAACATCTCGTACATTCTTAAAGTATCAGCTCCGTAATCTTCACAAATATCATCGGGGTTTACCACGTTGTACTTGGATTTAGACATTTTTTCGACTTCGCGACCTACTATATAAGAACCATCCTTTTCGTTTAAAAATTTAGCATCCTTAAATTCGGGACGCCATTCTTTAAAACCTTTAATATCCAATTCATCAGAATGATTAACTAAAGAAACATCAACGTGAATAGGCTGAACCTGATTCTTTCCAACCAGACTTTTAGAAACCAGCACGTTCTCTCCTTCCAGTCTATAAACAAAAGCACTCTGCCCCAGGATCATCCCCTGGTTAATCAACTTTTTAAAAGGTTCTTCTACCGAAAGTTGTCCACGGTCATGCAAAAACTTTGTCCAGAAACGGGAATACAATAAATGGCCGGTGGCGTGTTCACTTCCGCCTATATATAAATCGACGTTCTCCCAGTATTTTTGAGCTTCTTTAGAAACAAATTCATTATCGTTTCCGGCATCCATATAGCGGAAAAGGTACCAGGAACTCCCGGCCCAACCCGGCATAGTATTTAATTCCAGTGGAAATACCGTTTTATCATCTATCTCCTTATTGCTTACCACCTCGTGGGATTTTGTGTCCCAGGCCCAGGTAGTCGCATTTCCTAATGGCGGTTCGCCGGTTTCGGTAGGTAGATATTTTTCAACTTCGGGAAGTCGCAAAGGTAAATGCTGGGCATCTATCATTTGCGGCATTCCGTTTACGTAATAAACAGGAAATGGCTCTCCCCAATAACGCTGGCGGCTAAATACCGCATCGCGCAATCTATAATTTGTTTTTCCGTAACCGTGACCGGTTTTTTCTAATTCCAGAATCACTTTTTGCAGCGCTTCTTTATATTCCAGGCCGCTAAGGAAATCGGAGTTCGCGATTACCGTACCTTCTTTTCCGGAGAAAGCAGCCTCAGAAATATCGGTGTTTTCAAAAATATTAGGAATAGGAATTTCCAAATGTTTTGCAAAATCATAATCCCGCTGGTCACCACAAGGCACCGCCATTACGGCACCGGTTCCATAACCGGCAAGCACGTAATCCCCAATCCAGATTGGTACCGGTTCTTTGGTGAAAGGATGCTCGGCATAAGCCCCGGTAAATACACCGGTTATACTTTTTACATCGGCCATACGTTCACGCTCACTTCTTTTTGCACTGGCAGCGATATAGGCTTCAACTTCTTCTTTTTGTTGCGGGGTTGTAATCTTTTTAACCAAATCATGTTCCGGCGCTAAAGTCATAAAACTCACGCCAAAAATAGTATCAGGTCGGGTAGTAAAAACTGAAATCCTTTTTTGATGTTCAGCGAGGCTTCCATCATCTTTTACTTTTTTCAGAGTCTCACCGTATAAATTGAAATGAACCATTGCCCCAACCGATTTCCCGATCCAGTTACGCTGACTTTCTTTCAAGCTTTCGGTCCAGTCCAGTTGATCTAAACCTTGTAATAAACGCTCTGAAAATGCTGAAATTCGCATAATCCATTGCGTCATTTTTTTTCGCACCACGGGATAGCCTCCACGCTCTGAAACGCCGTTTACAATCTCGTCGTTAGCTAAAACGGTTCCCAGTTGTGGGCACCAGTTTACTTCGGTTTCAGCTAAATAGGTTAGTCTATATTTTAATAATATTCTTTGCTTTTCTTCAGAAGAAAAATTATTCCAGCTATCTGCAGAAAAATCTTCCACATCATCATCGCAGGCAGCATTTACCCGGGAATTCCCTTCAGCAGCAAAAATTTCTTCTAATTCTGAAATTGCCCTGGACTTTTCAGCTTCCATATCATACCAACTTTCAAAAAGCTCAATAAATATCCACTGTGTCCATTTATAATATTCGGGGTCACTGGTGCGCACTTCCCTGCTCCAATCAAAAGAAAAACCTATTTTATCGAGTTGCTCGCGGTATCTTTTAATATTCTTCGCCGTGGTAAGCGCAGGATGTTGCCCGGTTTGAATTGCATATTGCTCGGCAGGCAAGCCAAAACTATCGTAACCCTGTGGATGCAAAACATTAAAACCTTTGTGACGTTTGTAGCGAGCATAGATATCACTGGCAATATAACCCAGCGGGTGTCCTACGTGAAGTCCGGCACCAGATGGATAAGGAAACATATCCAGCACGTAATATTTTGGTTTATCTGATGAATTGCTGGCACGAAAAGTTTGGTTTTCGGCCCAGTAGTTTTGCCATTTGGCTTCAATTTCGTTAAAGTTGTAACTCATTGTTATATTTTTCTTACCTGCTAAATTACGCGCAACGCGACTTTTTATTAATGCCTGCAAATTTACAATTTTAAACCACTTATGGGAATTTAGGTGTAATGGATTAGAAGATAAGTTTCTATCTGAAACAAATCTTAATACCAAATAGAAACAGTTTTAAGACTTCCTTAATGCAGCTTATCCTATTATTTCAGTAGATTTATAGGGAAATGGTGATTTCAATGGCTATGATTTTAAATTTTCATAAAAAAATCATCCTAAAATTCACTAAAAAACACCTGGTTAAATCAATAATCTTTCAAAGATTTTTATATGAACGTAATACACGTAAGCGCTGAATGCTACCCAATTGCAAAGGTTGGTGGTTTGGGAGATGTAGTTGGTTCTTTACCAAAATACCAGTCTGAAGCTGGTGTTGGTGCTAAGGTAATTATGCCATTTTATGATAATAAATTTAGTGCAGCTCACAGTTTTAAAAGTATTTACGAATCAGAATTGGTTTTGGGCGAAGAGATTTATCCTTATAAATTCTTGAAATTAAAAGAAGAGGTTTTAGATATTGACGTGCTGTTTGTAGATATACCAAAACTCTTATTTAAAAATTTCGTGTATTCCGATGATGACACCGCGCGTTTTACGGCTTTCCAAATTGCGGTAATGGATTGGTTACTTACTTTAAAAGAAAAACCCTCTATAATTCACTGTCACGACCATCATACGGGATTAATTCCATTTATGGCGCAGGAATGTTTTAAATATGAATCCCTGAATCAAATTCCGGTTATTCTCACAATTCATAATGCCCAATATCAGGGTTGGTTTTCGCACGATAAAGTGTATTACCTCCCGGCTTTTGATATTTCTAATAACGGTTTACTAGATTGGGATGGCGTGATAAACCCTTTAGCTGCAGGCATAAAATGCGCCTGGCGGGTAACTACGGTTTCCCCGAGTTATATGGAAGAATTGCAACAGGCTGCGAATGGATTGGAAAGTTTATTGAGTCACGAAAATAAAAAATGTGTTGGAATTCTAAACGGAATTGATACTGAAGTTTGGAATCCTGAAACCGATGAATTTATCGAAAAAAATTATTCAGCTAAAAATATTCAAACCGGAAAAACAGCTAATAAAAAATGGCTGTGTAAACAATTTGGTTTTTCGGCTTCAAAGCCTTTATTCGCTTTTATTGGAAGACTGGTTTACGAAAAAGGAGCCGATTTACTACCCACAGTTTTAGAAGAAATTCTTTTAAAAAAAGAATGCAATATTCTCATTTTAGGTTCTGGAAATTCTGAAGTAGAAAACGCATTAGAGAATTTGAAGAAAAAATATAAAGGGGTTTATAATGTTTTTATTGGTTACGATGAAAAGCTTTCGCACCTCATCTACGCTGGGGCAGATTTCTTATTAATGCCTTCCCGCGTAGAACCCTGCGGACTCAACCAATTATACTCCCTGCGCTACGGAACCATTCCCTTAGTGCGAAGTATTGGTGGCTTAAAAGACACTGTAATAGATATTGAAGATGGCGGATTTGGATTTTCTCACGCTGAAGCTTCAGAAATAGATATTTCTAAAACCATAAATAGGGCCGTACAATTCTACAAGGAAGAGCGTACCTTTAAGAAAACCAGGAAATACATAATGAGCATTGACCATTCCTGGAATGTTTCGGCTAAACAATATATTGATTTGTATAACTCCTTAAAAAGCGGCTAATTATGTTAAACGACAAAGTATTATCGGTTATTCTTGGAGGCGGCCAGGGCACCAGGCTTCACCCATTAACAGAAAGTAGATCTAAACCCGCCGTGCCAATTGCGGGTAAATACCGCCTGGTAGATATTCCAATTTCCAACTGTATTAACTCCAACATTAAAAGAATGTATGTGTTAACTCAGTTTAATTCGGCGTCGTTAAATAAGCATATTAAAAACACGTTTCACTTCAGCTTTTTTAGTTCGGCTTTTGTAGATGTTTTAGCGGCAGAGCAAACACCACACAACAAAACCTGGTACCAGGGCACGGCAGATGCGGTTAGACAGGGAATGCATCATTTTAAAAAGCATAAATTCGATTATTTCCTAATCCTTTCCGGCGATCAATTATATCATATGGATTATAATTTAATGGTTCAGCAGCATATAGATACTGGCGCCGATATTACTATTGGTACTGTACCCGTAAATGCAAAAGAAGCCCCGAGCTTTGGGATTATGAAAACCGACCAGGATAACAATATCACTTCATTTATAGAAAAACCGAAATCTGATCTTTTACCCGACTGGACTTCCCCGGTAGGCCCCGAAATGGAAGCTGAAGGCAGAAATTATCTCGGCTCTATGGGAATTTACGTGTTTAACCGGGAATTGTTGGTAAAATTAATGGACGATGAGAGTACGGTAGATTTTGGTAAAGAGATAATTCCGCAGGCTATAGGAAATAAAAAGGTTTGCGGTTATCAATTTGAAGGTTACTGGACCGATATTGGAAACATAGAATCTTTTTTTGAAGCAAATATTGGCCTGACAGACGATATCCCTAAATTCAATCTATATGATATGGAAAACAGGGTTTATACGCGAGCACGGATTCTTCCCACTTCAAAAATTTCTGGTACTAATTTGAAAAAATCGGTTATTGCTGAAGGCTGTATTATTCACGCCAAAGAAATTGAATCTTCGGTAATTGGTGTGAGATCGAGGATTGGAAAAGGTTCAGTTATAAAAAACTGTTATATGATGGGAACCGATTTTTATGAATCTTTAGAAGAAATTGAAGGAAATAATATTGAAATCCTGGCCGGGATAGGGGAAAATTGCAACATTCAAAATGCAATAATCGACAAAAATTGTAGAGTTGGAGACAATACTACCATAAACGGTGGCCCACATTTAGAAGATGATGAAACCGATGCTTACGTAATTAAAGAAGGAATTGTAGTGCTTAAAAAAGAAGCAGTACTTCCCCCTGGAACAACCATAGGATAGTATGACAAAAGTTATAACGCACAGTTTATTTTCAGAATTTGATATTAACCTGTTTAAATCGGGTAAGCATTTTCGCCTTTACGAGAAATTTGGATCACATCCCATTACGCTTAATAAGCTTAAAGGAACTTATTTTTCAGTTTGGGCACCCGGCGCCAAACAGGTTTCGATAATTGGCGATTTTAATTCCTGGAAAGATGACGAACATCTACTAAACGTGCGTTGGGACGGTAGCGGTATTTGGGAAGGTTTTATTCCCAATGTTGAAAAAGGAAATTTGTATAAATATAAAATCCATAGTCACCATAATAGCATTATTACCGAAAAGGCCGATCCTTATGCCAGGCGCTGCGAACACCCGCCAAATACTGCTTCTGTAGTTTGGGAAGACAGTTATGAGTGGAAAGATAAATCATGGCTTGAAAAACGAAAAAAACATAATTCATTAAACGCTCCTTTTTCGGTTTATGAAGTGCATTTATCTTCCTGGAAGAAAAAAATTGAAGAAAACAGGTCACTTTCTTACTGGGAACTCGCTACAGAGCTGGTTTCCTATGTAAAAGAAATGGAGTTTACTCACGTAGAGTTTATGCCTATTATGGAATATCCATACGACCCAAGCTGGGGATATCAAATTACCGGATATTTCGCGCCAACCTCGCGATTTGGCTATCCCGATGAATTTAAATATTTAGTAGACAAACTTCACGAAAATGATATTGGAGTAATCCTGGATTGGGTACCTTCTCATTTTCCGGAAGACAGCCACGGACTCGGTTATTTTGACGGAACACACCTTTATGAACACCCCGATCCAAAAAGAGGCTATCATCCCGACTGGAAAAGTTTAATCTTTAATTATAACCGAAACGAAGTAAGAGCATTTTTAATTAGTAACGCTTTATACTGGTTAGAACAATTTCATATTGACGGGATTCGGGTAGATGCCGTGGCTTCTATCTTGTACCTGGATTATTCCCGGGAAGAAGGCGAATGGGAACCCAATCAATATGGGGGAAATCAAAACCTGGAGGCGATATCGTTTTTAGAAGAATTAAACAAAGAAGTTTACGCCTCTTATCCAGATGTACAAACCATTGCCGAGGAATCTACTGCTTATAGCGGGGTTTCAAAACCGGTATTTCTCGGCGGACTCGGTTTTGGGATGAAATGGATGATGGGCTGGATGCACGATACGCTTCAGTATTTTGCGAAAGAACCCATTTACAGAAAACATCACCAAAACAACATTACTTTTTCCCTCACCTATGCATTTACCGAAAATTTTATGCTTCCACTATCTCACGATGAAGTGGTGTATGGCAAACATTCAATTTTAGGAAGAATGCCGGGAGACGAATGGCAACGTTTTGCCAATTTACGCTTGCTATATGCGTATATGTTTATGCATCCGGGAACAAAATTACTGTTTCAGGGTTGTGAATTTGCACAAAGTGAAGAATGGAATTTTCAAAAGAGTTTAGACTGGCATTTACTGGAATATGATTCGTACAAAGGAATACAGGAAATAATAAAAGCTTTAAATCAATTTTATAAATCCCAACCTGCTTTATATGAAAAGCAATTTGTGCAAGATGGTTTTGAGTGGATAGATTATAGCGATGCCGAGAATTCGGTAATTAGTTTTATTAGAAAAGGAAATACGCCGAAAGATAATTTAATTATTGTTTGTAATCTAACCCCTATTCCGCGGGAGAATTATCAAATTGGCTTACCTGAAGCAGGTGAACTTGAGGAAATCTTCAACAGCGATAAAAAAGAATATCACGGTACAGGGAAATATAAAAATCCAAGGAAACCCGCAACCTCAAAAGAATGGCAGGGTAAAAAACATTCTGCCACTATCAAACTTCCACCACTGGCGATGCTTGCTTTTAAGTATTTGGCTTAGTTAAATGAAAAACAACGATATAGTTAATAAACGCTCATAAATATTTTGTGAATACTAACTTATATATCAAAACAATTCAGTTCTTTTATTGCCCAGTAATCCATTATAAAATATGATCACCAATACCGAGTTAGAACAAAAAGGAAATGCTTTTCCATCTAATGTAGTTTCCTTCCGTAAAGATGTGGACACACTCTATTTTACCACAGAAAATGATGTTGCATTGCAAATTACTATCCTACGAGATGGCTTGCTTCGCTTTAGATATTCTACCACCGGGATGTTTGCTAAAGATTTTTCTTATGCAATTACCAAACACGCAAGCATAGGCTATAATCAATTAGATATTGAAGAAAAGGAGGACAATTATAGCATTACCACTACCAAAATTATTTGCGAAGTTTCAAAAAAGGGTTTAAGAGTTAAGATTTATGATCGGGCAGACGGTACATTAATCAATGAAGATGAGCTGGGCTTCCATTGGGAAGAAAGCTACGAATTTGGGGGTGACATCGTAAAAATGAGTAAAGTTTCTCACGATGGAGAAAGCTATTTTGGACTTGGGGATAAACCGGGACACCTTAATTTAAAAGGAAAACGCTTTGAAAATTGGGTAACCGATTCTTATGCCTACGGAAAAGATACCGATCCTATTTATAAAACCATTCCGTTTTACACCGGGCTTCATAATAAAAAAGCCTACGGAATTTTCTTTGACAACACCTTTAGGTCTTATTTTGATTTTGCGCAGGAACGGCGTTTTGTAACCAGTTTTTGGGCACAGGGAGGCGAGATGAATTACTACTTCATTTATGGCCCAAAAATGACCGATGTTGTAGAATACTATACCGATTTAACCGGAAAACCAGATTTACCACCCTTGTGGGCACTTGGTTTTCATCAATGCAAATGGAGCTATTACCCTGAAAGTAAAGTAAAAGAAATCACTTCTAAATTCAGGGAATTGCAAATTCCCTGTGATGCTATTTACCTGGATATTGATTATATGGAAGGTTTCCGCTGCTTTACCTGGAACAAAGAATATTTTCCAGATCCAAAACGAATGGTAAAGGAACTTGAAGCCGATGGTTTTAAAACCGTTGCGATTATAGATCCCGGGATTAAAATTGATAAAAATTACTGGGTTTATAAAGAAGGACTGGAAAACGATTATTTCTGTAAACGCGCTGATGGCCCTTATATTAAAGGAAAAGTTTGGCCGGGAGAATGCTATTTCCCCGATTTCACCAATCCGAAAGTTCGGGAATGGTGGTCCGGACTTTTTAAAGAATTAATTGAAGATATTGGGGTTAAAGGTATCTGGAACGATATGAACGAGCCCGCGGTGATGGAAGTGCCAAATAAGACTTTTCCGCACGATGTAAGGCACGATTATGATGCAAATCCCTGCAGCCACAGAAAAGCGCATAATATTTACGGAATGCAAATGGCCCGGGCAACCTACCACGGCGTAAAGAAATTCTCCCACCCAAAAAGGCCTTTTGTGATTACCAGAGCAGCATATTCCGGTACTCAGCGTTACACCTCAACCTGGACTGGCGATAATATCGCCAACTGGGAACATTTATGGATCGCGAACGTGCAGGTACAGCGCCTGGCAATGTCCGGATTTTCTTTTGCCGGAAGTGATATTGGCGGTTTCGCTGAACAACCTCACGGTGAACTTTTCACAAGATGGATTCAATTAGCAACTTTTCACCCATTTTTCAGGGTGCATTCTTCCGGAGATCACGGCGACCAGGAACCCTGGACTTTTGATGAAGATATTACCGATATTGTTCGAAAATTTATTGAATTGCGTTACCAATTACTTCCTTATCTCTACACCGCATTTTGGGATTATACTGAAAAAGGCGTTCCGCTGATAAAATCTTTGGTAATGTTTGACCAGGAAGATGTGAACACGCACTATAGAATAGATGAATTTATCTTTGGAGATAGTATTCTTGCCTGCCCCGTAATAGAGCCAAATGCCAAAGGTAGACGTATGTATGTACCACGTGGAAATTGGTATAACTACTGGACCGACGAATTGGTAAAAGGCGGCAAGGAAATGTGGGTAGATGCCGATATAGACAGTATGCCAGTTTTTATTAAGGAAGGTACTATTATTCCCAAATATCCTGTTCAACAGTACGTCTCGGAGAAAAAAATAGAAGAAATAACTCTTGAAGTTTATTACAAACAAGGCAAGGAAGATTCTCAATTCTTTGAAGATGCGCACGATGGATACGATTATACTAAAGGGCGTTTCTGCTTAAGAAGTTTTAAACTTACCGGAAGGAAAAACCAGTTAATTATTCAGCAGCATAAAGAAGGCTCTTTTGAAAGCGATTGCAAAAATTTCAAATTAAAAATCCACGGGTTACCGTTTGAAATAAAAACGATTCAGCTGGATAATGAAACTAAATCTTTGGAGCATTTACAGGTTAACGGGTGCCTCACTATGATTATAGATGAGAACTTTTCAGAACTGGATTTCAATGGGGAAAACGGGGAGAACTAATTATCCCTCGCTTCACTTTCCATAGGCAGTAAACACTCGTAGATCATTTTATTTACGGGTGTTACAAGGCCTAATTTTTCGGCTTCTTTTACTATAAATCCGTTGAAATTTTCTAATTCTGAAGGTTGTCCCGCCATAATATCACGTTGTGTGGAAGCTGTGGTTCCCGTGGGCTGATTTTGAATAATTTCAAAAGCTTTTTCCAGGTGTTCGTCTGCTAACGGTATTCCTTTAGCATTAGCCACTAATTTAATTTCCTGAGCGGTTTTTTGTAAAAGTTCATATAAATATTCGCTTTCCCTTATTTTATCTATGGAAACCCGTGTTAATCCGCCAAGACCACTTATGGTAGTTATGAAGAGGAATTTCTTCCAAATTTCCAGCTGAATATTTTCAGGAATAAAATTGGTGATTTCAGCCTTATCCAATACCTTTTTTAATTGCTGAATTCTTTCTGAATTTGAATTATCAATCTCACCAAAAGTGATTCGGGGTTCAAAAGAAATGTGTTTTATTTCTCCGGGTTTTTCTACAAAACTCACAATATGGCAGAGGCCAGCGAGTATATTTTTCTTCGGAAGAATTTCCTGTAATTTTTCAACATTATTTGCACCGTTTTGTAAAGGCAAAACAATTGTTTCGGGCGAAATTAGTGGCTTCAATTTATTTGCTACTTCCTGGATTTGCCAGGATTTAACTCCTAAAATCACCAAATCTGGAGTAGGAACTTCGGCTAAATTATCGGTAACCAAATCAGGTTTCACTTTAAAATTCCCGTTGATACTTTCAACTACGAGCCCGTTTTTCTTAATTGCTTCCAAATGTTTTCCGCGGGCAATCATCGTTACATCATAACCCGCCTGGGCGAGTTTCGCACCAAAATAACCACCAACACCACCAATTCCGAAGATTAAAATTTTCATATTATTTGTGCTTTTCATTGCAAAATAGAATTAACCTACCTTTCCTGCGAGGTTTTTTTATACCTCGTAGGTTTGCAAAAGTTCCCAAACCTACAAGGTATAAAAAAACCTTGCAGGATGTAAAATTTGGTCTCTTACAATAAGCTAGGATTTTAAACTTATTATAACCTCTAAGTTATTAAACATGTTAGAAGCTGAAACAAGTTCAGCTTGACGAAATTAGATTTTTTTGAGACAACTTATAGATATTTCTGAGATTCCTGACTAAAATATTTTTTGTACTTGCTAATTTTTTTAAACTTTAAACGTTTTAAAGATATTGCAAGCTTATCTTTTTTATTTTTACAAAAAATCTAAAGTTACCTATGAGCACATCTTTTGAAAAGTACCAAAGACGTCGATTAATTTCGTCTTATTTTTCGGTAGTGATTAGTATTGCTTTAGTACTTTTTTTATTGGGAATGTTAGGTTTACTGGTTTTAAACACCAAAAAAGTAGCCGATCATTTTAAAGAGCAAATTGCGCTCACCGTATATTTAAAAGATACCGCCAAAGAAGTTGAGATAGAACAACTCAAGAAAAGCCTGGCAATGGCAGATTATACAAAATCTACCACCTATGTTTCTAAAGAAGAGGCCGCCGAAGCCCACAGCAAGGAAATAGGTGAGGATTTTATGGAGTTTTTAGGCTATAATCCTCTGCAGAATTCTATAGATGTTTATATGAACGCCGATTATGTCTCTGGCGAACAGGTAGATGAAATAGCAGCCGATCTTACTTCTAAAAATTTTGTAGATGAAGTAATTTATGATAAACCTCTTATTGCACTTTTAAACGAAAATGTAAAGAAAATTAGTTTCTGGGTGCTTATTGCCAGCGGGGTTTTCACCTTTATCGCGGTATTGCTTATAAACAGTTCTATTAGACTTTCGGTATATTCTAAACGATTTATTATTAAGACCATGCAAATGGTAGGCGCTACAAAAGGCTTTATTCGCAGGCCATTTATTTGGCAAAGTGTAAAACTGGGAATAATTGGCGCCATAATCGCACTTATTGGTATGGCCGGGGCACTCTATTATCTTAACAATAGCTTCCCACAACTCTCATTAACTTCAGATGTAAAATTACTCGCCGCTTTGTTTATAGGCGTTTTCGTTATGGGAATCCTTATTACCTGGCTAAGTACATTTTTTGCTACCTCCCGGTTTTTAAACCTAAAAACCGACGAGCTTTATTACTAATAAGCTTGCTTTAGCCTTCTTTTTTCTCAGAAACAGGAATAATTCAGAATAATTTTCTAATTTTTTTCGGCTAAAATATCTTGGTATATTTGATAATCGCAAACGTTTTAGTAAGCGAAACCCCTTGTAAACACTATAAAGTTCCTTATCGTGTCTCCTAAAAATCATTTAAATAAACATTCTCAAAACTGACTCTCGTCATAGATTCTGCTGCATTTCTGCCCCAACTTTGTACCAAACTTAAAAACCTAATATCATGAAAGTTTTAAAATCATATCAAGTAATTCTTACAGGTGTATTTTTTATGTTGCTAACCGCAGGCAACATGTTCGGGCAAAATTTCAAAATGGATAATTCTTCTGAAATTATTGTTGAAGGAACCTCTAACATCCACGATTGGGAAATGAAGGCAACCTCAAAGCAAGGAGGTGCAACCATTACCACTGAAGACGGGAAATTAACAGGAATCTCAAAACTTCAGGTAAGTATTCCAGCTGAAAGCCTGGAAAGTGGAAAAGGCGGAATGGACAAAAATGCTTACAAAGCACTTAATACCGATAAATATAAAAACATCGAATTTAAGTTAGACGAGGTTAAGAAGATTGAAGCCAACGGCAGCAACTCTTACAAAGTAAATGGCCTTGCGACTTTAAAAATTTCGGGAGTTTCTAAACAAGTACCGGTAGAATTCACTGCTAAGCTTAACGGAAACAAATTGGAAATAAATGGTGAAGAAAGCCTTAATATGACCAATTACAAGATTGACCCTCCTACTGCTATGTTTGGAACAATTACCACCGGCGAGGAAGTAACTATTAAATTCAAATCTACATTTTCTAAATAACTATTCAATTTTAAAAATTATTACAATGAAAAATTCAATCAAATACTTCGGCTTAATTGCATTCGTTCTTTTTGGCTTGCAAATGCAGGCACAGGACAGAGACCTGGATAACTATAGAGCTCCAGATAAAAGAGGAATCAACGTTTTTGAGGCTCCTAAGGATACCATCACAGATTTTGACGGTGTAAAAGTAAGAGTTGGTGGTGCTTCTACTATTCAATTCCAGGCTATAGATCACGAAAACTCTGGTGAACCACTAATTGAAATTGGAGACAACTTTAACCTGGCTACTGCCAACCTTGACCTGGATGTTGCTCTATACGATGGAGTTAGAATGCACCTTAGAACATACCTATCTTCTCGGCACCACCCAGAACCTTATGTAAAAGGTGGTTACATCCAGATTGATAAATTAAACTTTGTAAGAGAAGGTTTTATGGAAGACTTAATGGACAAGGTAACTGTGAAAATTGGTCATATGGAAAACAACTATGGTGATGCTCACTTTAGAAGAACCGATAACGCACAGGCAATCCACAACCCATTTGTTGGAAACTATATAATGGATGGCTTCACTACCGAAGTTGGTGCTGAAGTATACTACAGAGACAACGGTTTTATTGGAATGGTAGGACTTACAAACGGTAAATTAAACCAGGCCGTAAATAACCCCGGAACAACTGGAGCTTCTTTCCTTGCAAAATTAGGATACGACGATTATGTAGCTGAAGATCTAAGAGTAAGATTAACAGGATCTGTTTATCACACCGGTAAAAGTTCTAACGCATATTTATACAGTGCAGACCGTGCAGGTTCTAGATACTACCTTGTAATGGAGAACCCAGATGCTTCTTCTGCAGGAAACTTTAGATCTGGACGTTATAATCCTGGTCTTAGAAATGAGCTAACTGCCTTTATGTTCAACCCTTTTGTAAAATACAAAGGATTAGAATTCTTCGGAACTTATGAAAGAGCGAGCGGAAAAGCAGATGCTGAAACAAGCGACAGAGATTTTGACCAAATTGCAGCTGAATTGATCTACAGATTCGGTCAAAATGAAAACTTCTATATAGGTGGACGATACAATACTGTAGAAGGAACTGAAATGGGCGGTAACGACATAGATATTACCAGATACCAATTAGGTGCAGGTTGGTTTATGACCAAGAACATCCTTGCGAAAGTAGAATATGTAACTCAGGACTACAATGGATTTAACCCTGGAACTATTCTGCACGAAGGTAATTTCAACGGACTTATGCTAGAAGCAGCGATTAGTTTTTAAGTTGAATGTTGAGCCCCGGTTGCTATCTCACAAGAGATTCACCGGGGCTTTTTATCTCCTGTTGCCAACCATTTCTTAACCAGAATTCAATTACTTATCTTTATAGAAATGCCCTAAATTAAACCAGGATGAAAACTTATATTCCTTTACTTTTTATATTATTTTTTACTATTACGGGAGTAGCGCAAACCGGTTTGGAAACCAGAAAAATTGATATTCTTCCAGATAGTCACTTAAGCATTAAAGGCACAACCAATATCAACGATTTTGAATGTGATTTTAATACCCTTAGGTTTAAATATGAAACTTTTAAAGTGCATTATACAGAGAATGGTGAAATTCTTCATTTTAAGAATAGTGTTTTACCCCTGGAAAATGTGAATTTTGATTGTGGCAACCGAAAAATAAATAAAGACTTTCACGAACTTCTAAAATCTAAAGAACATCCTGAAATCCTCTTGAAACTAAAGAAAATAGATATGAGCGAGGAAGGAAATTCTATAGTAACCATAGGCTTCACCATTGCAGGGGTTAATAAAGATTATAAGTTTCCGGTAGAGATTACAAGAGATAAACAACTATGTTTTGATGGGAAATTGAAGCTTAATATTAAAGATTTTAACCTGGAAGCACCCAGTAAAATCTTTGGGCTCATCGTCCTGGATGAAGTAATAGAAATTAATTTCAATTTAAACGTTAAAACCTAAAATGCTGAATCATCTAAAAATATTATCAGCTCAGGATGCGGTTGCCAAAGTAAAATCTGGTGACCGCATTTTTATTCAGGGTGCCGCAATGACGCCGGTAACCCTAATTGATGCATTATGCGATCGTTATAATGAATTGACCGATGTTGAAATTATACAAATTCATACCGAGGGAAAAGCAAAATACACCGAAGAACCTTACGCCGGTTCTTTTAGCATCAACACGTGTTTTGTTGCCGGCAACGTTAGAAATGCGGTCAATTCTAATAAAGGAACCTATATTCCCATATTTCTAAGTGAGATTCATAACCTTTTCCGCAGGGATATCTTGCCTTTAGATGTTGCTTTTATCCAGGTTTCCCCACCCGATAAACACGGATATTGTTCGCTGGGAGTTTCAGTAGATATCACGTTACCCGCTATTCAAAAGGCTAAAAAAGTAATTGCGCAAATAAACCCAAATGTACCAAGAACCCACGGGGACGGAATTATTCACAGCAGCCAGATTGAGGCTGCCATAGAAGTGAATCAGCCTATTTTTGCTACCAGTGTTACTGCTCCTACCGGAATTGAAAAACAAATTGGTATACATGTAGCCGAACTAATTGATGATGGCGCTACCCTCCAAATGGGAATTGGGGGTATTCCCAATGTAGTTTTAAATAATCTTCAAAACCACAAAAACCTGGGAATCCATACTGAAATGTTTTCTGACGGAATTTTGCCATTGGTAAAATCGGGAGTAATTACCGGGGCAAGTAAGGAAATAAAAACCGGAAAACTGGTGACCTGTTTTGCCATAGGTTCACCTGATTTATACGATTTTATTGATGATAATCCTATTGTGCATTTTAAAGAAGCGGCTTATACCAACGATACGGCTATAATTAGACAAAACCCTAAAGTAACCGCTATAAATTCGGCTATAGAAATAGATCTTACCGGCCAGGTTTGTGCCGATACTATTGGGAAATATCAATTCTCTGGCGTTGGCGGGCAAATGGATTTTATAAGAGGAGCAGCACTTTCTGAAGGTGGAAAACCTATTATTGCAATGCCATCTATCACCAAAAACGGTATTTCCAAGATTGTACCTTTTCTAAAAGAAGGCGCCGGCGTAACCACAACCCGGGCACACGTGCATTATATTGCTACAGAATATGGCGTTGTAAATCTCTATGGAAAAAACCTGAAACAAAGAGCTAAAGAACTTATTTCTATAGCGCATCCAGACCATAGGGAGCAATTAGAGAAAGAATCACATAATCAATTTAGATAGAAGCACTTAAAATATTTTTAAAGCCTGGAGAAATTCAATTTTTCCAGGCTTTTTTAATTCAATTATGATTATGCTCATAAGATTCCAGCAGCTTCAACCTTAATTTTACCTCACATTTAAAATTAAAAACTATGAAACTTTACAAAACTTTGCTGGCCGATTTTGAAGAAATGAGTATGGGATATTCAGCAATTGGTATTATCGCATCCAGCTGTTTAGGATCTGTGGCTGCAATGCTAATTTTAATGAACGGACATACATTTATAGATATGCTTCAGCTTTTTATTGTAGTTATAGTTTGTATGGGCTTCAATACCGTGATTTTAGCGCAGTTTAAATCTAAAATTGTATTTAATGCACTTTTGCTTAGCCTTGCAATATCCTCTATCTTTATCCTTATAAATATATTCTAGCACCACTGTATGAAAAATGATATTAAAACCCGGGAAGATGTTTTTTTACTGGTTTCCGGATTTTATAAAAAAGTAAGGCAAAATCCTGAAATTGGTCATTTTTTCAATGAGGTAATAAAAGACTGGGATGCCCATTTCGAGAAATTAACCGATTTCTGGGAAAGCAATCTCTTTTTTAAAGCAACCTACAAGGGCAATCCTCAAAAGGTTCACGTAAAAGTAGACCAGGAAAACAACCAGGAGATTTCCAATTACCATTTCGGGATTTGGCTAAACTTATGGTTTGAAACTATAGACGAATTGTACGAAGGTGAACTCGCCAACCGGGCAAAAAATAACGCCAGGAAGATGTCTTCACATTTATATTTAAAGATGTTTCAGGCTAGAGAAAACAAAGCATAAAAAGGTTGTCTAGAAAGATTTTAAATCATCATTTTAAATTGATTTCAGAATTATTTAAAAATTAATCCTAAATAAATAAAACAATCTTAAAACTTCGGAAAAGATCTAAATTAGATCAATCTAGACAGCCTCTTAAAATTTATTTTATTGATAAATAATTACCCAGAACAACTTTCCTAAGGAAAGAGCTGTAACTATTATTTTAGCCTGTAACTTGAGTTACACCTAAGGTTTGTATTTATTAACTATCTAAATGATAGATTTTCATCACATTTTTCAGGATTTCTGAAAAATCGATCTTAAGGTCAATTAACTTACCAGAATGAATATCGAAAACCCAACCGTGCACGGTTATCCCTCTATCTAAAAATGCTCTCTGTACTTCTGCAGTTTTTATTACATTAATACACTGTTCTTGCACGTTTAATTCAACAAGTCTTTTATAACGTGCTTCTTCGTCTTTAATATCATCCAGTTCATTTTGGTGAATACGGTATACATCCCTAATATTTCTTAACCAGGGATTTAGAATACCCAAATCCTGAGATTGCATAGCGGCTTTAACACCCCCGCAATAATAATGGCCACATACAACTACGTGTCTAACCCCAAGATGGGCAACCGCATAATCTATTACAGACATGGCGCTTAGATCAGTATTGGGCACCATATTAGCAATATTTCTATGTACAAAAACATCACCTGGCGCTACTCCCATTAGTTCTTCAGCTGTAACCCTACTATCTGAGCAACCTATGTAAAGAATATCCGGGTCTTGGCCTTTAGACAGATCGCTAAAGTAATTTGCGTCTTTTTGTAATTTTTCCTGAATCCAGTTCTTATTGTTTTCAAAAATTTCTTTAATCTCCATTTCTTTCGTTATATAAAGTTATCATCTTCTTCCCAAGTTTAATTTTATGCATTCCTTCTAAATAAAAGCAGGAGCTGCATTTTGGGAACGTGCATAAACATAAGGTTTTCTACTATAATTAGCAAAGTAGCACGCAGCTAAAGAGCTAACTTTAATAGCTAAACAGAAAACTTTAACCAAATTTTAGAAATTTAGCCGTGAAGAATAAGCACCGGAAGGTTTTGTTTCCGGGTTTCGGTAGCCGAAAGCCTGTTTAAAAGCTTTTCAGTAATATGAAGCTGGCGGGCAAAAAACACTATAATATTGGCCTTTACATTTGCTTCTGGCCAGAACTTCCCAAAGAAATCTGATTCTTCTTTGAGCGTTTTTCGGTTAAGTTTATAATTGGGCAGTTTAAAATCTTCTATTTGTCCTTCAGAATTATTCAAATTAAATTCCCATACATCCAGGCTTACATTAGGAGCAACGGGCAACTTTTGCAATAATTGTAAAGCTTCAGTATGAACAGGAAATCGTAAATCTATAGGAAGATAAAGTCTTTCCCATTGTTTAAATTCACAATTAGGCACTACCAATACAGGGCATTTTACCTTTTTTACTACATTACACGTATTCCCACCTAAACCCTGGAAATTAGAAGTATTTTTTCCAGATGCACCCATCACAATTAGGTCTATCCTTTTTTCGGTTATTGCCTTTCGGGTTGCATTTATAAGGTTATCGGCAAAAGGAAGAGTATAAAATGAATGGCCAGTTGCAGCAGGCTCTTTTTTAAGCCTGGCAACAAAGTCTACAAGCGCCTCATCTATTTTTGATGCCACGCCGGTAGAAGAGGCATGAAGCACATAAAATTTTGATGAGCCTGAATTTGAATTCAAGGCATAGCGTGCAGCATTATAAGCCTGGGGAGAAAAATCTGTAAGTATTAAAATATTCATAGGCTTGACCTTTCAGCACTAATTTTGGCCAAAAGTAGCGTGAAAGATCAATCCTAAATATGATTCCGGTCAGTTCTGTAAAAATTAACTAATTGCCTCCAGCTTTTCTGCATCTAAAAGCTTCACATTTCTGCCTTCAATTTCAATAAGTCCTTCTTTTTTAAAATCGGAAAGGGTTCTTATTAGCGTTTCTGAAGCTATACCAGCGACTCCTGCCAGGTCTGCCCGCGAAATTCTAATACTGTGTAATGGGTTTTTCTTAATTTTATGAGCGAAAAGTAAAATAGTTCTGGCTGTTTTTCTTCTTACTGAAGCATAGGCAATTTCCATTAATTGCTCTTTTACCCCCATAAGATGATCGCCCATTTCCTGGAGCAATTCCATACTAATATTACTATTGCTCTTAAGGATTTCCCTTAATTCGTCTTTAGAAACCACGTAAAGCACACTGTCTTCTAAAGCCGTGGCATATTCGCCATAAGCCGAATTCTTATTAAAGCTTAAATTTCCGAAGAAATCTCCTTCTTTGTAAAGTTCGGTAATCATTTCTTTACCGCGGCTATCATATTTGTGGGCTTTTACAACCCCGCGTTCTACCATATAAAAATGCAGGGAAGATTTTCCTTCTTCATAAATATTTTCACCAGCCTTAAAACTAATCTGCTCGCGGTTTCTCATCATTTCGCGAAAAGCCGAAAGATTTTGAACGGTTTCTCCATTATTATCCTTTTTCTGGGCTTGCAAAATCTCTACTTTTGCCAGCCTGCTTTCTATAGCGCTCAAAAGGTCTTCTTCTTCAAAAGGCTTGGTTAGATAATCGTCTGCGCCAAGGTCCATTCCTCTTCTTACATCTTTATGTTCGGTTTTCGCCGAAAGGAAAATAAAAGGAATGCCTTTGGTTTCTGAATCTTCTGAAAGGCGCGTAAGTACATCGTAGCCATCCAGTTCTGGCATCATGATATCACACACTATTATATCAGGAATTTCTTCTTTTGCTTTATCTACACCCTTCTTCCCGTCTGGTGCGGTTACTACTTCATAATTTGAGAGCTCCAGCAATTCTGCAGTATTCTCCCTAACGGTTACATCGTCTTCAATTAAAAGTATTTTTTTCATCTTAAATTATTTTCAATGTCCGCTCAAGTAACATAAGCGGTTATCTATTTTGGCTAGGTAATGTTACAGTAAATTTAGTGCCTTTATTTTCTATACTTTCAAATTTAATATTGCCTCCCATATTTTCAAGATGAACTTTAACAATATTAAGCCCTATGCCGGTGCCCTGGTTAAGCAAAGCATTTTCGGCCCTAAAATAACGTGTAAAAATATGCTTTTGGTCTTTCTCCGGAATTCCCATTCCTTCATCTTCCACCTCAAAGATAATTTTTTCTTCAGTAGGAAATATTCTAAAATAGATAGTGGAATCTTCTGGAGAGTATTTAATAGAATTTCCAATTAAATTTGAAAGAATAAGCTCCAGAATTTTTTCATCCTGATATAGGGTTACATCTCCCATTTCACTATCATATTCTATCTCCTGCCCATATTTTAAAGTCACATTGGCATTGTAAATTACCTCGTTAATAAGTTTGTTTAGGCTAAAAGCTGTGTATTTATAGTTCACGTTCCCAGATTCCAGGCGTTCTAACGAAAGGAAATCATTTAAAATATTATTTAAATAATGCACCTTGTTTTTTATGGTAGTAAGGTGTTTTGTTCTTTTTTCCTGCTGTTCGGTTTGTGTATATTTTTCGGCCAAAGTAGCCGAAGTAAGAATTCCGCTTAACGGAGTTTTAAATTCGTGACTCACCAGGGAAAGAAATTTTGTCTTTAGCTCATTGAGCTCTTTTTCCTGTTTTAGTGCAAGTTTAATACGTTTTTCGGCTTCTTTTCGCTTGGTGATTTCCTTTTCAAGGTCATCCACCGTATTTCTAAGTTCCTGGGTACGAATTTTAATTTTGTCTTCTAGCTCGGCATTGAGTTCTCTAATGCGCTGCTGATTTTCTTTTCTAATGGTAATATCTACAATTAAAGACATTACAAAACGCTCCCCATCTACCTGAAACGGATTTAATCCTGCTTCTACCGGAAATTGTGTCCCATCTTTTTTTACCCCGAACAAATCCCTGCCATGACCCATTTGTCTTTTCTCACTATCTTTCATAAACCTGTCAAAATGCTGATGGTGATTAGATTTATAGCGTACAGGAATTAAAATATTGAGATGTTCACCTAAAAGCTCCTCCTTGTCGTAACCAAACATAATTAAGGCCGCTTGATTGGCGGTAACTATTGTTTGCTGGCTGTTTACCACGATAACGCCTTCTGAAGCCGCCTCGAATAATGTATTGAATATTTGTTCGTTTTCTCTAAAAAATTCTAAAGCCACAATTTATAGGTTAGGTATTTAAGGAAACTAAATTACAAAGTGTTTAATGATTTATTAAGCAAACAGAGTTTTTATTTTAGAATACCAGAAAGAATAAAATCGGTTTTTGAATAAGGTTATCAATACTTTTTATCTTTGTTTTGCCAAAAACTTTTAATGCACTGGAGATTCCTATTATTATTTCTACTTCTACCCTTTTTGGGGCAGGCGCAACTGGTTAATATTGAAACCAAACGCCTTCAAACCGATTCTACCCGATTTGTATTAAATGCCGATTTTGCTTTTAACCATTCCAACAACGACGGGGTATCGGTAAACCAGATAAACGGAACGCTAACTACCCAGTTAAAATCAAAAGATTTAAAAAAAACCTATCTCTTTTTAGGAAATTACCGTTTAATAGATGCTGATGAAGGAAATTTGCAAAATTCCTGGTTTCTACATACCCGTTTTAACTATAAATTTAATCAACTCTTAAGGTTTGAAGCTTTTCTGCAAGGCCAATACAATCAACTGCTGGTGGTTGAACAAAGAAATCTTGTAGGTGCAGGTTTAAGACTAAAATGGATGAACCGCGAGAATTTCTCAGGTTATCTTGGCAATAGCTATATGTATGAAGTTGAATATAGCGACAGGGCCGGGACAACAGAATACAAGCATAGAAACAGCACTTATCTTTCTGTTTCCTATTTATCGAAATCAAAAAATTTCTCGGTCACCAATACGGTTTACTACCAGCCGCTTTATAAAAACCTTAAAGATTACAGGCTCTTAGAACAATTTAGACTGGACATCCCGCTGGCAGAATGGTTTAAAGTTTTTACTATTTACGATTATTACTTTGACAGTAAAACTCCTTTAAATACCCGGGAATACACCTCGCAATTACAAATTGGTGTTGGGTTTAGTTTTTAGGGATAAAAAAAGTTTCTATTGTGGAGATGTCTTTGGGCAAAAAGCTGAAGCTAAAATTTTTACAGGACTTTAAAAACAAAAAAACCGAACTCTTTTCAGAATTCGGTTAATTTTGTTGGCCTACTAGGGCTCGAACCTAGACTCTTCTGGACCAAAACCAGACGTGTTGCCAGTTACACCATAGGCCATTGCTGTAATGCGGATGCAAATTTAAAACAAACTTTCTATTGCGCAAACTTTTTCTGCAAAAAATAAACCTATTTTTTTCGAGTTCAATTTAAACGGAAATATCTACAAATATAAAAATCCCAAAACAGCTTTATTTTCAGTCATTTCAGAAAATATTTCGCTTTAACTTCCGTTAGTAAGCTATCTCAGAACAAAGCCTACAGCTGGCTTAATGGAAAAATACATCCTGGCTTCTAAGTAAGCCTAATAGCATTTAATTATCTATTATAGAGCATTCATAATTTTATTATTAAATTCGCCACATACTACTCAACTTTACTCAATAATGACAGATTTTAGCTTCAGGAAGTGGAATAAAATACTAGGATGGCTGGTATTTGTAATTGCGCTCACTACTTATACCCTCACCTTAGAACCCACCGCAAGTTTTTGGGATGCAGGTGAATACATTGCAACCTCGGCAAATCTTGAAGTAGGCCACCCACCGGGAGCGCCTTTCTACCAGATGCTGGGAGCATTCTTTTCAACATTTGCACCAGATAATTCCCAGGTGGCGCTTATGGTGAATTTTATGTCGGCCGCAGCAAGTGCATTTGCTATTTTATTTATGTTCTGGTCTATTAGTTTATTGGTTTTAAAAGTAGCCGGCCCTATAGAAAAATTAAAACCTGCCAATAAAATGGCTGTTTTAGGTAGTGCGCTAGTTGGCTCTTTAGCTTTTACTTTTACCGATAGTTTTTGGTTTAGTGCGGTAGAAGCCGAAGTTTATGCCATGGCCGCCTGCCTAATGGCGCTTATGTTCTATTTAGGTTTGTTATGGGAACGTGATATGTTTAAACCCCGCGGAAATAGATGGCTAATTCTTATTTCCCTGGTTGTGGGTTTATCTTTTGGCGTTCACTTTATGGGATTACTTACCATTCCTGCCATAGGATTTCTATATTTCTTTAAAAATTATAAAAAGGTTACCGTAAAGAATTTTATAATCGCCAATATTGTGGTGGTAGCTGTATTGATGTTTATTTTTAAACTGCTTCTGCCCTACACGCTTACTTTCTTTGCTGCTTCAGAATTATTCTTTACCAACTCGCTGGGGCTTCCGTTCAATACAGGAACCGTAATTGCACTCCTGGTAATTGTTGCTGCTTTTTACTTCGGAATCAATTATACCCGAAAGAAAAATTATTTTCAGCTTAATACATTATTCCTTTGTATTCTTTTTATCCTAATTGGATTTTCCAGCTGGGTAATGCTTCCTATAAGATCTAATGCTCCTACGGTTATTAATGAAAACAGTCCCGATAATGCGCGGGAGTTGCTCGCTTATTACAACCGGGAACAATACGGCGAAACTCACTTATTCTACGGCCCGCAGTTTTCTGAAATGTACGCCGGTTTAGATGAAGATAATCCATATACCGATGCTAAACCAAAGTATGAAAAAGACGAAGAAGCCGGGGAGTATATTATTGTAAACGATTATAAAAATGCAAAACAAAACCTGGACGATTCGCATAAAGCAATCCTGCCTAGGATGTGGAGTACGCAGCACGCTGCTAATTACATGGATTTTACCGGCCCCTTAGATTTTACCATAAAACCAGAATACCAGAGTGAAGAGAGATTGGTAAGTGCGGTAAACGAATTCCAGAATCGTTTTTCCCAGGGCGAACTGGATAATAACGATTATCACAACTTCTTGAGACAGTTTGGTGATTACTTAAATATCGAGAAACCTTCTTTCGCTTCAAATATTGGCTATTTATTAGAGTACCAGATTGGTTATATGTACTGGCGATATTTTATGTGGAATTTTGTTGGAAGACAGGACGATATACAGGGAAAATATACCGATGTTCACGGTAACTGGATTAGTGGGATAGATTTTATAGACGAGATCCACGTTGGCCCACAAGACAATCTTCCCAGCGATGTAAAAAATAACAAAGCCAGAAATACCTATTATTTTCTTCCACTGATTTTAGGATTAATAGGTCTTGTTTTTCAATTTAAACGAGATAAAAATAATTTCTGGGTCTTACTGGTGTTTTTCCTTTTTACGGGTATTGCACTAAAAATTTACTTAAATGAAAGACCTTTTGAACCCCGGGAACGCGATTATGCTTTAGTTGGTTCGTTTTACGTTTTTGCCATTTGGATTGGTTTTGGAGCCTACGCCCTCTTTGACTGGGCTAAAAAATTCCTGAAACCAAAATTGGCTGCACCAATTGTAATTGCAGCATCAATTTTAGCGGTTCCTGTACTTTTAGCTTCAGAAAACTGGGACGATCACGATCGCAGCGGTAGGGATTCTACACTTACCATGGCCAAAATGTACCTGGATTCTGTAGATGAAAATGGTATTATTTTCACCATTGGAGATAACGATACTTTTGCGCTCTGGTATGTGCAGCAAATTGAACGTTACCGTACCGATGTTAGAGTGGTAAACACAAGCCTTTTTGCCACCGACTGGTATATAGACCAAATGAAGCGTAAGGCTTTTGAAAGTGATCCTATTCCATCACAATTTGAAAATGAGGATTACAATGGAGTTAACGATGTGGTTTTTGCTAAAGAAGTTACCCGCGATACCATTCCCATTAAAACCTGGCTGAATTATATTCAAAATGATGACCCAAGAACAAAAGCCGAATTACAAAGTGGGCAAACAATAAACACCTTCCCTACCCGAAATATAAGTGTTCCTGTAGATAAACAAGCTGTTTTAGAAAATGGAATCGTAGAAGAACGCTTTGCAGATCAAATTGTAGATGAAATTGTAATTAATATAGAGTCGCAGGCTATTTATAAGAATACATTATTAATGCTGGATATTATTGCCAACAATAATTGGGAAAGACCAATTTATTTCTCTGGCGGAAGCTTTAGCGACGAAGATTATCTTTGGATGAAAGAATACCTGCAGCTTGAAGGTGTAGCATATAAACTTGTTCCTATTAAAACACCAATAGACCAAAGAAACCCATACGATATGGGGCGCATCAACACCGATAAGATGTACGATATTGTGATGAATTGGGATTGGGGTAATATGGGATCAGACGATATTTATCACGATACTGAAACGCGCCGAAATTCCATTACCTACAGAAGTAACCTTGCCAGGTTGGTAGAAAACCTGTTAAACGAACAGGACACTACCCGTGCTAAAAAAGTGCTTGACCTTGCAATGGAACATATGCCGGTAGAACATTTTCAATATTATGCGCTTTTAGAACCTTATGTTAGTGGCTATTATGAAGTTGGCGAACCCGAAAAGGCAAGGGAAATTTGGGAGAAAATTGCTAAAAACTACCAGGAAAACCTTGAATATTACAGCAGCTGGGATATAGACAGGCAGTATCGAAATTTCAATGAAATTGTATCTGATATTGAGCGTTACCGCGCGCTGGTAGATTTACTCGTAGTTCACCAGGATGAAGAAATTCTCGAAGAAAAAGCCGACGAATTTAATGAACACCTGGAAATGTTCCGTCATTTTTATGGTGAAGAAGAAGAAATAGATCCGCAAGATTCACAGGAAAGTGCTATTCAGGAGGGTTTGAATCCTGAATTGAACCGGGGAAATACTTCGCTTAGAATAGATTCTGCGGTAGAAGAATAAAAAAATTAAAAATATTCCTGCAAGGTTTATAAAACTGGCAGGAATATTTTTTCAAAATACGGAGTGGCAGCATTTGGATTTCAGGTCGCAACCCGATTCAGCTTTTCTCTGAACCACTTTTCTAATATGAACCCGTTTTTTATAAAATATCCTTCAATTTTAAGGAAACTCTATCCCAACCGAATTACCCAAATTCAGGATAAAAAAAGTATTTATCTCACGTTTGATGATGGTCCTATTCCCGAAATCACGCCCTGGGTTTTAGAGCAATTAAAAAAGTATAAAGCAAAAGCGACATTCTTTTGTATTGGTGACAACATCAGGAAAAATCCAGAAATCTTTCAGCAATTGTCAAAAGAAAATCACCGTATTGGGAACCATACGTTTAACCATTTAAATGGGTGGAAAACTAAAACCGAAGTCTATGTTGAAAATGTACAAAAGACGGAGGAAATACTTCAAGAAAAGAGAAAAAAAAGAGAAGAGAGAAGAGATAACAGAACCCAGAACCAGGAAAACGCGAAACCCGTGACCTGCAACTCGCAACCCGAAACTTCAACGCAAAAACTCTTTCGCCCTCCTTACGGGAAAATCAACAATTCACAGGCCTCAGCACTTGTAAAACTGAATTATAAAATAGTGATGTGGGATGTTTTAAGTGGAGATTTTGAAAACAGGATTTCTAAAGAAAAATGCTTTAAAAATGTGATAAATAATGCTTCAGGTGGAAGCACTATTGTTTTTCACGACAGCCAAAAAGCCTTTAAAAATTTGAAATATACACTACCTAAAGTTTTGGAGTATTACGCTGAAAAAGGCATCAGTTTTAAAGCGCTTTAAATATATTCCTTAAGAATACCTACCAGCGTTGCAGCGTCCTGTTCCCCGGTTTGGCGCCATTTCATCTCACCAGATTTATAAATCATTAAGGTTGGCAAAGCTTTCACCCTAAGCGCTTCGGCAAGTTGAGCATTTTTATCTACATCGATTTTTATCACTTTTGCCTTATTGCCCATAGAAGCGGCAACTTCGCGTAAAACAGGACTCATAGCCTTTGAATCTTCATTCCACTCGGTGTAGAAGTCTAACAAGACCGGAATATTGAGATCTATTAATTCTCCAAATTTTGACATGTAGTTTTTCTTTTAATTAGACTCACCAAGTGAGATTCAAAATGGGAAACGCACTTCATACTTTTTTTCGGAGCAAATACTAATTCAAATATAGCAAATTCTCCAGATTATGCAGGTTTTGAGCCTTTTTTGAGTTCAATTACACTTATTTCTGGCCAAATTCCCACGCGCCCGGGAAAAGCCAAATAGCCAAATCCGCGGTTTACGTTAATATAACGGCCAAATTCTTCATATATTCCAGCCCAGTTTTGATAACGATATTGCACCGGGCTCCATCTAAACCATCCTGGAATTTCAATACCAAACTGCATTCCGTGGGTGTGACCACTAAGCGTCAAATGATAATGTTTAGGATCTTTCTTTATCTTTTCCTGCCAGTAAGAAGGATCGTGACTCAATAAAACTTTGAAATCTTTCTCGCTTAGTCCTTCCCCAGCCCTATCTAGATCTCCTTCTTTTTTAAATCCGCCGGCGCCCCAGTTTTCTACACCTATTAAAGCGATTTTTTCACCGTTTCTCTCAATTATTTTATGCTCATTCAGTAAAAGTTGCCAACCCATTTCAGCATGGGTTTCCTTCAAAGTATCTAGGTTTTGTTTCTTTTCTTCAGAAGAATTCCAGTTTTTATAATCTCCATAATCGTGATTTCCCAGGATAGAATACACCCCATCTTTCGCTTTTATTTGACTGAACATTTCTTTCCAGGGCTCCATTTCTGAAGCTTCGTTATTAACAAGATCCCCGGTAAAAACAACCATATCACTTTCTTGCTCGTTTAGAAGGTCTACCCCGTATTTAATCTTGTTTTTGTTATCAAAACTACCACTGTGAACATCGCTAATTTGGCTTAATCGGTAACCATCAAAAGCATCGGGTAGATCTTCAAAGTATAATGTATAACGCAAAACTCTAAAATTATATTTCCCCTGGTACATTCCATATAAAACCGAGGCCAAAGGAATGGCAGCAAGTCCCATAGCTAACTGGCTCAAAAATTTTCTACGTGAAGGGAGAGCAAAATTTCCTTTAGAAGAAGATAATTTTTCATATCCTGCGATACCCATTCTGTAAATATCTTCCCCAAACATAATGAGGGTGAGAATAAGTTTAAAAAGCAATACTGAAAGTAGAAACCCAAAGGCATAACCCCGTGCCCCGGTGAGGACACTACCTTCTACTGGCGTAAGCCATTGGTATAGGAAATTACCCAAAACCGCAGCGGTAATAACAAAATATAAAATTATCACCCAGTAATTACGGGTAAGTGTTTTTAAAACCTGGTAGGCATAAATCTCTATTAAAAGGAAAAAAACTATTAATATAATCCAGCGCATGAGTACTCTTAAATTTTTGCGAATATACTTTTAATCATTACTTTATAAATTTCGTTTGGGTTTATTTTAACGCCTGTTTTAGTTATAATAACCCGACAAATTTTTATCCTAAATAGTGCCGTAAATGTCATATAGCATAAAATTTGACTATACCACTAATTGCAAAATAATAGTTAGCAGGTTACCTCAAGTTTTTAAGACCCACTAAAGCCAGTATGATAATATCTTTGTAGTTTTGGGATATTTAGAAAAACAATATTCCAAAATATATGTCTGCTCAAAAACGCTTATTCTTACTGGACGCTTACGCGCTTATTTTCCGTGGTTACTACGCTTTTATAAAAAACCCCAGGATTAATTCTAAAGGCTTTGATACATCAGCAATTATGGGTTTTATGAATTCCCTTTTTGATGTTATTAGACGGGAAAAGCCAGATCATCTAGCCGTTTGTTTTGACAAAGAAGGCAGCCAGGTTAGAACCGAAATGTTTGCTGAATATAAAGCAAACCGCGATGCTACGCCAGAACCAATAAAAGAAGCTATTCCAATTATCCAGGATATTTTAAATGCGATGCACATCCCGGTGGTAGTGCTTCCCGGTTGTGAGGCCGATGATATTATTGGCACCCTCGCCCTACAAGCCGAGAAAGAAAACTACCAGGTTTTTATGGTAACTCCAGATAAGGATTTTGCTCAATTGGTGAGCGAAAATATTTTTATGTACCGCCCGGCAAGAATGGGTAACGGAATAGAAATTTGGGGCATTCCCGAAGTACAGAAGAAATTTGGGGTTGAACGGCCGGAGCAAGTGATAGATTTTCTTGGAATGATGGGCGACGCGGTAGATAATATACCCGGACTTCCCGGAGTTGGTGAAAAAACCGCTAAAAAGTTCCTGAAGCAATTTGGAAGTATGGAAGAATTACTGGCTAATACTGACCAGTTGAAAGGTAAGATGAAGGAGAAAGTAGAAAGTCATGCCGAGCAGGGAATTCTTTCTAAAAAACTTGCAGCTATTCTTACCGATTGTGATGTTAAATTTCACGCTGAAGATTACGAACTTTCGCAACCTGATGCCGAAAAAGTGCAGGAGATCTTTGAAGAACTTGAATTCAGAAGGTTAAGAGATCAATTTATAAAATTATTTAGTGGCGAAGAAGATCAACCACAAACCCAGGTCACAAATTCTCCTTCAGCTAAAAAAGTTTCCAAAACTGCAGGCGAAGGCCAGTTTTCTTTGTTTGGAGGTGATAATTCAGAAAAAATTGAAGCCAGTTCTGGCGGAAGAAAATCTTTAAAAGATACGGCTCACGTCTACCAAAGTTTAAAGACTGAATTGTCCAGAAAATTATTACTTCAAAATTTAATGAAGCAAACAAGCGTTTGCTTAGATACTGAAACCACAAGTTTAAATGCGCTGGAAGCAGAGCTGGTAGGTATTGCGTTTTCCTGGGAACCCGGTAAAGGTTTTTACCTGCCTTTTCCCGAAGAACGAGAAAAAGCCCAGGAACTTATTGAAGAATTAAGACCATTCTTTGAAGACGAAAAAATTGAAAAAATTGGTCAAAACCTAAAATATGACATCAAGGTTTTAGCAAAATATAATATTGAAATAAAAGGAAAACTTTTCGATACTATGATCGCGCATTATTTGATCAATCCAGATATGCGTCATAATATGGATGTACTTGCCGAAACTTACCTTAATTATACCCCGCAACCTATTTCAGAATTAATAGGAAAAAAAGGAAAGAATCAGAAGTCGATGCGGGATGTTCCGGTTGAAGAACAAACCGAATATGGTGTAGAAGATGCCGATGTTACCCTTCAGCTTAAAAAATTCTTTGAACAGGAATTAAAAGAAGCAGAAACCCGAAAGCTTTTTGATGAAATTGAAATTCCGCTAGTTAGAGTGCTTGCCGCAATGGAATTGGAAGGCATAAAATTAGACGAGAATTTCCTAAAATCCCTTTCTGACGCACTGGATAGCGACATTAAAGATTTGGAGCAAAGCATTTATAAAGAAGCCGGGGAAGAATTTAAAATAAGCTCTCCAAAACAATTAGGGCTTATTCTTTTTGAAAAAATGGAGTTGGTTAAAAAACCCAAAAAGACCAAAACAGGCCAATATTCAACCAGCGAAGATGTGCTCTCGGTTTTAGTTAAAGAACATAAGATCGTAGAGGATGTTTTAATGTATCGTGCGCTGGTAAAACTCCAAAATACCTATGTAGATTCATTACCAAACCAGGTACAAAAAGCTACCGGCAGAATTCATACCGATTATGTGCAAACTATTGCAGCTACGGGAAGATTGAGCTCCAACAATCCTAACCTTCAAAATATACCGATAAGGACCGAGCGTGGTCGCCAGGTGAGAAAAGCTTTTGTTCCGCGAGACGAAAATCATATTCTGCTGGCTGCCGATTATTCTCAAATTGAATTGCGAATTATTGCGGCGCTTAGCGAAGAAGATAATATGATCAAAGCTTTCAAGGAAGGTAAAGATATTCACGCTTCTACCGCCGCCCAGGTTTTTAACGTAAATATAGATGAAGTAACCCGTGAGCAAAGAAGCAACGCTAAAACTGTAAATTTTGGAATTATTTATGGCGTTTCAGCCTTCGGCTTAAGCAATCAGACCAATTTATCTCGTGCCGAAGCAAAAGAACTTATTGACACCTATTACAAAACCTATCCCAAATTAACCGGATACATTGCAGACCAGATAGCTTTTGCCAGGGAGAACGGTTATGTTCAAACCATTTTAGGTAGAAGGCGGTATTTAAAAGATATCAATTCACAAAATGCGGTAGTGCGTGGCGCTGCAGAACGAAATGCGGTAAATGCACCAATACAAGGTAGCGCAGCAGATATTATAAAACTGGCAATGATTAATATTTACCGAAAACTCACAGAAGGAAAATTTAAAACCAAAATGTTACTCCAGGTACATGATGAATTGGTTTTTGATGCTCATAAAGATGAAATTGAAGAAGTAAAGAAAATGATTCAGTTTGAAATGGAAAACGCCTACAAACTGGATGTTCCTTTAGACGTAGAATTAGGAGAAGGCAATAACTGGCTGGAAGCACATTAGAATTTCTCCGTCATTGCGATGGAGGCACGACTGAAGCAATCTTTAGTAAAACAAAAAACCTCGCAACCAAAGCTGCGAGGTTTTTCTATCTAACACTAAAATTTATAGGTTAGGTTCCTAATTCACTCTAGTGTATTCTAAAGATAATACATCTACATTCTCGGCATCGGTCCCATCTGGGCTACCGTTTAAATATTGTTGAGATTCTAATTTGTTTACTTCAAATGCAAAGGTATTTGTGGTTCTTTCTAATATACGTTTATGAGTATAGGTTTCTCCATTAATAGTCATAGTAATCACTAACCTTTCCTGGTCGTTTTCATTTTCAACATCCCAGAGCCCGGTATCTGTTCTGCCAGAAAGACATTCAAAATCATTATTATTTACCCCGGCTCTAAAATCAAGCCTGGAGTTAGTAGTGGTCATATCACCACCGGCATAAAATATAACCCCCATATCCTGGAAACAATCGGTTTCCAACAAAATATTAGAATTAAATACTTGATCGTTGTTAAGATCTACAGCGGTATCGGTATTCATTGCAGAAAGTTTCCATTCTCCTTCAAGATCTTCAGGAGTAATAGTTGCCATTGCATTAGTTGCGGTAATTTCAGTTTCGGCTACGTGATCCTGGTTTGGCTCACAAGAAGCTAAAACAAGCACCAACCCGAACACTGCGTAAAGGTTTCTAAACATAAATAGGTTTTTCATAGCAAATAAATTTGGGGCTACAAATATAAGGTGCATTAGAAGATATTTATGACTTTATTAACATAAATATTACCGTTTAACGTTCATTATGTGCTTTTTAACGATTCAGATTAGATGAAAAATGTAGGAGTAATGCTGTAATAGCCTCATATAGCTACAAAAACTTTATAAAAAAGCGCAATCTTAAAATTCTGAGGTACAGCTATCTTCCTCAAAATAAATTAATTAATTTCGGATTTGCTATATGAATTTATAATTGTACATTTGCACCCCGATTTCCCGACATGAATCATGCTGGGAATGGGAATGGAATGTTTAATAATAAGTAAATTTAATTAGTGTGGACACATTAAGCTACAAAACAGTATCAGCCAACAAGGCTACCGTGACCAAAGAATGGGTACACGTGGATGCTGAAGGACAGACGTTGGGCCGCCTATCATCTAAAGTAGCCAAGCTACTAAGAGGTAAGCACAAACCTAACTTCACCCCGCACGTTGATTGTGGTGATAACGTAATTGTTACCAACGCAGAAAAGATCAACTTAACCGGTAAGAAATGGGATTCGAAAGAATACATTCGTCACACCGGCTACCCGGGTGGACAAAAAAGTCTAACAGCCGCTGAATTATTCGAGAAAAATCCAGAGAGAATTATCGAAAAATCAGTAAAAGGAATGTTACCAAAGAACAAACTTGGAGCAGACCTATTTAGAAATTTAAAGGTTTACGCAGGAACAGATCACGATCATACTGCACAAAAACCTAAAACTATTAACTTAAACGATCTTAAGTAATGGAGGTTATTCACAAAATTGGCCGTAGAAAAACGGCGGTTGCGCGTGTTTACGTTTCTGAAGGAAGCGGAAAATTTAGCGTAAACAAAAAAGACCTTAAAGACTACTTTACCACAGGTCCTTTACTTTACAAAGTAAACCAGGCCCTTAACCTTACCGGTAATGACGATAACTTCGACATTATTGCTAATGTTTACGGTGGTGGAATTACAGGACAGGCAGAAGCTATTCGTCTTGCACTTGCAAGAGCAATGGTAGAACTGGATGCAGAGAACAGAGCGGTGTTAAAACCAGAAGGTTTAATGACCAGAGACCCAAGAATGGTAGAGCGTAAGAAGTTTGGACAGAAGAAAGCTCGTAAGAAATTTCAGTTCTCTAAACGTTAATTTTTATTGGAATCTATATTCCAAAGTTCATTTAATATTAAAAAGAATTTTGTTGTTATCCCAAATGCTATTGGGAGTTAGTTTAGCATCTAAACAGGTAAGGCCGTGTTTATAATAAACAGCCACTTACGTGTTGCTATCTTCAACAGAAAGTAAACTATTACAAAAATGGCAAACAAAGTAGAAGTAAAAGAATTACTTGATGCAGGTGTACATTTTGGACACCTTACAAGAAGATGGAACCCAAATATGGCCCCATATATCTATATGGAGCGTAATGGGATTCACATCATCAACTTATATAAGAGTGCTGCTAAAATGCAGGAGGCAGGTGATGCCCTTGCAAAAATTGCAGCCAGCGGTAGAAAAATACTTTTCGTAGCTACCAAGAAACAGGCTAAAGAAATAGTAGCCGAACAAGCTGAAAAAGCAAACATGCCATACATTACCGAGCGTTGGCCCGGTGGTATGCTTACCAACTTTGTAACTATTCGTAGAGCTGTTAAGAAAATGGCATCTATTGATAGAATGAAGAAAGATGGTACCTTTAATACACTTTCTAAAAAAGAACGTCTTCAGGTAGATCGTTTAAGAGCTAAATTAGAAAAGAACCTTGGTTCTATTTCTGATATGAGCAGACTTCCAGGAGCGCTTTTTGTAGTTGATATTACTCGTGAACACATTGCTATTAAAGAAGCTCAAAAATTAAACATTCCAATTTTCGCTATGGTAGATACAAACTCAGATCCTCGTGAGGTTGAGTACGTAATCCCATCTAATGACGATGCTTCAAAGTCTATCAACAAAGTGGTTTCTTATGTTGCAGATTCTATTGTAGAAGGCCTTTCTGAAAGAAAAGCTTCTAAAGATTCTAAAAAAGAGAAAGCAGAAAATGAAGAAAAAGAGCCAAAAGCACCAAAGGCTGCTGTAAAGCAACCAGAAGCTGAAGCTCCTTCTAAAGATGCCGAAGATAAAAAGGCAATGCAAGAAGCCAAGAAAGATGTAAAACTTGAGTCTAAGAAAGAAACCTTAGACAAAGCTTCATCTAACGAAGAAGAATAAAACAACATTTTATAACATCCAAAAAAGTCGTTTAGTTTCTTTCCTAACAGTTGGTCTCTAAGCGACTTTTTTAAATAAAACACAATACTATGGCTAAGATAACCGCCGCAGAAGTAAACAAATTAAGAAAATCTACCGGTGCCGGTATGATGGATTGCAAAAAGGCACTTGTTGAAGCAGATGGTGATTTTGATAAAGCTATTGAAGTACTTCGTAAAAAAGGTCAGAAAGTTGCTGCTAAAAGAGCCGATAGAGAATCAGCTGAAGGAGCTGCAATCGCTAAAGTAAACAACGATAACACTAAAGGTGTTATTATCTCTCTTAACTGTGAGACCGACTTTGTTGCTAAAAACGATGATTTCGTAAAAATGGCCAACAGCTTCGCAGATATCGCCTTAACAGTTTCTTCTAAAGAAGAATTACTAAAAGCAGATTACAACGGGATTTCAGTTGAAGATAAATTAACTGAGCAAACAGGTGTAATTGGTGAAAAAATAGAAATTGGTGCTTTTAAAACTTTAGAAGCTCCTTTCGTAGGTTCTTATATTCACGCAGGGAACAAAATTGCAGTAATTACTGGTCTTTCAAAACAAACTGAAGGAGCTGAGGAAGCTGCAAAAAACGTTTCTATGCAAGCTGCCGCTATGAACCCAATCGCACTTAACGAAGAAGGTGTAGACCAGGAAACCATAGACAAAGAAGTAGAGATCGCTAAAGATACACTTCGCCAGGAAGGAAAACCTGAAGATATGCTAGATAAAATAGCAAAAGGAAAAATTCAGCGTTACTTTAAAGACAACACTTTGGTTAACCAGGCTTTTATTAAAGACGGAAAACAAAGCGTTGCAGACTACGTAAAATCTGTAGATTCAGATCTTACTGTTGTAGGTTTCGAAAGAGTTGCTTTAGGAGAGTAATTAAAATTTATCATTTCCGCGCAGGCGGAAATCCTAATAAATCAAAAACCGCTTCACTAATCTGAAGCGGTTTTTTTAATTTTACCAAATGTCAGAAAAAGCATTTCAGTTTAAAGAATTCAAGATAGAACAAGATCGCTGCGCCATGAAAATTGGCACCGACGGCGTTTTACTCGGCGCCTGGGCTTCCCTGGAGCACCAACCAGACAGCATTCTGGATATTGGCACAGGAACAGGTTTAATTACATTAATGCTCGCACAGCGCTCCCCTGCCCTTCTTATTGATGCTTTAGAAATTGACGAAGATGCTTACGAACAAGCTGTAGACAATTTTGAACAAAGCAATTGGGGAGACAGGCTATTTTGTTATCACGCGGCTTTTGATGAATTTGTAGAAGAAATGCAGGATGAAGAGAAATATGAACTCATAATTTCCAATCCGCCATTTTATGCGGAAGATTATACTTCAGAAAACGCAAGTAGAAATAAGGCACGTTTTGCTGAAGCCCTGCCTTTTTCAGAATTAGTAGAAGGCGTGTCAAAATTGCTTCATCCAGAAGGGGAGTTCAATACAATTATTCCACATAAAGAAGAAAAATATTTTTTAGCCCTGGCCAGTGAATTTGGTCTTTTTCCGAAGAAAATCACCAGGGTACGCGGCAATGAAACATCAGCAATAAAAAGAAGTTTATTGAGTTTTAGCTTTAAAGAAATTGAGCTGCAAGAGAATGAACTTATCATTGAAATTTCACGACATAATTATACAGAAGCTTACAAAAATCTTGTAAAAGACTTCTATCTTAAATTATAATCTTAAAATTGTTTGCTTTCAAAAGCTTGGTTACATTTGTGTAAAACACCACACAAATGAAAACAGATAACTTCCAGGCTCCAGATTATTACAATATTGACGAGCTGCTTACCGATGAACATAAAATAGTTCGCGATGCCGCCAGAGAATGGGTGAAACGCGAGGTCTCCCCAATAATTGAAGACGCTGCTCAAAAAGCAGAATTCCCTAAATCTATAATTAGCGGCTTAGCTGAAATTGGAGCTTTTGGCCCATATATTCCGGAAGAATACGGTGGCGCTGGTCTGGATCAAATCTCCTACGGACTCATTATGCAGGAGATTGAGCGAGGCGACAGTGGCGTGCGTTCTACCGCATCTGTTCAAAGTTCCCTGGTAATGTTCCCTATTTATAAGTACGGCACCGAAGAACAACGCAAAAAATATTTACCAAAATTAGCCTCGGGAGAATTTATGGGATGTTTTGGGCTTACCGAGCCGGACCACGGTTCTAATCCCGGTGGGATGACTACCAACTTTAAAGATAAAGGCGATCATTATTTATTGAATGGTGCTAAAATGTGGATCTCTAATGCACCTTTTGCCGATGTAGCCATTGTTTGGGCAAAAGATGAAAATGGACGAATCCACGGACTTATCGTGGAGCGCGGAATGGAAGGTTTTTCTACTCCAGAAACACATAACAAATGGTCACTTCGCGCCAGCGCCACCGGCGAACTTATTTTTGACAATGTAAAAGTTCCAAAAGAAAACCTAATGCCTAATAAAAGCGGACTTGGCGCTCCTTTAGGTTGCCTTGATTCTGCCCGCTACGGAATTGCCTGGGGCGCCATTGGTGCAGCAATGGATTGCTATGATACCGCTTTGCGTTATGCAAAAGAGCGCGTGCAGTTTGATAAACCAATTGCCGGCACTCAACTTCAGCAGAAAAAATTAGCAGAAATGATCACCGAGATCACCAAAGCGCAGCTTATGGCGTGGAGACTGGGTGTTCTTAAAAACGAAGGAAAAGCAACTTCGGCTCAGATCTCTATGGCGAAAAGAAATAATGTAGAAATGGCCATAAAAATAGCCCGGGAAGCAAGGCAGGTTTTAGGCGGAATGGGAATTACCGGCGAGTATAGTATTATGCGCCATATGATGAATCTGGAAAGTGTAATTACTTATGAAGGCACACACGATATTCACCTATTAATTACGGGAATGGATATTACCGGGATTCCGGCTTTTCAGTAAATAGACATTTTACTAAATACATAAAATCTTCAAGCTGAATTCATTTCAGCAAGAGGGCCTATTAAAATTCTAAACATTTTATATCCTGAAACAAGTTCAGGATGACGTACTGAAAAAAGTTCAGAGGGACGTTTCACTTCAACTACAACAAATCAAAACAAGGGCAGCGTTTACAACGTTTGCCCTTTTTATATTTTTCACAGCATTCTTTTTTAAGTGGTTTGGGATTTTTAGCCACCACACCGTCTATTTTCAAATAATCTTTTGATTTTTTTGAATAAAAAACAATGACATTATATGAATTTAAAAACTGTTTCGCCATATTTTGAATATACTTTAAAAAGCTGAAATTGAGCGTTAATTCAGTTTTAAATGAATGTTTAAATTTTATAAATCCTAAAGAGAATCTTATTTTTGCAAAATGGGAGAAAAAAATAGGATAAAAGAGATAAATAAAGCGCTAGAGCCTAAAATAAATCAACTTTTAGATCATTCCTTATATCGAAAAATAACCACTCCAGAGCATCTTCAAATCTTTATGGAGCATCACGTTTTTGCTGTTTGGGATTTTATGTCTTTGCTAACCGCTTTACAGGAAAAACTTACCAAAACCACCAATCCCTGGGTGCCTGTAGGCAATCCTGAAACTCGTTATTTAATCAATGAAATAGTACTTGCTGAAGAAACCGATGTCAATTATTTTGGCGATCATCAAAGCCATTTTGAGATGTATCTTGACGCGATGGAAAAAAGTGGCGCCGATACTGGCAGGATAAAAGATTTTTTGCTCCAGGTGACCCACGGCACCGATATTTTTTTACTTATTGCAGCCACAAAACTCCCGCTTAATATTAAGATATTTCTAAAAAATACCTTTGAAGTAATTTCAGAAGAAAAACCGCATAAAATAGCTGCAGCCTTCACCTTTGGACGCGAAGGACTTATTCCCGGCATGTTCACTTCTATTATAGAAAATGTGCAACAAAATTTCCCAAAAGAAGATTTAAGTCTATTTAAGTATTATTTTGATCGTCATATAGAATTAGACGGGGATGAGCACGGGCCTATGGCCTTTAAAATGGTAGCAGAACTCTGTGGAAATGATGAGGAGAAATGGGAAGAAGTAAAAATTACCGCTGAAGAAGCGCTTGATGCCCGGTTAGAGCTTTGGAAAGGCATTGAAGAAGAGATTTCAGAAAATATAGATTCTAAAAACCTGCAAACGATTTAAAGAGATTTTTTCTGTAAAAATAAACCTCAAAGGTTTTGATAACCTTTGAGGTTTATTTAATATTTCTAATCCCCTATCCTGAGCTAGAAGCTCAAAAGATTTCACCACCTAGATCCTGAAATGAATTCAGAATGGTGATCACTATCTACTCGATAGAAGAATTAAGGTGCTTCAGGAGCAAGCTTTACTTCCAGCCCATCTAATTCTTCAGTAATGGGAATTTGGCAGCTTAAACGACTATTGTCTTCCACAAAAAATGCCTGATCCAGCATGTCTTCCTCTTCAATACTTTGTTCGGGCAGCATATGCTCAAAATTGAGAATATAACACTGGCAGGAAGCACACATTGCCATACCGCCACAAATACCAATGGTTCCTTCGGCAGCAAGTTCGTAAGAGCGAACCACTTCCATAAGGTTCATATTCATATCTGTTGGAGCGTCTACCACGTGGGCTTCGCCTTCCCTGTCTATAATGGTTATTTTAATATCAGACATATCTTCTAATAAAAGAATATTCAAGATGGACGTCATTCTGAACTCGTTTCAGAATCTAAGCTCTTAGAACCTGAAACCATCCCGCCACTTCGGGACAGGTTGACGACACTACAACTGAATTTTTCTGTTTTAATTTATACTTTTTACAACTTCTTTTTTTGCTTCTTTCTTACTGCCGTCAAATCCGCTTACGCCACTTACGGTAGTATATTTCATCACATATTTCTTGTCTGGGAAAATGCGTTGATAAGCGCTCTGACACATAATCGCTGCTTCGTGGAAACCACAAAGAATCAGCTTTAATTTGCCTGGATATGTATTCACATCTCCAATGGCATAAACCCCGGGAATATTTGTTTGATAATCGTAAGCATTATCAACTTTAATCGCATTTTTCTCTATCTCCAGACCCCAATCTGCAATAGGCCCTAATTTAGGCGAAAGCCCAAATAATGGTATAAAATAATCGGTTTCTTTAATTTCTTTTTCTCTTGCGGAATCCTTGTGAGTAATCACTACACTATCCAGTTCTTCCTCTCCTTTAAGATCGGTAACCTCAGCATTGGTAATAAGATTTATCTTTCCAATTTTTGAAAGCTCTTCTACTTTTTCTACTGAATCTAACGCTCCACGAAAATCATTTCTTCGGTGTACCAGTGAAACTTCTGAAGCAACATCGGCTAAATAAATAGCCCAATCTAATGCTGAATCACCCCCACCGGCAATTACTACTTTTTTATCGCGATAATCTTCTGGTTCCCGAATTATATAAGCTACGCCTTTATCTTCAAAATCGGTGATATTGGCAATAGGTGGTTTTCTTGGTTCAAAACTTCCAAGACCACCGGCAATTACTACCACCGGGGCGTGGTGTTTTGTTCCTTTATTAGTGGTAACTATAAAGCTACCATCTTCCTGTTTATCTATGGTTTGAGCTCTTTCTCCCAGAGTAAAACCCGGTTCAAAAGGCTTTATTTGCTCCATTAGATTAGTTACCAGGTCTCCTGCCAATACTTCGGGGAAGCCCGGGATATCATAGATAGGTTTTTTAGGATAAATTTCGGAACATTGCCCGCCAGGTTGCGGCAGTGCATCTATTAAATGACATTTTAGTTTTAATAATCCTGCTTCAAAAACCGCAAAAAGGCCCGTTGGCCCTGCGCCAATTATAAGTATATCGGTTTTAATCATTCTACTGGTAAATTTGATAGTAAGCCAGGTGCTTACCTTTGAATATTGATCACACTTTCTATTTGTGGAACATATTTTTTAATAGTCATTTCTACCCCAGATTTTAGCGTCATCTGGTTTACTGTGCAATCTACACATGCGCCTTCCAGACGAACCTTAACCAGGCGATCGTTCTCAATAGCGATAAGGGAAATATTGCCCCCGTCACTCTCCAAAAAAGGTCTGATTTCAGCCAGGGCCTTTTCTACATTTAATTTAACTTCTTCGCTCGTCATCTATTTTTTATTAACTGCACTGCATCCTGCCATTGTAGTGATCTTAATCGCTTCAGTTGGAGGCAGACTTTGGTTTCTATTCACTGTTTCCTGAACCATCCCACGGGTAATTTCTTCAAAAGCTTCTTCCAGGGGTGTTGACTCCTGCATAGCAGCAGGACGGCCAATATCACCAGATTCTCTTAAGCTTTGTACCAGCGGAATTTCGCCTAAAAATGGCGCCTCAATATCTTTTGCGAGGTTTTTAGCACCTTCTCTTCCGAAGATATAATATTTATTTTCAGGAAGTTCTTCTGGAGTAAAATACGCCATATTCTCTATTATTCCCAGTACCGGCACATTTATACTTTCCTGACGGAACATCGCTACTCCTTTTTTAGCATCGGCTAAAGCCACGTTTTGTGGAGTACTTACAATCACAGATCCTGTTACAGGAAGAGACTGCATAATTGAAAGATGAATATCTCCCGTTCCCGGTGGTAGATCTACTAAAAGAAAATCTAACTCGCCCCAGGCCGCATCAAAAATCATTTGATTTAAAGCTTTAGAAGCCATTGGTCCACGCCAAATAACTGCCTGATTTGGTTGGGTAAAGAACCCGATAGAAAGAATTTTCACCCCGTAGTTTTCTACAGGTTTCATTTTAGATTTCCCATCTACATTTACTGAAAGTGGTCTTGAAGCTTCTACATCAAACATCATAGGGATAGACGGCCCATAAATATCGGCATCTAAAATTCCTACTTTAAAGCCCATCTTTGATAAAGTTACCGCAAGGTTAGCGGTTACTGTAGATTTACCTACGCCTCCTTTTCCTGAAGCCACGGCTATAATATTAGAAATCCCGGGAATTGCTTTCCCTTTTATTTCTGGTTTTTTAGAGGTAGACTCTATTTTAATATTTACTTTAACTTTGGCTTTTTGTTCTACATGTTCGTGAATTGCTTTCATCACATCCACTTCTGCCCGCTTTTTAATATGCAAGGCAGGAGTTTGTAAAACCAGGTCTACAACCACCTCATCACCGAAAGTCATTACATTTTGAACAGCCCCGCTTTCTACCATATTTTTGCCTTCTCCGGCTACAGAAATAGTTTCCAGCGATTTTAATATTTCTTTTCTGTCTAACTTCATTTAAAAGATATTTATAATCCCAAAAATATCAGGACAATTTTAAGCTGAAATAGCGAGTTTTATCTAAAATCTCATCAGCTTATATAGATTCATTCTAAACGCAAATATAGGGGGAAAAGCTAAGAAAACGAAGTATTTACCCATAATTGATCTATGGAATAATAAAGCCCCATTATAGTAAAACTTCAGAAGAAAAATTTATCTCAAATCTTCCTGAGGATCCCAAAAGTGCTTTTTAAAATCCTGAACTTTATAATCTTTTACCGTAACCCCTTCAGAAGTTAGCATTTGCTGCATCGCGCTATGATCTCCAAAATGACTTTTGCCGGTAAGGAGTCCGTTTCTATTTACCACCCGGTGCGCCGGCACATCGTCCAGATCTTTAGCCGAATTCATTGCATACCCAACCATTCTTGCACTTTTTGCGGCACCTACGCTTTTTGCTATAGCGCCGTAAGAAGTCACTTTCCCTTTTGGAATTTGTCTCACTACTTCATAAACCCTTTCAAAAAAGTTCTTTTCTTCCAAACCTAAGAGTAATAAATTCTTAAAAGTGTTACAATTACCAAAATAAGCATTAGGGCGGTCATAAAATAATTGGAGTATTTTGAAAATGCTTCAGCCTGTTTTTCAATTCTAATAAAGGAAAGTACGTAAACATATAGTGTTGTAAAACTTCCCATGGATGCAGCCAGAATAAAGGCTATAATTCGGGACCAATCGTAAGTGGCCCCAACGCCAATATGAAGGGCTCCTGCAATAGCCACAAAATACGGAACGGGAAAAATATTTAGGGCCGCCACGAGCATTCCTTTAAAAATACTGTTGGAATTTGCTTTGCGGGATTTATGTTCTATGCCGCCCCGTTTCTTTGCCTGAATAAAAAAGTAAACAGCAAGGAGAATAAATATTACCAGGCCGGCACGTAATAAAATATTCTGAACAAATTCATTTCCGAATATATATTTAGCGAGTAACACGGCCACTGTTGCCTGAATAATTACTATAATTGTGGCACCCAACGCAACATAAAGCCCATTTTTCTTTCCTTTTTCAACACAGGTTTTAGCCACGGTCATATTCACCAAACCGGGAGGAATCACCCCAAGCAAGGCCGCGAAATAAGTAATTAGAAAAAGTTTTGTTTCCTCCAAAGAGACTTATTTTATCCTAAACTGAATGTAAGTTATAGGTTTTCCCTGGTCAAGATACTGTTTTTCGTAGAAAGTTTGAATTTCCCTAACCGCTTTGGGCGAATATTCATTTTCATAAATATCGTGATGCGCATATAGAATTTCGTGACCTTCACCGTGAAGCAAGCCAAGCGTGTAACCGTGCATAAATTCGCTGTCGGTTTTAAGATTCACCAGACCTTCAGGTTTTAAAATATGATTATACTTCTGAAGGAATTCAGCATTTGTTAAGCGATGCTTGGTACGCTTGTATTTAATTTGAGGATCGGGAAAAGTGATCCAGATCTCATCTACTTCATTTTCGGCAAAAACGCGATCTATTAATTCAATTTGAGCTCTTAAAAAAGCTACGTTTTCCAGATTTTCTTCTATAGCAGTTTTTGCACCTCTCCAAAACCTGGCGCCTTTTATATCTATTCCTATAAAATTCTTTGTAGCATCCTGCTTAGAAAGGCCAATGGTATATTCTCCTTTTCCGCAGCCTAATTCCAGTACTATAGGGTTATCATTTTTAAAAAAATCTTTATTCCATTTTCCTTTTAAACTGAATTGATCTTTCTCCAGCTCTTCCCGAGAGGGTTGTATCACATTTTCAAATGTTTCATTCTCCCTGAATCGTCTTAATTTATTCTTACTTCCCACGCCTTAATTTAATATTTTGGTAAAATTAAAGAAAATAGCGCACAGGCACTTAATATTATATTTGATATATGCAGAAGAAAAGAATTTTAGTGGCTGTTTTAAACTGGGGGCTTGGTCATGCTACACGTTCTATTTCTATTATCAATGAATTACTGAATCATAATTTTGAAGTTTTTATCGCCTCAGATGGAGTGGCGTTACAGTTATTACAGAAAGAATTCCCAGATATTAAATGCCTGGAACTTCCCTCCTATAATATTTCCTATAGCAAATCTGCGAGTTCTTTTAAATGGAAATTATTTACTGAAACTCCAGGTATTCTACGTGCTATAAGACTTGAAAAAAAAGCGATAAAAGAATTTGTTGATGAATATAATTTAAACGGAATAATCTCTGATAACCGATTTGGATGCCGGCATACAAAAATCACTTCGGTTTTTATCACACACCAGTTAAATGTGCTAAGTGGAAATACTACTTATTTAAGCAGTAAATTACATCAAAAATATATTTCAAAATTTGATGAATGCTGGATTCCCGATACTCCCGGCAGTAAAAATTTAAGCGGAATAATGGGGCATTTAAAAGAAATGCCCGAAAACGTAAAATACCTTGGTCCACTGAGCCGATTTAATAAATTCCGAGGACAAAAAAGATATGACTTCGCAGTAGTTTTATCTGGTCCAGAACCTCAGCGAACAATGTTGGAAGAAAAATTACTTGTGACCTTCCAAAATTCAGATAAAAAAATTGTTTTTATAAGAGGGATAATAGGCGGGGAAAGTATTACTTCTTTAAACAAAAGCCTGGAAATTATAAACTATCTAACTTTTAAAGAACTGGAAGAAGTAATTCTAAGTAGTGAAATTATTATATGCAGGCCTGGTTATACCAGTATAATGGATTTGGCTAAACTGGAGAAAAAAGCATTCTTTATTCCCACTCCCGGCCAGTACGAACAGGAATATTTAGCTGAACGTTTTATGAAGTTAGGAATAGCTCCTTTTTGCAAACAAGAGAAATTTGAAATTTCAAAACTTGAGGATTTAAGAGATTTTTCAGGCTTTAGCAACCTAAATTTCAGAAGTAATTTCGGGGATATTTTTGCTCTTTTCCAGCGTGAATGAAAATTCACTACCTACCCCAAAAACACTTTCTACATAAATTTTTTCATCGTGCGCTTCAATAATATGCTTTACGATAGAAAGTCCTAAGCCAGAGCCACCTTCCTTCCTGGAGCCGCTTTTATCTACACGATAAAAACGTTCAAAAACACGCGGTAGATTTTCTTTTTCTATTCCTTCACCATTATCGGTTACACGAACAATCACTTTATTCTTGATAAGGTTTTCTATGCTAACTTCAGTAGTACCATCTTCCTTTCCGTATTTAATAGAATTCACGATTAAATTGGTAAGGACCTGCTGAATTCTATCCCTATCGGCATTTACCCAAATAGGTTCGTCGTAATCAATATCAAAAGTTAGGGTGATGTTCTTTTTGGCTGCTTTCATTTCCAAAAGATCAAATGAGCCCTGCACAAGTTCCACAATATTAAAATCTTCCTCTTCTAAATGTAGGTCCCCGGCCTCCAGTTTGGTGATCATATCTAAATCGCGCACTATATAAATAAGGCGTTCTACACCTTTGCTGGCACGTTGCAGGTATTTTTTTCGCACCGCTTTATCTTTCATTGCGCCATCAAGCAGCGTAAGAATATATCCCTGAACGGTAAAAAGTGGTGTTTTAAGCTCATGCGAAACATTTCCCATAAATTCTTTCCTATAGGCTTCACGAACTTTAAGAGTATCTATCTCCAGCTTTTTATCTTTGGTAAATTTTTCAACTTCGCGGGTAAGCGTAGCCATATCTGTAGTAACCTGGCTGGGTTTTAGAGTGGTAGAATCTAAAAGGGAAACATTATCGTAGATCTTTTTAATTCTTTTATATATAAAATGTTCTACTCTATACTGAATTATAAAAAAGCATACCAAATAGGTTATAAAAATAAAAGCAAAAAAGGGCCCGGGAATAAATCCGCTGGTAAAATATGCAAAACCTGCCAACACCACACTCAAAACAAGTGTGATATAAAGTGAAGTCTTTATTGCGAATTTATATGAGCGTTTAAACTTTTTTGCCATTAAACAACAAACTTGTAGCCTACACCTTTTACGGTTTTAAAACATTCGTCTCCAATTTTCTCCCTAAGTTTTCTAATATGAACATCTATGGTTCGCCCGCCAACAATAACTTCGGCACCCCAAACCTTATCTAAAATATCTTCCCTTTTAAAAACTTTCCCCGGTTTTGATGCTAATAAAGAAAGTAATTCGAATTCTTTTCTTGGTAAAATAATTTCTTCGCCGCTTTTAATCACTTTATACTCATCGCGATTAATAATAAGATCTTTAATTTTCACCACATTAGAAGATGCGGTATCATCTTTAAATCTTCTAAGCAAAGCTTTCACTTTACTCACCAGCACTTTAGGTTTAATTGGTTTAGTAATATAATCATCGGCTCCCGCATCAAAACCGGCCATTTGAGAATAATCTTCGCCCCGTGCGGTAAGAAAAGTAATAATGGTTTCTTCCAGCTCTGGCAGCTTTCTAATTTGTGCACAAGCTTCAATCCCATCCATTTCAGGCATCATTACATCAAGGATAATAAGCTGCGGTTTCTTCTTTTTGGCAAGTTTTACAGCATCAGCGCCATTATCTGTAGTAATTACCTGGTATCCTTCGGCTGAAAGGTTATATCCCACTATTTCCAGGATATCCGGTTCATCGTCTACCAGTAAGATTTTAATGTCCTTTTTTTTCATTTTGGTTTAGTTGATTTGGTATAATGTGAGGTAAAAGTAACCATAAATTTGAACTTACGTAAGCTCTACTCCTTTGGTAACCTTAAGCTAACATTATAATCATAAACACATAATTTCAGCTTAACAGAGGCTTTACAATGCTGCCGTTAATTTGCGCCAGAGAACTAAACACAGTAATGAAGAAGTATTTATCTATCCTGAGCTTACTTATTTTAAGTGTAGCTATGCAAGCGCAAAATGATACAACCGGTAGTATTGTCGGAAAATTATCTGACAATGAAGTGGAGGGACAACCTCTTCCTTTTGCGAATGTAATCATTAAAGAAACAAACAAAGGAACCACTTCAGATTTTGACGGGCTATACTCCCTAAAAAATATTGAACCCGGAACCTATACAGTAGAATTTAGCTTTATAGGCTACGAAACATTGCAAATTCCAAATGTTGAAGTAGTAGCAGGAAAAGTTACCGAAGTAAACACCGGTCTTGGAGCCAGTGCAGCAGCTTTAGACGAAGTTGTTATTTCTACGGTTTCAAGACAGGATTCTGAAGTTGCTTTACTTTTAGAACAAAAAAGTGCAATTCAAATTAAGGAAAGTATTGGTGCCCAGGAATTAGCCAAAATTGGGGTTACTGATGCCGGCACTGCCACCACAAAGATATCTGGGGTTACCAGTAGTGAAGCTTCGGGAGATATTTTTGTGAGGGGATTGGGAGATCGTTATCTATATTCTACACTAAACGGTTTGCCTATTCCATCAGACGATGTGGAGCGTAAAAACATAGATCTGGGTCTTTTTCCAACCCGTGTTATTAAGAGTGTGGGAATAAGCAAGACGTATTCACCTTCTTACTCGGCCGACCAGGCTTCCGGGAATATAAATATAGAATCACGCGAACTTGCAGGAAGCAAGGAACTTGATTTTGGAATTAGAGTTGGGGTAAATACCAATGCAGTAGGACAATTTTCAGACTTTAAGGTTAGTCCGAATCAGGACAACGCTTATTTCGGATTTCATCAGCAAAATATTCCCATTCAATATACTTTATACAACCAGCCCTGGGACCCTCAAACTGCAAATGCCCCTGTAAACAGAAGGTATGCTTTAACCGCCGGAAAGAAATTTGGCGAAGATCTAAAAGTACTTTTAACAGCGTCTCAATCCAGTAAATTTGAATATCGTGAAGGGGAGTTTACCGAATACAGAAACAACAACCGTTACGATTATTTTACCGATGTAGAGAATTTCACTCAAACCGATAATACTACCGGGATGCTGAATGCTATCTATGAAGTTTCTGATAATCACGAAATAAAAGCAACCAGCCTCTTTATAAATAAACTTACCGATGAAGTTTACGAAAGCGGCAGAAATGGTGAAGGAGTTGTGTTTGAAGAAACCGGCCCTGCGGAGGGATTGAACCAGTTTGTACGCGATCAGAATATCAAACAAACAAGGTTATGGATAAATCAATTCCACGGAATCCATAATTTTTCAGAAAAAAATGAATTGAATTGGGGCGTAGGATATAATCTTGTTAATGCCGATGAACCAAACCGTATTAGAAACGAAGTAAATTACGACGGCGAAAATTTTATTCAGTTGGGAAGAATGGGTGGTTATCAGCAAAGAAAGTCGTCCCAAAAGATTGAGGATAATGAAATTAATGCTTTTGTAGAAGATAAAATTACTTATAGCAAACCGGAAGATGATGCAGAAACCAAAAGCATATTCGTAGACTTTGGCGGAAATTACCGTAACAAACAAAGAGATTTTGTTTCGCGATTTTACGGAGTTATAGAGCGGCCTACCAATACCTATAACCCAACCTCATTAGATAATCTTTCCAGCGTTTTTACCATAGATAATTTTAGAAGTGGAAACCTTAAAATTAACGAGCTTACGCCCGATTTTTACCAGGCCGAATTACAGTCTTATGGTGGATTTGTAAGCTTTAACTATGGTAAAAACAACTGGAACCTTAACCTTGGTGCCAGATTCCAAAAAGACGAACTTAATGTAGATTTCAGGGTAAATAACTATCCCGCAAACCGGCCACAGTTTTCCAATCAATCTTACAACAATGTTTATCCTAGTTTGAATTTTAAATATTCACCAACCGAGAATTCCAACATTAGGTTATCAGCCAGCAAAACCATTACCCTTCCGGAATTTAAAGAAATTGCACCTTTTGAATATGTTTCTCAAACCGGGCAAGTTACCCGTGGTAATCCAGATTTGGCAGCCTCCAATAACCTGAACTTCGACCTAAAATATGAATTTTTCCCAACATCAGGTCAGTTAATTTCTTTAACCGGATTCTATAAAAATATTGAAGATCCTATCAACAAAGTACAGGATAGAGGTGCAGCGGGTGTATTCTCTTATTTCAATGCTGGGGAAGAAGCAAACATTTACGGTTTGGAACTTGAAACGAGGCTGGAGCTAATCGATAACGAAAGTCCCGAAGGTTTAGACCTAGAAATCGCGTTCAATGCTTCAAGAATGTGGCACCAACAAGACCTTAGAGAGGTTTTTGATGGTGAAAGTTTCATTAGAACTTTCAGATACAATAATAAAAGTGAAATAGGTTTGCAGGGCGCCTCAGACTGGATCTTTAATGGCTCACTTAATTTCTCTACAGAATCAGACGATCCATTTAGAGCTTCTATAGTCGGAAATTATGCTTCAGATAAAATTTATGCGCTTGGAGCACCAGAAGCCCAAAACGAAGGAGATGTATTTTATAACGACGAGATTATAGAAAAAGGCTTTGTAACATTAGACCTTATAGTAAGTAAAAGTCTTGGTGATCACTGGGATTTCCAGTTACGTGGGCAAAACCTTCTAAATCCTGAAATAGAAAGAGTGCAGGATATTAGACCCAGCTCTACGGGTATAGAAACCACCCAAACCGTAAGGTCCTATACAAGAGGGGCAATTTTGAGCTTAGGAATCAACTATTCATTTTAACCATAAATATTAACCATTCTATTTTTATTAAAACTTAAATTATGAAAAATTTTAAAAACCGGTTTTTACCAACCTTGGCCCTTGCTCTAGGGCTGGCAATTTCAGGGTGTAGCTCTGACGATGATTTTGAAAGACTGGATGGCGACGATCCAACCCCAACCCCTGAAGGCACAGAACTTAACGGCAACCTTGAAGATGACCGCGTGTTAGACGCGAGTGAAATTTACAATCTTACCGGTGTTTACTCAGTAGAATCGGGAGCGACATTAACAATTCCCGCTGGAACCGAGATTGTTGCTGATACAGATGAAGACGCGACAGGAGTGTATATCGTAGTACAAAAAGGAGGGATGATAGACATTCAGGGTACATCTTCGGCTCCGGTAGTTATGAGGTCTTCTAACGGTGAACGAGGAAGCTGGGGCGGACTCGTAATTGCCGGTGATGCTGAAAGCACTGCTGGTGTTGATGCTACTGCAGAAGTTGGGGGTATTATCTATGGTGGAAGCAATTCTGAAGACAATTCGGGTTCAATAGAATACCTTGTACTTTCTGATGCCGGTGCGCAAATTAATTCAGAATCACAATACAACGGGATCTCTCTTTACGCAGTAGGATCTGAAACAACTATAGAAAATATTGCGATCTTAAATGGTTCTGATGATGGAATTGAATTCTTTGGAGGTTCAGTTGCTGCTACTAATCTTTATTTAGAAAATAACGAAGATGATGCTGTAGACTGGACAGAGGGATGGAACGGTACCATTACAAATACTTACGTACTACACAGTATTGAAAACTTCTCTACTGCAATTGAGGCAGATGGTGTAGATGGAAATCCTACTATCGAGAACTTCACCGCAGTTTCTTCTACCGGTGGTGTTGCCTTACAATTTAAAGCACAATCGGGGGCAACTATTACTGGTCTATCACTTTCTGGATACGATACTGCTTTAGATATCGCTGAAGAAACAAGAACCGACCTTTCCGGAATACAGTTAAACGGTGCTACCGCAGAATTGGATTTGGATTATTCTGAAGCTCAAACCGTAGACCCCGCGATGTTTGATTGGGTAGACAACCGTGGTAGAGTTTCTGTTCTACCCGGAACTATAGATGAAGATTTCTCATTAGATGGAAATTCAGAATACATCATTAACGGTGTGGTTTCAGTAGAGGAAGGTGCGACCTTAACTATTCCTGCAGGAACTAAAATTACTGCAAGAAGTGATGATAATGACGATGGAACTAGCATTTATCTAGTTGTTCAAAAGGGAGCAATGATAGACATCCAGGGAACTGAAGAAAAACCTGTAGTTATGTCTTCTACTTCTGGGGCACCTGGAAGCTGGGGCGGACTTGTAATTGCAGGTAATGCAGAAACTACAGCCGGTATTGATGCAACTGCAGAAGTTGGCGGTATTATCTACGGTGGTGACGATCCTGAAGACAATTCAGGTTCTATCGAGTATCTTATACTTGCAGATGCGGGAGCGCAAATAAATTCAGAATCCCAATACAACGGGCTTTCCCTTTACGCAGTTGGTTCTGAAACCAATATCGAAAACATTGCTATCTTAAATGGTTCTGACGACGGAGTTGAATTCTTTGGAGGATCGGTTTCTGCAACTAACCTTTATTTGGAAAATAACGAAGATGATGCTGTAGACTGGACAGAAGGTTGGAATGGTGCCGTAACAAACACTTATGTTTACCATACCATAGAAAACTTTTCTACTGCGATTGAAGCTGACGGTGTAAATGGAAACCCTACAGTTGAAAACTTCACTGCGGTTTCAGAAACCGGTGGAGTAGCTTTACAATTTAAGGCACAATCTGGCGCTACAATCACAGGACTTTCACTTTCCGGGTACGAAACTGCTATTGACATTGCTGAAGAAACCAGAACAGATCTTTCTGGAATTCAGATTGAAGGAGAAACTGCTACCCTGGAAGATACTTACGAAACCGATGCTACGGTAGATGTAGCAATGTTTAGCTGGGTAGAATAGTGCATTCTCATTATTAAATAATTATGTATTAGCCAAAGAAAAGGCTGCCGATAAGGGCAGCCTTTTTTAATATAACATTATGATTAAATACACAATAATTCTGGCATCGTTTTTGAAATTTTATTGTAGTTTTGTATAAACCTCGATATTAAAGAATGAAGCAATACTACTTCTATACTTTCATATTAGCTATTTTCCTCACATTCTCTGCGCCAAATGCAGTGAATGCGCAGGATACTACCAGCTCGGGGAATAAAACCGAAATTCCCATAGAGGGCCTATCTATATACCCTAACCCGGTTACTAACGGGAAAGTTTATATTAGTACTTCCCAAAATAAAGAAAAGGAAATCCAGATTTACAATGTTTTGGGTAAACCTGTACAACGCACCAAATTAAGAGGAAAAGAACTTGACGTTTCTTCACTTAGTGCAGGAATTTATATTCTAAAAATCAAGGAAGAAGAAGCCTCTGCCACCAGAAAATTAGTGGTGCGATAATGCAAACTTCACGCATTTCCTAGAATTCTTAACTTCGCCTCTCTAAATTTAACCACGAGAATGTTATCTGAAAGAATTTTTAATATTTCTAATCAGAAAGATTTTAATGAAATTACTCTTGAAGTATTTTCTTATCAATATCAGCATACTAAGGTTTACCGGGAGTTTTGCGAGTTATTAAATCGGAATCCCAAAAATGTTCAAGCTCTTGAACAGATTCCATTTCTACCTATAGAATTTTTCAAAAAGAAAAAGGTAATTTCTGGTTTAGCTTTAGAAGAAATAATTTTCACCAGTAGCGGCACTACCGGTTTAACCACCAGTAAACATTACGTAACCAATTTAAAGGTTTACGAGCAAAGTTTTTTAAAAGCTTTTGAACTTTTCTACGGGAAACCCGAAGAAATGGTAGTTTTAGCGCTTTTACCTTCTTATTTAGAACGCCGGGGCTCTTCGCTAATCTATATGGCCGATAGCCTTATAGAACGAAGCAAATATCCTGAAAGCGGATTTTACCTGGACGAACTTGAGAACCTTCAAAAGAAACTTTCAGCACTAGACAAAAGCGGAAAAAATATTCTTCTTCTAGGCGTATCTTTCGCCCTACTCGATTTAGTTGAAAATTACGATTTCAACTTAAAGAACACTACTATTATGGAAACCGGTGGGATGAAAGGCCGGCGTAAAGAAATGATTAGAGCAGAACTGCATCAAATTCTTTCTCAAGGTTTTGGAGTAGAAAAGATTCATAGTGAATACGGAATGACCGAGTTACTTTCGCAAGCCTATTCAAAGGGAGACGGAATTTTTGATACTCCACCCTGGATGAAGATTCTTATTCGTGATGCCGAAGATGCGCTAAGCTATCTCCCAGCGCATAAAACAGGCGGAATCAATGTAATAGACCTGGCTAATTTTAACTCTTGTTCATTTATTGCTACCCAGGATTTAGGCAGAAAAATCCAGAAAGATCAAACTGAAATTCTTGGAAGATTTGATAATAGTGATATTCGGGGATGCAACCTTCTAATTCTATAAGCTTTCTGCTATCAACATTCGCCAATAAAAACTTAAAGATCAGTGCTTTATAGTTAAAGTTTATTAAAGCATGTAAATTTTAAGCAGTTTTCTCGTCTTATTAAATGTAAGATGAATTATGATTAAAATAAGTCTTACAGGCTAAGTGAAATTTTTTCATATTAGATTGGTTAGTTAGTTGCAAGCCCCATAAACGTCCTGTTTGTGGGGCTTTGTATTTTATTAAACCAACCAGCAGCTTAAATTGCCCTTATAATATAGGTATTCTTCTTTCCTTTATTAATAATTACATATTTATCATTAATAAGGTCTTGCGGAGTGATGGTATAATCTTCCTTTACTTTCTCCTTATTTACAGAAACTGAATTTTCTTTAAGAGCCCTTCTGGCTTCACCATTTGATTGCAGAAAATTAGTTTTTGCCGATAAAGCCGCGATCATATCCAGGCCTTCTTCTATTTCGGCTTTAGCTACTTCAGCTTGTGGTACGCCTTCAAATACATCTAAAAATGTAGCTTCATTTAAAGATTTTAAATCGGCTGCGGTACTTTTTCCAAAAAGGACTTCAGAAGCTTTTACCGCGTTCTCAAAATCTTCTCGAGAATGAACCATTACCGTAATTTCTTCGGCTAAAGTTTTCTGAAGCACACGTTTATGAGGCGCTTCTTTATGCTCGTCAACAATTTTATCTATTTCGGCTTTACTTAACAATGTAAAGATCTTGATATATTTTTCAGCATCAACATCACTGGTGTTTAACCAATATTGGTAGAATTTATAAGGAGAAGTACGGTTTGGATCTAACCAAACATTTCCGCCTTCGGTTTTCCCAAATTTAGTCCCATCAGCCTTTGTAATTAGCGGGCAGGTTAAAGCGTAGCCTTTTCCATTTCCAATACGGCGAATCATCTCGGTACCGGTCGTGATATTTCCCCACTGGTCGCTACCGCCCATTTGCAGCGTACAATCTTTTTCCCTGAATAAATGCAGAAAATCGTAACCCTGAACCAACTGGTAAGTAAATTCGGTAAAAGACATTCCCTCGGCAGCATCAGAAGATAAGCGCTTTTTAACCGAATCTTTGGCCATCATATAATTTACCGTAATATGCTTCCCCACATCACGAATAAATTCCAGAAAACTGAAATTTTTCATCCAGTCGTAATTATTTACCATTTCGGCAGCATTTTCCTCTTCTTTTCCAAATTCAAGAAATTTAGAAAGCTGGTTTTTTATAGCCTGCTGGTTGTGCCGTAAGGTTTTTTCGTCAAGCAAATTTCGTTCTGCAGATTTCCCTGATGGATCACCAATCATTCCTGTAGCACCACCCACTAAAGCAAAAGGTTTATGCCCGCAAAGCTGAAAATGTCTAAGCATCATCACGCTCACAAGATGGCCTATATGCAGGGAATCGGCCGTTGGGTCTATGCCCACATAAGCAGCACGCATTCCTTCTTTTAAATGGTCTTCGGTTCCAGGCATGACATCATGCACCATACCTCTCCAGGTAAGTTCTTCTACAAAGTTCTTATTCATAATTCAAATAATTTTGCTCAAAAATAATAGTAAATAAGCTCGGAGCAAGTCACCGAACCCGTTTTACGAAATAATATTTAGATTTTTTGGAAAATTTTGGAGATTAAATCTCAACTATCGAGTAAAGATACCATAAACTCTTATTTTTCCTAAGTGGTTTTGGTATATTTACCACATGATTTTAGTTACAGGCGGCACCGGACTTGTAGGTTCACATTTATTGCTGAATTTATTAAAAGCCGGAAAAAAAGTTAGGGCTCTTCACCGAAAAAATAGCGACCTCGCAGCGGTTGAGCACGTTTTCAACTATTATACTTCTACTGAAGAAGCCAAAAGCTTATTCCAACAAATTGAATGGTTTGAAGCAGATATCACCAACGTACCTCAACTAAATAAAGCGTTTGAAAATATAAAATACGTTTACCACTGTGCTGCGCTTGTTTCCTTTGATCCCGCAGATGATAAAAAGCTGCGAAAAATAAATATTGAAGGCACTGCAAACATCGTAAACCTTTGTGTTGCTTTTAAAATTGAAAAACTGTGCTATGTTAGCAGTGTTGCTGCACTTGGCAGAAGTTTAAACAACAAAGAGATTAACGAGCGCGCTATGTGGAACCCCGAAGAAGACCATAGCGATTATGCAATTTCTAAATACGGTGCCGAAATCGAAACCTGGAGAGGCTCGCAAGAAGGCGTACCAACGGTAATAGTAAAACCCGGAATTATTATAGGACCAGGCTTTTGGAAAGAAGGCACGGGTCAAATTTTTTCTAAAATTGATAAAGGAATGAACTATCATTTTCCCAAAATAGCCGGTTTTGTGGGGGTAAAAGATGTAGTAAATGTGATGCAACAGCTAATGGAAGCTGAAATAAAAAATGAAGCTTATATCCTGGTTTCTAAAAATATAAGTTTTAAATCTGTTTTTGAGCAAACTGCAATTGAATTGAATAGAACTGCACCTAAAAAAGCGCTCAAAAAATGGATGCTTTGGGTAGGTTGGTTTTTTCAGAAAATTGGGGGATTTTTTGGCGCAAAAAGACAAATTACCAAAAATACGGTAAGAACCCTTTTCCAACATTCAAAATATTCAACCAAAAAAATTAAAGAAAGCCTGGGTTTTGAATTCACCCCAATAAAAAATGTAATTGCAGAAACAGCTAAATTCTACAAACAGGACAAATCTTAGTCTCGCGATCTTGGTGGAGGCAAACTGTCTATAACGCTCATGCTAAGCGAATCTTTTTTTTTAACTAAGGAATCAGAAATTTCTTCAATTTCCTTATCAGGGTTTAAAGAATCTTTTTCCACTCCCAGTGAATCACGTCTTATTTTTGCAATAGAATCTTTAATTCGTTGTTCTTGCTTTTGCAGTGTATCTAGCTCAATTTTTAATTTTTCAAAACGATTCTTTACACTATCGTAGATGCGCTGATAAATTTCAAAGTTATCGGCATAATAATCGTTGCTACGCTTAAACTGAACGCTATCTATATCGTATTTCTCGAAGATATATTCCTGGCCTCTAATCCCGGTATTTTCGAACATACGCTTATTAAAATTCCTGGCCGATTGCATTATGGAAACTTCGGCAATTATATCTATCATTTTATCTTCAGGAATAAGATTTTCTGGCCTTTCAGATTCATCAATATTCTGGCAGGCAGCAAATGCCGCACCTATAAAAAACAGGAAGAAGAATTTTTTACACATATTATCTGTCAAACTGCAAACGCTCTGCCACATTCGCAAAAGGCTGATGTTTAAAATTCTTATACACCAAATTACCGTTCACAAAAGTATGTGTAACCCTAGATTTAAAAGTTACCCCCTCAAAAGGAGACCAGCCACATTTATACTGAATATTATCTGGCTGTACAGCCCACGGCGCATTTAGATCTACCAGCACCAAATCGGCTTTGTAACCCTCTCTAATAAATCCGCGATCTTTTATCTCAAACAAAATAGCCGGATTATGACACATTTTTTCTACAATCTTTTCTAAAGAAATTTTCTCCTGATGGTAGAACTGTAACATTGCAGCAAGCGAATGTTGTACCAACGGGCCACCACTGGGTGCCTTGGTATATACATTTTTCTTTTCTTCTTTAGTATGCGGAGCATGGTCTGTAGCTACCACATCCAAAAGATCATCGTTTAAAGCTTTCATTAAAGCCTCCTGATCCTTTTTAGTTTTAACCGCAGGATTCCATTTAATCAAAGTTCCTTTTTTCTTATAATCAGAATCATTGAACCACAGGTGATGTATACAAACCTCGGCCGTAATTTTTTTGTCTTTAAGTTTCTTTTTATTGCTGAATAAACTTAGCTCCTTTGCTGTAGAAACGTGAAAAACGTGTAATCTCGCCCCGGTTTTTTTGGCCAAAGCTACCGCTTTGGATGAAGACTTATAGCAAGCCTCTTCGCTCCTAATTTGTGGATGCAATTCAATTGGAATATCATCGCCATAGCGATCTATACATTCCTCAAGATTCTTTTTAATGGTTTCTTCGTCTTCACAATGCACAGCGATTAACAATGGAGATTTTGAGAAAATTTGCTCTAATGTTTTTTCGTCGTCTACCAGCATATTTCCGGTAGAAGAACCTAAAAACAGTTTTAAAGCTGCTGTGGTTTTAGGATCTACTTTTAGAATTTCTTCCAGGTTATCGTTAGTACCGCCAAACATAAAAGAATAATTGGCATAAGATTTTGCTGCAGCCAATTCAAACTTCTTTTCTAATTCTTCTATGGTGGTAGTTTGCGGAAGCGTGTTGGGCATTTCTATAAATGAAGTAATTCCGCCAGCCACAGCCGCGCGAGATCCCATTTCTATGTTTTCTTTATGGGTAAGCCCCGGCTCCCTAAAATGCACCTGATCGTCTATTACACCAGGCAACAAATGGGTTCCTTCGGCATCAAAGATTTGTACATCTGGGGATTTGGCGCTAATGCTTTCGGCAATTTCCACAATTATTCCACCTTCAATAAAAACATCGGCTTCTTTAATTTTACCCTCGTTTACAATCTTCGCGTTCTTGATTAAGACTTTCTTCATTTCAATTTAATCTGCTTAAAAAGACTTTTAATCTTCATTATTATTACCCCAAAAATGGCTTCAGAAATTATGGAGCCACTCATTTTTGAAGTTCCTCGTGTTCTATCTGTAAAGATTACGGGAACTTCTTCTAAATTATAGTTCAGCAAATATGCTTTAAACTTCATTTCTATCTGGAAGGCATAGCCAACAAATTGTATGCTATCCAAATCTATTGTCTCCAGCACTTTTCTTTTATAACAAACAAAACCGGCGGTGGTATCGTGAATATCCATTCCGGTAATAAATCTTACATATTTAGATGCCAGCCAGGATAATAAAACCCTGCTCATAGGCCAGTTAATTACATTTACCCCGGTTTTATATCGGGAACCTATGGCAACATCGGCATTATTCCTTTTGCAGGTATTGTATAATCTTATAAGATCGTTAGGATTATGAGAAAAATCGGCATCCATCTCAAAAACATACTCGTAATCCCTTTGCAGCGCCCATTTAAAACCGTGAATGTAAGCCGTTCCCAAACCTAATTTCCCTACTCTTTCTTCAAGAAAAAGACTATCATGAAATTCGGCTTGCAGGGTTCTTACCAGGGTTGCAGTGCCATCGGGAGAATTATCATCTACCACCAAAATATGAAATTGTGTAGGTTGAGAAAACACGTTTCTAACCAGTCGCTCAATGTTTTCAATTTCATTAAAGGTGGGTATAATGACTATCCCCTTTACCATCTTATCAATTTTTGCACAAATGTATGCATTTTAAATCTTCGTTTCCCGGCATCACCTTCAAGTTTTAACCTCAAAATAATTATACATTTGCAAAAAAAGTTTTAATCCTGGAAGCCATAGAAAGACATATTGTTTCACTAGACTGGATCACCCTCACGCTAATGGGTGCGTTTCTATTACTGGCTATTGTAAGAACAGCATATCCACAACGTTTTGAGGATTTTCTTTCACTGCTTTCCTCTAACAAATTTATGATGTTTAGAGGAAAGAAGAACAAAGCTTTTCATCCTTTTAACATTTTGCTTTTCTTTGTTCACCTCATCTCTTTTTCCCTGCTTTTCTATCTGTTTTTCAGTTTCTTTTGGAAGGATACAACTTTAAACCCGGCTTTTGTTTTTATACGTATTGCTACTGCTTATGGTAGTTTTGTTCTATTAAAATTTGGGCTGGAAAAAATAGTGGGCAACGTTTTTAATTTAGACCCGCAAATAGACTCTTATCTCTATCAAAAAATAAGCTACCGCAATTTTATAGGACTTATATTATTAATTCCTAGCTTAATATTCGTCTATACCTTTACTCCTACCGCTTTTGCCCTATATACTTTATTGGGTATTTTAGTCCTAAGCAATTTTTTTAGCCTGTTATTGATTTACCGGGAAAATCAAAACCTGATTACTGGCAATTGGTTTTATTTTATTTTGTACCTTTGCGCTCTCGAAATTGCCCCCTATATTATTTTGTACAAGCTAATTACAATTTAAACAAAGGACCAAATAAAAGTATTGATATATGAAAGTGAAAACAATTTTAGTTTCCCAGCCCGAACCTAAAGTAGAGAACTCTCCTTATTTTGAGCTTGAGGAAAAACAAAAAGTAAAAATTGATTTCATCCCTTTTATTCACGTAGAAGGTGTCTCTTCTAAAGAAGTACGCCAGCAAAAAGTAGATCTTACCAAATATTCTGCAATTATTCTTACCAGCCGTAATGCTGTTGATCATTTTTTTAGAATTGCCGAAGAATTGCGTTTTAAGGTGCCAGACACCCTAAAATACTTTTGTTTGAGTGAAGCTGTAGCTTATTATTTACAAAAATATGTGGTTTACCGCAAGCGGAAAATTTATGTTGGGAAAAGAACTTTTGCCGATCTTTCTCCGCTTATTAAGAAATATAAGAACGAGAAGTTTTTACTTCCATCTTCAGATATGCTGAAGCCAGATGTTCCAAAAACGCTAAACAAACTGGGCGTAGAATGGAAACAAGCTACATTTTACAAAACCGTGGTAAGTGACCTTTCTAACCTACGCGATGTAACCTATGATATCCTGGTATTTTTTAGCCCAAGCGGAATCAAATCTTTATTTGAAAATTTCCCAGACTTTGAGCAGAAAGAAACAAAAATTGCAGTATTTGGAAATACAACCATAAAGGCCGCAAAAGAACACGGGCTAACCGTTAATATAAAAGCGCCAACTCCAGATACCCCATCTATGACCATGGCGTTGCAAAAATATATTGCAGAAGCAAATAAGAAATAACATATAGAAGAATTTTAAACCTCACTCTAGTGAGTTAAGATTACCTTCCATTTATATTTTTTTAAATAAAAAATCCGGTGCACTTTACACCGGATTTTTTTGAATCAATTAACTAATTAAAAACAATGCTAGGATGAAGTTGGCCCGCCGGCCATAATTTCATCATTAGCATATGCTTCAAACTTTTCAAAGTTCTTTTTAAAGGAATTTGCCAGTTCTCCTGCTTTTTTATCATAAGCTGCAGTATCTTTCCAGGTATTTCTGGGATTTAAAACTTCTGCAGGCACGTTAGGACAATTTAATGGCATCTGTAGCCCGAACATATTATGCGTACTAAATTCCGCATCTTTTAATTCGCCATTTAGCGCAGCGCTAATCATAGCCCGGGTATATTTTAATTTCATTCGGTTTCCGGTACCATATGGCCCACCGGTCCATCCAGTATTAATTAACCAAACATTTACTCCGGCTTCTTTCATTTTAGCGCTTAACATTTCGGCATATTTTGTAGGGTGCAAAGGCATAAAAGGCGCACCAAAACAGGCTGAAAAACTTGGTACAGGTTCATCTATTCCAGCTTCGGTACCCGCAACTTTTGCCGTATAACCGCTTATAAAATGATAAGCCGCCTGGCCCGGCGTAAGTTTACTTATTGGGGGCAAAACCCCAAAAGCATCGGCGGTTAAAAAGAATATATTCTTGGGATTTTCACCTACCGATGGCACCTGAATATTATCTATATGATGAATAGGATAACTAACTCTTGTATTTTGAGTTATGCTGGTATCAGAAAAATCTACATTCCCGTCCTCGTCCAAGATTACATTTTCCAAAATAGCTCCCGGCTTGATGGCTCGGTAAATATCTGGTTCATTTTCTTCGGTAAGGTTTATCACCTTAGCGTAGCAGCCCCCTTCAAAATTAAAAATTGTATTTTCTTTGGTCCAACCGTGTTCATCATCACCAATTAGTTTTCTGTCAGGATCTGCAGATAAAGTGGTTTTTCCCGTTCCCGAAAGTCCAAAAAATATGGCGGTATCACCATCTTCACCAACATTAGCAGAGCAATGCATTGGAAGCGTATTTTTATCTACCGGAAGTATAAAATTTAAGGCTGAAAATATTCCTTTTTTAATCTCCCCTGTGTAGCCGGTTCCACCAATTAAAGCAATTTTTTTTCTGAAATTAAGAATAGCAAAATTCTCCTGGCGCGTTCCATCTACTTCAGGATTTGCCTTAAAACCGGGAGCGTTAAGAATTAGCCATTCGTCCTTAAAGCTTTCGAGTTCCTTTTCTTCCGGCCTTAAAAACATATTATAGGCAAACATATTAGACCAGGGATACTCATTTACCACCCTAATATTTAAGCGGTATTTTTCTTCGGCGCAGGCATAGGCATCGCGAGCGTAAATTTCCTTATCAGAAAGGTAATTGGCAACCTTATCATAAAGTTTGTCGAATTTGGCAGCATCAAAAGGAATATTGATATCTCCCCACCAAACTTTGTCGCGGGTAATTTCATCTTTTACAATAAAACGATCTTTTGGCGATCTCCCGGTATAAGCTCCCGTGTTAATAGCCAGGGCGCCCGAATTTGTTTCGGTACCAAGACCATGTTCTAAAGTATCGTAATGAAGTTCTTCAGGAGATAACTGGTAGTGTACCGTTGCATTTCTGATCCCGTAGTTTTCTAACGAAATCGTTTTCGTAGTTTGGGTGTGTGCAAGCATAAATTTAAAGTGTGTGGTTTGTTATGGGTACAAAATTATAAATCTTATACACATAAACTGCTAAACTTTCTTAAATTATTTAGACTTAAATTTTATGAATTCCACCAGTAAAAAAATCCACGCGGCTATTAATAGCGTACCTCCCAGCGGGGTCACTAATGCAATTGCCGTAAAATCTATAGTTGTTAAATTATTGGTGGCGAGTAAATATATAGATCCAGAAAAGCAAATTACGCCAAATAGGAGCAGATAAAAGATTGGTTTTTGAAAACGAAATGAGGGCATTTTAAAACCTCCAATAAAAAGAAGTAACAAACCATGATACATTTGATATTTAACCCCGGTTTCAAAAGATTCCCTTGCGGCGATATCTAATAATGGTTTTAAACCATGTGCACCAAAAGCACCAATTATTACTGCTAAAAGTCCAAAAATCGCCCCGGTTATTAAAAATTTCCTATTCATTTAGGTTATTTTTTATGAGTTAAAGATTTAATACATTCGTAAACCACTACACAAAACTAATTTATTTTATGAACAACATTTTAATAATCGGGGCAGGAAAATCTACTTCTGTCCTAATCGACCATCTTTTGTCCAAAGCCGGGACCGAAGATCTCTTTTTAAGAATTGGAGATATTGATCTTGAGAATGCTAAAAAAGCCTGCAAGAATAAAAAGCATTGCGAAGCTTTTCATTTAGATGTTTTTAATGCTGAAAGCAGGGAGAATGCAGTTAAAAGTGCCGATATCGTGATTTCCATGCTGCCGGCGAGATTTCATATAGAAGTTGCCAAAGCTTGCGTAAAGTTCAAAAAGAATATGGTGACCGCCTCTTACATAAGCAAAGAAATGAAAGCTTTAGATGAAGAAGTAAAGGAAAACGGACTCATATTTATGAATGAAATTGGGGTAGATCCCGGTATTGATCATATGAGTGCAATGCAGGTTATAGATCGTATTCGTGATAAAGGCGGAAAAATACTTTTATTTGAATCTTTTACAGGCGGCCTTGTAGCTCCTGAAAGCGACACCAATCTCTGGAATTATAAATTTACCTGGAACCCAAGAAATGTAGTGGTTGCCGGGCAGGGCGGCGTGGCCGAGTTTATACAGGAAGGAAAATATAAATACATTCCTTATCACCGTTTATTTAGAAGAACCGAGTTCCTCCACATTGAAGGTTACGGCAAATTTGAAGGTTATGCCAATAGAAATTCGCTAGACTATATGAGCATTTATGGCCTGGAAGATGTACTTACACTTTACCGCGGTACCATTAGGCGGGTTGGCTTCAGCCGTGCGTGGAATATGTTTGTGCAACTTGGAATGACCGATGATAGTTTTAAAATGAAAGATTCAGAAAATATGAGCTATCGTGATTTTGTGAATTCCTTTCTCCCTTATTCCCCTACAGATACTGTAGAACTTAAACTTCGGCATAATTTAAAAATAGATCAGGACGATCTTATGTGGGAAAAACTGTTGGACCTGGATTTATTCAATAAAGACAAAAAAATTGGAATTAAAGAAGCTACGCCTGCCCAAGCCCTACAGAAAATCTTAATGGATAAATGGAGCCTGGCCCCAGACGATAAGGATATGATTGTAATGTACCATAAATTTGGTTACGAATTAAAAGGCAAGAAAAAACAGATAGATTCAACTATGGTGCACATTGGGAAAGACCAAACTGAAACTGCAATGGCAAAAACCGTGGGGCTTCCTGTAGCCATAGCTACTTTAAAAATCTTAAAGGGCGAAATAACCACACCCGGCGTTCAGCTTCCTATTAAAAAAGAAGTTTATGAACCCATTCTAAAAGAATTAGAGAAACACGATATTGTTTTTAAAGAAAAAGAGACCGAATATTTGGGTTATAACCCTTTTGGAGAAGTAGGAAATTAAATTTTTGAATTCAATTTGCTACTTTAGCTCTTTAACCAATAAACCTCCCAAATGAAAGTTGTAAACGAGACTGTTGTTATAGATGGTATAGATAAAACCATCCTGAATTTCTTAATGGAAGATGCCAAAAAATCTATTTTAGAAATCGCCAGGAATATCGGGATTACCGGTGCAGCAGTTCACCAGCGTTTACGCAAATTGGAAAAAGCAGGTTTAATTGAAGGCTCTAAACTTATGATAAACCCCCGCAAGTTGGGCTATAAAACTATGGCCTTTGTAGGGGTTTACTTAGATAAAGCAGTTAGTAACCCGCAGGCTGTAAAACAGCTAAGCCGAATTCCTGAAGTAATTGAATGCCATTACACCACCGGGAATTGGTCTATTTTCATCAAAATATTATGTAGAGATAACGAGCATTTAATGAATGTACTCAACAAAGATATTCAGGCTATAGAAGGGGTTTCAAGAACCGAAACCTTTATTTCGTTAAATCAACAAATAAAAAGGCAAATCAAAATTTAATATTCTTTGGATTTATTCTAAATAAGAATTAATTTTGGCTGCAGTATGAAAGTATTACACCAGTCTCAATTCTTTACTTCTTATCAATGTGATAAGCAGCGATGCTTTTTTATTGAATTTCCGCATAAAACCATTCAGCTTGGTTTTTGCCAGTTTTTAGCGTTTAGACAGCAAGTTAAAGAAATTGACCTGGATTCTCATTTTAATGGGCAAAACCCGCACGGTTTGGAAATGCTTATGCTATGCAATAGGCAACACTTCTTTGTTTTTAATACTTTAGAATGTATAGATCTTAAAGAATTTATTACCGGTTCTTTTGCTATGCTTGAACTTAATTCCCTGCTTACCAATTCAGTTTAATCTATTTCACTTTAGACTATTTCTAAATTCTATTCCTAATTAGGTTCTTACCGCCTATTTGGCTAATTTTATAGAAAATGACTAATAAACCGGCACAATGCTGGTCGCAAAAAAATGGTTAAGCACAAATCTGGTGAAGTAAATAGCATTAAAAATACAAAGAAAATGAAAGATTTAGTAAGACAAAATTTAAGTATCCATGTAGATGTCATGGATCTTTTAAATAAACAAATTGAAAAAGAAGCACATTCATCATCAGCTTATTTAGCTATGGCTTCCTGGTGCGATCACAATGCCCTTTCTTATAGTGCCGATTTCTTTTACGAGCAAGCTGCAGAAGAAAGAGAGCATATGATGAAGATCTTTAGATTTATTAACGATAATGGTGGTACCGCGTATTCTCCAGAAGTTAGTGGTGTAAATCACGATTTTAAATCTTTGGAAGAAATCTTTGAAACTGCTTTAGACCAGGAAATTGCTATTACCAAAGCAATTCACAATATTGTAGGTAAATGCCGAAAATTAAACGATTATACTACCGAGTATTTTCTACAGTGGTTTATAGCAGAGCAAATGGAAGAAGAGCAAACAATGCGCCGTGCGCTAGAGTTATTTGATCTTATGGGCACCGAAGGCCTGGGTCTTAAATTATTAGATGAGCGCATCCCGCAAATTAGAGACAAACGTGCAGAATAGATTTTTATAAGAAAATATGCATCATTCTGAATTTATTTCAGATCATTAAATTAAAAAACCCGCTTCAGTTGAAGCGGGTTTTCTTTTATAAAATTTTCCGAAGAAATATTTTCAATATTAATCTCTTCCCATATAAATACTAAGAAAGTAAAGCAAAGTTGCTAAAGAACCAACTGCGGCAACCACATAAGTTCTGGCGGCCCATTTTAGAGAATCTTCGGCAGCTTCATGTTCCGGTCCAGAAACCATATTTTCGGTTTCTAACCAGGCTAAAGCGCGTTTACTCGCATCATATTCTACGGGTAAAGTTATAAAACTGAATAAGGTTCCCATTCCAAACATGATAATTCCAATAAGTAAAACGGTGCTTCCTATAGCCGTAGTGGCCATTAAGATTAATCCTCCAAAAATCACCCATTGGGAAAATCTTGAGGCTATACTTACCACAGGCACCAACTGGCTTCTCATGGTTAACCAGCTATAAGCATTAGCATGCTGAATAGCGTGACCGGTTTCGTGCGTTGCCACAGCAGCGGCAGCAGCGTTTCGTTGGCTGTAAACCCCTTCAGAAAGGTTAATTGTTTTTTTCTGTGGATTGTAATGATCGGTCAACATTCCCGGTGTAGAAATTACTTTTACATCAGTAATATTGTTGTCTCGTAACATTTTTTCGGCGAGCTCTTTTCCACTCATTCCGTTTTGTAAATGGACTTTAGAGTATTTTTTAAATTTACTCTTCAGTTTATTACTCACATACATACTCACTATAAAAATGAGCCCTGCAATAATATAATATCCTAACATTTTCTTTTCTGTTTAATTAACCCAAAGATAGCAAAAACCTCGCCATTTGTATTTTCAATTAAGACTTGACATTTTAAAATAAACTCACAGAATTTTAACTGAAATGAAACTTAGACTCCAATAAAAAAATTGGTAATTAGCGGAAGATTGATTGTGAATATGTTATTTTACAATTTAAGATATTACCTATATTTGCACCAATCACTACAAAAAGGCTATGCAATACAAAAGAATACTTTTAAAATTATCGGGAGAAGCATTAATGGGACAACGCCAATATGGCATAGATCCCGATCGCCTGGCAGAATATGCCGAGGAGATTAAAGAAGTTACCGATAAAGGAATAGAAGTAGCCATTGTTATAGGCGGCGGAAATATTTTTAGAGGAGTTGCCGGGGCAAGTAAAGGAATGGATCGGGTGCAGGGAGACCATATGGGTATGCTTGCTACTGTAATTAACGGTTTAGCTTTACAAAGTGCGCTGGAAGATGCCGGAGTTCAAACCAGGTTACAATCTGCTATAAAGATCAATGAAGTTGCTGAACCTTTTATTAGAAGAAAAGCTATGCGCCATTTAGAAAAAGGCCGCGTGGTAATTTTTGGAGGCGGAACTGGAAATCCTTATTTCACCACAGATTCTGCTGCAGTTTTACGTGCTATTGAAATTCACGCCGATGTTATTTTAAAAGGAACCCGTGTAGACGGAATTTACAATGCCGACCCTGAAAAGGATAAAAAAGCTACAAAATTCGATTTTATTTCTTTTGACGATGTAATTAGAAAAGGCCTGAAAGTGATGGATACCACCGCGTTCACCTTAAGCCAGGAAAATGAACTCCCAATAATTGTTTTTGATATGAATACCCCCGGAAATCTTTTAAAAGTAGTGACCGGAGAAAGAATAGGTACAAAAGTTAATTTATAAAGATTTACGCTCAACTAATATTTTTTAAAAATGGAAGACGAAATTGAATTTATTATAGACACCGCCAAGGAAAATATGGACAAGGCAATTGAACATTTAAAGAAACAATTGCAAAACATTCGGGCGGGTAAAGCCAACCCGGCGATGCTTGGAAGTGTAATGGTAGAATATTATGGAGCTCAAACCCCGCTTCAACAGGTTGCCAATGTGAATACACCAGATGCCCGAACTATTTCTATTCAGCCTTTTGAAAAAAGCCTGATTAAAGATATTGAAAAAGGAATAATGCTGGCAAACCTTGGTTTTAATCCAATGAACAACGGTGAGAGTGTAATTATAAACGTACCACCCTTAACTGAAGAGCGCCGTAAGCAACTTACAAAACAGGCAAAAGCGGAAGCGGAAGATGCCAAAATTGGAGTAAGAAACGACCGAAAATCAGCTAACAACGAATTGAAGAAACTTGATATTTCTGAAGATTTACTTAGAGATGCTGAAAATGAAGTTCAGGAATTGACTGATGCCCACATTTCCCGTATAGATTCTATCCTGGAAAACAAGGAAAAAGAAATTATGACTATATAATAGAAAGTCATTTTCTCTTGTTATTTTAGAGGCTGTTTGAAGAATTTTAAAATCGTCATCCTGAACTGGCTTCAGGATCTAAACTGGAAGCTGAATACTCCCGAAGTTTAGGGAAAGGAAAGCTTGACGACAATAAGTTTCTCAAACAGCCTTTTTTATTTTAGTGATTAATCAATTTGTTCATAATTCAGAAAAACCTATGCGCTCTCCGTTATTGCTTATTTTTCTGTTTTTTTCCTTTAATGTTTTTGCTCAGCAAAACCTAAGAGGAAGAATTGTAAACGAACAAACCGGCGATCCCCTCGCCTACGCTAAAATAACCTATGGTGATAAAGAAGATTTAAGCAAAATAGACGGCAGTTTTTCAATTACGCTTACAAAAAATGAAACCCAACTTAGTATTTCTTATGTGGGTTTTGAAACACAAAACTTCAAAGTTTCAAAAGATGTAGAATTTGTAAGAATTAAATTGACTCCTAAAATTGAAAGCCTTGCTACTGTAACTATTTCTTCAGAAAAAAATAAAGCGAATGCAATAATTGAAAAAGCAATCGCCCGAAAGCCCGAAAACGATCCTGAAGAAAAACTGCAAAAATTCAATTTTAAAAACTATAATAAATTTATTGTAGACAATGAAACCGCCGCATTGGAAATGGCGAGCGATAGCACCAATCTCGAAATTGGCACCATTATAAATTCGGCTGCAAGTTATTTTTCAGAAAAAGTTTCAAGATTTTATTTTTCCCAGGCAGATGGTTTAAAAGAAGAAGTTCAGGCTTTAAAAACCGCCGGATTTGAAGACCCGGTGTACGAGATTTTATCGCTTTCGGTAAATCCATTTTCACTCTACGATAAAGATTTTAGAATTTTTGAAACAGATTATGCCGCGCCCTTGCAAAATTCTGCTTTCAGAAATTATTCGTTTAAAATTTTAGATACCACTACCACTTCCCGCCCCGCTTATGTAATTTATTTTAAACCTAAAAGGCAACGTGCGGTTGCAGGTTTAGAAGGGGTGCTTTATTTAGACACCAAAACATACGCCATACAGCAGACAAAAGCCCAGCTTCTGGGTGCTATAAAACTAGAAATAGATCAGGAATACAAATATTTCCCCGACGAAAATTTATGGTTTCCAAAAACTCAAAAAATCACCATTAGACCAGGAAATGGGGACCAGGCGATTTCGGTTTTTGGCGGAGTTATTTCTACAGGAACACTTCAGAAAAAAGAATCTATTCTAAATAATATTCTTGCCCCGGGAAGAAGTGATCCTAACCTGTTTTTAAATGTAACCAGCACTAATTTTGATATTCAGTTGAATTCTGAAGAGAGCTTAGAAAGCTCAGCTGAAATTTTGGTTAAAACTGATGCGAATTCCCGGGAAGATCTTTTTTGGAAAGAAAACAGAACCGAAATTTTAAGTACACAAAACAAGCTAAGTCGCCAACGAGCAGAACGACTTATTAAGGAAAAAGAAGTTGAAGAAAAAATAAGCTTTCAAAAATCGATTGCTACAGGTTATTATCCGGTGGGATTTTGGGATTTTGATCTTGGCAAATTCTTTAAATTCAATAACTACGAAGGCATTCGCCTGGGATTTGGCGGGAAGACCAACGAACAATTATCTAAAAAATTCAGTTTAAACGGCTACCTGGTATATGGCACCAAAGATGAAGTATTTAAGTATAACCTCGGGACCTCAATTCATTTAAATAAGACTACCGAAACCGATCTTAAATTCAACTACACCCGCGATATTGTTGAAACCGGAAGTTTTAATTATCTACAAGGCAAAAACGATTTTTCTATTATAGAACCACGCTTTGTAAATATTAATTTTTTCTACGAACATCGCACGTTAAGCAGTGGTTTAACCCATAGATTCGGGTCTAATTTTAAAACTGAACTTCGGTTGTCTAAAAGCAATATTTATCAAATTCGAGATTACAGCTTTTTGCTGAACGGCCAGGAATTTTCTAAATACACGCTTTCTGAAGCTACATTTTCTTTTTTATGGCGGCCATTTGCTAAATTTCTAAAAACACCAAATGCTACCAAATTAATAGAAAAAGGTTACCCAAAGTTTACGGGCCAAATCACTAAAGGAATTTCTGGAATTGGCGGAAGCGATTTTGATTATACCAAATTTGGGCTTTTGGTAGAACACGAAATAAAAAGACTTAACCAATCCCGAACCGAAATTATCCTGGAAGGTAATTATGCCACAGGCGAAGTTCCGCTTACGCATTTATTTCATTCGCTGCCAAACAGCCCCAGGCGGAAGGGTATCCTTAGGCGGTTTTCAGTAGCGGGAAGACGCAGTTTTGAAACCATGTTTTATAACGAGTTTTTTAGCGATAAGCAGGCTATGTTGCACATAAAGCATCAATTAAGACCCATAAATATTCACCGGTTAATTCAGCCAGAACTTGTATTTATTTCCCGCCACGCCATTGGAGATATTAGCCATCCAGAAAGGCATAGTATTCCGTTTAAAAGTTTAGAACAGGGTTATCATGAATTTGGAATAGAACTACAAAAAATACTTGTAGGTTTTGGCCTGGGAGCGGCCTACCGCTATGGCCCCTATAGTCTGCCTACTTTTGATGAAAATTTCGCATTTAAATTCACTTTTCATTTAGATATTTAATCCTGAGCTACTTTAGGAGTTTAAACAGCATTAAATAGGCTTCCTTTTTATACCTTTGCGCTCGCTTAAAAACTTCCCATGGCCAAGATTTTTAGTTTCGGATTCTGGAACTCAATTGCGCGATTAATTTTGCGGAACAGGATTATTATACTTTTACTTATAATCGCCACTACGGTATTTCTTTCCACACAGTGGAAAAATATGCGTTTTTCTTATACCGAAGCCAACCTTTTACCAGACGATCACGAAGACAATATTGCCTATAATGAGTTTCTAGATAAATTTGGAGAGGAAGGGAATTTGGTTTTGCTTGGCGTAAAAGATTCTACCCTCTTTAAACCGGAAAATTTTGAAGCGTGGAAAGAGCTTACCAAAACTTTAGAAGCCTTCCCTGCGGTAGATTATGCAATTTCGGTTAGTAATCTTCAGCAATTAAAGAAGTTTGAAGATCCCAGCCGATTTGAGATGGTGCCTTTTATTACTGAAGATAATCCTACCGAAGAAGAACTTCAACAATATCAGGATCAACTTTACAATGAGTTACCATTTTATGAAAACCTGGTCTATAGTTCACATTCCAACACCTTACAATCGGCTATTTATTTAAATAAAGAAATCGTTAATTCTAAAGAACGCAAAACCTTTGTTATAGATGAGCTGCAACCCCTCATTGCTAATTTTGAAGAAAAAACAGGCATAGACGTAAAAGTCTCTGGAATGCCTTACATAAGAACCTTGAATTCCCAGAATATAATTGATGAAATAGGGCTTTTTATTCTCGCAGCACTTGGGGTGACATCGCTTATATTTTTCTTCTTTTTCAGATCTATTAGAGCAACGATTATTTCTATGATCACGGTTTGCATTGGGGTAATGTGGGCCTTTGGGGTAATAGGCTTGTTTAATTATGAAATCACGGTACTTACTGCACTTATCCCGCCATTAATTATTGTAATAGGAATTCCCAACTGTATTTTTCTGATAAATAAATATCAACAGGAAATTAAAAAACACGGAAACCAGGCAAAATCACTTCAAAGAGTAATCACCAAAGTGGGAAATGCCACTTTAATGACCAATATTACCACCGCATCTGGTTTTGCAACTTTTATACTTACCGATAGCACGCTCCTAAAGGAATTTGGTATTGTAGCTTCTATAAATATTGTGGCGATTTTTATTCTCAGCCTGCTGATAATTCCAATTATCTACAGTTATATGAATTTGCCAAGGCGTAAACACCTTAAACACCTTAACAAGCGATGGATTGGCGGTTTTGTGAACTGGATGGAGCAAATGGTGAGACACCGCCGCATTAGTATTTATATAACCTCTATAGTTCTTCTGGTTGTGAGCATTATTGGAATTTACACCATAAAGATCTCGGGAAGTTTATTAGAAGATATGCCCGAAGAAGCTGAATTCTTCCAGGATATTAAATTTTTTGAAGAAGAATTTGACGGGGTAATGCCTTTAGAAATTCTTGTGGATACAAAACGTAAAAATGGCGTTTTAAAACCTGCCACGCTTAAACGCATGGAAGAACTGGAAAATCATCTCGCTGAAATTCCTGAACTTTCCCAACCAATTTCCATAACCCGGCTGGTAAAATATTCTAAACAGGCTTTTTATAATGGCGATGCCCAATATTATCAATTACCGAGTTCACAGGAACAAAACTTTATAATGCCGTACACCAAAGGATTTTCTTCAAATGAAAACCTACTCACTTCGTATATAGACAGTACGGGAAGGTATGCGAGAATTACCACCTATATGAAAGATGTGGGAACCGATAAAATGGAAGAACTGGAAGAAGACCTCTGGCCCCAGATTAATAAAATTTTCCCCCAGGAACGCTACGAAATTTCAATGACGGGTAAAGCTTTTATCTTCCAAAAAGGAACCAATTACCTGGTAAAAAATCTTATTATTTCGCTTTCCTTGGCCATTTTATTAATTGCAATATTTATGGCCTGGATGTTTAGATCGTTCAGAATGATTATTGTTTCCCTTGTTCCTAACCTACTACCCTTGCTGGTAACTGCAGGAATGATGGGCTTTTTAGGTGTTCCTATAAAACCTTCTACAATCCTGGTGTTTAGTATAGCTTTTGGAATTTCGGTAGATGATACCATTCATTTTTTAGCAAAATACAGGCAGGAATTAAAAGCTAATAATTGGAGAATTAAACGATCGGTTTACGCGGCGCTACGGGAAACAGGAGTTAGTATGTTTTATACTTCTATTGTGCTGTTTTTCGGATTTTCGGTATTTATGATTAGTAGTTTTGGCGGAACTGTAGCCCTGGGTGGTCTTGTTTCGGCAACCTTACTTTTCGCAATGCTGGCTAATTTATTATTACTTCCTTCTTTATTGCTTTCCTTAGAGAAAAATATTGCCAACAAAGAGGTTATGAAAGAACCCGCAATGAAGATTATTGAAACCGACGAAGACGAAGCCGAAATTGAAAAAGAGGAATCTAAAAATTCAGAAAGATAATCAACAAAGCGCTTGGGGAATTAACCTCCTAGTGTGATTAATAAAAACCGGCTTGCTTTGCAGGCTGAGACGGATAAATTATATTTGTTTTTTCTAAATCTAACATAAATGATACAAGCAAAAATTGCTGAAATATTAGACAGCAATCAATTTCTACAGGAATTTGAGGTGAACGGCTGGGTTCGTTCTTTTAGGAGCAATCGCTTTATTGCCTTAAACGATGGATCTACCATTAACAACCTGCAATGTGTAATAGATTTTGAGAATTTTGACCAGGACGAGCTTAAAAGAATCACCGTTGGTGCTGCCGTTTCTGTAAAAGGAACTTTGGTTGAAAGCCAGGGAAATCAGCAACGAGTTGAGATTGAGGTAAAAGAGTTTAAAATTCTTGGCGATGCAAATCCCGAAGAAGTAAAACTTACCATTCTTTCACCAAAGCGACACAGCCTGGAAAAACTAAGAGAGCAGGCACATTTACGTGTGCGCACAAATACTTTTGGCGCCATTATGCGTGTGCGATCTAAACTGTCTTTTGCCGTGCATAGTTATTTTCAGCAAAATAACTTTCATTATGTAAACACTCCAATTATTACGGGAAGTGATGCCGAAGGTGCCGGCGAAATGTTTAGAGTTAGCGCTTTAGATATGGAAAACCCGCCAAAGAATGAAGATGGCAGTATAGATTTTCGTGAAGATTTCTTCGGAAAAGAGACTAATTTAACGGTTTCAGGACAACTGGAAGGTGAAGCCTACGCGATGGGACTTGGGCAGATCTATACTTTTGGTCCAACATTTAGAGCTGAAAATTCTAATACTTCCCGCCATTTAGCCGAATTCTGGATGATAGAGCCTGAAGTTGCTTTTTGTGATCTGGACGGCAATATGGATTTAGCTGAAGATTTTATAAAATATGTACTTAAATATATTTTAGATCATTGCCATGACGACCTTGAGTTTTTAGACAAACGTTTTAAAGCTGAAGAAGAAGCCAAACCAAAAGCAGACCGCAGCGGATTGGGATTATTGGAGAAACTTCATTTTGTAATAGATAACAACTTTAAGAGAGTTAGTTATACTGAAGCTATCGAAATTCTTAAAAATTCAAAGCCCAATAAAAAGAAGAAGTTCAACTATATTATTGAAGAATGGGGCGCCGATCTGCAAAGTGAACACGAACGTTTTTTAGTTGAAAAACATTTTAAATGCCCGGTAATTTTATTCGATTATCCCGCAAATATTAAAGCTTTTTATATGCGTCTTAACGAAGACGGTAAAACCGTAAGAGCAATGGACATACTTTTCCCAGGAATTGGAGAAATTGTTGGCGGTTCACAAAGGGAAGAGCGTTTAGACGTGCTTCAAAATAAAATGAAGGAATTAAATATAGACGAAAAAGAATTGTGGTGGTACCTTGATACTCGTAAGTTTGGAACCTGTGTTCACAGTGGCTTCGGACTTGGGTTTGAGAGACTGGTACAATTCGTAACCGGAATGGGAAATATCAGGGATGTAATTCCATTCCCAAGATTCCCCGGTAACGCTGAGTTTTAAGATATTTTAAAAACCTCACAGGCTTTCAAAACTTGTGAGGTTTTTTTATTCTTGTCTATGTCCCGTCCTGAATTTATTTCAGGATCTAATTTGATTAAAAATTTGCATCATGTTAGAAGCTGAAACAAGTTCAGCTTGACGAAAGCTTTTAGTTTATAATAACCACCTGACCATTGAAAATTAGAGAAACGCATATTGTTCCCGTAATAACTGAAAAAATCAGGTTACAAGAATATGCGGTTTCTATCTTTGCTTCCCTTCCCACCAAAAGCTCGCTTAAGAAGGCTTTAAAAAAAGAACTTATCCTTTTAGACAGGCAACCCGCAAAAACTTCAGACTGGATTAAGGAAGGTCAAAAACTGGAATTGCTTGAATCCGAAAATCCAGTAAGAAAAGTATTCACTTTAAAACTGGAAGTGATTTTTGAAGATGATTACCTGGCGGTTATTCATAAACCAGCCGGAATTCCCACCAGCGGAAATTACTTTAAAACTATTGAGAATGCTTTAGGTTTTAATTTAAATGAATCTAAAGCCAAAGATGCACTACCGGCTCCCCTACCCGTTCACCGTTTAGACAATCCAACTTCGGGTTTATTGCTTATTGCTAAAAACAAAGCGGTGCAGGTAGATTTAAACAGGTTATTTGAAGAAAAAAAGATTCAAAAAAGTTATGTTGCGCTTGTCTTTGGAAGTCTTTCTGCTTCAGTTATTTTAAACGATAAAATTGAAGAAAAAGATGCGGAAACCCACATTGAGGTTCTAGAACATTTTCAGCTTAAAAACGAAGATTTTAGCCTGGTTAAAGCTTTTCCTAAAACCGGTAGAACCCACCAAATAAGAATTCATCTTGCAAAACATAGAAATCCAATTGTGGGCGATAAACTTTATGGTAAACCTTCAAAAATCATAAAAAAAGGTGGCTTGTTTCTAGCAGCCACCGGGCTTGAATTTATACATCCTGTGAATAAAAATAATTTGAATTTAGAACTTCCGCTTCCGAAGAAATTCAGAGAAATTAAGAGTTTCTCTAAGAATACTTAACAAAATTTTACCACAATCATTTACTATGCCAAAGGCTGTGTCGCATTGTTTTGCTTATTTTTGTAGTAAACAACAATTGTTTTGACCTTGCGTTAAAATAGAATAAATCTCACCCGCAGGTGAGTAAAGGAAAATAAATATATGCTTAAACAGCAATTAAATCTCAAATTATCCCAAAAGCTTTCCCCCCAGCAAATCCAGCTGATGAAGCTTATACAACTTCCTACGCAGGCTTTTGAGCAGCGTATAAAACAGGAACTGGAAGAAAATCCGGCTTTGGAAGATGGTAAGGTGGAAACCAAGGATGAGTATGAGGAATATGAAGACGATTATAGTGATAGAGAGCGAGAAGATGAAGGAACCGAATCTATAGAAGCTGAAATTGATGTTGATGAATATTTAAGCGACGATGAAGTACCAAGTTACAGGCTGCAAGCCAATAATTACAGTGCAGACGATGACGAGAAAAGCGTGCCTTACGCTTCTGGAACTTCGTTTACACAATATTTAACCACGCAATTAAGTACGCTTAGGTTTGATGAAACCGAAGAACAAATTGCCGCTTTTTTAGTAGGTAGCGTAGATGAAAGTGGTTATTTGAGAAGAGAACTACAGGACGTGGTAGACGACCTGGCTTTTACCCAGAATATTTATACAGATGAAGCTTCGGTAGAGAAAGTGCTGAAAAAGGTGCAGGAACTTGATCCAGCCGGCGTAGGTGCCAGATCGCTTCAGGAATGCCTACTTATTCAATTAAGACGCAAAGAGCCGACAAAAGGCGTAGAAATGGCTGAAGACATACTGGAAAGATCTTTTGATCAATTCAGTAAAAAACATTACACCAAAATTCTTTCAAGACACGATATTTCTGAAGATGAATTAAGGGAAGCCATAGATGTTATTGAACACTTAAATCCAAAACCCGGCGGTTCTTATTCAGGAAACACCCGAATGGTAGAACACGTAATTCCAGATTTTACCATTAAAATTGTAGATGGAGATTTAGAATTAAGTCTTAACGGAAGAAATGCACCACAAATGCACGTCTCTCGTGATTATAGCGATATGCTGAAGGGTTACAAGGAATCTAAAGAAAAAACAAAAGCGCAGAAAGATGCGGTGATGTTTATAAAACAAAAACTCGATGCTGCAAAGTGGTTTATTGAAGCTATAAAACAAAGACAGCAAACCTTAATGGTAACGATGAGTTCTATTATGAACTATCAAAAAGAATATTTTCTTACCGGCGACGAACGAAATCTACGTCCAATGATTTTAAAAGATATCGCCGATGAGATTGAAATGGATGTTTCTACCGTTTCACGTGTAGCCAACAGTAAATATGTAGACACTCCCTACGGAACAAAGCTCATAAAAGAATTCTTCTCTGAATCTATGAAAAACGACCAGGGAGAAGATGTTTCTACCCGGGAGATTAAAAAGATCCTGGAGATGTCTATTGAAGAAGAAGACAAGCGAAAACCGCTTACCGATGAGAAGCTCGCTAAGGTTTTAAAAGATAAAGGGTATCCAATTGCCAGGCGAACCGTAGCAAAATACAGGGAACAATTAGATATTTCGGTTGCAAGATTGCGAAAAGAAATTTAATGAAATTCCTTTTAAAAAGCGCCTCCTTTATATTTCATCCGCTTTGGATACCGCTAGCAGGGAGTTTACTTTATTTTTTATTTACACCGAGATTTTTCCCGCCGGGTGTAATGCAGGCAAAACTTCTTGCCATTGCAATTTTAACCGTATTTATTCCCGTTGTATTTTACTTTTTGCTTAAAAACCTGGGAAAGGCTCAATCAATCTTTTTAGAAGATGTACGCGAGCGTAGATGGCCTTTGCTTTTCTTTGCCATTTTAATCACCATGGTGCTCAACCAGATTTTGAATGCTTATAATTATGCCGCATTATATTATTTTTTTATAGGTATTCTTTTTTCCACTTTACTGGCCTTTACTCTAGTATTGTTCCGGTTAAAAGCAAGTTTACATATAATGGCGCTTAGCGGGCTTATAATATTCTTAATAGGTGTAAGCCTCAACTTTCAATTAAACTTAACCTACACCATTAGTTTTTTAATTCTCGCGCTGGGTATTACTGCTTCCTCAAGGCTTTATTACAAAGCACACACCTATAATGAACTTTTACTTGGTTTATTTTGTGGGGTAATTCCGCAGTCTTTGGTTTTATATTTCTGGTTATAGAATATAGAACATAAGTCCAACCCTAAAGACCGAAATATCTATAGTCTCTTCATTTAAACGAGCTTCAGGAAAAAGGGAATTTAGGCTGTAATAAACATGAAAATTGAAAGTATTATAGCCAAAAGTAAAGGTTGCCCCCAGCCGGAAACGATCTAACTCTGGCACATCAGTTTGAACCACCTGATTATCTGGTTGTACAAAATTACTCCTAAAATGATAGATATAACCGAATTTTAATCCGGTATAAATTCTCCAAAATTTATAAGTTTCTGGAGTGGAAGTACGCCAGCGAAACTCCAGGGGAGCTTCAATTAATTGTGCAGTAAAGCGATTTGTACTATAATCAATGTCTCGTGTTAAGCTTCTAAAGATGGTTTCTCCGTTATCATCTTCCCCTATAAACAAATTGTGACTATAGCTATTCAAAGACCAGCCTAAACCGGCTGCAATAGCGATATTTCGACGTTTATTTATGGGGAAATCTCTTGTAAATCCGGTGTGAATCCCTCCGGAAAATCCAGATTGGGATATAGCTTCAGGTTTGTTGCTTATTAAATTAAAGGTTAGCCCAATGTAAAACTGATCTTCCCGGTACAAACTATCTATTACCACCGGAACGGAGTCTGGGATGCTTTTTAATCTAATTTCTTCTTCGGTTTGGGCCAATAACGGCGTAGAAAAAAATATAAAGAAGAAAACAAGGTAGTATATTCTATTCATTTTAAACCACGGCTATATTGAGTTTAAAGATAAAAAAACATCCTGCCAAATATTATATTTTGACAGGATGTTTATACAGTTTTGAAAAAATACCTATTGGTAATTATTGCATATTTTGCAGTGCGTCACCTTCTTTAGTGGTATAGTTAATTTTAAGAGCTTCAGCTTTTCTCAATTCTTGTTTGATATCTGAAACCAATCCCATATTTGTTTCTTCATCTACCTTAAGGGCAGTTGTAAGATATGGTATTAACTCTTCACGTTTAGTTTCCCTTTCAGCAAAAATGAATTGTTGTACTTCGCCAACACTGGCAAACTTATCATTTAACTGAATCCTTGCCTCACTACCAAATCTTTCCTGGTAGCGTGGGCTGGGTTTACCGGCGTAAATGTACATTACAAGATCCTTCTTATCCAGTTTTTCAACCTGATCAGCGAATGGAAGTTTATTTTCAACCATTAACGTATTCTGACGCATCACGGTAACAACCATAAAGAAGAACAGTAACATAAATACAATATCTGGTAAGGATGCTGTACTAATGGCTGGTTGCCCTTCGCTCTTTTTCTTTTTGAATTTAGACATAATTAAGTCTTAAATTTAAGTTTTATATTAAGGTTATTAACTCGTAGGCTCGGCTTCAGAAAGCTTTTGAGGGATCATATCTTTAATAAGTTCAATTCTCTCCTTCAAAGTTTCTTTATCACCTTCGCTTGTACGTGAGTCGTTATACCTGGCTTCCATTGCTGTAAAGCTAGTACCAAATAAACGTTCGGCTTCCCTATCTCTAAGTTGGTTATAAGCCGCTACAAGTTCGTTTTGTACCGCGATATAAGTTCCATACTCGGTTCCCCTGTTATTTACCAAAGAAATAATAGCTTTCGTTGGGTTAACAGAAGAAGCTGGGTCTCCGGCTCCCTGGCAGAAGTCACAAGCCTCTTCGCCTGTTCCTCCTCCATTGTCAAGAAATTCTACAGCTGCCTGTCTTAATTCCTCAATCTCCATCTCCTCATCTTCTACCAGTAATTGGTTATTTGCATTAACCAGTACCTGGAAGATGTTTCGTTCTTTAATTACCGGCGGATCCTGTTCTTCAGGCTGCCATTCCGGCAACTTCCTGCTAATCCCGCTATCTGTCTCAATGGTTGTTGTTACCAGAAAGAAGATTAGTAGCAAGAAAGCAATATCGGCCATAGAACCGGCATTAACCTCTGGTGCTTCTCTTCTTGCCATATTCTTATTTAGTTAATTTTTTAACTCCTGAAATAACCATTGCTAAAATTGCAATTCCAGCAAGGATATAGAATGTTACTAAACCTGCACTTATCCAATGTGCCGCATTAGCAGAGAGTATATCTCCATCTTTAAGCGTCATTTGAGTTCCATCGGTTACAAGGTATGCAATTACAATAACTGCAATAAATGCACCAACAGCGATAAGTGTGTTTTTAATATTTCCTTTAAACAGACCTTTTATCACAAAGATTGCAACCAATACAAGAACAACCAGTAACACGAAATAAGACAAATACATTATTGGTGTAAGCAGACTATTCTGTAAATCGGCCGAGGCCTCTATAGCATCACCGTCTTCGGCAAGGATCCTTCCCAAAAGGATAAGACCTACAACGCCTAATACGATAGATACATATTTTAATATTTTATGTAAAGTCATAATTTAATCTGGTCTTAGATTCTTTTTTTGTTTTTGTAAGCTACCAACATATCGATAAGAGTGATAGATGCATCTTCCATATCGTTTACAATACTATCTATTTTAGCGATAATATAGTTATAAAATATTTGAAGAATAATAGCCACGATCAAACCAAATACGGTTGTAAGAAGTGCCACTTTAATACCTCCGGCAACAAGAGATGGTTGCATATCACCAGCAGCTTCAATTCTATCGAAGGCGGTAATCATACCAATTACAGTACCCATGAAACCAAGCATAGGAGCAATAGCGATAAATAAAGACAACCAGGAAACGTTTTTCTCTAACTGTCCCATTTGTACTCCACCGTAAGCTACAACAGCTTTTTCTGCCGCGTCAATACTTTCGTCTGCACGGTCAAGACCCTGATAGTAGATAGAAGCAACAGGTCCTTTTGTATTTCTACAAACTTCCTTAGCAGACTCTACACCACCACTATTTAAAGCGTCTTCTACATCTCTAGCCAATTTTTTGGTGTTAGTTGTAGAAAGGTTTAAAAAGATAATTCTCTCTATGGCAACAGCCAAACCAAGAATTAAACATAAAAGAACAATCCCCATAAATGCAGGACCACCTTCTATAAATCGTTTTTTAAGTTCCTGATGAAAACCAAGAGTTTCTTCCTCTGCCTCATCTGCGGCAGCTGCAGCCTCTTCATCTTGTACAAAGTTTACAATTGTACCAGGTAATGTGTTAACATTATTGGCCGCATTAAGGTTTCCGGCTCCAAGTACCATCACCGCGGCGATTACCAAAATAGAAAATAATCTTTTCATTACTGTTTGTCTTAATTTAATTAGTTAAAGGGTTAAAGATATAAAAATAAATTTTTAATAAAAATATAATAATTATTGCAGAGAGGAAGGGATTCGAACCCTCGATACGCTTGTGGCGTATACACACTTTCCAGGCGTGCGCCTTCGACCACTCGGCCACCTCTCTTTCTTAACGTTTTCTAAACGGTGCGCCAAATAACGAAAAAAAATATACTTCGTCAAGCATCTGCCGTTAATTTTATGACATTTCCCCTCTAAGAGAAGTTTCAAAGATAGTTTTAAACACTTTAGGAGACAATTCTTTTCCTAAAAGATACATTAATTTTGCAACCGCAGCTTCAGTACTAATATCTTTGCCAGATACCACCCCTATTTTTTTAAGTTGAACACTGGTTTCGTACTGACCCATAACTACGCTTCCTCCAATACATTGGGTAACATTTACTACGAATAATCCTTCAGAAATTTTTCTTTTTAGAATATCCAGAAACCACTCATCACTGGGGGCATTTCCGCTTCCGTAAGTTTCCAAAACCACTCCTTTTAGACCGGGTTTTGACAACATATATTCTACGGTTTTTGCATTTATCCCCGGAAAAATCTTTAAAATAAGCACTTCATTATTAAATCCTGTGTGCAATTTTGTTTTTTGTCGGCGATTTGGACGCCATAAAGCATTGTAATTAACAGAAAGATATACACCAGATTCAGCTAAGGGATGATGATTTAACGAAGCAAAAGCCTGAAAATGTTCGGCATTAATCTTTGTAGTTCTATTGGCGCGATATAATTTATATTCAAAATAAAGCCCAACTTCAGAAATAACCGGTTTTCCATTCTTCTGTAAACCGGCAATTTGAATACTGGTAATAAGATTTTCTTTAGCGTCTGTTCTTAAATCTCCAATAGGTAATTGTGACCCGGTAAAAATAATGGGTTTAGTTAAATTCTCAAACATAAAACTAAGCGCGGATGCTGTGTAAGACATAGTATCGCTGCCATGCAATACCACAAAACCATCGTAGGTTTCAAAGTTTTCATTAATTGTATTGGCAACTTTCACCCAGCATTCCACATTCATATTAGAGGAATCTATAGGATCGTCAAAACTTAGGGTGTCTATTTCGTGCTCCAGAATTTTAAGCTCTGGAATATTTTGTAGTAATTCATCAAAATTAAAGGCTTTAAGGGCTCCAGAATCATAATCCTTAATCATACCAATGGTCCCCCCGGTATAAATAAGTAAGATTTTAGCTCTTTTCTTCATATAGCGCTTCTTTATTTATTACAGGATTTGCATACATTAATAAATAACTGTTTAGTTCCAGGGAATTTTTTACATCTACCCTTCGGCTAAGTCGGCGCTCAAACTGCCTTTTTTCTTTATCTGAATATTTTTCAGCGTAAGTTCCTGAATTCTTCAACAAATCGAAAGCAATATAATTTGCCGGCCACAATTTGTAATTTTTATAGATATGTTCATCTACTTTAGATGCCACGGCTTTAAGCTGTGCATTTAAAGAAGAATGTTCATTTTCAATCGTTTCAAAAACTTCTTTACCAAGCACTTTTCCAGCACTTATATGAATACGCCCTTTATTGCCAAGAGCACCTTGCATAATAGAATTAAAATCTTCGTTAGCCGATTTTACATATTCTTCTTTCATTCGTTTGGCAAGAAGTTCGGGCATTTTTAAAATATCGGTAGGATCAAATTCATAAGAAATCGCTACCGGAACAATTTTTAGTTCGGCAAAATACTCGGCCAGGCTTTTTTTGCCTTTAGCCATAGCAAGCATTTTTAATACTCCTTGTTGAGTGTAATCGCTGCCATCTTTGGTTCTACCCTCTCGCTGCGCCATCCAAACCGATCTACCTTCTTCCAGGAGCAACTGCTTTATATATTCTGAAAGTACCATGGAACTTTTAAGCATTTCCCTGGGGCTAAGTCCGCGTTTTACCAGGAAATTCCTGTTTAAGCGGGATAGGGCCATGAGAAAAGGCTTTTGTACCAGATTATCTCCAATAGCTGAAGCCGTCATAATAAGATCCTGCTCATACAAAGAAGTATTCAGCAAGGAAGTATCCAGAATAATGTCGCGATGATTGGATATATAAAAATAAGGTTGATCGCTGTCTAATTTTTCAAAACCATTGTAAGTAAGTCCTTCCGTACTTTTTTCAATAACTTTTAATACCGAATTATAAATTACTTTAGTTTGAAAATCCCTGATAGAATGGCATTCTCCTATAATTGCAGCAATTTCCCCTGAACTTTTCTCAGGAAACGTAAACTGCAACAGTGTTTTAAACATGGGATGTCTCATGTGCTCCTGCAAGGCAGGTTGCACCTCATTCTCGTTGTAAAACCTTATGTCTTCAAATTCTTTCACGCAAAATTGTGTTAGCTAGGCAAATGAACAAATTTTAATTTTAACCTCCTTTATATCCCAAATATATCTTTTGAATTCTGAGTAGTTATTTCAGCAATTTCGGCTAGTGGTTTTTCATATATTTCAGCAAGTTTTTCTGCTACTTTTATAAGATATTCAGGTTCGTTACGCCTTCCACGGAAAGGCGTTGGGGACAAATACGGCCCATCGGTCTCCAAAACGATTTCTTTAAGTGGAATTTCATTCAGAAATTTATCTATTTTTCCATTTTTAAAGGTAACTACCCCGCCAATTCCGAGTTTCAGGTTATAAGAAAGAGCGCGTTTCGCCTGCTCCAGGTTTCCGGTAAAACAATGAAAAATCCCAAAAAGATCGTCGCTTTTTTCTTCTTCTAAAATATCAAAAATCTCATCAAAAGCCTTCCTACAGTGAATTACTATGGGAAGCTTGTATTTTTTAGCGAGTTTTATTTGTCTTCTAAAAGCTTCCTGTTGAATTGCCAGTGTACTTTTATCCCAATGCAAATCTATCCCTATCTCACCTACGGCATAAAACCTTCTTCTTTCAAACTGCTCTTCTACATGTATTAATTCCTCTTCATAATTCTCCTGCACGTGGGTTGGATGCAAGCCCATCATTAAAAAAACATTTTCTGGATACCTGGCTTCCAACTCGTACATAGCCTCGGTAGTTTCAGAATCTATGGCCGGAAGAAAAAACCGTTCAATATTTTGCTGAAAGGCGTTTTCTATAAGTTCGTCACGGTCTTTTTCGTAATCTTCGCTATAAAGATGTATGTGCGTATCGGTTAAAATCATAAAAGCAAAAATAATTTATTTTGAAGACCTATCTTTGCGAAAAACATAAAGAATGTCATCTTTAAAAAAATTCCTAAAAGAAAAAGGTTTTAAACGCATAAAACTGAAATACACCAAAACCCAACACCTGGAATTGGTAGCCAAAATTAATAATATTGAAGGAAACTTTATCCTGGATACAGGAGCTTCCAGCACTTGTGTAGGCCTGGAAGCGGTAGAACATTTTAAACTTCTTGCCGAAGATAGTGATATTAAAGCTGCGGGTGCAGGTGCCACCAATATGCTCACACAAATTGCCCAAAAAAACCGAATTGAAATAAAAGGTTGGAAAAAGAAAAAAGTAGACCTGGTGCTATTTGATTTAAGGCATGTTAACGAAGCTCTTATTAATCACGAAGCCGAAAAAGTTCACGGTATTATTGGTGCCGATATTTTAAAGAAAGGGAAGGCTGTAATAGACTATAAAACACCTTCTCTTTATTTAAAATAGAATTTTATAAAGGGGAATTATCCCCTTGATTCGCGAACGCCTGTTAGCTAAGTTTGATTAAATTAATGTTAGCAATGCCTGTAGTGTCTAAAAATAAACTTCGCGACCAACTCCTTTATATTATATTAAGCATCTTCGTGGTATGCGTTTTATTTTTAAACATCTTAAATTTATTTTTGTTTTAATTTATTATTTAAAAATTGAAAAGGCAGCCGTGTGGCTGCCTTTTTTGTTTTATATGTATTCTAATGCTTAAAGCTCCAGGGCTCTTTTTACATCGTTATCCATCAATAATTCTTCAGGGTTTTCTATAGCTTCTTTAATTGCTACAAGGAAACCTACAGATTCTTTTCCATCAATTATTCTATGATCGTAAGAAAGGGCTACATACATAATAGGACGAATTTCTACGTGACCATCTATAGCCACAGGACGTTCTACAATATTGTGCATTCCTAAAATTGCACTTTGCGGCGGATTAATAATTGGAGTAGAAAGCATAGAACCAAATACTCCACCATTTGTAATAGTAAAAGTACCACCGGTCATTTCATCTACGGTAATTTTCCCGTCACGGGCTTTAGTAGCTAAACGTTTTACCTCATCTTCTACTCCTCTAAAACTAAGATTTTCAGCATTTCTTATTACCGGCACCATTAAACCTTTTGGACCAGAAACCGCTATACTAATATCTTTATAATCAAAACTTACCTGGTGATCGCCATCTATCATAGAATTCACACCTGGATATTGATCTAGCGCACGAACCACGGCCAATGTAAAGAAAGACATAAAGCCAAGACTTACGCCATGCTTATCTTTAAATTCCTCTTTGTATTTCTTTCTTAAGTTGAAGATAGGCTGCATATCTACTTCGTTAAAAGTAGTAAGCATCGCGGTATCATTTTTAACTGAAACCAATCGAGAAGCTACTTTTCTACGCAACATAGACATTTTCTTCTTAGACTCCCCGCGTTTTCCTTTACCCGGGCTTCCCATAGAAGCTTTTGCCTGTACAGCATCTTCTTTAGTTATTCGGCCATCTTTTCCACTTCCTTCTACATCCTTAGCATCAACGCCTTTTTCGTCAAGGATTTTTTTAGCAGCAGGAGACGGACTACCTTTTGCATGAGAATCCTGTTTTTGAGAAGGTGTTGAAGATTTAGAAGGTTCCTGGGTTTTAGCCTCGGCCTTATCCTTATCTTCTTTTTCCTTTTTATCTGAAGAATCATCTTTAGACTCTTCTTTATCTTCTTTAGATTCCTTTTTATCATCACCTCCACCAGGCTTTTCAGCTTCGGTATCGATTAGACACACCACTTCTCCTACAGCCACAGCATCACCTTCCTCGGCTTTGAGCGTGATAATACCGCTGGCTTCAGCCGGAAGTTCCAGTGTAGCTTTATCGCTATCTACTTCTGCAATTGGCTGATCTTTTTCTACGTAGTCGCCGTCTTCAACTAACCATTCGGCTATTTCAACTTCGGTTATAGATTCTCCCGGAGAAGGAACTTTCATTTCTAAGGCCATGATCTTTGTTTTTATTTTTTATTGTTATTTCCGCGAAAGCGAAAACCTTAAATTCTATATTAATTTATTCTTCTAAATTTTTGTCAAAAACACTTGCAATCACTTTATCGTGACGCTTTTTAAATCTTACAGAACTTCCAGCAGCCGGAGAACCATAAAATTTTCTACTGCAAACCCTAAAGTTTTTAGCTTCATCAAAATGCAATAACATATGCCCGTAAGCCCCCATATTTCTTGGTTCTTCCTGGGCCCATACTACATCATCTGCATTTTTGTATTTCTTGATCGCTTCTTTCATTTTTTCAATAGGCAGCGGGAATAATTGCTCCACACGTACTAAGGCTACATCGTCACGATCGTTTTCTTCTTTATATTCCAATAAATCGTAATAAAATTTACCGGTACAGAAAACTAAAGATTTTACGTCTTTAACTTTCGCTTTTGGATCGTCTAATACAGGCTGAAAACTTCCCTCTGCAAAATCTTCTTTAGTTGAAATTACTTTAGAGTGTCTTAGCAAACTTTTTGGAGTAAAAATAACCAATGGTTTTCTAAAACCTGCTTTCATCTGCCTACGCAAGATATGGAACATATTGGCCGGTGTAGTAACATCTGCCACATACATATTATCTTTTGCACAAAGTTGCAGAAAACGCTCCATTCTGGCTGAAGAGTGTTCTGCACCCTGGCCTTCGTAACCGTGAGGTAAGAAAAGCACCAATCCGTTTTGTAATTTCCACTTATCTTCTGCAGCAGAAATATACTGATCTATCATTATTTGCGCACCATTTACGAAATCTCCAAACTGGGCTTCCCAAATAACCAGGGTTTTAGGACTTGCCATAGCATAGCCATAATCAAACCCCATTACGCCGTATTCTGAAAGCGGGGAGTTATACACAAAGAAATCGCCATCTCTGCCCTCTATATTATTATGAAGAATAATTTCTTCTTCACTATCTTCTACTTTTACAATAGCGTGACGGTGAGAGAATGTACCTCTTTCACTATCCTGACCGCTAATTCTAATATTATACCCTTCTTTCATTAAAGAACCATAAGCGAGATGCTCGGCCATAGCCCAATCCAGCTTATTATCTTCAAAATAAAGTTGATTACGCAGGTCTATAATCTTTTTCACCTTACGCATAAACTTCTTATCCTCGGGTAATTTAGAGATCGCCTCAGCCACTTTATCAAGATCTTTTATCTTGTAGGTGGTATCAAACTCCTTCATCATTTCCTCTTCACGCACATTATCAAAACCTTCCCACTCATCGTACATAAAAGGAGTGATCTTGGTGGTTTCTTCTTTCCTGGAATCTTCTAAATTCTCTTCAAGATCTGCCTTATACTCTTCTTCAAGCTTTTTAAGGTAATCGTCGTCTATAATATTTGCCGATTTAAGTTTTTCGGCATAAATATCCATCGCATTTTTATGTTTTGCGATGGCTTTATATAATTTAGGCTGGGTAAATTTAGGTTCATCACCTTCATTATGCCCGTATTTTCTATAACCTAATAAATCTATAAATACATCACGCTTAAACTTCATTCTAAAATCTAAAGCAAATAAAATCGCATGAACTACAGCTTCAGCATCATCAGCATTAACGTGCAATACTGGAGAAAGCGTTACTTTCCCAACATCGGTACAATAGGTTGACGATCGCGCATCAAGGTAGTTTGTGGTAAATCCAATTTGGTTATTTACAACAATATGAATGGTTCCGCCGGTTTGATAACCTTCCAGCTTAGCCATTTGCACAAGTTCATAAACAACTCCCTGCCCTGCAATAGCGGCATCACCATGCACAAGTATAGGAAGCACTTTCATATTATCACCACCATAATGCCTGTCTTGCTTGGCTCTTGTAATACCTTCTACAACAGGTCCTACCGCTTCTAGATGCGAAGGGTTTGGCGCTATATTTATGTTTATTCCTTTTCCATTATCTGTAAGTCTACAGGAAGTCCAGCCCAGGTGATATTTTACGTCTCCATCAAAAATATCCTGCTCATAATCTTTTCCGTCAAATTCGCTAAAAATATCTTTAGCGCTTTTTCCGAATATATTAGTAAGGGTATTTAAACGCCCACGGTGGGCCATACCCATTACAAAATCTTTTACCCCATAATCTGCTGCTTTTTCAATAAGCGCATCTAAGGCCGGGATTAAACTTTCTCCACCTTCTAGCGAGAAACGTTTTTGACCTACATATTTTCTATGTAAAAATGATTCAAAGGAAACGGCCTGATTTAACTTCTTCAGGATTTTCTTTTTTTCCTCATCACTAAAGTTAGGATGATTCTCATTCTTATTCAGCTTATCCTGAATCCATTGAATTTCTTCAGGTTTCCGAATAAACATATATTCTATCCCGATAGATTCACAATAAACTTTTTCAAGATGTTTTATTATATCCCGAAGCGTGCTGGGCCCGATGCCAAGCATCTCCCCGGCATTAAATTTAGTATCCAAATCGCTTTCTTCCAGGCCAAAATTCTCAATACCTAAGGTTGGGCGATATTTGCGGCGCTCTCTTACCGGGTTTGTTTTGGTAAACAAATGGCCGCGGGTTCGGTAACCATCTATAAGTCTAATTACCTTAAATTCTTTTGTAACGTGTTCGGGAATTTCTCCTTCCTGGAAATCTACTGGAGCTTCTTCCATAGTTTCCGCAGAAACTCCGTTTTGTTGCATTCCAAAGTCAAAACCTTGAAAAAAAGCCCTCCAACTGGGCTCTACACTATCGGGGTACTGAAGATATTGATCGTAAAGTTCGGCGAAATATGCCGTATGTGCAGCATTTAAAAATGAAAATCTATCCATAATTTGAAACTAATGTTTCTTTTGAGTGTAAAACACAGCAAAAATACAATTTTTAGCAAAAACAGGGGGTAGCAAACTATATATTTATCTTATGAATTATAAGAAGTTTAACATAGTAGAAACTTCAGGATGTCCCCAAAATTGTTTATTGTTTGCAAATATATTAGGTGTAACCGCCTAAAAATTAAGAATCTCTCAATCGGGATTTTGCCGTAAATTAGACCTTACGATTCATAAGCATTTCCCCGAATTGTCTTAACGGAATTTTTTTCTCTTCAGCAATTTCAATTTTATCTAAAACATCAAAAGCTTTATTGGTATATTTTTCTATTTCCTGCCGCGTTAATTCTGCAGCGCCACTACTTTCAAAAAGATTTTTAACCGCTTCTATTTTTCCTGAAGTTTCTGCCGGATTAATCGTGTATAAATGCTCCAACTGCTGGGCTTCACTTGCTCCGGAAGTTTCCAGAGCTGTTAAATAAAGGAAGGTTTTCTTGTTTTCAATAATATCACCACCGGGTTGTTTTCCAAATGTCTCTGGATCTCCAAAAGCATCTAAATAATCGTCCTGAAGCTGAAATGCAATTCCCAACAAGCGTCCAAATTCGTAAACCGCTTCTTTACATTGCGTAGAAGTGCCGGCCACTATGGCTCCCATTTGCAAGGAAGCCCCAACCAGAACCGCGGTTTTAAATTCTATCATTCTTATATAATCCTCTATGGCAACATCATCCCGGGTTTCAAAATCTATGTCATATTGCTGGCCTTCACAAACCTGAATAGCTGTTTTGGTAAATAAACGCGCTAATTCTTTAAAAGTTTCGCCTTCATAATTTTCAAAAAGCTGATACGCATTTATAAGCATGGCATCGCCAGAAAGAATTCCGGTATTTATATCCCAGCGTTCGTGAACAGTTTCCTGGCCACGTCTTAAAGGCGCATCGTCCATAATATCATCATGAACCAAAGAGAAATTATGAAAAACCTCTATGGCAAGTGCGGCATCTAATGCCTTTCTATAGTCTGCCTCAAAAATATCGGTGGCCATAAGTACCAAAACAGGCCTTAAGCGTTTACCCCCCAAACCCAGAATATACTTCATAGGTTCGTAAAGATTTTCAGGCTTTCTTACCTGCATTTTAAGATCTAAATACTCCTGGAAAGCTTCTCTATATTCAGCAACAGACTTCATACCAAAAAAATTTTCCGGCTAAAATACATAATTGAGCGTACTTCAAATTCTATAAGAGAAGTTAAATTACTAAAAACTAAGGAAACTTTTGTTGTTTTTTAAGTTTCCTTGCTTTAGTTTTGCACGAAATTACAGAAAAAGTGAAAGAAGATATTTTAAAAAATGCAGCAGACCTCTTTCTAAGACTCGGTTTTAAAAGTGTAACGATGGATGACATTGCGCAACAAATGGCTATCTCAAAGAAAACCATTTATGCACATTTTAGCACAAAAACCAAGTTAGTGAAGGCTACAGTAGAGTATTTAATTAAAGAAATTGAGCAGGGAATTAGCATTCTTAGCGCTAAAAAATTAAATCCTATTGTAGAATCTTACGAGATGAAAAAGTATGCCATGCAAATGCTGAAAAATGAAAAGAGTTCCCCTCAATTTCAGCTAAAAAAGTATTATCCCGAGGTCTATTATCCGCTAAGGGACAAACAATTTGAAATTGTACAGCGTATTGTAATAGACAACCTGGAACGAGGCATTACTACCGGTCATTACAAGGGCGACATTCCTATATCTTTTGTAAGCAGAATTTACTTTGTGGGAATGCTGGGTATAAAAGATAAAAACCTCTTCCCAGAAGACGAATACAGCAATGCAAAATTGATGGACTATTTTTTAAGATACCACCTCAACTCCATTTGCACACAGAAAGGTTTAAATACCCTGGAAGAATTAATTAAAACTAATAAGCAAAAAAATGAAATTTAGATACCTGCTAATTTTACTGATTTCGCTAAGCAGCATAGCTCAGGAAACTCCGGAAGATTACAGTTTTTCACTGGAAGAAGCTATACAGTTTGGCCTGGAGAATAATTATTCTTCAATAAACGCGCAAAAAGATGTTGAAATTGCCCTGAAGCAAAAATGGGAAATTATTGCCCAGGGATTACCCCAGGTAAGTGCCACCGGCGATTACCAAAACAATTTAAAACTACCCGTACAATTACTTCCCGCCGAAATTGCAGGAGGAGAACGCGGCGAATTTATCCCCGTTACTTTTGGCACAAAGCACAACGTAAACGCCACTGCCACCTGGAACCAGTTAATTTTTGACGGTTCTTATATTGTAGGAATTCAATCGGCCAAAACTTTGCTTCAAATTTCTGAAAATGCGAAAACAAAAACCGATCTCGAAATAAAGAAAGCAGTAATTAATGCCTACGGAAATGTTTTACTGGCGGAAGAAAACGTAGCTATTCTTCAAAAAAACGTGGAAAACGTTCAGAAGAATTACGATGAAACCAACGAGATCTATAAAAATGGGCTCGCCGAACAGGAAGATGTAGAACAGCTGGAAATCACATTGCTTAATTTAAAAAATAACTTAAGCAGAAGTAAACGGATGCGAGACATCGCTTACGAAATGTTTAATCTAACACTCGGGATTCCGGTAGAAATACCTGTGAATCTAACCGAAGAATTAGACACTTTAGCAATGCAATATTTTGATTTGGAACTTTTACAGGAAGAAATTCCGGTAGAAGAAAATATAGATTATCGTATTGCCGCCAATACTGCCGATTCCCGGGAAATAGAAGTGAAATTAGAAAAATCTAAAGCGCTGCCTTCTTTAAGCGGATTTCTAAATTATGGAGTTCAGGGCTTTAGCCAGGAGTTTACCTTTTTTGATGAGGACCAGGAATATTTTGGCCAATCTATTTTAGGGGTGAGTTTAAATATTCCCATTTTTAGCAGCGGTATGCGAAACTCCAGAACTCAGCAAAAACAAATTGCCTACGAACAGGCAATGGTAGAACTGGAACAAACTGAAAATGAAGTAAAACGCCAAATAAATTCAGCTAAAAGTGATTACGAATTTAGCCTTGAGAACTACCAGGCCCAAAAGAAAAACCTTGAATTGGCCGAAAGGATAGAAAATAAAAATCAAATTAAATTTTTTGAAGGAATTGCCAGCAGTTTTGAGCTTAGCGAAGCACAACGCCAACTTTACCAGGCGCAGCAAGACTTTTTGCAATCCATGCTGGATGTAATAACTGCCAAGGTAGAATTAGAAAATCTATTGGATACCAGAAAATATAACAATGAAGATTAAATATACCCATCAAATATTAAGAATGAAAAAGTTAGCTGTTTTATTAAGTATTCCACTTCTATTGCTTTCCTGCGGAAGCAATGAGGAAGGAAAATCTGTAGAAGAAATTATAGAAAATGAAGATCTTGCTGAAATTAGAGCCAAGAAATCTGAATTAAGTCAGCAACAAAGTGATCTTACTCAAAAGTTAGACAAACTGGATCAGGCTATAGACCGTTTAGATAAAACCCGGCGTTTAGACCTGGTAGAAATTCAACAAATTAGCGATACTTTATTTAAGCATTACGCCGAAGTACAGGGAGATGTAGCTACCGATGAGAACATTGTAATTTATTCTGAATTTTCAGGAATTCTGCAAGATCTTCGGGTAGAAGAAGGCCAACAGGTAAATAAGGGACAGGTACTTGCTAAAATTGATGACGGCGGACTTTCAAGCGAATTGGCTCAATTGGAAACCCAGGCAACTTTAGCCAAAACCACTTTTGAACGCCAGAAGCGTTTATGGGAACAAAATATTGGATCTGAAATGCAGTATTTAGAAGCTAAAACCAATTACGAATCTATGCAGAATTCAGTAAAAAGATTACAGTCACAGCTGGATAAAACTATTGTAAGAGCACCTTTTAGCGGTATTATAGACGAAGTACTTACCGAGCAGGGCGAAGTTGTAAGCCCTGGACAAAGTCAGTTATTCCGTTTAGTAAGCCTAAAGAATATGTATGTAGAAGCTGCTGTACCAGAAAATTATCTAAATACTGTGGGAAAAGGTACCGAGGTAATTGTAGAAATTAGTTCCCTGGATCGTGAATTTGAAGGTGAAATTAGAAGGGTTGGAAACACTATTAACCCTAACAACCGTTCGTTCAGTATTCAGGTTGCAGTTCCCAATGAAAACGGGATGATAAAACCAAATCAAATCGCAACCATTAGATTAAACGATTATACTGCAGAAAACGCCATCGTAATTCCAGAGAATGCTTTGCTTAAAAATTCGCAAGGAGAAAGTGTGGTATTCACGCTTCAGGAAAAAGAAGGAGAAGAAAATATTGGTACTGCAAAAAGAAAGATTGTAGAAACAGGATATTCCTATAATAATAAAGTAGAAATAACCAACGGATTAGAAACAGGTGAAACCCTGATTGTGGAAGGTGCAAAAAACCTTAGAGATGGTCAGGAAATTAAAATAAGAAACTAAGCTGCAATGAATTTAGATAAAGAATTTAAGCTTTCGTCCTGGGCCATCAATAATAAAATGACGGTATATGTAATTATCGCCATTATTATGATTGGCGGGCTCATGTCGTACTACAATATGCCAAGGGAAACCTTTCCCGAGGTTGTGGAAACCAAAATTTATGTTAGCTCAATTAACCCCGGGAACTCTGCCGAAGACGTAGAGAAATTCATCACCGAACCGCTCGAAGAAGAGTTTAATGATGTTGCGGGAGTAAAAGAGATTTCTTCTTCTACTTTCCAGGATTACTCCCTGGTAATTGTAGAATTTGAAGAAGATGTTGAAGTAGAAAGTGCCAAAACCAAGGTAAAAGACAAGGTAGATATGGTAAAAGCCGAAACTACCTGGCCTACTTTAGATAATGGCGCAAAAGTAGAACCCAATGTGTTCGATCTTAATATTTCCGAAGAACAACCTATTCTAAACATCAACCTAACGGGAGATTACACCGTTCAGCAGTTAAAGGAATATGCCGAATACCTTCAGGAACGCATAGAATTACTTCCGCAGATAAAAGAAGCGAGTATTCGTGGTGCTGAAGAAATGGAGGTTGAAATCGCAGTAGATATCTATAAAATGACGGCTTCAAAAGTTAGTTTTTCAGATATTGTAAATGCCGTGAGTGGTGAAAATCGAACAATTTCGGGTGGAAATGTAATTACCAGCGGAGTACAGAAAAACATAAGGATTGTTGGGGAAATTGAAGATCCCAGCGAGCTCGAAAATGTTGTGGTAAAAACCGATGGTGGTAATATTTTCCTTCAGGATATTGCTAAAATTAATTTTAGGGAAAAAGATGCAACCACTTTTGCCCGGGAATATGGTGACCCGGTGGTGATGCTGGACGTTAAAAAACGTGCCGGTAAAAACATGATCGAAGCCGTAGACCAGATCAAAGAAATTGTAAAAAAAGAGCAGAAAGAATATCTGCCGGAGAGTTTACACATAAGCCTTACTAACGACCTTTCTACCAACACCCGAAGCCAGGTAGACGACCTGGTGAACAACATTATTTTTGGGGTAATTTTGGTGGTTTTGGTCTTAATGTTCTTCCTCGGGTTTAGAAACGCATTGTTTGTCGGGATTGCGATTCCTTTATCTATGTTCCTCTCCTATATTATTCTTTCCAGTATGGGATATACATTAAATACCATGGTACTTTTTGCCCTGGTCATGGGGCTTGGAATGCTTGTGGATAATGGTATTGTGGTGGTAGAAAACGTCTATACATTAATGGACGAAGGTATGCCGCGAAAACAGGCTGCAAAACAAGGTTTAGGTGAAATTGCCTGGCCAATTATTGCTTCAACCGCTACAACTTTAGCTGCTTTTTTCCCACTGGGACTCTGGCCGGGTATAATTGGTAGTTTTATGGTAATTTTCCCAATTACCTTGTCTATAGTTTTAGGTTCTTCTCTTTTTGTCGCGCTAATCATCAACTCGATGCTTACCTCCCAATTTATGAGAACCGAAGAGGAAGAATTCACAAAAAAGAGGCTTATAAAAATAAGTTCTATTCTCGCAGTATTTGGAGCACTACTCTTAATAGTAGGTTTTGTAGTAGATGCAGGGGCACTTAGAGCTTTTGGAAATATACTAATCTTAGCTGCTATTTTACTTTGGGTATATAAATATTTTATTTCCAAAGGTGTGGAGTATTTTCAATACACGGCACTAAAAAAAATGGAAAATGCGTATGAAAAAACCCTGAAATATGCGCTACGCGGAAAGAAAGCTTATCTAACGTTTTTTGGAACCTTACTCCTACTGTTCGTTTCTTTTGTATTGATTGGCCTGGTACAACCAAAGGTTTTATTCTTTCCTGAAAATGAACCAAACCAGGTTATCACTTATATTGAATATCCTCAGGGAACCGATATTCATAAAACCAACGCCCTTACCAAAGAGGTGGAGCAACGCATTTTTGACGCTATTAAGCAGTACGAAGATGAAGATGGTTACAACTTTATGGTAGAGTCAGCCATTTCTCAGGTTGGTGAAGGTGCAGGAAATCCTCAAACCGATGGTGGCCAACAAAATGAAATGCCACATAAAGCCAAGGTCACGCTTTCTATGCGTGAGTTTACCGAAAGGCGTGGTGTGAGCAGTAGCGAAGTTCTATCTGAAGTTCGGGAAGCCGTTCAGGGATTCCCCGGTGCTTCTATTGTGGTAGAAAAAGATGCTGCCGGCCCACCCACGGGTTATCCAATAAATATGGAGCTTAAAGGTGAAGATTATGAACAAATGCTCCTGGAGGCTGAAAACTTACGTTCCTACGTTAACGATCTTAGTATCGCCGGAATCGAGGAACTTAAAATAGACGTTAACAAATCTAAACCCGAATTAAGTGTAAATGTAGATCGAAGAAAAGCGGGACAGCTTGGAGTGACTACTTCGCAAGTAGGACAAACTTTAAGAAGGGCTATTTATGGCGAAGAGGTTTCTACATTCAAAGAAGGTGATGATGATTACGAAATAAACTTAAGGTTTGCTGATGAATATCGTTATGATGAAAACGTATTATTCAACCAGCCAATTACCTTTAAAGATCAGAACACGGGAGAAATAATTCAGGTGCCAATTTCTTCTTTGGTTACTACAGAATCTGCCTCTTCCTTTAGTTCTATTAAAAGAAAAGATCTGAAAAGGGTAATAACCCTCTACTCAAACGTGCTTCAGGGTTATAATGGCAACGAGATTGTGGGCCAGTTAAAAACAGCGCTTAGAAGTTATGATCTTCCAAAAGATATCACCCTGGAATTTACAGGTGAGCAGGAAGAACAGGAAGAGAACATGGCTTTTCTACTTAAAGCTTTGCTTATCGCGATGGGTGGAATCCTGCTTATTCTCGTGGCACAATTCAACTCGCTGTCTAAACCAATTATCATTGTTATGGCAGTGGTATTGAGTTTGGTGGGTGTTTTCCTTGGACTTATTATTTTCCAGATGGATTTCATTATTATTATGACGATGATGGGGATCATCTCCCTCGCGGGGATTGTGGTAAATAATGCTATTGTACTTATTGACTATACACAAATTCTTATAGACCGGAAAAAGCGCGACCTGAATTTAGATGATGATGATTTACTTACCCGTGAGCAGTATTATGACTGTATTGTGAGAGGTGGAAAATCGAGGTTGCGACCTGTATTACTTACCGCAATTACTACCGTACTTGGTTTAATTCCGTTGGCAGTAGGATTGAATATAGATTTCTTTAGTTTGTTCACAGATTACGATCCAAAAGTATTTATTGGTGGTGACAACGTGATCTTCTGGGGGCCACTGGCCTGGACGGTGATCTTTGGGTTGGTGTTTGCCACCTTCCTTACACTGGTTGTAGTTCCCGTGATGTTTTACCTGGTAAACAGAGCCAAGGTTAAAACCGCTGATAAGCGCCAGGAGCGAAAACAACGAAAACTGGAAGCAAAAGCTTAAAAACTGAAAACCCCGAAGCAGAAACTTCGGGGTTTTTACATATTTACAGGATTGCCCTTATTTCTGGTGTATTGTTTAAAAATTATCTTAAAAAGGTAAATGTACTCTTCTATTGTTTTTAGAAGCGTTTTAATCAATAAAAACAGGAAATTATGAAAATCAATAGTCAGAATTACCAATTAAAGAGTTTCGTCATTTTGATAATGTACTTTCTTTCTTGCGGAGTTTTTGCCCAGGAAACAACTGAAAATTCAGTTTCATTTACAGAAAATGATTCGAATTTGGAATGGGGTGCCTGCCCAGATTTTATGCCCGATGGGTGTAATATTGCAGTGCTACACGGAAATCCCGCTGAAAAAAATGCAGATATCTTTTTTAAAGTTCCTGCCAGTGCCAATATTCCAATGCACACCCATACGTCTCCCGAAAGGATGATTCTTGTCTCGGGCCAAATGGAAGTAACATATGAAGGAGAGAAAACGCAAACTTTAAAAGAAGGTTCGTATGCCTATGGCCCGGCTAATAAGCCTCATTCAGCAAAATGTGGCGATGCGCCGTGCGTGCTTTTTATCGCCTTTGAAGATCCTATAGATGCAATGCCGGTAGAGAAAGATTAAAAATAACTTTAGTCAAACAATCAAGTAGGGTGAAGATAATAAATATTTGAGCATTTATTATCTTCATCCCTCTTCCAGAACCGTGCATACGGGTCTCGTACACGGCTCATGTTAAATCTTATTCAGTACTGTTTGATAGTACTGATGCAAAGTATTCCCTTCAACTGTGTCCATTGCGTACAACCCTAATTCTGAGAAGTACTTATTGGGCAGGGCATAGTGTATTAAATTGGTGGAGGAGTTTCTCCATCGGGTTACCGATATCTTAAGAAAATTCCCCTTATAGCCCATACGCCTTAGTTGTCGGTGAAGAGGTTTCCAGCTTTTCCAGCTTTTCATCACCATCATTCGTAACCTTCTCCTGATCCAGCTTAAAAGATCCTGGAACAGCTTTTTGGTCAAGCCTATTCGGAAGTAATTGGCAAAACCCCTTAATAGCGGGTTCAGTTCTTTAATATAGAAAGCTATACTTTGCCCTTTAGTTCGAGGGGTTAGTAATTTTACTTTCTTTTTGAACCTCTTGATGCTTTTGTGGGATACCACTACTCCATAGGGCTTTATCACCACACCTAAATAGTGGATGCCTTCTTCAAGGTTTGTCAGACTGCTCTTGTTTTTATTCACTTCTAACCGAAGCTCTTTTTCCAGATAACTCGTGGCTTTAGCCATGTATTTTCCAGCTTGAGCTTTGGTTGGTGCAAACAACAGCACGTCATCAGCAAACCTCACCATTCGTATGCCTGAATTTTTCATATGCTGGTCGAATGCGTCCAGATAGATATTCATCAGAAGCGGTGAGATAATTCCCCCTTGTGGGCTCCCCTTCTTTGTAGGTGTGAAGCGCGCTCCATCAAGTGCGCCGGATTCTAAAAAGCTCCCTATCAGTTTAAGTATCTTTCCATCGCTTACCCGTTTGCCCACGCTTTGCACTATCAGCCGATGGTCTAGAGTATCAAAACATTTGGATAAATCCATGTCTGCTACATGATCCAGACCATAGTACCGACTAAAGCGCTCTGCTTTGGCAATGGCATGATGAGCACTTCGTTTAGGACGATACCCATAACTGGAGGGATGGAATTCGGGATCGAAGATAGGTTGCAACACATTAAGCAGCGATTGTTGTACAATGCGGTCTTTGATGGTTGGGATACCCAATCCTCTCTTGCTCCCGTCTGGTTTATCGATATAGACCCGCCTTACCGGCTGTGGCCTATATCTCCCCTCTTTCAGTTCCCTGGAGAGTTGGCACAAATTCTCCTCTAAAGCTGAACTAAAATCAGCTATACTTTGGTTATCCACTCCCTTGGCTCTGGAACCTTTGTTTTTCCTTACCTCACGGTAGGCTTGTTCCAGCCTCGGTAATGCATATACCTTGTCTATAAGACTGTACCATTTTCGCATAATGAAACTTTCTCTTCTTTGCAGTACGGTTTATTTCTTTAGGCAGAATTAGACAGATTGTTTGTTCATAAGGTATACTGTTGTCTTTAGCACTGTGGCAATCTATAACAGTAAAAGAAAATCTTACTACTCAATACTCGCGCGGATTAACAGCCAGAGTTAGCTCGTCACTCCTCTTTGCTGCAATTCCTCAGAATGTTTCAATTCCGATTGTCTTCGCTTATGGCTAATTCCTTTAAAGAACTTCCTGTACTTAATTTAACTTCGTCCCTTCGCATCCGCCACAGTTAATCTGTGACAGTCATTGCAACCGATTATGCGATTCTTGTGCAATGTCATTTGGGTTTTCTCCTCCACACTGTCACCAGTGCTTCTCAGGCCTAAATTTTCTCACTACTACGGACTCATCTGCCACCTGATTTTCCATAACAAATCCTTGTCTCTCGACTTGTTTCTGCTTAGCCTGGAAAGGCGAATAATCAGGCTTCCCCCGTTAAGCAAACATTCCTGTTAGTGAAGCCATCCGTTTTAACATATATTGCTATTCGGATTTTGGGCATCGGCACTTTTTGCAACCTTACCCCCAATATATGCCAGAATCGGTTCGATTTCTCTATGTTCCACTAACTTGCTAGGTCTTCCTTCACACCCCACCGTTGCCAGTGACGCACTTGACTTTACATTGCTCTTCCCTCCGATCAGGTGAGCGGGCTTTCTTTCAAGTCCCGGAATTGTTTGCATGCAGGGCAAACAAAAAGAGGCCGTCTAAAAAGTATTTAGATGGCCCTTTTTCTTTATAAATGTTTTGTAAGAGGAAGCGATTCTTCTTTTTGTAAATCTTCTTTCTGATAAAAAAAGGCAAAGCAGCGCCCCTTTGCTATGCGATACTGAATTTTCTTAAGTTGTGCGCCATAGCTATTAATCCTATCTCAGTAGTTACTTTATCCATTCCCCGCAACATAAACCGCTTAAAGCCCATATTTTGCTTGATATTTCCAAAGACGGCTTCAACATCCCAGCATCTTCTTTTGCGATGTGCTATTCCCTCTTCACTTAGCAGTAGGTTCCTGGCCTTTTCCTTGAGGCGAATCAGGTTGTGATTACGTTCGAGAGTCCTGTTCCCTTTGGCTTTATGACAGCTGCCTCGCAAAGGGCATCCCTTGCAGTTGGCGGCCTGATACCGATGGATTTGCTGCTTAAAACCGGTAGTGGTTTCACTCTCATAACTTCTTACCTTCTTCATCGCCTGGCCCATCGGACAATAATACGTATCGGTTTCTTTATTATAAAACAGATTGTCCGGATGAAATGGGTTTTCTCTGTGCTTTTTATCGCGTTGCTCTTTATGGAAGTAATTGTATTTCACATAGGCAGTAATTTCTTTTTCTTCTAAATCGGTATAATTCTCTTCACTGCCATAGCCGGCATCTGCGGTAAGGCTCTCAGGTGTTTGATCGTAGGAATCTATATGATCTTGCAGGTGGTCTTTTAAGGTAGTGGTATCGGCGGTGGTTTGAGCTAAAGTATAATTGGTAATGAATTGGTTGTTGGTGGAAGCCTGAAGGTTATACCCAGGTTTTAACTGCCCGTTCTGCATATAATCATCTTTCATCCGCATAAAAGTGGCATCGGGGTCGGTCTTGCTATAGCTGTTGCGTTTTCCCAGGATAGCTTCCTGCTCCTGGTATTTCTTCAGGTTCCCAGGCCAGTTCTTCCTGGCATAGTTGAGCTTTTGTTTTACTTTTTTATCGACCTCCTTATCTTTTAATGCGTCATTAATGGCATCAATGGTTTTGGCTACTTCATCCGGATCGATAGCCTCAAAATCAGGCTCATTAGGAAGCAATTGTTCCTGGTCATAAACCTTTTCCACATAAGACCATAGTTCCCGAAGCTGTTTCTTAATACGCTCTTTACTGTTCTTGATAGATTTACCCCATACAAAAGTAAAGCGATTGGCATTGGCCTCTATCTTAGTGCCATCCACAAAGAGTTCCTTTAAAGATAATACACCCTGGTCAGCCAGTAAAAGAACCACCTGGTTGAAAATATTTTTAAACTTCCCTTTTAAGCGTTTTCCTCTAAAATCATTGATGGTATTATGATCAGGTTTACTTTGACCACTGAGCCACATAAAATGAATGTTCTCCAGAAGAGCCTGTTCTATCTTACGAGAGGAATACATATTGCGCAGGTACGCATAGATGATCACCTTAAGAAGCATCCGAGGATGGTAACTGGAAGTACCACCTCCTTTGTAACTTCGCTCCAGGTCAGCGATGTCGATTTGATCAATAATCGTATTGACGATTCTAACGGGATGATTTACAGGAACCAAATCATCATAACTGGGAGGTAAAAGACTTAACTGCGACTGGTTATAGGTCTTAAATACAACTTTAGCTTTCATTACATGAAAATAATAAAAACCTCAAAATAATCCAACAAGAAAGGCTGCCTTTTCAGACAGCCTCTTGCGTTTAGGTATAAATTTTTGATTAGTTTTCAGCTAAAGTACCATCACTTTTCCAGGTATTTACCCCGGCAATCTGGTTATTATTGTAATCAACTTCAGTTAGTTTATCTGAAGACCAAAAGAACCATTTTCCGGTTTTTTCCCCTTCTGTATAGTTAGCCATACTTTGCTTTTTTCCATTGGTATCATATGCCACCCATTTTCCATGAAGTTTTCCATCCTTGTAAGTTCCTTCTTGTTTTACAGAACCATCTTCATAATAGAAAGTTCCTTTTATAAGATCTCCCTCTTTTTCAAATTTTGGTTCCGGACTTTTCTGCGCCATAGCAGCTGCTCCAAAGGTAAAAATGGCAGCCATCAATATATTTTTTATCTTTTTCATAGTCTTTTTCTTTAAACTTTACTTTACAAAAATAGCTAAATGTTTACTTTAAAGCAACAATCACGTAACATTAAATTAACATTGAAATACTAAGGAACTGATAAACAGAAAACTAAACCCCTATTTTCGGCTTAACATAGAGATATCCTAAAAGAAATTTCATTAAAAAAATCTATTTTTAGAACCGGAAAAAAACTGTAAAGGAATGGCAAATACTAAAGCTTCAGTTGGTAAAACTTCCTTTTTCGAAAGCGCTTTAATTTTTCATAATTAGTTAAAGTGTTATTTTTTGCTCAGGTTGTTACTTCAGAATAGTAACAATTATATATATTTGTAATAGTAATAACAACATTATTGCTCTAATAAAAAACCCGCCTGCTCCAACAGACGGGTCTGCAAGACTAAAGCTCCCTGATTATCCTATAAGATAAGAGCATTAATAAATAAACTGTTTCCATATTAATATTTTTTATGGAACGTTATTAAGCAATACCAAGGATCGACCCCTTGGTATTCTTTTTTCAGCTATTGATAGTCCCTTTACAATAGCACTTCAGCTAAAATACAACTACTTTATAGTCAATTTAAAATTTTGTTAAAAAAGGTTATCAAACAAAAACTGTTAATATCCTGATAGGCTTGTTGTTACAAATTTATCAACATCATAAAATTGACGAAACGGTCAAATTTTTGACTGTCTTCTAAACTTGATGGCTAAATTTTTCCCTAACCATCCTTATCCGGTATTATTTAAGTTTAAAATGGCTTAATAATTAATTTTTAAAGGCGATATTTCAAAAAAAAAAAATGCAAAGCCTCTAGCGATTTTCTCTGCCTATTTTACCGCCAAACCCACCAGAACTTCTTACTTTTGCGCTACTTAAAATTTCAGGAATATTATGTATAGAAGTCATACCTGCGGAGAATTAAATGCAGCTTCAATTGGCCAGGAAGTAAAACTTTCGGGCTGGGTTCAAAAAATAAGGGACAAAGGATTTATGGTTTGGGTAGATCTGCGCGATCGTTACGGCATTACCCAGCTTATTTTTGATGAAGAGCGCTCTTCAAAAGAACTTATGGAAAAAGCTCAAAAACTGGGGCGCGAATTTGTTATTCAGGTTAGCGGAAAAGTAATTGAGCGGGAATCTAAAAATACAAATATTCCAACTGGTGAAATTGAAGTTTTAGTTGATGAAGTTAATATTCTCAACACTTCCCTTACACCTCCCTTTACTATTGAAAATGAAACCGATGGTGGCGAAGATCTTAGAATGAAATACCGTTACCTTGATATTAGACGAAATCCGGTAAAAAACAAGCTGAAATTTCGCCATAAAGTAGGAATGGAAGTAAGAAATTATCTTTCTAACCAGGATTTTGTTGAAGTGGAAACTCCATATTTAATAAAGTCTACTCCTGAAGGTGCCCGCGATTTTGTGGTACCAAGTAGAATGAACGAAGGTCAGTTTTACGCCCTTCCCCAATCGCCACAAACTTTTAAGCAATTGCTAATGGTTGGCGGAATGGATAAATATTTCCAGATCGTAAAATGTTTTAGGGATGAAGACCTTAGAGCCGACAGGCAGCCGGAATTCACACAAATTGACTGTGAAATGGCTTTTGTTGAACAGGAAGATATTCTGAATATTTTTGAAGGTTTAACCAGGCATTTATTGAAAGAAATCAATGGCGTAGACGTTGCCGAATTTCCAAGAATGACCTACTCTGAAGCGATGAAAAAATATGGGAATGACAAACCGGACATCAGATTTGGGATGGAGTTTGCCGAATTGAACGATTTGGCCAAAAACAAAGGTTTCAACGTTTTCGATCAGCAGGAATTAGTAGTGGGAATTGCGGTTCCGGGAGCGGCTTCTTTTACCAGAAAAGAAATAGACAAATTAATATCCTGGGTTAAAAGGCCACAGGTAGGCGCCAACGGACTCGTATGGGCAAAATATAACGAAGATGGAACTTTAAAATCTTCAGTAGATAAATTTTATTCAGAAGAAGATCTAAAAACCTGGGCAGAAGCTACCTCAGCAAAACCCGGAGATCTAATATTGTTAATGGCTGGTGACGCCAATAAAACCAGAACGCAACTAAGTGCTTTAAGAATGCATTTGGGTAATGAACTTGGTCTTAGAAAAGCTGATGAATTCGCTCCACTTTGGGTTGTAGATTTCCCATTACTGGAATGGGATGAAGAAACAAATCGTTTTCACGCGATGCACCATCCTTTTACCTCACCTAAAAAAGAAGATTTTGCTTTACTGGAGACTAAACTGGGAGAAGTTCGTGCCAATGCGTACGATTTGGTTTTAAACGGAAATGAAATTGGCGGCGGTTCTATAAGAATTCACGATAAGGAAACACAGGAAAAAATGTTCGATTATCTTGGCTTTACTCCAGAAGAGGCTAAAGCACAGTTCGGCTTTTTAATGGATGCCTTTCAATATGGAGCCCCTCCTCACGGCGGTATCGCTTTTGGTTTTGATAGACTGGTGGCCATTTTAGGCGGACAGGAAAGTATCAGGGATTTTATTGCTTTCCCAAAGAACAACAATGGCCGGGATGTAATGATAGATGCACCCGCAAAACTGGATGAAGCACAACTCAAAGAACTTCATTTACAGGTAAACTACCTGGAAGAAACTTCAAAGAATAGCCAGGGGAAATAATTTTTTCAATTAAAGGCAAACGCAAGAGCATTTAAATCTCGAGTATCGAGTAAAATTATAATTGATAAAAAATCCCGGGTTCACATCGGGATTTTTTTATCTTCATAAAAATTTTTGAGTGGACAATAAAGCTACAAAATTATTAATCCGTTTTTCAGACTGGAGTAACCGGCATTTAAGTCATCAACAATTTTTGATGATTTTAAGTGCTATTATAGGTTTTACTGCTGGTTTAGGTGCAGTGGTTATAAAAAACCTTACACACTACATTCAGCGCTTACTAGAAGGAAATCTGATTATAAATTACCATCATGCTTTTTATTTTATTTTTCCACTTATAGGTTTAAGCCTTACGCTACTGGTAATTAAAGTAGTACTAAAGAAAAAGATTGGTCACGGGATTCCCTCTACGCTTTATGCAATTTCCCGCCGAAAAGGAATTATGCGTTCCTTTCAAATGTATGCCTCAATTATCACAGCTCCTTTAACAGTTGGTTTTGGAGGATCTGTGGGATTGGAAGGACCAACGGTGGCCACCGGTGCTTCCCTGGGATCTAATATTTCCCGGTTTTTTAAAATGAACCAAAGTTCACGTACATTACTTATTGGTTGCGCAGCTGCGGGCGCTATGTCGTCTATTTTTAAAGCACCTATCGCGGCGATTATCTTTGCGATCGAGGTTTTTAGCCTGGATCTCACTTTAATCTCCATGGTTCCATTGCTTATCGCTTCGGTTTCGGCTATTCTCACCTCCTATTTTTTCTTTGGTTCTGATATTATTTTGCCTGTAGATCTTCAAGACAATTTTAATATTTCTGAAGTGCCTTTTTATATTATTCTTGGTGTCCTCGCTGCCGGATGTTCTATGTATTTTACACATATTTATTTTAAGATAGGCGATGCTTTTAAAAAGATAGATTCTCTTTTCTATAGGTTATTGCTGGGTGGCCTGGGCCTTGGAATTCTTATCTATTTAATTCCACCGCTATATGGCGAAGGTTATAATGTTATAAATAACTTATTGGCTGAAGATTATTTAGAAGCTTTGGGAACCAATTTCTTTAATGATTATCTTGATAATATCTGGATTGTTATAATCCTCCTTGCTGGACTTGTAATTTTTAAAATCCTGGCTACTTCCGCTCACCTTTGGAGCCGGCGGCATTGGCGGTATTTTTGCGCCGGTATTATTTATGGGGAGCGCTATGGGGCATTGCTTTGCACTAATTATAAACAATCTGGGAATATTAAAAACCCCCATTTCGGTAAGTAGTTTTACTATGGTTGGAATGGCCGGGTTAATGGCCGGGGTTTTGCACGCGCCACTTACTGCCATTTTCCTTATTGCAGAACTCACCGGCGGTTACGAACTCTTTGTTCCCTTAATGATTACCGCGGCCATTTCTTATATGATTACCAACCAGTTTCAGCCGCACTCGGTATATACCATGGAACTCGCAAAACGTGGCGATTTGTTAACCCACAATAAAGACCAGGCTGTATTAACGCTGTTGAATATTCAGCAGATTATAGAAAAAAACTTTGTTACCCTAAATATAGATATGAATCTTGGAGATGTTATTCACGACGGCGTAATAAAATCTTCCCGAAATCTTTTTCCCGTTATCGATGAAAATCGTAAATTCCTGGGAATTATATTATTAGATGATATTAGACCGATAATGTTTGACCAGAAAATGTATGAGGAAGTAAAGGTAAGCGATGTTATGCAGCGTGCCCCTGAAATTATAGACCTTAGAAAAGACCGGCCAAAAGATATAATGACCAAATTTCAGGAAACAAACGCATGGAACCTGCCTGTGGTAGAAGATGAGGTGTACGTTGGATTTATTTCTAAATCTAAACTATTAACCGCTTACCGTCAAAAACTAATAGAAGTAACCGTTTAATGCTATGAATACTGTTTTAAAAATATTGGGCATATTAATATTAATTGCCATTGGAGTAGGATTTTATTACCGCACTTTTGAAGATGTGGTACTGGGAGACCGTATAATTGGAATTGCAGTTTTAGCAAGTGCATTTATTTTAATGCCTATTTTCCTGTATGTGAGATGGAAAGGGAAACGGCTTCAAGACTACACTCTCACTAAAGAGAACATGGATAAAATGCGAGATAAAGGACTGGATTAAGTAGCTGTTTTAGAATACTTTCAAAAGAAAATCGAAAATATTGCACTGTCTTCAATAATATTGTACTAACTTTGCGCTTTATTAATTATTTATTTTATTATTACAATGGAAGGTACAGTTAAATTTTTCAATGAATCAAAAGGATACGGATTCATTACCAACGACGAAACAGGAAGAGACATCTTCGTACACATTACTGGTTTAGATGGCGAGAGCTTGAACGAAGGTGATAAAGTTGAGTACGTTGAAGTAGAAGGTAGAAAAGGAGTTAACGCTGCGGAAGTACGCGTTATAGAATAATATATATTATCCTATTTCAAGAACTTGAAAAGTCGCTTTTATAGCGGCTTTTTTTATGCCTTAATTTTATTGATTTAAACCTTGTTTTGGAGTGTAGCCATAACATTTTTTAAAGGTGTTTATAAAGTGCGGAACGCTTTTATATCCTAAAATGCCAGCCATTTCACTTACGGTATGTTTACCTAAAAGACTTTTAGCTTTCTTCATTCGTAAGTCTATAATAAAGCTTCTAATAGTTTTACCATACATCATTTTAAAATCTTTTTTTAGCTGAAGTTCATTTAAAAGCACTTTCCTGGCCAGTACTTTAATGGTTGGCGGATTTTTAAAGTTTTCAATTAAATATGCGTGGGCGGTTCTTATTTTTTCAAGGTTTTCTTCGCTAATCCCTTTCACTACTCCATTGCACAATTCCTCCTGGCAAAAATGTAAAGAAAGAAACAATTCTTTAAGCCTTAATTCAAGATAATATTTTTTAAAATCGGTATTCCAATCGTTTTTGGTTATCTCATTTAAAATATGATATAAACTATAATCTATAGGAAAATTACAGGCTCCCCATTTTTGAAAATTACCCTTAATAATATGATTATAGAAAGAATTATCTGCTACCCAGACTTCGTTTTTTAACAATTCAAGGTAGTATTCTTTTGATAGATAAACCGCCTGGTAGTGAGTAGGTTTATTGGCAGGCATTTCTATTGTGTTTACAGTATCACAATTATAACAGCAGTTAATTCTGCCCATCCCAAGGGGTGTTTTTTCCTTGGAAGAAACCAGTTGCGAATCACCTTTTCCTAAATAAGAAATTTGAATATATTCCCCGCTTATACTAAAGATATCGGTAAGATTTTTTTTATTCTCTATAAAGGTTTCAACAATAAATAAGCCTTTTGAAAACTGAATCTTACATTTTGCCTGCAACCATGAATACGATTGGATATTTATTTCATCTTTAATGATTCCCAAATCTTTATTTCCTGAAAGATCCCGTGAAAACAAGGTTTCATTTACCTCTATTAATTTAGACTCAATATACATAATACCTTTACCGTAATTTTTATTCCCAAAACCGAAACAGGCTTAGCGCTTCAAAATATAAATTTGCCGCAAGTTATTTAAAATTAGTTTAAATAAGAATAATAAATTAAAATTGTGGTTCCAAATTTTACAATAAGCTTTATTTTACTGTTGCTGTCAGCCAGTATTCCTACCATATATGCTCAGCAAAAGGAAGCCAAAAACTTCGATATTTCTGGAATAATAGAAGATGAAAACGGGGAAGTACTAAAGGGCGCAAATATTACGGCTTCCAATCTAAATCAGAGTAAAAGCACGCAATCAGATTCCGAAGGAAAATATCAAATAAAGAATTTACAGCGTGGAGTTTTTTTACTGGAAATTCGTAAAGGTGACTTCATAGCTCATCATCAAATAGCGGTAAATCCAGAAAATCTACACCATAATATTACGATAAATACCTCAGAGAACGAATTAGATGAGGTACACCTAAGAGCAGATTCTTTCAAAACCAAAATGGAGAAAAAGGGATTTGCCCTTAATGTTGTAGAAACCGGGGAGGCCAGTATTAGAAATATTCAGACAAACGAATTACTAAACACTACGGTTGGAGTAAAAATTCGGCAAAATGGTGGTTTGGGCTCTCGTGCAGAATATAGTTTGAATGGTTTATCTGGTAGTGCCGTACGTATTTTTATAGATGGAATTCCCATTTCTACATTTGGTTCGTCCTATAACTTAAACAGTATTCCGCCATCAATGATTGAGCGAATTGAAGTCTATAAAGGCGTTGTTCCCGGCCATTTAGCTGACGATGCCCTGGGCGGCGCCATCAATATTGTACTTAATAAACAGTCTGATAAAAATATTAATGCGTCTGTATCATATGGCTCATTCAATACTTTTCAGGCTAATGTAAATGGGTTGTACAGATTTGATAATTCTGGTTTTACCGTAAAAGCTTCTGCCTTTCATAACTATTCTGACAATGATTATGAAGTTTCAGGTCGAAGTATTGTAGTAACCGGTTTAGGTGGTCAGCAAACCCCAATTACCGCTAGACGTTTTAACGACGCCTACAGGTCTACCGGAGGTACGGTACAGGTAGGATATACAGATGTAAAATGGGCCGACCAGTTTTTTGTAGGTTTTACAGGTTCTGATGACTATAAAGAAGTGCAACATGGCGCATTCATGACTATTATGCCATACGAAGGAAGATTTCTTGAGTCTGACGCTTCTCTGGCTAACTTAACTTATCAAAAAGAAGATTTATTTACGCCAGGTTTAGATGTAAACGTTACCGGATATTATGGAAAGCGAAACCGCCAGGTAAATGATACGGTGCCCTGGGCTTATAGCTGGAACGGCGAAAGAGCCATAGATTTTAGAGGCAACGAATACAAATATACCTGGGGCTCACAGCAAGAAGGCGGACCAACGCTTGCGAAAATTAACCGCAACGTGGCCTCCATTAGAACTGGTGTAGCCTACGCTATTAGCGATAACCACACAATTTTAGCGAACCACGTTTATAGCGGAATTGATAGAGAAGATAGCGATAAACTACAATCTGTATTAGAAAATACCTTTGTAGGAACACGGGATTTAAACAAAAACATACTTTCGATAACCTATGAATTAAATGCTTTTAATGACAGGTTAAAAACCAATTTATTCGGGAAATATTATCAACAGAAAAGCATAAGTGTAGATCCTGAAATTCAAAGAAATCCAGATGGAAGCAGTGAAATTGTGGATGATGTTGTAAGCAGTAATAAAAAATATGAAGGCTATGGTTTTGCAGCTTCTTACGAGCTTAGCCCCACTATTACCCTATTGGCTTCGGCCGAAAAAGCAGTACGACTGCCAAACGAAACCGAAATATTTGGTAACGATGGGGATAATGTTGTGGCCAACGCAAGCATAAATCCTGAACAAAGTAACAATTATAATTTAGGGGTAAAACTAGGCACCTTTAACTTTAAGAAGCATCAATTTAATGCTTCAACAAATCTTTTTACCAGAAATATTAAAGATAGAATTGGTTTACCTATAGAGACTTCCTTAAATGTAGATGAAGAGTTAATTGTTTATGTAAACCAGGGTAGCGGTACTTCAAAAGGAATTGACGCACAGTTGGGTTATACCTATAATAATAATTTCGGACTTAATTTTAATATATCCCGATTCGATTTAAAAATTGAAAACCGTGGCGTAGAAATAGACGTCCCCAACACTCCATTTTTTACCATGAATGGAAACTTACGCTATTCAATTAAAAATTTAATTCAGAAAAACTCCATGCTAAACCTATTCTACACCATGTACTTTACCGATGAATTTTCATATCTGGTTCCGCAGGGTTCAAATACGGTAGGAGACGATTTCTTTAAAGTACCTCAGCAATTAGCGCAGGATCTTGGACTTAGCTACACCTTCCCCAACCAAAATTTTGTCATGAGTTTTGATGTAAAAAACATCTTTAACAAACCTGTTTACGACAATTTATCGGTGCAAAAACCGGGAAGAGCCTTTTACTTAAAATTAAATTATTCAATCAATAAATTTTAACCAATTATAAAAGATAATAATATGAAACGTAATTTTTTCAGCATTAAAACTTTTGCAACAATAGCAATGGCAACAGGCTTACTGGCTTCTTGTAGTAGCGATGACTCTCCTATAGACCCAGGACAGGAACCAGGTGAAAATGAAGACGGTAGATGGATTACCGTTGCCGCAGCCAGAATGGGAGAAAACCCTGGAGACGGTAATGGAGGCACACTAATCTACTCCATAAGTAGTGAAGACGCTAAAGACCCAAACGTATCTATAGAACCTTTTGATAACGGATTTATAGTACCTTCTAACAGAACTGCAAGGTTGCAATCTTCTGAAGACGGCAGCACAATATTTAATATTAGCTATGCCGGCGATACTGGAGGAAACTACACGAAATACAATGTAAATGGAGGTCAAAATTTTGAACAAACCGGAAGCGAAATTAGCATTGCTCCTTATGTAGGTTCTGCTCCAAGATGGATTAAATTATTTGACGGAGATCAAACAGGAGCTGCTGTATATGTAGATACCGAGCACCAGTTTGATGATGAGGATAATTATCTTCGTACCCAAGCTACTATGGGGATTGTCACCTTAGATTTACAGAATTCGGTAATAAAAGAGTTTAAAGAATCAAGTCTTCAACTAAGTGAAGAGTTGGAAGCACAAGGATATTATATTGGCAGAATTGATATGCCAACCTTAAATGCTACCGGAGATAAATTATACATTGGCGCTCGTATAAGTAAAGTAGACCCGGAAACCGGAGAAACAGATAGAAATGGTGAAGTTTTAGGTTCTAAAACCATTGTTTTAGACTACCCTTCTTTAGAAAACCCAACTATTATTACTTCTGAAGTTGGAAAGGGAAATACCAACGGTTACCGAAGCATTAATGCATTTTTGGTAAACGGAAGTGTTTACCAGGCAAACCAGGGAGATCCAAACGGTTCCCATATCTTAAAAATAGGTGCTAATAACCAGTATGATGATTCATACGTATTTAATTTAGATGAAGCATTAGGAGTGGAAGATGCCTATATTCTTGCCTGGAGACCTACCGCAAGCGGAAAAGCGGTTGTAGCTTATCGTCACGCAGGTTCTGCTGAAGGTGTAGCTGGAGCCCAGGGATATTTTGCGCTGGTAGATTTAGAAGCAAAAACTGCACAAAAAATAAATGAAATCCCATATAGCGAAGATTTCTACCTATTCCAATACCAGGGATTTGTAGTAGATGGAGATGAAGTTTATGTAACCGAAGCTCCCGTAGGAGAAAACGGAAATATTTATGTAATAGACACGCAAACCGGTGAGGTAACTAAAGGAGCCGAGCTGGTAAATGTAGAAGGAAGCCACTTTATAGGAGTTTTTTAGCCCTAAAAATATTTGAATTTGCCAAAAAGGGCTGACCGGAAATTCTTTTTCCGGTCAGTCTTATTTTAAGTTTTATACCAGAATCCATGACAAAGAAGAAGCAAAAAAAGAAAAAATATACGTTTAGAAAATTACTGAACGATCTGCATTTATGGTTAGGGCTTGGCAGCGGGATTATCCTTTTCTTAGTTTGCCTAAGCGGAACTATCTTAACCTTCCAAACCGAAATAAAATCGCTTTTTGCTGAAGAATTAAAAGTAGACCCGCAACAAGGTAAACTAATTGCTATAGAAAATTTGCAGCAAAACCTTGAAAAAGAAGGAGCGGTTACCGGGCTTACGTTACCCAAAAACCCCAATAAAGCTTATGAATTCAAGGTGAAAACTTCGCCGGAAGATAGACGCGGCACTACTTTTTATGTAAATCAATATACCGGCGATTATCAGCAACTAGGTGAAAATCCTGCAGATGAATTCTTCTTCACAATGTTTAGAATGCATCGCTGGTTGTTATTCGATTCTGCTATTGGTAGACCTATCGTGGGAATTGCAACCATTATCTTTTTATTTCTATCTATAAGTGGAGTTGTACTTTGGTTTCCGAAGAAAAAAATAAAGTGGAAAACCCTAAAACCGGGCTTTAAAATTAAATGGTCTGCAAACTGGAAAAGGATTAACCATGATTTGCATAATACCCTTGGTTTCTATTCCTGCCTATTATTAATTGTAATGACGTTAACCGGATTATTCTGGTCTTTTGATTGGTATAAAGACCTCGGCAGTCAGGTTCTGGGAACCCAGGTTTTTGGTGGCCGCGGCGGACCAAAAATTGCTTCAGAAACTAATCCAGATTCTAAAACGCTGGAGCTTGCTGAAATCATTAATATTTCAAATCAAAATCTGGATTATCCCGGGGAGACATCTATTTCATTTCCACAGGACGAAAATGGTATTTTTTCCATTAGAAAATATGAAGCTGGCAACTGGTCGCCCAATACTTACGATATGCTGGTGATAGACCGTGACGGTAAAATTCTCAAAAAAGAGCTTTTTTCAGAAAAACCAGCAAATGTTCAGGTAGCTTCTTTAATAAAACCAATTCACACAGGAGAAATATTCGGGACTTTTTCAAAAATCCTTTATTTCCTGGCCTGCTTAATCGCCACGAGTTTACCAATTACCGGAACCATAATCTGGCTTAATAAAATGAAGAAAAAGAAAAAATAATCTCGATTATCACGTATTTATTTGGCGGTTTTCAGTTGTTCAGAAACTCCGGCAAGCATTTCCTTAACTAGGCTTTGCATGTCAAAATCGTGTTTCCATTGCCAGTCTTTTCTGGCTTCAGAATCATCTATGCTAGATGGCCAGGAATCGGCTATTTTTTGTCTAAAATCTGGGTCGTAGGAGATCTTGAAGTCAGGAATTTCCTTCTGAATAGCCTCGGCAAGAACCTTTGGGGTAAAACTCAAGGCCGAAAGATTATAAGAAGATCGCACCTTTATTTTTTCTGAAGGAGCTTCCATAATATCTACGGTAGCTTTAATCGCATCGTCCATATACATCATGGGCAGACCGGTATCTTCAGCTAAAAATGAAGTGTAGGCTTTATTCTTAAGGGCTTCGTGAAAAATTTCTATCGCATAATCTGTAGTTCCACCACCGGGAAGGGTTTTATAGCTTATAATGCCGGGATAACGCAAACTTCTTACATCTACGCCATATTTATCGTGAGAATATTCGCACCATCTTTCGCCGGTTTGCTTACTAATCCCGTAAACCGTAGAAGGTTCCATAATAGTAGTTTGTGGGGTATCGTTTTTAGGAGTTGTAGGGCCAAAAACTGCAATACTGGAAGGCCAAAAGACTTTCTCAATCTTTTTATCTTTAGCAAAATTCAAAATATGAAAAAGGGAATCCATATTAAGATTCCAGGCTTTCATTGGCGCTTTTTCGGCAGTTGCACTAAGCATCGCGGCCATAAGGTAAACCTCGGAGATTTCGTATTTATCAATAATGGTTTCAATTAATGGAGCATCAGTAGCATCGGCAATTTCAAAAGGCCCGGAATTCATTAATTCCTCATTTCCTTCCCTAATATCACTAGCCACTACCCGATCGTTTCCGTAGAGATCACGTAATTTCAGCGTTAACTCGGTTCCAATTTGCCCGCAAGCACCAATAATTAAAATTTTCCCGGCCATTGTATTGATTTTTCCGCAAATATATTTATTTAGATAGAGGTTTTCGCAATGAAACAGCCGAAACCTTTACTTTTTTTTAGAAATCTTTTATTGAAGGAAGGGTTTCGATACTTCTTCAATTAACAAAGTGAAATTAAAGAAAATTTCAAAGCTGAACAGAGGTAATAAATACTTCCTTTTGTAATTATTTAAATTGGAAATTTTTAGGTTAACTTTGTTAGGTATGAAAAAACTGGTTTTAATATTATCTATTTTACTCTGCTTTGCCTGCAATGAAAAATCTCAGACCGATGATAGTAATGGCAGTCAATTAGATTCAATTACCTTAAACCAACCTTTAGAAACTACTAAGGAAGAAGTAATATTACTTCCTGAAGCACGAAAACATGCTATAAATTGGTTGGCGTATATCGCTGCCCAAAATGAAGTTGACCAATTAAGAAATTATAATCTACAACAAACCATAGAAAGCTCAAAACCAATCTCCCAGGTTATGGAATCGTTAAACACAAGCATTCCCGATTCTCTGAGCTCCAACGCGGTTAGGGCCCGCGCCAACGTTTTAACCACTAAAGCAAAAGTCCTGGAACAATTATCTCACCGCCGGCAATTAGATGCCGGTGCTATTACAGAAGTTGCCCGGGAAATCCCTGAAGAATTCAATAATTTTAAGATTCAGCTTAATGAGCTTTTCCTAAAAACCCTGGAAGATTTTGAAGATGAGCTGGACGAATTTAAAGCCGAAAGAGATACCATTTCTATAGATTCCCTTCCCCAGGCCAAATTGTAGTAGTCGTTTTTCTAATCCTGAGTGCAGAAAAATTGATATCTTCAATAAAAATTCTTCAAAATGAAAAAAATTATCGCACTGCTTTTTTTGTTTTTCAGTTTAAATATTGCAGCCCAGGAAAAATCTAAAATAGATAAGGTTTTAACCCAATGGCACCAAGCAGCCGCTGATGGTAACTTTGATAAATACTTCAGCTTAATTACCAAAGATGGGGTTTTTATAGGCACCGATGCCACCGAGAACTGGCAGAATGATGATTTTCGTGAATTTTCAAAACCTTATTTTGATCAGGGTCAGGCCTGGAATTTCACCACTTTAGAACGAAATATTTATAACGATGAAAACAGTAAAACCGCATGGTTTGATGAACTTCTTGACACGCAAATGGGAATTTGTCGTGGCTCTGGCGTGCTTCTAAAAACTAAAGATGGCTGGAAAATTACTCATTATGTACTTTCTGTTACTATACCCAACGAAAATGTGGAAGAAGTAACCCAATTAAAAAAGGAATTCGATCAAAATTTGATAAATCAAATTGATTAAACCTTCAGGTAAATCCAGCTTTTCCAGGATTAGTTTTTGCGAAAAATTCAATCAATTTTATACTTTGAATAATCCTCAGCTAAATATGCTACTTTTTAGTACTTTAGCGCGAGAATTCATAATAATTTAAACCACATATGAAAAAAATAAGTAATGTGCTCTTTTTATCGATTTTGGGAGCTGCAACCCTAACAAGTTGTCAAAACGATGATAAAGAAAGTAAAGAAAAAGAAGAGGTTCGCGGTATTAACCTTGCCTATATGGACACCACCGTAAGCGCTCAGGAAGATTTCTTTAGATACGTAAACGGAAAATGGGTAGATTCTACCGAGATCCCTTCAGACCAGACTACTTGGGGAAGTTTTATGGAATTGCGTGAGCGTACCGATGAGGATGCGATGGCTATTTTAGAAGGCGCTTCTGCTAACGATAGTTTAGACCCGTCTAGTGACCAGGCTAAAGCCGTTTACCTTTACAAAACAATTATGGATACCGTTGCCCGAAATGAAAAAGGCGTGGAACCGGTAAAACCATATTTGGCAAAAGTAGATGCTATTGAAAATAAGGAAGACCTCCAGGAATTTCTTACCGAAATGCAACAATATGGTGGCGCCGGATTTTTCTCTTTTGGGGTTCGTGCCGATGCTAAAAACAGTAATATGAATGCTGCTTACCTTTATCCTGCAGGATTGGGTTTACCAGATCGTGATTACTACGTAGCAGACGATTCAGATTCCAAAGAAAAAAGGGAAAAATATAAAGAGCATATTACCAGAATGCTTCAGTATATAGACTATTCTAAAGATGAAGCTGCAGATGCAGCCGAGCGTATTCTTGCTTTTGAAACCAGCCTTGCAGAACCTCAACTTGACAAAGTAGAGCGTCGTGATGCCCGTAACACTTATAACCCTAAAACTGTAGCCGAACTTAAAAATATGGTTTCAGCGATAGACTGGGATTCTTATTTTGAAGAAATTGGTGCTACAGATCTTGATACCATAATCGTTTCTCAACCAAACTATATGGAATCCCTTCAGGATGTTTTTGCTGGAAATTCTGTTAATGATTGGAAAGATTATCTAAAATGGAGCATTTTTAATGATGCGGCCAGCACACTTTCTACAGATATTGAAACTGCAAATTGGGAGTTTTACAGCAAAACCCTACAAGGTGCACAAGAACAACGCCCAAGAAAAGAACGTGCTTTACAAACTGTAAACGGTACTCTGGGAGAAGCACTTGGTAAATTATATGTAGACGAACATTTCCCTGCTGAAGCTAAAGAAAAAGCTCAGGAAATGATTTCAAATCTTATTAAAGCTTACGAAAACAGGATAGACAACCTTAGCTGGATGGGCGAAGAAACCAAGAAAAAAGCCAAGGAAAAGCTAGGAACCACCACTATTAAAGTTGGTTATCCAGACGAATGGAAAGACTACAGCGATCTAGAAATAGTAAATGTTGAAAACGGTGGGTCTTATTTCCAGAATATGATGAATACCAGCAAATGGAGAGTTGCCGATAATATGGCAGACCTTGGACAACCGGTAGACAAAACCGAATGGTTTATGCCACCACAAACCGTTAACGCCTATTACAACCCAAGCTATAACGAAATTGTATTCCCTGCAGCTATTCTTCAGCCACCTTTTTATGATTATAAAGCTGATGCTGCTGTAAATTACGGCGGAATTGGAGCTGTAATTGGTCACGAAATCTCTCACGGCTTTGATGATAGCGGTTCTCGTTTTGATGCCGAAGGAAACCTTAATAACTGGTGGACAGACGAAGATCTTAAACAGTTTGAAGCTCTTGGAAAAGATCTTGCAGACCAATACAGCAATATTGAAGTTTTAGACAGTGTTTTCATCAACGGTCAATTTACTTTAGGTGAAAATATTGGTGATCTTGGTGGCGTTAACGCTGCTTATGACGGGTTACAAATTCATTTAGAAGAACACGGAGATCCCGGAAAAATAGATGGATTTACTCCAGATGAACGTTTCTTTATGTCCTGGGCTACTGTTTGGAGAACAAAAATGCGTGACGAAGCCTTGAAAAACAGAATCAAGACCGATCCTCATTCTCCTGGAATGTACAGAGCTTATGTACCGCTTCAGAACATTGATGCATTTTATACCACTTTTGATATTAAAGAAGGTGATAAAATGTATGTTGCCCCAGAAGATCGAGTGAAGATCTGGTAATAAATTTCTTAGGAAGTATTTTAATAAAAGTATAGACCTCACAGTCCCGATCGCCATTGGGACAGTGAGGTTTTTCTTTACCAAAAAGTAGACCTCACAGGTATTGTAGACCTGTGAGGTCTTTTTATTTTATCGTCATCCTGAATTTATTTCAGAGCCTGCCCCGATTTTTGATCGGGGATCTAAGATGTTGATATTCAAATCAAGTTAGAAGCTGAAACAAGTTCAGCTTGACGAATTTAGAACTTTTTAGACAGTTTTTTTATAACCACTAGTCACTGAAACAATGCGGTTAGAATAAAGTTTTTTCCAGAAGTTTTTCACTCAAAATGTAAAAAAGCATCTTCAAGATGTTCTACTTGTATTCCGGCTTTGTTCTTTATTATCGCAATAATATCAAAACGGGTTTCAAGGTTTAATTGATTGTCATTCAAAAAAAAATCGGCAGCCTTTACAAGCTGCCGAATTTGTTTAGGCTTTACAAAACTTTGTGGGTCCCCAAAATCGGGTGTGCTTCTTGTTTTAACTTCTACTACTACCAAAGTGCTATGCTTCCGGGCTAAAATGTCTATTTCCGCTTTGTTATAAACATAATTTTGAGCCAGAATTTCATAACCTTGTTTTAAAAGGTACTCTAAAGCGAGGCGTTCACCCAATTCCCCCAAAGCGTTATGCTGAGCCATAAAGTGAATTTAGGATTTATTCCAGGTTTCTATACTTGGGGATTTCCCGTAAAAAATAACTAATTCACTAGCATTATACTGGCAACTTTTAAATCTAAACTTTCAATTTCCTCTTTACTGGCTTCGATTATGCGATCACCATAAAACTTATTGGCTACTTCTTCTTTGGGTGCCAGGAACACTCTTAAATTAGAATTTTCCAGTTTCCCGTTATTCCACATAACCGCACCTCCATAGTCCCATCCAAATCCGTAGAAAGAGATCTCCTTTTCATTAAGCTTATTCAAAGCTTCATACATGGTTCCTATTTCAATGCCCTCTGTAGATTTCCATTTTCCATTTTCAGAAAACCGAATATCAAAAATTTCTTTACGATCTTCAGTTTTCCAGGTAATATGCAATTCATCGGGCGTATCGGGATACATTACGGTATAGGCCCGCTCTACTGTTCCTTCTTCAAACATGCCGGTATCTTCAAGAAAATCTGCTTCAGGATAATTTGCCTTCAATTCCTCAGCATTATAATTTGTAAGGTTTTCAACCACAAATTTATCTTTAGACATTTTGCTATTAGAACTTCCACAGGCTGCAAGACTAAGTACAATAATTATTAAGCTTAATTTTTTCATTGGTTAATTTTTATCGATTTAAAACTTTTGGTATTCGAATTAAATTTAAAGGCTAAATTGAGGAACATTTCCTATAGACGCCTTCTGTTTTACAAGAATTTAACGCGTATTTTTAAGGAGTTGCTTACCTTTGCGCCCTCAATAAATTTTAAGATAAATGAATAATACTCCACAGCGATACACTATTACCGCAGCATTACCATACACCAACGGCCCCATACATATTGGCCATCTTGCAGGTGTTTATGTTCCAGCCGATATTTATGCCCGTTATTTACGAATGCAGGGCAATGATGTGGCTTTTGTTTGCGGAAGTGATGAGCACGGAGTTCCTATTACCATAAAAGCAAAGAAAGAAGGCGTTACGCCGCAGGATATCGTTGACAAGTACGATGGAATTATCAGGAAATCTTTCGAAGATTTTGGCGTTTCTTTTAATAATTACTCAAGAACTTCAGCTAAAGTACATCACGATACCGCTTCGGCATTTTTCAAAAAGATGTATGAAGATGGGAAGTTTATTGAAGAAACCACCCAACAACTTTACGACGAAAAAGCAGGACAATTCCTGGCCGATAGGTTTGTAACCGGAACCTGCCCAAAATGCGGAAACGAGGAGGCCTATGGCGACCAATGTGAAAGCTGCGGAACTTCGCTAAACGCCACAGATCTTATTAATCCAAAATCGGCAATTACCGGTGAAGTACCCACTTTAAAAGAAACCCGTCACTGGTTTTTACCTTTAGATCAATACCAGGAATGGTTAGATGAGTGGATCGTAAAAGGGCACGCTCACGACTGGAAAAGCAATGTTCACGGGCAGGTGAAATCCTGGTTAAACGATGGTTTGCGCGCAAGAGCCGTAACTCGTGATTTGGATTGGGGAATTCCTGTCCCTGTAGAAGGTGGTGCCGGTAAAGTACTTTACGTTTGGTTTGATGCGCCAATTGGCTACATTTCTTCTACCAAAGAATGGGCAGAACGCGAAGGCAAGGACTGGGAGCCTTACTGGAAAGACGAAAACACGAAACTTGTACACTTTATAGGAAAAGATAACATTGTTTTTCACTGTATTATTTTCCCTGTGATGCTGAAAGCACACGGCGAATACATCTTGCCAGAAAATGTTCCGGCAAACGAATTCCTTAATTTAGAAGGAAAAAAACTTTCTACCTCCAAAAACTGGGCAGTCTGGTTGCACGAATACCTGGAAGATTTTCCAAACCAGCAGGATGTTTTGCGCTATGTTTTAACTGCAAACGCTCCTGAAGCCAAAGACAATGATTTTACCTGGAAAGATTTCCAGGCCAGGAATAATAATGAATTGGTAGCTATTTTCGGGAATTTTATTAATCGCGTAGTTGTACTAACCAATAAATATTACTCCGGAATTGTTCCAAAACCTAATGATTATTCTGAAGTGGACGAGCAAACCATTGCCGAGCTAAAAGCCTATCCGGCGGTTATTGCAAGTTCTATTGAAAAATACCGTTTCCGCGAAGCGCAAGGTGAATTAATGAATTTAGCCAGATTAGGAAACAAATATTTAGCCGATGAGGAACCCTGGAAACTCATTAAAACCGATGAAGAACGTGTAAAAACAGTGATGTATGTGGCATTACAAATCGCATCAGCGCTAGCTACTTTAAGCGAACCATTTTTACCATTTTCTTCAGCGAAACTTCAAAAAATGCTGAATTTCACCGATGCTGAAAGTCAACTTTCCGGCAAGGAATATTCACAATGGGATAAGATCGCTACACGTGATTCTTTACTCCCCGCGGGGCACCAAATTGGAAAAGCAGAATTGCTTTTCAGCAAAATAGAAGATGCCCAAATGCAGCAACAATTAGACAAACTGGAAGCCACAAAAACTGCTAATGCAGCCGAAAACAATAAGGTAGAACCTCAAAAAGAAACTGCTAGTTTTGAAGATTTCACCAAAATGGATTTGCGTGTAGGAACTATTATTGAAGCCCATAAGATGCCTAAAACCAAAAAATTAATGGTGATAAAAGTAGACACCGGTCTGGATCAAAGAACGGTAGTTTCAGGAATCGCTGAGCATTATAAGGCAGAAGAAATTCTTGGTAAAAAAGTGACTGTTTTGGCCAATTTAGCACCAAGAAAACTGCGTGGTGTAGAAAGTGAAGGAATGATTTTAATGACAGAAAATTCAGCCGGAAAACTGGTTTTTGTAAATCCAGATGAAGATGGTGTAGAACCGGGCGCAACGATAAATTAGTTGTTTTACTCAAATAATAAAAAACCTCACAGGTTTCAAAACCTGTGAGGTTTACTCTTTATAAATGCTCAAAATCGCCTACCATCCTATCTACAAACATCCTTTACCTGAAGGTCACCGTTTCCCGATGGAAAAATATGAATTGCTGCCAAGGCAATTACTTCACGAAGGAACCTGTAGCGCAGAAAATTTCTTTGAGCCGGAATTTCCAACCGATAAATATATTCTAAAAGCTCACGATGCTGATTATTTTGAACGCTTACGTGATTTAAAACTTAGCACCAGGGAAATTAGAAAAAGTGGCTTTCCACTTTCCGAAGCTTTAGTGAAACGGGAAATGATCATCGCCGATGGTACGATGAAAGCCGTGCATTATTCCCTGGAACATGGAATTGCTTTTAATATTGCCGGAGGTACTCATCACGCTTATTCTAACCGGGCCGAAGCATTTTGCTTACTTAACGACCAGGCAATTGCCGCAAGATATCTTCAGTATAAAAATTTAGCTGAAAAAATTCTTATTGTAGACCTGGATGTTCACCAGGGAAATGGAACAGCAGAGATCTTTCAGGATGATTCTTCGGTTTTTACTTTTTCTATGCACGGAAAAGGTAATTATCCGTTCAAAAAAGAAAAGTCAGATCTCGATATTGAAGTCCCCGACGGCAGTGGTGATATTGAATATCTAAAACTACTAAAAGAGACATTACCTGATTTAATAGAAAAACAAAAACCAGATTTTATCTTTTACTTAAGCGGTGTTGATATTTTAGAGAGTGATAAACTCGGCCTACTCTCCTGCACGGTAAATGGCTGCAAAGAAAGAGACAGGTTTGTTTTGCAAACCTGCTACGATTTAAACATTCCGGTTCAATGCAGTATGGGTGGCGGTTATTCTAAAGAAATTAGGGTGATTATTGAAGCCCATGCTAATACTTACCGACTGGCTAAAGAAATTTACTTTTAGCAAAATTTGCCGTTTTAAAAAATTCACTTTCCGCTTTTTAATTACCAGGAAATTTTTAGCAATTTCAATAGAAAAATAAAACAGGTGATGGAAAAATGCTTTAGGAGCATTAACTTTAGTATCGGTTAATTCAATATAATTATATCCATTTTAAATCTAAGTTATGAGGCTTGCAACAATATTCCTGATTCCAATTTTATGTTTTCTTCTGAATATTTCAGCATTTGCCCCATTAAATCAAGAAAGTTCAGGTTCAGATAAAATCAGGATCAACCAGGTTGGATTCTATCCTACAGGCCAAAAAATAGCGATTGTTGTAACTTCAGAAGCTACCAATTTTTCAATTCTTACAGCAGATAAAAAGAATGAAGTGTTTTCAGGCAAACTTAGCGATGCGAAAAAATGGCCACATAGTAAAGAAACCGTAAAACAAGCTGATTTTTCTTCCGTGGAAATCTCAGGAGAGTATGTATTACAAGTTCCCGGAATTGGTACCAGCCATCCTTTTCATATAGACGAAAATGTACATTTTGAGCCAGCAAAAGCAAGTATGAAGGCTTTTTATTTTCAGCGAGCTTCTACTGCTTTACCCGAAGAATATGCCGGAAAATGGGCGAGAGAAGCCGGCCATCCAGACGACAAGGTGAAAATCCATAATTCTGCCGCTTCAGAGAATAGACCGGCTGGATCTACTATTTCAAGCCCCCGAGGATGGTATGACGCAGGAGATTTTGGAAAGTATATTGTAAACAGCGGAATTACCATGGGGACTTTGTTATCGCTTTATGAAGATTTCCCGGAATACCTGGACACACTTAATTTAAATATTCCAGAAAGCGAGAACAATATTCCCGATTTTCTTGACGAAACATTGTACAATCTAAGATGGATGATGACAATGCAGGATAAAGACGGGGGTGTTTATCACAAGCTTACCAGCGCGAATTTTCACAGCGCGGTTGCGCCAAAAGATGCTACACTTCAGCGATGGGTAGTACAAAAAAGTACAGCAGCTACTTTAGATTTTGCTGCAGTAACTGCACAGGCAACAAGAATTTTCGAAGATTATAAAGATGAATTACCAGGATTATCAGATTCGCTTTTGGTGATGAGCGAAAAAGCTTATCGCTGGGCGAAAGAAAACCCCGATGTAATTTACCAGCAGGAAACATTAAAAGATCCTGAAATAAACACCGGAGCCTATGGAGATCGAAATTTTAAAGATGAATTGCAATGGGCTGCCACAGAACTTTTCATAACCACAGGAAAGAAAGATTATTACCAGGAAGCTGGGCTGGAAAACCGTTTAGGACTTAACTTTGGAATTCCCGCCTGGCCAAATGTGAATACGCTTGCTCTCTACTCTCTTGCCAGGCACAGGAAAAATTATAAGAATAGTGAGCTTGTAAATATTCATGCCATAATTGAGCAGCTTACCCAAATGGCCAATAATCTGGTAACTTCTTCAAAAAGTTCTGCTTATGCGATTCCAATTGGAATAAATGAATCAGATTTTGTTTGGGGAAGTAACTCCACCGCAGCAAATCAGGGAATACTACTTTTAAATGTATACGAAATAACAGGCGACAGGAAATATCTTGATGCTGCAAATAGCAATTTGGATTACCTGCTGGGAAGAAATGCCACGGGCTTTTCTTTTTTAACCGGTTTTGGCGAGAAATCTACAAGAGATCCGCATCACAGACCTTCTGAAGCTGACGATAATGAAGATCCGGTACCCGGACTTTTAGCCGGGGGCCCAAACCCCGGGCAACAAGACAAAAATGAATGTGCAGAGAAATACACGGCTGCGCATAAGCATCCTGCAACTTCATATATTGATAACCGTTGTAGTTATGCCAGTAATGAAATCGCAATTAACTGGAATGCTCCTTTTGTATATCTTGCCAATGCTATAGAGGCAATACAAAAGACAAAATAAAGTGGTTATTATCTTTTTAAAGAAAATAACCACTTTTGCTCCACCTTAGCATTTGTACTCTTTTATAATTCTGAGAAATAAGAACCAAATCAGATTATTTTCCCATTAAAAGCAATTCATTACAAACTACTTCGGTTATATAGCGCTTGTTCCCGTCTTTATCATCCCAGCTTCGGTTGGTGAGTTTTCCCTCTATTCCAACTTCCTTGCCTTTATTTATATATTTTTCAACCAGCTCTGCGGTTTTCCCCCAGGCTACAATGTTATGCCATTGCGTATCGGTTATGCGTTCGCCATTTCCGTTTTTGTAACTTTCATTTGTAGCTACCGAGAATTTAGCTAGTTTTTTACCCGATTCCAGGTTTTCGATTTCAGGCTCTCTCCCAACATTCCCGATCAACTGTACTTTGTTTCTAATAGTGCTCATAACGTATTAATTTAAAAAGCTGAAAATCGTTAGTTCATTTCAACAGGACAAACATAGCACAGTCTTTTAGTAGTAATCGTCTGGTAATTATTTGTTTACGTTTAAATACGTTTGTAAACGTTTGGAAATGAATCAAGCAATCGGAAATTTTTTGTAATATTAAATTTCAATTAAGACTTACCATGACCGAAAAATAAAAAATGCTTTCAGGCCAATTATACCTGGGCTCAGATAAAGAAATTGCAAAAGACAGGTATAATGCAAGGCTCATATTTCAAAAAGCAAATAAGTTAGGGGAAGAAAAAGCAGATGAAAGAATCAAGCTCTTCTACTCCTTATTTAGAAAAGCTGGTAAAGATCTTTGGATAGAGCCGCCGTTTTATTGTGATTACGGATATAACATAAAAATGGGCGACCAGGTTTTTATGAATTTTAATTGCTGCATTTTAGATGTTGTGGAAGTGAATATTGGAAACAACGTATTTTTAGCGCCCAACGTAAATATTTATACCGCAACGCATCCCTTAGATGCCAAAACTCGAGATTCGCTTTTAGAATATGGCAAACCGGTTACTATTGGCAATAGCGTGTGGATAGGCGGCGGTGCAACCATTTGTCCGGGAGTTAATATTGGCGCAGGGAGTGTAATTGCCGCCGGAGCAGTAGTAGTAAATGATGTTCCTCCAAACGTACTGGTGGGTGGAAATCCGGCTAAAATCATTAAAACATTAGATAATAATCAATAGAATTATAAAATTTATATATTATTGTAATAATTATTAAAAAATCATCATTTTCAATATAATTTCATAAAATTCATCAATCAAATAGAATGTACAAAAAATCACTCTTTTTAGCTTTCACCGTGTTTTTCGTAGCAAATTCTTATAGTCAATTAAATGTAAGCTACCATCAATCTAACCTTCCTTTTATTGGTATAGGCTACGATATAAATGAGCGCCTTACTCCAGAATTAAGACTGGGCACCGATCAATTTATTTCAGATTTATCAGTAGAAGCTGTGATTACCCATAAATTTCTGAAAAAAGAAAATTACGATTTTTATGCGGGCCTGGGATATAGAGTTAACGCTTTTGAAGGACTTGTAGCACCCGTTGGACTTAACTTTTACCCGTTTAACGAGAAAAAATTCGGTTTTCACATAGAAGCTGCTCCTATTCTATTTGATGCCGATATACTTAGAGGGAGTTTTGGGATACGCTACCGCTTTCTTTAAATCCGTAAAATTCTTACTGCGGAGAATTAGCAAACTATTTCTGAGCACGCTCCTAAAGCAAGCTTAAAAACATTCAAATCTCAATTATCAAATAAAATTTATGAGAAAAATCACAATAATTATCTTGTTTTTTCTAGTTGCTACACTTGACGGGAAATCACAAAATTTGGAAGTCGGGTTTGGACTGGGAACAGGTTCCGCATATATGTTTGAGAATGCCGATAATAATATTGATATTGATTACTCGCTACCCTTTAGTTCATATCTTGATCTAAAATATTCGAAACCTGATTCTTATTTCGGACTTAAACTTAAATTACAATATTTAAACTCCGCAATTGAAGGCAGAAATTGGAAAAGTTCTAATGAACCTATTGATGGCGATGTTACTTCACTAACTTCTATGATTCTGTTAGAGCACCTTAAAGAAAATAGCAAATGGAATTTTGGCTATAACTTTGGTTTTGGCTATACCCACCAGGAATTCAGACAGGATTTAATTAATTTATCTCCAGTAGTTGATCGTAATTTTATGAGTGTCAGTTTTTCCGGAATTATTAGTTCTAAGCTAAATAACAATTTAGCCCTGCAATTAGAACCCACTTTACTTTGGACTGATCTTGTAGGTTCGTTCAGAGAAAGCGATAAATGGCAAATTGGCGGGGAAGATGTCAGCATTTTAATGCAAATAGGAATTAAATATAAAATTCATTAGCATCCCCACGCAACCTTTTTAATGTTTTCGCATCTAATTACAGAAAGAACTACTAAATTCAAATAAGATGGGTAAATTTATTAAAATATGCTTAGCTCTAATACTTTTCTGCTCTATTGGCTGCAGCGAAGATTCTTTAAGTGAATCAACAGAGGAAACGGGAGAAGCAGTAAGAAATTCTTTTGATGGAGCTTCTTCTGAAGGTACTGGAGAACCAGACAACGGGAACGGTGATTCCGATTCCTCTGGTATGATAACTGCAGGAGAATGGAACGACCTTGAAAACTGGAACTTTTGGCTTGAATTAAAAAACACCCAGGATTTTGGCGAAAAACTAAACCATTGGGATTTTTTCTTTAATAACCGGATTTCAGTTTCTATACAAAATATGAGTGCACTGCCTGTTATAGATGCCGTTATAGAATTAAAAAACGAACAGGCTAACACAACCTGGTCTGCCAAATCTGATAATAATGGAAAGGCTGAGTTATGGATAAATCCTTTTGAAAATTCCTCAAATTTCAGTCTAAGCAATTATTCGCTATGGGTAAATGGCGAAAAGATTAATACTACTTTAAAAGGAATTGGCCAGGGGATTAATGAGATTCAAATAAAAAACACCGAGGTAGTCCCAACCAATGTGGAAATTGCATTTATTGTAGATGCTACCGGCTCCATGGCAGACGAGTTAGAGTTTCTAAAAGATGACTTGAAGAGCATTATTCAAAAAGTTGAAAATTCAAATTCTAATCTTGATATTTTCACATCCTCGGTTTTTTACCGCGATACTGAAGATGAATACCTTGTAAGACATTCAGGTTTTTCAAGTGATATAAATACCACTTTAAGTTTTATTAATAACCAATCTGCAAATGGTGGTGGCGATTTTCCAGAAGCCGTACATACCGCTTTAAATACAACATTAAACGAGCTACAATGGTCTACCAGCGCCCGCACCCGTTTGGCTTTCTTAATATTAGATGCCCCACCACATCATAATCAACAGGTTATTGCTGATATTCAAAATTCAATAAAAAAAGCAGCTGAAAAAGGAATTAAACTTATACCTGTTACCGCAAGCGGAATTGATAAAAAAACTGAATTCCTTATGCGTTACTTCTCCATGGCTACCAATAGCACTTATGTTTTTATTACTAATCACAGTGGCATAGGCAATGATCATATTGAACCCTCTATAGGCGAATATGAAGTAGAATTTTTAAATGAATTATTAATAAGATTAATTACTAAGTATTCTGAATAACAGCTACTAAGCTATACCTTCAAAATTCCTAAATAACTGTAGAGGTTGCTATTCTCTTTAAGAAAGCTTTTCTTGTAAAAAAAAGATGCCACAAGAAGAACCCAAAGTTTGGTATGCCTGTTATGGTTCCAATTTATTAAAAGAGCGTTTTAGCTGTTATATTAGTGGTGGTCGCCCTGCCAATGCCAAACGCGTTTATCCCGGTTGCACCAATAAAACCCTGCCTGAAAAATCTAAAGGAATCACTATAAATGGCGAACTTTATTTCGCTAAATCTTCAAAAACCTGGAGTGGCGGTGGCGCCGGATTTATAAAATCTGACTTTGATAAAAATATAAAAACCCTGGGTAGAATGTACCTCATCACCCAGCAGCAATTTGTTGATTTGGTACAACAGGAAATAAAATTTGAAGGCGATTTTGATATAGATCTCCAACACGTAATTAAAAATCGTAGCCTGGATATGAAAAATAATTCCTGGTACGGGAAGATCATTTATCTGGGTGAAGATGAAAATTGCCCAATCTTCACTTTTACTAATGAAGATTATTTAAAAGAGGAAATAAATTCCCCACACGAATTTTACCTAAAAATAATTATTGACGGCCTTAAAGAAACCTACCAAATGAGTGAGGCCGAAATTGAAACTTATTTAAAGACCAAAGAAGGAATTAAAGGTTTCCCCATTGAAGCTAAATTACCACAGCTTATTAAAAACTGAACGTAATTTTCCTATTTTTAATTAGTTAACCCTAAACTTATGAAACCTGAAAAAGTAAATTTAAAAGATAAATTCGAGTTGTTTAATGAGCACTGGACGCCTAAAATTATTGGCGAACTCAACGGGCAACAGGTAAAACTCGCGAAATTAAAAGGGGAATTTGTTTGGCACGATCATAAAGAGGAAGATGAAATGTTCCTGGTTATTAAAGGAAGTCTAAAGATTGAATTTCGAGATAAAACTATTCGCTTAAATGAAGGCGAAATGTATATTGTCCCAAGAGGTGTTGAGCATAACCCTGTAGCTGAAGAGGAAGCCTGGATTTTACTTTTTGAGCCTGCAAGTACCAAACATACCGGCGAAGTGAAAGATAAACTAAGCGTGGAAAATCAGGAATGGATTTGAAATCCTGCCCTTTTCCAACAAGTTTTCTAAAAGCAATAATGTTTTATAGCGCTTTAATTATAGGGAAAGTTATCTTTGTAAGCTTCAGAAGCTTTTGATATTTATATAGAAAGATTAAAACGTCGGTAGCTTTAAAACAAATCTTATGTCCTTTAAAAAACTGAATATTCCGCTTAAAGAAGCTTTGGAAAGACTGAAAATTGAAAATCCGCTTCCATTTCAAAAACAAATTTTACCCAAAATTAAAAGCGGAAGAGATCTTTTTATCGTTGCTCCTGAAGGTTCCGGAAAAACTACCGCACTTGTAATTAGCACAATTCAGAAATTAGAAAGCGCAGCTTTTGAAGATGCTCCCAGAGCTTTGATTTTTGTTCAGAACAAAGAAGCTGCCCTGGCGCTGGAAGAAGAATTCAACAAATTCACAAAATACATGGACTTACGCGTTTATAGCGCGCATGACGCTCCCGATATCAGCAAACAAAAAGATGATATTTATGATGGTGTGGACATTGTGATCGCTACACCAAAAAAATTATTTCAGCTTTTTAAAATCACCGGCATCAATGTAAGTCAGTTAAAGATTCTTGCGGTAGAAGACGCCGAATTCTTAACCAAAAACAGCGATTATAACGATTTAATTAGGATTCCGCAGCATATTACAAAATGCCAATACCTGGTGTTTGCCTCTACGATGAATCCTAAAATTGAACGCCTAAAAGATTCTTTTATGGCTCGTGCCGAAATGCTTAGACTAAAGGTATAGCAGATTTTTCGTATTTTAGAATATGCTAAAATCTATAAGTTGTTTTATCTTAATTTTCTCTTTCGCTATGAATTTAAATGCGCAAGATCTTTCTAAACACCAATGGAAAGACCGACTAATTTTGATTGTAGCTGAACAGAAAAATGAAAAATTCCAGCAACAACTTACCGAACTTCAAAAACATCAACAAGGCTTAAACGAGCGAAAACTGGTAATCTACCAAATTTTACCTGAAAAATATACAACCGGATTTGAAGAAGAGAACTGGAAAAATTCTTCTGAGCTTTTTCAGAAATATAAAGCTGAAAAAAGCGATTTTCGGGTTATTCTAATCGGATTGGATGGCGGCGAAAAACTGGAACAAACCGAAGTGCTTTCCGCAGAAAAACTTTTTAATACTATAGATAGTATGCCGATGCGCCAAGCGGAAATACGGAAAAACAAGTAAGTATAACTCTACAAAAACCTGAATTTCAGTATTTTTTAAGCTTTTTATTTATATTTATTGTGAAAACAAAATTTAATTTCGAGTAAAGCCTGGAAATATTTAATCCTCGATTATCGCGTAGTATGCAAAAATCCTGTTTGGAATGTGGCGAAAAAATTGTAGGTCGCGTAGATAAGAAATTCTGCAGCGATTATTGTCGCAATGCACACCATAACAACCTCAACAAAGACAGGAAAAACCTGGTTAGAAACGTCAATAACCTGCTTCGCAAAAATTACCGAATTTTAGAAGAATTCAATCCAAACGAAAAAACCACGATTAGTAAAAATAAATTACTCGCCCGTGGTTTCAATTTTGAATATTTTACCAGCATCTATACAACCAAAACCGGTAAGGTCTATTATTTTGTGTACGACCAGGGATATCTTCCTTTAGAAAATGGAATTTACGCTTTAGTTAAACGCAGTTAACCACACACTATTACATAGTGCATTTCCCGATAGGGATTTCAAAATTAATACTAAATGAAATTTATAAAATCGGCATTTACGATTCTATCTTTAATTTTTTTAATCTACTCTTGTGGTTCTCAAAATAAGATGAAAAATACTCCGCAAACAGATGAAATGCTTATCAGGATTTCTGAAATTAAAATAGAAGAGCAGTATCTTGAAGAGTATATAAAAATTTTAAAATATGAAGCTGAAGCTTCTGTTAGGTTAGAGCCAGGCGTTATTTCTATATACCCAATGTTTCAAAAGGAAGACCCTACCAAAATAAGAATATTAGAAATATATGCAGATAATGAAGCCTATAAAGCTCATCTGGAAACACCACATTTCAAAGAATATAAATCTTCAACACTTAATATGGTAGAATCCTTAAAGCTTATAGATATGGAAGCAATAGACGGGAAAACCATGTCAAAGATTTTTAAAAAGCTTGAATAATTAGTTTAAGCAAAGGTCTTAATCTCCCCAATTATTACTTTTTAAACGCACCGCTGCCCTAAGTACATCACTTTGGCTAATTTGCCCAATAAGTTTGCCGTGTTCCACAATTGGAAAACGCCTAAACCGTTTTTCAATAAATAGTTTTGCGGCATCCATCACATTCATATTTCCGTCTATGGTTTCCACATTACAAGTCATTCGCTTACCAATGGTAGTATCTTCTAAGGGCATATTGTAATACTGGCTGTCTGAAATTTGTTTCATACAATCCCCTTCAGAAATAAGCCCTACTAGTTTATTATTGTCATCTACCACACACCCACCAGATATTTTATGTTTGGTCAGTTTTTCGGCAACATCTAAAATATTTTCGTGTTCTTTAAAAGTAACCAGTGAGGTACTCATATAATCTCTAACCAACATGGGTGCGCTCTTCGGCTTCTCCGGTTCCGCCCTTTTTCCCTGAAAACTTTTAATACCCATAACTTAAATTTTTGATTACTAATAACTTAAATATAGGTAAAATTTAATTATTCTGAAAGCCTGCTTTCCTGTATTACTATTCCTTAAAATCTTAAGTATCTTTAAATCCTGTAAACCTTTTGTTTTTTTCTGAATTATGCTGAAGAATATACCTCGCTTTTTCTCTTTCATTTTTATTACCATTGCAGTTTGGTTTAGCTTTTACAGCAGCCAACCAAAAAATATTGAAGCTAAAGATGCGCCTGAAACCACTTTTTCTACCCAACGCGCTTTTAAACACGTGGAAGCGATTGCGCAGAAACCACATTATGTAGGGACTGAAGCTCATAGCCGCGTAAGAAATTATATTGTAGGCCAGTTACAGGTAATGGGCTTACAGGCGCAAACTCACGAAGATTATACGCTTACCAAAAGCGGCACGCTAGTGCGTCCTCAAAATATTTTAGCACGTTTAGAAGGCAACGGAAACGGTGAAGCTTTGGTGCTTATGACGCATTACGACAGTAATCCGCATTCTTCTCCCGGTGCCAGTGATGCCGGCAGCGGCGTGGGAACAATTTTAGAAGGAATTCGTACATTTTTAGCTGAAAATAAAAAGCACAAAAATGATATTATCATACTGTTTACCGATGCTGAAGAACTCGGTTTAAATGGCGCCGAACTTTTTATAAAAGATCATCCCTGGGCTAAAGATGCCAAACTTGCCCTTAATTTTGAAGCCCGCGGCAGTGATGGCGATTCTTTTATGTTCCTGGAAACAAATTCTGGAAATGCAGGGCTTATTAATTCTTTCAAAGAAGCCAATCCAGAATTTCTAGTTACGAATTCGCTGGTTTATAGCGTTTATAAAATGCTGCCTAACGACACCGATCTTACTGTTTTAAGGGAACAGGGAAATATCCCGGGTTATAATTTTGCATTTATAGACGATCATTTTGATTATCACACCGCGACTGACACCCCCAAAAACTTAGATAAAGAAACCTTAGCACATCAAGGCAGTTATTTAATGCCTCTACTCGATTATTTTAAAGATGCAGATTTAAGCGAAGTAAATGCGGAAAAAGAAGTATTGTTTTTTAATATTCCGGGCGGGGAAATAATCAGTTATCCGTTTTCCTGGATATTCCCAATGCTTATTCTCGCTTTTGTTTTGTTTTTTATCATTCTGGGCTATGGATTTTCCAAGGATCATCTTCAGCTAAAAGAAATTTCAAAGAGTATTATTCCGTTTATGGTGAGCCTGGCCTTTTCTGGCTTATTGGTTTTTCTACTTTGGAAATTTCTACTTTACAGCTACCCTGAATATTCAGAAATGGAACAGGGTTTTACCTATAACGGCTATTATTATATCGCTGCTTTTGTTTCATTAAGCTTACTCATTTCGTTTTTCACCTACTTCCGATTTAGACATATAGACAAAAAGGCGAATCTATTTGTTGTTCCACTATTTTTCTGGTTATTGCTTTGCACTTTGCTAGCATTCTTTTTAAAAGGCGCGGCATATTTTATAATCCCAGGCTTTTTCGGCTTACTGCAGCTATTTATTATGATGCGTCAGGAATCGCCAAATTCCTTATTAATGGCGTTCTTAAGCCTTCCGGCTGTATTTATTTTAGTGCCTTTTATAAAAATGTTTCCGGTAGCTTTAGGTCTGAAAATATTGTTTGTCTCAGCTTTACTCACCGTTTTATTATTTCAACTGCTGTTACCTGTTTTTGCCTATTTTAAAAGCAATAAAAAAATCGCGGTTTTATTCTTCTTAGTTTTCAATATTCTTTTAATTATCGCACATTTTAAAGCCGATTTCACCGAAGAACACCCTAAACCGAATTCGCTGGTGTATCTTTTTGATGCCGATAAAAATACTACCAATTGGTATTCTTACGATAAGATGCCAGACGAATGGACTGAAGCATATTTTGGAGAAGAACCATTAATTGCTCCTTCAGAAAATAAAACCTTTAGCAGCAAATACGGCTCAAATTTTACCTGGCGTGCCGAAGCTCCAAAAATTGATCTAAAATCGCCCGGCGTAATTTGGGAAAAAACCGATTCTACCACAGCTTTTAATTCCTATTCTCTGAAAATTGCTACCAACCGAAAAGCGGATAGAATAGAACTTTTTGCTGATAGAACCGTAGATTTTGAAAGTTTTAAAGTGAATGGTCTCGAAGCTGATTCTGTCGCGCTGGGAAGTAACGATTTTCATATTCACACCCGTAGATGGCACGACCGAATATTGACTTATCATATTTCGGGAAGGGATACTTTAAGATTGGAATTCAGTTTGAAAAAGGATAAAACACCAGAATTCACACTTTACGAGTCCAGTTATGATTTGCTTGAAAATCAAGATTTAAATGTAAAGCCCAGACCAGAAACTATGATTCCAAGGCCTTTTGTACTAAACGATGCTGTAATATTTAAGAAAACCATAAGTCCCGAGTAGGTTTTGGTTTTGTAGCTTTGAGGTTATTACTCGTCATCCTGAATTTATTTCAGGATCTAACTTGATAAGAAATCTTCTCATATTAGAAGCTGAAACAAGTTCAGCTTGACGAATACACGAATATTTTATTTAAAACTTAAAAACACCTCCCCTTTGGGGAGGCCGGGAGGGGCTTTATGAACATATCTATATTAGGAACCGGCTGGCTGGGATTGCCACTCGCAAAAAAGCTTAAAGAAGAGCACGTAGTAAAAGGCTCGGTAACCAGCCAGGAAAAAATGCAGCCATTGCGTGAGGCCGGCATTACGCCTTATCAGATTAAAATTTTTACAGAAGGCGTTCAGGGCGATCTTACTTCTTTCCTGGCGCATTCTGAATTGCTAATTATAGACATACCGCCCGGCCTTCGTGGCGATCCCGAAGCCGATTTCGTTGGTAAAATAGGCAGGATTATAGATTATATAGAAAAATCTCCGGTAGAAAAAGTGATTTTTGTGAGTTCTACTTCAGTCTATAAAGACGAAGAAAACTTCCCCGAATACACCGAAGAAAACGAAGCTAACGGAACTTCAGAAGCCGCTAAACAACTTATTTCTTCAGAACAAATGCTATTGAAAAATCAGCATTTTCAAACCACAGTTATTAGGTTCGGCGGATTAATTGGTCCGGGAAGACATCCTGTAAATTACCTTGCTAACAAAACCGGGATTAAAAATTCAAAAGCGCCGGTAAACCTTATTCAACAGGAAGATTGTATAGAAATCATAAATCAGATCATCAAGAAAGAAGCCTGGGGAAAAACTTTTAACGCAGCCTGTCCAGATCATCCAACTAAGGAAGATTATTACACGAAAACTGCAAAGGGAAAGAACTTAAATATTCCCTATTTTGACCAGAATGGAGTTTCTAAGGGCAAGAAAATAAGTTCGGTTAATTTAGGGGAAGTATTGGATTATCAATTTGAGAAGGAAATCTAGAGACCCTCTGAACCAGGCTGAAGATGGCGTAAATAAAAAACCTCACAGATTTTAAAAACCTGTAAGGTCTATATTGTAGAAAGGTTTTCCTTTCACTTCGGTTTAGCAAACTTGAGGTTTGGTTAGAACTTATAACCTACTCCTACCATCAAAGTATTTACTCCACTTTTAATATCTGTATCGTATTGTTCGGCAAATTCTATAGATTCGTCAGTATATCTATTGGTTAGTTCAATACCATAACGTGCCTCAATAAAGAAATCCTCGGTGATATGATAGCCTACACCAAATGCCGCATCTAAACCAAATTCGTTTGTAGTGGGAACATCTTCTAATACAATAGTTGCCTGAGGACCCGCTTGTAAATAAAAACCGGAATTTTCTATATAATACTGCACAAGAACCGGAATAGATAAGAAATCGGTTTCTTCTACATTAAAATAATTTACGGAAGGTTGAAGGTGCCAATTTTCGGTGAATTGAAAATCGGCTAAAAATCCTACATAAAAACCGGAACCGTCTGCAGAAACCTGTGTACCACCCTTGGCATTAGCTTCTACTTCAACATTTGTATATCCAGCCTGGATACCGAAATCTACATTTTGAGCAAAGGAGTTTAATCCCAGAAAAAGGAAGAAAACTAAAAAGAAATTTTTAATCATTTTGTTAGATAGTTTATGTTATAACTACAAACATAGTTTTTATTTGCTAAAACATTGAAAAAACCACAATATTTAGGTTTTAAAATGAATTTTTTTACTTATTTGAAGTGACTATTTAACAACATAGATTCTGAAACGAGTTCAGAATGACGTAAAAGCTCCTTCCCTTTTTAAGGGGAGGTGGCATTCCGAAGGAATGACGGAAGGGTTCAACCACCCCGGCCTATCGGCCACCCCTCCTTAAAAAGGAGGGTGACATTTTTTTTATTCCCGCTTCGGAGGTTAGGGGGCTTCAACCTCTTCTTCCTTAACCCTAAAATCCAGGGGCTGCAAAACTTTTAAAGCGCTTTCTATCGAATTGATCTTTTCAAAAGTTAAGAGCAATCGCAAGCCATTCCTGGTTTTCTTCTCTTTCATGGTGCATTTATGCTTATGCGTTTGTACATATTGCAGCACCTTGGTAAACGTATTGGTTTGATAAAATCTGGATTGCTGATCGGAAATAAAATAGCCTATCAATTTGCCTTGTTTTAATATGATCTTTTCCAGACCTATACTCGCCGCGATCCACTTTATACGAACACTATTAAGTAAATCTACCGCCTGGGTTGGTAATTCCCCAAAACGATCTACAAGCTCTGCTTCAAACTTTTGCAATTCTTCTTCTGAAGTAATTTTATTTAACTGTGTATATAAATTCAGTCTTTCAGTAATATTATTGATATAATCATCGGGGAAAAGAATCTCAAAATCGGTATCGATCTGCGCATCTTTTACAAAGGTTTTATCCTCTATATTTTCAGATTCATTATAAAGCTCCTGAAATTCATTTTCTTTTAATTCCTCAATCGCTTCATTTAAAATCTTCTGATAGGTATCAAAACCAATTTCGTTGATAAATCCGCTTTGTTCGCCACCCAGTAAGTCTCCGGCTCCACGAATTTCCAAATCTTTCATCGCGATATTAATTCCGCTTCCTAATTCAGAAAATTGCTCTAAAGCACTAATTCGTTTCCGAGCATCTTCAGTCATTACAGAATACGGTGGCGTTATAAAGTAACAAAAAGCCTTCTTGTTGCTTCGTCCTACTCTACCTCGCATTTGGTGAAGATCTGAAACCCCAAAATTATTCGCATTATTAATGAAAATAGTGTTCGCATTAGTAACATCAAGTCCGCTTTCCACGATCGTTGTTGAAACCAAAACGTCAAATTCACCATTGATAAAACTCAGCATCAGTTTTTCCAGCTTCTTGCCTTCCATCTGGCCGTGGCCTACACCAATCTTAGCATCTGGCACCACACGCTGAATCATTCCGGCGACTTCTTTAATATTTTCAATCCGGTTATGAATAAAGAAAACCTGTCCGCCCCGTTGAATTTCATAAGAAACCGCATCCCGAATAGTTTCTTCGGAAAAACGAATTACGTTAGTTTCAATTGGATAACGGTTTGGGGGCGGAGTGGTGATGGTAGATAAATCTCGCGCGGCCATTAAACTAAACTGAAGCGTTCTTGGAATAGGCGTTGCCGTTAATGTAAGTGTATCTACATTTTCCTTGATAGTTTTCAGTTTATCTTTTACCGAAACTCCAAATTTTTGTTCTTCATCTACGATCAGTAATCCAAGATCTTTAAATTTCACCGCTTTATTAACCAATTGGTGCGTACCAATCACAATATCTACTTTTCCATTTTCCAGATCGGCTAAAGTTTCTCGGCGTTCTTTAGCGGTTCTAAACCTATTTAAATAATCTACTGTTACCGGGAAATCTTTTAAACGTTCAGTGAAAGTTTCATGATGTTGAAACGCCAAAATAGTGGTTGGCACTAGAACAGCAACTTGTTTACCGTTATCTACCGCTTTAAAAGCTGCCCGAATAGCAACCTCTGTTTTCCCGAAACCAACATCCCCACAAACCAACCGATCCATAGGGCGCTCGTTTTCCATATCTTCTTTTACCGCCTGGGTTGCGGTACTTTGATCTGGCGTGTCTTCATACATAAAAGAGGCTTCCAGCTCGTGTTGTAAGTAAGAATCTGGGCCAAAGGCAAAGCCTTTTTGTAATCTTCGTTTTGCGTAAAGTTCAATTAAATTGTAGGCAATATGTTTAACACGCGCCTTGGTCTTTTGCTTTAGTTTCTTCCAGGCGTTACTTCCCAATTTAAAGATCTTGGGCTCTTTGCCATCCTTCCCGTTATATTTCGAAATTTTATGGAGAGAGTGAATGCTGACATATAAAATATCCCGCTCACCGTAGAAAAGCTTGATCGCTTCCTGCTTTTTTCCTTCTACATCAATTTTCTGAAGTCCGCCAAATTTCCCTATTCCATGGTCAATATGGGTTACATAATCACCCACTTCAAGATTACCGAGTTCCTTAAGCGTGATCGCCTGTTTTTTAGCATAACCATTCTTAAGATGAAACTTATGGTAGCGCTCAAAGATCTGGTGATCTGTGTAACAAACATTTTTTCCGGTTTCATCGATAAAACCCTGAAATAAAGCCAAAGTAATTGTTTGGTATTTTACTATACGTTCCTGATCATCGAAGATATCGTGGAACCGTTTGGCTTGCTGTTCACTTACGCAGAAGATATAATTTGTATACCCGTTTTCCTGATTTTCAATTAAGTTATCAATCAGTAAATCGAATTGCTTATTGAAAGAAGGCTGGGGTTTTGTTTGAAATTCTATACTTTTCTGAGCTTCTAAATAAGTCTGGTTACTCAATTCAACAACTGAAAAAAGCTCTAGCTGACTTTTAATTAACTGCCCATCACAAAACAGCTCTTTGGGTTCACTATGTTTTACATCTTCAGAAAGTTTATTAAAGGCTTCTTCTGCCTTGCTAAAAAGTTTATCGGCTTGCGCAGTGAGTAAATCGAGGTTTTTAACAAACACCACGGTTTTTTCTGAAATATATTTTAGAAAACTATCCCGTATTTCATCAAGGTGTTTATTTTCCACATTCGGCATCACCGAAATTTTCTTCACCTTATCTGTAGAAAGCTGGGTTTCTACATCAAAACTTCTGATGCTGTCTACTTCATCTCCAAAAAACTCGATACGGTAAGGCTCGTCGTTACTAAAGGAAAAAACATCTATAATCCCCCCACGTACTGAGAACTCGCCCGGTTCGGTTACAAAATCAACCCTTTTGAATTTATATTCGAATAAAACCTCGTTTACAAAATCTATAGAAAGTTCATCTTCTACAGAAATTTTTAGCGTGCTTCTATCCAGTTCTTTTCGGGTAACTACTTTTTCAAATAAAGCATCAGGATAGGTAACAATTATCGCTGGTTTTTTACGCGAATTAATTCGGTTTAAAACTTCGGCTCGTAATAATACATTTGCATTATCTGTTTCCTCAATTTGATATGGACGGCGGTAACTGCCGGGATAAAAAAGCACATTTTTTTCTCCTACCAGCTGCTCGAGATCGTTTAAATAATAAGCCGCTTCTTCCTTATCGTTAAAGATCAGCAAAAAGGGTTTTTCTGCTTCTTTAAACGCATTGGCTACAACAAAAGAAAAAGCAGAACCAACAAGTCCTTTAAGTTGAATTTTAGTCCGATTTTTTTCAGAAGAGACAAGGGAATCCCTCAATTCCTGCTGTTGCGAGGATTGTGCAAAGCTTTGGGCGATAATAGTTTTACTCATTGGCGCAAAGATAATTGCAGAAATTTTGTCCCGCAACCTCTCAACATTTTTTTAACGTTAGTTGATTTATACTTTTTTCTTTTCGGGATCTTGCCAGGAATTAAATACGGAATAAACAATCACCTCACTCTCCTGGACTTCGTAGATAATAACATAGGGGAAGCGTTTGACTACAGCTTCCCTAAATGGTTTTCTTTTCTCCGAAAAATGAAAAGGATAGTTTTTAATCCACTTAAAATACGAGTTAAGATGATCTAAAAATAAATCACCCAACCCACTTTGTTTTCTCTCATAATAAAGAAAAGCTTCAATTACTTCTAATTGAGCTTCCTCTTTAATTATAAGCTTAAAAGTCATTTCTTCAAAGCATTTTTAGCTCTTTGCTGCACTTCTTCCCAGGAATATGATTCGCTTTTCTCTTTTAAATGATTCAACCTGCGGTTATCCATTTCATGGTAATCTGATTCGGAGAGAACTGAAGAGTCGTTATTTTCATAACTTTCGGCGAGAGAAAGCATCATTTCTAATAGACGTGCATCTGCTTCTTCAACATATTTAAGGACCGTTTTCTTTAACGCTATTGTTTCCATAATCAGAATATTATTGGTCTTATAAAATTACAAATTTTATCTCTACTCCACTTTTACCATTTTCATAACAGCAAAAATGCCTGCAGATGCCTAATTTGCTGTAAGAATTTATAATTATGGGATTTGAGCATTTTGATGTATTTGTGATAGGAACCGGGACCGCCGGAAAGGGTGTTGCTAAAGATTGCGCTAAAGCAGGATGGAAAGTAGCGATAACCGATAACAGGGAGTATGGCGGCACCTGCCCAAATCGTGGCTGTGATCCTAAAAAAGTTCTGGTAGGTTTTACCGAAATTATAGATCGCGCCACTAAAATGCAAGGTAAAGGAATTACGAAAATGCCGGAAGTAAATTGGAGTGATCTAATGACTTTTAAAGAAACATTCTTAGATGCCATTCCTGCTGCTACCGAAAAAGATCTGGCAGCCCTGGACATAAAAATGTATCACCAATCTCCGAAATTTTTAGATAAAAACACGCTTTCTGTGGAAGGCAAAACGATAACCGCAGATAAGATCGTTATCGCAACCGGACAAAAACCTATGCCGTTGAGAATTCCTGGCGAAGAATACGCTCTTTTAAGTGAAGATTTTCTCGATCTAAAAGAATTACCCGAAACAATGATTTTTATCGGCGCCGGATATATTGGGATGGAATTCGCGCATATCGCAGCCCGTTTTGGTGTAAAAGTCACCATGATGGATTTTATGCCAGGTCCGCTTTCCAACTTTGATGAAGATATGGTGAACTACATCCAGCAGGTTTCGGAAGAAGATCTGGGAATCGATTTTATTTTTAATGCAGAAGTGAAGGAAATTGAAAAGCTGCAAAAGAACTTTAGGGTAAAAGGAATTCAGGATGGGAAAGAGATTTCAGCAAAAGCTGAAATGGTTTTTAATACTGCAGGTCGTGTTCCATCTATAGAAGATCTGGATCTGGAAAAAGGAAACGTTGCCTTTTCAAAAAAGGGAATTACGGTTAACGAATTTCTTCAAAATTCAACCAATAAAAACGTGTATGCCTGTGGTGATGTTTCAGACAGTTCGGGATTACCTTTAACCCCGCTTTCTTCACAGGAATCAAAGATCGTTTCAGCAAATCTTTTAAATAGTAAAGAGCCTAAAAAAGCAGATTATCCTCCTCAACCTACCGTGGTTTATACCCTACCAAAACTGGCTTTCGTAGGACTTTCAGAAAAAGAAGCTAAGGAACAGGGATACGACTATGAACTGGAACATAAATTAGTGCCCGACTGGTTTAATGCTAAACACATCAATGAAAAGATATATGCTTATAAGACCTTAGTGGATAAGAAAACCGGATTGGTACTTGGCGCTCATTTGGTTGGCCCGGAAGCTTCAGAAATCATCAATATGTTTGTAATGGCGATGTGTGGAAAGCTTGATTGTGAAACTTTAAAAAAAATGATTTTCACTTATCCCAGTTGGGCAAGCGACATTAAAGGAATGGTTTAAATTCTTTACTTTTTTATTGACTACTGGATTTAGTTTTACTCTCAAGGAACTTATACATCGGGTTAGTTTCCTTATTCATCCAACCGTGATAAATAATATTTGAAAAAATAGCAACCGCACCTATTAAAGCAGAATAAGTAATAAGTGGAATTTCGCCAAAATGTCTAAAATAAATAGCGATTAACGCCCAAACTCCAACTGCGGCAAATTCCCGCATATTTCTGCGCCAGATGATAGCGATATTTATAAAAACAGCCACTGCAATAATAATAACCGTCCAAATTTCTTCCCCAAAAAACGGGGCTGTCCAGCCTATTTTAGAAAGGTAAGCCGAAACATTGGCGATACTGGCAACGGCGATCCAACCCGAATACAAGCAGATAGGCCACCAACTAAAAGCAATGATCTTTAAGGGAGCATCCCAGCGCTCCATATTGGTATTGAGAATGACTTTTATTAAGGAAAACATAATTAGAAACATCAATAAAACCGAAAGTCCTGTAAATTCATTAAGCCAGGCGATAACCCAACCGGCATTGGCAAGGTTAGCAATTAGAAACCAATACCCAGAATTCCTTAAAAACTCCAGATCATTTTTCGCGGAAAATGCCTGGAAAAGTTGATAGCCGGAAAAACCTAAAAGCGAAAGGAAGATTATTCCCCAAATGGCAAAAGCGTAACCTGCAGGAGTAAAAAGATTATAATACTCGGCGCTAAGGCTGCCCATAGTGTTGCCGTTAATAATCCCGGTTTGGGAAATATAACTTACCGCAATGATCAAGAATACCGAGATGAAATTTAAAATAGCAAGACGTTTTTCCATTTTTAGCTGTTTTCTATTAAAATTACTTCATTTTGGGTAATCGCGTATGCTTTTTCCCCTTCATTTAGCTTCATCATAAAATTCCCGGTGAATTCTCCAAACGCAGGAAAGATCAACTGATCTTTTCTTCGGAAAAAACAAGGTAACTTCAGGCTTTGTTTTCCTTTTCCATTTAATCGGTAGCCAGGATGAATATGGCCACAAAGATTAAAGAAACCTACTCTGTTTTCAGGATGATGGGTAAGTAAAAAACCATTAAGCTGCCATTCTGAATGAATTTTAACGCCCAGCTTTTCATATTTTAAGGGAGAAATTATATCGTGATTTCCTGCTATTAAAACTACTTCGGCTTCTACATAACTGAGCCAGTTTTCGAATAATTTCCACTCACTATTAAGATCGCTATGAAAAAGATCGCCTAGAAAACAGACGGTTTTAGGCTGAAATTTCCCAACAACTTCACTCAGCCTTAAAAAATTTGCATTAATAGCTTTATGAGGCACTGCACTTCCAAATTTCCTGAAATGCGAGATCTTCCCCAAATGCACATCGCTAATTAAGAGGATTTCCTCTTCTTTCCAAAAAGCGGCACCGCTGGGGTGGAGTTCAAAAGTTTGGTTTTGGAGGTTTATTGTCATCTAATTACAATGTATGAAACTATACGTCATTACGATCCCGATGCTAATCGGGAGAAGTAATCTCTTGCGGATTTTAGAAAAGCACAGATTGCCGCGTCGGCTTCCGCCTTCTCCTTTAGACTTGCATAATTAGATCCTGAAACAAGTTCAGGATGACGTAATATTATAATTTATGTAAAATCTCAGCTGCTTTTTCCAGGGTTTCATCGGTTTTGGCAAAACAGAAACGCAATTGTTTGTGATCTTTGCCATCTTTATGAAATACCGAAACCGGAATTGTGGCCAGTCCGAATTCAGTAATTAATCTTTTCGCAAAATCCACATCGTGTTCATCGGTAATTTCTGAATAATCCATCACTTGGAAATAGGTTCCTTTTGAAGGTGTTCCTTTAAATTTTGAGCCCTGCATCAATTCCAAAAACTTATCTCGCTTTTTCTGATAGAAATTTCCCAGGTTCAAATAATGATCCGGATTTTTTAAATATTCAGCGAAAGCTCTTTGCATTGGATGATTAACACAAAAAACCGTAGCCTGATGAAACTTAATGATCTCTTTCATTAAAACTTCGGGTGCCACGCAGTAGCCCATTTTCCAACCCGTGTTATGAAAAGTTTTCCCAAAAGAAGCACAAACAATAGCTCTTTCAGCTAAACCAAGGAACTTTGAGGCACTTTGATGCTGTTCCTCATCATAAATAAGATGCTCATAAACCTCATCGCTTAACAGGATAATATTGGTGTCTTTTAGCAATTTTTCAAGTTGCTGCATATCGTTTTTTGAAAGAACAGTTCCAGTCGGATTATGCGGTGTATTGATTACGATCATCCTGGTTTTAGAAGTGATTTTTTCTTCCACTTCCTGCCAGTCAATTTTAAAATCTTTTCCTTTTAATTCAATTAAAACAGGTTTCCCACCGGCCAGTTTAATGTCCGGTTCGTAAGAATCGTAAGCCGGTTTAAAGACAATTACTTCATCTCCAGGATGAACAAATGCGCTTATAGCACAATACAATGCCTGGGTAGCTCCAGCGGTGAAGATAATTTCAGAAGCTTCATCGTATTTCTTCCCGTAAAGATTTTCTATTTTACTAACTATTTGCTCACGCAATTCGGGAATGCCATTCATTGGCGGATACTGGTTGTAGCCATCTTTCATAGCTTTACAAACCAGCTCCTTTAAATGATTATCGGTTTCGAAATTCGGAAAACCCTGAGAAAGATCTATCGCATTATGCTTTCTTGCCAGTCCACTCATTACTGAAAATATACTGGTTTTTCCGGCTGGAAGTTTTGAAGGAAGATTTTGGAAATCTGGCATTATGTTATTTTTAAATAAGTTGCATAAAAAATCCCAAATTCAAAAGGAATTTGGGATTGATTTATTTGTATTTAAGGAAGTTTTATCCTTTTACGCTAGCTGCAAGATATTCACGGTTCATACGCGCGATATTCTCTAAAGAAATTCCTTTAGGACATTCTATTTCGCAGGCTCCCGTATTACTACAGTTTCCAAATCCTTCTTCGTCCATTTGTCTAACCATTGCCTGAACACGCTCAGTAGCTTCTACACGCCCTTGCGGAAGCAAAGCATATTGAGAAACTTTTGCTGAAGTAAACAACATAGCACTTGCATTTTTACAAGCTGCTACACAAGCTCCACAACCAATACAGGTTGCCGCGTTAAAAGCTTCATCGGCTTTTTCTTTTTCTATAGGAATAGTATTGGCATCTACGGTGTTCCCCGAAGTATTTACCGAAACATATCCCCAGGCTTGTTGAATCCTGTCAAAAGCAGTACGATCTACAATAAGGTCTTTTATTACCGGAAAAGCTTTTGCTCTAAATGGCTCTATATAAATGGTATCACCATCTTTAAAAGAACGCATATGCAACTGGCAGGTTGCGATTAACTTATCTGGCCCGTGAGGCTCCCCGTTAATTTGCAAAGAACAGGAACCACAAATTCCCTCACGACAATCGTGATCAAACTGAATGGTATCTTCTCCTTTTTCTACCAACTGCTCGTTAAGTATATCCAGCATTTCAAGAAAAGACATATCACCGTCTATCCCATCTACAGGATAATCTACCATTTTTCCTTTAGCAGTGGCATTTTCCTGACGCCATATTTTAAGTGTTAACTTCATATCGTTAAAAGTATTGAGTAGTGAGTATTTAGTATTGAGCTTTTATACTCAATACTAAAATCTCAATTCTATTTATAACTTCTTGTTTTCAATTCTATATTTTCAAATACCAGGTCTTCTTTATGAAGCACGGCATCTGCAGGTTTCCCTTTATATTCCCAGGCAGCAACATACTTAAAGTTCTCATCGTCTCTTAAAGCTTCACCTTCCTCGGTTTGGTATTCTTCTCTAAAGTGCCCTCCACAAGATTCTTCTCTATGTAGTGCATCTTTAGCGAATAACTCTCCAAGTTCAAGGAAATCTGCTACACGACCTGCTTTTTCAAGCTCAGCGTTCTTAGAAGTTGCACTTCCGGGAACTTTTACGTTTTTCCAGAAATCTTCTCTTAAAGCTGCAATTTCTTCAATCGCTTCTTTTAATCCTTCTGCATTACGTGCCATTCCACATTTGTTCCACATAATCAATCCTAATTCCTTGTGATAGGAATCTACAGATTTCGTTCCGCCGGCATTCATCATTTTATCAATTCGCTCCTTCACTGCTTTCTCGGTTTCTTCAAATTCTGCTGAATCTGTAGGAATTGCTCCGGTACGAATGTCTTTTGATAAATAATCTCCAATAGTGTATGGTAGTACAAAATAACCATCTGCCAGCCCTTGCATTAATGCAGAAGCCCCAAGTCTGTTAGCGCCGTGATCTGAGAAGTTTGCTTCTCCGGCAGCATAACAACCAGGAATGGTAGTTTGTAGGTTGTAATCTACCCAAAGTCCACCCATTGTATAGTGAACCGCAGGATATATCATCATTGGGGTTTCATACGGATTCTGGTCTACGATCTTCTGATACATATCGAAGAGGTTTCCGTATTTAGAAGCCACAACTTCTTTCCCAAGTTTTGTAATTTCTTCTTTTGAAGCATTTTTATTTCCAGAGGTAAAGGCTTTTTCTTTTCCGTAACGCTCAATAGCACTAGAGAAATCAAGATAAACTGCCTGTCCTGTTTTATTTACTCCATAACCGGCATCGCAACGCTCTTTAGCTGCTCTTGAAGCCACATCTCGAGGCACAAGGTTACCAAATGCGGGATAACGACGCTCTAAATAATAATCTCTTTCTTCTTCTGAAAGTTCTGTTGGTTTTTTCTTGCCTTCTCTTATTGCCTTTGCATCTTCTTTTTTCTTAGGCACCCAGATTCGTCCATCATTCCGAAGAGATTCAGACATCAAAGTCAATTTAGACTGGTGATCTCCGGTAACCGGAATACAGGTTGGGTGAATTTGTGTATAGCAAGGGTTAGCGAAATAAGCTCCTCTACGGTGAGCTCTCCAGGCTGCCATCACGTTACTTCCCATCGCATTTGTAGAAAGGAAGAAAACATTCCCATAACCACCGGAAGCCAATACCACGGCGTGAGCCGAGTGGCGTTCAATCTCACCGGTAACCATATTTCTGGCAATAATTCCACGAGCTTTACCATCTACCAATACCAAATCCATCATTTCGTGACGGTTGTAAGGCTTGATCTTTCCACGGTTAATTTGGCGGTTCATTGCTGAATATGCTCCCAACAACAACTGTTGTCCTGTTTGTCCTTTCGCATAAAAGGTACGGGAAACAAGCACCCCACCAAAAGAGCGGTTATCTAAATAACCACCATATTCACGGGCAAAAGGAACTCCCTGTGCCACACATTGATCTATAATATTTCCTGAAACCTCAGCAAGACGATAAACGTTCCCTTCACGAGAACGATAATCCCCACCTTTTACAGTATCGTAAAACAAACGGTAATCTGAATCGCCATCTCCCTGGTAATTTTTGGAGGCGTTAATTCCTCCCTGGGCGGCGATTGAGTGAGCACGTCTTGGAGAATCTTGATAACAAAATGTTTTTACATTATAACCTAATTCGGCAAGAGTTGCAGCTGCAGCTCCTCCCGCAAGACCTGTTCCAATAACGATAACATCGATATTACGCTTATTGGCCGGGTTTACCAGGTTAATATCATTTTTATGATTGGTCCACTTTTCTGCTAGAGGCCCTTTAGGTATTTTTGAATCTAAAACTGACATAAATCTTACGTATTAAAGGTTATTAATATAGTGAAAAAGGGCTATAAAAATAAATCCTAGCGGTATGATGATCGCATAAGCTTTGGTAAATCCTCTAAGTCCTTTAGCGTACTTATTTCTCCATCCAACAGATTGGAAAGAAGAAGAAAAGCCGTGATAAAGGTGAAGGGCCAAAAATACAAATGAAACCACGTATAATATTGTTCTAACCGGGCTTTGGAATTTCGCCACTAACTCATCATAATAACGAGCAGCGTCTTCGGGATGCGATTCTATATATTTATGAATCATTTCCGGAAACCAGAAATCGTAAAAGTGAAGCCCTAAAAAAGCTAAAACTACAAGTCCGGAGTAAATCATATTTCTTGAAACCCAGCTTGAATTTTCATTTCCGGCAAACTTCACATATTTTATGTCTCTTGCTCCACGGTTTTTCGCTTCCAGTATAAAACCCATTACAAAGTGAAAAATCACTCCAAAAATTAGAACCGGTTGCAATAAAGCCTGGACAAAAAAGTTGGTTCCCATAAAGTGAGAAACTTCATTAAAGACGTCTTTACTGAATACTGAAATAAAATTGATGCTGAAATGCTGAGCTAAAAATAAGACCAGAAATAGTCCCGATAAGGCCATAGCAAATTTTCTTGCTATGGTTGAATTTAGAAATCCACCCATTGGTTTGATAATTTTATAGAAATTTAACAGCAAAAATACACTCCAAATCACTTACGGACAAACTTTCAAGGCTGTTTATAGGACTATTTAGAACAAGTATAAGTAAGCGATAATTTTGTTGAAGATTATTATTCCGAATTAACACAATAATAAAGCTTAAAACCTTTACCTAATGCTATCTTCCAAGGCACTTCAATTCTTTTTGCTGAAAATTCATATAAATACGGCTACACAATTCACAACCAGGTTAGGAATTAAAACTCCATAAAAAAAGCTACCCATAGATTTAGGTAGCTTTTTAATAAAATTTAATTTTCGAAATTATTTTTCTAAGCTTTTTGGTAACTATCAGCATGAACATTTGCTACTGCTCTACCCGATGGATCGTTCATATTTTTAAAAGACTCATCCCATTCTAAAGCGGTTGGTGTACTACAAGCTACAGAAGGTACAGAAGGTACTGACATTGCTGCCGCATCACTTGGAAAATGATCGGTGAAAATAGATCGGTAATAATATTCTTCTTTACTAGATGGTGGCTGAATTGGAAATTTAAAGTGTGCATTTTTAAGCTGCTCATCGCTCACCTCTGCATTAACCAATTCTTTTAAAGTATCTATCCAACTATAACCAACCCCATCTGAAAATTGTTCTTTTTGCCTCCAGGCTACGCTTTCTGGCAAATAATCTTCAAATGCCTTTCTTAGGACCCATTTTTCAATACGTTCCCCGGTAATCATCTTATCTTTCGGGTTTATTCTCATGGCTACGTCCATAAATTCTTTATCCAAAAATGGAACACGACCCTCTATACCCCAGGCGCTAAGAGATTTATTAGCCCGCAAACAATCATATTGATGTAATTTATCTAATTTTCGAACGGTCTCCTCGTGAAAATCCTTTGCACTCGGAGCTTTATGAAAGTAAAGATATCCACCAAATATTTCATCTGCACCTTCACCCGAAAGCACCATTTTGATTCCCAAAGATTTGATAGTTCTAGCCATTAAATACATAGGAGTAGACGCCCTAATTGTGGTTACATCATAAGTTTCTAAATGATAAATCACATCTTTAATCGCATCTAATCCTTCCTGTATAGTGAATTTTATTTCGTGATGCACCGTGTCTAAATGATCGGCCACTTTTTGTGCAGCCGCAAGATCTGGCGAACCCTCTAACCCTATGGCAAAAGAGTGCAATCTCGGCCACCAGGCCGCGTCTTTATCGTCACTCTCTATTCTTTTTTCTGAATACAATTTGGCAACTGCAGAAGTAATTGAAGAATCTAAGCCACCTGAAAGTAAAACCCCATAAGGAACATCACTCATTAACTGCCGGTGTACCGCTTTTTCAAGAGCTTCCTTTAAATCTTCGATACTGGTTTCATTATCCTTTACGGCATCATATTCCATCCAGTCACGCTCATACCATTTTTGAAAACCTTCCTTTTTACTGGATAAATAATGCCCGGGAGGAAATAATTCAATCTTAGTACATTTTCCTTCCAGAGCTTTAAGTTCTGAAGCTACATAAAAGGTTCCGTTTTGATCCCAGCCTATATATAAAGGAATAATCCCCATATGATCTCGAGCAATAAAATACTCATCATTCTCAGCATCATAAATAGCAAAACCAAAAATCCCGTTTAATTCATCTAAAAAGCTATCTCCTTTTTCTTTATAGAGCGCAAGGATAACCTCACAATCAGATTTTGTTTGAAAATTATAATTTGGAAACTGACTTCTTAATTCTTTATGATTATAGATCTCGCCATTTGCAGCAAGCACTAGCTGTTTATCATCAGATAATAATGGTTGTCCACCAGAAATAGGATCTACAATAGCCAGACGCTCATGCGCCAAAATCGCTTTTTCATCACTATAAATTCCACTCCAGTCTGGGCCACGATGTCTTAAACATTTAGCCATTTCTAATATTTGAGGTCTTAAGTCTTCAGACTTCTCTTTTAAATCGAATGCACAAACAATTCCACACACAGCATTAAAGTTTTAAGTATTAATATTGAAACAAATATTGAATAAATATTTCATAAAAAAAGCTAATAGAGTATATCTGATTACATATGAAAATTTAAAATTGAATATTAACTTCATATTAAAAATAATTTTTAATAATAATTACAATTTAATTTCAGCAGTAAACTACTTCGGAGTAAACTCGAGTAGAATTTTCGGGAAACATTAAAAATATTATTCCCAAACTTGAAGATTGCGAAAATCACCTTTTGGTTGAATTTCTCCTAATTTCTCCGATTTTGCAAAAACTTAATGGGAACTAAGCCAGCTTTTTAGTAATTTCAGGAGATAGAATTTCAACATTAATTCATAAGTTTTCATGGATTTTATAGACTACTACAAATTGCTGGAATTAGATAAATCTGCCAGCCAGGCTGATATTAAAAAAGCCTACCGGAAGCTGGCCAGGAAATATCACCCAGATCTCAACCCCAATAATAAGGAAGCTCAGCTCAGGTTTCAGCAAATAAACGAAGCCAACGAAGTTTTGAGCGATCCCGAAAAACGTAAGAAATACGACCAATACGGGAAAGACTGGCAACACGCCGATGCTTACGAAGAAGCTAAAAAACAACAGCAAGCTTCTGGCGGCAGAGCTTACTCGGGCGGCGGATTTGGTGGCGGCCAGGGCGGCTATTCCTATTCAGGAAATTTTGACGATGATACTTTTTCAGACTTCTTTGAAGAAATGTTTGGCAGTGGCGCAAGAGCTCACGGTTCAGGCCGCGGCCGTCATTTTAAAGGCCAGGATTTTAATGCTGAACTTCAGCTAAACCTAAGCGATGTGTATACCAGTCACAAACAAACGCTAACGGTAAATGGGAAAAATATCCGACTTACAATACCCGCCGGAGTTGAGAATGGGCAAACCATTAAGATTAAAGGTCACGGCGGGCCGGGCGTTCAGGGTGGCCCTAAAGGCGATCTTTATATCACTTTTAATATTGCAAACAACACAAAATTCAAAAGAGAAAAAGAGAATTTATTCTGCACTGTAAACCTGGATTTATATACCGCTTTACTTGGCGGGGAACTCACCGTAGACACTTTTGGCGGAAAAGTTAAGTTAAAAGTAAAGCCTGAAACCCAACCCGGAACTAAAGTGAAATTAAAAGGCAAAGGCTTTCCGAAATATAAAAAGGAAAATCAGTTTGGAGATTTAATTATCACTTATGATGTAAAAATGCCGACAAACTTAAGCGCGAGAGAAAGAGAACTGTTTCAAGAACTTCAAAAATTACGCTCATGAATTTAGAAGATTTAATACCAACCGATGAGATTTGCGCAAGGTATAAAGTGAAACGCACTTTTGTTAGTTCGCTTTACGAAAGCGGTTTGATAGAAATTATTACCGTAGAAGACACAGAGTATGTGCATTGCGATGAGATTTCAGAATTTGAGAGGCTATGGCGTTTGCATTACGACCTCGATATAAATTTGGAAGGGCTTGAAGCAATTCAGCATTTATTAAGGCAGGTGAAAAAATTACAAAAGAAAAATCTAGAGCTTAAAAACCGTTTGGGTTTATATGAGTAAACCAGGATTTGTCTCGAAATCAAGTTATAGTTCCAGATAATACTTATAGGCTTGCCTGGAGGTTTTTTCCTCTGGGAGATAATGATAACTTTGCAGGAAGACTTTACAAACGAACAAACCTCACAGGTTTTGGAAACCTGCGAGGTTTAAAATATAAACAAATGAAATACGATCAAATAGACAGTAAATTATTTATAAAAAACCGAAAAAGCTTTACGGCTGGAATGAAGCCTAACAGCCTTGCGGTTTTTAATGCTAACGATATTTACCCGATTGGTGCCGATAGCACCATGCCTTTTCAGCAAAACAGGGATTTATTTTATTTAAGCGGTGTAGACCAGGAGGAAGCAATTTTGGTGCTTTTCCCGGATGCCCCAAAACCGGAGCATCGTGAGATTTTATTTCTTACGGAAACTAATCCGCATATCGCAGTTTGGGAAGGCGCAAAATTAGATAAGGAAAAAGCTTTAGAAGTTAGCGGTATAGAAACGGTTTACTGGCTTCAGGATTTTGAGAAGATTTTCTTTGAAGTAATGTCCCAATGCGAGACAGTATATTTCAATACCAACGAGCATTATCGTGCGAATGTACAAACCGAAACTCGTGACGAAAGATTTATAAAATGGTGTAAAGAAAAATATCCTGCACACCAGGTAGCGAAAAGTAATCCTATTTTGCAGCGTCTACGTTCAGTAAAAGACCCTATTGAGCTGGATCTAATGCAAAAAGCTTGCGATATTACCGAAAAAGCTTTCCGCAGGGCATTAAAATTCACAAAACCCGGAGTGTGGGAACACGAAATTGAAGCCGAATACTGGCATGAAATGATTAGAAACCGTAGCCGCGGATTCGCTTACACTCCAATTATTGCCAGTGGAAATAACGCCAACGTACTGCATTATACCGAGAATAACCAACAATGTAAAGAAGGAGATTTAATCCTTTTAGACACCGGGGCAGAATATGCCAATTATTCCAGTGATATGACCAGAACTATTCCGGTTTCAGGAAAGTTTTCTGATAGACAGAAACAGATTTACAACACTGTAAATAAGGTTAAAAAAGAAGCTACAAAATGGTTGGTTCCCGGAACAATATGGGCAGAATACCATAAAGAAGTCGGTAAATTAATGACATCAGAATTACTAGATCATGGCTTATTGGATAAAGCCGATGTTCAAAATGAAGACCCAAAATGGCCTGCATATAAAAAATATTTTATGCACGGGACCGCGCATAATATTGGATTAGACACCCACGATTACGGGATTTTAACCGAACCCATGAAGCCCAACCAGGTTTTCACCGTAGAACCGGGAATTTATTTACCCGATGAAGGTTTCGGAATTCGTTTGGAAGATGATGTGGTAATTCAGCCAGAAGGCGAGCCTTTCAACTTAATGCGCAATATCCCAATTGAAATTGAGGAGATTGAGGATATTATGAATTCTTAATAGAATAGGTCAATTACTTTTTACGTATCTGAACTTGTTTCAGATTCAAATATGAGATCTACCAGAATAATGAAAGATCCTGAAACCAGTTCAGGATGACGATTTAAAACCAAAGCCACGAATGCAAGAATTATTTTGTGAATTCGTGGCTTTTTCTATTTTAAGCACTAATGAAAACAACCTATAAAAACACACCTATTTCTTTTACCTCACAGGGAACAGGAAATCCTCTAGTTCTCTTGCATGGCTTTTTAGAGTCTAAAGAAATATGGCAGGATTTTGTGGTAGAACTATCAGCAAAGCGAAAGGTTATTTGCATAGACCTCCCCGGGCACGGTGAATCTGGGAATATTGTAGAAGTGCACACGATGGCTGAAATGGCAAAAGCAGTAAAAGCGGTTTTGGACGAGCTTGATATTCAACAGGCTTCTTTTGCAGGTCATTCTATGGGTGGCTATGTGAGTTTGGAATTTCAAAATATTTTTCCTACAATGTGCAACAGTCTGGTGTTGGTAAATTCTACTCCGCAGGCAGATTCTGAAGAACGAAAAGCAAATCGCGACCGCGCGGCTGCTTTGGTTCTAAAAAACAAAAGGGCTTTTGTAAGTATGGCTATCTCAAATTTATTGAGGCCAGCAAATAATAAATTATTCAAACCTCAAATTGAAGAATTAAAAAATCGCGCTCTTAAGTTTTCTACTGAAGGAATCTACGCTGCAATTAAAGGAATGAAAATTCGTACAGATCACACCGGGCTTTTTGCAAATTTTAAAGGACAAAAAATTGTGATTGCAGGAAAAAATGATCCTGTTATGGATTTTAACACAATAAAAGTCATAGCTAAACGTTGTGGAAGTGAGTTTGAAAGTCTTCCGGGTGGTCATTTAGCCTTTTTGGAAGATAAAAATGAACTCTTTAAAATTTTGCAATTTGTCGATAAATTTTAACTTTTTGTCGAAAGTTTAACTTTTTTTTATACTTTAGACTTTCAGAAATAAGAAAATCAAGCTTTTATGAAAGAAAAACACCCTACTAGATTTTCATTCGGAAGAGTTCTTTGCAGCATTTTCGGGCATAAATTACGCGTGTCTAAAAATGTTACAGATCACGTTCACGAATACAAATGCGAGAAATGCGGCATGGAAATGACCGATACCGCAAATGGTTTTTTGGCTCGCTTAACCCCAAAATTCAAAGAAACCAACGATTATATTTCCAAAATACACCAAAAAAGAAAGCGTAAGCATTACGCTCACGCTTCTTAAGCATTTATTTCGGAATTAAATTCCCGGAAATTTATTCCTTTTTCTCAGATTTTTCATTTTTATCTTCCATAGAATTCCAGCCTCTTGCAATTAGTGGCAACTTCTGGTTTGCACGCGTTATTAAATGCATTCCTTCTTTTTCCTCTGCCATATGGCCTATTACGGTTAAGTTAGGATTTGCTTTTATTTTATCATAATCTTCCTGGGAAATAGTGAAAAGTAATTCGTAATCTTCGCCACCACTTAAAGCAATAGTAGTACTATCTATATCAAACTCCTCACAAACCGAAATCACTGCCGGGTCTAGCGGAATTTTCTCTTCATATAAATTTGCACCAACCTGAGAATTTTTACATAAATGGATGATTTCAGAGGAGAGTCCGTCGCTAATATCTATCATAGAAGTTGGTTTTACACCAAGTTCCTTCAATAAAGGCGCAATATCTTTTCTTGCTTCCGGCTTCAATTGTCTTTCAATTAAATAAGTATAAGGATCCAGATCTGGTTGGGCGTTCGGATTGGCTTTAAAAACCTCTTTTTCACGCTCTAAAATTTGCAGACCCATATAAGCCGCACCAAGATCGCCGGTCACCACAAGCAAATCATTTGGTTTAGCACCGCTACGGTAAACAATATCTTCTTTGTCAGCAATGCCGAGTGCGGTGATACTAATTAATAAGCCTGAAGTTGAAGAAGTAGTATCACCACCTACCACATCAATATTATATAATTTCGCAGCAAGTTCAATACCCGAATATAATTCTTCCAGCGCTTCTACCGGAAACCTGTTTGAAGCTGCTATAGAAACAGTGATTTGGGTGGCTTTAGCATTCATTGCGTAAACATCTGAAGCATTTACCATTACCGCCTTATACCCCAAATGTTTAAGAGGCATATAAGCCAAATCAAAATGAACACCTTCCACCAAAAGATCTGTAGTTACTACGGTGTGTTTATTTTCAAAATTTAATACTGCAGCATCGTCGCCAATGGCTTTTACAGTTGAAGAAAGTTTGGGTTCAAAACCTTTGGTAAGATGATCTATTAATCCAAATTCACCTAATTCTGAAAGGTTTGTGCGCATATCCTGACTATCCTGAAACATAACTAATTATTTTAATTTGCAAAATAACTGAATATTATTCAACTGCCATTATAAAGATAGGCATAGATTAAAAAAACGACGGTTTATTTATTTCAGAAAGAATTGAAAATAAACACTAAATGCTTTAATTTTCAGTTATTTAAAAGCAATTGACCTTTCAAAAATTAGAATTGGCAGGACTTATCAATGTATTCTTAAAACATATACCAGCGCTATGGTAAACCGCTTGTTTTATAGTATATTTGTACCCAATTTAGAATTAATCTTTTTAAGCTATGATAAAAGTAAGCGAAAGCGCTAAAAAAAAGATTGCCACACTTATGAGTGAAGAGGGTTTTGACAATATGAAAGACTTTGTTCGGGTAGGTGTGAAAAGCGGAGGCTGCTCTGGTTTGTCTTATGAGTTAAATTTTGACAAATCCAAGGCCGAAGATGACAAACTTTTTGAAGACAACGATATAAAAATAGTAGTAGATAAACGCAGCGTATTATACCTGGCAGGAACTGTTTTAGAATTTTCTGGCGGATTAAACGGCAAGGGATTTGTATTTAATAATCCTAACGCCCAAAGAACCTGTGGATGCGGAGAAAGTTTTTCTCTGTAATTAATTAAAAGGAACAGAATTTAAAAATAAAGATTAAACCTCGAAATTTTTAAACTTTTGAACCTTAAATATTTTTGAATAAATAAGAGATGGCATATACTGAAGATGATTTAAAAAAAGAGCTCGAAACGAAAGAATATGAGTACGGGTTTTATACCGACATTGAATCGGATACATTTCCTGTGGGATTAAATGAAGATATTGTTAGAGCGATCTCCAAAAAGAAAGAAGAACCGGAATGGATGACTGAATGGCGACTAAAAGCATATCGCCATTGGAAAACCATGAAAGAACCTGAATGGGCTAACGTGCATTACGAAAAGCCAAATTTTCAGAATATTTCTTACTATTCGGCTCCTAATAAAAAACCTAAATACGAGAGTTTAGACGAAGTAGATCCAGAATTGTTGGATACTTTTAAAAAGCTTGGAATTTCTGTAGACGAACAGAAAAAACTTGCCGGTGTTGCTGTAGATGTAGTTATGGATTCTGTTTCTGTAACCACAACATTTAAAAAGACGCTAGCTGAAAAAGGAATTATTTTTTGTTCAATTTCAGAAGCAATCAGGGAACATCCTGAGCTTGTTAAAAAATACATAGGCTCAGTAGTACCTACAACCGATAACTTTTACGCAGCATTAAATTCTGCAGTATTTAGTGATGGTTCATTTTGCTACATTCCAAAAGGCGTTAGATGCCCAATGGAACTTTCAACGTATTTTAGAATTAACCAGGCTGGTACCGGGCAATTTGAGCGTACGCTTGTAGTTGCAGAACCGGGAAGTTATGTTAGTTATCTTGAAGGTTGTACCGCACCTACCCGTGACGAAAATCAATTACACGCGGCGGTTGTAGAACTTATAGCATTAGATGATGCCGAAATTAAGTACAGTACTGTACAGAACTGGTTCCCGGGAAGTAAAGAAGGAAAAGGAGGAGTTTATAACTTCGTAACCAAACGTGGACTTTGTGAAAAAGGAGCTAAGATTTCCTGGACGCAAGTTGAAACGGGATCTGCAGTAACCTGGAAATATCCATCCTGTATTTTAAAAGGAGATAATTCTATTGGTGAATTTTATTCAATCGCGGTTACCAACAACCACCAGCAGGCAGATACCGGTACAAAAATGGTTCACCTTGGTAAAAATACCAAGAGTACCATTATCTCTAAAGGTATTTCAGCGGGACAGTCGCAAAACTCTTATCGCGGACTCGTGCAAATAAACGGCAGAGCTGAAAATGCCCGTAACTTTTCACAATGTGATTCCCTCTTAATGGGAAATAAATGTGGCGCGCATACCTTCCCATATATTGAAGTTAAAAACAAAAGCGGGCAGGTAGAACACGAAGCCACCACAAGTAAAATTGGAGAAGACCAAATTTTCTACTGTAACCAACGTGGTATTGATACCGAGAAAGCTATTGCTCTTATTGTTAACGGGTTTAGTAAAGAGGTATTGAACAAACTACCTATGGAGTTTGCAGTGGAAGCACAAAAACTATTAGAAATTTCTCTGGAAGGATCTGTAGGATAATTTGGGCGAATGAAGATTGAAGAAATGAAGAAGTTTTTACTAATTCTTAGCCTTGCTTTTACGGCTTTTTCCTGTCAGGACGAAGGCCGCCAGGATCTAATGAACCAGCCTGAAGCAGAAAAAGTTCCCGATAGTATTCAAACGCTAACCGGTGAATTTATTTATGCCGGCGATGCAGCAATTTTAAGAGGAAGCGATTTTGTTTATGGTGTAACTATAGACTCGATGTCTAAAGTACTCGCCGAGCAGGTACAACCATTTCAGAAGGAAGAATTCGATATGGTTCCAGTAAAAGTTAAAGGAAAAATTGTGCCCAACCCAAGACAGGAAGGCTGGGATGAGAATATAGAAATAAGAGAAATTATAGAAATTCTGGAGTCTGAGAAGGCTTTAGAAGAACAGGAAGAAGAATAATAAACCAATCCCAAATTTATTCGGGATGCATACAGATAATTTATGCTACAAATAAAGAATTTACACGCAAGTATAGAAGATAAAGAAATCTTAAAAGGAATTAATCTTGATATTAATCCCGGAGAAGTTCACGCTATTATGGGACCTAATGGTTCAGGAAAAAGTACACTTTCTTCGGTAATTGCGGGAAAAGAGGAATTTGAACAAACCCAGGGAGAAATTATTTTTGAAAACACAGAGATTTCAGAAATGGATCCTGAAGAAAGAGCTCATAAAGGTATCTTTCTTTCTTTTCAATATCCGGTGGAAATTCCTGGAGTTTCAGTTACCAATTTTATGAAAACCGCCATTAACGCTCATAGAAAAGCTAATGGACTGGAAGATATGCCGGCAAATGAAATGCTGAAAAAGATTAGAGAGAAATCTGAAAGTTTGGAAATTGACCGTAAATTTTTGTCAAGATCTTTAAATGATGGGTTTTCAGGTGGAGAAAAGAAAAGAAATGAAATCTTCCAAATGGCAATGTTAGAACCAAAATTGGCTATTCTTGATGAAACCGATTCAGGTTTGGATATTGATGCCCTTAAAATTGTTGCCGACGGGGTAAACAAATTAAGAAGCAAAGACAACGCAGTTTTGCTAATTACTCACTACCAGCGTTTGCTTAACTATATTGTACCAGATGTAGTTCACGTAATGATAGACGGTAAAATAGTGAAATCTGGCGGTAAAGAACTTGCACTCGAGCTGGAAGAAAGAGGTTACGAATGGGTTAAAGCCGAAAAAGCGGTTTAATAACTTATTTCGAAAAAAGTAAGAAAAGCTATTTTAGTCTTTTTGAAGACTGGTCAAGTTTCCCGCTTACGCGGGAAAGACAAAATACATTATCATGGAATTAAAAGAGAAATTAGTATCATCTTTCCTGGCTTTTGAAGAAGAGTACACAGGTTCTAACGATGATCTTCATAAAATAAGAAATCAGGCGATTAAGGATTTTGAAACTATAGGTTTCCCAAACCGAAAGCAGGAAGATTATAAATATACTTCCCTTAAATCAATTTTAAAGGAAGATTATAGTCTTTTTCCAAAACAGGAAAATACGCTTGAATATAAAGACATTAAAAAGTATTTTATCCACGAGATAGATACTTACGATTTAGTGTTTATAGATGGTATTTACTCATCACACTTATCTAGCACTACGCATGATAAGATTGATGTTTGCTTAATGTCTTCGGCTTTAAATAAAGATCTTTACAAACCGGTAATTGATAATTATTTCAACAAAATTGCTCCAAAAAATGGACTAAATTCGTTGAATACTGCTTTTACCAAAGAAGGGGCTTTTATTCATATTCACAAGAATACGATGGCCGATAAACCAATTCAGATCATTAATTTCTCTACCGGAAACGAATCTTCTTTATTAGTGCAGCCTCGTAATTTAATTGTGGTAGACGAAAATTCCCATTGCCAGATTATTGAGCGTCACCAAAGTTTAACAGATCAACCGGTGCTTACTAATTCGGTTACCGAAATTTTTGCTGATAAACGTGCTATAGTAGATTATTATAAGATTCAGAACGACAAACTTTCGGCGTCTTTAATTGATAATACCTACATAGAACAGAAATCTGAAAGTTTTTGCTCTGTACATACTTTTTCTCTTGGCGGAAAATTAACGCGTAACAACCTTAATTTTTATCAAAGAGGGGAACGCATAGATTCTACTATGAAAGGTGTTACCATTATTGAAGGAAAACAACACGTAGATCATAATACTTTGGTACATCACATAGAACCAAATTGTGAATCGCACCAGGATTACAAAGGTATTTTTGATGAAAAATCGGTTGGTGTTTTCAACGGGAAAGTAGTGGTTGAAAAAGAAGCGCAAAAAACAAATGCTTACCAGTCTAACAATAATGTTTTATTAAACGATAAAGCAACCATAAACTCAAAACCTCAGCTGGAAATTTTTGCAGACGATGTAAAATGTAGCCACGGTTGTACTATTGGACAGTTAGACGAAGAAGCATTATTCTATCTTCAATCTCGTGGTATTCCAAGAAAAGAAGCCAGCGGACTTTTAATGTATGCATTTGCCAATAATGTATTGGAAAGTGTAAAAATTCCAGAGATTAAGAAGAGAATCAATAAACTTATAGCCCTTAAATTGGGCGTAGAATTAGGATTCAACCTGTAAATCGCTATTAAAAGTAGCTTTAATAGAATCCTCAAATAAATATAAAAATGAGCATTGCTACTAATAATATAGCATTTAACGTTGACGAAATTAGAAAAGACTTCCCTATCCTAAATAGGGAAGTTAATGGTTACCCCCTGGTTTATTTTGACAACGCAGCAACTTCGCAAACGCCGAAACAGGTAATGTATGCTATTGTAGATTATTATTCTAATTACAATGCCAACATTCACCGCGGTGTGCACAGCCTGTCTCAGGAAGCAACCGACAAATATGAAGGTGCCAGGAAAAAAATTCAGCAACATTTTAATGCTGGAAAATCTCATGAGATCATTTTTACATCAGGAACTACGCACGGGATTAACCTCGTGGCAAGTGGTTTTTCATCTATTCTAAAAGAAGGCGATGAAATCCTGGTTTCAGCATTAGAGCATCATTCCAATATTGTGCCCTGGCAAATGCTTTGCGAAAAAACTGGTGCAAAACTGAAAGTTATTCCTATGAACGAACAGGGAGAACTTATTTACGAATCTTTTGAAGAATTGCTTTCAGAAAAAACAAAAATGGTTTTCCTAAACCACGTTTCAAACGCTTTGGGAACCATAAATCCTATTAAAAAGATTATAGATAGAGCCCACGAGAAAGGCGCAGCCGTTTTAATAGATGGCGCGCAAGCTGCCCCGCATATTAAGGCAGATGTACAGGCATTAGATGTGGATTTCTATGTGGTTTCTGCACATAAAATGTGTGGCCCAACAGGTGTTGGCGTTTTATATGGCAAAGAAGAATGGCTGAATAAACTCCCCCCCTACCAGGGTGGTGGCGAAATGATTGCTACGGTAAGCTTTGAAAAAACAACTTATGCCGGTCTTCCTCATAAATTTGAAGCGGGTACGCCTAATATCTGTGGTGGCATTGCTTTTGGCGCAGCTATAGATTATATGAATAGTATTGGTTTTGAAGCAATTTCCCGTTACGAGGAAGAATTGTTGGATTATGCTACTTTAAAACTTCAGGAAATTGAAGGGATGAAACTCTACGGGACTTCAAGAGAAAAGACCGCAGTTATTTCCTTTAATATTGAAGGGCTTCATCCGTATGATATTGGGACGCTCGTAGATAAAATGGGGGTCGCGGTAAGGACCGGCCACCATTGCGCACAGCCTATTATGGATTTTTATAAAATTCCAGGTACTGTTCGGGCTTCTTTTTCGTTTTATAATACCAAAGAAGAAATAGACCGGTTTATTGATGCAGTTATAAAAGCAAAATCAATGCTTTCCTAAATATATTAAATGAAAAAGATCTTATTTATATTCAGCGCATTTTTAATGATTTCCTGCGGAAATTCAGAAGAAAAAATTTCAGAAGATCCAGCAGACCTGAATTCACTAAGTGGCGATTATAATTTAGTAGAAATGGATGGAGAAGATATTTCTGCAGAAGGTTTCATTTTAAATTTTAATGGTACAGAAAAAAGGTTATCGGGAAAAACCGGTTGCAACAATTTTGTAGCCACCTATAAAATTCAGGATTCTATCGTGAAATTCAATCCGCCGTTGGGAACCAAAATGTACTGCGAAGGGCAAATGGAATATGAAGAGATTATGAATGAAGTAATTCCCGAAATTAGAAATGTTAGAATTAGCGATAAAGATTTAATATTTTTATCTAAAGAAAATCAGGAGCTTTTAAACCTGCAAAAAACAGAAGATAGTGAGTAAAACGATACAGGAAATACAGCAAGAAATTGTAGACGAATTTGCAATGTTCGAGGACTGGATGCAGCGTTATGAGTATATGATAGAGCTTGGAAAAGCGCTTCCGCTTATAGACGAAAAATATAAAATAGACGAAAACCTTATTAAAGGTTGTCAAAGTAAAGTGTGGGTTCACGCTGAACTTGAAGATGAGAAATTGGTTTTTACGGCCGATAGTGATGCGATTATTACCAAGGGAATTGTAGCCATTTTAATTAGGGCATTTTCCAATCATCATCCTTCAGCAATTATTGAAGCCGACACGAAATTTATTGATGAAATTGGCCTTAAAGAGCACTTGTCTCCTACCCGCGCCAATGGTTTGGTGAGTATGATCAAACAACTTAAAATGTATGCTGTAGCATACCAAACACAACTTAATTAAAATGGAACAGGAAATAGACACACAGGAATTAGGAGAAAAGATCGTAAAGGTTTTAAAAACTATTTATGATCCAGAAATCCCGGTAGATATTTACGAATTAGGCCTTATTTACGACGTAATGGTAAATACCGATCACGAAGTGAAAATATTAATGACCTTAACCACACCAAACTGCCCTGTAGCAGAGAGTTTGCCGCAGGAAGTAAAGGAGAGGGTAGCTTCTATAGATACGGTAAAAGATGCAGAAGTAGAAATTACTTTCGATCCGCCGTGGAATCAGGACCTTATTAGCGAGGAAGCAAAACTGGAATTAGGTCTTTTATAAAAGTCCCTTGGCTCCCAAAGGGGAATAAAAACTTTTACTTTAAATGTTTATTAAATTTTAACCATTAACACTTAACCCATTTTATGGCCGAAGAAATAGTAAACCGAATAGCCAACAGTAAACTTATTACCTTTAACCTGGAGGATTATTATCCTGAGGGGGAACGCGTATTGTTTGATGTAAAAGACTGGCTTCTGGAAGGTTTCGTGCTGCGGGAAGGAGAATTTAGAGAACAGGCCAAAAACCACGACTGGAGTCAATACCAGGATAAATTTATAGCCCTTACCTGCTCCAGCGATGCAATAATCCCTGCCTGGGCATATATGTTATTGGCTACTTATTTACAGCCATATGCAAAAAAAGTAATCACCGGTGACCTGGAAACTTTGGAAACCGTACTTTATACCGAAGCTATTAATAAAATGGATGTTAGTAATCTTACAGATAAACCTGTGATCGTTAAAGGCTGCTCTCACAAACCGGTTCCAAAAAATGCCTATTTACTTTTAATAGAAAAACTGCAACCGGTAGTTAAAAGTTTAATGTATGGTGAGGCTTGCTCGTCGGTACCATTGTATAAAAAACCAAAAAATTAAGTTGAACCCTCTGGATGTATACTGCTACAATTAGCAAAACGCAGGAAGTAAATACAAAATAGTGGTAAACATCCAGATAGGGATCCTAAATTATAAACAAAATGAAAAAATTATTATTTGCTCTCGCCCTTTGTGGCGGGATTTTTAATTTATCGGCTCAGGAAGAAGAGAAAGAACAAAAACAAGGATGGACAAAAGAAGGAAACATAGCCATTCTTTTTAATCAGTCAGCCTTTAATGAAGAGTGGACGGGCGGTGGAACTTCCAATATTGCTGGAAACCTTCTTTTTGATTACGATTTTAATTATTTAAAAGACGATTTTACCTGGGATAATAAATTGCTCCTTGATTATGGGATGACTAAACAGCGAAGTGACGAATTTGCCAGGAAAACAAGTGACCGCTTAGAATTTAATTCGATTGCGGGAAAGCAGGTACAGGAATCAAACTGGTATTATTCGCTTTTTCTTAATTTTAGAACGCAAATTACAAAGGGCTATAAATTCGGCGAAGACCCTGAAAGCGGCCAAACAACCCGAAGTGAATATACCAATTTTCTATCTCCCGCTTACCTTCAATTTGGTCCCGGTATGATGTGGAAAAAAAGTGAAAATTTCTATATAAATCTTGCACCGGCTACGGGAAGAATGGTCTTTGTAGATAAAGATTTTACTTCAGGTCCAGATTATGTAGATGGTGATTATTTTGGTGTAGATGCAGGGAAAGCCATGCGTTTTGAACTTGGTGCATCGGTTTCGGGTTACGCGCAATTCGATATAATTGAGAATGTAACTATGGAGAATTTAATTAACCTCTACTCCAACTATTTGGAAGATCCTCAAAACGTAGATATCGATTATACGATGAACATGAAAATGAAGATTAACGATTATCTTTCTACAAACCTTATTTTCCAGGCTATTTACGACGACAATGCAGTAAAAGGTTTTCAAATTAGAGAAGTTTTTGGTTTAGGGTTTAATTATGGATTTTAACCAATAACAAACCCATAATTTATGCTGAACTTGTTTCCGTAGTTATTTTGATTATTTAAATACTGAAACGAGTTGAAAGTGAAGACAAAACCACCACAAAATTAAAAATACAACCTGCCTTTTCCGGCGGGTTTGTTGTTTATGAGCCTATTTTAGTTAAATATATGTTGAAATAATTTCCGCAAAAATCGCAGTAGCAATCTATTGTGTAACTTTGTATTTATGATTGAAAAAACCGACCTAACCCACGAGAAAGCTGTTCTAATTGGTATTGTAACCAAAGAGCAGGGGCATGATAAATTAGAAGAATACCTGGACGAATTAGAATTCCTTACCTATACCGCAGGCGGGGAAGTGATAAAGCGTTTTAGCCAGAATATGGATAAACCCAATCCAAAAACTTTTATAGGGACAGGGAAGATGAACGAGCTTAAACAGTTCGTAGATGAAAATGACGTAGGCACCGCTATTTTTGATGATGAACTTTCTCCTGCTCAACAGAAAAATATTGAGAAAATCCTGAAATGTAAAGTTTTAGATAGAACTACACTTATCCTCGATATTTTTGCTCAACGCGCACAAACCAGTTACGCGAGAACGCAGGTAGAACTTGCCCAATATGAATATTTATTACCGAGACTTGCGGGAATGTGGACTCACCTTGAACGCCAGCGTGGTGGTATTGGAATGCGTGGGCCAGGGGAAACAGAAATTGAAACTGACCGTAGGATTGTTAGAGACAAAATTTCCCTATTAAAGAAAAAACTTGAAACCATAGACAAACAAATGGAGGTGCAGCGTGGTAACCGCGGGCAGTTGGTAAGGGTTGCACTGGTAGGTTACACCAATGTTGGGAAATCTACTTTAATGAATACCATTAGTAAAAGTGAGGTTTTTGCCGAAAATAAACTTTTCGCAACCTTGGATACTACGGTAAGAAAAGTGGTAATTCGAAATTTACCCTTCCTTTTAACCGATACGGTAGGATTTATAAGGAAGTTGCCTACACAACTAGTAGAGTCTTTTAAATCTACCTTAGATGAAGTTAGAGAAGCCGATTTATTACTTCACGTGGTAGATATTTCTCACCCTAACTTTGAAGATCACATAGAATCGGTTAACCAGATTATGAGTGAGATTAAGAGTAATGACAAACCAACGATTATGGTTTTTAATAAAATTGATCAATATGAAGCTGAAGAAATTGAAGATGATGATTTAATGACCGAAAGGACAAAAGCGCATTATACGTTGAAAGAATGGAAGCAAACCTGGATGAATAAAATGGGAGATAACGTTCTGTTCATATCTGCTTTGAATAAAGAGAATATGGAAGATTTCCGCAGAAAAGTTTATGAAGCTGTTCGTAAAATTCATATTACCCGTTTTCCCTATAACAACTTCCTATATCCGGAATATGATAAATACGGAGAAGAAAAATAAAAGTATACAGCCCCGAAAATTTCGGGGCTTTTTATTGGTATTTTCAGTAAATTAGGGTATACCAATAATTTACTACAATGAAAAAATTAATCTTATTACCCTTACTTTTTTTCTTCGGAATAATGGGAGCTCAGGAGCTTGATGGCGCCTGGAAACTAATTCAAAAAAACGGTGAAACGGTGAGCGATCGTGAAGTGATTAAAATAGTTCAGGACGGTTATTTTGCCCTGGGTTCTAAAAATTTAAGTAATAATGAATTTTTAGGCGCTGCGGGAGGCGAACTTAGCCTGGAAGATGAAACCCTTACCGAAATCCGGGATTTTGACACCTACGATGCCGAAAACATTGGGACTGAACGGGAATATAATATTACCTGGGAAGGTGAAAACAAGATGGAAATTTCTGACGGAAATACTACTAAAATATGGGAACGTGTTTCAGATAAATCAGATGCTTTAACAGGAAACTGGGTAATTACCGGCCGTGAAAGAAACGGGGAAATGAGTACGATGACCCCAGGTGACAGGCGCACGGTAAAAATTTTAAGCGGTGGAAGGTTTCAATGGATCGCCTTTAATTCGGCTACCAAAGAATTTAATGGAACGGGTGGAGGAACTTATTCTGCAGAAAATGGAAAATATACTGAAAATATTGAATTCTTTTCACGAGATGCCAGCCGTGTAGGAGCAAGTTTAGAGTTTCAATATGAAGTTAAAAATGGCAAATGGCATCATAAAGGCAAAAGCTCTAAAGGAGATCCTATTTATGAAATCTGGTCGCCTTACAGCGAAGCTTATCAAAAATAAATTATCTAACTAAAAAAGCCTCCTTGGGCATATAGAATTCTCCGGGAGGCACTTCTTTTAGATAAAAACGAATAGCTTTTTCACTGTCTATATATTGCAAACGTATTTTTCCTGAAGTATAACTTACGGCACTTTCTATAGTTCCGTCGTAAACACCTTCAGCGATTTTAACCAAATTGATTGTAAACGAATTTCCATTTTTTCTTTTACAATCGGTATTTTCACCCTGTGAGAAGATCACGCAATGATTACCTTTAATACTTCCCTGGCTTTCATACTCCAGTTCTAATTCCATGGTATTCTGGCCGTCTGGAGATTTCCAGAACCAATTTCCGGCAAAATCCTGGGAATGTTGAGCAGAGCTTAAAGATGTAATTATCAAGAATAAAAAGAGTAATTTTTGCTTCATGCGCCGAGTTTAAATAATCTCCCAATTTACTCAATTCCCGCTTATTCGTATGTTATCAATATGATAAGTTGTGCTTTTATCTGGTGCAGCACCTAAATATCTAAAGGCGAAATGGATATCTCCCTTTAAGCAGGTAATATCTATTTCACTTTTTACAAATCTTTTTCCGTATTGATTAGTTGGGCCTATAGGAATTACAGCATCTACCGGCCTCCAATTCGTGGTTAGGACATTCCCGGTAAATTCCTCTGTAACGAGCACGCTTAGAATGGTTGCATTATCATAAGAAGACATAATCTCAAAAGATAAATTTGCTTCTGAAACTTCATCCAAATCTATTGGCGGACTCACCAGCCAGACTTCCATAGGGGTTTCTTCGGTATTATATGCTGAAACCCGAATATACCTATTCCCGTCAAATGTTCCCGGTTCAAATGCTTTGCCGCCGTTTACATTTATGTTAGTCCATCCATTATTTTCTAATGCAGAAAGACTTGCTATATTAATGAAATTTTCTTCGAAAATGAGGGAACCACCCCTTATATTATCACCCTCACATTTAAGAAATTCGGGGTCGCATCGATCTTCATCAAAATTAAAATCATCGGGTGAATTTACCGCGATCACAAAATAATCATCGTAAAAATTACGGGTTAGAATCCCCTTTACGCTTCCGGAATTTTCAGGCAAATAAAGGGATTTAAAACCCGAGAAAGTACTGGTGCTTAACATCGCGCTGGCACCGGTACGGCAACTTTCCAGCTGCCTTTCACCATCATACTCATCGGTTATTTCCCCTGCAAAAGTATAATGATGCTGTTCCCTTAGTAGGTTTAGATTGAACTGGACATTTTTAACTTTAATAAATAAATTTTCGTGTCTTTCATTAAATTCTGAAATTTCAAGTTGTAGTGGAAGAATTTCCGCAGTTTCCATAGTTCTAATAATATGATCGTCTATCCTTGAAGGTGGGATTGCCACCACGTCTCCCCTATTTTGAACTCCTAATTGATGCACTCCATTGTTAGACCATAAAGCGAGACCGTCTAATTTTACATAGATTTTCCTTCCAAAATTATAGGTTTCAAAAAGCGAATTATCATCTACCAGAAGTAATATGCCAGCAGTTGGGTTTTCAGGTTTATCCTGCAACACCAGTTCTTTATAAAAATTTCCACCCTCATCACTGGAAACTACACAAGCTTCCATTACCGTATTGGTTTCAGAAAAAACATAGATTTCTTCGGTTTCTGGATTAAAATTGCTTTTTACTGCAGAAATTCCGGTAATATTTCCTTCAATATTTATCTCTTTATTTTTGGATTCCGGCAGCTGAAAATCATCAGTTTTCACGCAAGAAGTAGCTAAAAAAGCGAATAAAACAGTTACAATTAAATTGAAATTTTTCATAACTATAATTTTAAAATCTAACATAAATCATAGCAAAATAGGAAGCACCGGTGCCATAGTATTTAGGTCCAAAAATGGGGTTTTCCCTATCCCGGTCTTGTTTTAAAGTGCGGTAATTGGCATTTCGGGATTGCTCGAAGCCACCGGTTTTATAGAGCTTATCAAAAATATTATTGAGACTCACAAAGAAGCCGATAAACTTTCCTTTTACCAAACAGGATTTGCCACCTATGGCATTTACAAGCATATAATCTTTAAATTGTTCTTGTTTTAGCAGTTTCTCGGCAACATTTTCATCGTAATTCAAAATGGGTAGACCATCGCTATCATTCAGGAAATTCGCAGTTCTAGTTAACGGACTTACATCCAGAAAAGCCTGGGAGAAAAAATTTATTGTAGTTCCAAACCACCAATAATCGGGGTCACGATATTCAAATCCAATTTGCGCGGCTCTCTGCGGGCCGCCGGCTATCCTGTAATTTTTTAAATAAGAAGTCCCGTAATCTACCATATCATTAAAATCGTCTGAAGTTAAATAGAGTTCAGGATTATTGCTATAAACAAATTGTCCCAATGCCGCCGCAGCTTTTAATTTTATGGCTGAAGTTAATTGGGCCTCAACTCCCATTTCCAAACCTAAATGTTGTTTATCAATTCCGCTTAAAACCTCTTGCACGAATGCTGTAGTGCTATTTCTACCCAATCCTGAAAGTCCATCGGCATAATAAAATGAAATTTCAGTAGCATCTTTAATTTGCGTGTAATAAGCAGAAAGCCTGGCTTTGATTTTACTGGATCTATACCATAAAATTATTCTTGATTCCATATTTAAGAAAGAACCTTTGGCTAAGATTATAAGTATGGGCGATTTTAACGATGATCCCACCAATAAAAGTTTCAAGGAAGTATTAAAAACTGTAGCTACTCAAAATGAAGTAAACCCACATCAATTATATAACCCTATGGAAAAAATGCTAAAGAAAGGAATGGGCACCCTTGCTTACCGGGATGGCTGGAATTTATTTGATCAGATTCTTGTTTCTGGCGGTTTAACCGGGAGAAATTATTCTACATTTCAGTTTTATAAAACAGGTATCTTTAATAAAAAACAACTCATTACTGAGAAAGGTCAATATAAAGGTTATCCTTTTAGGAGTTACGGCTATTCAGGTTATCAGGGCGGTTACAGTGACCATTTTCCGGTTTATATTTACCTGCTTAAAGAAGTCTCTTCAAATCCAAACCGAGACAATAAATAAATTACCTCGTAGCCTTTAAATCTCGATGATTGGATGAAAGTAAAACCTTAGAAATAATTTAATTATACAGTTTTAAAACCAGGCGTTCCAGGGAATACGGGATAACATTACCAACAATCCTAAGGTATAAAATATAGCAAGGATTTTAAACTTAGGCTTTGAAGTAAGTTTACTCTTGTGTTTTGAATATCCAATGGTAATTAAAGTTACCGCAATAATCATCATTAATGGATGTTCCAGAATGTAAAGTCTCAAAGTAGGATCTGGCATTACCGTACCCATTCCTTCTTCCAGAAGTACTGAAAAATAAGGAGAAACAAAGTATAAAACTATTCCTATTAAAAGCTGAATATGTGAAGTGATAAGTGTGAAAAGTGCAATCCTAAAATTAGTTGCTCCATACTCTTTATTAGAAGCATAACCAATAATTGCATTTATAGAGGCTACAAATAAAACTATTAATACTAAATAAGCCCAATAAGAATGAATGAATTGTACAGTTGGATACATAGGAGTAAATTTTTAGTAAAGATAGGATTTTCTATAAAATTGTAGCAGCATTGTACTTCTAAGTTTAGAATTGAATATCCAGTTTTTCAATATTAACTGAAATCATATTTTTTAGTTTTTTGGCATTTTAATTGATGGTTATTTAAAATACCAACCATTCTATTAAGTTTCTTATCATTTATTTACTAACTATTAATCCAATTTATTATGAAACCTAAGAAAAATGCCAAAGCCGATCTTCGGAAAAAATCAAACCTGTTTTTATCATTCGGACTTATTGTAGCCTTACTGGCCAGCTTATTATTAATAGAATGGAAAACCTACGTCAAGGATGAATTTACAAAAGAGCAGGTCTATTTAAATGATCTTGAAGAAGAAGTTATCCCCATTACCGAGTTAGCAAACACTCCGCCACCAAAAGCTCCGGTAATTCCAGATGAAATAGAGGTCATTAAAGATGACCCCGAAGCCAAAGAAGACGAAATTGAGTCTACCGAAGCAAATCTTGACGACATTGTAGAACCGGAGGAAATAATTGATCATAAACCCGATGAAGAAGTAGAAACTGTTCCTTTTACATTAATTGAAGATGTACCAATATTTCCGGGTTGTGAAGCATTAGAAGATAATACAGCAAGAAAGAACTGCATGAGTGAAAAAATAACCACTTATGTAAATAAGAATTTCAATAAGGATCTGGGTGGTGAATTAGGTCTTTCAGGAGTAAATCGTATCAATATTCTTTTTCAAATAAATACTGAAGGAGATATCGTAAATATACAGGCACGAGCGCCACATCCAAAACTGGAAGAAGAAGCCAAAAAGCTAATTGAAGCCCTACCAAAAATGCAACCAGGCAAACAACGCGGAAAGCCTGTTAATGTAAATTATGCCTTACCCATAATTTTCCAGGTTCAGGAATAAAAATCAACTTTCTACAATACCTAAAAAATTCAATTCATGAAGTATAATTTACTATTTATTTTAAGCCTATTTCTCTGCAACTCGATTTCGGCACAGACAATAACCGGAACGGTAAGTAATGAAAATTCAACACCACTTCCCGGCGTTAACATTCTTAATAAGAGCACAAATTCCGGGACACAAACCGATTTCGACGGAAAATACAGCATTAAAGCTAAAAAAGGAGATCTTCTTACCTTCAGCTTTATTGGTTATAAAACCAAAGAGGTTAAGGTTAAAGATAAAAAGGTGATTAATGCCTCTTTAGAGCCTGACAATGTTTCTTTGAACGAAGAAGTAGTAGCGGTTTCAGAAACGATAAGAATTCGAGGAACTTCAAGTTTACAGACTGGCTATGGCTATAACAATAGAACTAACACAGAAGCTTATAAAGAAAAAAACGAGAATATCTTCAAGAGTGTTAAGACCGCACCACTTTCTACCTTTTCTATAGATGTAGACCGTGCTTCTTACAGCAATATTAGGAGGATGATCAACAATGGGCAGGAGATACCCAAAGGCGCCGTTAAAATAGAGGAAATGATAAATTATTTCAACTACAATTATGCCGGGCCTAAAGATGAACATCCCTTTGCCATACATACAGAGGTAGCAAAATCTCCCTGGAACCAACAAACAAAAATCGCGAAAATAGCCGTACAGGGTAAAAACATTCCTACTGAGGATATCCCGGCATCCAATCTTACATTCCTATTAGATGTTTCAGGTTCTATGAATTCCCCTAACAAATTACCCTTACTAAAATCTTCTTTTAAAATCCTGGTGAACCAGTTACGGGAAGAAGATCGGGTAGCCATAGTGGTTTACGCGGGCGCTGCAGGGGTTGTTTTAGAATCCACACCCGGCAGTGAAAAAATAAAGATCCTGGAAGCGATTAATAACCTAAATGCAGGGGGCTCCACAGCCGGAGGTGAGGGCATAGAATTAGCTTATAAAATTGCAAAAGAGAACTTTATTGAAGGGGGAAACAACAGGGTGATTCTCGCAACAGATGGTGATTTTAATATTGGCAGCAGCAGTGATAGCGCAATGAAGCAATTAATTGAAGAAAAAAGGGAAAGTGGTGTATTTCTAACCGCTTTAGGTTTTGGAATGGGAAATTACAAGGACTCAAAACTGGAAAGCCTTGCCCAGGCCGGGAATGGCAACCACGCTTATATAGATAGCATGCAGGAATCCAGACGAGTTCTGGGAACTGAGTTTGGAGGAACACTTCACACCATTGCCAAAGATGTAAAAATACAGGTAGAATTCAATCCCGCAAAAATCCAGGCCTACCGATTAATTGGTTATGAAAATCGATTATTGAATGCAGAAGATTTTAATGATGATGAAAAGGATGCCGGGGAACTTGGAAGTGGCCACACCGTTACAGCTCTTTATGAGCTAATTCCTGTAGGAGTTGAAAGTGAGTATTTAAAAGAAATAGACTCACTGAAGTATACTAACACCGAATTAAAAAATAATAGCGGTGAGTTATTTACGGTAAAATTTAGGTATAAGGATCCAGAGGGTGCAAAAAGCAAGCTCATTACCAAGACGGTAGCAGATACTGAAAAGGATTTTGAAGAAGCCAGCACCGATTTTAAGTTTGCTGCTGCTGTAGCTCTTTATGGAATGAAATTAACCGATTCAGAATTTGTGAAAAATCATAATACTGGATTCATATTAGATCTTGCCGAAAAAGGTCGTGGAGAGGATAAGGAAGGTTACAGAGCGGAATTTATAAGACTTGTAAAAAGTGAAGTAAATTAATAAACAGGTCTTTCTAACCACCTTTAAAAACAAAGAGGCTGTCTGAAAAGGCAGCCTTGTTTGTTGTATTATTTTCTGGTTTTTAGTATTTTGATGTAATGAAAGCCAAAGCAGTATTTAAGACCTATGACCAGTCGCAGTTAAGTCTTTTGCCTCCCAGTTATGATGATCTGGTCCCTGCCCATCATCCCGTTAGGATCGTCAATACGATTATTGATCAAATCGACATCGCTGACCTGGAGCGAAGTTATAAAGGAGGAGGTACTTCCAGTTACCATCCCCGGATGTTGCTCAAGGTGACCATCTATGCCTACCTGCGCAATATGTATTCCTCTCGTAAAATTGAGCAGGCCCTTCAGGAGAACATTCATTTTATGTGGCTCAGCGGTCAAAGTAAACCCGATCATAATACCATCAATTATTTTAGGGGCAAACGCTTAAAAGGGAAGTTTAAAAATATCTTCAACCAGGTGGTTCTTTTATTGGCCGACCAGGGTGTACTGTCCTTAAAGGAACTCTTTGTGGATGGCACCAAGATAGAGGCCAATGCCAATCGCTTTACTTTTGTATGGGGCAAATCGATCAAGAACAGCAAGGCGCGTATCAAGAAACAGCTCCGGGAACTATGGTCTTATGTGGAACAGGTTTATGACCAGGAACAAATGCTTCCCAATGAACCTGCTTTTGATGCTATCGATCCGGCTGAAGTAGCCAAAACCATTGATGCCATTAATGACGCATTAAAAGGATAAGGAGATCGATAAAAAAGTAAAACAGAAGCTCAACTATGCCAGGAAGAACTGGCCAGGGAACCTGAAGAAATACCAGGAGCAGGAAGCCCTTCTGGGCAAGCGTAACAGCTATAGTAAGACAGATCCCGACGCTACTTTTATGCGGATGAAAGATGATTATATGCAAAATGGGCAATTAAAACCCGGGTATAACCTTCAGGCCTCCACCAATAACCAGTTCATTACCAATTATACCTTAGCCCAAACCACCGCAGATACCACTACCTTAAAAAACCACCTGCAAGATCATATAGGCTCCTACGATCAAACACCTCAAAGCCTTACCGCAGATGCCGGCTATGGCAGTGAAGAGAATTATACCGATTTAGAGGAAAAGGAAATTACTGCTTATGTGAAATACAACTACTTCCATAAAGAACAACGCAATAAAAAGCATCGGGAAAACCCATTCCACCCGGACAACCTATTCTACAATAAAGAAACCGATACATATTACTGCCCTATGGGCCAGGCGATGAAGAAAGTAAAGCGTTATGAGAGTGAAACCACTACGGGTTTTAAGCAGCAGGTTCATCGCTACCAGGCTCAAAACTGCCAGGGGTGCCCGCTTCGCGGTGCTTGCCATAAAGCCAAAGGGAACAGGATTATCGAGCGCAATCATAACCTGATCCGTCTCAAGGAAAAAGCCAGGAACCTACTATTAAGTGAAGCGGGAATAGCACATCGTAAACGTCGGTGCTGGGATGTGGAAGCCGTCTTTGGGAATATCAAGCAAAATATGGGCTTCAAGCGATTTATGCTTCGGGGAATGGAGAAAGTAACTACTGAAATAGGGTTAATTGCTATGGCGCACAACTTAAGAAAATTCAGTATAGCATAGGAAGGGGGCTTCCTTGCCTTTTTTTATCATTAAGAATATCTACAAAAGAAGAAGCACTTCTCTCACAAAAACTTTTATCAATAAAAAAGGCCATCTAAATACTTTTTAGACGGCCTCTTTTTATCGAAAATTAATCTCTTTTATTTAGAAGTTAAAAGTAACTCCCGCATTCCAGGTTCTTCCGAATCCGAAATACACCCTGTTATTAACATTAATTCCCTGGTACGTTTCATCACCAGCACCCGCTAAAAGATTGGTATCAGCTTCAGAAATGTACATTGTATCAAATACGTTATTTACATTAACTCTAAAGTTCAGGTTATTGTTATTTTGCCCAATTGGCAATCTAAACGAAGCACCTGCATCAACCAATCCAAACGAAGGTAATTTTAAAGCTTCAAAATTCTCCTCACCTAAAGCATCAGTAGCATCAAAGTCAGCATAAAGATTATCTACATACCTGTAATTCGCATCTACTCTTAAACCTTCTATAATGGTATAATCTGCTCCAAGACTGGCAGTAAATTGTGCAGCATCTCCAACTTTTACACCATCTAAAGCTAAAGTTGCAGTTTGTGGATTTCCGTTTTCATCTAAGATAGGGCTTTGATCATTATCAAAATATGCTGTTTCAACATCATCCTGATATTCCCAGTTACCAATAGACATCATCCCATTGTATCTTAATTTATCTGAAATTCTACCGGTGAAGTCTAATTCAAAACCAGTATGCACCTGGGTAATTCCATAAAGATTTGCAGTACCTCTAACTTCCTGCGGCGTTTCTGCATTAAATACAGCTCCTGTACTTTCAAATCTATCTGCCCACGAAGTTCTGTAAAGGTTCACGTTCGCACTAAAGAAACTGGATCTAAAACCGTACCCAATCTCGGTACCAATTACCTGTTCGTTTTGAAGATCTGGGTTTAAATTATTTCCGAAGTTAATGAACACTGCATCAAAAAGAGGTTGTTTAGAATAGTAACCTGCATTTGCATAAATGTTATGTCTTTCGTCAATATTCCAGTTTAAACCACCTTTAATATTTCCACCAATTATATTTTCCCAATCGGTTTCCTGACTACCTTCAAGTTCTCCAAAATACTCAACTCTTTTAAAGCCCTGGTTAGAGATAGATCCCTGAACGAATGCTGAAATTATATCATTTGTATATTCCAACTGTCCAAAAGTACCGGCCCATCTTACTAAACCATCGTTATAATAATCTATTTTTTCTTCTGAATCAATATCAGAGAATACCCAGAAGTTAGGATCTGCATCGTACGTTTGACGTTGTACAGGATTGGGATCATTATTAACGTTATCGGTTTGTAAATAAGCGTCACCTCCCATTAAATTATTAACTCTTCTATAGTGAATACCTTTGTAAGTTCTTAAATCAACACCTACATCTAAAGTAAGCTCATCTGTTAACTGGTTACTTAGGTTAGATAACACACCAAACCAGTTGTGAGAGTTTATAGAAGCTCTTCTTGTAATTCCGTTAGCAGAAGACCTATCTCCATTACCCTGGTTAAGGTAAATACCATCGGTAAGTGTTCTCTGTCCTTCTGGGTTAGCGTCATTTCCAAAGTCTGGAACGGCCTGCCCACTATTGTAAGCAAAAATATCGTCTACTCTTATTAAGCCATTATCGGTTCTTGGAAGCGCAAATTGTCTTCTTCCATTTATAGTACCAATTTCTCCGGTTCCACCTCCACGTCCAAAAGAAGCGTAAGCTGAAGTAGAAAGTTTAGTGGCAGAATTAATATCGAAATCCCAGTTTAAAGACATAATTGGCTTGTGGTAGAAGTTTCTGGTAAAAGAAAACTCTTCTCCATTTCTATAACCCCAGTTTTCATTATATTTTATATTTGGATCTTCATTATCACTATATTGTTGATAAACATCAATCGAGCTACTTCTGCTACGTTGGTTGTGCCATTGTGGTGCACCAGTTACTGTAAACTGAAAATCGTGAGTATCATTAGGTCTGTATCCAAAACCTAAATAATAGTTGTACCCCTGAAATTCGGTTCCGTCAACATAGCCGTCTCCTTGAGTTTGACTTAATAATACAGTTGTAGAAAAACCACTTTCCATTAGACCCGTGTTATAAGAAGCAACAGTCTTTAAGTAAGAATCATTACCCGTCATAACTGTTACAAATCCACCTTCAGATCTATCTGCGGCTCTTGTTACCACGTTGATGGTTCCACCTACAGAAGATACCGCTAATTTAGAAGAACCTAATCCTCTTTGAACCTGAATAGCCGAAGCTACATCGCTTAAACCAGCCCAGTTACTCCAATAAACCGAACCATTTTCCATGTCGTTAATTGGCACACCGTTTATCATTACCGCAGAGTTATTAGTGTCAAACCCTCTAATATTAATACGGGCATCTCCAAATCCACCTCCTTGTTTGGTGGCGTAGATAGAAGGCGTGTTGTTCAAAATTTCAGGAAATTCCTGCGAACCTAATTTCTCCTGAATTTCGGCAGCTCTAATGGTAGAAACAGCCACAGGAGTTTCACGATCTTTAGCTAAATCGGCAATACCGGTAATTACCACCTCGGCCAATGCATCGGCATCTGGACCTAAAGTAATTGTCCCTAAATTTTGTGTAGCACCACCAGTTATATTAAAGTTAATGGTTTGTCTTTCATAACCAATAAAGGTTACGCTTATTCTCCCCGAAGCAGCTTTTACATCTAAAGAAAAATTTCCATCAAAGTCTGTAGTAGTACCATTGTTAGTACCAACTACCATAACGGTTGCACCCGGAAGGGGACCGTCCATTTCAGAATCAATCACCGTTCCGGTAAGAGTTCCCTGAGCAAAAATTGTAGCTGATGTTAGAAACAACGCTAATGCGAGTAATTTCCTCATTTTTGAGTTTTAAGTTGTTTGTTTTTTGAGTTTAAAATCACTGCAAAAGAACTCAAATTATCGTCTGCTAAGTTTATCTGATTGTTAAGGTTTTTAACTTTAACTTTTATACAATAGAAACAATTTATCTCTTAACAACTTAAATTTTAGTGAGATAAAAAAATTAGAAATGATAGAGAATAAACCATTTTCTGTTAAAAAAGTTAAGTTTAGTTAAAACAAAAGAGGCTGTCTGAAAAGGCAGCCTTTCTTGTTGGATTATTTTGAGGTTTTTATTATTTTCATGTAATGAAAGCTAAAGTTGTATTTAAGACCTATAACCAGTCGCAGTTAAGTCTTTTACCTCCCAGTTATGATGATTTGGTTCCTGTAAATCATCCCGTTAGAATCGTCAATACGATTATTGATCAAATCGACATCGCTGACCTGGAGCGAAGTTACAAAGGAGGTGGTACTTCCAGTTACCATCCTCGGATGCTTCTTAAGGTGATCATCTATGCGTACCTGCGCAATATGTATTCCTCTCGTAAGATAGAACAGGCTCTTCTGGAGAACATTCATTTTATGTGGCTCAGTGGTCAAAGTAAACCTGATCATAATACCATCAATGATTTTAGAGGAAAACGCTTAAAAGGGAAGTTTAAAAATATTTTCAACCAGGTGGTTCTTTTACTGGCTGACCAGGGTGTATTATCTTTAAAGGAACTCTTTGTGGATGGCACTAAGATAGAGGCCAATGCCAATCGCTTTACTTTTGTATGGGGTAAATCTATCAAGAACAGTAAAGAGCGTATTAAGAAACAGCTTCGGGAACTATGGTCTTATGTGGAAAAGGTTTATGACCAGGAACAATTGCTTCCTAATGAGCCTGATTTTGAGGCTATCGATCCGGATGAAGTAGCCAAAACCATTGATGCCATTAATGACGCATTAAAAGATAAGGAGGTCGATAAAAAAGTAAAACAAAAGCTCAACTATGCCAGGAAGAACTGGCCTGGGAACCTGAAGAAATACCAGGAGCAGGAAGCTATCCTGGGAAAACGCAACAGCTATAGCAAGACCGACCCCGATGCCACTTTTATGCGGATGAAAGATGATTATATGCAGAACGGGCAGTTAAAACCTGGGTATAACCTTCAGGCTTCCACCAACAACCAATTCATTACCAATTATACTTTAGCTCAAACCACCGCCGATACCACTACCTTAAAAGACCACCTGCAAGATCATATAGATTCCTACGATCAAACACCTGAGAGCCTTACCGCAGATGCCGGCTATGGCAGTGAAGAGAATTATACCGATTTAGAAGAAAAAGAAATTACTGCCTATGTGAAATACAATTACTTCCATAAAGAGCAACGCGATAAAAAGCACAGAGAAAACCCATTTCATCCGGACAATCTGTTTTATAATAAAGAAACCGATACGTATTATTGTCCGATGGGCCAGGCGATGAAGAAGGTAAGAAGTTATGAGAGTGAAACCACTACCGGTTTTAAGCAGCAAATCCATCGGTATCAGGCCGCCAACTGCAAGGGATGCCCTTTGCGAGGCAGCTGTCATAAAGCCAAAGGGAACAGGACTCTCGAACGTAATCACAACCTGATTCGCCTCAAGGAAAAGGCCAGGAACCTACTGCTAAGTGAAGAGGGAATAGCACATCGCAAAAGAAGATGCTGGGATGTTGAAGCCGTCTTTGGAAATATCAAGCAAAATATGGGCTTTAAGCGGTTTATGTTGCGGGGAATGGATAAAGTAACTACTGAGATAGGATTAATAGCTATGGCGCACAACTTAAGAAAATTCAGTATCGCATAGCAAAGGGGCGCTGCTTTGCCTTTTTTTATCAGAAAGAAGATTTACAAAAAGAAGAATCGCTTCCTCTTACAAAACATTTATAAAGAAAAAGGGCCATCTAAATACTTTTTAGACGGCCTCTTTAAGAATAAGAAATAAATTAAATTATTCCCAGGTATTTTCAGCTGCATCGCCACCCCAAATAAGGGTCACCAGGTATGGATTGTCTATAAATGGATTACGGTTACCCTGGGCTCCTTCTATAACATTATTTCTTTGTATTTCAAAAGCCGAAACCGGGTCTTCCCTGTTCCATTTAAGGAAAAGTTCCAGGTTTCCAACCTTACTAATATCTTCATTATAACGCACATTTAAATAAAGAATCATACGTGCTACATCTCCTTTCCATTCATCACCTGGAAAGAAAGCAGTATCATCTACAGAATCGTAATCTCCACCACCCTCTGTATATGGATTATTTGAACGTAATTCGTTAACATCTGCATCTGCAGCTCTTAAATGATGTAGATCTGTACGAGCTATCTCACTAACCAAAAGTGATTGTGGAAAAACGTGTTCTGTATTAAAAGTTTGGGGAGAGTATGAGTTATTTCCTGAAGAATATTCTTCCCAATACCTACTTTCACCAGAATAAATTAGAATTACATTATCTTCATTTTCCAAATCTTCATCGGCATTATAGAGATAATCGTGGCGCTGACCATAAGAAAGAATGGTAGTATGCATCTCATTGGTAAGTTCTGAAATTACCTTATAATTAAGATCTTCGTTTTGAGAAATCGCAAGACCATCATAATAATCTTCCAGTTCTGAAGGTATATTGAAACTAACAGGGTCTACAAGGGTTAGGGTTACTGTAGCGGTAGAACAGGTTGCCTCTTCGTCGTCATCGCAAAGTGTATAGGTAAAAGTATCTTCACCAAGGTATCCAACTTCAGGAATATAAGATATACTTCCGTCATCATTTAAAGTTAACGCTCCGCGAGTGTCTGTATCGTCTATAGAAGTGATTTCGGCGTCATCTACAACCTCATCATTATTTAGTAAACTATTAATAGTAAATTCTGATGTATTCATATCAATTACTACAGTATCATCTGCAGCAACAGGTGAACCTTCATCTATCACATTAATAGTAACCGTAGCTGTAGAACACTCGGCTTCCTCATCATTATCGCAAATAGTATAAGTAAAAGTATCCTCTCCTGAGAAACCTTCAGCAGGAGTATAAGTTATACTGCCATCATCTTCTAATACTACCGTACCAGCGGTATCGTCGCTGTTAACAGAACTTAATTCGGCATTATCTATCAAATTATCGTTAGATAAATGATTGTTAATGCGAAGTTCACTTCCTTCATTGGTCTCATAGGAATCATCTTCGGCAACAGGAGAACCGGCATCTCCAACAGCAATAGTAACTACTGCCGAAGCACAACGATCCTGGCTTCCAGGCACACACAAATCATAGGAAAAACTGTCTTCTCCCTGAAAATCTTCTGGTGGGAAATATGAAAAGGTTCCGTCACGATTATCTACAACCTCACCACCTTCGGTAGTTTCAGAATCAAAATCACTGATTCGGGATAGATCTACAATTTCATCATTTTCAAGCAAAAAATCTTTTGCTATTTTTAATTCTTCATTTTCTGAAGTTGACACCGCATCGGCTGTCGCAACAGGATTTTTAGTTTCCGGATTTACTACCGGGCTAACATCGTCGTCACTACTACATCCTGCAAAAAAGAGGATCGTTGAAGCTAAAAAAAGAAACTTTTTCATTTAAAAATTTTAAAAAATTGAAATTTGATAATTATTCTATAAACAAAAACCTCTTACCGGCATTGACCGATAAGAGGTTTATACTTTTATGAAATCTGAAATTTACTCTTCATTATTAAGAACCCAGGTTCCAGATTCATCTTTAATTAGGCTTAAAGACTCGGTAGTATTTGTACCGTTATAAATATCGAAAGTTAACACATACTGCTGACCTACTTCTGCATTTGGTGCAATTTCGTTAAGCAGTGCCTGCATAGCTTCCAATAACATTTCATCACTCCAGTAAGCCGAATTACCTTCTCTTCTATCAAAGTTAGAGTAATTCTCCATACTTTCTACCGGATTTCCGTAATCGTCTTCTAAAGCAGAAGCTATAATTCCATAGTCTGCCCCGCTAAGAGAATATCTAATTGTATTGTCTGGAACCCATTGTGTACCATCATTTCCAAACTGAAGGCTACTTTCTACTACACTTGGAATATAATTAAACTCACCATCTTCAAAAACGAAATTAGCATATTCTCTAGTAGTTTCGCCAGAGTAGAAATCGTAACCAAGGGCTACAAAATCACCATCCTGAGCATAAGGAAATCGGTTTTCTAAGAAAATAGCCAGTTTATAAATAGCTTCATCCTCATCGTCAAAGTTTGGATAACTCTGCCCCATTTCGGTATAATCTTCCTCTTCCAGTATAAGCGGAGTATTCCAACTATTGTTAGTAAAAGCAAATACCTTTGTTTCTTCAATAGTAGATACTGCAGCACTTTCATCTATTACATAAGTGCCATCTTGTAAAATAACAGCCTGTAATTTGGTAGAAACACCGCCGCTATATACATCATAACTTACTTCAAATTTATCTCCATCTACTGCATCAGGAAAATTTTCTTTTAAAACAATATTAAAAGCTTCTAAAATCATATCCATACTCCAGTAGTCATCACTATCCTCATCTATAGCAAAACTGTGATATTGCGCTGCATTTCCTGCAGGATCGGGATATGCTTCAGCTAATTCTGCACCAGCCAGGTCATAATCATCGGTTGTTAGTTCATAAGGAGTTCCTCCTACAGCTACATAGGCATTTCCATTGAACTGAACCGTCATACTTTCGGTCCCTGCACTTCCATTATATATATCGTAGGATACGTTATATTTTTGACCCTCTACGCCGTCTATATTTTCTAAAAGCACCTCATTAATCGCTTCAAGAATCATCTCGCTACTCCAGTACGCATCATTGGTTTCTCTTCTTTCAAAGTTTCCATGCTCCTTAACACTTGATGCCGGATTAGGATAATCATCTTCAAACTCATCTCCAATTAAACTGAAATCTGCATCAGTAAGCATATAAACTTCCTCATCGGCAAGAGTGTTATAAGTTAATTCTACATAATCTCCCTCTTCTGCCTGAGGAAATTGAAATTCAAGAAAATCTACAATATCTACCATTCCTGAAAAATAATTTTCAGTTAATCCAACAGCTTCATAATCTGTTGCTGTAACCACATATTCTTCTACCCTAATTGGGTCATAAACGTTAAAAGTTACATTTACTGAAGAATTTTTTCCCAAAGCAGGATAAAGATCTGATAATAGTGCAGGAATTAATTCGCGTGCATCGTCTTCAGAGTCAAAGCTAGTAAAACTTAAACCAAGATTATCGGTATAGTCTTCTTCTTGCAGGGTATAGTCCATAGACCCCTCAACATTGCTGATTTTCTCATCAATGTCATTATGGATGTCTTCCATAGGCTCGCAACCCGTGATGGCGACCCCTATGAAAAGCATTAAAAGGTAAAAAGTATTTTTCATCTCTATGTTTTTAAAAATTTATTTTCATTCCTACGGTATATGTACGACCAAACCCGTACCATACCGATGCAGTTTCTGCATTAGAGTTAGAGCCATCAAAACCAAAACTTACATACTCGGTATCCAGTATGTTATTTACGTTACCATTTAAAGTAGCTTCAAAACCTCCAAACTCAAATTTATGAGTAAGGCCAGCATCTAACAGTCCGTAGGATGGAATTTCCCAGGGCTCATAATCATCTCCCGAGCTCACGCCAAGTATATCGAATTGAGTATAAAGCTTATCTACATAATTCCAATTAGCACGAATAATCGTTCCAGGAAGTACTTCGTAGTCTCCACCAAGTGCAAAGGTATTTTGCGCACTACCTCCTACAGGAATATCTTTAAGATAAAGATCTATTCCTTCTTCAAGAATTGGGTTTTGTTCTTCATCAAAGATCATTACATCCTGCACGTTACTATCCCATTTCCAGTCTCCAATAGAAGCCATACCGTTAATAGTAAGATTATCTATAGGTTTAAAACTAAAGTCGAATTCAATACCCTGGTGCAAAGCATTTACCCCAAGGATATTAGCCGTATAATTCTCACCCGATTCAGTATCGAAAATAGTTTGTGTGAAAGGTTTATCCTGCCAACTCGTTCTATAAATATTTAAGTTAGCTCTAAATTTTGAGCTTCTAATCCCATACCCAATTTCGGTACTGAATATCTTTTGATTTTCAGCTTCATCATTCACATCATTAACAAAGTTTAGAAAAACCTGGTCAAAGAAAGGTGCTCTTTCAAAATAACCAATATTTGCAAAAACATTGTGTGTGTCGTTAATGTTATAGTTTGCTCCACCTTTTATACTTGGTGCAAAAAAGCTTACCCAATCTGTTTCCTGAAGGTTATCAGAATCCAGGTAATTGAAATAATCAATTCTTTTATATGAAGTATTTGAAGCAGCTCCCGAGATAAATGCAGAAAGATCGTCTTTAGAGTACTCTGCCTGAAGGAATCCACCTTCCCAATGTACCAAGCCATCATTATGATAGTTAATTTTATCTCCTACCTGCGCAACATTTACCGGGTTGTTAGCATTACTATCGTCTAACCAGTAAGTACCACCCAGAAGATTCTTTACTTCCTGGAAATGTTCTCCTTTGTAATACCTAAGATCTATACCGGCTAATAAATCTATATCTTCAGTAATTTCTGTAGTTAAGGTAGAAAGTGCACCATACCAGTTATGGTCGTTTCTTGAGTTATACAGAATAGTTTCAGAACCAAGCGCGCCGTTTGCCACGTTTTCATCTACTACTAAATCTAAATTAAAAGGCTGTAGATATCCATTTCTATATGGAGAATCGATACTTCTTAGGTTAGCAGCCCCATCGTAGCCACCGCCACCACCTGTACCGAAAGATGCGTACAAAGCTGTAGATAATTCAGTTTTATCTGAAATATCCCAGTAGTGGTTTAAAGACATTTGAGGCTTGTGGTAAAAGTTATCTTGTACGTGAGTAACCTCACCGTTTAAATAACCCCAATCTCCGTTAAATTTTCTTCCTCTTTCACTTTGGCGAAAAGTTTCAATTAAATGAGAAGTTTCTCTTTGCCCATGTTCTTGGGGTGCTCCAAAAGCTGTAAAAGATAATTCATGATCTTCATTAAATTTCTTTGCAAGGTTTACAAAATAAGAGTAACCTTCAAACTCAGTTCCATCTACGTACCCGTTACCAGTAGTTTTAGATAAAGAAACTGTAGCGGCAAAACCATTATCTAACAACCCTGTAGAAACTGTTCCGCCATATTTTTGATAACCGTCATTACCGGTTGTTGCAAAAATACTTCCTCCCTCTTCGGCATCAGTAGATTTTGTAACAATGTTTATAGTTCCACCAATAGAAGGTACAGCTACTTTAGAAGCTCCAAGACCTCTTTGCACCTGCATAGTTTGAGTAACATCTGAAAGTCCGGCCCAGTTACTCCAGTAAACATTCCCGTTTTCCATGTCGTTTACCGGAACACCGTTAATCATTACCGCAACGTTTTCAGAATCAAAACCTCTTAATCTAAGTTCTGCATCTCCAAATCCACCACCTTGTTTGTGAACAAAAATACCGGGTGTAGATTGTAAGATCTCAGGGAATTCTTTGTTACTTAATTTTAATTCAATTTCCTCTGCTTTAATAGTAGAAACCGCAACCGGTGTTTTTCTATCTATCGCCAGAGAAAAACTTGTTATTACAATTTCTTCCAAAGCACCTGCATCAGCATTAAGGATTATTTCACCTAAATTCTGCGTACCATTGGTAAGGTTAAAATCTAAAGTTTTTGTAGTGTACCCAACGAAGCTAACTTTTACTTTTCCTGAATTTGAATCTACATTCAAAGAAAAATTTCCATCAAAGTCGGTGGTAGTTCCATTGTTTGTTCCCTCTACCATTACGGTTGCACCGGGCAGGGGACCATCCATTTCAGAATCGATTACCGTTCCGGTAAGAGTTCCTTGAGCAAAAATGGTGGCCGAAGTTAAAACCAAGGCCAGGAGTAATAATTTCCTCATGCTTAAAATTTGTTTGTTTTGAGTTTAAATTTCGATGCAAAAAAAGCTAAATACTCACAGGCCAGTATCACTGGAATGTTAAGAAATTAACTTTAACATCTGTTCCGCCGCAAAACTAAAACAAAATTTTAACTAATTGATTTGTTGAGGCCTATTGATCTCAACATTTTGTTAACAAAATTAGAATTATTACTTTAAAAAGAAGGTTAATAGATTTTTAGTAGAAGAATCATGAGAATCTGGAGATTTGCTTTCGATTTCCGCAAGAATTTTACTTGCAAGTTGCTTTCCTAATTCCACACCCCACTGGTCATAGCTAAAAATATTCCAAATTACACCCTGCACAAAGATCTTATGCTCGTACATCGCGATAAGTTTTCCTAAACTTTCAGGAGTAAGTTTATCTATAAGCAATGTGTTGGTTGGTTTATTCCCATCAAATTCTTTAAATGGTAATAACTTTTCTACCGCATCTTTGGATAATCCCTGGGCTTCGAGTTCCTGTTTTACTTCGACTTTAGATTTCCCCTGAAGTAAGGCCTCGGTTTGTGCAAAGAAATTAGCCATTAATTTATTGTGGTGATCTTCATTTTGGTGCAGGGATTTTTTAAATCCTATAAAATCTGCAGGAATCAGTTTAGTGCCCTGGTGAATTAATTGAAAGAAAGCATGCTGGGAGTTGGTTCCTGGCTCACCCCAAATTAGAGTTCCAGTTTGGTAATCAACTTTTTTACCGTTTCTGTCTACACTTTTACCATTACTCTCCATAATTGCCTGCTGCAAATATGCGGGAAGCCTGTGTAAATATTGTGTATAAGGAATTACCGCTTCACTTTCTGCTTTATAAAAATTGTTGTACCAAATGCTTAGCATAGCTAATTGTACAGGAATATTTTCTTTAAAATCTGAAGTTTTAAAATGTTGGTCCATCATATGGGCACCATTCAATAAAGCTTCAAAGTTATTATAACCTACTGCCAGGCTTATAGAAAGTCCAACCGCACTCCATAAAGAAAAACGACCGCCAACCCAATCCCACATAGGAAATACATTTTCTATAGCGATCCCAAATTCTTCAACATTTTTTAAATTGCTGGAAACTGCCGCAAAATGTTCAGCAACTGCTTCCTGCGGAGCAGTTTTTCTAAACCAATTTCTAATTGTGGTAGCATTAGAAAGAGTTTCCTGGGTAGTAAAGGTTTTTGAAACTACAAGAAATAAAGTAGTTTCAGGATTTAAATTTTTTAAGATTTCGTTTACGTGATCCCCATCTACATTAGAAACATAATGAACTTTAAGATGGTTTTGATAAAACTGAAGCGATTCTGTGATCATCACCGGACCAAGGTCTGAACCTCCAATCCCAATATTTACAACATCGGTAAATGCTTTCCCGGTAAAACCTTTTTTCTCGCCGCTAATAATTTTTTCAGAAAATTTCCTGATCTTTTCTTTTACTTCCTGCACTTCAGGCACTACGTTTTCACCATCCAGGGTAATTTCAGACCCAGCAGGAGCTCTTAATGCCGTGTGTAAGACTGCGCGATTTTCGGTTTTGTTAATCGCATCTCCATTAAAATATGAGTCTATTGCCGATTGCAGCTCACATTCTTTAGCCAGCTCAAGAAGTAAATCGCGAGTTTCGTTAGTTATTCGGTTTTTGCTGTAATCCAGGTAAAAATCCTCCCAGGCAATGGTAAATGCAGAAGCCCTTTCAGTATCCTTTTCAAATAGCTCTTTTAACTGCAGTTGCTGCACTTCGTTAAAATGCTTTTCTAATTTTTTCCAGGCTGTTGTTTGGGTTGGATTTATATTTTTCATTTAAATTTTTCTTTTCCTGGCCTTGGCCTAAAACTTTTAATTTTTATTTAAAATGAGTGATTTAAGATTGAACCAATCTTTTCACTCTAATATTAAGGATGTTCCTATTGGAACCTATTTTTTATATTCTTTATAAGGAATTTTATCCAGCGAAGTTTTTAAATCTTCTATGGCGGCAAAATACTGTTCCTTATGCTCGGGCTCTATATGTTTTGCAGTGGGTAAATTTTGGCGATAAGGATCTACCTGTTTCCCGTGAACCCAGAAGCGATAGCACACATGCGGACCTGTAGCAAGACCGGTACTCCCCACATAACCAATAACATCGCCTTGTTTTACTCTTTGGCCACTACGCACATTTCGTTTACTCATATGCAAATACTGCGTGGTATACTTACCGTTATGCCTCACTTTTACATAATTCCCGTTTCCGGAAGTATAACTGGAAGCGATTACCGTTCCATCGGCAGTGCTTACAATTGGCGTTCCATGGGCCGCAGCATAATCTGTTCCCAGGTGCGCTTTCCATCGTTTTTGAACCGGGTGAAATCTTCTTTTAGTATATCTGGAAGAAATTCGGCTATAATTTAATGGTGCTTTTAAAAAGAAGCTTTGTAGTGCCTTTGCTTCTTCATCATAAAAACTGGGTTGCCCGGTTAGTGAATCGGTTTCGTATTCAAATGCATAAAAAGGTTTATCACCGTGTTTAAAAACTGCGGCTTCAACATTTTCAATCCCCACAAAAATGGTATCATCAATATATTTTTCAGAATAAATCATTTTAAACTGATCGCCTTTCTGAAGTTTAAAAAAGTCTATACTCCACTGGTAAATATCTGAAAGTTCATAAACCAATAGATTACTTAAACCCTGCGCCTGAACGGCTTCTGAAAGGGAAGATGTAATTACTCCAGACACTTCTCTTCTCTTTACACTTACCGGCTTCTTTTTTCGCTCTACACTAATGCTATCACCAATTCCCAGCACTGTATAATTAACCCTGTCATGTTGATAAATGAAAAATTGTGGGGTATTAGCAGAATCTTTGGCTTTAAGAATTTTATATTTTTTCCCGGCAGTAATTCTAGCGGAATTAAAGGTGTCCTTTACTTTTTCTGAAATCTGGTAAATCCTGCCGCGATCTACCCCGTGTTGATCTAGAATATAGCCAAAACTATCTCCAGATTCCACAGTGCCATTTACAACTTCGAAATTATCCAGGATAAACCCGAATTCTTTCTCAACAGGTTTAGGCACTTTCTTTTCTACCTTTTCTTCATTAAGGGCGGTTTCTTTTGCGTCATCTTCACAGGCTGTGAAAGCCAACATCAATACCAGTAGGAAACTTATTTTCTTCAATTTTTTAGCAATTTTCTTTCTGTGTGTTAAACATATGGTTCACCCATTCTTTGCCCCAATCTTCTAATTCTTCTTCACTCCATAAATAAGGAAAAAAACTAACTCTCTGAAATCCCGACGGCAAAAATTCTTTCCAATTTGTGCCTCCGGTAGCAGCAATAGTTTCTTTATCCTTATTTAAATATCTGTAAGCAGCACCCATATGCATAAGGGGCCAATTTATATTTACATTGGCGTCAAAATTACGTAATGCTTCTTTTAATCCCTTATTATTTTTAACCGAATCTGGAAGTTGTTGATATTTATGGTAAAGGGTTCTCCCCTTATATTCTGAAGCTATTCTAAGAAAACGCGCAGTATAGCGTTTCTCAAACTGTTTTAAGGTTAAGGTTTTCTCCCCCGTTTTTAAATCGATACCACCTTTTTTCCAGTAAATATTTTCGTACAAATCTTCTAAACTACTTTCTTTAGAAAATTGTTCTCTAATTTTAAATGAAACCAAATTCTCTAAAGGAGTAGAATAGAGCTCTATCATTCTAAACTGTGCAGATTGAAATCCGCTGGCAGGCAACAAAGACATTCTAAATTTAAGAAACTGCTCTCTTTCCATTCCTTTAATCATTACATCAAAAGAATCGGTTAGAATCCTGAAATAACGATTTAAACGATTGTATTTTTCAATTAAAAAACCGGCATCTGGAGCTTCAGCCTCAATTATTTGCTTCTGCTCATGGATAATGAGCTTAAAATAAAGTTCGGTAATTTGATGGTAAGAAATAAAGATTTTTTCGTCTGGAAAATGGGTTAAGGTTTTTTGCAGACTTAACAAAGTGTCTATACTTAAATAATCCCAATACGTAAGGTACCTATCATATAAAAGTCCATCTAAATAGGAAGCCAAATCCTGACCTGAATTTTTAAACTTTTCCTCTAATGCAAAAATACGTTCTGCAATTTCCGGCTTAATTTCCATGTATTATTCCATAATTATTTTAAACGGATGCTTTAGGCCTTTATATTCATCTAAATCGGCATCTAAAGATCCAACTGCGAGATTTGCTTCAATTTTAATAGGCAGTTTATTAGCATCGTCACTAACCCAAAAAGTAAGACTTTCTTTTTCTTTAAAAACCCTGCCGGCCATAACATACGGCCTGAATTTTAAAGTAGCCACCTTACCAAACTTGGTTTTTATAACCTCCCGGCCTAAAAATTTTAGTTTAAAATCCATGTTCTCATCATCTATAAATAGATTGAGGCGCATTTCATCTCCAGGGCGAAGTTCGTCGTTTTTAATATTGTTGCGAATATAATAAAATGCCGATAACATATCGTGAACATTCGGCCTGGTCGTATAGGTATGATTTTCGTTGTGTTTTTTATCAAAAACGAATGCCTTATTATCGCTATGATCAAAGTCTATTTCCAGGTCTTTGGTATAACCCCCTTCATCTATTTTTCTAATAAATTTATAAGGTTTCCCGTCTTGTTTATCTATATAAGTTTGATAATTATCATCTACCTTAAAAAACCAGTGCAGTAATCCGGTAGATTTCCCTTTCCCTTCAATATGATAAACCGGTTTGCCTTTTATATTGGTTTCATCTACCTCTAAAGTGGCGAAACTTGCATTAAAAGGGCCATAATGTATACGGAATTTAAACCATTCGCCCGCGCCAAATGCCTTTTGAGATTGAGCCTGAAGTGCGAAGCCGGTTAAAAGTAGAAGGAATATTGTAAATATACTTTTTTTCATACCAAATTTTTAAATACTGATTTACAGAGTGCTTGGGCTATGGATATTTACAATTTCTATTCCAAATGTATTAAAACAAAAAACCCCATCAAATTAATGACGGGGTTTTTGTCTTATTAACCAACTAAAACTTAAATTATGAAAAATTAAATACATTATTGGTAACCACTCCAAAAATGCGAGCGCAAAAGTCCGTATTTAATAGAGTTATAGCAACCATAAAATTGAGTTTAACACAAAATTTTTCAGTAATTTAATTTTTTAACTATAAACTTTAGTTAATTAAGTTATTTTAAAATTTATTGCAAGGTTCCTCGCAAATCCTGTTCTCTCTCAATAGCTTCAAAAAGTGCTTTAAAGTTCCCTTTTCCAAAAGATTGGGTTCCTTTTCGCTGAATTATCTCGAAAAACATTGTTGGACGGTCTAAAACCGGTTTGGTAAATATCTGCAAAAGGTAACCTTCATCGTCACGATCTACCAATACCCCAAGTTCTTTTAATGGTTCTAGATCTTCATCTATTTTCCCTACTCTATCTAATAAAGTGTCATAATAAGTTTCGGGAACATACAGGAATTCTACCCCGCGATCCCTAAGTTGAGTTACGGTTTCAATAATATTATCTGTAGCCAGCGCAATATGCTGCACTCCTGCACCATTATAAAAATCTATATATTCTTCTATCTGCGATTTTTTCTTTCCTTCTGCAGGTTCGTTAATTGGGAATTTAATCCTACCATTCCCATTACTCATTACCTTACTCATTAAAGCCGTATAATCTGTAGAAATATCTTTATCATCAAAAGACACCATTTGTGCGAAGCCCATTACTTTAGCATAGAAATCTACCCATTTGTTCATCTCGTTCCAGCCTACATTTCCCACCATATGGTCTATGTATTTTAGGCCTGTATCTTCTGCCTGCACTATAGTAGCATAGGTTTTATAACCGGGAAGAAATGGACCTTCGTAATCTTTTCGTTCTACGAACAAGTGAATGGTTTCCCCGTAAGTATGAATTCCTGAAATCACAGCTTTCCCGTGTTCGTCTTCCATTTCATAAGGTGCCACATAAGATTTAGCACCTCTTTTCGTGGTTTCTTCATAACTTTTCCTGGCATCGTCTACCCAAAGTGCCACCATTTTCACACCATCTCCGTGCTTATTAATGTGGGCATTAATATCACCTTCCGGCTGAAGCGGGGAAGTAAGTACAATTCTAATTTTTCCCTGTTGAAGCACATAAGAAACACTGTCTTTTCTACCTGTTTCCAAACCAGAATAAGCCACAGGCTGGAAACCCCAGGCATGTTGGTAGTAATAAGCTGCCTGCTTGGCGTTACCTACGTAAAGTTCAACAAAATCGGTTCCCAGGATAGGAAGAAAATCTTCAGCATCCTGCATTACCTTTTCTAATTTAAGTGATGTATTATCAGTACTCATTTTTATATTTTTTATTGCTAATATTTTTAATTATAAATCTTAATGATTTTCATCCAACCAGGATTTATGGTAGGTTTCATCGGCAATTTCCATTGCATCTTCGGTAAGCATTAATGGCTTGAAAGTATCTACCATAACCGCTAATTCCTCGGTTTCTACCTGGCCAATGCTTCGTTCTACGGCTCCCGGGTGCGGCCCGTGCGGAATTCCCGCCGGGTGCAACGAAATATGTCCGGCTTCAATATCGTTTCTACTCATAAAATCACCATCTACGTAATACAATACCTCATCACTATCTATATTACTGTGACTATATGGCGCCGGAATACTTTCTGGATGATAATCGTATTTACGCGGACAGAAACTGCACACCACAAAAGCATCGGTCTCAAAAGTTTGATGCACCGGTGGTGGTTGGTGAATTCTTCCCGTTATAGGCTCAAAATCGTGAATTGAAAAAGCATACGGATAGTTATAGCCATCATAACCTACTACATCAAATGGATGCGTAGCGTAAACCATATCGAATATTTCGCCCTGCTTTTTAATTTTAATTAAAAAATCTCCTTTTTCGTCATTGGTTTCTAATTCGTGCGGTTGTCTTAGATCCCGCTCGCAAAATGGAGAATGCTCTAGCAATTGCCCAAACCAGTTTCTGTAGCGTTTAGGCGTATAAATTGGCCTTCTTGATTCTACAATAAATAAGCGATTGTCTTCATCGTCAAAATCAATTTTATAAATAGTTCCTCGCGGAATTAATAAATAATCGCCGTATTTAAAATCAAGATTTCCAAGATGTGTTCTTAATTTTCCGCTTCCTTTATGGATAAAAAGCAATTCATCTGAATCTGAATTCTTATAGAAATAATCATCTGTAGAACCTTGTGGAGAAGCCAGGGTGATATCTACATCACTATTGGTTAAAACCACTTTTCGGCTTTCAAGATAATCGGGATTCGGTTTTACCTGAAAACCTTTAAAACGATAAGATTTTATATTGTTTTCTGAAGCTATTTTTGGTTTTACACTATAACTTCCTTTAACCTCTTTAACCTGGGTTGGCCGGTGTTCGTGATAGAGATTAGAAGACATCCCGTCAAAACCAATAGTTCCAAAAAGCTGTTCGTAATAAAGGCTGCCATCTGGCTTTTTAAAAACCGTATGGCGTTTATGAGGAATTTTACCGAGTTTATGATAAAAAGGCATAATCTGATATTTTTAATTCAACCCCCAATTTCCAAAAGAATATTGAGAATTTGTTATTTTTTTCAGTGTTATTTTACTTTAAAACAAATATCGGGAATTTTTAAGGAAACATTCTTAAAACATCTCTAAAAACCTGTAGCAAAAAAGCAAACTTCTGGAGGAAATTAGCATCAGAAAATGTAGGTGATTATTTAAAAAATAGAATTTTTTTTTGAATATCCTAAAACCAGAAACCAAGGCTAAAAAACCATTGGCTGGATTTAATTTCGGGAGAATAGGTATATTTTACCTCTAACGGACCTATAAAAGTATCTATGCCGTAACCAAGGGCATAGCCGGTAAAATCTGGCATGGTAAACCAATCTCCAGAAGAATATAATTTATTGCCCACATTGGCAATATTCGCACTTGCAATCACATGATTTTTTCTGAAAATTTCATAATCAAATTCCACGAGTCCTTTTATGTAACTATCTCCCGAAAGACTAATAAAATCGTAGCCGTAAAATGGAACAAAATTATTGATTAGGTTATTTCCATATCCTCCCAAAAAGAAATCCAGCGTGTTTACACCGTCGTTTCCTATTTTAAATCCAGCTTCAGTTACAATTCGGGTAGAAAATCTATTGATGGGAGAAAAAGCATAACCTAAAGTTCCTTTTGCGATAGAAAATTCAGAAAAATCATTATTAAAATCTGAAGAAAACAAGTAAAGATGAAAATTCCCATCAAAATAAACACCGCGCGAAGGGAAGTATTTGTTATCGTAAGAATCGTATTTTAAATAACCAAAAGCACTGTAATAATGGCTGTTTTCAAAAAGGCGGGTATCGCTTATTTCAGGATTGGGATTATTTAAAGTTTCAGAAGCAATTTTTAAAAATTTATGTTCGGCTCCCAGTCCGAATGAAAAAACCTGCTTAAATAAAGTTTCCGCATAAAATTGGTTGGTAAAATCGCGGTAATCTATATCTATCCTGTTTACCCCAATATCCTGCAATTCGGCATTTTCACTGGCAAAATCAAAAGAAACCGGATAATCAAAATTATTATATCGTGATTTAACACCAATACTCCAGTAAAAACCTTTATCTATATAATAGTCAAAATTATACCTAAATTGATCTCCCACCACCACATCTAAAGAAGTTACATCGTTAGTAAATAACAAACTTTTATGAGTAAAATTAATAAGGGCACCAATTTGGTAAAGTTCATCATAATGCACTCCCAATCTTAGCAGGCTCTTATTTTTACTTTCCTCTATTTGCAGACTTAAAGTGTAAAGTTGGTCGTCGTTATTAGGAATTAACCTATAATTAATTCGGTTAAAATTCCCGGTAGCAGATAGGTTATTTATCCCTTCGTTGAGCTCTTTAAAGGTGAAATCTGTAAAGTAATTCAATCTTAATTTTCCCAGAATATAAGACCGCGGATAATTATTATTACCCTCTAAAGTAAGCGTACTTATTTGCAAAGTATCCATCTCTGGAATTACAATATTGCGCGGACCCGTGCTTTGGCGTGCAGCCAGCTTTTCCAGATCATCTTTTCTTTTTAGCGAAGCCACCCTTCCCGAATCTATAATTGCCTCTCCTTTCTCAAAAGACAATACTGAAAATGGACTAATATCTGGTTTGATATAAATATCGGTTTTAGGAATTTTTTCCTTCATATCACTAATTGTCCGGAAATTGCTTATTTGAGCAAGAATATCAAAAACATTGCGCAAATCGTCTTTATTTACCAGGCTATCCTGCACATCTACGCCAATAATCACTTCAGCACCCCTTTTTCTAAGTTCTTCTACGGGATAATTATTGGCAACCCCACCATCGGTTAGCAACCGTCCATTTAAACTTACAGGACTAAAAATAGAAGGGATTGCGCCACTGGCAGAAACCGCCTGCGCAAAAGAGCCTTCGTCTAATATCACTTCTTCCCCGGTTTCCACATCGGCAGCAACACAAAAAAACGGAATAGGTAATTCTTCAAAATCATCTACATTTCCCAAATGCATGGTAAGCTGGGACATTAAATTATAGATATTTTGCCCCCTGGAAAGTCCTGCGGGAAAACCTATTTTAAAATCATCAAAAGGCAGGCTAATGGCATATTTTTCGGCATCTTCCTTTTCGTAAAAAGATTTTGCGCTACGCGGAATATTATCCTGAATTAAAATATTAAAATTAGTCTCGTGAAAAATTGAATCTAACTCGTGTGCCGTATAACCTGAAGCATACAAACCGCCAATAATTGCGCCCATACTGCTGCCCCCAATATAATCTATTCTAATCCCGGCTTCTTCAATCACTTTTAACGCACCAATGTGAGCCAGGCCTTTTGCACCACCACCACTTAAAACCAGCCCAACTTTTAAATCTTCCTGCTCCTGGGAAATTCCCGGAAGCATTACAAACAGAAAAAGTAAAAGCAGTAGTTTTTTCATTTGTAATTTATATTGCGCAAAATGCTGTTTTAATTTTTCTCTTGATAATGATTGAAAATTATTCCCGCTTTAGAAACTCCAATAACCTCGGCGAGTTCTTTTTCTGAAGCTTCTTTTATTCGTTTTACCGATCTAAATTGTTTTAATAATTCTACCACGGTTTTTTCTCCAATGCCGGTAATCTCTTCCAACTCTGTATTTAACGCAGTTTTACTCCTTTTGTTACGATGAAAAGTAATTCCAAACCTATGCGCCTCATTCCTAAGCTGCTGAATAATTTTTAAAGTTTCAGACTTTTTATCTAAATAAAGCGGAATGGTATCTCCCGGATAAAAAATCTCTTCCAGGCGTTTTGCAATTCCTATAATGGCTATTTTTCCTCGTAAATCCAAAGCTTCCAATGCTTTTACACCTGAAGAAAGCTGGCCTTTTCCCCCATCTACAATGATGAGTTGCGGCAAATCTTCACCCTCATTAAGCAAACGTTTGTAGCGCCTAAAAACCACTTCTTCCATAGAAGCGAAATCATCTGGGCCTTCCACGGTTTTGATATTAAATTTACGATAATCTTTTTTGCTGGGTTTGCCGTTTTTAAAAACCACACAAGCCGCCACGGGATTTGTTCCCTGGATATTAGAATTATCAAAACACTCTATATGTCTTGGTTCTACATTTAACCGAAGGTCTTCTTTCATTTGTGCCATAATTCGTTTTACGTGGCGGTCTGGATCTACAATTTTCATTTGCTTAAAACGTTCCTGGCGGTAATATTTGGCATTTCTAAGCGATAAATCTACAATCTTCTTTTTATCGCCTAGTTTTGGAATAGTTACTTTCACTTCTTCGCCGGCATCAACCTTAAAGGGCACATATATTTCTTTAGAATTTGAACTAAAGCGCTGCCGAATTTCGGTAATTGCCAGTTCCAGTAATTCTTCATCGGTTTCATCCAGCTTTTTCTTCATTTCTATGGTATGCGACCTAATAATCGCACCGTGGGAAAGCTGGAGAAAATTTACATATCCATAGCCTTCATCTGAAACTATAGAAAACACATCAACATTGGTAATTTTTGGATTAACCACTGTAGATTTAGACTGGTAATTTTCCAGTACATCAATCTTATTTTTTATACGCTGTGCATCTTCAAACTCCATTTTCTCAGCGTGCAACTTCATTTGCTCTCTAAATTGCTGTAAAGAATCTTTAAAATTTCCTTTTACAATTTGCCGAATCGCTTCAATATTACTGTTGTATTCTGCCTCAGGCTGTTTTGCTTCACAAGGGCCTTTACAGTTTCCTAAATGATATTCCAGGCAAACCTTGTATTTCCCGTTCCTTATTTTTTCTTCTGAAAGATCATAACTACAGGTTCTAAGCTTGAAAAGCCCTTTTATTAGATCAAGCAGCGTATTTACCGTTTTAAAACTTGTAAAAGGCCCATAATATTCGCTACCGTCTTTTATTAATTTCCGGGTAGGAAAAACTCTTGGAAAACGTTCATTTTTGATGCAAATCCACGGATAGGTTTTATCATCTTTAAGCATCACGTTAAACCGCGGCTGATGCTTTTTTATAAGATTATTTTCTAAAAGTAAAGCATCGGTTTCAGATTCTACAACAATGTGCTTTATCTCCTTTATCTTTTTTACCATCACGCCAATTCTATGACTGTCGTGGCGTTTGGTAAAATAGGAAGTCACCCTTTTTTTAAGGTTTTTGGCTTTCCCTACATATAAAATTTTCCCGTTTTTATCGTAATACTGGTACACCCCGGGACTATTGGGAAGAGTTTTTAATTGTACTTCTAAAGCTGGCGTTTCCATTTCCCCAAAGGTAGAATTTATTATGCGTAGCAGTAAAAATTGATAGCGCCAGTAAATGTTAAATTTATATTAATTTGAAGGTCAAAATTCCGTTCCTCAGCTTAGCTATGGGCTTGACGTTCATTAAATTTTATAATTTCTATAAAAAAATTAGATGTGTATTTTACTACCTTGCGGTATGGAGAAAACAGTAATTGGGCGTTTTGATAAAGCAGATTTCCCTGCACTGCATTTAAATGATATAGCTATTAAAATTGATACCGGTGCTTATACTTCATCTATACACTGTGAAAATATTGTTGAAAAAGATGGGGTTTTAGAATGCACTTTTCTGGATGAAGAACATCCTTTGTACAACGGAAAAAAATTTACTTTTACAGATTATGATATCGTTTTTGTGCGCAGCAGTAACGGAATTATTCAAAAAAGATATCAGGTAATATCCACTATTAAAATTTTTAATAAGGTCTATAAAATTTCCCTTTCTTTGTCCTCCCGACAGGAAATGAGGTTTCCGGTGCTAATTGGCCGAAAATTCCTTACCAAAAAATTTATCGTGGACACCGAATTAACTGACGTTTCTTACAATTTTAAACAAAAATGAAAATAAAAATTCTTTCGCGTAATAGCCATTTATATTCTACAAAACGTCTTGTAGAAGCTGCTACAAAACGCAAGCACGAAGTAGAAGTTATAGATCCTCTAAAGTGTGACATTGTTATTGAGAAGCGTAAACCTAATATTTACTACAAAGGTGGCTATATAGAAGGTGTAGATGCAGTAATTCCAAGAATTGGAGCTTCGGTAACATTTTATGGTACCGCGGTGGTAAGACAGTTTGAGATGATGGGCGCGTTCACCACTACAGAATCTGAATCTTTGGTAAGAAGCCGTGATAAACTGAGAAGTTTACAAGTACTTTCCCGTGCAAAAATTGGACTGCCAAAAACAGTTTTCACTAACTATTCCAGGGATGTATCTGGTGTTATAAAACAAGTTGGCGGCACACCTTTAGTTATAAAACTATTAGAAGGAACCCAGGGCGTTGGTGTTGTTTTAGCTGAAACTAATAACGCCGCAGAATCGGTAATTGAAGCTTTTAACGGTTTACAAGCCAGGGTAATTGTTCAGGAATTTATTGAAGAAGCTAAAGGTGGAGACATTAGGGCTTTTGTGGTAGACGGTCACGTAGTTGGCGCCATGAAAAGACAGGGTAAAGAAGGAGAATTTAGATCTAATCTTCACCGCGGCGGCAGCGCAGAAGTTGTTGAACTTACCGACGAAGAAGAAATTGCAGCCGTTAAAGCCACCAAAGCAATGGGGCTTGGGGTTGCCGGGGTAGATATGCTACAAAGTGCCCGCGGGCCACTAATTCTTGAGGTAAATTCTTCTCCGGGCTTAGAAGGTATTGAGAAAGCTACCGGTAAAGATATTGCCAAATCCATAATAAGATATATTGAAAGGAACGTTTAGCCTATGGCAAAAATAACCAGTGACAATGTTCTGGAAATCCTGGGAGAAAAGGTAAAGCCGGGAAAAAGCGCCACTATTAATTTTAATATGGCCAAACTTTACACCACTACCTCGGTGGAGGTACCGGTAATTATTGAACGTTCTAAAAAGCCTGGTCCCGTTGTTTTAATAACTGCAGGAATTCACGGCGATGAAATTAACGGGGTAGAAATTGTTCGGCAAATTATCTCCAAAGGAATCAATAGGCCTCAAAAAGGAACCGTTATTTGTATTCCCGTGGTGAATATTTTTGGATTTCTGAACTTACGCCGGGAATTTCCCGATGGTCGTGACCTCAACCGAATGTTTCCGGGAACCAAACACGGTTCATTGGCCAGCAGGTTTGCATTTCAGTTTGTAAAGAAAATATTACCACTTGCAAATTTCTGTTTAGACTTTCACACTGGTGGCGCCAGCAGGTTTAATGCCCCACAGATAAGGGTGAAACGAGGCGATGAACAAAGTCTTAAATACGCACGTATTTTTAGCGCTCCTTTTACTATACATTCAAAAACCATTACAAAATCTTATCGTGAAACCTGTGCTAAGAAAGGAATTCCGGTGTTACTTTTTGAAGGCGGAAAATCTCAGGACAGCAATAAAGATATCGCCAAACACGGGGTAGAAGGCGCCATGCGAATTTTGAGCTTTTTAGAAATGCTAAATCCAAATTTTGAATATCCAGATGCGATTACCGAAACCGTAGTGATTGAAAATACCAACTGGATGCGCGCTAAATACAGCGGTTTGCTTCACATAAAAATTCCTTGTGGTAAACACGTAGAAAAAGGGGAATACATTGGTACTATTACCGATCCTTATGGGAAATTCAGGCATAAAATTAAGGCGGTAAATACCGGCTATGTAATTAATATTAACGAATCTCCCATTGTTTACCAGGGAGATGCTATTTTTCATATTTCAGCACCACCAAAAGATGAATAAAGCCGAATTACGAAAAAAATACAAAGCATTACGTTTAGAGCTTTCCGAAGAAAAAATAGAAGCGCTTAGCCTTGAAATTGCCAATCAATTACTTCAACTACCCGTTTGGGAAAAAGAATTTTACCATCTTTTTCTAAGTATTGCGGAACAAAAAGAAATCGATACCGAAAATATCTTACATATTCTCCAGGGAAAAGACAAGAACGTAGTGCTGTCTAAAACCGATGTGAAAAAACATAAACTGGAACATTTTTTACTTACCGATAGCAGCGTTATAAAAAAGAACCGCTGGAATATTCCAGAGCCCGAGGGTGGTATTCCAATCGCTCCAGCCCAAATAGATGTGGTTTTTGTACCGCTTCTCGCATTTGACGAAAACGGCCACCGTATAGGCTACGGCAAAGGTTTTTACGATAACTTTTTAAGTGAATGTAAGCCTGATGTAATTAAGGTAGGACTTTCATTCTTCGAAGCAGAGCCGGCATTTAAAGAAGTTTTTAGCAGCGATATTCCATTGGATTATTGTGTTACACCGGGTAAAATATATAGCTTTAAAAATTAGGGAATTAGGAAGTATTCTGTTATTTTTAACAAAACTTTCGCCCCTTTAATGCTAAACGACCTTCAATTAAACAGCATTCTTGAAGATTTTGATATCGCCTACTGGAAGATCAATCTTCCCAACAAAGAGGTGAGCTGGTCCGAACATTTTGATACACTTGTGGGGAATCCCATTTTTTCTGAATCTCATTTTGAATATTTTTTAAAGGAAATTCTGCACCAGGATTATCGCTACGATTTCAGACTTTATTTTGATAAACTTACCGAAGAAAATGAAGCTTTTAGCATAGAGCTTAAACTGAAACTTAATAATGGTAAATATCGCTGGTTCGAATGCCGAAACTTAAAGAATAAAGAAAATAATAAGGAAACCGCAGTACTTCTTTTTGTAAACATTCATCAAAATAAACGCGACCAATATACTATTGAAGAAAACTTCTTTTATTATCACGAAACCGCACAAATGACCAATACCGGGGGTTGGTATATAGACACCCAGAACAAGAATATTTATTGGGATAATGTGACAAAAAAGATAATTGGATGCCCCCTGGATTATCAACCACCCTACAATGAACATTTAAGATTTTATGCGCCCGAGGAACATCAGGAAGTAACTTCAGCATTTGATAAATGTGAGAAATATGGAATTCCGTTTAAGGTTGAACTAAAAATGCGGAATCTCTATAACAAAGATTTCTGGGTTCGCGCCACCGGAAAACCCGTTTATAACGAAGACCAGGATATTATTGGAATTCGGGGTGTTTTTCAGGATATAAACGATCAGAAAATAAACGAATTGAATTTACAGAATTCTCTAGACCTTGTTGCTACCCAAAATTCCCGTTTATTCAATTTTGCACATATTGTCTCCCACCACCTACGCTCCCATAGCAGTAACCTGTGTCTAATTGTTGAATTACTAAAAGACGCCAAAACCGATAAAGATAAAATTGAATTAATTCCTAATGTAGCCGATATTTCTGAAAATCTGGATTTAGCTATAAATGAGCTTAATGAAATTGTAAATAAACAAACGGTTTTAGGAAAAGAACGCCGAATTGTTTCTTTCGAAAAAGCCCTAAGTGGGGTAATGGCTTCAACTTCTTCATTAATTAATCGGGAAAATGCAAAAATCGTAGCTGAATTTCACGCCCTAAAAGAAATTAGCTATATACCTGAATATCTTGAAAGTATTTTACTAAATTTAATTACAAATGCCATTAAATATAAACATCCGGGTAGAAAACCGGTAATTTATATTCAAACCTATTTGAAGAATGAAACTCCTTTTTTGGAGGTTAGTGATAATGGTTTGGGCATTGACCTGGATCAATATGGTGACAAGATGTTTGGGATGTATAAAACCTTTCATGAGAACCTGGATTCCCGTGGTATTGGCCTTTTTATTACAAAAAATCAAGTGGAAACACTTGGGGGTACAATCTCGGTAACCAGCACTGTAGATGTAGGCACTACATTTAAAATTAAATTTTAAAAAATTAAACTAATTCTCATGGGGCAAAAAGTAGAATTGGCGTGTATTATTGACGATGATAAGATATACGTTAACCTGGTTAAGAAGATTATTGAAATTAAAAAACTTTCTAACAATCTTCTCATTTTTAAAAACGGTATGGAAGCTTTAGATCATTTTAAGTTGATTCTTGAAAACGCTACCGAAGATAGACTTCCCGATATTATTTTCCTGGATATCAATATGCCTGTTATGGATGGCTGGGAGTTTCTAAATGAATTTATTAAAATTAAGAATAACTTTGAGAAGAAGATCACACTTTATGTGGTAAGTTCTTCAATAGATCCGCGAGATTTGGAACGCGCAAAATCTATTAATTTGGTGACCGATTATCTAATTAAGCCAATAGAATTAAAGAAATTCGAAAAGATTTTTGATAGAAACGGAAACGCAGCCGCTTAGTTAGTTACTTGCTTTAGCCTCTTCCTCTTCTTTTGGAAAAGCTCGTTTATTAAAAAGCAGCAGTAAAATTACGCCCGCACTAATTGCGGTATCGGCTATATTGAATACCGGTTCAAAGAATGTGAAGTAATTTCCGCCCCAGAAAGGAATCCATTCGGGCAAATTGCCCTGCCATAATGGGAAGTAAAGCATATCTACCACCTTACCGTGAAATAAGGTACCATAGCCACCTTCTGCCGGCATAAATTCGGCTACCTGCCCATAGCTGCCATTAAAAACAATTCCGTAGAAAACAGAGTCTATAATATTCCCAAAAGCTCCTGCGAAAATTAAAGCTATTGCGGTGATTAAGATTCTTGAACCATTTTTTCTAACCGAATCCCACAACCAGTAACCAATACCGACAATGGCCACCAATCTAAAAAGCGTAAGGAAAAGTTTTCCGTATTCTCCCGGGATCTTGGTTCCCCAGGCCATTCCTTCATTTTCTACAAATAAAATTCTGAACCAATCAAAAACCGGTACTTCTTCGCCAAGCGAAAAATTTGTTTTGATATAAAATTTTGAAATTTGGTCTATTAAAAGAACCAAAACGATAATAATACCCGCTTTTTTTAAGGACATGAACTCTGTGGAATTTAAAACGCCGCTAAAATACTAATATTATTTAGTTTTTACCCGGCTAAAAATCAGCTTCTGGGAAGCATTTTTTAAATTTTATAATCTTAAAATAAAAGCGCCCCCAGGCACAAGCAAAGGGGCGCTATAAATTTTGAGTAACAGAAAATATTTATTTCTGCATGTTTTTAGCCTCAATACTTAAAGTAGCGTGTGGCACCAATTTTAAACGCTCTTTAGCGATTAATTTTCCGGTTACACGGCATATTCCGTATGTTTTGTTTTCAATCCTTGTTAAAGCATTTTTTAGGTCGCGGATAAATTTTTCCTGCCTAATAGCTAATTGAGAATTGGCTTCCTTACTCATAGTTTCGCTTCCTTCTTCAAAAGCTTTAAATGTAGGAGCAGTATCATCTGTACCGTTGTTTCCATCATTTTTATAAGCATTTTCGTAAATTTCCAATTGCTCCTGTGCCTTCGCGATTTTGCCTTTAATCAGGGCCTTAAACTCAGCTAATTCGGCATCGCTATACCGTTCTTTTACTTCAGTTGCCATAATTTCTAATGTTTTTTAATAAACATTTTGGTAGTAATATCGTCAAAAGCAACCTCGGCTCCTTCAGTTACCACCTCTGCAAATTCGAGACTTGCAGTTAATGTTTCATTTTTAATATAGGTTATATTTTGGTTAACGGCATCCTCGACAATACCGTCCTTTTGTAGGGTCACATCAATAGTATCGGTAACTTCAAAGCCAGAATCTTTTCTCATATTCTGTATCCTGTTTACCAATTCCCTGGCAATTCCTTCCTTTTTTAATTCTTCAGAGATACTAACGTCTAAAGCTACGGTAATATTACCACTACTTGCCACTAGCCAGCCTTCAATATCCTGGGAAATAATTTCTACTTCTTCAGAAGCTAATTTAACCATTTCTCCGTTAAGATTTATCGCAATATTGCCTTCTCGCTCTATCTTTGAAATATCTTCAGGAGTTAATTTATTTATCTCGTTGACTACCAGCTTCATATCCTTTCCAAATCTTGGGCCAAGAACCTTAAAGTTTGGTTTTATTTGCTTTACAAGTAAGCCTGAAGCATCATCTATAAGCTGAAGTTCTTTTACGTTTACTTCAGATTTTATCAAGTCCTCAACCGCCTGAATTTCTTCACGTTGCTGCTCGTCAAGCACCGGAATCATTACTCTCTGCAACGGTTGTCTTACTTTTATCATTTCCTTTTTTCTAAGCGATAATACCAATGAAGAAATGGTTTGAGCCTTCTCCATTTTTCGCTCTAAAGATTTATCAACAAACTTATCATCATACTTTGAAAATTCAGCCAAATGTACCGATTCAAAGTTTTCTTTTTGTGTACTCTTGTTTAAGTCTTTGTAAAGCCTATCCATAAAGAACGGCGCCACCGGTGCACCCAGTTTGGCCACTTCAACTAAACAGGTATAAAGCGTTTGATATGCTGAAATTTTATCTTGCTGGTAATCGCCTTTCCAGAATCTTCTTCTACTTAAACGCACAAACCAGTTACTAAGGTTTTCCTGAACAAATTCTGAAATTGCCCGGGTTGCCCTGGTGGGTTCATAATCGGCATAAAATTTATCTACTTTCTCAATTAAAGTATGTAATTCTGAAAGGATCCAACGATCTATCTCGGGTCTTTCTTCCAAAGGAATATCATCCTCTTTATAGGTGAAATTATCAATATTCGCATATAAAGTGAAGAAAGAATAAGTGTTATAAAGCGTACCGAAAAATTTACGAAGCACCTCAGCAATTCCTTCAATATCAAATTTTAAGTTATCCCATGGATTGGCGTTAGAGATCATATACCAACGCGTAGCATCTGGGCCGAAAGCCGCCAATGTTTCAAAAGGATCTACCGCGTTTCCAAGACGTTTAGACATTTTTTGTCCGTTTTTATCTAAAACAAGTCCGTTAGAAACTACGTTTTTATAAGCTACATCATCAAAAATCATTGTAGCGATAGCGTGCAGGGTATAAAACCAGCCTCTGGTTTGGTCAACACCTTCGGCTATGAAATCGGCCTGACGTTCTCCTTCTTCTACTTTTTCCTTATTTTCAAAGGGATAATGCCACTGCGCATAAGGCATAGAACCAGAATCGAACCATACATCTATAAGATCGTCTTCACGTTTCATTGGCTTGCCGGAATCTGAAACTAACGTGATTTCATCTACCACATTTTTATGAAGATCTACCAGATCGTAGTTTTCTTCACTCATATTTCCGGGTTCAAAACCTTCAAAAATATCTTTATCCATCAAGCCGGCTTTAACCGACTTCGCCATTTCTTCTTTCAATTCTGCAATAGAACCAATAAGCTTTTCCTCTTTCCCTTCTTCGGTTCTCCAAATTGGCAAGGGAATTCCCCAATAACGACTTCTGGATAAATTCCAGTCATTCGCATTGGCCAGCCAATTTCCAAAACGGCCTTCGCCAGTAGATTTTGGTTTCCAGTTAATGCCTTTATTCAATTCGTGCATGCGCTCCTTGAATTCGGTTACTTTTATGAACCAGGAATCCAACGGATAGTATAAAATAGGTTTATCGGTTCTCCAGCAATTTGGATAGCTGTGAACATATTTTTCTACTTTAAAAGCACGATTTTCTTCTTTTAGTTTTATAGCAAGTTCAACGTCTACAGATTTCTCTGGCGCCTGCCCTTCGTCATAATATTCGTTCTTCACATACTTCCCGGCAAATTCACCCATCTCTGGTCTAAATTTACCCTGTAGATCTACCAGCGGAACAAGGTTCCCATTTTCATCTTTCACCAATAATGGCGGAACTTGAGGTGTAGCCTGTTTCGCTACCAACGCATCGTCTGCACCAAAAGTTGGCGAAGTATGCACAATTCCGGTACCGTCTTCTGTAGTCACAAAATCTCCAGCAATTACACGGAAAGCATTTTCAGGATTTTCTGCAGGTAATGCATACGGCAACAACTGCTCGAATTTTATCCCAACCAGATCCTTTCCTGTGAAAGTTTCCCCGATTAAAAATGGGATCTTTTTATCACCTTCGTTATAAGCTTTAAGTTCCTCTTCGGTTTCAACTTCTGTAAACTTTTTATCAAACTGAGCCTTAACCAGCGCCTTCGCAACCAAAATAGTGATTGGCTCAAAAGTATACTGATTATAAGTTTTTACTGAAACATATTCAATTTTTGGCCCTACGGTTAATGCAGTATTAGAAGGCAAAGTCCACGGGGTAGTGGTCCAGGCGATTAAAAATGCGCCTTCCAAATCCTTTTCAACCGAAGCTGCTGAAGCATCAGTAATTTTAAACATTGCCGTAACAGTGGTATCGGTCACATCCTGGTAAGTCCCAGGTTGGTTGAGTTCGTGAGAACTTAGTCCCGTTCCTGCTTTTGGAGAATATGGCTGAATGGTGTAACCTTTGTAAATAAGGTCTTTTTTATAAATTTCAGAAAGCAGCCACCAAACTGTTTCCATATATTTTGATTTATAGGTAACGTATGGATCTTCCATATCTACCCAATAACCTATTTTTTCGGTAAGGTCGTTCCACACATCGGTGTAACGCATTACCGCATTTTTACAGGCTTCGTTATATTTTTCTACGGAAATTTTGGTCCCAATATCTTCTTTGGTAATCCCAAGTTCTTTTTCTACACCAAGTTCTACCGGGAGACCGTGCGTATCCCAACCTGCTTTACGTTTTACCTGATATCCTTTTTGGGTTTTATAACGACAAAAAATATCCTTAATAGCTCGCGCCATTACGTGGTGAATTCCCGGAAGCCCGTTCGCAGAAGGTGGCCCTTCAAAAAACACAAACGGTTCTTTGCCTTCCCGTGTAGAAACGCTTTTTTCAAAAATATCGTTCTCCTTCCAGTAACTTAAGATTTCCTCAGCTACTTTTGGTAAGTCAAGTCCTTTATATTCAGGGAACTTATTGCTCATTTTTTCAAAATTTCCAATGAGTCGCGAAAATAATCAAATTTAAGAAAAGAGTGCGATAGAAAAACGGAAAAAGCTAACCCAAAAGAAATTGAAATGAAATAAACCCAGAAAGATTTTTAAAAGCCTTGAGAATTACGAAAAAGGATTAAAAACTATACCTCAGCGCTAAAATTAAATTTCTACCTGCAGCGGCGATTCCCGAGGAATAAGTTCGGTAACGCTGGTCGGTAATATTTTCTAAGGAAGCGGTTGCCAGCAAGTTTTTGCTAAACTCGTATTGTCCTGTTAAATTTAGGCTATACCAGGAAGGTGAATATGGATTTCCATTATCGTCTATGGCGTATAAATAGGCTTTGCCCTGTTCTGAAGGCGCAAGATCTTCATAATCGAATTGCCCATTATATTCAGCAAAAAGATCGAATTTCAGTCTTTTTTTGTGCCATATTAAATGTGTATTTCCAAATACAGGAGCTGCGTGGCGTAATGCCGCGGTAGAACCATCTTCCTGCTCTTCTTTTCCTTCAGTAATACTTATTTGGGAACTGAATCTTAGCGCGACAGATAAATCAATTTCTATCCCACTCTCAAAACCATAAACATGCGCTTTCGCTGTGTTCTGAATCGCCTGCACACGGCTTGGCTCTCCCTGGTAATCTATTTCGGTTTCTCCATTTAAGTTGAAATCCCTGCGTACCATAGCGTCATTCAAATACGTATAAAATGCGGTCGCGATAAAACTGATATTTTCGGCAGGTTTCCAGTCAAAACCAAGTTCACTGCTGTAGGCATATTCCGGTTTTAAATCTGGATTTGGCACTACAACAGCGCCCGGTTCAGAATCGAAAATTTTACCCATATCATCTATATTAGGAGCTCTAAATGCAGTTGAAAGATTTAATCGCCACCCAATAAACCTGTTTTGCTGCCAGTTAATTCCCGCGCTCCCGGTTAAGGCACCGGTATTAATATTGGCTTTCTGAAATGGAAAATCATATAAATTCTCATCAAAATCAGCATTCACCAGAATATGATTATACCGAAGTCCAGATTGAAAAGAAAGATCTTTCTGGATTTTCCATTGATAAGTGGTATAAGCGGCGATTGACTGCCAGGTGGAAGCATCTGGATATCGTGACGCAGTGATATTTTCTTCTTCAGTTAAAATATTTTCTGTAAATCCTGTAGAATTTACTTTATTAAAAACATACTCGGCGCCATAAAATAACCGGCTTTCTTCAAAAGTCTTTTCAAAATCAAAATTCACCGAATATGCATCTACATTTTCTTTGGTGTTGTATAACCAATCCTCCCCAAAATCACGGTTATGCCTGCTTTCTTCAAAAAATTGGTAAGCGGTGGTCATCTGGGCCTTATCATACAAAGATCCGTGGCCTTTTTTATTGATCTTAAAATTACCCATAAACCACTCCTGAGGACCATAATACCATTCTGCTGATCGCAATTCAGCATCGCGCTTTCTATAAAGCCTGTCAAATCTTGGAAAATCTGATGTGGTAGAATAGATAAGTCCGAGGTTAAGATCCCAGTCTTTATGCGGCATAAATTTAACCTTCTGCAGTAAATTTATTTGATTATAGCCGGTTGGTTTTTGCACCTGTGGGTTATCATTAGAAACAATTAGATCTTCCCCATTTCTTCGCACGGCATATTCATTTCGCAAATATTCATCAGGTCCATGAGATCCCATTCTTAAATCATCGAAATCTGAAAAGCTAATACTGCTTAAAAAAGCCCAGTTCTCCAGGCCTATATTAACATCGGCGTGTACGGTTTTTTCATTATTGGCAGAAGCGTAACGGGAATAAGCGCTCCCGGAAACCGAAGTTTCATTAGTAAATGAAAATTTTGGTTTCAAAGTATAGAAATTCATCACCCCGCCAACGGCATCACTTCCATAAACCACCGATCCCGGACCAAGAATTACCTCGGTATTTTCTACCGCCAAGGGATCTATTGAGATGATATTTTGAAGATTTCCGCTTCTAAAAATCGCAGTATTCATTCTCACGCCATCTACCGTAATTAACAATCTGTTTGTTGAAAAACCACGAATCATAGGGCTTCCGCCACCTAACTGGCTTTTTTGAACAAAAACCTGCCCGCTGCTTTCTAAAAGATCGGCTGAAGTTTGCGGGCTCGCCATAATAATATCTTTAGCTGAAAAACTGACTATTTTCTGCGGAATTTCATCTTTATTCATTTCAAATTTTGCCACTGAAAGCACCACCTGCTCCAACTCGTTATCATTCCCATTTAGATAAACTGTATTCTGGTTTTGGATAATCTGGGATTTCTTTAAACTTTTATTGGAATAGTTTACGTGAGAAAAATGTATAATTTCCTCCATTTCGAATGCTGAAATATCGGCTTCCCCATCAAAATTGGTAAGCTCACTTTTAGATTTATTCGCATTGTAAATAGCCACGCTGGCAAGTGGCTCATGGCTTTCTTCATCTAAAACCTGTATCTGCTGGGCGTAGATACTATTAACCATAAAAAAAAGGAGTATTACTCCTGTGAGACTTCGCATTTAGCTAAAAATTTCGTTAAGTACGCCGAGTGATTTTGGTTTTTTAAAACCTTCAATATGCAACTCGTAATACAAAAGCAACATATTTAAAAAATTAGACCGACTTTGCTGATTCAACTTTACTTCGTTGAGAGCATCAAAATTTATGCCTAATAACTGGCGTAGAATAGTGATATTTTGGCCTTCTATACAATAATTATTGATACTGTTCATTTCAAAAACGCCATCTAAAAGATTAAAGTAAGGAAGCTCTTTAGATGCCGAATCGGGATAAAATCCCAAATAGCGCGTTAAGTTTAGTAAAAATAAAAGATGAAAATTGGCGATTTTATCGTGCAAATCTAACCACATTAGTGAATTTTCAAGATAATTAAATAACTGTGGATTGGTTTCTTCTTCCCTAATAGCGTTTTTTAAAACTTCAGCCAAAAACATAAGCATCGCGCCTTTTACCATGTTGGTATGAAGGCTGGTATAAGTGTGTAATACCTTTGCATCTTTAAGGTATTCCATTTTTCCCTGGTTGCGGTGGTTTGCAACAATTTCTAACTGGGTAAGCAGCTGAAACTGGGAAGCTTTGAACTTTCCTTTTTTAGATTTAAGCACTCCCTTAAGCATATAGGTTTTTAAGCCATCACTATAAGTATAGGCTTTCACAATCAAATCGGCCTCGCCGTATTTTAAAGCACTAATTACAATGGCCGGAGTGGTAACAAGCATTCCTTAACAATTATTTCTTCCCGAAGATAATTAAAAAAGGCCGCCCAAAAAGCGACCTTAATTTAATTCTATTTAGAAAGTAATTAAACTACTCCCTGTGCAAGCATAGCATCGGCAACTTTCACGAAACCGGCAATATTTGCTCCTTTCACGTAATCTATATAACCATCTTCTTCCTTTCCAAACTCAACACAACGATCGTGAATATCGTTCATAATCGCGTGTAATTTTTGGTCTACTTCTTGTGAAGTCCAGTTATATCGCATAGAATTTTGGCTCATTTCTAAACCAGAAGTGGCAACACCACCAGCATTAGAAGCTTTACCAGGCGAGAATAAAATTCTTGCTTCCTTAAACACCTCTACAGCATCTGGGGTACACGGCATATTCGCACCTTCGCCCACGCACATACAACCATTTTCAATTAACTTCTCAGCATCAGCTTTTTGAAGTTCGTTTTGCGTAGCACAAGGAAGCGCTACATCACATTTCACACTCCATGGTGTTTCTCCTTCATAATATTTAGCTGAAGGATATTGATCTACATATTCACTTATTCTACCACGTCTAACATTTTTAAGATCCATGATAAACTGAAGCTTTTCTGAATCAATTCCGGCTTCATCATAAATATAACCTCCAGAATCACTCATTGTTAAAATCTTCGCTTTAAATTCCAGGGCTTTTTCTGCAGCATATTGCGCCACATTTCCAGATCCTGAAACCACTACCGTTTTACCTTCAAGAGATTCATTGCGTGTTTTAAGCATATTTTGTGCAAAATATACATTCCCGTAACCGGTAGCTTCAGGACGAATAAGAGACCCACCGTAAGAGAGTCCTTTCCCGGTTAAAATGCCGGTAAATTCGTTTTGTAATCTTTTATACTGGCCAAACATATAACCAACTTCACGAGCGCCAACGCCTATATCTCCCGCAGGAACATCGGTATTTGCACCTATATGGCGATAAAGTTCTGTCATAAAACTCTGGCAAAAACTCATTACTTCATTATCTGATTTTCCTTTTGGATCAAAATCAGATCCTCCTTTTCCACCACCCATTGGTAAAGTGGTAAGGCTGTTTTTAAATACCTGCTCAAAAGCAAGAAATTTAAGGATACTAAGGTTTACGGAAGGGTGAAAACGCAAACCACCTTTGTAAGGTCCAATGGCTGAATTCATTTGAATTCTAAACCCGCGATTCACCTGAATATTACCTTCATCATCTAACCAGGAAACCCTGAACATAATAACACGTTCCGGCTCTACCATACGCTCTAAAAGTTGCATATTCTGGTACTTTTTATTCTCTTCTATAAAGGGAATAATAGTCTCAGCAACTTCGTGCACGGCCTGCATGAATTCGGGTTCATTTTGATTCCTTTTTGATACTTTATCGAGGAAATCCTGAATATTTTGTTCCATATTATGTGATACTTCAAATAGTTTATAAAAAAAGCTGTGTTTTGTACTGCAAATATATGAGTTCTATAAAAAACGACCTCAAATTTTTATCTTTTCATATAAAATTAACGTCTTACTTTCAGCGTTTTATAGAGCGAATATTTTATCTAATTTTTTGTTAAAGTAGTTTTTATATATTTGTTGCATCCTCCCAAGCTGGTACTATGCATAATTGCAAGATATTTATAGCTCTTTTAGTTTTTACATTATTCTTTCAGGGAAAGAGTTATGCCCAGTTTGGTATTGCACACGAAATTGGCGTTAAGGCCGGTCCAGCTTCATTTTTTACCGATTATGGGGAACGCTGGAATGTTAGAAATAACCTTAATAACGCGGGCTATGGCATTGGGATTTCCCATTATATGAACTTTGCCTATAAAACCGACTGTCACTACTCACAGGCGGCTTCTTTTTTTACCAATCATTTTAGAATAAGAAATGAACTGGATTATTTTTACTCTAAATTAGAACATTATGGTCCTGTAGCCAGCAAACCAACCCTGGGCGGACAATTATTACGCGCTATGCACGGGGAAAGTGAAATTATTGAAGGGGGAATTCATTTGGAATATCACCCTTTTCGCATTCGGGATTTTACGCATTCGGGTTATATGTTTTCTCCTTATATAAGCCTGGGCGGGCATTTTGTTTCTTATAAAGCTGATGCCTATTCTGATTTAGGTTCTTTGCAAAATCCTAAAAATGTTTTCCCAACTTTTATTGGCGGAATGGATTTTGACCGTGGCAGCACTTATTCTATAATTGGCGGACTTGGTTTACGCTACCGCCTGGGATTTAGACACGATCTTTTAATTGAAGCCCGGGGACAATATTACGGTAGCGACTGGCTTGACGGATTAAATATTGACGCGCCTCAAAATAAATTCAACGATTATATATTTTGGGTGAATGTTGGCTATGTTTATTATATCAACTTTCAATAGCATTTGAAGAAATAATTCTACCACCCAATTCTTTTAATTCTACTTTAGCTTTTTTAAAATCTCCCGCGTTTAGCGCGCGTGTAGCATCCTCTATTATGGTCGCTTTAAAACCTTCTTTAATTGCATCTTTAGCGGTAAAATGCACACAAATTTCAGCAGCAAGTCCGCAAAAATAAAGGTCTTTTGCATTTTTTTCTTTTAAATACCCAGAAAGCCCGGTGGATTTTAAATGCTGATTATCGTAAAAAGCACTGTAGCTGTCTATTTCTGGATTGGTGCCTTTTCTAAAAATGGCTTCAATTTTTGAAGTTTTTAAATCCTTATGAAACTCGGCGCCATCGGTATTTTGCACACAATGCTCTGGCCACATTACCTGCTCTATTCCTTTAAGATCAATAGTTTCAAACTCCTTTTTTCCTTTGTGGCTACTGGCAAAACTGGCGTGGCCGTTTGGATGCCAATCCTGGGAAGCAATTATTAAATCAAAGCTTTCCTGAATTTTATTGATCACCGGGATAATTTCATCTCCATTAGGTACAGCAAGCGAGCCACCTGGCATAAAATCGTTTTGAGGATCTATAATAATCAAAGTTTTCATAACTAATTTTTAAAAGATGCTATTAATTTATCACGTTCGGCTTTTAATGCTTCACTAATTCCCACTTTATATATATGCGGATTGTTAAAACGCTTATATTCTATAGAAAGTTCAGCCAGACGGTTTTTACTATATTCCGCGATTTCCTGAAGCGATTTCTTTTCCAGTTTATTCTTCCCGTTTTCCATAACCGGCTTCAACAATGCTTCTTTTTCTAAACCATCAACTTTCATTTGTTTATAAGGCTCAAAAGGATGAATCATATTTTTAATATTATCTTCTTCAAAAAGAGCCACCAAATCTCCGCCCACGCAGTTGCCTTCAGTATCTCTTAAACGATATACCTGTTTTTTATGCGGAAGCGTAACCTTTACAATACTTTCTGAAATTTTGATTCTTGGTTTTCCGTTGGAATAAGCCAGTTTGTAAACTCCGTCTAAAGCAGCATCAGGACTTCCAATAACAAGATTGGTTCCCACACCAAAAACATCTATCCTGGCGCCTTGTTCCAGCAAACTTTTAATTACATTTTCTTCTAATTGATTGGAAGCTGCAATTTTAACGTAATCGAGTCCGGCTTCGTCCAGCATTTTTCTGCTTTGCTTAGAGAGATAAGCTAAATCTCCACTATCTAGCCTAATAGCCATCAATTTTTCGCCGCGATCTTCCATTTCCTTTGCAACTGTAATCGCGTTGGGTACACCGCTTTTAAGCGTATCGTAAGTATCTACCAGCAGAACACAATCTTTTGGCCTACCCTCAGCAAAATCCCTAAATGCGGTGATTTCATCATCATAACTCTGAATAAAAGAATGGGCCATGGTTCCCGAAACCGGAATATTAAAATCTCTACCGGCAATTACATTACTGGTCCCGTTAAAACCCCCAATAATTGCGGCACGGGTGGCGTAATACCCTCCGGGTCCCTGCGCTCTTCTTAAACCGAAATCCAGTAAAGTTCTTTCTCCAGAAACCAGTTTAATTCGGCTGGCTTTAGTAGCTATTAAAGTTTGAAAATTGAGTAAATTAAGTAGTATGGTTTCAATAATTTGCGCTTCAATAATATTGGCTTCTACCTGCAAAATAGGCCGTGTGGGAAACACCACGTCCCCTTCCTGAACCGAATAAATATTTCCGTGGAATTTAAAATCTTTGAGATACTGCAGGAAATCATCATCAAAATCCTGTTTTTTAAGGTACTCCAGGTCTTTATCGTTGAATTTTAAATTTTCAATGATCTTCAGTAAATCCTGAAGTCCGGCAAAAATCGCGTACCCACCGTTATAAGGAAGTTTTCTGAAATAATAATCAAAAATTGCGGTATGGTCTTTTTGGCCCTTTTTAAAATACACCTGCGACATCGCCAGTTGATACTGATCGGTATAAGTAGCGGAGAAATCTAGCATAGCTTGGTTGGTTTACATTTCAGCAAGCATAGTTTCGTAAATCTCGAGATCTGCTTCACTGAATAGCACAAATTTAAGCTTTTGCAAGTGTTTAAGTTTAGGGATTTCGGCTAAAATTGTATTAAAACTGATCTTTGTCGCTTCTTTTATAGGGTAACCAAAAGCGCCGGTAGAAATTGCAGGAAAGGCAACAGACTTTACTTTCTTCTCTTCTGCTCGTTTTAAAACATTTTTATAGCAGTTTTCCAGCAGCTTATTTTCAGGCTTATCTTTACCGTAAACCGGCCCTAAACTATGAATTACATACTTATTGGGTAAATTATAAGCGACGGTAATTACTGCTTCGCCGGGAGCGATAGGTGCAAGAGGTTTGCATTCTTCATAAAGTTTTGGGCCGGCAGCACGATGAATTGCCCCTGCAACGCCACCTCCAGTGGTGAGTTGTGCATTGGCAGCATTTACCACAGCTTCCACATTGGGTAGATTAGCTATATCTCCTTGAAAAACTTCAATTTCAATATTCTGGATGGTTTTTTTCATAACTCTGATTTCTTATTCAGAAATTACAAAAATTTAATAAAAGACGAAAGGTTTAGGCCTGCCGCTCCAGGGCTAAATAATGAGTGGTTCTGTCATTTATCAAGGGAATAACGCTAATCTCGCACTTATAAGGAGTTTTATCTTTTTTATAGTTTACCAAAACTTCAGTAAAAGGTTCGTCACGTGACAATTTGTGTTTAATTCGGTTTAAAACAGCCCTATCGGTTTCTTTTCCTTGTAAAAAATGAGGTGTTTTATTTATCGCAAATTTGCTGCTATAACCAGTCATATCAGTAAAACCTTCACTCACCCACTGGATTTTAGCTTCCTGATTTGTTAAAACCAAAGCATCAAAAGATTTGTTTTGAAACACTTCTTTCCAGTTGTTTTTCCAATCGAATTTTTTGGCTAATTTTTTAAACGACTTAATTGCTTTTTCCTGTTTTAAATTCAATAATTGCTCTGCAAAATGCTCGTTATAAATATCCCAGCTGCGAAGAGGCATCACCTTAATATCAGAAACAGTAATTTCGTCTTCAATTTCTTCATATTCTTCCTGGCTTAAAGAGGAAAGATAAATATCAAGACACTGCATATTCATTAGATTCTTCTTCATAGTCTTTTTTTAGCGGTGAACAAATTCAGGTTTTATTTCGCAATCTATTTAACAAACAAAACTACCTAAAATCTTATTCAACACTCTTTAAATCAACGTTAATGTTGAGTTTTTAGAAGAAATACCTCAACAATTAACAAACGTCTATTATCATTATTTCATGTGAAACCACAAGAAGTGTTAATTTTCTAAAAAAATCTTCTCAAAAAACGGCTCATAAAATGTCATTTTATAACGCATTTGGGCTTAAAACTAAGAGCCGCAAAAGCTTTTGCAATATTCTGAATAAGTTGTACTTTCGGGTTTTTCTAATATTTCTGATATGTCCCAATTCTGGCTGTACTTTAGATTAGGTCTGGAACACGTTCTTGACTGGCAGGCTTACGACCATATTTTATTTCTTATTGTACTTGTTGCCGCTTACACCTTTAGCAGCTGGAAACGAATTCTATGGCTGGTAACCCTATTTACAATTGGCCACACCTTAGCTTTATTTCTTTCGGTTTATGAAATTGTAAAAGTAGATTCAGCCTGGGTAGAATTGTTAATTCCTATTACAATTATTCTCACAGCTCTTTACAATATTATCACAGCAAGTAAAAAAGAACGTAATAAAAATCATAATCCGTTATATTTTACAACGGTTTTCTTCGGCTTAATTCATGGACTTGGATTTTCTTCATATTTTAAAATGGTGGCTTCAAATACAGAAAGCAAATTTCTACCACTTTTAGAATTCGCACTTGGTATAGAAGCTGCGCAGGTTATTGTAGTTATTGCTGTAATAATTCTTGGTTTTATTGCCCAAAATATCTTCTCGGTTTCCAAAAGGGACTGGATCTTAGTAACTTCAGCCATAGTAATTGGTATTATTTTACCAATTCTCCAGGAAAATTTTCAGGCTATTTAATAAATTAGTGAATTAAAAATAAGACGAAAAATTTCGTCTAAAAAAGCCGCATTATAGCGCTAATATGGATAAGAAAAAACAATTAAAGTACGATAAGGCATATTTGAGAATTGCCCGCGAATGGAGTAAATTATCGCATTGTAAAAGAAAGCAGGTTGGCGCAGTTATTGTAAAAGATAGAATGATAATTTCTGATGGTTACAACGGCACTCCAACAGGATTTGAAAATTATTGTGAAGATGACGAAGGTTACACAAAATGGTACGTGCTGCACGCTGAAGCCAATGCTATTTTAAAAGTTGCAGGATCTACGCAATCCTGTAATGGCGCAACACTTTATATCACAATGTCTCCCTGTAAAGAATGCAGTAAATTAATTCACCAGGCAGGAATTACCAGGTTGGTTTATCATATAGATTATAAAGATAATTCCGGACTGGATTTTCTTGAAAAAGCAGGGGTCACCCTTGAACAAATTAACGATTTAGAAGATTGAATACCAGGCAAAAAATATTAATTCCTATTCTTCTTGCTACAGCTTGCGCCGCCGGCGTTTTGCTGGGCGGAAAACTGGATTTTTCTTCTTCTGATGCCCTTTTTTCTTCAAATCCCAAAAAACAAAAACTCAACCGACTTATAGACTACATTGACTATGAGTATGTAGACGATGTAAATACCGATAGTATTGTAGATATTACGGTTAATAGAATTCTTGAAAATCTTGATCCGCATTCGGTATATATTCCAAAAGAAGAATATGCCGGCGTAGTAGAAAATATGCAGGGCGATTTTGTAGGCATTGGGGTTAGTTTTTATAACGTTAACGATACCGTAGTGGTAATACAGGCTTTGGAAGGCGGCCCCAGTGAAAAAATAGGAATTCGCGGTGGCGACCGTATTTTATATGCCGATGGCACTCCCCTTTTTAATAAAGATATTACTAACGATTCGCTTACAAAACACCTAAAAGGAGAAGAAGATTCTCGCGTAACACTTAAAGTTAAAAGAAAAGGAATCAAGGATTTACTCACCTTTAAAGTGAAGCGGGGCCGTGTACCGCTAAAAAGTGTAGATGCCGCTTATATGTTATCGCCAGATTTAGGTTATATTAAAGTGAACAGGTTTTCTGAAACTACCTATAAAGAATTTCAAAACGCCTTGAAAAAGCTCAAGAAAGAAGGCGCTAATCAAATAGCCTTGGACCTTAGAGACAATCCTGGCGGTTATCTTTCAGAAGCGATTAAGATTGTAGACGAATTCCTGGAAGACGATAAATTAATTCTTTACACCAAAAATAAAAGCGGCTCGGTTGAAGAAACTTTTTCCCGAAGAAAAGGTCTTTTAGAGAATGGAGATCTTTTTGTTCTTATTAATGAAAATTCAGCTTCGGCAAGTGAAGTCGTGGCCGGCGCACTACAGGATAACGACCGCGGTACCATTGTAGGTCGTAGATCTTACGGTAAAGGCCTTGTGCAACGTGAAATGAATTTGGGCGATGGTAGCGCGGTAAGATTAACCATTGCACGATATTACACCCCAACGGGCCGTTCTATACAAAAGCCATATGATAACGGTAATGAGAGCTATTTTAAAGATTATATGCGACGCTATAAAAATGGGGAGCTCAATAGCGCCGACAGCATAAATGTAGATGATTCACTTAGGTACGAAACACCTAAAGGAAAAGTGGTTTATGGCGGCGGAGGGATAATTCCCGATGTGTTTATTCCGCAAGACAGTGATAATGAAAGAAACAATATAAAGCTTCTTTTACACGGCGGGTATATGAGTCGGTTTATATTTAATGTCCTCGAAGAAAACCGTACTTTTTACAATAATGTAAAGCGGGAAGAGTTTGATGAAAAAGTTACAATCTCTAACGAAATGGTGCAGGATTTTGTAAGATTTGTTGGAAATGGAAATATTAGGCTTAATGTAAATAACCATACCACTTTATTAAAGCAATATCTAAAAGCGGTAATTGCCCAACAGCTCTACGGCACCACGGCTTTTGAAAAACTAATTAATGAAAATGATCCTGCCATTGAGAAAATTCTTGAATTATCGCAAAAAAATTAATAGCTTGCATGCGTGAGTGCGAATCATGAAAACTTTATAATTTTTTTAACCGTTTCCCCGCTATTTTTCTTCATAATTGCGGTGAGTTTCCGGCTTTTAGATAATAGCGCATTACTCTTTTTACAAAAGGATATTTTGGTTACTTCTGCAAATGTTTCGGTTACTTCTATTAAAAATCAGATTAAAAAAACTCAGGATAAAGAATTCAAAGAGAAATTAAGGCTTGCCCTTCTTTATAGAAGATTGCACCGTACCTGTTTAATTCTAATGCTACTTTCTATTCCTTTGATGGTTACCGGCTATTTTATGCTATAAAAGCTTATCGTGTACTTTCGTATGCTCTCCTTTCCAGAAACTTAAAATATCTGTAGCTACACTTGCACCACTACCACAGGCTATAGAAAATTGACTGCGCCAACCAGCGAGACTACCGGCTACATACAATCCCGGTTTCACTAAATGATCTTCATTTTTTAACTGAATACGGTCTTTAGAAACTTTAGCTTTTTTATGCGGAATAACTTCCTCTTCCAAACCTTTAATTCTAAAAGGACTGGTGTAACCTGTTGCCAGCACTACATTTTCGGCTTCGTATGTATTTTTGTTGGTAATTACACTGAAACCTTCAGCTATAGGAATAATCTCTTTTACTTTTTCTTTCGCTAATTGTTCAATTTCAGGATATTGTTCTTCCAAATGTAGAATTCCATCTTTTAGAATTTGTTGTCCTGAAGTTCCCGGCACAACTCCCAAAATATTATTTAAGAGCGCCGAATTTAAATGCGAAGCTTTTTGGTGAGTAAGCAAGCCTACCTTTTTATTGGTAATAATATTATTCTGCAGTGCAGATCCTAAGATAAGTGCGCAAGACATTCCTGCCGCGCCACCGCCAATAATAAGAACATCAAATTTCATATTAAGAATTATGCTTTTTCGCAATACTTCTGGAGGTTAATAAAATCCCCATAAGAATAATTACGCAAAGGCTTCCAACAATAACCAGTACAGCGGTTGCGCTATCGCCTTTTAAAAGATCATCAAAATTTAAAACAGTTGCGCTGTAACCAATTATGACTACAGCTAAAAAAATTACGGTATAAATAAATAACTTCATGAAAATAAACTCTGAATGTTTGTGGCGAATAATTTTACGGCAATAGCCAGCAAAATTACGCCGAATACTTTTCTAATTACACTAATTCCCTGGCTACCTAAAACTTTCTCCATTTTGGTAGAAGATTTTAGTACCACGTATACAAAGATAATATTGATAAGTATAGCTACAATGATATTTACCGTTTCATATTCTGCCTGAAGTGAAACCAGGGTAGTAAGTGTACCTGCACCGGCAATTAAGGGAAACGCAAGCGGAACTACAGAAGCGGTTTCGGGTTCATCGTCCTTATAAAGTGTAATTCCTAAAATCATTTCCAGAGCCAGGAAGAACAAGATAAACGCCCCTGCCACGGCAAATGAGTTTACATCTATCCCAATTAAATTCAAAATCTCCTTTCCCACAAACAGGAAAACAATCATAATAATACCTGCGACCACCGAAGCTTTTTCACTTTGAATATGACCTACTTTTCTTCTCAGGTCTATAATAATAGGGATACTTCCAATAATATCAATTACCGCAAAAAGAATCATTCCGGCGGTAAAAATTTGTTTTGCATCGAGTAATTTCCACATAACTCACTTTTTGAAAAATTTTGCGCAAAATTAATTTTTAAAAACACAGCATCAAGGAATTAACAGGTAAAATTTTTATTAAAATTGAGGTGTTCTTTTATAGTGATTTCAACGAAGATTAATTTCAACTTAAAGCGCTAAATATTTTAGATAACATTTGCCAAAAAATACCCATAATCAGGTATTTGAAGCATATTCAAATTAAAATATTTTTATCCTTCCCCACACCCCATTTTCTTAATTCAAGTACTTTTTTTAAGAAATAAGAAGATATTCTTCTAGATATTTTATGTGAATTTTTAAATCCACGAATTTTAAAGATGAAAAGAAGTTTAAATATTCTAATTGTATGTGCAGTTTTGTTCGGTTTTGCAAATCTCCACGCACAGGAAGCTATTTCTATAAATGAAAATTCAGCAAAAGAAAAAAAGCTTAGACCAATAAGAATTGGCGCCAAAATTGGCTTTCCCATTATTATAGGTGGAAACCTTGAATATGTATCGCCACTTCTTAATCAAAAATTGGCGGTTAGTGTAGATTATTCTAATATAAAGTCTGATTGGCTCGTTGGAGAAGAGCAAGTGGACGCATCTAATAACGACGAACTTAATTACACCTATATAGAAGGCGGATTAAATTATTATTTTTTTAAACCCGGGAGAGGTTTATATGGAGGCTTAAGCTATGGCAATATTAATATTAAAGGAACTGTTCACTATGAAGATTCCAGGGATATTTTAGATGCTTCTCACGGTTCATTGAATATTAAGTTGGGAGCAAAACTAGGTGGTTTATCCTATTTTAGACCTGAAGTGGGTTACTCTTTCTCCTCTTTACCAGACCATGTAGAAGCCATAAAGGTGTATAACGATGGCAGCAGGGAAACTATAAATTTTGAATTTGATTCTGAAGTGAAACCCTATAACTTACTATTTTCTGGGCTCATGGCCAACATAGGGATAGGTTTTGCCTTCTAAAAATTTTGACTTTTCATTCATAAAACCGAATTTTTTAATTTTGATTATCTATTTTTTGAAATTATCGCTGAAAATTTCAGGTTGAAAAAATCATAATAGAAATTTTAGGTAAAACTTTCTAAATCAAACAAGTTAAATTTATATTTGCGGCTATGTTTCAAATAGGAAAAACCATAGTTTCAGAAGAGATCTTAACCAAAGATTTTGTGTGTAACCTTTCGGCTTGCAAAGGTGCTTGCTGTGTAGACGGCGATGCCGGGGCACCGGTAACACCAGAAGAACGTCAAATTCTAGACGAAATTTATCCCAAAGTAAAACCTTATTTGAGACAAAAAGGGATAGATGCCATAGAAAAACAAGGTACCTACATCACTACCGATCTTGACGAAATTGAAACTCCGTTAATAGATGGCGCCGATTGTGCCTACGTTACTTTTGATGATAACGGTATTGCACTCTGCGGAATTGAAGAAGCCTACAACCAGGGGGATATTGATTTTAAAAAACCTATTTCCTGCCACTTATACCCAATTAGGATACAGGAATACTCAGAATTTTCTGCGGTAAATTATCATAAATGGCAAATTTGTGATGATGCCTGCAGTTTGGGTGCCGAACTTCAGGTACCGGTTTATAAATTCACCAAAGACGCACTTATTAGAAAATTTGGCGAAGATTGGTACAATCAACTCGAAGCAGCCGCTAAAGACCTTTAAATACTGGAATTATTTCTTATCCATTTGATTGGCAGAATATTATTTTAAATATTCTAAAAGATTTCGTATATTCATTTTTTGAATTTCACCCCTAATTTATCCGGTGCTCACCCTCTAAACCGGTATTTATTTATTCCCCTACATTTTTAAATTTACGCCCCTAACCCTAAGCATTTACTCGATAATCGGGATTTAAATGCTCCGAGGCCTGCCTCGAAAATTAAACAATGGTTTGAATGAATGCCTTGGGCATGGTTCAAGGTAGTTTAGTTACAATTTATTGATAACCTAAAATTTATATTATGAAAAAACTTATTCTATTAGGGTGCTCTCTTTTATTATGTGTTTCTACTACAGAGGCCCAATTTTTAAAGAAATTAAAAGAAAAAGTAGAAAAAAAAGTTGAACATGCAGTGACTGAAAATATTTCTAATAAAGCTGCAAATGAAGCTAACAAGTCTCTCAACAAAATGTGGGAAACCGATCTTAAAAATAGCCCTATCCCAATGGGTGCTAACCGGGTAGATGTTAGTGAAGTTCCGCAATCTTACGATTTTAACTGGGAGTACCAGTTAAATATGGAAACTAAAGATGGCAATGTAGATATGACCTATCTTCTTAAAGAAGATGCACCCTATTTTGGAATGCGGGTGCCGCAAGCCGAAGGTATGTTTATGGTGCTGGATATGGATAGGAAACTTACCGTTATGTATCTCTCTTCAGATGACACTAACTTTATTACCGCCAGTAAAATAAACCTTGACAATACTGAAGAAGAAACTAATCCTTACGAAAATTCAGAATTAAAGAAAATTGGCACAAAAAATATTCTGGGTTATGAATGCCAGGGCTATGAAACCGAAACAAAAGAAAACAAGTTTACCTTCTACCTCACCCGGGAAGCTCCTATTAGTTTTGCCAACATGTATAGTGACGAAAAAAGCAATATTCCAAAAGGATGGAATGCAGACTGGCTGGAAGACGGCGATGCCTTAATGATGGAAATGCAAATGCTGGATAAAAATAATCCAGATCACAACACCACTATGCGCTGCACCAGCCTTGAGAAAAAGTCTTTTTCAATAAATAAAGAAAATTATGCTGCCCTGGGCGCATCTAAATAATATATAAGATTATGGAGAATTCAAACACACACCAATCTAACGAAGTGAAAAATACTTTTGACCCTAAAACCATAGCTATTATTGCCTATTTAACCATTATTGGGCTCGTGGTAGCCTTTGTTTTAAATAACGATAAAAAAGACGAATTTGCAGCATTTCATATTAAACAATCCCTGGGATTGGTAATACTTAGTTTAGGGCTTTTTATTATTGGAATGATCCCAATATTGGGATGGATTCTAAGTTTTCTCGGTTCAATATTCCTGTTGTATTTATGGATAATGGGGCTTATAAATGCTATTAATCATAAAACAAAACCGGTACCTATGCTTGGGCATCAGTTTGAGAAATGGTTTGCTAAGATTTAAAAAATGAAAACTTTAATTATAAACTTAATAGTCTGTTTTCTGTTTAGTTTTAATGCGCTTTCTCAAAATCTAATTGAAACTAAAGTAGAAAACTGGGAATATGGTAGTGCCAAAATCGGAGTGCTGGATTTTATTTCAGGTAGTGTCCAGGAATTTGGTGGTATAGACAACAATGGAAATCTAACTATTGAATTGCAACCAAATTTTCTTCAGAAAATGAAAGCACAAATGGAGAAAGAACAGGAAAAATCTCCTGAAGGTTGGCAGGCATCTTTAAAAACCGTTTCCGGAACTTTCTCTTGCCTATCTGGAGGTCTATCATATAATAATGGAGAAACCAACTTAAGCAGTTTACCAAAACAGCTTGTGGTGTTTAAAGGAGAGAAAGAAATTTTGGGTTTACTTATGCCCGCCTCCAAAAAAGCTATTGCCGATTATTTCTTTACTTACGGTGAAGAAAATAGCGGTACCGGGAAGTACATAGAATGGACTTATCTTGACGAACCGGCTACTGTAAAAGGCACCTGCATTAATACAACTTTCACCCAGGCTCAAAATGAAAGTTTTAAAGCTTCAGAAAATTATTCTTTAGAGCTAAAAAAAGGATGGAATCTTATTGAATACCATATTACTGAAGTTTTTGAAGATTCTTCAGGAAAAATTTATCCTAAAACTACAGAGATACAACAAGTTGAAAATACCCCTTCAGAAATTAACTGGTATTTTTCTTCATAAAAGTAAGATTGTAAATTTACGCCCCCAATAGTAATCTATTAGGGGGTTTTAACGTTTGTTTTATTTCGTACTTTTCAACATATATAAATCATATTTCTTACGATATTAGCCATATCAGGCTATACAAACTACTAATTATTAGTTTTTTGTGTTGAAAACTTTATAAAAATATTAAACAAAGCATATTAGCGGAATAAGAATTTTTTTTAATATTTGTTGCCAATCCAATAAATAAACGGTAACACCCCCACTTAAATGAGTAAACAGGAGCCCTTGCTACGGGATAACAAAGACAGATTTGTAATATTTCCTGTGAAACACAACGATATTTGGGATGCCTATAAAGCTATTGAAGCTAATTTTTGGACTGCGGGACAAATAGATATTCAAAAAGATTTATTATCCTGGGAAGAATTAAATGGAGAGAAACGCCTGTTTCTTAATAAAGTTCTTGGTTTAATTCTTTCTGCAGAAAGAAACCTGAGCAGTTTAACCAAAAAAATTAGCAACAAGATTAATCTTCCTGAGGCTAGATCCTTTCTGGATTTACAACTGGTTATGGAAAATACACATACCGAAGCCTATAGTATGTGTTTAAATTCCTTTTTTAATACAACTCAACAAGAAAATGTTTTTAAAGACATTCAAAAAATACCTGCTACATCAGCCAGGGAAGAATGGATAAAAAAATGGACTAATAGCAACTCTTTTGCCGAAAAATTAGTAGCTCTAGCTACTGCAAAAAGTATTTTTTCTTATAGTAGTTTTGCTACTATTTTCTGGATAAAAAATTGCGGTTTAATACCTGGGCTTTGCTTTACCTATGAGCTTATTTACCGCGATAAAGCCTTACACAGGGATTTTGCAGTTCAACTTTTTAGAGATCACCTTTTAGAAGAAATTTCAGACAAAAAAATACAGCAAATTATTGGTGAAGCTGTAGCTATAGAAAAAGAATTTATTGCTGACTTTCTTCCTTTAGATTTAATTGACCTCAAAATTAAATCTTTAACCGAATATCTTGAGTACGAAAGCAAAAGATTGTTTACCGATTTAATACTGAATAGAAACTTAAAAGAGGAAAACATTGCTAAAGAAAATTTAGTAAATAAGAGAGCACAAGATTACTCTCAAATTAACAAAACAGATAAAGAGTTTAATAAAATCAGTAAAAAAACTGATTTGTAAAAACTGGAACTGGCGCCATGCTCCCCAATATGACGCTGTTTCAGTTTTTTTAAACTACCGCCCCCCGGTTTATTTTTCTTTCCAAATTTCAAATGCACAAGTTCAATTAAATGATTCAGGCTAATACCTTTCAGCAAATCACGCTCAACCGGCCAATATTCATAAGCTTTTTCTATTTTTGAACCTGGATTATAAATTCAATTCTAAACAGCACTAAATTATGATGAACTGGGAGCAACTTCTTTCCTTAAAACGTTTTGGAGATACCAATAAACGCTTAAGAAAAGAGCAAAACGAAACCCGTCTTGGTTTTGAGGTAGATTACGACCGAATTATTTTTTCTTCGGCTTTTAGAAGTTTGCAGGATAAAACCCAGGTAATTCCGCTTTCCAAAACCGATTTTGTACATACCCGGCTTACGCATAGTTTAGAAGTTTCGGTAGTTGGGCGATCTTTAGGTAGACTGGCAGGGCAAAAAATTCTGGAGAAACATCCTCAACTGGAAAAAACCCATGCTTACAAAATGAACGATTTTGGTGCCATTGTGGCCGCTGCTGCCCTGGCTCACGATATTGGGAATCCCCCTTTTGGGCATTCAGGAGAAAAAGCTATTGGGGAATATTTTAGCCACGGTCATGGAAAACGTTTTAAAGATGAACTTTCTCCAAAAGAATACCAGGATCTTATAAAATTTGAAGGGAACGCCAACGGTTTTAAAATCCTTACACAAAATAAACCGGGAATCTCTGGTGGTCTCCGACTTTCTTACGCTACTTTGGGAGCTTTTATAAAATATCCTAAAGAATCTTTACCTCATAAACCCTCACAAAATATAGCCGACAAGAAGTTTGGGTTTTTCCAGACAGAAAAAGAGATTTTTGAAGAGGTTGCAAGCGAATTAGGCTTAATTAAAACAGGAAAAGACGGCGATATAAGTTACTACCGCCATCCTCTCGCGTTCCTGGTGGAAGCAGCCGATGATATTTGCTATACCATTATAGATTTTGAAGACGGGATAAACCTTGGTCTAATTGATGAAGATTATGCGTTGGAATATCTTATAAAACTAGTAAAAGACAATATAAATACCGGCAAATACAATAGCCTTACAAATACTGCAGATAGGTTAAGTTACCTAAGAGCCCTGGCTATAAATACCTTAATTACCGAAGCGGTAGAAACCTTCTTAAAAAATGAAGATGCAATTCTTTCAGGAAGTTTTCATCAGGGATTGTTAGATAAGAGTAAATACGAAGCGCAAATAGACGATATTATTAAAATTAGTATTGAAAAAATCTACCAGAGTGAAGAGGTAATAAGTAAAGAAATTGCAGGGTATAAAATGCTTTCGCACCTTTTAGATACTTATACCGAAGCCTTACTTCCGTTGAAAGCCGAAGAATATTCTAATTTTAATAAACTGGTTTTAAAATCGGTTCCAAATTTAGCTTATCTCCAGGAGGAGAATTCGGTTTATAGGCGTTTATTAGAAATTTGTTCGCATACCGCTTCGTTGACTGATGGGTTTACCGTAGCTTCTTTTGAAAAATATAAAGGAATTAAATTATAAGAAAATGCCGGCTTAGACAGCCGGCATCTTTAAAATTCGTAGACGAGGCCTACGCCCAGCATTTGCTTAAACTGCACCCTGGGCCCGGTAGTTTCAAGCTCCCCATCGCCATTAATATCTTCTTTAAATTTTACATCGTCATCGTAGCGTAAATGGGAACCCACATTGGCTTTTATAAAATCGTTTACTTTTAAATTCACGTTTAACTGCCACTCCACATCAATATTCCCAAATTTATTGAGATAATCTGAATACAGGCTTAATTGATTATCCAGTTCAACATTTTCAAAAACTTCTTTAGAAAAATCACTGGTAACCAAAAAACCAAATTCAGTTCTTACATTTTCTCCTTTTTCAACAATATTGCCCAACGTATCTCTCACTGCCCCCGTAACACCAAACATCCCTTCGTTAGCCAATCTTTGGTCAAGAACAAAAGTAGATTTTTGCGTTACCGGTGAAATATATACTTTAAGATCTTCTACCGGATCTGAATACTCTGTACCAATACCCAGAAATAAATAACCCGGAGCCATAAATTTCGAAATAGGACTATCGGTATCAGGATATTTATATCCATTGGTAAACTGCGTATTAAAGTTGAATTTTGCCGAATAGAACCAATTGGAAACCGAATCTTTTCTATAACCAAAAGATGAATTTAAACGTAACTCATCTTCTGTTTTTCGAAGTTTCTGGCCCTCCTGGGAGTTTATACCATAGCGCACTGTAGCCCGGTTTCGCCAATTAAGATCATCTTTTTTATAATTGCGCTCTACATTACCGTGAACCAGAGCCGAAATTGAATTATTTCCACCGGCATTCCAGTTAATAAAAGCAACCTCGTTTAAATTTACCCCAACTTCATTCTTTTCTGTCCAAAACGTTACTATAACAGAATCTACTTTCGTAGTATCCTGTACCACTTTAATAGAATCTGAAGGTTTTATAGTATCGTTATAAATGTCAAAATAATAATCTGAAATTGAATTGTTGGCGGTGGTGGTTAAGTAAACGAAGCATGCTACAAGACATAAGACTTTGGTTTTCATTAGTTAATTTAGATTTTTCGGAATGGCAAAATTAAAGATTTTGAAGAAGAGACACTACTTCTTCCCTAATATATTCAACGCTAATTTTCGCAATTTCTTGTAATTCATTTATATTTCCTTGCTCAATAAAATTATCTGGCAAACCTAAATTCCTAATTTTAGCTTTATAATCGTGTTTTGCTGCAAATTCTAAAATAGCACTACCAAAGCCGCCCACCACAGTTCCATCTTCAATAGTAATAAAGGCTTCGTATTTCCTAAAAAGAACGTGCAATAATTCTTCATCTAGCGGTTTTACAAAGCGCATATCAACATGCCCAATTTTTTCTGTTTTAATACTTTCTATGGCTTTGGCTGCATTCTGTGCCATATTTCCAATACTTAAAACCGCAATTTTATCACCTTCTTTCAGGCTCTTGGCTTTTCCAATTGTTATTTCCTCAAAAGGAGTTTCCCAGTTTGTTTTAACGCCCCTACCTCTTGGGTATCTTATGGCCATTGGAAGTTTTAAATCTAGCTGGGCGGTGTAAAGCAGGTTTCTAAGCTCTGTTTCATCGCTGGGCGCGGCAATTATAATATTTGGAATACATCTTAGATAAGCGATATCAAAAACGCCGTGATGTGTTGCCCCATCCTCCCCAACCAGTCCTGCCCTATCCAGGCAAAAAACTACCGGCAGTTTCTGAATGGCCACATCGTGAATAACCTGGTCGTAGGCGCGCTGTAAAAAAGTAGAGTAAATAGCGCAAAAAACTTTAAAACCCTGGGTAGCCATCCCTGCAGAGAGTGTTACTGCGTGTTGTTCGGCTATGCCAACATCAAAGGCCCTTTCTGGAAAAGCCTGCATCATGAATTTTAAAGAACTTCCTGTAGGCATGGCAGGAGTAATTCCTATAATTTTATCGTTCTTTTTTGCTAATTCTACCAAGGTGAGACCAAAAACATCCTGGTATTTTAAAGGAAGCCCTGCCGTATCGTATGGCAAAAGCTCCCCGGTATCTGGTCTAAATTTCCCGGGTGCGTGATATTTTACCTGGTCTTCTTCAGCCTTTTTTAAACCTTTACCCTTAGTAGTAATTACGTGAAGGAATTTGGGACCTTCAATTTGTTTCATTTGTTTAAAAACTTCAAGCAATCCAGCAATATCGTGGCCATCTACCGGCCCAAAATATTTAAAATTAAGCGCTTCAATAATATTACTTTGTTTAGGTTTGTAACCTACCCGCGCTTTTGTTAAGTATTGTTTTAAAGCTCCAACGCTGGGGTCTATTCCAATAGCGTTATCGTTGAGCACCACCAGTAAATTTGCTTTTGTTACTCCCGCATGATTTAAACCTTCAAAAGCCATCCCGCTAGCAATAGAAGCATCTCCCACAACAGCGATATGGTGTTTTTTAAATTCACCTTTAAGGTTTGAAGCTATAGCCATTCCCAGGGCAGCAGAGATCGCGGTAGAAGAATGCCCAACCCCAAAAGTATCATATTCGCTTTCTTCCCGCTTTGGAAATCCGCTAATACCGTTTAATCGTCTGTTAGTATGAAAAATCTCACGTCTACCCGTTAAAATTTTATGCCCGTAAGCCTGGTGACCAACATCCCAAACCAATAAATCTTTAGGAGTATTAAACACATAATGCAGGGCAAGCGTTAATTCTACCACTCCAAGGCTGGCACCAAGGTGGCCTTCTTTAGTTGCCACTATATCTATTATAAATTTCCTGAGCGCTGCTGAAACTTCCCGTAACTTTTCAGCCGGGAGCTTCCTCAGGTCTTCAGGTGAGTTTATATCTTCTAAAATATTAAGATTCATAGTACGCAAAGTTAAGCTATGAAAAGTTATTTCTTACAAGGATTTCTTCAGAAGCTAATTTTATAATTTTTATCTTTCCGCAGAAAAGATTATTTAAATGTTGCAGCCTTTTAACGATGAATATTTTATGAAAAAAGCCCTGGAAGAAGCCCAAAAAGCTTTTGAAAGGGGCGAAATTCCTGTTGGGGTTGTAGTTGTAATAAATAACCAGATTATAGCTCGCGGACATAATTTAACCGAAACCCTCAACGATGTTACCGCGCATGCCGAAATGCAGGCAATAACCGCTGCTGCAAGTTTTTTGGGCGGAAAATATTTAAAAGATTGCACTATGTACTTAAGCCTGGAACCCTGCCAAATGTGCGCTGGTGCTCTATATTGGAGCCAAATTTCAAAACTTATTTTCGCTGCGGAAGATGAACAACGTGGCTACCGAAAAACCGGGGTAAAGCTGCATCCTAAAACCCAGGTAAAATCTGGTATTCTTGCAGATGAAGCTTCGGCATTATTAAAGCGTTTTTTTATTGAGAAACGAAATTTGAATTAATTCCCTGCTTAACCAAAGTTAAAGACTTGCTAAAGACAAGTGTTATAATGCGTTAAAAGCTATTGTTAAGTGGCTTTTTTTCCAAAAATTTGAAGCTTGTTCAAATTAAAATTGTTAACGCATCTATGGGGAATATTAATACCATTTATAAATTCGTCTTTTTATTTATAGCTTCAGTTATCTCGACTACCGCACAGGTTTCTCCAGGTGCCGAAGAGCCTAAAACCCTGGAACATACTTTTTATGTTGCCGGTAATATTGGAAATGATCTTACAGGTGATGGTCTAAAAATTCTAAATACTATTGTAGAGGCTTCAAAAAATGATGATAATGCTTCCTTATTAATTCCTGGAAATTTTCTTCCACAGAAAGGATATGAAAAAGAAGGGGAACGAGAGAACCAACAGGAATTTTTAAAAAAGAATCTATTAGATGCGGTTCAGGAATTTAACGGTAAAGTGATATTTACTCCAGGCCGTAATGAATGGACCAAAGGTGGACAAAATAGAATAGATGATCTGGAGTCTTTTCTTCAGGATAACCAATCTAACATAGAAGTTTGGCCAGATGATGGTTGCCCAATTGAACAGGAAGATATTACCGATGATCTAATTCTTATTACCGTAGATACCCAGTGGTATTTAGAAGATTGGGACGACCATCCCAATATGAATTCTAAATGCGATATAAAAACAAGAGAACGCTTTTTTGCTGAATTTAAAGATGATATAAAAGATGCCCACGGTAAGACCATTTTGGTGTCTCTACAGCATCCGGTAATGAGTAATTCAAAAAGATCCTTCTTTGAAAAAATTGGAGGTTTTTCAGTACAGGATTATCAAAGCAAAGAACAAAGTTATTTAAGAGGCCGCCTGGAGACCCTTGCCAGCCAGTTTGATAATGTAATTTTTCTTTCAGGCCTGGACAGAAATCTTCAATATTTAGAAGATGACGGCATTCCGCAAATAATAAGCGGAAGCACGGGAAAATCCCAAAAACTTAGTATTAGAAAAGAAAACGAGCATTTTGGAAGCAACAAAAGCGGTTATGCTAGAATAAAAGCTTATAAAAATAATGAAACGCTTATTGAATTTTTCAGCATTGAAAATTCAGATCAGCCCATTTTTAGCAAAACGCTTAAAAGCGACGAACCAAATTGGAGCGAGATTGATTTTAAAACTAAAGAACAAATTGGTGACTCCGTAAATGCTTCTATATATACCGAAGAAGAAACCGATAAATCTGGCCTCTATAAAAGCCTAATTGGTGATTTTTATAGAGAAGTGTATAGTAAAGAAATAAAAGCGCCCGTGCTGTTCCTGGACACCCTGGAAGGGAACCTGCAACCTTTAAAAGAAGGCGGTGGTATGCAATCCCGCTCCCTTAGGTTTATTGCCGATGATAAAAATGAATTTACTATTCGTGCATTAAGAAAAAGCGCTACCCGGTTTTTACAGGCCACCACTATTAAAGACCATTATATTAAAGATTATATTGAAAATACCGTGGCCCAACGCTATGCGATGGATCTTTTTACCAGTGCACACCCCTATGCCCGTTACTCTTTAAAACACATTAATGATCTACTCGATATTTACGCGGGTAAACCTCAGATATATTATGTGCCAAAGCAAAAAGCCTTAGGACTTAATAATGATGAATATGGCGATGAACTTTATATGTTTGAAGCCCACGTAGGAGATGAAAATAAAGAATTTGAAAGATTTGGTTCGCCCGAAGATATTATAAGTACTCGCGATCTTCTTGAGGAAATGAGAAAATCTAAAAACATCAGGACAGATGAGAAAGAATTTATTAAAAACAGGCTGGTAGATATGTTAATTGGCGACTGGGACAGACACTTCGATCAATGGCGATGGGCATTACACACCCAGAAAGATAGCACGAAACTCTACCAACCCATACCCCGTGACCGTGATTTTGCCTTTCCAAATTATGATGGCTTTATTCCAGATCTGGTAAAATTAGGATTGCCACTGGTTAGAAAAATGGAAACTTACGATGCGAATGTAGATAATGTAAAATGGTTTAATTTATCGGGTTACCCTTTAGACCAGCGTTTATTAAAAACCTTAACCTGGGAAGACTGGGAAGAACAGGTAGAGTTTATTCAATCCCGACTTAGCGATAATGAAATTGAGACTGCTTTTAAAGCTTTACCAGAAGAAGCTCAGGATGAAACTATTGAAAATATTAAAAGTAGCCTAAAAGCGAGAAGAGATAATTTAGAAGATATCGCCAAACGCTATTATAATTATTTGCAGGAGTTTCAAATCCTCACAGGAACCGAAGAAGATGATACTTTTAGTATTGAAAGAAAAGACCATGGTCTTACCGAGATTATAATGATTAATGAAGACGGAAAAGAAGTCTTTAGAAACACTTATAATTCAGAAACTACCGATGAAATTTGGATCTATGGATTTGATGGTGACGATACCTTTAAAACTTTAGGAAAAGGAAATAATCCTGTAGAAATAAAAGTAGTTGGTGGAGAAGAAAACGATATCTACGATTTTCAGAATACAAGAAAAATCAAATTATTCGATCATAAAAGCAAAGAAAACACAATCATCAATTCTGCTTCCAGAAAATGGTTGGTAGACGATTACGAGATAAACACTTTTAACCCCGATAAACGAAAAAGAAGTGAAAATAAAATTATGCCGCAAGTAGATTATAATGGCGACGAAGGGCTTTCTTTAGGCATTAAAGATACTTACACCACATACGGGCTCACCAATAATCCATTTAATACACAACATACTTTTGATGCTGCTTATTATTTTGCCACTAACGGTTTTGAAGTAGGATATCAGGGAGAATTTGCACATATTTTCTACAACTGGAACCTGGGAATATTAGCTAGTTATACCAGTCCTAATTTTGCTGTGAATTATTTTGGAGAAGGTATAAATTCCGAAAATCAACGTGATACCTTTGGAAGAGATTACAACCGGGTTCGTATTGAGCAATGGGAAATTGCCCCTTCCCTAATTTGGCGTGGAAATTCAGGTGGAAGCTTTTATGCAAAGCCAATGCTACAATCTAGAGAAGTATCTTATGATGAAGAACGATTTATAGCAGATGCCTTTCCTGAAGAAAATGATCTTTTTGACCAACAACTTTATGCCGGAGGGGAATTAAATTATCATTATGAAAATCGGGATAACCCTGCATATCCATCCCGCGGATTTGAAGCTGATATCACCACAGGTTATAAAACCAATATTGACGGTCACAACAACGAATTTGCTTATGTAAGTCCGTGGCTGGCTATAGATTATCCGTTACACGAAAGCGGAATTGCGGTTTTAGCTACCAAAGTTGGTGGTAAAGCCATCTTTGGTGATAATTATGAATATTATGATGGTGCTATCCTTGGCGGAAATGAAAATCTGAGGGCCTATCGTTGGGAACGTTTCAATGGGAAACAATCTTTCTACCACTCTACCGATCTTAGAGTTGGAATAAGCCGATTCAAAACTAATTTTATTCCCCTGCAAATTGGAGTAAGTGCCGGCTTTGATTACGGCCGGGTATGGGCAGAAGATTCAACTTCAGATAAATGGCGAAACAACTATGGCGGCTCAATCTGGATTAATGGCTTTAATGCTTTTACCGCAAACACAGGATATTATTACGGTGACGATGGTGGAAGATTAACCTTTACTTTTGGATTTAAATTCTAAATTTCCGTGTTGAAATCTACACACCTGTGGAAACATTACTGTAGAAGTTCACAGTATTCAAATTTGAAAGTATTGTTAACTTGAAAACATTTTACCACAAAAGACTTAAATTCAGTTAATTATTGGCTTAAAACTTAAAGCTATCATAATTAAAAATTTTAGGTAAGAAAATTGGTTTTAAGGGGATAAATAGATTTTAAGAAATGTCCCCAAATATAAACCTAATTCATAACCTATTGCAGGCGGTAATGCTTATTCCGTTTTTGCACCTGGCAAACCAGTATATTTTCAAAAAAATTAGTGAAAAACACGATTTTTTCTCAGCAAACCTGATGAATAAATTGTTCTATTATCATCTAATCTTTGCCGGAGTTTATTACACCTACGCCTTTTTTAATCCTTCAGATTCAAAGCGCTATTTTAGTGTGCCGGGAAAAGAAGGTAAAACCTGGAACGGATTTTTAGAAACAGGCACCTCTTTTATAGATTTTCTATCTTATCCATTTATAAATTTCTTCGGCTTTAGCTACGAAATGATGATGTTGCTTTTTAGCTGGGTTGGTTTTATGGGCTTTGTTTATGCTTACCTATTTTTTAAAGAAAACATAGCTATAAATATTAAGATCTTTAAGAAAATAGATTTTTTGGTTTTAATTCTTTTTCTACCAAATATGCACTTCTGGACAGCATCTTTGGGCAAAGGAGCACCTATTTTTCTGGGCTTAATGTTATTTGCTTATGCCCTTAGAAAACCACAAAACAGAATTTATAGTTTAAGTTTGGGCTCTTTACTGGTTTTTGCCATAAGGCCGCATATGTTTTTACTATTGGCAGGAGCAGGACTGCTGAGTATATTTATCAATAAAAACCAGATTAGTTTAAAACAAAAAGCAATTTTTGTGGGCGCTATAACTGGTGTTCTCTTGCTTTTTCATAAACAAATTCTGGATGTGGTAAACCTTGGAAATTCTCAAAACCTAATTGCAGATTTTCTTTCTTTTACCGAAAACCGTTCTAATAACCTGGATAATGCCACTTCGGGTGTCCCAATGACAGATTATTCACTTCTAGAGAAATTCTTTACTTTTTGGTTTAGACCACTATTTTTTGATGCTCCCGGAATTCTTGGAGTTATAGTATCCATAGAGAATTTAATCTATTTATTATTGTTCGGGAAATTGTTTAAAAAGAGTTTTTTCGGATTTTTAAAAACGGCACCGGGCCATGTAAAACTCAGTCTAATCTTATTTTTTACCACGTCTTTTGCAATGACATTTGTAATGTCTAATCTTGGTATAATTCTTAGGCAAAAATCAATGATTATGTATTTCCTGTTCTTTGTGATCTACTATTTTCTGGCTTACGAAAAAGACACTGTTTTTAGGTTAAAACAGGAAGTGACTGATAGGCAGCATATGCAAAAAGCTGCTTAATTTTGGTGATTTAGATGAATTTATTTCCAGAACTCATCTTCCCACACTCCGCAGGTTATTTCTTTGTTATGGTGTTGTTGAATTTCCTGAAGTTCTTCTGCTGAAGCTTCTTCCTGGATTTTATTAAAAAGCACCCGTTCCTCAAACCTAATATGGCCTTCCAGGTCGTTTTTAATCATTTCTAAGGCAAGGGAGATATCAGTATTTTGGCAGAATAATGATGCCAGATGTTCGTGTTCTTCCAGGGCCTGTTTTACCAGTACATCTTTAGCACCTAAAACCGGAAAAACATATTTTTCTTCAATCTGAAAATGCACCCGTAACTGGTTTTCCCAAAACCAATCGGTATATTTTTTTATGCGTTGCGGTTCCACGCCGGTTTCAAAACCTTTTCGGATTTTCCAGCAGAGCAAAAGCCCCTGGTGATGTTCTCTACTCAAAGGTTGAATAGCCTTATGTCTTTTTATCGGATTAGTCTTTGGTGGTACCATAATTAGAATTGTTGATTCCTATATAAAATAAGAAATCTAAATCTGTTTTACTCGTTAATCGAGATTAATTCCTCTTATTGCCGATAATTATCTCCCAAAAGTAATTTATTGAAATTCTAATAATCAAACCAGTACCAATCCGATTATATAAACAAGACTCCCCACTAACATCATTACCAGCGTATAGGGAAGGATTTCCCGGGCTTTTAGTTTGGTAATGGCAAGTAATGGTAACGCCCAGAATGGCTGCAGCATATTCGTTATCTGGTCTCCATAGGCCAAAGCCATCACAGCTTTGTTAAGCGGCACTCCAAGTTTTAAAGCACTTTCTAAAATTATTGGGCCCTGTACCGCCCATTGACCGCCGCCACTGGGAACAAAAATATTTACCAGGCCTGCGCTGAAGAAACTGTAAACCGGCAGACTAACATCGGTTGCGATACTTACAAAAAGCCCCGAAATATCACTTACCAATCCCGTTTCCCGCATTATGCCCATTATCCCAAAATACAAAGGAAATTGGATTAAAATAGCCGCCGCTCCCCCAATGGCTTCTTCTAGAGCTTTTAAAAATGAAGCAAAAGACTCGTGTAACAAAATACACAAGCAAAGCATTAGAAAATTCAGCATATTAGGTGTAAGGTGTCCCGCGGAAATTTCATCAGAATAACTTGCGAAAAAAGCTGCTAGGAGAAGAAATCCAAAAATTAATCTTAGCGATTTTGAATGATCCAGTTTTTCGGCACCGGTGATTTTTGCGATATGATTTGTTTTTGTTTCAGCTTCAATTTTCACCTCCTTCGTTCTGCTGATCCTGGAAAGCAAATAAAGCGTAAGCGGAATTAACACCAATAAAATTCCGAAAATCAATAAATTCCAGGTGGAAAAAATTGTTATAGAAGTAGGAAGATTATTCGGTAATAACGAAAGGAAATCTGCATCTGCTCCTGGGAAAAGACTGGCCAAATGGCCGTCTTCAGCCGCTTTTAACGGAGCGCTACCGCTCATTCCTCCGTGCCAAACCATTAAACCTACATAACCGGCGGCTCCAATTAATGGATAATTAATTTTGAAGCCTCTATTGGAAGCGGCTTCGGCAACTTTCCTCGCCATTATTGCACCAAAGATCAATCCCAGTCCCCAGTTAAAAAATGCTACTAACATTGTTGAAACCGAAACGATAATTACTGCGCTCGCATTTCCGGTCACTATTTTAGTTAACTGACTCGTAAGCCAGGAAACAGGTTTGCTTAGTACTAAAATGTGCCCCAAAACCAAAATGAGCATCATTTGCACCATAAAGACAATAAGAGCGGGATCCCACATCCCGGTTTGCCAGAAATCGAGAATTTGAATTGCAGAATTAGTGTTCGTTTCTTCCGTAAAAAAGAACGCGACAAAAAGGGTAATTAATGTAAGTAGCACCGCTAAAGTAAAGGGCGCCGGGATAAGTTTTTTAAAGGTATTTTCTATGAAATTGCTAAGGTTCAAATTTTTAGATTTATACGTGCTGATCTACCAAAAATTGACTGTAATATTCGATTAGTCTCATACTAAAATATCCCATCCCAAAGTAGGGTTTGGATGGGCATTATCTATTAACACTGCTTAAAACTATAAATTATTTATTAAATTCTTATAAAATGTGGTTTCTAATTGAAAAGCTTTTGATTAGCTCCCAAAAGAAAACCCTCGCCAAATTGACGAGGGTTTCTTGTTATTGAATCATTTGCAGTATACAATCTACATTATACACTATACATTTTTCGATCTACAGTTTCTCTAAATCTTTTACTTCATCCTTACTGGCTTCCATAATGCTTATGGCATAACCTCCGCCGGGAGCAGATTTTTGTGAAAGCTCAGACTTACTGTTCACTCTATATTTCTTGATCTCATAAGCCTGAGGATTATCTTTATAATGCGCATCTTCAGCATCGGCATATACAGTTGCGATATAGGTTTTTCCTTTTTCAAGGAAATCGAATTCAATTTCTGAAGTTCTTGGAGTAAGTCCGTTTACATTACCTACAAACCAGTTATTTCCATCTTTTTCTTTTCTGGCAATCGTAATGTAATCTCCCGGCTCTGCTTCCAGGTAAACACTTTTTTCCCAATCTATCGCTACATCTTTTATAAACTGAAATGCATCCATAAACTGCTCGTAATGCTTAGGTAAATCGGCTGCCATTTGTAAAGGCGAATACATTGTTATATACAAAGCCAATTGATTAGCCAACGTGCTGTTTACGTGAGAATTATTGTCTGGATTTAGTTTACTGATATCCATTTCAAAAATTCCCGGAGTGTAATCCATTGGGCCGCCAATTAAACGCGTAAAAGGTAAAACGGCCACGTGATTTGGCTTATTTCCGCCGAAGGCCTGATATTCAGTTCCACGAGCCGATTCGTTAGCGATAAGGTTTGGCCAGGTTCTGGCAATTCCGGTTGGTCTAACAGCTTCGTGCGCGTTGATCATAATCTCATATTCCGCAGCTTTTTCAAGCGCATATTGATAATGATTAACAATCCACTGGCTATAGTGATTTTCACCCCTTGGAAGAATATCGCCTACATAACCTGTTTTAACCGCATTATAATTATTGGCTTTCATAAACTGGTAAGCCGTATCTAAGTGCCTTTCGTAATTTCTAACCGAAGCCGAAGTTTCGTGGTGCATAATCATTTCCACATCTTTACTTTTGGCGTATTCTCTAATTTCATCTACATCAAAATCTGGATAAGGCGTTACAAAATCGAAGACATAATCTTTAGAATTTCCAAACCAATCTTCCCAGCCTACATTCCAGCCTTCAACCAATAAGCCGTCAAAACCGTGTTCTGATGCAAAATCTATATAGTATTTTACATTTTCAGTAGTTGCAGCGTGAGTACTATTCGGTTCAGCGGCTTCAAAATCGGTTTCACCCAGTTTAACCGCTGCAAATTCATCAGTATAATCCCAAGAGCTCATTCCCGTGATCATTTCCCACCAAACGCCCATATATTTCATTGGCTTAATCCAGGAAGTATCTTCAATCTTACTGGGTTCATTCAGGTTATAAGTGATTCTTGAAGAAAGAATATCTTTAGCTTCATCACTTACAATTATAGTTCTCCATGGCGTTATTCCGGGAGCGATCATAAAGGCTTTATCCCCATTTACATCTGGTGTTAACCAGGATTCAAAAACCATAGTTTCGTCGTCCAGGTTTAAATGCATTGCAGGATAATCCAGTAAAGCGGCTTCGTGTAAATTAATATAAAGGCCGTCTTCGGTTTTAAGCATTAAAGAAGTTTGCACTCCTGTGGGAGAGAATGATTTTTGAGAAACATTAGCGGTTACCGCCTCTGTCATCAAGCCTCGTATTTCTGAAAGTTTACTTTCGGTATAATCGTATTCCTGGGTATCATAATCGCCGGCGATCCAAAAAGCGGTGTGATCACCGGTCATAGCGAATTCGGTTTTTTCATCTGAGATCACGAAATGCCCAAGCCTGGAGTCCTTCGGAAATTCATATCTAAACCCGAGTCCGTCGTTGAATAAACGAAAGCGCAAAACCAATTTACGCTCTGAATCTTCCTGATCTAAATGAACTACAAGCTCATTATATTGATTTCTAATCTCACTTTCTTCACCCCAAACCGGTGTCCAGGTTTCGTTAAAAGTAGATTTTTCGGTGTTTTCTATGCTAAAATTAGAGGTAAGAGGCTGCCCTTCTTTTAACTCTAAGCCAAGCTTACTTTTTTCAATAATAGCACGTCCTTCAAACTCCAGGTTATAAACCGGAGTACCATCTTCCTGAAGAGAGAAATTCATCTCCAGGTTTCCGTTAGGAGATTCTAGTTTTTGGGCTTGCAAACTACCAAAAACAACCAGGCAAAAGAGGCCTAATATTAATCGACTTTTCATAAATTCTACTTTAATATGTGTGAATCTACAAAAGTACGGTTTTAAGGAGTTTTGGGAAATAAATTAGCCCTGGGAAAAGTTTATTTCACCTCAAATTGTTTCTTTAAACTAACGGGCTCTCCATCCCGAGTGAAACCTTCCAGGCTTATTTCAAAAGTACCCTTAACATCTGAAGTAAAGAATTCAATAGACTTATTTTTCTCTTCAAGCTCAATTTGAGGCAACCAGAAAAGTTGATACCTAAAATCGGGAATTCTATTAAATTTTTCCAGCTGGTTATAGTTTTGGAAACTATAATTTTTATTCAACTGGGGACTTTTAATTTTAATTTCGGTTAGCTTATCTAAACTTTCAACATAATCACCTTCAAGAGTTTTAACCCTTATTAAACCCTGAGCCACCATAGGACCCAGGTAAAAATTATTGCGAAAAACTTCTACACTTTCCACTTTTTCTGAAGGATAATTAATAAAATGAGAATGATCCTCTACCAGCACATTGTCTACCAGCAACAATGGCGGCAAACCATAATCCAGGGAGTTTTCAATGCCGCTTACCCTAAACTCCGGCTCTCCATGCTCGCCTTTTCTGATTCTTGCCAAATAAATGATTTCTACAAAGGTTTCTTCCAGGGTTTTAAATCTAGTATAATTATCCAGTACATACAACTGTGACTCCCCTGGATACAATTCCTTATTTTCTATTTCAGCTACCGCAAGGCTATCAGCCCTTACTTCAAAATAAGCGTTTTCTATTTGATGATGAATACTACGTTGTAAAATCTCATCGGTGGCTTCCGCACTTATTTTATAATCCTTAAAATCTAATGCTGAAGTATTGATTTTTTCCTTTTCCCTCAACTGAATTTTATATTCTGAATCCTCATCCTTCAAAACCTGAAGAAGCGCGGTTTCCCCATCAAACTTTTCATCAAGATTAAGGAAAAACTCACCGGCGTTGTTCACTACAGAAGTTCTAAAAATTTGTTGATTCCCGTTAATTGATAAAGCAACTTGTGGTTTACGATTTGAATTAATAGGCCGAGGTGAAATACTTCCCATTAGCAACTCTCCCCTTAACTCCGGAATAAAATATTCTGAAGTAGATTTATTATCAATTTCATAATTTCTGCCATAGTTAGCGCTGGTAGGCTTTTCAGGAACTTCAAATTCGGCGAGCTTATTGACTGAAACCGAGAAATTTCCTGTAATCTTTTCTGTATTTATAATTTCCAGGTTGATTTTTCCCCTTTTTTCATAGGTAGTTTTCGGTACAGAAAGCGAAAGAAATTCATCGGAATTATTATCTTTTAAATTCCCAGCACTAATTTCCTTATCAGTATCAATAATATCCTGTTCATTCTGGTATGGATTTATGGATAAAAGATCTGCTCTAAAGCTGTTTTTAACACCTCCGTTTTGCATCCATTGGGTATAGGCTACCAACTTATAATGACCCGAATTGACCGAATTTGGAATAAAAAAATCACTCGCTCCTACTCCATTCTCAAGGTAAATTTTATGTTTGAAAACTTCTTCACCGCTCTTATCTATCAATGCTACATAAGCTACTTTACTGAGTTCACTTAATTTATTTTCAGCAGTATTTAACACATAGACCTTATAATAAAACTGAGTTCCGGGCATTAAAAGAGAAGAATTGTAATGCACAAAAACCTTTTCCTGTGGAAGTTCTTTAAAAGATTCCTGCAATTGCATATTGGGCGTTACAGGCTGTGCCCACATCTCACAAAGCGGAAGGAAAACTAAGAGTATTTTAAATAAATTATTCATTTTTAAGTTTTTACTCTTCCCAAAAGTCTGGTTTAACATTTGTACCCCATACATTGCAATCTATACATTCGGTTTCCACAACTTCATAGGTTGGAAATTTGGTTCTAAGCAATTTCACATAACCACTTTGCAACATTGGAATGAGTTTTTCCAATTCTTCAGGCAATACAGGATGTGCAGGGTTACAGTCTTCGCTAAAATATGGCCTGGGATCTTCGCCTACCTCATAAAAATCGTAATAATCGAAAAATATCCTTTTGGTTGACACCGAAGAAACATTAAAATAACCTAAAACCTTTACGTCGGGATTTTCAGAAATAATATTTCCTTCAACAAAACCAGGCTGATTTTGAGAAAATAAATTATCACTTCCTGAAAGGCGTTCCAAGGCGTTATAATAATAATGCGCATCCCTGCTAATACCAATTTGTCTTACCAATAAACTATAGCGTTGCGAGAGTTTTGGATTAGCTGTTTCAACAAATTTAACCAGAAAATTTTCTATATTATTCTCACTTAAATTGCTGGTATTTGCCAGGATATAATTGGTAGAATTTAAGGTATTATAGCAAACCCGTTCTTCCCGGGTTTTAGGAATGACTTTAAATTGTCCGTTTTCATAAATAAGATCGGAGTCGGAACTATAACGCGAAACTATCTTATAGGTTTCTTCATATTCATAACGATAAAATTGAGTCGCGTCATTAGTATTATAATTATCTACCTCAATGGCTATCCCGTTTTCTCCTTTTACTGTGAGTCTCTGTGCTTCTACATTATCTATAGGCGAACTACTCGCTAATTGCGTGGGCTCTGAAGTATAAGAAATTCCATTTTTAGTTTCAATTTGAAGTTGATAATCAGTTGCCGGTTGCGCCTTGAATTGATTTAAAGAATGATATTCTCCATTTTCGGTTTCCCTGAATTCATACTCGTTCCCTACGGCATCCGTAATCCAAACTGAAGCATCACTTTCGGGTGCGGGACCATCTTCGCCAAAAGGAAAAGTTCGGCTTAAATAAACCTTTTGTGTTTCTAAATCATCGGTTATTGTGGCTCTAACCGCAAGAATATTTTCATATTCATCGGTTTCAAATTCTATAGGTTCTACGCAAGACTGAAACAGGCAAAAACCGGTAAAAAGCAGTATTAATATTTGTTGTTTTGAAAACATGTTCCCCAATCTTTTAAATTAAAACCTGAAATTATACGTAATCGTAGGAATTGGTATTGAAAAAATAGAACTCTGATATGCCTGAATATCACCATCATCGGTTACAAAAAATACCGAATACGGATTGTTCCTCCCCAACACGTTATACACTGAAATATTCCAGAAGCTATGCGCAAATTTTTCAATCTTGTGATTCCCCTCAACATTAAAACTAAGATCTAACCTGTAATAATCGGGAATTCTAAATTGGTTCCTATCGCTGTAAACCGGCAATTGACCGGTTCCCGGATTAAATTTACCCACCGGTATGGTAACTGGCCTTCCGGTTTGATAAACAAAGTTAGCTGAAAAACTAAACCTTTTAGTCAATTTATAATTAGCTACAAGGCTAACATCGTGAGGTTTATCAAAATTTGCCGGAAAAAAATCTCCATTATTTACCCTTTGTTCCCTAAACTCGCCATCTAACCTAAGCAAAGACCTGGAATAAGTGTATCCTAGCCAACCATTAAGCCTTCCCTCAGATTTTTTTAGTAGAAACTCTACTCCGTATGCTTTTCCATCACCCTGTAATACTTCGGTTTCAACGTTTTCATTTAAAAATAACTGGGCTCCTACTTTATAATCTAAAATATTGTCTGATTCTTTATAATAGCCTTCAACGCTAAACTCGTACATATTTTCCTTGAAATTCTTATATAATCCCAGAGAATATTGTTTTGCCTGTTGTGGCTTAATATTAAGATCGGTTAGCTTATAAGTATCAGTGGGTGAAATAGTGGTGTTATTGGAAAGTGTATGAATATATTGATAGGTATTATTATAACTTATTTTAGCGGAAAAATCGGGCAAAAAAGCATACCTGGCGGATAGCCTGAACTCTGGCCTGGCATAGGTTTCAATTACTTCACCATTTCCTACTTCCCGTGTACCTGCCATAGTAGATTCGTTCCTCGGTAAGCCCTCTTCGTAGGTATTTTGAGATTTGGGTCCCAAGGCTGCGTACAAGGAATATCTTAATCCTGCACTTATCAGCAACTCATCGTTCACCTTGAAATTATCGGAAATAAAAATTGCACTCTCCAGTCCCTGCTCCCTGTCAATTTGTAAAGGCTCAACTATAGATTCACTACCTAGGGGAGAAATTTCCCCCGGATCTACAAGATAAAGTTTGCTACTTAAACCATATTCAAAATTGTGGGCAGCACTATGCCGGTAAGTCATCTTTATTTTCGCTTCGGTTTCATTAATATTATACCCGGAAGTGAAATTATTATTAAACTCACTTTCATAATCTATATCAAACTGGTAACCGCTATTAGACAGTACCACTTCCATCTCATTGCGCTCGTTAAATTTATGATTAAAATTTGCCGAAAAAATCAGATTACTGTACCTGAACAACGAATCTGAAGTAATACTAAAAACATCGCGGCTGTAATATCCCGTAGTTCTTAAATTAGTCTTTTCATTAAACTTATGATTATATTTCGCGATAAGATCATAAAACGAAGCGCTGCTGTTAGAAAGAGATTCTTCGTCCAGGTTTCTCAAGATCCAATCGGAATAAGTGCTTCTTCCGCCCAGTATCAAGCCAGATTTATCTTTTACAATAGGAATTTCTAAAGCAACATTACTGGTTACGGGACCCACTGAAACTTCGCCAGCGAATTTTTCAGTATTAGCGTCTTTACTTTTAATATCAAATACTGATGATAGCCTACCGCCGTATTCGGCAGGAATATTTCCTTTATAAATATCTACCTCGCCCGTTGTAAAAGGGTTTATCCCGGAGAAAATTCCGAAGAAATGGGCAGGGTTATAAATTACCGCATCATCAAGTAAAATAAGGTTTTGATCGGTTTTTCCACCCCTAACATTATAACCGGCAGCACCTTCCCCTGCGGTTGTTATTCCCGGTAAAGTAGTGGCAACCTTTAAAATATCCCTTTCGCCAAGTACCAGGGGTATATTTTTAATTTGACTTACGTCTATACTTTCTACTCCGGCAATAACGCTCCTCACATTCCGATCGGCTTCAGAGTCTACCAAAACTTCTCCTAACTGCTCAAAACTTTCTTCCAGGCTAAGGTTTAGTTGACCATCATTATAAATCACAATCCGTTTTTTAAGATCCAAATTTCCCAGGGAGATAGTTTCAATAATACTGGCGCCTGCAGGAAGTTCCAGTTCATAATAACCTTCCTCATTGGTAACCGAACCCTGATTTCCATTTGCGGTTACCACCGATAAATTTGAAATAGGTAACCCGGTTTCAGTATGAGTAACAATTCCTGAAAGCATAAATCGATTTCTAGGGTTTGATTTTTCTTCCTTCCCTATGTAAATTGTTTCAATTTCTTCTGCTGCAACAGTTCCTGATTCCCGGTAAAAAACAGGTTTATAATTTCTTTCTTCAGAATCTTCACTCACCGCCCCGGGTTTATCCCTGGCTATAGTATCTGTGTCTTTTTCAGGATAAAAACTAGTGGGCAACTCATCATAAATCACATTATTCCTCGTAATAATTATTTGATCGTTGAGGATAAAGAAATTGAGGTTAGTAGCATTAAAAATTTCAGTAAGTACGGTTTCTAAATCTTCCTTGGTATACGACCCGGAAATTAAATTATCATCTAACCATTCGTCGGAATAAAAAAACTTGTATCCGGTGCGGTCTTCAATGATCATCATAACTTCTTCTACCGGTGAATCTTCAAAACTTAGATCTATTCGTGGGGCTTCCTGGGCCGAAAGCTTTAAAACACTACAGAGAAAGAATAGAAAAATTAGAAATATTCTCATTCGAATTAAGAGTTATTCGATTTATAGGATTCAGAAATCTCGCTAAACAATCGCAGCATAAAGCTATCGGGATCACTTTCTTTTAAAGCCCGATTAGAGCTAAAAAAACTTTCGATCTTCTCCTTATGTTCTGGAAAGACATTTATCCACTCCGATTGAGACTCTAATTGGAAATATTTTTCTGAAATAGCGACGGCATACTGCGCCGGCTCGGGTTCAAATTCAAAATAAGTAAAATCTGAAGTGAGGATTTTCTTTAATTTCTTTCGATGATTTTTTAGCAGTTTCAGAGAAGCAGATTCACTAATTATTTCAAAAAATCCCTGAATTTTGTTATTTTTTTTCGGCGATATACTTATAAAATTTCGCCCACCAATCCTGAACCTATTAATCCTATTTTTAAATAACTGGTAAGTTACATCTCCGTTTTCCTTTTTAACTCTTACAACAAGTAAATCTTCAAAAATATTATATTTTAAGTCGAGGTCGTAATAAGTTTCCCCGCTATAAACCACGTCTCCATTCAAAAACCCAGAGGTTTGAAAAAATTTATGTTTATTGTTTATGGTGGCGTGCTGTTCTACATACTCCTTGCCGTATAATAAATTGGTGTTTTCAATATTTACGAGCTCATCAAAATTTTTAAATTCTTCCCTGTATTCCTGCGAAAAAACGCTGAAATTAGTACTAAGTAGTACTATAGAAAATAGAAGTATAAAATATTGCCGCATATAGAGATTGGTTAAGTAAACCGGAAGGGCGGTTTTTAATAAAATACTCAAGGAAAATGCAGCTAAATATAAGATCCTTATTTAATTCTTTATAACTTAAGAATGAATTTAACACATTCAATTAAAAATACTTAAACCTAAGAGGCCAACATCCTAAAAAGTTCTTCGTCTATTTTGGAATTTTCATTGCGGTGAAATTTATTGAGCAAATTAGTAATTAATTCACCTATAGCATCCTGGCGTGCTTCAGATTTGTTCATAAATTGAATTTTTCCCCAGCCTCGAATATCACAAACCATCATTCCTTTTGCATCCCATATTGTTTGTTGCCTGCTATCGTACCTAACCGGAAATTTTAAAGTTTCCAAAGCTAAATTGTTCTTTTCGCTTAAATCCATAACTTGATTTTTTACTTTTATTTTAAGCAAAATTAGATGTAAACATTTTTGGAAAGGTTATTTAAAAATTAAGGCTTTATCCCTGATTTTTAAATGAATGTTAAGCCGAGAAACAAATCTATGGGATTAATACAAGCTTAGTATTTACTTGAACTTGATTTAACCTGAATAGGCCTTATCTGATTTAATTTTGAAGTGTATAATTGGAGTAATAAGGGGGCAATTCTGAAATGAAAGTCAATCCCCCTTTTTTTATACAAAAATTTTAAAAATCAACCTTCTTGAAAATATATTGTTTCTCCTATCCTTGCCGATTCTTTGGCCTTCTCTAAAATTTCTACTACGGTAACATTTAACGGAAGACTGTACAATCCAAAATCATTTATTTCTATGTCTTTATTTACAACGGCCGCCAGGTAAGAAAATGGATCGTTGTGAGGCGACTGCCTTGGATCTAACTTGATGGTTTGTTCTCTTTCACTTTCCACACCACGTATTTTAATGGTGGTAGCATCGCTGGCTATTGCGTAAGCTTGGGTACCATAGACTTCCATATCCTTTCGGGAAAAAGTCCAATCCCATGAAGCCTGGATCACACATTGTGCTTCTTCATATTGAAGAATAATAGTAGCTTCGTCTTCTACTTCTTTATAAATTTCGGGTTTATTTTGATTAGTTACTGCGGTAACTGAAAGTGGCTTTTCACCCTTCATTAGCCAGGTCATTAAATTAGCCCCATAGCAACCAAAATCCATTAAGGCACCGCCTCCATTTTTCTCGGGATCAATAAGTATTTCCAGGAATTCTTTACTCACACCAATTTCCTTAGGGCCCTGATGGCCAGAATTAACCATTACTTTTCTAATATCACCAAGTTCGCCCTTCTCAACTAAATCTTTTATATACTGATTACTTGCATACCAGGAAGTTTCATAATTAGTAAGCACGTGAATTTCATGTTGGTTGGCCAGCTTTTCAATTTCTTTAGCGTCCTGGACAGTTGTTGCAAGTGGCTTTTCCACCATTACGTGAATTTTTCTTGGTGCACAGGCCCTCACAACCTTAATATGTTCTTCGGTAGCCCCAAATGCTGAAACCGCATCAGGTTTTACCTTATCCAGCATTTTTTCAAAATCAGTGTAAAAGAGATTTTTATCCAGGTTATAGTTGTCTGAATATTTTTTAATGAGTTCATTATTGGTTTCATAAATACCAACAATTTCTATATCGTTTTTTCCCTCCCGGTTAAAAATCCAATCTACATGACCATGAGTTAAGCCCGCCACCGCTACCTTTATTTTTTCTTGGGAAAAACTTTGAGTAATAATAAGGCTGAATAGAAATAAAGTACAGGCTTTTTTCATAATATTCGATTACAATTGTTCGGGAAAAATAATAGAATTTTTACTGAACTTTCACATAATCTATAATTATAACAGAAGTGTCAAAATCCCCGGCTCCTATTAATTCCAGGACACTTAATTCATTTTCCTGGTGATTATATTGAAGTAGCTGATTTTTATTGTCCTTGTAAATTAGTTCAGCAAATTCTTTAAATTCTTTGTTGTAAAAGCTCTTTCGGGCAATGTGACGGCCAGAGAACCTTCCTACCTCCGGCAGTGCTTCAAATTCATTATTAGTAAGATTCAATTTATAGGCTTTCATTTCACCCATCAAAGAACTACCTCTAACCGGCATTAAACCAAAAAGAAAATTATCCTTTCCATTGTTGGCGAGGTTTCCCATAAAAAGTTCGGTGTCAGAAATTTCAAGAGGCTCAAGCGTTTTGGTAGACAAATCAATTTCCAGAAGTTCAGCATCTTCCAACTCCCCGGTAGTAGAGCTTAGTGCATACAATTTATTACCAAGCAGACTTGTTGAAAGCGTAATATTATGATCAAAAGAAATCCCCTCATAACTAAGGGCCATAGTTTCAGGATCTATTCTCACTACACGGCTGGTATTATTGTTATTATACTCCATCTCATCTTTTACAATTCCTACCAGATTGCCTTGCGCAGCATCCCAATCTAAACTATTTAAGCCGGCATTTTCACCATATATTTCTACCGGAAAATCAAGTGCAAAAACTTCTACAGATCTGGTTTCCTTATCCATCACCAATACCCGACCGTGAAAGGGATCAAAAAGATGTTCGTAAATAAAGATTTTCTCTGCTGAAGCCGTTACCGTACTGGGAATCATATTTAGATTACCCCGCATTGCTGAAATTGAACCCACAGCCGTAACTTCTCCCGTTTTATTTCCAATTTCATATAAATTCCCGTTAGCACGAAGAGCCAGATAATTGAAAGTGTCTTCAATTTCTGTCTCAGGATTTTCTGAACTTTCAGGATTATTATTATCGGTAGAACAGGAAACAAGCAATAAAATTACCGCAAGAAACTGCAGGAAAGTTTTTTTCATAATTAGATTTTAGAGAGATAAAAATAGATAAAATTTCTATCCCTCTGTAGCAATCTTATTCAGTTTATTTTTCTGAATTTTCTTCTATTTCTTTCTCCCATTCTGAAGCAATTATCTCATCTTTTTTAATAAGATTTCCAGAAGTTGTGATTTTATAATGCTCGTTGTCTGAAACCTCTAAATCCCAGATAATATTTTCTGCTTCCGGAAATTCGCCATTACCATTCATTTGTTCTTCAAACAATCTTTTCACAATATTCCTGTCAGAAAGTCCATCATTCAATAATCTTAGTATTGTAGCTTTATCCATTTTTGCAGAGGCGTCTGGGGAAGTAATGGAGCAATGAATAATAGTAGCGCTAGAACTGGGGAATTTGCCGTTGTAAGCTTTAAAAAGTAGTTGATTAACATGGAATAACCTGGATTGTAATTCCATTTCAGGATATTCTTCACAAACCGTATCTATCAACATATCATTGGAGATTTGCTCAATTTGGCCTTCAGATAATTCCTCGCCCAGCTTGTAATCTAAAACCAATTTTGCCGCTTCCACGGGTTCAAAATCGGAAATAGCCATAAATAGCAATTCCCTTAAAGTTTCAGGATCAGACTCTTCTGCCTCTGGATAATCAAATCTTTTTAGCAATTCTATATAATCTTCTTTCGTCCAATATTCCTTAATTTCATCAAGTGTTTGAACTTTCTCTATGTTTATTTTATATTTCATCTTAAGTATTTAGTCGGTTTTTAAATAAATTACCGCATTGATCATGATAATCATTTTTCACCACTAAATAGATGAATTCACTTTAAATCTTATTTCTTTTTAGAAGCGCTATTTTTTGAAAATATGATGTTGGGTTGCGGTAAAATAATCGCAAAAAACCTGGTTTAAAGAATGACCGTTTCTACTGGCTTTTACGCCTAAAAAAGGATAGATTTCAATAATATTTTTTGAAAGGTTTTTTACTGAATTGGAGGCCGAAGAATGAATTTCTTCTGAATAGGAATCTAAAATTTTATTTCCGGCTGCAATCTCATTTTCAATAGTTTTAGAATATGCTGAAATTTCATCTTGAGAAACAGCAGTACATTTTTCTAAGTTTTCCAGAATACTTTTAGAAGTAAAACTGCGTGCTTCTTCCAGGAAATGCTGGGCCATCCCCAAATAATTAACCCAAAGTGTTAAATCGGCAAATACTGAAAAAGGAATTTTAAAAATATCCTGCGGCTGGTAAAATTCATTGTAAATAAAACTAAAGCGTTTAGGAACAAAAACGTTTTTTACTTCAAAAGAATGCGTAACCGAAGCTTTTAAACCCATCGTGTTCCAATCTTCAACAATTTTCACATCATTTTTAGGTGAAATAAACGAGCGTATTTTGGGTGAGCCATCCTCATTTAATAAGGCTTTACCATTTTCGTAAATTTCAGCATTAAGTGTAAAGTGGGTTAAATAATTTGCGCCTGTCGCATAACGCCAGGTTCCGGAAATTTTATAATCATCACCAATTTTTTCAGCTGTTCCAAAAAAGCCACCACTACCTCCTAAAATAGTAGGATTTGGAGTTTTAAAAATCTGTGCTGCAGTTTCAGGTTCCAGGTTTCCTATAAAATAATTAGCGCCACTGCATAGAGTTACCGTCCAACCAAGACTACCGTCAATTCGGGCCAGTTCCTGCAGTTTTAAAAGCCCTTCAGTAAGCGTAAATTCCAGTCCGCCATATTTCTTAGGCACCCAAATATTCCAGAGATTTTCTCCGGAAATCCAGGTTAAAACTTCTTCAGGAAATATATCTGCACCCAAACATAGCTCTCTAAGCACTTGCTGCCTGTTGTCTTTTTTCATTTTTTATAATTTTTCGCCATTTAAAATACCCCGAAGTTCCTACAATAAACAGGAAAATGGTTAAGCCGGCATATATGTATAATTCTTTATAAATAAGTAAAGGAATAGCAATGCTATTGCTGATATTAAGGAAAATCCAGTTCTCCATTTTTCTTTTAGCCATAAGCCACATTCCCGCCCAGGCAAAACCGCTAACCGCTGCATCCCAAAATTGAACATCAGAATCTGTATGGAAGCGAAGCCAATAACTCATTATTGTAAAACAGGTCAATACAATTCCCAGGGCTTTTAAATGTTCAGATTTAGTGGAATAAGAAATGGGGGTTTCTTCTTCTTTTTTTCCGTATCTCCAGTAAAACCAACCATAAATACTCATTACGAGATAGTAAAGGTTTAGAATTATATCGGCATAAAGTTTAGACCGGTACATTACAAACAGACTAATAAGAATGGAGACAATCCCGAATAAGTAATTATGAATATTGTTTTTTCGTGCCAATAACACCTGCACCACTCCAAAAGTGGTTCCCAGGGCTTGTAGCCAGGTAAGTTGTGTAAAGAAATCCTCTATCATTGTTCTAAATTATCAATGAAATGAGGTGATGAAATAGCTAAAAATTGCAGTAATGCAACCTATGCTTAGAAAATCCCTACGCCGGCATTATCCGGATCAGGTTTGGAGTCAATAACCTCGGGGCAAGCCCCAAAAGGCATTTTTGGAAATATATCTTATTCGAGAAAAAACATTTTAAATGTTTTAATCTCGATTATCGAGTAAAACTCCTGGGTATCATCTCAGCCTACTTTATAGCAAGCACCCCATTTCAATAAAGTAGCCTCACCAGGAATCGAACCTGGATCTAAAGTTTAGGAAACTCTTATTCTATCCGTTGAACTATGAGGCCTTGTAAGCGGGACAAAAATAATAATGTTTTCAGAAATTCATCATATTATAATTTAAAACTTCAGCTGGTTATTTTGCTTTTATTAATTTTAATCAAACTTATATTTTAAACCCAATCTTTATGAAAGCTATTATTTTAAGCATGGTTACAGGGCTCATTTTTTTAAGTACAAATTGTGACAGGCAAAATTCTGAAGAACATATGCAACTTACAGGAACTATAGAAAGCCAGGGTATAACTTCCTACCAATATGGCACTCATACTTTAAATACTGAAGATGAATTTTATGCACTTAAGAGTGACAAAGTAAGTTTGGATGAATATATAGGGAAAGAAGTTACAATTTCAGGATCAAAAATTGAAGGTTACCCCGTAGATGGAGGGCCAGATTATATTCTCGTTACCCAGGTGAAAGAATAGTAAAGACCTGTTTTTTTCCAGGCGGAATGTTATATTTGCGGAAAAAGCAAAAATGAAAAAATCACTCCTTTCCGCAGTTCTTTTTAGTTTATTCATTTCTTTTTCTGTCAATGCCCAAGTTGATGAAGAAAAAACCGGCGCCTGGTATATGTATTTTTGGAATACAAATTTTGGTGAAAGTGAATGGGGCCTTCAGGGAGATATTCAATATAGAAACTGGGATCTTGGCGGTGATTTAGAACAATTGCTTATTCGTGGCGGACTCACCTATTCTCCAAAAAATGCCGATATAAAACTCACCCTGGGATATGGAAATATTACCTCCGGTGAGTTTGGTGAGGCTAACGAAACTTCGGGCGAAAACAGGATTTACCAGGAAGCTTTACTTCCGCATAAGTTGAGCAATAGATTTTACCTCACGCACCGCTTTAGATACGAACAGCGTTGGGTAGAAAATCAGGATTTTAGAACGCGTTACCGCTATAATTTGTTTTTAAATGTGCCTTTAAATCAGCCAAACCTTAATAAAAATGCTGTTTATCTTGCCTTATATAACGAGATCTTCATTAATGGCGAACGCGAAATTGGTGATGGTAGAAGTGTTGAATTATTTGACCGTAACCGGTTCTATTCTGCCCTGGGTTATGCCCTAAAAGACAATCTCAAACTCCAGGCCGGGTATATGACACAAACTACTAATACGGTTAGCAAAGGACAAATTCAGCTTAGCCTGCATCATACTTTTTAAGCTATTCAGCAGAGTTTCGTTATCTTAGCTTCTAATCAGAAACCTGAATTATGAAGCAATTTTTACTTTTTTTCGCTTTAATATTTATTTCAACCTTAAATACCAAAGCCCAAACTTCTGAAATTAGCGGAGACGCTTTCGCGCACACGTATTCTATTGTGGCTCGCGATGCAAAAACCGGGGAAATGGCCGTGGGCGTTCAAAGTCACTGGTTTTCGGTGGGTCCATTGGTAGCCTGGGGGAAATCTGGGGTTGGAGTGGTTGCTACTCAATCTTTTGTAAATCCCGCATTTGGTCCCCAGGGGCTCAAACTTTTAGATGAAGGTTATACGCCTGAAGAAGCCGTAGAAAGTCTTATAAATAATGATGAAGGTCGCGATTTTAGACAGCTTGCCATTTTAGGAAAATCTGGCGCTAATGCTGCATATACCGGGGAAAAATGTGTAGCTGAAGCCGAACATCTTAATGGAGATAATTTTTCGGTCCAGGCTAATATGATGCTGAATGATAAAGTTGTTCCCGCAATGGCAGAAGCTTTCGTTGAAAATGCAAACTTACCTTTGGCTGAAAGAGTTGTTGCGGTTTTAAAAGCCGCCCAGCATGCTGGCGGAGACATACGCGGAAAACAATCGGCGGCCTTATTTGTGGTGGGGCCAGATAAGGTGGACGAAGTTTGGAAAGACAAAAAAATAGATCTTAGGGTAGACGATCACGAAAATCCTATTGAAGAATTAGAACGTTTGCTTAAAACCGCAAGAGCCTACGAATTTATGAACCGCGGCGATCTTGCCATGGAAGAAGGAAATGTAGAAAAAGCTTTAGAAGAATACGGCACCGCAGAAAGTATGTTTCCCAACAACCTGGAAATGCGTTTTTGGAAAGCGGTGGCTCTTGCTAACAGCGATCGTTTACAAGAAGCGAAACAAATTTTTGATAGGATTTTTGATGAAGACGAAAACTGGAGAATAATGCTAAAGCGTTTGCCCAAAGCCGGCCTAATAAACGTTAGCAAAGAGGAAATGAAGATGCTTACTAAGTAATCTTCACAGATTTAGTATCTTTATAACTTAAAATAATGCTGTTATGAAAATTACTTTTAATAAAGTTATGCTTGGACTTGCGGTTGTATCACTTACCGCATTTACTTCTTGTAAAGACGCAGAAGAAAAAACTGCTGAAGAAACCCAAACTGCTCCAAATACCCAAATGAGTGGAAACACATCTGGAAATGCAGAAACCCCAAATGTAAACCCCCCTCATGGTGAACCCGGGCACCGCTGTGATATGCCGGTTGGCGCTTCTTTAAGCGGAGCAAGTAACAACACCAATGCAGGTTCAGGATCTGAAATGACTACTTCACCAATTAGGTTGAAGGATTCAAAACCTTCTAAAAACCCTCCACACGGTGAGCCCTATCACGATTGCTCCATTCCTGTAGGAGCTGATCTTCAAAGTTAATTTTGAGGTTTTATAAATTCTGAAATAAAAAAATAAAACGTCATTACGAACGGAGTGAAGTAATCTGCTATTAATATACAGACTGCTCGTCTTTCGTAATGACGTTTTTAAATTCGTCATCCTGAACTTTTTTCAGGATTTAAAACAAGTTAGAAGCTGAAACAAGTTCAGTTTGACGAAAAGAGAAAAAATCAAACAAGCTTTTTAATAGTTAGCCCTTAATCCAATCCTCCTTTTCGCTCTCCATCTCTTGGCTCAGGCCAGGTCATTTGCTCACCCGATCTTCTGTTTATTGGCAATACTGCTTTTTCCCTGGAGGTAGTTTCTGGATCTTCACTCGCCATATAGGTCATAATAGCGGTTAAGATCACGTTGCTTCTCACATCATCAAAAACAATTTTATCATAAGTATCTAAGTTGGTATGCCAGGTATAATCCCAGTAAGACCAGTTTAAGGAGTTTAGCATAAATGCAGGCGCACCGGCTGCTACAAAAGAAGCGTGATCTGTTCCTCCGCTGGATGGAGTTCCCGGGAATGAAGTTTCAATTTCTCCCTTAATTTCCTGCGGAACCGGCTCCAGCCATCTTCCTATATAATCGTAGGCGTGTAGAAAACCCTGTCCGTTAATATTCTTAACCCTTCCAGTTCCATTATCCTGGTTGAATAAGGCTTGTACATTAGCTACAATCTCCGGATTATCTTTTACAAAAGCTCGAGAACCATTAAGTCCCTGTTCTTCACTTCCCCAATGTCCCGCAATAATTGTTCGCTTCGGGTTTGGATAAAGTTTTTTAAGAATTCTCATTGTTTCCATCATTACAATAGTTCCCGTACCGTTATCTGTAGCACCGGTTCCACCATCCCAGGAATCAAAATGTGCTGAAAGAACAACATATTCTTCAGGTTTTTCGCTGCCTTCAATTCTTGCAATAGTATTAAACGTAGGTACTTCTCCAAGATCTTTAGATTGAGCAACCACTTTTATTTTGGGAGTATTATTATTTTCAGCTAAACGATAAAGCAAGCCGTAATCTTCTAGGTTAAGGTCTAAAGTTGGAATTTTATTGGTATAAGCTCCAAATACTTTATTTGCTCCAAACCCGTGAGACCAGTTAGAAGTTATAATTCCGGCAGCTCCTGCGTTTTCAAGTGCTTTAGGTAATTCTCTGTAACCATACCCGGTTTTGCTAATTCGGTCTCTCCAAATTGAATCGGCTTCTTTTATACTTCCCTGCATTTTTTTCCATGACTTTTCAGTAGCCCATTCTTCCCAGTTGTATGGAGGTCTACCGGTAGGTTCATTAACCGAGATCATCACAAATTTTCCTTTAACCGAAGAAAGCATATTGGCAAATGCAGTAGAATCTGAAGCTTCTGGCAATAGCACAACCTCAGCGGTTACCCCTTTTTTTCCGGTTGAAGGGCTCCAGGCAAGTTGCCTACCTTGCAGCGTTCTTAATCTTGGCTCTACAAGGTCAATATGGGTAATGCCACGCTCCCAGCCACGCCAGGTGCCATATTCTTCGTTTTCAGCTGAAATTCCCCAGCTATCATATTTTTTTACTGCCCAGTCGTGAGCATTTTTCATCTGTGGTGTCCCTACTAAACGTGGTCCTACCACATCCACAAGTTCGTGGACAAGTTCTTCTAATTTTGAATTTTCATTGGCCTCGGTTACAATTTTGTTAACCATCTCTTCCTGTGCCTGTACCTGCAATGCCCCGGCTACAAGGAATAAACTAAAAAGTGTGCGGAAATTTTTCTTCATCCTGAATTATTAAATTTAAATTTTAAGCGTAAATATATTAATTAAATCCGGGTGGGCATTTCCTACAGATTCTTTACAAATATTATCTATTTAACTATATTGGCAGTGTTTTTAAAAAATAAACCCACAACTCCTTAAATCAATGAAAAAAACGCTACAAAACCCCTTCAATTTTAAATTTCAGTTTCTCTTTTTAATATTTTTAGGTTTAAGTTTTTCCGGAATTTCCCAAACTATCGAACTTTCTGTAGAAAAAATTATGCAAGATCCTAATTGGATGGGTACTTTCCCGTCAAACGTAAAATGGAGTGCCGATAGCGAAACCATCTATTTTGATTATAATCCTGAGAAAAATGTAAAGGATTCGCTTTATAAAATAGAGTTGAACAATACTTCTAAAATCAGTAAAGTGAGTTTGGAAGAAGAGCGAGGAATAATTCCATCCTACGGCGATTTCAATAAAAACCGGAGTAAAAAGATTTTCAGCAAGGATGGTAACCTCGTTATTTACGATGTAAAATCTAGCGAAACTACTCAATTATTAGACCTATCGGAAGCTATTAGCAATGCTGAATTCCTCGCAGACGAAAATAAAATTAGCTTCAACTCCGGTAACAATGCTTTTATATACGATAGAAAAGCGGGAAGTATTAAACAACTAACCAATATCACTGATGGTAAAGCTGAAGAGGAAAAAGAAGATAAAACTTCAGAAAAAGATGCCTGGGTACGGGATGAAAACCTGGAACTCCTGGAAGTTGTAAATCAGCGTAAAACTGAAAAAGAAAGTAGGGAAACCTACCGTGAAGCTACGGCTGAAAAAGAGGACTATACCTTTTACTTAGAAGATCGCGATCTTAGTAATTTACAGGTTTCACCAAATGCGAAATTTGCAACTTTCAAACTTATTACCCGGGAGCGAAATGGAAGCACCGATGTACCAAATTATGTAGATGAATCTGGCTATACCGCTAACCTACCTGCCAGAAGTAAAGTTGGTGAAGATAAAACCAGTATTGAACTGGCGATTTACAATTTTGAAAAGGATACTGTTTATACTTTAAAAACTGATAATTTACCAGGAATTACCGATTTGCCTGATTACGTAGAAGATTATCCCGATAAGGAATGGGAAGAAACCCACAGGGAGGTAGCACCCACAACGGTTTATTTTTCAGAAAATGGGGAACACGCGGTGGTCAATATACGTTCTAAAGACAATAAAGACCGGTGGATCGCTAAAATTGACCTGGAAACCGGCGAGCTAAACACTTTAGACCGCCAAAGAGATGAAGCCTGGATTGCCGGGCCGGGAATTGGCTACGCTTACTACGGCGGTGAAGAAATGGGTTGGTTACCCGACAATAAACATATCTATTTTCAAAGTGAAGAAACCGGGTATTCGCATTTGTATTTATTAGACGTGAATACCGGAAATAAAATAGCACTAACCGAAGGTGATTTTGAAGTTTTTGATCCTGAACTTTCAAACAATAAAAAACATTGGTTTTTAACAACCTCTGAAGTTGGACCCGGAGAACGTCACTTTTATAAAATGCCGGTGATGGGTGGTAAAATGGAAAAACTTACCCAAATGGAAGGGAATAACAATGTCTTCCTTTCTCCCGATGAAAAAAACATGGCCATTTTGCATTCCTACAGTAACAAGCCGTGGGAATTATATTTAAAGAAAACGAAAGCAAATGCTGAAGTCAAACAACTAACCGAAGGACAATCTGAAGCATTTAGCAGCTACGACTGGAGAGAACCCGAATTAATAGAATTTGAAGCCGAAGATGGCGCTATGGTTCCCGCCAGGTTATACAAACCCGAAGCAAATGTAAAGAATGACGCTGCGGTAGTCTTTGTGCACGGTGCAGGTTACCTGCAAAACGCTCACAAATGGTGGAGCAGTTATTTTAGAGAATATATGTTCCATAATTTATTAACCGATCTTGGTTACACCGTAATAGATATTGATTACCGCGGAAGTGCTGGTTATGGTCGTGACTGGCGTACAGGGATTTATCGCCACATGGGAGGAAAAGACCTTTCTGACCAGGTTGACGGGGTGGAATATTTAGTTGAAAATCATGGGATAAATCCTGAAAAAGTCGGGATTTATGGCGGAAGTTATGGCGGTTTTATCACGTTAATGGGAATGTTTACCGAACCTGAAACTTTTAAAGCCGGCGCTGCATTAAGATCGGTAACCGATTGGGCGCATTATAATCACGGCTATACTTCTAATATTTTAAATGAACCTGCGGCAGACCCAATCGCTTATAGAAGATCTTCACCCATTTATTTTGCTGAAGGTCTGGAAGGAGATTTATTGATCGCCCACGGAATGGTAGATGTAAATGTGCATTTTCAGGATGTGGTTAGGCTTTCACAACGTTTAATTGAATTAGGCAAGGAAGACTGGGAAATGGCAATTTATCCCGTAGAAGATCACGGTTTTGTTGAACCCAGCAGTTGGACCGATGAGTACCGTAGAATCCTTGAATTGTTCAATGAAAGCCTTTTAGACTAATGGATATTGAATTTGTAAGAAGTCAGTTTCCAGCTCTGGAAAAGGAATTTACTTTTATGGATAACGCTGGTGGCTCTCAAACCTTAAAAAAGGTTGCCGAGCGCATTAGCGGGTATTTACTCCATCATAACGTACAACTAGGAGCTTCCTATAAAGTTTCCCGGGAAGCTGGTGAAAAACTGAATTACGCCACTAAGCAAGTCAGCAGGTTTATAAATGCCGGCAAACCAGAAGAAGTGGTCATAGGGCCTTCTTCTTCTATGCTATTACGAATTTTAAGTATTTGTATTAGCAAACAATGGCAGGAAGGAGACGAGGTGATTGTTACCAATACAGATCACGAAGCCAATGTTTCTCCCTGGACAGATTTAAAGGAAAAAGGCATTAATATAAAGGTTTGGAAAGCCAATCCCGACAGTCTTGAACTGGAAATAAGCGATCTAAAAAAATTACTGAACAAGCGCACCAAACTGGTTGCCGTTACCCACGCTTCAAATATTTTAGGAAGTATAAATCCTATTAAAGAAATTGCAAAAACGGTACATAAAGCAGGAGCACTTATTTGTGTAGATGGAGTTGCCTATGCACCCCACCGACGGGTAGATGTTAGAAAATTGGATGTAGATTTTTATGTTTTTAGCTGGTATAAAACCTATGGGCCGCATTTAGCGGTGATGTATGGCAGGTATAATCAATTATACCAAATGGAAGGATTTAACCATTATTTTTTCACTAAAAAAGATGTGCCATATAAATTTCAGCCCGGAAATTTTAATTTTGAATTAACCTATAGTTTACTCGGAATTATCGAATATTTTGATCAATTATTTAAGCACGAATTTCCGAAGGAAAAGAAAACCGATTTTCAGGAAAAATTGGATAAAATTTTTGAGCTGATTGGCAGGCACGAAGAGCGAATAAGCAAACCTTTGATTTCTTATTTAAATGAACATCCAAAAATTAAAATAATTGGCCAGAATACTGCAGAAAGGGAAAAAAGAGTGCCTACCATTTCTTTTGTACATAATGAGCTCACGAGTGATCAAATAGTTGAAAAGGTTGATGATTTTAGAATAGGTATTAGATTTGGAGATTTTTATGCCAAAAAACTTATTGAAGATGCTGGTTTAAAAGAGAAAAATGGCGTGGTTAGAGTAAGTTTAGTGCATTACAACACCCTGGATGAAGTACAACGATTAATATGGACTTTAAAAAAGGTGATTTAGTAAATTTAGTATAATAAAGTTTCGTCATTGCGTAGCAATCTGTCCATTTCTGTTACTCAGGTTTGAGATTATTTCTCCCGATAAAAACGGGATCGCAATGACGATTCTAATTGAATTTTAAATTCTCTCTAAAAAAACAAGCTACCCTAAAGCTTGTTTCAGGTCGTTTATCAGGTCTTCTTCATCTTCAATTCCCACGCTTAATCTAATTAAGGAATCTACAACCCCGGTTTTTGCTCGTTCTTCTTTTGGGATAGAAGCGTGAGTCATAGTGGCGGGGTGGCCGGCTAAAGATTCTACCCCGCCAAGCGATTCGGCCAGGGTGAAAATTTTTAGCTTTTCAACAAGCTTTGTTGCACTTTCTAGAGTATTTTCTTTTGTGCTAAAAGAGATCATTCCGCCAAAACCTTTCATTTGCCTCTTTGCAATATCGTGGTTTGGGTGATCTTCAAATCCGGGCCAGTAAACATTTCCTACTTTTGGGTGTGATCTCAGAAATTTTGCAACGGCTTCTCCATTCTCACAGTGACGCTGCATTCTAAGGTGCAGAGTTTTAATTCCACGTAAAACCAAGAAACTGTCTTGCGGACCGCAAATTGCACCGCTGGCTTTCTGAATAAAATATAGTTTTTCAGCTAATTTTTCATCTTTTACAACTAATCCACCCAAAACTACATCACTATGGCCGCCTAAATATTTTGTTGCGCTGTGCATCACAATATCAGCCCCAAGCTCTAAAGGTTGTTGGAGATAAGGCGTAGCGAAAGTATTATCTACGGCAAGTAGTAAATTATGTGTTTTGGCAATTTTAGAAACCGCTTCAATATCAATAATATTCATCATGGGATTGGTGGGGGTCTCAATCCACAGTAATTTGGTGTTTTCGTTTATATATTTTTCAATATTACCGGCTTCATTCATTCCAATAAAATGAAATTTAATCCCCATATTTTCAAAAATGGAGGTAAACAACCTATAAGAACCACCATAAAGATCGTTGGTAGAGATTATTTCGTCACCGGGTTTAAAAAGTTTCATCACCGCATCTATCGCCGCAAGTCCGGAACCAAAACCAAGTCCAAATTTCCCATTTTCTAAACTAGCCAGGGATTTTTCTAAAGCCGAACGGGTTGGATTTCCGCTTCGTGAGTATTCAAAACCTTTATGGCCACCGGGTGTACTTTGTGAATATGTAGTTGTTTGGTATATAGGCGGCATTACAGAGCCGTATGCGGGATCTATATTTTCCTGCCCTCCATGTATGGTTTTAGTATTAAATTTCATAATTCTTGCGTTTACAGCAAATGTAGCGCGCTCATTGTCTTTAAACAAAATAGGTTTATCTTTATTCGCGTATTTAACAGCCTTTTCTATGTCTCAAAAAATCCTTTCCCTCCTGGTTATTTTCCTAATATTCACTTCCTGTCGGGACGAAAAATCTGACGCCGGCGTAAAACAGGTGAAGGGCGATACCGAAGCGCTTAGTTTCTACGAAGAAAGCTTTTTACCAAAAGATTTTGAAGCCTGTAAAACCGAAACATGCCCTAAAATACGAGTCAATTATTTAAAATTTAGAGAAGATAGGGAGGCTGCCAAAGAAATGAATAGTTACAACCAGGAGAACCTTATTAAAATTTTTAATAATACTGAAGTAGCTTCTGAAGCTGAAAATGTAAAGGCCGTGGTTAATGAATTTATCCAGGATTTTCAGAATTTTAAAAGGGATTTCCCCGAATCTCAAGCCGAATATGAAGTTGAAATCTCTCAATCGGTATTAAGCCAGACGAAGAAATTACTGGTTTTGGAAACAAATTTCTACCTTTTCACCGGTGGTGCGCACGGTTACGGTGCAACGCGTTATGCTAATTACGATATCACTTCAGGCGAATTACTTTATAAAAACGATTTATTTTCAGATTTGGAAGCTTTTACGAATTTTACTGAAAAAGAATTCAGAAAGAAATATGAGATTCCTGAAGGAGAAAATATAAATTCCAACGGATTTTTCTTTGAAAAGGATAGTTTTGCACTTCCGGAAAATATTGCCGTAACCAAAAACCGGGTTATCCTGGTTTATAATCGGTACGAAGCTGCCAGTTATGCCGAAGGGGAATTAAAACTTTCTTTTCCGAAGAATAAAGTAAGCGAATGGCTTAACTACTAATTAAAATTAGCTATGAAAAAAGTATATCATCTCTCTACCTGCAACACCTGCCAAAAGATTTTAAAAGAACTGGAATTGCCAGGTTCTTTTGAGCTTCAGGATATAAAAGAAGAAGAAATTACTGAAAAACAACTCGAAGAAATGAAAGCGCTCGCCGGTAGTTACGAAGCTTTATTTAGCCGCAGGGCAAGACTTTATCGCGAAAGAGAGCTTAAGGAAAAGGAACTTTCTGAAACCGATTATAAAGAACTAATTTTAGATCATTATACTTTCCTGAAAAGACCGGTAATTATTAATAATGAGGAAATTTTTATAGGAAATTCTAAGAAAACCGTCGCGGCGGCCAAAGCAGCGGTTCATGGATAACAAACGTATTCTGGCCATCTTTGCGGCCATTGGCGCAAGTGCGATCTACGGACTTAACCATACGATTGCTAAAGGCGTAATGCCTACTTATATTGAACCCTTCGGATTTATTTTTTTACGGGTTTTCGGCGCTGCTGTTCTATTTTGGGTAATTAGTTTCCTGGGGCCAAAAGAAAAAATTGCAACTTCAGACTGGCCAAGAATTTTAGGTTGTGCCGTTTTTGGAATGGTAATTAATATGCTATTCTTCTTTAAAGGATTAAGCCTTTCAACACCTATAAATAGTTCGGTTATTGTCACGCTTTCGCCGGTTATGGTGTTAATCCTGGCTTCAATTCTCATCAGGGAACGCATTACCTTATTAAAAACCCTGGGAATAATCGTTGGTTTGGCCGGTGCCCTGGTTTTGGTTCTTTTTAGCGCTGAAAGTGCCGGAAATGCACCTAACATTCCTATGGGGAACGTACTATTTATTGTAAACGCTTTTAGCTACGGACTTTATTTAATTCTGGTAAAACCCCTAACCGCAAAATATCACGCGTTTACCTTAATGAAATGGCTATTTTTAATTGGGGTAATCATCAATTTCCCTATAACCATTGGTGAATTTACCGATGTAAATTGGACAAGTTTACCTTTTGATGCGATTTGGAAAATGGCTTTTGTAGTAGCAGGAACCACCTTTTCTACCTATTTGCTGAATATTTATGCACTAAAACAACTTTCGGCTTCAACCATAAGCGTGTTTATCTATATGCAACCGCTTATTGCAATTACCTATGCAATTTTAACCGGCGCAGATGAGCTGAATATGGTAAAAGTAGTGGCAGCAATTCTGGTTTTTGTAGGAGTGTATATGGTTACCAAGAAGAAAACCGAAATAAGAGCTTAGGTTTTAATCTGCCAGTTTTTCCGCAAGTTTTTTTAAGTAATTCTTATTTTTCTTAACGGAAGAAAGGGAAGCGGTATAAGTATTTACCTTACCTACGTCTGGAAAACTCAATTTCCCTTTGGCCATAGAATTTGCAAGTAATATTTGTAAATAATTATAAATGAGTATAATTTGCTGAAGTATATCGGTTCTTTTTGTTGTAAAACCCAGTTTTTCAGCTGTTCTTTTATTTAAAATATAGCTGGTACCTTCCAGAGTGATTTCAGCGGCTTCCTTTTCGGAATAAGATTCAGTAAGATTCACCAGTCCTAAAATATACTGCCTTAAAATATATCTTATGCGTTGCTTCGCTTTCCAGTTTCTATCAATCACGTAGTAATAATCAAATAAAGTCCCGCCGTGAATAATAATTCTACCATTTTTCTCTTTTTCAGTAATAAAAAGTGGAGAATGATAAATCAATTTTCCCTGCTTCTTTCCCTGGGGTGTATCTATAAACGGCGCCAAAACCGATAGGATTAGCGGAGCTACAAATAATGGCAAATAATACCATTCCAGCATTAGTGCAATAATTACAAATCCAAGAAATATCAAAAAAGCAAGCCCGGAAAATCTAAGGATTTCCCGGGTTTGTTCTTTTTGTGGTTTTATATAAAATTGATGTTTTTCGATGCGGGAATTTAAGCAATTTCGCTGAAGAAGGGTTTAAAAACCTAACTTTTCCGGATCTAAATGTTGAGGCCGTTTTCCAAATCTCCTGGTATCTTCTTTAGTTAAAATTTTAAAATCATCGGTGTGGCTTAAACTGTCTAAATTATCTCGCAGGGCTTTAGGCAATTTGGTAAGTTTTCTTTCCTTTAAGTCTATCCACGCACCCATCATTTCACAGCTGGCAAAATTTCGACCTTTTTCATCATAAAAATTATGTAGGAATTCAAAGTACATGCCATCTTCAGCAAGGCCTTTTAACTGTAAAGTCACTTTTATGGGTTTTCCCGCAAAAACTTCTTTAAAATAATAAATGTGCTCGTAAAAAACCACCGGACCAATATTATTCTTCGCCAAATCCTTTTGTCCAAACCCGTTTTCCATTAAAAAAGCCATCCGGGTGTGGCTCATAAAATTCACATAAGCCGTATTGGCCAAATGCCTGTTTGCATCTATATCACTCCAGCGTATTTCAAATTCTTTGGTGTACATTCTCTTTATTTTTTTAATAAAATTAAGCATAAATATTATGCACGCATAATTATTTTAAAAATTTACATCCTTACCTTAGCGCCATATGCCTATAATAAACACTAAATATAAATCTCCTGGTATTTTTAAAAATGCCCATGTTTCAAGTATTTATGCCGCTACTTTACGAAAAGTAAGTTTTAGTTTTGGCAGAAAAGATCGCATTGAATTAAGCGATGGAGATTTCCTGGATTTGGAGCGTAGTTTTTATTCTGCTGAAAATGATAAAATAATCATTTTATTACACGGCCTCGCCGGACACGCCAATCGCCCTTATATGTTGGGAATGGCAAAGTATTTTCAGGAAAACGGCTGGGATATAGCTTCCATGAATTTTAGAAGTTGTAGTGGAGAAATAAACCGACTATACCGCAGCTACCACGCGGGTGCTACTGAAGACCTTGAAGCGGTGATAAATCATCTTCAGCAAGAACAAAAGTATAAAGAAATCGGCCTGGTGGGGTTTAGTTTGGGTGGCAATTTAATGTTGAAATATTTGGGAGAACGAAATGAGATTCCTTCAGAAATTAAATCAGCAGTCGCGATTTCTACCCCTTGTGATTTAGGTGCTTCCCTGGAAGAACTTAATAAAACGCATAATTTTTTATATTCAAAACGCTTTATTAAAAATCTAAAAAAAGAACTCCAGCTTAGGCAAATCCATTTTCCTTCGGAAATTAGTAAAGAAGAGATCACACAATGTAATTCACTACTCGCCATAGATGAACTTTATACCAGTAGAGCGCACGGCTTTAAAGATGCTTCAGATTATTATAAAAAATGCAGCTGTATAGGTTTTCTACCTTATATTAAAGTTCCCACACTTTTGCTTAATGCACAAAATGATACTTTTCTTTCGCCAAATTCCTATCCCATAGAAGTGGCAAAAAATTCTGAATTTCTTCATTTAGAAATTCCAAAACACGGGGGACACGTAGGGTTTTTTCAGCATAAAAAAATATATTATCACGAACAGCGGGCCTTAGAATTTATAACTTCAAGCAAGTCAATAATTTCAGAATCTTCAAAATAGGCTTTGGCCGGCTTTGCGCTGCTACAGAATTGATTATCTTTGCGCAAGCTTAAAAATCACGCATGATTCAGTCAATGACAGGTTTTGGGAAAAGCATAACGCAACTCCCATCAAAAAAAGTAACCGTTGAAATCAAGTCGCTAAACAGCAAAAACCTTGACGTAAACGCCCGAATCCCTTCGCAATACCGCGAAAAAGAACTTCAACTAAGAAATACAATTTCTAAATCGCTTACCCGCGGAAAAGTGGATTTTTCCCTTTTTGTAGAGGTAACCGGCGAGGAAACTACCGCTTCTGTAAACCGGGGAGTAGTGAGAAACTATATGCAACAATTAAAAAGTATTGTTGATGGCGATAAAACCGAATTGCTAAAAATGGCAGTAAGAATGCCTGATGCAGTGACTACCGAGCGCGAAGAAATTGATGAATCTGAATTTAAAGCAATTGAAGCCGCGGTGATTGAAGCCCTGGAAGAAATCAACCAATTTAGAACAGATGAAGGGGAAGCTTTAGAGAAAGACCTTAAACTTCGTGTAAATAACATTGAAGCATTACTGCAGGAAGTTCTAAGAATTGACCCAGAAAGGGTTGAGGCGGTAAAGGAACGTCTTAGAAAAGGAGTGGCAGATCTTAAAGAGAATGTAGACGAAAACCGTTTTGAACAGGAATTGGTGTACTACATTGAAAAATTCGACATTACCGAAGAAAAAGTGAGGCTGGAAAACCATCTTGCCTATTTTAACGAAAGCATAAATTCACAGGATTCAAACGGGAGAAAACTCGGTTTTATTTCTCAGGAAATGGGCCGGGAGATCAATACAATAGGTAGTAAATCTAACTATGCCCCAATGCAACAGTTGGTGGTGCAAATGAAAGATGAGCTGGAAAAAATTAAAGAACAACTTTTAAACGTACTCTAAATGAGCGATGGTAAACTTATCGTATTCTCGGCGCCTTCAGGATCGGGAAAAACCACGATAGTCCAACATTTATTAAAGCACAAAGAATTGGACCTGGAGTTTTCTATCTCTGCCACATCTCGTGAGCCAAGAGGTGAAGAAAAAGACGGGCAGCATTATTATTTCCTTTCTTTAGAGGACTTTAAAAGGAAGATAAAAAACGACGAATTCCTGGAATGGGAAGAAGTTTACCGCGATAATTTCTACGGAACTTTAAAAAGCGAAGTAGAACGCATCTGGTCTCACGGAAAAAACGTGATTTTTGATATTGATGTTGTAGGCGGACTGGATATTAAAAATATCTATCCGGATAAAACCCTGGCGGTTTTTGTAAAACCACCAAGTATTGAAGAATTAAAGATTCGGTTGAAAAAGCGAAAAACGGAAAGTGACGATAAAATAAATATGCGAGTTGCAAAAGCTTCCATTGAGCTGGCAACCGCACCACAATTCGATTTTATTATTGAAAATCATCATTTAGATACCGCACTTCAGGAAGCTTACGATCTTGTGGCAACTTATGTAGGCGTAAAAAATTCGGCTAAAAATGAATAGGAAAGTCGGTTTGTTTTTTGGGACTTTCAATCCAGTTCATATCGGACACCTTATTATTGCCAATCATATGGCTGAATTTTCAGATTTAGATGAAGTTTGGCTGGTGGTTACTCCTCATAATCCGCATAAAAAGAAAAGTACTTTACTTGAAAATCATCACCGGCTGGAGATGGTATACAAAGCCTGCGAAGGTTTTGAACATTTAAAACCTTCTAATATAGAGTTTGGTTTACCGCAACCCAACTATACAAGTACTACGCTGGCACATCTTCAGGAAAAATATCCTACAAACGAATTTTGCCCGATTATGGGGGAGGATAACCTGAAAACCTTCCACAAGTGGAAGAATTACGAGGTGATTTTGGAAAATCATCAAATATATGTTTACCCAAGAATTTCAGGCAGAAAGGTGGAAAATGAGTTTAAAGATCATCCAAAAATAACCCGCGTAATGGCTCCCGTGATAGAAATTTCTTCAACTTTTATTAGAAAAGCGGTAAAGGAAGGAAAGTTTATAAAGCCCATGTTGCCTGATGCGGTTTGGGATTATATTAAACTGATGAATTTTTATAAGTAGTCGGAATTAAAAAAAAACAAAAGACTGTTTAAAAATCTTATGTTAGCTGTTCTGGTTAGCTGATTGAACCTACTTTTTTCATTGTGGAACTACAAGCTATAGGACGTCGTCTGCCCTCAATGTAACAACCTCAAAAACTTTAAACAGTCTTTAATCTTTATTTCTTATCCAGGCGCGGAATTCGTAAAACCTGCCCCGGAAATATTTTATCGGGATCTTTAAGCATTGGTTTATTGGCTTCAAAAATCACCGTATATTTATTTGCATCCCCATAATGCTCTTTGGCTATTTTGCTTAAATTCTCACCTCTTTCAACCGTATGAAAACCAGATTCAGGTTCTTCTTTCTTCACGGCCAACCTATCATCTACCTTCGCAATTCCGCCAGAATTGCCAATAACAAGCACTATCTTTTCACGAACAGACTGCGAATCTGCCAGTCCGTAAACTATAGCTGTACTATCTTCAATATTAATTACAGGATTTTCTACTTTTAAATCCAGGCTCTTTATAGTATTTAAGAGCTTATCTGCCGCTTTTGCATTCTCTTTTCGTATAATCTCTTTCTTCGCTTCAGAAATTTCTATGTTTTCTTCTTCCTGTTCTTTTTCTTTTCCGAAGATTTTTTCCCCGGCATCTTTTATAAATGAAAATATTCCCATATCCTTGATTACTAAGTTAGTGAAAGAAAAGTACAAAAGGAAATTTGTAATCGTCTTACTCTTAGTCCTAAATTTTTGTTAGATTTTTCAATTCTCAAACAAAAACCGCAAACCACAATAGATATTGCGAGTTTGCGGTTTTCAACTAAATAACCAACCAAAAAACTAAGAAATCCATTTTCTTTAAAAAAGAACCTCATCGTCTATAAGAGAACGCAAAAACTTGTGTAGAATTGTAAATTGGTAAAATTTATAGATGTTAAAGTTTAGTCTTGATTTCTTTGATTATTCATTAATATTTTGCTTTATAACCGCAGTCTTTTTAGTTATACTTAGAAAATTGCTTATTTTTGAATTACAATAAAACAACCTATGGATAAGTCTCCAAAGTTTGCCGTAATTGGCGGCGGTAGCTGGGCTACTGCAATAGTAAAAATGCTAAGCGAAAATGTAGATACTATTTATTGGTATATGCGCAGCACCTACGCTATTGAGCATATTAAAAGACAGGAACATAACCCAAATTACCTTAGCTCGGTTGAATTTGATAACGACCAGTTAGAACTAAGCAATGATATTAATAAAACTATTGCGGCCGCAGATTATCTAATTTTCGCCATTCCTTCGGCCTTTTTAAAGCGCGAATTAGACGCGCTAACGGTTTCTTTGGAAGACAAGATAATCTTTTCGGCTATTAAAGGAATTGTGCCCGAGAGTAGCCTTATTGTGGGCGAACATTTTGAAGATTTTCACCACGTTCCCGCCGATAATATTGGAGTAATTACCGGGCCTTGCCACGCCGAAGAGGTTGCCCTGGAGAGGCTTTCTTATCTTACCATTGCCTGTACCGATGAAGAGAAAGCTAAAATCGTGGCTAAAAACCTGGACAGTGAATACATTAAATGCAAAATAAGCGATGATGTAACCGGAACCGAATATGCTGCAATGCTGAAGAATATTTATGCCATTGCAGCCGGAATTGCCCACGGATTAGGGTATGGAGATAATTTCCAGAGTGTTCTAATGAGTAACGCCATAAAAGAAATGAAACGCTTTATTAAAAAAGTACATAAGATGAAGCGAAATATAAACGATTCAGCTTATTTAGGAGACCTTTTGGTTACAGGATACTCTGTATTTAGCCGAAACCGTATGTTCGGGAATATGATTGGAAAAGGCTACACGGTCAAAAGTGCACAGATGGAAATGAGTATGATTGCTGAAGGTTATTACGCTACCGAAAGTGCTTATAAAATAAATAAAGACAAAGGTGCAAAAACACCAATTATAAACGCAGTTTATGGCATTCTTTACGAAGGAAAAAATCCTAAAAAAGTGATTAAAAAACTGGCAGAAAAGCTGACTTAATTATTTGGCTAAAATTCCTTTGTTTGGGATAATTGGGAGGTCGCGCAAAGCTTTTTCGTTTACGCTGTTTTTCCTGAATACATATTTCTTCTCATACATTTTACCTTCAGAAAAGAAAGTCACCTGAAACTGATTATTAAGGGCAAGCACTTCATCCTGTATGAATTCGATTTTAGCGAAAGATTTCGCAGGTAAATGTTCCAGTTTATGGCGAATGGTAGAGGTCACTTTGTTTTCATCAAAACCCTTACTCACAATTAAAGCCATCTCGATAGCCTCATCTTTATCATTTATAAGATATGCATTCCACTCCTCTACCTTAAAAGCTTCGTTATAGACTTTCACCGCCGCTACATAAACTTTTTCAACCTTTGGTATATCAATATCTTTCTTCACTAATCTTCAATCTTATTTTTAGCCCATTTGAACAAGCCCCAAAGAATAAGTGCTGCAATAACTAATAAAATAGCTCCTAAAGCCAGTTCTATTATTTCTACAGCAACTAAAATAACAATTACCCCAAGGGCAAGAATCCCGAAAATTACTAAACCAATTTTTTTCATAAAAAAGATATTTTGCTTTAGCTTTCGGCCAAGGCAGGTTATTAAAACGACGATTTAAACTGCTCCAGGAATCTTAGGTCGTTTTCATAGAACATTCTAATATCGCCTATTTGATAAAGCAGCATTGCAATACGTTCTATTCCCATTCCAAAAGCAAATCCTGAATATTCTTTAGGATCTATATTACAATTTCTAAGTACATTGGGATCTACCATCCCGCAACCCATAATTTCTAACCAACCGGTTCCTTTAGTAATTCGGTAATCGGTTTCGGTTTCAAGGCCCCAGTAAATATCTACCTCGGCACTTGGCTCTGTAAACGGAAAATAAGAAGGTCTTAGCCTTATCTTAGATTTCCCGAATAATTGTTCTGTAAAATAAAGTAAAGTTTGCTTAAGATCGGCAAAACTTACATTTTTGTCTATATAAAGTCCTTCTACCTGGTGAAAAATACAATGGGAACGTGCCGAGATAGCCTCGTTTCTAAAAACCCTTCCCGGAGAAATTGTTCTAATTGGCGGCTTGTTATTTTCCATATAACGCACCTGCACCGAAGAAGTGTGGGTACGCAATAAAATATCGGGATTTGTTTGAATAAAAAAAGTATCCTGCATATCGCGAGCCGGATGATATTCGGGAAGATTTAAGGCCGTAAAATTATGCCAGTCATCTTCCATTTCGGGCCCTTCAGAAACATTAAAACCAATGTTTGAAAAGATCTCGATAATCTGGTTTTTTACGATAGAAATAGGATGTCTTGCTCCAATTTCAATAGGTTCTCCCGGTCTTGAAAGGTCGCCATAAACCCCGCTTTCCTCCTGTTTACTTTCCAGGAGTTCTTTAAGGTGCGCAACTTTGGCTTCAGAAGCTTTTTTAAGTGAATTTACGGCCTGGCCAAACTCTTTTTTCTGTTCGTTGGGAACTTCTTTAAACGAAGCGAAAAAATCGTTTAAAATTCCTTTTTTACCAAGATATTTAATTCTGAATGCTTCTACTTCTTTAGCCGATTCGGTTTTAAAAGCTTCTACTTCAGCTATATGTTGCTTTATTTTGTCTATCATGAGATCCTTTTCTTTTCAGAAGGGCAAATTTAGTAAAAATGTAGTTTTAGGCAGCACGTGTCGCCCTTAATCTATGTATCCGTTATTGATAAAATAATTTACAATGGCCTCCTTCATTAAAACCGATTGTTCCCCGGCTTTTAAAGTAGGTAATTGCTCCAAGATCTTATAATGCGGCCATCCGTCTTCATCAAAATAATCAAATTCATAGTAACCGTAAGGTTCCAGCAAACGGCAAATAGCAATATGCATCAAATCTATTTTATGATCTTTCTTAAATTTCTTGTGTGGCTGACCTAATTCCTGAACGCCAATTACGTAAATTATCGCATCCAGATCCATTGATTCTCCATCGGCAAACTGATTAGAAAGCTTTTTTTGCAAACCTTCCCATCTCCCTTTCAAATTTTCGTCTCTTGTCATACCGCAAAGATAATATCTTAGTATTTGTATTTAGCCTCTCACAGGACTGATTTCTTTGAATTAATTTGCGGAAAGTTTGATAAAGGTATTTTTCTCGATACTCGCGATTTAAATACTCCGAAGCCTGCCTCTAAAATTAAATCTTGGTTCTATCGAATATCTCGTACGCTTGCTCCGAGGTAGTTTTTACTATATTTGAAATATGAACACAGTAGATATCGTCCTGGCTTTAATCCTGCTTTACGGACTCGTTAGAGGTTTTTTTAGAGGCCTGCTGGCCGAAATTGCTTCCCTGGTAGGTATTGTAGCCGGTATTTACGGTGCCATTCATTTTTCTCATATTTTAAGCGATTTCTTTTCTGAAAATATGAATTGGGATTCAGATTATGTTAACCTAATCGCCTTCGCTATTACATTTATTCTCATTGTTTTTCTAATTTCCCTTGCCGGGAAAATTTTAACCAAAATGGCCGGTTTTGCTGCCCTTGGCATTGTGAATAAATTACTCGGCGGTGCATTTGGGCTACTAAAAATGGCTTTTTTAGCCAGTGTGGTTATTATGTTTTTTGGCGCTACAAACGAAGAAATAGATTTGGTAAGTGAAGAAAGCCTGGAGGAATCTAAATTATATGCTCCTGTAAAAACCATAGCCCCGGCAGTACTCCCTTCAATTATAAGAGAAGCCAGAGAACGAGATATATTAAATGAAGAAAATGATTTCTTCAGGAATGAAAAAGAGGAAGTTTAAAAAGTTTTAGTTCGCCATCCTGAATTTTATTTCAGGATCTAAAATTTTAGAAGCTAATCCCGAAATTTCGGGAGAGCCTGACGAGAACTAAACTTCTCAAACTTCCTCTAAAAAATTCTATTCTATACTTTTAAACCGGAACGTCCAGTCCAAAAAATCTTCTAAAACTTTCAGGATTCACTACTTCACCTTTATCGGCAATAAGCTTAATAGTTATATCCTTTCGTTTTGCCTTAATAGCAAATTCATCTAAGATTTCAAGTACATCATAATCCAGTACACGGGTTTTTCTTACATCTAAAATTACCGTAGAATTATCTGGAATTTCATTTAACTCTCTTAGGATTGCACCTTTATTTAAGAAAGACAACTCTTCAGCAAGTGTGATTTTGTACTGGCCATCATTAACATCGTAACCTTCTTTGTGAAGAAAGTGAGAGTTTTTGTAGCTATTAATTAGAATAACTCCAATTCCTACTGCAAGTCCAAGTCCTATACCCATTAGCAAGTCCAAAAACACAACCCCAAGAATGGTAATAATAAATGGAAGAAATTGTCCCTTTCCTAATTTAAACATTTGCTTGAAAAGTGCCGGTTTAGCCAACTTATAACCCACCAGTAGAAGCACGGCGGCAAGTACGGCCAAAGGAATCATATTCAACACAGTTGGTATAGCGATAATAGAAAAAAGTATGAGGAAACCGTGTAAAATTGCAGAAAGTTTAGTTCTACCACCAGATTGTGCATTAGTAGAACTCCTTACAATTACCTGTGTAACTGGCAAACCTCCAATAAGACCAGAAATCATATTACCGGCACCTTGCGCATAAAGCTCACGGTTGGTATTTGTGGTTCTTTTTAATGGGTCTATTTTATCTATAGCCTCCACACTTAATAAAGTTTCTAAACTGGCAACAATAGCTATTGTTACGGCAACAATCCAAACTTCAGAATTAGTGATTTCAGCAAAATTAGGCATAGAAAATTGCCCAAAGAAAGAAGCTGCACTTTCTGGTACAGGTACACTTACTAATTGAAAATCCTGAATCCCAAAAGCAGGACCATCTACTACTAGATAGTAAACTACCCCCATAGCAACGGCTACCAGAGGTCCTGGAACAATACTGAATATTTTGCTCTTTTTAGTAAGAACTTTTTCCCATAATAGTAAAATTGCCAGGGCCACAAGAGTAATTAATATACTACCATAATGAAGGTTATCTGCTATGTTACCTAATGCAGAACCAATACCGCCATCTATAGAAAAAATTTCTAAATCACTGGAAAAGCCCAGAACGTTTGGAATTTGTGAAATAGCAATGGTAATACCTATACCCGCAAGCATACCCTTAATTACTGATGAAGGGAAATAATATCCAATAATACCAGCTTTTAAAGCTCCCATTACTATTTGAAGAATTCCGGCGATTACTACGGCAACCAGAAATATTTCGTAGCTCCCAAGCGATTGTATTGCTCCTAAAACAATAACCGCTAAACCTGCTGCAGGACCACTAACCCCTAATTGAGAATTTGAAATACTACCTACAACGATACCTCCAACCATACCGGCAATTAAACCGGAAAATAGTGGGGCTCCACTGGCAAGTGCAATTCCTAAACATAACGGAATCGCTACAAAAAATACTACAATACTTGCCGGGAAATCTTTATTAAAATGTTTAAACATATAAAACGCTTTATTAATTGAGACCTAAGCAAAATTTAGCCTAGTAATGTCTCTAAAATCTAATTTTTAGAAAAATGAATAGAATTTTTTATAACAATCTAGATACGAATGCTATAGCCACTGCAGAAATTGCAGATAGTTCTTAAAAATCCAGAAAAATTTAAATTAGATTATGCGTTTTTGGGTGGGGGAAAGATCACGTCTAAAAATACTACAGGATAACTTTCAGTATAGAAATCTTTGGTATAATCCTGCTCCTGAAGAAAATGAATACTGGCGTAATTAGTATTTTGCTCTTCAAAATTAAATTCCAGGTTAATCTGGTTTTTAGAAGAACTTTCTTCTTCATTTACATTAAAAGCAAAAGAAACATCTACAGAATTATCTATATAGGCAACAATGCTAGGCGTTGCTAGAAATGCCATAAAAATAAAAGTTAGAATGTAGACCGGTGTTTTCACAGCGACAAAAATAACAAGAAATGCGTCTAACTAGCAAAAAATACTCATACTTTAATGTTAAACTAATATCAATAATTTTTATAGTCGCTTTAAATTATTATTTTCTGTCCAGCCCTGGGTGCCGTTAGATAGTTCTAATTTCACCCATCCCTGGTAGTCTTCAAGCACTTTAGCTTTTGTACCTTCATGAAGGCTGAAAGCAGTCTCGGCCCGAGGGGAAGGTTCATTTTTTACGGCCGCTTCTTCAGTAAAAATTATAGCGAATTGATTGTTGAATTGAATCTCCTGTTGCTGAAATGCAAAGAATACTGAAATTCCTCCAAGTAAAAATATGAAGATCGCAAATCCAAACAAAGTTCGTTTTATAAGCGGTTTTCTACTGAAATAATAAAATAAAAAGAGCACTACAAAGATTATGGAGAAAGCAATAGAAAAATAAGCCCAGGTATTATAAGAAAACGTAGATAGAAATTGATTAATTTTTTTTTCAAAACCGGTTTCCTCTACCACAGGAATATCATCTATGGTCATACTACGTGCAAATTCTATATTATTTTGCACATCCTCATCTGTAGGATCTAACTGTAATGCTTTTTCGTAATAATATATACTTGGGGCTACATTATTTAATTTATAATGCGCGTTTCCAAGATTATAATAGGTTGCTACTGAAGTTTTTCCATTTGCCAGGATTTCTTCATATTTGGCTATGGCAGTTTCAAAATCATCGTTTGCATAGGCCTCATTTGCTTCTTCAAAAAGCGTGGGCTTTTGTGCCAGAGTCGTGGCCGAAACAAATACCAGAAAAATTAACATCAGCTTTTTCATACTAAATCTCTTTATCCAGTTTTGAAATTACTTTTACAGCTTTATCGTAATCTTCCTGCTGCGCAGAATTTGACGCTGGGGTGTACCTCGCAAACTCGCAGCTTTTTAAAACCTCAATAAATTCTGCAGAAGTTTCATCGGGAACATTTTTTTCCTTCAAAATTTCTAAAATGCGTTCTTTACTCATTTCAGAAGTTTGAATATGAAGTTTCGCTTTTAAATAATTGTGCATTGCACGCTCTAAAGATTCATAAAAAGCCTGCTGATCGCCAAGGTTCTTTTTGGCTTCAGAAAGGTATTTTCTTGCCAGTTTATTCGCTTTTTTAAGTCGGTTTCCATGTACATCGGCGGCAATGGCTTCTCTCTTTTTTCCGAATAAAATAAAGAGCGGAATAGCTGCAAAAGGCAAAAGTAACGATCCCCAATAAGTCCACGACCTAAAAAAGGCTTGTTGCTCTAACGGCCTAAGATTGGTTTGGGTTTTTATAAACCTAAACTGTTCTGAAGGTAAATTAACCGCGCGCTTACTGTTTTCTGCAATTCTACCACCCGAAGTACTAACCGGACCTTCTTCTACATCTATTAAAATTTCCTGGGAAGACAAACTCTTATAAGTTTGCGTTTTTGGATCAAAATATGAAAAAGTTAATGGCTGAATTGGATATTGACCTTTTCTGGTAGGCACAATAGTGTAAGAATCTATAATACTTCCCTGTTTTCCATTTAAAGTAGTGGTAACGTTTTCGGTTCTTTGTGGATCATACATTTCAAGTGAAGATGGTACCTCAAGCGAGGGTAATTCAAATAAATTTAAGTTCCCATTTCCTCTAATTTCAACCTTTGCTTCCAGGGATTCTGAAGCATCCAGCTTATCTTTAGTGGTGCTCACATCTAAACTAAATTGTCCCACGGCGCCGGTGAAACCAGCAGGTTTCCCTTCGGGCAATGGTCTTACATCGACTGTTCTAGTGCCCGCAGCAACAGTTTTATTTATAGTTTTATAAATTCTACTGCCAAAAATGTCACGCCTGTCACTTGGTACATCTACCGAAACTGACAGAGTAAGTGGTTCAAGCTCTAATTTACCGGTTTTCTGGGGATAAAGCACCGCCTTTTTAAGTACTACATAGCGATATGGCTCTCCCTGATATTCCCCATTTTCCGGTCTTAATTCCCTTATTTCAATATTCTGACTCCAAAAATCTGAAAACTTAGGGCTATCTACTTCCCTGAAATTGCTCACGCTAATTCGCGGACTCACAAATAACTTATAAACCACGGTTATCCCTTCGTTTAAATAAGGATTGGGATTGGACACTTCAGCAACTAAATGCAGGTTATCTGAAGCTATAAGATCTGAATTATCACCATCGGTTGGCTGGTCTACCGCAGCGGTAACCTGGATATCTATAGGGGTGGTTTTATAAATCTTGTCGTCTATGGTAATTTCAGCCTGGGCAATGGTTTTGCTTCCGCGGGAATTGGGCTGTAAATAATAAGAATATGTTTTTGAATATGTACGATCCCCATTAATCCAGCGATTACTCACCGACTGGTTTGGGCCGCCTACAACGGTAAAACCATCAAAAGAGGGAGGACGAAAATTATCGCCATCCTGGTTCATTTCAAAATCTACCCTAAGGCGTTCGTTTACCCCAAGTTTGTCCTTGCTCACTTTTGCTTCGAACTTTACCTGGGCCTGTAAACCAAAGCCGGTAAATAATAAAATGCTAAGTATTAAAAACTTCACCTTCATCTATAAAATTCCTTTCTTTAAGATAAGTATGATTTTGGAAAGAAGTGTATCAAAAATTTTACCAATCTTTTTCAGATTGCACTTTGGCACCTTTTTGTTTTTCCGCATTTACTTTATCCTGCACCTTTCTTTCTTCATTATTCATCGCTTCCAGTAAACTCTGAATTTGCTCTGGAGACAATTGTCCCTGCGCGGGTTGAGGCTGGCCTTGCTCTGGTTGCTGCTCTTCCTCTTGCTCGTCGCCCTGGCCATCTTGCTGCTCCTGATCATCCTGGTCGCCTTCCTGTTCTTCCTGATCCTTATCCTGTTGATCCTGATCACCTTCATTATCTCCCTCACCATCCTGATTCTGCTGCTCCTGGTTTTCCTGTTCCTGGTTTTGATCTTGATTTTCCTGATCCTGATTTTCCTGATCTTCATTCTCATCATCGCCACCATCCTGGTTATCTTCCTGGTTTTCCTGTTCCTGTTCCTGTTCCTGTTCCAGCATCTTTTTAGCCAGGGCTAAATTATAGCGGGTTTCATCGTCAGTTGGGTCGTTTCTTAAAGCATCTTTATAGGCATCTACCGCTTCCTGATACATTTTTTGCTTCATATAAGCATTTCCCAAATTATGGTTGGCTTTGTGCCTGGCAGTTTTCGTGTCTGCAACCTCAGCCGCCTGTTTAAAACGTTGTGCAGCCTGTGGTGCATTTTCACGGGTATAATACATATTTCCCATATTATATCGCGCGTCTGCATTCTCAGCATCTTTGGCAATAGCTTTTCTATAAGCCGCCTCGGCTTCCGGGAAATTATTTTCTCCTAAAGCAACATCAGCTTCCTGCATAAATTGCCGGGCTTCCTTTTGGGCTTTTTCTTTTTCTTTATCACTTTGTTGCTGGGCTAATACCGGAAGTCCAAGTACCAACCCAAAAAACACACATAAACTAACTCGAAGAAAGCTCAAGGATAAATTTAAATCTCGATTATCGAGTAATATGTTTGCTGAAAAACCTCTCATTGAATCACTCCTCTGTCTTTCTTTTTTCGTTGAATAAATTAAGCTTCCTTATCCAGCCGGTCTTGCGTTCTAACATAAATACATCCAGTAACAGCAATAAGATTGCCAAACCAACAAACCACTGAAACTGCGATTTATAATCGGCAAATTGTTTTGCTTCAAATTCTGTTTTTTCAATGGTAAGCAACTCTTCCTGAACTTTTTCGGTTACTTCAGCAGTTATACTACCATCAATATATTCTCCATTTGTTTCGCTCGCAATTTGCTCTAGAATTGCCGGATCAAGTTTTGTAATTACGGTTTCGCCCTGGTTGTCCTTTTTATAATTCTGCACCACTCCATTCCTTTTAATAGGAATTGGTCCTCCCTTGGTGGTGCCTACACCTATAGTATAAATTCTAATCCCGGCTTCAGCGGCTCGTTCCGCCATATCTTCAACATTACCCTGGTGATCTTCGCCATCGCTTAGAATAAACATCACCCGGTTGGTTTGTTGGTTATCGTCAAAAAAGCCGGTAGCTAAATCTATAGCATCTCCAATGGCGGTTCCCTGCGAGGAAATCATATCGGTATTTAAACTTTCCAGGAACATCTCTGCCGAGCCGTAATCTGTAGTAATTGGCAACTGCGGAAAAGCGCTCCCTGCATAGGCGATAATTCCCACGCGATCGCTTCCCAGGTTGCCTATTATTTGTCTTACCAATTGCTTCGATTTTTCTAATCTATTGGGCGCAATATCTTCGGCCTCCATACTTTTAGAAACATCTACCGCAAAAACAATATCCACACCTTCGCGTTTTACTGTTTCTAACTGTGAACCTAATTTAGGATTTACAAGGCCAAAAATTAAGCTGGCAAAAGCGCCAAGGATGAGCAATAATTTTAAAACAGGCTTAAATGCCGATTTGTTTGGGGATAAAAAACTTAGAAGCTCGGGTTTGGCAAACCTTGAGCGTGCACGCTTCTGCCAAAGCCTAAAAATAAGGTATAGCAAGATTACTACCGGAAGGAGTAGTAAAAGCCATAAATATATTTTTTCTTCTAAGATCATTAAAACTTTCTTTCTAATTTTTAAATAAAGCCTCTAAATACTGTATACCGCAAGATTATTTCAAAAAGTAATAATCCTAAAGCCAGTAAAGCATAAGGCCTAAATTTTTCGGTATAATTATAATACCTGAATTCTTCTATTTCAGATTTCTCCAGGCTGTCTATTTCTTCATAAATCTCTTCGAGGGTTTCATTATTGGTAGCTCTAAAGTATTTCCCGCCGGTATCTGCAGCAATTTGCTGCAATAAAGCTTCATCTATCTCTACTTTTTGCACCCCATATTGAAACTTTCCGTTAGGCAAAATATTTACTGGAGTTAGGGCATTTCCATTACTTCCCACGCCAATTGTATAGACTTTAATGTCGAATTCCACAGCGAGCTCGCTGGCTATTTTAGGATCTATAAACCCGGAGTTATTTACCCCGTCGGTTAATAAAATGATCACTTTACTTTCGGCATCACTATCTTTTAAACGGTTAACCGAAGTTGCCAAACCTGAACCAATTGCCGTTCCGTTTTGTAATACATTACTGTATTCAATTTCTTCAATAGCTCTTAAAGCAATACTTTTATCGCTGGTAATGGGCGTTTTTGTAAAACTTTCTCCAGCAAAAAGCACCAAACCAATCCTATCTGTAGGCCTATTTTCTATAAATTCAGCTCCTACTTCCTTTACAGATTCCAGTCGATTAGGTTCAAAATCGCGGGCCAGCATACTTGCCGAAACATCTATAGCCATTACAATATCTATACCCCTAATGTTGCTGCTTTGCGTGGTTACATCTACCGTTCTTGGACGGGCCATTGCAGTTATTAACAGGGCCAAGGCTAGTAAGCGTAAGACAAAAAGTATAGGTTTTAATTTTGAAAGCAGCGATTGCTTTACCTTAAAACCTTTTACACTAGACATTCTAAGTTCTGGAGTTTGCTGCTTTCGTTTCCAGAAATACCAGGCCGTTGCCGGCAGAAGCAGCAAAAGCAGCCAGAAAAATTCTGGATTTTCGAATGTATAATTAGCAAACATCAATTAGACTGATTTCTTAATTCTATAGAACTTTCTACTCGTTGTAATATTTCTTCGGCATATTTATCATCCTCATCAAAAACTACCATAACCTGCTGAAATCCGCCATTTTCTCCCAGGTTTATAATAGCATATTGCTTTTGAATTGGGCCGCCGGTAATTGGATTTTCAAGATTAAAAGTTCCAAAAACCTTAATTCCCTTGGCGCTATCTAAAGTTGAAAATTCTTCTTCTTTCATAATAATATTACGGGCTCCCTGGTTTTCCAGGTTTTCATAAATACCGTCTACTGCCTTATCAAGGTTAAAATCACTTTGCGGATTTACCGGCCCAGTAATTAATAAAATATATAAATTACTCTCCAGTGTTCCAGAATCAAAAGTTTCACTTCCCAGAAGCAATTCCTGTAGCTCATTGTCCCTATCTACAGCCTTTCTTACCAGTACCTCTGGAGTGGTTATGGTTACACTTGGTGTGCCGTATTCACTTCTAATCCAGTCGCCCTCCAGCAATTCTTTGGTCTCATTTCCCAAAACCGAATCTTTTACATAATCAAATCCTCTGGTATTTACCAAAACCACTATTACAATAATTCCCAGCACCAACACACCACCAATTATGGCCAGAATTTTATTTCTTCTTTTTCTTCTTAATTTCTCTGTTCGGTATTTTTCATCCTGCATCAATTCTTCCTCGGTTGGCTCAGGAACTACCTGGCGAATGTCTTTTATAAGATGCTCGGTTTTAGTTCTATCACTTTTTGCGGTAATTACATCGGGGCGCGAATTAGCAAATTTGGCTAAATCGGCGCGTTTTAATAATTGCTGAAAATTATCTATAGATTTATCTTTTAAACTTAATTCTCCCGCTTGTTTTCTTAATTCCAGGTACGCAATAAGTTCTGAGGTTGTACTCTCCAGTGCCCTATCGTAAATTTTTCTGTCTAAATATTTTCTAACAATAAAGGCAAGATTTGAGTAATATTCCTTGATTTCCCTGTCTTGCAACAAAGAAGAATTATCTAATTGTTTTAACTCGAACATGGCCTGCTCGTAAGGTGGTAATTCGGGTTCTGCTTCTTTTCTTTTCTTTCTTCTTCTAAAAAAGTAAAAAGCAAGTCCAAGAATTACTAAAGCGGCAAGTAACCACCAAATCCAGTTCGGAATACTAAAAGGTTTTGGAACATCTACCGCCGGTTTTATAGGATACATTTTCTGGCGAGTGGTATCCACCTTCACATCGGCAACCTCAACTCTAAAAGAATCGGTTAAATATTCCCTATTTTGAATAATAATTTTTTGCTGCGGAATAGTATATGCACCGGAATCGAACTGCGTAAGCGAATATTTCTTTAAAAGCCTGAAACGATCTTCAACTGTGGTAGTATCGGCCCCTAAAGATTCCACCATTTCCATTGGGTCAAAAGTTTGGCCCTCAGGGAAAACCACCAAATTGGTAGAATCAGTTTCTACTTCAATACTATAAATTATTTGTTCTCCAATTTTTATGGAAGTTGAATCTATGCCAGCATTAATTTGAGGTTGCTGGGCGAAAGCTGAAAAAGACAACAACAAAAAAAGCAACAAGGCCGCCGCTTTAAAACTATTTAATGTTGTTGTAAATCTATTATTCATTTGTTTCTAACCTCTTCTTTTAAAATAACCCAGTAATTTTTTCACATAACTCTCGTCAACACGATTGTTGATAACGCCAGCTCCACTTAGGGTAAAACTTTCGTTAAAATAAGCAGCTCTTTCGCGATAATATTCAGCATAATTTCTTCTAACCGATTTAGAGCCTGTATTTACAGTTACATACTCGCCGGTTTCCTCATCCAACATTTGTACCAATCCTAAATTTGGAATTTCCTCCTCTGCCGAATCGTAAACCCTTATTCCGGTGACATCGTGTTTATTACCCGCAATCTTTAAAGTTTGCTGGTAATCATCATCCATAAAATCTGAAAGCATAAAGACAATCGCCTTTTTCTTCATCACATTAGAAAGGTATTTTATGGCTACCGCGATATCAGTTTTTTTAGATTGCGGTTTAAATTCTATTAATTCCCTGATAATTCTAAGCACGTGATAACGCCCTTTTTTAGGCGGAATATAAAGCTCTATTTTGTCTGAAAAAAGCATCAGCCCAATCTTGTCGTTATTTTGGGTAGCCGAAAAAGCTAAAGTTGCAGCAATTTCGGTAATCACATCTTTTTTAAGCTGATTTTGTGTGCCGAAGAATTCTGAACCCGAAACATCTACCATAAGCATCATGGTAAGTTCACGTTCTTCTTCAAAAACCTTTACAAAGGGCTCATTGTAGCGAGCGGTAACATTCCAGTCTATACTTCTAACATCATCGCCAAATTGGTACTGCCGCACTTCACTAAACGTCATCCCACGACCTTTAAAAGTAGAATGATATTCCCCGCCAAAAACGTGATCGCTCAAACGCCGGGTTTTTATTTCAATCTTTCTTACTTTTTTTAAAAGTTCTTTGGTATCCATCAGGAAGCGGTTGTGTGTTTACACAGCAATTATTGGAAAATGCGAAAATTAAGTGAACTACAAGGTTTATGGAACTTCAATCTCGTTCACTATTTTATGCACAATATCTTCTGAAGTTACATTTTCGGCTTCCGCCTCGTAGGTAATTCCAATTCTATGGCGAAGCACGTCTAAAACCACGGCTCTAACATCTTCTGGAATTACATAACCACGACGTTTTATAAATGCGTAACATTTTGAAGCCCGCGCAAGGTTAATACTTCCCCTTGGAGAAGCGCCAAAACTTATTAAAGGTTTTAGATCTTTTAAATTATATTTTTCAGGATTACGAGTGGCAAAAATAATATCAAGAATATATTTTTCAATTTTCTCATCCATATAAACTTCCCTGGCAGCCTGTTGTGCACGTAAAATTTGCTCAATGCTCACCACCGGATTCACTTTTGGGAATTCCCCTCTTAAATTGGCGCGCATAATTAACTGCTCGTCGTTAATTTCGGGATAATCTATTACGGTTTTCAGCATAAAACGGTCTACCTGGGCTTCAGGTAAAGGATAAGTTCCTTCCTGTTCCACCGGGTTTTGCGTGGCCATTACCAGAAACGGTTTATCTAAAATAAAGGTCTCTTCGCCAATGGTTACCTGCTTTTCCTGCATAGCTTCCAGTAAAGCCGATTGTACTTTGGCTGGAGCCCGGTTAATCTCATCTGCCAGAACAAAATTTGCAAAAATGGGTCCTTTTTTAATACTGAAATCATTCAGCTTCATATTATAGATCATAGTACCCACAACATCTGCAGGCAAAAGGTCTGGAGTAAACTGAATTCTACTAAAGCTACCGTGAACGGCTTGAGAAAGGGTATTAATAGCCAAGGTTTTTGCCAAACCGGGAACACCTTCCAGCAAAATATGGCCCTGCCCCAATAAACCAATAAGCAAGCGCTCCATCATATGCTTTTGCCCTACTATTACTTTATTGACTTCAGTATTTAGTAAATCTACAAAAGCACTTTCCCTCTCTATTTTTTCATTTAAACTTGCAATATCTACAGAGGCGTTGTTATCTATCATTTTATGCGTATTTAAGACCGTGAATTCGAGGCCGCAAATTGGAAAATTATTAGCGTTTCTGCTGTTAATGTATGGTTAAAAAACAAAAAAGCGGCTAAAAATAGCCGCTCTTTTTTTATAAGGGAAATCTTTTAATTATTCCAAATAAATAGTTTCCAGATCTTTTGCTTCCCCCTGTACTACTTCGACATTGTCTTCGGTAATGGCATCATACCCAGTTTCGGCATCTGGAGTTACAATAACTTTATAAGTTCCTGCCGGCACCCCGTGCAGCGCAAAATTGCCGTCTTCGTCAGTATAAGCCGAAATAGTATGACTTGCATTCTGAGCTTTTACCAAAGATTTTCTATCGTTAGGATGTACTTCGCCTACAATAGAACCGGTATTAGCCATAGCAGACATTCTAATTACAGGTTTAAGGATGTAACCTCCATTCCCGGTTGTCACGATAGATTCGTCTACATCAAAATCCAGAAGGTATTCGTAGCTTTCTCCTGCTTCCAGCTCTTGTTGCACATTTAATTTTAATCCAGATTGTTGTGCACTTGGGGTAGCCATAGGATTCTCTTCTCCATCAATTACCACCACATTGTCTGGTCCTAAAACCAGTCTTATTTGATCAAGATAACCTGCAGGAATTTCAACATCGGCCAGTAATTGTGATACTCCGCCGGTTAATTGTAGAAGGTCATAACGGCCAGTTTCTACATTAGAAAGGCTTTCCCATTCCGCTTCTTCTTCGCCAACGGCGGCTTCTGTTTTAATCATTACATCCTGCACATCTACCCAAACTTCATCGTAGTCTCCGGGGGCATCTGTCATTCTAACCGTTAATTGGGCGTTGCCTTCTTCCACTCCGTTTTCATCATCATCACTACAACTGGTAAATCCAAAAGCAACTACTGCCGCAAGCAATAAGCTTTTTAATTTTAGGTTCTTCATCGTTCTTTTCATAAATAGGTTTATTAATTGTTTAGAGAGGAAAACGCAGCATCATTGAATAAATTTTATCCAGATGACTAGATTAACTAAATTTAACAGGATTTTAAATTGCATTTATACATTTAAGCTAGTTTCTTGTAGAAGCTTTATAACTTAGAAAAACTTATGAAAACTGCACTAATTACCGGCGCCACCAGTGGAATTGGAAAAGCTACCGCCAATGCTTTTGCAAGAGAAGGCATTAATTTAATTCTCTGTGGAAGAAGGGAAGAACGTTTAGACGAATTAAAAAAAGAATTGTCAAAAAGGGTCGCGGTTTATACCCTTTGTTTTGATATTCGTGACAAAGCTGCGGTTTTTGAAAAAATAAATGGACTTCCAGAGAAATTCAGCAAAATTGATATTCTAATAAATAATGCCGGAAACGCACACGGTTTAGACCCCATACAGGATGGAAATATAGACGATTGGGATGCCATGTTAGACATTAACGTAAAAGGTCTGCTATATATTAGCAAAGCAATTTTTCCAAAAATGATAAACCAGGGAACCGGGCATATTATTAATATTGGATCTACCGCAGGGAAAGAAGTCTACCCTAACGGAAATGTTTATTGCGCAAGCAAATACGCGGTAGATGCCTTAAACCAGGGAATGCGTATAGACCTCAACAAACACGGAATTAAAGTTGGCGCCGTAAACCCGGGGCTTACTCAAACAGAATTTAGCGAAGTGAGATTTAAAGGCGACTCCGAAAAAGCGAAAAGTGTTTATGAAGGATTTCAAGCTTTACGCCCGGAAGATATCGCAGATATAATCAGGTTTGTGGTAACCCGGCCTTATCACGTAAATATTGCAGATTTAGTAGTGATGCCAACCGCGCAAGCAAACAGCACTACGGTGAATAAAAATTAATATTTCTTGAGATTTACATCCTGCAAGGTTTTAAAAACCTTATAGGTTTAGTTTTTGGAATACCCTAGGAATAAAAATATTGAAAAATGATATGGTTTAACGCAGATATGTAATGGGAAAAAGAATAGATAATAATTAAAGAGATTTCCGTCTTCACGGAAATGACAAAGTAAATATGATCAACAAACGGCTTTTAATAAAAAACTTACTCGCTCATAACGACGAGAATAGCTTTTATGATAAAAAGCTGAAGCTTAATATTGGCGAACGCGAAGGAAAAGCCAAGTTTTTAAAGCACGTTTGCGCACTTTCTAATTCCAATCCTGAAAACAATTCTTATATCGTAATTGGAGTCCAGGACGAAGATAACCGTATTGTTGGCACCGATTTTTTTGACGATAGTAAAATTCAAAACCTGGTGAATGCTTATTTAAGTAATCCGCCATTAATATCTTATGAAAATATTCCTTTTCCGCATTTGCCGGGAAACCTTGTGGTTGGCCTGGTGACCATTAAGCCCAACCACGGAAAAATATGCTCGCTTAGAAAAAACATTTGGAAATATTATGGTGGCTCGGTTTTTCTTAGAGACGGGAGCATTAGTATGCCCAAGGTTTTTGATATTACTATTAGCGATGTGAATTCAGAAGTGGTAAATTCTATAGAAAACCATTCCCATAATAATATAGAATTAACCCTGGACGGGGTGTTTGATTTTCTTCAGAAGAGAAAAGATTATAACGCCACTTATAAAGTTTTTAAAGAATATTTTGTGGTTTGTTGGGCCGGAAAAAAGATTCAGGTAAAAAATGAAACATTTTACTCCCGTGTAGATATAGAATTAATAAACGAACAGGTGAAATTGTTTTATTCAGATTTGGACCAGGTGAGTATTAGCCTTACCGAAGAACAATTTAAAATCCTGGAATATGTACAATTGGGACTGCACGATAAATACCAGTTTTATCCCTTAGAAGAGGTAACTATTCGTTTTAAAGACAGCGTGAGTTATGAGATAGAAAGCAAATTGCTATTTGAGCCACCAGAATTCGACAAGAAAACACTTTATCATATATACAACACAAACAATAAACTTCTGGAAAGACTTAAAAAGAAACTTCCGTTAAATAAACAACAAATAAAAGATCTCAAAAATTTGCCTTCAACTTATTTACTTTGTTATTTAAATAACTTTGCACAGGCAATAGACAAACTGGAAGAAGCCAAACCATTTTTAAAAGAATACAGCCAGGAAGTTTATAATTATTATAAGGAAAGTATGCGAATTTTAAGAAAAGTAAAATACAATTAATATGGGTAGAAGTATTGCCATTGGAGACATTCACGGCGGATTAAAAGCATTAATACAACTGCTTAAAAAAATTGAAGTCACCCCAGACGATGAACTAATTTTTTTGGGCGATTATGTAGATGGCTGGAGTGATTCGGCAAACGTGGTTTCCTATTTAATAGAATTCGCAAAGCAAAATACCTGTATTTTTATACGGGGAAATCATGACGATCTTACTCATCGCTGGCTGGAATCTGGAGAGCTTAATGAAAAGTGGCTGGAGCACGGCGGGCAATCCAGTATTGATGCGTATAGAAATTTTTCTTCAGAAGAAATAAAAGCGCATATCGAGTTTTTTAATCAGATGGTTAATTATTACGTAGATAAAAAAAACAGGCTTTTTGTGCACGCGGGGTTTACAAATCAACATGGTCCCGAACAGGAATACCACGATACCGGATTTTACTGGGATAGAACCCTATGGGAAATGGCACTTTCTTTAGATAAAAATATAAAGCCAGATGATATAAATTACCCAAAGCGCCTAAGACTTTTTGATGAAATATTTATTGGCCATACCCCGGTTACCCGAATTAACGAAGATGTCCCGGTAAAAAAAGCAAACATTTGGAATGTAGATACCGGCGCTGCTTTTATGGGAAAATTATCGGCTATAGATGTAAATTCAAAGGAAATATGGCAAAGTGAGCCAGTTTTTAAGCTATATCCCGAGGAGGAAGGTAGAAATTAAGACGATTTTACCAGAAAACGCCTTTACTCTTTATATCTTTGTACTTTAATGATTTTGAGTTTTATTTAAGCTGAATTATATTAGTAAAAACTAAAACACAGTTTTTGTAGCATAATTATAAATCCCAGCAGGGTTTCTAAAATACCTGCTCCAATCCACATAAAATGGCCCTCGATAATATTAGATTAGAAGTAATGAACACCGTTGAGAAAGAGGTAGACGGTTTCATTGAAAAATACCTTATCCCGGTAGAAGAAATCTGGCAACCTACAGATTTACTTCCAAATTTACAGGGAGAGGATTATATGAATGAGCTTACCCAAATTAGGGAAGAAGCAAAAGAACTTGAATACGATTTTTGGGTAGTTTTAGTTGCCGATATGGTTACCGAAGAAGCCCTCCCAACCTACGAATCTTGGCTTATGGACATGGAAGGGGTAAAACAACACGGTAAAAGCCGTGGTGAAGAAAACGCCTGGTCTAAGTGGGTTCGTCACTGGACCGGAGAAGAAAACCGCCACGGAGATACGCTTAACAAATACCTTTACCTCTCTGGTAGGGTAAATATGCGTGAAATTGAAAAAACCACACAACATTTAATAAATGATGGTTTTGACATTGGAACGGGGCGTGATCCTTATAAGAACTTTGTATATACCAGTTTCCAGGAATTGGCAACCAATATTTCGCATAAGCGTGTTGGCCAGTTAGCTAAGAAAAAAGGCAATAAAATGCTGGGAAAAATGTGTAATATTATTGCCGGAGACGAGATGAGACATTATATGGCTTACCGGGAATTTGTAAAAACCATCTTTGAACACGATCCCAGCCAAATGATGCTGGCTTTTCACGATATGATGAAAAGAAAGATTGTTATGCCAGCTCAGTTTTTACGTGAAAGCGGACAGGGAATTGCCGAAGCTTTTGAAAACTTCTCTAACGCAGCCCAAAGACTTGGCGTATACACCACTTACGATTATATTGAAATCCTTGAAAAACTAAATGGATACTGGGAAATTGATAAAATGCGTTCCCTTACCGATGAAGCTGAAAAAGCCAGGGATTATCTTATGAGATTGCCCGATAGAATGCGAAGAATTGCAGACCGTATGGCTGTTCCGCAAGATCAGCATATCTTTAAATGGGTTGAGCCTAACGGAAGAATTTAAGGCAATTTGTCTATAAAAAAATTAGACCCCACAAGTTATGAAAACCTGTGAGGTCTTTTTTTTGAATTTATTCGTGAGAAATCTTTAAAACTACACTTCCTGTTTCTTCCAAATTTTATAAGAAATTAGATCTTTTTCTATGAGATTTAGACAAAAAGCAACTACCGCAGCATCGTCTAAATAACCAATAATTGGAATAAAATCGGGGATTAGATCTATGGGCGAAAGTACATAAAGAAGAGCGCCTCCAATAGCTGCAATTACGTTAAAGGGTACTTCCCTGTAATTCCCGTTCGCATAATCTTTTAGCAAACTAAAAAGTATTACCGCATCATCCAGATAACGCTGTAATTTTCCTTTATTTTCAAATTTAGATTTTATCGCATCTTCATCTTCCAGTACATCATCTATATCTTCTTCTTCAAAATCGTCCTGAAGCTTTTTATGCTCTTTCTTAATTGTTTCGTTATCGATTTTACTCATTGTCTATTTTTTTGATGACCACAAAATATAAAATTATTATTGAAGGTTTAATTAGGGAAATGCTAAAATCTGAGAAAAAACAAACCTCACAGATTTTAAATGCTGTGAGGTTTTGTTCATAATTCCAATTAAGCTACTCCGTCATTCTTTCCCGAAACTGCGGATTATTTCAGAATCTAAGTTTTTTATAATCTACACATTAGACCCTGAAACAAGTTCAGGGTGACGATTCTATTATTAAATACTACAAATCGAATTTAATACCCTGCGCCAATGGCAATTCAGTGGTATAATTAATAGTGTTGGTTTGACGTCTCATATAGATTTTCCACGCATCAGAACCAGATTCTCTTCCGCCTCCGGTTTCTTTTTCACCGCCAAAAGCACCGCCAATTTCAGCACCTGAAGTTCCAATATTCACATTTGCAATCCCGCAATCTGAACCTTCAACCGAAAGAAAACGCTCGGCCTCCCTTAAATTGTTGGTCATTATTGCTGAAGAAAGTCCCTGCACTACCCCATTTTGTAATTCCAGAGCGTTAGAAACATCTCCGGAATATTTCATAATATAAAGCACCGGCGCAAAAGTTTCGTGCTGCACGATCTTAAACTCGTTCTTTGCTTCGGCAATGGCTGGTTTCACATAGCATCCGCTTTCATAACCTTCGCCTTCCAAAACACCGCCTTCAAATAAGATCGTACCGCCTTCTTCTACAACTTTATCTAAAGCGCTTTGATAATTTTTAACCGCATCTTTATCAATAAGCGGCCCCACGTGATTATTTTCATCTAATGGGTTTCCAATACGCAATTGCTTATAAGCTTTTACAATAGCATCTTTTACTTTATCGTAAATAGATTCGTGAATTATCAATCTTCGGGTAGAAGTACAACGCTGCCCACAGGTTCCTACGGCTCCAAACACCGCACCGATCACCGTATTTTTAATATCGGCATCTGGCGTTACGATTATCGCGTTATTTCCTCCTAATTCAAGAAGTGATTTTCCTAACCTTGCGGCCACGGCCTGGGCAACTATTTTTCCCATTCTAATTGAACCGGTAGCCGAAATTAACGGCACTCGTTTATCGTTGGTCATCATTTCACCAACTTTATAATCGCCAGTGATTAATGAAGAAATCCCTGCAGGAACATTATTTTCAGCAAAAACTCTTGCTGCGATATTTTGACAGGCCACAGAAGTTAACGGAGTTTTTTCTGATCCTTTCCAAACGCAAGCATTTCCACAAACCCAGGCTAAAGCGGTATTCCATGACCAAACCGCTACGGGAAAGTTAAATGCCGAAATAATTCCAACTATTCCTAACGGGTGGTATTGCTCATACATTCTATGCCCGGGGCGTTCAGAATGCATGGTTAATCCGTGTAACTGGCGGGAAAGTCCCACTGCGAAATCACAGATATCTATCATTTCCTGAACTTCGCCCAAACCTTCCTGGTAAGATTTTCCCATTTCGTAGGAAACCAGTTTCCCCAAAGGTTCTTTTAATCTTCTTAATTCATCATTGAACTGGCGAACCACTTCACCACGCTGAGGTGCCGGCCAGGTGCGCCATTCTTTAAAACCTGCAGTGGCAGTAGTAATTACTTTTTCGTAATCTTCTTTGGTGGTGGCTTTTACTTTTCCAATTAAAGCACCGTCTACCGGAGAATAAGATTCAATTACTTCACCACTACTAAAAAAATCTTTTCCGGTAGAAGTTCCATTATTGGTTTCCTGTAAACCAAGATCTTTTAAAGCTTGTTTAATTCCGAATTTTTCTGCTATTTCACTCATTAAATTGTAAATTTTATCTGTTCTTTTGTGTGTTTCCTGCTAAAATAATAAAATTTTTATGCTATTCCGTTTCGGCTACAAAACGCTCATCTACCGGCATTACTTCCCCGCAATTATCACAGGTACGTAATTCTTTACTTCCGTAGAAATGTTTAAAATGCTTTAAAAAATCTTTTTCAATATCTTCTAATGGAAAATAAACTTCATATAATTTATGGTTACAATTATCGCAAAACCATAATAGCCCATCTTTGCCTTCAAGTTGCACGCGTTTTCGCTCTACAACCAGCCCAATAGAACCTTCTTTTCTAACCGGCGAATGTGGCACTTTTGCGGGATGCAAATACATATCTCCAGGACTTAATTTCATCGTTTTTTTCTTACCATCTTCCTGAATATGTACTTCAATTTCGCCTTCCAATTGATAAAAAAGCTCCTCGGTTTCGTTATAATGATAATCCTTGCGCGCATTTGGCCCTGCAACCACCATCACAATATAATCTTCAGATTCTTTGTAAAGATTTCGATTGCCCACCGGCGGCTTAAGAGATTCCCGGTTTTGGTCAATCCATTTATTAAGATTAAAAGGTTTATTTACTGCCATGATTTCTAATTTATATTCCTTAAAATTACAACTTAAAGCTTAGACAAATGCCCCATTTTCTTATCTTTTTGGGCACCTTAACGGGCTATACGCTACAAGTCCTCGTCGCCTATCGGCTCCTGTGGGCTTTACGCTGCTATCCCTGGCGCAAAATAAAAAACTTAACAAAATGCGTATCTTCGACTTAAAATCACACTCAATATGAAAAAAATATTCCTTTTATTCAGTCTTTCTCTCTTTTTAGCCTGTAATATTTCAATTGAAAAAGATTCAGAAAAAAATGAATCCCCCGAAGCTGAAAAAGTTCAGGATTCCGTAGGCAATTTTGGGATTGTTATTCATGGTGGTGCCGGCACAATTCTAAAAGAAAATATGAGTGATTCTCTGGAACAGGCTTACAAAGCCAAGCTGGAAGAAGCCATAAGAACCGGGCACGAAATTTTAGCAAATGGCGGTACCGCGATAGAAGCCGTACAACGAACCATAAATGTGATGGAGAATTCGCCGCTATTTAACGCAGGGAAAGGTGCCGTTTTTACAAATGATGCCAAAAACGAACTTGATGCTTCCATAATGGAAGGAGAAACTCTAAATGCAGGTGCAGTTTCTGGAGTAACTACTGTGAAAAACCCTATAAATCTCGCCTGGGAAGTAATGAAAAATTCAGAGCACGTAATGCTTTCAGGGAAAGGCGCCGAACAGTTTGCTAAAGAACGAAATTTGGAAATTGTAGACCCAAAATATTTTTATACCGAGAAACGCTTTAAAAGTTTAGAACGTTTAAAAGCAAGAGATTCAGAAAAAACAGAGTTGGATCACGATAGCAAAACTGCATTTGTAGATCCGTTTATTAAAGATTCTAAATTTGGTACGGTTGGTTGTGCCGCTTTAGACAAAAATGGAAACCTTGCCGCAGGAACCTCAACCGGCGGAATGACTAATAAAAAATGGGGACGTATAGGAGATGCACCCATAATTGGCGCAGGAACTTATGCTAATAATAAAACCGCAGCGATTTCAGCAACCGGCTGGGGAGAGTTTTTTATACGGGGCGTGGTAGCCTACGATATTTCAGCAATGATGGAATATAAAGGAATGAGCCTTGCTGAAGCTGCAAAAGAAGTAATTCAAAACAAAAATCCCGAACTGGGAGGAAACGGTGGCATCATTGCTATAGATCGTAATGGGAATGTTTCCATGGAATTTAATACCGCTGGGATGTACCGTGCAAAAATGAACCAAGACGGCGACCTGGAAATAGGAATCTATAGCGAATAACCTTTGAAATAAGATCTTTACAAGCCCAACCTAAACGGTTGGGCTTTTTTTTAACTCAATTTTAGAATTCGTTAGTTCGGAGAATTCCGAACTAATTATAATTTTGCAAACTTCTAAATAATTTACAAATGAGAAATAAGTACGGTGTAATTCTAATATTGGTCTTTATATTCTGTTATGGAGAGGTTTTTTCACAACGTTTATCACGTGAAAAAATAAACGATACCATAGAAAATATGCCCACTTTTTCTATTCATAAGGATAATTATTTTATCACGGGAATTTCTACAAATAAAGATCTCAATTCTAAATCTGCAGATGCAAAATATCAAATTAGTTTTAAAGCATTAATTACGCGTAATACCCTACCGCTTGATACCTACTTGTTTCTCACTTATACCCAAAAAGCTTTTTGGAATATTTATGAGTTTTCAAGCCCCTTTCGCGAACTTAATTTTAATCCGGGGGTAGGCTTGGGAAAACCAGTATATAATAAAAATGATGATTTGGCCGGAATGGCCTATTTACAGTTGGAACACGAATCTAACGGGCGGGATAGTATTTATTCCCGAAGCTGGAACTCTCTTTCTTTAAGTTATCACACCGCGATAAATAAAAACCTTTTAATTAGTGTAAAAGGCTGGTTGCCATTTAAATATAAAAAGGATAATCCCGAGCTAATTGATTATGTTGGCTACGGAAAAATAAGCCTTACTTACAATTTAATTCCAGAAAAATTACTGGTAGATCTTATGCTTAGAAAGGGAATTAAAAACTGGAATGGAACGGTGCGCACCAGGTTTCTTTATAAACCTTTTAATTCTTCTAATTTCCAGGTAATGCTGGAGTGGTATAAAGGAAATGCAGAAAGCCTTATTAATTTTGAAGAAAACCGAAGTATGATTCGCGCAGGCTTCGTTCTAAAATCAGACGAATTAAACTTCCTAAAATCGCTTCCCGATGCAATTTAACAAACCTTTTAGAAATTTGGTTCGGGTTATTCGGAACTAAATATTAATTTCGCGCCTTCAATTTATTAAAATGAACAATACGGACTTACAAGCACAAAAAACACGTTTAATTGAAAAATTGGGCGTTCAGTTTGAAAAAGAGCATCAGTTAGCTCCGGTTGCAGCCAGGATTTTTGCCACGCTTATTGTTACCGGTAAAAAAGGAATCACTTTTGAGCAATTGGTAAAAGATTTAAATGCCGGAAAAAGTACGGTTTCTACTCATTTAGAACATCTTCAAACAACAAACCGTATTGAATACTACACAAAATCTGGAGACAGAAAGCGGTATTTTATTGTAAAACCCGACCTGATGGAAAACCATATTGATGAGCTCACCGCGAAGTGGGAAGCTCAAAAATGTATTCATAAAGAGGTTCTGGAATACAAGCAAAAGAGCAACGAATTGAATAAAGAAGATCCGCCTTTTGATATGGAATTTCAAAAAAGCCTGTTAGACTTTTTAGATGAAGCAACGGCAGCGCTTAATAAATTAAAGAAGAACATCAACAACCATTAATTACAATAAAAAGCAATGAAAAAGATAATTTATTTCAGTCTGTTTATAGGTGCTGCCGTTTTCACTTCCTGTTCTAACGGGAAAGAAGAACAGCAAGCAGCACAGGGCCAGGGTGCACAACCACTCCCGGTATTAGAAGTACAAACAAAGACAGTTACCGGTTTCACTTCCTATCCTACCAGTATAGAGGGTGTGGTAAACAGTCAGGTTAGAGCAAAAGTTTCTGGTTATATCACAGATGTTTTAGTAGATGCAGGAGAAAAAGTAACAAAAGGACAAAGGCTTTTTAAGCTTGAAACAGAATCTTTATCGGGTGATGCTGAAGCTGCCCAGGCAAATGTAAATGCCGCCCGGGTTGAAGTTGAAAAACTAAAACCCTTAGTTGAAAAAGATATTATTAGTGGAGTACAACTACAAACCGCAAAAGCACAGCTCTCCCAGGCCCAGGCTAACTACAACAGTATAGCTGCAAATATTGATTATGCAAATATTAAAAGCCCGGTAGATGGTTATGTAGGTAATATTAATTTTCGAAATGGAGCACTTGTATCTCCCGGAGACCCTACACCGCTTACTACGGTTTCCCAAACCGATGAGGTTTATGCGTTCTTTTCTATGAACGAGAAAGATTATATGAGTTTTCTTCAGGAAACTTCGGGCAGCAGTATAGAAGAAAAGATATCTAATTTCCCAGATGTAAGTTTAATTCTGGCCAATGGTAAAGAATATGAACAAAAAGGGAAAATTCAAACAATTTCTGGACAAATTGATCCTTCAACAGGTACAGTAACCTTCAGGGCCAAATTTCCTAATCCAAATCAACTATTATCTAACGGTAATAGTGGTAAGATTCGAGTGCCACAAACTTTTGAAGACGTAATTGTAGTACCCGAAATCTCAAGTTATGAGCAACAGGGAAGAACTTACGTTTACAAAGTTCAGGGTGATAGTTTGGCCGTTTCTACACCAATCACAGAAACTTCAAGAGTAAATAATCTTATTGTTGTTGCTTCCGGCCTTAAAAAAGGCGATAAAATTGTTGCTCAGGGCGTGGCAAAACTAAGAAACAACACTCCAATAAAACCGCAAGAAATTCCTTTTGATAGTATTGCGAATTCTATTAATACAGTATTTAAATAAGACTTTAAGATGCTAAAGAAATTTATAGAAAGACCGGTATTATCTACGGTCGTTTCCATTATAATTGTGGTATTGGGTGTGTTGGGAATTTCAACACTGCCTGTAACGCAGTATCCAGATATTGCCCCTCCAACGGTTCAGGTTTCGGCTAATTTCCCGGGGGCAAATGCTCAAACAGTACTGGAGAGTGTAATTATTCCCATTGAAGAGCAAATAAACGGGGTTGAGGGAATGGATTATATTACCTCTACTGCCAGTAACAACGGTAGTGCCAGTATACAGGTATTTTTTGACCAGGGAGTAGATCCAGATATTGCCGCGGTAAACGTTCAAAACCGTGTGGCACGTGCTACACCTTTACTGCCGCAGGAAGTAACCCAATCTGGGGTAACCACGCAAAAAGAACAAACCAGTGCATTGATGTTCTTTACCGTGGTTTCAGACAACGAAGAATATGACGCAACTTTTATTCAGAATTACCTGAATATTAACGTGATTCCAGAATTACAGCGTATTAACGGGGTTGGGAACGTAAATGTATTTGGCGCCAAGAAATATGCGATGCGAATCTGGCTTCAGCCTGAAAAATTAGCGGCTTATAATTTAATCCCTTCAGATGTTATTGGAGCCATTAATGAGCAAAGTCAGGAAGCTGCTGCGGGATCTTTAGGTCAAAATAATGCTGAAGCTTTTGAATATGTACTGCGTTATAGCGGAAGATACCAGGACGAAGATCAATACCGAAATATTATTATTAAAGCCCTTGATAATGGGCAATACCTAAGGTTAGACGATGTTGCAGAAGTTGAACTGGATGCCGAAGGTTATAATGTTATTGGATATACCAATGGTAAGCCAGGAGTGAATATGGCTGTTTACCAAACGCCAGGTTCTAATGCCCAGGAAATTATTGAAAATATTCACCAGAAGCTGGACGAAATGGAAGAAGATTTTCCAACCGGGCTTTCGGTATATATAAATTTTGATACCAACGAATTTCTTACCGCTTCTATAGATAAAGTGATTTTAACGCTTATTGAAGCGTTTATACTGGTATTTATTGTAGTTTTTATATTTCTTCAGGATTTTAGGTCTACCCTTATTCCTGCCATTGCGGTACCGGTTTCCATAATTGGTACATTCTTTTTCTTAAACCTGTTTGGGTACTCTATAAACTTACTAACGCTATTTGCGCTGGTACTGGCTATTGGTATTGTAGTAGATGATGCTATTGTAGTAGTAGAAGCCGTACATGCAAAAATGGAAGAAGGAGCTAAAGATGCCATAAGCGGTACAAGAAAAGCGATGGACGAAATTACCGGGGCGATTATTTCTATTACGCTGGTAATGGGAGCGGTATTTATTCCCGTAACTTTTATCACGGGACCCACAGGAGTTTTCTATGAACAATTTGGGGTGACTTTAATTGTAGCTATTGCAATATCTGCAGTTAATGCTTTAACTTTAAGTCCTGCGCTTTGTGCCATTTTCTTAAAACCACATCGTGAAGACGAAGAACATAAGAAAAAGAATTTTTTACAGCGCTTCTTTAGTTCGTTTAATACCGCTTTTAAAGTAACTACTGACAAGTATGTGAATTCCCTTTCATTTTTAAGTAAACATAAGTGGATTACAGGGCTAATCCTTGTAGCTGCGGTACTTGCTATATTTTGGGGAGCTAAGACTACTCCAACCGGTTTTGTACCAGATGAAGACCGCGGAATATTATTTGTAAATGTTGAATTACCTGCCGGTGCTTCTTTAGACAGAACCGTGGGAATTACTTCAGAATTAGAGAAAAAAGCACAACAAATAGAAGGTGTACAGGGTGTTTCTTTAGTAAATGGTTATAGTTTAATTGGTGGAGCAGGTAGTAACTATGCACTTGGTTTTATTAAATTAGACGACTGGAGTGAACGTGAAGAAGATCACCTATCGGTAGAATCTATCCAGGGACAATTATTTCAAATTGGCGCTTCATTTTCTGATGCTGAAATGCTATTCTTTTCTCCTCCCAGTATTCCAGGTTTTGGAGTTTCAGGGGGATTTGAAGCTAAATTGTTAGATAGATCAGGTGGTAGTTTCCAGGAACTGGATACCCAAACCCAAAATTATATTGCAGCGCTTTCCCAAAGACCGGAAATTCAGTATGCACAAAGTTCTTTCAACACAAATTATCCGCAGTATGAAATGGATTTAAATATTCCGAAAGCTAAAGAAGCAGGCGTGGATATTTCTACCATCTTCTCAACATTACAAGGGTATATTGGAAGTATTTACGCAGCAGATTTCTCTAGATTTGGTAAACAATATCGTGTGTATGTTCAGGCTTTACCTGAAGATCGCGCCGGCACCGACGATTTAAATTCTCTATTTGTAAGAAATTCCCAGGGAGAAATGGCGCCTTTAAGTGAATTTGTAAGCTTAAAACGGGTTTATGGTCCGCAATCGGTAACCAGGTTTAACCTGTTTAACTCGGCAACTATAAACGGTGCCCCGGCTCCGGGATATTCTTCTGGAGATGCTATTGCAGCAGTACAAGAAGTAAGTGCAGAATCACTACCCTCTAATTTTAGCGTAGATTATAGCGGACTTACCAGGGAAGAAGTTTCAGCAGGTTCACAGACTACTTTTATCTTGATTTTAAGTATTCTGTTTGTTTACTTCATTCTTTCAGCTCAATATGAAAGCTACCTTATTCCTTTCGCAGTGCTACTTTCATTGCCGGTTGGGGTAATGGGCTCTTACCTGGTAACTAAATTCACAGGGCTTCAGGCAAATATTTATTTCCAAATTGCTTTAATAATGCTGCTGGGGCTGCTGGCTAAGAACGCAATTCTTATTGTAGAGTTTGCCATGCAACGAAGGCAGGCAGGCCTTTCTATTGTAGATGCTGCCTTAGAGGGTGCAAGAGTGCGGTTAAGACCTATTTTAATGACCTCTTTTGCCTTTATTATTGGTTTACTTCCTTTGGTTTTTGCCGGTGGTACAGGTGCTGCAGGTAACCGCTCTATAGGTACGGGAGCTGTTGGAGGTTTATTAGTTGGTACCATATTGGGAGTTTTTATTATTCCAATTCTTTATATCATTTTCCAACATTTACAGGAAAAAATAACCGGGATACCAGAAGCAGCTAAAACAGAAAACAAATCAATTTCTGAAAAAGAATAACAATGAGAAAGAACAGTATATATAAACTTTTGCTTGGGGGAGCCTTACCATTTTTATTGGTTTCCTGTTTTGCAGCCAAAGATTACGAACGTCCTGAAATAGAAGAGATTTCTGAAGAATTGTATAGAACAGATAATCTTCCGCAGGATTCCTTAAATATGGCCACTATTTCCTGGACCGAAATTTTTACCGATCCTATTCTGAAAAACCATATTGAAGAAGGCCTGGAGAATAATATAGATATACGCATTGCCATACAGCAAATGTTGGCAGCCGAAGCTTATGTAAAACAAGGGAAAGCGAGTTATTTCCCTACCCTAAGTGCAGGGCCGGCCGTAAATCATCAAATCTTATCTCCTAACAGCCAGTTTGGTTCTTTCTTTGACGGAAGTATTACCCAATACGACGTTACCGGAAATCTTTCCTGGGAAGCTGATATTTGGGGAAAAATAAGAAGTAACGATCGTGCTTTTACCGCAGCTTATCTACAAAGTGAAGCTGCTCATAAAGCGGTAAAGACTCAGCTTATTTCCAATATTGCTAATAATTATTATCAATTACTAAGCCTGGACGAGCAACTTAGAATTGCAAAAGAAACCCTGGAAACCAGGAAAAGCAGCCTGGAAACTACAATGGCCCTTAAAGATGCCGGAAATGTAACTGAAGTTGGTGTACAACAAACCAAAGCGCAGTTGCATACAGCCGAGGCTTTAGTAGTGCAGCTTGAAAACCAAATTCGCTTGCTGGAAAATTCATTTTCCATTCTACTGGGCGCAGGGCCACAGGAAATAGAACGAACTGATTTATCACAACAAAATATTGTAAGTCCGTTGAATACAGGAGTGCCCTCACAACTCCTAAGAAATAGGCCAGATGTGATTGCCGCCGAGTACGGATTAATTAATGCTTTTGAACTTACTAATGCGGCTCGCGCTAACTTCTATCCTTCGCTTACATTAACCGCTTCAGGTGGTTTTCAAAGTTTAGAACTGGATAAATTATTAAATGCCAATTCCCTTTTTGCTAATTTGGGTGCTTCGCTTTTGCAGCCAATTGTTAATAAGCGGCAAATAAGAACCCAGTACGAAGTTTCGCAGGCACAACAAGAAGAAGCTTTACTAAACTTTAAACAAGCCATTTTAGTGGCCGGCAGGGAAGTTTCAGATGCACTTTCTAATTACCAGGCAAGTACCGAACGCATAGATATTCTTGAGAATGAATATGAAGCTTACAATAAGGCTTCAGGCTATTCAGAAGAATTATTGAATAACGGTCTTATAAATTACCTGGAAGTATTAACCGCAAGGGAAAATGCTTTAAATTCTCAGCTAAACCTTATAAATGCTGAATACAATAAATTGAATTCCATCGTAAATCTTTATAAAGCCCTTGGTGGAGGCTGGCAATAAATTGTGTTGAATTTGTTTTGTTAATTGTTGAATAAACAGCTCCAGAATTAAATTTTGGGGCTGTTTTTTTGTTGAGATTGAAATTTAATTTCGACTAAGCCAGTACACTACCTGGAGCAAGCCCACGGGACTTTTTGTAAGAAAAATAGTTTGATTTGAGGCAAACCTCGTAGCATTTAAATCTCGATTATCGAGTAAATTCAGTAACTTTAAGAAAGCTTAAATTTTATTAAAATGAAAAGTAGTTTTAGTGATATTATAAAAGATGAAAAACCTGTTCTAGTTGATTTTTATGCTGACTGGTGTGGCCCTTGCAAAACACTGGCGCCAATTTTAAAAGACGTAAAGGCCGAATTGGGCGATGGCGTAAAAATTGTAAAGATAGATGTAGATAAAAACCAGGAATTGGCGGGAAAATACCAGGTGCGCGGTGTTCCCACAATGATGCTATTTAAAAATGGCCAGCAACTTTGGAGACAATCTGGAGTTTTACAAAAAGCTGAAATTGTAAATATTATTAATTCTAATTCCTAATAGAAACCTAAAGCTGGGAAGCAATGTATGTTTTTGAAATTATTTTAAGCTAAAACCTTCTGAAATTCGGGTTCTTTTTCTATCACACTTTTTGCAAAAGGACATAGCGGAATCACCTTCAGCTTATTTTCTTTTGCAAAATCTACAGTAGCTTTTATTAATTTCTTGCCTATACCTTGGCCTTTAAAATCGGGGTCAACTTCGGTATGGTCTATTATAAACTTGCTTCGGCCTGCCCAGGTATATTCTACTTTCCCGGCAATTTTTTCATTTTCCAAAGCTTGAAAAAAGCCCTTCTTAATTTCATCAACTTGTTCAATCTTCATAATTCAAATTTTTAAGAATTTTGTCTGGATTTAATCGAGTTTTCCACCCTTTGCGGTCCACCAGGGATGAACTTCAACTTTTAATCTACCGGCTTTTACCATAGGATCCTGTTTTGCCAAACTATCGGCTTCTTGCTGCGTAGCCGTATTATAAACCGCAATTCCACGAATATCCCCGTCATCACCAAAGGGGCCAATTAAGCTTGCGTAGCCTTCTTGTGCCATTTTGCTTAAATAAGCCAGGTGTTCCTTTTGCAGTTTTGCCGCTTCAGTAGAATCCTGGTTGCGGTTTTCTCCCTTTTTCAAAAAAACCATATAATATTGCTGCATCAAATAAGTGCTGTCGCCCTCTTTGTAGGTAAAAGTTTGATAACCTTTTTCATTTAAATGTTTCGCAATAGAATCTATATTGGTTTTGGGCTTTTTCTTCTCAACTTTCTCTGGCCCGGGAATACCTCGCTCCTGTTCTGGAATATCTTTACAGGAAAGTATTAAAAACGGAAAAACGAGTATATAAATTAATTTCTTCATATTAAATTTTACCAGTTTTTATACGGGTTCTTGCTTAATTGTGAATTATAATATTTTATATCTCCGGTTACTTCTTCTCCCAGCCAATTGGGTTTCTTAAAGGTATCGGTTTCAGAATTCAATTCTATTTCTGCTACGGTTAAACCTTCATTTTCAGCGTGAAATTCATCAATTTCAAAAACAAAATCACCGCCTTTCACCAAATAGCGGGTTTTTTCTATAACTCCAGGTTCACAAAGTCCAAATAGCGCTTCGGCTTCCTTTATATCAATTTCCTTTTCCCATTCAAAACGTGTAAGTCCGTTTTTTGAAGATTTCCCTTTAATAGTAAGAAAAGCATTATCGCCGGTAATTCTTAAGCGCACTGTACGTTCGGGATCGGTGTTTAAAAATCCTTGTTTTATGCTGAAATTCTTAAATGATTCCTTTTTAAAATCTTCTGAAAGTACAAGGTATTTACGTTCAATTTCCTGCATTTAATTATTGTGTGCTATATTTTTAATTTCATCTGAAGGAATTCTTTCTACGTCCAATTCGGGCTTATTAGCAATGGCTACCATAGCCCTGGCAATACTTTCAGCCGAAATAGACTTGTATTTACGTAAAGTTCCCAGGAAAAACGGATTTATAAAATTGAGCATTACTTTTCCAACTTTTTCAAAGCTTCGGCTTTCCTTCCGCTCACCAGTAATAAGTGAAGGTTGTAAGATATAGGTATTCTTAATTTCCTGCTCTAATACCTCTTTCTCCATTTTCCCCTTAATACGGTTATAAAACACCCTGCTTTTGGGATTCGCTCCAAGTGCCGAAACTACCAGAAATGTATCTATATTATTTGCTTTACAAAGCCTGGCCGCTGTCACAGGAATTCCGCGATCAATTTTGGTGTACGTATTGTGATCTGGGGTCTTCTTTTTGGTGGTACCCACACAACAAAAAACCTCATCGGCGGTAAATTTGTCTTTATATTCCTCCAGTTTAAAAAGATCTATTAAATGTTCTTCGATTTTAGGATGTTTTTTTTCTACTGAATTTCTCGAGAAAAGTTTGATTTTCCCATACCTGTCGTCTTCAAGTAATTGCTGTAGTAACATTCCTCCGGTTAGGCCGGTAGCTCCTAAAATTATTGCTGTTTTTGGCATATATTATTTATTAATGAACCGGTCTTTTTCTGGTTCCTCTAAAATTAATTATTTCGATTCTTTGTTTCTCTTTATTTTCTCTATAAACTATATAATTATTTTTATCTATCAAAGCTTTAAAAAGCTTAGGGTTTTGCGTGGACTTAGGAAACAAATTCTGGGTTTAAAATGATGATTTGAATAACTATTTTAAGTTTTTCTTCCAGTTTAAATATTTCTTTTTCAGTCCAATTTTCTTCCAAATATTCCAGCACTCTCTGCAAACCTGTCTTTGCAGTCTCTGTCCAAAAGATCTCTAATGCCATTTTTTAAACATTCGCATAACATCTTCATTAGCTAACACCTTATCGTTATTGGCATCCTCTAAGCCTTTTTGAATAGCAGCTTTCTCAATGTCGCTAAGCTTATCCCACAAATCACCTTTTTTTTGCTTTTTATAAGTTTCAGCCACTTCTGCTATAAGATGAAGTAATTCTTCATCAGCTTCCTGAACGTAAGCCAAAACCCGTTGCTTAAGCTCCTTCTCTTTCTTCATTTTTTTTAATTGATTTTTATAAAGTTACGATTTTTAAATTTCTGAAGTTGAAAGATTTTATAACAGGTTTGGGAAATAAATAGCTTTCCAGACAACTTGAAGTTTCTTTAACTTTGTAAAGTGAACCAAAACCTTCCTCTTCGAAAAATCATTCATATAGATATGGATGCGTTCTATGCTTCGGTAGAACAACTGGATAATCCCGAATTACGCGGTAAGGCGATTGCTGTGGGCGGAAGTTCGCAAAGAGGTGTAGTTAGCGCGGCAAGTTATGAAGCGCGAAAATATGGCGTTAAAAGCGCTATGAGTAGCATAATTGCCAAACGCAATTGCCCGCATCTAATCTTTGTAAAAACCCGTTTTGACCGTTACCGGGAGATTTCACAACAAATAAGGGAGATCTTTTATGAATATACAGACCTGGTAGAGCCACTTTCTTTAGATGAAGCTTACCTGGACGTAACCGAGAATAAAAAAGGAAATCCCAGTGCAAGCCTAATTGCAAAAGAAATACGGGAGAAAATTAAGGAGAAAACAGGATTAAATGCCTCGGCAGGAATTTCTATCAATAAATTTATCGCAAAGATTGCCAGTGATTTTAATAAACCTAACGGACAAAAAACTGTAAATCCTGAAGAAGTAGAAGCTTTTTTGGAAGTTTTAGACATCAGGAAATTTCATGGAGTAGGTAAAGTGACTGCTGAAAAAATGTATATGCTGGGTATTTTTACCGGGAAAGACCTTAAAAAGAAATCTCAAGAATATTTAATCGAAAAATTCGGGAAAAGCGGTGCGCATTATTACAACGTGGTTCGCGGTATACATTTGAGCGAAGTAAAACCAAACCGAATAAGAAAATCTCTTGGTGCCGAACGCACTTTTAATGAAAATATCTCTTCGGAAATTTTTATGCTGGAAAGGCTGGAAAACATTGCCGAAGAAATAGAACGTCGGCTCAAAAAAAGCAAGGTTGCTGGTAAAACGGTGACCCTAAAAATTAAGTATAGCGATTTTACCCTGCAGACTCGCAGTAAAACTATTTCGTTCTATATCTCCAGTAAAGAATTAATTCTTGAAAATGCAAAGGAGTTATTATACCAGGAAAAAATGAAGAATTCCGTACGACTTTTGGGAATTTCTCTTTCCAACCTAAATACCGATAAAAGCGAAAAGAAACCGGAAGAAGAGAAAAAAGTTGAAGTACAGCTAAAGTTTGAATTTTAAACAAAAAAAAACCCCAAATAGAGTGTATTCGGGGCTTGAAGTATAAATATTATTAGATTATTCTATTTCTGAAATCCTTAGCGTATTTACCATACCTTTTTCACCAATTGGCATCGCAGCCAGGTTAATGGTATAATCCCCCACCTCTACAAAAGATTTCTCTTTTGCAATGCGGTTAATATCTTCTATAGTTTCGTCTGTACTTACAAATTTATCGTAATGGAAAGCTTTAACACCCCATAACAAACTAAGTTGTGAAAGAATTCTATTATTAGAAGTATACACTAAAATATGCGCTTCAGGCCTCCAAGCAGAGATTTGGAAAGCTGTGTACCCGCTATTGGTTAAGGTACAAATTGCTTTGGCCTTAATTTCGTTAGCCATATGGGCCGCGTGATAACAAACAGATTTGGTAATATAACGCTTGGTACGTACATGCGGCGGATCGTGGGGAACTTTAATTAATGGTGAGTTTTCAACACTCTCCAAAATTTGTGTCATCTTTTGAATCACCTGCACTGGGTACTGCCCTACTGAAGTTTCTCCACTAAGCATTACCGCATCGGCACCATCCATAACTGAGTTCGCTACGTCATTAACTTCGGCTCTTGTTGGCGTAAGGCTGGTAATCATCGTCTCCATCATTTGAGTAGCGATTATTACCGGAATTCTTGCTTTCTTGGCCGTTAAAACTAATTTCTTTTGAATAAGTGGAACTTCCTGCGCAGGAATTTCTACTCCTAAATCTCCACGAGCCACCATTAAACCATCACAGTAGGCCACAATCTTATCAATATTGGCTACACCTTCCGGTTTTTCGATTTTGGCTATAATTGGGATTTTATATTCGCTGTGCTTTTTAATTAAATCCTGAAGTTCTTTTAAATCTTCCGCGTGACGCACAAAAGAAAGAGCCATCCAGTCCACCTGCATTTCACAGGCAAAAATCGCATCTTTTACATCCTTTTCAGTTAAAGCAGGAAGCGAAATATTAGTATTTGGAAGGTTTACACCTTTCTTAGACTTTAAAGGTCCACCCTGGATTACCCGGGTTTTAACCTCATCTTTTTTATTTGTACTTACTACTTCAAAAATAAGTTTACCATCGTCTAAAAGAATACGCTCTCCCGCAGCTACATCTTGCGGAAAAGTTTCATAATTCATATAAACGCGTTCTGCGGTTCCTTTAAATTCTTTTCCGGTAGCAAAAATAATTTCATCACCTTCTGAAACTACCACTTCGTCTTTCATCACTCCTACCCGAAGTTTAGGACCCTGTAAATCTCCAAGAATTGCGGCATTGTAGCCTTTTTCTTTGTTCAGGTCTCTAATCATGTTAATGCGTTCTTTTACATCGTCATAATTAGCGTGGGAAAAATTAACTCTAAAAACGTTTACTCCGGCCTGGAGCATTTTATCTAAGGTTTCTTTGGAACTCGTTGCCGGGCCTAGGGTTGCAACGATTTTAGTCTTCTTATTTGTTGGCATTATTCAAAAATTAAATTTTGTTTAGATTTTAATAAATCTGTGTCAATTTTATAAACTGCTATTACCTGCGGTATCTGGCTTATGGCATTAACAAGTAAATTGAGGTCTTTTTGATTTAGCTCCTCATCTATTTTAAGAAAGAAATCTACCTTTTTATACTCAGGCACCAGGTTTACCTGTAAGGGTCTAACTTCTTCTTCTTCAAATAAAGAACCCGAGCTTAATATCTTTTTTGGTTCTCCTTTAAACTTATTGGCCACAAGGTGATAAGACCTGAAATTCGCCAGATCTTTAAAGGTATAATGGGCGTAGAAAGCTTCTACCGATTTATGGTTGAAGTCTATATCCCTGCGTTCTCTTTTTAATTGAAGTTTAAGATGCTTATTTAATAAATAGGCCATCTTATATTCTTCTAAATCACCATATAGTGCTATTAAGCCAAAATCATCTTCCTCTACATCCTCAAGCAGCATTTTATGAGATTGCATAGCTTTTAATTTAAGGTTAAAGATAAGATAAGATTGAGAAAAATGAAGGTTTATCGTACCAAAACTTCGTATTTATCTACGAAAACGTTATAGTTTGCACTAATTTCATAATTTTATGTGATTTTATTTTGAAGTGCATAATAAGCCCGTTTTGCTGTTTTTTCTTCGGCCTTCTTTTTTGAGGTTGCCCTTGCCTTGGCAACAACTTTATCATCTAACCTCAATTTTACAGCAAAATGCTTTATTTCATCGTTCCCGGTATCTTCATAAACTTCAAAGTCGAATTCCCGTTTTTCTTTTTGACACCACTCAATAAACAGACTTTTATAACTTATTACCTGGCCTTCTAATTGTTCTATATCTACATAAGGATCTATCACTCTTTCGTAAATAAAACGCTTACAATATTTATAACCGCGGTCTAGATATATTGCGCCAATTAATGCTTCAAATAAATTGCCGTGAATATTTGCTCCAAATTGATCTTTGGGAATATTAGTTTGAACGTGGTCTATAAGTTTCAGGTCTTTACCAAGCTCATTTAAATGCTTTCGGCTAACTACTTTAGAACGCATTTTGGTAAGATAACCCTCATTTCCGCCAGGAACTGCTTTAAAAAGGTGGGAAGCTATTACAGCGCTTAACATGGCGTCTCCCAGGAACTCCAGGCGTTCAAAACTCACCGCATTTCCCTTTTCATCTTTAATATTTAAAGAACGGTGGGTAAAGGCTTTGCGGTAGTGAAGAATATTCTTGGGCTTAAATCCCAGAATTTTATATAAAACGGAAAAAAAATTCCCGCCTTTATCAGAACGGGAATTTAATATATTTCGAAGAACGCCCATAATTAAAGGTTATTCATCAAATCTTTTAAATAATAAACAAGCGTTGTGACCTCCAAATCCAAACGTGTTGCTCATTACCACCTTTACATCACGTTTTTGGGCCTTATTAAGAGTAAGGTTTAATTCAGGATCAATATTTTCATCTTTATGTTCGTGGTTAATAGTAGGTGGTACTATTCCATGTTTCATAGACAAAATTGCAGAAATTGCTTCTACAGCTCCTGCAGCACCAAGCAAATGCCCGGTCATTGATTTTGTTGAATTAATATTAATTGTTTTGGCGTGTTCACCAAAAACCTTACTTATCGCTTTTAATTCGGCTACGTCTCCTAATGGAGTAGAAGTTCCGTGCGTATTAATGGCGTCTACATCTTCGGGTTTCATTTCTGCATTTCGAAGACAGTTTTCCATAACCGCAACAACTCCGTTTCCTTCAGGATGTGGTGCCGTCATATGGTAAGCATCAGAAGATAATCCTCCTCCAAGTACTTCAGCATAAATTTTAGCTCCTCTGGCTTTGGCATGTTCATATTCTTCAAGAATAAGTGTACCGGCACCTTCCCCTAACACAAATCCGTCTCGAGTAGCATCAAAAGGTCTTGATGCCGTTTCGGGGTTATCGTTTTGTGTAGAAAGGGCGTGCATAGCATTAAAACCACCCATACCAGCCATGGTTACCGCAGCTTCCGAACCTCCGGAAACAATAATATCACTATGTCCCAGCCTAATATTATTTAATGCATCTATCATAGCATTTGCTGCAGATGCACAAGCTGAAACGGTAGTATAATTTGCTCCCATAAACCCATGACGAATAGAAATATTACCCGGGGCAATATCCGCAATCATCTTAGGGATAAAGAAAGGATTAAACCTTGGTGTACCATCTCCCGTCGCGAAGTTTATCACTTCGTTCTGAAAAGTTTCCAATCCGCCAATTCCGGCCCCCCATATTACACCAACACGGTACTTGTTTACAGTCTCCAGGTTGATGCCGGAATCTTTTATTGCTTCATCTGAAGCTACAATGGCATATTGGGCAAACCTGTCCAGTCTTCTTACTTCCTTACGGTCAAAGAAATCGAGTGGATCAAAATTTTTGAGTTCACAAGCGAATTTGGTTTTGAATTTTTCAGTATCGAAATAGGTAATAGGTGCACCACCACTTTTTCCGGCTACCAAAGCCTCCCAATATTCTTCAATATTGTTACCAATGGGGGTTAGGGCTCCCAAGCCCGTTACTACAACTCGCTTCAACTCCATATGGTCTATACTCTTTTTATTTTTTTGCGTCTTCAATATAAGAAATTGCCTGACCTACTGTGGCAATGTTCTCAGCCTGGTCATCAGGAATCTGGATATCGAATTCTTTTTCGAATTCCATGATCAATTCCACAGTGTCCAATGAATCAGCACCCAGATCGTTTGTGAAGCTTGCTTCGTTTACAACCTCGTTCTCGTCAACACCTAACTTGTCAACGATAATCGCTTTTACTCTTGATGCAATGTCTGACATAATACTTTTATTTTAATTTTGATTAGGTGGCAAAAATAAAAAACTTTATTTTAAAACCGATTTTTACTTTAAAAATGTGATCGTAATTTACATAAATTTAGTTGAAAGGACTTAATTTTACATTCTAATAATTGTTAACAAGCTTATTTTGAGCAATCCAACCCATACCCTACAAAAAAAAATAGTTGTCTTTGCTTCCGGCTCGGGAACCAACGCCGAAAATATCATTAAATTTTTTCAGAAACAGCCCAATGCCAGTGTGGTAGCGGTTTTCTCGAACAAAAGATCGGCTAAAGTGCTAAAAAGAGCACACGATCTCAATGTTAAAGCGCTTCATTTTGACCGGGATGCACTCTATAATAGTTACGATGTTCTGCATATTTTAGAAGATATAAATCCAGATTTAATTGTTTTAGCAGGATTTATGTGGATTTTCCCCGAAGACATTTTAAAACGTTTTCCTAATAAGATTGTAAACATACATCCGGCACTACTTCCAAAATATGGCGGTAAAGGAATGTATGGAATGCATGTGCACGAAGCTATAATTCAAAATAAGGAAAAAGAAAGCGGGATTAGCATTCATTATGTAAATGAAAATTATGATGAAGGCGAAATAATCTTTCAGGCGAAAACAGATATTTCAGAAGAAGACACTCCCGAAAGTCTTGCAGAAAAAATTCATAAGCTGGAGTACAAACATTTTCCAGAAATCCTTCAGCAATTACTTCAAAAGAAATCACAATAGTGCAAACAACCCAGGTACACATTTATACCGATGGCGCCGCGAGAGGAAACCCCGGCCCCGGCGGTTACGGCATTGTAATGGAATGGGTAGGAAAAGCCTACCGCAAAGAATTTTCAAAAGGTTTTAAACACACCACTAATAACAGGATGGAATTGCTGGCAGTAATTGAAGCTTTAAAAAAGCTGAAAAAGCCCGGAGTTTCTGCTATAGTTTTTACCGATTCAAAATATGTTGCAGATGCGGTTAATAAAAAATGGGTGTTTGGCTGGGAAAAGAAAAATTTTAAAGATCGAAAGAATGGGGATCTCTGGATAGAATTTCTAAAAGAAATACGCAAACATAATGTAAGCTTTAGGTGGATAAAGGGACATAATGAGCATCCGCAAAACGAACGCTGCGACGCTTTGGCGGTAGCCGCCTCAAAAGAAAAAAGACTTCTAATTGATGAAGGTTTTCAACAAAATTGAACGGAATTAATCTTTAAGTAGTGTATTCGAGATGAACCATAAAGGCATTATTACTATTATATCCTGGTTTCGAGACAAAACGTACAATATTTAAATCTCGATTATCGAGTAATTTTGATTGAGCCCTTGAAAAACAAACTGTATATTTGCAGCACAATTTTTAAACCATTTTATGAGTAAATTACTGATTGTAGGCACTGTAGCCTTTGATGCTATTGAAACCCCTTTTGGGAAAACCGATAAAATTCTTGGAGGTGCAGGCACCTATATTGGGCTTTCAGCTTCGCAGTTTAATGTAGACAGCGCCGTGGTATCTATTGTTGGAGACGATTTTCCACAAAAATACCTGGACCTGCTTACCAGAAACAATATAAATATAGATGGAATTGAAGTGGTTTCCGGCGGAAAAACCTTCTTTTGGAGCGGCCGTTACCATAACGATTTAAATTCCAGAGATACCTTAGACACCCAATTAAACGTACTGGCCGATTTTAATCCGGTAGTACCAAATGCTTATAAAGATGCTGAAATTGTGATGTTGGGCAACCTGCATCCTTTGGTGCAACTTAGCGTTTTAGAACAAATTGAATCTCCAAAACTCGCCATTTTAGATACTATGAACTTCTGGATGGATAACGCCCTGGAAGATTTAATGAAAGTAATTGCCAAAGTAGATGTGATCACCATTAACGATGAAGAGGCAAGGCAACTTTCTGGCGAATATTCTTTAGCCAAAGCTGCTAAAAAGATTGCTACAATGGGCCCAAAATATGTAGTGATTAAAAAAGGAGAACACGGCGCTTTATTATTTCACGAAGAGCAGGTGTTCTTTGCGCCCGCCCTTCCATTAGAAGAAGTTTTTGATCCAACCGGTGCCGGCGATACTTTTGCAGGTGGTTTTGCAGGTTATCTTGCAAAAACCGGAGATATTAGCTTTGAAAATATGAAAAACGCCATTATATACGGCTCTAATCTCGCATCTTTTTGCGTAGAAAAATTTGGAACCGAGAGGATGGAGGAACTTTCAGGCGAGGAAGTAAATTCGCGCCTCGCAGAGTTTAAGAAATTAACTCAATTTGAAATAGCATTAACCTAAACTTATGCCCTGAATTTTCAGGGCATTTTTTATATAAAGCAGGAATAAAATCTGCCACGAATTATGAGTGACGCCTTAAAACACGAATGTGGAATTGCCCAAATACGATTGTTAAAACCACTGGAGTACTATAAAGAAAAATATGGTACTGCCTTTTATGGGATTAACAAAATGTATTTAATGATGGAAAAACAGCATAACCGCGGCCAGGACGGTGCCGGTTTTGCCAACATTAAATTAAATACTGCTCCCGGAGATCGCTATATAAGCCGAATTAGATCTAATGCGGCACAACCCATCCAGGATATTTTTGAGCAGATAAATGGTAGAATTAACGACGAAATTAAAGCAAACCCTGAGTATTCTGAAGATGTTGCGCTGCAAAAGAAAAACCTTCCATATGTGGGAGAAGTTTATCTTGGACACGTGCGCTACGGTACTTTTGGAAAAAATAGTATAGAAAGTGTACACCCATTTCTTAGGCAAAACAACTGGATGCACCGTAATCTTATTGTGGCCGGGAATTTTAATATGACCAACGTAAACCAGCTTTTTAATAACCTGGTAGAGCTTGGGCAGCATCCCAAAGAAAAAGCCGATACCGTTACGGTAATGGAAAAAATTGGACACTTTTTAGATTCTGAAGTTCAAAAACTTTATAAAAAATTAAAAAAACAAGGCTATTCTAAAGTTTCAGCTTCTCCTATTATTGCCGAAAAATTAAACGTTGCTAAAATACTAAGAAAATCGTCTAAAAACTGGGATGGTGGTTACGCTATGGCCGGTTTACTTGGCCACGGTGATTCTTTTGTTTTACGTGACCCTGCAGGAATTCGTCCCGCATATTATTATAAAGATGACGAAGTGGTAGTTGTTGCTTCAGAAAGACCGGTGATTCAAACCGCTTTCAACGTAGATTTTAATGATGTACATGAGCTTCCGCCGGGACACGCCATTATCACTAAAAAAAGTGGAGAAGTAAATATCACCCAAATTCTGGAGCCTCTGGAACGAAAAGCCTGTTCTTTTGAACGTATTTATTTTTCCCGCGGAAGCGATGCCGAAATCTATAAAGAACGTAAAATGCTTGGGCGTTTATTAATGCCCGAAGTATTAAAATCCATAGATCACGATACCATAAATACGGTTTTCTCTTTTATTCCAAATACTGCTGAAACCAGTTTCTACGGAATGGTTGAAGCGGCACAGGATGAATTGAATAAACAGAAAAACGATGCAATTCTAGCTGAAAAAGATACTTTAACTGATGCCAGACTTCAGGAAATTTTAGCACACCGTTTACGCACCGAAAAAATTGCGATCAAAGATGTAAAGCTTAGAACCTTTATTACCGAAGACAGCAGCCGTGATGATCTCGTAGCCCACGTTTATGATGTAACCTACGGCGTGGTTAAACCAGAAGACAGCCTGGTAATCATAGACGATAGTATTGTAAGGGGAACAACTTTAAAGAAGAGCATCATTAAAATGATGGACAGGTTAAACCCCCGGCAAATTGTAGTAGTTTCTTCGGCGCCACAAATTCGTTATCCAGATTGTTACGGTATAGATATGGCGCGACTGGAAGGTCTTGTTGCTTTTAGGGCAGCCCTAGAGCTTTTAAAAGATAATAACCAATACGATATAGTGGAAAAGGTTTACGAAAAGTGTAAACTCCAGGTAGATCTTGCCGATGAAGAAGTGAAGAATTTCGTTAAGGAAATCTACGAACCTTTTACCGATGAGCAAATTTCAGATAAAATCTCAGAGCTACTTTGTGATACAGATGTAAAGGCAGAGGTAAAAGTGATTTACCAAACAGTAGACAATTTACATAAAGCCTGCCCTAAAAACCTGGGTGACTGGTATTTCACGGGGAACTATCCAACTTTTGGTGGTAACCGGGTAGTGAATAGAGCTTTTATTAATTTTTACGAAGGAAACGAAGGGAGAGCCTACTAAGTGCAGTTTAACAAGTTTTTCTGCCTTTCGTCTAAAATGATTTTTTACAGGAATAAGAATCTATACATTAGCAGAACCATAAACATAAGTAGGTTAAGTTCATGGTAGATTTGGGGCAAAAAAAGGTGGATATAAAAATCCGCCTTTTTTTATTTTTACCCAAATTTAAAACGCTTCAGAAAATAAAACTTCCCACAACTAACTTACACAAAAACCCAAATTTTCTTACATTAAATATTGAATTTCAATACTTTAACAGATATTTACGCCTTTAATCTAAAAAATTTGCACGCAACATTTATTCAGTATACTTTAGACTCACCATAACATAAGTAGGTTAAGTTCATGGTAGATTTGGGGCAAAGAAAGGTGGATTTAAAAAATCCGCCTTTTTTTATTTAACATTCTGGCAATCAAGTAGGGTGAAGATAATAAATATTTGAGCATTTATTATCTTCATCCCTCTTCCAGAACCGTGCATACGGGTCTCGTACACGGCTCATGTTAAATCTTATTCAGTACTGTTTGATAGTACTGATGCAAAGTATTCCCTTCAACTGTGTCCATTGCGTACAACCCTAATTCTGAGAAGTACTTATTGGGCAGGGCATAGTGTATTAAATTGGTGGAGGAGTTTCTCCATCGGGTTACCGATATCTTAAGAAAATTCCCCTTATAGCCCATACGCCTTAGTTGTCGGTGAAGAGGTTTCCAGCTTTTCCAGCTTTTCATCACCATCATTCGTAACCTTCTCCTGATCCAGCTTAAAAGATCCTGGAACAGCTTTTTGGTCAAGCCTATTCGGAAGTAATTGGCAAAACCCCTTAATAGCGGGTTCAGTTCTTTAATATAGAAAGCTATACTTTGCCCTTTAGTTCGAGGGGTTAGTAATTTTACTTTCTTTTTGAACCTCTTGATGCTTTTGTGGGATACCACTACTCCATAGGGCTTTATCACCACACCTAAATAGTGGATGCCTTCTTCAAGGTTTGTCAGACTGCTCTTGTTTTTATTCACTTCTAACCGAAGCTCTTTTTCCAGATAACTCGTGGCTTTAGCCATGTATTTTCCAGCTTGAGCTTTGGTTGGTGCAAACAACAGCACGTCATCAGCAAACCTCACCATTCGTATGCCTGAATTTTTCATATGCTGGTCGAATGCGTCCAGATAGATATTCATCAGAAGCGGTGAGATAATTCCCCCTTGTGGGCTCCCCTTCTTTGTAGGTGTGAAGCGCGCTCCATCAAGTGCGCCGGATTCTAAAAAGCTCCCTATCAGTTTAAGTATCTTTCCATCGCTTACCCGTTTGCCCACGCTTTGCACTATCAGCCGATGGTCTAGAGTATCAAAACATTTGGATAAATCCATGTCTGCTACATGATCCAGACCATAGTACCGACTAAAGCGCTCTGCTTTGGCAATGGCATGATGAGCACTTCGTTTAGGACGATACCCATAACTGGAGGGATGGAATTCGGGATCGAAGATAGGTTGCAACACATTAAGCAGCGATTGTTGTACAATGCGGTCTTTGATGGTTGGGATACCCAATCCTCTCTTGCTCCCGTCTGGTTTATCGATATAGACCCGCCTTACCGGCTGTGGCCTATATCTCCCCTCTTTCAGTTCCCTGGAGAGTTGGCACAAATTCTCCTCTAAAGCTGAACTAAAATCAGCTATACTTTGGTTATCCACTCCCTTGGCTCTGGAACCTTTGTTTTTCCTTACCTCACGGTAGGCTTGTTCCAGCCTCGGTAATGCATATACCTTGTCTATAAGACTGTACCATTTTCGCATAATGAAACTTTCTCTTCTTTGCAGTACGGTTTATTTCTTTAGGCAGAATTAGACAGATTGTTTGTTCATAAGGTATACTGTTGTCTTTAGCACTGTGGCAATCTATAACAGTAAAAGAAAATCTTACTACTCAATACTCGCGCGGATTAACAGCCAGAGTTAGCTCGTCACTCCTCTTTGCTGCAATTCCTCAGAATGTTTCAATTCCGATTGTCTTCGCTTATGGCTAATTCCTTTAAAGAACTTCCTGTACTTAATTTAACTTCGTCCCTTCGCATCCGCCACAGTTAATCTGTGACAGTCATTGCAACCGATTATGCGATTCTTGTGCAATGTCATTTGGGTTTTCTCCTCCACACTGTCACCAGTGCTTCTCAGGCCTAAATTTTCTCACTACTACGGACTCATCTGCCACCTGATTTTCCATAACAAATCCTTGTCTCTCGACTTGTTTCTGCTTAGCCTGGAAAGGCGAATAATCAGGCTTCCCCCGTTAAGCAAACATTCCTGTTAGTGAAGCCATCCGTTTTAACATATATTGCTATTCGGATTTTGGGCATCGGCACTTTTTGCAACCTTACCCCCAATATATGCCAGAATCGGTTCGATTTCTCTATGTTCCACTAACTTGCTAGGTCTTCCTTCACACCCCACCGTTGCCAGTGACGCACTTGACTTTACATTGCTCTTCCCTCCGATCAGGTGAGCGGGCTTTCTTTCAAGTCCCGGAATTGTTTGCATGCAGGGCAAACAAAAAAAGACCGCCAAACAGCGGTCTTTTTAATATATATGAAAAATAACTTAGTTATTATTTCTGCTTTGCATATCTGCTTCCCACTTCTTTCCAGTCTATTACATTAAAAAATGCATCAATATAGTCTGGACGACGGTTTTGATAGTTTAGGTAATAAGCATGTTCCCAAACATCAAGACCTAAAATAGGAGTTCCGCCACAGCCAATTCCTGGCATTAATGGATTGTCCTGATTTGCAGTAGAGCAAATTTCTACTTTTCCGCCTTCGTGAACACAAAGCCAGGCCCATCCAGAACCAAACTGTCCTGCAGCTGCCTTGGCAAATTCGTCTTTAAAAGCTTCAAAAGAACCATATGCAGCATCTATTGCTTTTGCAAGTTCACCTTCTGGCTTTCCACCACCATCTGGAGACATTACTTCCCAAAACAGGTTATGGTTATAAAATCCGCCTCCGTTATTTCTTACAGCGGTATTTTCTTTATCAAGATTTTCAAGAATATTCTCTATAGTTTTTCCTTCAAGATCGGTGCCTTCTATTGCAGCGTTTAATTTCTTAGTGTAACCTGCGTGGTGTTTTCCATGGTGAATTTCCATGGTCTTCGCATCTATATGTGGTTCTAATGCATCAAATGCATATTTTAACTTTGGTAACTCAAAAGCCATTTGTATCTATTTTTTAGTGATTAGTAATAAAATTCACTCAAATTTAGGTATTAAGCTATTTAATAAAAACATTTTAGTGTTATAAAATACTTAAAAGCGGGGGGAGAATACAAAACATTTTTATTTTACCTTTAAAATTCAAAATCTTCATCAAAATCCAGCTTTTTTGACTAATAATTTCACTATTTATAATGCTTCGGCGGGATCGGGAAAAACCTTTACCCTGGTTAAAGAATATTTGCTCTTGCTTTTTAAAAGCAAAAAGCCAGATGCTTACAAAAACATTCTAGCTATCACTTTTACGAATAAGGCGGTAGATGAAATGAAATCCAGGATTATTAGCAGTTTAAGAGATTTTACTGAAGAAGAAACTTCAATTAATAGTAATCCGCTTTTTAAAATTATTGCTGAAGAAACCGGTTTATCTGAAGCCGAGCTTAAAACTAAAGCTGCAAAGATCTTAAAAAGCATTATTCATAATTACGCCGCTTTTGAAGTTTCTACCATAGACGGTTTTACACACCGGGTACTTAGAACTTTCGCTAAAGATCTTGGTCTTCCCGTAAATTTTGAAATTGCCCTTAACACACGGCAAATACTAATGGAAGCCGTAGATAGGCTTATAAGCAAAGCCGGAACCGATAAAGAACTTACAAAGGTTCTTATTGCTTTTGCCATAAGTAAAACCGATGACGACAAAAGCTGGGATATAGCTAAAGATCTTTTTGAAATTTCTGAATTACTTATTGGCGAAAATCACCAGGAAGCGCTAAAAAAACTAAAGGGAAAAACTCCAGAAGATTTTCAGAAATTCAAAGAAAGAATAAGTTCAGAAATAAAGAAAACCGAAGCTTTAATTGCAGAAACAAGCCACGAGTTCTTCGACCTGCTTGAGAAAAATAGCATTGAAGAAAAAGATTTTAGCGGCGGTTATATTTATAAGCATTTTATAAAGTTAAGAGATCAAAAACCTATTGACGGATTTGAAAAAGCCTGGATGCTAAAACTGTACAGCGCTCCACTTTACACAAAATCGAACAAAAATCAGGCGGTAAAAGATGCGCTAGATAGTGTTCAATCTTTAATAGTTAGCTTTTTCGAAATTTCGAAAAGAGCCTACCTAAACCTTGATTTTCTTGAGGCAATTAGAAAAAACCTTACCCAACTTTCGCTTCTTAACGCGATAAACCAGGAAGTAGAGCTTATCAAGAAAGAACGTAACCTAATTCTAATTTCAGAATTTAACCCTAAAATTAGCGCCCAGGTTAAAGACCAGCCGGCCCCTTTCATCTACGAAAGGCTTGGGGAACGTTACCAGAATTATTTTATAGATGAGTTTCAGGATACCTCCCAGATGCAGTGGGAAAATCTTATTCCGCTTATAGACAATAAACTTTCTTCTGAAAATATTCAGGATCCTGCCAGTGCGATGCTGGTTGGTGATGCCAAACAATCTATTTACCGTTGGCGTGGCGGAAAAGCCGAGCAGTTTATAGACCTTTGCTTAGATACTAACCCTTTTAGTATTGAAAAATACGTTCAAAATCTGCCAGATAATTACCGCAGCGGAAGCCAGATTGTGAACTTCAACAATAGTTTATTTAGCTATGCAGCCGGTACTTTGCAACACCCTGCTTATGCTAATTTGTTTCAGGAAAGCGGTCAAAATCCTAAAAAAGGAGATTTTGGATATGTAAATATCGATTTTATTGAAGCCGAAAATGCGGCGGAAGAACACGAAATTTATCCTGAAAAAATCCTGGAAATTATTCAGAATTTAGAAAAAAGAAAAATTAAAAAAGGAGATATCTGCATCTTAACGCGTAAAAAAAAGGAAGGCGTTACTATTGCGAGTTATTTAAGCGAAAATAATATTCCTGTAGTTTCTTCGGAAACTTTGCTAGTGGCCAATTCTCCTGAAGTAAATTTTATGGCTCATTTGCTTGAATTTTCTTTAAGTCCTAAAGACAACACTTTAAAACTGGAACTTTTTGATTTCCTGGCCGAGTTTCTAGAAATAGAAAATCGCTACCCTATTATTTCAACGAATTTAAAGAAAGACGGTAGGGCCTTTTTCCACTGGTTAAAAGATTATAATATCGATTTTGACCTTGATCAAATAAGGCAACTTTCAGTTTACGAAGCCGCAGAATATATTATTCGAAGCTTTTCTTTAGTAGAAACATCTAACGCTTATGTGCAGTTTTTCTTGGATTTTATCTTTGAAAGTACTCAAAAAGCTACTGCCGGCATAGCCGATTTCATGGATCTATGGAAACAAGAAATAGAAAACCTCAGTATCGTTGTTCCAAAAGCTGAAGATGCGGTTCAAATAATGACCATTCATAAATCTAAAGGCCTGGAATTTCCGGTGGTGATCTATCCTTATGCGAATTCCGATTCTAAAAGCACCCGAATGGATTCACTTTGGTTACCAATGGAGGCTCCCTTAAATGAAATTCCTATGAATTACCTAAGCGCATCAGATAAAATGCTGAATTGGGGACCCAAGGCTTTAGATATTTATTCCGAGTTAATTCACCAAAAAGAACTTGACACTTTAAATGTACTTTATGTAGCATGCACCCGTGCTTCGCAACAGTTGTATTTGTTAAGTAAAAAAGAAATAGATGCAAAAGGAAATGAAAAAGCCTATAAAACTTCAGGCTTACTGATTGGCTTTTTAAAAGAAATTGGAAGATGGGATTCCAACATCAATACTTATGAATTTGGTGAAATTGGAAGCCCGGAAATTTCAGAAGAAAGTCTTTCAGAAAATATTATTTCTAAAAAGTTCTATTCTTCAGCCACTCAAAATCAAGCGGTAAATATCGTAACGAAATCGGGAATGCTGTGGGATAGCAAACAGGAAGAAGCAATAGAAAAAGGAGAAATTCTGCACGAATTATTGGCGCAAATAGATTTTAAAGATCAGGTAAAACCTGTTGTGACCCAGGCCGTAAACGATGGAATAATCACCAAAGATTCCGCAGAAAAAATAGAAAAATTGCTTCTTGAAATTACCAATCATCCACAGCTTTCAGCATTTTACGCAGAAGAAGCTAAAAATTATAATGAACGCGATATTTTAACTCCTGAAGGTAAAAGATTAAGGCCAGACCGCATTAATTTTTCGGGAAATACAGTGAATATTATAGATTATAAAACCGGAAAGTTTGATATTTCCCACGAAGCTCAAATTAACAGCTATGCCGGGATTTTAGAAGATATGGGTTACAAAATAGGTAGCAAAAATCTTGTTTACACAAATAAAGCACTTAAGGTGCGCCTTGTTTAAAAGAAATGTAAGTTTGTAAAAAATTAAAAATTATGTACGGATCAATAAAACAACATTTAGAAAAAGAGCTGGAACAAATTAAAGAAGACGGCCTTTTTAAAAAAGAACGAATAATTACCGGCCCTCAGGATGCGGTAATTAAAATTTCTACCGGACAGGAAGTAATAAATTTTTGCGCCAATAATTATTTAGGATTATCCTCACATCCTGAAGTTATAAAAGCAGCAAAAGACACTATGGACACCCACGGTTTTGGAATGTCTAGTGTTAGATTTATTTGTGGAACCCAGGATATCCATAAAGAACTGGAGCAAAAAATAGCCGATTTCTACGGCACTGAAGATACTATTCTTTATGCTGCTTGTTTTGACGCTAATGGCGGAATTTTTGAACCGCTTTTAACCAAAGAAGATGCAATAATTTCAGATTCGCTTAACCACGCCTCTATTATTGATGGGGTTAGGTTATGTAAAGCGGCAAGATATCGTTACCAAAATGGTGATATGGCCGATTTAGAAAAACAACTTAAAGATGCCAACGAAAAAGGAGCAAGATTTAAGCTTATCGTTACAGATGGTGTTTTCTCTATGGATGGACTTGTAGCTCCTTTAGATAAAATTTGTGATTTAGCTGATAAATATGATGCGTTGGTTATGATAGACGAATGCCACGCTACAGGGTTTATTGGAGAAAAAGGAATTGGAACCCTGGAAGAAAAAGGAGTGATGGATCGTGTGGATATCATCACCGGAACTTTAGGAAAAGCACTTGGCGGCGCTATGGGTGGCTATACTACAGCAAAAAAGGAAATTATAGAATTACTTAGACAACGCTCCAGGCCTTATTTGTTTTCAAACTCCCTTGCTCCTTCTATTGTTGGTGCTTCGCTAAAGGTTTTTGATATGCTTAAAAATGACAATAGTCTACGCGAAAAACTAAAAAGCAATACTCAATATTTCAAAAAAGGAATTAAAGATGCCGGCTTTGATATTATAGATGGAGAATCGGCTATTGTACCGGTAATGCTTTATGATGCTAAATTATCTCAAAAAATGGCCGAGAGACTACTGGAAGAGGGTATTTATGTAATAGGATTCTTTTACCCGGTAGTTCCAAAAGAAAAAGCCAGGATAAGAGTACAGTTATCTGCCGCCCACGAGCAGGAGCATTTAGACAAAGCCATTGCGGCCTTCACCAAAGTGGGTAAAGAATTGGAAATAATTTAGTTTCAATGTTAAAGAGTAGCTGATCCTTATAATGAAATATTAGCAAAAACAAGGCTTTATAAATCTTAAAAAGCTCTCAAAAACGCCATTATCTAAGGGTTTATTAAGAAAACTTTATTATTTTATGCTTTGCCGATAAGCTTTAACAGTCTACTTTTGTTAACAATTAACACTTAAAACTAAACTATTGAATATGAAACATCTTAGCAAAATTTTATTCGCTACAATGTTGGTTCTGGGCATTACTTCGGTGACTGCGCAGGATGCAAACAATCCCTGGTCTATTGGGATTCAAACCAACGCGGTAGATTTTCACCCTACCACTGATGTAGGAGGAACTTTTGACGATTATTTTAACGTTGGAGATCATTGGAATATCTTGCCATCTATGTCTAGATTAACAGTAGGTCGTTATATTGGAAGTGGCTTTGTATTTGAACTTGCGGGTTCTGTAAACCAAATAGAACAATATGGCGCTGAATCTGTTCCACAAATGGCATATTATTCTGTAGATGGATCGTTTAATTACAGCTTAAGAGCTTTATTAAATGACGGATGGTTAGATCCTGTTGTTGGTATTGGTGGTGGTTACACCAGCATTGCTGATAATGGAGATTACCCAATTTCAGATCTTAGTGCAGCAACTCTTAATGGTAAATTCGGATTAAATTTCTGGTTTACAGATAATGTTGCATTAACTGTTGAATCTAATTACAAACACGTGTTTGATGTTGATGGTGCAACACACTTTCAACACGCAGCGGGTGTGAAATTTATGTTCGGTGGAACAGATTCTGACGGTGACGGCATCTACGATAAAGATGATGAATGTCCAGAAACTCCAGGTTTACCTGAGTTTAACGGATGTCCGGATTCTGACGGTGACGGGATTGAAGACCGTATGGACGCTTGTCCAAATGAAGCTGGTTTAGCTGAATTTGATGGTTGTCCTGATACCGATGGTGACGGAATTGCTGATCCTAATGATGACTGTCCTGAAGTAGCCGGATTGGCTGAACTTAACGGATGTCCTGATGCAGATGGTGACGGAGTTGCCGACAACGAAGACGACTGTCCAAACGAAGCAGGTCCTGCTGAAAACAATGGTTGTCCTTACGAAGATATGGACGGTGACGGCGTTTTAGATAAAGACGACGATTGTCCTGAAGTTGCTGGAACTGCAGCTAACAACGGATGTCCAGAACCAGACGTAGAAGTTATTTCTGAATTGAACGAATATTCTAAAACTGTATTGTTCGACTTGAACAAGGCTACAATTAGAGATGAGTCAGAAGAAGCACTTCAGTCTATTGCAGATATTATGAATGAATATTCAAATACAATATTCCACATTGAAGGTCATACCGATAGTACTGGTAGCGCCGAATATAACGAGAAACTATCTCGTGAGCGTGCTGCGTCCGTAGAGAAATGGTTAGAAGAAAATGGTGTACCAAGCAACAGATTAACTTCTGAAGGTTATGGTGAAGAAAGACCAATTGCTACTAACAATACCGCTGCCGGAAGACAGGATAACCGTAGGGTTGAAATCTCTTTAGATAAAAATAAAGAAGTAAAAGATTCTGATTCTTCTATGGAATAAGAAATCTGGTAATTAGTTAGATAATTATTATAGAAAAACGCCTCGGTTCCCGGGGCGTTTTTTATTTTTAGCCTATGGTATCTTTTATTTCAGGAGTTCTTAAGGAACTCATTTCTTCAGAAGAAAATATTTCAGAAATCATCTTTATTCTTCCCAGCAAACGTGCAGGAAGTTTTCTATTAAAAGAACTTTCTGCTTTAAGTGAAAATCACATTTTCGCTCCAAAAGTTTATAGTATTGAAGAATTCACAGAAGTAATTTCTAAAATAAAAACTGTAGATAATACTCTTACTCTTTTCGAGTTTTATAATGTCTACAAGAAAATTACACCAATAGAGGAACAGGAGGATTTTGAAACTTTTACGGCCTGGGCACAAAGCCTTATCCATGACTTCAATGAAATAGACCGTTATTTAATAGATTACAAAAGCTTTTTTAATTACCTGGCAGATATTCAGGACCTAAAACATTGGTCTATCCAGGAACCCAAAACCGAATTGATAAATAATTATTTATCGTTTTGGAATAGTTTACCGGCATTTTACGAAGCCTTAAAAGAAGAATTACTTTCCAAAAACACCGGCTACCAGGGTTTAATTTATAGGAAAGCCTCAGAAAATATTACAGAATACACCCAAACCAACAAAGCCCAGCACCTTTTTATCGGTTTTAATGCCCTAAATACTGCTGAGCAACTAATAGTTCAACATCTATTAGAAAACGATCGAGCAGAGATTTACTGGGACTTAGATGAGGTTTTTGTAAAAGACCGCCAGCACGATGCTTCACTCTTTATAAATCAGTATTTAAAAGACTGGCCGGTTTATAAGAAAAAGAAAGCTAAGCTTAATGTAAACGAGTATTATAAAGCTAAAAATATTCAAATTACCGGCGTTCCAAAGAATGTGGGACAGGCCAAATATTTAGGAGAATTATTGGCGAATTTAGATGAAGAAACACTACAGGAAACCGCCGTGGTTTTAGGAGAAGAAGACCTTTTGTTACCCGTTTTAAACAGTTTGCCGCCTAATGTACAGGATTTGAATATCACCATGGGTTTTCCGCTTAAAAATGCGCCTATCGCTTCTTTGTTTGACAGGTTATTTCAAATTCACCAAAACACCGGTTCTGCTTATTATTATAAAGATGTGATTTCGGTAATTAATCACCCCGCTTTAAACGAAATTCTAAAAAAGGAAACCGAAGTTTTTATAGAAAAAATCCAGTCAGAAAACACGGTAAATCTTTCAGAAAAAGAAATTATAAATTCGTTTTCTCCTGAAGCAAAACCTTTAATAAAAGCTTGTTTTAGAAGTTGGGATAACTCGCCTAAAAAAGCCTTAGAAGCTTTTCAGGAAATTATAAACCAGGTTAAAATTCATTTAAAAAGTAGCGAGAATAAGCTTGGTTTGGAGTTTTTATATCATTTTCATGTGCTGTTTAACAAACTGGAAAACCTCAACGAAGCTTATCCTCACCTAAAAAGTATTAAATCACTTTATCAGTTTTATAAAGAAATAATGAGTACCCAAAACCTGGATTTCCAGGGAAGGCCGTTTAAAGGTTTACAGCTTATGGGAATGTTGGAATCGCGGGCTTTAGATTTTAAAAATGTGATTATTTGTTCGGTAAATGAGGGCGTTTTACCTTCGGGTAAATCGGGGAGTTCTTTTATTCCTTTCGATTTAAAACAAACTTACAAACTGCCCACTTACAAAGAGAAAGACGCGGTTTACACCTATCATTTTTACAGACTTTTACAACGCGCTCAAAATGTGCATTTGCTTTATAATACAGAAACCGACGGGTTGAATTCCGGAGAAAAAAGCAGGTTTCTTACTCAGCTGGAAATTGAGAAACAACCGGCGCATCAGCTCACGCATGCTATGGTGAGTCCAAGAGTTCCGGCAATTAAAAATGAACTTCGGGAAGTGAAAAAAACTCCTGAAATTATGGAGAAGATCCAATCCCTCGCTACTTATGGCTTCTCCCCTTCTGCCCTAACTTCTTATATTAGAAATCCGCTTGACTTTTACAGGCAGTACGTTCTAGGTGTTCGTGATAGCGAAGAAGTTGAGGAAACAGTAGCTTACAATACATTGGGGACGGTGGTACATGATAGCCTTGAAAATTTTTATAAACCGCTGGAGAACCAAATGCTCACGGAAGAGCATATAAAAGATTTTAAAGCTAGGATCCAGGAAGAGATCACGCTTCAGTTTAAAAAATCTTATATGAACGGGCCGGTAAACCAGGGAAAAAACTTGTTGATTTATGAAGTGGCCAAACGTTATTTGCGCAACTTTTTAAACCTGGAATTAGATAGACTTAAATCTGAAGAGATTAAAATCCTAAAAATTGAGAAAACTTTAAAATCTGAAATTAGGATAGAGCATCTTGATTTTCCGATCTTTATGCGCGGAAAAGTTGATCGTGTGGAAAATGCTGACGGTATAACCAGAATTATTGACTATAAAACAGGGAAGGTAACCCAGGATAAAATTGAAATTGTAGATTGGGAAGATCTCGCTTCAGATTACGATAAATACAGCAAAAGTTTCCAGGTATTAGCGTATACTAAGATGATGCAAGATCAAAGCTCGATAGATTTACCGGTTGAAGCCGGCATTATTTCATTTAAAAATTTAAAAAGCGGATTCCTGAAATTCGCTAAAAAAGATAAACCAAGAACAAAAAATAAAGAAACTGCTATAAATAAGGAGATTCTAGGCGCATTTGAGATAGAATTAAAGAAACTAATTACCGAAATTTGCGATCCTGAAATTCCTTTTAAGGAAAAAGAAATATAAAAAACCTATGGAAATCACTAAAAGAACTAACCTCCAGATAGATGGAAAGCACAATAAACCTATTCTTATAGATTTAATTTTTAACGACGATAAGAAACCCAAGCCAATCATAATTTTTTGCCACGGCTATAAAGGTTTTAAAGATTGGGGCGCCTGGGATAAAATGGGAGAATTTTATGCAGAAAAGGGTTATTTCTTCGTGAAATTTAACTTTTCTCACAACGGGACTTCTCCAGAAAACCCAACCGAATTCTTAAATATTGAAGCCTTTGGAGATAATAATTATATAAAGGAGTTAGATGACCTCCAAACCGTTATAGACTGGGTGCTAACCCCAGATTTTGACCAGGCTCAACAAATAGACGTGAAGAGTATTAACCTGATTGGGCATTCTCGAGGTGGCGGAATTGCAATTATAAAAACTGCTGAAGAAGAAAGAATTAACAAGCTTATTACCCTTGCCGCGGTAAGTGATTTTGCTTCTCGTTTCCCAAAAGAAAAAGAACTGGAAGCCTGGGAGAAAAAAGGCGTGCAATACATAAAAAACACCCGTACCGGGCAGCAATTACCGCATCATTACCAATTCTATAAGAATTTTAGAGAAAACAGGGAGCGTTTAAATATTCAAAAAGCAACCAAAAAGCTGGATATTCCCCATTTTATTGCTCACGGAAGTAATGACACCACGGTATCTATTGCCGATGCCGGGAATTTATTTGAATGGAGTGCTATTTCTAAATTGCTTTTGGTAGAAAATGCCGATCACGTTTTTGGTATTTCTCACCCGTGGAATAAAGATGAATTAACTAAAGAATTTCAGCACGTGCTTAATAGAACGGCAACTTTTCTCGATGCCAGCGTTCAGGATCTAAAAGACGAATACATAGATAACGACGAAGCTGATTCTTAAGCTTTTTAAAAGTATATTTTCACTAAAAACGGTCTTGAATTAATTTTTAAGATCGTTTTTCATTTTAAATAAATCGTCATTCTGAATTTAGTTTAGAATCTAATATTTTGATAATCTAAACATGTTAGAAGCTGAAACAAGTTCAGCTTGACGAAAACCTTGTTTAGACAGCGTGGTTTGTGAAGAATATCGCCCTGAAGCGTCGGGGGAACCGATGCCCTTCCCGATTATGTATCGGGACGCACTAGCCAGCCCGCAATATTTTCAAAATGAAAAGTTCGGAAATAATCAAGTAGGGTGAAGATAATAAATATTTGAGCATTTATTATCTTCATCCCTCTTCCAGAACCGTGCATACGGGTCTCGTACACGGCTCATGTTAAATCTTATTCAGTACTGTTTGATAGTACTGATGCAAAGTATTCCCTTCAACTGTGTCCATTGCGTACAACCCTAATTCTGAGAAGTACTTATTGGGCAGGGCATAGTGTATTAAATTGGTGGAGGAGTTTCTCCATCGGGTTACCGATATCTTAAGAAAATTCCCCTTATAGCCCATACGCCTTAGTTGTCGGTGAAGAGGTTTCCAGCTTTTCCAGCTTTTCATCACCATCATTCGTAACCTTCTCCTGATCCAGCTTAAAAGATCCTGGAACAGCTTTTTGGTCAAGCCTATTCGGAAGTAATTGGCAAAACCCCTTAATAGCGGGTTCAGTTCTTTAATATAGAAAGCTATACTTTGCCCTTTAGTTCGAGGGGTTAGTAATTTTACTTTCTTTTTGAACCTCTTGATGCTTTTGTGGGATACCACTACTCCATAGGGCTTTATCACCACACCTAAATAGTGGATGCCTTCTTCAAGGTTTGTCAGACTGCTCTTGTTTTTATTCACTTCTAACCGAAGCTCTTTTTCCAGATAACTCGTGGCTTTAGCCATGTATTTTCCAGCTTGAGCTTTGGTTGGTGCAAACAACAGCACGTCATCAGCAAACCTCACCATTCGTATGCCTGAATTTTTCATATGCTGGTCGAATGCGTCCAGATAGATATTCATCAGAAGCGGTGAGATAATTCCCCCTTGTGGGCTCCCCTTCTTTGTAGGTGTGAAGCGCGCTCCATCAAGTGCGCCGGATTCTAAAAAGCTCCCTATCAGTTTAAGTATCTTTCCATCGCTTACCCGTTTGCCCACGCTTTGCACTATCAGCCGATGGTCTAGAGTATCAAAACATTTGGATAAATCCATGTCTGCTACATGATCCAGACCATAGTACCGACTAAAGCGCTCTGCTTTGGCAATGGCATGATGAGCACTTCGTTTAGGACGATACCCATAACTGGAGGGATGGAATTCGGGATCGAAGATAGGTTGCAACACATTAAGCAGCGATTGTTGTACAATGCGGTCTTTGATGGTTGGGATACCCAATCCTCTCTTGCTCCCGTCTGGTTTATCGATATAGACCCGCCTTACCGGCTGTGGCCTATATCTCCCCTCTTTCAGTTCCCTGGAGAGTTGGCACAAATTCTCCTCTAAAGCTGAACTAAAATCAGCTATACTTTGGTTATCCACTCCCTTGGCTCTGGAACCTTTGTTTTTCCTTACCTCACGGTAGGCTTGTTCCAGCCTCGGTAATGCATATACCTTGTCTATAAGACTGTACCATTTTCGCATAATGAAACTTTCTCTTCTTTGCAGTACGGTTTATTTCTTTAGGCAGAATTAGACAGATTGTTTGTTCATAAGGTATACTGTTGTCTTTAGCACTGTGGCAATCTATAACAGTAAAAGAAAATCTTACTACTCAATACTCGCGCGGATTAACAGCCAGAGTTAGCTCGTCACTCCTCTTTGCTGCAATTCCTCAGAATGTTTCAATTCCGATTGTCTTCGCTTATGGCTAATTCCTTTAAAGAACTTCCTGTACTTAATTTAACTTCGTCCCTTCGCATCCGCCACAGTTAATCTGTGACAGTCATTGCAACCGATTATGCGATTCTTGTGCAATGTCATTTGGGTTTTCTCCTCCACACTGTCACCAGTGCTTCTCAGGCCTAAATTTTCTCACTACTACGGACTCATCTGCCACCTGATTTTCCATAACAAATCCTTGTCTCTCGACTTGTTTCTGCTTAGCCTGGAAAGGCGAATAATCAGGCTTCCCCCGTTAAGCAAACATTCCTGTTAGTGAAGCCATCCGTTTTAACATATATTGCTATTCGGATTTTGGGCATCGGCACTTTTTGCAACCTTACCCCCAATATATGCCAGAATCGGTTCGATTTCTCTATGTTCCACTAACTTGCTAGGTCTTCCTTCACACCCCACCGTTGCCAGTGACGCACTTGACTTTACATTGCTCTTCCCTCCGATCAGGTGAGCGGGCTTTCTTTCAAGTCCCGGAATTGTTTGCATGCAGGGCAAACAAAAAACCACCGCGAAAAACGGTGGTTTTGTGGAGAATATCGGAGTCGAACCGATGACCTTTTGGCTGCCAGCCAAACGCTCTAGCCAGCTGAGCTAATCCCCCAATTGGAAGGCAAATGTAATAATTTTCTGTAAATTCCAACAAAGAACTTTTATTTATTATTGTTGATTAAAAAATGATTAGAAAAGCTAACCTAAACGATCTCAGGGAGATCAAGAAACTAACCGAAGCCTGTGCAAAAGCGCTTCAGCAGCAAAATATCTTTCAATGGAATGAACGTTATCCTTCCCTGGAAAAGCTTAAAAAAGATATTGAGAAGCAAGAATTATACATTTTTGAGGAAGAGAATATGATTATCTCCATTATTGTACTCACCTCAAAAATGGATGATGTATATCGTAATATAAACTGGCTTAGCAAAACCGGCAATAATCTTTATGTTCACAGGCTGGCCACGCACCCAGAATTCTGGGGAAAAGGATACGCCAGGAAAATGATGGATTTTGCTGAAGAATTCGCTAAAAACAAGAATTTTACTTCCATAAGATTAGATACATTCAGTAAAAATATTCGCAATCAAAAATTCTATGAAGCCCGTGCATACACAAAACTTGGTGATGTCTATTTTCCGCATAAAAATGAGTATCCTTTTCATTGCTACGAAAAACTTTTAGCAAATTCTTTCAACGCAAATTGAGAAAATCTTAAGAAATTAGTCTTGCGATGAGGCTTTACAATAAAGCATTCTATATTTGCTGCTGAAAATAACCGCTGTTGGAATCTTCTGTTAGTTTTAAAAATATAAACCGAATTGCCATTCCGGCAATTATCGCCGGGATTGCCGAGCCGTTGATCTCGCTTACAGATATTGCGGTAATTGGAAATGTAGAAAAAAACTCGGTTGAAGCGCTGGCTGCGGCAGGAATTGTAGGCTCATTTCTTTCAGCAATTATTTGGATCGTAGCTCAAACCAAAACCGCCATTTCTGCCATTGTTTCCCAGCATTTGGGCGCAAACCGAATTCATGCAGTAAAAACGCTTATTCCGCAGGCTATATATTTCAATTTTGCTTTTAGCTTAGTGATCTATGCTACTACCGCCTTTTTCGCCGAATCAATCTTTAGCGCCTATAACGCCGAAGGTTTGATCTTACAATATTCTGAAGATTATTATCAAATCCGCGCGTTAGGATATCCATTAACTTTGGTGACTTTTGCTATTTTCGGAGTATTTCGCGGACTTCAGAACACACTTTGGGCAATGAAGTGTAGTCTTGCCGGTGCCGCGGTGAATGTAGGATTGGATTTTCTGTTGGTTTATGGAATCGACGGATTTATTCCTGCGATGCATCTTAAAGGCGCTGCATATGCCAGTCTTGCTGCACAAGGAACAATGCTGGTAATGGCACTATGGTTTTTCTTCAAAAAAACACCTTTTCACTTAAAACTGAGTTTAAATATAAATCCGCGTTTAAAAGGCCTTTTACTTATGGCCGCCAACCTTTTTGTTAGAACGGCCGCCTTAAATTTCGCTATTTACCTGGCCAATGCCTACGCCACAGATTACGGGAAAAACTATATCGCTGCTCAAAGTATTTTAATGAATATCTGGCTTTTCTTTAGCTTTTTTATAGATGGTTATGCGAACGCCGGGAATGCGATTGGCGGGAAATTACTCGGCGCCAGGGATTACAGAAATTTATGGGAACTCAGTAAAAAAATAAGCAAATATGCGGTTTTGATCGCTTTTATGTTAATGGCCATCTGCGGACTGTTTTACAACCAAATTGGGTTAGTTTTTAATAAAGATATGGCCGTGCTGGCCATATTCTCATCGGTTTTTTGGATCGTATTATTAATGCAACCGGTAAATGCCATTGCTTTTATGTTCGACGGAATCTTTAAAGGTTTGGGCGAGGCAAAGTATCTGCGTAATTTACTTTTAGTAGCCACATTTTTGGGCTTCACTCCTGCCCTTTTAATTTCAGATTATTACGGTTTAAAACTCTACGGAATCTGGATCGCGTTTTTTGTCTGGATGCTTATTCGAAGCGCCGGTTTGGTCATTAAATTCAGAAGAAAATATTTACAAAAGGAAGTTTGATTCTCAGTGGCCAGGGAGCAGTTAAAAACAATTAAACCAAAACCGTATTTTTCAAAATTAATCTTTCTAAATTTGGGTATTCAGCTAACTGAAAAATCAAATTTATGTCTACCACACGTGAAAACGGAAGTTTATATACCAATATTAAAAACGGAATTGCCCATTTAGAATTTGGCCATCCTGCCAGTAATTCTTTCCCTTCAGTGTTATTAGATCGACTTGAGAAAGAGTTTCAGAAATTATCTGAAGACGACAACGTAAAAGTGATTCTATTAAAATCTGAAGGAGAAAAAGCCTTTTGTGCAGGAGCTTCTTTTGACGAACTTGTAGCAATTGAAACTATGCAGGCCGGGAAATTATTCTTTTCAGGTTTTGCCAAAGTTTTAAATGCGATGCGCAACTGTAAAAAACTCATTGTTGGCCGAATCCAGGGAAAAACCGTTGGCGGTGGTGTGGGACTGGTTGCTGCTTGCGATTACGCTATGGCTACTGATGCTGCTGCAGTAAAACTTTCAGAAATTAGCATAGGTATTGGTCCGTTTGTAATTGCCCCGGCCGTAGAACGTAAAATTGGCGTGGGTGCCCTTTCCGAATTAAGCCTGGCTGCCCACGAATGGAAAAACGCCTATTGGGCCAAAGATAAAGGCTTATATGCCCGTGTATTTGAAAGCTTAAAAGATTTAGATAAAGAAATTGATATTTTTACCGAAAAACTGGCTTCTTACAACCCAGAAGCACTCTATGAGATGAAACAAATGTTTTGGAAAAACACTTCTCACTGGGACGAATTACTGGCTGAAAGAGCTGCCATTTCTGGAGAATTGGTGCTTTCAGATTTTACCAAAAACGCTTTAGCTAAATATAAAAAATAAAACATGTATTTACTTTACTTTGACCAAACCGGAGATAAGGCACATAGTATTGGATATTCTATAGGTTATTTTATAGGTGACAATCTTCTTTTTATATTACTTGGTCTTATAATAATTGCCGGGCTTTTTGGGTTTTTTCTCTACAAGATGATTAAAAACAATAAACGACAGATTAAAAATTAGTTCGGGTTTTTAATCTTAAACATATATTGGTTTCAATTTGGGAAATTAGCATCCCTATAACAGATTTCTTATTTTAAAAAGCTTAATTTCAACCTTAGAAACTAATTTATGAGTTTGCCACAGCAACATTTACCAAAAGACCGAGATGCCACCCGGGAAGAGGAATGGGGTTTTACCATTTGGGAATTTATAGCCGATAATTGGCTCTACCTGTTGGGTATTCTAATAATTCTTGCCATTTTCTTCTATGCGCGTTACAACTGGAGGAGAAGACAGGAGAAAAACCAAATGAATTAATGGGAGAAGATACCTGGGAATTTCTAAGCTTTTTAAGTGGAATGGGCTTCTGGTTAATTTTAGCCTTAGTTTTAATTGTGGTAGTACTTTATAAAAGGTTCAAGAAATAACTTGCCCCGGGCCAATTTCTTTCTAGATAGAAAAAGTGTTTCTTTATTTCGAGACAAATTTAGGTTAAGCTAATCTCGATTATCGAGTTTTTAACCAACCTGTAATACTTAATCTTGCAGTTTGTACCGGTTTCACCTCATGCTCCAGCACCTGACTTTCAAAAATTACAACACGACCTGGCATTGGATAAATAGCTTTTGAAACCTCAACCCCATTTTCTTCGGAATAAATTACCAATTCCCCTCCATTTTCCGGCTTCCAGTCTTCTTCGTTTAAATAACAAACCATAGAAAGTTTTCTTCTCCCGTCATTCTGAAATGTGTCCAGATGTCGCTGATAAAAAGTACCTTCAGGATAAAGAGCATAATGGAATTCTTTAGTTAAAATTCCCAGGAAACAGGTTTTATTTAAATAGGATACTAACGAATTGATTTTGTTGAAAAACAGGTTTTCGGCTTTTCCCGCTTCAGCTTCGTTAAGCCATAAAATAAAATCCCCGCGAATAGATTTCGCAACAATTTCATTGTTTTTATTACCAATCGCCGCCTTTTTGAATTGCGCTTCTTCAAATTTCGATTTTAAAGAATTGCGAAGCATTGCAACTTCTTCAGCATTAAAAAAATCGTCTACAGTACAGTATTGATTTTCAACTAAATCGGTAATAATGTTTTCGTAAAAAGGATTTTCTATAAAATCCAGTTGTTCAAAAAGTTCGGGAGCAGTTTCTGTTATCATTTTTCATTAAAAAAACGGGCAAATATACAACAGAAACATAATTGCAGGACCAAAAAAATATAACGCTAAAAAACCCTTAACTTTGCCAAAAATAACGCGAGATGAGCAAGATTAGAATTACCAAACAGTTCTCTTTTGAAACCGGCCACGCTCTTTATGGCTACGACGGAAAATGCCGAAACGTACACGGCCACAGCTATAAACTTAGTGTTTGTGTGATTGGAGAACCTATTACCGATAAAGATAATGTGAAGTTTGGGATGGTAATAGATTTTGGAGATTTGAAAAAGATCGTAAAATCTGAAATTGTAGATAAGTTTGACCATGCCACGGTTTTTAACAAGAATACGCCTCACGTAGAGCTTGCTGAAGAATTAAAAAATCGAGGACATCACGTTATTCTGGTAGAATACCAACCCACCAGCGAAAATATGGTGGTAAATTTTGCTGAAAAGATTCAAAAACATTTACCGGAGCATATAAAACTACACTCGCTAAAACTCCAGGAAACCGAATCCAGTTTTGCGGAATGGTTTGCAAACGATCAATAAGCCCCCATCCTCCGAAGGGGGAGTGAAACCCGTGAGCTCTTTTTCTAAAATATTATATTTACAGCTTAGAATTATCATAAATGACTATTCCCGAAGGCAAAAAAGTTTATTTCTCCAGTGATAATCACCTTGGTGCACCTACTCAAGAAGAAAGTAGACCAAGGGAAATTAGATTTGTAAAATGGCTGGATGAAATTAAAGAAGACGCTGCTGCTATTTTTCTTCTCGGTGATCTTTTTGACTTCTGGTTTGAGTATAAACACGCCGTGCCTAAAGGTTTTGTAAGGGTTCTAGGGAAACTTGCAGAAATTAAAGACAGCGGAATCCCGATCTATTTTTTTGTAGGGAATCACGATTTGTGGATGGAAAGTTATTTTCAAGACGAACTTAGTATCCCCGTATTTCGTAAGCCTAAAGAATTTGAATTCAATAATAAAACCTTTCTTGTGGGCCACGGAGACGGCCTGGGACCCGGAGACCACGGTTATAAACGAATGAAAAAGGTTTTTACCAATCCGTTTTCAAAATGGCTTTATCGTTGGTTGCATCCAGATTTAGGCATTCCTCTGGCGCAGTATTTTTCAGTAAAAAATAAAGCGATCTCGGGAGACCAGGAGCAAAAATTTTTAGGAGAAGAAAAGGAATGGCTTATTCAATATTGTAGGCGAAAATTAGAAGAAAAGCATTACGATTACTTTCTTTTTGGCCACCGGCATTTACCCCTGGAAATCGACCTAAACGGAAAATCGACCTATATCAACACCGGCGACTGGATTGACTTTTACACCTACGCAGTTTTTGATGGTGAGAAGACGGTTTTAAAGAAATTAGAATTTTAATTCCTCCCACAGCCATTTAGATAATCTTCCAGGTTTAATTTAAATAAAGTTCCCTCTATTAAATCTGAAATTTGTTCCAGCTCTATGGCACTTACCGCAAAATCCATTTTTTCAAGTGGAGATCTTAACAGAATATTTCTACAGGATTTTTCAGTGGTACAATTACCACAATTATAATATTTAGCAGCTTGTATATTATTGGAAAAATGCTGAATTTCTTCAGGTAACAAATAGAAGCCCATATCCTTAAAAACCATCTGTACTCTCCCTGGGTCAGCATTTGGTAAGTTATTTTTCCACCGAAAAGCAATTCCTAATTTGTTGTGATAAATTAATGCAACATCCTCCATTTTAAAACACTTTACTCGATAATCGAGATTTAAAAATTCCAAAGCCTACCTCGAAATTTCATCATCATTTTATACCTCTTGCTATTGCTTCGAGATAAGTTATCCAAATATAAAATTATTATTTAAAATGAATCTAAATAGAAAAGATTTATTCGCTGATATCTTTTAATTTTAACTGAATAGAAACATTCCCGTTCCATTCATTTTCATCTAAGGAATACACTGCTTTAAAAGTTTTCTTTTCTGAAATCGTCTCGAATTTTTCTCCCAGTCCAAAACCAATCATATCAAACATTGCCGATTTTCCCAGCTGTACAACCTTGCATTTTAGATGTGCTTCATCTGCACCCACACATTTCCCGTAACCGGTATCGGTAAGATTTCGTGTCATAAAAACCGGACTCATATTTCCTGGTCCAAAAGGAGCAAATTGCTTTAGAATTCTAAAAAATTTCGGGGTTATTTCATCCAGATCAATTTCGGCATCTACTGCAATTTCAGGAGTTAGTAATCTTCTATCTATAGTTTCAGAAACCACCGACTCGAATTTCGCTTTAAAATTCTCGTATTCTGAAGCTTCTAAAGTCAATCCTGCCGCATATTTATGTCCGCCAAATTGCTCGATATGCTCCTTACAGGCTTCCAAAGCATTATAGACATCAAACCCCTTCACAGAGCGTGCTGAAGCCGCCAATTTCTCACCGCTTTTTGTAAAAACCAGGGTTGGGCGGTAATAGGTTTCGGTTAAACGTGAAGCTACAATACCAATCACGCCTTTATGCCAGCCTTCGTGATAAACCACGGTACTATAACGTTCCTGTTCCTGTAGTTCTTCAATTTGCCCAAGAGCTTCAACCGTAATCGCTTTATCGGTAGTTTTCCTTTCGGCGTTAAAATTCTCTATTTCAGCAGCGAATTCCATAGCGGTTGCTTCGTCTTCTTCCGTCAATAAATTCACTGCGTGCAAGCCGTGCTTCATTCTTCCGGCTGCATTTATACGAGGCGCAATTATAAAAACTACATCAGTTATCGTGAGTTTATCCTTTTTGACCTGTGCCAATATTGCTTTAAAACCCATTCTGGGGGCAACATTGATCACATTTAAACCGTGATAGGCCAAAATTCGGTTTTCACCGGTAATAGGCACGATATCGGCTCCAATGGCGGTCGCAACCAAATCCAGATAAGGCAGTAAAACCTCGGGTGTTCCTAATCTTTTAGTATTTATAGCCTGGATCAATTTAAAACCAACCCCGCAACCACAAAGTTCTTTATACGGGTATTCACAATCCTCGCGCTTGGGATCCAGCACCGCAACGGCCTCAGGGATAGTTTCTCCCGGGCGGTGGTGATCACAAATAATAAAATCTATTCCTTTTTCAGCAGCATAAGCTACTTTATCAATGGCTTTTATTCCACAATCCAGGGCAATAATCAGCGAAATTTCGTTATCGGCCGCAAAATCAATTCCCTGGTAAGAAATCCCGTAACCTTCAGTATACCTGTCGGGAATATAAGTCGCGATATTTGGAGTAAGGGTTTTTAAGTAAGAAGACATCAAAGCCACACTGGTAGTCCCGTCTACATCATAATCGCCATAAACCATAATATTTTCTTCGGAAGCGATTGCCTGCTGAATTCGGTTTACAGCCACATCCATGTCTTTCATCAAGTAGGGATCGTGCAGCTCTTCCAAACTGGGCCTGAAAAACTTTTTTGCAGCTTCAAAAGTCATTATTCCGCGCTGCGCCAAGAGTGCAGCCACAGGCGTTTCCACCCCTAATTCTTCGGCAAGTTTACTAACAACTAAAGAATCGGGTTTAGGTTTTAAAGTCCAGCGCATCGTAAGTTTTTTTCAAAAATACATATAGAATTTCAATACCAATAAGGGGGAATTCACTAAAACAGAATAATAGAAATTTTTCAGCAATTAATAATAATCCCTAATTTCACGCTTTAGGATTTACAGAAAAAATATGATCAAAATTATACAGGGCCAGCTCGTAGATATTAAAAACAGGAAGATTTTTCCTGCGGAAATCAGCATCGAGAATGGAAAGATTACAAAGATTGAAGAAAAAAAGCACGAAGTAAAGAGCTTTTTGCTTCCTGGGTTTATAGATGCACATATACACATTGAAAGTTCTATGCTGGTGCCTACCGAGTTTGCCCGTTTAGCTGCAATTCACGGTACGGTAGCCACCGTTTCAGATCCTCATGAGATTGCCAATGTCTTGGGAAAAGAAGGCGTTAAGTTTATGATTGAAAACGGAAAGAAAAGTCCGTTGAAATTTAATTTTGGTGCGCCTTCCTGTGTTCCGGCTACCAATTTTGAAACTTCGGGAGCTGTGATTAATGCTGAAGATATTAAAGATCTATTAGCACTTCCTGAAATAAAATATCTCGCGGAAATGATGAATTATCCCGGCGTTATCTTCGAAGATGAAGAAGTGATGAAGAAAATCGCGTGGGCTAGACATTTTAATAAACCTACCGATGGCCATGCACCCGGGTTGCGCGGAGAAGACGCTAAAAAATATGCTGAAGCCGGTATTTCTACAGATCACGAATGTTATACCGCTGAAGAAGCCGAGGAAAAGCTTGGTCTTGGTATGAAAATACTTATTCGCGAAGGTAGCGCCGCTAAAAACTTTGAAGCGCTTGTAGATTTGCTGGCGGAACATTATAAAAATATGATGTTTTGCTCTGATGATAAACATCCAGACGACCTGGTTTTAGGGCATATTAACCAGCTTTGTGCACGGGCGGTGGCTAAAGGTATAGATGTTTTTAAAGTGCTGGAAGTCGCTTGTATCAATCCCATAAATCACTATAATTTAGAAGTCGGACAATTAAAAGTAGGCGACCCCGCCGACTTTATTGCTGTAAAAGACCTGACCAATTTTGAAGTTTTACAAACTTATATTGACGGAGAATTAGTTGCTGAAAATGGTAAATCTCATATCAAATCTTCTCCATTCGAAAAGCCGAATAATTTTCATACTTCATCCAAAACGCATGAAGATTTTAAAGTAAAAGCAGCCGGTAATACTATTAAAGTTATTGAAGCGCTGGATGGGGAACTTATTACTAATGAAATTCAGCAGAAAGCTTTAGAAAAGGACGGGGAACTAATTTCTGATATTGAAAATGATATTTTAAAAATCACGGTGGTTAACCGGTATGAGGACAAAGCTCCTGCTGTCGCATTTATAAAGAATTTCGGATTAAAAAATGGAGCGATTGCCAGCTCGGTAGCACACGATTCTCATAATATTATCGCAGTTGGGACATCAGACGAAGAGATTTGTAACGCAGTAAACCTCATCATCAAGCATAAAGGAGGAATTTGTAGCGTGAATGGAAATGAGCAAAAAGCACTTCCACTACCAATTGCCGGGATAATTAGCGATAAGGATGGTTGGGAAACCGGTAGATTATACGAGGAAATAGATAAAATGGCCAAAGATTTAGGCAGTACCTTAAAAGCTCCTTTTATGACACTTTCCTTTATGGCGCTCCTAGTAATTCCCGATCTAAAACTTTCGGATAAAGGTTTGTTCAGTGGAAGAAAGTTTGATTTTGTTGATATGATAGATAAAAACTAATCTATAATTTTATGAATCCTGGTTTGTAATTTAGGTACCACCTCTTCTTCGAACCAGGGATTTTTACTTCGCCAGAAACGGTTCACCGGTGAAGGGTGCGGTAAACACCAATAATCAGGTAAAAATTTCTGATAAGAACTTACTTTTTCAGTAAGATTTAATTTCCCGGGCAGGTAATAATTTGCTGCGTAAGCTCCAATTAGAATGGTGAGTTCAATATTTTTTAATGCTGAAAGAATAGTATCGTGCCACATGGGTGCACATTCTTTACGAGGCGGTGCATCACCCGTTTTGGCTTTCCCCGGATAACAAAATCCCATAGGAAGAATTGCAAAATTATTGGTATTGTAGAAAGTATTTTCATCTACTCCCAGCCATTCCCTAAGCTTTTTTCCGCTTTGGTCATTCCAGGCAATTCCTGTTTGATGCACTATTTTTCCCGGCGCCTGACTTATTAAAACTATTTTAGATTTTTTAGTGGCTTCTACTATAGGTTTTGCTCCAAGCGGCAGATGCTTTGCACAAAATTTGCAGGCCCTGGCTTCTTTTAACAATTCCTGCATCAAGATTTTCCTTTTACCACAATTACAATTTCCCCTTTAGGTGTTTTTTTGGTGTAATGTTGAAGAACCTCAGCTGCCGTTCCGCGAATAGTTTCTTCGTGAAGTTTGGTAATTTCCCGGGAAACCGAAACAGGCCTGTCTTCGCCAAAATACTCTGAAAAATGTTTTAAGGTTTTCAGCAATTTATGAGGCGATTCGTAAAAAATCATAGTTCGGGTTTCTTCGGCAAGTAAATTCAAGCGCGTTTGTCTGCCTTTTTTTACCGGTAAAAAACCTTCAAAAATAAATTTATCATTTGGAAATCCACTGTTTACCAGCGCCGGAACAAAAGCTGTAGCGCCAGGCAAACAATCTACTTCTATGCCTGCTTCAACACAAGCGCGCGTTAATAAAAACCCGGGATCTGAAATTGCGGGAGTTCCGGCATCACTTATCAGCGCAATATTTTCGCCGCTTTTAATCCGTTCAACAATGTGATCTACTGTTTTATGCTCGTTGTGCATATGGTGACTTTGCATATGCGTACCAATATCAAAATGCTTTAAGAGTTTCCCGCTATTTCGGGTGTCTTCGGCAAGAATTGTATCTACTTCTTTTAGCACTTTTACCGCCCTAAAAGTCATATCGTCCAAATTTCCTATTGGCGTTGGAACCAGGAATAATTTTCCCATTAAAGCGAATTTAATTACTGAATTTGTTCTCTATTTTGGCCATAAATCGCTCTTCATAATCTTCTTTTCCTTCCCAGTGGTTGTAATCTGGCTTTACTACCAACTGGATAAATTTTTGGGCTTCATCTAAAGAACTAAAAGTATTTAACTGGGAAAGTACCCGATTATAATCTGAAGAATTTCCGTCAAATAGATTTTTTATAAATGAAAGTCGTTCGTTAAGCCCAATATTTATTCCTTTCTTCAACCTGTCGTTTACAGACTTTGGTCTTTGGTCCTTTTGCCTGTTATTTAACGGTTCAAAATCAGGAAGGTTATCATAATCTACCCCAATATTTCTAAAATCGTTTTTAGGCGCTTCTGTTTTTGGCTTTGGTGGCTCTTCTTCCATTTGAAGAGATTGCTGTTGCGCAGGTGGAGCCTGTGGTTTAGGATTTGCCTGTTCTATAAGCTCATCTACACGCTCAGATTCTGCAGGCATTTGAGCTACAATATCTTTAATTTTTTCGGTATTAGGTTCGGTAATTGCATCGGCATCTTCCCGGTATTCGGTACCATCTGGAGCATAATCGTCACGTTCGTGCTGTACTGGTGCTTTAGCCTGAACTTTCTTCTCTATCTTAGGCGTTGGAGTGGCTTCAGGAGCTTCAAATGCCTCAAGATTCTTTTCGGTGAAATTCAATATAGAAAGTTGCTCATATAAGGTTGCCGCTTTTAATTTAAGGGCTTTGGTATCCAGATTTTCTTTTTCAGAAATTATTTCTTCGGCAAGTTTTACTAACTCTTTTTTAAGTCTGTTTTTCATTTTTCAGCAATATTTATGAACCCACTTTTTATTTAAAGTCTCTCTCAAGTTTCAATATAACACTTACAAAAAAAGTGCCTTAATCTGGTTTAATAACTTTAGTGGTTACCAACCGCTAATGGCTTGTATTTTTAATAAATTTGTTCCACCTTTATCAAAAAGGGCAAGTTCCCATTTCGATTTGAAAATTACAAAATGTTTCTCGAAAATACAGTAAATCACGAAGAGCAATTTGGCTGGATTGAAGTTATTTGCGGCAGTATGTTCTCTGGCAAGACCGAAGAACTAATTCGCCGTTTAAAAAGAGCCCAGTTCGCCAAACAAACCGTAGAAATCTTTAAACCCGCCATAGACACGCGCTATGACGAGGAAATGGTGGTTTCTCATGATTCTAATGAAATTAGGTCTACTCCCGTTCCTTCGGCTTCCAATATCAGGATTCTTGCCGATGGTTGTGATGTGGTAGGAATAGACGAGGCCCAGTTTTTTGATGATGAAATTGTAACGGTTTGCAACGATCTCGCAAATAGAGGAATTCGGGTAATTGTGGCCGGGTTGGATATGGATTTTAAAGGAAATCCTTTTGGGCCTATGCCCTATCTTATGGCTACTGCAGAATATGTAACCAAAGTTCATGCAGTTTGCACCCGCACCGGAAACCTGGCACAATTTAGTTATAGAAAAGCTATTAATGACGATCTGGTTTTTCTAGGGGAAAACGAGGAATACGAACCTTTAAGCCGTGGTGCATATTACAAAGCTATGCTTAGGGAAAGGGTTAAGAAATTAGATGTGAAAGATGCCGAAGAATTGCAACCTAACCTAAAGAAAAAGAATGCCTAAAGCCGAAGAAACCGTTCTGGAAATAGACCTTAACGCCTTAGCTCATAATTTTAAAACCATAAAATCGCAGTTAAAACCCGGCGTTAAATTTATGTCGGTTATTAAAGCTTATGCCTACGGAAATGATTCTGTAGCAATGGCTCATAAATTAGAAGAACTGGACACCGATTATTTTGCGGTTGCTTATACCGAAGAAGGCATAAGACTGCGGGAAGCGGGAATTAGCAAACCTATTTTAATTCTGCACCCACAACCCGTAAATTATCCTGAAATAATTGAAAATTGCCTGGAGCCTAATTTATACAGTGCAAGAACGCTTCAGCTTTTTATAGAGCTCGCTGAAAAGCAAAAACAGAAAAATTATCCGGTGCATCTAAAATTTAATACGGGAATGAACCGTCTTGGATTTACTGAAGCCGATTATCAGCATATTCCGGAGAAATTAAAGAAGACTAAATCGGTAAAAATAGCTTCTGCCTTTTCCCATTTAGCAGCCAGCGAAGACTGGAAAGAGCGGGAATTCACCCTTTCACAAATCTATAAATTCAAAGATCTGGCGGGTAAACTTTTGGATGATATTGGTTACGAACCGCATTTGCATCTTTGTAATACTTCAGCGATTTTTAATTATCCTTCTGCCACTTTTTCTATGGTAAGAAGCGGCCTGGGACTTTATGGTTTCGCCAATGACGATAACCTCAACAAGAAACTAAAACCGGTTGGCACTTTAAAATCGGTTATTTCGCAAATTCAAAATTTAGAAGAAGGAGATACGGTAGGTTATGGCCGTGCTTTTAAAGCCGAAAAAACTACAAGAATAGCTACGCTTCCTGTTGGCCATGCCGATGGTATAAAACGTATATACGGCCACGGAAAAGCCGGCGTTTTTATTAATGGGGATTACGCTCCCATTGCTGGTAATGTTTGTATGGATATTATTATGATAAACGTTACCCACATTGATTGTAAGGAAGGTGATGAAGTAATAATTTTTGGTGGTCCCCAAAATGTACCCGAATTTTCAGCCAAAGGAGGAACCGTTTCTTACGAGCTTATCACCGGAATTTCACAAAGAGTAAAACGGATAATTATTCAATAGTTAAATGAATTTTTCTAGCGAATTATTGTGTAATTTGGTTAGCTACTAATCCAATCAGAATTTATCATGAGTTTTATTCAAGATTTTAAAAAGTTTATGCTCAAGGGTGATATTATAGCCCTTGCTACTGCGGTGGTGATAGGTGCCGCTTTTAACAAAATCATCGCTTCTGTAGTGGCCGATGTTATTATGCCTATTATTGGTTTAATTACCGGAGGAACAGATTTTTCACAGAAATTTATCTCGTTAGATGGCGTTTCCTACGAAACATTAGAAGCTGCAAAAGAAGCTGAAGCCGCTGTAATTACCTACGGAAATTTAATTGATACTATTATTCACTTTATAATCGTTGCGTTTTTTATATTTTTGGTATTACGTGCTTACGAAAAGACCAAAAAAGAAAAAGAAGCCCCAAAATTGGTGGAACCAAAAGGCCCAACCCAGGAAGATTTGCTTACCCAAATTAGGGATGAGCTAAAAAAACAGAATAGTACGACTTAAAATTCTTAAAGATACGAGCACCGCTATACTGCTCATTTTAAATAAATCGTAATTTAATCAAACCCCACAGGAAACTGTGGGGTCTTTTTTTAACGAAAAACACGAATTAGTTTAAAAACAATAATTCTTTTCAATTTTAAGGGCTGGGGCTATGTAAGTTAAGTTGGGGATAATAAATTTGCGGCTTGTTTTAAGAACATTTAGTAACAAAAAGAAATTACCCAAATAAGATTTCCGCTTTAGCCGGAATGACTAAAATAAATAGTTTTCCGCCTACGCGGAAAAAGACAAAAGTTTAAAATTATGAGAATAGCAGTTGTAGGCGCTACCGGGATGGTAGGCGAGATCATGTTAAAAGTTTTAGCCGAAAGAAATTTTCCGATTACCGAATTATATTTGGTGGCTTCAGAACGTTCTGTAGGTAAAAAGATCAATTTTAAAGGAAAAGACTATGAAGTAATTGGCTTGCAAACGGCGGTAGATCTTAAACCGGATATTGCTCTATTTTCAGCTGGCGGAGAAACTTCTTTGGAATGGGCTCCAAAATTTGCCGAAAATGGAACAACGGTAGTGGATAATTCTTCGGCCTGGAGAATGGATGAAACCAAAAAACTGGTGATTCCAGAAATTAATGCTTCAGAGTTAACCAAAGAAGACAAGATCATTGCCAACCCAAACTGTTCTACCATCCAGTTGTTGATGGCTTTAAAACCGCTGCACGATGCTTTCAAAATTAAGCGTGTTATCGTTTCTACTTACCAGTCTATCACCGGTACCGGCGTAAAAGCGGTGGAACAACTGGAAAATGAGTACAAAGGTGAAAAAGGCGAAATGGCCTATCCTTATCCTATTCATAAGAATGCACTTCCGCATTGCGATGTGTTCCAGGAAAACGGGTATACCAAAGAAGAGATGAAACTTACCAAAGAAACCAAAAAGATCCTAGGAGATGAATCGGTCTTGGTGAGTGCTACCGCGATTAGAATTCCCGTTGTTGGCGGACATTCAGAATCTGTGAATATTGAATTTGAAAATGAATTTGATGAAGCTGAAGTAAGAAAAATTCTAAGTCAGTTTCCAGGGGTAACCGTACAGGACAATCCTGATACCAACACTTACCCTATGCCTATTTATGCTGAAGGAAAAGATGATGTTTTTGTTGGAAGAATCCGTAGGGATTATTCACAACCTAAAAGTTTAAATATGTGGGTGGTGGCCGATAATCTTAGAAAAGGCGCAGCTACCAATACCATACAAATTGCCGAATACCTGATTAAAAATAAGTTAGTGTAAACGGTAGCAAACAAAAAATTAACTAATGCCTGTAAAATTGTAACTTACAGGCATTTTTTAGTACTAACTGTTTGTATCAAAACATAATTTATGAAAAAAACATTACCCGGAATTTTTGCACTCGCCGTCCTGGCTTCCTGCAACGATTCTAAATCAGAAAAAGAAATCAGTTTGAATTATCCTGAAACCAAAAAAGTAGATACGGTAACCGATTATTTTGGCACCGAAGTAAAAGATCCATATAGATGGCTGGAAGACGATCGTAGCGAAGAAACCGAAGAATGGGTAAAAGCCCAAAATGAGGTGACTTTCGATTATCTAAACAGCATTCCGTATAAAAAAGAGCTTGAAGAAAGACTCTCTGAAATATGGAATTATGAAAAAATAAGTGCTCCTTTTGAAGAAGGCGATTACACCTATTTCTATAAAAACGATGGTTTACAAAATCAATACGTGGTTTATAGAAAAAAAGGTGAAGATGGTAAAACAGAAGTTTTCCTGGATCCTAATAAATTCAGTGAAGACGGGACTACTTCCCTTGCCGGCTTAAGTTTCTCTAAAGATGGCAGCAAAGCCGCTTACGCTATTTCTGAAGGTGGTAGCGACTGGAGAAAAATAATCATTATAGATGCCGAAAATAAAGAACGTATAGAAGATACCATTCAAAATGTAAAATTCAGTGGAATTTCGTGGAAAGGAAACGAAGGCTTTTACTATTCAAGCTACGAAAAACCTGAAGGTAGCGAGCTTTCAGCAAAAACAGATCAGCATAGGTTATTTTACCATAAACTGGGAACTCCACAGAGCGAAGACAAAGTAATCTTTGGAGATTCTGAAGAGCAAAAACATCGTTATGTTGGTGGTGGCGTTTCAGAAGATGACCGGTTTTTATTTATTTCTGCAAGGAATTCAACCTCTGGAGGAAAACTTTTTATGATGGATCTTTCTAAAGAAAATTCTGAACTGGTTACTATTTTGGACCATGAAAACACCGATAGCTACGTAATTACTAACGAAGACAGTAAATTGTTTATCGTTACCAATATGGATGCGCCAAATCGTAAGGTTGTGACTGTAGATGCTGCAAATCCTTCTCCTGAAAACTGGGAGGATTTTATTCCTGAAACCGAAAACGTATTAAGCCCTTCTACAGGCGGTGGCTATTTCTTTGCCGAATATATGGTAGACGCGGTTTCTGAAGTAAAACAATACGATTATGAAGGAGAGTTAGTTCGTGAAGTTGAACTTCCGGGAATTGGTTCTGCAGGCGGATTTGGTGCTAAAAAGGAAAAAGAAGAATTGTATTATTCTTTCACAAATTATGTGACTCCGGGTACTATTTACAAATACAATATTGAAGAAGGAACTTCTGAGGTTTATAACAAACCGAACATAAAATTCAATCCAGAAGATTACGAAAGCAAGCAGGTTTTTTATACCTCAAAAGATGGGACAAAGGTTCCTATGATCATTACCCACAAAAAAGGTCTTGAGCTTAACGGTAAGAACCCAACCATGCTTTATGGTTATGGAGGATTCAATGTTAGTTTAACGCCTTCTTTTAGCACCGCAAATGCGGTCTGGATGGAACAAGGCGGAGTTTACGCCGTACCAAACCTTAGAGGTGGTGGTGAATATGGAAAAGAATGGCATGATGCCGGTATAAAACTTAAAAAACAAAACGTTTTTGACGATTTTATCGCTGCTGCGGAATACTTAATTGAAGAGAATTATACTTCCAGCGATTACCTGGCCATTCGTGGTGGTTCTAACGGCGGGCTTTTAGTTGGAGCTACAATGACCCAGCGTCCAGATCTTATGAAGGTGGCTCTACCAGCCGTTGGCGTAATGGATATGTTACGTTATCATACTTTCACCGCAGGTGCAGGTTGGGCTTACGATTATGGAACTGCAGAAGATAGTGAAGAAATGTTTAAATACCTTCTTGAATATTCCCCGGTGCACAACCTGGAAGAAGGAACCGAATATCCAGCTACTTTGGTAACCACAGGAGATCACGACGATCGTGTGGTGCCTGCGCATTCTTTTAAATTTGCCGCTGAATTACAGGATAAGCAAGCCGGAGATAATCCAGCTTTAATCAGAATTGAAACCAAAGCCGGTCACGGTGCAGGAAAACCTACAAAAATGATTATTGAAGAATATGCCGATATTTTTGGTTTCACCCTTTATAATATGGGCTTTGACACGTTACCTAATAAAACGGAAGAAGAAGTAAAAGGATAATTTTTTTATTATCTCAAAGAGGCTGTCTGAAATGTCTAGTTTCGTAAAGCTGAATCTGTTTCAGCTTCTAAGATGTTTTGATTATCAATATTTTAGATCCTGAAATAAATTCAGGATGACGATATTAAGAACTTTTCAGGCAGTCTCTTTTTTATTTTTTTCTATTCTGCACCAATTTCAATTCTCCCTCTTCAAGTAAATAGCCTTTTTCAGCTTTATACAGAATTTCCTCATCATCGTCTGAGTAGGCCTCTAGTAGCCTGTACTCTCCATTCATTTCAGCTTCGAGGCGTTTTACCTTTTCGGCATCATTACAGGTTTTTCCTATTATCTTATAATCTTCATTTTCATATTTTGTGAGAGTACCAATCACTTTTAAAGGCAAAAGTTCTTCCAAATATTTTGTGTAGACCTCGAATCCGCCGGTAACTATATACACTTTTATACCAGCTTTATCTTTTTCTTTAATATCGGTGAGCATATCCTCTCTAAAATGTTCGGGAAATTCAATATTCCAAAATTGCTTAGCGTACTTTTTTACCTTTTCAGGTGAAAGCTTATTCAAATAATCATATAAATTTTCTTTAAAATAAGTTTTACTGGTTATATGAAGCTTTCCCAACACATGCAGCCAGCCAATTTGAAAGAGATGCAATAACTTATAGCCTTTTTTATAGCAAATGAATTTAAAAAATTCATCTTTAGACGATTTTTTATACAAAGTTTGATTAAGGTCGTAAACTATAATTTCCTGCATTTTCGTAATGTTAGACTTCTAAAGAAAGATACTAAGAATCATCTTTCTACCACGAATTTTATCATTTTCTAAACAAGAAATTAACCAGATATGTAAAAGGCAATCTTTAAAGAAGTACTTCCTGAATCTTTTTTAATACAGTTTGTGGGGAAATAGTTCTAATAGCGTTCTCATAGCCTTCTGGAAACTTATTCCCGTAAACGGAAGTCGGTATTTTAGGGTATTGCGTAAGATTGGGAAGTAAGCTATTTTCCGTCGGCTGGTTAAAAGGTCTAAAACCGGCATAAGGATGCGTAACACCCCAAATACTTATTACCGGGATGCCAAACATCGCGGCCATATGTCCATTCCCACTGTCCATAGAAAGCATGACATCCAGGTTTGAGATAAGTGCGAGTTCTTCGGCTAAAGTGAGTTTTCCGGCAATACTAAGAGTATTTTTAAATCTGGCCGCCCAGGTTTCCAGTTGTTGTTTTTCTTTATTTCCACCGCCAAAAAGCAAAATTTTAATCTTTGAATTTTCACTTAATCTCCCTAAAACTTCTTCCATTAAATCTGCTGGATAGGCTTTAGAATTGTGCTGGGCAAAGGGTGCAATGCCAAGCCATTTTTTAGGTTCGGTGCCAACCAGTGTTCTTATCTTTTCTGAAATTTTTTCTTTTTCAGGAAATTTGTGGGTTTTGAGGTCTAACGGATAACCTAAAGCCTCAAAAACATCGGCATAGCGCTGTACGGTGGATTTTAATTGTTTAAAAACCTTATTGTTTTCAGTGGTTAAGGCCTTCTTTTCACTTCGGCCTTTATCAATTTGTTTTACTGAAATCCCAAACATATAGAACACCGATTTCAAGATATTGCTTCGCAAAACATCGTGAAGATCGGCTACTTTATCAATTCCCAGATCCCTTAAATCTTTTGCGAGTCGGCAGAGACCAAATACGCCGCTATGCACTCCGTTAACATCGGCTTCATAAACAGAAACCCGCGGAATTCCTTTAAACATTGGTTCAAAAAACCCGCGGGTTAAAACCGTAACTTTTAAATGTGGATAAGTGGCGCTAAGCACCCGTAATACCGGTACCGTCATCGCCACATCGCCCATCGCCGATAAGCGAATAACCAAAATATGAGAAGCCCCCTCAGCCTGTGGAATCTCTCCTGAAAGGGGAGAATTTCTTTTATTAAAAGAGGTCTTCTTCTTCATTTTCAAACAATTTTAAGCGCTATTTTTTTCTTAAAACAGGATTTAACTCATCGTCATTATACATCTTCATTTGCCTGTAAACTTTCATATACTTATTCCCGGCAGCAATATCTTCTAACAGCTGGTTTATCGCGGTAGAAAGGTCTACGCGTTGCTCCAGCAAAACATCAAGTTTAGCCTTACATTTCATTTGGTGCTCCTGTGAGGCATCTTCCCTATTAGCCTCCTCGTCCATATGATAAATCTTTAACGCTAAAATTGAAAGCCTGTCTATAGCCCAGGCCGGGCTTTCAGAATTTATTGTAGCATCTTCATTTGGCTTAACATCTTTAAATTTTTCCAAAAAATAACTATCAATATATTCCACTGTGTCCGTTCGGTCCTGATTTGACGCATCTATTTGGCGTTTTAGCGCCAGTGCATCTACAGGATCTATGTGCTTATCGCGAATAATATCTTCATAATGCCACTGCACTGTATCTATCCAGCATTTCCTGTATAATAAATGCTCAATCAACTCATTTTCGCTGTCGTACGGATTGGTAAATGGCTGTTCTACCGTATCTTTTTCGTGATATTTTTCTATTACTTCCTGAAAAATCTTATTTGCTTTATCTGAAAACATAAATTATTTTTTTTCTAAAATGTGTAAATATTCTGTTGTATTTATGGCCGTATGGTTTCGGTTTTCGGTTTTATCGGCCTTAAAACGCTGGTAATTTCTGGTTACCAGGTCGTAATTTCCAAAACGACTCATTATTTTTTTTATTTCTGTTGAAGGCATTAAACCCTCGTTATTATAGCTGAAGAAAATATATTTGAAATTTGCATTTTCCAGTAAATCTTTAAAAGAATTTTCAACTCTTGTCCTGCTACAATAATTTGATCGATAATATTCTCGCAAACCGGTTTTACCTTGTGGTGCAAAGGTATCATATTTTGCGATGGTATTTAAAATATGGTAGTTCGCGCCATACTGGCGTGCATTGTAGGGCGGATCTAAGTATAAAATATCCCCTTCAATTTCCTTAATTAATTGATTGGCATCTTTTTGGAAAACCCGGTGGGAATGTTCTGTAAAATCAAAGTTTGCTGGTCTTAATACTAATTCTTTTTGGGCCGAAAGTTTTACCTTTTTTAAAAATGCGCCATAGACTGAAGCGGTATTTGCCACTTTATCGGCACTTTCTAATAATGAAGCTAAAAGGAAAAAATACTGGTTTTTCCCTATTTCATTATTCAATTTCCAATTTTCAATTTGCTGCCTAACCGCGTCAATTTTCTTTCCATTTGCTTCAGAAAAATAAAGTCGGTTAGATTTTCCGTTTTCGCTGTATTCTTCAAAGATAAAACCCGGTTTTCCTTCCAGCTTATTTAATTTAACGAGGAGGTCTTCAGAATCTAATTTCTGATGATTTTCAATATAATTTTTGAGTAAAACATAACTGTAATATTCTACATCGTTAGCAAGAACCGATTTTACCGAAGTTTTAAAATTCCTGCCCACACTGCCTGTACCGGCAAAAAGATCGCAAAAAACCATTTGAGACAGATCTTCGCCAACCACTTCTTTTACCGTAGATTTTATAAAATTACCAAGCTTATGTTTAGAACCTATATAATTCATTTTACTGCCCAGATCACGTCAGCAAAAGTGGTTTTTCCTTGCTGAAATTGGAATTCTTTTAGTTGTGAATTTTCAAAAATAGCAACATATTTTTCAATCACCTGCTTCAAAAAAGAAATTTCAGCCTTTATCTTCCAATGCTGTCCATCTTCAGCATAAACTATTAAGAATAATCGATTTTCAAGATGAAAACGGCTTTGTTTGCTTTGGTTTTTATATAACCAGGAAATCAGAGTTTCAGGATTATTTTTTGCAAATTCAAGGGAACGACTAAACGCTTTTGGGAAAACACTTGTTTTTAAATCGAAATCATTTCCTAAGAAATTAAAATCAATTTTTCGATTTTTTGGGTTTTTATTGGGAATAACTTCTTTCATTTCGGCAAATATATGCTCCACGGCCATGGCACTCCAGAAGCTGTAAGATTACTGCAATACTGGAAAAATTGCTTTTCGTCTAACTTTTCAGTAGCGATAATTAAGGCAATTTGCTCGTTTAATTTATCCCAATTTGAAGTAGAATAAACAAAGGAAGACAGCCTGTCCCACGAATTAATTTGCTTACGAAACCAGCGATACTGGTATTTGCAGCGCTTTTTTAATTCGGTCTAAATTGCCGGTAAATTCATTTAAAAAATAAAAGGAATACACAAAGGCATTAAGATAAGCAAAACCAGCAAAACTTCCCGAAAGACTTTGTCTTCTCTTTGATCAAAATAAATAGAAGTGATTATACTAAGCGGTACAAAAAAGAAAATAAGTTCGCTACCATCTTTGGTAGGCGCAAAAATAGCAACCGCCACCGCGGTGAGTAAACTTAGCAAAACCAGGTTTAGGGAAGGCTTCATGGAGACGCTTGCCTTGCTCACCACTGCAAAAAACTGGACAAGTGTCCAAAGTGCCAAAGTCAAAATAATACTTACGGGAATAAGAATTTCGAGGTTTTGATAATTGGAATAATCAAAATTACTCCATTCAAACCACTGCGAAAATGTATAAAACTGGTCGTAAGCAATAATATGAAAACCAAGCGTTAAGAGCGCAACCGCTAAAGCTGCAATTGGGGGAATTAACCAGTTTTTAGGTTTTGGAAGATAATATAAGATCCCGGCATACACCACCACCAGGAATAAAATAGACCAAAAATAAAAAAGTGATGCGATAAAAATCCAAAAGGTAGCATCAAAAACCTTTTTCTGCATTACTTTTTTAGATTTTAAGCTAATAATTCTTCTAAAAGCCAGTAGTACCAATAAATTGGCAAATATCACCTGGTGATTTCTTAAAAGTGCAAAAAATGAAGCTGTGAAAATTACAAAAAACAAGATTTTATAGGCACTACGCTGGGTAAGTTCATTTTTCTTGGCAATAAAATTAAGGGTAAAAACACTTAAAATAAGTGATAATAAAACCGCCAGTTTTTCAAGAAAAAATAATAGGTTAAAATCTAAAAACCACTCCCTAAAATTAGCGATAATAAAAAATATAATGAGAAAAACGGTGATCGCAACCCCATTTACCGGTTTTGATTTGCCAAAAAAGCTTGTTAGCATTGTGGTTTTTTATATTTTTGTAATCTTAAATACACCAAAGTTAGTTATTGAACGCCTTCAAAGGTAATTTAATATCGCTTTGAAATAATTTGAACTTAAAATACACTAAAAATGTTAAGAGATATATTTGAAGGTATCGCCTATTTATTCGAGGAAATATTATTTGTTCCTTTAGATGCTTTAAGATCGCTGGAGCTTGATTCCTGGTGGGCTGCAAACGCCTTAAACTTCATCTTTATTTTAGTTGGTTTGGCTGCTTTTGCTTATTGGATGAAGCAATTAAAGCACTACAACGAAGTGAATGATGAAGATCGTGATCCTACAGCACACTCGTTTTTAGGATAAATCAAAGCCAAGATCTTTTCTATAATACATCTTATCGAAATGTAGCTTTTCTACATTTTGATAAGATTTTTTTAGTGCTTCTTTGTAATCTTTCCCAAAAGAAGTAACCGCAATCACCCTTCCACCACTGGTTACTACTTTATCGCATTCAAATTTGGTTCCCGCGTGGAAAACTATGGATTCTTCAACTTTATCAAACCCTGTGATTTCTTTAGATTTTTCGTAAGCTTCAGGATAACCGCCAGATACCAACATTACCGTTGTGGCTGCACGTTCATCTATTTCTAAAGAAATTTCGTTTAATTTTTCTTCAGAAACTTTTTCAAAAATCTCTACTAAATCTGATTTAATTCGGGGCAGTACAACTTCAGTTTCCGGGTCGCCCATGCGCACATTATATTCTATAACATAAGGTTCGTTTTTCACCATAATTAAACCGATAAAAACAAAACCTTTATAGTCTATATCTTCTTCCTGCAAACCATTAACCGTTGGTTTTACGATGCGTTCTTCAATTTTTTGCATCAATTCATCATCTACAAATGGAACGGGAGAAATAGCGCCCATTCCGCCTGTATTTAGGCCGGTGTCTCCTTCTCCTATTCGTTTGTAATCTTTGGCGGTTGGTAAGATTTTGTAATTTTTCCCATCAGTAAGTACAAAAACGCTTAATTCAATTCCGTCTAAAAATTCTTCAATGACCACTTTGGCGCTGGCCGCCCCAAATTTCTTTTCGGCCAGCATATTTTGAAGTTCCTGTTTAGCCTCTTCCAGATCGTTAATAATTAAAACTCCTTTTCCAGCTGCGAGTCCATCGGCTTTTAAAACATACGGCGGATTTAAAGTTTCCAAAAATTCCTTTCCGGCTTCAAGGCTTTTTTCGGTAAAACTCTCGTAGGTCGCGGTTGGAATTTTATGCATCGCCATAAACTCTTTTGCACGCTCTTTACTTCCTTCTAAAAGCGCCCCTCGTTTAGATGGGCCAATAACTTTTACGCTGTTTAGCGCATCATCTTCCGCAAAGAAATCGGTGATTCCTTCTACCAAAGGATCTTCGGGACCTACTACCAGCATTTCAATTTTTTCCTTCAGCACAAAATCTTTAATCGCTTTAAAATCGGTTACTTTTAGATCAATGTTTTCTGCAATTTCAGCGGTTCCCGCGTTACCCGGTGCCACAAAAAGTTGAGAACATTTTGGGCTTTGAGCCAGTTTGTAAGCAAATGTATGTTCGCGTCCGCCGGCGCCGAGAATTAAAATTTTCATCCTGAAGTCATTTTAGTTATGCACCAAAAATAATTGTTTGTAAATTGAAGCACCAATTATTTCTTATAAAAAAGCTTTTTCGCCCTTGGACTGGTTTAAACTTTCGTTGCAGCTTAATAAATTTCCCATAAACCGGGCGCAAAAAGTACTACAGGAAATACAGAAAATTCCCGCAGAAAATTATGAATATTACCTTAGTGAAAAACGCTGGGAAATTGTTGAATATCACTTAAATAATAATCATTTTTATAAAAATTTCTTCGGAAAGAGTTCATTTTCTAATTGGAACGAAGTGCCGGTAATGGCCAAAACCGATCTACAGCAAAAACTTGAAAACCGCCTGAGCAAAGGTTTTTCTAAATCCACTGCTTATATCGGAAAAACTTCGGGCAGCAGCGGTACGCCCTTTATTTTCGCCAAAGATAAATTTGCCCACGCACTAAGCTGGGCAGGATTTCAGGATCGTTACCAATGGCACGATATTGATCTCAACAAATCTTTACAGGCCAGGTTTTATGGAATTCCACTAGATTTCTACGGAAATATCCAGGAACGAATTAAAGACCGAATTAGTCTACGGCGAAGATTCCCCATTTTTGACCTGAGCGAGAAGAAAATGGAAAAATTTCTGAAGCGTTTTCAAAAATCAAACTTTAGCTATATAAACGGGTACACCAGCGCAGTTTTGCTTTTCGCAAAATTTCTTAAAAACAAAAACCTAATTTTAAAAGAAGTTTGCCCCAATTTAAAACTTTCTATAGTCACTTCTGAAAGGTTATTTGAAGAAGATAAAAAACTGATGAAAGCAGTTTTTGGAGTTCCTGTAGTGAACGAATATGGCGCCAGTGAAGTTGGCCTTATAGCCTTTGAAAATAAGGAAAATGAATGGATAGTAAATTCAGAAGATCTTTTTGTTGAAATTCTTGATAAGAATAACAATCCTGTACCAAATGGCACTGAAGGACGAATTGTAATTACTTCATTGTATAATAAAGCCCATTCAATGATTAGATACGATATTGGAGATACCGGCGTACTTTCAAAAAAAAGCACCTTGAAAAAGCCAATTCTTGAGAAATTAATTGGGCGAACAAATGATATCGCCACCCTTCCCGATGGGAAAGTGGTGCCGGGACTTACTTTTTATTATGTAACCAAAAGCATTATTGAAGATAATGGCAGTATCAAGGAGTTTGTGATTAATCAAAATACCCAGGATTCTTTTAAAATTGAGTATGTGAGTCAAATTGATTTTTCTGAAAACCAAAAGCAAAAAATTTTAATGGCCATTGAAACCTACGTGGGTAAAAATCTAAAGGTGATTTTTGAAAGAAAGGATAAACTTACCCGTAGTAAAAGCGGGAAATTAAAGCAGTTTACTTCAGATTTGTAGCATTTCCTGGTAAAAACTCCCCCGGTTTTTCGGCCACGAATTCACGAATATATTTATAAAAAGCTCCCCTACTTATAAAGGAGGGAATGAATTTAACGAAGCTGAAGAAAAGGGTGGTTGGCCAAAACATAAATCCTGAAATAAATTCAGGATGACGTAAATTATTCTAAATCTTTTTTACCTGTTTAGGCTTAACAAAGAAATGTTCCTTTAGAAAAACCAGCATATAACTAAGGCTTTTAGGGAAACTAAAACCTAAAAACTTGTGATAAATGTTGAAATTAAATTTAAGCATCTCAACTTTATTTCTTGAAATAGAGCCTTTTCTCACCCGGTATTTTGCTAAACACTTTTGAATTCCTATCGCCGGCCCACCTTTTTCAACGGCTTCCAGCCAAAGTGCCCAATCCTGCCTTTTCCTTAATTCAGGGGCGTAGATCTTTCCTAGTCTTTTAGTATTGTAAATCCCCGTGAGGTTGCCGAGGTAGTTTGATTTAAGCAATTTTTGATAAGTTAAAACGGGCAGTGCTTCTATAATTTCGTTTCTGGTATTTCCATTTTCATCTATTTGTAAATAACTGGAGAAACAAACCGCAACATCCTGCTGCTGCATCAATTTAAGCTGAATTTCCAGCTTTCCCGGTTTCCATTGGTCATCTGCATCCAAAAAAGCTATAAAATCGCCCTGAGCGGCTTTAATTCCTTTATTTCGACTTATTCCTGTGCCGAAATTATTTTGATTTTGAAGTATTTTAATTCGGAAATCTTGCTTTGCAAATTTTTCAGCTTTAGAAAGCGTAGTATCTGTTGAGGCATCATCGATAATAAACAATTCCCAGTTGGAGTAAGTTTGAACAATTACAGAATTTACCGCAGCTTCAATAAAATTTTCCGCATTAAAAGCGGGCATAATTACTGAAACCAGGAGATTCTCCATAACTTGATTATCGCCTTATATGATTGGAAAAATCTTTGTGCTCGCTTTTCTCTAATTCTTCGGGACTTAGATTTTTGAAATAATTGTAAGTAATTTTCATTCCTTCACTACGGGAAACATTAGGCTCCCAGCCTAAAACCTCTTTTGCCCGACTAATATCTGGCTGTCTTTTTAAAGGATCGTCTTCCGGAAGTTCTTTATAAACCACTTTTTGCTCGGTTCCGGTAAGTTTTAAAATTTCTTCGGCGAAATCTTTAATAGTGATTTCATCTGGATTTCCAATATTCACAGGATCTGGATAATCGCTTAATAATAAACGATAAATTCCCTCAATTTGATCGTCTACATAACAAAACGAGCGCGTTTGCAAGCCATTACCAAAAATGGTGAGGTTTTCACCCCGCAAGGCCTGACCAATAAATGCAGGAATTACCCGACCATCGTTTAATCGCATCCTGGGACCGTAAGTATTAAAAATACGCGCAATCCTGGTTTCTAAACCGTGAAATCTGTGATAAGCCATTGTTATAGATTCCTGAAATCGCTTGGCCTCATCATAAACTCCGCGTGGTCCAATTGTATTTACATTTCCGTAATATTCCTCATTTTGTGGATGAACCTGAGGATCCCCATAAACTTCAGAGGTAGAAGCGATCAAAATCCTGGCATTCTTTTCTTTTGCCAAACCTAGGCAATGTAAAGTCCCCACCGAACCTACTTTTAAGGTTTGAATGGGAATTTTTAAATAATCTATGGGACTTGCAAGAGAAGCAAAATGAAGAATATAATCTAACTCACCGGGAACGTGAATAAATTTGGTGATATCGTGATGAAAAAACTCGAAATTATCCAGTTTAAAAAGATGCTCGATATTCTTTAAATCTCCGGTAATAAGGTTATCCATTGCAATAACTTCATAACCTTCTTTAATAAACCTATCACATAAATGAGAGCCTAAAAAGCCGGCAGCCCCGGTAATGAGTATTCTTTTTGCCATTCCTGAAGTTTGTGTGAAAATTACTCAAATTTTATGAGATTTACGAAAGGATGAGTGCTTTAAGGCTTGCCTTCCATTCCGGAATTTTCTTATGAAATTTCTCCTGAACTTTATTTTTATCTAACACGCTATATTCCGGTCTTGCGGCAATAGTTTTAAAATTGTTGCTTTCGTTTAACCGAATTTCTTCTGAATTTCCCGTAAATTCTAAAATTGCTTTTGCAAAACCATACCAGGTAGCTTCGCCCAAATTGCTGAAATGATACAAGCCAAAATCATTATTTTCTGAAGCGATTATTTCCAAAACAAATTTAGCCAGATCATTAGCATTTGTTGGTGTTCCGGTTTGAGAAGTGGTGATATTTAATTCAGCTTTTTCGTCTATTTTTCGAAGGATAGTTTTATAAAAATTATGACCAAATTCTGAATACAGCCACGAAGTCCTTAAAATAAAATGTTCTTTTAAAACCTCAGCGATTAACTGTTCTCCCTTTAATTTTGAAGCGCCATAGACGTTAATAGGATTTGTCTTATCGGTTTCTATATAAGGTTTTTCAGCTTTCCCGTCGAAAACATAATCGGTGGAAAAATGAACTAATTTCGCCTGATTTTCATTACAAAGCTCAGCGAGATGTTTGGCAGCTTCAGCATTAATTTTAAAAGCTTTCTCTTCTTCAGATTCGGCTTTTTCAACATTCGTGTAAGCTGCGCAGTTAATAACCCAATCAAAATTCCCCTCAGCAAAAAGTCTCTGTAATTTCGATTTATTGGTAATATCAGCTTCTGCAGAAGATTTAAAAACGAAATGAAAATTAGGATAATTCCCCGAAATCTTTTTAAAACAAGCTCCTAATTGTCCATTGGCACCGGTAACGAGAATATTTTTCATTTAAAAATCTCTTTTAATCGCGGTTGTTTTAAATCTTTATCTGAGATTATCATATCTTCTTCAGGAAAGCCCCAGTCTATTGCCAAATCGGGGTCGTTAAAAATAACACCTGCTTCGTAACCCGGATAGTAATATTCGTCGCATTTATAAGCAAAAACCGAAGTTTCAGACAGGGTTACAAAGCCGTGCCCAAATCCTTTTGGAATATAGAGCTGATATAAATTCTCATCGTCAAGAATTATTTTGAAACTTTGTTTAAAAGTTGGCGATTCTGGCCGTAAATCTACCACCACATCCAGCACTTTGCCATAAATAGCACGTACCAACTTGGTTTGTGCCAATTCCCCGGTTTGATAATGCAACCCACGTAAAACCCCTTTTTTGGAAATAGATTGATTATCCTGAACAAATTCCTTTTCTATCCCGGTTAATTCTATAAATTTTTTCTTGTGATAGCTCTCCAGAAAAAGGCCCCTTTTATCCCGAAAAATATCGGGTTTTATTATAAAACAGTCTTTTAATGGTGATTCTTCAACTTTCATAAACTAAGATTTAAAGATTTGTTCCAGGATTTTTTCAGTAATTAAATAAGTGGGTTTTACCCCGGTAGTTCCAAGTCCTCCTGATGCCAGGGTGCTACCGGTTTCCAGCGGATTATCTGAGGCGTAATAGGCATATCTAACTTTAACTTCGCTATCTATGCTTCCGCGTAATTTGGAAGCCGCCTGTATGGCTTTTTGGTAATGTGCGCCCTCCATCTCAAGCCCGCTAACATTCCAGGTAGAATCGTGGAAAAATTTAAGAATATCCCGGTTTTGAAGCGAAGTTCCCAAAACAGTGATCATAGCACCGTCTACAATATCAATTCCGCTACCTTCAAGATCGGCCGGACTAAGTTCATTTTTAAACGGATAATTATCTGCGGTGCCTTCAAATAAATGTGCAGAAGGAATCATAATATCTCCTTTTCCTCCTTCCAGGATACCGGCTTTTCCCATAATGGAGATAGATTCTACATTCATTTTTATCTCATTTCCTTCAAAATTGTATGGTTTCAGCAGTTCATCCATAGTTTCATAAGCCTGCTCACCAAAAGCATAATCCATCACGATAATTACCGGAGCTTCTTCTTCGGTTTTAATATCCCAGCTTCCGTATTTACCGTTTAGTTTAGCTGTATCAAAGATTTGCACATCTATATTGGTTCCGCTTTTATCATCTAAAAACGTCATCCCATTATCTAAAGCCGATTTCATTACTTTGCTGCGTAAATCGCCGTTGGCAGTATTACTAAGCAATTCGTAAATCTCCAGTGGTTTTTTCTTTTTAAGTTCGGTTTTTAAGGCTGAAGGAGTATAAAGCGTGTTCATTACACTATGCATATTCGCACTAATAATGTGTAAAGGGCGGTGCATTAAATTCTCTTTTATGAGATGTTGCTTAATGTTATCGGCCCAAATTTCACCGTGAATATGGTGCCCTAAGCGTTCTCTTAAAACGGGACTAAAAGTAATAATCCTTTTATCGTTATTTATGGTTTCTGCAATAGCGAGTTTCCCTAACCAGTAGATTATATTTAAGAAACGTTCTGGATTTCCCGGTAATGAGAATTTTGGATAAATATCCTGAACTTCAAAGAAAGTTCGGCCTAAAATATTGGCGGTGTGAGTTAAAGCAATTTCGCGTTGTGCCTGGTCTAAAGGTTCTTCCTGCAAAACAGCTTTTTCCAGTTTCTGCCAATCTCTGGTAACGCTACCTTCTTCATCTATAATTACGCGACGCATTATTTTATGAGATTCTACGAACAGAAAAGTAAGGTGTGTAAGAATATCATAGATTTCAGAACGGCCACGGGTTATTTCAATATTCATTTGCTCATCGTCTATCCTATAGCAGTTTCGCCGGCGCTTTGGCGGAACAATAGGCTTAAAATGCGAATTCCCATAGCCTTCATCACTGGTAAGATTTATAAACCTGCATTCTTCAATTCCTTTTGGTAAACGGTCTATAACATAAAGTAATCCGCTTAATTCAGCTTTATCATCGGCTATAGAGCCGTAAATTTCGGGGCGAAGTATAAGTAAAGCTTCCCTTAAGGTCTCTCCCGAAACGCCCATAGGTTTATAAAAACCACGATTAAAAAGGTGGCGCATTGTAATATACATACGCTCTATCGCGTGGGTACTCTCTTGGGCGCGGGTACGGCCTAGTAATTTTAGGTTTATCATTTTTTTGTTATGCTTTTATAATTTTTTCCAGGACTTCAGCAATTTTACGATCGTTGGCCAGGCGCGGCAACTTATTTTGTCCGCCCAGTTTTCCAATAGATTTCATATACTGCTGAAAACCATTTTCCGGAACTTTTGATATTTTTAATGGCTGAAGAATTTTTCCTTTAATAAGATCAAAATAGTAAGAATTTTGCTGCTGAAGACTTTTATCCAGAATTTTACTGAATTTAGATAAATCTTCAGGCTCTTTTTCAAATTCTACAAACCATTCGTGGTAAGGTAATTCTTCATTTTCTGGGGTAATTTGCGGTGCCACGGTAAACTCGCTAATTCTTGCATTTGTAGCTGCAGTGGCTTCCTGAATAGCTTCTTCTACCTCCTTGGCAATAACGTGCTCTCCAAAGGCCGAAATAAAATGTTTTATCCTGCCTGAAACAATTACCCGGTAAGGCTTTGTGCTTGTAAACTGCACCGTATCGCCAATATTATATGCCCAAAGACCGGCATTTGAAGAAACCAATATTACATAATTTACACCGGTTTCTACCTCGCCAATAGTAAGCCGTTTCGCATTTTCTTCATAAAATTCATCGGCTTTTACAAATTCATAAAACATACCGGAATCGAGTTGCAGTAACATTCCTTTTTCGGTTTGTTTATCCTGAAAAGCGAAAAATCCTTCTGAAGCCGGGTAAAGTTCAATGCTATCTACTTTTCTACCAATTAGGTTTTCAAATTTTGAACGGTAAGGTTCATAATTTACGCCGCCATAAATAAACAAATCGAAATTAGGAAAAAGCTCACCAACCTTCTTCCCGGTTTTTTGCTGAAGTCTTTCAAAATACATTTGCACCCAGGATGGAATACCGCTAATAACGCTCATATTTTCGTTTCGGGTTTCTTCTACAATGGCATCTACCTTGGTTTCCCAATCTTCAATACAATTGGTTTCCCAGCTGGGCATTCTATTTTTCTGAAGATAGGAAGGCACGTAATGCGCCACGATCCCTGATAAGCGACCTAATTTTACTCCATTTTTCTCTTCCATCTCCGGACTTCCCTGGAGGAAGATCATTTTTCCATCTACAAATTTTGCATTTCCGGTTTCAGCGATATAACATAAAATCGCATTTCGGGCCGCGTTAATGTGCGAAGGCATAGAATCTTTTGTAAGTGGAATATACTTGGCACCACTTGTAGTACCAGAAGTTTTTGCGTAGTATAAAGGTTTACCCGGCCATAACATATCTTCTTCGCCAGCTACCATTTTATCTATATAAAAGCGCAATTCTTCGTAATCGCGAATTGGTACATTTTGGATGAAATCTTTATAAGTTTTGATGTTTTTAAAATCGTGATCTTTGCCAAACTGCGTGTCTTTGCCTTTTTCAATAAGCTCCCTGAATACTTTTTGCTGAGTGGCTTCAGGTTGGGAAGCCCATTTATCTATTTTTTTGCGTATATAATTGGCAAAAATCTTTGCTCCAAACGACTTTAAAGACATAGGTTTATTGAATTAATTGGTATTTTAAATTTCAGAAATACCTTTGGTGCTACAAAGGTCGTGATTTATTAATCAAAATCAATATAATCTGTAGGGTCTACAGGCACGGCTTCGTTCCAAAGTTCAAAATGCAAATGTGGGCCGGTGGTGTATTCTCCGGTAGATCCTGCAGTGGCAATTACCTCTCCCCTTCTTACATTCTCCCCCTGTTCTTTGGCTATAGATGCGTTATGTTTGTAAACCGACAATAAGCCATATTCGTGCTTAATAATTATTACATAACCGGTTTCTGTAGTCCATTCTGCAAAAATTACACGCCCATCGGCCACCGATTTAACCGGAGTGTTTTTTGCAACTACAATATCTACTGCGTAATGTTTTTCTTTAGCATCATAAGCTTCAGAAATTGAACCTTTTACCGGCGGAAATAGAGAAAAGTCAATATTATCTGTAGCCGAGGGTAAAACATTGTATTTGTCTTCCTGCGCTACTTCTTCTCGTAACAGGGAGTCTGCCCGGGAAGGTTCTATAGCTTCAATTTCCTGGCCCATTATAGGGTTTTCTACCATAGAATCTCTACTTAAACTGGAGGTATCTGCTTTCCCGGTAAGTACATTTTTAATTGAACTTAAATATTGATTATTCAGCTTTAAAACCTGCTGAAGGGAATCTGACTTATAAGCCAGCTCAGAAGCCTGTCTTTTTAACTGAGCCGAAGAATAGCCGGGTATGTACTCTTTAAGCGGAGTAAAAGCAATTATAAAAGTAGTGGCTGCAATTAAAATTATTGCACTTAGCGTGATCGTTACAAAAACATTGAGGCGGGTTAATTTAAAAGAAAGCTTTTCCTCAAAAGTATCTTCATTCAAAACTACCATTCGGTATTTATGAAGTAACTTTTTGGTGAATTTTTTTCTCTCTTTTTTATTTTCTGCCATATTACATTTACAAAGTTAAATTAAAATTTTCGCCTGTTTAGTGAAGTTCTCAAACTTAGGTCCAAATTGGATCTTTTAGAGAGAAAAAATAAGATTTTCAATAAAATTGCCTTCCCGTTTTATAATACCCCACAACTAAAACTTAAATTTAAGCCATATTAACGTTGTAATTATTTAATTCTTGTTAAGTTTGTAATATCAAAATTATACGTTATGAATGCACTTATTTTACCATTAGCTATTGGTGCCCCGCAAATTATCTTAATTGTTGTGGTAATATTGCTACTATTTGGAGGTCGAAAAATTCCTGAATTGATGAGAGGTTTAGGTAGTGGAATTAAAGAATTTAAAGACGCTTCTAAAGACGAAAACGGCGAAAAGCCAGTTACTTCTGATGATAAGAACTTTTCAGAAGAAAAGAAATAGACAATAACTACCTTATAAAAAAAGCCCGAATTTTAAAGTTCGGGCTTTTTATTTGTATTTTAATTTGTGCTATTCAATATCTGCAGACTGCAGGATAGCATCTATTTCAAACATATTATCACGTTTGCCTCTTGAGGGAGAAAAAACAAAACCTTCTACTACCAAATAGCGATTATTGGCTTCATCTTTAATTGCATAATTTAAGAACGGTCCCGCCATAAAAGCGCCTTTTACTTCCCAGGTTCCACGGGTTTCATACGCGAATTTACCATCAATTTCTGTCTCAAAAAGATAAGGAGCGTAAGCTTCTTCGGTAATCATATGAGTTCCTTCAGTAGGGCCGGGAATATGAGCTTTTCCAATAGAATCGCGCATTTTTATAATATTTCCAATAGTATTGGTGTCGGCTTCAATTTGACTGATGGGTACCTCATAAATAAGAATTTCCATATTTCCTTTTGGAATTTCCTTTCTAATCCAAACAAAATCTTCTTCTTCTAAGGCGTATCTATAAGCCGATGGAAAATCTAAGGATAAACCGAATTTTTCTTCCAGCTTTCCATCTTTTTTAAGCGATTTTTTCATTCGGCGTTGCTTCTCCTTCATTTCAGTTTCTTTAAAGGCAGAAACCATTTTCTCTGAACTTTCATTAATTATATGAATTAGTTCTTCTTCGCTTTCTCCAGAGATTATTGCACCGGTTTGTGGCCGGGCATAAAGATCTTTAATAATTCTGGCTTCAGCCTCTTTCCCTTCCTGAACGGAAATAAAAGAACGATTTTTTCTAACAAATCCGCTAAAGGTTTCTGGCGGTATCTGGCTTAAAGAAAACAATGGTTCTTCCTGGGGCAATCCTTCTACCATAGCTGCAAAATTATCTCTAATGGCTTCGCCTACCGGGCCTTCCCATAATTCATTCTCAATAATTAGGGTGATTTGATTAATATTTCCGGAAGAGTCTGAAAGGATACGTTCTTCTGTTTTATCGCCGTTTTCGTTACATGAAACGAGAAAAACTAAACTGAATAGAAGGAATAATGTTTTTTTCATTTTTATTAGTTTGGTTTGAAATGATTAACCCTTGGAAAGTTTAAGTTCCATCCCGGGTTTTAGGCTGTTATTACCCATATCATTCCAAGCCCTCAAATTCTGTACCGTAACTCCCGGAAACTTACGGGAAATACTCCAAAGCGAATCTCCTTTCTTCACGGTATAGGTTTTTTCTTTATTGTTTTGGCTACTTGCCGTAGATGTATTTTGAGCTTCTGTACCGGGTTTTCGCGGATAAATAGTAATATATTGCCCTATTCTTAAATTATTACCTCTTAAATTATTCCATCGCTTAATACTGCTTACTCCAACCCCGTAACGTTCTGCAATTTTTCCTAAATAATCACCGCTTTTTACACGATACCTTATTTGTTCATCTGCTTTTACAAACTCAGGAAAAGCTGCTGCTTTATTTTTAATATCTTCTTCGGCAAAATTATAAATAGCAGCTTCATTACTTACAAAAGCACCGCTTGCGGTGGCCGGAAGCCTTAGCATATAATTTTCATCTTCTACAAATGGAATAACATCCAGTTTGTAACTAGGATTTAAAAACTGAAGCATTTCTTTTTCTACCCCGGTAACCTTAGAAATTTGATCGAAGGTGATCAACTTTTTTACTTTTATTGTGTCGGTTTCAAAAAAGGCAATGTCCGGCCCTTGCGGCTGGAAGTTGTGTTCATCGGCATACTCAAAAAGGTAAAGTGTGGCTAGGAAAGCAGGAACGTATCCTGCAGTTTCTCGTGGTAAAAATCGTCTTAACTCCCAATAATTGTTCGAGCCACCACTACGTCTAATTGCTTTTGAAACATTTCCCGGACCAGAATTATAAGAAGCCAAAACCAAATCCCAGTCTTCAAAAGATTTATATAGGTTTGCCAGGTATTTTGCAGCGGCTTCCGTAGACATTTGCGGATCCATACGGTCATCAACATAGCTGCTTACATCAAGTCCGTGAGCTTTTCCTGTTCTGTACATAAATTGCCAAAGGCCCGTAGCGCCCACCCAGGATTTTGCTCTTGGGTTTAAAGCCGATTCTACAATGGCCAGGTACTTTATCTCCAGCGGAATATCATAACGATCCAGCTGTTGCTCAAACATTGGGAAGTAGTATTCACTTAACGCCATAAGACGCTCCATAGCCTTCTTATTGCGTTTTAAATAGGAATTAATAACACTTTCCAGTACGGGATGGTATTCTACGTTAAACGGCGTGCGGGCATTTAATTTCGCTAACCTGGCTTTTAAAGTATCGGTGGGAAGCTCTTTGTTTACTTCATCTTCATAATCCTGTTCCCTGATGCTTTTATACATCTCATCAAAAAGATCTGAATTGGTTAGCTGTGCTTTCCAAACAGAATCAATTTTGGCTGCGCGGGGAAGATCTTCTAACGAAACCGCAGAAGAATCCCTGATCACAGCCGAAATTGGTAACTTATTTTTGAACTCCGGGTCGGGATGAGCAAGAATAATTTCATTGCTATCTACCTTCTGGAAGATCTGCACCCTAAAATTAGCTTTCTCTACCTGCTTCCCCTTCTCCTCTTCCTGCGCCTGAAGGCTAATCCCAAAAAGGAATACAAGAGATAAAATTATATACCTGCCCATAATTATTCAATATTTAAAAAAGAACGTAAAATCTTAGATTTTAGTACGTTTTATTTCCCTATTGCCTCAATACCGGGCAATGATTTTCCTTCTAACATTTCTAACATAGCACCACCGCCTGTAGAAACATAGCTTACTTTATCTTCAAAACCGAATTTTTTAACCGCGGCTACAGAATCTCCACCTCCTACTAAAGAGAAAGCACCATTTTGGGTAGCTTCAGCAATAGAATTTCCTAAAGCAATAGTTCCTTTTGAGAATTTATCCATTTCAAATACACCAAGCGGCCCATTCCAAAGAATAATTCTTGATTCCTGGATTACTGCATCAAAATTTTGGATACTTTCTGGCCCGGCATCAAGTCCCATCCAACCATCGGGAATTTCATTGATTTTAGCGGTATCTGTAGAAGCCTGTTCAGAAAAACTATCGGCAATTATAGAATCTACGGGAAGATGAACCTGTACATTCTTGGCTTCGGCTTTTTTAAGAATCTCCAGAGCTAATTCCTGTTTATCTTCTTCTACAAGAGAATTTCCTATTTTACCTCCCTTGGCAAGGATAAAAGTATAGGCCATTCCCCCACCAATAATTAAATGATCTACTTTATCAAGAATATTTTCAATTACGGTGATTTTAGACGAAACTTTAGCGCCACCTAAAACCGCAGTTACCGGCTTTTCTTTACTGTGAAGTACCTTATCAAGGTTTTTAATTTCTTTTTCCAATAAATATCCAAAGCATTTATCGTCAAAATATTTGGCAACAATAGTAGTAGATGCGTGAGCACGGTGTGCGGTACCAAAGGCATCGTTTACATAAATATCTCCAAGTTGCGAGAGTTGTTTTGCAAAATCTTCGTCCCCACCTTTTTCTTCCTTATGAAATCTAAGGTTTTCCAGTAATAAAATTTCACCTGGATGTAAATTATCGGCTGCAGTTTTAACTTCATCTCCAACACAATCGTTCACAAATTTGGGTTCTACCCCAATAACCTCTGCGACTTTTTTCACAATATGTTTTAAAGAATATTTTTCTTCTCTGCCTTCTGGCCTGCCAAGATGCGACATTAAAACAACGCTCCCACCATCTTCCAAAATTTTAAGAATAGTAGGCTTTGCAGCTTCAATTCTATTAGCATCAGTTACTTCCTGATCTTTATTTAATGGAACATTAAAATCTACTCTTATTAATGCCTGTTTGTCTTTAAAATTAAAATCGTTTAAAGTCTTCATTTTTCATTTCATTTTTTAGAACCAAAAATATGGTTTGGTTGATTAAGATTAAGCCCAATCGGCTTTTATTCAGCATACGCTATTTACAAATATAAATTTTTCCGAAGACATTAAAGTGTATATAAATTTTATATTTGCTTATGCTTTTTGAAAAAATAATAGGTTTACAGCATTTAAAGAAACATCTTACCACAACGGTAGATAATGGCCGTGTTCCCCACGCACAGTTGTTTGTAGGAAAAAGTGGTAGTGGTACTTTACCTCTGGCTATTGCTTACGCGCAATACATACTTTGCAAAAATAAGGAAGGAGAAAACAATTCTGGAAACAGCAATTGTAATGAACGATTTAAAAAATTGGCGCATCCCGATCTTCATTTTGCATTTCCAGTCGCTGCCAATCAAAAAATAAAAAAACATCCTGTTTCTTCCCACTTTTTAGAAGAATGGCGGGAATTTGTAAAAACCAATCCCTACGGAAGTTTATTTGAATGGTACCAAAAACTTGGAATAGAAAATAAACAAGGTCAAATTGGTGTAGATGAAGCCCAGGAAGTAGTTAAATCTCTTTCCTTAAAAGCTTATGAAGGCGGATTTAAAATTATGATTATTTGGATGGCCGAAAAGATGAATACCGCGGCTGCCAATAAATTGCTGAAATTAATAGAAGAACCACCAAACAATACGCTGTTTCTTTTAGTTACCGAAGATGAAGAGCAAATTATACAAACCATAAGGTCTCGTTGCCAGAAATTACACTTCCCTCCTTTACCGGAAGATGAAATTGCCGCATTTTTAGAAAAAAATGAAAATTGTAGTAAGCCCGAAGCTTTAAAAATTGCCCACCAGGCCAACGGTAGTTATACCCGCGCTTTGCATTTATTGCAAAAAGATAGCGGAGATCAGCAATTTGAAACCTGGTTTATCAATTGGGTACGTAGTGCATTTAAAGCTAAAGGAAATCGATCTACGGTTCTTGAACTTATCGCCTGGAGCGAAGAAATTGCAGGAATGGGCAGGGAATCTCAAAAGAACTTTTTATTGTATTGTATAGACTTTTTCCGCCAGGCCCTAATGCTGAATTATAAAGCCGAAAAACTGGTATATCTTGAACCGGCAACGCCTGGATTTAAACTGGAGAAATTTGCGCCTTTTGTTCACGGAAATAATATAAAAGATATTATAGAAGCTCTTGAAGAAGCCATTTATCATATTGAAAGAAACGGAAATGCAAAAATTATACTCACCGATCTTTCTATAAGACTAACCCGATATTTACATAAAAAAGCCGCTTAAAATTATGGAGAACCTTTACGCAAATATTACCGAAATTCTTATTCTATTATTTATTCTAATTACATTTTTGCAATCTGGGATAGATAAAGCTGCAGACTGCAAAGGAAATACCGGCTGGTTAAAAGAGCATTTTTCAGGAACATTTCTTGCCGGGCAGGTGCCGCTTATGGTGGGAATAATTATGATAATTGAAATCATTACAGGTTTTGCCACTATCCTGGGAATAATTTGGCTAATCGCTTATAATGATCCTACAATAGCGCTTTACTCTTGCGTCCTGGCTGCTATCACGCTTTTAATGTTATTATTCGGACAAAGAATTGCTAAAGATTACGCTGGTGCTTTTACTTTAACCGGCTACTTTATCGTAGTGATCTTTGGAGTTTACTTAATGTCTTAAAATAGAAAGAGGTCTGAGAAGTTTTCTAAACTCGTCATCCTAAATTTATTTCAGGATCTAGGTTAAAATTAACTTAGAAGCTGAAACAAGTTCAGCTTGACGAAAAGAATTACTTTTCAGACCTTTTTTAAAAACTCAGAACTTAAGCCTAGTTCTTGTTATAAGTCTCATTCAAATTATCAAGTATTTCCTGGGTTAGATCTTTCCCATCTTTCGCATACATAATGTTGGCAGACTCGTTAGAACCAAAAATGTAGGTGTAGCCATTCTCTTCGCCGTAATCTGCTACATATTCCTTTACTTTATCTACAATAGAATCTATAACAGCATCGCTCTGCTCTCTAAGACGATTGCCTTGCATTTGCTGTTGCTGTTGGATTCTTTGCTGCTTCTGCATTAATTCCTGCTCTTTTTCCTGGCGTTGCGCCTGGGACATAGAATTCATTTCCTGTTGATAAGCCTGAACTTCCTGCTGAAACCCTCTGGCAATAGAATCTAATTGTTTTTTTACCGAATCTGATTTAGAAGTAAAGTCAGCTTCAACATCTTTCATTTCTTTGTACTCCTGGATAAGTTTTGTGGTATCTACATAAGCCGTTTTTTCCTGGTCACAGGAAGTAAGCAAAACAGCAACTACCAAAATCATTAAAAGTTTTTTCATCATTAATTGAATTTGTTTGCCGCAAATGTATGAAAGTTAAATTTTCGATTTAAATCAAAACTGACTTATGAAGTATGTATAAGAAATTCTTATATATAAAATTATAATGATAAATTTAATAGATGAAAAATGAATTAAATAGCTTAGAAATAAACTTGTTTCTCAAAATAAACCTGATTGTATATTATAATGAAGCCGAAACAGGCTTAAATGAGCTTAAAATGCGTTTTTCAGCTTTTCTGGAAGAAATAAACAAGAGAAGAATACTCTGAAGTGCGTTGTGCTCTTAAATTTGATTCCAAACCAGTTTTAAAAGCTTTTAGCATATTTGATTTTCCTGTTTTGTTTTTTTCTGAAAGTAAACTCACATAGAAAGAATCAAAAAGAAGAGGTTTGGTTTTAATCTTTTCAAAATTATGTTTTTCGAACAACCAGGTAATTCCAGTTTGAGAAAAATGCCAAAGATGTCTGGGCACATCGTAAGCCGCCCAAAATTCTTTGTAGTATTCGGCATCAAAACTTTTAAAATTCGGAACCGCAATAACCGCTACCCCATTTGGTTTTAATAAGCGATACAATTCTTTTACCTGAAAATCGAAATTTGGAACGTGCTCTAAAACGTGCCACATAGAAATTATATCAAAAGAATTTTCATCAAAGAAAGATAATTCTTGCTGAAGCTCAATCCCTTTTTCAGCCGCTAACTTTCTTGCCTGTGCATTTGGTTCAATGCCTTCAATATTCCATTTCTTTCTTTTGGCAGTTTGTAAAAAATCTCCGGTTCCGGCACCGATATCTAATAAGTTATTTCCTTTAGCAACTTTATTGACCCATTTCAATTTTTGCAGCAGCATAAAATTCTTAACCGCCTGGTAAATTTTATCGGTAAGACTTTTACTCGAATCTGTATGAGAAATATAATTTTCACTTTCGTAGTAAGCCGAAAGATTTTCGGGTTTTGGAATCGTTTCTAATATTTCAAAATCACTTCTCTTTTGTAATTGAAATTCTTCCCCAGAAACTAAATGATCTTTACAGGTTAAATGAAAATTTTTATCGCTCATTAAAAGGAATTTGGCAAAGTATAATTACTAAAAAAATTAAAAGCTTTCTCGAATTATTTTAAAATCTGATAGCGATTTAATTGATAAAAAGAAAATTGTTCCACGTGGAACTTTTAAAATTATCTTCCCATATAAACCAATAAAACGGAAATATCATTAGGACTTACCCCGCTTATTCTTGATGCCTGTGAAATTGATGTTGGTTGAATTTTATTTAGTTTTTCCCGTGCCTCAAAAGACATAGATTTGATCTTAGAATAATCAAAACTATTAGGGATTTTTACATCTTCCAGCCTATTCAATTTATCGGCATTGTTCTTTTCCTTTTCAATATATCCAGAATATTTTACTTGAATTTCGGTCTGTTCCAAAATCTCGGTATTCAAATTATTCTGCTGAATATATTCCTCTACTCCGGGGAAATTTCGAACATCCTCCATCGTAATATTTGGACGAGAAAATATTTTAAAGATCTTATCACTCTGCTTCATTGGAGAGGAATTATTCTCTTCTAAAATAGGATTTGCATCCTCGTGAGAAACACTTTTATTCTTAAGGAAATTCACAAAATCAGAAGACTTTTCTTTCTTCTCTTCCATTTTTCGCATACGTTCTTCCGAAGCCAAACCTAATTTATAAGAGCGTTCGGTCAATCTGAAATCGGCGTTATCCTGACGTAATAAAGTTCTGTATTCAGCACGGGAAGTAAACATTCTATAAGGCTCTTCTGTACCTTTTGTAATAAGATCATCTATAAGAACACCTATGTATGCTTCATTTCTCTTAATGATAAATTCCTCCTTTTCTTGAACTTTTAGAGCCGCATTTATTCCAGCCATTAATCCCTGGCAAGCGGCTTCTTCGTAACCTGTAGTTCCATTAATTTGACCCGCGAAATACAGTCCCTCAACCAACTTGGTTTCCAATGTATGTTTCAACTGTGTTGGTGGAAAATAATCGTATTCTATAGCGTAACCAGGTCTGAAAAATTTCACATTTTCAAATCCGGCTACAGATTTTAAAGCTTTAAATTGAACATCTTCGGGAAGCGAAGTAGAAAAGCCATTTACATAAACTTCTACCGTATTCCATCCTTCGGGTTCCACAAAAAGTTGATGCCTGTCCTTATCTGCAAATCTGTTTATTTTATCTTCTATACTTGGGCAATATCTAGGTCCAATACTTTGAATACGTCCATTAAACATTGGCGATCTTTCAAAGCCATCTTTAAGAATTTCATGTACCTCTGGAGAGGTGTAAGTCATATAACAGGAACGCTGTTTTTTTAATGGTTGGGTTTCATCTAAAAAAGAAAATTTAGAAGGAACATCATCCCCTGGCTGTTCCACCATTTTAGAATAATCTAAAGATCTGCCATCTACTCTAGGAGGTGTTCCGGTTTTCATTCTACCAGATTCAAAACCTGCATCCACAAGATCTTTTGTGATTCCAGTAGCAGCTTTTTCTCCCGCTCTACCACCACCAAAATTTTTATCTCCAATATGAATTAATCCATTTAAAAAGGTACCGTTGGTAAGCACCACAGATTTAGCACGAATTTCCAACCCTAAAGAAGTTCTTACACCTTTAAGTTCGTTGCCTTCTAAAATCAGACCAGCAACCATTTCCTGATAAAAATCTAGATTAGGTGTTTGCTCCAATCTAAGTCTCCAATGCTCGGCAAACATCATTCTGTCGCTTTGCACTCTTGGACTCCACATCGCAGGCCCTTTAGATTTGTTAAGCATTTTAAACTGAATGGCACTGGTGTCACTAACCAATCCGCTGTAACCACCCATCGCATCAATTTCACGCAAAATTTGACCTTTTGCAATCCCACCCATCGCAGGATTACAACTCATTTGCGCAATATTCTGCAGGTTCATCGTCACCAACAAGGTTTTAGAACCCATATTGGCGGCTGCGGCCGCGGCTTCACTTCCAGCGTGACCGGCACCTACTACAATAACATCATATTCACTTTCGAACATAAAAATTCTTCTTTCTAAATTTATTGTTCCACGTGGAACAATGCAATCTTTTCGTCTTCCTTCTGTCGCATTAAAGCGGCTTCACTTTCAGTTTTATCTGGATAACCACAGAGATGCAAAATCCCGTGAATCACAACCCTTTTAAGTTCTTCAGAAAAATCAACATTATACTCCTTTGCATTTTCAGTAACACGATCTGTACTAATAAAAATATCACCGTTCAATTCATCTCCTTCAGAATTATCAAAAGAGATAATATCGGTATAAGTATCGTGGTCCAAAAATTTGAGATTAATCTTATACAAATAATGATCGTCACAAAAAATATAGTTTATCTCGCCAAGCTGTTTCTCTTCTGATGAGATTACTTTTCTAATCCAGGTATCAAAAGATTTTTCCTCCTGAAACTCGAAATCATTTTCCGAATAAAAATTAATTATCTGTTCGCTCAAAATAGGTTCTTACTTTCTGTTTATAAATTTCGCGCAAAGGTAAGCTTTGTCTATTTAAAATTTCTATAGAATTAAAATATTCTTTAGCCTTAATACTTTGATCTTTAGTCGTGTTATCAAACTGCTGAAGATTGGTTTCAGACTCTCGCTTATTATTTTCTCCCTGTTGCAAACGCGCGTCTTCATATTCCATCAATTCGTGTTCCAATTGCTGCAATTTCTGAAGGTTTTCAGGATCAAAACCTTTGTCCAAAAGTTGTTTCTCGGCATCTTTCATTTGCTCTTCAATTTGCTTTCCCTGTTGCGAACCTTCTTTCTCATTTAATTCCTGTAAGCTTTCCCGCAGTTCCTGCTGAGCCTTATAAATCTCAAACAAGCCTTCCATATCCCCTTCTCCCATTCCTTCTCCGGGTGTCTTCCCTTCATTCTGCTTTCCTTTTTGCTGTTTTCCCTGCTCCTGAAATTCTTTATTAATTTCCTGCTGCTTCTTAATAATATCCTGAAGCTGAAATTCCGAATTCTCCCCCTGCCCTTTTCCTAACTGCGGATTGGCCTGTTGTTGCATCATCGACAGAATTTCACTTAGCATATAAGCCAAATCATTTGCGCCGGTTACCACATATTGCTGGCTCGCGGTTCCCTGGGGTAATTGATTCTCGGAAAGCCGCTCAAGAGATTTATCGATATCAAATTCAATATCGGTTAAGCTTTTAGTAATTTTTTCGGTGATCATAGGATTGCTAAGCGCAAGGGTATATAAACTATCATCAATATGGCTAAAGTTTTCCCTGAGATCGTTTTGTCTTCTAAGCCTGGCAGCATATCCCGGATTATTGATATCTATTTTACTGAAATCCTCCAAAAGCTCCTCCTGCTGAAATGAAAATGTTACCAAATTATCTAATATTTGTCGAAGGGTTTCAATATCGGCCTTTAGTTCTTCTCCACTTTGCTGCATAGCACGCTGTTGCATTTTTTGGCTCATTTCCTTCATTTGCTGCGCAGCATTCTTCTGTTTTTCTTTTGCCTTTTCCCTGTCTCCTTTATCTAAATTTTCCTCGGCATCATTCAAATATTTTTCTATACTTTCTTCATCAACTTCCTCACGCGGTAAATCTGTCGGCTTTTGTAGATCATTATTATCATCTTCCAGTTGATCCATTTCTTGCTGAAATTTTTCAAATTCCTCAGAAATTTTCTTTTGTTCTACTAAAGATTCTGCATCAGAATTTTCTGACAATTGGTTTTGCTTTTCAGAAAGTTTGTCCAAATCTCTCGCCAATTTTTGAAGCTTTTCTTCTATATAATAGCGTTTGGTTAATTCTAAAAGCTGCTCTAAACTTCTTTCTTCACTCTGATTTCTTTTAGAAAGTTCTTCCAGTTTTTCTCCCAACTCTTCCCGGTTAATCTTATCGGCTATTTCTTGCAACTCTTTCAATAGCGATTCATTCTCCTGAAGGCGTTTTTCATTTCTATCCAACCGTTTTTTGAGTTCATCTTTTTCAGGAGAATCTGAATTTAATTCCTGCTCATTTTCTTCAAAACTATTTTTAAGTTTTTCAGAATAATTACGCATCATTTCAGATTGCTGCTTTTGTCGTTGAATAAAGTTTTGAAGCTTTTTACGCTGATTATAATCCAGGTTTTCATTTTCCTTTTGTAAGCGGTTTAGTTCATTTAATTCTTCTTCTGAAGATTTAATGTTTTTTAAACTTTCACTCAAATTATTTATAGACTCACCTTGTTGTCTTAACTTCTCCTCTTCTATTTCATCACTTGTTTTCTTTCTAAAACTAAAGGTTGAAGTTTTTGTATTTTTACTTCCATTCAACGCATCATTATCCCAAAGCTGAAAGTAGAAATTGTAGGTTTCTCCGGGTTCCAAATCCAAATTTCCGGGAAATGTGTAATGAAAATCATCAAAAGCGGCTTTGGAGATCGAAACCTCATCTTTTCGAAGGCTATCTTCTTTATTTTCAATGTAATAAACCAAATTCAACCTATTTAATCCGTAATCGTCAGAAAGTTTTCCATAGAAATATTGTGTACTATTATCTATACTATCCAGTTTCTGTTGAATTTCAATTACCGGATATTCATCCTTGTTCACGTTTATGGAATAATCTAAAGCCTCAAAGTTTTTAATAGCCTTATTTGAAGTGCTAACACTATAATCCAAGCGGGAATAAACCGCCTGGGAATATTGGAAATCTGAGTTTTCAGTAGAAAGTTTTATTAAAGAATCTTCAGTCTTAAAATTGAGAATTTCGGTATTTCTTGTATTAAAATTCCAGGTGATTTTTGTGCCTTCCGGTACATTTACATTCCCTGAACCACTTAAACTATCGTTAAGCTTTCCTATGTAATTAGGATAGTCAAACTTCATTTTAAAATCTAAAAGTTTAGGTACTTTTAGGGTTTCAAGGGTAAATTCTTTAGAATTTATGCCGTTGGCACTCAACCTAAAATTCACACTATTCTGAAGTCTTTTAAAAGTATATTCAAAACTTCCCGGGGCAACTTGCTTTAAAAAATAGGTTTGTCCGTTATAAGAAATTTCAGGCTTTTCGGGAGTGATATTTCCTTCTGTTTTTACTATTATTTTATATTCTGAATTCTCCCTGGCTTTCAAAGAATCGTTTAAAATTATAAACCGGAAAGGCGCCGGTGCTTCAAATTCGGTATTATATTTTGCGAGCCTATCTAATGGCGAAGCAATCAACTTAATATTTCCGGTTACTAAAAGTCCTAAAATTAATATTACTGGAAATAAGGCGTATTTTAAGTATTTCCGGTTCTCCTTATAATCTACAGCGCGGGTAAATGGAACTTTATTTAGTTCGGCCGACTTTTGTTCAATCCCCGCTAATAATAATTCAGATTGTTGCGAATATTTTTTAAGCTGAAGAATATTCAGCAATTTATCGTTTACTTCAGGAAAATGCGCGCCGATAATTCTTGAAGCATCTTCATCATTTATTCCGCTGGAAAATTTAAAAAGTTTCGTCAACGGAATTATAATAAAATATCCCAACAGCATTACCTCAACTCCAACAAAAATCCAGAATAAAAAGGTTCTTGCTGAAGGTTCTAACCATAGAAAATGTTCTATCGCCAAGACGCTTAGGAAATAAAGCAAGCCAATGGCCAGAAATAAGATAATTCCTTTCAGCAATTTATTCAGGTAAAACTTCCTGATAAAGGCCGCCAGCTTTCTTTTTATTTGATTGTAATTTTCCATAATTGAAGCTTAAAAATACAACAATTTTGGCGGAGTGATTTCCGGAGTATTGATGCGACTCTCATTAGGTTTCGTTTAATAAGGTTGTATCTTTGTGGTTAAAAACAAAACTAGATATGTCTGCTAAAGTTCGCGTGCGTTTTGCGCCAAGTCCAACCGGCCCTTTGCATATTGGCGGGGTAAGAACAGCTTTATATAATTATTTATTTGCCAAAAAACACAAGGGAGATTTTGTGTTGCGTATAGAAGATACCGATCAAAACCGATACGTTGAAGGTGCCGAAGATTATATTGTTGAATCTCTTAATTGGTGCGGAATTCCTTTTGATGAAGGTCCCGGAAAAGAAGGTGATTACGGCCCATACCGCCAGAGTGAACGCAAAGATATTTATAGAAAATATGCCGAAGAACTCCTGAAAAAAGACCAGGCTTATTATGCTTTTGATACCGCTGAAGAATTAGACGCACATAGAAAAGACCACGAAGAGAAAGGCAAAACCTTTATCTACAACTGGCATAATAGAATGAAATTGCAAAATTCCCTTGCACTTTCTGAAGACGAGGTTAGAGAAAAATTAGATGCCGATGAGAATTACGTGATCAGGTTTAAATCTCCTGAAGACGAAAATCTTCATATTAAAGATGAAATTCGTGGTGAAATGGAAATTGACACAAGCACTTTAGATGATAAGGTTTTATTTAAAAGTGATGGAATGCCAACTTACCACCTGGCCAATATTGTTGACGATCATTTAATGGAAATCTCCCACGTTATACGTGGGGAAGAGTGGTTGCCTTCGCTGGCGCTTCACTTTATGTTATACAGAGCTTTTGGATGGGACGCTCCTAAATTTGCGCATTTACCGCTCATTTTGAAGCCGCAGGGAAAAGGAAAATTAAGCAAGAGAGATGGAGATAAATTAGGTTTTCCAGTATTTCCGCTGGAATGGAAAGATCCTAATTCCGGAGAAATTTCTTCAGGTTATAGAGAAGATGGATATTTCCCCGAAGCCGTTACCAATATGCTGGCCTTTTTAGGTTGGAACCCGGGAACAGAACAGGAATTCTTTAAACTGAACGAACTGGTTGAAGCTTTTGAAATAGACCGTGTGCATAAAGGCGGAGCTAAATTTGATCCTGAAAAAACCAAGTGGTTTCAGCAACATTATATGCACGAGGCAGATGAAAAAATAGTCGCTGAAAAGCTGGAAAAAATAATTGAGAAAAAAGAAATTAAAGTTTCTTCAGACTACGTTTTAAAGGTAGTTAGTTTGATGAAAGAACGCGCTGTTTTCGTAAACGATATTTGGGACCAGGGTTATTTTTTCTTCCTCGCCCCTACTTCTTACGATCCTAAAAATGCAAAAAAAGCATGGAAGGATGATACAGCCGATCTAATGCAGGAATTAATTCAGGTTTTACAAAAACAGGAAGATTTTAAGGCTGAAAACGTTCAGGCCGAAGTAAAAGCCTGGATCCAACAAAAAGAAGTTGGTTTTGGAAAAGTAATGCAACCTTTTAGATTAGCCTTAGTTGGGGCTATGCAAGGCCCAGACCTTTACGAAATCGCGGAAATGATTGGAAAAGAAGAAACCATTTCCCGTCTGGAAAAAGCGATAAAAACTTTAGGTTAAAATAATTTAGGTATACTTATAAAAGTAGGCTGTTTGAGGGGTTATAAAACTTCGTCAAGCTGAACTTGTTTCAGCTTCTAATATGTTTCAAATTATAACATGTTAGATCCTGAAACAAGTTCAGGATGACGTCTTAATATATTTTTTAAACAGCCTTTTTTGTTATCACCTCTACAGTATACCTAAGCAAACTTTCACTATCTTGGGAGAATCAACTTATATCTCCTAAAAATTATGCTTAGCTACGTCTTCATCCCCATTATTATTGTTTTATTTCTGGTGATTCTTTTCAGCGGAATTTTCACTGTGCGCCAGCAAAAAGCTGCGATCCTTGAACGATTTGGAAAATTTAAAAGCATTAAAAATTCCGGTCTTCATTTAAAGATTCCTGTAATAGATCAAATTGCCGGTAGAATCAATTTAAAAGTACAACAGCTGGATGTTCTGGTAGAAACCAAAACCAAGGATAACGTGTTTGTTAAGCTGAAAATATCGGTGCAATTCCAGGTAATTAGAACTAATATTTACGACGCTTTCTATAAACTTGAAAGTCCGTCAGACCAGATCACGTCTTATGTTTTTGATGTGGTGCGGGCTGAAGTTCCTAAAATGATCTTAGATGATGTTTTTGAACGAAAAGACGATATCGCCATCGCTGTTAATAGAGAACTCAACGAATCTATGCAGGATTATGGTTACGACATCATTAAAACGCTTGTAACAGACATTGACCCAGATGAGCAGGTAAAACATGCTATGAACAGAATAAACTCGGCAGAACGCGAGAAAGTGGCTGCAGAATATGAAGGAGAGGCCGAAAGAATACGAATTGTTGCTAAAGCACGCGCTGAAGCAGAAAGTAAACGTTTACAGGGACAGGGAATTGCCGATCAAAGAAGGGAAATTGCCCGCGGACTTGAAGAAAGCGTGGATGTGCTGAATAATGTAGGGATAAACTCCCAGGAAGCTTCGGCTTTAATTGTGGTGACGCAGCATTACGATACACTGCAAGCCATTGGTGAAGAAACCAACAGTAACCTTATTTTATTACCGAATTCGCCCCAGGCCGGTAGCGATATGCTAAATAATATGGTGGCTTCTTTTACGGCTTCTAACCAGATCGGGGAAGCTATGCGTAAGAAAAACGAAGAAATTGAACAGGAGAAAAAGAATCAGGATGATTCGAGAAGGTAATAATTAAAACCTCTTCCTGCCTAAAAAAAAAGGTTTGAAAGTTTGTTTTTGAATCCTACGTCATTCTAAATTTATTTCAGAATCTAACATTTTAGAACCTGAAACAAGTTCTGGTTGACGGGAATAATAAACAAACTTTCTAACCCTTATAATATCTATAAGAAGTTTTCTAACCTTTTACTTTAGCAGTTACCTTTTTTAGCCCTGTAAGCTTTGTTACAGCTTTAAGGATAAAGGCTTTTTGCAAAATAGATCCTGCCATACTTCCCATAAGAGATAAGGGAGACATAGCACTTTTAGTACGCTCTATATTCAATTTGATCTCCTCCTGGTCTATTTTGGTTTGAAGTTTCAGAATTTTTAAATCCCGATCTATTTCTTTGAATGAACTATATTCCTTCATAGTGCTTAATCGTTAAAAAATTTTCTTGAAACTTTTACTAACAGAATCTTCTCAATTGGTTTTCTTCCGAAGAATAATATTCCCAGGAATAATAGAAAATAGAATCCGCCTACAATAAAGTAACCGGAACTTGGTGTACCAATAGCCTCACTAATAAGTATAGCGACAGCTACTGAGAGTAAAATTAAGGCAAAGATGAAAAAAATACCCAACAAAAGCCCCTGAACAAGACCAATGGCCCCTTTCATGGCTTGTTTAAAGAATTCAAGTTTATAATATTCAGCATTGCTGTGGGCAAATGCCTTCAAATTATAATTTAGCTCGTCAATACTTCTGGATAGTTTTTCAAATGCCATAAAATTATTTCTATACTACTGCTTTATTTGGTTTGTCTTTAGAATCGCCTCCTTTACCATCTTTCTGTAATTTGGCGTTTTGCTTTCTAAGCTCTTCTAATTTAGTTTCCATTGCAGTTAGAATATCATCTGCTTTATGACTTGCCGAAGAAAGAGTTTCTTCTAATCTTGCTTCAAAGTCTACACGAGCCTGCTTAGCTTTTTCGGTTAGATTAGAAGAAGTCTCTGTGTACTTTTTATTTAATCTATCCTGAGCTTTCTTAGACTCGTCTTTTAATTTTTTACGGGTTTTTTCACCGCTATCTGGAGCATATAATAAACCTACTCCTGCTCCAATTGCAGCTCCGGTAATTAATGCTAATAGTGTACTTCCTGTATTTGCCATAATAGTTTTTAGTTAAGTTAATACTAAACCCAAAGATACAAGATGGGTTAAGGCTATGCTGTTAATAACCGGTTAATATGTTAAAATGCTTTACTAAAATATTCTTAAAAAGCCACTTAACCAAATGGATTACAGCTTATTTAATTTTTGCCCACGAATCTCTTAGGCCAGCGGTGCGATTAAATATTGGTTCCCCTTCTTTTGAATCTTTATCTACACAAAAATATCCTATACGTTGAAATTGAAATTTATCCTGAATTCCTGCCGATTTTAAACTAGGTTCTACAAAACCTTTAATTACTTCCAGTGAATCTGGATTTACAAATTCCATATAATCTTTTTCCTTATCGCCATCGGGATTTTCTACGCTGAATAAGCGGTCGTAAAGCCTTATTTCAGTTTCTAATGCGTGCTTAGCAGAAACCCAATGCAAGGTTCCTTTTACTTTTCGCTTAGATTCTTCGGTGCCACTACCACTTTTACTTTTAGGATCGTAAGTACAATGAATTTCGGTAATATTTCCTTCGGAATCTTTTACCACTTCCTCACCTTTAATAATATAAGCGTTCTTTAATCGCACCTCTTTCCCAAGGGTTAACCTGAAAAATTTTCGATTTGCGCTTTCTTTAAAATCTTCTTTTTCAATATAAAGTTCTCTTGAAAATGGAATTTCCCTGCTTCCGGCCGACTCATCTTCCGGGTTGTTTTCTGCTTCTAACCATTCTTCTTTTCCTTCTTCATAATTGGTAATCACCAATTTTACAGGATCTAAAACACCCATAACTCTTGGTGCTGTTTTATTAAGGTCTTCCCGCGCACAAAATTCTAAATGTGCAACATCAATCATATTTTCACGCTTTCCAACCCCAATAGAATCGGCAAACTTCCTGATTGAATTTGGTGTATAACCTCGTCTTCTTAAACCCGAAATTGTTGGCATTCTGGGATCGTCCCAGGAGTTAACCACGCCTTGCTCTACCAATTGCATCAGTTTACGTTTACTAACAACTGTATGGCTTAGGTTTCTGCGAGCAAATTCTCTTTGTTTCGGTTTTAATTCGCCTTCCTTACTTACTTTTTCAACAAACCAGTTATATAATTCGCGGTGCGGTAAAAATTCCAGCGTACAAAAAGAGTGCGAAATATTTTCTATAAAATCACTTTCGCCGTGTGCCCAATCGTACATTGGGTAAATTTTCCAGGTATCATTAGTACGATGATGATTTTTATGCAAACAGCGATACATTACAGGATCGCGCATTAACATATTTGGGGAAGTCATATCTATTTTTGCACGTAAAACGTGACCTCGCTCTGGAGTTTCCCCGTTTTTCATTTTCTCAAATAGGTCCAGGTTTTCTTCTACAGAACGATTTCTATATTGACTTTCCTTCCCTGGATCGGTTGGAGTCCCTTTTTGAAGCGCAATTTCTTCTGATGTCTGGCTATCTACATAAGCATCTCCATTTTTTATCATTTCTACAGCCCAATCATACAACTGCTGAAAATAATCTGAAGCATAACATTCTTTTTCCCATTTAAAGCCAAGCCACAAAACATCTTCTTTTATAGCATCTACAAACTCCTGCTCTTCCTTAATAGGATTTGTATCATCAAATCTAAGGTTTACGGGCGCATTGTATTTTTCTCCTAAACCAAAATTTAAGCAAATAGAAGACGCGTGCCCAATATGAAGATAACCATTGGGTTCAGGCGGAAACCTGAATTTTAGTTCTTCTTTTTTGTGGGTATTTTGAAGATCTTCTTCTATAATTTGCTCAATAAAATTGAGCGATCTTTTTTCTTCAGCCATAATTTATTAAAATCAAAAACCTCGTAAAAGAGGTTAAAATCAGACATTTATTTTTAGATTCGATCCGGGTTCAAAATATTAAACCCTACATGGTATAAGCCACAAAGTTACCAAAAAATAGGTCGCCGCACCCAAGCTTTGCCAGACAAGAAATAATATATTTTGATTAAGTAGAACTCAAATTCAAATCTTTGAGGAAAATAATAAAATCCAGGGCAATAAAATTGAATTAAAGCACCTACCCGCTTATCTTTGTAAACTCCATCGCGCAAGCTGAGGATCCCTGAATTTCAGGAATAATTTAAATAAGATAATCTCTATAATTGAGTAAAAAATAATCTTTTGGGAAGTATAAAATTAAAAAACATCAGGGTTTTTGCCTATCACGGTTGTCTTGATGAAGAAGGAAAAATAGGAAGTGATTATCGGGTAGATCTTAAGGTGAAAGGCGATTTATCTCATTCTGCCAAGACCGATTCTCTTGGAGATACCATAGACTATGTACATTTAAACAAAATTGTTAAAGAAGAAATGGCAATTAGGTCTAAACTTCTGGAAAACGTAGCCGAACGTATTTTAAAAAGAGTTTTAGATGAAATAATTTTAGTACAAAAAGCAAAGGTTGAAGTTTCAAAAATAAATCCGCCTATTGGTGGGAATGTGGCAATGGTTAGTGTAATTAGAAGTAAATCACGCTAATTTTTTGGTTTTCAATATTTAGAAAAGATTATTTTAAGAACTAAATTTTATTAATTTTAGTTTACTAAATCTTCCTGAATAGCACTGATTAGTTTTATTTTTTAAACTATAAATTTTTATTACATTTGCCAACCCTTAAATAAACAGGGCATCGTGGCCGAGTGGCTAGGCAGAGGTCTGCAAAACCTTGTACAGCGGTTCGAATCCGCTCGATGCCTCAAAAAAAGCTCCTTTTCTAAGGGGCTTTTTTTATACGCAAAATTCAAGGTTTATACTTAATTCTTAATGGTATCGTTTGGAGTAATCGTTTCAATTTGATCTTTAATTCCATTAACCTGGTTAGGAAAGAGTCCCTGGAAAATAAGCATTCCGCCAAAAACGATAAGCATTATACTAATCCCCTTTTTCATAAGATAGATTCGGTTTGGGGTTAATTTTCGGTTTAACTTTTTGGCGAGTAAAATTTTAAAAACATCTAAAACGAGATAAGTTCCTAAAACACTTCCGAAGAAAACCATTATACGATCCTGTTCCATATCCAGTTTTGGCCCAAAAACGATAATTAATCCTAACCAAAAACCCAGGACACCAATATTGATGAAATTCAACAGAAATCCTTTTACTGCTAAACCCATATAATCGCTTTTACTGAGTTTTCTTATCTCTGGGGTATCATCTTCTTGCCTAAGTACTTTTTTGGTCTGTACAAAGCTCATTACCCCGTAAGTGGCTAGAATCATACCACCAAAGATAAACAGTGCAGGATCATCTTTTATGCTGGCGAGTAGTTTGGTAGTACTTAAATAGGCGACAAAAAGGAATACAATATCGGCTAAAATAACACCTAAGTCAAATGCAAAAGCGGCTCTAAAGCCTTTAATAGCAGCAGTTTCCAGTAACACAAAGAATACCGGACCAAGTAAAAATGCCAAAAAAAGACCTAAGGGTAGGGCTGCTAATACATCCTGAAACATACAATTGTATTATTTTACAAATGTAGACTTTTTAGTTTTTTCTAATTATTTTGCCGCCAAACAGGGTATTTTGATCTAAAGTTTTAGGATTACCATATACGTTTACGGTACCTCCCGCCCTTACCTTTGCTTCTACATTTCCGCTGGCAGTAATATCTGCAACACCACCGGCTTTGATACTAATTTTGGTATTTACAGACTTTAAATTTTTTGCGAAGAATTTTCCACCGGTATTAATAGCTATTTCCTGATCTTCGGTTTTACCTTCAACCTCAATTTCACCTCCAGTATTTGAATCAACATATAGTTTATTAAGCTTTACATCAGCAAAAATATCGGCCCCTTCTGAAGCATTTAAATGAAGAAGATCCTGTTTTAATTTAGAATCAACTTTTATGGAAGCATTCTGGCGGGCATCAATTTTATCAAGTTTTTTAAACTGAATTGTGATCTGAGTATTATCATTATCTAATATTTCATCAATACTCATTCGCACTTTTAAAACGCCATTATCAATTTTGAATTTTACATCGGTGCGGTTTTCACCGGTTATGGTGGCTTTATTCTGGTTTGCTTCTTTTAAAATCACATCCAAACCATTATAGACTTTAATTTCATTAAAATCTTCTAAATCCTGGGTGAGTTCCTGGGCGCTTAGCATACCAACACTCATTAAAAACAGTATAAAAAGATATTTTTTCATCTTTAAAAAATTTTATAGTTAAGTCTGCCCGAAGGTCTTTTCCTTTATCCTGAATTTATTTTTAAATTCTAAGATGTTCGTCAACTTAGATCCTAAAATAATCCGAAACTTTGGGACAGGATAAGGTTCTATTTTTTCTGAAATTTATTTACTCTTCATTTTTTCCGATAAGTGTAAAATCTAAGTGTCTTTTTACTAAATCGGCATTTTTCACTTTTACTATTACTTCATCTCCCAATTGGTAAGACTTTTTGGTTTTTCTACCTACAATAGCGTAATTATCGGCATCAAAATCATAATGATCGCCTTTTATATCGCGAAGACGAATCATTCCTTCGCATTTATTTTCTATAATTTCCACAAATATCCCGAAGTCGGTTACTCCAGAAATTACACCCACAAATTCTTTATCCTGGTGATCTATCATAAATTTCACCTGCATATATTTAATAGAATCCCTTTCGGCATTAGAAGAAAGGTTCTCCATTTCACTACTGTGATGACATTTTTCATCATATTCTTCTTCTTTTGCTGAAGGTTGCCCATCTAAATAACGCTGCAATAAACGATGCACCATCACATCTGGATATCTTCTAATTGGCGAAGTAAAATGCGAGTAATAATCGAAAGCTAAACCATAATGACCAATATTCTCGGTGCCATAATAGGCTTTACTCATTGTTCTAATGGCCAGTGTATCTACTAAGTTTTGCTCCTTTTTACCCTGAACATCCTGTAGCAATTGATTTAATGAAGAAGAAACAGTTTTCCTGTTTTTAAGGTTTAATCCGTGACCAAACCTGGAAACCAGGCTATTTAAAGAAACAAGTTTTTCTTCGTCGGGTTCGTCGTGACAACGATAAATAAAGGTTTTCTTTTGTTCTCGTTTTCCAATGAATTCAGCCACTTTTCGGTTGGCTAAAAGCATAAATTCTTCAATAAGTTTATTGGCATCTTTGGCTGTTTTAAAATAAACACCTACAGGTTCATTTTCTTCGTCTAATTGAAATTTAACTTCCACTTTATCAAAAGAAATTGCACCCTGACGCATTCTTGCGGAACGCATCTTTTTAGCCATTGAATTCATAGTTAAAACAGCATCAACAATTTCATCTTTCACCGTATAAGCTTTATCCTGGATAGAAATATCTTCAGAAATTTCTCCTTTTTCCGTTTCTATGATCTGTTGAGCTTCTTCGTAAGCAAACCGTGCATCAGAATATGTTACGGTTCTCCCGAACCACTCATTCACCACTTTTGTACTCTTATCGATTTCAAAAACTGCCGAAAAAGTATATTTTTCTTCGTTTGGCCTTAAAGAACAGGCGTTGTTTGAAAGTACTTCAGGCAGCATTGGTACCACACGATCTACTAAATACACCGATGTTGCACGTTCGTAAGCTTCGTCGTCCAAAATGGTTCCCGGTTGTACGTAATGCGAAACATCGGCAATATGAATTCCTATTTCCACATTTCCATTATCCAGTTTTTTAAAACTCAGGGCATCATCAAAATCTTTTGCATCTGCAGGATCTATGGTAAACGTCAAAACATCGCGCATATCGCGACGTTTTTTAATTTCTTCGGGTTGAATTGAAGTATCAATTTCATCGGCAAAATCTTCTATTTCTTTCGGAAATTCGTGAGGCAAACCGTATTGTGCCAGGATTGAATGTATCTCGGTATGATGTTCACCGGGAGTACCTAAAACCTGAATAATTTTACCAAAAGGAGAGTCGGCTTTCTCTGGCCATTCTTCAATTTCCACAACTACTTTATCGCCGTTTTTAGCATCGCCCACTTTGTTTTTCTGCACAAAAACATCTGTATACATTTTTGGATCGCCAATAACAACAAAACCAAAATCTTTTTGCATATCAAGCACACCAACAAATTCGGTTCTTTTACGCTTTAAAATTTGGGTTACTTCTCCTTCAGATTTTTTATTTCGCTTTCTGTTATAAATATATATTTCTACTTCATCACCGTTAAAAGCCGTATTAAGATCTTTGGGAGAGATAAAAACATCATCTTCTAACTCATCTACCAGGGCATAGGCATAACCCTTTGTGGTCATATCTATCACGGCGTTGTAATAATCGTTACTTTTCTTACTTATTTTAAACTTTCCACGTTCCTCTTCTTCAATCTGTTTTTTTGCAGTTAACTGGGCTAATTTTTTAATAATATTATTTCTACTTGTAGCATCATTCACTCCAAGTTTAGCGGCAATTTGCTTATGATTAAAGGTTTTTCCAGGTTCCTTTCTAAGGATATCTATTATACTTTTGGCAAGGTCACCCTGGTGTTGGGATTTATTTTTATTCTTTTTACTCATTTCAATATTTAAAGTATAAAATTACGGCTTCTGCATTACATGACATCTATTTGCGATTAAAGTTTTGTTAAGCGCTCTGAAAATTATTCTATTACAAAATATTTTTACATTTCCTTAACATAAATTTCGTACTGGGTAAAATCCCCCGTTTTTTGATACTTCAAATAAATTACATATCTCAAATCTTAATTTTTTCTTAATTTTAATTTAAAGTTGCTGCAATACATATTCGATATATTTGCAACATTTGGTAATCAAGTTGCTATGAAAAAAGCCCATAAAATATCGCTCCTTTTCGTTTTAATCTTCCTACTTGGATTAATAGGTTTTATAGCTTCTATAAACCTCACCTTAAATAAAAAAAGCCAGGTAGATATTAAATCTGCCAAGCTCTATACGGATGAAAAAATAAGTTTTTCAGTAGAAACTATATCCTATACAAAATACATTTAAATAACTGATTTTTAGTTTTTTAAGCTTTTTTATTTTAAAAGTTATAATTCCCAATTTAACTCATTTCCAGAGGCTTATATTTTATAAGGTTAAACTTTAAAATTCCAAACTCAAATTTCAATTTTTACAGATAGCATTCAATGTTATCAACATTATATATTATTATTCTTTTTTCTTCTTTTTATAAAAATTAAAACTAATGATTATTATAGTCTGTTAACTTGTAGAATAATTTTTTTGAGGTTTATTTGGTTTTTAAGTTAGCTTATTTTGATAACAACTTATTAACATACTTCTAAAGTTCTAAAAGACTGGAAATCTTACTATTTTAATATTTACTTAACAAAAGTTGATAACCAAATCTTAATATCTAATCGGGATAAATTGAAATGAATTTAGTGTTCACAACCTGTTTTTATATGCTGATAACTTTGCTAAAAATAACAGACTTATAATTTGATTTACTCGTAGATATTTTGCTATTGAAATTTAATTTGAATACCGCAAATAAGTTTCTCAGTTTCTCATCAATGCTTATCCACAATGCTATGTCAATACTAAACCCTTGATACTAAAGGATATTTAAAAAGTAATTAACAATTGAAAATAACCTTGTTACTAAGAGGTTTTTTTACCTTTGTGACAGCTAAAAACTTAATTATGAAAATTGCAATAGGAAACGATCACGCCGGTACCGGATACAAGAAAAGAGTTGTTGATTACCTGAAAAACAAGGGTATAGAAGTTATTAACTATGGTACTAACAGTGATGATAGTGTAGATTATCCAGATTTTGTACATCCCGTAGCCGATGATGTTGAAACCAATAAGGTAGATTTTGGAATTATTATTTGTGGTAGTGGTAATGGTGCAAATATGACTGCTAATAAACACCAGGGTGTGCGTTCTGCTTTGTGCTGGACGGGTGAGATCACTAAACTGGCCAGAGAACATAATAATGCTAATATCTTGAGTATTCCCGCTCGTTTTGTTTCAGAACACCAGGCAGTAGATATGGTTCAAATCTTTTTGGAAACTTCTTTTGAAGGTGGAAGACATCAAAAACGAGTGGATAAGATTCCGGTTGAAAAATAGATATATTATTTTATGTATAGAAAAGACTGTTTAAAACTGTTTAAACAGTCTTTTCTTTTATTATTTCTGAATAAAATATTCATTAGAAACATATGGAGATTCTTATTAAAAATTTCAACGAACTTAGTCTTGAAGAGCTTTACCAGATATTACAAATTCGGTCTGAAGTTTTTGTAGTAGAACAGGACTGTGTTTACCAGGATATAGATGGTAAAGATCAAAATGCATTACACATTTTAGGAGTTAAGAATGGAAAAGTAATTGCCTATACTCGCTGTTTTGATAAAGGATTTTATTTTGAAGAAGCCGCTATCGGCCGGGTTCTGGTTAAAGAATCGGAACGTAGAAATGCTTATGGGCATCTTATTCTAAAAGCTTCTGTAGAAGCTATTAAAGAGCGTTTTAAAACCGATAATATCAAACTTTCTGCGCAACAATATTTAACCGATTTCTACGAAAGCCATGGTTTTATACAAATAGGCGAAGGCTATCTTGAAGATGGAATTCCACATATCGCGATGGTAAAATAATTATTGCAAAATTTCTGAATAACGCTGGTTATTGTTTAAAATAGATTTAGCTTCCAGGATCTCAGGATTGTGATCTACATAATACTCATACAAGCCTTCTTTATAGAAATAGCGCTTTATAATCTCATCGGTTAAAATACTTACTATTTCGTGTTTCTTCTCGTCTAATTCTTTCTTCTTCTGAGCTTCAATTTCAGTAGAAATACTTTTATAATGACCTAAAATATCCTGTTCATAACCTTCTTTGGAAGCAATGGCAAGTAGTTCTTCAAGTTCCTGTTCTGTAGCGGTTTTATAGTCGAAATTAGAGGTTTTCAAGAAGGATTTAAAATTGTTGAAATCTGCATCGGTGAACTCGAATGATTCAGGATCTTTCAAGTCATTTTTATAATAATATTCGGTAGCAAAATTAAAAATGGCATTCTGTGCTAGCAGTGCATTGGTAATATTACTGTATTCTGAGGTTTCCAGTTTAACATCGGGAGAAATTCCGCCGCCATCAAAAACGCTGCGTCCATTACGGGTTTTAAACTCGTTATAATCTTCTACAGCTCTTTTTATCGCTTTCCCCTCTTCATCTCTTTCAGCATAATTTAAAGCCTGTATACACCTTCCGCTAGGCGTATAATAACGGGAAATAGTAATTTTAAGCTGGGTACCGTAAGCGAGTTCTTTAGGGCGCTGCACCAGGCCTTTTCCAAAACTTCTGGCACCTACAACCACTCCTCTATCCAGATCCTGAATAGCGCCAGCAACAATTTCGCTAGCGGAAGCACTACGTCCGTTCACTAAAACCACCAACGGAATTTGCGTATCTATAGGTTCTTTTTGGGTTTGGTAAGCTTTGTTATATTTTTCTATAACCGATTTGGTGGTGGTGATCAATTCACCTTTTGGTAGGAAAATATTACTCACGTTTATAGCTTCAGTTAATAAGCCTCCGGGATTTCCTCTAAGATCCAGGATAATTTCTTCTGCACCCTGGTTTTTTAGATCTTTTAAAGCCCTTATTGTTTCTGAAGAAGCTTTGGCGTTAAAGCGGGAAAGTACTATATACCCGGTTTTTTCGTCCAAAAGTTCATAAAAAGGCACTGCTTTTAAGTTAATGGCACTCCGGGTAAGCTCGGTTGACTTTATTTCTCCCTGTCTACGATATTTGATATTAATTTGCGAATCTGGAGAGCCATTGAGTAATTCTCCAACATCATCGGTATAATCGGCTACTTTTATTCCCTCAATTTCAATAATTTCGTCCCCGGCTTTTAAACCGGCTTCATCGGCGGGATAACCTCTGTAAGGTTCCATAATCAATAAAGCATCTTCTATTACCTGTACTGTGGCTCCAATACCGCTGTATTCACCAGAATTATTGATTCTTGCGGCTTCTACATCCTGCTCGTTCCAGTAATTGGTATAAGGATCCAAATCTGCCAGCATCGCTTTAATCGCGGTATCCATTAAAGCAGCGGGATTGGTTTCTTCAACATAGTTCATGTTGATTTCCTTAAAAAGCGTGGTAAAAATTTCAATCTGTTTGGCGATCTCAAAGAAATCAGATTTAAAACCAAAACTGCTGAAAATTAATGTAGCACCCATCGTAACTACCGCAATTTTTTTGGCGAGTTTCTTTTTCATTTTTCAATATTTTTTACTCGATAATCGAGATTAAATTTCCTGAGGTGATTTAAGCCGATTTATAGAAATTCAGCTTATTTTATTTTCCGATTCATTAAACTTCTCCATTACTTTCATCATTGCTTTATTTAGGTCTTCCAGACTAATTTCGTCCCTGGAAATATAAATAAACATCAAAGCATAAGGTTGTGTGAAGTTGCTGGTTACAAGATACTTATTTTTTCTGAAAGCTTCCCGCATCAAACGTTTAATACGGTTGCGGCCAACAGCAGTTTTTACCAGCTTTTTAGGTACTGAAACCCCGGTTTTAAAATGTTTAATTTCAGGATTGGTAATAGGAAGATAGATGAGTTTTAAAGGATATTTTTTAACCGATTTCCCTTCCTGAAATAATATATCTATGAGCTTTATGCTCTTTAATTTTTCGTCTTTTCCAAAACTTTCATCCATAATTCAAAAGTAAGGATAGTTTTAAGTTCTCTATGATGAAATGAAGAATTTAAGCGGAAATAAATAGAATTCAGAGCCTATTTAGTTATAGTTATTTTCTACGTCAACCTGAACTTGTTTCAGAGCCTGCTCCGAAATTTGTTCGGAGTTCTAACAGGCTTAGATTCTGAAATAATCCCGAAGCCTCGGGACAGAAGGACGATTGGAAAACTGATATAAAAAAAGACCTCACAGTTTTATACCTGTGAGGTCTAAATATTAATTTAAATATTTCGAAAAACTACTCCTGTTCTTCTTCTTCTGAAGTTTCTTCGGCAGTATAAAGGTTATTATCTCTGTTTACATCGGCCATTCGTTGAGATTCGTCTATTTCTATACTTTCAATCTCACTAAGTGGTTTATCTATGTTCAATTCGTAAGTTGGATAGGCCCAGGCCCAATCTTTTGCTACGGTCCAGTTTTCGTGTTCTGCATATTTTTCCCAACGCATTATTTGCAACGGGATATAGATCATTTCCTCTTCGCCAGTGGTATAACGAACGGTAAGATCTATAGGCATAGGCATTAATTTTTTTCTTTCTAAAGTTACTTTAGTCGAATTCTCATCTGTTTCGGTAACTTCTTTAATTCCATAATCTATAGTATTAGTAGTACGCGTCCAGTCGTTTAAATACCAGTCTAACTCTGCTCCTGAAACTTTCTCGGCAATTCTTATAAAATCGTTTGGCGTTGGATGTTTAAATTTCCATTCGTCATAGTAACGTTTTAGGGTTTTATCAAGGTTATCCTCTCCAATAACATAACCTAATTGCGCTAAAAATACAGCGCCTTTAGAATAAGCTGATGCTCCATAAGCGGCGTTTAGTGCATAACGATCTGCCTGGGTGGTTTGTGGTTGCTCCATCCCGGAATTTGCTAATCCCATATAGCTGCGGTAAGAACCGGTATGTGGGTTTTCAGCATAAGTTTCCATAACCTGGTTCATTCCGCGGCTGGAAATATAGCTGGTAAAACCTTCGTCCATCCACTCGTGTTTGCTTTCATTTGTAGCCATTAAATGTTGAAACCAGGCGTGTGCAAGTTCGTGAGCAGTTACACCTACCAGACTTCCAAAGTTACGTTCTCCTGTAATTAAGGTTAACATGGCATATTCCATTCCCCCATCGCCACCTTGTGCTACGGTATATTGATCCCACGGATAAGGGCCTATATTTTCATTGAAAAATATTAGTAAATCTTCGGTTTTCTCCTGAAGATTTTTCCAGTTTTCCTTTATTTCATCATTGTCTTTATAGAAAAAATGAAGTACAGTTCCGTCTTCAGCAGTTCTTTTATCGTGAATATAATCAGGATCTGCGGCCCAGGTAAAATCGTGCACTTTTGGTGCTACAAAATGCCAGGTATGCGTGTCACCTTTTGCTTCTATTTCTTCATCTGAATAGCCGTGACCAATTTCATCTGGATTTTGAAGATATCCTGAAGCAGCTACAGTATAGTCTTTATCAATCGTAAGTTTTACGTCAAAATCGCCCCAAACTCCGTGAAATTCACGGCCAATGTAAGGCGCTGCGTGCCAGCCTTCAAAATCATATTCTGCCATTTTTGGAAACCACTGGCTCATAGAAAGCGCTACACCTTCTAAGCTATTTCTACCGGAACGGCGAATTTGCTCGGGCACCTGGCCTTTAAATTCCATATTAAAAGTAGCTTTTTCTCCCGGTAAAATAGGTTCGTCCAGTTCTACTTCCAAAATAGTTCCAACTTCTTCATAGGAAAGCTCATTTCCATCCTGGTTAAGGCTGGAAACTCTTAAATAACCCTGTTGATCTTCGGTTAATTTAGAAATACGGTCTCCTACCCTTCTATCTGGATCTTGTATGCTTGTAGAGCGCACATCCATTTCACTTCCGGGTTGAAAAGCATTGAAATATAAATGATAAAAAACGCGATCTAAAGTATCAGGTGAGTTATTGGTGTATTCCAATTCCTGTGTACCGGTATATTGAAAGTTTTCAACATTCATGTTAACCTCCATTTTATAATCTACGTGCTGTTGCCAGTAGCTGGTGTTGTTTTGGGCGCTGGCCAGGGAGGTTGCAACAAAGGCCAGACTTAATAATAATTTCTTCATTTAATTGTGGTTTTTATGATCAAAATATTACTCGATAATCGAGATTTAAATGCTCCGAGGCTTGCCTCGAAATTAAAATATTTTTTCCTATTTATGCCTCTGGCTTGCACAGAGGTAGTTTACTTGAATTCTATTTTGTTTGTGAAGCTAAAATAAGGGCATTATAAAGATTTACCATTTTACCTGATGTAGATAATTCTTTAAAATCCTTAGTATTGCTTCTATCGCCACCTACAATTACATTGGCATTAGTGGTTAAACCACTGTCCATAATAATTTGTTTAACCTGCGCAGCGCTTAATTTTGGATAAAATGAACGAATAATTGCAGCTACCCCGGCCACGGCTGGTGAAGCCATAGAGGTACCCTGTAAATATTCGTATTCATTATTTGGCGTTGTAGACCAGATCTTAGTTCCCGGAGCAAAAACATCAATATTTGTTTTTCCGTAGTTAGAAAAATCGGCTACCAGTTGAGAACCGTAGTCAAAATTAAGAGCACCAACCGTTAAGAAATTATCGGAAATTTCCTGGGGTGCTTCAGGGGTTTGATCGTTGGGATAAACGGTGTTTTCGTCTAAATTAAGACCTTCATTTCCTCCGGCATTTACTATTAAAACATCGTTTTCTGCAGCATATTGAATGGCTTCTGTAACCCACTCTGGATTAGGTGAAAAATACTTTCCAAAACTAGTATTAATCACTTTTGCGCCATTATCTACGGCATAACGAATTGCCAGGGCAATATCCTTATCGTATTCATCACCATCTGGTACGGCACGTAAAACCATAATTTCAGCATTATTGGCTACACCGTTAATACCCATATTATTATTTCTTTCTGCAGCGATAATTCCCGCAACGTGGGTGCCGTGCTTAAGATCTTCTTTATCTTGTGAAGGTCCCATAACATTGGCGTTCCCATAGTTTGTATCGGTAATATCATATGGATCGTCACCTACCGGCGCGCGGCCATCTAATTCTAAGTTAAAATGAGTATCTAAACGACCGGCATAATAGTCAATACCTTCATCCAATTCATCTAAGGCTTCAGGAATATTTTCGTTTACATTATTTTGAATTTGCTGCAACATGGCTTTATACTGTGCCAATTGCCCGGTAGCTTCCATTTCATTAAGCTCTTTTTTAGTATAATCTTCTTTACCAAGTTGCGAAGAAACAGCCTGGTGGGCTGCTACCAATTGCTTTTTAATTTGCTCGTACTGGTTTTTGCTCTGTACCGTTTCAGCGTATTCTTTCTCGTATTCTTCTTTAGCTTCCTGGTAGTATATATACTCGGCACGATCTGCTGTACTTATAGAACTAGCCGATTTACCTTCATATTTTGGCTTTAAACGCTTATAAATACGGGTGTATTCCATATTTTCTTTTACAGCATCACCAAGAAAGTTCCAGCCGTGCATATCATCTATATAGCCATTATTATCGTCGTCTTTTCCATTACCGGGAATTTCATCGGTATTGGTCCAGATTACACCATCAAGATCTTCGTGCTCAATATCAACGCCGCTGTCTATAACGGCAACGATAGTTTTTTGTCCTTTGTTATTTTTAATAATTTCTGAATAAGCTTTATCAACGCTCATTCCCGGAATAGTATCATTTACAAGATCGGCCCCGCCCCAACCCTGGAGTTGAGTATCAGTAAGATCTGTAATTTTAAGCGGAATAGAATCTATATTCGCAATTGGGGTAGAAACAATTTTTGGGGAGCCGCTTCCGCAGGAAGCTAAAATAAGGGCGCTTCCCATTATTAATGCTGGTTTTAAAAAGGGTATTTTCATTTATTCTATTGAATTTAATTTATCTGAAAAATTAATTTGATTTTATACAGAATTCAACTTAATTAAAAAGTTCATTAAAAGTAAAGGTTTTGTCTAACCTAACTCCTTTTTCGGTGTTTTTTAAAGTGATAATTTCGTTGTGAGCATCGTGCTCCAGGAACAAATAATAACCTTTATTTGCCGCTTGTTTTAAAATTGTCTCTTTTTCGGTTAAAGTTAGTAACGGCCGGGTATCAAATCCCATAACGTATGGTAAAGGAATATGTCCGGCTGTGGGCAATAAATCTGCCATGAAAACAAGGGTTTTATCTTTATACTGAATATGCGGAATCATTTGTTTATCGGTATGTCCATCAACAAACAGCACGTCAAAATCAAATTCCTGAGATTGTATGAAATTTTTGTTCTCAGTTCGATCTAAAAAATGTAGCTGACCGCTTTCTTCCATAGGGAGGATATTTTCAGGAAGAAACGAAGCTTTTTCCCTGGCATTAGGTTCTGTTGCCCATTCCCAGTGATCTTTATTACTCCAGAATTTCGCATTTTTAAAAGCCGGTTCATACCCGGTTTTGTCTTTATTCCATTTTATGGCGCCTCCAACGTGGTCAAAATGAAGGTGTGTTAGGAAAACATCGGTAATATCATCACGGTGCAATCCGTACTTTTTAAGCGACTTATCTAAAGAATGATCACCCCAGGGATAATAAAAACCAAAGAATTTATCGCTTTGTTTATCGCCCATTCCGGTGTCTATAAGACTTAATTTATCCCCGTCTTCTATAAGCAGGCAACGGGCTGCCATATCTATCATATTATTAGAATCAGCAGGATTTGTTCTGCTCCACAGGCTTTTTGGGACTACACCAAACATAGCACCACCATCTAATTTAAAATTACCAGATTCTATAGGGTATAATTTCATAATATTCAGTTTAGGTTCTGCAAATTACTAAAAGCAAAAAACATGCGCTGCTAAATTTCTATTAGCAGGCATGTTTCAAAAATTTAAGAGGTTAAAATTTATGCTATTCCAGGTAAATTATTTTTTCTCCTTCATCTATAGTATCGTTATAATGGAAAGGTCTTTTAATTCCTTCGGTATTAACAATAAAAAATGGAAGAATAGAGTTTTTATCGTCTTTATGCTGTTTTACCCACTCACGAGTAGAAATTTCTTCTTCTACCGTGTATGTTTTCTCTTCAAAATTACCATTGCTAATTTTTGCTGCCCAGGGTTTTAATTCAGTTTTATTGGCAAAAAGGGATGTAGCATTAATTTTATCAAGCATATCTACATCGGTGCCGCTTTCACTTGGGGAAACCAATACAATTTTATTTGGGATATAAAATGCATCGTCTGCCAGTTGTGCGGCCAGGAAGTTTATTTCGCTATTGCCGGTAAGTCCTATAAAAGTGCCTTTTTCTATGGCTTTGGCATCTTCCAGGGTTTCTTCTTTTAAAATGTTACCGTACATACTATTAAAGCCCTGTTTTTTAGCTTCGGCAACCATTTCGCGGTTGGCATCTATAATAATCACATCATCATCTTTTTGCTGAAGTTGTTTCGCCATATACAAACCAAGCGGATTGGCACCTAAAATTATGTAACCTGATCTTGATTCCTGATGTACTAATTCGTTTCTATTTCTTAGCCAGGTTGTAGTCCAGGTTAAGAAAAGTGGGACTGTAAGGGTGGTGAAAATGGCCATAAAAACGAGTATAGAGAAAATTTCGCTTGTAATAATGCCCATTTGTAAGCCAATTCCTGCAATTATAATTTCTACGGCGCCACGCCCATTCATTCCGGTCCCTACGGCAATACCTTCTCGCCAACCATAACCGCTGGGAAGGTAAAAAAGTGCAGTACCAAGGATTTTACCTACCATAGCAACCACTGTTACAACTATAAGCATAAGTAAATCTGTTTGAAAGACCTCAAGGGTGACATTAAATCCTGCTGAAACAAAAAAGATAGGCGCCAGAAAACCTATAGAAATATCGTGAAATATATGGTTAATATCTTTTGAAATTTGCCTGTTAAAAACACCGTCACGAATAAACAAACCGGCCATAAAAGCTCCAAGAATACTATGTAATCCAGCTACTTCTGCTAATTCAGAAAAACCCAGTACAATAATTAGAATTATGGTAAAATGTAGCGTTCTACTGGTATAGTTAGACTTCATTAAAAATTTACCTAATAGCGGTAATAAATAAATTCCTGCAAGTGCGGTAAAAACAAAGAATAAGATTGCTTTGCCCGCAACCCAAACCAAGCCAAGAGTATCAATACTCCCGGCGTCTACATAACTTACAATTCCTGCGAAAATCACCAGAGCGAGCGTATCAGAAATAAGGGCACCGGCCATAAGAACGTAAGCAATTCGGGTATTGAGAAGTTTTAAATCTACGAGTATTCTACTTTTAGTTGCGAGCGAGGTGACGGCAACCGCAATTGCCACAAAAATTGCTGCCATTTGCGTCCCTCCAAAATAAATTATGGAATAATAACCAAGTGCAAAAGGCACGATAAAACCACCAATAGCGGCTAAAAGCCCGGGCCAGGAAGCTTTTCCAAGGTCCCTAAAATTAATTTCCATCCCTATATAAACCATAAGCAGGATGATACCGACTTCGGCCAGGACGTTAATCATTTCAGAAGTTTCCATTATTCCCAATAGGGCGGGACCAAGTAAAATTCCTATAATCAGCTCTCCCAGAATTGCGGGATATCCTAATTTTTTTGCGGCAGAGCCTCCTAACCATGCACTGAATAAAATAATTAGGAGACTAAGAATATTTAATTCTTCCATAAAGAATATTTTGGTGGTTGAACCTACAAAATATCAATATTTTCACTAATTACAGATATTTATTTATGTTAAATGACTATAAATCGTATTTATTAGATATTCTGAAATTAAACTAAACGGAGTACCTCTAAGAGATATTCAAAGAAAAATAATCTGATTCGAAGCAAGAAATATTGAAAGATTGAGGAAGGAAGTGAAACATTTAAAACTCAATTATTCAGTAAAAAGCCTGAAATCCTTAGAGAGTTGCCATTAAATCAACCTATTTTTGTAAATAGCAATTTATAGCTCAAATAATTAACGCATGTTAGAACTTGCAAGTTTGGTAATATTGGGAATCCTGGCCCAGTGGTTAGCCTGGAAGATTAAAACCCCGGCAATTTTACCACTTATTTTAATTGGCCTTTTAGTTGGGCCCATTTCAACTTTAATTAGTGAAGATGGTACCAAATGGGTAGAACCTATTTGGAACGGCTCTGAAGGCTTATTCCCTGGGGAAAGTTTGTTTTATTTCGTTTCTCTAGCCATTTCAGTTATTCTTTTTGAAGGAGGATTAACCCTTAAAAGGAGTGAAGTTGGTAATATTGGTCCGGTAATTTTAAAACTTATCAGCGTTGGGTCAGTGGTCACCTTTTTAGGTGCAGGTTTAGCCGCGCATTTTATATTTGATCTTTCCTGGCAAATTTCCTTTTTATTTTCAGCCTTAATTATTGTAACCGGTCCTACGGTTATTTCCCCAATTCTTCGGAATATTCCTTTAAAATCACATGTTTCCTCGATTCTAAAATGGGAAGGAATTCTAATTGACCCCATTGGTGCGCTTATTTCGGTCTTAATGTTTGAATTTATTAGGGTTGAAGGAGGACAGGATTTTACTCAAACAGCATTAATTGAATTTGGTAAGATTTTACTTTTTGGATTTACATTTGGGTTCACATTCGCCCATTTGTTGGCTTTTTTAATAAAAAGGCAGATAATTCCGCACTATTTACTCAATGTTTTTATCCTTGCAACCGTACTGGGAGTTTTTGTATTAGCCGATACATTTGCCCACGAAAGCGGACTTCTGGCTGTGGTTATTATGGGAATGGTTATGGGAAACCAAAAATTACCCAATATAAAAGAACTACTGTATTTTAAAGAGTCACTAAGTGTTTTATTAATTTCTATACTCTTTATCTTATTAGCAGCAAATATTGAAATTGAAGAGCTGTTGCTGGTTTTTAACTGGAATTCTCTTATTCTTTTTGGAGTGGTGGTTTTACTAATAAGGCCCCTGGGAGTAATTTTAAGTTCCCTGGGTTCAGGTTTAAAAGTCAATGAAATTGCATTTGTTAGCTGGGTGGGACCTCGCGGTATTGTAGCCGCCGGTATTGCCTCTTTATTCGGCTTACGATTGGCGCGTGAAGGTATTGCCGGCGCCGAATATATTACTCCTTTAGTTTTTATGATCGTGCTTTGTTCGGTTTTATTAAATGCAGCCACGGCAAGGCTTTTTGCACGTTTGGTAGGAGTTTTTATAAAAGATTCACAGGGAATTTTAATTATTGGAGCTTCATCTATAGCAAGATTAATAGGAAAATATTTACACGATAATGAGCGGCACGTAGTGCTCCTGGATAATAATTCTGATAATGTAAAGAAAGCCCGGGATTTGGGGATTGATGCCATTGAAGGCAGCGTTTATTCAGATGATCTAATGAATAATGTTGAACTGAATGATATTGGTTATTTAATGGCCATGACCGGAAACAGTGATATTAATAAAACGGCGATAACAAAATTTAAAAAGCAGTTTGGAGAAAACGGGTCGTTTAGGGTTATTACTGCCGATGAAATGAATAATCCCGAGAAGAACCCGGCTGAAGGTTTATTTTCTCATACCGATGATTATATAAAGCTAACCGAAGTTTCCAGAAGTTATCCTAAGATCCATGAATTAGTACTTAACAGTAAGGAACATTATGAAGGCTTAATTGAAATTTCTAAGACCGATCCTGATATTATTCCGCTATTTGTAAAAAATAACAAGGGAGGGTTAACTATTATACCTTCGCACAGCTCAGATGTGGAGATTGAGGAAGGATTTCAGTTAGTTTACCTAGGAAAGAAAATTCAGCGTGAAGAAAAAGGAGAAGAAGATTACAACGAAACCATAGATGAAGAGGAAACGGTTGACGCTTTAGAGGGTGATAGAGAAGAACAGGAGCAGGAAAAATAATTAAGCTTCTTTTTCCATTTCTTCCATTAAGTTATCGGTAATTTCCATGTTATGATAAACGTTTTGAACATCGTCGTCGTCTTCAAATTTTTCAACGAGGTTCAGGATTTTTTTGGCGTCTTCCACAGGTAATTCTACAGTATTCATAGGAATTCTTTGAACTTCAGAAGATTTTACTTCAATTTCCAATTCTTCTAATTTAGAAGCCATTAAGCCGAAATCATTAAAATCGGTATAAATAGTGATATAATCATCTTCCTTTTCAATTTTTGAAGCGCCACCTTCAATAAGTTCGAGTTCAAATTCTTCGAGATTCATCTCTATTTTCTCCCGTTCAATGGTAAATACTCCTTTTTTATCAAATAGGAATTCCAGTGAACCATTGGTTCCTAAATTTCCACCATTTTTAGAAAAAGTAGATCGAACTGAAGCCACGGTTCTATTGGTATTATCGGTAGTACATTCAATAAAGAACGCGATTCCGTTGGGTCCGTAACCTTCAAAGGTTACGAGTTCATAATTATCGGCATCAGCGCCGCTGGCTTTCTTTATAGCGCGTTCTATAGTGTCTTTGGGCATATTCACACCCTTGGCATTAGAAATGGCATTACGCAGCGCGGGATTAGCTTCAGGATCGGGTCCGCCGCCTTCTTTTACAGCCACACTAATCTCTTTAATTGCTCGGGTAAACTGCTTTGCACGTTTCTTATCCTGTGCACCTTTGCGGTGCTTTATATTTGCCCATTTACTATGTCCGGCCATTTTTTTAGTTTTTAGATGGTAGACTTACAAAATTAAGAAAATGTATAAAACAGAAAAACATCCCTGCTCTCAGGGAGATTTGAAATTAATCATTTCTTTTGTGAACTTTTTTATACTCCTGACTTGTATGAAGAACTGCGAAAATAATTAATGTATTTTCTGAAATTTGATAGAAAATTGCATAAGGAAATTTTGTAACCAAAGCTCGCCTTAGATTTTGGTATTGAACCTGATAATGTTCAGGGAATTTGCGGATATATTCGATTTCAGAATTTATTTCTGCTTTAAAATCTTCTGAAAGTGGATTTCCTCCTTTTTTAAAGTAGTATTTTTTGGCTTCCGTCAGATCGGTTTTAACCTCAGGTAAGAATTTAACCGAAAAAGCCATTACCAGGTTTCTTTAAAACTATCCCAATCTGAAAGATTTTCGGGATTTTTTTCAAAACTTTTAATTCTCTTATCCAGTTCTTCTTTTTGAGAAGTTGTAATTTCTGGACATAGAATTTTTTCAATAACTTCTATAACATGCTCATCTTTGACTTTAGTGAGCTCTTGAATTAAGTTATATTTTCTGGTAACAAGATCCATAGTCCTTCATTTTAAACTAAAGATACAAAATTAGCTTATAATTAATTTTCTAATCATTTAGCTTCAAAACTGCCATAAATGCTTCCTGAGGAATTTCCACATTTCCTACCTGGCGCATACGTTTTTTACCTTTTTTCTGCTTTTCTAGAAGTTTACGTTTACGGGAAATATCACCCCCGTAACATTTTGCGGTAACATCTTTTCTAAGCGCTTTTACGGTTTCACGAGCAATAATTTTTGCACCAATTGCAGCTTGGATTGGAATATCAAATTGTTGTCTTGGAATTAACTCCTTCAGTTTTTCACACATTTTTTTACCAATATCGTAAGCATTATCAACGTGGAGTAGTGCAGAGAGCGCATCTACAACATTTCCGTTTAATAAAACATCTACTTTAACCAGTTTTGACTGGCGCATTCCTATTGGCGAATAATCGAAGGAAGCGTAACCTCGGGAAACGGTTTTTAACCTGTCGTAAAAGTCGAAAACAATTTCAGCTAAAGGCATATCAAAAGAAAGTTCAACCCTTTCTGTAGTAAGATACGTTTGGTTAGTAATTTCACCCCTTTTTTCAATACAAAGCGACATTACATTCCCTACATAATCAGCTTTAGTGATTATAGTAGCTTTAATATAAGGTTCTTCTACACGGTTAAGTGACGAAGGTTCCGGCAGATCAGATGGGTTATTAACCAGGATTAATTCATCTGGGTTTTTATTTGTAAAAGCGTGGTAAGATACGTTGGGTACGGTAGTAATTACCGTCATATCAAATTCACGTTCTAACCGTTCCTGAATAATTTCCAGGTGTAACATTCCTAAAAATCCACAACGGAAACCAAAACCTAATGCAGCAGAACTTTCCGGTAAAAATACCAGGGAAGCGTCATTAAGCTGAAGTTTCTCCATAGAACTTCTTAGTTCTTCATAATCTTCTGTATCTACTGGATAAATACCGGCAAAAACCATAGGTTTTACATCCTCAAACCCTGCTACAGCTTCGGTAGTAGGATTTTTAGCATCGGTAATAGTATCCCCAACTTTTACTTCGCGGGCATCTTTAATTCCTGTGATAAGGTAACCTACATCGCCCGTTTTTATTTCCTGCCGCGGGAATTGCTTTAAACGCAAAGTTCCTACTTCATCGGCGAAATAATTTTTCTGGGTAGCTACAAATTTAATATTCTGGCCTTTTTTAATCGATCCGTTAATAACTCTAAAATAGGTTTCTACACCTCTAAATGGATTGTAAACCGAATCAAAAATAAGCGCTCTTAGAGGAGCATCTACTTTCCCGCGTGGGCCCGGAACGCGGGTTATAATCGCTTTCAGAATTTCCTCTATTCCCAGCCCTGTTTTTGCACTTGCAGGAATAATATCTTCATATTCACACCCCAGAAGATCTACAATATCATCGCTTACCACTTCTGGGTTTGCACTTGGTAAATCTACTTTGTTAAGTACGGGAATTATCTCAAGGTCGTTTTCCAGGGCTAAATAAAGGTTAGAAATAGTTTGTGCCTGGATACTTTGAGCAGCATCAACCACTAATAAAGCACCTTCACAAGCTGCGATAGAACGGGAAACTTCGTAAGAAAAATCTACGTGTCCCGGAGTATCAATAAGATTCAAAACATATTTTTCTCCTTCATATTCATAATCCATCTGTATGGCGTGACTTTTAATAGTAATGCCACGTTCACGTTCCAGATCCATACTATCCAGGAGCTGTTCCTGCTTTTCACGATCGGTTACAGAACCGGTAAAGTCCAGTAAACGGTCTGCCAGGGTACTTTTTCCGTGGTCAATATGGGCGATTATACAGAAGTTTCTAATATGCTTCATCGGGTATTTTTAATAATTGAATGCCTTAAAAGGTAATCAACAAATTTAAGTTTACAAATATAGTTTATTTCATAGTCCTAAAAAGAAAGATAGATAATAAGAATATGGAAAACCGATTTTAGAAATTATCGCTTTTCGAATAATTCATTTAAATAAAAAAATGGTTAATCTTTTAGTTAATTATAAAAAAACTTACTTAAGTGTGTAGTGGTTGTAAAAAAGTTTCTTTTTTTTGTAAGAAACAATTATGTTAGAATTTTGCTAAAAGGCGTTAAGTTTAACCCAAAAATAAATTCTCAACTTATATAAGATAAATACCTATGGCAGCTAAAACCGCAACCAACCAGAACAACACCAGTAGATCTATTGTTATAATTGGGGTGTTATTTTTCATCTTTGGCTTTGTTACCTGGCTAAACTCTGTGCTTATTCCTTTTTTAAAAACAGCCAGCCAGTTAAACAATTTTGAATCTTACCTCGTAGCTTTTGCATCTTACATTTCTTACTTTGTAATGGCAATCCCCTCAGCCTGGGTTTTAAAGAAAATAGGTTTTAAGAACGGAATGTCCCTGGGACTTATAGTTATGGCCATAGGTGCTTTAATTTTTATTCCAGCTGCAATGTCCAGAACCTACGCAATGTTCCTTTTTGGATTATTTGTTCAGGGAACAGGATTGGCGTTACTACAATCTGCTGCCAACCCGTATATCACTATTCTGGGGCCAATTGAAAGTGCAGCGAAGCGAATTAGTATTATGGGAATTTGTAACAAAGTTGCAGGTGCCTTAGCTCCAATTATTTTCGGTGCAATTTTGCTGAAAAATATGGATGCGGTAGAAGCAAGGCTAGAAGGAATGGGTGCCGCCGCAAAAGCTGCTGAATTAGATGAACTCGCTTCACTCGTGATTACACCATATATAATTATGGCTGTAATTTTGGTAGGATTATCGGTGCTTATTTATTATTCAGCTTTGCCTGAAATTGAAACCGATGGAGAAGATGATACCCTTGCTGCTGCTAATAAAAGCAAGACCAGTGTGCTTCAGTTTCCAAATTTATTATTAGGAACTCTGGCGATGTTCCTGTATGTGGGAGTAGAGGTAATTGCAGGAGATACTGTAATAAGTTATGCACGTGATGGGCATGATATTGCAACAGATGTGGCTAAATATTTTACCACTTATACTTTAATTGCAATGATTGTAGGTTACTTAATTGGTACGGTAACTATTCCAAAATATATAAGTCAGCAGAAAGCCTTGCAAATTTCGGGGATACTTGGAATTATACTCGGGTTAGCTGCAATTTTTACTGATGGGTATATTTCAGTGCTTTGTATTTCCCTTTTAGGTTTGGCAAATGCTTTGGTATTTCCGGCTATCTGGCCTTTAGCACTTCACGGCCTGGGAAGATTTACTAAAATGGGATCTTCATTTTTAATTATGGCCCTTGCCGGTGGAGCTATTTTACCGCTAATTTATGGTTACCTGGCAGATACTTTTGATCCGCAATCGGCTTACTGGATAGTTATCCCAAGTTACCTTTATATCTGGTTTTTTGCTGCAAAAGGGCATAAAATAAAGTAAATTACCTCGGAGAAATAATCTCTGATTTCTGGGTTGGTCCTGGAGTTTATAAATTTCGATTATCGAGTAAAATATTGTTATAATGAAAAGTTTAAAGTTAAGTGTTAGTTTAGTTTTTTTAGTGTTATTTCAGTGGGGTTTATCCGCACAAGAATCCCAAACTGAAAAACCGGCAATCATTCCGCAGCCGGCAGAAATTGAGTGGAAAGAAGGTTTCTTTACACTCCAGGAAAGAACAGTGGTTTGTTTTAATTCCGGTGCAGAAGCATCGGCTGCCTGGCTGCAGCGATTGTTGAAAAATACTTATACGCAAAGTTATACTATGAAAGGCGAAAACTGTAACGGTTTTAGCCTTAATCTTGATCCAAATCTTGAAGAAACCCTGGGGAAAGAAGGTTATAATTTGAATATATCTTCTAGTGTGGTTAGTTTAGAAGCAGCTTCGGAAGCAGGACTTTTCTATGGAATTCAAACCATACGACAAATGTTCCCGGCTGAAATTGAAAATAAAAAAGTTTCAGAAGAAATTAAACTTCCGCAGGGTAGTATTTCAGATAGTCCAAAATACGAGTGGCGTGGTTCCATGCTGGATATTGCCCGTAGTTTTTTTGGCCCAGATTATATTAAAAAGCATCTAGACAGAATGGCTTTTTATAAATTAAACCGACTTCATTTGCACCTAACCGATGACCAGGGTTGGCGAATAGAAATAAAACAAAAACCCAAACTAACTGAACTGGGAAGTAAAGGCGCTGTAAAAGGCGGTCGTTCCGGGTATTTAACCCAGGAAGAATATAAAGAAATCCAGGAATATGCCGCAGCGAGAAATATTGTAATAGTTCCTGAAATTGATATGCCCGGCCATATTTATTCTGCATTAATGGCGTATCCTGAATTGAATTGCGACGAATTTGCAAATATTGAACCCAGGTTGGCAACTCCTCCACAACTTTTCCACGAGTACACAGTGGGCTGGAGCAAATTATGCCTGGATAAACCGGAGATCTACGATTTTGTTGCAACGGTTTTAAGCGAAATGGCCGAAATTACTACGGGAGATTATTTGCATATTGGAGGAGATGAAATTGAAGATGAACGCTATAAAGAATTTGTGATAAAAGCAGATTCTATTGTTCGAGGTTTAGGAAAAACAACCATTGGATGGGAAGAAGTAACCCAGGCACAGGTAGATAGTACATTGATTAGTCAGCGTTGGAATGGGAAAACCAATAGTGTAGTGAATACGCCTATAATAGAATCTATTTGTTCAAGTTTTTATTATGATCACGCCAACGTGCCGGGACAGGAAATGACCAATAACTGGTGCAAGGAAGATGGAGTTTCTTTAAAAGATGCTTATACCTTTAAGGTGAAAAACCCAAATACAATAGGGGTAGAGGCTCCGGTTTGGACCGAGATGGTACTTTCTAATGAAGCTGCCGATGATAGGTTTTGGCCGCGAACAATTGCGATGGCAGAAGTGGGTTGGAGTGAAGAAGAAAATAAAGATTATAAAAACTTTATAAAAAGATTAAGTGAACATGGATTGCGACTGGACCTTATGGATGTGCATTACTTTCGAACTCCAGAGGTAGAATGGAACAGCGATAGAAATAAAGGTGTTTTTTCAGAATTTATGCCTAAATCTAAATTTTAAATTATTTTAGATATTTTATTTAAAAAATTTACCCTCGAATTATAGATCGAGGTATATTATAATTAAACCTAAAAAATGGAGAATAATAATCCCGAAACTGAAAAAACTTCTAAATATAATGATTTAGAGAAAATGAGTACTTCAACTCTGCTTCACAATATAAACAAGGAAGATAAAACCGTTCCAGAAAGTGTTGAAAAAGAACTTCCTGCAATTCAAAGATTAGTTGATGCTATAGTACCTAAAATGGAGGCCGGTGGGAGATTACTTTATATTGGAGCTGGAACAAGTGGTAGACTGGGTGTTTTAGATGCTTCCGAATGTCCTCCTACTTTTGGTGTTTCAGATGAATTAGTTATTGGCTTAATTGCTGGGGGTGATATTGCGTTAAGAAATGCTGTAGAAAATGCTGAAGATGATACCAATCAGGCCTGGAAAGATCTTCAGAAGTTTGATGTTTCAGAAAAAGATGTGTTGGTAGGGATCGCTGCATCAGGTACTACTCCATACGTTATTGGCGGAATTAAGGATGCGCGATCTAAAGGAATTGTTACCGGGTGTATAACCTGTAGTTCCGGAAGTCCCTTGGCCAAAGCAAGCGAATTCCCTATAGAGGTGGTTACTGGCCCTGAGTTTGTAACCGGCAGTACAAGAATGAAAGCAGGTACTGCGCAAAAGCTGGTATTGAATATGATCTCAACCAGTGTAATGATAAAACTAGGTAGGGTAAAAGGCAATAAAATGGTAGATATGCAACTTTCCAATAAGAAATTGGTAGGTCGCGGAACTAGGATGATCATGGAGGAACTAAATGTAGATGAAGCTGAAGCCGCACGATTGCTTCAAACATACAAAAGTGTACGAAATGTACTGGCAAAATATGAAAATTAATATTTTACGAAATATAATGTTGTAACTTTTCTACAATGGCATTACTTAATTTCAGGTATTAATTGTTTTTAATATCTCTATAATAAGTCCAGGCCTATACTTCTATATTTTTGTAGTTCTGGTGAGTTAGGTTCTAACTCTGTAATTAGTGTATCTACAGCAATCGTATCACAAACTTTAAAACGGTTATAGGTGTTTAGCTTTTTAGAAATGGTAAGTGAAACTAATTTTTTGGAAGATTTAACCATTGCCTTTTTCATTTGGGCGACCTCCCAATCCAGTTCGGTAACACCTTTTTTTATATCCATATAACCTGTGCCTAAAAAACAGATATCGACTGTGATTTCCGATAAAAGGTTAATTGCACTTCCTCCTGCCGCAAGTTGCGAGCCGCGGGATAATTTTCCTCCAATAAGATGTACTTCGTCATTTTTGGAGGTGTTATTAAGCAGTTCTACAGCCATAGGGAGACTTGGAGTAAAGAAAGTTAAATTCATCTTTTTAGGAAGCAATTTTGCAAGTTCTAAATTAGTAGACCCCCCACTAATAAGCACCACATCGCGATGGTTTAGAAGTTCGACTCCTTTCTTTGCAATAATAGATTTATTTTCATATTCGTACACCTCCCGAGTATTATCGGAATGAATATTAAATCCATTTGAAACCGCTCCTCCGTGAACTTTTTTAAGCTGTTTTAATTTATCCAGTTCCATAAGGTCCCTTCGTACAGTATCCATAGATACATTAAGAGTCCTGGTTAGATCACTTAGTAGAACCCTGTTATGTAAATGTACTTCGTCAAGAATAATTCGATGGCGCTCTGTTTTTTTCATATTAGATCTTTGAAACTGGTTTTTGGATTAAAGAACAGTATATAACAAAATTAATTTGAATCAAATTAATATGTTAAAATTTCTGAATTAAGAGTTTTTAAAATAAAACTATTTTTTTATTAAAATTCCGTGTGTGCAATTAAAAATAGCAAAAATTAGGATACTAGAGCAAAAAAAACGGCAAAATAAGTAGATTATTGCAATTTTTAGTTGCTATTAAAAAATTTATATGATATGTTTGTTTCATAATTAATTGTTAATGTATTATGATGGGAAAACGTTTTCGTAAATCTATTTTAGTGTTAGTCTGCTTATTTTCAATTCAGGCTTGGGCACAGGAGAGAGAAGTTACTGGTGAAGTTTTTGATACAGACGGGATACCTCTTCCAGGGGTAAATGTATTTGTAGAGAACACTTCAACAGGAACTGTTACAAATTTTGACGGACAATTTTCTTTGAGTATTCCAGATGATAACAGTATAGTACTGGTTTTTTCGTCTTTGGGATTTCAAGAACAAAAAATTACCGTAGAAGATCAAACTAACTTTAGCATTACTATGCAAACCGATACCGAAGGCCTCGATGAGGTTGTAGTAGTTGGTTATGGTAGTCAAAAACGAAGTAATGTAACAAGCGCAATCTCTACTGTAGATGCAGAGGTTTTAGATTCAAGACCAATTACAGATGTTGCACGAGGATTGCAGGGTGCAAGCCCCGGGGTTACAATTACTGCTCCAACGGGTCAAATAGGTCAGAACCCAACCATTAGACTACGTGGTAATGTAGGAACCTTAAGTCCCGGTGGTGGTGGAGCTCAACCTCTAATTTTAGTAGATAACGTAGAGGTTTCGAGCCTTCAATCTATTAACCCACAGGATATAGAAGATATTTCTGTCTTAAAGGATGCGGCATCCACTTCTATTTATGGAGCGCGAGCTGCCTGGGGGGTTATTTTGATTACTACTAAAAATGGTAGAAGAAGCCAGGCACCAACTGTAAATTACTCAAATAACATTTCCTGGTCTACACCAACTAATACACCCACGGTAGCACCTGCGGCTGAGGGAGCTGAAATGGCTTTTGCTGCGGTGAGAAGAAGAATCCCTTCCTTGGATGCATTTGGACTGGTTAATATGTTTTTAGATGATACCGCTATTGAAAGAATGAGGGATTGGGAAACTAATTATGGAGGTCAGGATCTTGGACCAGAAATGGTAGAAGGACGTGATTTTGAAATTAGGGATGGTAGATTATTTTTCTATCGACCATGGAACCCGGAGGAAATGTTTGTTAAAGAATGGGCTCCACAACAAAAACATGATGTGTCAGTTTCCGGAGGTAGTGAAAAAACAAATTACTACGTAGGTTTGGGTTATTTAGAACAGGGAGGTGTTTATAAAACAAACCCTGATGAATTTGAAAGATATAACCTTAACTTAAGTGTTAACACTTCTATTACTGACTGGATGGATGTAAGGGCTAAGGTCCTTTACACAAATACCAGAACTACAGAGCCTTTTGCTTTTGGCTCTGCAACTTATGATGCCTGGTATTATACTACCAGATGGCCGGCATACTATCCATATGGAACATATGAAGGTAATCCTTTTAGAAGCCATATTAATGAAGTTACCCAAGCTAATATGAACGAGAATAACAGGGCACTAACCAGAATTAATTTAGGAACTACTATTAATCCAATAGAAAATCTGGCAATTAATTTTGATTATACTCATGATGGTGTAGATAGACATGAACACCAGGTTGGAGGCTCTGTTTCGGCTTATAACTTCTGGGCTACTGGTCCAAATTTGGTTTATGAACCTTACACCAGTCCTGCTTATGACAGGGTAGTTTATAATTCTTCCTGGAGTAGAAGGAATACGGCAAAAGCTTTTGCCACATATGATCTTAATATAGCTGATGATCACGATTTTGAAGTTACAGTGGGTGGTGATGCTGAAGAATTTGAATTATGGGCTCAATCTTCTCAAAGAAGAGACCTTTTAAATCCTGAACAGGGAGAGTTAGACTTAGCTACAGGTGATCAGTTTGTAGGTGGAGACAGAGAACACTGGACCACTTTAGGTGCTTTTGCTCGTATAAACTATTCATATAAAGATAAATATCTTTTAAATCTTAATGGTAGATATGATGGTTCTTCCAGGCTTTCTGCAGATGAAAAATGGGCTTTTTTCCCATCAATGTCTGCCGGTTGGATTGTAACCCAGGAAGACTTTATGGATTCTTTAAAGCCTACTTTATCGTTCTTTAAAATAAGAGGTTCTTATGGTTCTGTAGGTAATCAAAATGCATTAATTTCTAATATTTACAGAACAATGTCTTCGTATAATTCTGGATGGTTAATAGATGGTGAAAACCAGTTAGCTACCGGTACACCGGGTGCATTACCGGCAGATTTAACTTGGGAAACTGTTACTACTTTAGACCTTGGTTTTGATGCCAGATTCTTTAAAGATAAATTAGGAGCAAGTTTTAGCTGGTATGAGCGTACCATAAGTGATATGCATAGTGCCGGTGTAACTTTACCAAGTTCATTTGGAACTTCGGCTCCAATAAGGAATTTTGGTGAAATCCAAACCCGCGGTTGGGAATTGGAAGTTGATTTTAATCATACTTTTGATAACGGACTTAGCATTAATGCAAAAGGAAATTTAACCGATTTCACTGAAAAAGTAACCAAATTTGCCAATACTACCGAAGGAATTAATTCTTATTATGAAGGTAAAGAGCTTGGAGAAATTTGGGGTTACGAAACCGATAGATTTTTTACCGAAGACGATTTTGATTCAGATGGAAATTTAGTTGATGGAATTCCTTCTCAGGAAATTTTTGAAACAAACGGTTGGTTTGAGTATGGACCCGGTGACATAAAATACAAGGATTTAAATGGTGATGGCGTTGTAGATTTTGGTTCTAGAACAGTAGGTGATAGCGGGGATATGAAAAGAATTGGTAATTCTACACCTCGATACCAATATGGATTACAATTAGGAGCAAACTGGAAAGGTTTTGATTTTAATATGTTTATGCAAGGTGTTGGAAAACGTGATTTCTGGGCTAATGGACCAGTTTTCATTCCGGGATATCGTTATGGAGAAGCCTGGTATGAGCATCAGTTAGACTATTGGACACCAGAAAATCCAAATGCATATTATCCAAGACCTAATGACCAGGGACAGTCTAATAACGCTATGAACTTTTTACCACAATCTAAATATTTGTTGGATATGTCTTATTTGAGAATGAAGAACATTACCCTTGGGTATACCATTCCAACTTCTCTAACCGAAAAATTTGAGGTAGAAAGATTTAGACTTTATGTAAGTGGTGAAAACCTGTTTGAATTTACAGGAGCTCAGATACCTGTAGATCCAGAAGTAGATTATACTACAGCAGGTTTAAATGATACATCAACTTTTGGCCGTGTATATCCTTTTAGAAGATCATTTTCTATTGGAGTTCAGGTAACGCTTTAATTTTAAAAACTTAGTTGAAATGAAAATAACAAATAAAATATTCATTCTTTTCTTTCTTGCGGTAGGTGTTGCAAGTTGTGAAAAAGATTTTCTGGATACTCCTCCACAGGATGTCCTTGTAGACGAGACTTACTGGTCTAGTGAGGGGAATGTGAAAACCTTTGCTTACGGATTTTATACCGCATATTTTTCAGGGTATGGCTCAGGTTATACCTGGGGAAAATATTTTACAGGACAATCGTTAAATGATGATTTTGCACCTACAAATCCACCAAGGTTTACGCTTCAGGTTCCAACTTCCGGTGGAGGGTGGACCTTTGCCTGGGTGCGTAAAGCAAACATTTTTATAGATCGTGTACAGGGGGTAGATATGGAAGAAGAAGCCATTAACCACTGGACAGGTATTGGTAGATTTTTTAGAGGTTTAGAATATCATGACCTTGTAAAAGATTTTGGAGATGTTCCTTATTATGAAGAAGAACTTTCTGAAAATGAAGATGAGGTTTTATATAAAAAACGTGATGATAGAACCTTTGTTATGGATCGGGTTTTGGAAGATTTCCGGTTTGCGGCAGAAAATGTAAGAGAAAATGTGGAGAATGATGGTCTTGAAGTGGACAGGGATGTGGTATTAGGTTTTATGTCAAGAGTTTTCTTATATGAAGGAACCTGGCAAAAATACCATGAGAATAATAATGAAAAAGCCGCTGAATATCTGGAAGCAGCAAAATGGGCAGCTGAACAGGTTATTGAATCCGGCAACTATTCATTAGGAAATTATAGAGAAGTTTTCAATTCTTTAGATCTTTCAGGAAACCCTGAAGTTCTACTTTACAGAGAATATGAAGAGGGTATGATAACCCACGCTCTAAATAGTTACAATAACATGGAGCCTCAAACAGGTGTTTCTAAAGATGGAATTGAAGCTTACTTAGCAGATGATGGATTACCTATAGGTATTTCTGATCAATATCAGGGAGACAAAGGTATAGAAAACGTAATGGCTAATCGTGACCCTAGAATTTATGAAACTTTTGTTTCAGATGAATTAAGAATTAATGGTATAGATGCAAATTATTCTACCACAGGATATGCTGCTCACAAATTCTTAAATGAAGATATTAAAGATGAGCCTAGAGGAAACTCTAACTTAAACCCTACTGATGCACCAATTATTCGTTATGGAGAAATCCTTGGTAATTATGCAGAAGCTGCTTACGAGCTTTCTACAGTAGGCGGGGCAGCATTTACCCAGGAAGATTTAGACAAATCTATTAATGTATTAAGAGACAGACCTGGAATTAATATTCCGCATCTTGAAGTTTCTGGAGATCAGCCGGCCGTTAACGGCCAAACTTACGATGATCCCCAAAGAGATCCAGATGTTGCTCCTATTCTTTGGGAAATTCGTAGAGAAAGAAGGGTAGAGTTGATATTTGAAGGATTTAGGTTAGACGATCTTAAGCGCTGGGAAAAACTGGAATATACAGATATGGTTCAGTACCCGGATATCAATCGTGGAGCCTGGATAGACAAATCAAATTATCCTGATGCAGATCTTGAAAACCTTGAAGTAACAGAAGGAGATGAAGGTTATTTAATCCCAGCTTCAGCCGAAGAATCCTTAAGAACTTTTGACGACCCCAGAGTTTATCTTGAACCTATTCCATTAGATCAAATTACATTGTATAGAGATCAGGGAGTAGAACTGGAACAAAACCCAGGTTGGTAATATATTTAATATGAGTTAGCTAGAAAGTCCTTCGGAATTAATTCTGAAGGACTTTTCTTTAATTATTCCAAATCCCTAATTATGAAAAAATCCATTCTATGCCTCCTTGTACTATGTATGTTTTTCTTTTCCTGTAAAACTGCGAAAGATGCACCTCAACCTCAACCACAGGAAAAACCTGAACCTGAAGAGGTTGTTGAAGAAATCCCAGAGGAAATTGAAGCTCCAGCAACTCCAGAAGAAGATGAGGTTAAATGGGATCCAAATACTCCAAAAAATATTGAAGAATTCCGGGCAGCCTGGGTGGCCACCGTTGCCAATATCAACTGGCCCAGTAAACCCGGTCTTTCAACTTCAGCACAGCAACAAGAAGCCCTTGAACTTTTAGATTTTTTAGAAGAACACAATTTTAATGCAGTAGTATTCCAGGTACGTCCGCAGGCCGATGCTCTTTACGACAGTGAAATAGAGCCCTGGTCTTATTATCTCACCGGAGAACAGGGAAAAGCTCCCGATCCTTATTACGACCCGCTTAAATTTTGGGTTAATGCTGCTCATGAACGCGGTTTAGAGCTACATGTTTGGTTAAATCCTTATCGTGCTCATCATACAACCGGGAAAGAAATCAGTGAAAAATCGGTCATTAAAACCAATCCTGGTCTTGTTGTGGAACTGGAAAATGGAATGTGGTGGATGGATCCTGCTCAAAAAGGAACACAAGATCGTTCTTCGGCAGTAGTGATGGATATTGTAAAGCGCTATGATGTTGACGGGATTCATTTTGACGATTATTTTTATCCCTACGATTCTTATAATAACGGCAAAGATTTCCCAGATGATAAGAGCTGGAGGGCCTACCAGGCTGCTGGCGGGGAACTTTCTCGTGGCGATTGGCGTAGAGAAAGCGTTAACGTTTTTATCAAAAGAATTTACGAGGAAATTAAAGCAGAAAAACCCCATGTAAAATTCGGCTTAAGTCCTTTTGGGATTTGGCGCCCGGGATATCCTGAATCTGTTCAGGGTTACGACCAGTATGATAAGTTATATGCCGATGCTAAACTTTGGTTAAACGAAGGTTGGATAGATTACTACACCCCACAGTTATACTGGAAAATAAGTCAGCTTGGGCAGAGTTTTCCGGAATTATTGGGCTGGTGGCAAAGTGAAAACACCAAACAACGCCATTTATGGCCGGGAATGAATGTTGGTGGGGAAGGTGACGAAATGCATATTACCGAAGTGATCAATCAAATTATGATTACCCGCGGAATGCTTCCGCAGAGCAAAGGGGCCGTGCATTGGAGTATAGGTCCCTTGTTGAAAAATAAGGAATTGGCAAAAGCTATAAAAGAAGGACCTTACAGAAAGAAAACCCTGGTTCCGCCAAGTCCCTGGTTAGATAACACCCCACCGGAAATTCCAAATGTCACGGTGAATGAAAATCTTGATAAGATTGAAATGACCTGGGGAGTTGAAAATGATGAAGATATTCACAAATGGGTGCTATACTTTAAATACGAAACCGGAAACTGGGATTATAAAATTTTAAATTCCGAAAAAAGAAGTCAGGATTTGCAGAAAGAAGTAGGAGGGAAGAAAACTAAACTTCAAAAAATTGGAATTACATCTGTAGATCGCACCGGTAATCAGAGCGAATTTATAGAAATTGAAATAAATTAATCATTTATGAGCCCTATCCTCGTTTTTGGAGTAATCGCCGGTTATTTTGTTTTATTACTGGCTATTAGTCATTTTACTTCAAGGCAAGCCGATAACAATACCTTTTTTACCGCAAACAGGCAATCGCCCTGGTTCCTGGTAGCCTATGGGATGGTTGGCGCAACCCTTTCTGGCGTTACGTTTATCTCTGTTCCCGGGGAAGTCGGTAATTCCAACTGGACCTATTTGCAATTTGTGATGGGGAATATGGTAGGATATGCGGTGATTGCTCTTGTTTTAATTCCGTTGTTCTATAAATTGAAATTAATTTCAATTTATGAATATTTAAAAGATCGCTTCGGGCAAAACTCCTATTATGCAGGGGCTTCGTTTTTCCTTATTTCCCAAACAATAGGTGCTTCTTTTCGATTATTTTTAGCGGCATTGGTGTTGCAAATCGCTTTTTTTGATGCTTTTGGAATTCCGTTTTGGGTAACGGTAATGATCACCATTGCTTTAATCTGGTTGTATACATTTCGAGGAGGAATTAAAACCATTGTTTGGACAGATACCCTACAAACCACTTTCTTATTGTTAGCTGTGGTGATCAGTATTTTTATGATCGTAGACCATATGGGACTTAAATTTACCGATGTATTCGCAACGGTGGCTAACAGCGAAAAATCTACGATTTTCGACTGGAATTGGCGCTCTAATAATGCATTTTTCAAGAGTTTTCTGGCGGGAATATTTATTACCATCGCCATGAACGGACTTGATCAAAATGTGATGCAGAAAAATTTAACCTGTAAAAGTATAGGGGAAGCACAAAAGAATATTTTTTGGTTTTCTATCGTATTTTTCTTCTCTACTGTATTGTTTTTAGCCCTGGGAGTTTTACTTTACAAATACGCGATGGACCAGGGAATAGCCATTCCCGAAAGAACAGATGATCTTTATCCGTTACTAGCTTTAAATCACTTTGGAATTCTCGCCGGTGTTGTTTTCCTCTTAGGAATTACCGCCGCGGCATTTTCCAGTGCAGATTCAGCATTAACAGCACTTACCACTTCGTTTTGTGTTGATATTTTAGATATTCAGAAAAAGGAAAAAAATCAGAAAAAGACCAGGTTACTGGTTCATATTGGCTTTACCATATTAATGTTTATTGTAATTATAGTTTTTAATTCGCTAAATGATAGCAGCGTGGTAAGCGCCGTATTTAAAGTTGCCGGCTTTACTTACGGACCACTTCTGGGGCTATTCGCTTATGGTTTATTGAGTAAAAATCCGGTTAGGGATAAATGGGTACCCGTAGTATGCATTTTATCACCGGTAATTTCAGTAATTTTAGATTTCAATTCTGAAGCCTGGTTAAACGGCTATCAGTTTGGTTTTGAAATTTTGTTGGTCAACGCCGCAATTACCATGTTAGGCCTTTTCGCCCTATACAAAGCTAAAACCGATGAGGTTTCTATTGACTAAATTTTTAAGAAAATGGAACTAAAATTTCATCCATACAACCTGGAACTAAAAAACACCTTTACCATAAGTCACGGTTCCAGGGATGTTCAGCCAACTTTAATCGTTTCCTTAAGCGACCGTGGGTTTACCGGTTATGGAGAAGCTACAGCAACTTCCTATTACGGGGTTACGATTAAAAAAATGCAGGCCGATATTCTTAATATTGAAGACTTAATTGCTGAAAATATTCTCCTGGAACCTGAGGAATTATGGGAGTTAACCTATCCGCATTTAAAAGAAAATCCATTTGCGCTATGTGCATTGGATATGGCTATGCATGACCTCCACGGAAAAAGAAATCGCCAACCGCTTTATCAATTATGGGGGCTGGATTTAAAGAATATTCCGCTTACCAACTATACTATCGGGATAGATTCTGTAGAAAAGATGGTTCAGAAAATTAAAGAATTTCCGTGGCCACTTTACAAGATTAAACTCGGAACCGAAGATGATGTAGCTATTGTTAGAGAACTGCGGAAACATACAAATTCAATTTTCCGGGTAGATGCTAACGCCGCCTGGACGGTAGATCAGGCTATTGAAAATGCCAAAGCCTTAAAAGAATTAAATGTTGAATTCTTGGAACAGCCCTTAAAAGCCAATAATTGGGAGGGAATGGAAAAACTTTATAAAGAATCGGTTTTGCCACTTATTGCCGATGAAAGTTGTATTGAAGAAAGCGATGTTGAAAAGTGCGCAGGCTATTTTCACGGAATAAACATTAAGCTTACCAAATGCGGCGGACTAACGCCCGGAAAAAGAATGATTCTAAAGGGAAAATCACTCGGTTTAAAAGTAATGGTGGGTTGTATGACCGAATCTACCGTGGGAATTTCAGCCATCGCACAATTATTGCCGCTCTTGGATTATGTAGATATGGACGGCGGACTTTTAATTAAAAATGATATCGCCGATGGCGTAAAAGTCTATGACGAAAAAGTACATTTCCCTAAAAGAAACGGCACCGGGGTTGAATTGTATGAGAAATAGAAATATTACGTCATTCTGTCCCGAAGCTTCGGGATCGTTTCAGAATCTAAGCTTCCCAAAAAGTAAAAATCATTCGTGAATTTGTGGCGAAAACAAGAAACTAAAATTGAAATAATGAATTTAATAAAACCTTATTTACCCTTTTTACTAACGCTTTTCTTATTCGCTTCCTGCGATGAGAAAGAAGAGAAAAAAGAAGAAAATCCGCTTCAAAACCAAATAGTAGAAGTAGAAGAAAACTACGCACCAGATGGACGGGTTGCACTCTTTGAAGTTACAGCCGAAAAAAATGGAGAAACCTATATTCTGAGAGGAGAATCTAATGACCCTGAAGCGGTAAATTCTTTAAAAGAAAAGCTAGAGTCAGAAAATATCAAGTTTACCGATAGCATTCAGGTACTTCCAGATACTGAAGCTTTGGAAGATAAGATTCGTGGAGTTGTAAAAATTTCAGTGGCAAATCTAAGAGATGAACCAAAACATTCGGCGCAATTGGTAACTCAGGCAACCCTGGGAATGCCGCTTAAGGTTTATAAAAAAGAAGGAAGTTGGTATTTTGTTCAAACTCCGGAAGGTTATTTAGCCTGGGTAGATTACGGCGGAATTGAAAATATGACTGAAGAAGAATTTGCTAATTGGAAATCTCAGGAAAAATTAATTTTTACCGAGCCTACGGGTAATTCTTATTCCGAAGCAAATTCAGACTCTCAAACAGTTTCAGATCTTGTAGCTGGGAACATTTTAGAGCTTATAAGCGAACAAAATAATTTTTATAAGGTAGAATATCCAAATGGGAAAAAAGCCTTTGTAGAGAAAGCCTACGCTCAGCCTTATAAAGAATGGCTGGCATCTTTAGATCAAACTGAAGAAGATTTGGTGGCTACTGCACATAAATTGATGGGATTACCTTATTTATGGGGCGGTACTTCTCCTAAAGGAGTAGATTGCAGCGGTTACACTAAAACCATATATTTTCTAAACGGAATGGTGATTCCGCGTGATGCATCGCAGCAAATTCATACCGGAGATGTAGTAGATACCGATAAAAACTTTGAAAATCTTGAAAAAGGCGACTTGCTTTTCTTTGGAAAACCGGCCACCGATTCTACTTCAGAACGCGTAATTCACGTAGGAATGTGGATTGGTGATAACAAGTTTATTCATTCAATGGGCGAGGTTCATATTAGTAATTTTGATACCGAAGCCGAAGATTTTGATGAATATAATTACAATCGCTACTTAAGAACCAAACGGATTTTAAACAAAGAAGATAAAGGCTTAATCTACCTTAAAAATACCGATCTTTTTACTACTTCAGAAGCTGAAGAAGTGAAGATGTGAAGTTTTTAAAGAAGCTCTTATAGCTTTGATCCTGAAATCGTTTCAAGATCTACGATGTTATTTACTCAAACCTCACAGGTTTCCGAAACCTGTGAGGTTTTTTTTGCTATTTATTCTCCAAGCTTTTCAAATACGTAATAACCGCCACCTTTATCCCAGCTGCAGAAAATTATAGTATTCCCATTTTTTGAAACTCCTATGCCCCGAGGCTCTGCACCATTAACCTCAGGTAATTCTAAAGTCCACATTTGCTGTTTTTCTTCATTTCTATAGTGAATACTCGAAGGCGAAATTCCGCTGGAACGTACAGCGGCATAAATGGCATTATCTACAACCTGTATTGCACTAGAGCCTGCAGAAATGCTGGTAATATCCTCCTTCTTAGTATAGTCTTTAGCATTTTCGCTACTATAAACCTGGATCTTAGGGCTGCCAGGATCGGGAAAAAAAAGTGTTTTGCCATCCTGAGTCATAGCAAAAGTTCGCGATAAATTTCTATTTTTTAGTTCAAGAGTTCTTAGCAGTTTAAAAGTTTCTCCTTGCTGTTTTAGTACATAGTTTGGATCTTCTCCAAAGAGCGACATCGCGTATATTTCTCCATTTTTAGCTGCGCGTGGTGCTGTAATTGCTCGTGCGCCTTTAGGTGCTTCCCAAACAGCAAGCCCTTTCCCGGTTTTCGAATCAATCTTAATTAATCTGCGGTTAATTCCTACTAAAATATTTCCGTCCACATCTACTCCAATTCCGTTGACAGGATTTAAATTATAGACCTCGCCCTTTATCTCTACTGAAGTTAAGGGTGAAAAATCTGTCTCTTTATCATTTGAATTTTGAATAATCAACCCACGGTTGTAATCAGCCAGCCATAGTTTGCCTTCGTGATCCCATTCGGCGCCATAGCCAGCACCAGATTCAGCTGTTTTTCCTTTGTAGGCATATTTCGGAGCGGGTATTTGCGCAAGATCATCTAAGGCTTCATTAGTTTTTATCAAATTTAGAGTGGTAGGAGCAGAGTAGGAAAAATTGCTACCGTCACTTGCCAACACACGATGGTAAAAGCTTACCTGTTCACCAATTTCAGAATCTTCAAGGAGGTCATACCATTGTTTTTCTGTCATTTTCAAACTGGTTTCCCTACCTGTTTTTTTCTGAAGAATTATTTCTGAAAAATCCTTATTAGGTGATAGTTGATAGATATAACTTACAAAATCCCCGTTTTCATCTAAGGCCTGGCTCCATTTTATTTCGTAGAGAGCCTCAATATCGCGTATTGCATAAGTGTTCTTCGGGTAATGAGAAGTGATTTTAGCAGGTTCTGGTGCTTTATTTTGAGTCGGTAATAATTGAGCTCTTAAATTTCCTTTTTCGGTATTTATTTGAATATAAATGCCACCAAAATTAAGATAGCTCTTAATTTCTTCAGTAAGTTTTAGTTCAGTAGAAAAGGTACCACTTCCGGGAGAAGATGCTTTGAGCTTCACTTCTTTCAGCAATTCGCCCTTTTCGGTATGTCTTCCTTTATAGATACCTATGGGTTTTTTATCAGAAAATTTTGAAGTTATATTGAAGTAGCTTCCTGAAATTTTAAGCTTATCGTTTTTAATTTTAGCTTCAACCTGAGCTATGCCGGCAATATTTTCTGCATTGGAATTTAAAGAAGATAGGAAAGCTTTAAATTTTTGACTGTCTGGGATATCCCTACGCAACATATAGCCGTTTACACCTATCATTGCAGAAGGTAAAGTCTTTTCTTCAAATAAGCTCATCTCTGCAGCTTTGTCTTTTTTTATATCATAAGTACTATAAACAATAGAATCTTTTGAATTAAAAATATCCATAATCGTTATAGTATTTACGGGTTCTCGGCTCTGGGTTAACCAGGAACGAGGGCCGGAACCGGCAGCGCCCGTATTTAAGAATTCCACTTTTCCTCTTTTCCCCGGGTAATAAGCATGCTGGTGCCCGCTTATATAGGTCTTCACCTTGTATTTTTCAAGAAGATGCTGGAGTTCTTTAGCATTTTCCAGTACATTACCTTTTGAATCTCTTTCCTGGGCTACGCTGTAAAGTGGCATATGGCCTATTACAAATCTATTTGGTGCATTCTTAGCTTCAGGGGTTTGAAATTGTTCTTTCAGCCATTCAAGGTTTTCTTCCGTGATTTTTGAAGAAGAAGCCTCCCAGGAAACAAAAAAGTTGTTTTTGGCTATAAACGAATAGTAGTTTGGGAAATTAGATTCATCTATAAAATGCAGGCCTGTTTTGTCAATATTTTCTTTCCAGAAGTTTTTGGCAAATTTATGTTCTACGGGGTAGCTTCTTGGGCCATCGTGATTGCCCAGTGTAAAAGCAAAAGGAATTTTTTCTTTATGAAGGGGTTCTATAATATGTTTTTTAAAGCCATTCCACATTTTTTGTAGTTGGGCTGTTTCAGAAACTCCCATTCCCGCTACCATATCGCCACCACAAATAACTAAATCTGGTTGCCAAACCTTCGGAATTCTATTTATTATGCTATCAACCTGCCATTCGTAATTAGCAGCACCCAATCCAGAATTTAAATCTGAAATTACAGCGATACGTAAATCTCCGCGTTTGGGTAGTACTGGAGAATCTTTTTTGGCGACTAACCTTATAGCATCTGTAATAAATTTTCCTTCGGCAGCTCCTATAATCTCCAGGGTATCCCTGGGGCCAATTTCAAAATTTCCCAATACATTCCATTTCCCTAAATTATTGAGAGATTTTTGATTAATGCTAAGGGTATCGATTTTGCCTTCGCTATGTAAAATATAATTTACAAATTCAGAATTTCTTTGAGTGTTTACGCTAAACCAGGCGGCTAACTGGTAATTATTTCGCTTAATATCTTCAAAAGTATAAAAAGCTTTATTTAGATTGTTTGAAGTGGCTACCCGGGAGGCGCTCTCTCCATAATAATTTGAATGGTTTGAGCTGTTCCAAATTCCTGTTTCAGAATAATTCCTGTCTTCGGTATCAAAAATTATTGGTTTTGGGCGTTGCGGCACCTGGGTTTCAGCGATTACTAAAGCTCCCGCATTTTTCCTTAAACTATTCCGATTTCCGCCGGTAATATCTGCAGGAATATTTACTATTTCGTTGGCAGCGATCATTGCCGAAGATCCGCCACCATCTAGATTTACTGCATCTTTAGCACCAACCTCTAACATTAATTGTGCTAATTCGCCTAAACTTACTCCCGCACTGGCTTCCTGCCGCCCGTCTACCACCATAATAATTAGGGTGTTTTTGTCTTTGTAGCCAATGGCACTTCGCGGATGCCGGTCTAAATGGCTTCCTTTAAACCCTTCTTCTTTATCGGTTACATTTATTTTTCCGTTTTTCAATAAAACTGGCCCGCCACCAACTGCCTGGCTTACATCCCAATTTTCTGAAGCTGAATTAATATCTGGAGAAGCAAATTTCATTGGAATATCATTTTCCCCGGAATTCACCCAGGCGATTTCCGGCTCTCCGTTTTTCATTCCAAATGCACCCCTGGAAATTTCACCGCTGGGTCCAGGTGAAATAACCTCCCCATCCTGAATAATAGTACTTACCGAAGAATTTGAAGCAAAATAACCGCCATTTATTGCCAAAACTCCATTTCCTCTGTTATAAGTTTCTTTAGTGGTTTCCCTAATGGTATTGCTGCCAAGAGAACGTAATTTTAGATTTTCGTCACTCAAGTCTACGAGAGCATACATTGCTCTTACGGGATTATTATCGGGTAAAGTTCCATAAGCATCATAAATCTTTATGGATGCCGGTAGGTTAATGTTTAGATCTTTTCTTGGCTGCCAGTTGAGGTTTATTTCCTGGGCTTGCAGGGGTAAAAAAAGTAAAAGACCTAAAATGCTGATGATTAATTTAGGTGCTTTCATAACAATAAATTTTAGGAGGTTATCTTAATTGAGACAATTTTTGATATAGGTTGTTTCCGGGACAACTGGTCTCGGCCTGGTCTTTATGGCCGCTAATTGTGTTATGGGAAATTTCGTATTCGCTGGAAATATAAAAGATAAGTTCTTTTAAACTTTCCCATTGTTGAGGTAGCACTTTTTCTTTATTAAAATCCCCTTCTACTACAATTAGTACGTGCCCTTCAAGGTTGTAGTCAGTATTAGAATCGCCCTGGAATTTTATCTCCCTTCCTTCAGCAATTTTACCATTGGTTGCAATATAAAAATGATAAGGAACATCTGCCCAGGCTTTTTTTATACTACCATCGGCCATTGGGGAATCTTTTTGGGAGAAATTTTGCAATGCCTGCAGTTTCTTTTCTATAGAAAGTTCCGGTTTTTGAGGCATCCCTGTATGGTGAATGGTAATAAATTCCGGTTTATGCGACTTCATTTTCATAACCGGTTTTTGGGCATTCCAATCTTTTCTTTGAATAATAGCTAATTCATTTTCAGAAATTTGCTGTGCAAAAAGTGAAAAGCTACTGAAAAACAAAAGAAGCAAAATAAACTTACCAATATGACTCATAAAATTGCCTTATTTAATTTTTAAATTGTTTTATTTCTGAAAAATAGGTGCCTACAAATACTTCTTATGCAGCTGGTAAAGTACTTTAAGATCGTGCTTACCAAAAGGTTGGTTTAAATCTTCCTGAATAAAATGCAATTTAAAAGCGCTTTTAGCAGCCTCCAGATCTGACGTATTAAAGCCTATAATTTTAAGAGCATTTTCAACATTGAAATCGGCGGGAATTACTTCAGGGAAAACTAATTTATCTATAAAAGGAATTCGGGTATTAAGTCGGCTGTTGAGGTTAATCGCCAATGGATTCGGTTTAAAAAATTCGGCTTCCAGTTTTAGATTTTCTACTTCAGCTTCATCATACCATAACCCAAAACCTTCTTCGGCTAAACGTTTCCAGGGGAAATTAGCATTGGGGTCTACTTTTCTTGAGGGTGCAATATCGGAATGGCCAATAAAATTTTCATCAGGAATACTGTATTTTTCCTTAATTTCCTTAAGCAATTCAATTAAACTATTTATTTGAAGATCGGTAAATTCTTCTTTCCCATTATTATCAATTTCAATCCCCAGGGAAGAAGAATTTAAATCGGTATTATTTCCCCATTTCCCAATTCCACCGTGCCAGGCGCGGTAGTAATCATTTAGCATATGAAAAATTTCACCGTTTTTGGCAATTACATAATGCGAACTTACCTGTGTTCTGGGAAGGGTAAAAGTGGTTAATGTTTGTCCAAGAGAATCCTGAGCGGTGTGGTGAATTACCACGTAATTAGGTTTTCTCAGGTTAAAATTAGTAGTTCCCACCCAGTAGTCACCATAATTGAGTGCGGATTCTTTCTGGTTTTCGGGGGTGGGGAACTGCTGTAATTGTTTACCGTAAGCTTTTGCCTGTTTTTTATGTAAACGATTGGTTTTTGCGTAAGGGTTACTTCCGCAGGAAATAATAGCCAAGGCCATTATTAAATAAAAAACAGGAATTAATTTTTTCATTGATCTATTCGAATTTCCATTTTACAAAGGCTTCCATTGCTTCGTAATTCGCTAATCCCAGTTTATCATAACTTTCGGCTGTTTCGCGATTTCTCTCTTCTGCTCGTACCCAGAATTCCCGTTCATCATCGCCAGGGAATACCGGCCTGTCTTTTTGCGACTGGTGTTGGAAAATAGCGTCTCTTTTGCGTTGTACTTCTTTGGGAGAAAGCGGTACGGCCATTTCAATTTCGTGCACTTCAAATTCCTGCCAGGCGCCACGATACATCCATAACCAGCAGTCTTTGGTCCAGGATTCAGTTTTTCTAAGCCTTTTCATAGCTTCCAGGATAATCCTAAAACATACAATATGAGTCCCGTGAGGATCGGCAAAATCGCCGGCGGCAAATATTTGATGAGGTTTTACCTCTTTCAATAATTCCATGGTAAGTTCAACATCCTTATTGGTTACTGGATTTTTTACTTTTTTCCCGGTTTCATAGAAAGGCAGGGCCATAAAATGAATATTTTTATCTTTTAAGCCGGCATAACGGGCACCTGCAATCGCTTCAGATTTTCTAATAAAAGCTTTTACATCTCTTATTTCATCTAAATCTATCTCGTTAGGCTCTTTCTTATCGATAAAGTCACGCATTTTCTCGTAAGTAGCCTCCAGCTTTTCGGTATCTTCCCCGGTACTTTTCTTAAAATCTATGGCAAACTCTACGTAACGTAACACATCGGTATCCCAAACAGCGGTGTTCCCTGAAGTTTGGTAAGCTACGTGAACATCGTGGCCCTGGTCTACCAGCCTAATAAAAGTTCCGCCCATAGAAATCACATCATCATCTGGGTGTGGGGAGAAAATAATAGAACGTTTCTTTGCAGGGCTTTTACGTTCCGGGCGCTGGGTATCATCAGCATTTGGTTTTCCTCCTGGCCAACCGGTTATACTGTGCTGTAACTGGTTAAATACATCTATATTAATATCGTAGGCGGGGCCTTGCTCGGTGGCAAGTTGCGCCATTCCGTTATTATTGTAATCTTCGTCAGTAAGTTTTAGGATTGGTTTTTTTACTTCGGAAGAAAGCCAGATTACCGCTTTTTTAATAAGCGCTTTATTCCAGGAACAGTCTTTTACTAACCACGGCGTATTAAATCTTGTTAACTCTGAAGCCGCATCTTCATCTAAAATAAATTCTACATTATCTGAAAGCTGAAGGTAAGTTGCTGGGACATTTCCAGACATTTCTCCTTCAACCGCTTTTTTAATAATTGGAGCTTTTTTCTTGCTCCAGGCCATTAAAATAATCTCTTTTGCTTTAAAAATAGTACCAATTCCCATAGTAATGGCTTTGGTAGGTACATTTTCTTTTCCGCCAAAATCTCGCGAAGCATCCCTTCGGGTAAGATCGTCTAATGTTACTAAACGCGTTCCTGAATTTGGTGCTGAACCCGGTTCGTTAAAACCAATGTGACCGGTTCTACCAATTCCCAATAATTGAAGGTCTAAACCGCCAACAGCACCTATTTGATTTTCATAGGCGAGACAATAATCGGTAATATCTTCTTTGGCCAGGGTTCCATCTGGAATATGAATATTCTCCCTTTTTATATCTATATGGTTAAAAAGGTTTTCGTCCATAAACTTCACGTAGCTCTGTTTAGCATCAGGCTGCATGGGGTAATATTCGTCCAAGTTAAAAGTAATCACGTTTTTAAAGCTAAGTTTTTCTTCTTTATGCATTCTAATTAGCTCTTCGTAAACTTCTACCGGGGTGGCGCCTGTAGCCAGGCCCAACACGGCATTTTCATGCTTGTCTTGTTTACGTCTAATAAGATCTGCAATTCGTTTAGCTACCTTTTTTGAGGCAATATGTTCATCTTCATAAACTTTTACCGGTAGTTTTTCAAAACGTGTTTCTTCTAAAAGATTTAATCTGGCCATAATTTTTTAACTAATTTGGGATTTCACCAGGCTAACCTGGTCTTTAAAAATATCGTCCATTACTGCTATGGTACCGCCATATAAACTGGAATTTGCACCCAGGGTAGAAAGTTCTATTTTGGTGCGTTCCTTAAGCTGCATCATACAGTAAGTGTTCATTGATTGTTGAATTGGAGTGGTGATAAACTGTTTAGCTTCGGCTATTTTTCCTTCTAAAATCACTAATTCGGGATTAAAGATTTGAATGAGGATTGCGATACCTTTTCCAAGGTTTATTCCTATTTCAGAAAGTACATTTATCGCAAACTGGTCGCCACGGTTTGCGGCATTAATAATAGTTTCTGGCTCCAGTTTTTCTAACTCTTCCTTCTTAAGTTTATTTAATACCGAAGTTTGTCCCGCTTTTAAACCTTCTTTGGTTTTTCTAACAAGGGCAAGTCCCGATGCTTCTGTTTCCAAACAACCGCGTTTCCCGCAGTGGCAAAGCAGCCCATCTTCTGTCATTGGGATATGTCCAAATTCGCCTGCAAAACCCGATTCGCCGCTGTGCATCCTGCCGCCCATAATAATTCCCAGGCCAATACCCCAGTCCATAGAAATTACCAGAACATTACTCTTGTTTTTGGCTGTACCAAATCGAAATTCAGCTAAACACGCACTTTTTGCATCGTTTAAAATAGCCACCGGCTTTTTAAACTTTTTCTCAAATTTATTTTTAAGTGATTCGGGCTCCTGTTCGCTTAGATAATAGGTGAAGTTTTTGCCCGCTTCAGCCGAAACCAGTCCAGGCATGCTTATACCAACACCCATTACCTGGTCCAGTTTCACTTTAGCTTCTTTTAATAATTTCTGGGTCCACTCAAATAAGAGATCTACAATATTAGAATCTGTAGAAATCTCTGCGGGCCAGGATTGTTCGTGTAGAATGGTATGGTTATTATCAATTACTGCCAACTTAATTCTAAACCGTTCTATATGAATACTCACCACAAAAAACGAATTCTCTACAAGTCCGTAAAGGTCTGGTTTACGGCCACCTTCAGATTTCCCCCTACCTTTTTTTATCACTATGCCTTCCTCAATAAGTTGATTGAGCAGAGACATGGAAGTAGGTAGGCTTACATTAAAGCGCTGGCAAACTTCGGCGTTTGAGGTTTCACCATTCAGAAATAGATGTTTTATAATCTTTAATTTCTGAAGGAATTTCTTTCGCTCTACATTATTAATATTAGATAGTTTCTTTTCATCTATAAAAAAGTCATGTAGATCTGTTGGCATAGTTTGAGTTGTCATATTTTAAAATAAAAGCATTAATAGTTTGTTTTAAGCTTTTAAAAAAATGAATTTATTTTGAATTTAAAAGTATATAAAAAAATTATTTTTAAAAATACTTTTTCGATTTTTTTATAAAAGATTGATTATTTAATCGAAATTTATACTTTTATAGGGTATTATAAACTTGAATTTTTAAATCTAAACCTCAGCTTTTAGGAGTACCATAAAGAAGAATGACTGAAGTCAATAAACTATTTAAGGAAGCAAAAACCGGAAAAAACCAGCGTTATTTAGCTTTAGATGTATTGCGCGGACTTACCGTAGCGCTAATGATACTGGTAAATACGCCAGGGAGCTGGTCACATATTTATGCGCCGTTTAAACACGCTCCCTGGGATGGATTTACCCCAACCGATTGGGTTTTTCCTTCTTTCTTATTTGTAATTGGCAACGCGATGAGCTTTAGCCTACGTAAATATGAAAGCATTTCTGAAAGCGTATTTTTAAGAAAGGTCTTTAAAAGGGCGGCACTTATTTTTCTTATCGGGTTATTTTTAAACGCATTTCCGTTTGTATTTAGACAGGAAGGCGAACTGGTTTTTAAGAATTTGGCGAATATGCGAATTATGGGAGTTTTGCAGCGCATTGCTCTTTGCTATCTTTTTGGCTCGCTAATTCTTCATTATTTAAAACTGAAAAAATCTATCATTTTTGGAAGCCTAATTTTACTTGGCTATTGGGCTGTTATGTGGTTTTTTGGCGATCAGCCTAATCCGCTTTCTTTAGAGCATAATGCTGCGCTGAAGTTTGACCGATTAATATTTAACGATGCCAATCTTTATAAAGGTTATGGCCTCTCGTTTGATCCTGAAGGTTTATTAAGTACGCTTCCCGCAATTGTGAATGTAATTGCTGGCTATGTGGCTGGCGTTTTTATTCAAAGATCAGGAAATAATATTTCTACGGTAATCAAGTTAAGTGTTTACGGAGTCGTGCTATTGATTATAGCGCAAATTTGGGATATTTGGTTTCCTATAAATAAACCTATTTGGAGCAGCTCTTACGTAATTTACAGTACGGGGTGGACGCTTTTAATACTTTCGGCCTTAATTTTGATCATTGAAATTTTCAATTTTAAGAAATGGACGACTTTCTTCGAGGCTTTTGGAAAAAATCCTTTGTTTGTTTTTGTAATGTCTGGCCTGGTAGTAATGCTTATGAATATTATTTATGTTAATGGGCAGGCACTCAAACCCTGGCTTTATGAAAACTTATATCTTAGCTGGCTAAACAATTATAACGCCTCGCTGCTGTTTGCCATTTCTTATATGCTGCTTATGTGGTTGTTGGGTTACTGGTTACATAAAAAACGTATCTATATTAAAGTATAAATTCAATTGCTGAATAATGAGAAATAAAATATCACGCTTATTCATTTTTTTAATGGCCTTTTTCGGGCTTACACTTCAGGCCCAGGAAAAGGTTAAGAAATCTCCGGAATTTCTTCAATATACCAACAGCAAATGGGTTGACTCTATAATGCAAGAGCTTACTCCAAAAGAGCGAATTGCGCAACTTATTATGGTGGCGGCTTATTCTAACCGGGATAATGCTCATAAAGAAGAAATTCTAAAACTGATTAACGAACAAAAAATTGGCGGATTAATATTTTTCCAGGGTGATCCTGAAACTCAATTAAAGTTGATGAACGATTACCAGTTAGCTTCCGAAGTTCCATTATTGGGAGCGATTGACGCCGAATGGGGACTTGGAATGCGACTGGACAATACCATTAGTTATCCTTATCAAATGGCCCTCGGTGCAATTCGTGACGATAGTTTAGTGTACGATTTAGGGCAGGAAGTGGCCCGCCAAATAAAGCGTACGGGGCTTCATCTTAATTTTGCCCCAGTAGTAGATGTAAATAACAATCCGAATAACCCGGTGATTAATTACCGCTCTTTTGGGGAAAATAAAGAAAATGTTTCCGCAAAAGGAATCGCTTATATGCGTGGGATGCAGGATGCGAATCTGCTAACCACAGCTAAACATTTTCCCGGCCACGGAGATACCGATACCGATTCCCATTATGCGCTTCCGCAGATAAATCATCCTTTTGAAAGATTGGATTCCTTAGAAATGTACCCTTTTAAAGAATTGATAGACGCCGGGATTGGCGGCGTAATGGTGGCGCATTTAAATATTCCGGCACTGGATTCTACCGGGGTTCCTTCTACCTTATCAAAATCTATCATCACCGGAATTTTAAAAGATAGTTTAGGTTTTGAAGGTTTAATCGTGACCGATGCGATGAATATGAAAGGCGTAACCAAGGGAAACGAACCCGGGATTGTAGATAAAGACGCTATTTTAGCGGGTAACGATCTCTTAGAGTTTACAGAAGATGTTCCAAAAGCTATTGAGGAAGTAAATAAAGCCATTAAGCAAGGATTAATTTCTCAAAAACAGTTAGATGAACGGGTAAGAAAAATTCTGGCGGTAAAACAATGGGTTGGTTTGAATGAATTTAAAGCGCAAAGTCCTAAAAATATCCTGAAAGAGATCAATACAGCGGAAGCTAACTTTCTTAACAGAAAACTGGTTGAAGCTTCACTCACCGTATTGAAAAACGAAAAAAGTATACTGCCTTTAAGAAAGCTTGATACTTTAAAGATAGCTTCAGTCTCTTTTGGAGCTTCCAAACAAACCGAATTTCAGAAAACGCTGAATTTATATACCGAAGTAAAAAACTTTCAGTTAAAAGCTGATGCAAAAGCTTCGGAAATCGAAAAAATCAAAGAAAAACTTTCAGAATATAACCTTGTAATTGGTGGAATTCACGACGATAGCCGTTTTCCTAGAAACACCATGAAATTTTCGAAACCTGTACAGGATTTCATTGCAGAACTTGCCGCAAAAGAACTTACAATTTTCAGCTATTTTAAAAATCCATATTCCATAAATAAACTGGATAAAATTGAAAATGCAGCCGGTTTAATTTTAACTTATCAGGATACCAAAACCACACAAGACCTCGCAGCCCAACTTATTTTTGGTGGAGTAGGAGCAAACGGAAGACTTCCGGTGAGTATTGGTGAGAAATTCAAGTCGGGAGACGGGATGGATGTTAAAGGAAAAATAAGATTTAAATATACCCTGCCCGAAGATGCAGGGATGAATTCTGAAAAACTTTTTGGCGGTGTAGATTCCTTAATGCAGGAAGCTATTAAAAAAAAAGCGACGCCGGGAGGGCAAATTCTAGTCGCTAAAGATGGGAAAATCGTTTTACACAAAGCTTACGGTTACCACGAATACAGCGATACCATAAAAGTTAAGAAAACCGATTTGTACGATCTGGCTTCGGTAACAAAAATTTCTTCGGCTTTACCGGCTTTAATGAAATTACAGGACGAGGGAAAATTTGATTTAGAGGCCGGGATAGATGACTACTTGCCGTACTTCAAAAACTCGAATAAAGCGGGCGTTCCTTTTCGGCAAATTCTAACGCACCAGGCCAGGTTTAAACCCTGGATTCCTTATTGGAAAAACACCTTGCGCAAAAATGGAAGCTTTAAATGGTATACTTTTAAGAAAGATTCTTCTGCCAGGTTTCCTATTAAAGTGAGTGAAGATCTTTGGCTACATCGTAATTACCAAAAGAAGATGTTTAAAGCCATCAAGAAATCTGAGCTGGAAGACGAGGCAAAATATAAATATTCGGGTTTAACTTTTTACCTGCTTCCTTCTATAGTTGAAGAAATTAGTGGAGAAGATTTCAGAAAATATATCAATGAAAATTTTTACGATAAACTTGGCGCTACAACTCTAGGTTATAATCCGCTGGAACGCTTTGAAAAAAGTAGAATTGTACCTACAGAACACGATTATTTATTCAGAAAAAAAACCATTCATGGGATGGTACACGATGAAGGTGCGATTATGATGGGTGGAGTTTCGGCTAATGCCGGGCTATTTTCTAATGCCAACGACCTGGCAAAACTGATGCAAATGTACCTGAACATGGGCGAATATGCCGGAGAGCGCTATATTGAAGAAGAAACTTTAAAAGAATGGAGTACGGCACAATTTCCAGAAAATGATAATCACCGTGGGGTAGGTTTTGACAAGCCATATTTAGAATACAAGGGAGAAAGTAGCAACACTGCAAAAGATGCCAGCAAAGCCAGTTTTGGACACACCGGATTTACCGGAATTTACGCCTGGGTAGATCCCGAAGAAGATTTACTCTATCTTTTTCTTTCAAACAGGGTTTTGCCTTCACGGGAAAACACAAGGCTTTACCAATTAAATACCAGAACCAATATTCAGCAGGTTTTGTATGATGCGATAGAATAAATCTCCCAGTCTTATTGCTGCCATTGAGAATAATTCTGAATTAGCGAATAGATTCTTTAAAACTTTTACATTTTATTTAAGAAAGTATATATTTGTTTGATTTTTCCTTAAAGACCATTCAATATATATGACCAAAACTTTTTTCCCACTTCCAGTTACCCTACTTTTTTTATTTACAAATTCTCTAATTGCCCAGCACACTATACAGGGTAAATTGGTTACCGAAACCAATGAGCCTATTGCTTTTGCAAATGTTATATTATTAAATGCCGAAGATTCTACATCGGTATATAAGGGAACTATTTCAGAAGATAATGGTGAGTTTTTGTTTGAGGAAATTGCATCAAACGATTATTTGTTAAAAGTAAGTTTTGTAGGCTATGAAGAATATCTTCAGCAAATTTCGGTCAATTCAGATAAAAAAATAAGAAAGATTACCTTAAAAGAGGGCGCTTCAAATTTAGAGGAAGTAACCATTAACGCCCGTAAACCAAAAATTACCCGAAGCATAGACCGCATTACTTTTGATGTTGAAAATTCTACGCTTTCCAGTGGAAGCAGCTGGGATATTTTAAGACAAACCCCGGGGGTGATTATAGCGCAAGGCCAATTACAGGTTAGAAATTCTTCAGTTACGGTTTATATTAATGACAGAAAAGTGCAACTTACTGCAGATGAATTACAAACCCTTTTACAAAGTTACTCGGCAGAAAATATAAAGTCTATTGAAGTGATTACCAATCCGCCGGCACGTTACGAAGCTGAAGGTGGTGCTATTCTAAATATCAATACCACATCTGCCATTTCACCCGGTTATAAGGGAAGTTTAGAAGGTGCTTACACGCAGGGAATTGTTCCAAAATACCAATTTGGAACCAGTCACTATTGGAAAGGCGATAAGCTTAACGTTTTTGCGAATTATACTTTTAGTCCGCGGAAAGAGATAAAACGAGACGATAGTTATATAAATTTTAGTCCAAATGAAGAATTTGGTCAAAGATGGGAAAGCGATTTTGAAAGAGTTACGCGCTCGCAGGCACATAATGCGAATGTGATTTTGGATTATGATTTCGATGAAAAAAATAAACTAAGTTTTTCTTCGAACCTCTTTTTCTCACCCGACAAGACTTTTGATAATTCGGTGCGAACCGATATTACTACACAGGGAAATACGGCTTTTTCAAACTTTATGACCGATAGTGAGGTTGGTACCGATGAACATAACATTGGCTTAGATCTAACTTATACCCATAAACTTGAAAATGGAGGTAGTTTTTCGGCAGCGGCACATTATACCAGGTTTAACCAGGAGCGTGACCAAAAGGTCGCCACTAATTATTTTGATTCAGCCGGTGAGAATGTTCAAAATATCAATTTCAATACTTCCTCGGGACAAAATATAGAGATTTTTACCGGTCAACTGGATTTTAATAGTTCGTTAGGCGAAATGAGTTTCGATGCCGGGGCAAAGGTTTCAAATATAAATTCTAACAGTGGGATCAACTTTTCTAATGCAGAAAGCCTGGACGATTTGTATGATAATCTTTCAGACGATTTTTATTATGACGAAACAGTTTCTGCGGTTTATATTAATACCTCCAGGGATTGGGAAAAATGGAGTGCGCAAGTTGGTTTAAGAGGAGAGTATACCGATCTTTTGGGAGTGTCTTTATCAACAAATCAGCGAAACCGTCAGGAATATTTTGAATTGTTCCCAACGGCATATTTGCAATATCGAGCTTCAGATAATCATAGTTTTACGCTGGATTATAGCCGAAGAATTGAACGCCCACGTTATGAAAGTTTAAACCCGTTTAGATATTTTTTAAATGAAAACGATTTTAACGCCGGAAACCCGAATTTACGTGCGGCAATTAGCAATAATATTAATCTGAATTATACGCTTTTAGGGCAGTATTTTTTCGATGTGTATTATCGTGATAATGGAAGATCACCTGCAAGTTTAGCTTTTCAGGACAATCAGAACTTAACCATTAGAAGGTTGCAGGCCAATTTATTGGAAAGTAAAAGCTACGGACTCGACATTTTGCACGGCAGATCAATTACCGGCTGGTGGTATGCACAATTATATGCTTCCCTTTTTCACGAAGAGAATACATTTTTAGCGGTAGAAAGCAATAATGCAGAAGTTACCAACGAAATTGATGCTGTTTTTGGACAGTTGTATAATTCATTTACGCTGTCAAAAGACGGAACTTTTTCAGGAAATTTAAGCTTTACCTACGTTTCAGATTATATTACCGGTTCTTATAATTTTGACCCGTTTTCAACTTTAAGCCTTGGAGTAAGAAAAACTTTATGGAATAATCGCGCAGAATTAAGCCTGAATATCAACGATATTTTTAATAATACCAATACCAGGTTAACTTCGCAATATCTAAACCAGGATAATTCCTATTTCGCGCAAGAAGAAATGCGCTATGTGCGGGTTGGATTTAAATATAACTTCGGAAACTTTAGACTGGAAGACAACCAACGCAGCATAGACGCCGTTGAAAGGAATAGGTTATAAAAGGCCGGATATCCTTTATTCCGTCAAACTGAACTTGTTTCAGCTCTTAAGCCTATACTACAATTATATCTTGTTAGATCCTGAAATATCCCGAAGCTTCGGAACAGGATGAGGATTTATAGAAGAGCCGACTTAAATTCCCCCTTTGGGGGTTAGGGGGCTTTTTGTACTTTTGCACTCCAAAATAAACCGAAGTGGCTAAAATAGGAAATATAGATGTAGGAGACTTCCCGTTGCTGTTGGCACCGATGGAAGATGTGAGTGACCCGCCATTCCGTGCGCTTTGCAAGGAGCAGGGCGCCGATGTGGTATATACCGAATTTATATCTTCAGAAGGGCTTATTCGCGATGCAGCGAAAAGTACCATGAAACTTGATATTTACGAAAAAGAACGCCCGGTAGGCATCCAAATCTTTGGAGCCAACCTGGAATCTATGCTACAATCGGTAGAAATTGTAGAGAAATCTGGCCCCGATATTATTGATATTAATTTTGGTTGCCCGGTGAAAAAAGTGGTTTCCAAAGGTGCCGGTGCCGGTATTTTAAAAGATATAGATCTTATGGTTTCCCTTACCGAAGCCATGGTAAAACATACCAATTTACCCGTTACAGTAAAAACCCGTTTGGGTTGGGATAACGATTCTATTAAAATCGTTGAAGTTGCAGAAAGACTTCAGGATGTGGGCTGCAAGGCCATTTCTATTCACGGGAGAACTCGTGTTCAAATGTATAAGGGCGAAGCGAATTGGGCACCAATTGCCGAGGTAAAGAATAATTCACGAATGCATATTCCGGTTTTTGGAAACGGCGATGTTGATACGCCCGAGAGAGCGGTAGAGATGCGAGATAAATTCGGACTCGATGGTGCAATGATTGGTCGCGCCAGTATTGGATATCCCTGGTTTTTTAGAGAAGTAAAGCACTTCTTTGAAACCGGAGAACATTTACCGCCTCCAAATATGCTGGAACGCCTGGATGCTGCAAGGCGTCACCTACAAATGGCTATCGACTGGAAAGGGGAGAAGCTGGGTGTTTTTGAAACCCGCCGCCATTATACCAATTATTTCAAAGGAATCCCCCACTTCAAAGAACACCGCATGAAAATGGTAACCAGCGACGATGCTGCAGATGTCTTTGCCGCCTTTGATGAGGTAGAAAGGGATTTTTCAGATTTCCAGTTTGCTTAATCAATTTAAGCCACGAATTCACGAATATTCATTTGAAAAATATGAAAAGCTCCTCCCCTTATTTTCAAGGGGAGGTGGCCGTGGGCCGGAGGGGTTCCATGTTGCAGAATTTTTGTGTTCTTATTTGTTGGTGTACAACCACCCCTTTCTTCAGCTACGCTGAATTCATTCCCCTCCTCAAAAAGTAGGGGAGCTTTTTGGAAAAATATTCGTGAATTCGTGGCAGAAACACTAAGCTTAATCTAAACCGCTTTTAAAGCTTTTCTACTACTACCCGCCGCTATAAATGAAGCGATAAGCCCTAGAATTCCTATGGTAAATATCACGATTAGAATGTTTTCAAAAGTAATGGCTACGGGATAGGGCAGGCTGGGAGTGATCATAACAAGGTCAAATTGTAGTTGTAGGTAAACCAATAAAACTGCAGCTGATAAACCAATGGCCCCACCTATAATCGTCATAAGGATTCCCTGGGTAAAGAAAATTTGCTTGATCTGACTTTCTGAAGCGCCAAGGTTATATAGTGTTTTAATGTTATCCCGTTTATCGAGTATCACCATAATAATAGAACCGGCAACATTGAAAAGTGCGATTATCAAAACCAGCGTAAAAATAAGATATACCGCTAGATTTTCGGTGTTCAGCATTTTATAAAGAGTCTCGTTGAGTTGTGCCCTGTTTTTTACGATAATATCGTCGCCAAAAAGGTTTATTATTTCAGCGGTTACCGCTTCGGTATCTGCATTTGGAGTTGTTTTAATTTCTATGGCAGAAAATGTATTTTCATCTAATTCTAAAAGATTTCGGGCAAAATTAAGATTGGAGAATACATATTTATCGTCCAGTTCTTCGTTTACACTATAAATTCCGCTAACAATCACTTTTTCCTGGTTAAACGCCTGCCCTGGATTTAAACCGGTAATTTGCCCTTTTCCTGGGCGTGGCACCATTACATTTAAAAGATTTTGGTAATTAAAAATACTAAGTCCCAGTTTTCGGGAAATTCTGTTTCCCACAACCACCTGGGCCTCACTATTGGTTAACCAAGAGCCCGAAACCGCACTGTCTATTTGGGTTACCTGCCGGAAATTGTCATCAACTCCTTTTATAAAAGCCGTGTGATTTTTATTTCGGTAATCTAGAAAAATTCGTTCTTCAATGGTTTTACTGAAATTGGCTATTCCTTCAATTTCAGCGAGTTGATTGGCTTTGTTGTCAGGGAACTGAAAGGTTTTTCCGCTTGACGGGAGAATTTTTAAATCGGGGTCAAATTTATTGGAAAACGAAAGGCTAAAATCCTTTAGTCCGGCGAACCCTGAAAGAACGATAAATAATGAAAAAGCCCCTGCAAAAACGCCTATGGCGGCAATAATGGTAATAATATTAATGGCATTATTGCTGCTTTTGCTAAAAAGATAGCGCCTGGCGATGTAGAAGGGGAACTTCAAATTAAGATTTTTTCCGGCGTTCCAGAAGATCGGGATCAGTGATTGGGTTTTCTTCGCCTTTAATAGATTTTTCTATACCTTCTATATAATCCAGAGAATCGTCCAGGTAGTAATTAATTTCCGGCATTTTTCGCAACTGGTTTTTGGTGCGCTGTGCCATTTCGTGTTTTATCTTAGACTTGCCAAGGTTTATTTCCTCTATAACTTCCTGCGCGTGTTTTTGCGGAAAAATACTGATATAAGCCTTCGCGATAGAAAGATCTGTAGTTACTTTCACTTTAGAGACCGAAATAATCACTCCTGTTCTCCCGGCATCTTTAAGGTTCTTTTGCAGGATATCGGCTAGATCGCGTTGCAAAACTCCTCCTATTTTCTTTTGTCTGTTTGTCTCTTCCATAAGGCAAAAATACTATAATAAATTGGTATACTCCTAAATGTAAAAAACTATGCGTACAAGTCTTAATTTTGAATTATACTATTCTTAAATATTTGACTTGTTCATTTTTTCCCTTGATGAAAAAACGAACCAAAAAAATCTAGGCTTGCGAATCTTTATCTAAATTTTAAGAACTCGCCAATTAAGCTGCTGTTTACATGAAAATTTATGTTGGCTTAAACAGCCTAAAATTTTACGGAAACTTCACTTCAAATTTCACGATAAATTTTCGATAGGCCAAAGTGAACTTATTCAAAAGCAACCTAAGTATTACCTAACCTATTGTAGTAAAGATGTTGTGTTATCTTTTTAAATTTATAGAAGTTTACCCATTTTGAATATATAAAATTAGAAGTTTAACTTGCTTTATCTATTTAAAAAATGAAAAATGAAGAAAATTGAACATATTGGGATTGCAGTGAAGGATATTGAAGCGGCCAATGCCACTTATAATGCGGTTTTTGGCAGTAAGCATTATAAAACCGAAACAGTAAAAAGTGAAGGCGTTAGCACTTCTTTCTTTAAAATTGGAGAAAGTAAAATTGAATTATTAGCGGCTACAAACTCTGAAAGTCCTATTGCTAAGTTTATTGACAAGCGCGGCGAAGGAATTCATCATATAGCTTTTGCGGTAGATGATATTAAAGCTGAAATTGCCAGACTCGAGAATGAAGGTTTTAAGCTGATAAATACTGAACCTAAAGAGGGCGCCGATAATAAGCTGGTGGCTTTTATGCATCCTAAAAGTTCCCACGGGGTTTTGGTAGAATTATGCCAGGAAAAAAGCCCCTCCCCAGCCCTCCCCAAAGGAGAAGGAGCAAGAAATTAAGAAATTGCATTTCACCTTGCAGGAGTTAAAAATATATCATAATATTGCACTCCTAAAATTCGGGTATTGTTGAAATACCTGAATTGGTCCTATAGCTCAGCTGGTTAGAGCACTTGACTCATAATCAAGGGGTCCCTGGTTCGAGCCCAGGTGGGACCACCAATAAAATCAAGCCTTACAGAGATGTAAGGCTTTTTTGTTTCTACTTGGGTACAACATTTATGATTAATTAGTCCCATATTAAAGTTCCCAATCCTGTTGGTAATTTAAAGGTTATGGAGCCTTTTCTTCGAGATACCATCTTATTAATTCACTGAAAAATTGCTGAAAACTTAACCCTTTGTTAGAGATTTTAAACTCTCATCCTTTTAATCATGAGAATAGGTAGATTCTTCATATGTGGAGATACCATACATATGATGAATTTGCAAAATTAAAACTGATCGTTTTTAAATCCTGGGTCAGTGGAAGGGATTTTTACTGAATCTTCATTTCACCTATTCCTAATAAAAATTGTAGTTTGCTAAAGTTTAAACTTTTTTCAAAAGGATTAATTGCCAAACTAAACTTTAAAAGGAAAAATCCCTTGTCGAATTTAATTTTATAAAATTTAAAGTAAATTACTGAGGTGATTATAGCTTTTATTTAGGCTTTTAAATTCAGGCATTTCGAAGTTTTCCTGTTCAAGAATATAATGCTCAACACCAGATACTTTTGCATTATTAAATATTTCTTTATAATTAATATTCCCATTGCCAATCTCCGTATTCAATTCTGGATTTTCTTTATGCATATCTTTTACATGCCATAATTTAAATCTTCCTGGATATTTTTGAAATAATGATATTGGATCGTGCCCTCCTCTAACGATCCAATAAATATCCATTTCAAAGGTAACCATATTTTTATCAGTATTATTTATTAGAATTTCATATCCCGTAGAATCATCCATCCTTTTAAATTCAAAGGCATGATTATGGTAAGCCAGAGTAATTCCTGCTGATTTACAGATTTCTCCCGCTTCGTTAAATTTTTCAGCAATGTTGAGATAATCCGATTTGGATTTCCTAAGATTTTCTGCAATACTTGGAATAATAATGTATTTCTGATCGAGTTCCCTGGCTACTGAAATTATTTCTTTGAAATTTTCAAAGTCCCCTTTAATAAGGGAATTACCGTCGTAATGGCCACTAGGTGATGTCAAGTTATTTTTTGTGAGTTCTTCTTTAAGCTCGGCAACGCTCAATCCCCAAAATTTTCCATCGTTGTATCCATAAGTTTCTATTTCATTAAACCCAATATTGGCTAATTTTCTTAGAATCTTTTTTGGGTTCTGGGAAATTGTATCTCTTAAAGAGTAAAGTTGAATTCCTAATGATTCTTTTTCTTTAGATGTAAAACTAAATCCCGGAGCGATTGAACAGGCTACCAGTGCCAAACCGGTTTGTTTTATAAAATTCCTTCGATGTACCATTGCTTCTATTTTATACTATAAGTTTAATTAATGGGTTTTTTATTTATATAATTCTCTAAACTAAATATAAATAATTATTAAATAATCATATTTTAAACCAAAAAATTGGAGAATGACAGAATAGTATGATAAAGTGACTAAATAGTATTATTCAGAATAGAACTCAAAGTATAATTTAGATCTTAATAATTTGCTAAAAAAAGTTTATAGAGATAACTATAATGTTAAAAAATTTAGCGTCTGTTCAAGGTTTAAGAAATAATGTCTTGTTTTTAAGAATCAAAAATTAATGGATAATAAATGGATAATAAAAATAGCTATAAAAAATATTCTGAAAAATTTGATGCTATCGTTATTGGTACAGGAATTACCGGCGGGTGGGCGGCTAAAGAGCTTTGTGAGGGAGGTCTAAAAACTTTAGTACTTGATCGAGGACGAATGGTGGAGCATATTAAAGATTATCCAACGATGAATGATGATCCCTGGGATTATAAATTTAAAGGCCAGGTTACAAGAGAGGAGCTTAAAAAGCAGGAAAAACAGGCCAGAACGGGTTATACAATTAATGATGCCAGTAAACACTGGTTTGTAAACGATTTGAAACATCCCTATAATGAAGAAAAAAGATTCGACTGGATCAGGGGGTATCATGTAGGAGGTAAATCTCTGATGTGGGCCAGGATGTCATTCCGTTGGAGCGATTTAGATTTTGAGGCAAATAAGAATGACGGACATGGTGTAGATTGGCCTATAAGATATAACGATCTTAAGCCCTGGTATGAAAAAGTAGAAAAATTTATAGGAATTAGCGGTAAAGCTGAAGGCTTACCCCAATTACCCGATAGTATTTTTACGCCTGAAATGCCTCTTAATTGTGTAGAGGAAGAATTAAGGGATGGGGTAGCTGCAAATTTTTCAGATCGACAAATTATTAATTCAAGAGTCGCAAATTTAACCGACCCTGAAGGACGGGAGGGTAGATCAAATTGTCAGTTCAGAAACCGTTGTATAAGAGGCTGCCCTTATGGTGCTTATTTTAGTAGTAATTCTTCGACATTACCTGCTGCAGTGAAAACTGGAAATATGACTCTACGACCAAATTCGATAGTTCATGAAATTGCTTACGATCAAGAACAATCCAAAGCAACTGGGGTGAGAGTAATCGATGCTGAAACCGGAAAAAGAATAGAATTTCAGGCAAATATTATCTTTTGTTGTGCAGGAGCGATACCTACAACCTCAATTCTTATGCAGTCAAAATCTGAAAGGTTTCCCACAGGATTGGGGAATGATAGTGGGGAATTGGGCCATAATCTAATGGATCATCATTTTAAAGTGGGGGCTTCAGGTGTTTCCGAAAATCATCAGCAAGATTATTATAAGGGACGAAAACCTGCTGGTTTTTTTGTGCCTAGATTTCGGAATATCAATGAGGAAACAACTATGAAAGACTTTGTGCGTGGTTATGGGATGCAGGGGGGAGCCAGTAGAACTGACTGGACCCAGGCAATAGGTGAAATGTCATATGGTAAAGAGTTAAAAGAAGCAATAGTAAAACCCGGTAGATGGCGAATAGGAATTAATTGTTTCGGTGAATGTCTTCCTTATCATGAAAATAAAATGACCTTGAATTATGAAAAATTAGATGAGTGGGGATTGCCCACAATAACTTTCGACTGCGAATACAAAGAGAACGAGAAGAAAATGAGGAAAGATGCGAAGGAGCAGGCAGTAGCTATGTTAAAAGCTTCTGGATTTAAAGATGTAAAAGGATATGAGGAAGAATGTTTCCCTGGAAATGGAATTCACGAAATGGGCACGGCAAGAATGGGGAGAGACCCTAGAACTTCAGTACTAAATGGAAATAATCAGCTCCACAATGTGCCGAATGTTTTTGTTACAGATGGAGCTTGTATGACTTCGTCAGCTTCCCAAAACCCTTCTCTAACCTATATGGCAATCACAGCCCGAGCTGCCAATTATGCTATAAAACAATTTAAAAATGAGAGGTCTTAATTTGAAAATAATTTTACTAACCAAAATAGATTAATATGAAGATACCATTATTTATTGTTGTTATGTTACTGTTTCCAGTAACCATTTTCGCTCAAGAGGATGAGATCCTCCTAACTGGTGTGGTACTGGATGCTGATAGCGGTATGCCAGTTCCTAGTGCTAACGTCATTGAAAAGGGAACATCAAATGGTGTATTAACTAATTTTGACGGGGAATTTACTATAGAAGTGCCAGCAGATGCTACATTAGTATTTAGTTATATTGGTTATGCAACTACTGAGATTCAGGTAGAAGGGAGAACGGAAATTGAAGTTTCTTTAGAACCTGAGGCTGCGGCTCTGCAAGAAATTGTTGTTGTGGGTTATGGTTCCCAGAGGAAATCAGATTTAACTGGTGCAGTTTCCGTAGTAGACATGGAATCTATGGGAAGACAGCCCTCTCCTCAGGTAACCGAACAACTTCAGGGACAGGCCTCAGGTGTTACAGTTACAAGTTCTGGGCAGCCTGGAGAACCACCGCAGGTACGTATACGAGGGATTAATACTTTTGGTGACAGTAGTCCTCTTTATGTAGTAGACGGAGTTCCTACCCAGGATATTAACTACCTTAATCCCAATGATATCGCAAATATGCAAGTCTTAAAAGATGCAGGGTCTGCTTCTATTTATGGTGCTCGTGCAGCAAACGGGGTGATAATAATTACCACTAAAAAAGGATCGGGGGATTTAAAAGTGAACTATAATGGGTATTATGGATCTCAAATGGTTCCAAAGGGTAATGTGTATGATATTTTATCCCCTCAGGAACATGCTGATTTAAGATGGGCTGCAATGGAAAATACTAATCCCGGTGAACCAATTACAGATAGACAATACGGGAGTGGAGCTCAACCAACGCTTCCTTACTATATACTTCCCGGTGGTGCAAGCCAGGGAGAGGTAGATGAATCTAGTTATTTTGTAGATCCATTTTACACCGAATCCGGTGCAGTAAATGGATTTAATCAAATTATAAGAGCTAACCAACAAGGGACAAACTGGTTTCAGGAAATCTTTAGTAATGCACCGATTATGAACCATGATATCTCTCTAAGCCAGGGCGGAGAAAAAGGTAATTTCCTTTTCTCTTTAAATTATATGGATCAGGATGGAACTTTAAAAAACACTTATTTTGATAGATATACAGCGAGGGTAAACAGTCAGTTTGATATTTCAGATAATTTTAGAATTGGGGAAAACCTGGCCTACTCACTTTCGGAGGGTAATAGGGTTGCGGTTACAGGAGAAAATCCTATTAATCACGCCTATAGGTCACAACCTATTATCCCTGTCTATGATATAGCAGGCAACTTTGCTGGAACTCAGGCTCCATCACTAGGTAATTCTCAGAATGCAGTAGCTATTCTCGATAGGAACCAAAATAATTTTAGTAGGACGAGTCGTATTTTTGGTAATATTTTTGCTGAACTTGATTTTCTCGAGAATTTTACAGCCAGAACAAGTTTTGGAGGAAGTTATTCCAATACAAATGGTCAGGTTTTTGCCTATCCTACTTATGAAAATGCTGAAAATACTACATATAATCAGTTGACTGAAAATGCCTTTACAGGATACAACTGGACCTGGTCTAATACACTTCAGTACCAAAACAATTTTAATGATTTACATGATATCACTGTTTTAGTAGGAACAGAAGCTTATCATAATCAATATGAAGAGGTGAGTGCCTTAACCCAAGGGTTTTATTCTTTTGATCCTGATTACGTTAATCTCAGTACAGGTTCTGGAACGCAAACTAACTCTGGTTTTTATACTGAAGACGCTTTGTTTTCTGTTTTTGGTAGAGTTGATTACACTCTTAATGAAAGATATTTATTAGGAGCAACCTTACGCCGTGATGCTACTTCCAGGTTTACTAATCCTAGACATGGTTGGTTTCCTGCCGCCAGTGCCGGTTGGAGAATAAGTGAAGAAGCTTTTATGGACGAGGTTCACTGGATAGATGAATTGAAAGTAAGAGGTGGATATGGTGTAATGGGGAACCAGAATAATGTTGACCCTGCTAATGCTTTTACTACTTATGGAAGTAATAGGGTTTCATCTTACTATGATATTAATGGTTCTAATAATAATATAATAGAAGGTTTCCAGCGTTCGCGTATTGGGAATCCAAATGCAAGCTGGGAAAAGAACGTCAATGCAAATGTAGGGGTAGATATGAATTTATTTAAAAGTAAACTTCAAATTTCTGCTGATTATTACCGCAAGGACGTGGTTGACCTATTGTATAATCCGGAACTTACTGGTACCGCAGGTGTATCCACAGTGCCTTATGTAAATATTGCTGAAATGAAAAACAGTGGTTTAGATCTTTCTGCAACTGCATTTTTTGATTTTACCTCAGATTTGAAAATGAACACTACGCTAACACTAACAACTTATGAAAATGAAATTGTAAATATCGCAGATGGAGTTTCTTACTTTGATCAGGAGGCTCGTCGTTTCAATGGTAGTAGTATAGTAAGAAATGCGGTAGGTAATTCTGTAGGCCAGTTTCACGGTTATAATATAATTGGCTTCTGGAATAGCCAGGAAGAAGTAGACGCAGCAAATCAGGAAGCCCAAAATGTATTAAATAATCCAGATGCTGAATACCAATCTGATATTGGGGTAGGTCGTTTTCGTTATGAAGATATAAACGGGGATGGCGTAATTACTAGTGATGATCGTACCTTCTTAGGTAACCCGAACCCTGAGTTTAGTGGTGGGTTAAACTTGGAATTCACATATAAAAACTGGGACTTCAGTACCTTCCTGTATGGAGTGTATGGCAATGATATTTGGAATCAGGTAAAATGGTGGCATGATTTCTATAGTTCCTTTAATGGAGCGAAAAGTAATACAGCCTTATATGATTCCTGGACTCCTAATAATCAAAATGCTTCCGCTCCCATTCAGGAGACCGGTGGAAGCTTTAGTACAGCTAATGTTCCAAATTCCTATTTCGTAGAGGATGGCTCCTATCTTAGGGTTAGAAATATTCAATTAGGATATAGCTTGCCAACAAATATTTTAGATAATGTTGGGTTGGATAGGCTCAGATTATATGTACAAGGAGCTAATCTATTCACCATCACCAACTATTCTGGCGTAGATCCCGAACTAACTGGGACAGCAACAGCTTTTGGTATTGATGAAGGAGCATATCCAACACCCAAGCAGATTATTTTCGGTGTTAATCTTACTTTTTAGATGATAAATAAATATATAGATATGAAAAAAATAGTATATACAATAGTTTTTCTTTCTCTCGGAGTAGGAATCTTCCATAGCTGCTCAGAGGATTTTTTAGATAAACCTGCATATGGAGCTTTAAGCGATGAGGTGCTCGCTGATGAAAAAGGGATTGAGGCACTTTTAATAGGAGCTTATGCCGCTTTAGATGGCCAGGATGTTGTTAATGGTGGTACCGTGGCACTGGGTGGTGGTAACGGTTGGGAAGCAACTCCATCAAACTGGATTTACGGGGATATTACTGGAGGTGATGCGCACAAAGGAAGTGATGGAGGGGATCAACCTCCCATTAATTCAATTGCAACCTTTAGTGCGGACCCGAGTAATGGATTTTTTAATACCAAATGGAAGGCCCTGTATGAAGGAGTAACCCGGACTAATGCGGTTTTAAGACTACTTAATGAAGCAGAGAATATTTCAGAACAATCCAAAGCAAATATTGCTGGTCAAGCGAGGTTTCTTCGAGGCCATTATTATTTTGAGTTAAAAAAAATGTTCAATATGGTACCTTGGATCGATGAAAACAGTGAAAATACGAATCTTCCCAACGATACTGATATATGGCCAAATATTGAGGAAGATTTTAAATTTGCTTACGAGAACCTTCCCTCTACTCAAGATGACGTAGGAAGGGCCAATCGCTGGGCTGCCGGAGCTTATTTAGGTAAAACTTACTTGTACCAGGATAAATTTCCTCTGGCAAAAGAAATATTTACAGAGGTAATTAATTCTGGTGTTACTTCAAATGGTTTGAGCTATGGTTTAGTAGATAATTTTAACCATAACTTCAATGCTGAATTCGAAAATAATGAAGAATCCGTGTTTGCGATTCAAATGGTAGCAAATGATGGAACAAATACTATAGGTAATTCGAATCAGGCCTTGATGCTCGCTTATCCATATAATAGTCCTTTTAGATGTTGTGGTTTTTATCAACCTACACAGGACCTTGTTAATTCTTATCGTACAGATGAAGCTAATGGTTTACCATATTTAGATAATTATAATAACAATCCGGTTAAGAATGACATGGGAATTTTATCTGATGAACCATTTACTCCAGATACTCAATCATTAGATCCAAGGTTGGACTGGACAGTAGGTAGAAGGGATATACCTTATCACGATTGGGGTTACCACCCAGGATATGACTGGGTAAGAGAGCAGTCTTCTGGCGGACCTTATGCTCCTAAAAAACATATTTACTGGCAATACCATGCAGATACCTATTCAGATCAAAGTGCCTGGGCTCCCGGGAACGCAATAAATGTGAATGTAATAAGATTTGCAGATGTACTTTTAATGGCAGCTGAAGCAGAAGCAAAGACAGGAAATTTAAATACTGCCTTAGATTATGTGAACTTGATAAGAGGAAGAATGGCCGATAATTCACAGCATTGGCTCAAAGATTATGTTGATCCGGAAAATCCTTTAGATGGTTTTACCCAGGATTACGCTGCAAATTATAATATAGAAAGATATCCGGAAGGTTATTTTACTTCTGAAGAACAGGCAATGGAGGTGATTATGTATGAAAGACGAATTGAACTGGCAATGGAAGGACATAGGTTCTTTGACCTTGTGCGATGGGGAGTAGCCCAGGAAGTACTAAATAACTTTATTGATTATGAAGGCCAAATCACAACTGATGTTAGGGGTGGTGATTTTAATTCCAATGATGTGTATTTTCCAATACCACAACGTCAAATAGATTTAAGTACTACTGCAGACGGACCGGTTCTGCAACAAAATCCGGGATATTAAAATTTGTAGCCATTGATTAATTTAAGGAGAGTGTTTTTATAAGCACTCTCTTTAATTTTCCAATTTTGTCTAAATAAACCATGGTTTTATTCAATACCCGTATAACTCAATAAGCATGAAAAAACAAAGACGTTCTTTTTTAAAGAACCTTGGCCTCGCAGGAGCTACCGCAGCCATTATGCCCTCTGCTTTTGCCTCTGAAACAAAACAAATTAAGTTCCTGGAAAGAACTGCGGGAGATATATTCGGTTCTAAACCTCTGGGATTAGCTTTAATCGGTGCCGGTGGAATGGGCGTTGCCGATGCAAAAACAGCATTGAAACACGATAATATTAAGATGCTCGCCGTTTGTGATTTGTATGACGGTAGACTGGAAGAATCAAAAACCCGATGGGGTGAAGATATTTTTCTCACTAAAGATTATGAGGATATTCTAAAAGAAGAGGATATTGATGCAGTAATAATCGCTACTCCAGATCACTGGCATAAACAAATAAGCATTGATGCACTAAAAGCAGGCAAACATGTGTACTGTGAAAAACCCATGGTGCATTCAGTGGCGGAGGGACAAGAATTGATTAATGCCTGGAAAAAGTCTGGAAAGGTTTTTATGGTAGGGAGCCAGGGCTTGTCTTCTTTGGGGAATGAAAAAGCTAAAGAATTACTTGCCCAGGGTGCAATTGGCGATATCAATTATGCCGAAGGATTTTGGGCTAGGAATTCACCATTCGGGGCCTGGCAATATCCAATTCCGCCAGATGCTTCTCCTGAAACTGTAGACTGGCAAAAATTTATTGCTAATACTGAAAAACGTCCGTTTGATCCAAAAAGATTCTTTCGATGGAGGAATTATCTTGATTACGGTACTGGAATGGCTGGAGATTTATTTGTTCACCTTTTTTCTAGTCTTCATTTTATAACTAATTCGGTGGGCCCTAACAAAGTTGCAGCAACCGGTGGCCTTAGATATTGGAATGATGGTAGAGAAGTTCCAGACGTATTATTAGGCATGTTTGACTATCCCGACTCCGCGCAACATCCTGCATTTAATCTTTCTCTGCGATGCAATTTCGTTGATGGCACCAGCGGAAGTACCTACCTGAAAATTGTGGGTAGTAAAGGTTCCATGGATGTCACCTGGGACGATGTTATGCTAAAACAAAATGACGTTGCCGCTTCAGATGATCCCTTCATGGAGGAAAAGGGTAAGGAGCAGAGTCCAAAACGTAGTGACCGTAAAAAAATTCTTCCACCTTCAGAAACCTTTTACCAGGTTGAAAAAGGGTATAAAGGAGCTCATTACGATCACTTCGCTAATTTTTTCCATGCTATAAGAACCAATGGTCCGGTAGTAGAGGATCCGGTTTTTGGATTCAGGGCTGCTGCTCCTGCCTTGCTTTGTAATGAAAGCTACAGGCAAAACAAATTTATGGGTTGGGACCCTGTGGAGATGAAAGTGATATGATTCTATAATACTGTAGATGAAAAAACTAATCCTTGGAAGCTTTTTATTAGCCTTATTAATTTCTGCCTTTCCTTTTGAAAATCATTTTTCTCAATATCCGGAAACTACTGAAAGGGATCTAGGAATGTTTGAAAATGAGGTGACCATCCGGGATTCTGCTTTTATTGGAGAGGTGGATTACAACCCAGGACTGCAGGAATATTCGTTTTCAATTTCTGAAGATAAAAAACCTGGCGAAATTCAAGCCTTCCACTATCTCTATAAATCCATACAAGGAGACTTTATTCTTAGAGCTCATTTGAGCTTTGAAAAAGATACTGGTTCCGGATCAAATTCCGGATGGATAATTCGAAATAATCTGAGTTCAGAATCTGCTGAGGTAATCGCTCAGGTAAATAATTTAGGTGCAGCTTCTTTGGAATCTAATACAATTGAAGGTTTAAAATCAGAGAAAATCAAAGTTCCTTTGGCTAAGGCCAATGTGCTCCAATTAGAGAGAAGAGGAGATGTGTATTACTTTTCTTCAGCAAAATTCGGGGAGCCTTTTACAACAGTAAAAATTGAAAATGAGAACCTGGGAAACGAGGTGTTCGCAGGACTTTTCTTTGATCCGGGACGTGAGGGAGCGAATGGAAAAGTAATTGTAAACAACGTAAGGATCATAAAGCCTGCCGGGCCAGATTTTGAGCAGTATCACGAATATCTTGGCAGTAATCTGGAGATTCTGAATGTGGAAACCGGCAAGCGGAAGATTCTGTATACTTCTGCTCATTCCATTCAGGCTCCTAACTGGGTAAATAATGATAAGGACCTTGTCTATAATTCTAATGGTTACCTATACCGTTATGATTTGAAATCGGAAAAAGTGGAGCAAATTGAAACGGGATTTGCAACCAATAATAACAATGATCATGTTTTTTCTTTTGATGAAAGTATTTTAGGAATAAGTCATCATAACCAGGAAGATGATGGGGTCTCCTCCCTTTATATTATGGACCCTGCAGGAGATACGTTTCCGCAGAAAATAACAAAAGATGGCGTAGGAGCTTCGTATCTGCATGGGATATCTCCTGATAATAAAACCCTGCTTTTTACCGGGGAACGTAAGGGTAAAATGGATATTTACAGCATTGATATTGATAATAAGAAAGAAACTCAGTTAACAGATACCGATTATTTGGACGATGGCTCAGAGTATTCACCAGACGGGAAATATATTTATTTTAACTCTAACCGTAAGGACAAGATGCATCTCTGGAGGATGAAACCCGATGGGAGCGAGCAAGAGCAATTAACCTTTGATCCGAATCATAATGATTGGTTCCCACATGTATCACCCGATGGCAAGTGGATCGCTTTCATTTCTTTTCCTCCCGAAATTGATTCAGGAGAACATCCTTTTTATCAGCGCTGCCTGATAAGGCTTATGCCGGTAGATGGGGGTGAACCTAAAGTTATAGCCTACATATACGGTGGGCAGGGCAGCATTAATGTCCCTAGCTGGTCGAGTGACAGTAAACATATAGCCTTTGTCACTAATACCGCGTGTAATTAGAAACATAAATAATAAATTATGAAAAAAATTATTTTAAGCATTTTTACTGTCATGGCAATGATGGCCTGTAAAAATTCTTCTGAAAATTCCGAAAGCGAATCGGAAGTGAAAGCAGAAGAAAAAAATGAAATCTCAAGTCAGGATGAAGATTGGCAATATCTCTTTGACGGCAAAAATGCCGATGGCTGGCGGGCATACAATGGGAAAGAAGGAGAAGGTTTGCCTGATGGATGGATAATAGAAAACAAAACTTTAAAATCTCTCGGAAAAGGTGGTGATATTGGTGGTGATATTGTGTACGAAAAGAAAGAATTTGAGGAGTTTGAACTTTATCTTGAATGGAAGATTTCTCCAGAAGGAAATAGCGGAGTCTTTTACCATGTGATAGAAGATGAAAAATATGACGCACCATACTTTGCCGCTCCCGAATACCAGATCATAGACCAACTTGGTTTTCCGCAGGAACTGGAGCCATGGCAATCTATTGGAGGAGATTATGGAATGTATGATCCTGAATATAATGAAGAAGACCTAAAAGAGATAGGCGAGTGGAATTCCAGCAGAATTAGATTCACTAATGAGAAAGTCACCTACTGGTTGAATGGCGAGAAAACACTGGAATTTGAACCCTGGTCTGAGGATTGGCAAAAAAGAAAAGATGAAGGAAAGTGGAAAGATTTCCCTGATTACGGAAAAGCTAAATCCGGACTAATAGGCCTGCAGGATCACGGCAGTTTTACCTGGTTTAGAAATATAAAAATCAAAGAACTATAAAAGATGAAAAATACAGGAATTTTATTGGCTCTTCTGTTTGTAGCTTTAGTAGGCTGTAAATCGGAATCTCAGCTTTTTAATGGAAAAGATCTTGAGGGATGGCAAGTTTACGGTACCGAACAATGGTATGTAGAAGAAGGTTTACTGGTTGCCCAAAGCGGCCCGGATGCCGAATACGGATACCTGGCAACCGAAGAAAATTATAAAAATTTCGAACTGGAACTGGAATTTCTTCAGGAGGCAGATGGTAACAGCGGAGTTTTCTTTCGTTCAGATATAGAAGGTACAAAGATTTCGGGCTGGCAGGTTGAAGTAGCTCCACCAGACTTGCATACAGGTGGAGTCTATGAATCTTATGGCAGAGGTTGGCTTGTTAAACCCGAAGATAGTAAGGAAGATGTTCTCAATTATGGAGATTGGAATAAGATGAAGATAAGGGTTGAGGGGGATAAGGTTCAAACCTGGCTCAACGGGGAGGAAATGATCAATTTTTCAGACGAAAGAATTGGTGATGCCAATGGAAAAATTGCCCTGCAAATTCACGATGGAGGTGGTATAAAAGTTTTTTGGCGAAATATAAAAATCAAAAATTTAAAGTAAAGTTTTTATTAGTTAGCAGTGTTACAGTTGATTTGTTAGCTAGCGTCTGTTTCTTATAGAAGCAGGCGCTTTTTTTATTCGGAATCAAAGTATTACCAATAATCCCTTAGCGATATCTTTGTTAAAGCACTCTTTTTATACCGCTAAACTCTTCACGAAATTGACTGGGGGTGCAATCTTTACACTTTTTAAAAACTCGGTTAAAGTTAGCAATATTATTAAATCCACATTTAAAAGCAATCTCGGCGATGCTCAGGTCTTTTTCTATTAACCATCGTGAGGCATAACCAATTCTGGTATCATTGATATATTCTATAAAAGTTTTACCGGTTCTCTTTTTTATAAAGCGGTTAAAAGATACCTTGCTCATATTTACCAGTTCTGCAATTTCTGAAAGTAAGATTTTATTATGGTAATTCTCCTGAACGTAATCATAGATTATTTTAATCTTGTCACTGTTTTCAAAATCTTTATATGTGGAAGTGTAAGATGATAACAGCCTTTGGTTTCTTGAGTTTGCCAAATCGTGGAGTATGGAGATAAGTTCCAGAAGATAATCTATACTATCAATTTTAGATAGCTTAAGTAGTTTAGGTTTAATCTCTTCAGTAATTTTTTCTGAAAATAAAATGCCGTGAGTAGATCTTTCAAACATATCTTTTATTGGCTTCATAATACGCTTACTTAGTAATTTTTCCCCAAAAAGATTGTCGTGAAACTGTATTGTGATCTCGTGGATATTATTGCTGCTACAATTGTGTAGCTGCCATCCGTGCTGAATGTTTGGCCCAACCAGTACCAGCTCAATGTTACTAATTTCTTCCATGCTATCTCCCACGATGCGCCTTACACCTTTGCCGTTAATTAGAAGGTTGAGTTCAAATTCAGGATGAAAATGAATAGGGAAATCAAAATCATTTTTAATTCGGTCAAAAACCAGAAAACTATCTTCAGGGGATAAAGGGGTAATTTCCCGATGTATATCTTTATTCATCACATTAGAAGTTTTAGAATAGAGAAAATTTTATCAATAAATGACAAAATCATATTAAGTTAATATATTGAAGCGTGCTATTTTTGGAATTCCTTAACAATTAATCGCTAAAAAATATAATCCCTGCTTTTTAAGGGCTAAATATAAAAGAAGATTTAAGAAATACTAAAGTATTTTTTCAAATCTATAAAATTAAATATTCGGTTTTTATGAATAAATCTATCAAAATCCTGGCACTTATTTTACCAGTCCTATTTCTGTCTTCCTGTAAAACAACTCGGGATATTGATTTTGATAGTATTAAGCTTGCAGATAAACAAGCTTCAAAGGAAACAAAAATTTATATCAAAGAATAAGGGTTATTGCTAAAGAAAGAATTGCTTTTGGCCACGAAGATGCAACAGCTAACGGAATCAACTGGGGGGATAATGTTAAACAGATGAAAAGTGATGACAAAGAAATTACTGGAAAATTCCCGGCTATTCACGGTTTTGAGGTTGGACATATAGAACTGGCTCGGGCGACAAATCTCGACATGGTTTCTTTTAAGCTTATGCGAGGCATATCAAAAAAAGTATAGAAAAGGAGGCATTATTACTTTCAGCTGGTACCTTGATAATCCCGTAACCAATGTAAATTCGTGGGATGCCAGGGCTGCGCAGTACCTCAAATTTTAAAAAAAGCACAGACCAGCAACAAACCTTATGTGCTTACTGAAAGTAGAAACAATAAATTTGGGATGAATGCTCAATGGTGGACCGAAGCTCTTTACCCGGGAATAAAAAATTCTGGTATTGCATGGGTATTGATGTGGCGAAAGGACGGACCAGATCATTATTTCGCTTCCTATAAAGGCGATGTCGCTGAAGAAGATTTTAAAACCTTCGAAGACCTGAAGGAAATACTTTTTTTAAAAGAAATCAGCAAAATTAACTACTAATGAATTTTATCTTATGCTACAAGGCCTGGATATCCTTATTATCTTACTTTATCTTACCGGAACTATATTAATAGGTCTTGCGCTTAGAAAGAGGGCCCATAAAAGTAAAGATGATTACCTAATGGGAGGAAAAAGTCTCCCTTGGTATACGATGGGACTTTCTAATGCCTCGGGAATGTTTGATATTTCCGGAACCATGTGGCTGGTTACGCTCACCTTTGTGTATGGCTTTAAAAGTATATGGATTCCTTGGCTATGGCCTGTTTTTAACCAGGTGTTTCTTATGGTTTACCTTTCGGCCTGGCTTAGAAGATCTAATGTAACCACCGGCGCAGAATGGATCTTATTTAGATTTGATAGCGGCCGTGGTGGTCGTTGGTCTCACGCCATAATTGTGGTTTTCGCTATTTTAAGTTGCCTTGGATTCCTGGCCTATGGCTTCATTGGGTTGGGTAAATTCGTAGAGATATTTATTCCTTGGGAAATTGTTTCAACATATAGTCCATTTGATATTCCTGCTGCTTACCTGCCTCATTTCTATGGAATAATTTTCACCCTTTTTGCCGTGTTTTATTCAGTATTGGGCGGTATGTCTGGTATTGTATGGACCGACGTTTTACAATACGGGATTATGACAGTCTCCTCCATTGTCATTGCGGTAATTGCCTGGCAAGCTATGGGAGAAAATACGCTTAATGTGCCAGAGGGTTGGTTGAATCCATTTTTTGACTGGGAACTAAATATGGACTGGTCAGGTATTATAATAGAGGTAAACTCAAAAATCGTTTCAGATGGATATTCCCTCTTTGGAATTTTCTTTATGCTAATGGTTTTTAAAGGTATTCTCTCCAGTATCGCAGGTCCGGCTCCCAATTATGATATGCAGAAAATTTTATCTACAAAATCCCCTCTGGAAGCCGCAAAGATGAGTGCCTTTTCTATAGCCGCGCTTATTCCAACCCGTTACCTTATGGTTGGTGGTTTTTCAATTTTAGGAATCCTTTTTTATGAAGATCTAAAACTGAGCACGGCTGGAGTAATAGACTTTGAAAAAGTTTTACCGGCTGCTATAGAACAGTTTGTACCTGTAGGCTTACTCGGTTTACTACTTGCCGGTTTGCTGGCCGCGTTTATGTCAACTTTTGCAGGTACCTTAAATGCAGCCCAGGCTTACATTGTTAACGATATTTATTTGAAGTATAAAAACCCACTTGCTTCATCTTCCAAAATTAAACTGATGAACTACAGCAGTGGTATTGTGGTGGTTTTAATAAGTATAGTGCTTGGCTTTTTTGTGCAGGATGTAAATTCAATTTTACAATGGATTGTTTCTGCGCTCTACGGGAGTTACGTAGTATCAAATGTTTTAAAATGGCACTGGTGGCGCTTCAATGGAGAAGGTTATTTCTGGGGTATGCTTGCAGGAATAATCCCAGCACTTGTTTTTCCGATTTTCACAGATACACTGGATCTATATTATTTCCCCATTATCCTTTTAATTTCTATTGCCGGAAGTATTATAGGAACTTATTCTGCACCTCCTACTAATAAAAAGGTACTTAAAGATTTTTATAAGAATACCAGACCCTGGGGGTTTTGGGGACCCATACATCGGGAAATTACCGCAGAGGACCCAAATTTTACCAGGAATAATGGGTTTAGCCGCGACATGATTAATGTGGTAGTGGGAACACTGGGCCAAACCTTGCTGGTGGTTATACCGCTATATCTAATCCTGCATGAAACCCTACCCATGCTGGTGTGCATTGCAATATTAATTGTTTGCATCATTTTTCTTAAAATGAATTGGTGGGATCATATTAAAAAAGAACCAAACATTAAGAATAAATAAGTTCATCTTATGGATACTAAAAACGATACCCGAAAAATCCCCTGTTACGATAAACTTCAGCAAAGACATCGTGAACTCCTGGAAAACCCTAATAAACCAGTAGTTTCTTCTAACGGGATCTTTACTCGCTATAAAAATCCAATACTTACTGGAGATCACACCCCGCTGGAATGGCGTTATGATTTTGATATAAAAGCAAATCCTTTAGGTTTAGAGCGAATAGGCATAAATTCTACTTTCAATCCCGGAGCGATGAAATGGAAAGGCAATTATGTACTGGCCGTGAGAGTAGAAGGAAATGACAGAAAATCTTTCTTCGCTATTGCCGAAAGTCCAAATGGTGTGGATAATTTTAAATTTTGGGAGAAACCCATTGTGCTTCCTCAAACTGAAATACCAGATACGAATGTTTATGATATGCGCCTTACGCACCATGAAGATGGATGGATCTATGGCGTTTTCTGTACCGAAAGAAAAGACCATAACTCACCTGCTGATACTACTGCTGCAATAGCCAATGCAGGAATAATAAGAACTAAAGACCTTTTAAGCTGGGAACGCCTGCCAGATCTTATTTCGAATTCAGGGCAGCAAAGAAATGTGGTGCTACATCCTGAGTTTGTAAATGAAAAATATGCGCTATACACCCGCCCGCAAGATGGTTTTATTGAAGTTGGAAAAGGTGGTGGAATTGGATTAGGTTATATAAAGGATATGTCCAATCCGGTTTTGGAAGATGAAAAGATCATAAACCATAAGGTTTATCATACCATTTATGAAATGAAAAACGGACTTGGTCCGGCACCTATAAAAACCAGAGAAGGCTGGTTACATTTAGCTCACGGCGTTAGAAATACCGCAGGCGGATTGCGCTACACACTTTACCTATTTATGACCGCCTTAAACGATATTTCTAAAATAACCTTCCAACCTGCCGGTTATTTTATGGCGCCAAATTATGAAGAAACAGTTGGGGATGTCCCTAATGTACTTTTTGGAAATGGATGGATTAAGAATGAAGACGGGACGATTTATATTTATTATGCCTCTTCAGATACACGCTGTCATGTGGCGGTTTCTTCCATAGAAAAACTTCTGGACTATGTTAAGAACTCCCCTCAGGATAAATTTACTTCAGGTGCCTCTGTTGATAATATAATTAAGCAAATAGAAAAGAATAAGTCAAAAAAATAATTCAGACAATGGAAGCCAGGGCCAAGAATTTTAGCGACGAAATTTCTTCAGAATTGAAGAATATTTTGACTTACTGGAAACAATTTAGTATCGATAATATTCATGGCGGCTTTGTTGGAAGGCGGGATCATTATAATCATCTGATCGAAAATACGCCAAAGGGAGCAATTTTAAATACCCGTCTTTTATGGAGCTTTTCTGCTGTTGCCAATTTTGAAGAAGATAAAGAGTCCTTAAAATTAGCTGAGCGCGCTTGGAATTACATTGAAGATAATTTTTGGGATAAAGAATACAACGGTGTTTTTTGGGAACTCGATGCGCAAGGCCAGCCTCAAAACACCAGAAAACAGATTTACGCCCAGGCTTTTGCCATTTATGCCTTAGCTGAATATTACAATCTAGCAAAAACTGAAAAAGCAAAAGATCGTGCTCTTGAGTTATTTGATCTTATTGAAACCAATGCCCGGGATATAGAATTAAATGGATATTTGGAAGCTTTTCAAAGAGATTGGACTACAATTGAAGATATGCGGTTAAGTGAGAAAGATCTGAATTCGGCTAAAACCATGAACACGCATTTGCATATTCTTGAAGCCTATACTCTTTTAATGCAAGTTACGAATAAGCCTGAAGTTAAAGAAGCCCTTGAAAACCTTGTCGTCCTTTTTCTGAATAAATTTTTGGATAATGAAACCGGGCATTACAGGCTTTTTTTTGATGTAAACTGGAATTCACAAAGCGAGTTAATTTCTTACGGTCATGATATTGAAGCTGCCTGGTTACTGGTAGAAGCCGCAAAAACAACAAAGAATAATCTTCTAATTGAAAATGCCAAAAAAGCTAATGTTTTAATAGCTGAGGTCTTTTTGAAAGAAGGGTATCAAATAGATAAAGGAATTTTAAATGAAAAAAATCTAAAAACAGGAGAAGTTGATACCGATAGACACTGGTGGCCACAAGTAGAAGCTATGGTGGGACTAGACTATGCATGGAGAATCTCTGGAAACAAAGAATTTTTAGAGGCAAAATATAACATTTGGAGCTTCACCAAGAAACATCTAATAGATCGAAAAAACGGCGAGTGGTTTTTTAGGATAGACTGCAATAACTCGCCATATGCTAAAGAAGATAAACTTAGCATGTGGAAAGCCCCTTATCACAATTCCCGCGCCTTACTAATGCTTCTAAATCTATAAAAATGAAAAAATAGGATGTTTTTAGTGGTATTTCTGCAAATTACTGTCTTTGTTTTCTCCAATTATTTTTCGACACTTTCAAGAATTTGAGAAAGATTTTTTGGAGGGAGGAATAAATTCTAATACTACTAGGTTTTTCCAATCATTGAATCTTATTTGTGTTTTTGAAACCTTTGAAAAAAATTAAAACCTGGAAATACCGGGTATATGAATTTATTTAATTGCTAATAGTTGTTTTATTATACTTGTTTTAAGCTTCAGCATAATTCATGACTTCCGTTTTCTGAAAAAAGTTTTTTGATTTATCTTAAATACTATTCAGTTAAATCCCACCACCATCAGGACGTTTTATTAAAAAGCAATTTTAGGGAATTTTTAATTAATTCTATTTTTTACAGAATATATTTCAAGGTTTTAATTGATTTTTAGTTAAATCTTTCTTCTAATAAGATTTGATTCCTTTTTCTCAATTAGTTTGTTTTCAAAATCAATATTTATTTAAAATGGAAGAAAACAAAAGAATTGAGGATCTCTTAATTGATATTAAAGGCCTCCTGGGAACTAACAAAAAAGTAATGAACGTGGAAGATCTGGCACAATCACCGGGCTTTCCAAAAGTAAGATCTACAAGCTTACGCATTTCAAGCTTATCCCGATGGGGAACAATCCTAATATTCGTCAGAAATTTTTCGACAAGGAAAAGATCGATGCTGGCTCCTGGGAGAGCCGGACCTGTCAGATGTTTTCCTTGAGGATCAGTTCAATAAGCACTTACTGAAAAACCAGAAATAGGCGCTTGCCTTTTATTCATCCTTTAAAAATGTTATGATGAAACAGTTACCCTATATCCGGGTGGGAACCAGTTACTATAAGATAGTAGCGATGCCCACAATTGCCGGGAACTTCAATGAAGTTTCGATGCTCTATAATATACTTTCAGGAATTGAAAGTTTTAAAGCTTTGGGTTATGGAGAAATTTGAATCCAAACTTTATCAGGTATCCGAACAAAAGAAGAAAACGATCTACGATGCTGTGGAGGAGTATGTATCTGAAAAATATGATATACGGTTTAACGAAATCTCCCACGAGTTTCAGATACTATCAGCAGCAATTTAGCAAATTTTCAAAATAACAAAATTTTCTATGAAACCCACATTAATGATTTTAGTAGTGCTCCTGCTTGGCTGCGTTACTCCAAAAGAAATATTAACAGGATGCGACCATTATTCAGGATGGTGTAATGAAATAAGGGATCTGGCAGTACAATCCTGGAAATATGCGCAACTCTCTAAAAATGTGTATGAACAGGAGTACCAGTTTAAAGTTTCAGACCTGTTTAAAAGAATTGAGAGTTTTGAAAATAAAGCTATTGATTTTAATGCAGCATTATATCAGGATCTGGAAAGTGAAGGTTATGTTCTGGTATTCCGGGGAACCGATTCTACTCTAGATTATAGAAGAGGCAATAATCCATTTAATCAGGAACAAAATAGCTATGCCCTGGAAATTTTTGATGATTTAAGGAAAAAGTATGGGGCTGAAAAACTCACTGTTGCCGGCCATTCCTTGGGAGGAGGAATAGCGACCCATGTTTCTCTTAACCGCGGGAATGTGACTTCATATTCCTTTAATGGAAGCCCTGTCTTTAAGAAAAATGGAGATTTTGAAAATGAAAGGTATAGTATCGTAGAAAATGGGGAAATCCTTAAATTATTCCGCGCACCGGGACGTGAGCCAACCCAGTTATATACTTCAATTGGCTGCTCCCACGGAAATCCTGTAAGTAAGCACGGAATACAAAAATTAGCCACCTGTTTAACTCAAATTGCCGCCATCGAGAGTGAAGAGGTCAGAAAATCATTAGATCTTAATAAACTGGAATTTGAATACCCGAAAAATAACAGCTCATTTATGACAGCTTGTAAACCAACAATTAATTCATAGCTTTTTTAAGTATGAGAAAAAAAATTTTACTTTTTATCTTAACGTTATTACCTGTTACACAAAGTTTTGCTCAGGAGGTGGTTCCTGGTGATATTGTCTCTTTAAAACAATCTATAAAAACTACCGGGAATCCTGAACTTATTTATTCGCAAAATCTGGATACAACCAAATCGGTTAATTATTTAGAGACTTTTATCCAGTTTGAAGTAATTGGCGTCACAGACAATATTGTAAAATTAAGAGCATTGGATTTTAAAGAAGGTACACAAAAAAGTCACTTCTATAATAAAAAAATATATTCCGTCAATCGATCTGAATTTGATAAGAGCTACAAAATCGTAGAACCGGTAGAAAAATTTTCTTTGGGCCTTATTTCACTGCCATTTAAGGTAAGGCCTCAGACGAAGTTTTCTTATTCAACTGAGTTCAATCTCAATGGTGCTTTAAACTATAACATTTACACTTTCTGGAATACTTCTATTAATTATCAAGCAGGCTTAGGCCTGGGCAGTGTTTCTTTAAATACCTCCAATTCCAATGGCGTGTCGCCTGGCCAGGAACAAAACGTGTCTATTTTATCAATATTGAACGGTTTAATGCTCCAGCATAAATGTATCCAGGTAGGTATTTATTTAGGCGTGGACTATATTAATAATCAGGAGGAATATCAATGGAATGGTAATGGAAATCTGTGGTTTGGGATAGGAATAGGCTATGACATATTTACGATAAGCACAAAAAAACCTACAAATTGATCACGCCGCATTACAGAGCCTTGGAAGAACAGGAAATCCGTAGAATTGAAGGCTTCACAGAAATTGAATTTGAACAAAATTTTAAAATAGAGCTTTAATTATGAGTTTCCCTAAGAATAATATTATTGATAACTGGTTAGAAAAGAACGGTGATCCGGAAATAGATAAATTAGTAGAACGTAATCTGGCAATTTCTAATAAGGTTCAGAATATCTTAGATAACCGTAAAATAAAGCAAAAGGAATTTGCAGAAATGTTGGATAAAAAACCGTACGAGGTTTCTAAGTGGTTAACTGGCCTACATAACTTGACCTTAAAAAGTATCACAAAAATGGAAGTTGCTTTAGGTGTAGATCTAATAAGCATTGAACCTTTAACAGAATACAAATATGTGTATTTAGGATCTGTAAAGGGATTATACGCCGCGTTTTTTACCTTATTAGGTATTAGTTTTTCCACGGCTAGAGGAATGTTTTATGATCGCTTGGCTAATACAAACTTTCAGGATGTGATAATTCCATTGATTTCACCAATAAAAATGTTAGATACTAAGAGTAAAGGTGAATAATATAATTTTTGGGGAATACAATCCTCAAAAAACATTATATTTGGGGAATATAATCCCTAAATATGATTGAACGAGCTTTAAAAGAGAAAATAAAAAACCGTTTTGGAACCGGTAAGGCAATTCTTTTAATTGGCCCGAGACAGGTTGGTAAAACTACACTTTTCAATAGATTATTGGAAGGGAAAGAATATCTTTTCTTAAATGGAGATGATCCAACAGTCAGAAAACTTCTTTCTAATCCCAATTTAGAACAACTTAAAAACATAATTGGGAATTATAAAACTGTGTTTATAGATGAAGCTCAGCGTATAGATAATATCGGGCTTACTCTCAAGTTGATTACAGATCAATTGAAATCAGTTCAGCTTTTAGTAAGTGGTTCATCTGCCTTCGAATTAAACAATCAAACTCAGGAGCCTCTTACCGGCCGAAAATGGGAATATCAGTTGTATCCTATTTCCTGGGGAGAATTTGAATCAAACGTGGGCTTTCTTAAAGCTGAGCAACAATTAGAGTTAAGAATAATCTACGGAATGTATCCCGATGTGATGAATAATTTTGGCGAAGAAAAGGATATTCTAAAACAACTTACCGATAGTTATTTATATAAAGATATTCTGAGTTATGGAGGAATCCGTAAACCAGAGGTTTTGGAAAAATTATTGAGGGCTCTTGCCTTTCAAATTGGTAGTGAGGTAAGTTATAACGAATTATCTCAGTTGCTGGGTATCGACAAAAAAACCGTTGCAACTTACATTGATCTTCTTTGCCAGGCATTTGTAATATTTAAACTCCCAAGCTTCAGTAAGGATCTACGAAATGAAATAAAAACCAATCAAAAAATATTCTTTTACGATACCGGAGTTAGAAATATGATAATTGGCGATTTAAGTCCAATGGATGATAGACAGGATAAAGGTAATCTCTGGGAAAATTTTTTAATTGCCGAACGTCTAAAATTTCTGGCTTATAATAATTCTTTGAGTAAAGGATATTTCTGGAGGACCGTTCAACAGCAAGAAATTGATTATGTTGAAGAAGGGGAGGGGAAATTGAAAGGTTTTGAAATTAAATGGAATCCAAAAAATAAGATAAAAATTCCAAAGACTTTTCTGAAAGCTTATGATGCAGAGGTAAAAATCATCAATAAAGATAACTTTAGGGACATTCTAATCTAATAGGATTTATTGCAGCGACCATTTTTCTAATTTTTCTAAAACGGAAGATTTGTAGCTCCTGCTTATAGGAATTGCTTTCCCGTTAACTTCTAAATACTCATTGGTGTAAGACTTTAATGCTGCCAGTGACACGATAAAAGAACGATGTGTTCTAATAAACTTTGATTCCGGAAGCTCTTTTTCAATGTTGCTGATTGTTTCTCTTATAACAATAGGACTTTCGGAAGTATAGATTTTTAAGTAATCACTCAAACTTTCGATATAAGAGATTTCATTAAGGTTAATCCTAATCATTTTGCGGTCTGAGCGTACAAATATAAAATCGTTATGTTCCTTTTTATCTCCATCTATCTTTTGCTCTTCTTTACTAAAATGAATTTTATGAAAAGAACTGACTGCTCTTAAAAGACGTTCAAAAGTAATGGGTTTCAAGAGGTAGTCCACTGCCTGTAAATCGAAGCCATCTATAGCATATTCCCGATATGCAGTAGTAAAGATTATTTTTATATCATTATTGATTGAACGTGCGAAGGACAAACCCGAAATTTCAGGCATGTTTATGTCTAAAAATATCAGGTCCACTTTATGTTCATTAATTAAACTGAATGCTTCCCCCGCACTTCCACAGGTGCCAATTATCTTTACGCTCTTTATTTTAGATAAATGTGCTTCTATGACCTCGCGGGCTACAGGCTCATCATCAACTATTATACAAGATATTTTTTCAGACATGCTGGTGAATTTTACTATGTATTAATGAGAGTTGCGCTTCAAAAGAACTACTGTTTCTATTTACTGAAAGAGTATGATGATCTGGGTATAATAATTCCAATCGTTTTTCCAGATTTGATAATCCTATCCCATTTTCTATGATTGGATTTTCTGTACTTTTAACCGAATTTTCTATGGTAAATTCTATCCTATTCTCATTTATCTTTAGTTGAATACTTATACTCAGTTTCTTATCAACAAACTGTCCGTGTTTGAAACTATTCTCCACGAGTGGAATAAATAACATGGGCGCAATGCTAATATCTTCCATATTTTCCGGAAGATCAAGATCAACTAATAAGTTACTGCCATATCTCATTTTTTCCAATGCCAAATAATCTTTTATGTGTTCTATTTCACTGCTAAGGCTTACCAAGGGCTTATCTGCCTGGTACAATAAATAATCAAGAAGGTTTGAAAGCTTCAGGATCATATCTGGTGTTTCCTCAGACTTTTTTAATGCGTAGCCATAAAGGGTATTAAGTGTATTAAAAAGGAAATGAGGATGAACCTGCAATTTAAGATAGTTCAACTCTTGTTCTTTAAGCTTCAACTGCCCTTCAAGAATCTTATTCTCTAATAACCTATTTTTTGCTATAGCTGCATAATTCTGTTTTAGCAGGGTAAATGAACTCACCAATAATACAACCAGATACACCAGTAACATCATAGATAAAAGACTTCGGCTAAGAGGTGGCATTTCACTGTAGTTCATATTCAAGACAAAAACGAGTCCGTAGAAGATAGAAAGCACAATGGCAAAAGCAGATAAAACCAGCGTATAAAAGCTATAAAGAGTAAAAAGTAGATACCTTTTTTTAAGCAAAAAATTAGGAATGAGATAGTAAATTATAGTGTAGGTAGTGATGATTGTTACAGGTAGAAGAAATACCGAAAAAGAACCGGAAAAAAAGATATTCTCATTGGGAGCACCCAAAAAATAGGAGAAAAACAGGAGCACAAGAATCCAAAAAATGCTGTGCAACAAAATTTTCCTCGAGCAGAAATATGCAAATCGGTTAAGCTTCATAACCAGTACAATATCCAAATTATTTTAGTGAAATTTACTTAATTGCGATGAATAACATCTTTTTAGCTGCTTTTAACTGTTGCAGTTTATTTTAACCGTAATGAGAACAAATTCTGCCAAAAACAGAAAGGAAACAGTTGTCCATCGACTTTTGAATCGATAGCCGTGAAAAGACTGTAGATTTGAATAAGGACAAATTAAAAATTGAATTATGCAAATAGCACTACAAGAAGGAGCGCACAGAGGTATATTAGAAGTTCTTGCCGCAAGGTTTCAGGAAGGGGGATTTTTTATAATGATGCTTATCCTAATAGTTGGAATTATAGGTTTATTTCTTCTGGTGAGAGGAATTTATTTAGTTCGCAATCGAAACCCCAGAATAAACAAAACTATTATCATTATAAACTCTCTGGGACTTTTTGCTTTGGTGCTGGGGGTTTTTGGGCAATTAATTCAACTAATCAATACGCTGGATTATCTCAGCTCTTTTGAAGGAACCACCCCACGGGATTTCGCCGATGGCCTAAAAACAACAATGCTACCGACTTTATTCGGAGCTTTTATTTTTCTGTTTACACGATTGTCTACTATTTTACTCCATTGGATAAAACCCTTTCAGGTAAAAGAGGATAAACCTGTCTTTTCCAAAGAGTCTAATTAATCTTCCAATTTTCAATAAGATATATTATGAAAAAATTAATCTTACCATTACTTCTGGTTTTATCGGGATACCTCTTAAAAGCTCAGGAAAACCCTCCAACTGAAACATTAGACAGCTTATTTGATATCGTTAATTCAGAGGAAAAAGGAATGGGAAGTATTTCCATTTTCTCAAACGGAAAAGAGTTTTATCAGCGATCCATCGGGTATTCCGATGTAGAAAAGAATTTGCAATCAAATGCAACTACAAAGTATCGGATTGGATCCATTACTAAAACCTTTACCGCCGTAGTTATTATGCAGCTTGTTGAAGAAGATAAGCTGAAGATGGATAGTTATTTGAGTGATTTTTTTCCGGATGTGCCCAACTCAGAAAAAATAACATTAGAGCATTTATTGCGACACGAAAGCGGAATATTTAATGTGACAGATGATAAAGATTTCACTACCTGGATGAAAAAACTACAAACCCGGGAAGCGATGCTAAAACGAATAATTAAAAATGGAACCCTATTTGAACCCGGCGATGAAACACGCTATTCAAATTCAAACTATTTATTACTTTCTTATATAGCAGAAATTGTTGAGAAGAAAGATTATGCCGCAATAGTAGAGAATAGAATTATTGATAAGCTTGGGCTAAAAAATACATTTTATGGTGAACAAATTAATGCTGAAGACAATCAGGCCAGATCTTATGTGAAAACCGAAGGTAATTGGAAGGTTACCCCCGAGACAGATATGAGTGTCCCAATGGGAGCTGGAGGCCTTGTTTCTACACCCGAAAATCTTAATATATTTTATTACAATTTATTTGAGGGCGATCTTATGTCAAAAGCTTCGCTGGAAGCTATGAAAACTACAAATGATGGAACGGGACTGGGTTTAATGAAGTTAACCTTTAATGGTTTTGAAGTCTATGGTCACGGCGGTGGGATAGATGGATTCTCATCTATTGCAGTCCACTTTCCAAAAGAAAAAATAACGGCATCATATATCGCTAACGCCTCAGATTATCCCCTTAATAGTATTTTTCTTGAAGCGATAAAAATAACCCTTGGTTTACCATATCAAATCCCCGATTTCGCTCCGCCCACGGCACTTAATCCTGATGTGCTTGATCAATATAAGGGAAACTATGGTAGCGCAGAATTTCCTATTGATGTTGCTATTTTTCATAAAGAAGGTGTATTATACGCCCAGGGAACTGATCAGCCACCTGTTCCATTGGATTTTTCAGGAGAAAATAGTTTTAAGGCCGATCAGCTGATGCTTAAACTTACTTTCATTAATGCAGAAGGAAAGATGATGTTGGAACAGGGTGGGAAGATATATGAGCTTAAAAGGGAGTAGGTTGATCTAGAATGGATTACTAATTTAAGTTGAGTCTTAGTTCTGATGTTTGCATTTATTGCAACAATAATTCACTGGCTTCATCCAGTATGGCAGTATCGAGCTCTTTTAGATAAGCTTTGGTAGTTTTAATATCCTGATGACCTAGAGATTCACTTATTATATCTGTTCCCGCACCTTTTTGTTTTAAGCATTTGGCGAAGCTATGCCTGGCGACATAACTCGTAACCGGTTTATCAATTCCGGCAAGACTGGCTAATTCCTTCAAATCCTTATTAAACTTGCTGAGAGTTTTTCTTTTTCTATCGTTTAATTGAGTGGGGGTGAGGTTTTCCCTAAGGAGTATTGGAAAAATGTACGGTCTTTTATTTTTGCGGTAATAGTTAAGTATGTCTTTTACCGGGGGCATAATTTTTATAATGAAGTTTCCTTTAGTTTTGGATCGCGTGTAATGAATTCTATCCCCGGAAACATTATTCCACTTTAGTCTCATCATATCAGCGAAATTCATTCCCCTGGTATAGAAACTAAAAATAAAATAATTTCTGCTGTTGACTAAATGAGGCTTATCACTCAAAAATCCGGTTCTGGAAGATGAAAAAATCATTAATCGGAAAGCTTACCATACGATTTACGAATTGAAGAATGGTTTGGGTCCAGCACCGATTAAAACCGAAAAAGGTTGGCTACATTTGGCCCACGGAGTAAGAAAGACCGCGGGAGGATTACGCTATACGTTGTATCTTTTTATGACAGATCTTCAACAAATTATAAAGTGATTTACCAACCGACAGGCTATTTTATGGCGCCAAATTACGAAGAAACGGTAGGCGATGTTCCTAATGTGCTTTTTGGAAACGGTTGGATTATTGATGATGACGGAAAAGTGTTTATTTACTACGCTTCCTCAGATACCAGGTCTCATGTAGCCGTTTCTTCGGTAGAGAAGTTACTGGATTACGTTATAAATACGAGGCAGGATAAATATACTTCTGAAGAATCGGTTAAAGCAATTCTTCAGCAGGTTGAAAAGAATAAAATGATCACAGGAAAATAAATGCAGATAGCAACGGTAATGATTCAACGTGACTTAGAAGCTGAACTTCAAAATATTTTATCCTACTGGAAAGAGTATAGTATTGATGAGGTTCAGGGAGGATTTTGGGCAAAAGAGACCACTTTAACAAACTGATTGAAAAAGCAAATAAAGGCATAATTCTTAATACCCGATTGCTATGGAGTTTTGCTGCAGCCTGTAATTTTAATAACGATTCCCGATTAAAAACGCTGGCAGAACGAGCTTATAAATATTTTGAAGCCCATTTTTATGATGAGGTAAATAAAGGATTTTTCTGGCAAGTAGATTATTTAGGAAGTCCTGTAAATACCAGGAAGCAAATTTATGCACAGGCTTTTAGCGTTTATTCTTATGCTGAATATTTTAAATTATCAGGTTATGAACAGGCAAAAGAAAGAGCGATGGAAACTTTTTCCTTCATTGAGAAAAAGGCCCGAGATTTAAAGGAAAATGGATATTTTGAAGCTTTTCAGAAAGACTGGAGTCCCATAGACGATGTACGTCTTAGTGAAAAAGATCAAAATGCTTCTAAAACAATGAACACCCATTTGCATATACTGGAAGCTTACACCACTTTACTGCAAATAACAGGGAATATTAAGGTTAAAGAGGCTTTAGAAAACCTGGTTAAACTATTTCTTTCAAATTTCCTTGATAATGAATCAGGGCACTATGGATTATTCTTCGATGAAAAATGGTCGTTACAAAGCCCAGTCATTTCTTTCGGACACGATATTGAAGCAGCATGGTTACTAATAGAAGCCGCGAAAATGGTCGGCGATTCAACATTGATTGCTCAAACTACCGAAGCCGCAATTTTTGTAGCAGATAAATTCCTGGAGGAGGCCTATGTGGAGAACAAAGGTGTGAGTAATGAAAAGAACCTGGTTACCGGGAAGATCGACTTTGATAGGCACTGGTGGCCACAGGTGGAAGCGATGATGGGTTTACACTATGCTTTTAATATTTCTGGAGATAAAAAATACAAAACGGCAATACTGGATATCTGGAATTTTACCCAGAACAATTTAATAGACAGACAAAATGGTGAGTGGTTTTTTAGAGTAGACCAGTCTAATAGACCTTATACACAAGATAAATTAAGCATGTGGAAGACACCTTACCATAATTGCAGGACCCTAATGAGGCTTATAAAAGAAACACAATGAAAAAACTTGAATAACGAAATAGAATTAATAAATACATTTCTGGAGTTAACTTGAAAAAAGGCCATTTCCGTGGTTGAAACTTATTAAAGACCAAATTAGAGGGTAATGATAAAGATAAATCCGGAGAGCTAAACTATGTTTTGAATGTAAGGAGCTAATTTTTCTTCGATACCGCAACTTTCATCCAGGCTTGGGTGGGGGTTTTTAAGCACTATATTTTAGAAATATACCTGGTAGGTGTAATTACATCCATGTATATTTTCCAAATTAAATAAATTATTAAAAAGTTTTATCTCCTTAAGAAACTAATTAGATTAATAACGTTTCCACTTAATTTTCTCCTAAAAATGTAAAACGAACTTTTTAGGCTAAAGTCATTTCTTCGAATTGGTTGGTAATGATGTTTTTTATGATTTTGGTCTGAATATTCTGGAGACATAATTATTTTAGGGGTAATTTTTATTGTGTCTTTGGGATTTTTTTGTTTTTACGTATTTTTTGGACATACCTATCCCTGTGCATATGTATGATGATATTGATTTTTTGTTTTGGTTATGCGGCTTCGAGTAAACTCGTCATTTCCTCCCAGTCCTCTCTAAAGAAATGATTTTCGTACATCTTAAGCTCTATACTGCGGCCACTTGAAGTTACCTTTGCCGGAACCTCGACAAACCATTCCATAAAGGTACGGTGTTCCTGTTTTTTGAACCTGTCTTTCTTCTGGCGCATCATTAAAGAAATATTATAAGCTAAGACTCCTAATTGCCAGAGGATATCATTTGCCCAGAAGTTATTAGTTAATGTACCTCCGGCCATGGTATGACTTTTCACTTGTTCAATCCAGGTTTCGCTGATCGAACGCAGCTTATATATCTCGTGCAGTTGTGTGGCATCTTTGTCATAGCTACTGATATAACAGGCATATTGGTACAACGGAACAACATCCCGTCCTCCAAGAAACTCCACCTCTATATACTCTTTGACCGTACGTACGGCCTTGAGCTTCCTGGTCTTTTTCCAGCCTTTCGCTTTATAGGAGAACTCACAGATGGCAATATCCTTTTCCATATCTATCATTGTCCATTCTTGCCTTTCCAGCAGTTTTTTGAGATTTTTCAGCTTTACCTTTACCAAATAGTCCCAGTTGTAATCCTCCAACAAGTCAAAGAGATCTCCAGAGAAAAAGCCACTGTCGGCACGGAAGAATACCTTATCGACAGTATTGGGCAGACTGGCTTTGACTTCCTGTAAAAAATCCGTGATACCGTTGGAAGTAAAGGCTGAACCGGTCCTGAACCAACTGTGGTAGAGCATTTTTAATTCGCTTACAAAAATCAAGAGTGGATGATAGCTCCTGGAACCTTTCTTTATAGGATTATATCCTTTGGCGGCCCCTGTCTGATTGCCGCAAACTGTTTTGACGGTCGAATCGGCATCCAAAGTTATGCTGGCCAATTTGCTCTTTTTCAACCAAGCTGCATTTTTGCCAAGTAACAGCTCCTGTAACTTGCGTGCACCACCTTGTCCCATTTTTTTTAAGGTGGCCGATATTGCATTCTGGTTTATACCTTTGTCAAGTTTCAATAAGGTCTTAATCAGTCCATCATTACTGAAGTTGGAGATTTTTTTGATCCGACTGACTCCGCTTATGGAGGCCATTACAATAACTAATAAAATCTGATCTTTACCGAATTTTGTGGCGTTTTGCCAGTGGGTGGGGAAGGAACTACTGAACATTTGCACCAAGCCCTGTTTGTTCATAAATCGGAGGATAGGGTTGAGACCTGCGTATTTAGTAAGACGATTCCCTGAGAATGAATGCTTTACAACTTTCGCTTTTCCGTTTAGTTTATTCTTTGTACTTTTCACCTTCAAAGTGATGTTTGTTTTATTTTATATTTTGTGTTAACAACTTAAATATAAGTAAAATACATCACTTTTTTTTATTTCCATTTTACGATTCTAGGTTTCTTTTAGCTATATTTTATAGCCTGAAGCGTTGGGAAATATGAAGAAATTTATACTTGAATCTGGAAAAGCATTAGCGAGACTAAGATCTGGAATAAATGATTTTATTGAGGATAAAATAGAGGGGAGTTCTACCAACCTCATTCACCAGCGTCAAAACTTAATAAAATAAAATCGGTATTTAGTAGTTTTTTACTAAATTAGATACTTAGGATCTTTTAAGATCAAGCCTTTATAGAAATAATTTCCTGTTCCCAGTTTTTTTAAGGCCCACCCCCTCAAAACCTACACAAATATCCTTTTGCTAGAAAAGATTTAAAAAGTAGTACAATCTTAATTCAATTCTGGTAATTATACCTATCTCATAATTTTGTGAGAAAGTAAACTACTTCAGAGCAAGCTCACGAAGCAATAGGATTGGAAAATACAATTTGATTTCGAGATAAGCCTCGGAGCATTTAATCTCGAATATCGAGTAAATACTGGTGGTCAATGATTCAACCCATACAAATATTAATAGTTGAGGATGAAATGATCATTGCAGCTAATATTTCACTGCAGCTTACCGAAATGGGCTATGAGGTTTCTGGGATTATTCCGAAGGGAGAAGACGCGTTGCGATTTATTAAAAACAATCCCCTGGATATTGCGTTGATAGATATTCAGCTTAAAGGGGAATTAGATGGAATAGAAACCGCACAAAAGATGCAGGATTTGCATCCTAATCTTGCCATTATTTATCTTACCGCAAATGCCGATGAAGCAAATTTCAACCGGGCAAAAGAAACCCACCCCTTTGCTTTTATATCTAAACCCTTTAAGAAATTAGATCTACAGCGAAGTATAGAACTAACCATAAGTCAGTTAAAATGCAATATCGTCACTTCGCCAGGAAATAAGGTTGAAGATGCTACTTTTATTCTCAAAGATTGCCTGTTTGTAAGGCACCAGGATACTATGGTAAAGGTAGATATTAAAGCTATTAAATACATAGTGGCAGAGCGTAATTACTGCCGTATTTTTTCTGCTGAAAAAGAATATTTACTGGTCACAACCCTTAAAGAAATGGATAAAAAACTTCCTCCAAAACATTTCCTAAGAATCCATAGGTCCTATATTATTAACCTTTCCAGAATAGATGAAATAGCAGGCACTCACGTCGTTATTTCTAAAAAAGCTATTCCTATGACCAAAGATAAACGCCCAGAACTTTTAAAAAGACTGCAGACCATTTAGACCTTTGATCAAAAATAAGGGTGTTTAGGACAGTTTTTTAGCATTCTTGTCCTAACTTGCTTTATTTCAGTTTTTTACGATGGTATATTGTTCTTGTAATTAATTTAAAAACAAGAAATTATGGAGACCGTAAAATTTATTGCCCTTTTTGTAGCAATTGTATTATTGAACACCAATGAATTATTGGCACAAAATGGAAGCACTACTCAGGCATTCTGGATACACGAAGATCAGGTAAAACCTGCTATGCTAAAAGAATATGAAGCCGTTACCAAAGATTTTATTAAAGCCTGCAAGGAACACAATCTTAAAGATGCAGACTGGACTACAGCGCGTATTGACGGAGGAACCTATTTAACTATTGCTCCCATAAATAGTATGGCCGATTTTGACAAAAATCCTATGGCGCCTTTAGCCGAAAAGATGGGAGAAGAAAACTTCAGGGCTATATTTAGTCGATTTGATAAATGCTACGATACCCACCGCAATTATATGGTGCATTTAATAAACGATATGTCTTATATGCCCAACGGCCTTACCACAAATACCGAGGGAGAAGATTACCGGAAATGGCATTTCTTTCACGTGACACCACAAAATGTTACGAACCTTAGAAACAAGATGAAGGAGATTAAATCCCTTTATGAAACAAAAGGTGCTACACAACATTTCAGAATTTATCGCAATGGTTTTGGAAGTACTGGAGATTATTACCTAGTGGTGATTTCAGCAAAAGATGCGCAATCCTATGCTAAAACTTCTGAAGAAACAGATAAACTGCTTGGAGAAGAGGGTGAGAAATTATTTGATGATCTTATGCAATATGTTCATAAATATGAATCTAAAACAGGCAGTATGCGTCCAGATCTAGCTTATAATTCCAATTAATTAAATAAACAGCTATGAAAGTCTTACACCTCTATTTCATCTCATTACTTATTGGTTTGTTTACTTCAAACTACTTGCAGGGGCAGGAGAATATTGACCAGGATTTGGTAAAAAAGCTATATGAAATCTTGCAAAATAAGAATGCTACGGCAAATGAAATTGCCGCACTAACGAACAGTATAGATTGGGATGAAATAGAAAGTGTAAAGAATAGCAATTACAATATTACGCTTAGCGGAATTATAAAAAATGAATGGCAAAGCATTCTATTTAAGGATCTCAATTTTCAGGTATCTGGTAAAAATAAGGTTTTGGTAACCGGAATAGTGAAGGGTCGCAAAGCATCAGAATGTGAATACATCTATACAATATTTAAACATTCCTGGTCTTTAAAGCAAGGTAAAATAATAGGTTTCCTAGAATAATTAAAAATATAAAGTCATGAAAGAGTTAATGTCATTAGGAGTTGCAATAGTCATATTTATAGCTTGTAGCCAACAACGAACACGCTACACCCAGCAATCACCAGAAATAGAAACTTACAAACAAGTACTGGAAGATTATGAAGATAGGGATTGGGAAGCTATGCTAGCACATTATAGTGATACCGCTAAAATAATGAACAATGTAACAGAAGAAAACGGGAAAAACCTAACGCAATTCTTAGCGGAAAACAAGAAAGATGCCTCTCAATTTACTAGCTGGAATTTTGTAGACGATGCCTCAGAATATGAAATGATTGTAAACGATGAAGGCGAAACCTGGGTGAACTTTTGGGGCCTTTGGGAGGGCACTTATAAAGCAAATAATAAAGTGTATCAAATTCCCACTCATATTACTGCCCGGTTTGTTAACGGGAAAATTGTAAGAGAATTTGGTTATTGGGATGTTTCAAAAATAGTAAAGGATATCCAGCAGGCAGATGAATTAAGTTCTTCAGAAGAAAGAACCGGGAATTAACTGTTAATACAGTTACGACTTACTTAAATGCTATGATGATGAAAACGGTAGGAATTATAGGCGGTTCGGGCTTTATTGGAAGCTACATAACCAGGAAATTTTTGGAAGAAGGCTACGAGGTAAAAGTTTCGGTAACCAATATCCATAAGAGCGAAAAATATCAGCATCTTTTTGATCTTCAAAATTCAGAAAACCTCAACATCAGGGCTTTTAAGTTGGAAGACCTGGATCAATTAAAAGATTTTATAAAAGATTGCGAGATCGTAATTCACAGTGGCACTCCCTTTCAACTGGATGTAAAAGACCCGCAAGCTGAACTTTATGATCCTACTATAAAAGGAACCCAAAATTTTCTCCAGGCAATAAGCGAGGTTTCGAATATTGAAAAAGTAGTTTTTATTGCATCTGTTGCAGCCTGGAATACCAATTTCCCAATGCCGGCAGGTGGCAAAAGCTTTTCTGATACTTTTGATGAAAAAGAAGACAGGTACACCAGTGAAGATAGCCATCCATACTCTCAAGCCAAATTTATTGCTAACCAGGTCGTTGAGAAATTCATCGCAGATAACCCGGACCTTCCATTTGAAATTTGTTCTGTTTCCCCCGTAATGGTGATGGGCAAATCTTTGTCTAATAGAGAAGACTCCACCTCTACTGGCCTGCAATTTCTTATAAAGAACAAATTAGCGCCAGATGATTTTATTCAAAGACTCTACGATAATAATGTTCCTTTTGCCGTGGTAGATGTTGAAGACGTGGCTAATGCCACATACCAGGCAGCCACGAAAAAGGGCTTACACTGCAAAGATTACCTTTTAACGAGTGAAACATATAAAGTGTGGGATATTCATCAAATGTTGAATCATAAAGAACCCAAGGAAAAAGCACAAATTGTCTATAAAAACGATCTCGCAAAAACAGATTTAGGAATTCAGTTCAGGCCCGTAAGAGAAACCCTAAGAAGTTATTCTAAATGAGAAATTACCGAATTTAAAACATATTAATCATGAAAACACTTAAAAACCAGACTATTTTCCTGGCCGTATTTTTAGTGACCATTGCCACTTTTGGACAGGAATACGAGGAAAGTCAAAAAATAGATTATAAAACAGGTAATCCGGCTAATTGGCCAGCTGAACTGGATGCTGTGATAGCTGCACCAAATAATCATAAAATATTATTAGAGAATGACCAGGTAAGGGTACTTGAAGTTTATTTGGCTCCGGAAGAAAAAGAACCGCTTCACCATCACAAATGGCCAAGCGTTTTATATATCCAGGAAGCCGCCGACTTTATTGACTATGATAGTAATGATAAGGTTATTTTTAATACTCAAAAACTTCCGGAACCATTAAGCTTTCCGCTCACCATGGCCAAAGAACCGGAGGCACCGCATTCTGTCGTAAATCTTAGCAAGACAAAGCCCATACGTCTCATTCGGGTGGAGATGAAACCTGAAAGTACAAATCAAAACATAGGGATTATTGATGGCCTTTATAAATCTTTTGGCGAGGGTGATATTCCTTCTGTTCTGGAAGCAATAGACGAAGAAATTATATGGAACGAAGCCGAAGGTAATGCTTATGCCGGTGGCAACCCATATATAGGTCCGGAGGCCGTTTTAAAAGGTGTTTTTGAGAGGGTTGGAGCAGAACACGAATATTTTAAACTTGAAGACATCGAGCTACATGAAATGAGCAACAATCAGGTATTGGCTACCTTGCGATATAATGCTAAAGTTAAAGAAACGGGAAAAACTTATAATGCACAAGTTGCTCACCTTTGGACTTTAAAAGATGGAAAAGTTAGTGCCTTTCAGCAATATGTAGATACCAAAAAAATAAATGATGCTATGGGTAATTAAAAAACCTTGTTCTATCTCAAATCAAGGAAACCTGTGAGATTTAAAATTGAATAAATATTGAGTGCCAGAGGTATAAATTACCTGCATCGTCCCATCTAATTGTCGGGTAAGCAAATCGATGAGTGTTTTTCCGAATCCGGTTCCTTTAACGGGTTCACCTTCGGTTTGCCCAATACCATTATCTTTTACTAGCAGCTGCAACTCGTTAGCCGATTTTTTATCTAAATCTATAGTTATCTCCCCCGCTTGCTTATTCGGAAAAGCATATTTGAGGCTGTTTGTTAATAGTTCGTTTACTATTAATCCCAAAGGTACCGCAGTGTCTACATCTAGATGCAATTCAGGCATTTTATAGTTAATCTTAATGCGTTCTTCTTCCCCAAAAGAATCCAGGATATGATTGCCAAGATTTAAGAAATAATCTTTCATTTCAATAGAAGAAAGATGATCATTCTGGTATAAACGCTGATGAATTATACTCATAGAATATACCCTGTTCTGGCTCTCCTTCATCGCACTCACAACATTAGGATCTTTAATTTGTGCTGTTTGTAAAGCCAAAAGGCTGGAAACCACTTCAAGATTATTTTTTACCCGGTGATGAATTTCTTTTAATAAGAATTCTTTCTCCTTATTCTGTTTTCTTAATAGTTTATTTTTCTTTCGATTATTGCTAAAACTAACAAATAGCACCAATAAAATTAGGAACAATAAGCCGGCAATAAGACTAATAAGATTTTGACTCGTTTGCTGTTGTAATAACCTTGTTTCCTGAAGTTGAATAGTATTTTCCTTTTGAGCCACATTAAATTCGGTTTCAAGCTGAGAGATACGTTGATCTGCTTCTGCGGTGAATACAATTTTATTAAGGGAATCATATTCAGAAAATGCTTTATACGCTTCCTGATACTGTGCATTTTTCGCATAAGCTTCACCAAGACTGTTATAAGCTTTGCTTAAGAAGAAACCATCTCCAAAGCTTGGCGTAGCCACCTCGATAGATTTTTTGATATTAGTTATTGCGGCAGGATAATTTTTGTTCTGAATTTGTAACTCTCCAACCGAAAGGTAAGAACGCATTAGCATAAACGCATTATCTAGAAGATAGGCATACTTTATGGCATTTTTACCGGCTTCTTCAGCGCTTTCAAATTCATTCAAAAATGCATAAAGATCTACAAGAGAAATGTAAACATCGCTTAGATTATTATAAAAACCATAACGTTCACCAATTTCAATAGAACGTGTATAGTACTCCATTGCTTTGTTGTATTGTTTAAGTTTTAAATAATTATTTCCAACCACGTAAAGTGTAAAATCATAATCAAGATCTACTACGTTTCTTTCTTCAAAAAAGGAAAGTGATTTCAGGCCATACTCCAAACCTTCCTCATATTTTTCCTGCTTCCAAAACAAGTTGCTTAAATCGCTGTAAGCAATTCCAATTGCTTTATTATTATTTAATTTTTCTCCCAGGCGCAAAGTTTCGAGGGCAAAATCGGCAGCTCTTCCTAATTGTCCACGGCGTTCGTAAACATAGCCTAATTGTGTATTAAGAAATGAAAGGTCGCTTTCTGTTACTTTGGCTTCAGCTTCTTTGAGGACTGCCTCTGCTTCATCTAGTTTTTCCTGGCGCAATAGAATTGCAGCCTGGGTAATTTGGAATCTACCATTCCAAAGCGAATTATTTTTTTCTAAAGAAAGTGCCAATCCTTTTTCGGTAAACTCCAGGGCAGTGCTGAGGTTCCTGGTATGCCAGTAATAAGCCAGATCGTTTAAAACTTCAAACTTAAGAGTATCTGACTCAATTTTCTCCAAAGATTCTTCTAGCTCTTTCAAGTAAGAAAGGCCAAAATCATCGGTTTCTACAAAAATCTTTTTGTATGGATCAGGTTTACTAAAATCGAAGATTTGCCCATAAATTGATGGACTAAAAAGCACTAAAAAGGAAAGCGCTAAAAATAATTTTTTCTCCAGAATCAAGGATCGTAATATTGAGATATCCTTATAAATATAAGACTAAATAACTGTTTGTGAGAACTTTATTGATATAAAATTAAATGGTGTAAAACTGTTTTCAACTTAATACCGGGGAAATTATTCCGGTAGTAAGACATTTGGCAACAAGTTCAGTAGTATTTCTGCAACCGCTTTTTTGTAGTACGTTTCTTCTATGCGTCTTAATGGTGTGAGGAGAGAGGTTCATTTCTGTGGCTATTTGTTCAGCATTTAATCCTCGGGATAATTTACAAACAATAGTTTTTTCTTTTTCGGTGAGAAATTCTGAAAAATTGGCATCTGCACTTTCGCCGGGTTCAAATGTACCTTTAGAAATATCTATATTATAATAAGATTTTCCGCCGTTTATATGAATAAATGAAACTGTATTGGTACTGGTCACTTTAAGGTGAGAAACATCGGTTTGAATGCACAATACATGTTCTGGGGTTCCATTTTCTAACACACTTAATGGGAATGCTTGGTACAACATAGTTCGTGTTTGTTCGCCGGCATTTTTCATTCTATAAGAAAACATATTTTTATAGTTTAATACATCTTCTTTATCAAGAAATTCGGTATAAAAATTATTGATGACTTTGCTCTTAAGACTTATAATTTCAATTTCTTCGGGGATAACGGTTTGTAATAAATCCTGTAGCGTAATATCTCCGGCCTTTTTATTTACAAAACGTTCTACCGAATTAGAAACATATTCCAATCCAAAATTATGAAGGTTTACAATATATAAATAGGAGTCTCCCGGGGCGAAAATAGTGGCAAATCTTTTAAATTCTTCAGAGATTTCAAACGGCCGATACTCTTTTACCTGGCGGGAATACATTTCCTGCCAGTAAGCGGAGATTTTTTCGAAATCCTTTTGCATAAAGTGTGATTGTTTAATCACATTAAATATAGGAATTTTCCTTATTTACCTTAGTCTTTTCAAGTTTTGTGGTAGAAAATTATATAAATGAAAAAACCTCCAGGGAAATCCTGAAGGTTTTTGCGTCAAATACTTTTTAATGGTATTAGAAATTAGATACTCATAAATGTTAATCCCCAAATCAAACATTTAAGAAGTTAGCCCTACCAAATCTTCTTTGAACTAATCTGCTATTACAATTAGTAATTTGACAAGGCTAAGATAGAGACAGAAAATAATTTATAAAATACCACTTTAAAGGTAATTTATTAGGTAATGAGATTTGAATATTCTAAGCTTTTTACAGTGAGATTTTCCAATTATTCGTTTAATAATTTATCGGCTGCCAATACTAAAAAAAGGTAATCTGTAGTACCACCGCCTAAAACATATTCGGTTTGTTGCCAAAGAAAAGGCCATTCCAGCAATTCAGGAAAATCGGGTCGAATTAATGCCGTTCCCGAGCCAATTCCGCCGGGAGTAAAAGAGAAATCGCCCCGGTTCATTCCATAAGCCTGGGTTAAGGAGCGAGAACCCACTCCCGAAGCAAAAGAAGATGTATTTACACCCGGATGTGTTCCTAAAACAAAATTGAGCGCGTTTAGCATATATTTCTTCGGAAAGATTTCAGGAAAAGCGGTATGTAAAAAATACTGTTTCATCCCAAAATTCTGAATTCCCCATCCTGCACCCCAAATATCGGGTTCATAAGGCATTCCGTAGGGAGTTTGCGCTCCTAATTTTTCTACTTCCACGTAATAATCTTCTACAGAAGCTTTTATTTTATTTCTGAAATTTTCATCTTGAATTTCATCAAAAACGGGTGCGAGAACCCAGCCGGTTTGCGCAATATTTTCAGCAAAAATTTCAGCATTTTCTTTTATAAAATTTTCATATTTCGCGTCAGAAGTACTTCTGAAGAGTTCTACACCTAAGCTGAGTTTGTGCACGGGATTATCTGTAGAGGTAGTTTCCCAGGTTTTTTTAGCAATTTCCAGGGCATCTTCAGCCAGGTCTGGATTAAAATCTTTTAGAGACCTGTAGGTGGCAGCCAGGGCCGCTGCACTTTGTAATTCCCTACGCGGATTTTCTTCGGTAAACACCCAGCGATCATCTGGCGCGCCTTCCTGGCCTAACGGAATTTCTTTTGAAGTACTGGTTTCTTTATAAATCTCGCCATCAGAATGGTTTACCGGGTCGCCCAACAAAACATATTGGTCTAAAGTAGGCACAATCACCCCACGATAAAACCGACCCAAAGATTTATAGCCATTTACAATATGTATGGTGCCGTGTTCTATTTGCTGAAGAAAATCGGGCTTTCCATCGGGTTGCAAAATATCTACGGTTTTTGTTTCCTGGTTTATGGTGGTATTATCATAATCTTCCTGAAAAATCTCATAAATATGCGAAAGTCCGTGGATGGTAGAAGCCTGGGATTCTATTCTAAGATCGTAATCTCCGGCATCGTGCCAACCACCGGCATCTAGCCCCGGTACGTGTTCGCCAGGTTCAAAATTGGTAAGGGTTTCAGGGCCTTGCAGGTAACCATCAAAATGATTGGTATCTACAGGCGCCATTCTTGCATCGTCTAAATGACAACGGCCATGCCATATTTTATATCTATCGTTTACCAACATATGGCACATTTGCACCGGTAAAAAATATTCTAAAGTGGGTTGCCAAACCTCACGTTTATAAACATCTTTGCTAATTTGAAAAGCTTCAGTAGTATAATCGCCGTATTTTACAACATACATTCCGGGTTCTTCGATTTTGGTAAAATCCAGCTGATAATATTTATACCTGAGGAATTCCCCCCAATTTGAAGGATTTTCTGAAAGAACCTCGGTAAAACCACCTTCATTATTTATCCGTAATAATTTCGCCTCTTTCAGGTTAGTATCATTTTTATCGGTTTCTATCACGGCAATTTTTTCCTGGGCGGGATGATAACCAACCTGGGAAATTTGAACTACGGGATCGTATGTATAATCTTCCAAGGTGTTTGGAGTAATAAGCCATTCAATAGCATTTTTGGTGGCTCCTGAAGGAACTAGTGACCTAACCACAAACCAGCCATTACTATGCTGTGCACGGCCATCTATTAACTCTAAATTATTTTCTTTTAAGTTTTCAATTTTTAAAGTTTGCCTGGGCGTACCGGGGGCAATCACTAATTCTTTTCCCGTAGCCATAGGCTTTATTTGATATTCATCGTCATCATCATAAGATCCCGGGCCATTTGCCTGGCGGTTAAAAAGACCAAATTCGTTATCCATATAATATGATTTGCCAAAAAGGTAGCCGGGGAAGAATTCGATATTCATTCCCACTTTTCCAATCCATTCTTCAGGCAAAGCTTCATCCAGGTCTACTACGATTTTAAAAGATTTTCCCTGCGGAATTATTTTCAGGTTATAAGAAAATTCCAAATCGGGATATTCAATAGGATTAAAGCCTGTTCGGTTTTTGGCTTCATCGGGATAAGCCATTTTCACACTAATATTATTATTTTCCCTATTTACAACCCGTTCCCCAACTTTTGGTACCGGTTGCCATTGCCCTGGGGTAGGCTCCAGGCGTAAATCTCCGTTGGTGGCAACTCTAATTCCATTTTGAATAATTCCTACACCGCCCTGATGACTTTCCGGATAAAAATCGTGCGCAAGCATGACGTTGAGACCGCGCATTTCAAGATATTCCTGCTCATTAATTTTTAAACTGTCTCCCTGGTTTTGGGCAAAAATTGTTGTTATTGAAAAACAAATTAGAAAGGAAAGTAATAGTGATTTCATATTGTTGAAGTTTGGCTATAAACTATAGAAAAAGATTTATAGGTTAGTTGGTAATTTTTAATTCTTGATCTTTATTTTAATCTAAAAGCTATTCTTCTTTTGAAATTAATGAAAAAACGGAAGAAGAGCTAACAAAGCGTTTATATTCTGAATATTAGGACATTATAAGTAGTTAAATATTCATTTGAATAATAGGAGTAAAAAGAGGAGACCGTTTAACTTTAACTAACAGCCTCCTTTTTGAATCAGTAGCTTATTTTTCGTTCAGGAGTTCATTTGTGGCATTAACAAGAAAAATATAGCTTGCTCCAATATCTACTATATATTCATTTTCGCCCCAGAAAAAAGGCCAGTTTTCCTTATTTTCGGGAAAATCAGGATTCATCAATAAAATGCCCGGTACAATTCCTCCCGCAATAAAACTGAAGTCTGCCCGGTTACTACCGTAGGCAACTTTTTTAGTTTTTGTCCCCACTCCCGAAACAAAAGAGAGATTAGAATGCGGATGTCTTCCAAAAATATAATGTAATCCCTTAAATACATGTTCTTTATCTACCAGGTCTGGATATAATTTATGCGCCCTGTAATTTGCGATGGCAAAATCAATAATCCCGTGATTTCCACCCCAACCCGGTCTGCGAAACATAGGTACACCGTAGGGATTGTCTTTTTCTAACTGGTCAATTTCATCAACATATTTTTGAACATAAGTTTTCAGTTTTTTATTGAATTTCTCATCCATATGAGGCGCGGCATGTAATGCAATATCTATGGTTCTGTCCAGACTTTCATCCATCGCTTTCCAGATTTTTTCTTCAAAAGCTTCGGCATATTTTTCCTCTTTAGTACTTACGTAAAGCTGCATGGAAGCATTCATTTCACTAAGCTTTAGAAAACGTGCAAAATAGCCGGAAGAGGCTTCCTCTAAGGGCATATTTTCATTTTCCTCCCATAGTTTCTTTGCTAATTCAATGCATTCTTTAGATAAAGAAGAATTGTAATCCTTTAAAGCCCGGCTGGCTGCTGCCAATGCACCGGCGGTGCGGTAATCCAGGTAAGGAGAACGCTCTGTAAAAACCCATCTATCATCTAATGTTCCACTGGATAAACCATCGCTTTCAAACGGTTCCAAATCGGGATTGTAGGGCAGGTTATCAGTTTCGGTAGAGGCATCTCCAAGATGATGGTACTGGTGCAGGTTGGGAACCACTATCCCACGTACCGGATGCCCTATATTATTAATTTGAGCCACAAGATTTAGGGTTCCATGTTCAATTTGCTGAAGGATATCTATTTTTCCATCAGGCCGATGAATATCTACATAACGATTTTCCTGATTAATATGGGTTTGATCGCGCTCCAGCCCAAATTCTTCCCAGGATGCCACAAGATCTGTAATTGTGAGACAATGTGTGCCGGTTTGGATGTCGTAATCTCCTGCATCAAACCATCCGCCTACATCCAGGCCGGGAATATGTTCATAGGGTTCAAATTTAGTATCGGTAGAAGAGCCCATACTGTAGCCATCAAAATGTTCCTGATCCAGCGGGGCTTGTATAGCATCATCCATAAATGGTCTGCCGTGCCATGTTCTATAGGCTTCATTCACCTTCATATGGTCCATTTGCACGGGGAAAAACACATCCAGGGTTGGATGCCAGGCCGTTTCATAAACCTGCTCACTAATAGGAAATGTATTTGTTGTTTGATCTCCATATTTAATATAATAAATCCCAGTTTCCGTGATATCAGAAAAATCAAATTCAGCATAATTATACCTAAAATGTTTTCCCCATTCGGCCACTTTTTTACTAAATTTTTCGATTGTTTTTCCCTCAGAAGTTACCTGGTATAAGGAAGCAGTTTGCAGTTGATTATCATTTTCGTCCAGTTCTATAATGGCAACCTTTTCCTGGCTTGGATGGTAACCTACCTGGGAGAAGCCAATATTTGGATCGCGTAACCAGTTGGATACCGTGTTGGCTTCTAAATGCCATTCTAACACCTTTCCGGTCTTATTTGCCGGTAGTATACTGCGGGTAACAAACCAGCCGTTTTGAGCCAGGCTTCTTCCATCAAATAATGAAATTTCGGTTTCTGAAGTAATTTCTACGTGGTGATAAGGATCTTCGGGTGCCAGAATAATGGTGTTACCACTGGCAAGGGGTTGGGGTACTATAAATTCTTCTTCCCCACGGGTGTCCAGGGTAGAATGCCCGGCAAACTGCGGTACTTTTTCACTAATGGGTTTAATCTTAGTATTACCTGATGGGTAAAGGGGAAAAATACCGGGATTACCATTTACCAGGTAGGATTTTTCAAAATAAGCAGCTGGGAGAAATTCTAAATTAAATCCTGCTTTTCCTTCCAGGTTTTCAGGAAGAGGTTCATCCAGATAAACAGAAATATTTATTCTTTTTCCTTCGGGTTTAACAATGATTTTTGATGTAAATTCTAATTGCTCATACCTGGTAGTTACTTCTACGGTATTGGTACTACGATCTACCTTGCGTTCTAAAAGTGAAGGTACGAGATCCCATTGTTCGGGGGTATTTTGTAGTCTTACAGCACCTCCGGTACTGCTTCTCATCCCGTGATGAATTAGTTCAATTCCTGCGTTTTTCTCATCAAAAAAGAATCCGTTATACTCGTTACTAAAAACAAGGACATTGAGCCCCCGCGTTTCAAAATATTCTTTTTCGTTAAGCTCAAGTTGAGCAAATATTTGGCCGGTACATAAGCTGCAAAAAACAATGAGTAACCAATTCTGAACTGAGTAATTTCTATGCATAAGTGTTTAGTTTTTATAAAAGTATAAAATAATTGTTAAATACACACTTTATTATTTTTCAGTTAAAAAGAATGGGAAAAGCAATAATTTTTTTGAAGATTTAATGAGTGAAAAAAGAAGGTTCTCAGTTAAAAAAATAGACCGGAGTTGTGTTTTAGTGGAAAGAGAATTTTAATTATTCAGCAATTTTATAAAGAGAGAGGTATATAGGCTGGTGAAACTTTAGTTTGACCGGGAAGTTAATATTACACCCAAAAATACTACGCTTAAGCCAACAATATCCATAATCCTAATAGTATCACCAAAAGCTATCCAGGCCATGAGCATGGTCACCGGCGGCCCCAGGTAAAATAAACTCGCTACCCGGGTGGCGTCAAGTCGTTCAATTAACCGCCACATGAGAATATAGGCGCCGAGGGAGACAGCCAGAATGAGCCATATCATAGCAAAAGTAAATTCAGAAACCCATTCTACAGCTAATTTTTCTACAAAAATTGAAGGGATAGCTAAAGCCAGCATAGTGGCCAGACTTTGATAGAAAAGAGTCTGGTCTAGTGGTAGTTTCTCGTTCTTATCATCTATCTCCATTTTACGCTGAATTAATGTAGCAATAGTGATTCCTACAACAGATCCTAAAGGAATTAGATAACCAAAAATTGAACTTGATTTGCTAAAATCTATTCTAAAAGCTACGGTTAATACTACACCTAAAAAACCTAATATTAATCCCCACCATTGATATTTATTGGTTTTTTCATTAGTAACATAACCAGAAAGTGCACCGGTGGCTAATGGCTGCAACGCGACGATTAGGGCTACTATCCCCGCCGGCACTTCTTCCGCAAGCGCAAGTAAAACGCAGGTTAGCCATACTCCATGCGCCAGGAAACCAATAAGCATATTGAGGGACACCGCTTTAAAACCTACCCATTTCAATCTATTTCTGAAAAGAAGGTAAAGCAATAATAATACGGTTACTGCGAGATATCTTAGGAAGATTAAAGTAAAAGGCCCGGTATAAGGAAGTCCATATTCGGCTCCTATAAAACCGGAGTTCCATAATAAAACAAAGCCTACAATTAGTAAAATTGTACTTCTTTTCATCGTAGCGGTTTTCTACAGCGCGCAGCGCTTTAACCATTGAAACTACACAGTTTTTAGCTAACTCACAATAGAAAAAAGAGGGAGGCCTTAAAACCTCCCCTAACTCTAAATTTGTTCAACGAAATCTAAAAAGACTTTTTTATGAAGCTCAAGATCCAAATCGGGAGATACAGATACCCGGGCTATATAATCTTTGTCGGCTTCTTTAGTAGTTCCCTGGGTAGACGTGGCAGGGATTGTCCAGTAACAACCCTTTAGTTGCCCATAACTCACACAATATTTACTTTCGTTTGGAATTTCACTAATCATCATATTGATTAGCTTTTGATTTAATTTCCTTTTATAAGCTTCTCTTTCTTCTTGTGTATTTCCTTTTGTAGGAAGATCTAATGAAAATACAGAGGGAGTAAAGCCTTGCTCAGCTAATTCTTCTGATACAAAATTGATTTTTGCGTCTGGTAATGTTTTCCTGATAAAGTCTACAAATTCCTGTGTGTTCTTATAGGCATCGGCAATTCTTTGATTCATAGAAGGTAATTGCTCTGCTAATATTTCAACCTGAAGGGCAGTTGCTTCATTATCACAAAGAATAAGATGCTTATCTATCTTGCTCAATAAATTTTCAGCTTTTTGATTGGCAACACAGTAACCGGCAGTACATTTTCCGCCACTTGGAAATTTAGATCCACTAACATATGAAATTGTTCGAATAGAAGATAATATTCCATCTTCGGCTAAAAATTGTACGTTAGGACAAAAGGTTTGATCTAAAATAAATACAGGATCTATAGCCGTTTCGCCCCTGGCGGTTTTACGTTTTTTGCTTAAAGCGTCTCTTAATTTTTCCAGGTTGGGAACTTCAACTCGTGGATTGGTAGGGATTTCGGCAATAATATAAGGAACAGCATCTTCTTTGGCAACCTGCTCCAAAACCATATCAGTACTTTGCACCATATCATTATCACCGTCTACCGGTAAATCTACAATGTCTACATTTTCCAGGCTGGCAGCAACCCGTCTTGCCTGGTCGTTTGTACCACCGTAACAATTAGGAGGAACAACAATTTTAATCGCTTTTCCAGGATGTTTCTCCAGGGCTTCGTCAATAAGTCCCATTATAATGGCATATTGCATCGAAAGTCCGCACGAGGCAAGTAATGCATTTGAATTTGTGCCGGTAATATTTTGGATTGATGCAATTACACTAGCTTTATTGTTTTCAGTATTATTGCGGTTAGAAGAAGGTTTTCCTGCTAATTGTTTTAAAGCAGAAAAAGAATCTGCCGGGGTCATAGCAATACTTTCTCTTCTTCTTACGTGTTGTATTTCAGAAATGTACGTCTCATTTTTTTCGCCATTTACCAGTAAAATACTTCCAGTATTTGGATAAGTATTAAGCCAAAAGTCGATATTTGGATGCAGATCAACTTTGCCAATTTCGTCTTTTTGTGAAATAAATATAGTGCTCCCGTTAAATTCAGAAATCTCTTCAGCATTCTCCACCTGTTTTAATTCAAAATTATATCCGTACACATTTTTTAGCGCTTCAGTATCAAAAAAATCCGGTAACGAATTGGTATAAACGATCTGTGTATTTTTATTGTCGAATAGATTTTTTCTTAAAACCGCTAAAACAGGCATCGTCCTGGAAGAAAAACTGATAATATTTTCGGGCTTGAGATTATTCAATTTAGCAATTCCCCATTCCAGAACAGACGATAAGGGGTGACCTAAACGAATATAATCGAAAGCAGTGGGTAATGCTTTAAGTGCTGAGGTTTCAGCATTGTTAGCAGCAAATAAGGTTTCAAACTTTTCAAGAAATTCAGTTTTCGCCAATTTTTCATTATAAATGTCCAATCTATGGGTGGTTAGTTTCAACCAATCATTGGGTACGTTTTTTATTACCTCTTCAATATAGTTTAGCACTTTCTGCTCTTTCATAACTTAACTTTTAGATAAGTTGGTAATATAAACTGCTTAATACAATTTTAAAAGTAAAAGCGATCGATTTTCTTAGTACCGTTATAATTCTTTTCTTAATTTTTCCCTTTAGTAAAAGCCCATATTATTTAGTAATTTCCGTTTTTTGCTAAACTATGCGTTTACTTGCTCTCTTTTTGTTTTTTAGCTTTAGCCTGTTTGCTCAGGAGCTGCCGCCAATTACCAATTTTGACCCCGGAATTTACAATGCCGGCAATCAAAACTGGATGCTGACGCAAGCAGATAATAACCATATTTATATAGCCAATAACCTTGGCTTACTCTCTTTTAACGGTGAACATTGGAATTTACACAGGGTGCCAAATGCCAGTGCGGTTCGCTCTGTGTTAGCCAAGGATAAAAGAATTTATACGGGGTCTTATATGGATTTTGGATATTGGGACACAGACCAAAAAGGAGAACTAAATTATACCAGCCTAAAAAACCTTTCTGAAGAAAAAATCCTTGATGGCGAACAATTCTGGCATATTGAAGCCCTGGAAGAATATATTATTTTTCAAAGTTTACGTCGGCTTTATAGCTTTACCCGGGAAACCGAAGAAATTAATACAATTAATGCCGGTAATATTATCTCCAATTTATTTAAGGTAAATAATAAACTTTACTACCAGGTTGCAGAAGACGGACTTTACACCATAGACAACGGGAGGATTGAACAGGTTATTTCTAATGCTAAAATTAAAGACAAACCCATTGTAGGTCTATTTCCTTTTGAAGAAAATAAAATGCTTGCCGTTACCCGTGATGACGGGCTTTTCACTATTGAAAATTCTAATTGGGAGCCTTTTCAGTTTAAAGATTATCCTTTAAATGAAAGTATTTTTACCGCAAAATTGCTGGAAGACCAAACCCTTGTTTTAGGAAGCATTGGTAATGGGCTGCACGTTTATGACCTGGCAACTTCACAAAATTACCAATTGCTCCAACCGGTAATTAATAATAATACGGTTTTATCAATTTTGGAGGATAAAGCCGGTAATATTTGGGGTGGGCTGGATAATGGACTTGTGCTTATTAATCGTAAAAGTCCGTTTAGGTTATTCACCGATATTTCGGGAAAAGTAGGCACGGTTTATTGCAGTCATCAATTTGGGGATAATTTGTATTTAGGTACTAACCAGGGTTTGTATCTTAAAATAGGAACTTCTAATACTTATGAACTCATTCCCGGCACTAGCGGTCAGGTATGGAGTATTAATGAAATTAAAGGAAAACTTTACGCCGGGCATGACCGCGGAATTTTTGCAATTGAAGGGAACAGTGCAACCCATATTTCAGATGGTCCCGGGGTCTGGGAAATAAGGGAATTTAAAAACGGACTGCTTCAGGGGCATTACGACGGAATTAGTTTTTGGGAAGAAGGAAATGTTGAAAATGATCCCGTTTATTTAGCAAATTTCGATCTTTCTTCGAGAAATTTAGTGGTACAGAATGATTCTACTTTTTGGGTGGGCCACGATCATAAGGGAGTTTTTAAATTAAAAATTAATGCTGAAGTAAATGAAGTTTTAGACCTGGAAAATTACAGCGTATCCTACGATGGTGGTATGGGACTTAAAGTATTTCAGTTTAATGGCGCTATCTATTATTCTACTGAAGATGAAATTTATAAATATGAACCAAAAACTGACACCTTCAGCCTTGAAAATGAATTAAATAATTTAATTCAGGAGCAAAGAATTAGCGGAATTTCCCACGTTTTACCCGATAATACCTGGTGGGGATTTGGTGAAGACAATCTTTTATATGTTACCCGAGATGCTTTTCAGGATAGGTTAAGCGCAAAATCGGCAGCTATTCCCTTAGAATATAGGAGTATTGCGAAGGGTTTTGAAAATATTTCCCTAATTGGGGAAAGTGAATATCTGGTGGGTTCTAATGTAGGCTATACTATATTTTCTACCCCTTTAGATTTGCCTTCTATGGAGCAACTTAATATAAATAAGGTTTCTACTGCTGCGTTGGAGGAGGAGTTTAAAAGTCACAAGTTAGACCTTAATCAATTAGAATTACCAAACTCGGTTAATAATATCAATTTTGAATTTAGTATACCGGCCTATTCCAAACTTGCAAAACCGGTGTATAGTTATAGAATTAAAGGTTTTAGTACGGGTTGGAGCACTTGGCAACGCAACGGTAGCGCAACTTTTGAAAATCTTCCGGCGGGAGATTATGTATTTGAAGTACGTGGTAAATATAATAACAGTATAAGTGAAATAGCTACTTACGCATTCACTATTGCTTTACCATGGTACGCTACAACGGTAGCAATTGTAGTTTATATTTTACTTTTCTTATTGCTCATTTTTATCTTGCATAAAATTTACACGGGATATTACAGAAAACAGCGGGAAAGATTATTGGAACAGAATAAAAAGAAGCTGGAAATACGGCAATTAGAATCGCAACAGGAGATTATTACACTTCAAAATCAAAAACTGGAATCTGATGTAGCTTCTAAAAACCGGGAATTAGCGGCCTCTACGATGAATATTATTAAAAAGAATGAATTTCTTACCCAGCTTAAAAACAAACTGACTGAAGCCAATAAAAAGGAAGATATTCAGGAGGTCATTTCTATTATTAATAAGAATATTGCCGAAAAAGATAACTGGAAACTATTTAAAGAAGCTTTTGATAATGCCGACAAGGATTTCCTGCAATCTGTAAAAAAAGAACATCCTAACCTAACTTCTAACGATCTTAAACTTTGTGCTTATTTAAGGCTCAATTTATCCTCAAAAGAGATCGCTCCACTGCTTAATATTTCGGTGAGAAGTGTAGAAATAAAACGATATCGTTTGCGGAAGAAAATGAATTTAGAGCATGATCAGGGATTGGTAGAATACATCCTTAAGTTTTAGTGCCTTTACATGAACGTATTCTTCCTCAACATTACCACAACATTTAATGTAAACCACAGAAAATCAATATTTAGCTTAAAATAATTATAGGCTGCGTATTCATTGATTCCAGCGGGTTTTGTATGCATATTTCGCAAAATTCACCTAATAATTTTTCCTGTATACTATTTGTAAGGGTGATTTATTATTGCTGTTAATGCTTTCTTAATACATTGATTTCCGAATTTAAATCATCAACAAATGAATAAAATACTCGTACTAATTTTGTTTTGTATAGGAACCTTTTCCTTGCAGGCACAAACCTTTTCTGTTTCGGGAATGGTAGATGAAGCTGATACCGGACTTCCACTACCGGGAGTAAACATTATTGTAAAAAATACTTCTAATGGAGTGGTAACCGATTTTGATGGAAATTACACCATTAATGAAGTTTCAGCCGGAGACGTTTTAGTATTTTCCTATGTGGGGTTTCTTCCGCAGGAAGTTACCGTGGGAGAAAATCAGAATGTAATAGATGTTACATTAAAAACAGATGCTGCTGCTTTAGAAGAAGTTGTAGTAATTGGTTATGGAACCCAGCAACGTAAAGATATTACCGGTGCCGTTTCCGTTGTTTCCAATGAAACTATTGAAGAACTTAATCCTATTAAAATTGAGCAGGCCCTGCAGGGTACTGCGGCCGGGGTGAATGTTACTCATCTTCCGGCGCACCGGGAGCAGGAATTAATGTAAATATTCGAGGAATCGCTTCCAACAGTGAAAATGGCCCGCTAATTCTTATAGACGGTTACCAGGGAGATTTAAACACTATAAACCCTAACGATATTGAATCTATTTCTATCCTAAAAGATGCGCAAGCCGCAATTTATGGTATTGCAGGAGCTAATGGAGTGGTTTTGGTAACTACAAAATCTGGTAAAAAGAATACCGCGCCTACCGTACAGTATGATGCTTATGTAGGAATGCAGGAAACTTCAAGAAAATTACCACTATTGAATGCCACAGAATATGCTTTACTTTTAAATGAAAGTTATGCCAACAATGGCCAGGCCTTGCCTTATCCCAATGTTAGCGATTTAGGTAGGGGAACAAATTTTCAGGACGAGGTTTTTGACACTTCTCCAATTATGAGTCATAACCTTACTTTAAATGGAGGTTCAGAAAAAGTAACCTATTCGTTCGGGGTTTCACACCTTGACCAGGAAGGAATAATTGGCGCTGAAAAATCTGATTTTCAAAGAAGCACCGCGAGATTTAATATTGGGGTAGATATTTCAGATGAATTTAAATTTACCGCCAATTCAATTTATACAAGTCTAAACCGAAGATCTATTAACGAAAACGGCTTAGGTTCTGTTTTATTTAACGCCTTGAATATTCCGTCCACATTTAGCCGCGACCAGGAAGATTTGGAAGGAAGATTAGGAAACGAGATTATTAATCCACTTTCACAAATTGAAAATACCTTTAATGACTATAATCTTAATAAATTCAACGGTTCTTTCAGTCTGGATTATACGCCTATAGAAGAATTGACCTTCACCTCCAGAATTGGTTACAGTCTATCTAATTCAAAAGGAAAAGATTTTGCGCCAATTATAGATTATGGGCCGGGAAAGGTTTTTAACAATGTTCGTAGTACGGTAAACCAAAACCGAATTAACGATAATTCTTATACCTATGACCTTTTTGGGACTTACGAGAATACTTTTAATGAAACACACCATTTAACCGGTACTGCCGGGATGACGGTAATTAGGGACTGGGGAGATGGTTTATATGCTACTGGTTATGATGTTCCAAATAACTCCTGGGACTTTGCTGATATTAGCCTAACTACGGGAACAAACGATGGTTTGAACAACAGTGCTTATAAATATGACATTAGAAAGTTATCCTTCTTCGGAAGGCTACAGTACGATTATCAAGGAAAATACCTTGTTTCTGGGATGCTTCGTAGAGATGCTTCCACAAGATTTGGCCCGGAAAACCGTGTAGGTTATTTCCCGTCAGCAACGGCTGGTTGGATTCTTTCTGAAGAAGATTTCTTAGAAGATTCTAATGTAATTTCATTCTTAAAATTAAGAGGAAGTTTTGGTATACTTGGTAATGATGAAGCCGGTGGCGCAGAATTCTACCGTTCATTATTAGATGGTGAAGCTACTTATGTTTTAAATGGGAGTTTAGTAAACGGTACCGCTTTAGGTAGAATTGCAAATCCCGGGGCAGGCTGGGAAGAAGCCGAAAAAACAAACATTGGTATAGATCTTAGGCTTTTTAATAACAGAGTTGATATTGCCGCCGATATTTTTAGAGAAGATCGAAAAGATCTTTTGGTTGCAGGAATTCCTGTTTCGGGGATTTTTGGTGGTGGCGCACCGGGATCTGGCGCTCCAACTATAAATGCTGGAACTACCCGAAATGAAGGTTTTGAATTTGCTATTAATTATAAAGAAAATTTTGGGGACGATATTCGAGTTGGAATTGGTTATAATGCCACTTTCTTAAGGAATGAAGTAACCGCGGTAAATGGAACCGAGTTTCTTCCCGGCGGTCAATTTGGTGTGGGACAACCACAACCGGCACGTTTTCAGGAAGGTTTCCCTATTGGTTATTTCTACGGATATAAAACCGACGGGATTTTCCAAACGCAGGAAGAAGTAGATGCGCATCCTTCACAGGAATCGTTAGGTGCTGAAGCCTCGCCTGGCGATATTCGTTATGTAGATACCAATGGTGACGGAGTTATAAATGTAGATGATCGTACCAATATTGGCGATCCTATTCCTACCGCTACAATGGGCTTAAATCTTAATTTCAATTATAAGAATTTCGATTTTACCGCGTATACATACGCTTCTTTAGGGAACGATATGGTAAGAAATTACGAGCGTAATCAGCCAAATGTAAATCGCCACGCTTATTATTTAGAAAGATGGACCGGGCCGGGAACAAGCAACGAAGTGCCTCGTGTAACAACAGGTGCAACTTCTAATGTGGCTTTTTCAGATTTTTATGTTGAAGACGCTTCTTATGCAAGGATTCAGAATGTTCAGCTGGGTTATAGCCTGCCTGAAACATTTTTAGAGCAAGTAGGTATAAACCGCTTAAGAGTTTATGCTTCGGTACAAAACCTTTACACTTTCACTAATTACAAAGGTTTTGATCCTTCGGCCTCTACCGGTGAAGCTATTGGTGGCGGAATTGACTACGGATTCTACCCTGTACCAAGAATTTTCCTTGCAGGTTTAAACCTTAACTTTTAAAAAATCGCACAATGAAGAGATATAACAACATATTCAATAAAATGCTTCTTCTGCTCCTGCTGGCTTTCAGTTTTGGTTGCAGCGAAGATTATTTGGAAAAAACCGAAGAATACAATATAGATTCTGAGAATTATTTTAATTCTGAAGAAGATTATTACAACGCGTTAATTGGCGTTTATGATATTTTACAATCTACTTACGTAAATGTATTGCTGGGCGAAATTGCTTCAGATAATACATTAAGTGGAGGTGAAAGCGCCAATGATGTTATAGGCTTTCAACAAGTAGATGAAATGACACATACTCCTGTAAACGATAACCTGGACGATGTTTGGGATTGGAATTTTGCCGGGGTACAACGCGCAAACTATGTTTTGGAATTTCAGGACAAAACAGATTTTGAAGGTCTCGAAATGATTATTGCTGAGGTTCGTTTTTTACGTGCTTATTTCACTTTTGAATTGGTAAAATGGTTTGGGCCAATTCCAATAAAAGGAGATGAGCGTTTTGTATTAGGAGATGAGACTTCTGTTCCAAGAGCTTCTACCGAAGAAGTTTACGCGCAAATTGAAAGCGATTTACAATTTGCTATAGAAAACCTTAATTATGCTGCACCTGAAACTGGTAGAGCAACCAAAGGAGCTGCAATGGCTTTGCTTGGTAAAGCGCATTTATATCAGGAAGAATTTGATGAAGCTGCAAATGTGTTGACAGATTTGATCGAAAATGGTCCTTACGCTTTAGCAGATTTTGATACTCTTTTCTTACAGGAAGGTGAGAATAACGAAGAATCGGTTTTTGAGGTGCAATACACCGGTGAAGAAGGAGCAGGTTTTGGATGTTTACAATGTAGTGAAGGTAATGTAGCCGTAGGTTTCCAGGGAATAAGAAATTATTCGGGTCCTGTTTTTGAACCTGGTTTCAGTTTTAATGTTCCTACTCAGGAAGCATACGATTTGTTTACAGAAGATGATATTCGTAGAGATCTTTCCATTTTAGATATCGAAGCCTGGGCGGCAGAAACCGGCGCAACTTATGCTGAAGGCTACAAACACACCGGTTATTTTAACCGAAAATACCTTCCAAGAGAAAATGATAACGTAGGTGATGCTAACCTTACCCAGCCTAATAATTACCGTTCTATTCGTTATGCCGATGTTTTATTAATGGCTGCTGAAGCCCTGAACCGTGGCGGAATAGACGATAGTGAGGCTAGAACTTACCTTAATGAAGTTCGTGAGAGAGCAGGGTTAGATGGAGTAGATGCTGCAGGAAATGCACTTACCGAAATTATTTACGAAGAAAGAAGAAAAGAATTAGTAGGCGAAGGTCACCGTTTCTTTGATTTGGTAAGAACCGGCAGAGCCGCAGATAACATTGAAGGATTTACTGCAGGGAAAAATGAACTTTTCCCTATTCCGTTAGAAGAAATAGAATTTTCTCAGGGCAACTGGGAGCAAAATCCGGGATACTAAAACATTAGAATTATGAAAAGACATTATAAAATAATTTTTGCATTCCTTCTTGCTCTACCATTTTTTGGCTGCGAGAGTGATGACGATGCCCTTGTAGATCTTGAGCAGGTACAGGCACCGGCAAATTTGGGTGCAACATTTCAAATAACTCAAGATAATTCCGGTTTGGTAGAGATTACCCCAACCGGTGAAGGAGCTGCGGTGTATACCGTAGATTTCGGTGATGGTTCTACTCCTGCAGAAGGGATTAAAGTAGGAGATGCCGTAGAACACGTTTATGCAGAAGGTGAATATGAAGTAGAGGTTACCGGGACTCATATTAACGGTAAAATGACTTCGGGAATTCAACCTTTAACCGTTTCTTTCCTTGCTCCTGAAAACCTGGAGGTGGATATTACAAAGAATACTGATGGATATTCGGTTTCTGTTTCTGCAGCAGCAGATTATGCTGCAATGTTTGAGGTTTACTTTGGTGATGAAGAAGATGAGGTGCCAACCTTACTTATGCTAGGAGAATCTATTACTCATACCTATGCTGAAATAGGAACCTATGATATTAAGGTAATTGCCTTAAGTGGTGGTACAGCAACGGTTGAATATACAGAAACTGTAGAAATGAATGGACCAGTTCCTGCACCTACTCCCAATAAATTACCTGAAAGTGTTATCTCACTATTCAGTAATACTTATACAAATGTACCAGTAGATACCTGGCTCACGGATTGGTCAGCTGCAGAACTGGAAGAAACGGACATTGAAGGAAATGATATTAAGAAATATACTGATTTAAATTATGCTGGAATTTTAACTGAAAGCACTCAGATTGATGCAACTAACATGACTCATTTACGTACTGATATTTTCTCTCTAGATACAGAAACCTTTAAAGTTAAACTTGTAGACTTTGGACCTAACGGTGTTTATGATGGAGGTGGTGATGATGTTGAGCATGAAGTGGTAATTGAGGACATGCCCCAGGGAGAATGGGTAACTCTTGACATTCCTCTGGAAGACTTTACAGATTTAACCACCAGAGCACATATTTCTCAATTGATTTATTCAGCTACACCTGAAGGTGAGACTACTGTATTAGTAGATAATGTATTCTTTTATGATGAAAGTGTACAGGTGCCAACTTCGCCGGTAAATGCCGCTCCGACCCCAATTCATTTAGAAGAGGATGTAAAGTCAATATTTAGTGATAAGTATTCAGATCCCGCAGGCGTTGACTATTATCCAGATTGGGGTCAATCAACAACCTATGAAGTGGTTTCTGTAAATGGAAATGAGGCGATTAAATATGGCAACGCAAATTATCAGGGAATTGATATTGGAGAGGCTATAGATGTAACTGCATTTGAATCTGTTCACATAGATGTTTGGTCTGGAGATTACTCCTCAATACCATTCTTTCTTATTTCTTCTGGTTCAGGAGAAAAAAGTGTAAACTTGAATGTAACTCCAAATCAATGGAACAGTATTGAAATTCCCTTGTCTGAATTTACCAGTCAGGATCTTAATATAAGCGATATTTTTCAGTTCAAATTTGATGTGGGAACTGCTCCCGGTGGTGCTTTTTATATTGACAATCTTTATTTTTTTTCAGAGAGTGATGCAACTGCTGTTACATTACCGGCGACTTTTGAAAACTCTTCTTTAACCTATTCTCTAACTCCTTTTGAAGGAGCAGATTCTGCAGTTGAAGAAAACCCTTTTCAAGAAGGCATCAATACCAGTAATACTGTTGTGAGAAGTACAAAAACCGAAGGTGCCCTATTTTACGCTGGTACAACACTTCAGTTAGACGGTCCCATAGAATTTAACGGAAACAATAAAATTAGCGTAAAAGTGTATTCACCAAAGGCTGATATTCCGGTTAGAGTGAAATTAGAAAATAACGATGACTCTGGAATATTTGCCGAAGTAGATGCTATTACTACTGTAGCCAATCAATGGGAAGAATTAGTTTTTGAATTTTCAGATGAGCAAATTGTGCAGGAATATTCTAAAGTGATTTTATTCTTTGAAATTATTGAAGGTGTAGCAGGTGACGGCAGCACTTATTATTACGACGATATTCAACTTACGAATTAAAAAAGAACACAAATGAAAAATATATTTAAAACAAGTCTTGCGGTACTTTCGCTGGTTTTTTTCAGCGCCTGTTCCAACGACGATTATGATATAGGTAATATTACCACACCTTCTAACCTTAGTGTTAGCGCTGAAGTGGTAGGGCAAACTGAGGAAATGCCTAATGGCGACGGTAGTGGAGCGGTAAGTTTTAGCGCCAGCGCCGATAACGCCATGACCTACAAGTTTATTTATGGTGATGGTTTTGAAGAAGTTTCTGCTTCTGGAGAAACCACCCATAGTTTTAACGAGAACGGTGTAAATGATTATACAGTAACAGTTGTGGCATCTGGTACAGGGGGAGTTTCCTCGAATATGACCACCACCGTAACTGTCTTTAGTGATTTTAGCGATCCGGAAACTAAGGAATTGCTTACCGGCGGAAGTTCAAAAACCTGGTATGTAGCAGCTTCACAGCCGGCTCACCTGGGAGTTGGGCCAAGCTCTGGAGAAGGATTTACGGCTCCTATATATTATGCCGCTGCTCCTTTTGAAAAAGCCGGCGCAGATGTTAGTTCTTGTTTCTATACCGATGAAATGACGTTTAGCCTGAACGAAAATGATAATATAGTTTATAATTACAATAACAATGGGCAAACCTTTGTAAATGTTGCTTACACCGGTGATTTTGGTGGAGATGGTTCTGAAGACCAGTGTCTTGATTTTAGTAATACTGGAGACTTTAGTGCTTCTCTATCTCCTTCAACGTCTGGATTGCCAGAAGATGCTACTACCGGTACGGTAATTAACATCGCTGGCGGCGGAACGATGAGCTACTATGTAGGTTCAAGTTCTTACGAAGTTCTTAATATTACACCAACTACAATGGATGTTAGGGTAATACCGGGTAACGATCCTGCTTTGGCCTGGTATTTAAAATTCACCACTTCCCAGGGCGGAGAAGAAGAGCCTGAAGAATTTCAAACCGAATATGAAAATCTTGTTTGGGAACAGGATTTTGATACCGATGGCCCTGTAGATAGCAGTATCTGGAATTTTGAGATCGGTAATAATGGTGGTTGGGGAAACCAGGAATCTCAATATTATACCGAGGATAACGCAATAATAGAAAATGGAAACCTGGTAATTACTGCAAAGGCAGAAGAAACCAACGGCTTTGATTATTCATCTTCAAGAATAACTACAAAAGACAATTTTGAATTTCAATACGGAAGAGTAGAAGCTCGTGCTAAGTTACCTGAAGGAGCCGGAACCTGGCCTGCAATTTGGATGCTGGGATCTGATTTTGATGAAGTGGGTTGGCCTGAAACTGGTGAGATAGATATTATGGAGCACGTGGGAAACCAACAGGATATAATTCATGGTACCCTTCATTATCCGGGTCGATCTGGTGGAAATGCTGATGGGAGTTCTATAGAAGTTCCCGGTGTAAGTGACGAATTCCATACCTATACGGTAGAATGGTCTCCCGAAAGGATACTATTTCTTGTAGACGGTGAAGTATACCATACTTATGCGAACAATCCTGATTCTCCATTTAATAAAGACTTCTTTATAATTCTAAATGTAGCGATGGGTGGAACTTTTGGCGGAGAGATTGATCCGGCATTTGATGAACGCTCCATGGAAATTGATTACATCAGGGTTTATCAAGAGTAACAAAATTTATGATAAGACTGCCTGATTACTGTTATTGTTTTCTGAATTTACGGTTGAAGATTATTTGTTTGTAGGCCACAAACTTAACTTCTTAAACACACTTCAGGCAGTTTTTTTATTCGCTAATCGTATGTCGCTTTAATGCCGGGAGTGGTGAGACCTGCCCAAATTATTTAGATGGGCTGTGGCTCGCAATTAAATTTTATTTTCCAATTATGCCTCCTGGGCATGTCCCGAGGTAGATTACTTCAAATTATGAAAAAACTAAATTTATTAGGGTGTTTCCTGTTAGGCTGTTTTATGGTCAAAGCACAGGATTCAACTATAAAAAGTTCGGTTAAAAATGTAGAAGCCAAAGTAGATTCGGTTTTAACGTTAATGACCCTCGAAGAAAAAGTAGGACAACTTGTACAATATAACGGGAGTTGGGACCTTACGGGACCTGCTTCTGAAATGAATAATAAACAAAAGGAAGAAAATCTTAAAGCCGGTAAAGTAGGTGCTATGCTTAATGTACTTTCGGTAGATGCCACCCGGGAAGCACAAAAGCTCGTAATGGAAAACTCCCGACTTCAAATTCCGTTGATGTTCGGGTATGATGTAATACACGGGTATACTACTATTTTTCCTGTGCCGCTGGCAGAAACAGCTAGCTGGGACCTGGAAGCTATGGAGAGAACGGCAGAAATTGCAGCATTAGAATCTGCGGCTAACGGGGTTAACTGGACTTTTTCGCCTATGATAGATGTTTCTCGAGATGCGCGTTGGGGAAGAATTATGGAAGGTTCTGGGGAAGATCCTTATTTAACTTCCAAAGTTGCGGTAGCCAAAGTAAAGGGCTATCAAAGTGAAGATCTTGCAAATCCGCGCAGTATAGCCGCTACAGCCAAGCATTTTGCAGGTTACGGTTTTGGTGAAGCCGGCCGGGATTATAATACGGTGCACATTGGAGAGAACGAACTGCATAATACTATTCTTCCTCCATTTAAAGCAGCAGCCGATGCAGGAGTTGCTACTTTTATGAACGCTTTTAACGATTTAGACGGAATCCCCGCAACCGGGCATAAAACCCTACAAAGAGATATTCTTAAACGGGATTGGGACTGGAACGGATTTGTAGTTTCAGATTGGGGTTCTATTCCAGAAATGATTGCTCACGGAATTGCAAAAGATAAAAAGGAAGCTGCTAAAATCGCCTTAAATGCCGGTAGCGATATGGATATGGAAGGTGGTGCTTACGAGTCTAGCCTCGTAGATTTGGTTGAAGAAGGAGAAGTAAGCGAAGATTATATAAATGATGCGGTGAAAAGAGTGCTAAGGGTAAAATTTAAACTCGGACTTTTTGATGATCCTTATTTATATTCTAATGCCAATCTTTTAGACCAGATATCTTTTGAAGAACATAAAGCTGTAGCTCGCGACGTGGCGAAAAAATCTATTGTGCTGCTGAAGAATGAAAAAGATTTACTTCCAATAAAAGAATTCGTCAAAAAGATTGCTGTTATTGGCCCGTTGGCCGATGATAAAGATACTCCAATTGGAAACTGGAGAGCACAGGGAGAGGCTAATTCAGCTGTTTCCTTGCTGGAAGGTTTGCAAAATAATAACGATGAAAATGTTGAAATCTCTTATGCTAAAGGAGCCGACCTGGGCGTTGGGGAACGAAGCTTTTTAATGCCTCTTGAGATTAATGAAACCGATAAATCGGGGTTTGAAGAAGCGATTAATACCGCTTCAGAAGCCGATTTGGTGATTGTGGCACTGGGAGAAGATGCTTTTCAAACCGGTGAAGGAAGAAGCCAGGTAAATATTGGTTTGGCCGGAGTTCAGCAGGAATTGCTGGAAGAAATTTATAAAGTGAATCAAAATGTTGTCTTGGTTTTAATCAACGGCAGACCTTTGGAAATTACCTGGGCAGCAGAAAATATTCCGGCTATTGTTGAAGCCTGGCAATTAGGTTCTGAAAGCGGAAATGCAATTGCCGATGTTTTACTGGGAGATTACAATCCTTCGGGAAAACTTCCGGTTTCTTTTCCGCGAGCCGTAGGCCAGGAACCGCTTTATTATAATCAAAAAAGTACGGGAAGACCATCCAATCCCACACATGTGACTTATTCAGGATACACCGATGAAAAGAAAGATGCACTTTATCCTTTTGGTTTCGGACTTAGTTATACCGATTTCGAATATGGGGATTTGCAACTTTCTTCAGAAGAAATGGATGCCAATGGAAGTATCGAGGCAAGCATAACTTTAAGCAACATTGGAAACGTTGAAGGAAAAGAGATCGTTCAGCTTTACTTAAGAGATCTTGTGGCGAGCACAACCAGGCCTGTAAAGGAACTTAAAGGTTTTGAAGCGGTAAACTTAGCTCCCGGGGAATCTAAAACGGTCACTTTCGAGATAGATGAAGAAATGCTTCAGTTTTATAACGCCAATAGAAAATGGGAATCTGAGGCCGGGGAATTTGAAGTTTTTATAGGCGGGAATTCTAGAGATCTTCAAAAAGCTACATTCAGTTTAAAAAAATAAAGATGAAAAAAAAGAATATAATATTGAGCGCGGTTCTATGTGCGGGTTTGCAGGTTTCTGCTCAGGAATTAATTTGGGAAGAAGATTTTGAAGGCGATTCGCTGAATATGGAAAACTGGAGCTACGAAACCGGTGACGGTTGTCCCGATCTTTGCGGATGGGGAAATAATGAGCGCCAGATTTATAGCGAAGATTATGTAGAGGTAAAAGACGGGAATTTAGTACTTACTGCCGATAAAGTTGGGGATAAGTATTACAGTGGGAAAGTAAATACCAAAGATAAATTTGAGTTTCAGTACGGTACTGTTGAGGTAAGAGCAAAATTACCCGATGGCCACGGACTTTGGCCGGCAATCTGGATGCTTGGAGATAATATTGATGTGGTAGGCTGGCCGGCTTCCGGTGAAATTGATATTATGGAATTTGTAGGGAGACAGCCCGACACTATTCATAATGCGCTGCACACTCCAGCAAGCCACGGTGATACCGAAAACATTAAAACCACGCCGGTAAAAAATGCAACTTCAGAATTTCGCGTGTTTAAAATGAACTGGACGGAGGATGCGATCACTTTTTATATTGACGGTGAAAAAACCTATACATTTTCTCCTTCAGAAAAGAATGAGGAAACATACCCATACAGGCACCCGTTTTATTTCTTATTGAATCTTGCAGTAGGCGGTAATTTTGGTGGGCCAGAAGTTGATGATTCTATTTTTCCGAAGCAGTTTTTAATAGATTATGTAAAGGTTTATAAATAAAAATCCCCCCCTTTTTTAGTAAGGCCGGCATACCAGTAGCGTATGCTGGCCTTTTATTTTAATGAATTGGCTGGTGATTAATAATTTATGTATATTTTACAGATATTTTAAATCCTACCTTATGAGAAACCTTTTTATTTTCCTGTTTTCAGCATTGGTATTCACAAGCTGTGCCGACTCAGAAAAAGATGCGACACCCTGGACCCAATTATTTAACGAAGAAAACCTGGATGGATGGACTAAAAAAGGTGGCGATGCCGAGTACCGGGTAGAAAATTCAGCAATAATTGGCACTACCCAACATAACACGCCCAACACCTTTCTTACTACTAATAAAAATTACGAAGATTTTATTCTGGAGGTGGATTTTAAGCTGCATCCCACTATGAATTCCGGGATTCAAATTAGAAGCAATAGTTTAGACAATTATATGGATGGTCGGGTACACGGGTATCAGGTAGAAATTGATCCCTCAGACCGTGCTTGGAGCGGTGGAATTTATGATGAAGCACGCCGTGGCTGGTTGGTGGACTTAGGCGAAAATTCTAAAGCTCAGCAGGCTTTTAAACAAAACGAATGGAATACCTATAGAATTGAGGCCATTGGCGACACTATTAAAACCTGGATAAACGGGGTTCCCGCTTCGCATTTAATAGATGATAAAACTTCAGAAGGGTTTATTGCCCTACAGGTACACAGCATTGGCGAAGATGCTGAGGCAGGCACCGAAGTAATGTGGAAAAACATTAAAATTCTTACCGAAGATTTAGAGAAATATAGCAAAGAAACTCCCCTGGAACCTGTAAAAACCAAAAACAGTTTAACTACAGCTGAAAAAGATAACGGCTGGGAAATGTTATGGGATGGTGAAACCACTGAAGGTTGGCGTGGTGCACGTTTAGATGAATTTCCGGAAGAAGGATGGAAAATAGAAGATGGAGTACTTACAGTGTTGGCCAGCGGTGGCGGAGAATCTGAAGCCGGTGGGGATATCGTTACCAAAGAACTTTATGGCGATTTTGAATTAAAAGTTGATTTTAAAATTACCGAGGGTGCCAACTCCGGCATTAAGTATTTTGTGGATACCGATCTCAATAAAGGTCCGGGTTCTTCAATAGGTTTGGAATACCAGATTCTTGACGATGAACGTCATCCTGATGCCAAATTGGGTAACCACGAGGGAAGTAGAACAATGGCTTCTTTATATGATTTAATTCAAGCCGATCTCGCTAAATCGGTTAATCCAATAGGAGAATGGAACACCGCCCGTATTGTTTCAAAAGATAAAAAAGTAGAACATTGGTTAAATGGCGAGAAAGTGCTGGAATATAGACGAAAAAGTGAAGAGTACCGCCAGCTGGTTTCTGAAAGCAAGTATGTAGACTGGCCAAATTTTGGAGAAGCCGAGGAGGGCCATATTCTGCTTCAGGATCATGGTAATAAAGTGAGTTTTAAAAACATTAAGATCAAAGCAGAATAAATATGAATTCACGAAGAGATTTTATAAAAAAAACAGCTTTAGGCGGAACTGCTCTTGCAGTTGGAAGTTCGGCAATGGCAATGAGCGCTAAAAGCTACCGCAAAATTATAGGTTCTAACGATAGGATTAATGTGGCTATAGCCGGTTTGGGAAGAAGGTTAGGTGCTTATTTTGATCCTATTGCTCGCAAAGATTCTAATGTAGAACTCCTGTATTTATGCGACGTGATGGAAAGTCAGCGGGTAAATGCATTAGAGCGTTTTTCAGAACATATAGATTACAAACCAAAACTTGAAAACGATATTCGTAAAGTTTTTGACGATAAAAAGGTAGATGCCATTATTAACGCTACACCAGATCATTGGCACACCCCGGGCTCTATTATGGCAATGAAAGCCGGGAAGCATGTGTATGTTGAAAAACCTTCCAGCCATAATATGTTTGAAAATGAACTGCTGGTAGAAGCTACTAAGAAATATGGAAAAGTGGTGCAAATGGGAAATCAGCAACGCTCTTCAAATCATACGATTGAAATTATAAAGGATATTCACGAGGGGGCGATTGGTGAAGTTTATAAAGCAGTGGCATTTTATACAAATGCACGTGGCGAGGTGCCAAATCAGAAAAAAGCATCTGTTCCGCATGGATTAGATTGGGATTTATGGCAGGGACCGGCACCAAGAAGAGAATACACTGAAGAAACCTGGGATTATAACTGGCACTGGTATGGTTATAATTATGGTACAGCCGAATCCGGAAATAACGGAACCCACGAAATGGATGTAGCACGTTGGGCATTACAGGTTGGAATCCCGCTACGCACCGATGTACAATCAGGAAAACGACATTTTAAAGATGACGGCTGGGAAATGTACGATACCATGGAGGCTACTTTTAAGTTTGCAGACAATAAGGTTATTCAGTGGGATGGTAAAAGCCGAAATGCCTACGATACCTATGGTGGCGGCCGCGGCACCATAATTTATGGTACCGATGGTGGCGTATTTGTAGACCGTGAGAAATATGTGCTTACCAATAGAAATGGTGAAATAATTAAAGAATACAATTCAGCATCTGATGAAGCCGGGACAGCTTTAGGGGGTGGAGGAGATATGTCTACAGCGCATATGCTTAATTTCTTTGATGGAATACGCGGCACAGCCAAACTAAATGCGCCCATAGATGATGCAAACATAAGTATGACCATGGTACACTATACCAATATTGCCGATCAATTGGGTAGAGGCTTTGATATAGACGATAAAACAGGAAGAATTTTTGACAGGCATGCGATGAAGCTTTGGGGCCGTGAATACGCCCCCGGGTGGAAACCTGAAATTTAACCTCTGGGTTAATTTTTCTATAAACTATTTTAGTAAAACCTTATCAAAATCATAAGTGCAGAGAGTTCTTATTTAATACCTTAGCCGCTCATAACGCCCCTTATGAATAATACTAAAATTGATGAGAATAAGGAGATAAAAAGGCTTCAAACCTTACTTTCCTATAATATTCTTGATACACCCTACGAAAAAGATTTTAATGAGCTAGCGCAGCTTATTGCCCTAATTTGCGATGTCCCCGTTGCTTTTATTGCAATGATAGACGATAAAAGACAGTGGTATAAAGCCAAGGTAGGTCTTGATGGCAGTGAAACACCGTTAGAAGAAACATTCTGCCAATATACTGTTAAGCAGGATGAACTGGTTGAAATTTCTGATGCTCGTTTAGATGAAAGGGTAAAAGATAATCCTCACGTTACTTCAGAAAATGGAATTCGGTTTTATGCCGGGATGCCTTTAAAGGCTGAAAACGGCCATAATATTGGGACGGTTTGCGTTGTAGATGGCAAACCAAGAAAGCTTGATGCCCAGCAAAGACAAGCCTTGAAATTACTTACCAATCAGGCAATGCACCTCATAGAAGCCAGGAAAAAGAATAAAAGTCTGGGAAAGGAATTAAATAGTATTCTCGAAAAACGAATCGCACGCACAGAAAAGAAACTCGAACTCAAAGAGAGCGAGAATAGATCCTTAATGCAGGCGATTAAAAATTCTAGCGGAGTTGTAGAATTTAAACCAGATGGAACGATAATTTCTGTAAACCGAAATTTTGAAGAAATTTCAGGATATACTGAAAAGGAACTGTTAGGGAGTCCTCATCATAAGTTTATTACTCCGGCCGATTATGCTGAAAATAAGCAACTATGGGCTTCTCTAAGAAAATGTGAATATAAAACGGGTCGTGTACGTAGAATCCATAAAGATGGATCTGAATTTTATTTACAGGCGTCTTATAATCCAATTCAGGACCTGGATGGGAATGTGATAAAAGTGGTAAAGATTTCACAGGATATTACTAAAGAAATTGAAGCAGAAATTTCTTTGGAAAAGGCCAAAGAAATGGCCGAAAGCCTTAATGAACAGAAAGATAACTTTATTGCAAATGTTAGTCATGAAATTAGAACACCAATTCACGCAGTTTTAGGATTTACCGATCTTTTACTGGAGAATGAAAAAGACGCGCATAAAACAAATTATTTAAAAGCGGTAAAAATCGCAGGAGATTCCTTGCTATTTATTGTAAATGATATCCTGGATCTTTCAAAAATGGATGCAGGCCTATTACAAATAGATAAAGATGTTTTTGATATTAGGGATGCCGTAAATAGAGTGTTTTCAATTTTACATTTAAAGGCGCACCAAAAGAAAATTGGGTTTGAACCGCATATTGAATTTAATGTTCCTGCTTTATTAATGGGAGATAAAAATAGACTTTCGCAGGTACTTATTAATCTTTTGGGAAATGCTATAAAATTTACTTCAGAAGGAAGTGTGAAATTATTTTTAAGTGTGACAAAAGAAACTGCTGATAAAACAATATTGAAATTTAAAGTTTCAGATTCCGGAATTGGTATTCCGAAGAATAAATTGGAGACTGTTTTTCAACGTTTCTTACAAGCAGATAAAAATACCTCTCAAAAGTATGGTGGCACAGGTTTAGGACTAAATATTTCCAGACAGTTGATAGAAAAACAGGGAGGAACAATTGAAGTAAAGAGTGAACCCGGAAAAGGAACCGATTTTATTGTTGAAATTCCTTTTGAAAAAGCCACTCAGGAAAAACAGCTTGTTAAAGATGCGAAAGATAATTTTGAGGAAAAGTATTCAGGAAGAATCTTAATTTGCGAAGACAGTGAACTAAATCAGCGATTGGTAAAGGCCCTTTTAAAAGGAAAAGGTCTTGAGGTAGATATTGCTTCTAATGGAGAAATAGCTCTTTCGTTTTTGAGGAAAAGCACTTATGACCTGATTTTTATGGATGTTCAAATGCCGGTCAAAAATGGGTATGACACTACGAAATTTCTTAGAAAAGAAATGGGGTTAAAAACGCCTATTGTAGCATTAACAGCTAACTTTATGGCTACCGAAAGACAAAAATGTGCTGAGGTTGGTATGGATGATTACCTGGCCAAACCTTTTCAGAAAAAACAATTGTTCGAAAAGGTTGAAAAATGGGTACAGGGATAAAAGGATTAAAATTTGCGCTGAATAGCCTGTACTAAATTATAGAGTTAATAGGGAAATAGATTAATTTGTAAAAATGGTTAAAGTATAGCAAATTTGTATTATTTTTATAAAGTATGCCCCGTACAAAAACCAACTTGCTAACTTTTACGTATATCTACTCCACAACAAAGTTTTTTGGCGAATAACATTAATGTAGTACATTACGCACGAATTATGAGGGTTGATGTGAGAAATAATTATTCTAAATATATACTTGTTTTAATACTCCTTTTTTTCTCTCAAGTAGTATTAGGACAAAATCCTCCAGAGCCTAGTCCAACTGCAATTCCTCCACCCCCAGGTCTTCCCATAGATTTTGGAATTTCAGCTTTAATCGCTGCTGGGTTAGCGCTGGGTATTCATCATATTAAGAATAGAAAATAATTACTTTAAATCCTGCAGGCGTTTAACGTATTTCCCAATAACATCAAATTCCAGGTTTACAATAGCTCCTTCCGTAAGGTTTTTAAATGTGGTATGTTTGTAGGTATAAGGAATTATAGCGACGCTAAATTCATTTTTCTTAGAATTTACAACAGTTAAACTCACGCCATTTACGGTTATAGAACCTTTCTCAATCGTAATATTTTGCAAAGTTGGGTCGTAGTCAAAAGTGAACTCCCAACTGCCGTCTCTCTCTTCTACCTTTTTGCAAATTGCGGTTTGGTCTACGTGTCCCTGTACAATATGGCCGTCTAAGCGGTCACCTAACTTCATTCCACGTTCCAGGTTTACCGGTGCGCCTTCAGCCAAATTCTTTAAATTCGTTTTTTCCAGTGTTTCGGCTACTGCAGTAACGGTATACTCATTATCCTTAATTGAAACCACAGTTAGACAAACGCCGTTATGCGCTACACTTTGGTCTATTTTTAATTCGGGCATCATTGCTGCTTTAATGTGAAAATGCATATTTCCCCCTTCGGTTTCTATGCGGCTTACTTCTCCTACTTCTTCAATAATTCCGGTAAACATATCTTTGGATTATTCTTACATTTGTGATGTAAAAATATAAATAAACACGGGAAGTTTAATGAAATAGCCCAGAACAAATCCAGATTTAATTTTGGATTGAAAATGGTAATTTATTAGCAAGAAATATTCCCACTAATTATAAGCAGATGAAGCAAGCAGAAAAGGTGAAATTAGGAATAAGCATAGGAGACTTAAATGGAATTGGAAGTGAAATAATGCTTAAAACCTTTGATGATTCCAGGATGTTAGACTTCTGTACCCCGGTAATCTTTGCTTCCACTAAAGTACTCACTTTTTTAAAGAAACATTTTAATCTTTCCCTTAACTACCAGGGAATAGATGAGGCTTCAAAAGCTATAGATGGAAAAATTAATGTTGTAAATGTTTGGAAAGAGGGGGTAAATATCAATTTTGGCGAAGAAGATCCTAAAATTGGTGAATATGCTTTTAAATCGCTTCAGGCTGCAACAAAATCGCTTAAGGAAAATGAAATTGATGTGTTAGTTACGGCACCTATCAATAAACACAGTATCCAGTCGGCTGATTTTAATTTTCCCGGCCATACCGATTATTTAGCTAAGGAACTTGAAGGGGAGAGTCTTATGTTTATGATTACCGACACCTTAAAAATTGGTTTACTTACAGATCACGTAGCACTAAAAGATATTGCGAATACAATTACCCCAGAGTTAATTGAAAAGAAACTAAACATAATTCAGGAAACCTTAAAACAGGATTTTAGGGTGCAAAAACCAAAAATTGCTGTTTTAGGAATAAATCCGCATAGTGGAGATAATGGAGTAATTGGAAAAGAAGATGAAGAGATTTTAAAGCCTACCCTTCAGAAATTACGTGATAAAGGCGATTTGGTTTTTGGCCCATTTTCAGCCGATAGTTTTTTCGGTTCAAAAAATTACGTAAATTTTGATGCAGTGGTGGCTTCTTATCATGACCAGGGTTTAATTCCGTTTAAAACACTTTCTTTTGGGAATGGGGTGAATTTTACCTCTGGTTTAAGTAAGGTAAGAACCTCGCCAGATCACGGTACCGCTTTTGAAATAGCTGGAACAAATTCGGCTAATATTAATTCTTTTAAAGAAGCTGTTTTTCGAGCAATAGAAATTCATAAATGCCGTGAAGAATATAAGGAACTCACCAAAAACCCTTTAAAGAAACAGGGTAGAAAGTTATAAACAAAAATTTGTTTATAACAGCGCTCTAATTTATTAATTTTTATATATTTGCACCCGCCTAAGCCGAAGCGGCCCGGGCAAGAAATTGACGATGAGATGAGGAAATTAGCAGCGTATACAATTCCTTTTGTGGGATTAAAGCTGGGAAAACACCAGTTTGAATACGATATTGATAATGAGTTCTTTGAGCATTTTGAGTACGACGATTTAAATAGTGCCAATGTTAAAGTTGATTTGTTGTTGGAGAAGAAAACAACAATGATGGAGCTTACTTTTAAAGCTTCGGGTGCTGTAAACGTAAATTGTGACCTCACAAATGAGCCATACAATCAGCCTATAGACGGCAGTTTGTTTTTGGTAATTAAGTTTGGAGAAGAATTTAACGATGAAAATGAAGATTTACTTATTTTGCCACACGGTGAATTTGAAGTAAATATTCAGCAATATATTTACGAACTTATAGTTTTGTCTATACCATTAAAAAGGGTGCATCCCGGGGTAGAAGACGGTACTTTAGAATCTGACGTACTTGATAAACTTGAAGAATTAAGTATTAATAATAACGAGAATAAAAATGATGAGGATGAAATAGATCCTCGCTGGGATAAATTAAAAAACTTATTAAACGATAAATAACAGCAAGCCATGGCACATCCAAAGAGAAAAATCTCGAAAACCAGAAGAGATAAAAGAAGGACACATTATAAAGCTTCGGTACCTAAAATAGCTACAGATCCTACAACAGGAGAGGCGCATTTGTACCACAGAGCACACTGGCATGAAGGTAAACTATATTACCGAGGCCAGGTATTAATTGACAATACCGAAGAAATAGAAGCTTAATTTAACATAGAGCTTTAACTTTTTATAAAAACTCTCACCCACGTGAGAGTTTTTTGTTTGAAGTTGAATAAGTGCTAAAAAGACCTTAATTTGCACCCCCGTTCAAAGAAAAATTAGTACTTTTCTTTTTAAGTTTTTACGTTTTTTTAGAACGTAAAAGGGGTTAAAAGTCAAATCTATGAATAAAATCACAGCAGCAATTACCGCTGTGGGTGCTTATGTGCCCGAAGATGTGTTAACCAACAAAATGTTGGAAGAAATGGTTGAGACCAATGATGAATGGATTTTCAGCCGAACCGGAATACGAGAACGCCGAATACTTAAAGACCCTAATAAAGGAACTTCATACTTAGGAATAGAAGCAGCTAAAGATTTATTAGAAAAATCTAATCTCGATCCAAAAGAGATAGACCTTGTTATTCTTGCATCTGTCACTCCAGATTTACCTGTAGCTGCAACCGCAGTTCACGTTGCGACCCAAATAGGTGCTATAAATGCTTTTGCTTACGATCTTCAGGCAGCATGTTCAGGATTTTTATATGCAATGTCTACCGCTTCAGCGTATATAGAATCTGGTCGGTACAAAAAAGTACTGGTAATTGGAGCCGATAAAATGTCTTCTATTATTGATTATACCGATAGAACTACGTGTATTATCTTTGGAGATGGCGCCGGTGCAGTACTTATGGAACCAAATGAAGAAGGTTTTGGCTTACAGGACGAGCTGCTTAGAAGCGATTCTATTGGAAGGGATTCTCTTAGAATAGAAGCGGGAGGCTCTTTAATGCCACCTACTGCAGAGACTGTAGCCAATAAATTACATTATGTGAGACAGGACGGTAAAACGGTTTTTAAATTTGCAGTTTCCAATATGGCAGAAGTTAGTGCTAATATTATGGAACGTAATAAATTAACCAATGAAGATGTAGACTGGCTTGTGGCGCACCAGGCAAATAAACGAATTGTGGGGGCAACGGCTAGCCGCATGGGACTGGAAGATAAAAAAGTGCTTATGAATATTGAGCGCTACGGAAACACTACATCGGCTACTTTGCCTTTATTGCTTAGCGATTTCGAGAAGCAATTTAAAAAAGGAGATAATTTAGTTTTTGCTTCATTTGGGGGCGGCTTCACCTGGGGGGCGACCTATTTAAAATGGGCATATAATTCTTAAAAAAACCAACACCCTATTATTATGGATTTAAAAGAAATTCAGAATTTAATCAAGTTTGTAGCCAAATCTGGTGCCAGCGAGGTAAAACTGGAAACGGGCGATGTAAAGATCACCATTAAAACAGGCTCAGACGAGAAAGAAACTATTGTTCAACATGTGCCAATGGGCGGCCAAATGCAGCAAATGCCTGCACAGCCACAGCCTCAACAGCAACCTCAACAACAGGCACCTGCTCCTTCTCAGGAAAGTGATTCCCAGAGTAAAGAAGAGCAAAAAGCACCTGCAGGAGAAGATTCAAATTATATTACCGTAAAATCTCCTATAATTGGAACATTTTACCGTAAACCTTCTCCAGATAAGCCAACTTTTGTAGAAGTAGGAGATTCAATTAAAGAAGGTGATGTGCTTTGTGTAATTGAGGCTATGAAACTTTTCAATGAAATTGAAAGCGAAGTTTCAGGGAAAATAGTAAAAGTATTGGTAGACGATTCTTCTCCTGTAGAGTTCGACCAACCATTATTTTTAGTAGATCCATCATAAATTACTGCCCATTTAGCTTAAGGGAAATTTTTCCCGGGCCAAAAAAACAATAGGTATGTTTAAAAAAATATTGATTGCAAACAGGGGCGAGATCGCATTGCGCATACTTCGCACCTGTAAAGAAATGGGAATTAGCACTGTGGCGGTTTATTCTACCGCAGATGCTGAAAGTCTTCACGTAAGATTTGCCGACGAGGCCGTTTGTATTGGACCTCCGCCCAGTAATTTATCATATTTAAAAATCTCAAATATTATTGCTGCTGCAGAAATAACCAATGCAGATGCTATTCATCCCGGTTATGGTTTTCTTTCAGAAAATGCCAAGTTTTCAAAGATTTGTGAAGAGCACGATATAAAATTTATCGGCGCCTCTCCAGATATGATCGCGAAAATGGGAGATAAAGCTACCGCAAAAGCCACTATGAGAGCTGCGGGAGTTCCTTGTGTTCCAGGATCAGAAGGGGTGATGAAAGATTTTAAGGAATGCCAAAAACTTGCGAAAGAAATAGGCTTTCCTGTAATGCTAAAAGCTACCGCCGGTGGTGGTGGTAAAGGAATGCGAGCCGTTTGGAAAGAAGAAAATCTTGAAGATGCCTGGGATTCTGCCCGCCAGGAAGCAGGCGCTGCTTTTGGAAACGACGGGATGTATATGGAAAAGCTTATTGAAGAGCCTCGCCATATTGAAATTCAAATTGTAGGAGACAGCACGGGTAAAGCCTGTCACCTTTCAGAAAGGGATTGCTCGGTACAACGCCGTCACCAAAAATTAACCGAAGAAACTCCATCTCCTTTTATGACCGATAGCCTTCGAAAGAAAATGGGAGAGGCCGCAGTAAAAGCTGCCGAATATATTAAGTATGAAGGTGCCGGTACCGTAGAATTTTTGGTAGATAAACACCGAAACTTCTACTTTATGGAGATGAATACCCGTATTCAGGTAGAACACCCAATTACCGAGCAGGTAATAGACTACGATCTTATTAGAGAGCAAATTCTTGTAGCGGCAGGAGTGCCAATTTCTGGGAAAAATTATTTCCCACAGTTACACTCTATAGAATGCCGAATTAATGCTGAAGATCCTTTTAACGGTTTTAGGCCTTCACCGGGAAAAATCACGAATTTGCACGCTCCCGGCGGTCACGGAGTACGAATAGATACCCACGTTTATAGTGGATATATTATTCCGCCAAACTACGATTCTATGATCGCGAAATTGATCACTACTGCCCAAACCAGGGAAGAAGCGATCAATAAAATGAAACGCGCCTTAGATGAATTTGTAATAGAAGGGATAAAAACAACGATTCCTTTCCATAGGCAACTTATGGATCACCCCGATTATATTGAAGGGAACTACACCACTAAGTTTATGGAAGATTTTAAAATGAAACCACTCGAAAAAGAGGATTAAGTTTTTTCAGTGAATCTAAATATAAGACCTCACAGGTTTCCAAAACCTGTGAGGTCTTTTTATTTACTGGATTTACGTTATTCTGAACCTGCCCTGTCGTTCAGCAGGGATTGTATCAGAATCTAACAAGTTACAAATACAAATATGCTCTGAACTTAAACCAGGTTGATTAGAATTTTCAGACAGCCTCCTTTTTTAATTTCGTATTTTCATTGAAAATTAACTCATTCAATGAACTTTTCTTACTGGGAAACCAAAACCTGGTTTTCAAATATCGATTTTTGTATTGTAGGTAGCGGAATTACCGGGCTAAATTGTGCGCTTGATTTAAAAACACGGTTCCCGAAATCGAAAATCCTGATTTTGGAACGCGGAATTTTACCCAATGGTGCGAGTACAAAAAACGCCGGATTTGCCTGTTTTGGAAGTGTTTCAGAGATTCTTGACGATCTAAATTCACATTCTGAAGAGGAAGTGCTACAACTAGTACAAAAACGGTTAAAAGGTTTAAAATTGCTTCGGAAGAATCTTGGAGATCAAAATATTCGCTATAAAGAATATGGCGGTTACGAACTTTTTGTCAATGAGGATATAACTCTTTTTGAAGAATGTAGGTCGGCTTTACCACAACTTAATAAAATGCTGAAACCAATATTTGGAGACGCTGTTTTTAGTGTTCAAAAAGACAGTTTTGGATTTAAAAATATTCAAAAAAAACTCATTTTTAATCAATTTGAAGGGCAATTAAATACCGGGAAAATGATGGAAGCTCTGCTACATAAAGTGCAGAAGTCCGGCATCAAAATCCTGAATAATATTACAGTTGAAGGATTTGTAGAAACAAAGAACTCAGTAAAGATTAAAACCGATAAATTAGATTTTTCAGCAAATAAATTATTGATCGCTACTAATGGATTTTCAGAAAAATTGGGAATTGCTCAGGTAAAACCCGCCCGCGCCCAGGTTTTGATCACCAAACCGATTAAAAACCTGGAAATTAAGGGTACATTTCATTTGGATAAGGGTTATTATTATTTCAGAAATATTGACGATCGTATTCTTTTTGGCGGTGGCAGAAACCTGGATTTTAAAACCGAAGAAACTACCGAAATCGCTCAAACGAAACTTATTCAGCAAAAACTGGAGAAATTACTAAAAACCACAATTTTGCCTGAAACTGCTTTTGAGATCGATGAACGCTGGAGCGGTATTATGGGCGTTGGAAAGCAGAAAAATCCGGTCGTTAAACAAATTTCAGATAATGTTTTTTGCGGAGTTCGCCTTGGCGGAATGGGTGTTGCTATTGGCAGTTTAGTAGGGAAAGAACTTTCAGAATTGATAAAATGATTAAAAAAATATTCAAATTTCTATTGAAACTTGCAGGAATTTTACTCCTGTTTTCGCTTTTAATTGTATTGCTGTTCAAATGGTTTCCGGTACCGTTTACGCCGTTAATGGCTATTCGATATTTTGAAAATCCTGAGGAGAAAATTCAACATTCCTGGGTGCCACGACAAGATATTTCCCGGCATTTGCAACTTGGCGTAATTGCCAGTGAAGATCAAAATTTCGTAAAACATAATGGTTTTGATATTGAAGCTATAGAAAAGGCCATTGAAGATAATCAGAAAGGAAAGCGGGTACGCGGCGCCAGCACAATTTCCCAACAAACCGCAAAGAATGTATTTTTATGGCCGGGGAGAAATTGGTTAAGAAAAGGCCTGGAGGTATATTTCACTTTTTTGATCGAAACTTTTTGGAGTAAAGAAAGAATTTTAGAAGTTTATCTAAATAGTATTGAAATGGGCCGCGGAATTTACGGCGCAGAAGCTGCTGCACAGCATTGGTTTAACAAATCGGCTGCAAATCTTTCTGTCTACGAAGCTGCTGCAATTGCGGCTATTTTACCGAATCCTAGAGAATACCGGGCAAATCCTGCCAGTAATTATATAAATCAAAGAAAAAACTGGATTGTAAGGCAAATGCAGAATTACGGGAAGTTTAGTTTAGAGTAAATCAGTAAAAAAATTACCGTCAATCTGAACTGGTTTCAGTTTTTTAATTGGTGAGGATTAATGAACGCTTAGAACTCCGAACAAATATCGGAGCATGCTCTGAAATAAATTCAGGATGACGATTCTACAAACTTCTCATATTTCAAAAAGAGAATAATCTATGAATGCAATAAAAGAAAAACTTTATATAGCCTGTGAAGCTTATGTGGACGAACGTATAAAGCGTATTGAAGCTGCTATGGCCGGACTTGAAAGTGATCTGGAAAACGAAACCAAAAGCAGTGCGGGCGATAAATATGAAACCGGCCGGGAAATGATAAACCTGGAAATAAATAAACTAGCCGAACAGCTACAGCAATTTAAAAATCTAAGAAATACGCTTAATGTTGCTAAAAGCCGAACTAACAATGGTTCCGCTCAATTAGGAACTGCGGTAAAGACCAATATGGCTAATTATTTTATCGCGATCCCGGCAGATCGTATTATTGTAGATGGCGAAGAGTATTTTGCCATTGGCGCCAATTCCCCAATCGCGCAATTATTGCTTCATAAAAAAGCCGGTGAAGAAATTACATTTAATGGAAAATCAGCTGAAATTTTGGAAGTCTTTTAAATTAAAATGATTAGGCACGAATTCACGAATATTCTATAAAATAGCTCCCCTACTTTCAAAGGATGGAATGAATTCAGCGCAGCTGAAGAACGGGGTGGTTGGACAACCGATAAAATAACAACTGAAAAACTTTTTGATATCAAACCCCTTCGGCCTACGGCCACCTCCCCTTGAAAAAATGGGAGGAGCTTTAATATTTTTTCCCGAGCAAATATCTATAAATACTGTGCCAAGGAAGAAGGTACGACTGAAGCAATCTGCACAACTGAAACAGTCATTCCAAAGATTACCGCGCTCCTGAGTGGCTCGTTTGACGCTAAGATTGAAGAAAAAAACTTCGGAAAAGAGACTAAAACAATTCGTGTATTTGTGGCAAAGCTTAAACTACTTCAACCTTGATTTAATTAATTTTTCGGAAACTTTGAGACTTATCTTTTTCCCTTCTTTTAAAGCTTTCGAATGATTAAAATAAATGATTTTCCCGTTTAAATCGGCTTCAATTACCCAGGTTTCGCCTTTAAACCAGGATTTTTTTACTTCGGCTTTAATTCCTGCTTTTTGGGTAAGTTTAATTTCTTCGGGGTAAAGAATTACTTTTTTTCGACTGCTTTCATCTTCAGTCAGCTCCTTTAGTATTAACTCATTTACATCGCCGAAGAGGGACGCCACATACTTATTAGGCGGATTTTGATATAATTCTGCCGGAGAATTTTCAGCGTAAATTTTTGCGTTTTTTAAAACAATGGTTTTATCGGCAAAAGAAAGTGCATCGGTACTATCGTGGGTGGCGACAATGCAGGTGATATTGTTTTCCTTTAAATAATCAAAAAGTCTGCGGCGTAAATTATTTTTTCTAAAATGATCTATATGGCTAAAAGGTTCGTCCAGTAAAAGCAATTCGGGTTCATTGGCCAGTGCTCTTGCCAGAGCTACGCGCTGTTGTTGCCCACCGCTTAAGAGTTTCGCTTTTTTATTGGCTAGCTCGGTCATTTCAACAACTTCCAGTAACTCTTTAATACGTTTTTTCTTTTTTTGAGGATATTGGTTACTAAGATATTTCCCAATATTATCAGCAACACTTAAAGGAAGCATTAAATCGAAATCTTGCGCGAGATATTTTATAAACGGCTCGCCTGGCACAAGGTTAAAATTGGGGCCTAAAAGTTCTTTTTCTCCCCAAAAAATCTTGCCATCGGTATGCAGCAGGCCGTAAATAAGTTTTAGTAACGTACTTTTTCCGCAGCCGCTTTCCCCAATTACAGATAGGTTTTCTCCTTTTTCCAGTGTAAAACCGATATCTTTTAAAACCGGTTCTTCAGCATAGGCAAAGGAGACATTTTTGAGTTTCAGCATAAATATTTTTTGTTCCTACAAGGTAAGCTTTTCAGACTTTTCCGGTAAGAAACTATACATCGTCGTAATCTACCTTTAGTTTTGGGGTAAGCGGTTGCGCCTGGCAGGTAAGAATCAAGCCTTCTGCAATCTCTTCATCGGTAAGGATTTGATTTTTACGCATTTCGGCTTTTCCTTCTACGATCCTGGCAATACAACTGCTGCAAATTCCGCCCTGGCAGGAATAAGGCACATCTAAATCGTGCTCCAAAGCGGCGTCTAAAACCGTTTCTTTGGTATCCATAGAGAAAGTGGTTTCCTCATCGTCTACCATAATGGTAAGTTCAGTTTGGCCTTCTACATTGGTTTCTATAGCTCCCGTTTCTTCAGAAGTAAAAAGTTCGTAAAGAATTTTGTCTTCGGTAACGCCGTTTTCTTTTAAAACATCGCTTACCTGGTTAATCATTTCTTCAGGTCCACAGAGGTAAAAAGCATCAAAGGCGTGGTCTTTAAACTTGTTTTTCACCACAAAATTCACCGTACTGGTTTCAATTCTTCCAAAATGTGAATTGTCTTCCCGGGTACGACTATATACAAATTCAATAAAAAGTCTATCGGGGAATTTAGCCTGAAGTTCCAGCAATTCCTTGAAAAATATAGTTTCTTCTGGAGATTTATTTCCATAAGTAAGTACAAACCGACTTTTTGGTTCTTCGGCTAAAACAGTTTTTATAATAGAAAGCACCGGGGTAATCCCGCTTCCTGCTGCAAAGGCTGCATAATTTCTAGCTTCACCGGTAGGTTTTAAAATAAATTTCCCTTCTGGCGGGTGAACATCTAAAACATCGCCGGCATTAAGTTTATTATTGGCAATTACAGAAAATTTACCGCCTTCAACTTCTTTCACGGTAACTTTGAATTCTCCTGAATTTGGTGCCGAGCAAAGCGAATAAGCACGTCTTAATTCTTCGTCGCCTAATTTTATTTTTATCGTAATATATTGGCCCGCGTCAAACTTAAACTCTTCTTTTAAATTTTCTGGAATATTAAACGACAAGCTCACTGCCTGCGGGGTTTCCCTAATAACTTCTTTTATTTCTAACGGAAAAAACTGACTCATCAAAAATTTATTTTTGGCAAAAATACAAAGTATGTGAAATTAAAGAGTGTAACAAATACCTAAATTTCTATACATGTAAGGTAAATATGCCCGTAACCTGATTATACTGGTGTTTTATTTTGGGTATTTAATCATTTTGGGTTAGTATTTTTAATCCCGTTAATGGGTTAAATTATTAAATTATGTTTAAACGGTTTTTATGGTTAGAATGGAAATCTTTTTTCCGTTCCGCAAGTGTGGGGAAGAGTATTGGATTAAAAGTTCTGCTTATTTTCCTGGCTTTATATTTTTCTGTAGCATTTCTCGCTTTGGGAATTGGTCTTTATCCTTTGCTGCAGGAAACTTTTCCAGACCAGGATCCTTTACAAATGGTAAACCGTTTTGTTTTACTGTGGCTGGTTTTTGAACTCGGTTTTAGGTTTATGCTGCAAACACTGCCGGTTTTAGATATAAAACCACTTTTAAATTTGCCAATTCCCAGACGAAAAGCGGTGAATTTTGTACTGCTTAAGTCTATGTATTCCTTTTTTAACTTTCTGCCATTATTTATAATTATTCCCTTCGGAATTTTTTGCATTTATAAAGGTGATTATGGAATCTGGAATATTCTGGGTTGGATGGTAGCGATGATTGCCACAACTCAATGCATAAATTTTCTAAATTTTATTATTAAAAAGAAATTTACCGATAATCTAAAAGCATTAATTCCCGCCATTCTTTTAGTAGTGATTTTGGGCGCACTGGAATATTTTGAAGTTTTTGAGATAAGTTTCTGGTTTGGCAAAATGATGGATTACCTGGTTTTAAACCCTTACCTGGCTATTGTACCTATAATTCTGGTAATTGCTTTTTATAAATGGAACCAACTTAACCTGGAAAGCAAGTTTTATCTCGATGCCGGTTTAAAGGAAAAACAAAAAGATGCCGATACAAAAGATTTTGTTTGGACTAAAAAATTTGGAGCCCTTGCGCCTTTTCTTCAATTAGATTTAAAACTAATTTGGAGAAATAAAAGACCAAAAACAACAATTTATATGTCCTTGCTTTTGTTGTGCTACGGTTTATTTATTTACCCTAGCGATATGTATGGGCATCCAGCTATGTATGTATTTGTCGGTATTTTTATGACCGGAATTTTTATGATCAATTTTGGTCAATTTGTGCCTTCCTGGGATGCATCTTATTATCCAATGATTATGTCGCAAAACATCCCGTTAAAAGATTACCTGTCTTCCAAAGCGATGTTAATTAGCTTTAGCGTAATAATACTGGCTATTTTAAGCACACCTTATATTTATTTTGGCTGGAATATTTTATTGATAAATATGGTGGCCGCTTTATATAATATTGGCGTAAATGTTCCTATTTTGCTGTATTCAGGCTCTTTTAATAAAAAGAGAATAGACCTGGATAAAAGTCCGTTTATGAATTATCAGGGCACAGGCGCAGCTCAATGGATAGTTGGCCTACCCTTAATGTTTTTACCAATTTTAATCTTCTGGCTTCTGGATTATTTCATAGGATTTGAAGCTGGTTTAATTGGGCTTTCCGGCTTGGGAATTCTTGGTCTGCTATTGCGATCTAGTTTAATGAAATACATTGCCGGAGTTTACCAAAAAAGAAAATACGCAATGATTAATGGTTTTAAACAAACCGGCGAATAAAATTTATAAATATGATAACTGCTACAAACCTTAGTAAAATATACGGAGGCACAAAAGTTCTAAATATAGATCATCTTGATATTCCAACAGGAGAAAGTTTTGGCCTGGTTGGTAACAACGGTGCCGGTAAAACCACTTTTTTCAGTTTATTGTTGGATTTAATTCAGCCAACCACGGGGAATATTTTTAATAACGAGATCACCGTAAGCCAGAGTGAAGACTGGAAACCTTTTACCGCTTCTTTTATAGATGAAAGTTTCCTTATTGGCTATTTAACTCCCGAAGAATATTTTTATTTCGTAGGGGATTTACGTGGCGCTAATAAAGCTGATATTGATGCTTTTTTAGCCAATTTTGAAGATTTCTTCCATGGAGAAATTATTGGACGTAGAAAATATTTACGAGACCTTTCTAAAGGGAATCAGAAAAAGGTGGGAATTGTTGCGGCGCTAATAGGAAATCCCAAAGTGGTGATTTTAGATGAGCCTTTTGCCAATTTAGATCCAACAACTCAAATTCGATTGAAAAAGATTATTAAAGATCTTACCGAAAATCGTGAAACCACTGTATTAATTTCCAGTCATGACCTTATTCACGTGACCGAAGTGTGTGAGCGAATTGTGGTTTTAGCTAAAGGTATACCGGTAAAAGATATTAAAACTTCTGAGGCTACTTTAAACGAATTGGAAAGTTATTTTTCTGGTGAAGTAGGCGCGGCTCAGGCTGAAGAACTGTAGCAAATTGGTTTGCGTTTGTAAAAAGAAGCGTATTTTTGCACACTAAACAAACTGATTTTTAGTTATAAAGCCATCGAGAACCGGTTAATTTTGAATACAATTACCAAACTTACTTTATTGTTGCTCCTGGTTGGGAGCATCGCTGGCTGTTCACGCAAAAATAACACCTTTGTAAACCGAAACTGGCACGCCATTACTACAGAGTATAATACGCTCTATAACGGTAATTTAGGCCTGGAGCAAGGTAAGGAGGAACTCAACCAAAACTACGCCGATAATTACTGGGATATCTTACCCATTGAGCGTATGCAAATTGATGAAAACATCGTTTTGCCAGATAGCATCAGAAATCAGAATTTTGGCTACGCCGAAGAAAAAGCGGTAAAAGCAATTCAGCGGCACTCGATGCTGATAGAAGGAAAAGAAAGAAATCCGCAAATAGATGAAGCTTATTTATTGCTGGGAAAAGCCCGGTATTTTGATCAACGCTTTATTCCAGCGTTAGAAGCTTTCAATTATATTTTAAGACGTTATCCTGCCAGCAACAATATTATTCACGCCCGTGTTTGGCGAGAAAAAACCCATATGCGCCTGGATAATAATCGTCTTGCGGTGAATAATCTCAAAAAAGTACTGGATTTAGAGCATCTTGAAGAACAGGATATTGCTGATGCCAGTGCAACTATGGCCCAGGCTTATATCAATCTGCGGCATTTAGACAGTGCGGTTGTTCCCTTAAGGAATGCAGCCGAATTTACCGAAAACAACGAAGAAAAAGGACGCTATTTCTATATTCTTGGCCAACTTCATAATCGATTGGGAGAAATTTCTGAAGCAAACGCTGCTTTTGATGAAGTGATAGATTTGAACAGGAAAGCCCCTAGAATTTATATGATTAATGCCTATGTGCAAAAAGCCCGGAATTTTGAAATGGGGCAGGGCAATAAATACCAATTGCGGGAAATGCTTCGTGAATTGGAAGAAGACCGCGAAAATCGACCATTTTTAGATAAAATTTATTTCCAAATTGGTGAATATTATAACCGTTTAGATTCTGTAGATACTGCGGTAGAATATTATAAAAAATCGCTGCGTGAACCGGCGAGTGATATTTATTTACGTTCCATTAATTATGAAATCCTGGCCAATATTAATTTTGACCGAAGCAATTACCTGGCCGCCAGTAAATATTTTGACAGTACCCTGGCAGAGATGGATCCGCAACTAAGAGAATTTAGAACTATAAAAAAGAAAAGGGATAACCTGGAAGATGTTATTAGGTATGAAGACATAGCTTATAAAAACGATAGCATCTTGCAGTTAAGCCAAATGATGCCGGCTGAACAACTGGATTATTTTAAGAATTATACCACAGATTTACGAGCTAAATTAGAAGCCGATAATAATGCAGCTGCTATGCCTGTGAATTTACCGGCCATAGAAAGCAGGCAGCCACCAGCTTCTGCGCGTACTTTTTATTTTTATAGTGAAGTGAGGGTTCAACAGGGGAGACAGGAATTTTTGAATCAGTGGGGAGATAGGCCGTTAGCAGATAACTGGCGCTGGGCAGAAGTTAGTTTTGAAAGGGAAGATGCAGTGGCAGAAGAAGCCGGGCTTTCACAGCAGGTTTTAGACAACGATCCGCGGCTGGATCCTTATACCTACATAGATCAAATCCCGACAGATTTGGCCGTTTTGGATACCATAACCCGGGACAGGGATTTTGCGTATTATCAACTCGGAATAATTTATAAAGAGAATTTCAGGGAATATAAAATGGCGCAGGATAGATTGGAGGCTGTTTTAGAAATTTCTTCAGACGAACGCCTTATTTTGCCTTCTATGTATAATTTGTACCAGATTTACCAGGCCACAAATCAAAGTTTTAGGGCTGAAGAAATGAAGCAGGAAATTTTGGAGAATTACCCAGATTCCCGCTATGCCGCCTATATTTTGAATCCTGAAAGTATTAGAGAAGATGAAAATTCTCATGAAGCAATTTATGCAGAACTTTACCGAAATTTTGAGGCACAAAATTTTGAAAAGGCTATTGCTGAAACAAACCGTTATATTTCAGAATTTGCTGGAGATCCCATTGTTGCAAAGCTTGAACTTTTAAAAGCCCAGGCCAGCGGAAGACTTTTAGGTTTGGAAGCTTATAAAAATGCATTAAATCACGTGGCTTTAACCTATCCGCAAACCCAGGAAGGAAAAAAAGCCCAGGGAATTTTAAATAAAACAATTCCACAGTTAAGTGGTTTGGAATTTAATACCGACAGTCTTCAGCAGAATTATAAACTACTTTACAGGTTTGATATTTCAGAACAGGAAGCAGCTTCAGCCTTAAAAGAAAAAATAGAGACAGCGATTTCAGAAATTAAATACGATCATCTTTCAGTTTCTATAGATGTTTATAATCCGGAAACGATTTTTGTAATGGTACACGGCCTTGAAGATCTTAATCGTGCAGAAGGTTTTGCTGAATTACTTCAAATAAATGAAGATTATTTAGTGGAACAAGAATCAATGCCTATTTCCTCAGAAAATTATAGGATTATACAAATTCAAAAGAATTTAGAAGAATACCCACAACCGATCAATTAAGATTTTTTCAGCTTAAATTATGAAAAACGATAATTTAAATAAATACCTGGGTTTTGTGAATATTGCTTTCCAGATGGGAATTATTATCGCCGGAGGTGTGTTATTGGGCATTTGGTTAGACGGGAAATTTCCGAATAAATATTCGGCATTTACAATTTCCTTATCCTTGTTGGGCGTTTTTATAGCGCTTTACCAGGTTTATAGAAGTGTAATTAAAATGAGCGAAGAAGACGAAAAAAATGAAAAATGAATTATTAGCTTTCCTAGAGCGATTGCTTCCTTTTAGTATTTTACTATGGCTTATTCAATTCCTATTACAGCAGTATGTATTTGAAGTAGAATTTTACTATAGTAGTTTTAGTATTTATCTTTTTCATTTTCTGGCCACATTTCTAATTTATTTAAGCCTGGTTTTTGTTTATAAGAATTTCACCGATAAAACCGGGTTTGCATTTATGGGATTAAGCTTGTTTAAAATGGTAGTGGCGGTAATTTTTTTGCTGCCATTAGTCTTGAGCGAGGTAAATGCAGTCTTTGTAAATGTTCTTGCTTTTTTTATTCCTTACTTTTTGTTTTTGGTCTTTGAGACCCTGTACGCAGTGAAACTAATAAACAAGACTTAAAATACTGTTTATCAGTTATAATGATAAAAATAACGCTTTTGCTAAAATTTTAGTTGGGGTGCTTTCAAATAAAAATTAAAAGTATACCTTTGCAGCCGAATTTAAAGCCCATAATTTTAAGCAGACCAGGTACTATGATAGCACATAAATCTTTAAAGATTATAGTGACGTTTACACTAGCCTTAGCCTTACTTCCTTTTAACGCTTTTGCCAAAGCAGATCCGGAGGCAGAAGAATCTAAAGAATTTAATCCTACCGATATGATTATGCACCACATTGGTGATTCTCACGGCTGGCATTTCTTTGGGGAAGGAGATAGTTCTTTTACATTGCCATTACCGGTAATTCTTTTTACTGAAGAAGGTGGTTTTGTAACTTTTATGTCTAGTGAATTTCATCACGATACCGAAGGGCATCACGTGGTAGAAAAAGATGGGATGCGTTTTGTGAATTATCACGAAGATATTTACAAATTAGACGCAGGTGCAGAAACTGTGGAGTTTGATGAAGAGCATAACGTATTAAATGCCAGTAAACCCTGGGATTTTTCTATAACCAAGAACGTAGCTGCTATGTTCTTAACTGTTATTTTAATGTTGATTTTCTTCTTCGGTTTGGCCGGTCACCACAAAAAGAATAAAAAAGCTCCTGCTGGTTTCAATAATATTTTAGAGACTTTAGTGCTTTTTGTTCGCGATGAGATCGCAAGACCTCAAATTGGTGATAAGAAGTATATGAAGTTTATGCCGTTTTTATTAACAGTGTTCTTCTTTATTTGGATCACTAACCTTTTAGGTTTGTTGCCAGGTGCAGCCAACGTAACAGGAAATATCGCGGTAACCGTTTCTTTAGGTCTTTTTACCCTTGCTTTAATTTTAATTAACGGAAATAAAGATTTTTGGCAACATACTTTGTGGATGCCGGGAATACCTACTTTTGTGAAGCCAATTTTGGCGGTGGTAGAGGTGCTTGGCTTAATCATTAAGCCGGTAGCACTTATGATTCGTTTATTTGCGAATATTACCGCGGGTCACATTATTATATTGAGTTTAATTGGATTGATATTTATATTGGAAAGCGCTGGAGTTGCCGGGATTTCGGTTCCTTTTGCCCTTTTCATCACAATACTGGAATTGTTAGTAGCATTCCTTCAAGCGTTTATTTTTACAATGCTGTCGGCCCTGTTTATTGGGATGGCGGTTGCGGAACATGAACATCATTAATTTTAATTTTTAATTTTTATACTATGGAATTATTACACGTAGGTCTTGCAGCTTTAGGAGCTGGATTAGCAGTTGTTGGAGCCGCTATTGGCGTTGGTAAAATTGGCGGTGCCGCAATGGACGCTATTGCCCGTCAACCAGAAGCTTCTGGAAAAATCCAGACTGCAATGATTATTGCTGCTGCACTTGTAGAGGGTGTTGCTCTTTTTGGAGTTGTAGCTGCGCTTTTAGGTGTATTGACCACCTAAGAAGATTTCAAAAACCCATTCGTAACGGTTGGTTGCGAATGGGCTTTTTTAAAAAAAATGATGTTAACGGTATTATATAAATAAAGAATTATGGATTTAATTACTCCAGAAGTTGGTCTAATATTTTGGCAAACCATCGTATTTTTAGTGCTGATGCTTATTCTTGCCAAATTCGCCTGGAAGCCAATTCTTGGTGCGGTAAGAACCCGTGAAGAATCTATTAATGAAGCCCTTGCTTCTGCTGAAGATGCGCGTAAAGAAATGCAAAATCTTAAGGCAGATAATGAAAAATTATTGCAGGAAGCTCGTGCCGAAAGAGACGAAATGCTTAAAGAAGCACGCCAGTTGAAGGAGAAGATGATTGCTGAAGCTGAAGGCGATGCCCAGGAAAAGGCAGATAAAATTGTAGCCAAAGCTAAAGAAAACATCGAGATGGAGAAGCGTGCAGCAATGGCCGATATTAAAAACCAGGTAGCTACACTTTCTATTGAGATTGCTGAAAAAGTGATTGGAAAAGAATTATCTACCGAAGAGAAACAACATCAAATGATAGATAAGATGTTGAAAGACGCTACCTTAAACTAAGATGTAATGAAAGGAACCAGGGCAGCACAACGTTACGCCAAAGCAATTTTGGACTTGGCAAAAGAGAAAAATACAGCAGATATTGTTTTTACAGATATGCAGCAAATTTCTCAAACCATTGCAAGTAGTCCAGATCTTGCCGATATGCTTAAAAGTCCGGTTGTAAACTCATCGGTTAAAAAAGCCAGTTTAAAGGAAATCTTTAAAGATGCCGGTGAAATTACTCAGGGCAGTTTTGATGTACTTATTGAAAATGGAAGAATTAATCTTCTTGATCTTGTAGCAAGAAATTATATAGTACGTTACAATACCTTGAATAAGTCTCAGGAAGCTATAGTGACTACCGCAGTTCCATTAACAGCAGAACTAGAAGAAAAGATTTTAGCCAAGGTAAAGAAATTAACCGGAGCCGGCGCTAAGATTAAAAATGTTATCAATAAAGATATTATAGGAGGTTTTGTTTTAAGAATTGGCGATTTACAATATGACGCCAGCGTATCCCGAAACCTCAATAGGTTAAAAAGAGAATTAAAAGATAATTCATATAGTTCTACTATATAAAATTTGTCGGTCAAAAGCAGTTTCGAATCGTTTTTGGTCTTATTTATAAAATGCCTATAATGGGCTTTGAAAAATTTAATAAAAACAGTCACGAGATTATAGTGGCATTTTATCTTAAATAATTATGGCAGAAGTAAATCCTGCTGAAGTATCAGCAATATTAAAGAAACAATTATCAGGTTTTGAAAGCGGAGCCTCTTTAGACGAGGTGGGAACTGTTCTTACTGTTGGTGATGGTATCGCCAATGTGTATGGTTTAGCCAACGCGCAATACGGAGAATTGGTTCAGTTTGACAGCGGCCTTGAAGGAATGGTACTAAACCTTGAGGAAGACAATGTAGGTGTCGTTTTATTAGGGCCTTCTAAGGATGTTAGAGAAGGATCTGTAGTAAAAAGAACCGAAAGAATTGCTTCCATCAATGTTGGTGAAGGAATTGTAGGTCGTGTAGTAGATACTTTAGGACAGCCTATAGATGGTAAAGGTGATATTGAAGGGGAAACTTTTCAAATGCCATTAGAGCGTAAAGCGCCAGGTGTAATTTACCGTCAGCCGGTAACAGAACCGTTGCAAACAGGAATCAAATCTATTGATGCGATGGTCCCTGTAGGTAGAGGACAGCGTGAGCTTGTGATTGGTGACCGTCAAACCGGTAAAACTACCGTTTGTATTGACACCATTCTTAACCAAAAAGAATTTTATGATGCAGGGGAACCTGTACATTGTATATATGTAGCGATTGGGCAAAAAGCCTCAACCGTTGCAGGGATTGCCAAAGTACTTGAAGATAAAGGAGCTTTAGCTTATACTACCATAGTGGCCGCAAATGCATCAGACCCTGCTCCAATGCAGGTTTATGCTCCATTTGCCGGTGCAGCTATTGGAGAGTATTTTAGGGATACCGGTCGCCCGGCTTTGATTATCTACGATGATCTTTCTAAACAAGCCGTTGCTTACCGTGAGGTATCTTTGCTTTTACGTCGCCCACCGGGACGTGAAGCATATCCTGGAGATGTTTTCTTCTTACACTCAAGATTATTAGAGCGTGCAGCAAAGGTTATTGATGACGACGACATTGCACAAAATATGAACGATCTTCCTGATTCTCTTAAAGGAAAAATAAAAGGAGGAGGTTCTTTAACCGCGCTTCCAATTATTGAAACTCAGGCAGGAGACGTTTCAGCATATATCCCAACCAACGTAATTTCGATTACCGATGGACAGATTTTCCTAACTTCAGATTTATTTAACTCGGGGGTTCGTCCTGCGATTGATGTTGGTATTTCTGTATCTCGTGTAGGTGGTTCAGCACAAATTAAGTCGATGAAAAAAGTTGCCGGTACTTTAAAATTAGACCAGGCACAATACCGTGAATTAGAGGCTTTTGCTAAGTTCGGTTCAGACCTTGACCCAACCACTTTAAGAGTTATTCAAAAAGGTAAGCGTAACGTAGAAATCCTTAAACAGGCAGAAAACGATCCTTACCCGGTAGAAGACCAAATCGCAATTATTTATGCAGGTTCTAAAAACTTGCTAAAGGATGTGCCGGTAGAAAAAGTAAAAGAATTTGAAAGAGATTATTTACAGTTTTTAGATACTAAACACAGAGATGTTTTAGATACTCTAAAAGCCGGTAAATTAACCGATGAAGTTACAGATACTTTAGTTTCAGTAGCGAAAGAGCTTTCAGCTAAGTATAAAAAATAGTATTGAGTATTGAGCTTAGAGTAGTTAGAAACTTAAGTTCATATTTAAACTTTAAATAAATTATAGGTATCGAGTATTTTGTCTAAAATCTAAATACTCGATACTCAATACTAAATAAAATGGCAAACTTAAAAGAATTACGTAGCAGGATTACTTCAGTATCTTCAACGATGCAAATCACCAGCGCCATGAAAATGGTGTCGGCGGCAAAGTTGAGCAGGGCTCAGGATGCAATTACGCAAATGAGACCTTATTCTGAAAAATTAACCCAGCTGTTACAGGATTTAAGTGCAACCCTGGATGATGATACCAGCAGTAAATACGCCGAAGACCGTGAGGTAAAAAACGTATTGGTTGTTGCTATTTCATCTAACAAAGGTCTTGCAGGTGCTTTTAATACTAATATTGTAAAAGGCGTTAGGTATAAAACCAAAAACGATGACCAGTCTAAAAATGTTTCACTTTATACTTTAGGTAAAAAAGCCAATGATGTTCTTAAAAAGGACTTCGAAGTATATAAGAATAACAACGAAATTTACGACGATCTAACGTTTGAAAACGTATCTGAAATCGCAGAAGAATTGATGCAGTTGTTCTTAGACGAAAAATATGATAAAATAGTATTGGTGTACAACCAGTTTAAGAATGCGGCTACTCAAATTGTACAGCATGAGCAATTTTTGCCCATTGAACAATTTGATACCGAAGAAGAAAAACAGTTGGATTATCTTTTCGAACCATCAAAGATCGAAATCGTAAAAGAGCTTATTCCTAAATCTTTAAAAATGCAATTGTTTAAAGCATTAAGAGATTCTTTCGCTTCAGAACACGGCGCTCGTATGACGGCTATGCATAAGGCAACCGATAATGCCAAAGAGCTAAGAGACGATCTTAAATTGTCTTATAACAAAGCGAGACAGGCTTCTATTACCAATGAGATCCTTGAGATTGTTGGTGGTGCCGAAGCATTGAATGGATAAAACCAAAAATAATATTCCGGAAGTAATTCCGTTCTAAAAACCCGTAAGTTAACTACGGGTTTTTTATTTGGTATGCGTTTTGTTTTTGTACTTTTAAACAACAAACTTTCTATTATGAAAAAACTACTTTTTTTATTCAGCAGTATATTCGCTTTAACTTTAATTACAGGTTGCGGTAGCAATAAAGAACTGCAGGAGCGCGCACCCGCACAGTTTCAGGGTATTTATTATACCCAGGGTGAAAATGGGTTAGATCTCCACATTCCTGTGGCCGTTATTCAGGATAATCGTGTGAATTTGAAAAGTGTTTATTTTAGAGGAATGAAATCTCCATTGGTTCAGGATAGCGAACAAACCAATTTATTTATTGCTAATTTCGGTACCAATGGTATGGATATTATGAGCTCTGATCCTGCTGAAGAAAACAAAAATAGGGTACCACAAAAAACAGAACAAATGCCTTTTGAGATTGAAGATGATGAAGCAATTCTCGTGTTTTCCCAGAATGAGAAAACCAAATATTACAAGTTAACAGGAATCCAAGAACAGAACTAAAATCTAATTTTCTCTCCTGTTGAGTACCTTTAAAAAACTATTTCAGCAAACATTTATTTACGGCCTCGCCACGGTGTTGCCGCGTATGCTGAATGTTTTATTAATACCACTTTATACCCACGTTTTACCAAAAGCAGAATATGGCGAAGTTTCTATAATCTTCGCCTATTTTGTGTTTTTTAATGTCATCCTTGCTTATGGGATGGAAACCGCATTTTTTAGGTTTTACAATAAAATGAAGAATAGCAAAGAAGTACTAAGTACTTCCGGCTGGTCTCTGGTTACGACTTCTTTAGTGTTCTTCGCTGCGGCTTTTTTAGTGCAGGATTTTATTGCGGAAATGGTAAATATCCCGGTTAAATATATTCAACTGGTTATTTGGATTCTATTCCTGGACGCCCTGGTTATTATACCGTTTACCTGGCTTCGAGCAGCTGAAAAACCTATGCGTTTTGCTGTAATTAAGATCATAAATGTTTGCATAAACCTGGGGTTAAATATTTTCTTTTTACTGTTTTTGGAAGATTTGGCTTTAGAAAATTCAGTTTTCCAAAGTATTTATGTTCCAGATTTTGAGATCAGTTATATTTTTATTTCCAACCTGGTGGCCAGCAGTGTTACGCTGTTAATGATGCTTCCTTTCTATTTTAAAATAGATTTCAGGTTTAATAGCAAACTCTGGAAAGCTATGATGTCTTATGCTTTTCCGGTTTTAATCGCCGGACTTGCTTTCTCGATAAACGAAGTTTTTGATAGGATAATGTTGGATTATCTGCTTCCGCAGAATATTGCCAGAGATGAGATTGGTGCGTATGCGGCCTGCTATAAATTAGCCTTGTTTATGACGCTTTTTGCTACGGCCTTTAGACTGGGAATAGAACCGTTTTTCTTTAGTCACGCTGAAGCTAAAAACGCCCAGGAAACCTATGCGATTATTACCAAGTATTTCGTGGTTTTTGGAAGTTTTATCCTCGTAGCCGTAATTGTTTTTATAGATATTTTAAAAGAACTTTTAATTCAGAATAGTACTTACTGGGAGGCAATGCATATTGTTCCGCTTATTTTACTGGCAAACCTGTTTCTGGGCATTTACCATAATCTTTCGGTTTGGTATAAAATTACTGATCGTACCCGGTTTGGAGGTTATATCTCGGTAGTAGGTGCACTATTTACCCTGGTGCTCAATATTATTTTAATTCCGTATATAAGCTATACCGGTTCTGCGATCGCAACTTTGGTTGCTTACGGAGTAATGATGCTCCTTTCTTATTTCTACGGAAGAAAATATTATCCTATTCCATATAACCTTAAAAAAATAGGCGGCTATTTAGTACTTTCCGTCTTATTTTCGGTATTTTCCTTTTATGTTTTCCGCGGAAATTATTTCGTTGGAATTAGCTTATTAATAGTCTTTCTCGGAACAGTATATGTTTCTGAAAGAAAACAACTCATTAAAATATTACAATCTTAACTATGCAAGTAAAGATCATCAATAAATCGGCACACAAACTGCCGCATTACGAGACTGAAGCTTCAGCAGGAATGGACCTTAGAGCCAATATTTCTGAAGCTGTTACGTTAAAACCATTAGAAAGAGCTATCGTTAAAACCGGACTTTTTATAGAACTTCCGGTAGGTTACGAAGCCCAGGTTAGACCACGAAGTGGCCTGGCTGCCAAAAAGGGAATCACTGTATTAAACGCACCCGGCACCATAGATGCCGATTATCGTGGAGAAATAGGCGTGATTTTGGTGAACTTATCCAACGAAGAATTCACCATAGAAAATGGTGAGCGTGTTGCTCAAATGGTGATTGCTAAACACGAACATATTTCCTGGGAAGAAGTTGAAACGCTGAAAGAAACCACTCGTGGCGCGGGTGGATTTGGCAGTACAGGAAGTAATTAAGCTATCTAATAAGCTTATATTATATAAAATTAATTTTAATCAATGATTTCCGCCTGCGCGGAAATGACAAATATTAAATAAATGAAGATTATAGTTCCTATGGCGGGTCGTGGTTCACGACTTCGTCCTCATACGTTAACAGTACCAAAACCTTTAATTCCCGTAGCTGGAAAGCCAATCGTGCATCGTCTGGTAGAAGATATTGCAAAGGTTCTTGACCAACCTATAGACGAGATTGCTTTTATTTTGGGTGATCCTGCATTTTTCGGAGATGATATCGTAGAAAGTTTAGAAGGACTGGCAAAGGGTTTAAATGCAAAAGCTTCTATTTACCGTCAGGATCAACCTTTAGGGACCGGTCACGCTATTATGAGCGCCAAGGAATCCCTTTCTGGTCCCGCAGTTGTAGCTTATGCTGACACCTTAATAAAAGCTGATTTTAAACTTGACAAAGATGCAGATGCGGTGATCTGGACTAAAAAAGTAGGGAATCCCGAAGCTTTTGGGGTGGTAAACCTTAATGAAAAGAACGAGATTATAGAATTGGTTGAAAAGCCAAAAGAATTCGTAAGTGACCAGGCGGTTATTGGTATTTACTATTTTAAAGATATCGCGGTTTTAAAAGAAAAGCTGGAAGAAGTGCTTGATGAAAACCTGATGCACGGTGGCGAATACCAGATTAATGATGGTATTAAGAAAATGATGGCTGAAGACAGGATCTTTAAGACCGGAACCGTAGATGAATGGATGGATTGCGGAAACAAAAATGTAACAGTGGAAACCAATGGCAGAATGCTGAATTTCCTTCACCAAGATGGTGAAAAACTGATTTCAGATTCTGTAAAGATCACTAATTCTGAAATTACTGAGCCTTGTTATATTGGCGAAAATGTAGAGCTGGTAAATGCTAAAATTGGCCCGAATGTTTCAGTAGGCGACGGAACTAAAATTACTGATGCTGAAGTAAAGAATAGCTTAATTCAAACTTTTGCTGAAGTGAGAAATGCAAAACTGGATAATGCGATGATAGGTAATTTTGCGAAATTTGACGGGAACTTTACCCAAATTAGCATTGGCGATTATTCAACTTTAGAATAAGCTTATTGAAGAGGTTGTTTGAAAAATGCGGTTTCGTCAGGCTGAACTGGTTTCAGCTTCAAACAACCTCTTTACTTCAATTTTATCCTGAAAATTATTTATGAAAAAGTACTTCTTCATTATTGCTATGCTTTCAGGAGCCTTGTTTTCCTTTCAACAAAGTTCTGCCCAGGAAAAAGAAGTGGTGCTTGAAGATCTAAATCAGGATGATCTTGGAAATGTAACCGACGAATTTCAGGAGCAATTCTTTGAAGCCTTAAAACAGAAAGGCATTGAAAATTACGAAAAAGCTATACTTGCATTAGAAGAATGCCAAAAGTTAGAACCTGGTAATCCGGTGGTGTATTTTGAAATGGCCAGAAATTATAATGAATTAGAGAATTATGATAAGGCGATTGCAAACCTTGAAAAAGCCCATCAGTTAGCCCCAGAAAGAGAAGATGTTTTAAATGAACTTTATAAAAGCTACACCCGGGCGCAGCAATATAATGCTGCTATAGAAACCCTGGTAAAACTTCAAAAGTTTGACGATGATTATAAAGAAAAGCTTGCCAATATTTATTTACTGAATCAGCAGTATGACGAGGCATTGCAAACTATAGATGAACTAGACCAACAGGAAGGCCCCAGCACTTACCGGAATAAATTACGAACACAAATTTTTGCCCGCACCGGTGATACCGCGGCACAAATAGAAAATCTGGAAGAAAGTATTAGAAATAATCCTGAAAACGAACAGAATTATCTCAACCTCATTTATATCTACAGCGATTTAGGGGAAAATGAAGAAGCTTACAATACTGCACAGGAATTATTAGCTGCAAATCCTGGATCAAGCCTTGTACATTTGGCACTTTATAAATTTCACCTGGAAAGGCAAGAACCAGAAGACGCTGTAAATTCAATGAAAATTGTCTTTGAAAGTGAAGAAATAGATCCCGAATCTAAATTTAAAGTACTAAATGATTTTCTGCTTTTTGTAGATAATAATCCAGAATTTGAAGAGGAATTAATGGAGGTAAGCAAAATGCTTAGTGAACGTGAGAATGCTCTAAAACTCTATGGCCAATTGGGGCAATATTATTTAAATAGAGGTGAAATTGAAGAGGCGCTTAATTTTTTTGAAGCCGGGCTGGCAGAAAGTACCGAAGATTTTCAGTTAGTTAAGAATACTATTTTATTGCAAATAGAGTTAGAAAAGTATAAAGAGGCCCGGGATTTGAGTAAGGAAATGCTAGAGGTATTTCCCGCACAGCCTGTTTTGTTTTTATTACAGGGAATTGCTTTAAATCAACTGGAAGAATATCGGGAAGCCATAGAAATACTTACATTTGGCCTGGATTATTTAATAGATAGTCCCAAAATGCAGGTAGACTTCTATACCCAATTAAGCAGATCACATGAAGCACTGGGAGAAGAAGAAAAATCGGTTGAATTTTTGAAGAAGGCCGAAGCATTAATTAAAGAAATTGAATAGATGTATAGAAAGATTTTAGGATTGGTATTGTTAAGCCTTTTTGTTGTTTCCTGCGGAAGCCGAAAAGGAGTAAAAGGGATTGCTACTAAAAATGCCGAAGCCGCTAATATTATAGAAAGTCATTATAATTCTGAAACCGATTTTAAAACTCTTAGCGGAAAATTAAGAACGGTTTATCAAAGCGAAGAACGCACCCAATCGGTAAATCTTAGTTTTAGAATGGAAAAAGATAAGGCGATTTGGATGAGTGCTTCAGTGCTGGGATTCCCGGTGGCAAAAGCCTACATTACCCCTTCGCGAGTAAGCTATTACGAAAAAGTGAGTCAAACTTATTTTGATGGTGATTTTAGATTGCTAAGTGATTTGTTAGGGACACCTTTAGATTTTCAAAAACTTCAAAATTTGCTAATAGGGCAGGCAATTTACGATCTTAGGGAAGAAGAATTTGAATTCTCTCAAACCGCCAAAGGCTTTCAATTTATGCCTGCTGAAGAAGGATTAATAAAGAAAATGTTCCTGTTGAATCCCAAAAATTTTAAAACCGCTGCCCAGCAACTGGCGCAAACCCAGGAGAATAAAAGTGTAACGGTAACTTATTCAGATTTTCAGGAAGTAGAAGGAAAAATTTTTCCGGAAGAAATTAATATTATTGCTAATGAAGCTGGAAGCAGCACCAGGATAGAACTCACATACCGCTCTCTTGAATTTGATCGCGGAGAATTGAGTTTTCCGTTTGATATTCCGTCGGGTTATGAAGAAATTAGTCTATAATGAAGCTTAAGAAATTTTCTAACATCTTATTTTGCTTAATATTTTTACTGCTTTCTGCTGGAAATCTATCAGCTCAAACTACCCGGGAGGCGCTGGAAAAAAAACGGATAGAGCTTAGAAATGAAATTACGCGTATAAACGAATTACGAAGCAGTAATAAACAAAAAGAGCGTTCAGTTTTAAGCCAGGTAGAAGACCTGGATCAACAAATTAGAAGCACAGAGAATTTAATAAAAGTAACCAACCAGCAAGCAAACCTTCTTACTAATCAAATTAGTGCAAATACAAATAAAATTTCCCGTCTTAGGCAAGAATTAGAACAGCTTAAGGAAGATTATGCCCGTATGATTGAGAAATCTTACAAAAGTAAATCTACCCAAAGTAGAATTATGTTTTTGCTTTCTTCAGAAAATTTTTTGCAGGCCTATAAACGCCTGCAATATATGAAGCAATATACAAACTACAGAAAACAACAGGGCGATGAGATACAGGCGCGTACAGAAGAATTACAGCAACTAAACGCCGATTTAGCCGACCAAAAAGAAACTAAAGATGCCCTTATCGCAGAGAACAGGCAAACCCGTGCCCAATTGGAAAAAAATAAAAAGGCACAGCAAGATTTAATGCAGAATATTAGAAGTAAAGAAGGGGAATTTGCTGCACAAATAAGACAGAAACAGCAGGAAATAAATAGAATAGACGCGCAAATTGAGAAAATGATTCGTGAGTCTATTGCAAAATCCAACGAAGAAAGTGGTTCTGCTGAAAGAGATGTTTACGAGTTAACTCCCGAAGCAAAAGCTCTCGCAGCCGATTTTGTGAAAAACAAAGGCCGTTTGCCCTGGCCGGTAAGGTCTGGTGTTGTTACCTCCCGTTTTGGAAAACAACCGCACCCGGTTGTAAAAACCATTAGTATTAATAATAACGGGGTAAATATTGATACTGATCCCGGCGGAAAAGCCCGCGCTGTTTTTAACGGTACCGTGAGTGAAGTTCAGGTGTTGAAAGGAGCTAATAAAGCGGTTATGGTAAGGCATGGAGATTACATAACTATTTACGATAATCTTGAGAAAGTTTTTGTGAAAAGAGGAGACGTGGTAAATACCGGGCAGGAACTGGGCGCCGTGGCTACGAGCCGAACTTCAGGAAAAACTACCTTACACTTCCTGATTTACAAAAACATGCAGAAGATGGATCCGGCAGATTGGATTCTGGAAATGTAGTTTTCTTACGCAACCTTTTGATAATTCCTGCATCTTAGAAAGAGAAGCTCATTCTTCATTATTATGAAAAAAGTATTACTTCTTTTAATATTTATTGTTTTTACCGGTTGCGTCAGGCATAACGTGGGAGTGGTTGGCAGTAAGAGAATGCTGATATCGGGAAATATTTTAAATGCTGAAAATACACCGATAGAAAATATAAGTGTAATTGCATCGGGCTCAGAATACGATAGGCTATGGGCAAGGCCGGCCCAAATGCTTGGAGAAAGTTCTACAAATGCTTCCGGGGAATTTTCTTTTGTAAGCTTAGATACCGATAATAGTTTTTATGGGGTAAGTGTAAACCATCCAAATCACGACGATTTCCGGGAAGAATTTAGCACTATTCACTTTTTAGATTCTATTGGCTCGAGAGGAAATTCTTTTGAATTGACAAATATACAATTACCTAAAATTCAAGAATTTCAGGTTAAGCTGAATAATACTTCGGACAGAAACGATACTTTGTTTTTTGAATTTTCTTATTCTTCTACTGAAATATATAGAAAACTTCACGAAGATTCATTTGATAATCCCCTCTGGTTTCAGGGGGAGAGTGAATATTGGAATAGAATATTGCCTGGAGAAGATGAAATGACAATTTCAGCTAAAACTATAGAAGACAGCGATCTTCAGTTTTATTATAAATTTAGTGCTGAAGCGGTTTACGATACTATAAATGTTGAAATAACTCCCGAAAATCCTGTGTATGAGTTTAGCTATTAAGCTTTTCCTAATCACCATCTTTTTTCCGCTGTTACTTACTGCGCAAGATACCATTCCTGAACCTCATAAAAATCAATATGTAGCTACAGATCCTGAAACCGTATTTTTTGTTGGAGAATTTTTTAGAGGTTATAGTGTAAATAATTCAAGCTGGGAGAACTATTCCCAATTAGGTTTTGGTTTGGATTTTAACTGGTTTGTGTTTCCATTTTTGACAATTGGAGCTCAATATAATTTTATGGGCGGAAATCTTAAAGAGGAAAATATAAGCAATACCGGGCGTATAAATAGAATTAACTCCCATTATTTTGGCCTTCATTTGGGTTATTATCACGCTTTTAATAAAGAATGGAATTTACATAGCCTTGCCGGTTTTGGGAGGGTACAAAATGGAAGTAGAGCTCCAGATTCTCGTTTTACCGAAGATGGAAACAGTTTAATGTTGCGAAGCGAATTAGGATATCGGTTAGATAAAACCGCCGCGATTTTTATTAAAGCTACATTGCGCTGGGACAGAATGGAAATAGATACCCCGCCAGTTCTGAACGATTATTTCAATAAGCAAAGCTTATTACTAGTTGGCTTTGGAGTAAGGCTTCATTTACAGAACCCAGACGGTTAGTCTTTAAACAAAGCTTTAAGCTCTGTAGCTTCGTTTGGCTTCATTTTACCGGCTAGAACAAGGCTAAGTTGCTTTCTTCTTAAAGCGGCGGCGTAACGTTGTTTTTCGAGTTCTGTTTCAGGCTCTAAAGGCGGCACTGCAACAGGAGAACCCGTTTCATCTACGGCTACAAATGTATAGATAGCTTCATTGGCTTTAGAACGGTTTCCGCTTTCTCTATCTTCCACCCAAACATCGATAAAGATTTCCATAGACGATTTAAAAGCACGGGAAACCGCAGCTTCTACAGTAACTACACTTCCTAGCGGAATTGCTTTATTAAAAGCCACATGATTTACCGAAGCAGTAACCACAATCCTGCGACTGTGTCTTCTGGCAGCAATACTGGCTGCGCGGTCCATTCGCGCAAGGAGTTCTCCGCCAAATAAATTATTGAGCGGATTGGTTTCACTGGGTAAGACTAAATCTGTTAAAGTAGTTCTGGATTCCTTTGGGTGTTTTGCCTGCATTTTGCCAATTTTGGGCAAAAATAAGGTGCTTTGCGCAATTTACCGCTTAAAGAACTATTAAAGTTCCTGCACCAATAACCACGCACCTTCGTTAGAAGATTTTACCTTGCGTAGCATATTTATGGCATCACGTCTTTTTTCGTGACTGGCATAAACAACCTGGTGAAGGCCATATTTGTTTTCGCCAAGAAGATGCGCTTTAAAGCCTTCTTTTCTAAGTTCTGCAACCTTTGTTTTTGCGTTTTCTTCTACACGAAATGCTCCTGCTACAATATGGTAATTTCCGGTTTGTTTGGCTACGTTAAAAGTAACTGCCGGTAATGGATTATCAATTATAAAAGTTGCCTGCTGAATTTGCTCCTGGAGTTGTTCTTGCGCTTGTTGTTGCTCGGCAATATTGTGTTTAGAAACCTGGCTGCTATATATATTTAAACCCGCAAAGCCTGAAATTCCCAGGGCAATAAGACCAATAGCAGCATACTTAAGATAAGCAGGTGATTTTCTTCTTTCCGGAGTGAAATGTATTGGAGCTTTTTCTTCAAGTTCTTCAACTTGCTTTTTATAAACTTCCCGACTAATCGCAGATGCTTTTACGTTTTCCAGGCCAAAAGAATCGGTTAGGTAATTTACCTTTTCAACAGGTTCAAATTGAAGTTTTTCTTCGGCATAATAAAAACGGCCAATATTTTCCAGTTCAACCTTTCCGTCTTCCTTAAAAGATTCTTCCAGTTTACCCACAAATTCAGTAATCTTATTAACCGCAGTGGAATAAGATACATTTTGTGTGGCAGCAATATAATTTGCTAAAAGCCCATCGTTCTTTTTTAATTGCGAATTAAAGGAAACTACCTTCTTGGGTGGATGTAATACCTCACTTTTTTTGTCTATATAAGCCGGCTCTTTTTGGGAAAGGAAAGCCCCGAAACCGGGTAATATTACGCATTCGTAACGATAAAGTAAATCCTGGATGTAGTTAGCTATCTTCATTGCCGCAAAAATAAGGTGTTATTTTGAACCTCCTAAAGTTACCCAAAGAAATTTTATTAACAAACCTTTTTTTCTGTAATTTTAATGAAAATAGAATTATGTCTACTGAAGAATTACAGTATGTCTTGGCGTTACAACACATTAAAAATCTGGGAGATACCCTTTCGAAAAAATTAATCAGGCATTTTGGATCGGCAAAAAAATGTGTTAGAGCAAAAGAAACAAACTTTACTTAAAATTGACGGAATTGGAGTTTCTCGCTTAAAAGATTTTTTTGATGCTTCTCACCTAAAGGCAGCAGAGCAGGAGCTAAATTTTATTGAAAAGAACAATATTGAAACGCTTTATTTTAAGGATGAAAACTATCCTGAAAAATTAAAACATTGTATAGACGGCCCGTTATTGTTGTTCCAACGTGGAAATATCAACTTAAAGAATCAAAGAATAATTAGTGTGGTGGGAACCCGTAAGATTACACAAAGCGGGATCGCATTTTGTGAAAAATTCATCGAAGAATTGAGTCCGTTAAACCCGGTAATCGTTTCGGGTTTTGCTTATGGAGTGGATATTGCCGCCCAAAAGGCAGCCATTGCTAATAATTTACAAACAATTGGTTGTTTGGCGCTTGAGTTTGATCAGATTTACCCTAGAGTGCATCATAAATATGTAGCTTCGGTAGAAGAAAACGGCGGTTTTTTTACCGATTTTTGGAGTAGTGATAACTTCGACAGGAATAATTTCTTAAAGCGAAACAGAATAATCGCAGGTTTAAGCGAAGCAACCGTGGTTATAGAAAGTGCCGAAAAAGGTGGCTCACTGGTTACTGCAGATATTGCGAATTCTTATAACCGGGAAGTTTTCGCGGTGCCGGGAAGACCTTCAGATAAATTGAGTAAAGGCTGCAATAATTTAATAAAATCCCAAAGAGCGCAGTTATTAAATTCTGCGGCAGATTTGGTTTATCTCTTAAACTGGCAACCAGAGAAAGAGACAAAAGCCGTTCAAAAACAGCTTTTTGTAGACATGGATGATGAAGAAAATAGCGTATTTGCATTTTTACAAAAAGAAGGGAAAGCTCAGTTAGATAGCATTGCACTAAACTGTAACTTTCCCTCATATAAAACTGCGGGTATTTTAATTAATATGGAATTAAAAGGCGTGGTACGCCCCTTACCCGGTAAACTATTTGAATTAATTTAGTAACCCACTTTTGTTCGTACTCTTTTTATAACTTCATTGGCTACATTTCTCGCTTTTCCAGCACCAACTTCCAAAGCTTTATCTAATTCAGCCAGATTATTCATATAATAATCATATTTTTTTCTGGGTTCTTCAAACTGTTCTAAAAGTACTTCGTATAAAGCCTGTTTGGCGTGTCCGTAACCAAATCCGCCGGCCTCGTAGTTCTTTCGCATTTCAGCGATTTGTTCTTCAGAAGCTACTAATTTGTATAATGCAAAAACATTGCAGGTATCAGGATTTTTAGGTTCTTCTAAAGGAGTACTATCGGTAGCGATGGCCATTATTTGTTTCCGAAGCTTTTTATCGGTTACAAATAAATTTATGGTATTACCTTTAGATTTACTCATTTTAGCACCATCCGTGCCCGGAACATACATCGTATTTTCCTGGACTTTCGCTTCAGGAATTACAAAAGTTTCGCCCATTTTTGAATGAAAACGGGAAGCCACATCTCGCGTAATTTCCAAATGCTGAAGCTGGTCTTTTCCTACCGGCACAATTTCGGCATCGTAAAGTAAAATATCTGCGGCCATTAGCATTGGGTACGTGAAAAGCCCCGCGTTTACATCTTCTAATCTATCAGATTTATCTTTAAAAGAATGCGCTAAGGTTAGGCGTTGAAAAGGAAAAAAACAGCTTAAATACCAGGAAAGCTCTGCCGTTTGCGGAATATCACTTTGGCGGTAAAAAACCGTTTTTTCAATATCTATACCGCAAGCCAGCCAGGTTGCGGCCACAGAGTAAGTGTTGTTTCTTAAGGTTTCGGCATCTTTTATTTGGGTTAACGAATGCATATCTGCAATAAAAATAAAAGAATCGTTATCGGGTTTATTGGCCATTTCTATAGCCGGTAAAATTGCTCCCAATAAATTTCCCAAGTGTGGAGTTCCTGTACTTTGTACTCCTGTAAGAATTCTGGACATCTGCTTTTTCTGTTTTCTGCAAAGGTACTTTTTTTGCCGAATTCCCTCGGTTCAATTTAGTACTTTTGGTTTCTATGAACATGCTACGCACAATACTTACTATTTTATGGAGAATTTGGTTTTATATTCTTCTTGTATTACCAATTTTAGTAATGTTTCCCGTGCTTGTAATTTTCTCTTCTTCTGAAAGGCTTTATCCTAAATATTATGTTTGCGCTCGTATTTGGGCAAAATGTATCTTATACGGAATGGGTTTTTATCCTGAAATTACCAGAATGCAACAGCTTGACCCCAGGAAGAATTATATGTTGGTTGCCAACCACACTTCTATGATAGATATTATGATGATGCTGGTTATTATTAAGCAACCATTCATTTTTGTGGGGAAACGAGAGCTGGCAAAGATTCCTGTTTTTGGCTTTTTCTACCGAAAAACAAATATTACCGTAGATAGAAATTGCGCTAAAAGCAAACAGAACGTAGTTACTGAGGCTCGCAGAAGATTAGATATGGGTGAAAGCATTTGCATTTTCCCTGAAGGAGGCGTGCCAGCAGATAGATCGCTGGTTTTAGATACTTTTAAAGATGGAGCATTTAGACTGGCAATTGCGCATCATATTCCTATTGTGCCCATTACTTTTTACGATAATAAAAAGCGTTTTTCGTATAAATTTATATCGGGATCGCCGGGGAAGCTTAGAGTGAAAATCCACCAATTTATTAATACCGAAGGAATGGAGCCTGGAGATAGAAGGGAATTAAGAAATAAAACCCGGCAGGTAATATTTGAAGAGCTTTCTAAAGATTTAAAGAATGAAAATCCTTCAGAATAAAACTTCTGAAGGATTCCACTCACTACATAGGTGTTAAAAACTAAAACTTATTCCAGAATATACGCCAAAGTAAAATGGGCGTACGCCGGGAGCATCATCAAAAGTATTAAGTTGATATTTAAAAATAGGTTCTACATTCAACTTAAAACTATCGGTTAATTTGTAATCTAATCCTACACCAACATTAGTGGTAAAACTTACTTTATTAATATTGTTGGCTTCACCAATCCTGGTATTTTGATTATTGGTATTTACCTGTATGCTGTTTTCGTCTAAAAACAAGCTGCTTCCTCCCGCTATTAAGTTAAGCCCAAATTTACTGTCCAGTAAGCTGTATTCAATTTCTAACGGAACTTCAATAAAACCAAATTGCTGATTTATCTCACCGGGTAATGCCATATTATTGACAGATGTAAAGTTAGAATTGTCCCTATCACTATGGCCTGGTAAACCGCTTGGTGCCGCATTCTCTAACTGCACATTATTTCCCCCAGACTCATAATTTATAGAACTAATGGTATTTGGATTTATGGAGGCAGAAAACACGATATCTTCTACATTATAACTCATCGCAACTTTAGAAATTCCGCTTCTTATTTTAATTTTTTCTGAAATAGCATAAGCTAAATTCATCCCGTAAGCCATACTTACCTGCGAGCTGGTGTTATTGCCGGCAAATTGCGGATCTATTGCATTCCCACTGCCGATATTATCGTAAAAAACAGGAGCCGCAAAAGTGCTTAAGCGTAGTTTCTTTTTAGAAGCCTCTGCAATTAATTCTTCTTCTTTATCAAGGTTTTTTTCTTCTTCAATTTGGGCTAATTGCTCTGCAACTTCCAGGCTATCTTTAAGGGAAATTACTTCTTCTTTTTCAGTATTTTCATCACTGTTTTCGGCAATTGCTTCAGGCTGTTCGTTTTTTGAATTTGGATTGATGAAATCCTGATTTTTATAATTTTCTTCTTCGGAACCTTGATGATCTTCTCCCGCTATTGCTGAATTTTGCTCATTTAATTTCTCTGCAGTATTTCCTGAATTTTCTTCTTCAGCTGAATCATTAGAGGTTTTTGTTGCTTCTGAATTAGTATTTTCTGAAGCTAAAGCCGAATTGTTATTAGCTGATGAGGTGTTGGCACCTTCAGAAGTGGAAAAAGTAGCTTCATTAACATTTTTAAGAATTTCTGAAGCATTTACAAACTGTTCATTTTTATTGATTTCGGGTAAATTTATTTGGGGTTTTGCAGTTTCTTCTACTTCAAAAACTACTTCGGTATTGGTAAAATTATTCTGACTAAAAAAATAGCCGCCAAGCATTAATGCTAAAACCGCGGCCACACCGCCAACTTTAAACCATAACGGAATTATAAAAGGCTTTTTCTTATCTTTCTCCTGCAGTTTGCCGGCAATATTATCCCATAACTCAGGTCGTGGTTCGGGGGCAAAATCCCTGAACTTTTCCTGGTAGAGCCGGTCTATGTTCTTTCTTTCTTTCATAGTGATTGCACCTTATTATCGTTGAGGTGGTTTTCTATTTTTTCTTTCAAAATATTCCTGGCGCGGGCCAAATTAGATTTTGAACTTCCAACACTTATGTTTAGCATTTCGGCAATTTCTTTGTGAGAAAAACCGTCTAACGCATAGAGGTTAAAAATTTGTCGGTAACGTTCAGGTAATTCCTGAATGCTTTCTAATAGAAAATCAGTAGTAATTTCATCGTCATCAATTTCCACAACCGGATCTTCCAGGAGGTTTTCATTAATGATTTCAAAATATTTTTCTTTTCGGTGCTTTTGTAGGGTGGTATTTATCACAATTCGTTTCATCCAGCCTTCAAAAGATCCTTTATCTTCATATTGATCTATTTTATTGAATATAGTAATGAAACCATCCTGCAGGTTGTCTTGGGCCTGCTGGTAGTTATTAGAATATTTAAGGCACAGGCCAAAAAGTTTACCGGAGTACATACGGTAAAGCTTTTCCTGTGCCCTAATATCCTGTTTTTTACACTGAAGTATGAGTTTTTCTAAACTCACTCACTTAGATTGTTATTCGTTAGTATTCTCTTCTGGAGTTTCCGGCTCAGGCTCTCCTACCGGTACATCAATAATTAAAAATTCCCCATCTTCATTTTCATCAACTCCGGTAAGGAACTTAAACTGGTAATTATTGTAGTTTTCGCTGCTTATTGATATTTCCCGAATTGATTTTGTCTGGCTTAACTCTCCTTCTTCATCACATTCTGTTAAGTTAGCATCATAAGAAGTTATTGCAGCAATTTCTATAACATAAGTAGAGTCATTTTCTTCATCTGCATATTCATTAAAATCAAATGTAGCAAAAGTGTGACATGCATTTGGCAATTCGTAGGTTATGTCTAACTCATAAACTTCACCAGTTTCAAAAAAATCAGGTAAATCTGCTTCGGTAATTTCTGCAAAGGCATAATTTACATTAGGACCGTCATCATCACTACTACAGCTGTAAAGACTTAGGGCTAAAATCATTAATAAGGCAATTCTTTTCATTTTAAATTATTTATTTTAGGGTTATCTATTTCATAGATGCAGAACTAATGAAAAGGTTGCGTCCAGAACCAAAAAAATCCCTCTTTTTAAGGGATTTTTAAGATTCAATTATTATTTGCTTTTAAAAATACAAAAAGCTAAGTGAGCTTAATAGCTGATACTAAGCTTCTTTGGCTACTTTTATAGCATTTTTAATTTTTTCTTCAAGCTCTTCCATTAAATCTGGATTGTCTTTCAATAAGATTTTTACCGCATCACGACCCTGACCTAATTTTGTGTCTTCGTAGCTAAACCATGAACCGCTTTTCTTCACGATCTCATAATCTACCCCAATATCTATAATTTCACCAATTTTAGAGATTCCTTCGCCATACATAATGTCGAATTCAGCCATTTTAAAAGGTGGAGCCACTTTGTTTTTTACAACTTTTACCCGGGTTTTATTACCCATTACATTGCTATTGCTGTCTTTTATTTGCGTAGAACGTCTAATATCTAATCGAACCGAAGCATAAAATTTAAGGGCATTACCACCGGTAGTGGTTTCAGGATTTCCAAACATTACCCCAATCTTTTCCCTAAGCTGGTTAATAAAGATTACGGTACAATTGGTTTTACTAATAGAAGAGGTAAGTTTTCTAAGGGCCTGAGACATTAAACGGGCGTGCAATCCCATTTTAGAATCTCCCATTTCCCCTTCAATTTCACTTTTAGGAGTAAGTGCTGCAACCGAATCTATCACAATAATATCTATAGCTCCAGACCGAATTAAATTATCGGTAATCTCTAGAGCCTGCTCCCCGTTATCGGGTTGAGAAATAATTAGGTTTTCTATATCTACGCCAAGTTTTTCAGCATAAAAACGGTCAAAAGCATGTTCTGCATCAATAAAAGCCGCAATACCTCCTTTTTGTTGTGCCTCGGCAATGGCGTGTAAAGTTAAAGTGGTTTTACCCGAAGATTCCGGTCCATAAATTTCAATAACCCTTCCTCTTGGATATCCGCCTACACCCATAGCCAGGTCTAAGCCTAAAGAACCCGTAGAGATCGCATCTACATCAGATATGGCCTGGTCACTCATCTTCATAACGGTACCCTTTCCATAGGTTTTATCCATTTTGTCCAGGGTAAGCTTTAAGGCCTTTAATTTTGCTTCTTTTTCTTTATCGTTGCTCATAATTTGAATAATCTATTTAGAGAGTTGCTAAATTACTATAAGTTTTCCTTCATCACAATTTTATATGGGCAGCTTTTGTATATTTACTGTCTAACCTGAGGTTTAAAGCATATTTGAATTTGTAGAAAATGTTTTAAATCTCGATTTTCGAGTGAAAATTTAAAATTAACCCTGCCTATGAGATTTTTGAAAAAAAGTCTGATTATGCCTAGTGGTTGTAGTACTTCAGCAATTATTTTGTTGAACGTAAGTTGCCGGGTTGATGGTGGCTAGAATCTAAAAATCTAATTTATGAAACAAAGTAAAAAAGATTACAAACCGAATTAGCCACACAAAAAATGCCCTGGGAAATGACTTTTCAGGGCATTTTTTCTTCCTTCAATTTTAAGTATCTTTGCAAAAAATATCTTTAACCTTAACTAATTAGTATAGCATGCAACTGTACAATAAATTAAGCGCTAAAGAGAGGGAAGCACTTATAGACGAAGCGGGAGAAGACCGTTTAACGCTCTCTTTTTATGCCTACGCCAAAATTGGCAATCCACATTTATTTAGAAATCACCTTTTTATTGCCTGGGACCAAATGGATGTGCTTGGCCGTATTTATGTAGCCCACGAAGGGATTAACGCCCAACTCTCAGTTCCTGCAACACGTTTTGAAGAATTTAAAGAGTTTATAGATAATATCTACTTTTTGGAAGGTGTTAGGCTGAATATCGCCATAGAACACGATGCAAAAGCCTTTTTAAAACTGAAAGTAAAAGTGCGTAAAAAGATAGTTGCAGACGGATTGAACGACGCGACTTTTGATGTAACCAATAAAGGAGTTCATGTTGATGCTTTAAAATTCAACGAACTTATTAGCGATCCCAACACTGTTTTGGTAGATATGCGAAATCATTATGAAAGTGAAATTGGTCATTTTCAAGGAGCAATTACTCCAGATGTAGATACTTTTAGAGATTCTTTGCCCATTATTGAAAATGATCTAAAAGAACATAAAGAAGATAAAAACCTGGTAATGTACTGCACCGGCGGAATTCGTTGTGAAAAGGCTAGCGCATATTATAAACACAAAGGTTTTAAAAATGTGTATCAGTTGGAAGGTGGTATTATTGAATATGCCCGCCAGGTTGAAAACCAAAAACTGGAAAATAAATTTATAGGAAAAAACTTCGTTTTTGATCATCGCCGCGCCGAGCAGATTTCAGAAGAAGTAATTGCGCACTGCCACCAGTGTGGAAAACCTTGCGATAAGCACGTGAACTGTGTAAATGAAGCCTGTCATTTACTTTTTATTCAGTGTGAAGAATGTGCAGAGAAAATGAATAATTGCTGTTCTAAAGATTGTATGGAAATTGCCGCTTTACCTTATGAGGAACAAAAAGCTTTGCGAAAAGGAAAAGGCAACAGTAATAAAATATTTAAAAAAGGACGTTCAGAGGTTTTAAAATATAAAAGTTAACAAAGCGTTCTAAAAAGAGAGTGCCAATTAATATTGGTATATTTACTCGATAATCGAGATTTAATTGTACTGAGATTTGTCTCTAGTGAATTAATAAATTTTCGTTTCATAACTTGTGGGATTGCCCCAAGGCTCTTGATTAGAAACTCAATATAAACCCAAAAAGTCTGCAAAGCAATTTGCAAGACTTACAACATATAAATATTTATGGCTTGTAGCAGTTGCTCAACCAAAGACGGTCAGCCAAAAGGATGTAAAAACAACGGAACCTGTGGTACAGATTCCTGTAATAAACTTTCTGTATTCGATTGGCTTTCAAATATGTCTATGCCTAATGGTGTAGAACCTTTTAATTATGTAGAAGTTCGTTTTAAAAACGGAAGGAAACATTTTTTTAAAAATACCGAAAACCTAAGCCTAAGTATGGGCGATGTAGTAGCTGTAGAAGCTTCTCCCGGCCACGATGTGGGTATGGTAAGCCTTACCGGAGAATTGGTTAGGGTACAAATGAAAAAGAAAAAAGTAAAAACCGATAGCGAAGAAGTTTTAAAGATTTACCGAAAAGCCACCCAAAAAGATATTGACGTTTGGGAGGAAGTGCGTGGTAGAGAAGAAGCGATAAAGAAAAGAGCCCGAGAAATCGCAATTCGCCTTAATCTTAGTATGAAGATTAGCGATATTGAGTTTCAGGGAGATGCTTCAAAAGCAACTTTTTATTATACAGCAGATGATCGCGTAGATTTCCGTCAGTTAATTAAAGAGTTTGCGAGAGAATTCAATACCCGTATAGAAATGCGGCAAATTGGGTTGCGCCAGGAAGCTGCACGCCTTGGCGGAATTGGCTCTTGTGGGCGTGAACTTTGTTGTTCTACCTGGCTTACAGATTTTAGATCGGTAAGTACTTCAGCAGCGAGATATCAGCAATTATCTTTAAATCCCCAAAAATTAGCGGGACAATGCGGAAAGCTAAAATGCTGTCTTAACTATGAGCTTGATTCTTACCTGGAAGCTTTAAAAACCTTTCCACGAACCGATACCAAGCTTTTTACCAAAAAAGGGACGGCTGTTTGTCAAAAAATAGACATTTTTAAAGGAGTGTTGTGGTATGCCTATGAAGGCGAATGGATGAACTGGCATCAATTAACCGCAGAGCAGGCTAATAAAATAATTGCAGCTAATAGAAAGAAAGAAGACGTTGGCAGCCTGGAAGAGTTTGAAGTTCAGCTTCAGTTAGAAGAAAAACGAGATTTCAATAATGTGGTGGGGCAGGATAGCTTAACCCGTTTTGATAAACCTAAAGGTCAACAGAAAAAACACAAGTCAAAGAAACGGAGAAAACGTAAAGGAAAACCTTCGAATAATGCGTAAAGCTGCAGTTTTTTCAATTTTTATTGGTCTTTTTACCTTAATAGTTTCCTGTGATGAAAAACGGGTTTATGATGAGTATAAGCCCATACAGGGAGGATGGGAAAGAGATTCTACTTTAGTCTTTAATTTAGGCGAGCTTGATTCTTTGCAAAATTATAACCTATTTATAAACGTTAGAAATAATAAAGATTATAATTACAGAAACCTGTTTTTAATAACCGAAATGCGATTTCCACAGGGGAAAGTGGTAACCGATACCCTTGAATATGAAATGGCGGCGCCAAATGGAAGTTGGCTTGGTACGGGTTTTGGTGATGTAAAAGAAAGTAAGCTGTGGTATAAAGAAAATGTGAGTTTTACTGAACCCGGCGAATATAAAATTGCCATTAAACAGGCAATGCGTAAAAACGACCAGGTGGAAGGAATAAAAAATTTAGAAGGAATTACCCACATAGGTTTTAGAATAGAAGAAAACCTACAATAATTTTTGAATAAATGGCCGCAACAAAAAAGAAGCAGCAAAAGTCTAAAACCAGCAAAAGATCTTATATAATTGGTTTTTGGACGATTTTTGGCATTGGTTTATTAGCTGTAGTTTTAATTTTCTTACTGGCCGGTTGGGGCGCATTTGGTAAGATGCCAGATTTTGAAGAGCTGGAAAATCCTGAAACCAATCTCGCAACCGAAATTTTCTCATCAGATGGGGAAACTTTAGGGAAATATTACAGTGAAAACCGAACTCCTATAAAGTATGACGATCTTCCCGATCATCTTATTGAAGCCCTTGTAGCTACTGAAGACGAGCGGTTTTACAAACACGCCGGGATAGACCCAAAAGGAACCCTTAGAGCTGCTTTTTACCTGGGAACCCGTGGTGGTGCCAGTACCATAACCCAACAACTTTCTAAACTTTTGTTTACCGAGCAGGTTTCAAACAATCCTTTTGCCCGGATTTTACAAAAAGTTAAAGAATGGAATATTGCTACCCAGCTGGAAAGGCAATACACAAAAGAAGAAATTATTACCATGTATTTTAATAAATACGATTTTGTGTACCAGGCAGTAGGAATTCGTTCGGCTTCAAAAATTTACTTTGGGAAAGAAGCCAAAAACCTTAATATAGAAGAATCGGCAGTTTTGGTGGCGATGTTAAAAAATGCCGCTTTGTATAACCCGGTTCGTAGACCCGAATTGGTAAAACAACGCCGTAACCAGGTTTTTGTTCAAATGAATAAAAACGGATATCTCTCTGAACAAGAAAAAGATTCACTTCAGAAGCTACCTTTAAACCTTGATTTCTCTCCCGAAGGTCACGACGAAGGGATGGCAACATATTTCCGCGTTTACCTACAAGGATTTATGAAAGATTGGATTCAAAAAAATCCAAAGCCAGATGAAAGTGAATATAGTCTCTACCGGGACGGATTAAAAATTTATACCAGCATAGATTCTAAAATGCAGCAATATGCTGAGACTGCGGTAGAAAAGCATATTTCCCACCTTCAGAAAGAATTTGACAGGCAGAATAAAAATAACAAGACTGCTCCGTTTCGGGATATAGATCAGGGACAGGTTGATGGTATTGTGAAAAGTGCAATGCGCCGGTCTGTACGATGGAAAGAAATGAAAGACCAGGGAAAATCTGAAGAAGATATTTTAGCTTCTTTTGATAAAGAAACTAAAATGCGGGTGTTCTCCTGGGATGGAATAAAAGACACTATTATGACGCCTAAGGATTCTATCTTTTATTATAAAGGATTCTTACAGGCAGGTCTTATGTCTATGACGCCTCAAACCGGCGAAGTTAGAGCCTGGGTTGGTGGTACCAACTTTAAACATTTTAAATACGATCACGTAAAACAGGGAAAACGCCAAGTTGGCTCTACCTTTAAGCCTTTTGTTTATGCTACAGCTATAGATCAGTTAAAGCTTTCTCCTTGTGATGTTATGCCTAAAAACAGGTTTACTATTGAGGCGGGGAAATATGGAAATATTAAAGATTGGACACCTTCAAATGCTAATGGAGAATATGAAGGGATGATAAGCTTAAAAAATGCGCTTGCCCAATCTGTGAATACAGTAACTGCAAGATTAATAGACAAAACAGGTCCGGGACCGGTCATAGACTTAGTAAAAAAATTAGGAGTTGATACTGAAAACTTTTCCGAAGGCCCTGCGATTGCTTTGGGAACGGAAGATATGAGCCTTTTCGAGATGGTTTCAGCATATAGCACTTTTGTAAATGAAGGGGTATATGTTAAACCGGTAATTGTAAACCGTATTGAAGATAAAAATGGAACGGTTCTTTACCAGCACGTACCAGAAACCCGTGATGTTTTAAATAAAGAAGCGGCTTACGTGACGGTAAATATTCTGGAGGGGGTAACTCAATACGGATCTGGGGTTCGCTTACGCGGAACTTACGCTAAAGATTTTGATCATTACAAACGCGGGGTAACCGGCTATCCTTACGATTTTAAAAATCCTATTGCCGGTAAAACCGGAACTACCCAAAACCAAAGTGATGGCTGGTTTATGGGAATGGTTCCTAATCTTGTAACCGGCGTTTGGGTTGGTGCCGAAGATAGAGCGGTGCATTTTCCAAATTTAACATACGGGCAGGGCGCTACTATGGCTTTACCTATTTGGGGAATGTATATGAAAGATCTTTATGCCGATGAAGCACTGGATATTTCAAAGGATGCTTTTCCCAGACCAGATAATCTCTCTATTGAAATAAATTGTGACGAGTATAATCAGGAAAGTGATTCTGAGAATAATAGTGTTCCAGATGAACTTGACTTTTAGGATTTAGCAAAAATTCAGCTTTATTTTTCAGGAAAATATAATCTACAAGCCTAAAAGCATTGTAACAGCATTTTTATTTTCGTATTTTTCGGTAAAATTAAATACCGATGATTAGAAAAACTGTAGCAAATGTAGAAGATGCTTTGCAGGGCGTAGAAGATGGTATGACCTTTATGCTTGGTGGTTTTGGCCTTAGTGGGATTCCAGAAAATGCCATTTCAGAATTAGTACGTCTTAACGTAAAAAATCTTACCTGCATTTCCAATAACGCCGGGGTAGACGACTTTGGCCTCGGACTTTTACTTCAAAAGAAACAAATAGATAAAATGGTTTCTTCCTATGTGGGAGAAAACGACGAGTTTGAGCGCCAAATGCTTAGCGAAGAGCTGGAGGTAGAGCTTATTCCGCAGGGAACATTAGCAGCACGTTGCCAGGCAGCCCAACAAGGGTATCCTGCAATGTACACGCCTGCCGGTTATGGTACCGAAGTTTCCCAGTTTAAGGAAACCCGTGAGTTTGATGGGAAAATGTATGTATTAGAAAAAGCTTTTAAAGCAGACTTTGCTTTTGTGAAAGCCTGGAAAGGCGATAAAGCCGGAAACCTTATTTTTAAAGGAACAGCCCGTAATTTTAATCCGCTAATGTGTGGTGCGGCGAAAGTAACCGTTGTTGAGGTGGAAGAACTGGTTGAACCGGGAGAATTAGACCCAAACCAGATTCATATTCCAGGGATTTTTGTACAACGCATTTTTGAAGGAAAAAATTACGAAAAGCGAATTGAGAAAAGAACAGTTCGAAAAGTAAGTTAAAGGTTAATGGTTAAAAGTGACCATTGAACAAATAACTGATTAACGAATATTTGATAAACGATGATTTGAAGATTTGAAAACGTGGTAATTTGAGAATCATTCATTTTTCAGTAGTGATTTTAGAGTCTTTTCGAATCTGTTTTTTTGAAAAAATATAGATTTCCGCCTTCGCGGAAATGACAAAATTAGAATTATGTTAGACAAAGAAGGAATAGCAAAACGTATTGCCAAAGAGGTGAAAGACGGGTATTATGTGAATTTGGGAATTGGAATTCCTACCCTCGTAGCCAATTTTGTACGCGATGATATAGAAGTAGAATTTCAGAGTGAAAACGGAATTTTAGGAATGGGACCATTTCCATTGGAAGGAGAAGAAGACGCCGATCTTATTAATGCTGGAAAACAAACCATAACTGCACTTCCCGGTGCGAGTTTCTTTGATTCCGCAATGAGCTTCGGGATGATTCGCGGGCAGCACGTAGATCTTACTATTTTAGGAGCTATGGAAGTTGCCGAAAACGGTGATATCGCCAACTGGAAAATACCGGGGAAAATGGTAAAAGGTATGGGCGGCGCCATGGATCTTGTAGCCAGTGCTGAAAATATTATCGTAGCGATGATGCATACCAACAAAGCGGGAGATTCTAAATTGCTTAAAAAATGTTCGCTGCCTTTAACCGGCGTAGCCTGTGTAACTAAAATTGTAACTAACCTTGCGGTTATTGAAGTTACTAAAGATGGTTTTAAATTGCTGGAAAGAGCCCCCGGAGTAAGTGTAGAGGAGATTCAAAAGGCTACAGAAGGAAAGTTACTTTTAGAAGGTGATATTCCTGAAATGCAGTTATAAAAAAAATCCGGCAGTAACTCCAAATTACTGCCGGAAAATATTTCTGTTTTAATTCACATTAGGTGAGTGAAGTAGATTCTGCTTCAAGATTAACGAGAAAGTCTATAGCTTCTCCCTGCGAAATAATTTTTCCACGGGTATTGGCTTGAGAAAAATAGTCGTACCAGCCTACTTTCTTTAAGTTTTCCTCTAAAGTCTCCACATTATCTAAAGAAGGCATTTTCCAAACCGTAACGTAGCGATATTGACTTCGGTAATGCGTGTGCTCGTCGTTTAGAGCCCAACCAAGATTTTCTACTCCATTTTCTTTTAAACCGGTAATTCTATCCTGCATATTTTCCATGAGCTCCCGCCTTTTATCTTTAGACAGGTCTATCCACTTCCCGGTTACATTCCACATTTCAATATACAAATACATAATTGTTGGTTTTATTGGTTATAACCTAAAGTTAGTAATAAAATGATAGTTAAATCTTTAGGGAAGGTTAAAATGCTTTATTGCTGATAAAACTCATATTTAAAAATATATTCTTAAACGCTTACAACTTCAGAAGCTTCCAGCAATTTTTCCTGCCTAAGTTTTAAAATAACCTGTGCAATGGCAAGTACATCTTTTTCGCAGTAGTTTATAATTCTATCTAGGTCTTTATCATTGTAGAACACATTTCTAACATCATTACCCGAAATATCATCTTTTGGCGATGGGATTTTTAAAACACTGGTGAGTAATTTTAGCGAAGTAAAATGTTTATAATCTCCAAACTTCCATAGTTCCAGCGTATCCAGGTGTGGAACTTCCTAGGGTTTTTTACCAAATAAATTGAGTTTTAAAGGAAGCGCCAGATCGTGAATTAACATTCGGCGGGCTATGAAGGGGAAATCGAATTCTTTACCGTTGTGCGCGCAGAGCAAGTGATGCGGTTTTGAAAAATGTTCTTGTAATAAATTAGCAAATTCCTGTAACAGGTTTTTTTCTTCATCTCTAAAAGTGGTGAGTCTAAAAGTTCTTTCCCCATTTTTAAAGCTGAAAAAACCAACAGAGATACACACAATCTTACCGAATTCTGCCCAAATCCCGGCCCGATCATAAAACTGTTCTGCAGTAAATTCATCTTTACGCTGGTATTGGGTTTTCTCTTCCCAAAGCAATTTTTTGTCTTCAGAAAGTTGACCGTGATTTTCAAATTCGGGCACGGTTTCAATATCGAGAAGTAGAATATTCTCCAGCTTAATTGTTTGCAGCATCGTTTAGCATTTTATAAGTCTCATCAATATACTTATAGAAATCGGGCGCGTGTTCTTCGTTTTCGTCTTTTTTAATAAGGTTTTCCCCCAATCTTACAATAATCAAATCGTCGTCGGGGATTACAATCACATATTGCCCGCGAATGCCGCGCATATAAAAAATATCTTTTTCTTTATAATCACTCAGCCAAAACCCATAGCCATATTGCGGGCTTTCTTCAAAACGCGGTTCGGTAGATCGTACTACAAATTCTGAATCCAGGATTTGTTTTCCGTTCCATTTTCCTTTGTTCTTGTAGAGTTTGCCAAATCTTGCAAAATCGCGGGCATTGGAGGCAATACAGCAATAAGCTTTTTCCATTCCGCTTTCTTCGCTGTCTAATTGCCAAAGCGCATCTTCTTGCATTCCCAGTGGTTTCCAGAAACTTTTACTTAAATATTCTGAAAGATTTTCTCCCGTGGCTTTTTCTATAACCATCCCAAGGAGAATAGTGTTTCCGCTAAGGTATTTAAAGCTTTCTCCCGGGGTTTCGGTAACTTGAAGACGCAAAACCAATTCCCGAATGTTTTCATCAAAATAAGCTCTGGCAGTCATCCCAAAAGGATTATAGTAATTCTCGTTCCAGTTTAACCCGGAAGCCATGGAAGCCAAATCCCCAACTTTTAATTCTTCTTTAAACTGCGGAAAAAAATTGGAAACGGGTTGTTCTAAACTGGTAATATGGCCATCCTTAATTGCTTTTCCCAGCATTGCCGAAACAATACTTTTAGCCATAGAAAACGAATTGGTCTTAGAATTGGGGCCATATTCCTGGTAATATTCTTCAAACCAAATACTATCATTTTGTATGATTAAAAAAGCCGCAGTTTCCAGTTCTTCGTTTAATTCGGTAAGATCATCAGTAGGCGCGGCAGTGTTATAATTTGAATGTTTGGGCCAGGTATCCACTTCAGTTCCCGCTTCAATAAGTCGGTTCTCAAAATGCGGATAATCATCTATAAATGCTGTTTTTTCTCCCTGGAAATAAGTGGCCTGCATTCCGCGAAAAATATATCCGAAATCGAAAATAATAAGAATAATAACAGCGATTAGAAGTACAAAAATTACGGTTCCGGAAATTTTTAAAAATCTAATCATACAGCTGAAAGTTTAGAACATTGAGATTTGCGAAGTATTATTTTCGTGGTTTAAAAGCCATTGTTTTCTATGTAAGCCGCCGGCGTAACCGGTTAAAGATCCATTACTGCCAATTACACGATGACATGGAATTACCACCCAAAGCGGATTTTTCCCGTTTGCCGACGCAACTGCCCGTATGGCTTTTTCATCACCTAATTTTCGGGAAAGTTCCAGGTAACTGCAGGTTTTTCCAAACGGAATTTCACTTAAAGCTTTCCATACTTTTTGCTGAAAATCGGTACCCTTAGGGTTAAGTCTTAAATTGAATTCCTCTAAATTTCCTTTAAAATATTTATTTAATTGTTCTGCAGCCGACTGAAGAAAATCGGGGATTTCTTTTGAAGACGGTATTTCTTCATCCAAAATCTGAATTGCCGAAATCCCGGCTTCGTCGCCCCTAATTTTGGCTGTCCCGAGGGGTGTTTTCAGAAATATCTGGTTTTGGTGACTCCTCATTTTCTTCATTATCTTTTCTTTGAATTAACCCAAGGCGTTTTGCGCGTTTTTCCCAGTTCTGGCGGGCCAGCATCTGCATATCTTCAATACTGTCGCTCTCGTCCATAATTTCAAGGCCCAGCAAGGTTTCTATTATGTCTTCCATAGTTACTAAACCTACGGTATTTCCGTATTCGTCTACAATCATGGAAATATGCCCTCTTTTCTTAACAAAATTCTCAAAAAGCTCTGGAATTGGAGTGTCTTCAGAACTCATAAAAATTTCCCTTTTTAGCTTGCTTAGCGGTTCAGGGCCTTTGTCGTCTATCATTTCCTCCAACACATCATCTTTCAAAATAAAACCGGTAACATTATTAGTTTTATTCTTATAAACGGGAATTCGGGAGAATTTAAGGTTTTTATGGGTTCGGTGAAATTCTTCAATACTGGTATCTTCATCTTCAATAATGGCAACGGAATAAGGCGTCATTACATCTTTTGCTTTAACCGATCTAAACACGAGAAGGTTTTTTATAACCGTGGTTTCACTTTCATCAAAAACGCCTTCTTCTTCGGCAGCATCTGTAATTGCTGCGAATTCTTCTCTGTTCATAGAAGAAACGTGGGCCGATTTTCCTATTAATTTAGTAGTAAGCATCATAAGCCAAAGTATACCGGTATACTTCAGCGGGAAAATCATTATTTTAAGGGTTTTTGCAGTAAAATTTCCCAGGGCCTGCCAGTAGGTGGCACCTATGGTCTTTGGAATAATTTCGGAAAGAACTAAAATAGCCAGCGTCATAATCGCCGAAACAATTCCCACAGCATTCCCTCCATCTCCGTAAATTTTTTCGGCCTGAACACCTACTAAAATAGCTCCAACTGTATGCGCAATGGTATTTACGGTTAAAATGGCTATTAGCGGTTTGTCTATATCCTGTTTAAAGTTTGCAAGTGTTGTGGCGTATGCTTTCCCCTCCTTGTTTTTTATTTTGATGTAGGAAGGAGTTACACTCAATAAAGCTGCTTCCAAAATAGAACACATAAAAGAAAAGAAAATGGAAAGAGTAGCGTATAAAATGAGTAATCCCATATTGGTTTTTAGTTGTTTGAAATACTAATTTAAAGATAATTCTAACAATCCGTCGCAAAGAAATGGTAAAACCTAAAAAATAACCCCACCGGTTAGGGATGGGGCAGTTAAAATAGAATGTAATGGGATTTAAGCAGAAAGTTTTTCGCTAATTATTCGGTTCCATTTTTGCGCTATAACCAGCCTTTCTGAAGCATTATTACTAGAGTTATCATCTTCATCATAAAAAATAATTTCGGTAAGTTTTTTATTATTTCTGTTTTCAGAAAGGTCCAGGCTAATCCTTTTTATTAGCTCGGGTTTATCTGGAAATGGGTGTGAACTTACCTTAGCATTTTTTATATAACTAAGGTTCAATACCTGGTGTTGCATATTGTTGGTAGGCTCTATAACCAGTAATTTTTTAGCCTTGCTGTCTAATCCCAAAAGTAAAGTAGCCGAAATTTCTATCGTATCGGTGTTTAAATTGTTTTTTATACTTAATTCTTTAAGGTTTTTAAGCCTGTTTTTTTCTTTGGTGTTTTGTTGCCAGATTAAGAATAATATTGGCAGCACAAACACAGCTAAAAGCCCAAGGCCTATTAGCGTAGATGCGGTATCCATTTTTTTAAATTTTTAAGGTGAAATTATTGTTGTGCTTTTTAAAGCTTATAGTTTTTTCAATAAAAACTCTATTTCACCAGAAAAAATGGAAGGGATAAATATGTTGAAGTATTAATTGCCGCCGATCTAAAAAGCTAAAAATTGAAGTTTTTCCAATCGGGATTAGGAATTCTTCCTTTGAAGAATATGCAGAAACTAAGTAACCCGCAAAGCCGGGAAAATTTTCTTCTGAAGTAATATGTTCAGAAAAAATTATTTCAGAAAATATTACTGCCTGCTGATTTTGGTCAGCCTGCAGGTAATCATAATTTCGGGAATCAAGATTATGAGCAGGAAAACCAGAAAAAGCGAAGCCCTGTCCTGAAAAGGACATAAAAAATATGGCAAACAGCGCATATAAAGTTTTTAAATTTTTCTGGTTTTTCACCCTGTAAATGTATATAAAAACCTAATTGGTTATCGCTAAATTTTAGTTATAAAATTAGGAAATCAATTTTACCGCATCTTTAGCAAAATAGCTGGCAATCACAGAAGCACCGGCTCGTTTTATGGCAGTTAATTGTTCTAGAACTACAGCATCGTGGTCTAACCAGCCTTTTTCGGCTGCAGCTTTAATCATCGCATATTCGCCGCTAACCTGGTACACCGCCACGGGAACATCCACAGCATTTCTAATATCACGAACAATATCTAAATAGCACAAGCCCGGTTTTACCATCACAATATCTGCGCCTTCCTCAATATCCATAAGGGTTTCTTTAACCGCTTCTTCGCGATTTGCAGGATCCATCTGGTAGGTTTTTTTATCCTTCGGAATATTTTCGGCATCAACAGGTGCAGAATCCAAAGCATCCCGGAAAGGCCCATAAAACGCTGAAGCGTATTTCGCGCTATAACTCATAATTCCGGTTTCGTGAAAACCTTCATCTTCCAATAGACTGCGCATTTCAAAAATTCGGCCGTCCATCATATCACTTGGAGCAAGAATATCGGCGCCTGCTTTAGCGTGAGAAAGTCCCATTTCAGCTAAAATAGCGGTAGTATCGTCATTGATTACTTTTCCATCGACAATCACGCCATCGTGTCCATAAGCAGAATATGGATCTAGCGCAACATCGGTCATAACCAGCATTTCGGGAACTACATTTTTTACTGTTTTAATAGCACGTTGCATTAGTCCGTCAGCATTTAAAGCTTCCGTTCCGGCATTGTCTTTTAAATTATCAGGAACTTTTACAAAAAGCAAAACCGATTTTATTCCTAAACTCCTGAGCTCTTTAACTTCCTTTTCCAGCAAGTCAAGACTAAACCTAAAATAATTAGGCATAGAAGTGATTTCTTCCTTCTTGTTTTTTCCTTCAACCACAAAAAGTGGCGCGATAAAATCGTTTGGAGTTATTGCGGTTTCCCTAACTAAGCTTCTCATCGCTTCGCTGGTTCTTAACCTTCTATTTCTTCTTAGTGGATACATAATGTCAGTTTTCGGTTCTCAGTAAATCAGTTTTCAGTTAAACCCAGGATTTCGGTTTTTCCAAAACTTTTAATATTTTCTCTTCTTCGCTGCCGGGTTCAGGATGATGGTCGTAAACCCACTGTACATGGGGAGGCAAACTCATTAAAATACTTTCTATCCTTCCATTGGTTTTTAAACCGAAAAGCGTGCCTTTATCGTGTACTAAATTGAATTCCACATACCGGCCACGCCTTATTTCCTGCCAATTCCGATTTGCTTCAGAATATGATAACTTTTTACGTTTTTCAACAATTGGGACATAAGCTTCCAGGAAACTATCCCCAACTTCGGTTACAAAACTATACCAGTCTTCAATACTTTTTTCTTCGGAAGCTTTTAAATAATCAAAGAACAATCCTCCAATTCCTCGGGCTTCGTTTCGGTGGGAATTCCAGAAGTACTCATCACATTTTTTCTTGTATTCCGGGTAAAATTCCGGGGAGTGTTTATCACAGGCTTCTTTTGAAACCTTATGAAAATGTTCGGCATCTTCTTCAAAAAGATAATAAGGCGTAAGGTCCTGCCCGCCGCCAAACCACTGGTCTAAAACATTTCCTTCTTTATCATACATTTCAAAATAGCGCCAATTAGCGTGCACTGTGGGTACCATTGGGTTTTTTGGATGAATCACCAAACTGAGTCCGCAGGCAAAAAAGTCTACATCGCCAACTTTAAAATATTTTTGCATTGCCGGCGCTAAAGGCCCGTGTACTGCTGAAATATTTACGCCGCCTTTTTCAAAAACAGCACCGTTTTCTATAACCCGGGTTCTGCCGCCACCACCTTCTTCTCGTTCCCAAAGGTCTTGTTGAAATTTGGCGGAACCATCTATTTCTTCCAGTTGTTCACAAATGCGATCCTGTAAATCTTCAATATATTTATAAAATTCCGCTCTCATTTTCAATCTTCAATATAAACCAGTTTATCTTTCGTTTTTCCTATTTCTTCTACTTTGGAAACCTTAATTGCCACTTTCATTTTTTCCTGAAACAGAAGAGTAATCTCCTCAGTTGGAAGTTCATTTCCTCTAAATAAAGCCTGTCCAAACCGGTTGTTGTGTAAATCCATTGCTTTAGCCAGTTTTTGATTTGGAGAAAGTTTTTCGTGTAAACCTGTAAAATGATCGCTCCAAATTCTGGCAGCTTCAACCGATCCTGAAATTTTAAAACATTTCTGGCAAATTAAATAATTCCACAGGGCGTGTCTAAAGGCATTTTCTTTTCCATTTTTATGATGTTGCTTTTTATAAAGATCGTCACATATTTTTATGGTTTCAATAGTTGCCCGGTAGGTTGGTAAAATATAGCGCGGTTTACTTATAAAAACTTTAGAGACTGCGAATAGCTCTTTAAAATTCATATTTTTAATCCGCGCCCAGACTGCCACTAATTAGCTTTATATTCTTTTACCGCATCTACAAAAGCTTTTGCGTTTTCAACCGGAATATCGGGTAAAATACCGTGTCCCAGGTTTACGATATAGCTATCCTTACCAAATTCATTGATCATTTGGGTCACCATTCTTTTGATCTCTGCAGGTGGTGAATATAATCTTGAAGGATCAAAGTTACCCTGCAATGTGATTTTACCGCCACTTAAATAACGGGCATTCCTGGCGCTAAGCGTCCAGTCTACACCCAAAGCTGAAGCTCCTGAATTTGCCATCTCGTGAAGGGCAAACCAGCATCCTTTTCCAAAGGCAATTACCGGGATTTCATCTTTTAAAGCATCTATGATCTGCTGAATATATTTCCAGGAAAATTCCTGGTAATCTACAGGGCTTAACATTCCGCCCCAGGAATCAAAAATTTGAACCGCATCAACTCCGGCTGCAACTTTTGCTTTAAGGTAAGCGATAGTTGTATCGGTGATTTTTTGTAATAATTGGTGCGCAGCCACTGGATTAGTAAAACAGAATTTCTTCGCTTTATCAAAGTTTTTTGAACCTTGCCCTTGCACGGCATAGCATAGAATTGTCCAAGGGGAACCGGCAAAACCAATTAGCGGAACTTCATTATTTAATTCCTGTTTGGTCATTTTAATGGCATCCATCACGTAACCCAGCGTTTCATCGATATCGGGAACTATTACGCTCTCTACATCTTTAGAAGTGCGAATTGGGTTTGGTAGCCAGGGACCAATACCGGGTTTCATTTCTACCTCGATATTCATCGCCTGCGGAATCACCAAAATGTCGCTAAATAGGATTGCGGCATCAGTCCCTATTTGATGTATAGGCATCACAGTGATTTCTGTTGCTAATTCCGGGGTTCTACAGCGTGTGAAAAAGTCGTATTTTTCTTTAAGCTTCATAAAATCGGGAAGGTAACGGCCTGCCTGGCGCATCATCCAAACCGGTGGACGTTCTACCGTTTCTCCTTTTAAAGCTTTTAGAAATAGATCGTTTTTTATCATTTTTTAAAATATTTCACCACCTGTACAATCACATTTTCAATAGAAGGTCTGGTAGCGGTTATTATATTGTTTGTATGTTTCCTGGCTTCTGCAGCGGTGGTGTTTCCTATGCAAAAAGCGGTAGTGTCGTTCAACTGATTTTTGGCTGTAAAACTCTGCACTGCACTGGGGCTAAAAAATAAAATCCCATCAAATTCCTGGGAAAATGCCCTGGGGCTTAATGTAGTTTTATAGACTTCAATTTCCTTAAAATCTATTCGATTCTTTTTAAGGATTTCCGGAATATCATCTCTTCTTTTATTTCCACAGAAAAAATTAAAGTTTTCTTCAGAATATTTTTGAATAATTATTTCAGCTAAATCTTTCCCGTAATCTGCAATTTCCTGAATATGAAATCCGCTTTCATTGGCTAAATCTGCGGTTTTTTCTCCTACGCAGAAGCAATTTTTAACCTGAACCTTTCCTGAAACCGCATTTACCGAATTTTTACTGGTAAAAATGGCATTTTTTATATTTTCTGAAGGAAGTTTAAAATTGGTAGTTTCAGTATTAATCGCATTATATTCCACCAAACTTAAGCCAGAATTTAGAAATAATTGTTTCTGGGAAGTGCTCAGTTTTTTGGTAGAGAGAATGCTCTTCATTCATAAGTTTTTTAGCTGAAAATTAGCCTTCGGTATTAATTTCAGTCTTAATTTCCTGCATCAATTTTGCACCACCATTGCTAAGAATTTCTTCTGCACATCGCCTTCCAAAATTCTCAATTTCATTTATAGCAACTGTTTTTTCAACGCCTATCTTTTCTTTTCCGTCTAAACTAAAAAGTGCACCTTTAAAATAAACAAGATCTTTGTCTACCGTAGCTAAAGCTCCAATTGGTGCGGTACAACCACCTTCCAGAACCTTTAAAAATTCACGTTCAATATGTACGGTAATTTCAGATTCTTTATGGTTTAATAATGCAAGTGCTTTACGGGTAAATTCATCTTCCTCCATCGCTACTACGAGCATTGCGCCCTGTGCGGGTGCGGGAATCATCCAGTTGAGATCTAAAAAATTTTCTGGCTTTAATGCGATACGTTCCAATCCGGCGGCAGCGAAAATAGCTCCGTTCCAGTTATTATCGTCTAATTTTTTCATTCTGGTGTTTACGTTTCCACGTAAATCTACCACTTTATGAGTAGGATATTGGTTGAGCCACTGGGCTTTACGGCGTAAACTTCCAGTAGCGATTGTACCATCGCTTTCCAGGAAATCCAGGCCTTTATGAATAAGAATATCTTTGGTGTTGGCACGTTTTAAAACCGCAGCTTCAACAATACCCTTAGGTAGTGCTGTGGGTACATCTTTCATAGAATGTACCGCAATATCAATTTTACCTTTAATCATGGCTACATCCAGGGTTTTGGTAAAAATCCCGGTGATGCCCATTTCGTAAAGCGGCTGATCTAAATTTAGGTCTCCGGTAGATTTAACGGGAACTAGCTCGGTTTTATGACCGGCTTTTTCCAGTGCGTTTTGCACAGTTTTTGCCTGCCAAAGCGCGAGTTCGCTGTCCCTGGTGCCAATACGAATTACTTTGCTCATTTTACCTGTTCTTCAAGCTGAAATACTTTCTGGATCAATTCCAGGCTTTCATCGGTAGTTGTGGAATCTCCTTTTAAATGATTGGCAAAGTGTTTCATAATTTTTTGAATAATCCTGTCGCTCACAATCTCTGCCTGCTCATCGTTGAAATCTGAAATTTTTCTACGCTGAAAATCAAGTTCGGCATCTTTCATACTTCTAAGCTTTTTCTTTAAAGCTTTTATGGTAGGTGCAAATTTTCGGGTTTCCAGCCATTTATTAAAATCGGTTTCTACCTCTTTAATAATGGCTTCGGCTTCCGGAATAAACTGTTTTCTACGTTCTAAATTCTGATCGGTAATTTTTGAAAGCTGATCCAGGTGCACCAATTTTACGTTAAGCAAATGCGCTACATCTTCTGAAACATTCTTAGGTATAGAAAGGTCTAAAACCAACAAATTTTTGTTGGAATATATTAATTCTTTAGAAATAGTAGGGTTTTGTGCCCCTGTGGCGACAATTAAAATATCGGTATTTCTAATTTCTGCCTGTAAATCGGCGTAATCTTTTACAATAAGGTTGAATTTACCCGCAATTTTTTCCGCTTTGTCCTTGGTGCGATTAATAAGGGTAATATGTTCGTTCTGTGTGTGCTTTATAAGATTTTCACAGGTATTTCTTCCAATTTTACCTGTCCCAAAAAGCAAAATATTCTTATCTGAAACGTTTGGAACGTTATCTAATATGTATTGAACCGAAGCAAAAGACACTGATGTGGCCCCTGTAGAAATTTCGGTTTCATTTTTAATACGTTTACTGGCTTGAATTACGGCATTTACCAGTCGTTCTAAAAAAGCATTTACCAGGCCGTGTTTCTTGGAACGAGCAAAAGCAACTTTTAACTGACTAATAATTTCAAAATCGCCAAGAATCTGACTATCTAAACCGGTACCCACCCTAAACATATGAGAGATTGCCTGTTTATTTTTATGTACATAAGCCACTTTTTCAAATTCTTCTACCGTGCCGTGGGTATGCTCGCAAAGTAATTTAATAAGTTGAAAAGGGTGTTGTGCAAAACCGTAGATTTCGGTGCGGTTACAGGTAGAGGTTACAAGAATGGCATCAATACCTTCCTCTTTAGCTTGTTTAAGCAAGCCTTGTTTAGCTTCTTCATTTAAACTAAAATGTCCTCTTATCTCTGCATCGGCCTTCTTGTAGCTAAGACCTATGGTATAAAAATGTTTTCCGCTTGCAATATGATAATCTTCCATGAACCTATTTAGGGTATTCGGGACAAAATTAAACTAATCCTAAACCAAAAAGTAACGCTCAAAGTACTTTTTGTATCGCTTTCAGTTATTTTAGGTTTTTTATAACTTTAAAATATAGTAAATACTTACTTTTGCAGTAGTGATAGTCGGTTTAGAGCAAACAGTTTAGAATTATTCTAAATAGACTTAAATTCAAAAAAATGATCTTAGAAGATAAAAATAACGCTGTAGGATTTATTGAAGAGCTGAAAATTGAAGATGGTTTTTATCTTTTAAAGTTTCAAAATGAAACCACTGAGAATCAGAAAATTATTAGGAATATAGATAGTAGCTTTATCCAGTTTCATTTTAATTTAAAAGGCGCCAGCAAGTTTTTGTTCAACAATAATAAATATGAACTTCCGCTTAATGGAGAAAGCTCTTTGCTTTTGTACAATCCGCAGCAAGATCTGCCCCTAAATTTGGTTTTGGAACCAAATTCCTGGTTAATTTCGCTGGTAATTTCTATTAAAAAGTTCCATTCTCTCTTTTCACAGGAAGCCGGTTATATCACTTTTTTAAGTGCCGATAATAAAGATAAAAAGTATTATAAAGATGCACCCATTTCTCCATCTATGGCCATTGTACTCAACCAGGTAATGAATTTTAATCTTACACCAAGTATTAAAAATCTCTATTTTAAAGGAAAAGCTTATGAATTGTTGAGTCTATATTTTAACAGAACAGAAGACCCTAATGTAGAACAATGTCCTTTTCTTAGTGACGAAGAAAATATTATAAAAATTAGAAAAGCTAAAGATATTGTAATTTCCAGGATGGCCGAGCCGCCTTCGCTTCAGGAATTATCAGATGAAATTGGCCTGAGTCTTAAAAAACTTAAAGAAGGTTTTAAGCAAATTTATGGCGATTCGGTGTACAGTTTTCTTTTCGATTATAAAATGGAATATGCCCGGAAACTTTTAGATAGTGGCGATTTTAACGTGAACGAAGTTGGTTTAAAAGTGGGCTACAGTACCGCAAGTCATTTTATTGCTGCTTTTAAGAAAAAATTTGGCACTACGCCCAAGAAGTATATTATGTCTTTAACTTCAAATTCTTAGCTCTATGTTTAAAAAATTTGTCGCCGTTTATATGCTCATCTTTTTCGGTTTCCTTTCAGGAAATGCCCAAGGAACAAAAGATGAAGATGAAAAAGATAAAAAAGAAGTGCTTTTATTTTATAAAACCGAAGGTTTCTGGCATAATTCCATTCCCACCGGGAGAACTTTTATTGAAGACCTCGGCGAAGACCATGATTTTGAAGTGACCTCTACTAAAGATGCCGATAATTTTCATAGCGAAGATCTTAAAAAATATGATTTAGTGATTTTTTTGAATACTACCGGAAATGTTTTTGATGAAAAGGAACAGGAAGGCTTCAAAAATTATATAGAAAATGGCGGTAATTTCTTCGGAATTCATGCTGCTGCAGATACCGAAGGGGATTGGCCCTGGTTTGTAGAACTGGTTGGTGGCTTTTTTGATGGGCATCCAGAAGTTCAACAAGCTGATATAAAATTAAATATGCCTAAACATCCCGCGGTTTCTCACCTGCCAAAAGTATGGACCAGAACTGACGAATGGTATAATTACAGAAACCTAAACCCTAAAATGCAGGTACTTTTGTATCTTGATGAGAATTCGTACCAGGGTGGTACTAACGGTGAAGAACATCCCATTGCCTGGTTTAGGGAAACGGGCCACGGCGGAGTTTCAATTTATACTGGGTTGGGACATACCATTCAGTCTTATATTGAGCCGTTATTTCAGGAACATATTCTACAGAGTATTTTATTTGCGTTAGACAAAACAAAAAACTAAATCCTCTATTAAGGCATAAAAAAGTGTAATAATGTAATACTTAATTACACTTTTAATAAACCTATTTTTGAAGTTGAAAAAGAAAAATATGAGTAAAGGCGTACTATTGGTAAATTTGGGCTCTCCAAAAAGCACCGACCCGAAAGATGTAAAGGAATACCTGGACGAATTTTTAATGGACGAACGTGTAATTGACGTTCCCTATTGGGCCAGGGTACTTTTGGTAAGGGGAATTGTACTAAATACAAGACCCAAAAAATCGGCGGAAGCTTACCAAAAAATTTGGTGGGACGAGGGTTCACCCCTAATTGTTTTATCAGAACGCCTTCAGTACAAAATGGATAAAAACACCTCTGTGCCAATTGCTTTGGCAATGCGTTATGGAGAACCAAGTATAAAATCGGGGCTTCAGGAATTGTATGATAAAGGAGTAGACGAAGTTTTGCTTTTTCCATTATATCCTCAATTCGCCATGGCTACTACCGAAACTATTTTAGTTTTAGCCGAAGAGCTTAGGAAAGAACATTTTCCGGAAATGCAATTCACCACAATGCCGCCTTTTTATAATCACTCAGACTATATTCGGGTTTTAGCTGAAAGTATTTCAGAGAAATTAAAAGGGAAAGATTTTCAGCATTTATTGTTTTCTTATCACGGGGTGCCAGAGCGACATATTAGGAAAAGTGATGTTACTAAATCCCACTGTAAAATTGATGGAAGTTGTTGCCAAACGCCTTCAGCAGCGCATCAATTTTGCTATCGTCACCAGTGTTTTGAAACTACAAGGCTTGTAGCTGAATATTTAGAATTAAAAGAGAATTCATATAGCGTTTCCTTTCAGTCGCGTTTAGGTTTCGACCCTTGGTTACAACCTTATACCGATAGAACTATAGAACGATTCGGAAAACAGGGAATGAAAAAACTGGCCATTGTAACACCGGCTTTTGTTTCAGATTGTTTGGAAACTTTAGAAGAAATAGCGATGGAGGGCGAAGAAATTTTTCACGAAGTTGGCGGGGAAGAATTTACAGTAGTTCCCTGTCTTAACGATAGGGGCGATTGGGTAAATGTACTTTCTCGTTGGGTAGATGAGTGGGCGCATCAAAAGCCTGTTGAAGCGTAATGGCCTCGGTGAATTCTCGAAACCTCGGAGAAAAACCAATAGGTAAATTACTTGTACAGCAAGCGGCACCGGCTTCGGTAGGAATTCTGGTTATGTCGCTCAATATTTTAATCGATACCATTTTTGTAGGAAACTGGATTGGTTCTACCGCTATTGCAGCGATAAATGTAGTGCTTCCGGTTTCGTTTTTTATCGCCGCGCTGGGAATGGCCATAGGCATTGGTGGTTCTTCCATAATATCAAGAGCGCTGGGTGCCGATGATCGTAAAAAGGCACTTAAAACTTTTGGAAACCAGATAAGTCTTACGCTAATTCTTACTATTGGGTTAGTAATTATAGGTCTTCTTTTTGTGGATTCGCTTATTCCTGCTTTTGGCGGAAAAGGCGATATTTTTGAACCGGCAAAAGTTTACTATACCATTGTACTTTATGGAGTGCCTTTCCTGGCGCTTTGTATGATGGGCAATACGGTAATTCGGGCCGAAGGGAAACCAAAATTCGCCATGATTGCCATGATAATTCCCTCTGTGGCAAACTTAGTTCTAGATTATATTTTTATAAATCAAATGGAGCTAGGTATGTGGGGTGCGGCCTGGGCTACCACGGCTTCTTATCTTTTTTGTTTTGGCTATGTTTTTTGGTTTTTCCTTTCCAAAAATTCTGAACTTAAAATTAGTTTACCAGATTTTGGTCTTAATAAACGCATTCTTAGAGAAATTGGTTCCCTTGGCTTTGTTACCTTATCCCGGCAGGCGGTAGTAAGTGTAATCTACCTGCTTATGAATAATATTTTGTTCGACCTGGGCGGGGAAGATGCTGTGGCGATTTATGCAATTATAGCCCGAATGCTCATGTTTGCGCTCTTTCCGGTATTGGGGGTTACGCAGGGATTTTTGCCAATTGCCGGATTTAATTATGGTGCTGAAAAATATCAAAGGGTTCGCAAAAGTATAAATACTGCTATCTTATATGCTTGTGGTTTGGGTTTGCTGGTATTTGGGGGGATAATGTTTTTTTCTGAAGAAATTGTTCGCATTTTCACTAAAAATCCAACGATAATTGCTGAAACTCCCGCTGCGATGCGTTGGGTTTTTGCAGCGACTCCTATTGTTGCAATTCAGCTTATTGGTGCTGCTTATTTTCAAGCCGTGGGTAAAGCCGTACCGGCATTGTTGCTTACTTTGTCCAGGCAGGGTTTCTTTTTTATTCCGTTAATTTTAATTTTACCTAATTATTTTGGTGAAATAGGGGTGTGGATCTCCTTTCCTATAGCCGATTTACTTTCAACGCTGGTTACTGCCTATTTTTTAAACCGGGAAATGAGATTAAAATTAAAGCCTAAAACCTCCTGATATTTCTGCCGAAGAAAAATTCATAAATCCCTATCTTTGTTAGAAAGCTGGAAATACCATGGATACAAATGCTTTAAAAATAGAATTGATTCAGAAGATTATTGCCTGTAACGATATTGCTTTGTTGAAGCAAGTTGAAGAATTATTGCAGAGAGTAAATGCTCTTGAACCGGGGGAAGAATATGAATTAACTACTACAAATTCCGTTGTTCCAGATCGAATTTATGAGCAATTGGAAAAAGATTTCATAGCCTATCAAAATGAAGAGATACAATCTGAAAAATGGGAGAAAGTTGAGCATGAGTTGAAAGAAAAATATGGATTATAAGATAAGGATTTTACCCAGGGCTAGTTTAGAAATAAGTGATGCTTTAAAATGGTATTCATCCAGGAATCTGAAAGCGGGAAAAGAGCTTTTAAAGGATATTAACTTAATATATAATCTTTTACGTTTTGATCCTTATTTATTTAGTGAAATTAAGAAAGGTTATAGGCAGGTACCTTTAAAAAAATTTCCATTTCTCATTATTTACAGGATTTTTAAAGATCAAATTTTAATTCAGTCTGTCTTCAACACCCATCAAAACCCAACTAAAAAACCTTAATCTGTGATAGAATATTACCAGTACATAAAAGCTTTGCACCTTATTTTTGTAATCACATGGTTTGCCGGGCTTTTTTATATTCCGCGTTTATTTATTTACCATATAGAAGCTACTCAAAAACCTGAACCTGATAAAAGTATTCTTGCCAACCAGTTTAAACTAATGACTAAAAGGTTGTGGTTTATAATTACCTGGCCTTCGGCTATTTTAGCGAGTTTATTTGCTTTTCTTTTACTTTATTTAGCACCGGGATGGCTTTCGCAAGATTGGATGTTGGTAAAATTGGGTTTCGTTGTGTTACTTTATGCCTACCATATTAAATGTCATCTTATTTTTAAGGAACTTCAACAAGATGTTGTAAAGTGGACTTCCAATCAAATGAGATTATGGAACGAGGGTTCTACTTTAATTCTTTTTGCGGTTATTTTTTTAGTGATTATAAAAGATGCTCTAAACTGGATCTACGGAGTTTTAGGAATATTTTTATTGGCGGGCATGCTTATGCTGGGAATTAAAATGTATAAGCGAATTAGAACTAAAAACCCCGATGCCTAATTGGTGTGATAATTGATTAATTTGCGCTAATAATTGTTTATGAAGCTTTCAAAACTTTCTTTAAGTACCCGCATATTTATCTCCATGATTTTATTGGTGTTGGGAGCTTCAATTTTAATTGTTGGGATCACAGTTTATCAATATAAGCTGGAAGCCGAAAACTACCACCGCGAACGCCTGGAAAGAAAGGAGCAGGCTATTAGGGAAAATATAAAATTTATTCTCGCCAGTACAACCTACCTAATCAATACCGAGAATATTGATATGATCTTTGGGGAGCGGAATAAGATTCACGAAATGGCCCAGGTGCACGAGATGCAAATTAATATTTATGATTTTCAGGGTCGGCTTTTAATAAAATCAGATCAGTCTTTTTTCAGGGATACTACAGATAATCAGCTGGACAAAGACATTCTTAGAAAACTGGAACGCTCAGAAAGCAAACGGTATATTGAGAAAACCGAAATTAACGGTCAAAAATTTCAATCTTCATATACTTATATTTTAGATAAGAAATTTAAACCCCTGGCGATACTCTATCTTCCCTATGTTCAGGATGATACGGTTTTAAACCGAGATTTGAATAATTTCCTTATAAGGATGCTGGAAGTGTATCTGTTTATGCTTGCCTTGGCGATTATTATGTCTTATTTTCTTTCAAAATATATCACGAAATCCCTTAAAATTATTTCAGATAAAATTACCGAAACCCGCCTGGATAAACGCAACCAGAAAATAGATATAAATAACGCTTCCGAAGAGATTTATACGCTCGTGACAGCGTATAATAGTATGATAGACGAGTTGGAAGAAAGCGCGGTTAAACTGGCCGCCGGCGAAAGGGAACAGGCGTGGCGGGAGATGGCCAAACAGGTAGCTCATGAAATTAAAAATCCGTTAACTCCAATGCGCTTAAGCGTACAAAGTTTTGAACGGAATTTTGATAAAAACGATCCCGAAATTGAAGCAAAAGTAGCCGAATATTCTACCACGCTTATTAATCAAATAGATACGATGAGTTCTATTGCTGAAGCTTTTTCGAATTTTGCTAAAATGCCCGCTCAGCAAAACGAAATGCTGAATGTTCCAAAAATTGTAAAACTTGCACTGGATATTTTTAATGAAGATTATATTCAGTTTTCCAGCGAAAAAGAAGAAATTCTCGCAAAATTTGATAGAACGCAACTCATTAGGGTAATTACCAATTTGGTAAAAAATGCCATCCAGGCAATGGATAAGCAGGAAAATCCACGTATAATGGTAAGTATTCACGAGGAAGAAAAGAATGTTTGCGTGATCATTTCAGATAACGGTGCGGGTATTTCCGAAGAAAATATAGAGAAAGTTTTTGAACCTAAATTTACTACTAAATCCAGCGGAATGGGGCTTGGCCTTGCTATGGTAAAGAATATTGTGGAAACTTATAATGGAAGTATTAACTTTACTTCTAAGCCAGGAAGGGGCACTACGTTTAAGTTGCGTTTTCCTAAATAATAAAGAACGAACCAAAAATTTTAAATATGGAATTCGAAAATATTTTAACCGAAAATAACGACGGTATTTTACAAATTACAATTAACCGTCCTAAAAAATTAAACGCTTTAAACCGCGATACCATTGAAGAATTGCACCAGGCTTTTACTGAAGCAAAAGAAGATGAAGAAGCAAAAGTGATTATTCTAACCGGAACGGGAGAAAAAGCTTTTGTTGCCGGTGCCGATATTAGTGAATTTGCCGATTTCTCTCCTGAAGAAGGTCGCGAACTTGCAGCTGAAGGTCAGGCGAAATTATTCGATTTTGTAGCAAATTTTCCAAAACCGGTTATTGCCGCGGTAAACGGTTTTGCCCTTGGTGGCGGACTCGAATTAGCAATGGCAGCACATTTTAGAATAGCCAGTGATAATGCCAAAATGGGACTTCCTGAGACTTCACTTGGGGTGATTCCCGGTTACGGCGGCACGCAGAGACTTCCGCAATTAGTAGGAAAAGGTCGCGCGATGGAAATGATTATGACCGCGGGAATGATAGATGCCAACCAGGCGCTTCAGTATAATCTTGTGAATCACGTTTGTGAGCCCGAAGAACTGATAGAATTTACCGAAAAGATTGCAGGAAAAATTATGAAGAATTCCTTAGTGGCTATAAGCGCCGCAATTCGAGCTATAAATTCAAATTACGAAGATGGCGTAAATGGTTATGAAGTGGAAATTAGTGAATTTGGAAACTCTTTTGGTACCGAAGATTTTGAAGAAGGCACTTCGGCATTTTTAAACAAACGTAAAGCCGATTTCCCGGGTAACTAAAATAAAAGCTTTAGCATTCAGAATTTAATTTTTGGATGTTAAAGCTTATTTTTTATTTTATAAATAGGATATATTCCATAAATTTGTAATATGTCCAATAATAAAGATTTTATCTACGGAAGAGGTGCGCAGCTAAATGTGCATAACCGATTTGACGCACACGATCATGAGTTTCGTGATGATTTTCTCAACCATTGCGCTACTGAAGGCGATGAGGTGCAAAATTCTAAAACGGTCTTAATAGATACTTTTCCAAAAACTATTGTAAATAAAGTGACCAGCCCAGATGTTGGGATGGGATTTTCGTTAAATCCTTATCAGGGCTGTGAACACGGTTGTATTTATTGTTACGCCCGTAATTCTCATGAATATTGGGGCTATAGTGCGGGACTTGATTTTGAACAAAAGATCCTGGTAAAAAGAAATGCGGTAGAACTGCTGCAAAAGAAGATTAGTAGCAAAAATTGGGAAGCTACCCCTATTGTGCTATCTGGTAATACAGATTGTTATCAGCCAATCGAAAAAAAACTAAAAATTACGAGGCAGCTGCTTCAAACTTTTTTAAAGTATAAACATCCGGTTGGTATTATCACCAAAAACGCCCTGATACAGCGGGATATAGATATATTAAAAGACCTGGCGGCAGATAATTTGGTTCAGGTTAGCTTATCGGTCACTTCCCTCGAGGAAGAAACCCGAAGAATTTTGGAACCCAGAACGGCTAGTATAAAAAAACGACTGGAAACTATAGAAAAGCTTTCTGTAGCGGGTATTCCGGTGAGCGTGATGATGGCGCCAATAATTCCCTCAATAAATTCCCACGAAATTATGCCGCTGGTGAAAGAAGTAGCTGAGAGGGGTGCGTTGGGTGTTGGCTATACAATTGTTAGATTAAACGGAGCTATTGGAGGCATTTTTACCGATTGGATTAGGAAGGCGATGCCAGACAGGGCCGATAAAGTTTTGCATCAAATAGAAAGTGTTCACGGTGGAAGTTTAAACGATAGCAGGTTTGGAACGAGAATGAAAGGCGAAGGTGAATTTGCAAGCCAGGTAGCACAGCAATTCAAAATTGCTAAAGCAAAATATTTAAAGGGAAGAGAAAGGCCGGTTTTAAATTGCGATTTACACGAGCAATACAAAGACGGACAAATGAAGCTTTTTTGAATGACTCTCGTGAAATTTAAGATGAATTTATAAGCCTAAAGCTGAAATCATTAATATTTTAGAGAACAGAGAACAGAGAACAGAGAACAGAGAACAGAGAATATGCCAGAACTACCCGAAGTTGCCTATCAGAAAAAATATGCCGATGCTACTATTCTGCATAAGAAGATCGTAAAAGTAGAGACCGGCGATAAGAAAATATACCAGTCGGATAAAAATGAATTTGAGGAAACCCTAAAAGACAATCAATTTATTGGGAGTGAACGTTTAGGAAAATATCTTTTCCTGAATTTAAAAAATAAAGGAGTTTTGGTGGTACATTTTGGGATGACCGGCAAACTGGAGTATTATCAACACGAAGAAATACCTAAATATGCACAACTCACGCTTACTTTTGAAGATCATTCCCGGGTTTCTTTTACCTGTCCGCGTAAATTTGGAAAACTTTATTTAGCTGAAAATTTAGCTGAATTTCAGAAAGAGAACGATCTGGGAGTTGATGCACTTGCCCTTACAAAAGAACAGTTCTTCGAAATTTTAAAGGGTAAAACCGGTACGATAAAAGCTCTGCTAATGAATCAAAAACTCATCGCCGGAATTGGGAATTTATATGCCGATGAAATATTATTTCAGGTTAAAATTCATCCGGTCACGAAAGTTAACGAGCTCTCTGAAAAAGATAAATTAAAGATTTACAATAAAATTGAAGAAGTACTGGAGGTAGTTAAAAAAGTCAGGGAAGAAGGGCAAAAACTACCCGAAAGCTATATCACTACCGTTCGTAAAAAAGGTGCCGATTGTCCCAGGAATAACGGTAAAATAGAACAAATTAAAGTTTCTGGGAGAACCACTTATTTTTGTCCCACTTGTCAAAGGGAGAAATAAGTCTGGTATTTAACTTCCCTAAAAGATTTATTTGGTATGTTTAGCATAGTGTTACAAAAGTATCCAGTCGGCTAAGTGCCCCTTGTAATTCTAAAATAATCTTTTAAGCTGTATTTGTTTATTTACTCAGCTGTAATTTTTTATAATTTTGTGGATAGAGGTTCTTAATATCCTTGTACTTTATAGTCATGATATTCTCTAAGGTATATTTTAACCACTCATAGGGATTCACCTCGTGTTTTTTACAAATAGCAAAGAAGGAATAAATTGCTGCAGCTCTCTGAGCAGCCTTATGAGATCCGGCAAATAAGTAATTTTTCCTTCCCAGGGCAACTGGACGAATTTTATTTTCTATGAGATTATTATCAATAAGTAAATTCCCGTCATAGAGATAAGCACATAGTGCATCCCACCTGAAGACGCTATAGGCAAGAGCTTTTCCTATCAGGCTTTTAGGCAGCGTGCGAGCAAGCTGCTTGGTCATCCATTTCCCAAACTCATTAATTACCGGTAACGCTTCCTTAAGCCTTACCTCTTTAATTTGATCCGGACTAAGATTTGCCTCTTTGATTTTTCTTTCAATAGCATATAATTTCTGGATCTCCTTTAAGGCGTGTGTTGCCCTTTTGGGATCATTGTCCAGCGATTTTTCATAATAACGGCGGGCGTGTGCCCAGCACCCCAAATGGGTTACCCCTTCTTTTTTGGCATAATGATCATAGACCACATACCCATCTGTCTGAAGATAGCCTTTAAAATTATCGAGCATAGCTTCAGGTGCCTCTTGCCCACGGCCAGGCTGATAGTCAAAGACTACATTACCATCGATGGGACTGTGATATACCCAATAATATCCCAGATGAGTTTTTCCTTTTTTTGTCTCATCCAGCACTTTTATTGTTGTTTCATCTACCTGTAAGTATCCTTGAGATTTTACATCGGCTATGAGTTCTTCAAAGAGCGGAACAATACGATCGAGCCCCCTGGCACACCAGCCATTCATAGTAGAAGCAGCAATGGGGACTTTTTCTCTTTTAAAACGTTCGAGCTGCCGGTGAAGCGGCAAATGGTCACAGTATTTATCAACTAATAGAGAAGTTATCAGTCCTGACCCGGGAATACCTTTATCGATCACCCGCTCGGGAAGTTTTCCTATGATCACACCTTCTCCAGATTTGTGAGCGTATTTATACCGGATATATCTGTGAATAAAAAAACGTGCAGGCTCATATTCCAATTCATCGGTCTCTTCCTGGCCGATACATTTCATCTGGGAGATATCTCCCTGGGGATAGATCTTCACTTCCTCTACCGGAAGATGATCTGGAAGCGGCTGACGCCCTTTATGATTGGCATTTTTTTTCTTACGCTGGTAGGTAATCTTTTCTGTAAAGGCTTCTTCTCGTTTTTCAAGATCCTGGGCAGTAACCTCAAAAGGCAAAGCTAGCTGATCCTTATCTCCAAAACGCTCGCGTTTCTGACCGAACTGCATCCTTCGGAACATCTCCAGCTGGCTCTCCAGGTAGGCCACTTTTTCCTCTAGAACTCCGGACTTACTCAAATAGCTGCGAAGATGCTCATCAGCCCGGGCAAGTTCCTTATCTTTTTGCTTTAATTCTTTATCTTTTTGTTTTAAATTCTCTTTTTGAAGCTCTAATTCCTGCTGAGATTTTTGAAGCTCTTTTTTATGGAATGTCGCCTGCGCTGATTGCTCTTCTAAAAGGGCCAACAGCTGTTGTTTTGAAAGGGTTTTCAGGGATTTTTCCATAGCATAAAAGTACGGATTTCCCTGCTTTTTTACAACAATTATTTTGTGTTTTTATCAGTAAAATCAAGGGTTTCGGGAGGATTATACCGACTAAGGTGACGCAACTTTTCTGCCTTAATTCCCTCGATCATCAGCACCAGCTGACTCCAACTAACACTACCTGACTCAAGCACTTTAGGAAGCGAGAATGTTCCTTTCTCAAGACGTTTATAATAAATTACAAAACCCCCGGATTCCCAGTGCAGGAGTTTGATATGGGTAGCCCTGCGGTTGATGAATATAAAAACATCGCCACTGATGGGATCCTTTCCCATTTTAGCGGTAACCAATCCCGATAGGCCATGGAAACCCTTTCTCATATCGCAGGCCTGGTTATAGAGGTAATATCGATTGGAGGAACTTAAACTGAACATGGATTACAGGTTTACCAGAGCCGCTAATTGGTTCAAGCCGATCCCTGAAACTTCTAACTGCACTCCATTCGGATATTTTAGTCGATATTGGGCGTGGAAGGAATCCGTTTTACCCGGGATGATCTCTACAAATCCATCCGGAGCTTCCGATTTGCTGTTCTTCCATTTTTTGATCCAGTAATAAAAATTACTCCGAATGATTCCATGATTGTGACAAAAATCTTTTTTACTTAAACCACTAACTTCCCATTCCTGAATTAACTCAAACATATAGGCTTGCTTATCCATCTCTTTTTTGGAGGCAAGCTAGAATTTATCTTAAGTTTACACCAGATGTACTTAGCCAACCGGATACTTACAAAAATAGCTTTCTGGCTACTCACTATTTATGAGATATTACCTTTTGCTTTTTTTTACGGTCACATTTGTGTTTTCTTCATTTTCAAAAACCGAAGAGAAGCTATCTCAATTACCTTTTGATGCTATTAGAGACTCCATTCATAAATATAAATTTTCTGATAGGCCTAAAGCAATCAAGGCTGCCGAAGCATATATTTTAAAAGGAAAAAGGGAGAAGAACAAAACCGAAGAATGGTTAGGGATGGAATCTATTGCTCTAATTTATGTTAGGTTCCGGTTGTATAAGGAAGCCAATGAGCAAGCTGAAAAAACCTTAGAATTTGCCAAAAATAACAACCTTCCAAAGCTTGAGATGAGGTCGCTTTCATTACTTGGAGACTTGCAAAAAGCGGTAACTACAGTTGATAAGCAACTTTTCTATTATAGTAAATTATTACAACTTGCCAAGGCCCATAATAATGAAATGTATAGAGAAACAGCACTTAATAAAATAGCTGCTGTTCAGGATTTTAGTGGCAATACGGGAAAAGCAATAAACACTTATAAAAAATCATTGGCATATTATCAAAACAAACCTCTTGATTCTAATTTTAATCAAATAAAAAAGAATAGCAGTATTATTTCAATATACAGCAGTTTGGCTATTTCGCATTTAAAATTAAATCAACTGGATTCAGCAAAGTTATATAGTACCAACATTAAAAAGTTTAAAGAAAAAGAACTGGATACTTGCTATGCAGCTTATAAATATACTATAGATGCTGAAATAGCATACAAAGAAAAAAGGTTTAAAGACGCCCGACAAAACTATGAAAAAGCATACGCTGTTTGTCCCAGCGAATATGATTTAATACAACTAAACAAAGCCTATGCTTTGGGTAAAATAGAAGTTGGCGAAAAAAACTATCCTGAGGCTATTGGAATATTACAGAAAGCTCTGGACGATTATCAGGTAACTGCGGTAGAAGAAGGATTTATGGGAGATTATTACGATAAGTTGGCTGAAGCTTATAAAAATACAGGCAATTTTGAGAGGGCAAGTTATTATTTTGAAAAATATCTCAGCACGCAAGCTGAATTTAGCCAACTTAAGGAAAACGCGAGAGAAAGCTTTATAAAAAAAGAAAGGGCCGCATTTAAAAAAGATTTTGACGCTTTGGTTTCTGAAAAAGAAGAAAATCAAGCAAACCTAAATTCTTTATTATTGGGAGGTTCTATGATTATTTTAGGGCTCCTCTTTCTATTGCTGAAATTTTACCGAAATAAGAAGTCAGACGAAGTGAAATTTGAAACATTACTGGCAAAAATTGAGGCAGCCCAATCTCCTGGAGATATTATTGATACAAAAGGCGAAGAGCTGGAAGAAAAAAATATCATCGAAGTGCCGGAAGAAACAAAACAACAAATACTTGAGGGTCTCAAAAAACTGGAAAAACAAGAATATTTTTTAAAACAAGAATGCAATTCCTATAATGTAGCCAGAAAAATTGGAACAAATACCTCTTATCTTTCTAAAGTGATTAACAACTATTATGGAAAGAATTTTAATACTTACATTAACGACCTTCGTATAAATTATGCCATTACAAGGTTAAAGAACGATGCGATTTTTAGATCGTATTCTATTCAATCCATCTCCGAAGAAGTGGGGTATAAATCGGCAGATTCTTTCACTAAATATTTCAAAAAAGACACGGGTCTTAACCCTTCTTTTTACATTAAGGAAATTAAGAATATCACTTAAAATGCCGTTGGCACCCTAAATTTATAAATATAGGTTTAGTATAATTTCAACTTTTTAAAGTAATCTATTTTCTTTTTAATCCTTTTCTTTGCAGTGTTTAACGTAATTCTTCTTGTGCCCTAATTTTCTAAAACTGGGTTGCCTTTTCTTTTTTAATGAGTTTTTGTGATGCAAATTTGGTTTCAGAAGTTAACCATATAAAAGCGTTATTACGAAAATACAGAATGAGAAAAAACGAAAGAAAGGATTAGTATTAAAAATAATCCTGGGGTTTATTATAGGTATTTCCTTTGGTTTTGGAATTGGGAAAATGGTCAAATCCAATGGGAGTTTAGTGAATTCTATTGAAAAGAGTCTTCAGCAAAACTGTAATTGTGAAAGTGTAATAGTAGAAGATCGCGCCATTGGAATTCAATTCAATAAACTAGACGTTTTCAGTAATTCAAAATTAGGCATCACATTAATAAATCCCTCTTATTCTTCTTCTGCAGAAAAGGAAGCAAACCGATTAAACCGTATTCTGAAAAAAGACGTTCAAAATTTTAAATCGGTGGATTTTATCACTTTTAATTTTAAGTCAAAAGGCAGAACTAAAACTGTAAAAATTAAAGATGGAAATATCCTGTAATCTACAAACACTCAAGATAAACTAAAAACTACTGCAATGAATACTTCAAACAAGCAATCAATTTTATGGCTTATAGCCTTTGCCTTATAGCCTACATATTTGTCACCCAATATATTCATTTACAAAATCATTAATCGTGAAAAATAACACTGCAAAACGCATTAAACTTATAAAATTTGCTATCGGCATCTTAATAGGTGTTACAATTTATCTAATCGTACAACTAATATTCTAAACCAAATAACATGAAAACACTCGTAAAACACTCATTTATATTAGCAGTGCTGTTCTTAGTGGCATCGGTACAAGCTCAAAAACTAGACGGCTCCTATAGTGGTAATCTAGATGTACAGGGTACGCAACTGGAGTTAATTTTTAATATTTCATCGGCTGAAGATGGATATGAAGCTACTCTGGATGTTCCTGCCCAGGGAGCTTCAGGAATCGAACTGGATTCGGTAGTTTTGCAAGACGATACCGTAACCATTAAATCGGCTAAAATGCAAATGACCTATACAGGCACATTAACCGATGATGGTATTGAAGGAACTTACAACCAAATGGGCAAAGAATACCCGCTAATATTGAAAAAAACTGTGAAGAAAAAACCAGGAAACATTGCATTGCCATCTACCGATGCTGAATTAGATAAACTCGCTGCGAAAGAAACTGGAGATTACAAATACTCAGTAGAAGACTATTTTACAACCCCCGAAGCCTTTTCGTTTCAGCTATCTCCAGACGGAAAATACATAGCATATATGAAGCGAAGAAAAACCGGTGAGCGCGACCTGTATTTAAAGGAAACTGCAACCCAAAAAGAAACCCTTCTGAAAAAACAAGAGGAAGACTTAATTCGTGGCTTTTCCTGGGCAAACAATGAACGTATTTTATACCTTCAGGATAAAGGAGGTAATGAAAACTATCACGTATTCGGGGTAGATGTTACTGGCGAAAATGGTAAGGAGCTTACACCTTTTGAGGGAGTAAGGGTTAATATAATAGAGTCTTTAAAAGAAGACGAAAACCACGTGATTGTGCAGATGAATAAGGACAATTTGCAACAGGAAGAGCCGTATCGTCTTAATATAAATACGGGCGAGGTTACCAAATTGTACACTGTACAAGATGGGGACCCACCGGTTGCTGGATACAATTTTGATCGTAAAGGCAACTTGCGAGCTATTACAAGAATTGTGGATGGTGTAAATACAGAGCTGCTTTATAAGATTGACGGCGAATTTAAACGGGTGAAACTTACCGAGTTTGGTGATACCTTTGGCATTTCTTCTTTCAACCCGAATACTGAAAATCCAAACGATGCTTATGTGGTTTCTAATCTTGAAGATGATAAAATAGAGATTCAACTTTACGATTTAAAGAAGGACAAAAAGATAAAAACTGTTTTCAGTAATGATACTTTTGATGTTTCGGGTATCTCGCTTTCCAGAAAACGCAATTATGAAATAGATTATTTTAGCTATACAGGAGAAAAAACAGTGGTTGTTCCGGTAAGTGAGACTTATAAGAAAATCTATAAACGTTTACAAAAAGAATTTGACGATAAGCAGTTTTTCACTGTTGGAAAAACCGATGATGAGTCGCAATATATGGTTGCGGTTACCAGCGATAAAATTGTGGGTGAATACTATCTATACGATGTAGAGAAAGATAGTGTGACCTTATTATATAAATTGTTGCCACAGTTAAAAGCTGAAGATATGGCAAGCATGAAGCCTATTAGCTTTACAAGTCGGGATGGGTTAACGCTTCATGGATATATTACACTACCCAACGAATATAAAGAAGGATTACGTGTACCTTTGATTGTAAATCCGCACGGCGGGCCGCAAGGAATTCGTGATAGCTGGGGTTTTAACCCTGAAGCACAATTGTTTGCAAGTCGTGGGTATGCAACTTTACACGTTAATTTCAGAATTTCCGGGGGCTATGGGAAGAAGTTTTTAAAAGCCGGCTTTGGGCAGATAGGTCGTAAAGCCATGGACGATGTAGAAGACGGGATAGATTATGTGGTAGAACAAGGTTGGGTAGACAAAGACCGTGTGGCGATTTATGGCGGTAGTCACGGTGGTTATGCTGTATTGCGCGGAATGACGAAAACACCCGATAAATATGCCTGTGGTGTAGATTATGTTGGAGTTAGCAACTTAAACACCTTTATGGAAACTATTCCACCCTACTGGGAAAAATACCGCGAGTTATTGTATAAAATATGGTACAATCCAGGTATTCCGGAAGAAAAAGAAATTATGGACGAAATTTCTCCGGCATTGCATGTAGATAAAATAAAGAATCCTTTGTTAGTGGTGCAGGGAGCCAACGATCCTCGTGTAAATATAAACGAGGCTGATCAAATTGTGGAAACCCTTAGAGAAAAAGGTGTAGAGGTCCCTTATATGGTGAAATATGATGAAGGACATGGCTTCGGTAAAGAAGAAAACCGATTGGACCTGTATAAAGTTATGATGGGCTTTTTTGCAGAACATCTTAAAGTAGAACAAGCAGAGCCGGTTAAAGGCTAGTTATTCGTACAGTTAAATTAAAAGGCTGGTCCAATTTGCACTGGCCTTTATTATTTTGAGCCTTCCCACTCTGCATAAAATTGCTCCAGATAAAGTTCCATAAATTCATGGCGCCTTTTGGCAATCTCCTTTCCTGTTTTAGTATTCATTCGGTCTTTTAGTAAAAGCAACTTTTCGTAAAAATGATTAATTGTTGGTGCGGTAGAAGCTTTGTATTCTTCTTTGGTCATATTTAAATCGGGTTCAATTTCAGGATCATAAAGGGCACGGCCTTTAAAGCCGCCGTAATTAAAGGTTCTGGCAATACCTATTGCACCCAGCGCATCTAATCTGTCGGCATCCTGAACTATTTCCAACTCTATAGAATTAAATTCCTGCTGAATATTTCCGCCTTTAAAAGATACATTTTCTATAATCTTCACTACGTGATTAATAATTTCACCTGAAACCTCTTGTTTCTGAAGAAATTCTGAAGCCACTTTTGGACCCACACTTTCATCGCCATTATGAAATTTTGAATCGGCTATATCGTGAAGCAAAGCGCCTAATTCTACGATAAAAAGATCCGCATTTTCATTTTTTGCAATCAGTTTCGCATTATTCCAAACCCGCTGAATATGAAACCAGTCGTGACCGCCTTCAGCATTTTTAAGGGTTTCTTTTACGAAGGCTTCAGTGTTTTTTAATATCTGGGGTTTATTCATATTTAAATCAAAGAATATTTTTGGAAGTGTCGCTTCGTCAAGCTGAACTCGTTTCAGCTTCTAAGGTGTTATTACAATCTAAGATCTTAGATCTCCGAATAAATTTCGGAGCAGGCTCTGAAATAAATTCAGGATGACGCTTTAATATACCTACAGGCGGTTATTTTTTATATTTATTTAATATCAGCAATAATAGTTCGTTCTACTTTGGCAACCAAACCTTCGGGATCGTCTGATGTTACGGCAATAGGTTCGTGAACTTTCAGTTTAATATGGACGCCCGGTTCCATAGGGAAATTACCGTATTTAAAGAGTTTCCAGGAATTATTGATGGTTATGGGAACTATTAAAGCTTCTGGCATTTGTTTAAAAAGCATTTGCATTCCGCTTTTGGCAAACTTTTTTGGTGCCCCGTTTCGGCTGCGGGTTCCTTCTGGAAAAATTACCGCAGAACGGTTTGTCTTGTTGAGGTATTTGGCAAATTTCGCCATTTTAATAAGCGATTCCCTGGGATTTTTTCTGTCTATCAATACCGAACCTCCGTGCCGTAAATTAAAAGAGATACTTGGAATTCCTTTTCCCAATTCTTTTTTGCTTACAAATTTTGGATGGTGTTTTCTTAAATACCAGATTATTGGGGGAATATCATACATTCCCTGGTGGTTAGCGACGAAAATGCAGGGTTTTTCTATTGGAATATCGTGGGGGTTTTCTATAGTAAAACGTGTGCCCAGAATATTTAAGCAACGCATTAAAAAGAAATTAAAGATATCTACACTTTTTTTATGCGGCTGGTAGCCACCAAGTTTTAAGCACAACCATTGGATGGGATGAAAAACCAGTAGGTTTAAAAAAAAGAAAAAATAGAATAAAACCGATAAGGGGTATGAAAGTATTTTTTTCATCACTTAGATTATGCGGCTAAATTAAGTATTTAAGCCGAAAACCTACAAATACTAATGGGGGAAAGGGAAATAAAAAAGGTCTGAAAGATCACTTTTCGTCAAGCTGAACTTGTTTCAGCTTCTAACCTAATTATAAGTTAGATCCTGAATTTATTTCAGAATGACGTTCTTAAAGCTCTTTCAGACCTTTTTTCAATAATTTATTATACTAGATCGCTGCTTAACAAAACTCGTTATAAGCTCCAATAAGGTTTTCAGCAATCATTTCAGCCGGGCGGCCTTCAATGTGGTGACGCTCTAACATGTGTACTAATTCACCATCTTTAAAAAGTGCCATAGAAGGTGAAGATGGAGGAAAAGGAACCATTAAACTACGAGCCTTTTCGGTAGCTTCTTTATCTACACCTGCAAAAACTGTTACCAGATTATCAGGTTTTTTTGCATTTTGTAAAGAAATTCTGGCGCCTGGTCTTGCATTGGCCGCAGCACATCCACAAACTGAATTTACAACTACCAGGGTAGTTCCATCTTTCTTCATTGCGTTCTCTACATCTTCTACACTGTGTAATTCTTCAAAACCAATGCTGGTAAGGTCTTCACGCATAGGTTTTACTAAATCTGCTGGATACATATATTTGTTTTTTTGTATTAAACTTTAGTAAGTTACAAAGATACCAAATTAACTTCAGCTGCCCATATTTCAATTAATTATGTGCTAATAGGCTAAATTGATGAATCTAAGCTCGTTTGTACTTAGAATTGATTTGAATTTTGAGTGAAGGCTTTAAGCAAATAAATCTCATTTAATGAGTAAAATGGTATCTTTGCCGCTTATTTAAAATTTTCTTCATGTTTAAATGGATTGCAGCCGTGATTGGCTATATGTATTTCCGGTTTCCGGGAGCCATTTTAGGTTTTATAATAGGAACGTTAATAGATAACTGGACCAAGGGAAGTGGTGGAGCCTTTAAGCAAATGTTCGGGCAGCAAGATCAAACTGTATCTCCCGGGGATTTTGAACTAAATTTACTCTCCCTATGTTCCCTGGTAATTAAGGCAGATGGACAGGTTTCACAGTCTGAAATGGATTATGTACGCTCCTATTTTGTGCAGGCCTATGGGAAAGAACGTGCCAATGCAACATTTAGAACTTTTAATGAATTAATTAAAAATCGTGAAATTTCAGCATCAAGAATTTCACAATATTTGGCTGCCAGAACAAAGTATCCTGCACGTTTGCAAATAATTCACTTTCTCTTCGGAATAGCGCAAGCCGATGGCCGTGTTAGTGAAGCTGAAGCTCGCGTAATCCAGGAAATTGCCGGCTATCTTAGAATTGGCCGAATGGATTTTGAAAGCTTAAAAGCTATGTTCTTTAAATCTGCCGATAATGCTTATAAAATCCTTGAAATTGAAAAATCGGCTACTGATGCTGAGGTTAAAAAAGCATACAGAAATATGGTTAAAAAATATCATCCCGATAAATTAGGCCATATGGACGAAGCTTATAGAAAAGGAGCGCAGGAAAAATTTAATAAAGTGCAGGAAGCTTACGAACAAATTCAAAAAGAACGCGGAATTTAAAATTTATATTTCAAATTCAGCATAAAATTCCTGCCTGGGCTACTCACGTTAAACGCTCTTAAAATTGACATATGGTCTACATAGTTTTTATTTAAGGCGTTATAAACTGTAATTCCCGTCTCCAGCTCATCGTTTCCTAAATTAAATTTCTTACTTATTCCTAAATTAAGCAATGAATAACCGGCTGTAGTTTCTTCATTGAAACCTGCCCTGTTTTGGTCGCTTACCATTCTTAATTTTGAAAAAGCATAGAATGATCTATCATTTAAGCCGAAATAACCAACTTCCAGGTTAAAATTATCCGGTGGGATAAAACTTAAATTTCTATCGTTTTTAAGATCTTCTGCCCTTACAATAGCTCCTGAAAATTTTGTTTCCAGGCGTTGCTGGTCAAGCCAGGTATGTTTTATCTCAAATTCAAATCCGTATAAGTTAGCATCGGTTTGGAGATAAGACCAAATTTCCATGTTTTCATCTGGCAATGTTTCATCGGTAGCGGTGAAATAAATATAATTGTTTACCCGGCTACCAAATGCTGAAAAAGTACTTTCAAACCTGTTGTTGCGGTAAGTATAACTTAAATCTGCCTGTATGCTTTGTTCCCTGCCAAATTGATCGTTTCCCTTTTCAAATCGGCTGGTGCCGGGATGTGGACCGTTAGAGAATAATTCAGCCAGATCTGGAGCTCTAAAACCGGTGGAAAAATTAAACTTTAGTTGATTCTTGGCGTTAAATTTTTTAGTGGCGCCAATAGAACCGGTAAATCCGTTAAATGTCCTGGTAAGTTTTCGATTTTGAGGATTCCCGGGAAGGATATAGTCGTCTGCAATTAGTTCTTCTGAACTGGCATCTGCGGTAACATTTCTATAATCGTAACGAAAGGCGCCCTGGAGAAACCAACTGTCAATATCTAAACTCGCCAGGTAGTAGATTCCGTTTTCAAAGATTTCGGCATCAGGAATTAGAAATTCCTGCGAATTTTTAATGTTCTGGGTTTTTACAAAACTTCCCTGTGTTCCCAGGCTATGCTTTATTTTTCCGTTAGGAAAAGTTATTCTTGCATTGTAGAAGCTGTGGTTTTGCTGCAATCCAAGATCTACAAGATCAAAATCCTGCTCCACTTCCTTTCTATTATTTGAGTGGTGTGAAAGGTGTAGAGAGGTCTCAAAATTCTCGTGTTGCGTAGTTTGATTATAAGAAAGCAAATAGTCTTTTACCTCCTGAAACGGCAATTGCATATCCCTGTCATTTCGACCGGTGGCGAGGCTTTTTGAATCCTCCATTTCTTCATCCAGGATAATTCCTAAATTTTGATCATTAAAAGAAAATGATAATTTATTCTGAAAGTTTTCTTTTTCTATTCCGGTGTGTAGTCTAAGTGTCTTTGTATTGAATCGGCTGTTTCCAATTAATCTTCCATTCCCGTTTTTATAATCTGCGTGATTCTCATAAGCAAGATCGGTAGCTATAAAAATCCCATATTCAAAAGATTTCCCTAGAGAAGCATAGGTGCGAATTCCGTTGGAAACATTATTAAAAGTGGCACCAATATTTCCGGAAAACCTTGGGGATTCTTTGTAAAATTCGTCATCCCGAGTGAGTAGAACGCCGCCCAAAGCACCGGAACCATATAAAACTGAAGCAGGACCTTTAATAACTTCTACTTTTTTAATGCCGAGATCGTTAATTCCCAGGCCGTGATCTGCGCCCCATTGATGATTTTCCAGCTTATTTCCCTGGTAAATAGTAACCACCCTGGAAAATCCAAGTCCGCGGATAAAAGGTTTCACTATACCCTGGCCGAATTCTGCTCCATAAACACCGGGAACTTCTCGTAAACTTCCCATCATCCCGTTAGGGTTTCCTTTGCTTTCAATGCCCTGCATATCTATACTGGACACATTATAAGGCGTGCGGCGTGTAAGCCCGGTTTGTGTATCTACAATCAAGACCTCATTAAGTTCTTCAGAAGATTTCTCCAGTTGTACATTAAGCGTTTTGCTTTGTCCTTCATTTATTAGAATATCACGGCTAAACTTTTTAAAACCAATAGCGCTAACCTCAATACTATGATTCCCTGCCGGAATATTTTTCAATAGGAATTTACCGTCTTTATCGGCCGTAGTACCAAGGGCGGAAGCTTTGATATAAACATTTGCAAAAGCCACAGTACTGCCTTCTGAAGTAATTTCCCCCGAAAGTTTTCCGTGCTGGGCAAAGCCAGAAAAACTGATTAGTGTCAAAAATATTATTGCTAATGTTTTCATTTTCTTATTTTTGCCAAAACTATAAAATATATTTAGATAAGTCTAAAAATAGGTTTTTAATTTTAAAAATGTATTTTTGGGAAATGAAAACTGCCTCGGAGTAAGCTAACGAGGTGCTATTGGTTTTAAATCGCGATTATCGAGCAAATTTGAAGTATGTTTAGTTTTTCAGAAGAAAATTATCTTAAAGCAATCTTTCATTTAGAAAGAAAATACCAGGCTGGTGTAAGCACCAATGCACTGGCGGAAGAAATGGATACCAAGGCTTCCTCGGTGACTGATATGATTAAAAAACTATCGGAAAAGGAACTGGTGATCTATAAGAAATACCAGGGAGTAAAACTAAGTGAATTAGGAGACAAGACCGCTATCCAGGTAATTAGAAAACACCGCTTATGGGAATATTTTCTGGTAGAAAAACTCAATTTTAATTGGGATGAAGTACACGATATAGCCGAACAACTGGAACATATTAAATCTGAAAAACTTACCCACGAATTAGATAAATTTCTCGGTTTTCCTAAACGCGATCCTCACGGAGATCCAATTCCTGATGCTGAAGGAAACTTTAGTGTAGCTAATAAAATGCTGCTTTCTGAATTGGGGAAAGCAGAAAAGGGAATTTGTGTAGGCGTAAAAGATTCTTCATCTGAATTTTTAAGGTTTTTAGACAAGAATAATATTGCCTTGGGGAAAGATATAAAAGTGCTTGAAAAGGAAGCTTTTGATGGGTCTATGCTAATTCTAATAGAAGAAAGAGAATTGAGAATTTCACAATTAATATCAAATAATCTATATATAAAAATCCAATAGATGGAAGAATTAATCGCTTATTTTGAACAATTAGACCCGGTAATGGCAGCATTACTGGCTACAATTTTCACCTGGTTACTTACCGCTGCGGGAGCTTCTTTGGTTTTTCTATTTAAAAACATGAATAGAAAATTATTTGACGGGATGCTTGGGTTTACCGGTGGTGTTATGGTGGCTGCCAGTTTTTGGAGTTTATTGGCGCCGGGGATAGAAATGAGCCCCGGAGAAGGTTTTGAAAAAACAGTTCCGCCGCTTGTGGGATTTGGACTGGGAGCACTTTTTCTATTCGGACTTGATAAAGTACTGCCTCACCTGCACGTAAACTTTAAAATGAGTGAGACTGAAGGAATTAAAACCCCCTGGCATAAATCTGTTCTACTTACCCTTGCCATTACTTTGCATAATATTCCTGAAGGATTGGCCGTAGGGGTGCTTTTTGGAGCTGCGGGTGCGGGTCTGGAAGGGGCCAGTATTGGTGGTGCTGTGGCTCTTGCCATAGGAATTGGTTTACAAAACTTTCCTGAAGGTTTTGCGGTTGCCATGCCGCTTCGTGGGCAGGGAATGAGCCGTTGGAAAAGTTTTAATTTTGGTCAACTTTCGGCTATTGTAGAGCCTTTTGCCGCGGTGCTTGGTGCCTGGGCGGTGATGACTTTTGAGCCTATTTTACCCTATGCACTTTCTTTTGCCGCCGGTGCGATGATCTTTGTGGTGGTAGAAGAAGTTGTTCCGGAATCTCAAAAGGGGAATTTTACCGATATTGCAACTATGGGCTTTATTGTAGGCTTTATGGTGATGATGACCCTGGATGTTGGTTTAGGTTAAAATCTCTTGCAACATTTAAGTTGAAGTGTAGTCTTTATAATAAAGAACTATGCAAGTAAACCCCAAAAATATGAAATTGACTTACGCTAACAGCGTTTTTCATCTTTTAAAACCAGCTTTGTTGGTTTTCAGTCTTTTTCTTTTTGCTATTTCTGCATCAGCGCAAGATGAGGCCGAAATTGAAACATATTTTGCTGAAACTAAGTTGGGAGAATCTTTTAATTTTAATGAAAGAACAATCCATTTTAAAGAAGTGTTGGTAGATTCAAGATGTCCCAGCGATGTAACCTGTGTGAGAGCCGGGGAGGCAAAAATTCTGGTAGAAATATTTAAAGGTGAAAAATCTTTGGGAAAAGAAACTATTAGCCTGGGAGCAAATGTAAATTCCTTTAAAACCAGCCTGGCTATTTTTTTTGAGGAAGAATTAGATATAGAATTCCTGTCGCTTTCTCCATATCCAAAAACTTCAAGAAAGATAAAAGCTTCAGATTATCAACTTCAGTTTAAAATAACTGAAACAGTAAAGCGCTAATCACAACCACAACCCGAAACTCCGCAAGCTTTGGTCTTTTCAGATTTCTTCTTTAAGAATGCAGGTTTCCATATAAATTTTGTTAGGATATATCCTAATGCGATCGCGAAGGTTATAAAAACGAGAATTTCCTGTATTAATTCCATAATATTTAAGTCGTTTTATAATATTTAACTTACACTTATTTTAATAATTGAAAAGCCGCTAAAGCTACAAAGTAGGCGAATAAGGTCATTACCACCAACTGCAAAACAGGCCATTTCCAGGTATTAGTTTCTTTTTTCACAATGGCCAGAGTACTCATACATTGCATTGCAAAAGCATAGAAAAGCAACAAGCTAACCCCGCTGGCAAAAGTAAATAGCGGCCCACCTAAAATTGGGTTGATCTCTGCGGCCATCCGGTTTTTAATGGTTTCTTCTTCATCGCTACCTACACTGTAAATTGTAGCCAAAGTTCCTACAAACACTTCACGAGCGGCAAAAGAACTTATTATCGCAATTCCAATTTTCCAGTCATAACCCAAAGGCGCTACAACCGGTTCAATACCTCTTCCCATAATCCCGATATAGGAATTTTTTAATTTGAATGAGGCAATTTCTTCGTCAAGCTCATCTTCTGTGATATTGCTTTGCTCGTCATATTGCTCGCTCACAATTTCACTCGCGTTATTAAAATTATCTCCCGGCCCATAACTGGCTAAAACCCATAAAATAATTGAAATTGCGAGGATTATTTTCCCTGCTCCAAAGACGAAAGATTTGGTTTTTTCAACCACATTTATGGCAATGTTTTTTCCCATTGGTAACTTGTAATTGGGCATTTCAATTACAAAATGGCTTCGGTTTTTTATATTCAGAATTAAATTCAAAATCCAGGCAGAACCAATGGCCACACCAAATCCTAAAAGATACAGCAGCATTAAGGTTAATCCCTGCAGGTTAAAACCCCATACGGCGCGATCTGGAATTACCAGGGCGATTATTATTAAATAAACCGGTAATCGTGCTGAACAGGTGGTAAAAGGCACCACTAAAATGGTGATTAAACGCTCTTTCCAACTTTCAATATTACGTGTAGCCATCACTGCCGGAATTGCGCAGGCGGTTCCTGAAACCAGGGGGACAACGCTTTTTCCGCTAAGTCCGAATTTTCGCATTATTCGGTCCATTAAAAATACCACCCGACTCATATAACCGGTTTCTTCTAAAATTGAAATAAAGAAAAACAGGAAAGCAATTTGGGGAATAAAAATTACAATTCCGCCGAGGCCTGGTATAATTCCTTCAGCAATAAGATTTGTAAAAGCTCCAGCCGGTAGGGTGGTTTTTATCCATTCGCTTAAAAAAGCGAAAGTTTCATCAATGAGATCCATTGGGTAGCTGGACCAGCTATAAATTGCCTGGAAAATTAATAAAAGAATTCCAAAAAATATGGCGTAACCCCAAACTTTGTGCGTAAGAACACGATCTAACCGAGAACGTAAATCTTTGGCAGAACTCGCGTCTACCTTCATAGTTTCCTTTAGCACACCATTTATAAACTGGTACCTTAAAATGGTTTCTTTATGCTGAAGTTTCTTTAATTCGGTGTGAGATTTGGTCTCAAAAAGTTCAGAACTACTTATCTCATTTCTATTAATATTACCGAAGTTTACATCTTGAGTAATTACTAACCAAAGTTTATAAAGTGATTGGTTGGGGAATGCTTTGCGCAGTCTGTCAAAATATTCTGGGGCAATAATTGAGGCATTTACGCAAGGCTCGTCTGAAATATGGCGATAATTGATTATTGCTTCTTTAAGCTCATCAATCCCGGTATTTTTTCGGGCGCTGACCAGGGTAACTTTTGTTTTTAAACGCTCTTCAAGTAAATCTACATCCAGAGAAATTCCTTTACGCTCCATCCTGTCGGCCATATTAATTACCAGGATTGTTGGAATCCCAAGGTCTTTAATTTGGGTGAAAAGAAGCAGATTTCGTTTTAAATTCTCTACATCGCTAACAACAACAGCAACATCGGGATAATCTTTATCGCTTTTATTCAGCAATAATTCTATGACCACGTTTTCATCTAAAGACGAAGCGTTAAGACTGTAAGTTCCCGGAAGATCTAAAATATGAGCTTTAAGTCCGCGGGGAAGTTTGCAGATTCCCTCTTTTTTTTCAACCGTAATTCCGGGATAATTTCCCACTTTTTGGTTAAGCCCGGTGAGCTGATTAAAAACAGAGGTTTTCCCGGTATTGGGGTTTCCTATGAGAGCGACATTTATTTGTTTAGCCATGTTAGCTTATAAGGTCAATTTCTATAAGTAAAGCGATTTCTTTTCTAATGGCCAGGTGGCTGCCGTTTATGTTAAGGTACATTGGATCCCTAAAAGGAGCCATTTGCAGCATTTGAACTTCATTGCCCGGCAAACAACCCATTTCGAGTAATTTAAGCGGAATATTTTCTTCAGAAAAATCTTTGATAATTCCGCGTTCACCACGTTTTAAATCGGCCAGGGTTAGTTTCACTTTTTATTTAGATTGATTTTAAACAAGACAAAAGTAAGGTAAAATTTCAGCAGGAAAAAATTTCAGATAAAAAAGTCGGTTTAGCCTTTAATTATGGCTTAAAGTGCTTCTGGCTGCAGTTAAACTTTCGGAGTTATTTATATTCAGCTTTTAACACTTTTATATCGTGTAAAAGGTCTTCTATAGCTTCGGCATCCGTTCCGTCATAAAAACCTCGAATGCGTTTTTCTTTATCTACCAGCACAAAATTTTCGGTATGAATCATATCATACGGTCCGCCATCACCATTGCTTTTTGAAGCGAGGTAAGATTTGCGGGCGAGGTCGTAAATATGTTTCTTATCCCCAGTAACAAGATTCCATTTTTCATCAAGCACCCCTTTTTCTATAGCATATTCTTTTAAAACCGGTACCGAATCTGTTTTTGGGAAAACAGTATGGGAAAGTAATAAAACTTCAGGATCGTCTTTAATTTTCTCCTGAATTTTCAGCATATGATCAGTCATCACTGGGCAAATGGTTAGGCAGGTTGTAAAGAAGAAATCGGCTACATAAATTTTATCTTCATAAAAATCTTCAGTAATAGTATCGCCGTTTTGATTAATGAGTTTAAAATCTTTTACGGTGTGGTATTTACGAACATATTGAACGGTAGAATCTACCAATTCGGCATTTACCATATCGGGCTGAAAAACAGGCAAACGTTCTTTGGGATTTAAGAGCGTGTAAATACTATAGATTATAATTACCGAAAGTATAAACAGGACGATGGCAAATTTCTTGAGCCAGGCAAAAAGATCACGCATACTTTTAGATTTTCAGGCAAAATTACTCGATAATCGAGATTTTAATGCTCCGAGGTTTGTCTCGAAAATTAGACAATTGTTTACTGCAAAATTAAGTGCTAACAATCAATTAGTCGCAGTTTAAAACTTAAAATTTCAGATGTCTAAAACAGGAGGGCTTTAAACTTTTTTAGGAGATTATAAAAGTTTACTTTTGTGCGATTTAAAATTTGAAGCATTACGCATGGATCCATTTATAGTTAAAGCCATACAGTTACTGTTAAGCTTGTCTTTACTTATAGTCTTACACGAACTTGGGCATTTTATTCCCGCTAAAATATTTAAAACCAGAGTAGAAAAATTCTTTCTCTTTTTTGATGTGAAATTCGCATTGTTCAAGAAGAAAATTGGCGGTACCGTTTACGGTATTGGCTGGTTGCCTTTAGGAGGTTATGTGAAAATTTCAGGAATGATAGACGAAAGCATGGACAGGGAGCAAATGGCAAAACCGCCAGAACCCTGGGAATTTAGAAGTAAACCTGCCTGGCAGCGTCTTATAATTATGCTGGGAGGAGTTACCGTAAACCTGGTACTTGGTTTTCTTATTTATATGATGATCATGTTTGTTTGGGGTAAGAATTATGTGGGTCCAGATGAAATGCCTGAAGGTTTTGCAATTGCTGAAGAATTTAAACAATACGGGTTTGAAGATGGCGACCGCGTTTTGCAAATAAACGGGGAAGACCTTCAAAATAGCGACGATGTAAATCGGTATTTATTTATGCGCGATGTAAATAGTATTACCGTTTTACACCAAAATGGCGAAGAAGAAATTATTGAAGTTCCTGAAGATATAGGGGAGCAAATGTGGGAGAAAGGCATTATGATACCTTTTATTCCTATTCAGAATGCGGTATTGGATAGTGTGATGCCCCAGCAGGCTGCCGAAATTGCCGGACTTCAAAAAGGAGACAGCTTAATAGCATTAAATGAACAGGAGATTGGTTACTGGCATGAAATAAAGCAAATAAGCCTGGAAAATAAGGAAAAGGAAATGGAACTCGTGTTTAAGCGAGGTGATGAAATTAAGAGTGTGATGATAGCGCCAGATGAGGAAGGCATTCTTGGTTTTTCGGTTAAACGTAACTTTGAAATTAAACAACAAAAATATGGTTTAGCTGAAAGTATAAAAGAAGGTTTTGACTATGGTTATTGGACTTTACACGACTATGTGGCCCAGTTTAAATATGTCTTTACTCAAAAAGGAGCCACACAATTAGGTGGATTTGGTGCCATTGGCGGTTTATTTCCCGATACCTGGAACTGGAAGGGATTTTGGCATACTACAGCCTTAATTTCTATAATTCTTGCATTTATGAACATCTTGCCAATACCGGCTTTAGATGGCGGGCATGTGATGTTCCTCTTATATGAAATGGTAACCGGCAGGAAACCTAACGATAAATTTATGGAAGTTGCCCAAATGGTTGGCTTTTTTATCTTAATCGCACTGGTACTTTATGCCAATGGGAATGATGTATACCGTTGGTTATTTGAGTGATAGAATTAGATTGAATTTTTTCTCGAAAAAAACCTGAAAAAAATTCAATTTTTGTTTTGCGGTGATTTAAAATTTGGTTTATATTTGCAACCGCAAAAGAGCGAAACACTCCTCCTTAGCTCAGTTGGTTAGAGCATCTGACTGTTAATCAGAGGGTCCTTGGTTCGAGCCCAAGAGGGGGAGCAAAACAGAAGAAACCAGTCTTGAAAAAGGCTGGTTTTTTTGTTTTAGCCTGTTATGTGATTAAGGTTTAGCCCAGACTATAAAAAACCCTTTTCTCTGGCGATTTTTACAAGCTCCCGATCTTCGGCTCCTGAAATACCAAACATTTTTTTTAGATTTCTCCTGCGTTTTTCAATCCCAGCAATAGATAATGGGAGAAGATCTGTTAGATCTTTTAGTTTCGCGCCAATAGAAAGTTCATAAAGCATTTTACGATCTACTTCATCTAAATAAATATCGCTTCCCACTTGTTTTCTAAGGAGGTTTAAAACCGTTTTGCTGTAATAAGGAGAACCTGCAAGAACATTTTCTATAGCGCTTAATAATTCTTTAGGATTAATATCATTTTTCACTAAAAAACCTTCGGGATTTAATGACTGGAGGATATTGTGTAACCGGTAATTATCATTAAAAGTAGTAGAAACTATAATTCTAATGTTGGGTTTCTTTAATCTAAGCACCTTTCCAAAATCTTCTCCAGAGACAAGCTTTCCATCGGTGCTCGCCGGTAAACGCATATCTAAAAAAACCAGATCAAGATCTTCTATAAAATTGGTGTTATCAAGCAATAACTGCGCTTCGTCCAGGCTATAAACGCTGGTAATTTTAAAATTGTACGAGGCATTCTGGTTTACAAAACTTTCTAAGGCAGACTCGTAGGCATTGGCAATAATTGGATGATCGTCTATAATTAATACGGAAACCGATTTATCCATTTTTATAAATTTTAACTCTAAATAAGAGATCTGTACCCATCGCTGAAGTTTTAAATGTAAACATACCATCAATTTTTTCCATTCGGTCCCGCATATTTTTTAAACCAATACCTTTAACTTTTTTTCGTTTGTCAAAACCTTTTCCGTTATCCTTAATTTCCATTACAAGCACGTCCTGTTCCCGGGTTATTTTTATGTTTACTAGCGTAGCTTCAGCGTGTTTAACCACATTTTGTAAAGCTTCCTGTAAAATACGATAATAATTAATTTGAATATTTTCATCAATTAATTCCCCATCAATATTTTCATCAAAAGAAAATTCAATTTTTGCTGAAGTCAGGTTTTGGTAGTCGGCTACAAGCTGTTTTAAGAGTTTTGCGAAATTAAGATGAGAGCCAGAAACTTCTCTAATAAGGTTATGCGAAATTTGTCTAATCTCTTCTTCGGTAAGTTGTAATTTATCTAAAAGTTGGTTGTATTTAGCTGAAACCTGGCCGGGAGCATTTAAATTTAATAAGCCGAAATTCATTCTAATTCCAAAAAGTTTACCCAGTATACCATCATGTAATTCTCCTGAAATTCGTGCCCGTTCTTCTTGTCGACCTTCTTCCAGTTTGGTTTGTTGTTTAAGCAGAAGTTTATAAATTTCTTCGTTATATTCCTGTTGTTCTTTTTGAAATTTAAGTTCTTTATTCTTTGCCCTCTGTGAGCTTAACAGGTATAAAAGGAATAATACTGAAGCTAGAATTACGGCAATTAAACTAAGCCACAATTTTTCGTTACTAAGCTCTTGTGTTTTTTGAATATATTGATCGGTTTCAAATCTAATTCTGGCAAATTTATTCCTAATAGCCCGTTCTTCTTGCAATAAACTGTCGTTTAACTGAATATAGCTGTCCAGGTATTCTGGTGCTTTTTGCGGTTCAATTTTTGCTAGAAGACGATAGGACGCTAGCAAATCGCGGTTATTGCTAGTTGTATTAGCAAGGCTATTAGCCTCTTTGGTATATTGCAATGCCTTAGTGGTATCACTATTTTTAAGATAATATTCCCCTAAATGAAGTTTATTGATTACAATTCCCGATTCGTGCTGAATGCTATCTCTAATTTTAAGGGCTTTATGAAAAAGAAATGATGCTACCTGATAATTGCCAAGTTTAAATTCTGAATAGCCCAAATTATCGGTAAGCATTGCGTAAAGCTCGGTATCCTTCTGAAGAATACTGTCTATTTGTAAAGCCTTGGTATAATTAAGAATAGAATTATTATGGTCTTCTAATTTTTGATAAACAACGCCCAGATTATTTAGAGATCGTGCCGATTTTACTCGATCTTCCAAAAATTCCGCATTTTTCAGTGCTGCTCGATGATATTTAAGAGCCTGTGAATAATCTCCTAAACCATTATAAATAATACCAAGATTATTATTTGCAGGATAAACATAATTTTGACTATCAGTTGATTCCTCTATTAAATCCAGCGCCTGAAAGGTTGTATTTTCACTACCTATATAATCTTTTACCTTTTCTTGCAGAATAGCCATATTAAGCAACATCCGGCCTGCCTTTAGATCATCATTTGCTTCTAAATATTTTTCATAGGCAAGATTATAATGGTAATAGGAGCTATCTATTATATTTTTTTTAAAAAAGAAATTACCAAGATCCCAAAAGGCTTCTGCAGTACCGGATTCATTTTTCTGCATTTTGGAATTCGTATAAGAATACTTATTCCACTCCCTAAATTTCACAGAATCATCTTCAATGTAGAAGTGATAACTAATATCAAAAATTAAGGAATTCTTTATAGAATCATTTGGAGTGCTTAAAAACTTATTTTTTCTCTTATTGTAATCTTCGGGCTTATCTTCTGACATTATTTGATTAGCCAGAATTTTTAACTCATTATACTCCCTACTATTTTCTTTCTCTTTGGAGCCGCAGGCGCAGAATAGAAAATATAGTATTAAGAATTTAAAATAAGTAAATTTGGGAAACTGCATCTATGCAGGTAAAAATAGAAAAATATAATTAATCAATATTTTCACTATTAATCATCACTTTTATCATCATCAATCGGGTTGCTTTCATCCCCTGAAGCAGTTTTTTCAATATTTATTATTTCGTGGTCCATTTGAGGTTGGTCTTCGGGCAGCGCTTCCGGCTCGCAAGACATAAAAAAAGTTGCTAAAATAAGTGTACCAAATAATGTTGCTCTAAGTTTCATAATCGTTTATGTTTTTAAATTATAGAATTTTTTCCCGTTCGTGTGTTTCGGGTTTTATAATAAAATGGATGCCTTTGCAGACATCCATTTTCTGCTAACAAATTAAGACTATTTCAAATTGTCTAACATTAATAAAGATATTCCAGGGCTACTTCATCATAGTAACCAAAATTTCCGCTTTCGCTTGAGCTAAAGCAGGCAAGCATAATAGAGTTGGAGTCAAATCCCGTTGGGGTGCCGGGAATATGAACAGCTCCATCAGAACCGGCTGATTCACCACTTTGCCCACAGCTTTGGCGGCTATACCAATCGGTATGACGTAAACCTACCGAGTGGCCTATCTCGTGAGTAATCACGTGCTCGTTAGTTGCGGTACTGTAGTTTTCCATTCCAGAGAAAATTTGTACATATTTATAAGGATCTCCTCCACTTGGGAAACCGGCTACCCCGCCAGCCTGGCCATTAGAGTTTTGGTATACTACGATGTCGTACGGCCCATAATTTGTACCAAAAGTAAGCGTGAAGTTAAGTCCGATATTCAGGGAATTATAATTGGTAATTGCTCGCTGCAAGGCGGTACGCTGTTTTGAGGTTAATCCCTGCCCGGAACCACCTGTAAAACCAATTACATTTACGTTTCTTGGTGATGAAACCAAATTGTAAGTTCGGTACTGTTTATCGGTTACGCTGGCAGAGCTCATACTTTCTAATTGCTCCTCGTCCAGTAAAATATCTCCTTCAATAAGGAAAGATTTTTTAGTCTCCCCACTAGGAAGCAGGAAATCTATAGTGTCAGCATCTTCTGTGTTAAAGTGTAAATTTGCAATTTGTTTAAGGTCTTCCTTAGAGATTTTAGTTTCCTGAGTGGTTTCCTCCATTTGAGTTTGCTCGGGTGTTGTAGCTTCTTCCTTTTGGCAGGAAGTGAATAATGCACCTGTTGCCAGGATGCCTAGTAATAGATTTTGGGTCTTCATAAAATGTTTGATTAAAAAGTTAATAGACCGGAAAATTAAACCTTGATAATCAAAAAGTAGAAATTTAATCCTTACTAAAAGTAAGGAAAATCCTTACTTTTTATATGAGACCAGTATTGGTAGGAGTTTAAGATGCGAACTTTTTTCACAATTCTTCTTTATTTTAAAAATTTAGAAACAAGTTTATCGCGGGATATTGAAATTCATTTCTCAACTATTAGCCGATCCTGTTTATACTCAATTTTGACAGCTAATTATAAATAGAAGGCTCCGCCACATGAACACTTTTAATACCAGTTTAAATGATATGATTTGATATTGTAAAAAAAGAAAAACTCCGTAAACAGGGCGTTTTACGGGATTTTGATGTTATTTGAAGTCTAAAAAGTACTCGAGGCGGGAATCGAACCCGCACAACCGAAGTTACTGGATTTTGAATCCAGCGCGTCTACCAGTTCCGCCACTCGAGCAAGTGGATGGCAAAAGTAAAAAATTTTTCCCATCCCCAAATGTTTTTTTTCCAATTTTAAAGTTTCAGTCTAAACATATTCGTGAGGTGTGAAAGGAATTAATTTCTAAATTTGCAGCACAACAAACAACATTCATAAAAACAACACAACATGCCCAACGTAATTCCAGAGGCTAAGATTTTTTCCTGTACCCAGAGTAAAGCTTTAGCTGAAAAAATAGCGGCCGCTTACGGCACCAAATTAGGAAATGTAATTACTTCAACTTATAGCGATGGCGAGTTTCAGCCTTCTTTTGAAGAATCGGTTCGCGGTTCGCGAGTTTTTATTATTGGTTCTACCCACCCGGGCGCAGACCACTTAATGGAGATGCTTTTAATGCTTGATGCTGCAAAAAGAGCTTCGGCGAGACATATTACCGCGGTGCTTCCATATTTTGGTTGGGCACGTCAGGATAGAAAAGACAAACCCAGAGTCCCAATTGCTGCCAAAATGATTGCCAGTATCCTGGAAACCGCAGGAGCCACCAGAATTATAACTATGGATTTGCACGCCGATCAAATTCAGGGATTTTTCGAAAAGCCCGTAGATCACCTTTACGCTTCCACAGTTTTTCTTCCGCATTTAAAGAAATTGGGATTAGATAATTTAACAGTTGCATCGCCAGATATGGGGGGGTCTAAACGAGCTTATGCATACTCTAAAGCATTGGAGAGCGATGTGGTAATATGTTACAAACAAAGAGCAAAAGCCAATGTGATCTCGCACATGGAGCTTATTGGTAACGTAGAAGGTAAAAATGTGGTTTTGGTAGACGATATGGTAGATACTGCCGGAACACTTACTAAAGCTGCCGATTTAATGATGGAACGCGGGGCAAAAAGTGTGCGAGCTATTTGTACCCACCCGGTACTTTCTGGCGGAGCTTATGAAAAGATTGAAAAATCAAAACTAATGGAATTAATTGTGACCGATTCTATTCCGCTAAAGCAAGAAAGTAAAAAAATTAAGGTTGTAAGCTGTGCCAATCTTTTTGCCGATGTTATGAATAGGGTTCATAACAATGAATCTATTAGTTCTAAATTTATTATGTAATCAAACCCTTTATTCATAGTTAATATTCAGTTTTTTAGCTTCGATTCTCAATTATAATTTTCTTTTTAAAGAATTTTAAGTCAGGGTTTTATAGAAAGGAAAAAAGCGCTACTTTTGCAGCCTAAAATTTTTCAACAATGAAATCAATTACGATCAACGGATCTAAAAGAGAAAGCGTAGGAAAGAAAGCCACGAAGGCCCTACGTAATGCTGGACAGGTTCCTTGCGTATTATACGGGGGAGATGCCAAGCCGTTGCACTTTGCAACAGAAGAAATTTCGTTTAACAACCTTGTGTACACCCCAGATGTGCATACAGTGGAAATTAAGTTTGAAGACGGCGAGAAGTTTAACGCTATTCTTCAGGATATCCAATTCCACCCGGTTACCGATGCTATATTGCACGTAGATTTCTACCAGATTAGTGATGATAAACCAATCACTATGGAAATTCCTATCCATACCGAAGGTGTTGCGAGAGGGGTTAAAAATGGTGGTGTTTTACGTTATAACCTACGTCGTTTAAAAGTAAGAGGTTTGGCTAACGAATTGCCAGATTATATTACTGCAGATGTAACCAAACTTAAAATTGGTCAAAAACTTTATGTTACTGCAGTTGCAGACGAGTCTTACGAGATTCAGCATCCAGATAACACAGTAATTTGCCAGGTTAGAACTTCACGTAACATTGTTGCCCTTGAGGACGACGAAGATGAAGACGAAGTACCAGCAGATGAAGTACCATCTACTGAAACAGATGATGTTGCTGCAGTTAAAGAAGGAGAAGATAATTAATCTTTTCTTTTTTCAACAAAAATTTAAAAGCATCCCAAATGGGGTGCTTTTTTGTTTGCCCTGCATGCAAACAATTCCGAGGCTTGAAAGAAAGCCCGCTCACCTGATCGGAGGGAAGAGCAATGTAAAGTCAAGTGCGTCACTGGCAACGGTGGGGTGTGAAGGAAGACCTAGCAAGTTAGTGGAACATAGAGAAATCGAACCGATTCTGGCATATATTGGGGGTAAGGTTGCAAAAAGTGCCGATGCCCAAAATCCGAATAGCAATATATGTTAAAACGGATGGCTTCACTAACAGGAATGTTTGCTTAACGGGGGAAGCCTGATTATTCGCCTTTTGAGGCTAAGCAGAAACAAGTCGAGAGACAAGGATTTGTTATGGAAAATCAGGTGGCAGATGAGTCCGTAGTAGTGAGAAAATTTAGGCCTGAGAAGCACTGGTGACAGTGTGGAGGAGAAAACCCAAATGACATTGCACAAGGATCGCATAATCGGTTGCAATGACTGTCACAGATTAACTGTGGCGGATGCGAAGGGACGAAGTTAAATTAAGTACAGGAAGTTCTTTAAAGGAATTAGCCATAAGCGAAGACAATCGGAATTGAAACATTCTGAGGAATTGCAGCAAAGAGGAGTGACGAGCTAACTCTGGCTGTTAATCCGCGCGAGTATTGAGTAGTAAGATTTTCTTTTACTGTTATAGATTGCCACAGTGCTAAAGACAACAGTATACCTTATGAACAAACAATCTGTCTAATTCTGCCTAAAGAAATAAACCGTACTGCAAAGAAGAGAAAGTTTCATTATGCGAAAATGGTACAGTCTTATAGACAAGGTATATGCATTACCGAGGCTGGAACAAGCCTACCGTGAGGTAAGGAAAAACAAAGGTTCCAGAGCCAAGGGAGTGGATAACCAAAGTATAGCTGATTTTAGTTCAGCTTTAGAGGAGAATTTGTGCCAACTCTCCAGGGAACTGAAAGAGGGGAGATATAGGCCACAGCCGGTAAGGCGAGCCTATATCGATAAACCAGACGGGAGCAAGAGAGGATTGGGTATCCCAACCATCAAAGACCGCATTGTACAACAATCGCTGTTTAATGTGTTGCAACCTATCTTCGATCCCGAATTCCATCCCTCCAGTTATGGGTATCGTCCTAAACGAAGTGCTCATCATGCCATTGCCAAAGCAGAGCGCTTTAGTCGGTACTATGGTCTGGATCATGTAGCAGACATGGATTTATCCAAATGTTTTGATACTCTAGACCATCGGCTGATAGTGCAAAGCGTGGGCAAACGGGTAAGCGATGGAAAGATACTTAAACTGATAGGGAGCTTTTAGAATCCGGCGCACTTGATGGAGCGCGCTTCACACCTACAAAGAAGGGGAGCCCACAAGGGGGAATTATCTCACCGCTTCTGATGAATATCTATCTGGACGCATTCGACCAGCATATGAAAAATTCAGGCATACGAATGGTGAGGTTTGCTGATGACGTGCTGTTGTTTGCACCAACCAAAGCTCAAGCTGGAAAATACATGGCTAAAGCCACGAGTTATCTGGAAAAAGAGCTTCGGTTAGAAGTGAATAAAAACAAGAGCAGTCTGACAAACCTTGAAGAAGGCATCCACTATTTAGGTGTGGTGATAAAGCCCTATGGAGTAGTGGTATCCCACAAAACAACAAAAGCATCAAGAGGTTCAAAAAGAAAGTAAAATTACTAACCCCTAGAACTAAAGGGCAAAGTATAGCTTTCTATATTAAAGAACTGAACCCGCTATTAAGGGGTTTTGCCAATTACTTCCGAATAGGCTTGACCAAAAAGCTGTTCCAGGATCTTTTAAGCTGGATCAGGAGAAGGTTACGAATGATGGTGATGAAAAGCTGGAAAAGCTGGAAACCTCTTCACCGACAACTAAGGCGTATGGGCTATAAGGGGAATTTTCTTAAGATATCGGTAACCCGATGGAGAAACTCCTCCACCAATTTAATACACTATGCCCTGCCCAATAAGTACTTCTCAGAATTAGGGTTGTACGCAATGGACACAGTTGAAGGGAATACTTTGCATCAGTACTATCAAACAGTACTGAATAAGATTTAACATGAGCCGTGTACGAGACCCGTATGCACGGTTCTGGAAGAGGGATGAAGATAATAAATGCTCAAATATTTATTATCTTCACCCTACTTGATTGTTTTAAAAGTTTTTCAAAATCAACCTTAACAAACTACCTGGGAAGCCAGTTCAGCATTTAAATCTGGATTATCGGGTAAAAACTTTTAGTTAGATATTCTAATAATTTTATCTTTACCAAAACAATTGTTATGCTGTCTTTCTTCGGAAAAATACTCAGTAAGAAAAAGCCCCAGGAAGAAGAACAAGATCCCATGAAGAAATTTTTGATCGTAGGTCTGGGAAATCCAGGTCCTAAGTATGAGAACACCCGTCACAATATTGGATTCAAAATCTTAGATTATATAGCCGAAAAGGAAGAGGTGAGTTTTTCTACAGAAAAATTAGGAGATATAGCTACATTTAAGTTTAAAGGCCGAACCTTTATAATGCTAAAACCTTCAACTTATATGAATTTAAGCGGGAAGGCTGTTAACTACTGGCTTCAAAAAGAGAAAATTGAATTACAGAATTTATTGGTGATTACAGATGATCTAAATTTAGCATTTGGTACTATTCGGCTAAAAACCAAAGGTAGTGATGGTGGTCATAATGGCTTAAAAGACATTCAAAACACCTTAAACACCACGAAATACAATAGGTTTAGATTCGGGATTAGTGACGAGTTTTCTAAAGGTCAGCAGGTAGATTATGTTTTAGGAGAATGGGGAGAAGAAGAGCGAAAGGAATTGCCAGAACGTTTACAGAAATCAGCCGAATTGGTAAAATCTTTTGGCACTGCAGGCGTTTCAAATACTATGAATTCATTTAACGGAAAATAAGTTGGCCTTGAAAATACATAAAGGAGCAAATGCTTTTAAAGGTGAAAAACAAACCGTAGTCACCATCGGTACTTTTGACGGGGTTCACGCCGGGCATCAAAAAATTATAAAACGGCTGGTAGATGCCGCTAAAATTGAAAACCTTGAATCTGTTATCTTTACTTTTTTTCCGCATCCAAGAATGGTTCTGCAAAAAGAAAGCGGGTTAAAACTTATAAATACCATAGAAGAACGTACCGAAATCCTTGAAAAAACAGGGATAGATCATTTGGTGGTGCATCCTTTTACCCAACAATTTTCAAGACTTACCGCGCAGGAATTTGTTCGTGATATTCTGGTAAATCGTTTAAAAGCAAAAAAAGTAATTATTGGTTACGATCATCGTTTTGGTAGAAATCGTACCGCAGATATAAATACCTTAAAACAGTTTGGTGAAGAATATGGTTTTGATGTAGAAGAGATCACCAAGCAAGAAGTAGATCAGGTAGCAGTAAGTTCTACAAAAATTAGAAATGCACTTCTAGAAGGCCGGGTAGAAAAGGCCAATAGTTATATGCAATCTCCTTTTTGCTTAACTGGAAAGGTGGTAAAAGGCCGTGGATTGGGAAAAGAATTTAATTATCCTACCGCTAATTTAAATATTGCAGAAGATTATAAGTTAATTCCAAAAAACGGGGTGTATGTTGTGTGTTCTAAAATTGAAGGAGAACGCTTTTTTGGGATGATGAATATTGGCACTAATCCCACTGTGGGAGGAAAAGACCAAACCATAGAAACTTATTTCTTTAACCTGGACCGGGATCTTTATGGCACCGAGCTAAAAATAGAAATGCTGGTAAGGATTCGCGATGAGAAAAAATTTAATTCTGTAAATGCTTTAAAAATCGCAATGAAACAGGACGAAGCTTTCTCAAGGCAATATATTAGAGACAATTATGCTCAATAAATGGCTTTTTAAGCAGGTAGATAATTCGGCGCTTATTGCTTTCCGAATTATTTTTGGCTTGCTTATTACCATTGAAGCCATCGGTGCAATTTTCACCGGTTGGATTCGCAGAACTCTCATTGAGCCCGACTTTACTTTTAATTTTATAGGTTTTGAATTCCTGCAACCGCTGCCAGGAAACGGAATGTTATATTACTACGGAATTTTAGGGCTGTTCGGTATTTTTGTAATGCTGGGCTTTAAATATCGTTTCAGTATTTTTTGCTACACCATTATGTGGGCGGGAGTTTACCTAATGCAGAAATCTTCTTATAATAATCATTATTATTTATTGATGCTTTTATGCGGAATAATGTTTTTTCTTCCCGCACACCGCTATTTATCTTTTGATGCCTGGAAAAAACCCTCGTTAAAAAAAATTGCCATGCCACGATGGGTTTGGCTTTTTATCGTACTACAGTTATGGATAGTTTATACTTACGCTTCAATTGCAAAATTATATCCAGATTGGCTTGATGGTACTTTGCCGGCTATGCTAATGCGTGGAAAAGCCGATTACTGGCTGGTGGGAGAATTTCTTCAGCAGGGATGGGTTAGGTATGTAATAACTTATTTCGGCTTAATCTTCGATTTATTAATTATCCCGGCGCTCTTATGGAAACCAACAAGAATGCCGGCTTTTATCCTTGCCATTTTCTTTCATCTTTTTAATAGTTTTATTTTTCATATTGGGATCTTTCCTTACTTATCGTTGGCTTTTTGCCTGTTCTTTTTTCCTTCAGAAAAGAGCAATAAATATATACTTCGGAATAAAAAACCTTATTATAATAAAGGAGAAATTATTATTCCCTCGTATAGAAAACCATTAATTACAGTGCTTTCTATTTGGTTTGTAGTTCAAATCGCTTTACCGCTTAGGCATTGGTTTTTTCAGGATAATGTGTTATGGACAGAAGAAGGCCACCGTTTGAGTTGGAGAATGATGCTGCGCTCCCGCTCTGGAAAAACCACTTTTAAAGTGGTAGAGAAAGGAAAAAGAGACACGATTTATGTGAATAAAGCACGCTATTTAAGCCGAAAACAAATTCGTTCGGTAAGTGCTAAACCTGATATGATGTGGCAGTTTGCGCAGCATCTTAAGTCAGATTATGCTGAAAAAGGAAAAGAGGTACAAGTGTTTGTAAAATCTAAGATAAGTATCAACGGACGTCCTTATGAGCCGTTTATTGATCCAAAAGTAGATCTCGCTGCAGAAGAATGGCAGCATTTTAAACACCACGATTGGATTTTACCTTCAAAATTAGATTGAGGATTTGTAGGATTTTTCTCATTTGAATTAATAACTTAGATGAGTTTAAAAATCAAACGATGAAATTTAAATTATTACTAGTCTTAATTTTATTTAATTTTTCAGTTTACGCTCAACAGAAAATTCAAATAGGAGAAACGCGAAGCTTTCATTCAGAAATATTAGATGAAAATAGAAAGCTGCAAATCTATTTGCCCGAAAGTTACATAAAGGGAGAAAAAACCTATCCGGTGTTATATCTCCAGGATAGTTATTACAACTTTACGCACGCGGTGGGAACAGTAGAATATCTTGTTCTTAATCAACTTATTCCTGAAATGATTATTGTTGGAATATTAAATACCCGGCGAATTCGGGATCTTACTCCTGCATCTCACGGGTTAAGCGAATATCACATGAATAGATTACCTAATCGCGGGGGAGCCGATAATTATCTCAATTTTATGGAGAAAGAATTAAAACCTTTTGTAGAAGAAAACTATCGCGCGGCTCCCTATAATATTTTAGTAGGACATTCCTTGGGCGGACTTCTTAATACTTATTGTTTCTTCAAAAAACCCAATCTTTTTAATGCCTACCTAACTATTAGTCCGAGTTTATGGTATACCAATAACTTATTAGATAAAGAATTAGATGAGGTAATCAAAGATAATCAGGAGATAGATTCTAAGTTTTATTTGACTATAGCCAACGAAGGAGGAACAATGTTGGGGAATGTATATAAGCTTGCTGGAAAACTTGAATCTTATATTTCAGAAGATAAAGAAGTTGATCTAAAATTTAAATTTGAGCCTATGTTTGAGCAAACTCACGGTAGTATTGGATTGCCATCAATTTTTAACGGACTGCAATTTATTTTCGAGGATTTGGAATATGAATTACCGGACAATAAAGAAGTGATTTTCGCAGAAAATGGGTTGCAGAAAATGATTGAAGAAATCCAGGATCACTATGCTAAACTGTCCAGGGAATATGGTTTCAGAATTAGTGATGAGGGGGCTATGAACAATTTGGGATACAATTTCTTTAATAAGGAAGGTTTTGCGGATGCGGCTGTGAAGGTCTTCAAATTAAATTCTGACAATCATCCCGATTCATTTAATGCCTATTCGAACTTGGGAGCGGCGTACGAGAAAGCTGGAAACATTGAGGAAGCTAGAAAATATTATGAGAAAGCATTGAAAATGGTGAAAGCCACCGGTGATCCCGAATGGGAATTTTACCAAAACGATCTTGATGATCTAAATGCACAAGAAAAAAGGAAAGTTTAAATGCAGATTAGCTTTAAGCCTTAAGTGAATTTCTTTTCTAGTTTTGTTACATTTGCAGCTTCAAATTAGGAAATAGAAAGCTATGTTACAGGTTAATAATATCAAGGAAAATAAAGAAGAATTTATTAAAGGACTCAAAAAACGAAATTTTGAGGCTGAAAGTATTCTTGAAGAAGTTTTACAGTTAGACGAAAAACGTCGTGCTACCCAGGTAAAACTCGATGATATTTTAGCTGAATCTAACCGGCTTTCCAAAGAAATTGGAATGATGTTCAAAAATGGCGAACATCAAAAAGCTAACCTAATTAAAGAGAAAACAGGGAATCTAAAAGAAGATTCTAAAGCGCTTTCTGAAGAACTTTCAGAAACAATCTTGAAACTTGAAACCTTACTCTATACTATTCCTAACGTACCACACGAATCTGTGCCCGCAGGAACTTCCGAAGATGATAACGAAGAGATTTTTAAGGAAGGTGATGTGCCGGTACTTGCAGAAGGTTCATTGCCACACTGGGAACTTGCCAAAAAATACGATATTATAGACTTTGAGCTGGGGAATAAAGTAACCGGCGCCGGATTTCCGGTTTATAAAGGAAAAGGAGCACGCTTACAGCGTGCTTTGATCACTTATTTTTTAGATAAAGCTATTGATGCCGGTTATACCGAATATCAATTGCCTTTAATGATTAACGAAGCGTCTGGTTTGGGAACAGGACAGTTGCCGGATAAAGAAGGGCAAATGTACCATGTCACGGCTGATGATCTTTATATGATTCCAACTGCCGAGGTGCCTATGACGAATATGTACCGCGACCGTTTGTTAACCGATAAAGATTTTCCAATTGCCTGTACCGGTTATACGCCTTGTTTTAGACGGGAAGCAGGTTCGTATGGCGCCCACGTTCGCGGACTTAACCGATTACACCAATTTGATAAAGTGGAGCTGGTAAGAATTGAAAAACCTGAAGATTCTTATGCGGCTTTAGATAATATGGTGGAGCATATTAAAGATATTCTGGCCGATCTAAAATTACCTTACCGAATTTTAAGACTTTGCGGCGGTGATCTTGGTTTTACAGCAGCGTTAACTTACGATTTTGAAGTGTTTTCTACCGCACAAGATCGCTGGTTGGAGATTAGCTCTGTTTCAAATTTTGAGACTTTCCAGGCTAACCGACTTAAACTTCGCTATAAGAATAAAGAAGGTAAAAAAGAGTTGGTGCACACCTTAAACGGAAGTGCTTTAGCCTTGCCTCGTGTCCTGGCCGGAATTCTTGAAAATTACCAAACAGAAGATGGAATTAAAGTTCCCGATGTCCTGGTGCCGTATACTGGTTTCGATCTTATAGATTAAGCGCTTAAAAATATTGATTCACAGGGCAAATCCTTATCTTTACGGGATGCGCGCGGCCTTTGTTATATTATTTTTGTTTTGCTCTATTTCAGGTGCTAGCGCGCAGTCTGAGGTTTTGGCGCGTAATTTTTTTGATCAGGGAGAATTTGAAAAAGCCCTGAAAACCTATGAAAAATTAGTTGAGGAAAATCCGCAGAATACTTCTTATTTTTTCGGATTGGTAGAAAGCCATCAGCAATTGGAGAATTTCTCCCGGGCTGAAGAATTACTTCGAAATAAATTAAATAATTCGGCAAATAATCCAACGCTTTTAATAGAATTGGGGCATAATTATGAACTTCAGCAGAACACCGAAAGAGCGGAGCAATTCTATGCAGAAGCCTTAAGCGCGGTAGATGCTCGTCCTAATTACGCCTATTCCATAGCCAGAACTTTTCAGAAATACAGTTTGCTTGAAAATGCTGCAGCAACCTATGAAAAGGCAATGCAACTAAATAATGAGCTAAACTTTAATATGCAACTTGCAAGAATATATGGGGAGCAGGGTAAAACCGAACTTATGTTTGAGAATTACCTGGAACTTGTAGATGCAAATCCCGATTTTTTCCCGATCGCCAATCGAGAATTCGGTAAGTATATCTCAGCAGATGCTTCAAGTGAAGCCAATACAATTTTTAGAAGGTTGTTGCTCACTAAGCTGCAAAAAGATCCCAGCCTACTTTATAACGAAATGCTGAGCTGGCTTTTCACACAGGAAGAAGAATTTTTGAAGGCTTTTTCTCAGGAAAAAGCAATATACAGGCGTAGTGATAAAAGTTTACAAAGTATTTTAAATCTTGCGGTTATGGCTCGGGAAGCTTCAGGTTTTGAAGCCGCTAAAGAAATTGTTGAATACGTAATAGAAGAAGCACCTTCAGAAAATATCGTGTTACAGGGTAACCAGTTTTTATTAAAAATGCGGGTAGAAAATGAAAAAAAGGAAAATTATTCTGAAATAGAAAAGAGATATACTGAATTATTAGAACAATTTGGCACCGGACTAAACACGCTGAATTTACAACTTGATTTCACAAATTTCCTTGCCTTTAAGCAAAATAAAAAAGAAGAAGCTATCGCTTTATTGAAACAGGTTTCAGATAAGGCAAATCGCGATTTTGATAAAGCGATGATAAAAATTGCAATGGCCGATATTTTGGTGATTCAGGAGAAATTTAACGAAGCGCTTATCTATTATTCCCAGGTTCAAAATTTGGTAAAAAACGATCAAATCTCTCAAAACGCCCGATTTAAAGTGGCAAAAACCAGTTATTTTAAGGGGGATCTTAAATGGGCAAAACAGCAGTTGGATGTTTTGAAATCTTCTACGTCGCAACTTATTGCCAATGATGCAATGGAGCTTAGTTTGCTTATTGAAGACAATTCTATAGAAGATTCTACCCAAACCGCGCTTAAAAAATATGCCCGGGCTGATTTGCTCGCTTTTCAGGAGAAAAATTCTGAATCAATTGAACTTTTAAGTGAGATTTTAAACCTTCATAAAGGAGAAAAAATTGAAGATGAAGCTTTGCTAAAACAAGCTCAACTATTTGAAGAAACCGGCCAGCTGAGAAATGCTGAGAATAATTATCTCGCAATAATCAAAGGTTTTAATGCTGATGTTCTGGCCGATAACGCTCATTATTATTTAGCCGAATTATATGCAAATGAGTTGCAGAATCCTGAAAAAGCCAAAGAATATTACGAACAAATAATTTTTAATTTTGCCGATAGTATTTATTTTGTGGAAGCTCGCAAAAAATATCGTGCGTTAAGAGGAGATTACGAAGAAACCCCTTAAAAAATCAAGATGTATATATATAACGTTACTATAAATATTGAGGAAGCTATTCACGATGAATGGGTAAAATGGATGAAGGAAGAACATATTCCCGAAATGCTGGATACCGGAAAATTTAAAAAAGCTTTAATGACCCGCGTGATGGTAACTGAAGCTATGGGTGGCATTACGTATTCGGTGCAATACACCGCCGAAAGTAAAGCTGAACTTGATAAATATTATGAAGAAGATGCTGAAAGGTTAAGAGGAAAAAGTAAAGCTTTTGAAGGCAAGTTTGTTGCTTTTAGAACCGAAATGCAGGTAATTAGCGAGCAATAATTTATGGGAAAATATAAGAAAAGAGCCAGATCTTCACAATCTGAAGACGGTGAAGTACGGGCAAAAAAGCATCTTGGGCAGCATTTTTTAACCGATGAAAATGTTGCTGAGCAAATAGCCGAAACCCTTACCTATAAAGGTTACAATAAAGTGCTTGAAATTGGCCCCGGAATGGGCGTTCTCACCAAATATTTGTTAAAACAGGATGCTGAGGTTCACGTAATAGAAATTGATACCGAAAGTGTTGCTTACCTGCAGGAGCATTATCCGCAACTGGAAGATAGAATTCATCAATTCGATTTTTTGAAGTATGATGTAGCAACTGCTTTTCGGGACGAAGCTTTTGCGATTATTGGTAATTTCCCCTACAATATTTCAACCCAAATTGTTTTTAAAGTTTTAGAATTAAAACACCAAATTCCTGAGTTTTCTGGAATGTTTCAAAAGGAAGTCGCGAAGCGAATTTGCGAAAAAGAAGGCAATAAAACCTACGGAATTCTCTCGGTATTGGTTCAGGCTTTTTATGAAGCTGAATATTTATTTACCGTTCCGCCTTCAGTCTTTAACCCGTCACCCAAAGTAGAGAGTGGGGTTTTGCGTCTAACAAGAAAAGAAGATTTTAGCCTGCCCTGTAACGAGAAATTATTTTTTAGGGTAGTAAAAACAGCGTTTCAGCAGCGTAGAAAGACGATGCGCAATAGTTTAAAAACTTTCAATTTACCCGATAATTTAAGGGAAGATCCTATATTTGACAAACGTCCTGAGCAACTCGGTTATCAGGATTTTATAGATTTGACCCTTAAAATTGAGCCGTATGCAGTTTCAAATCAGTAGTGAGTTAATAGAAAAATTACAATTCCTCATAGAACAGCAGAATAACGAGGAATTGCTATTGCACCTTGAAGATGTGCACCACGCTGATATTGCTGAAATTTTAACTGAACTTTCTTTAGAAGAAGCTACTTATATTGTTAAGCTTCTGGACAGCCAGAAAACGGCCGAGGCATTAATGGAGCTGGAAGAAGGCGTGCGGGAACGTATTCTTGATACCCTTTCGGCAAAAGAAATTGCTGAAGAGCTTGAAGAAATGGATACCGATGATGCTGCCGATATCATTTCTGAACTTTCTCCCGAGCGTCAGCAAAATGTTATTGCCGAACTCGTAGACGAGGAACACGCTGATAATATTGTAGAACTGCTGCGTTACGATGAAGATTCTGCCGGCGGACTTATGGCTAAGGAACTTGTAAAAGTTAACGAAAACTGGAGTGTGACCGGTTGTATGACCGAGATGCGCGAACAGGCTGAAAATGTTACCAGGGTACATTCTATTTACGTTGTAGACGATAAAAATAAGCTTAAAGGCAGGCTTTCACTTAAAGATTTACTCACCGCACCAAGTCACGCGAATATCCAGGATGTTTATATTCCGCAGGTAGATTATGTAAATGTGCATACCGAAGGCGAAGAAGTGGCCCGGGTAATGCAGAAATATGACCTGGAAGCAATTCCCGTGGTAGATGAAATGGGTCGTTTAGTGGGAAGAATTACCATTGATGATATTGTAGATTTTATTAAAGAAGAAGCCGAAAAAGATTACCAAATGGCTTCCGGTATTTCAGAATCTGTAGAAGCCGACGATAGTTTATGGCGCCTTACCAGGGCTCGATTACCCTGGTTGGTTCTTGGACTTTTTGGAGGTTTGGGTAGTGTTTACATTATGAAAGGGTTTGAAGAAGCCCTGGAGCAATTTCCAATTTTATTCTTTTTCACTCCTTTAATTGCCGCGATGGCTGGAAATGTTGGTGTACAATCTAGCGCGATTATTGTTCAGGGACTTGCAAATGATAATTTACGGGGTAGCTTATTACAGCGTTTAATAAAGGAAGTAGGCCTTAGTTTAATAAATGGAGTTGCATTAGGAATCCTGGTTATTTTATTTGGGTTAATTGTTGGGCAGGACCAATTGGTGAGCATTACCATAGCTGCATCTTTACTTTCGGTAATTATTGTGGCCGCACTGGTGGGAACTTTTGTACCCCTTATTTTAAATAAACAAGGTATTGATCCCGCGATTGCTACCGGTCCTTTTATCACAACCAGCAATGATATCTTCGGAATTTTTCTCTTCTTCTATATTTCTAAATTAGTACTTGGTTTTTAACTAACAGGCTTCAGGCTTTAAGTTTTAAAAATCATTCTTTAACTTTGGTTTTTCGTAATGAAAGTTCCCTTGAATAAATCTGGGGAATTAATTTGAAAACTAAATTAGGTTGTTTGAATTGTCATCCTGAACTTGTTTCAGGATCTAGCATGTTAGAAGCTGAAACAAGTTCAGCCTGATGTAAAATTTTCACACAGCCTCATAAAACCTCACTTAGTGAGTAAACAAATGAAACCGCCTTCATTTCAAAATCCATTTTTTCTAACTTAATTTTATTTATAATGCGGATAAGCCAGTTTTGAGCTTAATCCCGGCGGGCGTTATATATAAAAATTAAAAACTCAATTTAGAGCAATGATTATCTTACATTCAGATACCAATCATCCAACTTTAATCAAACAATTACAAGATGCCGGGCATCAAAATATTGAAGGCTTTACCCAATCTCGGGAAGAAACGCTGGAAAATCAACATCTCTACGATGGGATCGTTATTAGAAGTCGATACACTATAGACAAAGAATTTATTGACGCCGCACCAAATTTAAAATTTATCGCAAGGGTAGGCGCCGGGCTGGAAAATATTGATGTAGAATATGCTGAAGCACACGGAATCACTTTATTTTCTGCACCTGAAGGAAACCGAAACGCTGTAGGCGAACACACTTTAGGAATGCTTCTTTCGCTTTTTAATAGGTTAAATAAGGCTGATAGGGAAGTACGCGATGGTCTCTGGCACCGTGAAGAAAACCGTGGCTTGGAATTAGACGGAAAAACTGTGGGAATAGTAGGCTACGGAAATATGGGAAAGGCTTTTGCTAAAAAATTACGCGGATTTGAAGTTGAGGTAATCTGTTACGATATTAAAGAGGGTTTAGGCGATGAAAATGTCCGTCAGGTCTCTTTAGAAGAATTTAGGGAGAAATGTGATGTAGTAAGTTTGCATACGCCCTGGACGCCCGAGACTGACCAAATGGTAAATAAAGAATTTATTGATGCTTATAAAAAACCGTTCTGGTTTATAAATACTGCCCGCGGAAAAAATGTAGTTACGGCAGATCTTGTAGATGCTTTAAAAGACGGCCGTGTACTTGGTGCAGGGCTTGATGTTCTGGAATACGAAAAAGCGTCATTTGAAAGTCTTTTTTCTAATAAAAAGAACGTTTCGTTAAGTATAGAAAATCAAATTCCAGATGCTATGCGTGAACTTATGTTTTTGAATAACGTGATTTTGAGCCCCCACGTTGCCGGTTGGACCTTAGAATCTCACGAGCGCCTGGCCAGTGTAATCGCCGGTAAGATCATAGATAAATTCGGAAGAGGAGAAGAAAAGTAATTTTTTCTAAATATTTAGAATAAACCTCACAGGACTCCGAGACCTGTGGGATTCTTTATGATTTTTCGTCATTGCTAGGAAGTGATAGCAGACGCGGCAATCTGTAACTTGTTTTAGTAATTGATCGTAGTGCAATTATTTCTACCGAATTATCGTATTTTCAGGAAAATTAATTCAGAAAAAATGGATAAAAGGGTTACAGGAATTGGTGGAGTTTTCTTTAAAACCAAAGATCCGAATGCGGTAAAAGAATGGTACAGCAAGCACCTTGGTTTAAATACAGACCAATGGGGTTGCACATTTTGGTGGCTGGACGAAAACGGAAACAAATGTTCTACTCAATGGAGTCCGTTTAAAGAAAATACCAATCATTTTAAACCTTCAGAAAAAGATTTTATGATGAATTACCGCGTGGAAAACCTTGAAGAATTGCTGGAAACTTTAAAAGCCGAAGGTGTAGAAGTTATGGATGAAATTCAAAAAGTAGAAGAAGGGAAATTCGGCTGGATTATGGATTTGGAAGGAAATAAAATAGAGCTTTGGGAACCTAACGATAAAGCTTTTCTCTAAGCTAAAACATTCTTTTTTAAGTATAAACAGAAATAATATTTGATTCTTCTTTTTTCTAATTCTTATTAATCGTAATATTGCGATATACAAATATTAAAATTATGAAAACATCAGAACTATTCGATTTGTTGAGACAACATCAGGAAAAACCCCTGTTGTTTGAGTACGCACCCAACTTATTGGTTGGAGCAAATTATCATATTACCGAAGTAAAACACCTAAAGATAGACTCGGTAGACTGTGGCGCGGGAACCGATGCCTGGAACGAAACTATTATTCAGTTATGGGAAAGTCCGGAAGAAATTGGAAAAACCGAATTTATGCAAGTTTCCAAAGCTTTATCTATTTTAGATAAAGTTGGCCAAATGAAAGCGTACGATATAGACGCTGAGGTAAAGTTTGAATACAGCAATGCAAATTTTCACACCGCTCAATTATTCGTAACCGGCTTTAGTATTAAAAATGGAAATTTATTAATGAAATTAGACGTAAATCCAACCGATTGCAAGGCGAAAGAAACCTGCGGTGTTGCAGAGCCGGCAATGGAAAGTGCTAACGCATGTGCACCCGGTGGTGGTTGCTGCTAAAAAACCTAATATGAAGAACGTACTCGTACTTTGTACCGGAAATTCTTGTAGAAGCCAGATGGCGCATGGATATTTAAAGCATTTTGCCAAAGAGAGGGCTACAATTTACAGCGCAGGAATTGAAACCCATGGGTTAAATCAACAAGCTGTAGCCATTATGAAGCAGGATGGAATAGATATTTCTAGCCATACCAGCAACCACGTAGATGAATATGCTGCTATAGATTTTGATTTTATCATTACCGTTTGCGATCACGCGAACGAGAATTGCCCGTTTATTCCTTCGGAAAATGCAGTGAGATTACATCAGAATTTTAAAGATCCTTCAAAAGTAGAAGGTTCTGAAGAAGAAGTTCAGAAGACTTTTAAAACCACCAGGAATGAAATTAAAGCCTGGTGTGAAAAATTTGTGAATGATAATCTATAAAACAAAAAATGCTGTTTGTAATTTAAACGTCATCCTGAACTTGTTTCAGAGCCTGCCCCGGTTTTGGATCGGGGATCTAATATTTGAAATTATCAAACAGCATTTTATAATTTGATCTCTTTATTAATTATTCTGGCTCAATTCAATAAGAGCAGATTTAATAGATTCTTCTCCTTCCAGCGCCTCGAATGCCATATTTTTTCCTAAAGGATCGGCAAGGCACATCACCAGTAAAAAGGCAACATCATCACGTGAAATTTCTCCACGTTCATTCAGTTTTAAGTCTAATTTTACCTTGGCAAGCCCCATATCATCAGTCAAAGCACCTGGCCTAACGATAGTATAAACAATTCCGCTATCTACTAAATAATCATCGGCTTCTTTTTTGGCTCTCAGGTAATGTTCAAGGTCTCCACCTTCTTCCGGCTTATCGGTTCCCATCGCGCTAAGCATGATGAATTTTTTTACGTTGAATTTCTTAGCAGCATCAACCATTTTTTTAGCACCTTCCTGGTCTACCGCCGTGGTTTTGTCAGGGCCGGTGCTACCACCAGAACCTGCTGCAAAAATTACCCGGTCAATTCCTTTAAAAGCGTGTTCTATATCACCTTCAAGGTCTGCCATCACGCTTTCAACATCCATATCGTCAAAGATTTGCTTCTGTTCCTCTTTACGAATCATTGCGATTGGCTTAAAATTTTCGGTATTATTTAAAATTTCAATAACCCTTTTTCCTGTTTGTCCGGTAGAACCGGCTATCAATATCTTTTCCATTTTTTCTTTAAATTTTAATCAGTTTGAAGATAAGGATGAATTAAAAACCTTCATAATGAATGCTTCAGAATAACATGAAATTAACAGCTTAATGTATTGAATTAAATTTTTCTTCCAGTTCTTTCTGAAACTCTTCCATCACCGGCTTTACGGTGCTTTCAGGTAAATCTTCAATTTTTATATACATTAATCCATCTACCGCATTATTAAAAAGTGGGTCTACATTAAAGGCTACTACTTTTGCATTCTGTTTAATGTATTTTTTAATTAAAACCGGTAAACGCATATTTTCTGGCTCAATTTCATCAATAATTTTATCGAATTTATTGAGATCGGCATCGCTGGCGTCAAAAACAAGATCTTTATCGGCGTCTTTTAGTTTTACTTTAAACTCTTTTTTCGGTTTAATATATTGCGCCACATTTGGATCGAAATAATGAGATTTCATAAACTCGATCATTAAAGATTTAGAGAAATTTGAGAATTTATTACTAATGCTCACGCCACCAATAAGGTATTTATGCTCGGGAAAACGTAGGGTACAATGTACAATCCCTTTCCAAAGTAAAAAGAGCGGCATTGGTTTTTGCTGATATTCTTTAATGATAAATGCGCGACCCATTTCTATAGACTGGCTCATCATTTTATGCAATTCTGGCTCAAACCTAAATAATTCCTGTAGGTAAAACCCATCAATCCCGTGCCGGGCATAAATTTCATTTCCCATACCCATACGGTAAGCACCGGCTACCTTTTTGGCTTCATTATCCCATAAAAACAAGTGGTAATAATATTCGTCAAATTTATCAAGGTCGGTAGCATTGTTGGTGCCTTCACCAATTGCCCTAAAAGTTATTTCCCGTAACCTTCCAAGCTCGGCTACGATATGCGGAATCACCTCTTTTTTTGCAAGGAAAACTTCGTAATTCTTACTGGAGAGTAACCGCTTGTCCATTTGGCGGCAGTTTTCTACCTCTATTTCCATAAGTGCCTGCGCCGTTTCTGCTGCAATTTTTTTGGGAGATTTTGGAAGTTTTAGGTGTTTGGGTATTTTCTCAAAAAGTTTTTTCTTTTCAAAAACGTTGGCCAGCATATAGGTTTTCCGACGTAAAAATGCAGTGAAAGCTTCTAAATTTGAATGTTCTAATTGGTCTTCTACCAAAATGGGATTACCAATTCTCACCTTAATTTTTCTTCTTTTTTGGGTAAGCATTTCGCTGGGAAGTTTGGCGGTACGCAAAATATCGCTCATAGAAGCCAACTTATAGAAAAAAGTAGAATTTTTAGCGTGGAAATAAATAGGGACAACCGGAACTTTTGCCTTTTGAATAAGTTTCATTGCAGCAGGTTCCCAGGGCTTGTCTACAATAAGTTTCTCGTCTTTATAGGTAGAAACTTCGCCTGCCGGAAACATACCCAGGGCGTGGCCTTCTTTTAAATGAGAAATCGCTTCTTTAATTCCGCCTAAACTAGACTTTGCATCCTTATGGTCTTCAAAAGGATTCACCGGCATAATATAAGGCCGTAACGGGTCTAAACGATGCAAAAGAAAATTAGCAATTACCTTATAATCGGGGCGCTGGTGTAGTAATAATTTCATTAAAATCATTCCATCAATTCCGCCAAGAGGATGATTAGAAATGGTAATAAATGCACCAGATTTGGGAATTCTTTTTAAATCTTTCTCGGGAATTTCAAAATCTATTTCAAAACCTTCTAAAATTGAATCAATAAAATCAATTCCATTTAAGTTTTTTCTTTTCTGGTATTCTTTATTTAACCTGGAAAGTTTAGTAGTTCGAAGAATTAACCAACCTATTGAGGTTCCAAACAGACCTAGTTTTTGGAGGTTCATTACTTTGGCAACTTCCCTGGCACTTACAATTCCCATATAAATTTAGTTTCGGGTTACAATTTGAAGCGTGTTATGGGTAAGCTGTTTTAGCAGTATTTCTTTATCTTTTTCAAGGCTTTTAATCGCTTCATCGTTAAAATGCCGAATGGTAAAAAGGGAAACTCCTGGCACAAAACTCACTTTAAACCTGGCTTTTAAATGCTGAATTAATTTTTCTAACAGGTTAAATTTATTGTCTACACAAACCGAAAAACTAATCGCAGAATTTTGAATTAAATCTACCTTCATTTGATATTGATGAAAAAGCCTGAAAACCTCACTGATATTTTCTTCTACCATAAAGGAAAAATCCAGTGTGGAAAGTGAAATTAAAACCAGGTCTTTTTTAACGATAAAACAAGGAATTTCAGGAAAAATAAGTTGCCCTTTTCCAACTTTGGTACCTTCGCTTTCGGGATTTAAAAAGGGTTTTACAAAAAGCGGAATTTCTTTTTGTTGAAGTGGTTGTAAAGTTTTTGGGTGAATTACCGACGCTCCATAAAATGCTAATTCAATAGCTTCTTCATAAGAAATTTGCTGAAGTAACTCCGGGTTTTGAAATTCTCGAGGATCGGCATTTAAAACTCCGGGAACATCCTTCCAAATAGTTACATTTTCAGCATTTAAGCAATAAGCGAAAATTGCCGCGGTATAATCACTACCTTCTCTACCAAGCGTGGTGGTAAAGTTATTGGGATCTGAACCAATAAAGCCCTGCGTAATATTTACCTGGCTTATATTTAGATTGGTTTGAATTGCTTCGTGGGTATCTTCCCAATTTACACCGGCATCCCGGTAAACACTATCGGTTTTAACAAGATGCCTCGCATCAAGCCAGTTATTTGCTATGTTTTGGGAATTGAGATATTCACTAACTATGGTAGTAGAAACCAACTCACCATAGCATATTACCTGGTCGTAAACAAAGTCGTACTGCTCAGACTTATTATGCTGAAGAAAATTTCTAAGTTCAGTAAAAAGTGTATTTATTTTATTGAAAACCGGGGATTTAATTTCCGCAAAAAGTTCGTTTATTATCTCAAAATGTGCATCTTCAACCGCTTGTAGGCTTTCGGGAATTTGCTTTTCAAAAAGATAATCTTTAATAACAATTTCCAGCGCATTGGTGGTTTTTCCCATCGCCGAAATCACGATCACTTTAGGGCCGTTACCGGTTTTCTCTAATACATTTTGAACATTTTTTACTCCTGCCGCATCTTTTACCGATGCGCCTCCAAACTTAAAAACCTTCATAAAAATTTAATCGATGTTTTTCTGAATTCCGGTTTCATCCATATGCACGGTGTACCAGTTTTTCTTGATGTCTGCTCCCGTATTTTCATAGAATTCCTGGGCATTTTTGTTCCCTTCAGAAACTACCCACTCTACTCTTTTAACGCTATTTTCGTGGCCATATTTTACGACTCTTTTATAAAGAGCACCGCCAAGACCTGTGCCCCGCATACTTTCTCTAACAATTAGATCTTCCAGGTGAACGGTACGGCCTTTCCAGGTAGAAAACCTAAAATAAACCAGCGCCATCCCTTCAATTTTACCTTTTACATCTGCGACAAAACATTTAAAATTGGCTTCATCAAAACCCTCATGTTCCAAATCACTTACGTGAATTTGAACCTCATCTGCTGCACCCTCGTAAGAAGCAAGTTCTTTAATAAGTTCCAAAACCGCGGGCATATCTTCCCGCTTAGCTTCGCGTATAACGTATTCCATAAGTCTGGTATTTCTACAAAAGTAGGAATAGATTTTAATAAAAAGGGCTAATTATATAGGCTTAGCGTATTATTAACGTGTTTTCTCGAGAAATTTGTCCATTGCTTGCTCTTCCATTTGCACAGTACACCAATGGGTAAAAACAGTGGCACCACTACGGCTGTAAAAATCACGTGCGTGGGTATTCCAGTCTAAAACCACCCATTCGGTACGTTTTACACCTTCTTCTTTCGCAAATTGAATCACACGTTTATAAAGGGCATTTCCTAAACCTTTGCCTCTCATATTCTCTCTTACTACCAGATCCTCGAGGTGTACGGTTTTTCCTTTCCAGGTAGAATATCTAAAATAGCATAATGCCATTCCTTCAATCTTTCCTGCAGCTTCGGCTACAAAACAGGTAAACGACGGATTTTCCCCAAAACCATCTGTTTTCAGGTCTTCCGCAGTAATAATTACTGCCTCGGGCTCTTTTTCGAATTCAGCCAGTTCCTGTATAAGTTCTATAACCGCTGACATATCTTCTGGCCTTGCTTTTCTAATTGTAAATTCCATTTTTTAATTTGTTTTCGTTACAAAAGTAAAGATTGAAATTTCAAATTAGGGATTTCATAAAATATCCGCTGAAAAAATTAGTAAGTAAAGTCTGAAAATAGGTTGTATTAAAATTTCGTAAAATTCAATATAATTTTTACGAAAACGTTTTAGTAACTAAATAAAATGAATAATTTTGACGCAACTAACGATATTAGTACATAATGGTTAAGAAAAATCAGACTTTAGGCGAATTTATAATAGAAAATCAGGAAGCATTTCCTTATTCTTCGGGTGAACTTTCCCGCTTAATTAGGTCCTTACGACTGGCGGCTAAAGTGGTAAATCACGAAGTGAATAAAGCAGGCTTAGTAGATATTTTAGGCTTGCATGGAGATACCAACATCCAGGGAGAAGATCAGCAAAAACTAGATGTTTATGCAAATGAGACTTTTATTCAAACCCTGATAAATCGTGAAATTGTCTGTGGAATTGCTTCCGAAGAAAACGACGATTTTATAACTATTTCAGGTAAAAATAACGATAATAGAAATAAATATGTGGTGCTTATGGATCCGCTAGACGGAAGCTCCAATATTGATGTAAATGTATCTGTTGGAACTATTTTTTCTATTTATCGTCGTGTGACTCCAATCGGAACCCCAGTTACAAAAGAAGATTTTTTACAACCCGGCAATAAACAGGTGGCTGCCGGTTATATTATTTATGGGACTTCTACGATGCTGGTTTATACCACGGGCTGCGGAGTGAATGGGTTCACCCTCAATCCCGCGCTGGGATCTTGGTATTTATCACATCCCGATATGAAATTTCCGGAAGACGGGAAGATTTACTCTATGAATGAGGGTAATTATGTGCATTTTCCCGATGGTGTAAAGAAATACATAAAGTACTGCCAAGAAGAAAAAGAAGACCGTCCCTATACATCAAGGTATATTGGTTCTATGGTTTCAGATATTCATCGGAATATGATTAAAGGCGGAATTTTTATTTATCCTAAAAGTTCTAAAGCCAGCAACGGAAAACTGAGATTATTATATGAATGTAATCCTATGGCCTTTATCGTGGAACAGGCGGGAGGTAAGGCCACCGATGGTTTTAGTCGAATTATGGATATTCAACCTACAGAATTACACCAACGTGCGCCATTTTTCTGCGGAAGTAAAAATATGGTAGAGAAAGCTGAAGAATTTATGCAGACATATGGATAGAGATAATGGCCTAATAGAAAAGTGATATAATTTTCAGTTAGGCCATTATTCAATATTTTAATCTTATTTATTCAGTAAATACTGGTAATCTTCAAAATTAAGTTGACCGCTAAAAATCTGGATAGATCTTTTTATAATTTTTTCTGCATTTTCACTTGAAAAACCAAGACCTATAGCATAACGTTTAATGAGGGTTTCTTCTTCATTATCTATTTCGTTATCGGCAAAAATAATCTTAAAGAGGTCGTGCAACCGCTCTAAACGTTTTTCGGCACTATTATAAGAGTTAATAGGGAATTCAGCCGGGCGTTTAATCACCATTTTATATTCCTGTTCGCTTATATCTAGTTTACGGGCAAAACGCTCTAAAAGAACACGTTCCTTTTCATTGATTTTTCCATCTACACTCGCCAGGTTTACAATAGATGCAAAATGGTTAATGTTGCGAAGATGTTCCCCCGAATCAAATAAATCTGAAAATGACATTTTTAATATTTTGGTACTGCAAATATACTTAAAGCTTAAAATAAAATTCATCAAAAAACTTTTAAAAGTTTAGGATTTCATCAATCGCTAATCTTTTCTTAATCCCTTTTTTAAGCCTTTCATTTTCGGTAATTTCATTTTAAGTACTCAAAAAATGAAACCACCATTACTGGCTTTTAATAAAAAAGGAATTTACTGCGAAGCTGCAGATGTGTATCTGGACCCTTGGAAACCGGTAGACAAAGCTATTATTTCCCATGGCCACGCCGATCATTCTCGGTGGGGGCATAAAAAATATATTACGCATCACAGCAATGTTCCTATTATAAAGCATCGCCTGGGTGAAATTGAAGTTTCCGGGAAAGAATGGAATGAAACTTTTAGCATTAATGGCGTAAAATTTTCCCTTCATCCCGCCGGGCATATTATTGGTTCTTCGCAAATTAGGGTAGAATATAAAGGCGAAGTTTGGGTTTTTACCGGCGATTATAAAGATGAAGACGATGGTGTAGCGGTGCCTTATGAACCGGTAAAATGCCACACATTTATCACCGAATGTACTTTTGGTTTGCCTGCTTTTAAATGGCAGCCGCAAGCGGAAGTTTTTACCGAAATTAATAAATGGTGGCAGCAAAATAAGGAAGACGGTAGAACCTCTGTGATCTTTGGATATTCCCTCGGAAAAGCACAGCGTTTACTGAAACATCTTGACACTTCTATCGGTAAAATCTACACTCATGGCGCTATAGAAAATATGACAGAGGTGATTCGCCCTTTATCTGAAATGCCCGAAACTACGAGGGTTACCCGTGATACCAAAAAGAATGAATTTAAAGGAAGTATCGTGGTGGCTCCTCCAAGTGCCCACGGCAGTCCCTGGATTAAGAAAATGGTGCCTTATGTTACAGCTTCTGCAAGTGGCTGGATGACATTTCGCGGAGCCCGAAGAAGACGTGCTATAGATCGTGGTTTTGTTTTGTCTGATCATTGCGATTGGCAGGGACTTTTGAAATCTATAAAAGCTACCGGGGCCGAAAAAGTTATCTGTACTCACGGTTATACCGATATTTTCTCCCGCTATTTAAGAGAATTAGGCTATGATGCCCGAACTGAAGAAACACAATATGAAGGGGAAATGGGAGAGGAAGAATCGAAAAAAGAAATCGAAAACTAAATGCTTTGTCACTTCGAAAGCGGTCGAGAAGTAAATAAACTAAACTAAAATGAAGGACTTTGCAGAGCTTATAAAAACCCTGGACAGCACCAACAAAACCACTTTAAAAGTTGAGGCCTTAACGCATTATTTTAAAAATGCCGAAGAAAAAGACAAGGTTTGGACCATCGCTATTTTATCACATCGCCGCCCGCCAAGACCTGTAAACACCACTTTAATGCGTCAATGGGCATCAGAACTTGCCAATATTCCCTTGTGGTTATTTGAAGAATCCTATCACATTGTAGGCGATCTGGCCGAAACAATCGCGCTGGTGATTCCATCGGCAGAAGAATCTTCAGAAAAAAGTCTGAATCAATTTCTTCAGGAAATACTGGAATTAAAACCTAAAACCGAAGCAGAGAAAAGGAACTATTTACATAAAAACTGGCTTGCACTTAATTATTACGAACGCTTTGTTTTCACTAAACTTATCACCGGAAGTTTTCGAATAGGAGTAAGTCAAAAATTAATGACACGTTCACTTTCAAAGGCAACTGATATCGACGAAGATATTCTTGCCTATAAGATGATGGGTAACTGGAAACCTGAAAAAACCACTTTTAAAAAACTGATTTTAGAAGAAAACGAAGAAGATTATTTATCAAAACCTTACCCGTTTTACTTGGCCTACGCAATAGATGGAGAAGTTGAAGACTTGGGAGATGTAGCCAATTGGAGTGCAGAGCATAAATGGGATGGCATCCGATCCCAGGTGATTGTTAGAAATGACGAACTTTTTGTTTGGAGCCGTGGGGAAGAGCTGGTCACCGATAAATATCCTGAATTTGAAGATTTCGTAGGTAAAGTTCCTAATGGAACGGTAATAGACGGCGAAATATTACCTTTTCCAGATGGCAAAATTGGGACCTTTAAAGATCTGCAAACCCGAATTGGAAGGAAAAATATCAGGAAAAAATTACTGGAAAAAACTCCCGTAATTTTAAAGGCTTACGATGTTTTGGAATGGAAAGGAGAAGATATAAGAACCGAGCCGTTTATAGAAAGGAGAAAAATTCTGGAGAAGCTTTATGCTGAAGTTGCTGCTGAGGAAATTCCCTTGCATTTATCTGAACGAATTTCTTTTAAAAACTGGGTTGAAGTAGCCGAAGAAAGAGAGCGTGCGCGAGAAGAAAAATCGGAAGGATTAATGCTAAAAAGATTGGATTCGCCATATTTAGTAGGAAGAAAAAAAGGCGACTGGTGGAAGTGGAAAGTAGATCCGCTTACAGTAGATGCAGTGCTCACTTATGCCATGCGTGGTCACGGTAGACGAAGCAATTTATTTACAGATTATACTTTCGGGTTGTGGGACGATGATAAAAAGGAACTGGTGACTTTTGCCAAAGCCTATTCCGGTTTAACCGATGCCGAATTTAGAAAACTGGATAATTGGATCAAGAAAAACACTTTAGAGAGGTTTGGCCCAGTTAGAAGCGTAACTCCACACCATGTTTTTGAAATCGCTTTTGAAGGAATTGCAGAATCCAAACGCCATAAAAGTGGAGTAGCAACCCGTTTCCCAAGAATGGTACGCTGGCGAACCGATAAAAATATACACGAAGCAAATACGCTGGGTGAGTTGCGGGATTTAATACCGGACTAATACGGAAGGATTAAAACATGAATAGAAATCAACTTACTGAAATTGCTGAAACCTGGTTTTCTAACCAGGGGTGGAAACCTTTTGCTTTTCAGAAACAAACCTGGACGGCTTTTTTGCAAGGGAAAAACGGACTCTTAAACGCGCCCACAGGAAGTGGAAAAACCTATGCACTTTGGGTGCCTATAGTGCTGGATTATTTAAAGAAAAACCCGGATTATAAAACAAAGCAGAAAAAAGGTTTAAAAGCAATTTGGATTACACCACTTCGTGCTCTTTCAGTGGAAATTGAACAATCGGCGCAACGATTTGCTGATGAAATTGGAAGTGGTTTAACTATAGGAATTCGCACAGGAGATACCCCGCAAAAAGTTCGGGCTGCGCAAAAGAAATCAATGCCCGATTTGCTGATTACTACTCCAGAAAGTTTGCAATTATTACTTTCTTCAAAAAACTACGATAAAACTTTTAAAAACCTAAGTGCCGTGGTGGTTGACGAATGGCACGAATTACTGGGCACAAAACGAGGTGTGCAAATGGAACTGGCGTTATCTCGTTTAAAAACGGTTTCAAAAAATTTAAGAATTTGGGGAATCTCAGCCACGATTGGGAATTTAGAACAGGCGCGGGAAGTTTTACTCGGTCCTAATTCAGAAGCCTTCCAAAATTCGGTATTGATAAGAGCGAACTTGAAGAAGAAGATCAGCGTAAAATCTATTATTCCAGAGAAAATGGAAAAGTTTCCCTGGCGTGGGCATTTGGGTTTACACTTGATTGATGAGGTAGTGCCGATTATAAAGAATTCCAGAAATACGTTGCTTTTTACCAATACTCGCTCGCAATGTGAATTATGGTTTCAGAAATTAATGCATAAATATCCGGAGTTTGCCGGGGAAGTGGCAATGCACCACGGCAGTATTAACAAGGAAACCAGGCTTTGGGTGGAACAGGCCATTAGAAATGAAACTTTAAAAGCTGTGGTTTGTACGTCGAGCCTTGATTTGGGAGTGGATTTTGCCCCTGTGGAAACCATTATTCAAATTGGTGGGCCTAAGGGTGTGGCCAGGTTTTTACAACGAGCAGGCAGAAGCGGCCACCAACCTGGAAAAGAAAGTGTAATTTATTTCTTACCCACTCACGCTATAGAACTTATTGAAGCTTCAGCTTTACAAAAAGCGGTACAGAAGACTGCCGTGGAAGATAGAATTCCGTATTTGTTAAGTTTTGATGTTCTGATGCAATACCTCACAACTTTAGCGGTTTCCAATGGGTTTTTTCCGAAGGAAATCTGGCCGGAAATTAAATCTACGTTTTGTTTCCAGGGAATTACTGAAGATGAATGGTTATGGATCTTGAATTTTGTAACTAAAGGTAGCCAGAGTTTGCAGGCTTATGATGAATACAAGAAAATTGAAATTGAAGAAGACGGACTTTTTAAAGTAAATAACCGTGGGATTGCAATGCGCCACCGTTTGCAGATTGGAACGATTGTGAGCGATGCGGTTTTAAGTGTAAAATACCTAAAAGGCGGTTATATTGGTACAATTGAAGAATGGTTTATTTCCAAACTAACGCCCGGAGACGTATTTACCTTTGCCGGTAGAAACCTGGAATTAGTGCGAATTAAAAGTATGCAGGTTTTAGTTAGAAAATCGAAGAAAAAGACTTCTAAAGTCCCCAGTTGGATGGGCGGTAGAATGGCATTTTCCGCGCAGATGAGTGAATTGCTTCGGGAAGAAATGTATGCCGCTTCTGCTTCTACTTCTGCAGTTTCTTCGGAAAAATCAGAAGAATTAAAAGCTTTACAGCCAATTTTGGAAAGGCAGCAAAAAGAATCTATTATTCCAAAGCAGGATGAGTTTTTAATTGAAACTTTTAAAACCAGGGAAGGTTATCACGCAATCTTTTACCCGTTTGAAGGTCGATTTGTACACGAGGCTTTGGGAAGTTTACTGGCGTATCGCATCAGTTTGCTTTCTCCAATTTCCTTTAGTATTGCTTTTAACGACTATGGCTTTGAATTGCTCTCAGACCAGGAAATTGATATGCAGCAAGTTTTGGATAACGATCTTTTTTCCGCAGAATTCCTTATGGATGATCTTTATAAAAGTTTAAACGCTACAGAAATGGCCAGGCGAAAATTCAGGGATATTGCAGTAATTGCCGGGATGGTTTTTACCGGTTACCCGAATAAACTGATTAAAAGTAAACATTTGCAAAGCAGTTCGCAGTTGCTATTTAGCGTTTTTAAAGATTATGAGGACGATAATTTATTGTATTTGCAATCTTTCAGGGAGACTTTTGAGCACCAGTTGGAAGAAGGCCGATTAAGATTTGCTTTAGAACGCATTCAGCATCAAAATATCATTTGGAAAAACTGCGAAAAACCAACGCCGTTTTCTTTCCCCATTATTACCGACAGGTTACGAGAAAAATTATCTTCAGAAAAACTGGAAGACAGGATTAGAAAAATGTTGAAAAGTCTGGAGAATTAATTTCTTTCATTCAGTCTTTTAAGAACGGTACTTCTAACAACTTCAGTGGTAATTCCAAACAGTACGTGGGCAAACAGCTCGTTCATTTGCATTTTAATGGGCACATCTGTAGGCTTAGGCTCCAGCCCCATCATAGGAAGCGAAGTTTCGTGTGTTGAAATCCAGGTAGAACCACCTAAAATTATCCCATCCCTAATATTTAATTCTTCGTTGTCTTTCTTTCCAAAACCATAAGCAGCCCCAACGCTGGCACCCATAGGGAAATTTACTAATTGCTCGGCCAATTCTTCATTATTAACACTTATAGGAGACCCGGTGATTTTTGTAGAAAGATCGTCTACAATTTTAATTTGGGCAGAACGTTGCTCTATTTTTCTAACCGGTAGAAAATGTTCAACCAGGCTTTTTACCGCTGTACCGGCAAGTCCGCCAAGTACTCCTGCAAGAAGCCCGCGGCCGGTAGCTTTAGAATAAGAATCTTTATTTAGTAAGGCTTGTACTTTCATAATTAGCTATTTTACAGATTAAAACTATCCATTATGTGAGTTTTCTACAATTGTTTAACAAGGATTTAGCAGCAGATATTTAAAATTTGGTAATTTTGAATATGGCACAGAAATTAAACACCGCACTAATTCAGGCAAATTTAAAATGGGAAGATCCCCAGGCTAATCGCAGCTTTTTTTCAAAAGAAATTAAAGCACTTTCAGAAGAAATTGATCTTATTATTCTTCCGGAAATGTTTACTACCGGGTTTAGTATGAACGCCAGTAAATTAGCCGAAAAAACCGATGGTTTAACGCTAAACTGGATGCGTGAAATGGCAAAATTGAAAGACGCTGCAGTTACCGGAAGCGTGATTATTTCTGAAAATGATAATTTCTACAATCGGCTTTTCTTTGTTTTTCCTGACGGAAGTTATAAAATCTACGATAAACGACATACGTTCACGCTTGCTAAAGAAGATAAAACCTATACCGCCGGAAAAGATAGATTAATTGTTGATTATAAAGGCTGGAAAATTTGTCCGCTGGTTTGTTATGATCTTCGTTTTCCTGTTTTTGCAAGAAATACCGAAGATTATGACCTTTTGATCTATGTTGCCAACTGGCCAAGCAAGCGTGTTTTTGCGTGGGATACACTATTAAAAGCCCGGGCTATAGAAAATATGAGTTACTGTATTGGCGTTAATCGTACCGGAAATGACGGTGATGGCTACGAGTATAATGGCCACACAGCAGCTTACGATTGTTTGGGAAAAAATCTTACAGAGCTGTACCGCGAAGAACCTTTTGTAAAAGAAATTACGCTAGATAAAAAACATCTTGAGGAAACGCGTGGGCAGTTAAAATTTCTCCAGGATCGCGATGAATTTACTCTAAAGTAAAAGTCTCTGGCATATCCCAATTAGACCTAACATCTATAGTATCCCGATAATATTGAATTTCTTCCGGTTGAATTCTTTTTAAGTAATTTCCGGTATCCCATTTTCGGTTTTCATTATCATCAAAAATTACCCGAATAAGGTATTTACCGGGCTTTAAATACTGAAAATGTAAATTGGTATCGCCATTAGAATATTTTTCTGTCTGTACTTCTCCTTTTTCATTAGTAAGCTGAACCAGCAACGGAAATCGATTAACATTCTGAAGCCTTAGAATAATACTGCCATAATCTGCATAAGATTTGGTATTTAAACTTTGCTGAAGGGTATCGTTGGTTTCTTCAAAAAGATCGGTAATAGCACCGGGTAAAGCAGTTACGCGATAATCGGTGCTTTCTTCTTTTTCAAAAGAAATTACAATTTCGTTTTCCAACCTGCGCATTTCAGCATTAAAAGGAACAATTACTGAATCTCCATCCCGAATACTAATAAGCTCCCGGTTAAAATTTGTAATTGGAGTGTTGGCTTTCAACTTAAAATCCTGGCCAAACCCTATTCCGCCAGAAGGTTCTGTGGTAATATTTAGGGAATCACGGTCGGCTTCTGCTATTTTTGTGAATAGGGTGTCACGGCGGGTAGGGCTAACTACTTCAAAAGAAAGGCTGTCGTATTCGGGACGAATATTATACCAATAGTAAAGTGTATCGGTTTTTCTATCTTTTACAATTCTGGATTTAAAACCTTCAGGTTCTGGGGTTAATAAATTAATTTCTACACTATCTACTCCTTTTTTCCCTTCGTAACCGAATAAAATTTGATTTCCTTTTAGGAGTTTTGGTCTTTTAGGCTCAAATTCCAGTTCTTCTGTAAAGATGGTGATTTGGTAAGTAGAATCTGTAGGTAGCGTGATATAATCTTCAATAAACCCTATTTTTTCGTTCTTAGGATTAAAATTATAATTATCGTTTTTGTCTTCTACTGCAAGAATCTGGTACGTGCCTTCCTTAAGGTTTTCCAGTTCAAAATTTACGCTACTATCTAACGTGTAAGTTATATATCTTGGAGTTTGTTTGTAGACCAGGGAATCTGAAAAAGTTGAATCTACTTCATATAAAAAAATAGAAATAAATTCGTTTGGAGCTTTCAAATTAGCGTCTTTTATAGTTCCAGAAATTTTTAAAGAGTCCAGGTAGTCACCGGTGGAGAAAACATATTTAAAATATGGTAATGGGTTGCCCTCGTTATTATCTACAATACTTTTTCCAAAATTTATGGTATAAGTAGTATTTTCCTGAAGAGAATCCATATTTTGGATACGTACATCTTTACGTGCCGTACCCATTGGAATAATTGTGGGCCGTGGTTCTATTGGAGGCGAAATTACTATTTGTTGGCGTGCATCTTCTAACTTCACATATTCGTTAAAGAAAATCCTGATTTCTTCTGCAGAGAAATTAGTATTGTAATTTTCTGGGTTTGCCCTAATAAATTTTGGCGGTTCTTCGTCTTCAGGGCCCCCTTCAGGCATTCCTTTTTTAGCGCATCGCACACACAGCAAAAGTAGAGCAACCACAAGTAAAATTCCCGGAATTCTTTTCAGCATAATTTAAAAATGAAATCTAAAGGCAAAGAAACAATTATTTTAGGTTTTAACGTGAGTATCAATCGGTAATTGCCATAGTCGCTATACTTAATTTAGTGTTTTTAATTTCCAGTAACTTATTGCCGCAAGCTTCCAAAGTAGCTCCCGTGGTCACCAAATCGTCTACCAACAGGATATGTTTGTTCTCTACTATTTCTGAATTTTCTATTATAAATGTAGCATCAATACTGCCCCACCGGCCAAGACGTTTTTTAAAGGTTTGGGTGCGTGAACCAGATTTTTTTACCAGAACGTTTTCAATAAATTCGGTATCTAATTTTTTGGCGAGTTCCTGTCCAAAGCCGGTAACCTGGTTGTATCCCCTTTGTTTTAATTTTATACGATGAAGTGGAACTGGGATTACACAATCAATTTTTTTAAACGCGGGATGTGATGCCAGTTCTTCTCCCAGCCAGGATCCCAGGAAGGCTCCCACCTCTTCCTGCTTTTTATACTTAAGATTATGAATAAGATTTTGCACCATTCCTTTCTTTTTAAAATAAAGTAGGGAAGTTGCATTTTCTAGAGGTAAACGGGCAGAAAATACTTTTTTGCTAAGGTTTTCGTTATCAAGGTGATAATTAGTGGTTGGGAGTTTATGTAAACAGGAAGTACAAATTACTTTTTCTGTCTTTAACAAAGGGCTGTCACAGCAGTTACATATTGCAGGATAGAATAGGTTTGCTAAATCGTGAAACATTTGTTAAGTCCTTGCTGTTTACCTTATTAAACTCCTAAATTTACAAACAAAATTTATTAATATGATGACCGAAAAGAAAAACAACACCGCGCTTAAGATTTTAACCGGAGTGTTAGCTGTGGCCTTACTGGCCTTAGGTATCTATACAATTAAATTCTATAACGAAGAGAAAGAGAATAAAGCAATTCTTACCAAGGAGAAAGAGGTAATAGAAGACGAGCTTAATGATCTAATTAAGAAATACGATGAGGCCATAGATGAAAATCAGGTGATGGATCAAAACCTGGTAGATGCCAGGAATAGAATAGAGCGTTTACTGGATTCAGTAGAAGATAATGAAGCCAACCTGGTTTTAATTTCTCGCTATCGCAGGGAAATTAGCAATTTAAAATCTGAGAAAGATCGTTTATTTAGAGTGGTAGATAGTCTAAACCGCCAAAACCAAATGATGTCTCAAACTTTAGACAGTACTAACATAATTCTACAGGAAAGAACCAGGGTTTCAGATTCTTTACAAACTACCAACCAGGATCTTTCTAACAAAGTAGATCGGGCAGCGCAGCTTAAAGTCACCAATTTACGTGGGGAAGGAGTTATTGTAAGAAATAGTGGTAAACTGGTAGAAAACGACAGAACCCGAAGAATAGACCAAATTAGAACTTGCTTTACTATAACGGCTAATGATCTTGCCGGGCCGGGAGAAAGGAATATGTATGTGCAGGTTTATAATCCTGAAAATGAATTGGTAGGTGATGAAATTGTGGTAGAACACGAAGGCGGGCCTATGGTATATAGCGCGGCTTCTAAAGTTTATTACGAAAACAACGAGTTGGATGTGTGTTTGTTAGCTAATACCAACGAAAATAGATTGCTGGAAGGTACTTATAAAGTTTACGTATATGCCGATGCGATTTTACTGGGAACAGCATCTTTTAACCTAAGATAATTAAAACTTAAAATTCAAAGGCCGCCCTGCTGTTTATCAGGGCGGTTTTTTTATTTTTGTGCTATGGCAAAACAAGAAGATTTTTTTAAAAATGTAATATCCCATGCTAAAGAGTATGGGTATATTTTTGCATCGAGCGAAATTTACGACGGACTTAGTGCTGTTTACGATTACGGGCAAAATGGGGCTGAATTAAAGAAAAACATCAAAGATTACTGGTGGAAAAGTATGGTGCAGTTGCACCAAAACATCGTTGGTTTAGATGCGGCGATTTTAATGCACCCTACCACCTGGAAGGCTTCGGGTCACGTAGATGCGTTTAACGATCCTTTAATTGATAATAAAGATTCTAAAAAACGATATCGGGCCGATGTTTTGGTTGAAGATTATGCTGAAAAGATCAATCAAAAAGCACAAAAGGAAATTGCAAAAGCAAGGAAACGTTTTGGAGATAAGTTTGATGAAGAAGAATTTGTAAGTACCAACCCCAGGGTTATTCGTTATAAAAAAGAGGAGAAAGAAATTCTTGAGCGCCTTGCCAAATCACTTACCGATGAAAATTTGGCCGATGTTAAAGCGCTAATTGAAGAGTTGGAAATTGCCTGTCCCGAAACGGGTTCTAAAAACTGGACAGATGTTAAGCAGTTCAATTTAATGTTTGGAACCAAGCTGGGTGCTTCAGCCGATTCTGCTACAGACTTATATTTGCGTCCTGAAACTGCCCAGGGAATTTTCGTGAATTTTTCTAACGTGCAAAAAACCGGTCGGATGAAAATTCCTTTTGGAATTGCACAGATAGGAAAAGCTTTTAGAAATGAAATTGTTGCGAGACAGTTTATCTTTCGCCAGCGGGAATTTGAACAAATGGAGATGCAATTTTTTGTGCGTCCCGGCGAAGAATTAAAATGGTTTGAGCACTGGAAAGAAACCCGCCAGAATTGGCACGCTTCTTTAGGTTTAGGCGAAGAAAATTACCGTTTTCACGATCATGAAAAAATGGCGCATTATGCTAATGCTGCTACCGATATAGAATTTAATTTCCCTTTTGGATTTAAAGAATTAGAAGGAATTCATTCCAGAACAGATTTCGATTTAAAAGCACACGAAGAACATTCAGGGAAGAAATTACGTTTCTACGATCCTGAATTAAAAGAAAATTACGTGCCTTATGTAATTGAAACTTCAATTGGCTTAGACAGAATGTTCTTAGCGGTTTTTTCAGCTTCATTAAAAGAAGAAGAACTGGAAGGCGGAACAACAAGAACGGTTTTAAAACTACCTGCTGTATTGGCGCCAACCAAGGCGGCGGTACTGCCACTAGTTAAAAAAGATGGTTTGCCAGAGCTTGCTCACGAAATTATTGAAGAATTAAAATGGGATTTTAGAGTTCAGTATGACGAAAAAGATGCGATTGGCCGTAGATATCGCAGGCAGGATGCTGCGGGAACACCATTGTGTATAACTGTAGATCACGATTCACTTGAAGATAAAAAAGTGACGGTGCGTTACCGTGATACTATGGACCAAAAACGCGCAGATATTACAGAGCTTAAGACACTTATTGAACAGGAGATAGATTTTAAGACCTGGATGAAGAAATAACTTAAAAGTGTTTTTTAAAATTATTAAAAGGAGCGATTAATCAACTTAATCGCTCCTTTTGTTTTAGATACGCATAGAATCATTATTTTTAGAAAGTAAAAGAAGAAGTCTCATCACAATGAAGAAAATTTTATTCCTTTTAGTTTTAATTTTTGGTTTTCATTCTATATTTCTGGGTCAGGATAGAGAAACAGCAGGCCCGGTTTATATAGACTCTGCCAAAGCAGTAACTTCTTCTGCAATGTCTAAAAGGAAATTAATTCCGCCGGCAAAAGAATTCAAAATCTACAATCCAAGAAATCGGGGAATTAACAAAATTGTTCCGGGAAAAGGTTTACCAAAAACCAAGGATGAAGCGCTTCAGCAAAAAATGGGTGAAATCCCTGTGAAGGCTCCCAACTTTACGTTTGAAGCTGCTTCTACACAAGCCACTCCTACAGATCCTACCGGGGCTGCGGGGCCAAACCATTATGTAAACGGATGGAATTCGGCTTTTTCAATTTTCGATAAATCGGGCAACAGAATTATGGAACCTGCTTCTCTTGCCAGTATTGGTGGCGAGTTTACCAATGAAACCCTTGGAGACCCTATTATTTTATACGATGAATTTGCCGATAGGTTCATAATTTCACAGTTCAGCGATACCCCCGAAAGTTTTTTAATCGCAGTCTCACAAGGTCCAGACCCAATGAATGACGGTTGGTACACTTATCGCTTTACCACAAACGGGGTTTTGCCAGATTACCCGAAGATTTCAGTTTGGGGAGACGGTTATTATATCACCACTAATAAAAATACCAGGACCGCCGCCACAAGTCAGGTGGTGTATGCTCTGGAAAGGGACCAAATGCTGGCCGGGGAAACTGCCCAAATTATGTCATTTCCATTGCCCGGTATTAGAACTAACGGATTTTACAGTCCGGCCGGTTTTTCAGGGATTGGAAACGAAATACCTCCTCGGGGAAATTCGCCTATAGTCTTTCTACAAGACGATTCGTGGGCAGGGGTTAATGAAGATCATCTAAAGCTCTGGCTTATTGATGTAGACTGGAATAACCCTTCGGCTTCAACTATTTCAGAATCACAAGAATTAGGAGCGGCAGAGGGAGTTTCGCCTTTTATAGCCACATTTGACGGAGGCTCTTTTTCGAATCTTTCACAACCCGGCGAAGATACTCCCGAAATTGACGTATTACAGGCTACAATGATGTATATGACCATTTACAGACGATTTCAAAATTATAATGCTGTGGTTATGAATTTTGTGGTAGATGTAGATCCCAGTGCGGCCGAGCACGCTGGAATACGTTGGTATGAATTACGCCAGCAAACCGATGGCGGTCCCTGGAGTGTTTACCAGGAAGGAACTTACGCCCCCGATAATAGCGACCGATTTAGCGGAAGTATAGGCCTTGATGCGGAAGGGAATATTGCTCTAGGTTACACGGTTTTAAATGATAATCCGCAAAATCCGGTTTTTCCCTCGCTGCGATATACGGGGAGATACCTTAATGATGAACCGGGAATTATGACTATTGAAGAGCAAAATATTATTGAAGGCGAAAGTCCAAATCCCAATTCCCGCTACGGGGATTATGCGCATTTAAGTGTAGACGCGGCAGATGGACTCACTTTTTGGCATAACGGTGAGTATTTTGTAGGCCAGGAAAGGAAAAATCACGTAGGCGTTTTTAAGATAGCACCAGATTTTGATAATAATCTTGGTGTAGTTTCTTTGGTTAGTCCGCAAGATGCAAGTTTAGGTACAAACGAAGAAATAACTATTAAAATCAGAAACTATGGTAGAAATGCGCAATCTAATTTTGAAGTTAGTTATAGCATAAATGGCGGTGCTGAAGTGACTGAAACTTTTGAAGAAAGTATTGCAGCAACAAGCTCTGCAGAATTCACTTTTTCTGAAACCGCCGATCTTTCTGAAGTTGGAGAAACCTACGAATTTCTTTTCAGCACTAATTTAGAGGGAGATGAAAATAGAGAAAATGATACAATAACTACTTCAGTTAGACATTTGCCGCCAAACGATGTTGGAGTAACTTCAATTGATGCTCCTCAAACCGGTGAGAGCTTAGGAAATTCAGAAGAAATAACCGTGAGTATAGAAAATTTTGGAGGCGAACCACAACAGGATATTCCGGTTTTTTACCAGGTTGGTAATAACACACCGGTAAGAGAAGTTTTTAATGACACGCTGGAAGTGGGAGGTCTTGAAGTTTATACTTTTAATCAAACTGCAGATATTTCACCTTCCGGAAGCTATAGAATTACCGCCGGCACACGACTGGAGAACGATTTTGATGCCAGAAACGACACAAGTGTAAGATCTGTAGCTAATTTAGATTGTATTCCTGAAGGCTCTGATTGTAGTTTTGGTGACGGAATTTCGTTTTTTGAATTAGAAGATGTTCTTAACGAACGTATTCCCTGTGGAAATGGTTATGCCGATTTTATTGGTCTTTCGGCTACTTTAGACCGTTCACAGGGGGAATTTACCGTTTCGGTGCAATCTCACTTTGCTGAAGAGGATAAGGAACAATTCTCAATGTGGATAGATTTTAATGACGATGCCGTTTTTGACGATGACGAACGCGTAATCTCTTCTGAAGTTATTCCTAATGCTAATACGTGGTATTCTTACAATTTTAGTATTCCCGCTGATGCATCTTTAGGGCAACATCTTCTGCGAATAAGAGCCGGAGACACCAGTTTTGACGGTGATCTTAATAATCCGTGTGAAGTAATGGATTATGGAACCACCCACGATTATTCAGTAAATATTACCGATTCTACTTTAGATATTGAAGATTTTATTCTTAACGAAGCCGAATTGGTGGTGGTTTCAGAAGAAAATAAACAGTTTAGAGTAATTATGGAAACCGATTATGATGAAACCCTAAGAATTACGGTTCATAATATTTTAGGACAAAAAATGTTAGAAAATCAGGTAGAAAATAACGGTACAGGCTATGTTTATGAGCTTGATATGTCTTACGCAGCACGAGGGGTTTATTTAGTAAGAATGGGAACGCGCGAAGTAGGAAAAGTAAAACGCTTTATAGTAGAATAGACTTAAATCATAATTTTAAAGGTGTATACTCAAGAATTTACACACAGGCTTGATGAACTTACGCACAGGTTTAAAAAGACATTTGGAGAGCTCAGTGAAAGCCAAATTCACAGGAAACCAGATGCCGAGACCTGGAGTATTGCCCAAAATTTAGAGCATCTGATTTTAATAAATGAGTCGTATTTCCCGGTGATTGATAGGCTGAGAAATAAAAATCATAAAAAACCATTTACGGCAAAATTGGGTTTTTTGGTAAATTTCTTCGGAAAAGTTATTTTAAAATCGGTACAACCTGATACTTCAAAAAAGACCAAAACCTTTTCAATTTGGAAACCTTCTGAAAATACAGCTTCAGAAGATATTCTAAAAAGATTTATAGAACACCAGGAAAAATTAAAACAGAAAATCCTAGATTCTGAAGACTTACTGGAGCAAAACTCGGTAATATCTTCTCCTGCAAATCCTAAAATTGTCTATAAACTTGATGCTGCTTTTAAAATTATTCTTGCTCACGAAGAACGACATCTTCAGCAGGCTAAAAAGCTACTGGAAATTCAGCAATCCAGCTTGTAAATCTTGCATTTAGCCTTATTTTTGAGGAAAATTGACTTAAATGAAGATTATTTCCTATAACGTAAACGGAATTAGAGCTGCCGTTAGAAAAGGCTTTTTAGATTGGGTGCAACAGGCAAATCCAGATGTGGTTTGTTTACAGGAGATAAAAGCAAATCCTGAGCAATTAGACCTCGACGATTTTAAAGAAGCCGGCTATCCTTATCATTACTGGTATCCCGCTCAAAAAAAAGGTTACAGCGGTGTGGCAATTTTAAGTAAGCATAAACCGCTGCATATTGAATATGGCACCGGCATAGATTATATGGACTTTGAAGGCAGAACCATTCGTGCCGATTTTGAAGATTTTTCAATTATAAGTTTGTATTTACCCTCGGGGACAAATATTGCCCGTTTGGAGCATAAACTCCAGTTTATGGACGATTTTCAGCATTATGTAAATGAGTTAAAACAAGATTTCCCCAATTTAATAATTTGCGGAGATTATAATATTTGCCACCAGGCTATAGATATTCACGATCCTGTGCGCTTAAAAAATGTATCAGGTTTCTTACCTGTAGAGCGTGAGTGGATAGATAATTTTATGAAAAGTGGTTTTATAGATTCCTTCAGGCATTTTAATGAGGAAGGTGATAATTATTCCTGGTGGAGTTACCGTGCAAATGCCCGCGCCAACAACAAGGGCTGGCGTATAGATTATAATTTGGTGGCCGAGCCTTTACAAGAAAAACTAAAAAGAGCCGTTATATTACCCGAGGCCAAACACAGCGATCACTGTCCTGTTTTGGTAGAATTGGAATCAGATTTTTAGAAAGCACGTCATTACGAACCAAGTGAAGTAATCTCTACCAAGTTGCAGATTGCTTCACCCGATAATTATCTGGCTCGCAATGACGGTAAATTAGAAGATAATTGAACTTAAAATTATAAAAATGAAAAAAATACTTGTTTTAGCAGTTTCAGCAGTTCTTATTATGACCTCCTGTGTGTCCTCAAAAAAATATGAAGAACTCGAAGGCAGGCACGCCGATTTAAAACGCGAAAACCGAAATACACAATCTGAACTCGATAAATATCGAAATTTAGATGAAGAATATTCAGCATTAAAAAAGGATTATGCTGCAGCTACTGCTGAAAGGGATCGACTAAAAGATGAGTTGGAAAGCTCTAGAAAGAACTATGCAACCCTTAAAAATTCTTACGATGCCTTAGAGGAAAACAGCTCGGCAGCGATTGCAGAAAATTCACGGCAAAACCGTCAACTTTTAGCTGAATTAGAAGAAAAAGAACAGGCGTTGGTAAAGGAGCAAACAAGGTTAGATAAATTACAACGTGATCTTGATGCACGTTCCAGAAGGGTAAACGAACTGGAAGAATTAATTGCGGCCAAAGATGCTAAAATGAATGCATTAAAAGATGCAATTTCAAAAGCTTTAACCAATTTTGAAGGTAAAGGTTTAACTGTAGAACAGCGCGACGGAAAGGTCTATGTTTCTATGGAGAATAAATTATTATTTAGCTCGGGAAGTTGGGCTGTAAATGCTGAAGGAAGACAGGCCGTGCAACAATTAGGTCAGGTTTTAGCAGAAAATCCCGATATCGCGGTTTTGATTGAAGGGCATACCGATAATGTACCTTATGGCGGAAGTGGACCTTTAAATGATAACTGGGATCTTTCAACAAAAAGAGCGACTTCAATAGTTCAAATTTTGAAAGAAAATAATAATATAGATCCGCAGAATTTAACCGCAGCCGGGCGTGGGGAATATGCACCAATCGCAACAAATGAAACTGCTGAAGGAAAAGCAAAAAACCGAAGAATTGAGGTGATTTTAACACCAAAATTAGATGAGGTTACTAAATTGCTGAATGAAGAATAATAACGATGCAGAAATATAATAAATGAAATTTACCACACTCCCGAACACCGATATAAAAGTTAGTAAAATTTGCCTGGGAACAATGACCTGGGGCGAACAGAATACAGAAGCCGAAGGCCACGAACAAATTGAATTTGCCCTTGAAAAAGGTGTAAATTTCCTTGACACGGCCGAGATGTATTCTATACCCGGAAAAGCCGAAACCCAGGGCAGTACCGAAAAAATTATTGGTACCTGGTTTAAAAAATCGGGAAAGAGGGAAGATGTAATCCTGACTTCTAAAGTAGTTGGTCCCGGAAATTCTATGGAGCATATTCGGGATAATCTTGGATTTTCTAAGGAAGCTATAACCGATGCTCTGCATAAAAGCCTGAAGAGATTACAAACCGATTATATAGATCTTTATCAACTTCACTGGCCGGAAAGAAATACCAATTTCTTTGGGAAATTAGGTTACGAGCACGATGAAGAGGAAAAATGGGAAGAAAATTTCCAGGAAGTACTTGAAACTTTAAATGAGTTTGTAAAAGAAGGAAAAATAAGGCAGGTTGGTTTGTCTAATGAAACGCCTTACGGACTTTCCCGTTTTCTGGAAGAAAGCAGAAAGCACGATCTTCCAAAAATGATCACGATACAAAACCCGTATAATTTATTGAATAGAAAGGATGAAATTGGCTTAACTGAAATTCTTCATCGTGAAAATGTGGGTTTATTTCCTTATTCCCCATTAGGAATGGGAACTTTAAGTGGAAAACATTTAGACGGAATTCAGGAAAATTCAAGATTAGGTTTGTTTCCGCAGTATAAAAGATATTCAAATGAGCACGCAGTAAAAGCCACCATAGCTTATGCTGAAATTGCTAAAAAGTATAATTTGAATTTCGCGCAAATGTCCCTGGCTTTTGTGAATACGCGTCCGTTTGTAAGCAGTAATATTATTGGTGCAACTTCCATTAAACAATTAGAAGAAAATATTGGTAGTATAGAGGTAAAGCTTTCAGAAGAAGTTTTAGAAGAGATCAATAAAGTTCACGAAGCTTATCCCAATCCTGCGCCATAAAAATCTGATTAATTCCCCCTTCGGGGGTTAGGGGGCTATTGGTGTAACCAAACTGTGATGGATAAAAGAGGCTTTATTCCCTAAAGTTCTTACGTGAAACCACTCACTGGTTTTTCCTAAGAACTGAAGCGTATCCTGAGCTTTCAAAGTACTTAGAATCCTGGAATTTGACGTGGTTGGCTTGTTTCTAAGATTGGCTCTGCTACTCTGTACGATCAATTTGTGCGGAATATTATCTAATTTCTCGGGTTCGGTTTGCAGTGAATTGGCCTGGTAAACAAAATATAGCGGATTTATCGCGCCACGGTAACTTTTATAAATACCAAAATGAAGGTGTGGCGGCGTGGTCCTGGCATTTCCTGTATTGCCCACAAAACCTAAAGTATCTCCTCTTTTTACACTTCCGGTAATATTTGCAATACTATCTAAATGCGCATAATAAAGCGACTGATTGCGCTTGCGGTCTCGTAGCCAAACCTGTTTACCGCCAAGGCCTTTTTCACCGGTATAGCCAATACTGCCGTTTGTAGCCGCTACCACAGGTGTTCCTCTTTTTGCGAAAATATCAATGCCTTCGTGGCTTCTTGCACCACCATCACGATTATCGCCCCAATAACTTTGTACGTTAGTATTGACTCCAGAAGCTACCGGAAAAAAATAAGCAGGACTTTTCTCCATTTTAAATGCAAATGGAGTGGTGGCTTCAATTTCCGGCTGGATTACCACTTTGTAAGTCGCTGTTTTTTCAGCTTCAAAACTTAAAGTTTTCTTCTGAAAATCTGAAGATTTGACTTTTTCAAATTTATTGATTGTATCAGCGATTTTTTCGAAAAGCTCAATAAAAACCAATTGTTTTGTAGAATCGGTTTCTACTTCTAAATTAAGAACTTCACCGGGTTGGAGTTGGATTTCATAAGAATACACTGAAAAACTTTTAGGAAAGAATTTACCGGTTTCGGCGTAAGGAAGGTTTACACTTACACTATCCTTAAAAGCGGTTTCAACCGAATTTTCCCAAATGGAGAACAATTCATCTGAAACATTAAAATCCCGTTTATACTGTTCTTTTGCGGTTGGATTGGTAATAAAATCGGAGGCTTTATTGATTTGCGAACATCCCGAAATTATTAAAATAAGAAATAAGCTTAAAATTTTTATCTGCTTCATAGTCTTGCGTTTCCGTGCAATTTAAAGCAGTAATTATGCCAGATTAAGATGCTATTTTTTCAACATTCTATTTTTTTATTACCCAAACAAATGGCTTACAACATCCTCAATTTTCGCCACTTTCACTACGTTAATATTGAAGTTATTTTTTGGGATCTTGCTTTGTTTGGAAACCAAAATTGAAGCAAAACCAAGTTTTTCGGCTTCAATAATGCGCTGTTCCACGCGGGTCACAGGTCTAATTTCACCGGCAAGTCCAACTTCAGCAGCAAAACAAATATCTTTTGGAATAGAGATGTCTTCATTGGAAGATAAGATCGCAGCGATTACAGCAAGGTCTATTGCGGGATCGTCTACACTAATTCCACCTGTAATATTTAGGAAAACATCTTTGGCGCCTAATCTAAAACCGGCTCGCTTTTCTAAAACCGCCAATAACATATTCAGTCTTTTTACATTATAACCGGTGGCAGAACGTTGTGGAGTTCCATAAACAGCTGTGCTAACCAGCGCCTGAATTTCTATCATAAGCGGGCGCATTCCTTCCAGCGTGGCTGAAATTGCTGTTCCGCTTAGATCTTCGTCATTTTTGGAAATGAGGATTTCAGAAGGATTACTTACTTCCCGTAGTCCGCTGCCCTGCATTTCGTAAATTCCCAGCTCGTGGGTAGAACCAAAACGGTTTTTATGGGCTCTTAGAATTCGATATACGTGGTTTCTGTCGCCTTCAAACTGCAAAACGGTATCAACCATATGCTCCAGCACTTTTGGGCCGGCAATGCTTCCTTCTTTTGTAATATGGCCAATTAAAATAACCGGAGTATTGGTTTCTTTGGCGAATTTTATAAGTTCTGCGGTACATTCCCTAATTTGGGAAATACTCCCCGGCGCACTTTCAATATAATCGCTGTGTAGGGTTTGTATGGAGTCTATAATAATTACTTCAGGCTCAATAGCTTCAATTTGCCTGAAGATATTTTGAGTTTTGGTTTCGGTAAGAATATAGCAATTGGCAGCAACGGGATTGATGCGTTCTGCACGCATTTTTATTTGCTGCTGACTTTCTTCGCCCGAAACGTATAAAACTTTGTAGTTTAATTGAAGTGAAATTTGAAGGAGAAGTGTACTTTTTCCTATGCCCGGTTCACCGCCCAGTAGGGTGAGCGATCCCGGAACAAGTCCGCCGCCTAAAACACGATCCAGCTCATTATTGCCGGTATGCCATCGGTTTTGAGGACTATTTTCAATTTCAGCTATTTTTAATGGCTTGGCGGTACGCTTAGCTTCGCGTTCGCTAGGAGATTTCCAATCTTTTGCATCGGGTTTTTCTACAATTTCTTCAGCAATAGTATTCCATTCTCCACAAGCGCTGCATTTGCCCTGCCACTTTGCATATTGGCTGCCACAATTCTGGCAATAAAACGTTGATTTAACCTTGGCCATTTAGCTTTGATTTTTCCCGCTAATAACCGAAATCTTTTTTAATTGCATCAGCTTTTGCCAGCATAAAATCGGTATCTAAGAATGCAATTTTTTCCTGTCCGTAAGCATTTTGATAGGTGCGCATTGCTTTTTTAGGATTGCCGGTTTCTTCTTCATAACGGGCTTCAAAAAAAGTTCCCAGCATAGTGCCCGGATAATTATCGTAAGCTAATTTGCTTAATTCTTTATAATCATCCCATCTACGGGTTTTTTCTATCGCGTTATGAACGGCCATAAAATCTTCTAATCTTATTTTTTTCTGAATATTAAAAAGCTCATTAATGCTCTCATATTTATCAGTTAAAAACTTAACAGAAGACACCGAAGTTTGCAATAAAAGTTCGTTATAATCTTTTTGGCTAATAGGCCGGTAAACGCTAAACATGCTTTCTAAGGCAGAGGGTATTGCTTTTCCTACCAGTGAATAGTGCGTGGCATTATCAAAATTATCGAACTTATAAGTTACCAAATCGTTTTCTATTGCCGCAAGCTGGGAGTTTAGATCTTCAATTCCCTTTTTTAATTGTGGAATATCTGATGTTCCCGTAGCCAGATAAATCCATTTTTTAGTTTCAGATTTAGCTAAATTACTGCTGATGCGATCTGCCATTGGAGGCGCTAAATCTGGGCTAAGATTGATATAGCCATCAAAAATAGGATCGGGTTTTAGTAAATAATAATTGATAAAATTTGCGGTATAATCGTGGCCGGCAATCACCCTGAAATCTGCAGTTCGATATTTATTATCCAGGTGCTGCATAAGCTCCATTCCCAGGAACTCAAAAAAGGCTGCGCCTTTATCTGCCGGAAGAAAATTTCGCTCGTCATAATAAGCATCGTCCATACGGGTTTTGCTCTGGTTAACGCCAACCACAATCATTTCGGGCGCATCTTCCCAGTAGGAAGCATAGTCTACATTACCTGCCATAGGCTCAAACAGGTAGTCACCATCTAACACAAGAATTACCGGATATGTTTTTTCGGTATTTTCCTCGTAGTTTCGTGGGAGTTGAATCTTGATTTCTCTTGTTTCACCGAGCTTTTCGGAAGAAATCGTTTCGTAAAGAGTTTGTGCTGAGCTTAGTAGCGGCGCCACTAGCAGCACAAAAATGAGTAATTTTTTTACCATAGGTGTTAGGTTTTGTTTAACCTACACAAGATATATATTATTTTTGACGGTTGAAAATGGGAAGAAATATAAAGGATAATCCGCCTAAGATGAGCACCATTAGGGTTTGCGTACCCCAGGTGAGCCAGCCAAATGCTTCGCCACTTTGTTTGGAAATGCCAAAAAGCATCAAAATTGCGCCAATAGCTACAGGATAAACGCCAATTCCGCCATTTGTTGCAGAAATGGCAAAAGAACCTACTACAAAAGCAGCCATGATTATTGAAAATTCAGTATTTCCTAATCCTGGTATTGAAAATACAATAACATAAAACATTAAAATATACATGAACCAAATGAAAAGGGTATGAAAGATAAAAGCCCATTTTTGTTTCATTTTCAAAATACTGCGCATTCCTTCTAAAAGCCCATAAGCCATTTTCTTAATGCGTACCAGGAACGGAAGTTGAGATCTTTTAATAATTTGAAGTCCTAGAACTCCTAATAATACCAGGGCTAAAAGAATTCCCAGGCTAAATAACGGATTGATTTCGTTGGCTCTAAAATAAGCGAGAAGGTGTTCGGTTTGAAGAAATAAAGTGATGGCTGTAATGCTAAGCATCACGATAACATCGGCTATTCTTTCAGAAATAATGGTCCCGAAAGCTTTTTCAAAAGGAACTTTCTCATAAGAAGAAAGGCTGGCGGCTCTAAGCACCTCACCAGATCTTGGAATTCCAAAGTTAGCCAGGTAGCCGGCCATTACCGCCATAAAACTATTGGCTAATTTAGGTTTGTAGCCCAGGGGTTCCAGCATGAATTTCCACCTATATGCCCTGGACAGGTGAGAAAGGCCTCCAAAAAGCATGGAGAGTAGTAAAAACCAGGGATTGGCCGTTGAAATATTTTCCCATAATTCCTGCCGTTCCTGTGGGGTGGCACTTTTAAGAGAATACCAGATTAAAAAAACTCCCAATAATAATGGGAGTACGATTTTAAGTATTTTAATTATCTTTTTTTTCACCTGATTAACTCAAGAGATTGGTTTCTTCGTTTGGGAAAACCAGGGAGGGTTTAAAAGCTTTCGCTTCTTCAAAATCCATAATCGCATATGCGATAAGAATTAAAATATCGCCTTTAGCCACTTTTCTTGCTGCAGCACCGTTTAAAGTAATTTCGCCAGAATTTCTTGGCCCGGGAATTACGTAAGTTTCTAAACGTTCACCATTGTTATTATTTACAATTTGAACTTTTTCGCCTTCAATAATATTTGCAGCTTCCATAAGATCTTCATCTATAGTGATGCTTCCAATATAATTTAAATCGGCACCTGTAACTTTTACTCTATGAATTTTTGATTTTACTACGTGAACTTGCATAGATTATTCTTCGTTGTTTAAAGCGATATTATCTATAAGCCTAATATCGCCGGCATAAGCCGCTATAAAAGCGCGGTAATTATGACCTTTTCTTTTTCGGTTAATTTTTTTTAAAGTTTGGGTATTTGCAATTTCAAAATATTCCAATTCCAGAACGGGATGATTTTTAAATTGTTCTTTTACCCAGTTGTGTATATAATCTGCACTTTTTGTGCCAAATAGTTCCCTGGTTTTAAGAAGGGTCTGGTAAATAAACGAAGCTTCTTCTCGTTGCTCTTTATCTAATCTTTCATTACGTGAACTTCTTGCCAAACCGTTATCTTCCCGTAAAATGGGACAGCCAATAATTTCTACCGGAAGCTCTGCTTTTTCGGTTAATTTCCTAACAATTTGCAATTGCTGAAAGTCTTTTTCTCCAAAAAAAGCTTTGTGTGGCTCTACTATTGTAAATAGTCTTTTTACAATTGTTCCTACCCCGTCAAAATGTCCGTTTCGGTATTTTCCTTCCATTACCTGCTCCAAACCGTCAAAATTAAACTGTTCAGAACTTATATTTTCGCCATATAATTCGTTAGCGGTGGGAGCAAAAATCCAGAGGTGGTCACTGGCCTCTTCAAGGAGCTTAATGTCTTCGTCTAAAGTGCGTGGATATTTCTCAAGATCTGCAGGATTGTCAAATTGAGTTGGGTTAACAAAGATGCTGATAATCACCCGGTCACAACTTTCTAAAGCCTGTTTCACTAAAGATAAATGCCCGTGGTGTAGAGCACCCATTGTAGGGACTAAGCCAATGATTTTGGCTTTGGATTTTTCGGCATTAATGGCCGCTTTTAAAGGGGTTTTTTCTTTGAAAACCTGCATTTTATTATAAAATTAACAGCGTGCAAACTTAATATATTACCAGCAATCTGCATAAATTTTTGTAATTTTGCGTGTTTTTTGTTCGCAATCGCAATTAAAGCAATCAATTTATGAAAGATAAGAGGATATTGTACGTATCATCTGAAGTTATTCCTTACCTGCCTGAAACCGAAATATCATCCACGTCTTTTGAAGCCGCAAAAATGGTAAATAATATTGGAGGGCAAATTAGAATTTTTATGCCCCGGTTTGGTAACATCAACGAACGTCGCCACCAGCTACACGAAGTGATAAGGCTCTCGGGGATGAATTTGGTGATTAATGACCTGGATATGCCGTTAATAATTAAAGTGGCTTCGATCCCAAAGGAAAGAATGCAGGTTTACTTTATAGATAACGAAGATTATTTTAAAAGAAAAGCTACTCTTACCGATGAAGAAGGCAATATGTTTGACGACAACGACGAACGAGCCATCTTTTTTGCCAAAGGAGTAATAGAAACCGTTAAGAAATTAAACTGGTCTCCCGATATTATTCACGTTCATGGCTGGCTGGCATCTTTGCTGCCGCTATACCTTAGACGCTATTATGGAAATGAGCCATTATTTAGTGGAGCAAAAATAGTTACCTCAATATACAATCAAGACTTCGAAGGAACGTTAGATGAAGATATGCAGGAGAAAGTTTTGTATGACGGGATGGAAAAAGAAGATATAAAGCATTTAAAAACCCCAAACTACGTTAATTTAATGAAGCTTGCGGCAGATCATTCAGATGCTATAATCACTGCAGGCGAAGACCTTCCTGAAGATCTTTCAAAATATATTGGCAGGCTTAATAAGCCAATACTTCCATATAAAAACAGGGAAGAATTTAGCCAGGCTTATCAGGATTTTTACACTAACGAAGTTTTATCTGAATAGAAATTTTTATCGAATGAATTTAATGAGAATGATGTACAAAACAGCAACTTTATTTGTTGTTGTTTTTGCTTTTGTGGGCTGTGATGATGAATATAGCACCGTTGGCGGTGAAATTATAGAAAACCCGAGTAACCTTGAGCTGGAAGAAGTTGAAGTAACCGCTTACAGCAAAAAACTAAATTCAGTACAAACCAATAACCTGAGCAACCATTTACTTGGCGTTTATAATCACCCTATCTACGGGCAAACTACAGCCAGTATTCTCAGCCAGCTTTCTTTACCTACCAATAACCCAACTTTTGGGGTAGAACCAGAGCTTGATAGCGTGGTTTTAACCATTCCTTATTTTAGTACCGAAGGAGATTTAGACGAAGATGGGAATATTCAATACGCTTTAGATTCCGTTTACGGAAATACACCCATAAAAATCTCACTTCAGGAATCTAATTATTTTCTGAATACTTTAGATCCCGAGGCCGATTTCCAGGATAGCCAAAAGTATTATTCAGATCAGCAGGAATTATTTGAGGAGAACCTAATTGGTGATGTTATCTATGAAAATGACAATTTTGTGCCTTCTTCTCAAGCCATCGTTTCTTATGAAGAAAACGACGAAGGTGAACAGGATACCATTACTTCTGGTCCCGCTTTAAGAATAAAACTGCCGGTAGAATATTTTGAAAAGAAAATTATTGATAAAGAAGGTTCCAGTGTGCTTAGCAATAATAATAATTTCAAGAATTATTTACGCGGAATGTTCATTAAAGCCGAGGCAACGGCTGAAGATGGGACTATGATGTTATTTAATCTTAAGGCTGGTGATGCTGGAATTGAGCTTTTCTATACTACTGAAGTAGAAACCACTAATGATGACGGTGATACTGAAACGCTAAGAGATCCAAGAAGTTATAAACTTAGTTTTGGAAGCACCATTGTAAATACTTTTAAAGGCGAATATCCTGGAGCTGTTTTGCAGGCTATAGAAGAAAGTAATGAAGATTCTGGAGCCGAAAAACTCTTTCTTAATGGAGGGGAAGGAACCATGGCAGTGATTGAGCTTTTTGAAAGTGAAGAACAAATAGCGGCATTTAGAGAAAACGAATGGTTAATTAACGAAGCAAATCTTTCGTTCTATGTTGACCAGGATTTTGTGGCCGGTATTGACGAGCCATCTCGTTTGTATCTATACGATTTGGATAATAATAGAATTATAGCCGATTATAGTTTTGCAAGAAATTTTGTGCAGGATGGTAATGAAAATAATCCGTCTACGTCGCTTACTTCTTTCTCTACACCTTTAGAAATTGATGAAGATGAAAACGGGGTGCGTTATAAACTAAATGTTACGCAGCACGTTTCCAATATTATTGAAGAAGAGGCAGATAATGTAAGATTAGGCCTTGCTATTACTCAAAATATTAATATTACCAATAACGCGGCGGTTAGGAATACTGAAGCGGTGAAATTCTATCCTGCAATGGGGATAATTAGCCCAAAGGGCACTGTACTACACGGTAACCTTTCTAACAACGAAGAAAAAAGATTAAAACTAAGAATTTACTATACTGAGATTAATAATTAAATAACACCAATATACTATGTGCGGAATTGTAGGATATATTGGGCATAGGGATGCTTATCCCGTTGTCTTAAAAGGACTCCAAAGACTGGAATATCGTGGGTACGATAGTGCAGGAATTGCCCTTTATGATGGAAAGGAACTTAAACTTTGTAAAACCAAAGGGAAAGTTGCCGATCTAAAAGAAAAGCTTGAAAACACTATTACAACCAATGGAAATGTAGCTATTGGGCATACACGTTGGGCAACGCACGGGGTTCCAAACGATGTGAATTCTCACCCTCATTACTCAAATTCTGGAGATATTGTAATTATTCATAACGGAATTATAGAAAATTACGATGCGCTTAAAAAGGAGTTAAAAACTCGTGGTTATACTTTTAAAAGTGATACTGATACCGAGGTTTTGGTTAATCTTATAGAAGATGTAATTATTAATGAAGGTGTTAAGCTTGGTAAAGCAGTGCAAATTGCATTGAACCAAACTGTTGGAGCCTATGCAATCGCGGTTTACAATAAAACAAAGCCAGACGAGATTGTAGTAGCTCGTTTAGGGAGTCCGCTTGCAATTGGCGTTGGAGAAGATGAATTCTTTATCGCTTCAGATGCCTCTCCTTTTATTGAATATACCAATAATGCAATTTACCTGGAAGACGGGGAAATGGCTGTGGTGAGAAGAGGTAAAGAGGTTAAGGTTAGAAAGATTAAGGATGATACTTTGGTAGATCCCTATGTTCAGGAGCTTCAATTAAATCTTGAGCAGATTGAAAAAGGTGGTTACGATCACTTTATGCTTAAAGAAATTCACGAGCAACCTACTGCAATTAAAGATACTTATCGTGGTAGAATGTTACCTGATGAAGGTTTAATAAGAATGGCCGGGGTAGATGATAACTTAGAGCGTATTGCTAATGCAAAACGAATTCTTATCGTAGCCTGCGGTACCAGCTGGCACGCCGGTTTGGTAGCTGAATATATTTTTGAGGAACTTGCCAGAATTCCTGTAGAAGTAGAATATGCTTCAGAATTCAGGTATCGTAATCCTATTATTTCAGAAAAAGATGTAATTATAGCAATCTCCCAAAGTGGGGAAACTGCCGATACTATGGCGGCTATTAAGCTTGCCAAGGAAAAGGGTGCATTTGCTTTTGGAGTTTGTAATGTGGTAGGTTCTTCCATTTCCAGGGAAACCCACGCGGGGGCTTACACTCACGCTGGTCCTGAAATTGGGGTAGCTTCAACAAAAGCTTTTACTACGCAAATTACCGTGCTTACCTTAATGGCGCTAAAACTTGCAAAACATAATGGTACGATCTCTAATACAGATTTCATGACCTATTTGCAGGAAATGGAGCGTATTCCTGCAAAAATTGAAAAAGCATTGGAAGGTGATGAGCATATAAAGATGATCGCCGATATTTATAAAGATGCCAGGAACTGCCTTTATTTAGGTAGAGGGTTTAACTTCCCAGTAGCTTTAGAAGGAGCGCTTAAACTTAAAGAGATTTCCTATATACACGCTGAAGGTTATCCTGCTGCCGAAATGAAACACGGCCCAATTGCGCTTATAGATGAAGAAATGCCGGTTGTGGTTATTGCAACCAAAAAAGGACATTACGAAAAAGTAGTAAGCAATATCCAGGAAATTAAATCCAGAAGCGGTAAAATTATCGCGATTGTGACTGAAGGTGACGAAGAGGTGAGAGACCTTGCCGATCACGTGATTGAAGTACCAGAAACTTTAGAGCCGTTAACACCGCTTCTAACAACTATTCCACTTCAGTTATTGTCATACCATATTGCGGTATTACTTGGAAAGAATGTAGATCAGCCAAGAAACCTGGCCAAATCTGTTACAGTTGAGTAAACTTTCAGAATAAATTATAAGAGTACAGAGATCCCTTTTGAAGATATTTCAGAAGGGATTTTCTTTTAAAATAATACTTTCAGAAGAATTTTTGCCGGCTTTAATAAGCTTCAAAAAAGTTATTTTAAGAGAGGTATGATTTTATTAAGAAAAAACTATCTTTGCAGCCTGAAAATACCCTTGTGCTATTTTAACACATTGTGAATTATTGCATTGAGTATTTCCAGATATTTTAAATACGAAAACATTAAAGAATTAAATAATGTCTAAAGTAACAGGTAAAGTTGCCCAAATTATTGGCCCTGTAGTTGATGTTGTGTTCGACTCAGAGAATGCTGAATTGCCAAAAATCTACGATTCTTTGGAAATCACCAGAAAAGATGGTTCCCTTCTAATTTTAGAAGTGCAATCTCACATTGGTGAAGAAACAGTGAGAACAGTATCTATGGATTCTACCGATGGTTTAAGCCGCGGGGTAGAAGTAGTAGCAACTGGAGCGCCTATTCAAATGCCGGTTGGTAAAGAAGTTTATGGCCGTTTGTTTAACGTGGTAGGTGATGCTATTGACGGGCTTGGGAATTTGCCAAAAGCCGGAAATGACGGTATGTCTATTCACAGGGAAGCGCCAAAATTTGAAGACTTATCTGTTTCTACAGAGGTTTTATTTACCGGGATTAAAGTAATTGACCTTATTGAGCCTTATGCAAAAGGAGGTAAGATTGGTCTTTTTGGTGGTGCCGGTGTAGGTAAAACAGTACTTATACAGGAATTAATTAACAATATCGCTAAAGGCCACGGTGGTCTTTCGGTATTTGCCGGAGTAGGAGAGCGTACTCGTGAAGGGAATGACCTTCTTCGAGAAATGCTTGAATCTGGTATTATAAAATATGGTGACGCTTTTTCTGAATCTATGGAAGAAGGTGGTTGGGATCTTAAAAAAGTAGATAAAACTGCTATGTTAGATTCTAAAGCAACTTTCGTTTTTGGACAGATGAATGAGCCACCTGGAGCACGTGCTCGTGTAGCGCTTTCTGGACTTACAATTGCGGAATATTTCCGTGATGGAGCCGGAGAAGGCCAGGGGAAAGACGTTCTTTTCTTCGTAGATAACATTTTCCGTTTTACACAGGCAGGTTCAGAGGTGTCTGCACTTCTAGGGCGTATGCCATCTGCGGTGGGTTATCAACCAACTTTGGCAACAGAGATGGGTGCTATGCAAGAGCGTATTACTTCAACTAAAAACGGATCTATTACATCTGTACAGGCGGTTTACGTACCTGCGGATGACCTTACTGACCCGGCGCCGGCAACAACGTTTGCCCACCTGGATGCAACAACGGTACTTTCACGTAAAATTGCCGAGCTTGGTATTTATCCTGCGGTAGATCCTTTAGAATCTACTTCAAGAATTCTTACCGCTGATATTTTAGGTGACGATCATTATAAATGTGCACAACGTGTAAAAGAGCTTTTACAGCGATATAAAGAATTGCAGGATATTATTGCTATTCTTGGTATGGAAGAGCTTTCTGAAGAAGATAAGCTTGCGGTATCCCGTGCAAGACGTGTGCAACGTTTCCTTTCGCAGCCTTTCCACGTAGCCGAACAGTTTACCGGTTTAAAAGGAGTTTTGGTTGATATTAAAGAAACTATTAAAGGATTTAATATGATTATGGATGGGGAATTAGATCACCTTCCGGAATCTGCCTTTAACCTTAAAGGAACCATTGAAGAAGCGATCGAGGCCGGTGAGAAAATGTTGGCTGAAGAAGACTAATTAAAAAGTAAACAATGGTCAGTGAGCAGTATTCAGTAAATATTTTTTGCTGAATGTTGTAAACACAAACTAAAAAATATGTACTTAGAAATAGTAACTCCTGAAGCTGTAGTTTTTAAAGCTGATGTTGATGCGGTAAAAGTTCCCGGTCACGATGGGGAATTTCAAATGCTGAACAATCACGCTCCTATAGTTTCTACATTGGTTGAAGGGGAAGTTAAAATTCAACTTGCTGCCTCTAATAAAGAATTAGACGATGAGCTTTCTGAAGATTTTAGAAAAGACTCTGCAAACAGCAACATTCTTTATTATACCATTAAAGGTGGTGTATTAGAAATGAAAGACAATAAAGCCATTATACTTGCTGATTAATTTCAGGAAATTTAATATAAGAAGAGCCGGGCAATTGCCCGGCTTTTTTAGTTTTTGGTGTATTCCAGAATATCTCCCGGTTGGCATTCTAAAACCTCACAAATAGCCTCTAAAGTAGAAAATCGCACCGCTTTTGCCTTCCCGGTTTTTAGAATAGATAGATTTGCGGTGGTAATCCCTATTTTTTCAGCAAGTTCATTGCTTTTCATACCGCGTTCTTCCAGAATTTTATCCAGGTTTATAATAATAGGCATAACTAAACGGTTAACTCGTTTTCTTCTTTCATAACTCTGGCTTGATTAAAAATTTGGGATAGGAATATTAGAAATAAGCCTATGCCTATTACAAACCAGAAATCGAAAAGATCAAAATTTAACTCCAAACGGCCATTAAATATTACTTTGAAAACAAATATTGATATTGCGTCAACAATAGTTATTAAGATGATTAATTGCCCAATTAATTTAAAACTTGCAATTTGAAGCTTCGTGAATAATGGCCCGGAAATTAGTTCTTTCATTAAATTCTTGAATAAATATAGAATATAGATCCAAACTGCACTTGATAATAATTCATATGTTAAAGAGGAGTATAGTGCATTTTTAGATTTGATTTTAAATTCTTCAGCATCGTGTAATATTTCCAGGATATCGCCTGGACTAATAAAGATTGCATAAAGTAAAAAGCCAAATAAAAGTATCCAACCTATAATCATTAAATAATAAGCAACACTAAAAATGTTTTTAAGCCATTCTGAAGATTTCATTCCTCTGCAATTATCGTTTAACAATAACAAACCTACATTAAATTATCGAAAAACAATAATTTTATAAATTAAAAATGATAAATTAATTTCAGCATTTTAAGAAATTTGCTGAGAAACAGGGTTTTTATAATGATTTAAAATAAGAAGCTATTAAATCGGAATCCTTATAGAGGTTAAACGCCGCTTTGACTGTAAAACTTAAATAATATCTCTTATATTTGCGGGGAACGGACTTTTTGAGAGGAAATATATGCTAACAGCAATACTTTTAGGTTTTTTATTCGCAATATTCCTGGTTTTCGCAGGAAAGTTCTTCAGGGGGAAATTAGCCGTTCTTTCCGCACTTATTCCGGGTGGACTTTTTGCATATTTTGCAAGTTTTATTCCGCAGATAAGTTCTGGAGAAATAATTTCTAAAACTTACCAGTGGGTTCCGGCTTTTGGAGTAGACCTTAGTTTTAAGCTCGATGGGCTTTCCCTTCTGTTTTCATTAATGATCACCGGGATTGGTTTCCTGGTTTTTGCATATACCGCATCGTACCTTAGAGGACATAAATATCTTGACCGTTTCTACGGATATCTGAGCTTGTTTATGGCAGCCATGCTCGGTTTGGTGCTTTCAGACAATCTTATCTCACTTTTTGTTTTTTGGGAATTAACCAGTATAAGTTCATTTTTCTTAATCGGGTTTAATAATACCAACCCGGCTTCCCGAAAATCAGCTTTAACCGCTTTGGGAATTACCGGTTTTGGAGGGTTTTTCTTATTAGCAGGAGCTTTGTTGCTGGGTAGTATTACCGGCACTTACAGCATTTCTGAAATGCTAAGTATGAAAGAAGCTATTGCTGGCAGTGAATATTACATCCTGGCGGTGATCTTTATTTTTGTCGCTGCATTTACCAAGTCGGCGCAATTTCCTTTTCATTTCTGGTTGCCCGGTGCGATGAAAGCACCAACTCCGGTTTCTACTTATTTACACTCTGCCACGATGGTAAAAGCGGGCATTTACCTTCTTATGCGTTTTACACCGGTTTTGGGAGATTCAGAATTCTGGAATACAACATTGATTATTGTTGGTGGAATTACAATGGTTTACTCTGCAATTCACGCACTTTTTAGAACCGATCTTAAAGGTGTTTTGGCATATTCTACTATTTCGGCCCTGGGGATTTTGGTATTCTTAATCGGTTTAGGAACAAAATCAGCTTTTCTTGCTGCTGCTGTATTTATTATTGTTCACGCGCTTTATAAAGCTACATTATTCCTGGTTACAGGAATAATAGACCACCAAACCGGTACACGGGATGTTACTAAATTAAGTGGATTAAGAAAAATTATGATGCCGGTAGCGATTGCCGGTATTCTTGCAGCAATTTCCAGTGCGGGAATTCCGCCATCGGTAGGTTTCCTGGGAAAAGAACTTACTTACGAAGCCAGTACCCATGCTGAAACTTTTACAATAATAATCGTAATTGCAATTGTTCTAACAAAAATATTATTGCTTTGGGCAGGTTTTGTTGCGGGAATTAAACCTTTTGTAGGTAAACTTCCCGAGGCGCATAAAGATGTAAAAGCGCCTGATTTCCTAATGTGGGCTCCGGCAATTATCCTTGCTGTGCTAGGAATTGTTTTTGGGATATTCCCTATGCTTATTGAATCGGCCCTGGTAAAACCGGTGGTTTCATCTTTAGGGGCAGATGCTTCAGAATATCACCTTGCGCTATGGCACGGTTTCAATACTGTTTTGCTATTAAGTGCAATTACTATTGCTGTTGGAGTTTTGCTATATTTCTTCCTGAAACCTTCCGCAAAACTGGAAACCAGAATTGGAAAATTTGAATTTATTTCTCCTAAAAGCATCATGGAAAAAGGAACTCATTATTTCAGTGTATTTTCAGCATTCTGGACTAATGTTTTTCAAAATGGATATTTAAGAAATTATGTAACGACCATTGTGTTGTTTCTTGTAGTTTTAGTAGGCTACGTTATGTTTGGAAACCCAAGGGTAATGATAGATCATACCCAGCTTTCTAAAGTTACCGCTTACGAGTTGGCGGTGGTAATTATATTAATTGCCGGAGTTTTCTATACCGTTTTCACAAAATCCCGACTTGCTGCAGTTGCTGCAATGGGAGTTGTTGGTTTGGCTATTTGTTTGATTTTTGTTTTCTACAGTGCACCAGATTTGGCGATGACGCAATTTTCTATTGATACCTTAACAGTTATATTGTTTGTGCTGGTACTTTACAGATTGCCAAAATACCTTACACTTTCAGATTATAAAATGCGAATTAGGGACGGAATCCTCTCCCTGGCCTTAGGAACGGTAATATGTTTACTTGCGTTGCAAGTACTTGCTGAACCTACAAATACTGAAGTTGGTGATTTCTATGCGAAAAATGCCTATATCCTGGCTCACGGTAAGAACGTAGTAAATGTTATTCTGGTAGATTTTAGGGGAACAGATACGCTTATGGAAATTGCGGTATTGTCTATCTCAGCTATTGGAGTATTTGGATTGCTAAAATTGAGATTGAAAAGTACAGACAGGTCGCAATAAAAGAACATTAAAGTCGGGGTAAAATCCGTCTTTTTCTAAAATATATATAAATGAAAACCTTAATATTAAGAACAGCTTCCGATTATCTTTTGCCATTACTGCTGGTGTTCTCTGTTTTTATCTTATTACGTGGGCATTATTTGCCCGGCGGTGGTTTTGTGGGCGGACTTATAGCTGCGATTGCTTTTGTTTTGCACGCTTTTGCCAACGGGCTTGATAATACAAAAGGTCTTTTAAGATTTCATCCCGGGTTTTTAATGCCTGTTGGTTTGGGTCTTGCTTTTTTAAGCGGTTTGGCACCGGTAATTGGTTTAGACGATCCTTTTATGACGGGACTTTGGTTCCCAGAGCCCTTCCCGGTAATTGGGAACGTAGGTTCAGCTTTATTTTTTGATATAGGAGTTTACCTGGTGGTAATTGGAGTCACCCTCACAATAATATTTACAATTTCAGAATCAGCTTAATTTATGGAAATTCTTTTAGCGATAATTATAGGGGTTCTGTATGCCGCAGGTATTTATATGATTCTGCGCAGGAGTTTGGTAAAACTCATTATCGGAATTATTTTGTTAGGAAATGGGGCAAACCTGCTAATTTTCCTGCTGGGAAGAATTACAGAAGGTGCACCGCCAATTATTCCTGAAGATTCCAAGGTTTTTTTAGAAGCCTATGCAGATCCTGTTCCGCAGGCATTAATATTAACCGCTATCGTAATTAGTTTCGGTTTACAATCTTTTGCAATTATTCTTGTGAAAAGAGCACACAAAGTAGTGAAAACCGATGATCTGGACGAAATGAACGCAACAGACGAAGATTCATGACACAACAAATAATATTATATCCTTTACTGCTGCAAATGCTATTGGCTATCATCCTCATGTTTTTCTGGAGGAAGATAAATGCACAGCGAATAATTAGTATGTTTGGAAGCCTTGTGCACCTTGCTGTTAGTATTACTGTTTTTGCATATATCTGGAATAATGGTACCCAAACAGTACAGGCCGGGAGTTGGGAAGCTCCTTTTGGAATTACCTTTATTGCAGATACTTTCTCTGCCACTATGGTGCTACTTACCTCCATTGCAGGTTTGGCTGTATCTATATTTTCCTCGGGTTCAGTTATTGGTGATAGATTGAGATTTGGGTATTTTCCCATTTTCCATTTCTTACTTTTAGGACTTACCGGCGCTTTTTTAACCGGTGATATCTTTAACCTTTATGTTTGGTTTGAAATTATTATTATAAGCTCTTTTGTTTTAATTACTATTGGTGGGGAAAAAGCTCAATTAGAGGGTGCGGTAAAATATTTTACGCTGAATTTCCTCGCTTCCATGATCTTTTTAACGGCAATTGCGGTGCTATACGGTTTAACCGGAAGCTTAAATATGGCCGATCTTGCCAATAAAGTGGCTGCAGTAGAAAACCGGGCTCTTGTAGAAATAACTGCTATTTTATTTCTAATTGGCTTCGGAATTAAATCGGCTATTTTTCCTTTATATTTTTGGTTACCGGCTTCCTATCATACGCCGCCCTCAGCAGTTTCAGCTATTTTTGGAGGCTTGCTTACTAAAGTTGGGGTGTATGCTTTAATTAGGGTGTTTACCTTAATTTTTGTAGATGATGTTTTCTTAGATCAAATTCTATTGGTGCTTGCTATTTTCACTCTGTTTAGTGGGGCATTGGGCGCACTGGTTCAGAATAATATAAGGAAGGTATTCTCCTATTTAATTATTTGTCATATTGGTTATATGATTATTGGTTTGGGAATGTTTACCGAAGTGGCTATTGCAGGTGCAATTTTTTACCTGGTGCATGATATTGTGGTAAAAACGAATCTTTTTATGATTAGTGGTCTTATATACCGAATAAAAGGTTCTAATAGTATGCGAGCTTTAGGTGGTTTTTATGCCAATTACCCCAAGTTGAGTTTATTGATGTTTATCCCGTTATTTTCATTGGTTGGGATTCCGCCTTTATCGGGGTTTTGGCCTAAAATATCTTTAATTACTGCCAGTTTTGAATCTGGAAGTTATTGGAGCCTGGCCGCAATTATCTTTGCAAGTTTTATTACCTTGGTTGTAATCGCGAAACTTTGGGCTGAAGTTTTTTGGAAAGAGGCACAAGAGATTCCTGTTAGACCAAAATTCAGGTATTTTCATGCAATTAAAAATATAAAGAGAGTTCAGATAATAGTACCTATAGTTTTTTTAAGTCTGGTATCCTTATATGTAGGTTTTGGAGCAGAACATATTCAAACGCTTTCAGCTAGAATTGCATCAGAATTAATGGATAATCAACAATATATAGACGCAGTACTTAATACACAAACACCCGAATAATGAAGAGCAGGTTTGTATCTAATTTATTACTCACTTTTGTATGGGTAGCCCTAACCGGAGATTTTACTTTCCAGAACTATATCTTTGGCTTTGTTCTTAATTTCTTTATTCTGTGGGTGATAACAAGAGGGAATAGTGATGCCCGGTATTTTACTATTATTCCTAAATTGATAGCCTTCTTTTTCTTCTTCCTGTGGGAATTATTTAAAGCAAACCTACAGGTAGCTTACGAAGTTGTAACCCCAAAATATGGAATGAAACCGGGAATTGTAAAAGTACCGCTTACCATACAAAGCAACCTGGGGATTACATTTTTGGCGAATATGATCTCGCTTACACCAGGAACCCTTAGCCTGGATGTCTCTAACGATAAAAAAGTGCTTTATGTACATGCGATGTATGTAACCGATAAAGAGGAATTTATCGATAGTATTAAAAACGGATTTGAAAAACGTATTTTGGAAATATTGAGATGACGCTAACAGATTATTTATATTATATTATTCTGCCAATCCTGGCCTTTTCGGTGCTGCTAATAGTTTACCGATTTATTAAAGGTCCCAGTATTGCCGATAAAATTATTGCCCTGGATGTGCTTATCACTACCGGTATTGGAATTATTGGAGTTTACAGTATTATTCACGGAAGATCTACATTTTTAGATACTGCAATGATCCTGGCTTTAATTGCTTTTTTAAGTACCGTGGCTTTCTCATATTACCTGGAAAAAAGAAACCGAAAGAAATGAGTTCAATAATTATAGTAATATTAATCACTTTAGGAACCTTGTTCGTACTGCTTTCTGCAATAGGACTCGTAAGAATGCCCGATACTTATATGAGGATTTCGGTAAATACTAAAGCGGCCACGCTTGGTGTTGGTCTTATTTTAGTGGGAACGGCCGTTTTCTTTAACGATCTTTCTACCACTTCCCGTGCACTTGTAATTATTCTTTTTGTATTTCTAACCGCCCCCGTAAGTGCACATTTAATTGGAAGGGCATCCTATTTTATGGGAGTAAAACTCTGGAAAGGCTCCGTTATGGACGATCTTAGAGGAAAATATCAGAGAAATTCTCACGTATTAAAAAGTGAAATTGACGATACACCGCAAAATAACATAGATCACACAAGAAACGAAGATGATATTGTAAAGTAGTTTAGTGTTCAGTATTATCATGTTTTCTTTTTCCCCTTATAAGTTTCTTTTCCAGAAACCCAAAAACTAGATTTATAACAACAATTGTTATACAAATTATAAGTAGTTCGGCATACATTTGTAAAGCAGCGAGCCCACCAGCGGCGGCACTACACCAAATAGTAGCAGCAGTAGTTAAACCCTTTACATTTTTCCCGTGCTGAAGAATGGTTCCTGCACCAATAAAACCAATACCGGTGACCACCTGGCCAATAACCCTGGTAATATCTACAAATTCTTCTCCCTGAAATTGTAGAGAAAGTAAAATAAAAACACAAGCACCCAGGGCCACAAGAGCATTGGTTTTTAAACCTGCGCTTTTGCCGGTAAATTCCCTTTCTATACCTATAAAAAGTCCGGCCACAGCTGCCAAACCAATACTAAGACTAAATTCTGCCAGTTCCATATTTTTTAGTTCGTTAAAGTTGTAATTTTGAACTATGCAATTACCTTTAAAATTAGCGAAAAGTTTAGAGAAGAGAAAGGATGAAAATGCTTTGCGGTCTTTAAAAAGGAACGCTCAATTAATAGATTTTTCCTCAAACGATTATTTAGGATTAGCTTCCTCTGCAAAAGTCTATAATGGGGCGCATCAAATTTTAGAGCAGAATAATCTTTTAAGAAATGGAGCCACCGGTTCCAGGTTGCTTTCTGGGAATCATAAAATTTATGATTTAGCCGAAAATTTCCTTGCCGAATTTCATAAAACTGAAGCCGCTTTAATTTTTAATTCCGGCTACGATGCTAATATTGGATTTTTCAGTTCAGTGCCTAAACGTGGGGATTTTATTTTTTATGATAAACTAGTTCACGCTTCTATAAGAGATGGAATTTCAATGAGTAATGCAAAAGCTTATAAATTCCGCCATAATAATATTGAAGATCTCAAAATCAGGCTGAATAAACTTTCACAACCTGAAAATTCAGAAATTTATATTGTAACTGAATCTGTGTTTTCAATGGATGGAGATCTGGCGCCGCTACGAGAGTTAGCAGCAATTTCAGAAGATTTTAAAGCCTTTTTGGTGGTAGATGAAGCCCACGCTACGGGTATTTTTGGTGAAAATGGAGAAGGTTTGGTTCAGGAAGAAGGAATTCAGGATAAAGTTTTCGCGCGTTTAAATACTTTTGGAAAAGCACCCGGTTGCCACGGCGCGGTTATTTTAGGAAGTAAAGGTTTAAAAAATTATCTGGTAAATTTTTCCCGAAGCCTAATTTATACAACGGCTTTGCCGCCTCATTCGGTTGCTACAATTCTCTCGGTTTACCAGGAATTCATAAACGAAATTTCAGAAATTCAGCAACTAAAAAATAATATTCATTTTTTCAGGAATCAAATTGAGGAATTAGAGATTAAAAAACATTTTATTCCGAGTATTTCAGCAATTCAAAGTTGTATAATTCCGGGGAATGAAAAAGTGAAAAATATAGCAAAAATTTTGAAACAAGAAGGTTTTGAAGTAAAACCCATTTTATCGCCTACTGTTCCAAAAGGGAGTGAACGCCTTCGGTTTTGTTTACATTCCTTTAATTCTGAAAATGAAATCAGGGAGGTTTTAAAAAAACTCACTAAATTACTGCCATGAAGCCCGAATGATGCTGAACCCAGAAATTGGCTGTAACAGGATTAGGTAAGCCAGTGATTAATTGCCGGTTTGGGATAAAATATATAAGCATATGAGCACTTTTGTAAACATAGCCAGGTTTCAGTATTCTTCTGAAGCACAAATTGTAAAAGGGAAATTACAATCTGAAGGCATAGAGGTATTCCTGGCAGACCAGGTTCTTATTGATACCGATCCTCTGGTAAGCCAGGCGATTGGTGGTATAAAATTGAACGTGTATGCTGACGATGAGGAACGAGCCCGGGCGATTTTAAGTGAAATTCACGATTATTCCCTTGATGACAAAGGTGAAAGAGTAGTTTGTCCCAACTGTGACAGCACTCGCGTAAAAGTTTACACGCATATTAAAGATGTGCGTTCTTTCTTTGCTTTTTTGTTTTCATTTCTCACCTTCGCCCTGCCAATTCACTACAAATACGATTATCATTGTGAAAATTGTGAAGAGAAATTTACTTTAAAATGACCAGCATTGAAGAATTTATAAATAAATGAAACATACTTATTTTGTTACCGGTATTGGGACCGAAGTTGGAAAAACAGTAGCTTCAGCAATCTTAACAGAAGCCTTAGAAGCCGATTATTGGAAACCTATCCAGGCCGGCGATCTTGATAATTCTGATAGCCATAAAGTAGAAAGACTAATTTCTAACGATAAAACTGTTTTTCATAAAAATCGCTTTGCACTAAAAACACCCATGAGTCCGCATGCAGCGGCTGAAATTGATCAAGTAAAAATTACTTCAAAAAAAATAAAACGTCCAAAGGGCGAAAATAGTTTGGTTATTGAAGGCGCCGGAGGTTTATTAGTCCCAATTAGCGATAAAGAAACTATAGCCGATTTAATGCAGCCGGAAGATCGCATTATCCTGGTTTCTCGTCATTATCTTGGAAGTATCAATCATACTTTATTAACTATAGAAGCTTTAGAATCTCGCGACTTAAATTGCTTCGGAATAATTTTTTCGGGCGAAGAAAATAAATCTACTGAATCGATAATTGAAAAAATGGGCGGTATAAAGGTTCTGGGAAGAATAGAACAGGAACCTTACTTTGATCAAAATGTGATTAAAGAATACGCTGAATTATTTAGAGAAAAATTGAAATAAATTAAACCTCATAGGTTTTTAAAATCTGTGAGGTTTTACTATTATAACATGTCAGATTTTAAAAAAGATAAAGATTCCCTTCCCCTCCCTTTTGGGGAGGGGACCGAGGGGAGGGGCTTGAACTTAGTTACCCGAGATCAAAAACACCTTTGGCACCCTTTAACCCAGCATAAAATTTCCCCGGAAGCTTTACCTATTGTAAAAGCAAAGGGCAGTATTCTTTACGCCGAAGATGGCAGTGAATATATAGACGGTATCGCTTCCTGGTACACGGCAATGTATGGGCACTGCAATGAATATATTACCGGAAAAGTTGCGGCCCAAATGCAAAATTTAGATCAGGTAGTGTTTAGCGGATTTACCCACGAACCTGCGGTAAAACTTTCTGAAGAACTAATAAAGATTTTGCCGGGAAATCAGCAGAAATTGTTCTTTAATGACAATGGTTCTACGGCCACGGAGATTGGGATTAAAATGGCTTTGCAGTATCATCATAACCAGGGCAATAATCGTAATGTGATGCTGGCTTTTGACGAAGGTTTTCACGGCGATACCTTTGGCGCGATGTCGGTTTCGGGGCTTTCAGTTTATAATGGTGCTTTCGAAGAGCATTTTATTGAAGTTTTACGAATCCCGGTTCCGTTAGGAGAAAATAATGAAGAAGTTATTTCGGGGCTGAAAGAACTAATTTCAGAAAACAATATTGCTGGATTTATATATGAGCCCTTAGTGCAGGGTGCGGCGGCAATGAAAATGCACGATGCTGCTGGCTTGAATGAAATCCTGAAAGTTTGCAAAGAGCATGACATTGTTTGCGTGGCCGATGAAGTAATGACCGGATTTGGGAAAACCGGTAAATATTTTGCTTCAGATTATATGGAAACCAAACCCGATGTAATGTGTCTTTCTAAGGCATTAACCGCAGGCTTGTTGCCAATGGGTTTAACCACCTGTTCGCAAAAAATCTACGATGCTTTTTATGACGAAGATATTTCTAAAGGCCTATTCCACGGGCATACGTATTCTGCCAATCCACCGGCTTGTACTGCGGCCATTGCTGGAATAGAATTATTGGTTTCCGAAGAAATTCAAGGGCAAATCAAATCGGTTATTAAATCACATCAGGCTTTTGATGAAAAGATAAAAGACCATCCAAAAGTTACCAATCGCCGGCAGTTGGGCGTTATTTATGCTTTTGATCTTAATGTGAAAATGGAGCGCTACGGTAACCTTAGAAACCAGCTTTTTAAACATTTTATGGATAATGGCGTATTTCTAAGACCGCTTGGAAATACTATTTATATTTTGGCGCCGTTTACAATTACTCAATTAGAATTGAATAAAATCTATTCTGTTATCGAAGATCTTCTGGAAAAGTTTTAGAAATAAACTTTTATAAGTGTCTTAAAAGCAAAGCTTTAATTGTTTACATTAGAATTAAAATTTAGCGATTATGATGCATCCAGATACAGAACTGCGCTTTATAAATGAGCAGGTGGGATATGGCGTGGTGGCTACCAAAAAAATTCCCGAAGGCACTATTACCTGGGTTCAGGACGATTTAGATCACGTTTTTTATAATTCCCACGTAGAAAAACTGCATCCTAAAAGTGCGCAAATGCTGGAAAAATATGCTTTTCGCAATCGGTTTGGCGATTTGGTTCTTTGTTGGGATTTGGCGAAATATGTAAACCATAGTTTTAATTCTAACTGCTTTTCTACAGCCTACGGATTTGAAATTGCGGTTAGAGATATTGCCATTGGGGAAGAGCTGACCGACGATTACGGATACTTGAATCTTGATGAAGCTTTTAAACCTTTTCAGGAAAATACATCCAGAACCAAGGTTTATCCAGACGATTTGGTAAATTATCACAAAGAATGGGACGGGATTTTGCAAAAATCAATTCAAAAAGTAGAAAAGGTTTATCAGCCACTTATAGATCTTGTTTCTGAAGGAATTCAGTTAGAATTACAAAAGATCCTATTAGGCGAAAAAAAGATGGATTCTATTTTAAATCTTTATTATCAGCGTTAAACTGGTTTATCCCACTATCCTTCCTGCGAGGTTTTTTTATACCTCGTAAGTTTGAAAAATAATAATATACCTACAAGGTTATTCAAACCTTGCAGGATTTCTGATTCATTTTTTTTATTGAAAATATTTAGTGGTTGGAACAACAGACCTTATTTTTGCTGAAAATTAATCGCTTTTGAAATCACCGGTATTTATATCTTCACTTGGTTCTGTTTCTGCGCTTGGTCAATCTCCTGCGGAAATATGGAAAAATTATAAAAATCCGAAACATTTTATTTCCAAACATCGGTTTGATGAAACCGAAGCTTTTGCGGCTTTTTTGCCAGAAAATCTCAAAGCTGAAATTGAAGCACTTAAAAGTGAAAACCCCAATTATAGAAAACTGGATGATTCGGTTTTATTTGCAATTTTTTCAGCCAGAAAAGCTATAAAAGAAGCCGGGTGGAAAAGCGAGAAAAATATTGGTATCAATATTGGGAGCTCACGTGGTGCTACCGGATTGTTTGAAAAATATCATAAAGAATTTATAGAAACCGGAAAAGCCGCTACGCAGGCTTCGCCTTCTACCACTTTAGGAAATATTTCTTCCTGGGTTTCGCAAGATCTTCAAACAGAGGGACCGGAATTTTCTCATAGTGTAACCTGCTCAACCGGTTTACACTCGGTTGTAAATGCTATTGCCTGGATGCAGGCCGGTTTTGCCGATAAGTTCCTTGCCGGTGGGAGTGAAGCTGCATTAACCCCTTTTACAATCGCCCAAATGAAAGCCATGAAAATTTATGCTTCAGAAGATCTTGATTTTCCGTGTCGCGCTTTGGATATGCAGAAAAAAAGAAATTCAATGATTCTTGGAGAAGCTTCAGGAATATTGGCGCTTCAGAAGGAAAATTCAGAAAAAGCAATTGCTAAAATTACAGGATTTGGCTACGCAACAGAAACCTTAAAGCACAGTGTTTCAATTTCTGGAAAAGGGGAATCTTTACAGAAGGCGATGAAAATGGCCATTGGCGAGAAAGAACTTTCAGAAATTGACGCGGTAGTGATGCACGCGCCCGGAACTTTAAAAGGAGATCTTTCTGAAGTAAACGCAATAAAAACACTTTTTGGTAAAAATGCTCCCGCAATGACTAGTAATAAATGGAAACTGGGACATACGTTTGCAGCTTCGGGAATTTTAAATTTAGAACTTGCGATTTTAATGCTTCAGCATCAGGATTTTATTGAGGTGCCTTTTTCAGAAATTAGTAAATCACCTTCAAAACTTGAAAATATATTGGTAAACGCTGTAGGTTTTGGCGGGAACGCAGTTTCTATATTAATAAGTCGGAAATCATAACTTTAAAGAAAGCTTTGAAAACTTTCTTCGCTGAAGGCTTATTAAAGCGCAGTTTTATTTATTTTTGATTTCAAATCTATTTTTTATGGCCACAAGACATAACTGGACAAAAGAAGAAATTCTCGAGATATATAATAAACCTTTGATGGAGTTGCTTTACGAAGCGGCCACTGTGCATAGGAAAAATCACGATCCTAACACCGTTCAGGTTTCAACTTTACTTTCTATTAAAACCGGCGGTTGCCCTGAAGATTGTGGGTATTGCCCACAGGCGGCACGTTATCATACCAACGTTGAAGGAAACGACCTTATGAGCGTGAACCAGGTTAAAGCCCAGGCGCTACGTGCTAAAGAGTCGGGAAGTTCGCGGGTTTGTATGGGTGCAGCCTGGAGAAACGTAAAAGACGGTAAAGAGTTCGATTCGGTTTTAGAAATGGTGAGAACCATTAATAAACTTGATATGGAAGTATGTTGCACCCTGGGAATGATTACCGAAAACCAGGCGCAGCGACTTGCAGAAGCAGGTTTGTATGCTTATAACCATAATTTAGATTCATCAGAAGAATATTATAAAGAGGTAATTTCTACCCGCGGTTACCAGGATAGACTGGATACCATCGGTAACGTGAGAAAAACCAATGTTACGGTTTGTAGCGGCGGAATTATAGGAATGGGAGAAAGTGTAGATGACAGAGCAGGAATGCTTGTAGCTTTATCTACATTAAGTCCGCAGCCGGAATCTGTACCAATTAATGCTTTGGTGCCTGTTGAAGGAACGCCGATGGAAGAGCAGGAGCCGGTTTCTATCTGGGAAATGGTAAGAATGGTCGCAACCGCCAGAATTGTAATGCCTGAAACCCAGGTAAGACTTTCTGCCGGAAGAACTCAAATGAGTAGAGAAGGGCAGGCGATGTGTTTCTTTGCCGGTGCAAACTCGATCTTTGCCGGGGATAAACTACTTACTACACCAAATCCTGATGTAAATGAGGATATGGAATTATTTAGATCTTTAGGTTTGAATCCGCAAAAAGCATTTGAGAAAAAGGAGCAGCCTAAAAGTGTTTCAGCTGAAGAATCTCAATATCAGAATTTAGGTGAAAAACCAAAATGGTCTAGACCTGGGCATAAGATTGAGCGTAATTTAGAAGCGCAACAAAAATCGAAAGCCAAGGCTTAAAAAAGAATTCGATTTGAAATTGAATCTGCAAGACATACCGCGGGTTAAAAAGCTTTCAAAAGAAGAATTTTTGAAGGACTATTTTATACCCGAAAAACCGGTTGTTTTTGAAGAGCTTTCTGCCGACTGGCCAGCCACAAAAAAATGGGATTTTGATTATTTTAGGGAAAAAGCCGGGGATGTTGTAGTGCCGCTTTATGATGGGAAACCGGCAAAAGGAAGACAAAATTCTCACGGCCCGGCAAAGAAAATTCCTATGCGGGAATACATAGATATTCTTGAAAAAGGACCTACAGACCTCAGGATGTTTTTCTTTAACCTACTGCAAAATTGTCCGGAGTTAATAGATGATTTTAAGTATCCCAATCTTGGTGTAAAATTCTTTAAAAAGTTACCAGTTTTATTTGTTGGGGGTGAGGGCAGTAGTGTGGTGATGCATTATGATATGGATCTTGCTAATAATTTTCATTTCAATTTTGTAGGCGAAAAAAGAGTGATTCTTTATCCGCCTTCAGAAACTAAATTTTTGTATCATGTACCACACTCCATAGTGAGTATGGAGATAATAAATATGGCTAATCCAGATTTTGAGAAATATCCGGCACTGGCCAAAGCAAAAGGTTTTGAAACAACCCTAAAGCACGGGGAGGCTTTATATATTCCCAGTAAATGGTGGCATTTTATAAAGTATGAGACTGCCAGCTTATCAATGACGTTAAGGTCTTTGCCGCAAAAACCGGGGCGAATTGCCGAAGTACTCAAAAATTTGATTATTACCCGAAATTACGATAATTTAATGCGTAAGATTAAGGGCCAGGATTGGATAGATTATAAGAATAGAAAAGCGATTGAAAATACGCACAGAAGTGCTGGAATTGAATGATGGAGAAAGAAGAAAGCTTACATTTAGAACCCATACCAAGGCTTAAGACTATTTCTAAAAAGGAATTTTTAGAAAATTATGTACGGCCACAAAAACCTGTGGTTATAGAACATTTGGTAGACGATTGGCCGGCTACCCAAAAATGGAATTTAGATTATATTAGCGAGGTTGCTGGTGAAAAAGTGGTTCCGCTTTACGACGATCGTCCTATAACGTCTGAGCAAAAATTTAACGAGCCACATACCGAAATGAAAATGGCAGATTATATAGAGCTGCTAAAATCAAAACCTACAAATTACCGTATTTTTCTTTATCATTTATTAAAGGAGGTGCCGGTTTTACACAAAGATTTCAGGTTTCCAGATCTGGGGCTTAGATTTATAAAACAGTTGCCAACTTTATTTTTTGGAGGAGAGAATTCTAAAGTCTTTATGCATTACGATATTGATTTTGCTAATATCCTTCATTTTCATTTCCACGGAAAAAAACGTTGTATAATTTATCCACCTTCCCAGACCAAATATCTATATAAAGTGCCTCACGCTCTTATTTCCCGTGAAGATATTGATTTTAATAATCCCGATTTTGAAAAATTCCCGGTATTAAAAAATGCGAAAGGTTATGTAACCGAATTAAAACATGGGGAAGCATTATATATGCCTGAAGGCTACTGGCACCAAATGACCTACTTAACTCCAGGTTTTTCTATGAGTTTAAGGGCTACGCCAAGAACGCTTACCAATTTTTCTAAAGCCGTTTATAACCTGGTGGTGATGCGTAATTTTGATAACTATATGCGTAAGCTAAAAGGCCAAAAGTGGATAGATTATAAAAATGTACAGGCAGTTGAGCGCACGCATAAGAAGAATAAGGTTTAAGTAAGTTGAGACCTCACAGGTTTTCAACACCAGTGAGGTCTATAAGAACTATTCTAAGTGCTCATTTACCACTTCATAGGCCAAATTACTTTCGTAGCCTTTTCGAAGCAGGAAATCGGCTAATTTGCGCTTCTTTTTAAATTTATCGGGTTCTTTAAGTAGTTTTAATTTCTTTTCGGCCACTTCGTAAATCGTAGCGATATATTTCTGCTCATCTATTTCGGTAAGTGCTATTTTAATTATTGGGGCAGAAATTTCCCTGAACTTCAATTCTTGTTTGATCTTTATTTTTCCCCATTTTTTTATCCTGAATTTCCCTCGCACAAAACTTCTGGCGAATCTTTCTTCATTTAAGAAGTTTTCCTGCATTAATTCCATAATGATCTGCTCCTGTGCGGCGGGAATCATATTCATTTCTCTCAGTTTTTCTTCTACTTCTTTATGGCAACGGTCTCGGTATGCGCAGAACTGCATCAGTTTTATAGTTGCTTCTTTTACGGTATAAGATTGTTGAGATTCTTTCAAGAGTTAAAAATTCGGGAATTAAGATTCAAAATTAAAACTTTTTCAGGTAGGAAATATCAAAATGTAAATTTCAGGATTGGGCATAAAAAAACGCCTTCCGAATTAACGAAAGGCGTTTTTTTTAAAGGATTTCATTTCCTTCTTTATCGTGAAAATGATATTCCATATACGTGTAAGCGTCTCTTGGTAAAATTTTCACCCATCGCTTATGGTCTAAAAACCATTGCGAGCGGGGAGATGGAAAGCCTTTTGTTAAAAAGGCTGCAATAAATGGATGCGCACTCAAAGTGATCTTTTTATGATCTTTCTTAATGAGTTTTTCCAGGTCGGTTTTTATTTTGTTTATTAAAAGTATTGGTGCTTCAATTTCACCAGTTCCGTTAGGGTTTTCCTCGCGGGTTTTAATATTCATTTCCGGCCTTACGCGTTGTCTTGTAATTTGTATCAACCCGAATTTACTCGGTGGCAAAATTTTATGTTTTGCACGGTCGTCACTCATTTCGTTCCTAAGGTGATCAAACAGGGTTTTGCGGTTTTCGGCTTTTCCCATGTCTATGAAGTCTACCACGATTATGCCACCCATATCACGCAATCTTAATTGCCGGGCTATTTCTGTGGCGCTAATCATGTTCACCTCTAATGCAGTATCTTCCTGGTTTCTGGATTTGTTAGAACGGTTACCACTATTTACGTCTATAACGTGCATAGCTTCTGTGTGTTCTATTACCAGGTAGGCGCCTTTGCTCATAGAGACGGTGCGCCCAAATGAAGTTTTTATTTGTCTTTCGATACCGTATTTTTCAAAAATTGGAACATTAGATTGATATAACTTAACAATCGATTCTTTACTTGGGGCGATTTCGCCCACATAGTCTTTAATTTGTGTGTAAAGCGTCTCGTCGTCTACAGTAATAGAAGTAAAAGAGTCATTAAAAATGTCTCTTAACAGGGAAGATGCCCTGTTTAATTCTCCCAGTACTTTAGAGGGATGATGTGGCTTATACATCTTTTTGCACATTCCTGTCCAGCGATCCATCAAATTTTGAAGGTCCCTATCCAGTTCTGCTACTTTTTTGCCTTCGGCTACGGTTCTTACAATTATTCCAAAACCTTTGGGTTTAATGCTTTTTACCAATCTTTTTAACCGGTCTTTTTCTTCTTTACTTTCAATTTTTTGTGAAACTGAAATACGATTAGAAAATGGGACCAGTACAATATAACGACCCGCAATAGAAAGCTCTGAGCTTATTCTGGGGCCTTTGGTAGAAATAGGTTCTTTTACAACCTGAACCAGTAGCGACTGATTTGACTTTAAGACGTCTGTAATAACGCCGTCTTTGTCAATATCCTTTTCGAATGTAAAATTCTTTAAGGAATAATCTTTTAATTTACCTGTGCTTACACGTTTTATGAACTTAAGCATGGAAGATACCTGGGGACCAAGATCGTGATAGTGTAAAAATCCATCTTTCTCGTAACCAACATTTACAAATGCGGCATTTAACCCTGGTACAGCTTTTCTAATTTTGGCAATAAAAATATCACCAACATTAAATTTGTTGCTGTCTTCTTCCTTGTTGAGTTCAATAAGTTTTCCATCTTTTTGTAAGGCAAAATCTACAGCAGAGGTTCCGGACCGTATAATTAATTCTTTGTCCACTCTATTAGATTTTTGTCCCGAATAAGTCGGGATGGATTAAACATTATTTTATCACAGGTTTTTTAATCCTGAAGAAACCCTAAAACTCGTTAGGTAATAAGCAGGGTTTCAATTTCAATGAACGTTTTAAACAAAAAAAGTAGTATGAAAACTACTTTTTCTTGTGGCGGTTAGCTCTGTTTCTTTTTTTACGCTTGTGCGTAGCTACCTTATGTCTTTTTCTTTTTTTACCACTTGGCATAGTGTTACTTTTTAATTAATAATTTATTTTATAAAGAAACTGGGCTTCAGTTTCAATTTACTTAACTTCAACGTTAGTTTTAACTCCTTCAACAAAAATCTTGGCAGGTTTAAAAGCCGGGATGTTGTGGGCGGGAATCTTAATAGTAGTGTTTTTAGAGATATTTCTTCCGGTTTTTTCGGCTCTTGTTTTTACAACAAAGCTTCCAAAGCCTCTTAAATATACGTTGTCTCCACTTTCTAATGAAGTTTTAACCTCATCCATGAAGGTTTCAATAGTAGCCTGAACATCACCTTTTTCCATTCCTAATTTTTCTGAGATGTTCGCTACAATATCTGCTTTCGTCATTTTCGTGCTATTTAATATTATAAATTGGGATTTCTGTTTTTTCAAGGGCGCAAATATAAGAATTAAATCTACAATATTTCAAGCCTAATTCATTAAATAATAACGGAATAAACTTTTAATATTGCACCAAGTCTATTTTATATATGGTATTTTCTAAAGTGTTGATTGATTGGTATTTAAAAAACAAGCGCGAATTGCCCTGGCGCAAAACTAGCGATCCGTATCATATTTGGCTCAGTGAAATTATGTTACAACAAACGCGAATAGAGCAGGGTTTACCATATTATAAGCGTTTTAAAAGCGCGTTTCCCAGTGTTTTGGATCTTGCTGCAGCGCCGCAAGAAAAAGTACTGAAACTCTGGCAAGGTTTGGGATATTATTCCCGGGCAAGGAATCTTCACGAAACCGCTAAATATGTTGCTGAAGAACTAAATGGTGTGTTTCCCGATTCTTATAAAGATCTCAAAAAACTAAAGGGTGTAGGTGACTATACCGCCGCTGCCATTGCTTCAATTTGTTATAATGAACCGGTTGCGGTGGTAGATGGCAATGTTTACAGGGTTTTAGCTCGTTTTTTTGATATTGAAACTCCTATAAATTCCTCGGCAGGAATTAAGGAATTTAAAGCCCTGGCTTCTGAATTGTTAGATGAAAAAAATCCTTCCAGTTTTAACCAGGCTTTAATGGAATTCGGGGCGCTTCAATGTAAACCAAGAAACCCGCTTTGTGAAACATGTCCTTTAATTTCGGGTTGTTTGGCGGTGGAGAAAAATAAAATTCAGGAATTACCGGTTAAACTGAAAAAAGCCAAAGTAAAGAAGCGCTACTTTAATTATTTAGTAGTTTTTTCTGAAGAAAATAAAACGCTACTTCAGCAAAGAACAGGAAAGGGAATTTGGAATGGTTTGTATGAATTTCCTTTAATAGAAACTGAAGAACCGGTAAGCGAAGGCGATTTTCCTTCCGAGGAAAGTATTCAAGACATTCTTGGGGAACAAAAATTATCACTAGAACTTCACAACAAAAAACCGGTGGTTCATAAACTTTCCCATCAACATATTTATACTCATTTTTGGTGGGTTAAGGCTGAAAAAGTTGGGAAAGAGGGAATTCCTGTAAAAAATGTAAAAGATTATCCGGTGCCGGTTTTAATTGCTAATTTCCTTGAAGAAACGGCACTGGAAACCTATTCCTTATAAATTGTTTAAAGTTTTATAGAGTTTAGCTTTATTTAGCAATAAATTTTTCAGTATTTTAGGGTGTAAATTAATAGCCTTTTTGGGCTCAAAAAATAATTAATAGAGATGACAGGTACATTAAACAAAGTAATGCTAATTGGGCATACGGGGGACGACGTGAAAATGCATTATTTTGAAGGCGGTGGCGCTATAGGGCGATTTCCGCTGGCTACCAACGAGACTTATACCAACCGCACAACCAACGAGCGCGTTACTAGTACCGAATGGCACAACATTGTGGTGCGTAATAAAGCAGCCGAAATTTGTGAGAAATACCTTAAAAAAGGCGATAAAGTTTTTATTGAAGGTAGAATTAAAACCCGTAAATGGCAGGACGACCAGGGAAATGACCGTTACACTACCGAAATACAGTGTACAGAATTTACCTTTTTAACTCCAAAGGGAGAGAGCGAAGGAGGCGGAAATATGCAACAGCAAAATTCCCCGTCTCAAAATCAACAAAACACGCCTAAAAATGATAATTTTGCCAATCAATCTATGGCGAAAGAAGAAGAGGAAGACGATTTGCCTTTTTAAGTTTAATTAAAACCCTGTCATTTGGATTCAGAACCTCCCAGTTTACTTTTGTTTTGGGCCACTTTTGATTTTACGCAGCTAATTAGCTATGTAGTTTTATTGCTGCTTTTACTTTGTTCTGCCTTAATTTCTGGTGCCGAAGTTGCTTTCTTTTCCTTAACACCCGCCGATGTAATTACCGAAGACGGGAAGCGCAGCAAATCTCAACAAATTGTGGTTAATCTTTTAGATAAACCCAAAAAGTTGCTGGCTACTATCCTGGTTGCCAATAATTTTATAAATATAGCCATTGTATTGTTGTTTGATAGTATTGCAGACAGGCTTTTTGGCGAGATGAATACAGTACTTTACGGCATTAATTTCAAGTTTCTAATTGAGGTTGGAGTAATAACTTTTATTATTCTCCTCTTTGGTGAAATTCTGCCTAAAGTTTATGCAAGTAGAAATAACGTGTTGTTTTCAAATTTTATGGCACGCCCCTTAAGTTTTCTTGATACTATTTTCACCCCTTTAAGCGGGCCAATGCGCGCGGTAACTATTTTTATGCATAGCCGTCTCGGCAAGCAACGATCTTTTATAAGTATAGATCAATTATCGCAGGCTCTGGAGCTTACCAGTGAAGAAGATACCACGCAGGAAGAACAAAAAATCCTGCAGGGAATTGTGTCTTTTGGAAATACCGATACCAAACAGGTGATGCGCCCCCGGATGGATATTTTTGCCTTAAATGAAAGCCAGACTTATAAAGAAATTATCCCCGAAATTATAGACAGGGGTTATTCCAGGATTCCGGTTTATCGCGAGAATATAGATAATGTAATAGGTATTTTATACGTAAAAGATTTATTGCCCTATATTGATAAAAATTCTTTTGAATGGACCAGTTTGTTGCGCGAGCCTTATTTTGTTCCCGAAAATAAAAAGCTGGACGATTTGCTGAACGATTTTAAAACCAAAAAGAATCATTTGGCGATTGTAGTAGACGAATATGGAGGTACCAGCGGACTTATCTCTTTGGAAGATATTATTGAAGAGATAGTTGGTGATATTAGCGATGAATTCGATGACGAAGATTTGGTCTATTCCAAACTTGATGAAAACACCTATGTTTTTGAAGGTAAAACGCCGCTGAAAGATTTCTATAGAATTATAAAAATTGAAGATCCTGTGGCTTTTGAAGAGCGGAAAGGCGAGGCAGATACCCTGGCGGGCTTTTTACTGGAAATTTCAGGTGGTTTTCCGAAGAAAAATGATGTAATTTATTTTCTTAATTATAGCTTTACGGTAGAAGTTTTAGACAATAAACGCCTTAAACAAATTAAAGTGAATATTTCTCCGGTTAGTTGAAGATAAAGTGTGGTATGAAGAGTTTTTTGATAATTGTTTTGGTTTTAACTTTTATTAGCTGCGGGGAAGAAGACACTACACCCAAGCCTCGTGCATTTCTTGCGCTTAATTATCCTGAAGCTAAATACGAAACCGCAAACCTTAATTGTCCCTATAATTTTGAAATTAATACCCTGGCAGAAATTAAGGCTTCCAGAAATAATATTCCGTGTTTGATAGATTTGGAATATAAAGATTTAAACGGAACCATTTTTATCACTTACCAGCAAATTAATAATAACCTGGATTCGCTGCTGGCAGATGCGCAAAAGTTACCGCTACAACATACTATAAAAGCTGATGCTATTGAAGGTGATGTATATACTAATGAGATTCAGGAGGTTTACGGGATGTTCTATGAAGTTTCAGGCGATGCGGCTTCCCAGGCACAATTTTACCTTACCGATAGTGTGAATCATTTTGTAACCGCTTCCGCTTACTTTAGAACAAGGCCAAATTACGACTCTATTATTCCCGCTGCAGATTATCTTAAAAAAGATATGAAGCATATGATTGAAACTTTTCGCTGGGAAGAGTAATCACTGCGCAACAGGCAGGTTAAAAAAATCTACGAAAATTAATCCCTTCTTTTCTTTTCAACTCTAAAGGAATAACGATTTTTGCAGCTTAAAATCGAGAATTTATGCCATTAGAGAAATTAAAATGGGTCTACCTCATTATGTTATCTATTGTTTGGGGAAGTTCCTTTATTCTTATAAAAAAAGGGCTGGTAGGATTATCGGCTATAGAAGTTGGATCCTTCCGAATAATATTTGCCGCTGTTTTTCTAATTCTTATTGGTTTTAAATCTATAATGAAGATTAAAAAAAGCCAGTGGAAATGGATACTACTGGTGGGGTTCCTGGGAAATTTCTTTCCGGTTTATCTCTTTTCTTTCGCTGAAACTGAAATTGACAGCGCAGTAGCTTCTATCCTGAATGCTACAACACCTTTAATGACGCTTATTTTTGGCGCAGTGTTTTTTAAAGCGGTATTTAATCAAAATAAAATAATTGGGGTGGCTATTGGTCTCCTGGGTACTGCCGGACTTATTTTAAGCGGTGCCAGTATTAACCCAGACCAGAATTACCTTTATTCGCTTTTAGTTATAATAGCGGCTTCCTGTTACGCAATGAATGTAAATATTCTTAAAACCCATATGAGCGGTATTAGTCCGGTGGGTATTGCGACGGGTAGTTTTACCGTCCTGCTAATTCCAACACTGATAATTTTATATTTCTCAGGATTTTTTGAAAAAGACCTTTCCAATATCGTGCTTCAGGAATCTATAGGGTATGTTGCTATTTTAGGAATAATTGGGACGGGTGTAGCCATGATAATTTTTAATAAGCTGGTACAGATCTCAGACCCGGTTTTTACTACTTCTGTAACCTATACTATTCCAGTAGTAGCCTTAGGTTGGGGAATTTTAGATGGTGAGGTTTTTAGTACCTGGCAGTTAATTTCAGCTTTTGTGATCTTAATAGGGGTATTTATTGTAAACCGATCTAAAAAAGTGTTTTCTAAGTATAGAAAACAGGCTACCTGATCTAAACCTGAACAGTTTTTTGTGCTTTCTTCTGCTTGTTTTTGTAATAGTAAAAGGAAACTAAATAATAGACATGGAAGATCAATAAAACCTCAAAGGCAGACATAAATTCACGATGCTCAACCGATTTAAATAACTCCATAAAAGTTTCGAAAAGAAAGAAGATGTTAGCGAAAATTATTGCCGGGATCAGACATTTTAACCTAAGTTGATTAAAAGATTTTTTCTCATTTTTTTCTTTTGAAAATGAGAAAAATGCCAGCGCTAACAGGAACAAGTATTTCCCAAGCGGTAACAATATGTTGGGGTCTAGGTTTTCATTAAAACTAATTATCGCAGAAATTAATGCTAAGCCGGCAATTACAAAAGAGATAATCTTAAAATAAGATGGTAAAAGATGTTTGTTGGTTTCAAATTCCATAAAATATAGATTTGGTTTTAAAATAAAAGAACCGACCATTGCTGGCCGGTTCTCTCTAACATTAATAAAAAATCACTATTCTTCAAAATCTTCAGCTGAAACACCTTCGTTAACAAGGATCTCAGTAACATCAAATTCAAATGTTTGTGGGCCTGCAGCCTGAGTCATTTTAAAAGGAAATTTTACTCCTTCAACTTCCTGATAATCGCTGTACCCTGTAGGGATAGACATTGTTTGCCCAGCCTGAGATACAGTTTGTACAGTTTGCATTTTTAAGCCACTATCTACGTTGTAGTAAGCTTTGTAATTGTCGCTAAGTGCAACAACATAAGCATCTACACCTTCAACAGTTTCAATTCCTTCTAAAGTTGCGTCACCCACCTTTAATTCCGGAAATGGATTAGCATCTATTTTAGCAGTTTTAATTTGGTCTTCGTTGTAAGGGATCTTTTGACCTTGCGCCATTACAAATCCAGCTTCACCATCAAAAATCTGTTTGCTCATAACGTTACCGCCAACAGAAACTTCCTGGTTTAGTTTACCATCCATAGTTCTTTTCATGGTTAGGTTTAGCGCCATTCCCTGTACGCTAGCTTCAGCTTTCATAACTACACTTTCTACTTCTTCAACAGCATCACGTCCGCCAACAGCTTCAATATAATTTTCGTAAACTTTTTCTACGGTTACTGAAGCGTCAACTTTTTTAGCTTGTGGTTTTTCAACTTCCTCACCAAGTTTGTTGTAATATTTAACCGGAATTGTTTTTCCGTTAAATTCAACTTTTTCAAGGTTTTCAGCAATTTCTGAAGCTTTACCTGCAACTACAATTCTCATATTATCGGTTTGATAATATTTGTTAGCTACACGTTGAATATCATCTGCAGTAACTGCATTTATTTTCTCAAGAAAAGTTTCATAAAAATCATCTGAAAGATCGTTTGTCTTGATGTTAAGCGCGTAATTAGCGATGGTAGACGGTTGTTCTAATCTTAATACGAAATCACCGGCGAATTTGCTTTTAGCGTTTTCCAACATTTCAGCATCTACAGGCTCGGTTCTAATTCTTTTAATCTCTTTTAAAGATTCTACAATTGCGCTATCGGTTACCGCGTTTCTAACGCTTGCCTGTGCAACAAATCTTGAAGCATACTTGTCTGCACCTGTGCTTGTTCTGGCTCCGTAAGTATAACCTTTGTCTTCACGAAGGTTCATATTTAAGTAACTTCCAAAACTACCACCAAGAATTTGGTTTGCTACCAATACAGGGAAGTAATCTTCATCTGCCATTTTTAAATCTATGGTATTTTGAAGTCTTAACTCACTCTGTACCGCGTTTGGCATATCAACCAAGTTGATTTGTGTTTCATTCACGTTAGCTACTTTAGGTAAGTCTTGCTCTTTTGGAGCACCGGCTTTCCAGTCTCCAAAATTTTTCTTGGCAAGTTTTTTTACTTCAGAAGTCTTTACATCACCAACTATAACAAGGTAAGCATTGGCAGGTTTGAAGTAATTATTGTAAAAACCTTTTACGTCTTCGAGAGAAACTTTTTCAGTGTTTTCTACCGTGGCAAACTCACCGTAAGGGTGGTTAGCTCCATAGGCTAAAGCAGCACTTACACGGCTGGCGATAGAACCTACATCTTTATTAATAGATTTTAAGCTTTCAATTTGTTTATTCTTTTCAGCTTCAAATTCTTCCGGGGTGAATTTTGGTTTTAAAGCTCCTTCAGCCATAAGTTCCATAACTCTTGGGAAAAACTTAGAAAGCGAACTAGCATAAACGCTTTCTGATCCAAAATTAACATTGGCTCCTAAAAAGTCTATTTCTTCGTTAAAATCGTCTTTAGACATATTCTCGGTTCCCGTACCCAGTAAAGAAGAAACCAAAGCAGCAGTAGCAGGTTTTTCTTCGGCGTGAGGTTTATTGTCTATAATTAAGGACGCAGAAACTCTTGGAAGTTTGTGGTTTTCTACTACCAAAACTTTTAATCCGTTATCTAATGTAAATTCATCTGGCTGCCCAAGGTTAATCTTTGGGGCCGGTCCCGGTTCCGGTTGTTTAGAACGGTCTACCTGCGCAATTGCCGCTGTGGTCAAAAAGCAAGCTATAAATAATGTGAGTATATTAAATTTCATTCTATATTTTTTTAATGTTATTCCTTTTCGCTTTCTGGAAGGTAATCTAACTCTAAACGTTGGTTTTCGTTAAGATATTCGTTAGCTACTCTTTTAATATCTTCTCTGGTGATGTCTCTGTAGATTTCAATCTCTTCGTTAATAAGATCTGTATCCCCATAAAGTACATTGTACGTTGCCAATGAAGAAGCGATTCCCTGGATGCTACTGTTAGAATTTACAAAACGGTTCTCAAATTTATTTTGAAGTTTTTGATATTCTTTTTCTGAAATCAATTCGTTTTGAAGTTTATCGATTTCTTCATCCATAGAAGCAGCTAAAGTATCTAGTGGAGTTTCTCCTAAAGCAAGAGCACCCATAACGTAAGTTCCGTAATCTTCCTGAGATCTTGGGAATGCTAATACCTGTAGCGCGGTTTTTTCTTCGTCTACCATTTTCTTGTACATTCTTGAGCTTCTCCCATCAGTAAGAATTGAAGAGATCATATCAAGTATATAAGCATCTTTTTCTTTCATAGAAGGCGTGCGGTAAACAAATAATTTGGCCGGAATTTGAATGTTACTATCGTATTCTGTTGCTGTAATAGTTTCAGTAATTGGTTCTTCTTTAACAGAAACTCTTTCTACTTCCTTTCCTTCAGGAATTTCAGCAAAATACTTCTCGATCATTTCTTTAGTTTCATCAATTTCTATATCACCGGCAACAACTAAAGTAGCGTTGTTTGGCCCATAATATTTATCGAAGAAAGCTTTAAATTCGTCTAGCTCGGCTGCGTCAAGATCTTCCATGGTGCCAATAACCGAGTTTTTGTAAGGGTGCTTATCAAAAACATATTTATTGATACCTGTGGAATAAATAATCTTTCCATAAGGAGCGTTATCAATACGAGAGCGCTTTTCTTCTTTTACAACCTCGTTTTGAGTTTCTACGCCTACCTCGTTAATAACCGGGTGAAACATTCTTTCAGACTCCATCCATAAACCTAATTCAAGGTTGTTAGAAGGGAACGTCTCGTAATAATAAGTACGATCTTGCGTGGTGTTGGCATTATTGCTACCGCCATTTGCAGCTACAATATCAAACCATTTTCCACGCTCAATATTCTCGGTACCTTCAAATAAAAGGTGTTCAAAAAAGTGAGCAAAGCCAGAACGGCCTTCTTCTTCGTCCTTAGCACCTACGTGGTACATTACTCCAACGGTCGCCACGGGAGCCGTGTTGTCCTGATGTAAAATTACGTGTAATCCGTTGTCCAGGTCGTACTCGGTAAATTCTACCTCCTGGGCAATTCCTGCTGCGCTACAAACTAATGCAAAGGCAGCCATCTTTAAGTTTTTAATCATTTTTTAATAGATTTTTCATTAATGCATTGTATTAGTGTTTGAATATCGTATTTTGTTACAGCATAATTTCAGAATAATGAAGAAATTAATGTATTTGTGCGAATAGTGTCAAAATTAACAAGCTATTAAGCTAAAAACCGGCACTTTTTTTAGAAATTTACTTTTAAAGTAAAGCGGTTTCAGGGCCCGGGACTAACATTTTTCAAACTTGTAATTAGTAAATGGGTTAAAAGTTCCCCGGTCTGCAATTCGTTTAATAAATAAAACACCAACCAAAAGCTATGAAGAATTTTAGTGTTCCAATTAAATACAGTCTCATAATTGCAGTAGGACTTATTGTCTATTTTTTAATCCTATCGCTCTTTAATTTACACATTTATCCTTTATTCAGTTTATTTAACGGGGTAATTATGGCTGGCGGAATGTGGCTGGCTTTAAAGGCATATAGAAGCTCCAAAGGTTCAAAATTTAAATATCAAAAAGGTTTTATGGCGAGCCTGCTTACCGGTTTTAATGCCACTATTTTATTTACTATCTTCTTTGCATTATATGCCACAGAGTTAAACCCAGATTTTTTAAATAACCTTATTAATATGTGGCGCACCGATTATGGAACCGATATTGGTATAGTGCTTTTTGTAGTGGCGGTTATGGGGTTTGCAACCAGCCTGGTGCTTACTTTAGCCTATATGCAGTTATTTAAAGATTCCTGGAATACTAAAGAAGGACAGGAACATACTTATTAAAGTTTTTTAGGCTTTGTGAATTAATTAATTAGAAGTATATTTGCACCCGCTTGCGAAAAAAGTAAGCGTAAATTTTTAGCATAAATTAATTAATCACAACACTATGTATGCAATTGTAGAGATAGCAGGGCAGCAATTTAAAGTTGCAAAAGACCAGAAGGTGTTTGTTAACCGTCTAAGCGGAGAAGAAGGAGACAGCGTTTCTTTTGACAAAGTTCTTCTTACCGGAGATGGTGACAGCATAAACCTTGGCGCCCCGGCTATAGATGGTGCTCTAGTAGGAGCAAAAATCACCCGTCACCTTAAAGGAGACAAAGTAATTGTTTTCAAAAAGAAAAGACGTAAAGGTTACAAAAAGAAAAACGGTCACCGTCAATCTTTAACCGAAATCGTAATTGAAAGCATCGATGTAAAAGGTGGAAGTAAAGCTGCTTCAACTAAAAAAGAAGAAGCACCTAAGAAAGAAGCCAAAACTGATAGTAAATCGGAAGATTTAAATCAATACACCGTAGCTGAATTGAAAGAGATGGCGAAGGAGAAAGGTCTTGAAGGCTACTCTTCTATGAAGAAAGCTGAATTAATTGAAGCTTTAAGTTAAATATTAATCTACTTAAAACTAAAGTAAAATGGCACACAAAAAAGGAGTCGGTAGTTCCAAGAACGGTAGAGAGTCAGAATCGAAACGTTTAGGCGTGAAAATTTTTGGCGGTCAGGCAGCCGTAGCCGGAAATATTATTGTTAGACAAAGAGGTACTGCACATAATCCAGGTGAGAATGTATATGCAGGAAAAGACCATACATTACACGCTAAAGTAGACGGCGTAGTAAAGTTTTCTAAAACAAAGAATAATAAATCTTACGTTTCTATAGAACCGTTTGAAGCATAAGTCTTACACTCTTATTGGAGATAAAGAATTTTATTCTTAGAATTATATCGAAACCCCTTCTGAAATTCAGAAGGGGTTTTTTTGTATCTTTAATTTAGACTTTAAGTTATATGTTATGAAATATATAGACGTTTTTCGCACCTCTGACCGAAATGAACATTCTATTATTAAAAATCTTTTTGATGATGAACAATTAGATTACCGGTCTTACGGAGAAGCTACCGATAATGCGACCAATATTGGTGCACTTGGCGACGACGGACTTAGAATTGAAGTGGCGGAAAGCGATAGAGAAAAAGCTACAGAAATCATTAAAAGAAGTGGTTTTTTGGGCCAGTCTCATAATATTTCAAAACCCAAAAGAACAAAACCTCAAGTAGGGAAATGGGTATTTGTCTTGCTAGCTGCACTTGTGGTGCTTATTGCTATTATTTTCTTTGTATGGTTTATGAGTGGTAATTAGAAATGATTTTTTAGATCCTGAAACATGTTCAGGATGACGTATAATAAATAAAAAGACCTCACAGATTTTGGAAATCTGTGAGGTCTAAAATTTTCAAATAAATTTAAATAGATTTCCGCCTTTGCGGAAATGACTAAATTAATATCTATAATACTCGGGCTTATATGGGCCTTGCACTTCCACGCCAATATATTTAGCCTGGTAATCTTTAAGTTCGGTTAATTCTACTCCAATTTTTTCAAGGTGAAGTTTGGCAACCTTTTCGTCTAAATGCTTAGGTAGCATATAAACTTCATTTTCGTATTTATCAGAATTTTTCCAAAGTTCAATTTGTGCCAAAGTTTGGTTGGTAAATGAGTTACTCATCACAAAGCTTGGGTGGCCTGTAGCACAACCAAGATTCACCAATCGCCCTTCCGCTAAAAGAATAATGTCTTTCCCGGCGATAGTATATTTATCTACCTGAGGCTTTATAGTGTCTTTTGAATCCCCGTGATTGTTATTCAACCAGGCAACATCGATTTCATTATCAAAATGCCCGATGTTACAAACGATGGTTTTGTCTTTCATCGCTTCAAAATGCTCTCCGCGAACTATATCTTTATTTCCTGTAGTTGTAATTACAATATCAGCCTTAGGAAGTACAGTTTCCAGTTTTTTCACTTCAAACCCGTCCATCGCAGCTTGTAGCGCACAAATTGGGTCAATTTCCGTAACGGTAACAATGGATCCCGCACCTTTAAACGAAGCGGCAGTACCTTTACCAACATCTCCATAACCACAAACTACAACGCGTTTTCCGGCAAGCATTACATCAGTAGCCCGGCGAATAGCATCAACAGCACTTTCGCGACATCCATATTTATTGTCAAACTTAGATTTGGTAACCGAATCGTTCACGTTAATAGCCGGCATTACCAAAGTTCCGTTTTTCATTCTTTCGTAAAGTCTGTGAACTCCTGTAGTGGTTTCTTCTGAAAGTCCGCGGATTCCCTCAGCAAGCTCCGGGTACTTATCAAAAACCATATTGGTAAGATCGCCACCATCATCAAGGATCATATTCAACGGCTCGCGCTCTTCACCAAAAAACAGGGTTTGTTCTATACACCAGTTAAATTCTTCCTCGGTCATTCCTTTCCAGGCGTAAACGGGAATTCCTGCGGCAGCAATTGCAGCTGCAGCGTGATCTTGTGTAGAAAAAATATTACAAGAGCTCCAGGTTACATCGGCCCCTAAAGAAATAAGTGTTTCAATAAGTACTGCAGTTTGCACGGTCATGTGAAGACATCCGGCAATTCTGGCTCCCTTTAATGGTTGTTCATTTTTATATTCTTCACGCAGGGACATTAATCCCGGCATTTCAGCTTCGGCGAGTTCTATCTCTTTTCTTCCCCAATCCGCCAGGGAAATATCCTTAACTTTATAAGCGGTATACGGCACTGTTTTAGTCGACATATTATTATATTTGAATATTAGCAATTTTTTGTCTCGCAAAAATAAGGAATCTATAACAAACCTACATGCCACTTTACAAAACAATAACAGTAAACCCGCATACTAAAGTCTTCATTTGGAAGGTAGAAGAACCTTTTGAAGAACTTAGCGAAGGGATAGAATTAACCGAACATTGCCAAAATCGCGTAAAGGGAATGAAATCTGAAATTCACCGTCGTGGTTTTATGAGTATTCGCCATTTAATGGCCGAAGCGGGCTATGTAGATCACGATTTATTTTATGACGATTTAGGGAAACCCCATTTAAAAAATGGTAAGAATATCTCCATTACCCATTCTTTTAATTTTACGGCTATTATTTTAAGTGATGAAAAGGTGGGAATAGATATTGAAAAACGCCGCGATAAAATTCTCAAAATTGCCAATAAATTCACCCCGCTTAGTGAATATCATACCGTTGCAAACGAAGAGGCTTTAATAAGAAAACTCACTATTGTTTGGGGTGCTAAAGAATCTATTTATAAAATGTATGCCGAACCGGGTCTAGGGTTTTTACAGCACATAAATGTGACCGATTTTGATTTTGATGACGCCGAAACAACCGCGAAAGTGAACTTTAAAGGAAAAGAGTCTTTTTACGAGATGAATTTTTTGGAATTTGAAGGTTTTACCTGTGTGTATGGTTGGGAAGGCTCGAAAAAAGTCCAAAGTTAATGCGGAATTTTTATGCTGAAATTTTCCAGGCTGCGACTAATGGAAAAAAACTACTCGCCATTTTAATAGATCCCGATAAATTTATAGAAGCGGAAACAAAATTATACCTGGAAAAATTACCAAAACAAACTACACATATTTTTGTAGGCGGTAGTACGGTGGAAAATTTTAAAACCGAAAAAACCGTAAAAGCGATTAAAGCTGAAACCGATTTTCCGGTTATTCTGTTTCCAGGAGATTATTCACAAATTACAGAAACAGCAGATGCATTGCTTTTTTTAAGCCTTCTTTCCGGAAGAAACCCTGAGTACTTAATAGAGCAACAGGTAAAATCTGTAGAAAAATTAAAGAATAGCAAACTGGAAATTATTCCGACGGCTTATATTCTAATTGAGGGTGGGAAAGAATGCGCTGTGCAGCGAGTAAGCTGTACAAAGCCTATTCCGCAATCTGAAGTTACTTCAGTTGTAAATACCGCACTTGCCGGTCAATTTCTAGGAAAAAATCTTATTTACCTGGAAGCAGGAAGTGGTGCCGATTTTCCGGTTTCCGAAGAAATTATTACTGAAGTAAATAAAGCAATAAATATTCCTTTGATAGTAGGTGGCGGAATTCGAAGTTTAGAACAACAGAAAAAGGCCTATAAAGCTGGAGCTGATATGATCGTTATGGGAACACAATTTGAAAATTAGTAGACGTCAGTCTGAATTTATTCAGAATCTAATTTGTGGTAGTCCAAAAAAATAAAGCTTCACAAATTGTTAGTTTAAGGCACAACAATACTAATTTCAAATCTTTAAATTTGGCTTCCACAGAAAGTCCAGTAAAATATTCGTGGGTAAAATTTCAATCATGAAAATTTCAGTAGAATTAACCTTAAGTCCGTTGCAGGACGATTTTGAACCAAAAATCATTGCTTTTATTAAAAAATTAAGGGCTTCAGGATTAGCAATAAAAGAAAACCCGTTAAGTACCCAGGTTTATGGAGAGTATGATGAGGTGATGAATTTATTGAATTCAGAAATCAAAAATGTTTTTGAAACCATTGATAACGGACTTATCTATATAAAAATTGTAAAATCTGATCTTAGCGACTATGCAGCCGATTTTTGATTTTTTCTTTGACCAGTATTACGGGTATTCTACTTTATTTATTATCCTGGAAGTAATTGCGGTAATTTTCGGCTTTCTTTCGGTCATTTATTCCAAGCAAAATAACATTCTGGTTTATCCCACTGGGATTATAAGTACCATGATATTTGTTTATTTGCTCTGGCAATGGGAATTGCTGGGAGATATGATGATTAACGCCTATTATTTTTCTATGAGCATTTATGGTTGGTATATTTGGACAAGAAAAGTAGATAAAGAACATTATACACCCATAACCAATACTACCAGAAAGGAGAATTGGCAAAGTCTGTTTATTTTTATTGCGACCTTGCTTTTTGTATTCGCTGTTTACGAGTATTTTGATAAATGGAACAACTGGACGGCCTATGTAGACACGTTTACAACCGCTATTTTTTTCGTGGGAATGTGGCAAATGGCCAATAGAAAGATTGAAAACTGGATTTTCTGGATTATTGGTGATGTTATTTCTGTACCACTCTATTTTTATAAAGGTTTTACTTTAACGGCACTTCAATATTTTGTTTTTACTATAATCGCTATATACGGCTATAAAGCATGGCAGAAAAACTTGCGCAACGACCTTCGTCCGTCTTAAAAGTGGTTCTTTTTGGACCAGAATCTACGGGAAAAACCACCCTGGCAGAGATGCTGGCAAAACATTATAACACGCTTTGGGTAGAAGAATTTATGCGGGATTATCTTCAGGAAAAATGGGATAATGAGCAAAGAGTTTGCGAACCAAAAGATATGATTCCCATTGCTGAAGGCCAAATGAATCGTGAAAATACACTCACTAAAAAGGCTAATAAACTCCTAATTAGCGATACCGATCTTTTAGAGCTAAAGGTTTATTCTGAAGCCTATTACGAAGGGTTTTGCGATCCTCAACTTCTTAAACATGCGTTAAACAACATTTACGATCTCTACTTTTTAACGTATATTGACGTACCGTGGACGCCCGATGACCTTCGGGATAAACCAGAAGACCGTATTGGGATGTTTAAAAGGTTTGAAGCTGCTCTTAAAAACAGTAAAAAACCTTACGTGATTCTAAAAGGAGATTTAGAGGAACGTTTTAAAACTGCGGTAAAGAAAATAGACGAACTTTTAAAAAATAAATAGACGTGGAGTTTAGCGAAATAGACATTTTGCAAATTGAGGAAAAAGGATTATCAACCCAGGAGGTTGAAAGACAAATCCAGATATTTGAAAGAGGAAATATAAAAGTAGATATTCAACAGGCGGCGACCGTAGGAAATGGCATTTTTGTCTATTCAGTAGAAGATCAAAAAAAATATATTCAAACATTTGAAGATAAAAAGGAGCATTTAGACCTTTTAAAATTTGTACCCGCTTCTGGCGCGGCAACACGAATGTTTAAGGCATTTCACAATTTTGCAGATGAATTTGATCCTGAAAAAACAAGCTTACGAGATTATTTAGACAGTAAAGATGATAAAAACCTTCAGTTGTTTTTTGAGAAAATGGATAAACTTCCATTTTATAAAGTCGCTTCCAAAAAAGCCAAAGAAAATCACCCAGATTTTTCAGAAAAATCTAATGACAAACGACATCTGATTTTGGTGAAAACCATGTTGTATGAAAATGGACTTGGGTTAAGCGACTTGCCAAAAGGTTTGGTTCCTTTCCACCAATATAACGATTATACCGCTACGGCTTTTGAAGAGCATTTGCATAGTGCAGCGAAATATCTTTCAGTAAACGGCGTGACAAAACTACATTTTACTGTAGCTGAAGGTGATAAAGAGAAGTTTGAAGAAGAATTTGAAAACATTAAAGAAAGAGTAGAAGAGGCTAATCACACTAAATTTGAAATTTCTTATTCTAACCAGGATCCAAAAACGGATACGATTGCGGTGGATAAAGAAAATAATCCCTTTAGAGATGAAGATAACAGGATTTTCTTTAGACCCGGCGGGCATGGTGCATTAATAGAAAATCTGAATAAACAAGAAGCCGATCTTATTTTTGTTAAAAATATAGATAACGTGGTCGTTAATACCAATTTGCCAAAAGTGGTAGAAATGAAAAAAATGCTGGGTGGTAAATTAATAGCGCTGCAAAACCAGGTTTTTGAATATATGCAAAACCTTGACGGTGGGAATAATTCTGAAGCTAAATTAGACGAGATTGCTGAATTTTTGGAGAATGAACTGTTTGTAAAGGTAACTTCATCTTTTAACAAATTTACGGGGGAAGAAAAAACGCAATATTTGTGTAAAAAATTAGACCGTCCATTAAGAGTTTGCGGAATGGTGAAAAACGAAGGTGAACCCGGCGGCGGACCTTTCTTAGTTAAAAATGAAGATGGAGAGATCTCGCTTCAAATTATTGAAGGTGCGCAAATAGATAAAAATAATTCAGAGCAATTAGAGATTCTAAATAATTCTACACATTTTAATCCGGTAGATATAGCGTGTAGCCTTAAAAACCATAAAGGAGAAAGTTTTGATCTTAATAATTATGTAGATGAAAATATGAGTTTTATTGCAGATAAAACCAAAGATGGCAAACCTCTAAAAGCCCTGGAGCGCCCTGGCTTATGGAATGGCGGTATGGCTTACTGGAATACGGTTTTTGTAGAAGTTCCGGTAGAGACCTTTAACCCGGTAAAAACAGTAGCCGATCTTTTAAAACCCTCTCATCAGGCCAAATAATTTGTTTTGGACGAGCAACAAATAATACGGGAACTTAGTTTTAAAGCCGTGCGCAGTTCTGGTGCCGGCGGGCAGCACGTTAATAAAACTTCTTCTAAAGTTGAACTTTATTTTGATTTAGAAGCTTCAGAAGGACTTTTAGAAGAAGAGAAAGCGCGATTAATTAAAAAACTGGCTACTCGATTAACCAAAGAGAACCTTTTAATTCTCAATAGTGAAGAAAGTAGAAGTCAGCATAAAAACAAAGAGCTGGTAATTGCAAAATTCTTTGAATTACTTCGGGAGAATATTAAAAAACCAAAACCAAGAAAGAAAACTAAACCCAGCAAAGCTGCAAAGTTAAAACGCCTAAAAGCGAAAAAGATTAATGCTGAAAAGAAAGCTAGAAGAAACGATCCTTTAAAATAAGTGAGGCCTTTTTCTACATAAGTGTAGAAAAAATCTACAAGAATATCCCTGGTTTTGTGAAAACCTAAAAACAATAAAATTTTAAAATGTTAATTTTCAATAGATTAAAATTGTAGGATTTTACTGGTACAATTTTTTATATGTAATTATTGCTAAATTAATATTAAATATAGCAGCTTAAGATACTGTTGTATAATTTAGATTTTCGGAGAAAAAGAGGCCTTAGGGTCTCTTTTTTTGTTTCATAAAATTAGTAATTCTACATTTCTACATAATGTTCTCTTAAAAACCCCAGCTTTCTACATAACAAATTCCCAATTAATTTATTGCGTATTTTGTAAAAAGCTTATTGTTAGATAGTTAGTTAATATTATAAGACTTTGGTATAATTCTTCCTTTATACCTATCATATTTAAACCACAAACTTAAAACCTTATTATTATGAAAAAGCTAGTATTAACTTTAATGGCTGCAGCCGGAATGTTCTTATTCAGTCAAAATGCACAAGCGCAGGTAGAAGAGCCAGAAGAAATGGAACAAATTGAGAGCGTAGAAGAAGCTCAGGAAACAAAAGACGATTATAAAGAAGTTGATGTATTGGCTCTTCCGCAAGCAATTAAAGATGCGGTAATGACCGATATGAATGGAGCCGTAGCTGAAGAAGCCTGGGTAAAAGAAAAAGAGGGTAAGAAAGTATATAAACTATCACTTAATGTAGATGGTGAAAAGAAAAAAGCTTACATCGATGCTGAGGGAAATTGGATCAAAAAAGAAGAGAAATAGATTAACTACTTGCTAACTAACCTTAAATTTCCGTTGGATATATTTACCCTACAAACTTCCAACGGAAATTTTTTTAAGAAATTTTAGCTGGAATTTAAGAGAAACCAACTCCTTCGGCACCAGAAAATAACATAAAGTAAGTAGAAAATTCTGTATATTTAGGGTAGAATGTAAACTTGAACGGTTTTAGGACCATTGGGACCTGCTAACTAACACTTTTAGCCGTTTAAGTTAAGCTGAAAGATTTATGACGATTTACTTAATGTAGTCTGGAAAATGGATACCACCCAATGACACTTTTTAATAAAAATTTAGATTGTCATTGATAGAGACCTTTAACGAGGTCTCTTTTTTTATGCTTATTTTAAACCCAATGAATTTTAGATTGTTAAATTTGCAAGACGATTTAAATTGAGATCAATGACAAAAATCCTTATAGTTGAAGATGATGTTCCTTTTGGGACTATGTTGAAAACATTTTTAATCAAGCGCGACTATGAGGTTGAATTGGTTTTTTCTGGCTTAGAAGCTTTTAAGAAACTTAAAGCTAATTTTTTTAACCTTATCCTTTCAGATGTAAGATTGCCAGACACTAGTGGTCTTGATATCTTAAAACAGGTAAAGTTAGAAAATGCCGGTACGCAGGTTATTATTATGACCAGTTATGCTGAAATTAGCATGGCTGTAGAAGCTATGAAAAATGGTGCTTTCGATTATGTTTCCAAACCATTTAGACCAGAATCTATTTTACAAACAATTAAAAATGCTTTAACCCATACAGAAGTACAACCCACTGTTGAAAAAAGACCTGAGAAAACACAAAGAACAGATTCTTTGCAAGGGACGAGTTTTGTGAAAGGTGTTAGTGAAGCTGCTTTAAAACTAAGTGATTATATAGAATTAGTTGCTCCAACCAATATGTCGGTTTTAATTATGGGAGAAAGTGGAACCGGAAAAGAACAGGTTGCAAAAAGTATCCATAAACAAAGTAAACGTGCTGATGCTCCTTTTATCGCTGTAGATTGTGGTGCTATTCCTAGAGAACTGGCGTCCAGTGAATTTTTTGGTCATTTAAAAGGATCTTTTACCGGTGCTATAAACGATAAAACCGGGCATTTTGAAGCGGCAAACGGTGGTACTCTTTTTCTTGATGAAATTGGAAACCTAAGTTATGAACTCCAGGTGCAATTACTACGAGCTTTACAGGAAAGAAAAATAAAACCGGTAGGAAGTAATAATGAAATTCAGGTAGATATAAGGGTAATCACGGCCACTAACGAAGATCTTGCGCAAGCGGTGAAAGAAGGGGAGTTTAGGGAAGATCTTTATCACCGTCTTAATGAATTCTCTATTAAAGTTCCTGCTTTAAAAGAGCGCAAAGAAGATTTAATGCTTTTTGCTGAATATTTTTTGGAAGAAGCAAATGCTGAATTGGAAAAAAATGTGATTGGTTTTACCGAAAGTGCTATTGAAGCTTTTAAAAACTATAACTGGCCGGGAAACCTAAGGGAGTTAAAGAATATGGTAAAACGTGCGGTACTGCTAACGCAAGATGATATGATTCCTCTTAAAGTATTGCCTCATGAAATAGCCACTGCTTCCCAATCTAATACAGAAACTGAATACGGTTTATTTAAAAATAAGAACGAAGAACAGCTTATTTTAGACGCTTTGGAGAAAGCTGGTGGTAATAAAAGTAAGGCGGCAAGATTGCTTTCTATAGATCGTAAAACCCTTTATAATAAGCTAAAGCAATACGATATTAAACTTTAATCTCCTGCTCCAGTTCTTCCATTAAATTTAAAATGTTAGCTTTTAGCTGTAGAAATTCTTCATCAGAAAAAACTTCTTGTTGTTCCAGTCTTTCAAATTGCCCTGCCTGCTGCCTGGCATTTATTTGTTTTAACATAGGCACCATTTTATGCGCCAGGCGCGCTACCTCTTTAGCATCATTTTTCTTCCTGGCAATGGCAATAAGTTCAATTTGCGATCTGGAACTTTCTATGAAAGCTTCTAAAATGGTTTGTACTGCTTTTTGATCTCCAGCCGAAAAATCATAAATATCCTGCAAATCATAAGTATTTTTCGTAGAATTCTGGAGGTTATTATTTACTTTTTGCTTCAGGTTAAGTTTAAAAATTTCGGCAATACTTTGTTGTAATTTTCCGGGTTTATAAGGTTTTAAAAGGCTTTTATTAAATCCGGCAAGTTTATAAGTTTCAGCATCAATATCGGTCCTGCCAGATAAAGCTATCACCGGTAATTCACTTACTTTATATTTTTTCCTGATATTTTTAATAAGATCAAAACCATCCATTTCTGGCATTTGAATATCGGTTAAAACCAAAGAATAGTTTTTATTTTCCAGTTTTTTCAGTGCGTCATTTCCGTTTAGGGCACTGTCGCATTGCATTCCCATAGATTTTAGCAATTCCCGCGTTAAAGAAAGCTGCGATGGTTCATCATCAACAATAAGGGCAGTTTTACCGCTCAGGTCTGGCATTTCTACAATTGTTGATACTTCTGCGGTTGTTGTTGCCTCGCCAGGAAGTTTTCTAACCGGAATAAAAACTGTAAATTCACTACCTTGTCCCTGCTCACTTTCAAGCTTTAGATCGCCTTTTAGTAATTCGGTAAGACTTTTTGTGATAGTAAGTCCCAGGCCGGTACCGCCATATGCTTTTTCAATTTTCGTATTTTCCTGTGAAAATTCTTCAAAAATCTCATCCTGTTTTTCTTTGGAAATTCCTATCCCGGTGTCTTTTACCGAAATAATCAGACAATAGCTATCTTCAATTTCTTTTTTAAGATGAATACCTACTCTTATTTCTCCTTCGTGGGTAAATTTACAGGCATTAGTGATGAGGTTGGCGATAATTTGTTTTATTCTAAAGGGATCACTAAGCACCTGTGTATCGGTTTCTTCTGAAGCTTCAAAAATCACCTCCACCTTTTCATTCTTTGTGGCCGGTAAAGAGTTATAAACGGTGTCTCTTATAAGTTTTGCGGGGTTAAAAGGAAGTTTTTCCACAGTCATTTTACCTGCTTCCAGCTTAGAAAGATCCAATAAATCGTTTACTAAATGCAGAATAAAATTAGAGGATTTCTTCACCTGATCCATATAATGCGACTGCTTGCTATTTAGCGAAGATTTTTCAATTAGATCTGTGTAGCCAATAAGTGTGTTTAGTGGAGAGCGTAAATCGTGGGTAATTGCAGCCATAAATTGCTCACGTTTCTTTAGCAAACTTTCAGCAAAATCTTTGGCTTCTTCTAATTCTCTTCGGTATTGCTGACTTTTAGTAATATCCTGAATTATAAAAATAAGTGACAGTAAAATAATTAAGAAACTCACAATTCCTGCTATAAGGAAGATTTGCGAACTTTCTTCAATCATATTTTGAGAGATTTTGGCGCGTTGTATAGATGCTTCCCGTTCTTCCTGCTCAATTTTTCCCAGCAAACGTCTTAGCTGCTGGTTAATAATCATATCGTTTTCAAGGAATTGCTGTTCCTTTTCGTCTACCGTGTTTTGAAACCTCCTATTGGCAATCTCCAGTTGGCTTAGTACATTTCTAACCGAACCAATAATAGAATCGGCGGTGCGGTTGGTGAGTTGTTCAGCGTTATCTTCTCGGGAATATTCCAGCAACCTAATTAATAACCTGCGTTGGTGCGGTTCCAGGTTGGAGAAACGTTGCCTGTAATTGTAATCGTTAAAAGAAGGGTCTACTTTTCTAAGTTCATTTAAAACCTGCGAATAATAATTTTGGTTACGTTGCTGCTCCCTTAATTTGTAAAGTTCCTGGAGGTTGGAGGTTTTGTCTGAAAGCAATTCAGCAATACTGTCTAATTCATTTTTCATAGAATTATCAGCATAGCTGTTTTTTAAATTTTGGATATCAAGTTGAATACTGTCTATTTGAAGTTGATACTTTTCCAAATCGGCTTCATTTCCGGTTTGAATAAGCTGCCTGCTTAAATTTTCGGTTTCAAAAAGACTGGTAGTAATATCACTTAGCAGAAATAATTGCTCATTATTGTTGCTGTTATTTTCTGAAACTTCACTAAAAGCAACCACCTGTTTCCATACAAACCATACGGCAAGGGCTGCCAGTGCGGCTATCAAAAGATATCCGCCAATCACTTTATAAGTTATTGACTGCTTTGTGTTTCGCATAGAACTGTTACAACCAAAATTACACCATTTAAACGAAATGAAAATAGCATAATCCTGGATCTTATAATTTTCGTACCTGTTTAAATTTGAAGTCCTTTGCTAAGCTAATGGTTTATAGGGCTGAATTATTGGCTCCAAAATTATGGGAATTCCATAAAAGCTTTATACATTTGCCGCAAATCTCAAAGGGGTGCCACTTAAGTGTGGCTGAGATCATACCCAAAGAACCTGGGCAGGTAATGCTGCCAAGGGATACGCGCAAGTAGCGCAAACGTATGTTACTCCTGAAAATGCCATAACACCGGTGGGCAATTTCAGGATTTTTTTTTATCTAATTTTAACCAAAGAATAATAGCCCCTTTTATTCGTAAATAATTTATTACGAATGAAATCTTTATTATTTTTTACCGGCCTCTGCTTAATTTCATTGCAAGCCGTTGCTCAAACTCACACTTTACAGGGAACAGTTACCCGTGGCGAAACTCCGGTTGAAGGAGTCGCAGTTTATGCCGTAGAACCAGGCGATGGCACCACTACCGATGAGAATGGCAGGTACAGCCTTGAGCTTGAAGAAGGTGAGTATAACCTGGTATTTTCCTATGGAAACCAAAAAACCTTAAAAGTAAAACTGGATCAGGATAAAACCCTGGATGTAGATCTTAGCGATGTACAGGAAGTTTTGGACGAAGTTTTTCTTTCTTCGGTGCGGGTAAGTGCGAAATCGCCAATTACCTACAGTAATCTTACTAACGAAGAAATTGAAGATAGAAACCTGGGTCAGGATATTCCGGTGTTAATGAATTATATGCCAAACGTGGTTACTACTAGTGATGCGGGAGCAGGCGTTGGTTATACCGGGATTAGGGTTAGAGGTAGCGGCCCCACCAGTACAAATGTTACTATAAATGGAATTCCCTATAATGATGCCGAAAGTCTTGGAACTTTTTGGGTAAACCTTGGAGACTTTGCCTCTTCTGTAGAAAATCTGCAACTGCAACGTGGTGTAGGTACTTCTACAAATGGCGCAGGAGCTTTTGGTGCCAGCCTTAATATTTTAACCGATGGTTATAGCGAAGAAGCAAATGCAGAAATTGCCAATAGTTACGGTTCTTTTAATACGCACAAGCACACCGTGAAATTCAGTACAGGGCTTATAGACGATCATTGGGAATTTGCAGGTCGAGCTTCTCAAATAAAAAGTGACGGCTATATAGATCGCGCCAGTAGTGATTTAAAGTCTTATTTTCTGCAAGGAACTTATGTAGACGAAAACACCTTAGTAAAAGCCATTACTTTTGGCGGAAGTGAAAGAACTTACCAGGCCTGGTACGGAATTGATGCTGAAACTCTCGAAAATGATAGAACATACAATCCCGCCGGGGTTTATACCGATGATGAAGGAAATACTAAATTTTACGATAATCAAACCGATAATTACAAGCAGGATCATTATCAGTTATTGTGGAATCAGGAGTATAACAAGAACTGGTCTTCTAACCTTGCTTTTCATTATACTTACGGGCGCGGTTATTATGAAGAATATAAAGAAGACGCTACTTTAAATGAATTTGGGCTGGAGAATTTCCAGGCTGATGGTGAAGAAGTAACCACCTCAGATCTTGTTGGAACCAAATGGCTGGATAATCATTTCTACGGAAGCGTTTTCAGCTTGAATTATCAGGATCAGGATTGGGATGTGATTGTTGGAGGTGGCTGGAACCGATATATTGGAGATCATTTTGGAGATGTGATTTACACGCGATTTGCCAGGAATAACGATCCCTATGAGCCTTATTACGAAAATACAGGAACTAAAACCGATTTTAATCTCTACGGAAAAGCAACTTATGCAGTTTCAGAAAAACTGGCGGCTTATTTAGACCTTCAGGTAAGAACGATAGATTATGAAACCGTAGGAATGTTATCTGAAGGAACTGAATTTCTGGTAGATGATTCATTTAACTTCTTTAATCCTAAAGCCGGATTAACCTATGCTTTAAATGATCAAAATCAGTTCTATTTTTCTTATGCCCGTGCTAATAGGGAACCACGCCGCAGCGACTACGAAAACGGCGAACCTGAACACGAAGAATTAAACGATTTTGAATTAGGGTGGCGCCATAATACACCATCGGTTCAACTAAACACCAACCTTTATTATATGGATTATCAAAACCAATTAGTACTTACTGGTGGTATTGATGATGTTGGCGCTTTTATTCGTGAAAATAGCGGAAATAGTTATCGTTTAGGTTTGGAAATAGATGCCGTTATTAGGCTTTCAGATAAAATATTTATTAGACCCAACCTGGCTTTAAGCCGAAATAAAAATATAGATTTTGTTTCTACCTGGAATGGAGAATTAGTTGATTTTGGAAATACAGAAATTTCCTTCTCTCCTTCTATAGTAGGAGGAAACCGAATTACTTACTTACCCGCAGAAGGATTAGAATTGAGCATGCTTTCAAAATATGTAGGAGAGCAATATATGAGTAATATTGAAGCCGAAAACTCTAAGCTGGACGCTTATTTTGTGAACGATTTTAATATTCAGTATACCTGGCGAAATGCACCTTTCTTTAAAGAAGTTGTTTTTACAGGTTTGGTAAATAATATCTTGGGAGAAGAATATGTATCCAACGGTTACTATTACACTTTTAATGTAGAAAATCCAGATACTACTACAGGTTTACAAACCTTAGATGGTGCGGGCTATTATCCGCAGGCCACCACAAACTTTTTAGCCGGAATTACTTTGAAATTTTAATTTGTTTGTCGCCTCTCTCGTCCTATTCCCAGGAGGGGGGAGGTTTTTAATTATAAACCTCAATAGTATTACTACGGCGCTCAATTCGGTAAGGTTTCATAGAGTATTCTCCTTCGCCTTCCATTAATTCACCAGTAATTATATTATAAGAATTTGCATCTTCACAGTTACAGGTAGCAATAATCCCTTCAACCGTCATTGCAGAACAATTATTCGGCGGATGATTGGGGTCGCTTAATTCAAAAGCAGTGTATTGTGAATTATTTATATTATAAACCACCACACCCTTTATGCCTTCGTTGTAGGTAGTAAAGCTATTCCCAGGAAATTGAAGATCATTATATTCAGGAAAATCCAGGTTTAGTTGAAGTCTAAAATTCAAATCTATTAGGTTCGGGTTATTAAAGTCATTGTCATCATTGGTGGAGCAAGCGCTAAAAATTACTGAAAATAGAAGGAAAAAAAGAGGTTTTTTCATGATATCGGCAATTTTTTCGCTAAATATTATTATTGTTTTCAAGGCGTAAATTTATTATATTTGTTAAACAAATCCCGTCGTGCTATGGGATTTTTTCTATTTATATAAACGATGAAGTTATGAGCAAAGTATCTTATTATACTGAAGAGGGATTAAAAAAGTTGAGGGATGAACTTAATCAGCTACGTGATGTAGAACGGCCTAAAGCTTCAGAAGCTATTGCCGAAGCCCGTGATAAAGGAGATTTAAGTGAGAATGCAGAATATGATGCTGCCAAAGAGGCTCAGGGTCTCTTAGAAATGAAGATCTCAAAATTAGAAGAAGTGGTGGCCAATGCAAGAGTTATAGATGAATCTCAATTAGATACTTCTAAAGTGTTGGTACATTCCCACGTGAAAATAAAAAACCAAACAAGTGGGGCCGAAGTAAAATATAAGCTGGTAGCACAGAGTGAAGCCGATTTAAAAACGGGTAAGATCTCGGTAGATTCTCCTATAGGAAAGGGATTACTCGGTAAAGAAGTGGGGGATACAGCGGAAATAGATGTACCCAGCGGTAAGATGAAATTTGAAATTTTAGAGATCTGGAGAGAATAAGTTTCCGGTATTTAACAGTTTGTGAAATCCTTTTCCAATACCTTTAACTAAGGTTCTGTGAAAAGGATTTTATATTTATATACTAACCAATTCAAAAATATTATGGCCAGTTTATTCACTAAAATAGTAAGGGGAGAAGTGCCTGCTTTCAAAATCGCAGAAGATAGTCAGTTTTTAGCTTTTCTAGATGTTAATCCAAATGCAAAGGGACATACTTTATGTATTCCGAAGAAAGAAGTGAATAAGATCTTTGATTTGGAAGAAGAGATGTACCAGGAATTAATGCGTTTTTCCCGCAAAGTAGCCATCGCTTTAGAGAAAACGGTAGAGTGCAAGCGCGTGGGAATGGCCGTTGTTGGGCTTGAAGTTCCGCATGTTCACGTACATCTTATCCCGTTAAATTCTATGAGCGATATGGATTTTTCTAAAAGCGTAAAAATGGAAGAAGAGGAATTTAAAAAACTGGCAGAATCTATTCACGTTAATCTTTAATGGAAAGCGAAACGTATAATTTAAAACTCGAGCTTAGAATAGATTGGAGCGATTTAGATATGTATAAGCACGTAAATAATATCTCGTTTATGCGCTATATGCAGTCGGGTCGAATAAATTTTTGGGAAGCTTCAGGTATTTACGAGATGTATGAGAATACCAATATGGGAACTATGTTGGTTTCTACACATTGCGATTTTAAAAAGTCGCTGTATTACCCCGGGAAAGCTATAGTAAAAACCAGGATAGATTTTATAAAAAATTCCAGTTTCGGTTTAAAACATCTTATTCTAAATGACATTAATGAAGTTTGCGCTGAAGGTAAAGATGTAGTGGTTTGCTATGATTTTGAAAAAGATAATACCTTCCGAATTCCTGAAGATTTAAGAACACAACTTTCTAAATTCTAAACTTTCCTGAGGGAAATTTTAAAAGTTGTGCCTTTGTTTATTTCGCTTTCTTCTACTTTTATTCTCCCGTGGTGATAGCCTTCAATAATTCGTTTTGCTAAAGATAAGCCAAGGCCCCAGCCTCTTTTTTTTGTGGTATGCCCGGGTTCAAAAACGAGTTTAAATTTATTTTTATCAAGCCCTTTTCCCGTATCTTTTATAAAGATATGCGCCCATTTCTGTTCCTCTTTAATTTGAATATGCAATTTCCCTTTTCCGCGCATTGCATCTATGGCATTTTTAACCAGGTTTTCTATGGTCCAGCTGTAAAGTTGGGAATTTAACATTACCGGGATATATCCTTTAGGGACGTCAATGGAGAATTCAATAAGCCGTGAGCTTCTTGTTTTTAAATAATCGAAGCTGTTTTGAGTTGCTTCAATTATATTTGTTTTTTCCAGAATTGGAGACGAACCTATTTTAGAAAAACGTTCAGTGATGGTTTCAAGACGGTCAATGTCTTTTTCCATTTCAATAATGTAGGATTCTTTTACATTTTCCTGTTTCAGGATTTCGGTCCAGCCAATAAGCGAAGATAAGGGAGTGCCAATTTGATGTGCAGTTTCTTTCGCCATCCCGGCCCAGAGCTTATTCTGTTCGCTGTTTTTCGTTGTGGTATAGAAAAAATAAACTACCCCAATAAAAAGAAAACCTATAAGAACCAGCCCAACAGGATAATACTTAAGACTGTTTAAAACCGGGGAATTGCCGTAGTAAATATACTGTTGCTCTCCATTTCCCAGGTTTATAATAATAGGAGCATTTTCTTCCTTTAAATTTTCAAGAAGTCGTTGCGCTTGTTTCTCATTTTCTAATTTATCGGGATCAATATTAGTAGTGTAGGCAATATCTCCATCGGTATCGGTATGGATTATGGGAATTGTGGTATTGTTATTTAAAATTTCAAGAATAAGATCAAGATCGGCATCGGCCGGTGGCGGGTCCCGGTCTAAAGCTTCCTGCGCTTTCGCCCAAATATTCATTTTAGCTCGTTCATCTTGTTTTAAACGCTGAAAAAAGATGGTAGTATTCCATAAAACCAGGCCTACTACTATAAAACACGAGATAATAATAAACCAGCGATTAAAAGTGCGTTCGTCTGTGAAGTTCATACAGGCTTCTGAGCTTTAAAGGATTTAAAGATAAGCGTTTTTAAACGAATTTTATTGCGTGTCCCGGCTTTTCATTCCCTATTGGTTTCGTTACCTTTGCCAAAAAACAAGTATGCTTACAATAGATCCTAAAGAGGTGAGCACAGGCAAGCTTCATCGCTATTTGCTTGGTGCTATTGGTCCCAGGCCTATCGCTTTTGCCAGTACAATAGATACTAAAGGCCGATCAAATTTATCGCCTTTCAGCTTTTTTAATGTTTTTGGATCTAATCCTCCTACCTTAATTTTCTCCCCGGCGAGAAGAGGCAGGGATAATACGGTAAAGCATACCTACACCAATGTTAAGAATATTGATGAGGTGGTTATCAATATTGTAAACTACGATATTGTTCAGCAAATGTCACTTTCCAGTACCGAATATGCCGAAGGTGTAAATGAGTTTGAAAAAGCAGGCTTTACAATGCTAAAATCTGATCTTGTAAAACCATTTCGGGTAGCGGAATCTCCGGTACAATTTGAATGTAAAGTGAAGCAGGTTATTGAAACCGGCCAGGAAGGCGGTGCCGGGAATCTTGTGATTTGCGAAGTCCTTAAAATGCATATTAATGAAAGCATTTTAGATGATGACGGATTTATAGATCAACATAAAATAGACCAGGTGGCCAGAATGGGCGGTAATTGGTATACCCGTGCCAATATGGGAATGTTCGAGGTGCCAAAGCCGCTTTCAAGCTTAGGAATTGGTATAGATGCCATTCCTGAAGAAATTAGGAAAAGTAAAACTTTAACCGGTAATGATCTTGGTAAATTGGGGAATGTTGAAGCGCTGCCAAAAGATGAAGAAGTTGCAGGTTTTATAGCTAAAAATAAAGATTTAGCTGAATTAGTAAAACTAAATAACAAAACAGATATTCATACCCGGGCACAATTGTTTTTAGAGAAGAACAATACCGATGCTGCCTGGAAATTATTATTAGCAAAAACAGATTAAAATGGAAGTACAAGGCAAGATTAAGTTAATTGGTGAAACCAAGACCTTTGGAAATAATGGGTTTAGAAAGAGAGAAGTAGTGGTGACTACAGAGGAGCAATATCCACAACATATTATGATAGAATTTGTTCAGGATAAAACAGATTTGCTTAATAACTTTCAGGTAGGCCAACCGGTAAAAATTGGAATTAACCTTAGAGGTAGAGAATGGGTAAGTCCGCAGGGAGAAACCAAATATTTTAACTCTATCCAGGGTTGGAGAATAGAAAATCTACAGGCAGACCAGCCGGCAGGTGGGCAAAATGTTCCGCCACCAGATAATTTTGAACCTGCCAACAACTTAAACGAAGAAGATTACGACGATCTTCCTTTCTAAAAAATTCTTTTGCGGGATTTAGAAATAATTTCGTTTCATATTATAAAAAGCTTAGCATCCTATTAAGAGGGCTAAGCTTTTTCTTTTTGTACTTTTCTTATTCATCTAAAATCCCTGATAATTGCATTATTTACAACATAACGAAAAATTTCCTCCTATTTCTGAAGCCGATGAACAGGGACTATTGGCTATTGGGGGAGATTTGAGTATTCCACGTTTAATTTATGCATATAACCACGGAATTTTTCCCTGGTATGACGATTCACAACCTCTACTTTGGTGGAGTCCCGACCCCAGGATGGTGCTTTTTCCCGAGAAATTAAGAGTTTCTAAGAGTATGAAGAAACTATTTAAAAAAGAAGCTTTTAAAGTAACTTTTGACCAAGATTTTGAACGAGTTATAGAAGCTTGCGCAGAGATCAGGAGGGAAGGCCAACATGGAACCTGGATAACTCCCGAGATAATTAAAAGTTATAGAGAATTACATGAATTTAATCTTGCCCGCTCTGTAGAGGTTTGGCAGGGTGATGAATTGGTGGGCGGACTTTACGGAATTTATCTTAAAGAACAACAGGTGTTTTGCGGTGAAAGTATGTTTGCCAGGGTTAGTAATGCTTCTAAATACGGTTTTATAACCCTGGTTAATCAGTTAAAAGATGAAGGTGTTAAACTCATAGATTGTCAGGTTTACACCAAACACTTAGAAAGCCTTGGCGCTGAAGAAATCCCGAGAAAGAGATTTCTTAAATATTTAGAAATTCCTCTTGAAGATTAATCTCAAGAGAGTTTTTTAACTTCTTTATACCTAAAACAAGTTACTTCGTGATCATTTACCATACCGGTAGCCTGCATATGAGCATACATTACGGTAGAACCTACAAACTTAAATCCCTTTTTCTTTAAATCTTTGCTTAATTTATCACTAATAGCGGTAGTTGCAGGAGCTTTTTTGTAATCTTCTATTGCGTTCTGAATTGGTTCACCCTCTACAAAACTCCAGATATACTTGCTGAAACTCCCATATTCTTCCTGAATTTTTATAAAATTTTGAGCGTTGGTTACTGTAGCTCTCACTTTTAATTTATTCCTGATAATCCCCGGATTTTCCAATAATTCCTGAATTTTTTTTTCAGAATATTTAGCGATTTTTTTGTAGTCAAAATCATCAAAAGCTTTTCTGAAATTTTCTCGTTTTCGCAACACGGTAATCCAGCTTAAACCGGCTTGAAATGTTTCCAGGATTAGAAATTCAAAGATGGTTTCATCATCATAAACAGGAACGCCCCATTCATTATCGTGGTATGCTTCGTAAAGTGCATCGCCTTCACACCAGCCACAGCGTTGTAATTTCGTCATTTTAATTAAGGTTTAAAATTGTAGGTAATAGTGCCGGGTTGTTCGTTTCTTCCCACCAATTGGGAGAATACGGCATTGGCGGCATATTCTAATGCGTTTTCTATCAGGCATTCGTTATCTGAAGTTGAACTTGCTTTATTAATTCCGGTATCAATTACACGACCTTCAGCGTTTACAGTGATATTCACTACAATTTTTCCGGCCCTGTCGCAGGTATAAATGGGATTAGGAATAGAGATTGCATTTCTTCCGCGCAGCGAAAATGAGATGGAACTATTTCTTAAACTTCCCGATTGGGTAGAAATATCTTTGGAAGAAGCATCGCCATCAGATCGTTTTTTTGTTTCAGATTTACTTCCGGTAGCGAAAGTACCCTTAGTAGAACTTTCCGTTTCGTTTTCTGAACTTTTTTCCTGTTGCGCACTATTCTGTTCTAAGATTTCATCTAATTCTCTGTTGAAATTTTCTTCCCGCGCTTCCTGGTTTTCATTAAAAGCTCTATGTGTTTCGGGAGAATTATTAGAATTTTGCGGTTCTGCTTCTTCTTCCGGAATTTCTTCTTCCTCCTCAGTTTGTGTATATTCTTCTAGATCTACCAACATTTCTTGTTGGTACTTTTGTTTTTGGGAAAGGTTAAAATTATAAAGGCCAAGAATTAAAACCGAACAAAAAAGTACGGTTATTATAAGGGCTTTATGTTTATCGAAAAAATCCATGCTATAAAATAAAACGTGTAATGTTCTATTTTATGCTGAAGGTAATAATTTTTCAAAAGATTGAAGGTCTAAAGCTTCTTCTATAGTGAATTCTCCTACACGCGTTCGTTTAAGAGAAGAGAGGTAGGCACCAGAACCAAGCGCAATTCCAAAATCGTTAGCCATACTTCTTATATAGGTGCCTTTACTGCAAACTATTCTAAAATCTACTTCGGGAAACCGTGGGGCATCTACTTCAAATTTGTGGATGGTAACCGGCCTGCTCTCTAATTTCACGTCTTCTCCTTTCCTGGCGTATTCATAAAGGCGTTTCCCATCTTTTTTTAAAGCAGAAAATACCGGCGGGGTTTGTTCAATTTCTCCTGTAAGCTGAAGCGCGGCGCCATCTAAATCTTCATCAGCAATATGTGCAGTGTCGTAGGTTTTATCTACTTCAGTTTCCATATCGTAAGAAGGGGTTGTGGCACCCAGGGTAAAAGTTCCAGTATATTCTTTTTCGGTTCCTTGCAGCTCGGGAATCTTTTTGGTGAATTTCCCAGTGCATATTACCAAAACTCCGGTAGCCAAGGGGTCTAAAGTACCGGCGTGGCCTACTTTTATCTTTTTTATTCCGCAGCTTTTTCTAATTAACCAACGCACCTTGTTAACCAACTGAAATGATGTCCACTCCAATGGCTTATCAAAAACCAGGATCTGGCCGGTTTTAAAATCTTCCGGAGTGAATTTTTCAATTTCTGTGGTCATAAAGGTTTATTTGGTTTCTCCTTAGAAAAGTAATTCCAAGAAAAATTTATTTAATTATAATAAGCAACCGCTATAGAAACAATTCCTGCGATAAAACAGTATATGGCAAAATAAGAGAGCTTACTCTTCTTTACAATACTAATCATCCAGGTACAAGCTGCGAGCCCGGCAAGAAAAGAGGCAATAAAACCAATGGCTAAAATAGAGAAAGATGTTGTGCTTTCCATTAAGTTGCCATCTAAAAGATCTTTGGCTATTTTTCCTAAAATTAAAGGAACAACCATTAAAAATGAAAATCTTGCCGCTTTGGTTTTATCGTTTCCCAATAATACCGAAGTAGAGATTGTAGCGCCACTACGGGAAATTCCGGGTAAAATTGCGATTGCCTGGGCTACTCCAATAACAAAAGCATTGCTGTAACTTACAGGTTTATCGGTATTTTTGGCTTTATCGGCCAACCACAATAGTAAGGCAGTAACAATAAGCATAAAGCCTACAAAAATAATATTGCCGCCAAACAGACTTTCTAATTGCTCTTCGAAGAAAACCCCAATAATCGCAGCAGGAATCATGGAAAGAATAATCTTGAATGAAAATTTAAATTCATCGTTCCATTTAAATTGAAACAGGCCTTTAAAAATTTCTGCTACATCTTTTCTAAAAACCACAATGGTACTCAATGCCGTTGCAGCGTGGAGAATAACTGTAAAAAGTAGGGATTCACTGGGTATGCTATTATCGCCCAGCAGGGCTTTGCCAAGTTCCAGGTGGCCACTGGAAGAAACAGGTAAAAATTCGGTTAACCCCTGGATTATCCCCAGAATGGCAGCATCTAATTCGTTCAATGTAGGTTACTTTTTGGGATTTAATAAAATGGCATAAACTTCTATTGCGAAACCAAGAAGTACTAAAGTTGGAGCAAGACGAATACGCTGAAAATTATAAATATCTGGATTAAAAGAATTGGGATCCTCACTGCCACCACCGGCCATTAGAATAAAACCTAAAGCTATTACCGCCAGCCCTATAAACATAAACTGGTAATTCTTCTTTTCAAAAATGAAGTATTTTTTATGATCTGTGGGTTGCTGTTTTTTACTCATAGTAAGCGATAAGGTATAAAGCGTGTATTTTTAATTCCAGGGTTAAAGCTTCAAAATTAACTAATTTATGTTGAAACAGTAGTATTGAAATAATTAAAAATAAAATAATAAAAAAGCCATACGGTAGGGCGTATGGCTTTAGTCTTAAAGGGCTTAAAATTTTAAGCAGCGTGGTAAATGTTGTAGTGGTTCAGGATTTCCTGATAGAAATCCATGCTTTTTTCGTCTTTTTTTAGACAGGATTTTAGAAAACGTTCTAAGTCCTGGCATTCAAAAGTAATTCCTGTGTACTTACGTTTTCCAACCGGTATTTTTAAATCTACCGTTTGTTCCTTGTAATTAATTTTTACATTTTTTGCATCAAAATATTTTTTGATAATAGCACGATGCATAAGATTATAATTTGAATTCTCTTCAGAATCAAAATTATAAATACTGTAAGAAATCAGGTTTTTTACCTCATCTAATGTGGTATTTGGGTTAGTATTATTATTCATAGGTGTTGGTATTAGGTGTTAGCGTTCGCTAAATTACACCATGATTTCCTTTTCTCTGTTAAAAAAGTTCTAATAATCCTATGATTAGCAAATATTTAACGACTAAATAAACTTTTTGTATTTTTTTTAAACTTAGAAGCCATTTATGTGAGAGAAAAGTACTACAGTAAGTTTAAGGGGTTTCCCTTATAGCGATGAAACGAAGTTTTTTGTATCTAATTAATCGCTATTTCTAGTGGCGGGTGAAGATATCGGTATTTATTATCTAAACAGGACGCATTTACATATTTTGTTCCTCCTACAGTAGTAATTCCATAAGAATCGTGCACGTGGCCAAAAATATGAAACTTAATTTTTCGATTTTCTATGGTTTTAAATAGCGAAGCGCAACCAATAGACCTTCCATTATTTAAAACGTCTTTAATTTTATATGGTGGGGTGTGAGATATTAGTACGTTAGTATCTGCAGGAATTTTTTCCCAGTGAGCATCTATTTCCTGGGATTGTGGTTGGTTAAAAGCCCAGGTGCCATCACCGGGGGTTACCGGGGAGCCCCAAAATTTAATACTGTTAATTGTAATTTCACTTTCCTTTAAATAATGAACGTTTTCAGGGATAATTTCCTGAATTTCTTCTTTGCTGGATTTTTCGAAAAAGAAATCGTGATTGCCGGCAATAAAAATTTTGTGTTCATGTGGCTGTGAAGAAAACCATTTTAGAAAATCTACCACTTCCCTTTTAGTCCCTCCTTCGGTAATATCTCCCGCGTGAATTAAAATATCTCCCCCGGGAATAGGAATTTGTTCGTGCTTATTATGAGTGTCTGAAATGCAAATTAACTTCATACGTAAGGGCAAAATATAAAAAAATCCGAAAGAATGAATCTTCCGGATTTTACTCTTTTAAAACTTTGACTCTTAATTTTCTTCAGATTCTTCTTCCGAAGAAATATAGTCTTTATCTATAGGTAGTAATTTATTAGTTATTTTAGTTACAGAAAATGCCACAATTACTGCAGTAACTGCAAAAAATAGAAACTTAATAAGAAGGCTGTCGCTTAGCGCAAAACTATACACCGCAAGAAAAATTTCTACGGCAATAAATACTATTTTTATACTAAGCTTAAAAATCATAATTTCTATTAGGTTACGGGGCAAATATACAATCAAAAACCATTGAAAATTTGATACTTATAGGCTTTTGCTAAAATTTAACGCAAAGAAAACTTTGGGGTTAAATTTTTAAGTTAAAAACTCTTAAACAGTGAGGCTAAGTGTTTTGAAATTGTAAATTTCGGTCATAAAAAATGCGAGTTTGAAGAAAAAATCTAAATTATTCCTGAGTTTTATTGTTATTCTTATTGTTTTGGCTATTGCTATAATTGGAGGCAATATTTTTATTGAAAATAAAATGGAAACCGCCCTGGAAGAAAATCTTAAAAAGGCCGAATTTAAATATGAAGATCTTAATGCAAGCCTCCTTGGCAGAAGTGCATCAATAAGTAATCCCGTTTATAATAAGAACGGAATGCAAATTAATGCGGAAGAAATTAAGATAGACGGGATTGATATTTTGGAATATATAAACAATAAAAATATTGAAATAAATACCTTAAAATTTACTAAACCTGAAGTGACAATATATACTGAAGCTGAAAAAGAAAAAGACACTTCAGAAAAAGGAAATTCGGCTGAAATAGACCTTTTAATCAAATCGGTTGAGGTGGTTGATGGCAATTTTAAAATGGCTAAAAACGATTCGGTTAAAAAGCAACTTTTTGCAAATATCCCTTCCCTAAATTTAAAACAAGTAAGTGTAAATCGGGAATCTTTAAAAAGTGCACTACCTTCTAATTACGAGGATCTCGAAATGATTTCAGATAGTTTATTTTTCAATCTCAACGATTTGCATGATATGTATGTTGAAAAGATGGAAATGAATGAAAACTCTCTTATTTTCAGCAATATTGAAATGAAACCTTTATATGATAAGCAGGAATTTCAGAAACATATTCCTTATGAAAAAGACAGGTTTAATTTGATCCTGGGAGAATTAACTTTAGAATCTTTTAACTGGAGTTTTAAGAACGATTCCCTTAGCCTGGAAAGTAGTACTACTACAATAACAAATGGCGATATTAAGATATACCGGGATAAGCAAGTGAAAGACGATCCCCGGCAAAAGCCTATGTATAGTAAAATGATTAGAGAACTGCCTTTTAAGCTAAAACTAGATACGCTTAAGGTTAATAACCTGGCAATACAGTACCAGGAGTTGGTGAATCCAAAGAGAGGGCCCGGGAAAGTAACCTTTAAAAATCTTAATGCCAGTATTTATAATATTAGTAATGTAAATATGGATGCTGAAGATTTCCCCAGAACAGATATTGATGTGCAAACTCAGTTTCAGGGGGAGGCCAAATTAAATGTAAACTGGAATTTTGATATCTCAAATAGAGCTGATGTATTCTCAATTTCCGGGCAAATGGATAGGATTTCCAGCGAAGGGATTAACCAGTTTATGGAGCCGGCCTTAAACGTGAAAGCTGAAGGTGGAATTAGAGATATACAATTTAATTTTACGGGGAACAATCAGAATTCTACCGGAGATATGAAACTGGTGTACAGAGATTTTAAAGTAGAAGTGCTGCAAAATGACGGGGAAGAAGAGAATAAGTTTCTTTCGGCATTAGCCAATCTAATTGTAAATAACGATGCCACTTCAGAAGAAAAAGAGCAGGAAGGCATAAAAACCCAACGAACCCAAAATAAATCTTTCTGGAATTACCTCTGGAAAAATGTTAGAAACGGTGCTTTAAAATCCTTTCTTTAAATTTTAAAGGTAACAACCGGCATGTTGGCGTGATTTACTAAATCTTCACTAATACTACCGTTAAAAAAATGAGCCAGACCTTTGCGTCCATGGGTGCTAATGCCAATTAAAGCTTTTTTCTGTTTCATAGCGAAATTTAAAATTCCCTTTTCTACACTCACATCATTGTAAATATGCATTTTGTAATCGTGTATATTAAAACCTGAGACAAAATTTTCTATACGCTCCCGTACTTCGGTGCTGGTAATAAAGTTATTAGGGGTGTTTATAAAAAGTAAATGGAATTTTGCTTCTATTAATTGCGCAAAGTTGTAAGCTTTCTCTAGCGTATGTTTGTTGCTGCCATCGGCATCTGTGGCAAAAATAAAATTTTCAACTTCAAAATTCCCGTGTTCATTTTTAATTACAAGTACCGGTATATTGGAAGAACGCACCACTTTTTCGGTATTACTACCAATAAACATTTCTTTAAAACCGCTTGCGCCGTGAGAACCCATAATAATTATATCACAATCATAATCCTCGCTAACTTCCATAATTCCGTCAAAAGCCTGGTGAAACATTACGGTTTCGTGAACTTTAATATCTTTTAAAAAAGGTCTTTGCATAAGTTTTGCAAACCGCTGGTGAGCCAGTTTCATAAAGAAAATAGATTCCGGTAAATTTTGGCTATTGCCGCCGGCCACAGGATCTATAAGCTGCATGGGGAGCTCTAACATATGTAGAAGATAGATCTCACTATTATGTTTTTTGGCTAATTGCGCCGCAATTTTTAGTGCGTGTTCGGCGGTATCAGAAAAGTCGGTAGGAACGAGTATCTTTTTCATTAATTCCTCTAAAAGATTAATAATGATTGCTTTATTAAAGTTAAGAATAAAATTTCATTTAAAGTCTGGTTTTCTTTCTCTGAAATTATTATTATATTTGCAGCGTTGAAACTAAAAAAGTACAGCGAGGGGACATAAAGTCCCCTCTTTTTATAAGCTATGTTGCAGGATAAAGTAGAAAATTTGTTGAAGGAAGCTTTCCAGGAAAATAATTCACTATTTTTAATAGACCTAAACATTACCAACGACAACAAGATATCTGTTGTGATAGATGGTGATAATGGGGTTTCTGTTAACGATTGTATTGCGGTAAGTCGCAAGATTGAACACAATCTAGACAGGGAAGAAGAAGATTTTTCTTTGGAAGTTAGTTCGGCTGGAGTTTCTGAGCCTTTACACCTGGAACGGCAATACAGGAAAAACCTGGGTAGAAAACTACAGGTGACTACCAATAACGAAAAAATTGAAGCAACTTTAACCCATGTAGATCAGGACGGGATTAAGCTTAACTGGAAAGCCAGGGAGCCAAAACCGGTAGGAAAAGGAAAGCATACCGTAGAAAAAGAAGCGGTATTGCCATATTCTGAGATTACAGACGCTAAAGTTATGATAACATTTTAACCTCAAATTGATATGGAAAATATCGCCTTGATTGAGTCATTTTCAGAGTTTAAAGATGACAAATTGATAGATCGTGTAACGCTTATGGCCATCCTTGAAGATGTGTTTAGAAGTGCGTTAAAGAAGAAATATGGTGAAGACGATAATTTTGATATTATTGTAAACCCAGATAAAGGGGATTTAGAGATTTGGAGAAACCGGGTTGTAGTGGCCGATGGTGAGGTAGAAGATCCTAACCAGGAAATTTCCCTTACTGAAGCCAGGAAAATTGAGCCCGATTTTGAAGTGGGTGAAGATGTATCAGAAGAAGTAAAACTTGTAGATTTGGGGCGCCGTGCAATTTTAGCTTTAAGACAAAATCTTATTTCAAAAATTCACGAACACGATAACACCAATATTTTCAAGCACTTTAAAGAGCTTGAAGGCGAAATTTACACCGCAGAAGTTCATCATATTAGGCATAGAGCCATTATTTTGTTAGACGACGAAGGAAATGAGATCGTATTACCAAAAGATCGCCAGATTCCTTCAGATTTTTTCAGAAAAGGAGATAACGTAAAAGGAATTATAGAAAGTGTAGAGCTTAAAGGCAATAAGCCCACAATTATACTTTCACGTACGGCTCCGGTATTCCTTGAAAAACTATTTGAACAGGAGATTCCTGAAGTTTTTGATGGATTAATTACCATTCAAAATGTGGTTCGTGTTCCTGGTGAAAAGGCTAAAGTAGCGGTAGATACTTATGATGATAGAATTGATCCTGTTGGTGCCTGTGTAGGTATGAAAGGTTCCAGAATTCATAGTATTGTACGCGAATTGGGGAATGAGAATATAGATGTGATCAATTTCACCAATAACGACCAGTTATATATTACCAGGGCCCTGAGTCCTGCAAAAATTACATCTATTAAATTAGATGAAGAAAATAAAACGGCCGAGGTTATGCTGAAGCCGGAAGAAGTTTCTAAAGCCATTGGCCGTGGAGGTCATAATATTAGGCTTGCCGGGCAGTTAACCGGTTACGAAATAGACGTTTTCAGAGAAGGAGTTGAAGAAGATGTAGAATTGAAGGAATTCTCTGATGAAATTGAAGATTGGGTAATTAAGGAATTTTCAAGAGTTGGGCTGGACACTGCAAAAAGTGTTTTGGAACAGGAATTGGAAGACCTTATTAGACTTACCGATTTAGAAGAAGAAACCATTCGCGAAGTAGTGAAGGTTTTAAGAGAAGAATTTGAAGAGTAGTAAAAAACTCATTGAATATATAATAATTAAAAGAGGTTAATTTAGAGGGCAATTTATGGCTGAAGCAAAAACAATGCGACTAAACAAAGTATTACGTGAATTCAATATTTCGTTAGACCGGGCTGTAGAATTTTTAAATTCTAAGGGTCACGATATTGAGGCGCGTCCTACTACCAAAATCTCATCCGAAGTTTATCAGGTGCTTTCTGATGAATTTGAGACCGATAAGTCTAAGAAAGTCGAGTCTAAAGAAGTTGGTGAGGAAAAAAGAAAGGAGAAGGAAGAATTGCGTTTAGCAAGAGAAAGAGAGCTCGAAGAAAAGCGCAAAGCCGAGGAGAAGAAAGAGGACGAGAAGCGCAAAGAAGAGGCAGTTACTGCCAGAGCTAAATTAGCCGGTCCTAAAAAAGTAGGTAAAATAGACCTGGATAAAAAACCAGAGAAAAAAGCCGAAAAAGAAGAGGAGAAACCAGCGCCAGCCGAATCTAAGCAGCCAGAGGAAGCTAAAAAGCCTGAAGCCGAAATAGAAAAGCCTGAACCTCAAAAACCTATAGAAGAAGCACCTTCTAAAGAGGAGAAAAAGCCCGAAGAAGTTTCTAAAAAAGAGGAAACTCATTCAGAAAAAGAAGAAGAGCCTAAAGAGGCTGAGTCAATGACTCATAAAACTAATTATACCAAACTTAACGGCCCTAACTTTACCGGAAAGAAAATTGACCTTTCTCAATTTAAAAAACCGGAAAAGAAGAAAGACGAAAAGAAAGCTGCCGAGGAGAAGAAGGAGAAAGAAAAGCGTAAAAAGCGTCGTCGTAGAATTAGTAAAGATGTGAAGCCTGGAGCTTCAAATCAGGGTGGTGGTAAGAAAGGAGCCCCTAGAAAAAGAGCTAAACCTATTACTAAAGAAGAGCCTAGCGAAGAAGAAGTTCAAAAGCAGGTTAGAGAAACCCTTGAAAAACTTCAGGGTAAATCTGGTAAAGGTAAAGGAGCTAAATATAGAAGAGATAAAAGAGATCAACACCGTCAACGTTCAGAAGACGATCTTGCACAGCAGGAAACAGATAGTAAAATCCTTAAGGTTACAGAGTTTGTAACCGTAAGTGAAGTTGCTACGATGATGGATGTGCCGGTAACGAAAGTAATTTCGGCCTGTATGTCTCTTGGAATGATGGTAACGATGAATCAGCGTTTAGATGCTGAAACACTTTCTATTGTTGCAGATGAATTTGGGTACGAAGTAGACTTTGTAACTGCAGATATTGAGGAAACAGTAGAAGAAGTTCCTGAAAATCCTGAAGATCTTGAAGAAAGAGCGCCAATTGTAACTGTAATGGGTCACGTAGACCACGGTAAAACTTCTTTGCTGGATTATATTCGTAAAGAAAATGTTATTGCCGGGGAAAGCGGGGGTATTACACAGCATATTGGAGCCTACGGTGTAGAGCTTAAAAACGGTCAAAAAATGACCTTCCTGGATACTCCTGGTCACGAAGCCTTTACGGCGATGCGTGCCCGTGGTGCACAGATAACAGATATCGCGATTATTGTAATCGCTGCAGATGATGATGTAATGCCGCAAACCAAAGAGGCTATTTCTCACGCCCAGGCTGCCGGTGTTCCTATCGTCTTTGCTATCAATAAATCTGATTTGCCAACGGCGAATCCAGAGAAAATTAAAGAAAAACTGGCAGGGATGAACTTGCTTGTTGAAGACTGGGGTGGTAAGGTTCAGTCGCACGATATATCAGCTAAAACAGGAATGGGAGTTGAAGAACTTCTTGAGAAAGTTTTGCTGGAATCTGAAATTCTTGAATTAAAAGCTAATCCGTCTAAAACTGCAACAGGTACCGTAGTAGAGGCTTTCCTTGATAAAGGTAGAGGTTATGTAGCTACCATTATTGTGCAGGCGGGAACCTTAAAAATTGGAGACTATGTATTAGCAGGTCGCCATAGCGGTAAGGTGAAAGCGATGCACGATGAACGTGGACACGAGGTTAAAGAAGCAGGACCAGCAACGCCGGTTTCTATTCTTGGACTTGATGGTGCGCCGCAAGCGGGTGATAAGTTTAAAGTGATGACAGATGAGCGTGAAGCTAAAGATATCGCTGCTAAACGAACTCAGTTGCAACGTGAGCAGAGTGTTAGAACTCAGCGTCATATTACCCTTGATGAAATTGGACGTAGAATTGCTTTAGGTGACTTTAAAGAGCTTAATATTATCCTTAAAGGTGATGTGGATGGTTCTGTAGAAGCCTTAACCGATAGCTTCCTTAAATTATCTACTGAAGAAATTCAGGTAAATATTATTCATAAAGGAGTAGGTGCTATTACCGAAAGTGATGTGTTACTTGCCTCGGCGTCAGATGCGGTAATTATTGGATTTAACGTACGTCCTGCTGGAAATGCAAGACAGGTAGCCGATAAAGAAGAAATTGATATCAGAACTTACTCGATTATATACGATGCAATCAACGATCTTAAAGATGCGATGGAAGGAATGCTTTCTCCAGAGCTTAAAGAAGAGATCACTGGTACTGCAGAGATTAGAGAAACCTTTAAGATTTCTAAAGTAGGAACTATTGCAGGTTGTATGGTTACTTCCGGTAAAATCTACAGAAGTTCTGGAATACGTTTAATTCGTGAAGGAGTAGTGGTGTATACCGGCGAACTTGCTTCTTTAAAACGTTTTAAAGACGATGTTAAAGAAGTAGCCAAAGGTTACGATTGTGGTATCCAGGTTAAGAATTACAACGATATTAAAGAAGGGGATGTTATAGAATCATTCCGTGAAGTAGAAGTGAAAAAGAAACTTAAATAATTAAGTTTACTCTTAAATAGAAAAAAGCGGCTATAGGGCCGCTTTTTTTATGGTTTTATTTAAAATAAATTAAAAGTCTATTTAAATTAATTTTTTGCTGAAGAATTATCTGCGTCTGGGTTTTGGAATAAAAGCAGAAGGGAAGCTTTCTTTTATTTTTAAAAGCGCCCTGTCGGCTTCCAAACGATTCCTGAAGTTACCAACCCAAACCTTATAATTAGGCGCTTCGTAAGCGATTAGTGAAGGGTATTCAAATTTGCTTCGGTAATCTTTTATTACCTCGTTTGCTTCTCCATTATTTCCGTAGAAAAGTTGAATCTTATAGCGGTCTCCAATTTCATTATTCTCGCTCATTTCAGATTTTAACTCCAAAAGTTTAGAGAGCTTATCGTCTTCACTTATATTTATCTGGCCTTCCTGAGCTGTTAAATTCAGTAAAGAAAATCCTGAAAGAAAACAACTTAAGAGTATTTTGTTTATGCTTAATTTTCTCATAGTTATTTATTTAAGGCAAAAGTATAATTTAATAACTTAAACAAGCCTGGTTTTATTATTTAGAACTGATATAAATTACCGATTAACACTTATCTAACATTCCTAAAATCGACTATAAGTATTACTTTTGTTGCCGAATTTAAGGGTACAAAGTGTTAATATTACTAAGGCTTAAGGCTTTAAAAACCGTACCAAAGTTAAGACGTTAATTCAACTTATAATATGAAAAAGGTGAAATACCGCCACTCAACTTCGCGACTATTGCTCTTAAGTGTAGCATTTTTTATCTCATTTAGCGTTTTGGGAATTGCACAGGAGGAGGCCTCTCAGGATGCCGCAGGGGAAGGCCAGGAGCAAACCGATGAATCATCGGGTGAATCTTCAGAAGCTGATGCAGCTGCTGCGTCAGATCTCGGGGATCCTGCGAATGGAAAATCTCTGTTTAATTCACTTTGTGCTGCCTGTCACAAACCATATTCTGCGGGTATTGGTCCTGCTCTTCACGGCGTTACCGAGAAGAGAGATATGGATTGGTTGTACCGCTGGATTAAAAACAGCCAGGATTTAATTTCGTCTGGAGATGACCAGGCCGTTGCGATCTACGAAGAGTATAATCAAACCGCAATGCCGGCTTTTCCTCAATTATCAGATGCTGATATTGATGATATTCTTGCTTATGTAGAACAACCAAAACCAGAACCTCAAGCGGCGCAAACCGGTGGGCAGGCAGGTGGAGGAGATTCTTCTGGCGGGGGTGTATCGGTAAATGTTATTCTGGCAATTCTGGTGTTCGTTCTGGTAATGCTGCTTGCGGTATTATTCCTTGTAAACAAAACACTTAGAAATTTTGCTCAGGCAAGTGGTGTTGTAGTTCCTGAAAAACCTAAAAGAAAACCAATTTGGAAATCTTTCGTTGAAAATCAATTCCTTGTTTTAGTAAGTGCTGTTTTTGGCTTGCTGGTAATTGGTTGGTTTGCCTACGGCTTCTTTATGCAGGTTGGGGTAGATCAGGGTTATGAACCAATTCAGCCAATACATTATTCACATAGAATTCACGCTGGTGATAACCAGATAGATTGTAAATACTGTCACTCTTCAGCCAGAACATCTAAGCAGGCGGGTATCCCATCGCTTAATGTATGTATGAATTGTCACAAATCAATTTCAGAAGTAGCTCCAGAAACTGCTACAGCTGAATATTCAAAAGAATTTTATGACGGTGAAATTGCAAAACTTTATGATGCTGTAGGTTGGGATCCGGCAGAACAGGATTATACTGGTGAGGAAAAACCTGTAAAATGGGTTCGTATTCATAATCTTCCAGATTTCGCATACTTTAATCACTCTCAACACGTATCGGTTGCTGGGGTGCAATGTCAAAAATGTCACGGCCCAATCGAAGAGATGGAAGTGGTTTATCAAGACGCTCCTTTAACTATGGGATGGTGTATTAATTGCCACCGTGATACCAAAGTTAGAATGGAAGGAAATGAATACTATGAGAAAATTCACGAAGAATTGTCTAAAAAGTATGGTGTAGAAGAGCTTACAGTAGCTCAAATGGGTGGTCTTGAATGTGCCAAATGCCATTACTAAAAATTTTTTCCCGGGTGTTCGGGGTTAATAAAGAAGTTAATATCTAGATATATATGTCATCAAACAAAAAATACTGGAAAAGTGTTGAAGAGCTAAATGAAAACAGCTCTGTTGTTGAGACGCTCCAACAAAAAGAATTTGCTGAAGAGATTCCGGTTAATGAATTTCTTGGGGATAAAGATTCTCTTGAAAGTTCAAAAACTTCAAGAAGGGATTTCTTAAAATATGTTGGGTTTAGTACAGCAGCGGCCTCATTGGCTGCCTGTGAAGGTCCTGTGATTAAGTCTATTCCTTACGTGGTACAGCCAGAGCGTATTGTTCCCGGGGTGGCTAACTACTATGCCTCTACAATTGCCGATGGTTTTGATTTTGCCAGTGTACTGGTAAAAACCAGGGAAGGAAGACCTATTAAGATTGAAAATAATGAATTGTCGAAGTCTAAAAGCGGGGTTAACTCTCGTGTTCATGCTTCGGTATTGTCAATGTATGACGCTAATAGGGTGAAACGCCCAATGATTGAAGGAAGAAATGTTTCCTGGGAAGAGTTTGACCGTGAGGTTGGAAATGCCCTTAATAATGTTTCTGGTGATATTGTTTTAATGACACAAACTTTTGCCAGCCCTTCAACTACAAAATTGATCAATGAGTTTTCAGAAAAGTATCCAAATGTTCGTCACGTTGTTTACGATACGGTTTCTGAAGATGCTGCTTTAAATGCATTCCAGTCTAAATTTGGGCAACGTGCGTTACCAAATTACGACTTTTCTAAAGCTGAAACCATAGTTTCTGTTGGAGCCGATTTTCTTGGGGACTGGCAAGGTGGTGGTTATGATGCGGGCTATGCTAAAGGCCGTGTGCCGAAAGAAGGTAAAATGTCACGTCATATTCAGTTTGAATCTAATATGAGCTTAAGTGGTGCAAACGCTGATAAACGTATTCCTGTAACACCATCTCAGCAAAAAGCTGTTTTAGCTGCGCTTTATGGATATGTTGCAGGTGGATCTTCTACCAGCAATTTACCTGCTAAAATTGACGATGTGGTTGTGAAAGCGGCTCGCCAATTAAGAAAGGCTGGAAGTGGAGCTGTTGTGGTTTCTGGAATTCCTGATGATAATGCACAGGCTTTAGTACTTGCTATTAATGAAGCTCTTGTGAGTGGTGTTATGGATACCGCTAATGCAAGAATGATTCGCCAGGGTAATTCTCAGGCAGTAATGCAAGCTGTGGAAGATATGAAATCTGGATCTGTTGGTGCAGTTTTAATGGCCGGGATAAATCCTGCTTATTCGTTGCCAAACGGAAAAGAATTCGCTGAAGCTCTTGCAAATGTAGAAGTTTCTCTTGCCTTTAGTATGAGCCCAGATGAAACTGCTAAACTTTGTAAATATGTAGCTGCGACTCCTCATTATTTAGAGAGTTGGGGTGATATTCAATATACTACTTCAAACTTTAGTTTAATGCAACCTGCAATTAGACCATTGTTTGATACCAGGCAATTTCAGGATTGTTTGTTGAAGTGGACAGATAATAATCAATCTTATCACGATTATATAAAAGAAACCTGGAGTGGTAATATTTCTTCATGGAATACTGCCCTTCACGATGGTGTTTTTGAAGCAAATTCGCCTGTAAATGTGGGAACTGCTGAAGGTTCCGGGTCTGTAAATGTGACCACGGCAGCCAGTGAATTGGCACGTTCTGCAGAAGGTGAAGGTATGGAGTTAACGCTTTATACAAAACCATCTATGGGTGATGGTCAACAGGCTAACAACCCGTGGTTGCAGGAAATGCCAGACCCTCTAACCAGGGCATCCTGGGATAATTATCTAACGGTTTCTAAATCTGATGCTGAAGCTTTAGGTTTAGAAAATGATAATGATTCTAATGGAGGTTTAAACGGAAGCTATGTTAACGTAACTGTAGATGGCACAACCGTTAATAATGTTCCTGTAATTATTCAACCTGGACAGGCTAAAGGTTCAGTAGGACTTGCGCTTGGTTACGGTAAGAAAGAAGGATTGCAAAAAGAAATGCAGGTAGGTGTAAACGCTTATCCTCTATATAAGAATTTAAATGCTGTGCAGTCGGTAACTATTGAAAAAGTTTCCGGAATGCACGAATTTGCCTGTGTGCAGCTTCACAATACTTTAATGGGACGTGGAGATATTATAAAAGAAACCACCCTGGAAATTTTCAATACAAGAAATGTTAGCGAATGGAATTCTGTTCCAAATGTTTCTTTAGATCACGTTGAAAAACCGGTAACTTCTCCTGAGGTTGATATGTGGGATGGTTTTGATCGTAGTATTGGTCATCATTTTAATCTTTCAATAGATCTTAATGCCTGTACCGGTTGTGGTGCCTGTGTTATTGCCTGCCACGCCGAAAATAATGTTCCGGTTGTAGGTAAAAGTGAAGTTAGAAGATCTCGTGATATGCACTGGTTGCGTATTGACAGGTATTATTCTTCTGAAGATACTTTTATAAACGATCTTGATAAAAAAGAAAATATCTCTGGTTTAGGAAGTTCTCTTTCTGAATTTGGGGAATTGGAAGAGCCGGCAGATAATCCGCAGGTAGTATTCCAACCTGTAATGTGTCAACACTGTAACCACGCTCCTTGTGAGACTGTGTGTCCTGTTGCTGCAACTTCTCACGGAAGACAGGGACAAAACCAAATGATCTATAACCGTTGTGTAGGTACAAGATATTGTGCAAACAACTGTCCTTATAAAGTACGTCGTTTCAACTGGTTTAATTACGCTCAAAACGAAGAGTTTGATTACCATATGAATAATGACCTTGGAAGAATGGTTATTAATCCTGATGTAACAGTACGTTCTAGAGGGGTTATGGAAAAATGTTCTATGTGTATTCAAAAAACACAGAAAACAATTCTTGATGCCAAGCGTGAAGGAAGAGAAATTGAAGATGGTGAATTCCAAACTGCTTGTTCTGCTGCTTGTGATAAAGGCGCTATGACCTTTGGTGATATTAACAAAGAAGGAGCAGTAATTCGCGATAGAAAAGAAGATGATAGAATGTATCACTTATTGGAATATGTGGGTACTAAACCTAATGTGATGTACCAAACAAAAGTTAGGAATACAACAGAAGCTTAATAAATTAATAAAGAAATCAATTAAAAAAGGATATGTCTCATTACGAAGCACCTATACGAAAGCCTTTAGTTACCGGGGATAAAAGCTACCACGACGTTACCGTGGATGTTGCTGCGCCGGTAGAAGGAAGGGCGAATAAATCCTGGTGGATTGTCTTTTCAATTGCCCTTGTTGCCTTTCTTTGGGGTGTAGGTTGTATAATTTACACTATTTCCACAGGTATTGGTACCTGGGGGCTTAATAAAACTGTAGGCTGGGCCTGGGATATTACCAACTTCGTTTGGTGGGTAGGTATTGGTCACGCCGGGACGCTAATTTCGGCTGTACTTTTATTATTCAGGCAAAAATGGAGAATGGCAATTAACCGCTCTGCAGAGGCGATGACAATTTTCTCTGTAATGCAGGCTGGTTTGTTTCCTTTAATTCACATGGGTCGTCCCTGGTTGGCTTATTGGGTACTTCCTATTCCTAACCAATTTGGTTCGTTATGGGTTAACTTTAACTCGCCACTCCTTTGGGATGTATTTGCTATTTCAACTTATCTTTCGGTTTCGCTTGTGTTCTGGTGGACAGGTTTACTTCCAGATTTTGCGATGATTCGTGACCGGGCAATTACTCCTTTTAATAAAAAGATCTACGGAATTTTAAGTTTCGGTTGGAGTGGGCGTGCAAAAGACTGGCAACGTTTTGAGGAAGTTTCTTTGGTACTTGCCGGATTGGCAACTCCATTAGTACTTTCAGTACACACTATTGTATCTTTTGACTTTGCTACATCGGTTATTCCGGGATGGCACACCACAATTTTCCCTCCTTACTTTGTTGCAGGAGCGGTATTTTCTGGTTTTGCAATGGTAAACACCCTTCTTATTATTATGAGAAAGGTTTCTAATCTTGAGCATTATATTACCATACAGCATATTGAATTGATGAACATAGTAATTATGATCACCGGTTCTATTGTTGGTGTTGCTTATATTACCGAGCTTGTTATTGCGTGGTACTCTGGAGTGGAGTATGAACAATATGCGTTCCTTAACCGGGCAACAGGACCTTATGCCTGGGCTTATTGGGCAATGATGACGTGCAACGTATTTTCGCCACAGTTTATGTGGTTTAAGAAACTACGTACCAGTATTATGTTCTCGTTCTTTATCTCTATCGTGGTAAACATCGGGATGTGGTTTGAGCGTTTTGTGATTATTGTAACTTCACTTCACCGTGATTACCTTCCATCTTCCTGGTCAATGTTTTCGCCAACCTTTGTAGATATTGGTATTTTTATTGGAACCTTAGGATTCTTCTTTGTATTGTTCCTTTTATATGCGAGATCGTTCCCTGTAATTGCGCAAGCGGAAGTAAAAACTATACTTAAATCATCTGGATCTAAATACAAAAAGCTTAGAGCCGAGCATGGAGATGATGTTAAACATTATACTCCTGTAAATGTAGGTGAGCCTAAACAGAATATCGCTAATAAGGTTGATAAAAAAATGGATGATGAAGATGCTTATAAAGAAGGCGATAATGATGGGCATAATGAAACGGTAAATGCAGATGCATTAACGCTGTCTGAAGTTCAGAAGGATAGAATAGACGAAATGTTAGAAAGAACAGGTTCATTTAATCCTGAGAATCAAACGGCAGACGAACTACAAAAACTTAAGGCAGTAGGTCCTTTCCTTGAACAGCGTTTACATCAGGTAGGTCTTTATACCTATGTTCAGGTAAGTAAACTTACCCAGGATGATTTTGAATTGCTTGATGAAGTAATAGAGAACTTCCCTAATTCAGCACAACGTGAAGATTGGGTAGCACAGGCAACTGAACTAAAAAATAAGTAATTAAGATGGCATCAAAAGTTATACACGCTATTTATAATGATGACGACCTGCTTTTGCAAGCTGTAAAGCAGGTAAGAGAGGCCCGTTATCATATTGGTGAAATTTATACTCCAATGCCTGTTCACGGTTTGGATAAAGCTATGGGCCTTGCGCCAACAAGACTTGCTATAACATCTTTTCTATACGGTGTAGTAGGGTTTGTAGTTGCAGTTGCAATGATGAATTTTATAATGATTGAAGACTGGCCCCAGGATATTGGAGGGAAGCCAAGTTTCAGTTTTATTGAAAATATGCCGGCCTTTGTGCCAATTATGTTTGAGCTTACCGTGTTTTTTGCAGCTCACCTTATGGTAATTACTTTTTATATGAGAAGTAAATTGTGGCCATTTAAACAAGCTGAAAATCCCGACGTTAGAACAACCGATGATATGTTCTTGATGGAAATAGATGCAGCAAATCATAACGTAGATGAGTTAACCAAATTCCTTTACGATACCGGTGCCGCTGAAATTAAATTAATAGATAATAAATAGCCAGAATGAGAAATTTGTTCTATAAAGCGATAATATTGTTCCTGGTTGGGGGCTTTGTAATGTCTTGTGCAGATAGCGACAAGCCTAATTACCAGTTTATGCCAGATATGTATGAGCCTATAGGTTATGAGGCGTATGGAGAATATGATATTTTTCAAAATGGACAGGAGGCAAAACTTCCTGTAGAAGGTTCTATTCCTAGAGGATGGATGCCTTACGATTATGAAAATACCCCAGATGGAATGGCAAATGCCAAAGCCAACCTTAATAATCCGTTACCTTATACAGAAGATAACCTCAATGAAGGAAAACAATTATATACCATATATTGTGCAGTTTGTCACGGTGACAACGGTGATGGCCAGGGTATTCTTGCCGAAAGGGAGAAAATACTTGGGGTTCCAGCTTACGATGATGCCGGGCGAGCTATTACCGAAGGTAGTGTTTACCACGTAATCTACTACGGATTAAATACCATGGGTTCTTATGCCGCGCAAACCAGTGAAGAAGAACGTTGGAAGATTACGCATTATGTGATGAATCTTAAAAACGAGTTAGAAGGTGGTGAAGAAATTCCTTTTGAAGAAGTAAAAGAAGCCTCTATTGCCGAAGCAAACCCAGTAGAAGTAGAAAGAGCTCAGGAAAATGCTGAAGAGGTACAGGGAGAAGGAGCTGTAACCGGCGCTGACGAGCAAAACAATAATTAAGAATAAAGCATTTAGATCTATAAATATGTACACGCTATCCAGTAAATTAAAATTAACAGCAATTATTTTTATGATTGTTGGTGCCATTGGGCTCGTGATTGGGTTTTTACAGGCGCCATCAAATTTGGATGATGTTAGGGAAATGATGGCTGCAGAAGAGCATCACGGTGAAACATCTCATGCTGAAGAAGGGGAAGCTAACTTCGCTGAAGCAGAACACGGGATGTTATTAGATGATGAGCCTGGTAGAAATGCAGAGGGTGATCACGCTGCAGAAGCAGGCGCTCATGATACCGAACATCTTGAGCATAAATTACACCAGTTGCAGAATAAGCCCTGGGCGGCAATTTATGTAGCAGCATTCTTTTTCTTTATGATCTCTTTAGGTGTTTTAGCTTTTTATGCTTTACAATATGCTTCGCAGTCAGGTTGGTCTCCGGTTTTATTTAGGGTTATGGAAGCCATTTCGGCTTACATTGTTCCCGGCGGGATCATCATGTTTGTACTTTTAGCGCTTTCCGGTTTTCATTTGAACCATTTATTTGTATGGATGGATCCTGAAGTTGTAGCGCACGATGAGATTATTCAAAATAAAACAGCATATTTAAATGTACCGTTCTTCTTAATAAGAGCAGCCATATTTTTAGCCGGTTGGTTCCTATTTAGACATTTCTTAGTAAGAAACTCAAGAAGATTGGATGAGGCAACAGATAACTATTACTTTAAAAAGAACTTTAAACTTGCAGCAGGATTTTTAGTATTCTTCCTTATTTCAGAATCTATTATGAGCTGGGACTGGATTATGAGTTTAGATCCGCACTGGTTTAGTACTTTATTTGGATGGTATGTATTCTCAAGTATGTTTGTTTCAGGTATTACTGTAATTGCTTTAGTAAGTATTTATCTAAAATCAAGAGGTTATTTACCATTTGTTAATAATAGCCATATACACGATTTGGCCAAATATATGTTCGGTATAAGTATTTTCTGGACTTACCTTTGGTTCTCACAATTTATGCTTATTTGGTATTCAAATATTCCAGAAGAAGTAGTTTACTTTATTAGTAGAATTGAAAATTATGGGTTACCATTCTTTGGTATGGTAGTGTTAAACTTCCTATTCCCATTGCTTGTATTAATGAATAGTGATTATAAGAGAGTAAACTGGTTTGTGGTAATGACGGGTATCGTTATACTTATAGGTCATTATCTTGATGTATTTAATATGGTAATGCCGGCAACTGTGGGAGAATCATGGTTTATTGGAATTCCTGAGATAAGTGCAGTACTTTTCTTTGGAGGATTGTTTACTTTTGTGGTCTTTAGCGCGCTAACTAAAGCTCCGTTACTTGCTAAGCGCAACCCATTTATAAAGGAAAGTGAACATTTCCACTATTAATAAAAGATTTGATTGTTTAAAGAAGAACTTATAAAATGACCGTATTTTTAGTAATAATAGTATTAGCCCTTTTGGCCGTTACCGGTTGGCAAATGTCTAAGATTTTTCAGATGTCTCAGGGGCCGGGAGCCGAGAGTTCTGAAATAGCTAACGACAACGATAATAGACAACAAGCCAAACTAATGCTTTGGTTTATGATCTTTATCTATGTAGGTATGGCTTATAGCTTTTGGCATTGGAGTAAATTATACCTTCCAGAAGCTGCTTCAGAACATGGAAACCAGGTAGATACTTTAATGTTTATTTCCATCGGACTTATTATGGTGGTGCAGGTTATTACCCAGGCCTTGCTACACTGGTTCGCTTATAAATATCAGGGGAAAAAAGGGAAAAGAGCACTCTTTTTCGCCGATAACGATAAACTTGAATTTATCTGGACTATTATTCCGGTAATTACTCTTGCAGGTTTAATAATCTATGGATTATTTACCTGGAGTGATATTATGAATATTAGTGAAGATAATGATCCCATTGTTGTTGAAATCTATGCCAAGCAGTTTAGCTGGCAAGCCCGGTACGCTGGAGAAGATAATACTTTAGGGGAAGCTAACGTGCGTTTTATTGAAGGGATAAACACTGTAGGATTAAATGAGAATGATCCTTATGCAGATGATGATAAGATTACAACAGAGCTTCACCTCCCAGTAGGAAAGGAAGTATTGTTTAAATTTAGATCTCAGGATGTATTACACTCTGCTTATTTTCCTCACTTTAGAGCTCAAATGAACGTAGTACCCGGTATGGTTACCCAGTTTGCTTTTACTCCAGATATTACTACTGAAGAAATGAGGAATTCAGAGTATATGGTAGATAAAGTAAAAACCATTAATGAAATTAGAAAAGATAACAGCGAGGCTTTAATGGCAGAAGGAGAAGCGCCATTAGATTCCTACGAATTTGATTACTTCCTGCTTTGTAACAAGATTTGTGGTGACGCGCACTACAATATGCAGATGAAGATTATTGTTGAAAGCGAGAAAGATTATAACGAATGGTTGAGTAAACAGGATACGTTTGCTTCAACTTTGGAATCACAAGAATAACAGAACTAAAAAGAATATAATTTAGATATGTCAGCAATAGCAACAGCACCGGCTCACGATCACCACGACGATCACGGACATCATCATAAACAAACTTTTATTACTAAATATATATTTAGTACAGATCATAAGATGATTGCCAAGCAATATCTTATTACAGGTATATTAATGGGAATTGTAGGGATTATGATGTCCGTACTTTTCCGTATGCAATTAGCCTGGCCAGAAGAATCTTTTATGCTTTTTGAATGGCTACTGGGAGATAAATGGGCTCCAGACGGAGTAATGACTCCTTCTATTTACCTTGCTTTGGTAACCATTCACGGTACTATTATGGTATTCTTTGTACTAACTGCCGGTTTAAGTGGTACGTTTAGTAACTTATTAATTCCGCTTCAAATTGGCGCACGGGATATGGCCTCTGGCTTTATGAACATGCTTTCATACTGGTTGTTTTTTATCTCTTGTGTGATTATGCTTAGTTCATTATTTATAGAATCTGGTCCTGCATCTGCCGGGTGGACAATTTATCCGCCGCTTAGTGCACTACCTCAGGCTATTGGAGGTTCAGGAATGGGAATGACTCTTTGGTTAATTTCTATGGCTATCTTTATTGCATCATCACTTTTAGGTTCTCTTAACTATATTGTTACTGTTCTTAATCTTAGAACCAAAGGAATGTCTATGATGAGACTTCCACTTACCATTTGGGCATTTTTTGTTACCGCTATTATTGGTGTGGTTTCCTTCCCGGTATTACTTTCGGCAGCACTATTACTTATAATGGATAGAAGTTTTGGAACTTCCTTCTTCCTTAGTGATATTTATCTTGAAGGAGAAGTGTTAAGCCACCAGGGAGGTTCTCCGGTTTTATTTGAACACTTGTTCTGGTTCTTAGGTCACCCCGAAGTTTATATTGTAATTCTACCTGCAATGGGTATTGTTTCAGAAGTTTTAGCAACAAACTCTCGTAAACCAATTTTTGGTTATCGTGCGATGGTTGCTTCAATTTTAGCAATTGCATTCCTTTCTACAATCGTATGGGGTCACCATATGTTCGTTTCAGGGATGAATCCATTCTTAGGTTCTGTATTTACATTTACAACCTTATTAATCGCAATTCCTTCTGCAGTAAAAGCCTTTAACTGGATCACTACGCTCTGGAAAGGTAACCTGCAAATGAACCCGGCGATGCTGTTTTCAATCGGTTTTGTTTCAACATTCATCACCGGTGGTCTTACAGGAATTATCCTTGGAGATTCAACATTAGATATTAACGTTCACGATACATATTTTGTAATTGCCCACTTCCACCTGGTAATGGGTATCTCTGCCATCTACGGTCTTTTAGCCGGGGTTTACCACTGGTTCCCTAAGATGTTTGGCCGCATGATGAACAAGAACCTTGGTTATGTTCACTTCTGGATAACCGCAGTGGGTGCTTACGGGGTATTTTTCCCAATGCACTTTATAGGTCTTGCAGGTTTACCAAGACGATATTATACAAACACGGCATTTCCATACTTTGATGACCTTGCCGATGTTAACGTGATTATCACTGTTTTCGCCCTTATTACAGCGGGTGTTCAGGTTGTATTCCTATATAACTTCTTTAGTTCAATTTTCTTCGGACAAAAAGCTACTCAGAACCCTTGGAATTCAACTACTTTAGAATGGACTACTCCGGTAGAGCATATTCACGGAAATTGGCCTGGTGCAATTCCTTCAGTATACCGTTGGTCTTACGATTATAGTAAGATGAATCTTGAGGGTACAGATTACGTACTTCCTGGTCAGGATTTTGTTCCGCAGAATGTTCCGCTTCAGGATCACGAAGAAGAATTGAATCATTAAAACTGAATAAAATAAATTTTAAAACCTCTTCGTCAACGGAGAGGTTTTTTACTTTTTATAGGTTTTGTAAATACATTTTAATTGAATTTATAACTTAAGTTCTTTTAAATTTGGCCCGCGCTATTTTACTTATCTTTGTTAAACTAGCTTATCTTTAATTTTGCTGATTTATGAATGAAAACCTGGATCCCAGCGGAGAGAATTTTTCTCCTGAAGAATTTGATATCGAAAGGGCATTGCGCCCCTTAAGTTTTGATGATTTTGCCGGCCAGGATCAGGTTCTGGATAACCTTAAGGTTTTTGTGGAAGCTGCAAACCAACGCGGTGAAGCTTTAGACCATACCCTTTTTCACGGTCCTCCCGGCTTGGGGAAAACTACTTTAGCGCATATTTTGGCTAATGAATTGGAGGTAGGAATTAAAGTTACTTCAGGTCCCGTTTTGGATAAACCGGGTGACCTTGCGGGATTACTCACAAACCTTGAAGAACGCGATATTCTTTTTATAGACGAAATTCATAGGTTAAGTCCGGTTGTTGAAGAATATCTTTATTCAGCAATGGAAGATTACCGAATAGATATTATGATTGAATCTGGACCTAACGCCAGGACGGTTCAAATTAATCTAAACCCATTTACCCTAATAGGAGCCACCACACGCTCTGGCTTGCTAACAGCGCCTATGCGGGCGCGTTTTGGTATTTCCAGTCGCTTACAATATTATTCAACAGAATTGCTTTCAGATATTGTTCAACGTAGTTCAGAAATTCTTCGTGTGCCTATTTGCCTTGATGCTGCTATAGAGATTGCAGGGAGAAGCCGCGGAACACCTCGAATTGCGAATGCATTACTTCGTCGTGTTCGGGATTTTGCCCAAATTAAAGGCAATGGAAAGATTGATATGGAAATCGCTAAATACGGTCTAAAAGCTTTAAATGTAGATGCCCACGGTCTGGATGAAATGGATAATAAGATCCTGGAAACCATTATTGATAAATTTAAAGGTGGCCCGGTTGGTTTAACTACTTTATCTACCGCGGTAAGCGAAAGTGCTGAAACTATTGAAGAGGTTTACGAACCTTTTCTTATCCAACAGGGATTTATTTATAGAACCCCAAGAGGGAGGGAAGTTACCGAAGCTGCTTACAAACATTTGGGCAGGGTAAAAGGAGATATTCAGGGCGGACTTTTTAATCAGTAATTTATGACTGAAGATGGCAAAATACCTGAAGTATCTTTACTGAAATTCCTAAAGCATTCCGCCAATATTTTAAAGAATCCTCTGCCTTTTCACCATAATAATTTTCAGAAGAAAGGAGATACATTTCGGTTAAATATTGGATTTAATAAATCAGTAATATTTTCCAGGGATGCGGGACTGGTGGAATATGTACTTCAAAAGAATCAGAAGAACTTCGTGAAGTCTGAGATCCAGACTAAAGATCTGGTTAAATATGTTGGAAAAGGATTGCTTACTTCAGAAGGCGAACACTGGAAAAAACAACGAAAGCTAATTCAGCCTGCATTTCATAAAAAACAACTTGCTAATCTGCTTGATTCCATAAAGCAGGCAATATTATTGGAATATAAAAAGATTACAGTAAATGAAGAACTGGATATTTTTCCTATTTATAATGATCTTGCTTTTCAAACCGTGGTTAAATCTTTGTTTAGCAGTGCTGCGAATCAGGAAGAGATCAATAGGTTGCAATATATTACAGAAGAGACCCAGAAAATGCTTGTTAAGGAACTACGCCAGCCCTATTTGGGATGGTGGTTTAAAGCAAGCGGGAAGATTGATAGTTATCTTAAACTTACTGCCGAAGCCCGGAACATTCTAAGAAAGATTGTTCAGGAAAGAAGAGAGTCAAATGAAAAATATGATGATCTTCTAGATATGCTGCTGGAAGCAAAGTATGATGACGGGAATTTTATGGATGAGGAGCAACTTATTGATGAGATTCTAATACTTTTTACTGCCGGTCATGAGACTACTTCCAACTCACTAACCTTTACGGCTCAATTGCTGGCGTTAAATCCGGAATGGCAGGAGAAGATCTATGAAGAAATTTCTTCTTTAAAGGAACAGGATCTGGACTTAATGAGTTATGTGATCAAATGCCAGATTACCCAACAGGTGATTGAAGAGTCTATGAGACTATATCCGCCGGCATATTTTATAGATCGGGTTAACCTGGAAGAAGATGAATTCGAGGGAAAATATTTTCAGCCTGGATCTAATTTATTGTTTTCCATTCATGAGGTTCATCGTCATCCTGACTTATGGGAAGATCCCGATGCTTTTAAGCCGGAACGCTTCGCTGAGGGAGGAAGAAAATATTCATCTCAGTATTTCCCGTTTGGCGCCGGCCCCAGGAAATGTATAGGTAATAACTTTGCCATGTTCGAGATGATCATTGCAGTTACCGAATTAGTAAGCCAGTATAAAATAGTTCCTGGTTTTGATGAGATCGATATTAAGCCACTTATAACGCTCAAACCAAAAAATGCTATTCTAAAATTTCAATCAAGATCCTGATTTTATATTCCGCTAAAACCATCTACTTTATTATTGACCTGACTTTAGATCAATAAACAATCATTATTTCCTTTTAATTCTTACTGAGCGCCCTTAAGTTTTCTAAAAAACTATTGTTCCGAGAGATCTCTCGGGAAACATCTTAAAAACCCCTGTAAACCCTTATTATTTTGTAAATCAAATGGTTGTACATTAAGTATCAATGTGTTTGAAAAAAATGTAACCTTAAAACTAAGTGTCATGAAAGCTAAAATGTTTATTCTAATTGCCTTACTTTTTGGATGCAGCTCGGCTTACTGCCAAACTGATCTGAGTAAGGAATATGCGCAAGAAAAGGAGGAAGTGAAGTATGCTCTTGAGGAGATAGAGCAAAGCATACGAAATAATGATACTGACAAATTAGTCTCGATGCACGCCTACGGGCCAAAATTTACCGAATTCCAGGATGGCGGAAAAAGACAGGGGCCTGAAGAAAATGATGAATTCGAACGAAATTTTCTTGGAACCATTACTGCAGTTGAAAAGTGGGATTGGGAAGATCTGGAAATCCATATATATGGTGGTGACGTAGCTAATGTAACTTTCCATGCCAATTTCAAATTTGAAAGGGGCGAAGAAGCTTATGATTTTAAGATGCAGGGAACTTTACTTTTTATTAAAACCAGTGATGGCTGGAAAATTACCCATGAGCATATGGCTCCTCTAGCCGAAAACACACCATAGGCAAATATTCCATATTTTTTTCAGAGCCAGGATATATTATTGTTTCCAGAGCTCTTGGTTTTTAAATCCTTCAAATGTTTTAAAAATCGCATCTTTGTAAAACTATGAAGGATACTCTGAAGGAAGCTTACACAAAGTTGATAAAATCCGAAGCCGAACGCCTCGGATTTTTATCTTGTGGAATTTCTAAAGCAGAATTCCTTGAAAAGGAAGCGCCGCGCCTTGAAGAATTTCTCAAGAAAAATCGTCACGGCGAAATGCGCTGGATGGAGAATAACTTTGATAAGCGTTTGGATCCTACAAAACTCGTAGAGGGTTCTAAAAGTGTGATTTCACTTTTGCTGAATTATTATCCTGAAGAAACCCAGAGGAACGATTCTTATAAAATTAGCAAATACGCATATGGCCGGGATTATCATTTTGTAATTAAAGATAAACTGAAGCAACTATTGCAGTTTATGCAAGATGAAATTGGAGAGATTGATGGGCGGGCTTTTGTAGATTCAGCGCCGGTTATGGATAAAGTTTGGGCTGCTAAAAGCGGACTCGGCTGGATTGGAAAACACTCCAATTTACTTTCCAAACAAACCGGTTCTTTCTATTTTATAGCTGAATTGATTGTAGATCTCGAGTTGGAATACGATACTCCGGTTACCGATCACTGCGGAAGCTGTACCGCCTGCATAGACGCCTGCCCAACCGATGCTATTGTTGAACCTTACAAAGTAGATGGGAGTAAATGTATCTCGTATTTCACGATAGAGCTAAAAGATGAACTGCCTAACTCCTATAAAAACCAGTTTGAAGACTGGATGTTTGGCTGCGATATTTGCCAGGATGTTTGCCCGTGGAACCGTTTTTCAAAACCTCACAACGAACCATTGCTTAATCCGCATCCAGAATTATTAGAAAAAGATAAACAGGGCTGGGAAGAACTTACCAAAGAAACTTTTAATGAGATCTTTAGAAAATCGGCTGTGAAAAGAACAAAATTTGAAGGGTTAAAGCGAAATATTGAATTTATAAGCAAATAATATTAAAGTTTTAACCTCAGTAAACTGCAAGAATCATTAAAATTTATAAGCTTTTCAGGCTAAAACAGCTCCTCTTTTATTAAATTTTCATTAAAATACGGGAGATAAAATAATCCGTCAATTTTCTGAATTTTAAGTTTTCTTTTTTCCGCTAGAGTTCAATATTGAAACCAAGCTTGCTACCTTTGTAGTAAGTAGAAAAATTAAATTATGAGCAATAATCCTAGAAAAAGAAGAGAAGCACTGGTTTACCATGCCAAACCCAAGCCCGGGAAAATAGAGGTAGTACCTACAAAAAAAGTATGCAACACAAAGAGATCTTTCCCTGGCATATTCCCCTGGGGTGGCAGAACCTTGCCTGGAGATAGAAAAAGATAAAGAAAACGCTTATAAATATACTACCAAAGGAAACCTTGTTGCCGTTATCTCTAATGGAACCGCTGTTTTAGGTCTTGGAGACATTGGTCCAGAAGCCTCTAAGCCGGTTATGGAGGGTAAAGGTTTGCTCTTTAAGATTTTTGCCGATATTGATGTTTTTGATATTGAAGTAGATACTAAAGATGTAGATAAATTCATTGAAACGGTTAAAAATATCGCTCCAACTTTTGGCGGAATTAACCTTGAAGATATTAAAGCTCCCGAAGCTTTTGAGATAGAAAAGCGATTAAAAGCTGAGCTGGATATTCCCGTAATGCATGACGACCAGCACGGGACAGCCATCATTTCGGCTGCGGCTTTACTAAATGCACTGGAGCTTGCTAAGAAAAAGATGGAAAAAGTGAAGATCGTGATAAGCGGTGCCGGTGCGGCAGCGGTTTCATGTACTAAACTTTATAAAGCTTTTGGAGCAAAAGCTGAAAATATTATAATGACAGATAGCAAGGGCGTAATTAGAAAAGATCGTCCAAACCTGTCTGAAGAAAAAATAGAGTTTGCTACTTCCAGGAAAATAGATACCCTGGAGGAAGCCATGAAAGATGCCGATGTATTTGTTGGCCTTTCTATCGCCGATATTGTTTCTCCAGAGATGCTAAAAAGTATGGCGAAACGCCCTATCGTTTTTGCCATGGCCAATCCAAATCCCGAGATTGATTATCAACTGGCAATGGATACCCGTAAGGATATTATTATGGCTACGGGAAGAAGTGACCACCCCAACCAGGTGAATAATGTACTTGGATTTCCGTTTATTTTCAGGGGAGCCTTAGATGTTAGGGCCACAAAGATTAACGAGGAAATGAAAATGGCCGCGGTAAAAGCTTTAGCCGAAATGGCCAAGGAACCCGTACCCGAGCAGGTGAACATCGCTTATGGAGAAACCCGTTTAAATTTTGGTTCAGATTATATTATTCCAAAGCCATTTGATCCGCGTTTAATTGCTAAAGTGCCACCGGCAGTGGCCAGAGCTGCAATGGAAAGCGGTGTGGCGAGACAACCTATTCAGGATTGGGATAGGTATGAAGAAGAACTGCTTGAAAGAATGGGCAGTGATAACAAGATCACAAGGTTGTTGCTAAACCGTGCAAAAATGAATCCTAAACGAATTGTTTTTGCTGAAGCTGATCATCTTGATGTGCTTAAAGCAGCACAAATTGTGCACGATGAAGGAATCGCTATTCCAATTTTACTGGGCCGCCGAAAGCTTATTGAAGAATTAATGGCAGAAATAGACTTCCACGAAGAAGTTGCTATTATAGATCCAAAATCTGATGAGGAAGAAGAGCATAGAAAAGCTTACGCGCAGGTTTATTGGAAGACGAGAAACCGTAGCGGTGTAACGCTTTATGATGCCGAAAAACTAATGCGGGAACGTAATTATTTTGCCGCCATGATGGTTAACGAAGGTGATGCCGATGGCTTGCTTTCAGGATATTCCAGGGCCTACCCGGCAGTAGTAAAACCTATGCTGGAACTTATTGGTATGGCTCCGGGAGTTACCCGTGTAGCCGCCACCAACCTTATGAATACGTCTAGAGGTCCTCTTTTTATAAGTGATACTTCTATTAATATAGATCCGCCGGCAAAAGATCTTGCTAAAATTGCCCAAATGACGGCGAGAACTGTGCAATTATTTGGTTTAGAACCGGTAGTTGCTATGATGTCTTATGCCAATTTTGGTTCATCTAAAGATCCGCGTGCTACAAAAGTGAAAGAAGCTGTTTCTTATTTACACCGTAATCATCCTGAATTAAATGTAGATGGAGAGTTGCAGGCCGATTTTGCGCTTAACCGTGAAATGCTTCAAAATAAGTTCCCATTTTCAAAATTAGCGGGAAAAAAAGTAAATACTTTAATTTATCCTAATCTTGATTCAGCCAACAGTACTTATAAGCTAATTAAAGAACTTAACAAGGTAGATTCTATTGGCCCGATTATGATGGGAATGCGTAGGCCAGTTCATATTCTTCAGCTTGGCGCAAGTGTAGAAGAAATTGTGAATATGACTGCTGTAACTGTAGTTGATGCACAGGAAAAAGAAAAAAAACAAAAGAAGTAAGTTTACAAATTTGTACATAAGTTGAATTATTTCAATTTTGAGGTAAGTCCGAAGGATTTTTAAATTCGCTTATCGAGTAAAATAAGTTGCATATACAGTAGTTAAGCCCGAAGCAAAGATTTCGGGCTTAACTTTTATTTACTACATTTGGCTCGTTAAGTTTAAAATTTTATGATTCATCATCTTAAGGGGCAATTAATAGAGAAGAATCCTACCTACATAGTAATCGCTTGCAACGGCGTGGGGTACATGGTCAATATTTCTCTTCATACTTTTTCTCTCATACCAGATTCAGAAAATATAAGTATTTATACCCATTTACACGTTAAGGAAGATTCCCATACGCTTTATGGTTTTTATCAAAAGTCTGAAAGGGATATTTTTAGGCTGCTAATTTCGGTTTCGGGTGTGGGTACCAGTACGGCCAGGACAATGTTATCTTCTTTAGAACCCAACCAGGTTAAAGATGCTATTGCAAATGGCGATGTTCCCACCATACAAAGTGTAAAAGGAATTGGTGCTAAAACCGCACAGCGCGTAATTTTGGACCTAAAAGATAAAATATTGAAAGTCTATGGGGAAGACGAAGTTTTTGTTCCTCAGGACAATACTATAAAAGAAGAAGCGTTATCTGCATTAGAGACTCTCGGCTTCGCAAGAAAGCAGGCTACAAGGGTAGTAGATAAGATAATGAAAGATTCTAACAGCCCTACCGTAGAATCTATTATAAAAATGGCTCTTAAAAATTTGTAAAGAATTGAGGCACAATTACTGGAAATTGTCAACTTCGGTTAAGCTCAGCTTGTTGTTGTCATTGATAATTTCATTGAGTTCCACTGCACAGGAAACCCCTCAGGATACCACCGAAACCGGGTATACTTTGGGTGAAATAACGCTGCCTGATTCTGAATTAATCTCTTCTTTCTACGAATACGATCCTATTTTAGACCGGTATATTTATCGGGAGCAGTTGGGAGATTTAGATCTTTCTATCCCTTTAATTTTAACTCCTGAAGAATACGAAAACCTGGTCTTAGATGAAGAAATGCGCAATTATTTTAAGCAGAAAATTGATGCGCAGGCCGGGCGAAAAGAAGGAGCAGCGGAAATTCAGCGAGATTTATTGCCAGATTTTTACGTAAATAATAGTTTTTTTGAAAGCATTTTTGGTGGCTCAGAAATTAATATTGTTCCGCAGGGAACGGTAGAGATGGATTTGGGTTTGCTTTACACCAAACAGGATAACCCGGCTTTTTCTCCAAGGAACAGGCAAAACCTCACTTTCGATTTCGATCAGCGAATTAGTTTAAGCCTGCTTGGGCAAATAGGGGAACGCTTACAAATCACCGCCAATTACGATACAGAATCTACATTTGATTTTCAAAATCAATTAAAGTTAGAATACACGCCTACCGAAGATGATATTGTAAGAAAAATTGAAGTAGGAAATGTAAATATGCCGCTCAATAATGCGCTAATGCAGGGCGCACAAAGTTTGTTCGGATTTAAAACCGAATTACAATTTGGAAAAACCCGAATTACCGGTGTGTTTTCTGAACAGAAATCAGAACGAAGAACGGTAAATGTGGAAGGTGGATCTACTGTAGAAGAATTTGAAAAGTTTGCACTGGATTACGACCAGGATCGTCACTTTTTTCTTTCTCATTATTTTAGAGACAACTATGATGAGGCGCTTAAAAATTATCCTTTTATAAATACCAATATTCAGATTAAAAGGGTGCAGGTTTGGGTAACCAATAGAACCAATAATGTTCAAAACCTAACCGATACGAGGAATATTGTCGCTATCCAGGATTTGGGAGAAACTAATTTACCGGGAAATATAGGTTTAGATAACATTCCAGCAGGGTTTTTTAATCAGCCAGGAGGAAGTTTTCCAGATAACGAGAATAACGATTTTAATCCATTTGGTATAAATGGTTCGGCAGAATCTGTGCTTACGTCCGCAATTAGAGATGTGGCAACGGTAGATAATGGTTTTGGCGGAGTTCAGGTTTCAGAAGGGCTGGATTATGTAAAATTGGAGAATGCAAGACAATTGCAGCCCAACGAATATAGTTTGAACACCCAACTTGGTTATATTTCCTTAAACCAGCGATTAAGCAATGATGAAATTTTAGCCATCGCCTTTCAGTATACGGTAAACGGTGAAGTTTACCAGGTTGGAGAATTCGCCAACGATGGCGTGAATGCAACAGGAGACAATAATCCTGCTCAAAACCCAACACAAGATCCCAATGAGCCGGTAACAAACCAGCGCATAAACCAGAACCTGGTGGTTAAAATGCTAAAAAGCACTATTACAAATGTAGATGAGCCTGTTTGGGATTTAATGATGAAAAATATTTATAGTCTTGGCGCTTATCAATTAGAGCGGGAAGATTTTAGAATGAATATTTTATATACAGATCCGCAGCCACTAAATTATATAAAACCTGCTGGTGATGGCTCGGTACCATTGCCTGAAGATGTTAGGGAAGCCCCATTGCTTAGGGTTTTTAACCTCGATAAATTAAATAACAATAACGACCCTATAAATGGTGGAGATGGTTTCTTTGATTATGTGCCTGGTCTAACAATAGATCCACAAAATGGAAATATAATTTTTACTTCGGTAGAACCCTTTGGGCGGCATTTATTTGAAAAACTTGATAACTCCCCCAATACCGGAACCGAAGATTATAATAATCCCGAAACCTGGAATGCCAATCAACAAAAATATGTTTTTAGGTCTTTATATCGAACCACGAGAACACAGGCAGAACAGGAAGATGCCGATAAGAATAAATTTCAGTTAAAAGGGAGATATAAATCGGGCGAAGTTGAAGGGATTCCTATTGGCTTTAACCTTCCGCCGGGATCTGTTACCGTAACTGCCGGGGGTAGGTTGTTGCAGGAAGGTGTAGATTATGTAGTGAATTATGAATTGGGAAGAGTTCAAATTATAGACGAAGCTTTGTTAGCTTCAGATATTCCAATCCAGGTAAATACCGAAAATAATGCCTTGTTTGGGCAGCAAACCAAACGTTTTACAGGGATAAATGTAGAACATCAGTTTAATGAAAATTTCCTGGTTGGTGCTACTTTCCTAAACCTCAAGGAACGCCCGCTAACCCAAAAAGCAAATTACAGTTACGAGCCCATAAATAATTCAATTTTCGGTTTTAATGTGAATTATTCTACCGAGGTTCCTTTGTTTACAAGGCTGGTAAATAAGTTGCCCAACATAGATACCGATGTACCTTCTAACTTTTCGGTAACTGGAGAATTTGCCTATTTACAACCTGGGGCACCGGCAATTAACGATTTTCAGGGAAAAGCAACCACCTATATAGACGATTTTGAAGCAGCGCAAACTACAATAGATATTAGTGCTCCATTAAGTTGGGAATTAAGTAGTGTTCCGCTTGGGTATGGTGGGGAACGCGCCAATGGCGATATAAAGGTGGGTGATAAAAGGGCGAAATTGGCCTGGTATACTATAGATCCTATTTTTTATAGCAGTAACCGCCCCAATGGGATTACAGATAACGATATTTCTACCTACGCAACAAGAAGAGTTGCCTTGAGCGAAATTTTTCCGAATACCGATGTAGTGCAAGGACAGCCCCAGGTGGTGTACACTATGGATGTAGCTTATTTTCCTGAAGAACGTGGGCCTTATAATTTTAACCCTGCAGCCACAAATGGATCCCTGCCCAATCCTTCGGAAAGTTTTGGAGGAATAATGCGCGGAATAAATACTACCAATTTTGAACAAAGCAATGTAGAGTTTATAGAATTTTGGGTAATGGACCCTTATATTTATTCTGAAAATAGGGGAAATTCAGCGGGAACTATCAATTTTAATTTAGGGAATATTTCTGAAGATGTTCTGAAAGATGGTCGTAAACAATATGAAAACGGTTTGCCCGCTAGTGGTGGCGCAGAAAATACCATAGAAACGCAGGTTGCCAAAGTCCCTGCAGACCAATCCTTAATTTATGCTTTTGATTCTGAAGGGGAAGAGCGAACCAACCAGGATGTGGGTTATGACGGTCTATCAGATGCGCAAGAATCATTAAAATTTCCTGAATTCAGCAATTTACCCGATCCTGCGGCAGATAATTACGATTATTTTCTAAATACCGATGGCGATATAGTTAATCGCTACCGGAATTATAACGGGCCAGATGGCAACTCGCCGCCAGAAGTTGGCGATACCAATAGGGGAAATACCACATTGCCAACTACTGAAGATGTGAACCGGGATAATACAATGAACACTATAGATAGTTATTTTGAATATAAAATACCTTTCTTCCCTGGGATGGGCGTAGAAAATAATCAATATATAACGGACGAGAAAGAACTTACCACCACGCTTAGAAATGGGAATGAACTCCCGGTGCGCTGGCTTCAGTTTAAAATTCCAATTTACGAGCCTACAGATGCTAAAGGAGGTATAGCCGATTATAGATCTATTCGTTTTATGAGAATGTTTCTTAGTGGCTTTGAAGAAGAAACTTTATTGCGCTTTGGAACTATGGAATTGGTGAGAGGCGACTACCGAAGGTATAATCGCGGTTTAAGAGATAGAAATATTCTTCCGGAAAATCAAAACACTCTTTTTGAAGTTTCAGCAGTAAATATTGAGGAAAACGAAAATAGGCAACCGGTGCCTTATGTTTTACCTCCGGGCGTAATTAGAGAAGAGCTTTTTGAAAATAATACCAATATAAGGCAAAACGAGCAATCACTTTCTCTTAGGGTTTGTGATCTGGAACCACAGGATGCGAGGGCGGTTTACAAAAATTTCCAGATAGATATGCGGCAGTATAAAAACCTTGAAATGTTTTTACACGCTGAATCGCTACCCAACCAAACTCCTTTAAAAGAGGGACAGTTGGTAGCTTTTGTAAGAATGGGAACCGATTTTACCGATAATTATTATCAAATTGAAATTCCATTAAGTCCCACGGCTTTTGGCGCGATGACTGCTGAAGATATCTGGCCGGAAGTTAACCGAATGAATCTTCCGTTGGAACTACTTCAACGCGTAAAAACGGGTGTTTTAGGAGATCCTTCTTTAAATTCTGGAGAATTAAATTTCTTTACCGAAAACCTGAAATTAATTGACGAAGAAGACTCCTATGAAATGGATCAATTACGCCTTGGGATAAAAGGAAACCCCAGTTTTGGAAATGTAAGAGTATTAATGTTAGGTTTAAAAAATGGAACTCCCACCAATGGGGTTCAGGATTTATGTGGAGAGGTTTGGTTTAACGAATTAAGACTTTCAGATCTTGATAATGAAGGCGGTTGGGCAACAATAGTTAATATGGACACCAATTTTTCTGATTTTGCTACGGTTGCCGCTACCGGTAGAAAAAGTACCGTGGGGTTTGGAACAATAGAACAGGGGCCAAATCAGCGGAGCCGGGAAAATTCACAACAATATGATGTGGTGACCAATATAAATGCCGGCCAGTTACTTCCAGAAAAATGGGGTGTGAAAATTCCGTTTAATTATAGTAGGGGCGAGGAGTTAATTACACCAAAATACGACCAGGAATTTCTTGATTTAGAACTGGAAACAAGACTTGCCGATATTGTAGATCCTGTAGAAAGAGATAGGGTAAAAAAACAATCGCAGTCTTATACAAAACGGCAAAGTGTAAATATTATAGGCTTGCGGAAGGAACGCACTGGCGAGGCAAAACCCATGCCTTATGATATAGAGAATTTTGCTTTTACAACTTCTTATAATCAGGTAGATCATCGGGATTTTGAAATTGAAGAGTCTTTAAACCAAAATGTAAGAGCCGGGGCAACCTACGAGTTTAATTTTGAACCCAGACAGGTAGAACCTTTCAAAAATATTTCGGCTTTAGATAGCAGCGATTATTATTCCCTGGTAAGAGATTTTAATGTGAATTTACTGCCTTCTAATATAAATGCGAGTTCTACGATTTTAAGACAATACAACGAACAAAAATTTAGATCCCTGGAACTCTCAGACGATGATTTGGGAATTCCAACACTTTACCAGCGAAACTATATGTTTAACTGGGAATATGGTGTAAATTATAATCTTACTAATTCTCTAAATTTCAGCTTCAACGCTTCCAATAATCGAATAGTAAGAAATTATATAGATGAAGACGGTTTTGCCAACAATACGATTGGGGTTTGGGATAATTTTTTCAGTATAGGCACACCAGATTTGCATTATCAAAATCTGCAGGTTAATTACGATCTTCCTTTTGATAAAATTCCTGTGCTAGAATTTATAAATGCTACGTATTCTTATACAGGCGATTTCCAATGGCAACGCGGTTCCAGGATTTACGAAAACCTGGAAGGAATTCCAGATATTGGAAATAGTGTTCAGAATTCAAGTTCTCACCAAATAAATGCAAGTTTAGATATGGAGAGCCTGTATTCTTACCTGGGGCTGGAAAAGAAAGAAGGGCGTGGAGGCCAAACTATAAAGCAACGAAGCGCCGGGGTGCCTACATTAGATGGAAGTCCACGAGATGCAGAGCGAACCCAAAATACCCAAGTGGTTGAGAAAACTAGCAAGAGCTTTAATACGTTTGTAGATTTTGTAACTATTTTAAGTAGACTGCAGGTAAACTATCGCGAAAATGAAGGGACTTTTCTTCCCGGTTATACTCCCAGCGTGGGGTTTATGGGCACCTTGCAGCCCAGTACAGCCTTTACTTTTGGTTGGCAGGATGAAGTTAGGTATACCGCTGCCAGAAGAGGTTGGTTAACCTTATTCCAAAATTTTAACCAACAGTATTCTACACTTAAAAACGAGCAATTAGACGTTCAGGCTTCGCTGGATATTGTTCCAGATCTTACTGTAGATATTAGCGCAAATAGGAATTATTCAGAAAATTTCTCAGAGAATTATAGGGTAAATCCTACTACCATGGAATATATTTCTTTGACGCCTTATAATTATGGGAATTTTAATATTTCTACTATTCTAATAAAAACCGCCTTTAATCAGTCAGATGAGCAATCTTCTGAAACTTTTGAAAACTTTAGGGAAAATCGCCTAAATATTGCTCGCCGTATTGCTCAGGAGAGAGGTTTAGATCCCAATAATGTAGATGAAGACGGTTATCCGGTAGGAATAGGAAAAACAAACCAGGCCGTTTTATTACCGGCTTTTGTTTCGGCCTATGCAGGGAAAGATCCCGAAGATATTAAGCTGGGAGCTTTTAGAGATATGCCTTTGCCAAACTGGAATATGAAGTATACCGGTTTAATGCGAATTGGTTGGTTTAAAGATAAATTCAGAAGAATTTCCATCAATCATGGCTACCAGTCTAACTATACCATTAATCAATTTCAAACAAACCTGGATTACGATCCCGAGAATGAATTTGAAACCAACCAAGCCGGGGATTTTAAAAACCCAATGCTGTATTCTAATATTGTTTTAACTGAATTATTTACGCCGCTTTTCCGATTAGACCTGGAAACGAAAAATGCTATTCAGCTTTTAGCAGAAGTAAGAAAAGACCGAATGCTTTCCCTGAGTTTTGATAATAATTTATTGACTGAAACCACCGGAAACGAATATATTTTAGGTGCGGGTTATAGAATTAGCGATTTAAGGATTGCCACCGGCCTTGGAGGCACCAATCGTATTCTAAGCAGCGATCTTAATTTTAAAGCAGATGTTTCCTTTAGAAGAAATAAGAGTATTATAAGGTATTTAGATTTAGAAACCAGCCAGGTAATTGCCGGCCAGGATATATGGCGTATTAATTTTACAACAGATTATGCAATTTCCAGTAATCTAACGGCAATATTTTATTACGAACATAATTTCTCTGAATATGCAGTATCTACTGCATTTCCGCAAACAACCATAAGATCGGGTATTACACTTAGATATAATTTTGGAAATTAATTGAGGCTTGTTTGAAGTATTGCTTTAAAAAATTAACTTTGCTCTAATATAAAATAGAACTAATGAATATTCCACAAGATTTAAAGTACACCAAAGACCACGAATGGATTAAGGTAGAAGGTGATACGGCTACAATTGGTATTACAGATTTTGCCCAGGGCGAATTAGGTGATATCGTTTATGTAGAAGTAGAAACCGTAGACGAAACCCTTGAAAGAGAAGAGGTTTTTGGAACAGTTGAAGCTGTAAAAACAGTTTCAGACCTTTATTTGCCTCTTTCTGGCGAAATTATTAAATTTAACGAGAGCCTTGAAGATGAGCCGGAAAAAGTAAATTCAGATCCTTACGGAGAAGGTTGGATGATTAAAATTAAATTTTCTGATGAATCTCAGCTGGAAGATCTTTTAAGTGCAGATGCCTACAAAGAAGTTCTTGGTAGCTAAAATAACTTTATTTGTAGCGAGCCTTTATACTATATTACTAACGGTTTCTTCTTTAGTGAAACTCGGTAAAATTAGTGTGGGGAGTTTTAATCCTACAGATAAACTTTTACATCTTGGGGCCTATTTTGGACTTGTAGCATTGTGGAAGGTATATTTTATGCAAAAAAATAGACCTCAAGCTACTTATAAAGGTGACCTATTTAAAATAGCCGGCCTCTCTATACTGTTTGGTATGTTAATTGAGGTTTTACAGGGTGTACTTACCAGTTATAGAGAACCAGATTGGTATGATATTTTGGCGAATACTGCTGGAATTTTGCTTGCTGTTATTATCTTTCTTCTCTTTGAAAAGAGTCTAAAAAGGTTAAATAGTAAGATTAATTTAATTTTTTAGAAAAAATATTTAATTTAGCAATCCTTATTAATCAATAACCTATTATGGAACCAAAGAAAAATCCAAAAGCCGATTTAACCAGAAGAAGTGTATTTTTTCTGCAATTGGGGCTTATTGTTGTTCTATTAATTACCTGGAGGGCAATTGAATGGAAGACTTATGACAAGGAAGCCATTGATACCGGCCAGTTAAATATGGACGATTTAGACGATGAAGAAATCCCAATTACAGAGATGCAGAATACACCTCCACCTCCTCCACCTCCACCTCCGGCACCAGAGGTTATTGAAGTTGTAGAGGATGAGGAAGAGGTAGAAGAAGACGAAATTGAGTCTACTGAAACCAATATGGATGAAATTGTTGAGGTAGAAGAGGTTGTTGAAGCACCCGTAGAAGAAGAGGTTGCAGATGTTCCCTTCGCTGTAATTGAAGATGTGCCAATCTTCCCGGGTTGTGAAAACCTAAATAACAACGAAGAGCGTAAGCAATGTATGAGCCAAAAGATTAGTCAGTTTGTAAACCGTGAGTTCGATACAGATCTTGGTGCAGAACTTGGCCTTTCTGGTGTAAACAGGGTAATTGTTCAGTTTAAGATAGATGAAAAAGGAAATATTACCAATGTTCAATCCAGAGCGCCCCACCCAAGGTTAGAGCGTGAAGCAGCAAGGGTAATTAATAAATTGCCTAGTATGCAACCGGGTAAACAACGTGGTAAGGCAGTAGGGGTTATGTACTCTTTACCAATTGTATTCCAAATTCAGGACTAAGACATTTATTTAGTATAAATTTAAATCCCGGGCTTGTCCCGGGATTTTTTATTTTAAGCTGGTTTACTCTATCTAAAAAAATGTATATTTCGAAGGTGTAACCAATCTTTCCCTACTTTAAGTATGAAGAACTACCTGTTTCTTCTTTTCTTGCTAAGTGCGATTATTTTAAAATCTCAGGCCCAGGATAATAGCCAGCGTTTTCCTGAATTTCTTCAATGTACCAATGTAGATTTTGCTAATAAAGAAACCTGCTTTAAAAATACCCTTACCAAATTTGTTCTGAATAATTACGAAGTTCCTTTAGAGGTAATACGAGAAAATTATAGGGGAGAAATCATTGTTATTTTTGAAGTTGATAAAACCGGAAATTTTAATGTTGTTTATACAGATGCAGCTTATGCAGAATTAAAGGAAGAAATGCAGCGTGTTTTTAATTTGTTGCCTCAAATTAAGCCGGCTACTTATAATTCCAGGCCAATTTTTGTCCAGTTTAAAATGCCTGTAAAAATTCCGTTGGAATTAAATACTGAAGATTTTTCTACTACCTCCCAGGTTGAACCTGATATTTCAGAAATCAATTTTCAGCAACCTCAAGAAGATGATCTGACTAATGAATATGATCAAATTCAATCGGAAGAATTTACGCGCCCTCGGTATGAAAGTCAGATAAATATTCCTTTATCGCATGAATACTACAGCCGTTTTGATGCTGAATTCAATAAAATAGGAGTGAATACTCACTCGGCTTCAAAGCCTTTGCTTTTTTCTGAAGTTTCTAAATATTATAATTTTAAAGCTGAAGAAAATAAAATGCTGCGGGATGCAGATTCCTGGTTTGGCAAAAAGTTATGGAATGAGCATTTGGTGCAATATCAAACCAAAGATTATTGGTTTACCCTGGATTTTGCTTTAGATCTTCAGTTAGGAAAAGATTTTCAGCAAACAGACTTCGATTTTACGTATAATAACACCCGTGCTCTTATTTTTCAGGGTGGTTTAGGGAAAAAGTTTAATTTTTATACGGTAGCTTACGAAAATCAGGGCAGGTTTGTCGATTATTACAATAGGTTTGCCGAATCTATTAGGCCAGATGGTGGCGATCCTGCTATAATACCCGGCAGGGGAATTGCAAAACCTTTTATGGACGAAGGTTATGATTATCCTGTAGCTGAAGGGTATTTGTCTTACACACCCAATAAGTTTTTTAATCTTCAATTTGGCCACGGCAAAAACTTTATTGGAGACGGTTATCGCTCCCTTTTAATGAGTGATAATGCTTCACCATATCCTTATTTTAAACTCAACACCACGTTTTGGAAGTTAAAATATACCAATACCTGGATGTCTTTGCGTGATGTGAGACCGGCAGTTACAGAAAATGGTTCCTTTAGAACAAAATATATGGCCAACCATTACTTGAGTTATAATGTAACCAAAAGGCTTAATATTGGTTTATTTGAATCTGTGGTTTGGGAAAATGATAATAACCGGGGCTTCGATTTAAATTATTTGAACCCGGTAATTTTTTATCGGGCTATAGAATTTTCTACCGGGGCACGTGGCGGCAATGCAATTATTGGCCTTACTTCAAAATATAAATTTTCAGATGAAATTAATATCTATGGTCAAATGATTATAGATGAATTCTCTACTTCTGATGTTTTTGGTGGGAATCAAAGCTGGAAAAACAAACTTGGGTATCAATTGGGAGTGAAATATTTTGATGCTTTTAAAATTCCCGGGTTATTTCTACAGGCAGAATATAACCAGGTACGGCCTTACACTTATTCGCATAACACAGGGGTTTTAAATTATGGGCATAATAACCAGTCTATGGCTCACTTGTGGGGCTCTAATTTCAGGGAGATTTTAGCTATTGCCCGCTATAAAAATGATAGATGGTATGGAAGTGCCAAAGTAATTTACGGCAATAGAGGTTTTGATTATAATATGGCAACAAACCAGGCTGCCTATGGAGGAGACATCTATACCAGCGAGCGCCAGCGGCCTTTTGATGTCGGTGTGAAAATTGGCCAGGGAAATACTACAACTTCTTTCTTTTCGAATATTGAAGCAGGTTATATTGTAAACCCGGCAACAAATTTAAAGCTTTACGGTAGTTTTATTTATCGCTCTTTTAACCCCGATGTAAAAACGCATCAAAATTATGAGAATACAACTTCCTGGATAAATTTTGGTTTACGTACCGATATTTTTAACTGGTATTACGATTATTAAATAAATTGCTAAATTACTATAGTATTTTAAGTAGTTTTATTCAATATTTTTTCATTTTCTTAAGTGCTGAAAATTAACATTTTTGCACCCTTGCCAAAACCCAATTAAGGAGTATCTTTGCGCCAATTGAAAAAACCTATTTTTGAGCAGCACCGGTGTACATACTTCCTCGGCTTCTATCCTAACAGACTTTAAAGAAATTACCAAGGTGCGGCTTGCCGTAAGCGTGGTTTTTTCTTCGGTTGCAGGTTATTTTTTGGGTGCAGATAGCATAGACTTTGTTACTGTTTTTTTACTTGCCATTGGTGGTTACTTTATGGTGGGCGCTTCAAATGCTTATAACCAAATTATAGAGCGGGATCTTGATGCACTTATGGATCGCACCAAAAACCGACCTATTCCCGATGGTAGAATGTCGGTAAGTACAGCGTTTTTAATCGCAAGTATTTTTACCATCGCCGGGCTTATCGTTTTATACATTATAAACCCCAAGACGGCTATGTTTGGGGCAATTAGTATATTTTTATATGTAAGTGTTTATACTCCACTTAAGACTAAAACCCCGTTATCAGTTTTTGTAGGTGCAATTCCGGGAGCAATTCCTTTTATGTTAGGTTGGGTAGCGGCCACAGGAGATTTTAGTATAGAGCCCGGAACTTTATTTATGATACAATTTTTCTGGCAGTTTCCTCATTTTTGGGCAATAGGTTGGTGGTTGTTTGACGATTATAAAAAAGGAGGTTTTTTTATGCTACCTACCGGAAAGCGCGATAAGGGAACGGCCATACAGGTAATTCTTTATACGGTATGGACCATTTTAGTTTCTTTAATTCCTGTTTTTGGAGTTACAGGTAAACTTTTTCTATCGCCGGTAGCTGGCGGGCTCATTCTTCTACTTGGCCTGGGAATGCTGTATTATGCTTTAAAATTGTATAAGGAAAAGACGGCGCAGGCCGCTAAGAAATTGATGTTTGCAAGCGTATCTTATATTACGCTACTTCAAATAGTATATGTTTTTGATAAATTTATAAGAGAATGGATTTAACTCAAGGTGCCGAAAAGCACAAATACGATAGGGCAAAGAAGATGATGCTCTGGTTTGGGATAATTAGTATGATTATGACCTTTGGTGGGCTCACCAGTGCTTATGTAGTAAGTAAAACAAGGCCAGACTGGTTAACAGAATTTGATCTTCCAAATGCATTCATGTGGAGTACTCTTGTTATAGTTTTAAGCAGCCTCATGTTTATGTTAGCAAAACAAAGTATTTTAACCGGAAACCGAAGAAACGCCTCCGCCTTACTTATTGGTACACTGGTTCTTGCGGTCTTATTTGTGGCGCTTCAATTTAATGGATTTACTGAAATTATAGCCGAAGGTTACTACTTTACCGGTAGTGAAAGTAGTATTACAACTTCCTTTATTTACGTACTGGTTCTAGTGCATATGGCTCACCTGTTGGCGGGCATTATCACGCTTTTGGTAGTAATTTATAACCATTTTAAACAACGTTATAAAAAAGGTCAAATGCTTGGAATTGAGTTAGGTGCGACTTTTTGGCATTTTGTTGATCTTATGTGGATTTACCTGTTTGTGTTTTTATATTTCTTTAGATAATAAAATTGCGTATTTTTGCGCAATACTTAAAATTTAAATACTCTTCTATGGAAGCTACTGTTGTTAGAACAGGCACCGAAGGTAAAACCTGGGGTGGTGGTAATGAGCCTTTAAAGTCCAGTTATGGCAAAATGATGATGTGGTTTTTCATCGTTTCCGATGCACTTACCTTCTCTGGTTTTCTTGCAGCTTATGGGTTTTCCCGCTTTAAATTTATGGATTCGTGGCCAATTGCCGACGAAGTTTTTAATCACTTTCCATTCTTACACGGTGTAGATGCGCCAATGTATTATGTGGCATTAATGACTTTTATCCTTATTTTTTCTTCGGTAACCATGGTGTTGGCAGTAGATGCCGGCCACCAGTTAAATAAAGCCAAAGTTACTTTTTATATGTTCCTTACTATTATTGGGGGAATTATTTTCCTTGGTTCTCAAGCCTGGGAATGGAAAAATTTTATCAATGGAACTTATGGCGCGGTTTACACTAATGGAGGTAACGTTCTTCAGTTTATTGATGGCGACGGTCATAGGGTAGCACTGGCAGATATTGCTATCCCAGCAGCTTCAGATAGGGTGGAGCACGAATCTAAAAATGGAGTATGGTTTGAATCTGAAAAAGCTATGCCATCTTATTCTATAGAAGAAATAAAAGCTGGTTTTGCTGCAAATCCAGACCTTTTAATAAGAACACAAATAATGACCGAAGAGGGTGAAAAAACCATCCTTTCTCGTGAAGAATCTATTGCTAAATTAGATAATGAAGCCGCAGGAGTGGTAGAAGGTGCTAACCTTACCCGTAATGAATACGGCCCGCCATTATTTGGAGATTTTTTCTTCTTTATTACCGGTTTCCACGGTTTTCACGTTTTTACTGGGGTACTTATTAATATCGTAATTTTCTTTAATGTACTTCTTGGTACTTACGAGCGAAGAAAAAATTACGAAATGGTAGAGAAAGTTGGTCTTTACTGGCACTTTGTAGATTTAGTTTGGGTATTTGTTTTCACATTCTTTTACCTGGTATAATTTTAGAAAATATTAAAAATGGCACACGGTACAGCACATCATCACGAATCTAATACAAAGAAGATCTGGACGGTATTTGTAATCCTATCTATCGTTACACTTATAGAAGTTGTTTTAGGGATTTTTAAACCAGAATTTCTTACAAGAACTTCTTTTTTAAGTATGTCTCTTCTTAACTGGATATTTATAATTCTTACAATTTATAAAGCTTATTATATTGCCTGGTCTTTTATGCACCTTGAAGGCGAAACTAAAGGATTGCGAAGAGCAATTGTTTGGACCTCAGTTTTTCTTATAAGTTACCTTATTTTTATTCTTCTAACAGAAGGTGACTATATTTATGAGGTGTTTAAATCTAATCACGTAGCCTGGGATTTTTAATCTGGCTTAAAAGTTAAAAGTTTAGAGAAAGGCGGTTTTGTGATACCGTCTTTTTATTTTTGCACTCACTTCTATAGACCCGATTATGAAAAAGTTTTTAGTGCTTTTAGTGCTTTTTGCATTGCCTATTATTGCTTATATGTTTTTTGCTTCAGGTCAAAATAATTTCGCAAAATTACCTGTGTTAACTCCGGAAGTTAAAGATGTTTCTAAATTTGAAAGTCTTGATGGGGAGCCTATTAGTTTAGAAGATAAAATTAGCATTGTAGCTTTTTTTGGGAAAGATCTCGATAACCTAAAGGGAAACACATTTAATCTTGACCAGAAAATACTTGAAAAATATTACGAATTCAAAGATTTTCAGTTCGTAGTGGTATTACCACAAGAAGCCAGGGAAGAAGCTGAAAAATTTAAAGAAGAATTTAGCGGTATTTCTGAAACTGAAAAATGGGAATTCATTTTTGGAACTTCAGCACAGGTAGAAGAGGTGTTTGAAAGTTTCAACACTCCACACCAGCTTAATAATACTTATACGCCTTACGTTTTTATTGTAGATAAAGACCTTAATTTAAGAGGGCGTGATGAAGATGAAGATTTTGGAAAGGTTTATGGGTATGACTCCCGTTCGGTGGCAGAATTGAGTGATAAAATGAACGACGATGTAAAAGTTATTCTTGCTGAATACAGGCTGGCTTTAAAAAAGAACAACGCCGAAAGAAAAAACAATTAGCATGAAAAAAAAGTATTCTTATATAGGGCTTTCGCTTATCATTTTAATTTTCGGAATAATTGTTATTCCAAAAATAGTTGAAACGATTAGTAGCGATGAAGTAGTAAAATCTGACCGATTAAATATTAAAGGAGCCGACAAAAAATTGAATACCGATAAGGCACTTTCTTATATCGAAATAAACGGAAGAAAGAAAAAAGCCCCAGAATTTCAATTAATAAACCAGGATGGTGACACGGTTAGTAGTAAAGATTACCGTGGGAAGGTATATGTAGCCGAATTCTTTTTTACAACCTGCCCTACAATTTGCCCAATTATGAATCAAAACCTGGTAGAAGTTCAGGAAGAATTTAAAAATGAAGAAGATTTTGGAATTGCTTCATTTTCAATAGATCCAAAACATGATACACCAGAAGTTTTAAATGCTTATGCTGAAAATTATGGAATAGATCATCCCAACTGGAATCTATTAACCGGAGAAAAAGATTCCATTTACGGGCTGGCAAATGGCGGATATAATATTTATGCCGGTGAAAATAGTGAAGTTCCCGGTGGTTTTGCTCACCAGGGCCTTTTTGCGCTTGTTGATAAAGAAGGTTATATTAGATCACGTTTAGATAATTTTGGAAACCCAATAATTTATTATCGAGGATCTGTAGAAAGAAATAAATCGGTTGTAGAAGGTGAAGAAGAACCGCAAATTGATATTTTAATTGAAGATATTAAAAAACTACTGTGAGAAAAGCACTAACAAAAAGCGATAAAATTGCGGTGCCGGTAATAATTGCATTATCAATACTTGTGCCGGTTTTGGTACTTATTCTTATGTACCTCCCAGAGCGTTATAATATTTTTGGCGCACAAACAGGAACTTTCCCGTTTTTTCACGCGGTTTTAAATGGTTCTACGGCTGTTTTACTAATGCTTGGCTACTTCTTTATGAGTATTAAGGAATATAAACTGCATAGAAATGTGATGATCACCGCATTTGTACTTTCAGCCATATTTCTGGTGAGTTATGTGATCTCTAAAATTAGTAACGATCCCGTGCCTTATGGCGGAGAAGGAATTTTACGTCCTGTTTATTTCTTTATTTTAATTACGCATATAGTACTTTCAGCAATTATTGTTCCCCTGGTACTTTTTACCATGTATCGCGGCTTAACCGGCGAATATGATAAACACGCAAAAATTGCCCGCTGGACCTTTCCAATCTGGTCTTATGTTGCAATTACAGGGGTTTTGGTTTATATTTTTATGTTTCCGTATTATTAATTTTTCTTCTGAAGTAGTTTAAGTCTTAACAACTGCAAAGAGAGCTTAATAGTAAAATTTATTAAATTTGCATTTAGAAATTACTGCTATGAAAATCAGGTTTTTATTTATCTTTTTCTTTTTGCTGCTACTTCCTGAATTAGCTGAAGCACAATGTTCTATGTGCCGCGCAGTTTTAGAAAGCGATACCGATACCAGTGCTGCTGAAGGTATTAATAACGGGATTCTTTACCTAATGGCTTTTCCTTATTTGTTGGTGGGTGGCCTGGGATATTTTATATATCGTTCCCGAAAAAAAGCTAAGAAGTCTGGAAAGGCATAAGCAGCTTTTAAAATATTTTCTTCAATTATATGTAACATTTCCCTTTTCGTAGAGTCTTATGGGTGACACTTTTAGTTAAAAGTTAACAACCTGTAATTTTTCACTACGATGATAGAAATTAAAGATCTTCATAAATCCTATAAAATGGGTAGTAATTCACTACACGTTTTAAAAGGAATTAATTTTAGCGTTGCTGAAGGGGAACTCGTTTCTATCATGGGATCTTCAGGGTCTGGGAAATCTACTTTACTTAATATTTTAGGAATGCTAGATGAAGCCGATGGAGGCTCTTACACTTTAGATGGCGTTCCTATAAAAAATCTAAACGAAAAAATAGCGGCCCGGTACCGTAACAAATTTTTGGGTTTCATATTTCAATCCTTCAACCTTATTTCTTATAAAAACGCTCTGGATAATGTTGCGCTTCCGCTGTATTACCAGGGAATTAAACGTGGTGAACGTATAGATAAGGCAATGAGTTACCTTGAAAAGGTAGGTCTTGCAGATTGGGCAGGGCACTTACCCAATGAACTTTCTGGAGGGCAAAAGCAGCGTGTAGCAATTGCACGAGCACTTGCCAGCGATCCAAAAGTACTTTTAGCCGATGAACCTACGGGCGCCTTAGATTCAAAAACCTCTTACGAGGTGATGAATTTAATTCAGGAAATTAACGATGAAGGCCGCACCATACTTGTTGTAACACACGAACCCGATATTGCAGCAATGACCAAAAGAATCGTCAATTTAAAAGACGGTAGAATTATACAGGACACCCCCGTTAACCAGGTTAGAGCGCTACAAAATGTTTGATCTTGAACGTTGGGAAGAAATTTTTGAAACAATTCGTAAAAATAAATTACGAACGTTTCTAACCGGGCTTTCAGTGGCTTCGGGTATCTTTATTTTGGTAGTTCTTCTTGGAATTGGCGAAGGGATGCGTAATGGTATTGCGCAAGAGTTTGAAAGAGATGCCGCCAATATAATGTATGTCTATACCGGGGTGACTTCTAAAGAATATAAAGGCCTGAATCCCGGGAGAAGAATTCAGATGAAAAATGAAGACTTCAATTACACTGCTGTTAAATATCAGGACGATTTAGAATATAGATCTTCTATCTACAGAATTTGGAATGGAATAGTGAATTTTGGAAAAGAATCTGGTTCCTATCGTGTAGAAGGTGTTTATCCAGATTATCAGTTTCTGGAAAACAGTGGGATGGTGGAAGGAAGATTTGTAAATTTTAAAGACCATCAAAATTTCGAAAAAGTTGTAGTTGTTGGTAATAAAGTACGCAACGATCTTTTTAAAGACAAAAAAGATCCCATTGGTGAGTATGTTCAAATTTCAGGAGTAAATTTTAAAGTAATAGGTGTTTTTACCGATCCGGGTGGGGAAAGAGAAGAAAGTAGGGTTTTTATGCCACTTTCTACCGCACAACGTGTTTTTGGAGGCGGTAATAATATTGCAAATATGGCTTTTACCTTAGAGCCTGCAGAAAACTTTGAAGCAGCCCTGGCCGCTTCTACTCGTTTTTCTGAAGCTATAGAAAATCAGTTAAAAGAAACCCACACCATAGCGCCAGACGATGAAAGTGCCATTAGCATTAATAACTCTCTGGAAAATGCCAAGCGTTTCTTCGATCTTATGGATATGATAAAATTCTTTTTCTGGGGAGTTGGTATTTGTACTATTATAGCCGGAATTGTTGGTGTAAGTAATATTATGCTCATAATTGTAAAAGAAAGAACCAGGGAAATTGGAATTAGAAAAGCACTCGGCGCCGAGCCACTTTCTATAGTTGGAATGGTACTTCACGAATCTATTTTTGTAACCGCAATTGCTGGGTTTATAGGTTTAATTGCCAGTTTGTTACTATTGGAGTTTGTGGGTCCGCTTATAGAAACCCAGTATATTTCCAATCCTTCGGTTAATTTCAATGTAGCCCTTACTACCGTTTTTATCCTGGTTTTGGCCGGTGCAATCGCCGGATTTTTCCCTGCTTGGAGAGCCGCGAGAATTAGACCTATTGTAGCATTAAGAGACGAATAATATGTTTAGCAGGGATAAATGGAACGAGATAATTGAAGCCTTAAGTGCTAACTGGTTTAGAACTTTACTTACGGCTTTTGGGGTAATGTGGGGAATTTTCATCCTGGTTATTTTACTGGCTGCCGGTAAAGGGTTTGAAAATGGCGTAAAACAAGGTTTTGGAGGTATAGCTACCAATACTATGTTTATGTGGACACAAACGGCTTCTAAACCTTATAAAGGCCTTCCCAAAGGCAGGCGCTATAATTTTAAAACTTCTGATGTTGAAGCCTTGCGGGAAAATGTACCTGGACTTAGGTTTATATCTCCCAGGAACCAGTTAGGGGGCTTTGGTGGAAATAACAATGTGGTTCGCGGTTTACAAACCGGTGCCTTTAACGTGTATGGAGATTATCCCGAAATCATTCAGCAGGAGCCTATGGATGTTACTTCTGGAAGGTTTATTAATTATCTGGATATTCAGGAAAAGCGTAAAGTTGCCATAATTGGTGAAGGGGTAAGGCGCGAATTGTACGAAAAGGAGGAAGAAGTCCTGGGAACTTATCTCAAAATTAATGGTGTAAATTTTATGGTAATTGGCACATACAAAAAGAAAGGTGGCGGAGGTGGAAATTCAGAAGAAGCACAGAAAGAAATTTATGTGCCCTTTACGGCTTTTTCCCAGGCTTTTAATATGGGAGATACCGTAGGTTGGATGGCGATCACTGCCGAAGATGAAAATTCTATTACCAGCTTAAAATCCAGCGTTTTAGATCTCATAAAGAGCAGGCATTCTATTCATCCTGAAGATGATAGAGCCGTAGGTAATTTTGATTTATACGAAGAATTCAACAAAATAAACGGTTTGTTTATAGCCTTAAAAGCAGTGGCTTATTTTGTAGGGATTTTAGTACTGCTATCAGGGATAATTGGAATTAGCAATATTATGCTCATTGTAGTAAAAGAAAGAACCAACGAGATTGGGGTTAGGCGTGCACTTGGCGCCACACCCTGGTCTATTAGGGGGCAAATTTTAATGGAATCTATTTTTCTTACCATAATTTCAGGAATGGCAGGGATTATTTTTGCCACCGGAATTATTGCCGCAATAAATTATGCCTTAAGCGGTATGGATACTTCAGAAATGATGTTTGCCAATCCAAGTGTAGATCTGGGAGTGGTACTTACTGCTTTAATGATTTTAATTTGCTCTGGCTTGCTGGCCGGGCTTATTCCGGCGCAAAACGCAATTAAGATCAAGCCTGTAGATGCTCTTAGAACCGAATAACTAGAAAAAAATAAAGAATACAAATTCAATCAAAAAATGAAAAAAACAGTTACCATCTCAATTTTAGTATTGATCGCCGTGGTTTTTGTAGGGGCGTTATACTATTTGTTTCAAAAAAATCAGGAAGATCCTACGGTTTATGAAACCGAGCAGGCTTCAATGGAAACCATCGTGAAGAAAACGGTGGCAACGGGAAATATTGTTCCGAAAGAAGAAGTGCTAATAAAGCCGAATATTTCAGGAATTATAGATGAAATATATATTGAGGCCGGGGAGAAAGTGAAGGCGGGTGACCTTATTGCCAAAATTAGGGTGATCCCCAATGTAAATTCATTACAAAGTGCGAAAGATGCCGTAGCTACAGCGAGGATCAATTTAGAAAATGAAAAGAAAACCTTTGAAAGACAGAAATCTTTGTTTGAAAAAGGGGTGATTTCTCAAAACGATTTTGATAATGCTGAAGCTAATTTTAAAAGGATGCAGCAAAACTTCCGCTCTGCCGAGCAGAATTTTGAAATTGTTCAAACCGGTACCACAAGCGGTATTGGTAGTGCAGCCAACACGCTTATAAGATCTACTGTAGATGGAATGGTGCTGGATGTTCCGGTTAAAGTAGGAAACCAGGTTATTGAAAGTAACAACTTTAACGATGGTACTACCTTAGCCACGCTTGCCGATGTTAACGAAATGATTTTTGAAGGAAAAGTTGATGAAAGTGAAGTGGGGAAAATTAAAGAAGATTTACCGCTTGAAGTAACTGTGGGTGCTATAGAAAATAAAACTTTTAATGCCATTTTAGATTATATAGCACCAAAAGGTGTAGACGAAAACGGAGCCATTCAGTTTGAAATAAAAGGAACTTTAGATAAAGCCGATACTACCTTTATTCGTGCCGGTTTAAGTGCAAATGCCTCTATTATTTTAGACCGGGCAGACGAGGTTTTAGCAATTAAAGAAGCACTTGTTCAATTTGACCCAGACAGCCAGAAGCCTTTTGTAGAAGTACAAACCGGAGACCAGGAATTTGAAAGACGGGATTTGGAATTAGGAATAAGTGATGGTATTCAGGTTCAGGTAATAAATGGCATTTCTAAAGACGATAAAATTAAGGTTTGGAATATTGTAAAACCTAGTCCGGAGTTTGCCGGTAATTAGATTTTTAATTCAAAATGTAACAAGTTTAGAATTTCATAGACTCATCAACTACAATTCCTATTATGAAAAAATACAGCTTACTAATCATATTTTTATTTTCTGCTTTAGTGGTAAAAGCACAGGAAGGCAAAAAGTGGACCCTCCAGGAGTGTGTTAATTATGCCCTGGAAAATAATATTTCAGTAAAACAAAGCGAACTCGATGTGGAGTTGACAGATCTTGGTAGAAGAGACGCAATTGGTAATTTTCTGCCTAATATAAATGCATCTGCAACAAATTCCTGGAATACGGGTCTTACCCAAAACGTAACTACTGGAGTTTTACAAACGCAAACCACCAGAAACTTTTCTGCAGGAGTAACTGCAAGTCTAAACCTTTTTGATGGGCTAAGAAACTTTAAACAATTGCAACGTTCAAAGATATCTGAACTTGCCAGCCAGTATGCGCTAGACAGGATGAAAGATGATATTACGTTGTTTGTAGCAGATTCTTATTTACAGGTGCTTTTTAACAAGCAAAACCTGGAAATTCTTAGAATGCAAAATGAAGTTACCCAGGAACAAATGGAAAGAACCAGGGAACTCGTAGAAGCCGGTTCTTTACCGCAGGGAGATCTTTTGGAAATTGAAGCTACCAATGCCGATGAAAGACAGCGAATAATTGTGGCCCAAAACAATATTAGAATTTCTCTTATAAGTTTAGCTCAAACCCTGCTTTTTAAAGATTATGAGAATTTTGATATCGTAGAAAGAGATTATAATATTTTTGGAACCGAAATTCTAGATAATCCAGTAGAGGATATAGTAGAACAGGCTAAAGAAGAACGTTCTGAAATTAAAATTGCTGAAGCAAACCGTGAACTTGCTCAAAAAGACGTAGAGATTGCCAAAGGAGCTTACTACCCAAGTGTAGGAGCTTTCTTTAACTATAATACCAGGGAATCTGGACAGGGAAGAATAGTGGGTGCAGAAATAGATCCTAACGATCCTACCCGCGAGATTGGTGTGGTAGAAGAAACCGGTGACATTGTTGTGGCACCAAATACGCTTACTACAATTGGTAGCCCGCTGCCATTTTTTGAACAATTACAACGCAACGATGGTATGACTTACGGGGTTCAGGTTAGTGTACCAATTTTTAGCGGATTTGCCACCAGGAACCAGGTAAGAAGAAGCCAGGTAAATGCCAGGCGTGCGGAATATGAATTGGAGCAGGCAGAATTAGATCTTGAAGCGAATGTTTATCAGGCTTATGTAGATGCCGAAGGAGCTTTTGAAGCTTACGAAGCGGCCCTGGTTGCAGCAAACGCGCAAGAGCAGGCTTTTGAATATTCTACACAACGTTTTGATGTGGGAATTTCTAATGCTTTTGAATTTAGCCAGGCAAAATTGAGATATGAAAATGCACAAAGTGAAGTGCTAAGAACTAAATACGATTACATTTTTAAACTAAAAGTACTTGAATTATATTTTGGAGTACCGGTGACCGATCTTAAATTTTAAACCATGAAGAAAAAGACTCTTTTTATAATTATCGGAATTGCTCTCGCGCTTATTGTCTTGCTTATAGTAGGAAAAAAAGCCGGTTGGTTTGGTAAATCTGGCAATTTTAAAGAAGTAGAAATAACCAAAATAGAACCTATAGATATTATAGAAACAGTTTCGGCTACGGGAAAAATTCAACCGGAAATTGAAGTAAAACTTTCTTCAGAAGTTTCAGGAGAAATAATAGAACTTCCCGTGGTTGAAGGTCAGGCGGTAGAAAAAGGTGATCTATTGGTGAGGGTAAATCCAGATATTTACCAATCTAACGTAAATAGAGCCCAGGCAGGATTAGAAACTTCAAGAGCAAATTATTCGCAAGCCCAGGCAAGTTTAAAACAAGCTGAAGCTAACTATAACCGAAACAAAAGCTTGTTTGAAAAGGGTGTAATTTCTAAAGCAGAATGGGACAGGATCGTTTCAGAATATGAAGTAGCACAGGCCAATAAAGAATCTGCTTATTACAATATGCAAAGTACAGCGGCTACGGTAAAAGAAGCTACAGATAACCTTGGACGTACCAATATTTACGCGCCTATGAGCGGAACCATTTCAAAACTTGATGCCGAACTTGGTGAAAGAGTTGTTGGAACCCAGCAAATGGCCGGTACCGAAATTCTTAGGGTGGCCAATCTAACCAATATGGAAGTGGAAGTAGATGTAAACGAGAATGATATTGTAAAAGTACAGGTAGGAGATTCTACAATTGTTGAAGTTGATGCCTATTTAGGAAAAGAATTCAGCGGAATTGTTACTGAAATTTCTAACTCGGCTGATGCTGCTCTTACTACAGACCAGGTAACTAATTTTAAAGTTAAAGTTCGTATAATAGAACAATCTTACAAACAGCTTTTAGCGGGAAAAGATGAGAATTATTCTCCATTTAGACCGGGGATGACAGCTACTGTAGATATAATTACCAATAGAAAAGACAATATAATTGGAGTGCCTATTAGTGCTATCGTGATTAAAAATGATACCACGGCAGGTAAGAATCAAGATCAAAAATATGAGGCGGTTTTTCTAAAAGAAGGAGAAAAAGCCGAACTTAGAAAAGTTACCACTGGAATCCAGGACGATAGTAATATCGAAATTACCGAAGGCCTGGAGGAAGGGGAGACGGTAATAACCGGCCCTTATAATACCGTGACAAAAAGCCTGAAAGAAGGTGATGATGTTGAGGTGACTAATAAATAGGAATAAGAAAAATTTGAAGATTTGGCATTAATACTTTGCTTAGAAACCGCTACTACAAACTGCTCTGTGGCACTTTCAAAAGATGGCGTTCAACTTGCGCTTAAAGAAGATATGAGTAACAATTATTCGCACGCCGAGAAGTTACACGTTTTTATAGATGAAATTCTAAAAGAAAATAATTTAACGGTCACAGATCTTGATGCCATAGCAGTAAGTAAAGGGCCGGGTTCTTACACCGGACTTAGAATTGGCGTTTCTACCGCCAAAGGCTTATGTTTTTCATTAGATATTCCATTAATTTCTATCGCTACGCTCGCTTCTTTAGCAGCGCAGGTAAAACTGGAGAAAGGATATATAATTCCGATGTTAGATGCGCGTAGAATGGAAGTTTATTCAGCAGTCTTTGATCAAAATTTGAAGAATATTAGAGAAACCAAAGCTGAAGTTTTAGCTGAAAATTCTTTTATTGATTTTCTCGAAAAAGATAAAACGGTATTTATAGGAAACGGTGTAGAAAAGTTTGAAGCGATTTGTAAACATGCTAACGCTGAATTTATATCAGATAAATTACCCTCTGCACGGGAAATGTGCAGTTTGGCGGAAGCTAAATACAAAATAAGCGACACCGAAGATGTCGCTTATTTTGAACCTTATTATTTAAAAGACTTTATTGCCGGGTAACTAATCGGCGATATTCGAATTGTTGTTATCCTGTTTTTGTGCTGATTTCTTTTCTATCGTACCATTCATTTTAGTTTGGTCGTAGAGGTAAACATCACGCTGAGGATAAGGAATTGTCATTCCGGCTTCTTCCAGTCTAATTTTTCCTTCTTCAATCATATACCAGTGAAGATCCCAGAATTTACTGTTTTCGGCAAAATATCTAACTGAAAAGTTTACAGAATCGGCACCGAGTTCAGCTACAATAATTTGTGGTGGCGGGTCTTTAAGCACATCTTCCTGCTCTTCAACAAGATCTCTAAGTACCTGCTTAGCCTTTTTCAAATCATCATCGTAAGAAATTCCAAAACTTAAGGTTTCCCTTCTTGTACCATTATGACTGTAATTAATAATATTATCGTTGCTTAATTCGCCGTTTGGAATTACTGCACGTTGATTTCCAAAAGTGTCTAATTTGGTATAGAATAAGGAAATTTCTACAACAGTACCTGAAACCCCTTGAACTTCTATCCAGTCACCGACTTTAAAGGGTTTTAATATTATAAGAAGTACACCGCCGGCGAGATTAGATAGCGAGCCCTGCATAGCAAGACCAATGGCTAAACCGGCCGCACCAATTGCGGCAACCAAAGATGCGCTTTCTACACCTAATTGGGTAATAAAAAGTACAAAAAGAATGATGCGAAGTCCCCACTTTACAGCATTTATAGTGAAGATTTCTAAGGTTTCATCAAAATTTTTCTTTTTAAATAATTTGTCTAAGTATTTAACAATAAGACCAATTACCCAAAGCCCAATAATAAGCAGCGCAAGTGCTCCTAATAACGTTGGCAGATAATCTATTAATTTTTCTGCGTATTCTTTCGCGATGGCGCCCCAATCGTTTAATTTATCCATTATATCAATTATTTTTCAAGCAACAAATTGACTATAAATATTTTATTTATCAGAACCTTTATTGTTTAATTTTTGTTAAAATTGTTTAATTTTTTTAATAGATTCTACTACGGAGTTTAAAGGAAGATCGCATTTACCATCACTGCATATGTAAATTAAATCTTTATTATTTTTAAATCTCGATTTTAAAAGTTCTACTTCTGATTCACGGAGGCTTCCTGCAAACACAGTATGCGGAAAGTATTCTTCCTGAAGTTCTTTTCTTATTCCCAGTGCATTTTTGCTAGTAATTGCGACTTCATAAAAATTTCCAGTGAAATTAAGCATTAAATTCAGCCAGTTGGCGTAGGATTGCGGCTGGGTCTCTATTTGGGGTTGAACGGTTTTAAGCATTTTTTCAGCTAAATTGTAATAATCCCGGTTTCCGGTTATTTTAGAGATTTTAAATAAATTCTTAGCCATAACGGAATTTGAAGCCGGCATTACATTATCGTTTAATTCATAATTTCTGGTGATTAGCGCTTCATCTTTGGAAGAAGTAAAATAGAATAAGCCGGTTTTTTCATCTTGGAAATCTTCAAAACAAACCTCAGTTAATTTTTCGGCAATTTCCAGCCATTTTTCATCAAAAGTAACTTCGTATAAATTTTTAAAAGCCTCGGTACAAAAAACATAATCTTCCAGATAAGCATTTATAGAACTTTTTCCGTTATTGTAATTATGCCATAGCCTGTAGTCTTTTTTAAACTGATATTCCTGAAGAAACTCAGCATTTTTAAGAGCTTTTTCTAAGAATTCCTGGTTACCAAAAGCTTTGTAAGCGTCTACGTAGCCGGTAAGCATTAAAGCGTTCCAGGACGTTAGGCTTTTATCATCTAATCCCGGTTTTGTTCTTTTATCACGTTCTTTTTTTAAAATTTTAGTCCAATTTTCTTTTTTAGATTCCAGTTCAGATAAACTGAGATCAAATTCATCAGCTATGGTTTCATCATTTTTAGACCTGATAAGAACATAATTATTCTCCTCCCATTTTCCGGAAGAATTTATATTATAATAAGCTTCAAAAATTGGAAAATCTTCTTTTAAAAGTTCCTGTAAGTTCTCTTTTTTCCAAACGTAATAAGCGCCTTCGGTTTTATTTCCGTTTTCATTTTCACTATCGGCATCTAAAGCCGAGTAAAAAGCGCCTGTAGTATCGGTAAGTTCTTCCTCTATAAAATTTAGGGTTTTAAAAACTACTTCTTTATACCAATTATCTTTAGTGAATGAATAGGCTTTGCTATATAAACTTACCAGTTGGGCATTATCATAGAGCATTTTTTCAAAATGAGGTACGTGCCATCGCTCATCTACCGAGTAACGCGAAAATCCACCGCCTATGTGGTCAAAAACGCCGCCATAAGAGATTTTATTAAGGCTGTGAAGAGTATGTTCCAAAACGGCTTTATTTTCTAACTGCACGCCGCTACGCAATAAAAATTTCTGGTTTACCGGAAGCATAAATTTTGGTGCCCCGCGGGAACCACCATTTTTTTTATCGAAGCCATTTTGCCATTTTTCAAGAATTTCATTTAGAAAATCTTTGCTGAACGGCGTTTCTTCTTCAGGAATTTCTATGAGTTGCAATTGTTGCAGCCCTTCTTCAAGCCGTGAAGCATATGCTTTCATATCCCCCGGCTTGGTTTGGTAAAGTCCTGAAAGTTGTTTTAAAGCGTCTTTCCATTGCTCTTTTCTAAAATACGTTCCGCCCCAAACTGGCCTGCCGTCGGGGAGGGCAACAATATTCATAGGCCAACCGCCGGCACCGGTCATTACCTGTACCGCATTCATATAAACCTGGTCTATATCTGGACGTTCTTCGCGGTCAACTTTTATATTTATAAAATGCTGGTTCATAATTTCGGCTACACTTTCATCTTCAAAACTTTCGTGCTCCATCACGTGACACCAATGGCAGGCAGAATAGCCTACGCTAATAAGCAATAATTTATCTTCTTCTCGCGCTTTTTTTAAAGTTTGGGAATTCCAGGCCTCCCAGTTTACGGGATTATGTGCGTGTTGTAAAAGGTAGGGACTGGTCTCGTTTATTAGGCTATTGGTGAATTTTGGTGTGGTCATGGTTATTTTTTAAAATGAAAAAGCTCCCTGGAATCCCAGAGAGCCTTGCTAATTTCTTGAGCTAAAATTAATTGACTTCAAAAGAGATTTTTACATTAACCCTAAATTCGGTAATGTTTTCTCCATTCACAAGTGCGCTTTGCTCTTTAACATAAACCGATTTTATATTTTTCACAGTTTTCGCGGCGTGCTTCACTGCTTTCTTCGTGGCATCTTCCCAGCTTTCGGTAGAATTTGCCAGGATCTCAATAACTTTTACAATAGACATAATAGATTGGTTTTAAAATGTTAGTATTCAATTAACTAAAGATAGCCTTAATTTCTTCGAAAACTAAATTGAAACTAAAAAATAGGGGTTATTACCAGTAAATTACGGGCCTACTTCTTCTAAAATTTCTGCGGAATGATTTAAGCTTTACATTATTAATTAAAGTTTTAATAACCTTCATAAAAACGATATAAGGAAAAAATCACTGATTTTTGCAGGTTAAAAGGAAGTTATTCGCATGCAGGATGTTTATTTAATAATTCTGGGAATTTTATTTATTCTGGCCATCACCGATTTGGTGGTTGGGGTTAGTAACGATGCTATTAATTTCCTGAATTCTGCCATTGGTTCTAAAGCGGTTTCCCTTAGGTCTATCCTTATTATTGCGAGTCTTGGTGTGGCGGTGGGCGCTATATTTTCCAGTGGATTAATGGAGGTAGCAAGAAAAGGAATTTTTCTTCCGCAAGAATTCTATTTTGAAGAGATCATGGTCATATTTATGGCCGTTATGATTACTGATGTTTTGCTGTTGGATTTCTTCAATTCTATGGGTTTGCCAACATCTACAACGGTTTCCATTATGTTTGAATTATTAGGAGCAGCCGTAAGTGTCGCCTTAATCAAAATTTTTAACACTACTAACGATATTTCGCACCTGGTAAACTTTATAAACGTTGAAAAAGCTTCTGAAGTTATTTTCGGAATTCTTATTGCCATAGTTATTGCTTTTATTACGGGTGCTGTAGTGCAGTATTTTTCACGTTTGGTATTTTCTTTTAAATATGAAAAAAGACTGAGGTTTGCCGGGGTTATTTTTGGAGGGGTTTCTCTTGCCGCGATCTTCTATTTTATCCTCATAAAAGGCCTTAACAGTATGGCTTTTGTTTCAGATCACTTTGTAGACGATGTAAATGAGAATCGAATACAGATTATTATTTTTAGTCTGCTTGGTTTTACTATGCTCTCTAAAATTCTTATTAGTTTTTTTAGGGTAAATATTCTTAAAATAATTGTGATGGTAGGTACGTTTGCGCTGGCCCTGGCCTTCGCCGGAAACGATTTGGTGAATTTTATTGGGGTGCCAATAGCAGCCTGGCAATCTTACGAAATATGGAGCGTTTCTGGAGTTTCGGCTTCTCAATTATTAATGAGTGATCTCGCCGGCAGCGTTCCCACACCAGAGATAATCCTCATTTTTGCGGGGGGAGTTATGGTACTTACCTTGTGGTTTTCAGGAAAAGCAAGGGCCGTGGTAGATACCGGTGTAAAGCTTTCCCGGCAAAATGAGGGGGCAGAACCGTTTGGAGCTAATTATTTATCCCGAACCATTGTTAGGTATTCTATAATGTTTGGTGCTGCAGTGTCAGATGTACTTCCGCAGAAGGTTAGAAAGCAGATAAATAACCAGTTTGAAACTCCAAAGACTAAAAATCAGCCCAGGGAAATAGCACCACCCGCATTCGATTTGGTGAGGGCTTCGGTGAATTTGGTGGTAGCCAGTATTCTAATTTCCATGGGAACTAATTGGCAACTTCCGCTTTCTACCACTTACGTTACCTTTATGGTGGCCATGGGTACTTCTTTGGCCGATAGGGCCTGGAACCAGGAAAGTGCCGTTTACAGGGTGGCGGGAGTTTTAAATGTAATTGGAGGTTGGTTTGTTACGGCTTTGGTGGCTTTTTTAGGAGCTGCAATTTTTGCCGCAATAATTTATTATGGAGGTTTAATTGCTATAGCCGTCTTGGTTTCTATAACCGCTTTTTTTATCGTTAAGAATACACTCTCTCACGCTAAAAAAGCTAAAGCCGATAAGCGCCAGAAAAGGTATAAACGAACCGATATAATTACTATTAACGAAATTACTGCAGAAAGCTCTGTAAATATCTCCCAGGTAATTTCTGGGATTAGTAAACGCTATACCAAAACCGTAGATAACCTGGGTTATCACGATTTAGGAAAACTAAAGAAGAATAATAAGAAAGTTGGAGAGCTTGAAAGCGAAGTAGATGATTTAAAAGGAAATATCTATTACTTTATAAAATCGCTAGACGAAGATTCAATTGAAGCAAGCCGATTTTATATTCATTTGCTGGATTATTTGCAGGAAATGGTAAACTCTACCCGATACATTACCAGAAACTCTTTTGAACACGTAAATAACAATCACAAAAACCTAAAATTTAACCAGATTAGGGATTTGAAAAAGATTGATAGAAAACTTCAGGAGTTATTTGGAGAGATAAAATACACCTTTGATGAACACGACTTTGAGCGCTTAGACAATATTCTTGCTGAAAAGCAACAGTTGCTAGATATGGTTTCAGAAATGATAGAGAAACAGATCACACGAATAAGGACTTCAGAAAGCAGTCCTAAAAACACAAAACTTTATTTTGGGTTTTTACTGGAGTCTAAAGACCTTATTTCGTCTACCCTTAATCTAATTCAGTTATTCAGAGAATTTTATGTGGAAGCGAAGTCTACGCTTTAACGTTTAAAGAATTATCCGTTTACTGCTTCTACATAATCTACTTTTCCGCGTAGCATATCCCTTAGCATTGTTTCAATTCCACTTTTAAGCGTCATTGTAGAAGAAGGACAACCACTACAAGCTCCCTGAAGAATTACTTTTACGGTTTTATTATCGGCATTATAAGAATCAAAAAGGATGTTTCCACCATCGCTGGCAACCGCAGGTTTAATATATTCATCAAGAATTGCGATAACTTGTTTAGAAGTATCGTCAAGATCTTTAATTTCCTGGCTTACCTCTGGATTTGCCGGATGGCTCGCTGCTTCAGTTTGTTGTGGTACCGAGGCTTCGGCTTTTAAAACTTCTTTCCCATCCTGTAGGTAATTAGTAATGAATTCTCTTAACTCCAGGGTGATTTCCTCCCATTGTGCAACATCATACTTATGGATAGAAACGTAATTAGAATCTATAAATACTGCTTTTACAAATGGAAAATGAAAAAGTTGTTGCGCAAGTGGCGCATCTTTAGCTTCATCAATATTTTTAAACTCGGCAGTTTTTAAAACCAGTTTTTTGTTGGCTACAAACTTCATTACGCCCGGGTTGGGAGTACTTTCAGCATAAACCGTAACCGGAACATTCTTGGCGTCCTTGGTGTCTTCTTTTACAACTACACCGCCTTTATTTAAAAATTCTTCTATTTGCGAGGCAACTTCTTCCTGTACATCATCCCATTCCACTATATCATATTTTTCTATCGCGATAAAATTTTGAGCGATATAAACCGTTTTTACAAATGGTAAATAAAATAACTGCTGGGCTATAGGAGATTTGGATGCTTCATCAATATTTTTAAACTCGTGATTCTCGTGCCGGGTAAGAAATTTGTTAGTTTCAAATTTAATGATTCCCGGTTTGTTGGTGGCTTGTATATTTATGGTGAAATTGCTCATATCATTTTTTTTGCAAAAGTACTAAAGAAAACTTAGTTAATCTATATCTTTACCTTTCTTATGGGGATTAGAACTTTATTTAGTGGGGATTATAATGTTTTTTTAAGAGCTAATCAAATTAGCTTAATTATTAAATTTATCTTCTTAATATTATTTGTTTTTTTAACCGGCTCGTCGGTGAAGTCACAGGAGGTAATTCCTATATACTCAGATTATTTAACCGATAATCTTTTTCTTCTTCATCCTTCTATGGCCGGTGCTGCTAATAGAAATCAAATTAGACTTACGGCCAGACAGCAATGGTTTGACGTAGAAAATGCACCTAGCTTACAAACCCTTGCGGTTAATGGCCGGGTAGGAGATAAGCTTGGGATTGGTGGAATTGTTTTCAACGACCAAAACGGGAATTTTTCTAAAATAGGTGCTTATGGAACCGTAGCCTATCATTTACTTTTTTCCAGAAGTGAACTGGACCTGAATCAACTTTCTTTTGGAATTAGTGCCGGGATTGTTCAGCATAGATTAGATCAAAGTGGATTTACCGAATTTGATCCTATTGTAAGTGGGAGTAATGTTTCTGACATCTTCGGAAATATGGATATTGGAGTCTCTTATTATTATTTAGATTTTTATGCACACCTGGCTGCAAAAAATTTAATTTCAGTAAGACGTGAATTATTTTATTCTGATGCTGTGCCCAGCAATCAGCGTAAATATTTATTCTCTACGGGTTATGTTTTTGATAATAATAATGATTGGAGTTATGAGCCTTCAATTTTATATCAGTTACGGGAAGCTACAAACGAGATGAATATAGATTTAAATATGAAAGTGTATCGGGAAGTTGATTTCGGGCAACTATGGGGCGGGGTTTCCTATAGAAACAGTTTTGAAGGTGCCGAATATACTACGGATGGTAACGAAATTGAAAGTCAGCAGCTGCGGTATATTACCCCTTTTGTAGGCCTGGATTACAAAAATTTTATGTTTGGCTATACTTTTAGCTACCAGTTTAACTCGGTGGTTTTAAGTAATAATGGTTTTCATCAAATTACCATTGGCTACGATTTTGGAAAGAGTAGAGGGCGTTGGGATTGTAAATGCCCCGCTATTAATTAAAAGTCCAGGTAAGAGACTTTATAGCCATTTTTTTCAGCTTCAGTTAAATTCTCCAGAACTTTAGGATTGGTATTGCTGAAAAATTCCGGGATAGGTTTTTGAGAAGGCACTTCCGTTATTAATAAATTATTTTCGTTAAGAATAGATTTTGTTTGTCTGGCCACTGCTTCTCCCGAATCTATAATTATAACATCTTTTGGCATTAATTCTTTTAAAATAGGAATAAGGTAGGGATAGTGACTACAACCCAACACCAGGTAATCTATTTTATTTACTAAAAACGGCTCCAGGAGTCTGAGTAAATGGCTTCTCATTTGGGGAGAATCTAAATCTCCTGCTTCAATAAGTTCTACCAGGCCGCGACCTTCTACTTCAACCACATTAATATTTCTGGCATAAAAATCTGATGTTTTTGAGAAAAGTGTGCTGGTTAAGGTTCCACGGGTAGCCAAAATACCTATAGTTTTGGTTTTGGTATTTAGTGCAGCGGGTTTAATAGCCGGTTCAATCCCTATAAAAGGAAATGCATATTCATTTCTAAGGTCTTTAATGGCGTTTGTAGTAGCGGTGTTGCAGGCAACCACAATAATTTTGGCGCCCATTTCCAGCAATTTTTCAGTATTTTTTCGACTTAAATTTTTAATATCTTCAATAGGTTTTTCGCCGTATGGAGCGTTTTTACTATCGGCGAGGTAGATGGTTTTTTCAAAGGGAAGTAGCTCGTGAATTTCTCTCCAAATGGAAGTTCCCCCTACACCAGAATCAAAAATACCTATGGGTTGCAAATTGCTCATTGATACAAAAATAAAAACTGCGCCTGGAAAGGACGCAGTTTTTAATCTTTATTTATGTATTGGGTGAATATTACATTCCCAATTCAGCTTTTACATCTGTCATAAGATCTTTACCATCGGCAAGAATTACTCCTGTTCCTGTAGTAGAGTCAAGTACATAATCAAATCCTTGTTCTCTTGCTACTTTTTGGATAGCTTCACGAGCTTTTTCAATTACCGGTCTAATTAGATCGTTTTCTTTCTTTTGAAGTTCCTGACGAGCTCTCTGGCTGTGCTCCTGAATTCTTCTTTCAGTTGCCTGAAGTTCGCTTGCTCTTTTTGCATTTTCTTCTTCTGTTACTGTTTCAGCTTCAGATTGGTAACGTTGCATCGTGTTTTGAGCTTCAGTAAGCATGTCTTTAATCTCTGCATCGTAAGTTTTCTCTAACTTCTCAAGTTGAGACATTGCATCTTTATAAGCAGGCATAGTTTCTACAAGCTCCTGGGTTGCGATGTGAGCAACTTTGCTTTGTGCGTTTGTAAATGCAGTAGCTCCTATGGTTAATGCAAGGGCTATAAAAAGTGTTCTGAATTGTTTCATTTTAATTGATATTAATTGTTTAAGTATTAAGGTTTAAAATTATTTAGTTTATGGTGTCTTTTCTATTTCGTGCCGCTTCTATAGAATCTCTTTTTTGTTTTCTTTCCTTTAAAATTCTTTCCCGGCGTTCTTCAAAAGCTTTTTGTCTGGCTTCTTTAATAGAGTCTTGTTTTTTTCTGCGTTCTTCTATTAAGGCTTCGCGTTCGCTTTTACGATCTTCAATAGCTTGTTCGCGTTGGCTTAATTCTTCATCTTCCTCTGCTGTACGCGCTTCAGCTCTCTCAAGTTCTCGTTCTTCCTGTTTTGTTTCAATTTGTTTACGGTTAGAAGCTCTGTTAATACTTCTTAGAACCTGGTCACTTAAATCAAAGCGTTTTTTTGCAAATAACATACCCGATTCAGCATTACGGTCAAATATAAAATCGAAATCCCTGTTTTCACCTATTTCCTGCAGGGCGTTAAAAACCTGATCCTGGATTGGCTTTATTAATTGCCTCTTTTGAATCATGTAATCACCTTTCGGGCCAAAACGTTTCTGCTCGTAATTTGTAGCCTGCTCTTGCTGGTAAGCGATCTCTTCTTCCCGTTCTTCAATTAGTTGGGGAGTGAGTAACGCCCGTTCATTTTGCAGCCTGGTTTTCATTTCACTAATTTCGTTTCGCTTTTGCTCAATTTCGTTTCGCCATTCTTTTACTCGCTCGTCTAATTGAGATGAAGCTTGCTGATATTCTGGAACATTTTCAAGGATGTATTCCATATCCACAAAGCCTATATTTATTGGCTTTTGAGCGCTTGCCCCCAATCCAATAAAAATAAAAAGTGTGAATAAAAATGTTCTTTTAAGCATACTTAAATCGAATATAGAAAATATCGTGCCAAATTAAAATTGCTGTCCGATAATGAAATGCGTTTCCCAACCGTTAGGCCCGGGTTGTCCTCCAATAGGATCAAAACCGTAACCAAAGTCAATACCAAGTAAACCAAAGGCTGGCATAAAGATTCTTAAACCTGCCCCGGCAGATCTATTCACCTGGAAAGGATTAAAGTCCCTAAAATTATCGTAAGATGCACCTGCTTCCAGGAAGGTAAGTGCATAAATAGATGCTGTTGGCTTTAAGGTAATAGGATATCTAAGTTCTAAAGAGTATTTGTTGTAAATGGTAGCGCCATCATCATTAACTCCGGCAGGACGATCTAAAGGAACTACAGATTGATTTGGATAACCTCTTAACTGTACGGTTTCTCTGCCATCTAAACTAAATGCGCCAAGGCCATCTCCCCCAAGAAAGAATCTTTCAAAAGGTGGAACACCACGATCGCTATTATAAGCTCCAAGGAAACCATATTCGGCGTTAGTTCTTAGTACAAGTTTGTCGTAGATTTGAGTAAACCACTCACCACTAAACTTAACTTTATAGAATTCTAACCAGTTAAATTTCTTCTGATCTATTAGACGTTGGTCTCCAACTGCATTTTCAGGAGTGACCCTGTTGCCTTGTTGGTCTATAAGATTCCCATTATCATCTTCCAGCTGAAACTCTCTTTGATCAGCTAAATTTGCATAATCTACACCATTCCATAAAGAATAAGGAGGAGTGAATTTTGCCGTAAGTTTAAATTTAGAACCCCCCATTGGGAAAATTGGGTTTACATAAGTATTATCTCTTGTGAGTCCAAAAGTATAGGTGAAGTTGTTAGAGTGACCATCACCAAAAGTAAATAGCCCCGTATTGTAATTATTTAAGTTATAACGCTGAAAACCTACCGAGTGAGACACCGTCATATAAGGATCTGGTACCGTTAAACGTTTTGCCAGGCCTACGTTTATTCCAAGTATATCAAAACTTCTGCTTCTATCTGCTTCTCTGTTTATATAATCGAATAAAAACTGTCTTGTATAAGAGAAAGAGGTTTGCAAACTTACCGGCTTTTTACCTCCCAACCATGGCTCCTGAAAAGACAGGCTGTACGTTTGATAAAACGTACTGGCTTGTGCTCTTAAAGAAAGCGTTTGCCCATCTCCCATAGGTACTGGCTTATAGGCTTCTTTATCAAAAATTCCAGATAAAGAGAAGTTGTTAAAGGACAGCCCCAAAGTGCCAATAAAGCCACCGCCACCGTAACCACCTTGTAGTTCTATTTGGCTGGCGCCTGCTTCTACAACAGAATATTCAAGGTCTAAAGTACCGGCCTGCGGATCTGGATCAACAAATTTTGGTTCTAATTGCTCTGCATCAAAAAATCCAAGTTGTCCAAGTTCCCTAACGGTATTAACCACATCTTCCTGGCTATATTTTTGGCCTGGTTTTGTTCTTAATTCACGATAAATAACGTGATCTTTTGTTTTGTCGTTTCCGGTTACACTAATATTATTGAAGTATGCTTCTTTTCCTTCAATTATTCGTATTTCAAAATCTATGGTATCGTTGTAAACATTGGTTTCTACAAGGTTAATGGTAGAAAATAAATAACCATTGTTTTTATACAGGTTAGAAAGATCTTCCCCGTCTGGTTTGGTTTCATCGGCAATTCGCTCGTCTAAAAGCACCCCGTTATAAACATCGCCTTTATTAATTCCTAAAGCTCGTTGTAATTGCGCATCGGTATAAACCGAATTTCCTAAATAATCTATATTACCAATATAATATTGATCTCCTTCTTCTACCTTAAGGTTTAAGGCTATGGTTTCGTCGTCAACTTCTACCAAAGAATCTGTAACAATCCTGGCATCTCTATAACCACTTTCCTTATATTTATCTATAATATTTTCTTTGTCTTCCTGGTAATCTGCCCTCACAAATTTTGATCTTTTCCAAAAGCGGAAAAAATTCTTTTGTTTGGTGTTTTTCATGGCCCTTTTAAGCTTCCAGTTAGAAAATTTTTCGTTGCCAGAAAAATTTATTTCGGCAATTTTTACACGATCACCCTGGTCTATGTCTATAAGCATATTTACCAGGTTGGTATTTGCTGTAGTATCGGTAACTTCACTAGTGCTTATTTTTGCCTTAGCATTAAAATAACCTTCTTTTCTATACTTACTTTCAATATAATTTTTGGTGGTGGTTATAAGGTTTTCAGAAACTTTTGCGCCTGTTCTTAGTTTGTTTTCCTTAATTATTTCTTCCTTCTCCCGTTTTTTAAGTCCGGTAACCTGAACTTTATTAAGTTTTGGAACTTCCTGTATCTCAATTTCAAGATCGGCTACATTGCCGTCACTTACATTGGTGATATAAAAGTTAATATCACTAAATTGATCAATATCCCATAGTTTATTGATCACGCTACTAATTTTATCTCCGGGAATATAGATTTCTTCCCCTTTTTTTAGACCGGTATAAGCAATTACGGTTTGCTCGTTAAAACTAACGGTACCCGTAACTTTTATATCTCCAATTATATATTTTTTGCCATCTGCTAATGGTAAGCCCTGAGCTTGTGAAGAAATGCTGAATATTAAACTGCATGCTATTGCCAGAAGGGTAAATACTTTCTTCGTCATGAATGCGCTAACTGAGTTGCTCACTGGTTTTTCCAAATCGTCGTTCTCTATTTTGATAATTGTAAATGGCTTCAAAAAGATTTTCTTTTCTAAAATCTGGCCATAAGATTTTTGTAAAATATAATTCGGCATAAGCAATTTGCCATAATAGAAAGTTGCTTATACGTTGTTCTCCGCTGGTTCTGATTAGTAAATCCACCTCCGGAAAATTTCGGGTGTAAAGATGCTGATTTATAACCGATTCATCAATAGCATCGGCGCTTATTTCATTATTTTTAACTTTCAGGCTAATTTCACGTATTGCAGAACTTAGCTCTTCCCGTGAACCGTAACTTAGTGCAAGGTTAAGCACCATACGATCGTTGGTTTTAGTTTTCTCTATAACTTCGTGAAGTTCTCTAAATACCTTTTTAGGCAGGGTATTTAGATTTCCTATAGCGTTTAACCTAATATTATTGTCCTGAAGTGTTTTAATTTCTTTTCTTAAGGAAGAGACCAATAGACGCATTAAAGTGTCTACTTCTAATTTTGGACGCTTCCAGTTTTCGGTAGAAAAAGCATAGAGGGTGAGGTATTCTATGCCAATTTCGGCTGAAGCTTCTACAACATCTCTAACTGCGGTAGTGCCTTCTTCGTGCCCAGCAGCCCTAAGAAAGCCTTTTTTTCTTGCCCAACGCCCATTACCATCCATAATTATGGCAATGTGTTTAGGTAGTTTCTTAAGATCTATGTTTTTTTTATAATCCATATTAAAATCTACTGTAGCAAGGTTCCCTACCCCATGAGAAGGTGAAATTCACGCCCGTAAAAACATACCAATCGTTGGTATTTCTATTTCCGAATTCCTTTTTTGGCATTCTGTTCCCAAAAATTTCTTCAGGCCAGCTTCCATCCAGGTTGTCGGTAAAAGTATAACGAACACCTACTTCCAGGGCTCCTACAATATGCGAGGTAATACTTTCTTTGTAACCAAAAACTACCGGAATAGCAAAATCCCAGTTGGCGCCCTGGTTTTCCAATTGGCCGTTAGGAAAATCGGCATCAAGTAGTAAGTGATCTGCTCTAAAATAAGTTATCCCTGTATACAAATATGGGGTGCTTTGGGGATGGCCTTCGTGCAAATCAAAACTCCAGAAATTATACTCTAATCCTAACGAAGCTTCTGCAATTGTATTGTTAAAAGAGTAGCCTCTGTTTAATCTTCGGGGGTCATTAGAATTTGCATCGTCGGCATTTATTTCTGCATATAAAAGCGAAAATCTAAAAGCGTGACGTGGGCTGCGATTCCATTTAAGCAATGCGCCTCCAACCAGTCCGCTGGGTAGAACAAAATTGGTTCGCCCTACATCTCCAATATAATTGGCGCCACCAATATATGGTCCTACTTCAAATGTTTGAGAATTTGTTTTTGGAGCAAAAACAAGCATGATTACTACAACTAATAGGTACCTCATAGGCTTTCAAAAGTTTGCAAATATAACAATTATGTTTGCTCCACAATAATTTGAGCAATTTTGTATATATTCTTAAACAGTTTTTAAAATCATTTATTGCTTAATTACGTTTATCCTCACCCCACATTAACTTTTTTCTTAGGGTGTGAAGAAAACTATCGCCTTTAAGTTCAACAAGATTTATTGCGTAGGGTGCTTTTTCTATAATAATTTCAGTATCATTTTCCAGGGTTGCGATACGGGAATCCATAGAAACTAAATGAGATTCTTCCCGTCCCGATACCCGAAGTGTTATTTTAGTATCGTCTTTAATTACTAAAGGACGCGCGTTTAAATTATGTGGCGCAATGGGGGTAATTATAAGAGAGCCTGCATCTGGGGTTATAACCGGGCCGCCACAACTAAGGGAGTAACCGGTAGAGCCTGTGGGTGTAGAGACAATTAATCCATCGGCCCAATAAGAATTTAAATATTGATCATTTAGCCACGTATCTACGGTAATCATAGAAGTGGTGTTTTTTCGGCTAACTGCAACTTCGTTAAGGGCTATATTTCTAAAAACCGGGTCGTGGCTGGTGGGATTTGTTTTAATATTTAAAACAGTTCTACGGGAAATACTAAATTTCTTTTCAAGAATACTCTGTAAACATTCTTTGATTTCCTCTTTTTGAATAGTTGCCAAAAAGCCCAATCTCCCTGTGTTAATTCCTACAATTGGAATATCTAAATTTCTAATATAATTTATAGATTTTAAAATAGTACCATCTCCACCAATACAAAAAAACAAATCGAAACTATTATCTAACTCTTCAAATGTGTTGAAGTGTGAGTAATTTTCATTTATAGTTTTATTTAAATGAATTAGATCCAGGAAATTTTCTTCAATTACTACTTTAATATTTTCGCGCTTCAGCAATTCCAGAAGCTGCCCTATATAGATCCCGGCATTTGTATGGTAAAACTGACCGTAGATGCCTACTTTCATATATTCATATATTTATCTAAATACTTAGAGCGGTCTCTAAGATTTTTGTTGAAATTGTCTTCCCGGTGTTCAGAAATTATTTTATAACCATAGCGGCGGAAAGACTGAATAATTTCATTTATACCCGAAGGGCTTAATTTAACCGTGATTTGGGCAACATCATTTTCAATTTTTGAAATAAAGATCCCCAGAATATTGGCATTATTAGATTCGGTAATTTGGGTGATTTCGCTAAAGGAATAATCTTTTATACCTTTTTGGATCACAATAATATTTCCCGCTTCGCTTAAAAAAGGCGTTTCGTTAAATAAGGCAATAATTTCGTTGAGTTCTACATAGCCCAAATAGGTGTTTTCTTCATCTAAAACAGGAAGAATATTGGTATTGTTTTGGGCAAAACGTTCTAAAATATCCAGCCAAAAATCTGTATTTCTAACAAAAAAACCTTCCAGGGCATATTGATAATCTTCCAGCGATTTTTCGGCTTCAAAACAACGAATATCGTTTTCTGAAATACAACCCATATAAATACCGTTGTTTTCTACTGGTAAATGCGAATAGGTTAACTGATTGAATAAGTCCTGGACTTCCCCAATTTTATCAGAAAAATGCCTTATAGAGACATCGTTAATTATAATATCTTGCATGTTCATGATGTCGTTTCCTTTTTATGCAAATTAATTAAAATAAAATTCATTAGGGCATTTACAAGTTTGTATTTTTGTTAAACAAAAGCTTATAAAATGACTAAATTAAGTGTAAATATCAATAAAATTGCCACTTTAAGAAATGCCCGAGGGGGCAATATTCCCAACGTAGTGGAAGCCGCCAAGAAAATAGAATCTTTTGGTGGGCAGGGTATCACTGTTCACCCAAGGCCAGACGAACGGCATATTACTTACCAGGACGTGCGGGATCTTTCTCCAATTGTGAAAACCGAGTTTAATATTGAAGGAAATCCGGTTGCAAAATTTATTAATTTGGTGCTGGAGGCAAAACCGGCTCAGGTTACTTTAGTACCAGATGCCGAAGATGCAATTACCTCTAATGCCGGCTGGAATACTATTAAAAACAAAGAATTTCTTCAGGAAGTAATCCAGGAATTTAAAAATAACGGTATTCGTACTTCTATATTTGTTGATCCCGATAAAAAAATGATAGAAGGAGCTGTGGAAACCGGTGCCGAGAGAATAGAATTATATACCGAGGCTTTTGCAGTAAAATATGCGAAAGGTGATAAAACGGGGGTAGAACCTTATAAAAAATGTGCAACTCTGGCACATCAATTAGGTTTGGGAATAAATGCCGGGCACGATCTTTCTTTAGAAAATATAAATTATTTTAAAGATAATGTACCTTACTTAGATGAGGTCTCTATTGGCCACGCACTAATTGCTGAAGCTTTATATATTGGGCTGGAAAAAACCATTGAAAAATACCTGGAATTGCTGAAATAATACAATTCCATAAAAAATAATTGCAATGAAATTAAATTCTATAATACTGGGAAAGGGGCAGCCCTTATTAATACTGCACGGCTTTTTAGGAATGAGTGATAATTGGAAAACCATTGGCAATAAACTTGCTGAAGAAAAGGATTTCCAGGTGCATCTTATAGATCAACGTAACCACGGGAAAAGTCCGCATACCAATGAGCATAGCTACGAGTTAATGGCTGAAGATGTGAAGGATTATTGCGAGCAACATTCTTTATCAAATATTATTTTAATGGGGCATTCTATGGGAGGTAAAACTGCAATGCTTGCCGCAGCCGAATATCCTGATTTGGTAGAAAAACTTATTGTGGTAGATATTGCGCCTAAATATTATAAACCGCATCATCAGCAAATCCTGGATGGATTAACAGCTCTGGAAGAAGCAGATTTAGACTCCCGGCAGGAAGCCGATAAATTACTTTCAGAATTTATTTCAGAAAAACCAATCAGGCTTTTTCTTTTAAAGAATTTAAACCGAAAATCTGAGGGCACATACTGTCTAAAAGTAAACCTGGAAACTTTAAAAGAGAATATTGAAGAAGTAGGCAAGTCTCTTCCGCAAGATAAAATTTTTAAGGGTTCTACGCTATTTATAAAAGGCGCTAATTCAAATTATATCAAAGAAGAAGACAAAGCTGCTATTCAAAAACAATTTCCTGAAGTTAAATTTGAGGAAATTCGCAATGCAGGGCACTGGGTTCACGCTGAGAAAATGAACGATTTCTACAAAGCTGTGGCCGATTTTCTTTAAAATCCTTCTAAATTTATTATGTGTGCATAATAAATTATCGTTTTTTGTTGAGTAATATGTAATTTATTCTAAATTTGGAGATAGTAAATTATTAGTATAGAATAAAATCCAAATCAATTATGAGAAAATTACTTTTCCTGGGCCTTTTTGGTCTAATGGCTGCGGTAACTTATGCAGGTGGGTATAGAGTGAGTCTCCAGGGACAAAGATCGCTAGCTATGGGCCACACCGGTGTTGCGGTAGTCAACAATGCTGAGCTTGCATTTTTTAACCCCGCAGGCCTTGTGTATCTTGAAAACAAGATAAATGTAGCAGCCGGTGCCAGTGCTGTTTTTTCCAATGTGAAATATCAAAATTCAGAATTCGGAATTAGTTCTGAAACCGATAGTCCTGTAGGAACGCCATTCTATGCCTATGGTTCTTACCGTGTGAACGATTGGTTAACTTTAGGATTGGCAGCTTATACTCCCTACGGTAGTAGTGTAGAGTGGCCAACAGATTGGGCCGGGTCTCATTTGGTAAACAATATAGATCTCCAAGCAATTTATATCCAGGCTCTTGCTTCTGTGAAAATTTCAGATAAATTAAGTGTTGGTGGTGGGCCAATCTATGTAAATGGATCGGTAAACTTTAACCGTAACCTTAACCGTACGCTAACTGATCTTAATGGAAACCGATCTAATGTAACCGTAGATGCCAGTGGGGTTAGCGCCTTTGGATGGTCTGCCAGTGCAATGTATAACGCAACCGAGGATTTACGTTTTGGTATAAATTACCGAAGTGAAATTATGGTTGAAGCAGAAGGTGGGGACGCTACTTTTCAAAACGTTCCAAATTCTCCTTTAACTCCTTTTCAGGATACACAATTTGATGCTGCATTGCCTATGCCTGCAGAGCTTTCGGTAGGACTTTCTTATGAGCTTCTGGATAAATGGCTTTTTGCATTCGATTATAATATGACCTACTGGGATGTTTACGAATCCTTAGATATAGATTTTGCAAATGCAACTCCAGATTCTAATAATCCAAGAAATTACAAAAACTCTTCTTCTTACAGGTTTGGTTTACAGTATTTTGCAAACGAAACCGTTACCTTAAGAGTTGGATATTATTTTGACGAATCTCCGGTGCAATCAGGTTACTTTGCTCCTGAAACTCCAAGAAACGATGCCCACGGATTTACCGGCGGACTTTCTTTACACGTAAGTGATAGATTCTCTATAGATGCGGCTTTCCTTTACAACAGGTATGAGGAAGTAGACGAATCTTACAATTATTATACTGAGAATGGAGAGACTGTTCCTTTTGAAGGAACTTATAAAACTTCAGCCTTTATTCCGGGACTTGGTGTAACCTACAAATTATAAAATTTAGAAGATGAAACAGTATTTTAAATATATAGCAATATTGGCGCTGGGAATTGTTTCCTGCGAGCCAGAATTTGATAACCCGGTAGACGAAGCCGGGGCGTACAGTAACGGGGAAGCAGATTTTTCCCGATACGTAGCCCTTGGTAATTCACTAACTGCTGGATATGCAGATAACGCCCTTTATATCACCGGGCAGGAAAATTCTTATCCAAACATCCTTGCGCAGCAATTTGATAAAACTCAGGATATCGAGGATTTTACTATTCCTTTTATGAGTGATAATGCCGGCGGACTTTTAGCAGGAGGTAATCAAATAACAAATAATAGATTGGTGCTATCTGTGGTAAATGGCGATACCCTTCCACGAGTATATACAGGAATGCAACCAACTACTGAAGTGGGAAATGTTCAACAGGGGCCGTTTAGTAATATGGGAGTACCCGGCGCTAAATCTTATCATTTAGGTGCTGCAGGATATGGAAATGTCCAGGGAATAGCAGTAGGAACTGCAAACCCTTATTTTGCTCGCTTCGCATCTGCGCCTAATGCTTCTGTAATGGAAGATGCTCTTGCTCAGGACCCAACTTTCTTTTCTTTATGGATAGGAAATAATGATGTTCTTGGTTATGCAAGAACTGGGGGAACAGGAGTATATCAATTAAATAATTTGCAGCCTTCTACATACGCAGATAATGATATTACAGATCCAAACGTTTTTGCCAGTGTATATAGTGAAATGGTACAGGCTTTAGCCGCAAATGCAAGTGGTGGAGTTCTTATTAATATTCCAGATGTAGCTTCGGTTCCCTTTTTTACAAGAGTACCTGTTAATGCTATACCTCTAGATGCTCAAACCGCCGCAGCCTTAAATCAGCAATTTTCAGCTTACAATACACAGGTTCTTCCTGGTTTGGTTCAGGCTGGTTTTATTACCGCTGAAGAAGCGCAAAGCAGACAAATTAATTTTGCTGAAGGTCAAAATTATGTAACGCTACAAGATGAGTCGCTAACCAATATTGGCCAGGCTATTCAGGGAGCGCCATTTAATCTTGATCCTCAAACTGCAGGATTGTTAAGTCAGTTAAGACAGGCTACACCTACAGATCTTATTCCTTTAACCAGCTCTGGAATTCTTGGAACTCCCGTGGGTGATAATCCAAATATGATAAACGGGGTTTCGGTTCCTTTAGGAGATGAGCACGTTTTGACAAATGCAGAGCAAGAATTAATTAGAGATGCTACAACTAGATATAATCAGGTTATTTCTGGTTTGGCAGAGGCTAATGGTCTTGCGTTTGTAGATGCTAATGCAATGCTAAATAAATTAGCAACAGATGGGATCTCTTTTGATGGCGGATTTGTAACTTCAGATTTTGTAACTGGAGGTGCTTTCTCACTTGATGGTATCCACCTTACACCTCGAGGAAACGCAATAGTTTCTAACCGTATAATTGATGCAATTAATACTACTTATAATGCCGATGTGCCTAAAGTAAACGTAGGTGCTTACGGTACAGTGACCTATAACAACGAAGTTCAATAAGAACACATACTTTTTAATACAGATATACAAACGCCGGATTTTTCCGGCGTTTTTTGTATTTTTCAGAATCTAACTAATCTGAATATTATGAATTTTATATTAAGAATATTACTTACCGCAGTTGCAGTAGTTATACTGGCCAAATTTTTACCCGGGGTTGAGGTAGAAGGCTATCTAACTGCAATAATTGTAGCAATTGTCCTGGCTATTCTAAACCTACTGGTGAAACCAATTTTGGTAATTTTCACCTTGCCGGTTACTATCCTTACTCTGGGTTTATTTTTACTCGTAATAAATGCGATAATTATCTTACTGGCAGATGCTTTTGTTTCAGGATTTGGAGTTAGCGGCTTTTTTATAGCCTTGCTGTTTAGTTTGCTTTTATCACTCTTTCAATCCTTGCTGTTTTCTTTATTAGGAAAAGATTAGCACAATATTGCTGAAATTCAATAATTTGAAACTTTGTTGGCTTGGGAAAAAAGTGTAATTTTGCACTCCAATTTTTATAACAAGTCAAGATGAATATTACCAGAGAGAATATTGATGAATTGAATGCGGTAGTAAAAGTAGATATCGCCAAAGAAGACTACGCCGGTAAAGTTGATAAAATCTTAAAAGATTACCGTAAAAATGCCAATATTCCCGGCTTTAGAAAAGGGCACGTGCCTATGGGAATGGTAAAGAAACAATACGGTCAGGCTGTGTTGGTAGATGAGGTAAATAAACTTTTACAGGATTCACTAAATAAATATCTTACCGAAGAAAAACTGGATGTTCTTGGAAATCCTCTTCCAAAAGAACAGGAAAACTTCGATTGGAATAAAGAAGAATATAGCTTTGAGTTTGAACTTGGTTTGGCTCCAGAGTTTGATGTAAACCTTGAACTTGAAAAGCCGGTTACCCATTACAATATTGTGGCAGATGAAAAAATGGTGAATAACCAGATTGAATCTATTAGAAAACAATACGGGAAACTGATCTCTAAAGATGAGGCTGAAGAAGGAGATATCGTTGCTGGTACCTTCAAAAATGAAGAAGAAGGGATTGAGAAAGAAACTTCAGTAGAATTAGAAAAACTTAAAGGGAAAAGAAATCTTAATAAGTTTGTTGGTGCTAAAGTTGGCGATTCTATCACTTTAAAGACCAAAAGTCTTTTTGAAGATGACCATGAGCTAATTCAGCATTTAGGAATTGAGCACGATAAGGCGCACGATCTTGATATTGAAGTTGAATTTACCATAAAAGAGATTAACCATAGAGAACTGGCTGAGCTTAACCAGGAATTATTCGATAAGCTTTTTGGTGAAGGTAAAGTAACCAGTGAAGATGAGCTTAAAGAAAAGATCAAAGATGATGCAGCAAAACAATTTAAGCAGCAAAGCGATCAGCAGTTAATGAACGATGTGACCAAGCAGCTTATTGAGCAAACTAAATTTGAACTTCCTAAAGAATTTCTTCAAAAATGGATTCAAACAGTTGGTGAGAAACCAATGACTGAAGAAGAAGCCAAAGAAGAATACGAAAAGAGTGAAGAAGGTTTACGTTACCAGTTAATTGAAGGTAAAATAGTAAACGAAAATAACCTTACAGTAGAGTTTGAAGATCTTAAAGCTTTTGCTAAAGAAAAGATCAAAGAACAAATGGCACAGTTCGGCCAAATGAATCCTGGAGATAAAGAACTTGACGATATCGCGGCAAGAATTCTTTCTAATCAGGACGAAGTAAAAAGAATGTCAGAGCAATTAATGAACGAGAAATTGCTTGATTTCTACAAAGAGAAAATGTCTTTTGAAGAAAAAGAAGTGACTTACGATGAATTTGTGAAAGAGATTTACGAGTAAGCTTTTTCTATAAATTTATACTTATATTTAAGGCGTTAAACCATTTGGATTAATGCCTTTTCACTTGAAAGGCAGCTAAGAGAAAAAGCTTAAAAACAGAAAAATTGATGGATTACGGAAAAGAATTTGAAAAATACGCCACTAAACATCACGGTATAAATAGTAACTATTACCAAAAGATAGTGAGCAGCGTGACTCCTACGGGGATGACTCCTAATATTATTGAAGAGCGACAAATGAATGCAGTCGCGATGGATGTTTTTTCCAGGTTAATGATGGATAGGATTATCTTTATGGGTACTGCAATAAACGACCAGGTTGCAAATATCATCCAGGCGCAAATGTTATTTTTAGAAAGTACAGATGCTTCTAAAGATATCCAGATCTATATAAATTCTCCGGGAGGAAGCGTTTATGCAGGTTTGGGAATTTATGATACTATGCAGTTTATAAAACCAGATGTGGCCACAATTTGTACAGGAATGGCAGCCTCAATGGGCGCAGTATTGCTTTGTGCAGGTGAAAAAGGAAAAAGAAGCGGTTTACCGCATTCAAGAGTGATGATTCACCAGCCTTTAGGAGGTGCGCAGGGACAGGCCAGCGATATAGAAATTACAGCGAGAGAGATATTAACCCTTAAAAAGGAACTTTACGATATTATCGCAAAACATTCTGGCCAATCTTATGAAAAAATTGAAGAAGATAGTGATCGTGACTACTGGATGAAGGCTGAAAAAGCCAAAGAGTACGGAATGATTGATGAGATTTTAACGAGAGAAGGATAAGAATTAATTTTCAGTTTATTATTTTATAGATTGAAAATTGAAATTTGAAGAAATGGCGAAAGAAGAATTAGAATGTTCGTTTTGCGGTAGAAAGAAACCCGAAACCAATTTACTTATTGCAGGCTTAGATGCGCATATATGTGATAAATGTATAGAGCAGGCGCACGGCATTGTAATGGAAGAGCTTAAGCAGGGAGAAGCCAAAGAATTGTCTTCAGATCTCATGCTTAGCAAACCCAAAGTAATTAAAGAGTTTTTAGACCAATATGTAATTGGGCAGGAAGCTACCAAGAAAGTAATGTCTGTAGCCGTTTATAACCACTATAAAAGGTTGTTACAACCGGCAAGCGACGATGATGTAGAAATTCAAAAATCTAACATTATTATGGTTGGGGAAACCGGTACGGGTAAAACCCTTATTGCCAAAACCATCGCGAAAATGCTTAATGTGCCTTTGGCTATAGTAGATGCTACGGTACTTACCGAGGCTGGTTATGTAGGTGAAGATGTAGAAGGTATTTTAACGAGATTGCTTCAGGCAGCCGATTATAATGTTGAAAAAGCACAGCGCGGAATTGTATTTATTGATGAAATAGATAAAATTGCCCGTAAAAGCGATAATCCGTCAATTACCCGAGATGTTTCAGGGGAAGGTGTTCAGCAGGCTTTATTGAAATTACTGGAAGGAACCACAGTTAACGTGCCGCCAAAAGGAGGTCGTAAACATCCCGATCAGAAATTTGTTGAGGTAGATACCGAAAATATCCTTTTTATTGCAGGAGGTGCCTTTGACGGTATTGAACGTAACATCAGTAAGCGGTTAAATATGCAGGCTGTTGGGTTTAGCGCTTCAAAAAGTGAAGACACGATTGAAAGAACCAATCTTCTGAAATATATTATTCCGAAGGATTTAAAAGATTTCGGACTTATTCCTGAAATAATTGGAAGGTTACCGGCGCTTACTTATATGAATCCGTTGGATAAAAGTACGCTTCGTTCTATCTTAACAGAACCGAAAAACGCCATTGTAAAACAGTATCAAAAACTGTTTGAAATGGACGATATCGAGTTTGAAATGACAGATGATGCACTGGATTATATAGTGGAGAAGGCCGTTGAATATAAATTAGGAGCAAGAGGATTAAGATCTTTATGCGAAGCAATCCTTACTGATGCAATGTTTGAAATGCCAGAAAGTGGCCATAGCAAACTTAAAGTGTCACGGGAATATGCCGAGGATAAATTGAATAAATCAACAATAAATAAACTTAAAGCGGTTTCTTAAAAACCATTTTAGGATAAATTAAAAGGCGGCCGGAAATCTGGAATTTTCGGCCGCTTTTTTTGTAGTTTTTCGAAATAATTAATCTACTATTTCATAATGTATAGGCTTAAAACTACCGTTATTGCTATCTTCAGCAGAACACGCGGTTAAGGCTACAATCAGGTCCATTTTGGCTTCAAACAACACATAATCTCCTGCTTTGCTTAATGGCGGGTCTACGCTAAGTTTTCCTTTTTCATCAAATTGTACGTTCATAAAAATATTGAACGCCGTAGGAATATCATCCGGCTCAATTTCAAATTTTTCAAGGTTGGTGTAGAGGTTTTCAAAACAGCTAGGATGATAACCTTCATAATCATACATCACCTCAAAAGTTTCAGGGCTGCAGGGTGCCAGTAGAAAGTCGTTTCTACCGTTAGTATCTTCCAGGAGTTCCATCATTTTATTACTGCGGTTGCTCCAAAGAAAATTCCCGGTACTTATTAAAATAGACTCTTCAAAATCCAGGGTTTTGCCCGATGATATTTTTTCCCTTCTATCTTTTGCATTAAATAGAACCATATCGCTAACCTGTTCACCTTCGGGGTCTATCACCTTCAGCTTCTGTCCTTTTTTCAATTTAAAGGCAGCTCCAGATTGTTTTTTAATTACTTGCATTTATGCTCTTTTTTAATGTTTTCGCTTAACGCGGAAGATAAATTATTTTCTTGCTTTTCCAAATGTGAAGTAACCGATGCTATATCGTCTTTATCATACCCCTGGTGCAATTTTGCAATGGCCTGAATTTTCTCAACTTTACACCAAAATCCTGTGATGTGTGGTAAATGGTCTTCCAGCATTTCTTTAGGAATATCTTTATAATACAACGGGTTTTCCTGCTGCTTTTCAAAAGTAGCTACTAGTTCCTGCAAAGATTCTTCCAGCTCTTCCCGCGATTGAATTTTCAGCTTAACATTTACATGTATTGCCGAATAATCCCAGGTACTAATATCTTTTTCTTTATACCAGGAGGAAGAAACGTAGCCGTGGGCTCCCTGAAAAATAAGCAGAGCTTCTTTACCATCTTCCAGGTGTTTAAACTGCTCGTTGTGGTTTGCTATATGAGCAAATAAAATAAAGTCTTTTGCCGTACCAAGAGTGAGAACAGGAATATGAGTAGCTAAAAGTCGGTCTCCATTAATTATAAAAGTTGCAAAAGGATGATGCTGTATAAATTTAAAGATAAATTCAGGATCATCCTTTTTGTATTTTTTGGGTTGGTACATAGTTATTTTTTTCCTTGATGAAAGGGACATTTCCATTCATCTCCAACTTTACGTCCACTATACTGTCTGGCTTCACTTTTATCACCAAAATCTTCTAACATTGGGTTTATATTACCCTGTAATTCGGTATCGCGTTCCCTAATTTTATCTCTTACAGTATAATACGCCCCCATTTCCCTTAATTTCTCAAATTGCCAGTGCAGGTTAAATGCCATTGCGGGGTATGGGCTTTGTCTCGCCTTTCGGCTACTGTTGGGGTGCAGGCCAACCATATAAAAAGCTTTTCCGCCAATACTAAAGCTAAAGTTATCGTCTTCGGGATTTTTGCTTACGGTGGGATCCCAGGCTTTATTGTCAATATCGTGTAGAAATTCTAATTGTTTCCAAAGTGCGGTTTCAAACTGGGTTTCAGAAAAAGATTCCTGATTTTTAAAAACAGCCATGAACGTATGAAATTCATTCGATTCAAAGTCGTAGTTTTCAATATACTTTTCTAAATCGTTATAAATGAGTTTCGCGGTTTTTCGACTTGGAAATTCATCGTAGGTATGGAGGTCTATATGCTCCTGGCTAAATACAGTTTGTGCCATTATACAAGGATGATCTTGCGTAAGCACAAAGTCTTTAAATGCAGGCTCTATAGCTTGATCTGTAGAAGCTTTCATTTGTTTTACTTTAGATTTTTCTCTGGTGGAAATCATAATGTTGAATGGTTATTTTTGTAAAACTATCAGGTTTTCTGAAAGCTTCTATGGGGTTTAAGAATAAATTAGTTCAAAATTTTAAAAGATTAACAGGTTGCTTCATTCCTTCTTCCGATAGCGAATCATTAAATACAGCATAACGCTATTTAATCCTAGGGAAACTCCATTAGTAGCGATTATAGGAAGATCTTTTTGGGTGATTCCGTAGATTACCCAAAGAAAAACGCCCAGTATCAAAATACTAAACATTCCCGGTGAAACATCTTCCACTTTCTTGGTTTTCCAGGCTTTTTTAATCTGCGGAATCACTGCCACCGTAGTGCAAATTCCTGCCGCCAGTCCCAGAATATCGGTCCACTCTAAATTCATATTTTATTATTTTAGGACATCTTTAGTAAGCCAGTCTTCTAATTCCTCATTTTCATCTGAAGAATGTAATACGGAAATATCACCGGTAGTTTCAAAAACGACCGCACGCACCTGCGAAAGATTTAGAACGTTGGCCTCCCTTAATTTAGACCGGAGATCACCTTCGGTAACCCGAGCTTTCTTTAAATTATTATGAAGTATTGTATTACCGTCCATTAGGAGTAGCGGTGAATTATCAATAGCTTCCTGAAACCAGGAAAATCGCCTTAATATTGCCGCTGAAATTTGCAGAATATATACGGCTGCCAAACCTATAATTCCCTGTATTAAACTCACCGATTTTGAGAGGATTGTAGTTGCCAGAATAGAACCCACTGCTACCGTCATCGCAAAATCAAAGCTGGACATTTTAGAGAAGCTGCGTTTTCCGGCAATTCTTGTAAAAATTATAATAGCCAGGTAAATCCCGGCGGCAGTGAGAAAAATTGCCAGAATAGATGTCCAGGAAGCTTCAAACCATTTTTCCATAATAAGTTTTTAGTAATTTAACTGATTTTCAGCTTATCCCCCAATAATTTCACCACCATTTACGTGAATAATTTGTCCGGTGATATAACTGCTATCCTCACTGGCCAGAAATACATAGGCCGGAGCCACTTCACTGGGTTGGCCTGCCCTTCCCATTGGAGTATCCTGGCCAAACTCGGTTACATCATCAAAAGTAGCTGGAATCAACGGTGTCCAGATGGGACCGGGCGCAACACCGTTAACCCTAATTTTCTTAGTTGCAAGCATTTTAGATAATGAACGCGTAAAACTTACAATTGCGCCTTTTGTGCTGCTATAATCCAGTAAATGTTCACTGCCACGATAAGCTGTAACAGACGTGGTATTTATCACTACATCACCTTCCTGAAGTTGGTGTAGCGCTTCTTTTACGATATAGAAATAAGGATAAATGTTGGTTTCAAAAGTTTTATGAATTTGCTCTGTGCTTATATCATCTATATTTTCTTTGGGAAACTGAATCGCGGCATTATTCACCAGGATATTTAATTTACCTAATTCTTTAGAAGTTTCTTGCAAAGCCTTTTTACAGAAGTCTTCTTTCTTTAAATCCCCTTCAATAATGAGGCATTTTTTTCCTTCTTTTTCTACTAACTTTTTGGTCTCCAGGGCATCTTCATTTTCCTCTAAATAGATAATCGCGATGTTTGCCCCTTCACAAGCAAAGTGAACGGCAACGCTTCGTCCAATTCCGCTATCGCCACCGGTTATTAACGCGTTTTTACCTTCTAATTTACCCGAACCTTTATAGTTTTTTCTAATAATTTCCGATTCCGGATTCAATTTGTATTCTTTTCCGGGTTGCTCCTGCTGCTGGTCAGGAAATTTTTCTGGTTTATTCATATTGATTGGTTTTAGGCTAAATATTTTATAATTAATGCTTTGGCAATTTCGAAATCGGGCGAAGTATAAAGTTAAGAAGCATTGCCTACAATAAAATGTTAAGGATTTATAAGTCTTTCTAAAGAGGTCTTTTAAAAACCTAATAAGGTTAAAAAAACATTCATTTGTGTTAATTGAATACCTTTGTCGAATGAATTTATTAAAGATTGGACATCGGGGCGCCAAAGGTCATTTAGCCGAAAATACGCTGGAGAGTATTCAAAAAGCCCTTGATTTTGGAGTTGATGCCATAGAGATTGATGCACATAGATGTAAAACCGGCGAATTAGTGATAATTCACGATTTTACTTTAGACCGAACTACCAATGGGAGTGGAGAAATCGCAAAAAAATCTTTAGCAGAATTGCAAGCCCTTAAAATTGAAAATAAATTTAGAATTCCATTGCTTACTGAAGTTTTAGATCTTATTGAAGGAAAATGCGCCATAAATATTGAATTGAAAGGATTAAATACCGCAACAGCTACCTCAAAAATTTTAAAGAAATATATTGCTGAAAGAAACTGGAAATATGAAGATTTTATCGTCTCCAGTTTTCAGAAAAACGAGTTATTTCAAATGCGAAAACTCGATGAAAATGTTCCCTTAGGAATTTTGAGTAAAGCAAGTGTGACTGAGGCAATAGAATTGGGAAAACTACTCAATGCTTCAGCAATTCACCCTTCCCTAGGAATTATTACAAGAGATAATGTAAAAGCTTCTCACGAAGCCGGATTTAAAGTAAATGTCTGGACGGTTAACGAACCCGAACATATTGCGCGAATGCAAGAATTTGGTGTTGACGGGATTATTTCAGATTTTCCCGATAGACTATTTTAAGAGAAGCCAGAAAGCTGAAAAACCCGAATTTTTAAACTTTTAAACCTGAAAATGCAGCATTTTGATATCATTATAATTGGCGGCGGGGCAGCAGGATTTTTCACCGCAATAAATGCAGCAGAGATAAACCCCAACTTAAAAATTGCCATTTTAGAACGTGGCAAAGATGTGCTTACCAAGGTAAAAGTTTCAGGTGGGGGGAGATGTAATGTTACCCACGCTGAATTTCTTCCAAAGGAACTTAGCACTAATTATCCTCGTGGCGAAAAAGAATTATTGGGGCCCTTTCACAGCTTTATGACCGGCGATACTATGCAATGGTTTGAAGAAAGAGACATAGCATTAAAGATTGAAGACGACGGAAGAATTTTTCCTGTTTCAGACGATTCCCAGAGTATTATAGACTGCTTTTTACGAGAAACCGGTAGATTAAAAATTCAGGTATTAAAAAGTCATGCAGTTCAAACATTTCAGCAAAAAAATGATTTTTGGGAGATAAAGACCAGTAAAGGAGATTTTTCAGCAGGAAAAGTTATGCTGGCTACAGGAAGCAATCCCAAAATGTGGAATTTGTTGAAAAAAATCGGTCATAAAATTATTGAGCCGGTACCTTCCCTTTTTACTTTTAATATTAAAGACGAGCGAATTAAAGACCTACCGGGAATTGCGACTGAAGCGGTAGTAAAAATAAATTCTAAAAAAGTAAATTTAGAAAGTAAAGGGCCGCTTTTAATTACCCATTGGGGAATGAGCGGGCCGGGGATTTTAAAGCTTTCGGCCTGGGGAGCAAGGGATTTAGAAAAGCTAAATTATCAGTTTGAAATTAAGGTAAATTGGCTTCCGGGTTATCCTGCCGAAGAAATTTTAGATCAACTAAAAGAATTAAAAAACAAACTCGCCAAACAGCAGGTTTTAAAAAATGCGCAATTCGATTTACCCAAAAGATTTTGGAGAAATTTAATAGTTGCAGCAGGAATTACAGATGGTACCACCTGGGCAGATTTAAATAAAAATCAGCTGCAAAATTTAAGCGCACAACTTACCGAGGCCTCTTTTAAAGTAAATGGAAAAAGCACGTTTAAAGAAGAATTTGTTACGGCCGGTGGCGTAGATCTTAAAGAAGTCAATTTTAAAACTTTTGAAAGCAAACTTTATAGAAATCTATTTTTTGCAGGAGAAATTTTAAATATAGACGCCATAACCGGAGGATTTAACTTTCAGAATGCCTGGACGGGTGGCTTTCTTGCCGCGCAAGCAATAAGTAAAGATTAGTTGAGTCGCCAAATTTCAAAATTAAGTGCTATCGCAAAAAGCACCCAAACAGCATAGGGAAGAAGCAAATAAGCTGCAGTATTATTTACTACTTTAAACCATTTTATGGTGAAAAGAAGTAGAATAAATAAAGCAATAATATTTAAAAGTGCTAAAAGTGGCTGTTGGAGGCCAAAAAATAGAAGGAACCAGGCGCCGCTTAACAACAACTGAAATCCAAAATGATATAAAGCCGTTTTTACCCATTTATGATAAAAACCTTTACTCCAAACTATCCCAGCGGCAATTCCCATTAAAACATACATTAAAAATAAAATAGGCCCGAATATAGAATCTGGCAAATTAAACCAGGGCTTGTTCAACTCTGGATACCAACCTTCAAATCCCGTTTGGGTAGCAATCACGCCCATAAAACCGAACAGCAAACAAATGCCAATGGCCACCGAACTTCGAAAAAAGAGTTTTTTGGTCATTCCTGGTTGATTTTCAAAGTAAAATTAAAACCGCTCAAGCATTTGTTTCCTGAAATAGATTGTGTAAAAATCACTATTTCAGACGCTAAGCTTGTGAGTTTTCAACTACTAAAATATAAATTTATTTGAACCGGGAAAGAAAATTCCCAAAACATAAAACATATCTTTGCTTCTTAATTTGGGATATTTGGTTTATTAAGCTCCAATATTCATAGTTTTAAAATATTGATTATGCCTGAAAAGGATTTTATTTCCAAGCAAATTTCGAATAATATAGAGAAAGGAGAAGTAACCTGGCAATCTCCCAGCAATATCGCATTGGTAAAATATTGGGGAAAAAAGGAAAACCAGATTCCGGCAAATCCATCGGTGAGTTTTACCTTGAATAATTGCAAAACCACTACCAAACTGGAATTTCAGAAGAAATCAGGAAAATCTGAATCTTTTGATTTTGAACTTTATTTTGAAGGAAAAAAGAAGGAAGATTTTAAACCGAAAATTCAACAATTTTTTGAAAGAATTGAAACTTACTGCCCGTTTTTAAAAGAATATAGCTTTAAGATTTATACCGAAAATTCTTTTCCACATAGTAGCGGAATTGCATCTTCGGCCAGTGGGATGAGTGCTCTCGCGCTTTGCGTAATGAGTTTGGAAAAGGAATTAGAAGCTATACAAACTAATAATGAAGAATATTTTTATAAAAAAGCCTCATTCTTAGCAAGATTGGGTTCAGGAAGCGCCTGCCGTAGTTTGGAAGGAGAATTAATTGAGTGGGGAGAACATAAAGATATCCCGGGAAGCAGTGATCTCTTCGGAATAAAATATCCGTTTGAAGTTAATGAAGTTTTTAAAAGTTTCCAGGATACTATTTTGTTGGTAGACAAAGGCCAAAAACAGGTGAGCAGCAGTGTTGGTCATAATTTAATGCACGGCCATCCATTTGCTGAAAATCGTTTTGCCCAGGCGCATTCAAATTTAGACAAATTGAAAGAGGTTTTTGCTTCCGGAAATTTAGAAAAGTTTATTTCTATTGTAGAAAGTGAGGCGCTTACACTTCACGCGATGATGATGAGTAGCAATCCTTATTTTATTTTGATGAAGCCTAATACATTACAGATTATCAATAAAATCTGGGAGTTTAGGGAAGCTACCGAAACGCCTATTTGTTTCACATTGGACGCAGGTGCTAACGTACATGTGCTTTATCCCGAGGCAAATAAAACAAAAGTTTTAGAATTCATTAAGAATGAGCTTGTTGCCTATTGTGAAAAAGGGCAGTATATTTGCGATGTTGTAGGAAAGGGAGCAGAAAAAGTTGTTTCTATACAATAAGCTAAAAAACAGGGTTTAATAATTATTCGTATTTTTAGCTAAAAGCATTCGCTATGCAAGTAGATTTTAAAAGATTCGAACTGCTGGATTGGTTGAAAGACCTGGAAGATGAAAATGTTCTTAATGAGATTAAGGCTATTAAGGACAGGAATGAGGAATTCGATTTCGATAAGGAATGGGAGAACGGTTTGACTGGCGAAGAATTTAAAGCAGAAATGCGTAAAAGGATTAATGAATATCCGTGGAAAAAGTAATTTTTACCAGATCCACCTTAGAGTATTTTGATAATTATTTGCATCCTCTTTTTAGGCAAGACTATTTTTCTTTTAAAGAAAATGCACAAAATTATGTTGATAAAATTGTTGATTTTGTTACAACGAAAATAGACAGTTTTCCGCATAAAATCACTCCGGAGAACTTACGTTTCTTAGGTACTTATTATATTTTTTATAAACCTAATAAGCGTACAACCTGGTATGTGTTTTTTGAAAAAAAGCAGCAACACTATCTGGTTACCACAATAATGAATAATTATTGTAAAGAAATTGCAAGTTTAAGTGAAGGCTAAAATCAAAGCTTCCATTGAATTAAAACATTAGAATATGAAAGGACCTTTATTTTATTCAAAAATTCTTCTTTTCGGAGAATATGGAATTATCAAAGATTCCAAAGGTTTATCCATTCCTTATAATTTTTATAATGGAGCTTTAAAAGTAGATGAAGATCCTTCTGAAGCAGCTATTGCTTCTAATAAAAGTTTACGCCGTTTTGCCGATTATCTTAACGAACTTCAGAAAAACAATCCAGAGCTTGTGCAATTTGATATAACTGCTTTAAATGCAGATATTGAAAAAGGCATGTATTTTGATTCTACTATTCCGCAAGGGTATGGTGTGGGAAGTAGTGGTGCTTTAGTTGCTGCTATTTACGATAAATACGCAACCGGGAAAATTACTGTTTTAGAAAATCTTACCCGGGAGAAATTATTAAAACTGAAAAAAGTTTTCGGAGAAATGGAATCTTTTTTCCACGGAAAATCTTCAGGTTTAGATCCGCTTAATAGTTATTTAAGTATACCAATTCTTATAAATTCTAAAGATAATATTGAGCCCGCCGGTATTCCATCTCAAACGGAAAATGGCCAGGGTGCGGTATTTTTATTAGACAGCGGGAGCACTGGTGAAACCGGCCCTATGGTTGGGATTTTTATGGAAAATATGAAACAGGAAGGTTTCCGTCAAATGCTTAAAGAGCAATTTGTAAAACATACCGATGCCTGTGTAGACGATTTTCTTAAAGGGGACGTGAAATCCTTATTCAGTAACGTAAAAAGGCTTTCTCACGTTGTGCTGGACAATTTTAAACCAATGATTCCTGCCCAATTTCATAAACTATGGAAACACGGAATTGATACCAACGATTACTACCTGAAACTTTGTGGTTCTGGTGGTGGTGGCTATATTTTAGGTTTTACTGAAGATATTGAAAAAGCCAGAAAAGCTCTTAAAGATTACAAATTAGAAGTGGTTTATAACTTCTAAATTTCACCCTTCATGGCGTCCTCTTCTAATAAGCGCTTATTGCTGAAAATGCTTAGTTTGTTTTCGGTGGTTCGTGGTTATAATATCCTTGTGCTCATCGTAGCACAATATCTTACTTCGGCATTTATTTTAGCGCCAGAGCTGCCTTTACGTGAAATTCTTTTTGACGATAATTTATTTTTTCTCATCCTTTCTTCAGCAACGGTAATCGCTTCCGGATATATTATCAATAATTTCTACGATAGCGAAAAAGACCTTATTAACAGGCCTAAAAAAACAATGTTAGACCGGTTTGTAAGTCAGCGTACAAAACTTTCAGGCTATTTCATACTTAATTTGCTTGCTATTTTCTTCGCGAGTTATGTTTCGTTTAGAGCGGTAGTTTTCTTTTCAATCTACATTTTTGCGATTTGGTTGTATTCCCATCGTTTAAAGCGAATATTGTTCCTGGGGAATCTTGTTGCTTCCATTTTAACCATTACACCATTTTTTGTGGTGTTTGTGTACTATAAAAATTTTGAAACTGTAATTTTTATCCACGCGACTTTCCTTTATTTAATGATTGTGATGCGTGAATTAGTGAAAGATTTGGAAAATATGAAAGGCGATTTAATTCAAAATTACCAGACCATCCCGGTAGTTTATGGTGAACGACTTAGTAAGCTATTTCTTTCAGTCTTATGTGTTTTGGCTATTGTTCCCATTTTGCTTTTAATCACGCGGTATGATACTGGCTATATGAATTACTATTTCTATGTATCGCTGCTGTTACTCGTGTTTTTCCTGTTGTTTCTTTATTTCAGCAAGGCAAAATGGCAATATTTATTGCTCCATAATATTCTTAAATTAATAATTGTAGTAGGTGTTTTCAGCATTCTGCTTATAGATATTCAAGAAGTGCTCAACAGAGTATTCTAATCATTTTATTCAAAAATTTATATGAAAAAAGATCATAGCTATTTTCTGAAAAGAGCTATTCAATTAGCCGAAGAAGGAATGGATAAAGGCCAGGGCGGTCCTTTTGGAGCCGTAATTGTAAAAGATGGCGAAATTATAGCTGAAGCTAACAATAAAGTTACAGCCAGTAACGATCCTACAGCACATGCAGAAGTCGTTGCGATTAGAAAAGCCTGTGAAAAATTGCAGGATTTTCAATTAGAAAATTGTATTTTATATACTTCCTGCGAGCCTTGCCCCATGTGTTTGGGAGCAATCTACTGGGCGCGCCCTAAAAAAGTTTATTACGCGCTAACCAGGGAAGATGCAGCTAAAATAGGTTTTGACGACCAGTTTATTTACGATGAAATTGCACTGAAAATGGACGATCGTAAAATTCCTTTTGAAAATTTAATGCGAGAAGAAGGACTTCCGATTTTTCAAAAATGGGAGGCTAAGGGCGATCGGGTAGATTATTAATCTGCTGGTTTTTAATCAAAATATGGTGTAAAATCTTTAGGCGAAATAGAATGCCACTATAAATCAATAGAGTACCTTTGCAAAAAATTAGCGATATGAGTAGAAACGATAAATCTAAAGGTGGAAAAGTTAGCGGAAGACAGGGTGGTGGAAACTCTAAAAAGTCTATGGCCCGCGGCAATGCGCCTATAAAAAAGCAGCAGTCCGCTCCTAAAACCCCTTCCAAAACCGATGGAATTCGTTTAAATAAATATATTGCAAACGCCGGAATTTGTTCCCGCCGTGATGCCGATATCTTTATTTCTGCCGGAAATGTAACCGTTAATGGAAAAGTGGTGACCGAAATGGGCTTTAAGGTAGCCCCAACCGATGAGGTGAAGTTTGATGGAAGAAGCGTGAATCCAGATAAGCCTGAATATTTTGTGCTTAATAAGCCAAAAGGAGTGTATGTTACCGGCAGTACCGAAAAAGGAGGGAAAACCGTAATGGATATTATGGCTAAAGCTACCAAAGCAAAGCTTGATCCTGTAGGGAAATTAGATACCCAGGCCATGGGATTATTGGTTTTTACTAACGATGGTACTCTAGCTAAAAGACTTGGTAAGCCAAGAAATGGAATTAGACAAATTTACCAGGTAAATCTAACCAAACCACTTTCTGTAGAACACTTAGAGAAAATTAGGAACGGTGTGATCCTGGAAGACGGGAAAGTAAACATTCAGGATATTAGTTATATTGCTGAGAGACCAAAGAACGAAGTTGGGATAGAAACCAACAGTACAAAAAACCATATTATTCAACGACTTTTTAAAAGTCAGGGTTATGAAGTAGAAAAACTGGATCGTGTAGTTTTTGGCGGACTAACAAAAAAAGACCTACCAAGAGGCCGATTTAGAAGGCTTACAGATCAGGAAGTTATAAATTTAGGAATGCTTTAAAAAAAGTGATTCCGTATTAAGTTTTTTAATATTTTTGAACCGGATTAGGATTTTCCTTTTCCGGTTTTTTATTTAAAAACTTTAATGCATACAATTAATTGACAGGATTTTATAACCTAAACAAATGTGAGCGCTCTCCGCTCTTTAATTTTATTTTTTCTGAAACCCTTTCAGGCTTCAAATCAATTAATTCAACTCACTTTCTTAACATTAATTTACCAGTCGTTTCTTTTGATGCGAAAAATTAATGCCTAAATTTTTACCTTTAATATATAAACCAATCAATTGAATACGAAATACAGCGATTTAATAGACCAGACTTATTATTTTCCACAGGAAGAATTCACTTTGGAAGGCACCGAATTAAAATTCCATAACATAGATTTAATGGAGCTTGTAAAGGAATATGGTGCTCCATTAAAATTCACTTATTTGCCCAAAATTTCAGAAAATATTGGTCGGGCCAAAAAGTGGTTTGCAGATGCTATGGCAAAACACGATTATAAAGGAAGTTATAATTATTGTTATTGTACCAAGAGTTCACATTTTCAGCACGTATTAAACGAAGCTTTAAAAAACGATATTCATATTGAAACCTCTTCGGCTTTTGATATTAATATTGTGGAGCAGCTTAAAAAATCTGGTAAAATTACCAATGATACTTACGTGCTGTGTAATGGGTTTAAGCGCGATCAATACGTAGAAAATATTTCCAGACTGTTAAATGATGGTCATAAGAACTGTATTCCAATTATCGATAATTACGAAGAAATAGACCTTTTGGCTGAAAAGATTAACGGTAAATTTCCTATCGGAATCAGGATTGCTTCAGAAGAAGAGCCAAAATTTGAGTTCTATACTTCCAGGTTGGGAATAGGTTATAAGAATATTGTACCTTTTTATAATAAGCAAATAAAGGAAAACGACCAGGTTTCTCTAAAAATGCTCCATTTCTTTATTAATACGGGTATTCGTGATACAGCCTATTATTGGAACGAATTACAGAAATGTTTACGCGTTTATGTAAACCTGAAAAAAGTTTGTCCAGAGCTGGACAGCCTAAATATTGGTGGAGGGTTCCCGGTAAAAAATTCACTTCACTTTGAGTACGATTACGCCTATATGGTAGACGAGATTATTAATCAAATCAAATTATATTGCGAGGAAGCTGAAGTTGATGTCCCTAATATTTTTACCGAATTTGGAAGTTTTACCGTAGGAGAAAGCGGTGGTGCTATTTACGAGATTTTGTATCAAAAACAACAAAACGATCGTGAGAAATGGAATATGATCAATTCTTCATTTATCACTACTCTACCAGATACCTGGGCCATAAGCAAAAAGTTTGTGATGTTGCCGGTAAACCGTTGGAATGATGAATATGAACGTGTTTTACTTGGAGGATTAACTTGCGACAGTGACGATTATTATAATTCAGAGCAGAACGTAAACGCCATTTATCTTCCTAAGTATAAAAAGGAAAAACCACTTTATATCGGCTTTTTTAATACCGGGGCTTACCAGGAAACTATTGGAGGTCACGGTGGTTTGCACCACTGTTTAATTCCGCAGCCAAAACATCTTCTTATCGATAAAGACCAAGATGGAAATATAAAAACCAGTTTATTTAGCCCTGAACAAAATGCCGAGGATATGCTTAAAATTCTGGGTTATAATGGAAGCAATTAATTTTTTATAAATTTATATAACCAACAACAACCAATTTAGCATTACAATGAGTAAAAAGAATTACGCCGGAATACCAGATAAATACTCGCGAATAGACGACGCGAAAGTGGTATTAATACCGGTGCCGTACGATGGAACCAGTAGCTGGCAAAAAGGAGCAGATAAGGGCCCTGACGCATTTTTAGAAGCTTCAGAGAATATGGAACTTTATGATATTGAAACAAAATCTGAAGTCTATAAAAAAGGAATTTATCTGGCACCTGCAGTAACCGAAGATTCTTCACCCGAGAAAATGGTAGATACCGTATATAAAACGGTAAAAAACTACATAAAGCAGGAGAAGTTTGTTACTATTTTTGGAGGAGAACATTCAGTGTCTATCGGGACTATTAGAGCTTTTAATGAAAGTTTTGAAGATCTTACCGTGGTGCAATTAGATGCTCATGCCGATCTTAGACCAGAATATGAAGGTTCTACTTGTAATCACGCCTGCGCATTGCACGAGGCTAGTAAAAAGACAAATTTATTGCAGGTTGGAATTCGTTCTATGGATGTTTCTGAAGTAGAACATATGGATGAAAACCAGGTGTATTTTGCTCACGATCTTTATGAAGACTGGCAGGATGATGCTATTGGACAAATGACGCCAAATGTATTTATCACTATAGATTTAGATGCATTTGATCCTTCTATTTTACCCTCTACCGGCACGCCGGAGCCAGGAGGCCTTTTCTGGTACGAGACGCTGGAATTCCTAAAAATGATGTTTAAAAAGAAAAATGTTGTAGGTTTTGACATTGTAGAACTTTGCCCAAATGAGAATGAAAAATCATCAGATTTTCTTGCGGCCAAGTTGTATTACAAAATGCTGAGCTACAAATTCAAATACCAAAATTATAACGAAGAAGACGAAGATGAGTAAAGGAGCGATTTCCCAATTTATAGAAAAATATTATTTACATTTTAATTCCGCAGCACTTGTAGATGCTGCAAAAGATTACGAAAAGCAACTTGAAGGCGGCTCAAAAATGTTGGTTTCCCTTGCAGGAGCTATGAGTACTGCTGAATTAGGTAAGATTTTTGCCGAAATGATTCGGAAAGATAAGGTGCATATTGTTTCCTGTACCGGTGCAAACCTTGAAGAAGATGTAATGAATTTGGTGGCTCATTCTCATTATAAAAGAGTACCACATTATCGTGATTTAACCGCTCAGGATGAATGGGATTTACTTGAAAAAGGGCTTAACCGGGTAACCGATACCTGTATTCCGGAAGAAGAAGCTTTTAGAAGAATTCAGAAGCATATTGTAAAGATTTGGAAAGATGCTGAGGCTAGTGGCGAACGTTATTTTCCGCATGAATTTCTGTATAAGTTATTACTTTCGGGGGTTTTGGAAGAGCATTACGAAATAGATCTTAAAGATTCATGGATGTATGCCGCAGCCGAAAAGAATTTACCAATGGTTGTTCCCGGTTGGGAAGATAGTACGCTTGGTAATATTTTTGCTTCCTATGTGCTAAAAGGTGAATTAAAAGCCAGCACCATGAAGTCGGGAATTGAGTATATGACTTTTCTTGCCGATTGGTACACCAACAATTCTAAAGAGGGAATTGGTTTCTTCCAAATTGGTGGTGGTATTGCGGGCGATTTCCCAATTTGCGTGGTGCCAATGTTGTACCAGGATATGGAAAGAACCGATACTCCTTTTTGGAGCTATTTCTGCCAGATTTCAGATTCAACTACCAGTTACGGTTCTTATTCGGGAGCGGTTCCTAACGAGAAAATTACCTGGGGAAAACTAGATATAAACACTCCAAAACATATTATAGAAAGTGATGCAACCATTGTTGCGCCCTTAATCTTTGCTTATTTGTTAGATATGTAATTAACAAATTATTATTAGACTTTAAAGCTGTTCAGAAATGCATTTAATGTATTATTGAACAGCTTTTTTTGTGCCATTTTTTAGTTAAGTTGAGATGAAGATATGAGTAGTAGTTGGATAGTATATGCCATTGGTTTTTTAGCCCAGCTTTTATTTTCTGCAAGATTAATAATGCAGTGGATAAAATCAGAGAAAAACAAAAAAATTGAAACACCAACGCTATTTTGGAAGCTGAGCCTGCAGGGTGCTGTTTTACTTTTTATCTACGGGTATCTTCGAGACGATATGGCTATTATGCTAGGACAATTCCTGGTGTATGGCGGTTATTTTAGAAACCTTCAGTTACAGGGTAAATGGGGAGAATCTGGCATAATGTTCAAGGTTTATGTCATTGTTTTGCCAATTCTAATCGCATTATATATAGGCTTATTTGGGCAGTTAGACTGGGAAGATCTTATTAAAGGCGACAATATTTCTATATGGCTTATTGCTCTTGGAATTGTGGGGCAACTTATTTATACTGCGCGTTTTATTTATCAATGGATTCATGCCGAAAGAAACCAGGAGTCAGATTTACCGCTTAAATTCTGGATTATAAGCCTCGTGGGATCAATTCTTATTTTTACTTACGGCATTTTTCGGGATGACCCGGTTTTAATTGCCGCCCACTTTTTTGGGGGAATTGTTTATATTAGGAATTTATTTATAATACGGAAGTCTGGTGAGTAATTTCGGTTTAAAAATTTCTATTAGGAAGATTCCTATAACAAGAATATATTCAACCGCAATTAACCAGTAATTTTCCTGGAATCCGTTAATGGTATAAGCCGAATAACTTAGCATTACCAAAAACGACCATACCAGTGCAAACCTGAATTTGGTAAAAACCGAAAGCAAAAGTGGGGTGGCAATATACCAGGGATGTACGGTTGTTGAAAGAAAAAAGTAAACCGAGACTCCCAGCAGCATAGTGCCAATTAGCTTTTGGGTTGAATTATTTCTTCTGAAAAAGGCCAGTCCTGCTAGAATTAAAATTACAATTAGAGGTAGGATTTTCCCGGCTGTGCCAATAATATTGTAGCCTTTTAGCTGAAATCCAATCCATCTAATTATATAATAAATACTTGCGTTAAACTCGAATTTCTGAAACCATAGCGCAATACTTGCTGAAAAATTGGAGATAAATTCCGAAGAAATAAAAGGTAGAAAACTAGCTATTACTGTTAGTCCAACGATGAAATAATAGCCCAGCAGCTTCTTGAAATTTAGACCCGGAATATCTGAATTTTCGGTCTTTCTGCTTTTTACAAAATAATTCCATAAAAGCGGCAAAAACAATAAAGGAAGCAATTTTACCGAAACTGATATTCCAAGTAAAATTGCGCTCCAAACCCATTTTTTCTGATGTAATAAATAAATAGACCAGAGTAAGAAAAACAGCATTACACCTTCAAAATGAAGATTTCCGGTGAGCTCTATGATGATAAACGGATTTAAAATAAACCAGAAGATCTGGTGGGTGGGTAGCTTTAATTTTAGCAATAATTTTCTTCCAAAATATAGCGCCCCCAGGTCGGCTAAAATGATAAAACATCTCATTACAACCACAGAACCCAAAATACTCTTTCCTCCTAAAATTGCTGAAATTGCAAAAAGCAACTGGTTTACAGGTGGGTAGCTGGTGAAGTTGCCGGCGCTCAAACTGCCCATTCCCTGTATTAATTTTTGCTGTGTGAATTCGAGAGAAGTTGTGAGCTCTTTCAAATCATTAGGCACCGATAAATATGGATTTATTTCGTTCATAATCAATTGTCCATCCCAGATAAAGCGATAAAAATCTTGCGAAAGATTTGGGGTGGCTGCAATAAAAACGAGTCGGAATAAAACTGCAACTCCTACCAGGAACCAAAAATTATTCTTTTCTAACTGAATAAGCTTAAAACTGATAAAAAATATGCCTGTATAAAGACTGATTAATTTTATAAAATCAGCGCGGTTTAGATCGTAGGCGAAAGACCAATAAAAAGCAATTCCCGTTAAAATTAGGAGAATGGAAAACTTATGATTTTTAAGGAAATCCAGCACGGCATATTTTTATTAAAAATTAGTCGTCATTGCGAGGGACGAAGCAATCTATACTTGTGTAATAATGAAGAGATTACTTCACTTCGTTCGTAATGACGCAAGGACGGCTTGTGATTCATCCTACTATATTCTTACCGATCTAAAAACCACAAACCCAAAGCCTATAAACAACATCAGGTGAAAAATGGCGAGGCTAAAGTCGTTCAGCATAAAGGCGCTATAGAGTCCGAAACCAAAATACAGCCATAAAGCAAATTCAACCCCAATGCTTAATGAAAATTTCTGCTGAATATAAATATTCTTTTTCCAGGAATCGTTGAGGGAACTTACGTTGAATTTTGGAGTTCTAATAAAAGCCGATTTTTTCCCAAAATGTCCTTCCAAGACGGCCAGGGAATTGTGAACCGAAAATCCCATCGCTACCGAAAAGAAAGTAAAAAACATTCCTATAAACTTCAAAAAGCTTTTAAAACTCTTACCATGAATCTTCGTATAAACCGCGTAATAACATAGAAAGAAAATAAGCGTGCTTATTAGGAAGAAAGCCACCAAATTAAAATACCAGCCAAACTGCGGATTGTTGTTTTTGATAAATAATACCGGAATACTCAACACGGCTAACACCAGGATGATTAAAAACATACTGGAATTTAAAAGATGAAAAAATGCGTGAAACTTAGTGCCAAACGGAACCGATTTGTCTTTCAATAACTTCTTGAAATTCTTTTTAAAATTCTCTGCAGCGCCTTTATTCCATCGAAATTGTTGCGAACGCGCCGCGCTTATTGCCACTGGCAATTCGGCGGGAGTTTCTACATTTTCCAGGTATTTAAACTTCCAGTTATTAAGTTGCGCGCGATAGCTTAGATCAAGGTCTTCGGTTAAAGTGTCCCCGCTCCAGTTTCCTGCGTCCAAAATACATTCTTTCCTCCATATTCCTGCAGTCCCGTTAAAGTTGATAAAATGCCGTCCAAAATTACGGCCGGTTTGTTCCAGGATAAAATGAAAATCTAATGCAAAAGCCTGGATTCTGGTAAGTAAAGAATAGTCGCGATTAATATGGCCCCATCGCGTTTGCACCACTCCAATTTCAGGATCTTTAAAATAGGGCACTGTCTGCAACAACCAGTCTTTTTTAGGTAAAAAATCGGAATCGAAAATCGCGATAAACTCTCCTTTAGCGATTTTTAAACCTTCTTTTAAAGCACCGGCTTTAAAACCGCTTCGGTCTTTTCGGGTAATATGTTGGATGTCGAGTCCGGTTGTTTGAAGTTGGTCTACAAGGGTTTTAATTTTCTCAACCGATTCATCGGTAGAATCATCTAAAACCTGGATTTCTAATTTTTTACGTGGATAATCAATTTCCGCAATATTTTTCAGCAGGCGTTCCACGACATAAAGTTCGTTGTAAAGTGGAAGTTGAATAGTGACGAAAGGTGTTTCAGAAGGATCTTCCAGGTTGAATTTTTCCGAAGCATCTACCTGTTTTTTGGCTTTTAGATAATTCAATAATAAATGCAACTGCGAGATACTGTAGAAGAAAATAAGCAGCAGGGCAAGGGTATATATGATGATAATGGCTAAATCCATTACTTAAAACTGTATTTAAAGATCCAACCCAGGATTTTTACTCCTGCAAAGATAGCACCTTTCACGGTTCCCGAAACTTTTGAAGTGCCAATCCTGTTTTTGTAATGTACGGGAACTTCGGTGTAAGAAAATCCTTTTTTTAAGGCTTTTAATTGCATTTCTACCGTCCAGCCGTAAGTTTTGTCCTGCATTTCGAGTTCCAGCAACTTATCGTATTTAATTGCCCTGAAGGGACCCAGGTCTGTAAACCTGGCGTTAAAAAATAGTTTCATTAGTGAAGTGGCCAGCCAGTTTCCAAATATCTGCGGAAAAGTCATTGAGCCTTTTTCACGTAATCTTTTAACTCTGGAACCAATAACCAGGTCTTTATTTTCTTCAATAATTGGAGAGATGATTTTAGTTAATTCGGCCGGGAAATCGCTGTAATCGCCGTCAAGAAAAACAATAATATCGGGTTTAGTCCTGAGCTTGTCGAAGGGCTGTTTTGAAATATAATCCATTCCCTTTAGACAGGCGTAGCCGTAACCTTTGCGGTTTTCCTGTAGCACTGTGGCGCCGGCGTTTTTAGCATTTTTTTCTGTGGCATCGGTAGAATTGTTGCTTACCACAATTACTTCCTGAACAATTTCAGGAATTTCTGCAATGACTTTAGCTATGGATTCCTCTTCGTTATAAGCCGGAATAATAACCTTAATCCCTCCAGAGGGTTTTATATCCTGAAATTTTTTATCATTGGCAGAATATTTTTCTGATTCATTGGTCGGAGTTTTCCTCTCAGATTCCTGATTTTTTTGCGGCATTTACTTCGATTTCTGGTTTACCAAATCCATTAGATCTACATCATTTCCCAGTAGCACTTCTTCAGAATTTATCCTTCCGTCCATATCGTCATTTTCAAGTTTTAAAACGCCACGCGGGCAAACTGCAGAACAGATTCCACAGCCAACGCAACTTGAACGCACTATATTTTCACCTTTTTGAGCATAAGCGCGAACATCAATTCCCATTTCGCAATAGGTAGAGCAATTTCCACAGGAAATACACTGGCCGCCGTTGGTAGTGATTCTAAATCTAGAAAAAAGCCGTTGCTGCATGCCTAAGATCGCTGCCATTGGGCAACCGTACCGGCACCAAACGCGACTTCCAAATATCGGATAAAAGCCTACGCCGATTACACCAGAAAATGCAGCGCCAATTAAGAAGCCATACCATTCCCGAAGCTGGTAACCGCCGAAGAAAAAGATATTCCCATTTCCGCTGAAATAATTGAGGCTTATTATTGACAAGATCACCACTAAATAACCAACAGCGCCATATTTAGCATCCTTCGCTAATTCCTTGCGTTTAAAAATCATAATTACCGCGAAAAACAAAGTAAGAAAACCGGCAGTGCTCCAAAGGAAAACGTCTTTGGTAAGCCAGAAATCGTTGGCGCTGTCACCTAAGAAGGAATATAAAACCGCGATGGTCATTACCGTTACAAAAACAAGAACGCTATGAATCACCCAGCGTTCTATCTTCCAGGCATATTGAGATTTGTTAGAAAGCTGGCGGTAAGGATCACCGGCTGTTTCCGCGAGGCCACCACAGCCACAAACCCAGCTGCAATACCAACGTTTTCCATATTTATAAGTTAAAATTGGGGTGATTACAAAAATGGAAATCAAACCAAAAGCGAGCATAATTACTCCAACATTGCCTGCCGAAAGGAATTCGTTGATCTTATAATCGGTGAACAAATCGTAGTTAAGCGGCCAAATATTAGCTGGATTATAGTAAGGTTGGTTTAGCCGGATTAAAATTTCGGGAAGTAGAAATGCAAAACCCAACTGAAAGAACATCACCGAAAATGTACGAATTACCTCATATCGGTTATTGCGATATTTGAGAATAAATTTATAGCCGAAAATAAGAATAGCCAACGTATAAAGCGTGCCATAAACAAACCATTGACTGGCAGGATTTCCGCTAATGAATTGGCTTAAAGGATCGAATAAAGCAATAATACCGGTGTTGGCGCCATCGGCATTTAATCCTAAATATTGTGGATACCAATACAAAACCACATAAAAAAGGGTAAGGCTAATGCCCAGGATCCAGGCCCAAAACCCGCGCCCGCTTAGTGATTTAAACCAAACGCCATCATTTTTTATGCCTTCGTGTTTTCCTAAATAGAGATCGTTTGCAAAAATTATGGTCCCAACTGCGATAAGCCCCAGGGATAAACTTAGGAATAAAGTTTTATTGGGAAAATTCACGTTTGCAACTGCAAGCACTAAGATAAAAAGGCCGACTAGACCTATGCCGCTGGCTAGTCTTTGCGTGGTAGAAAGTTTTGCCGGTGCTTCTGTCGTAAGAGACATGTTATGTTCTATTTTGCTCATGCTTTCTGTAGATTCTCTTTAAAACTTTTAAAAATGTCTTTCTCGTAACGAGTGTAAAATTCGGGATCAAAATTGGCTTGTTTTAGATTGGCCAAAACGTGATCTATTTTTCTGTTTTCGTTAAGCCATTGATCAAAAACTGAATGGCGCATTCTGATTCCGAAGGTGTTTATTCCAAGGAATTTATTTGAATTCGCATCAAAGGCGATCGTAATAGCTTTGGTATTATCTTTATGCTGCCAGTGAAAATGCATTTCGTTATCGCCCGGTTTTGCCGAAACATTGCCGTAAGTTTGGTATTCAATATCGAAGAATTTAGCCGAATTAAACCAGTTTCCCGGTTTGTATTTCATCGCATTACCGGTTAAGGTTTGTGCAAGAGTTTCGCCCATCATACGGCCGGCATACCAAACTGCTTCAATAGATTTACGATGAGGTAAAGGTTGCTTTATTTGGACGCAATCACCAATAGCGTAAACATCTTTGATGTTGGTTTGTAAATATTCATCAACGAGAATTCCTCTATCTGTTTCTAATGGAGAGTTTTTAAGAAAATCTATATTTGGTCTAACTCCGGTGCAAAGGCCCAATAACTGGCATTCGATTTCTTCTCCGGATTTTGTGATTATAGATTTAACTCTTCCATTTTCATTCGCAACAATCTTATCCAGTTCTATTTTCTCTCTAAGATCTACGCCGTGGGATTTGATATGTTTAGAGATCATTTTAGCATCCTGGATGGGCAAGACATTATGCCAAAAAGCTTCTTCCCGAATTAAGAAAGTGAGTTCAATATTCCTGGTTTTGAGCATTTCGGCGAGTTCTACGCCTATAAGTCCGCCGCCAATAATTACTGCTTTCTTACAGTTTTTGGTGTTTTCTTCCAGTAGTTCCAGATCCTGTTTAGAAACCAGGCCCTGCACACCCTCTAAATCCTGACCTTCCCAACCAAATTTATTATAAACCGAACCCGTTGCCAAAACCAACTTATCGTAGTTCATTGTTTCTTCTGTAGAAAAATGCAATGTTTTTTCTTCAAAATCTATGGTATCAACCCAGGCTTTTTTTAATTCAATTCTATTTTTCTCCCAAAACCAGTCTTCATAAGGTTTTAGGTGATTCCATTTCATATGGCCCATATACACATACATAATGGCTGTACGGGAAAAGAAATATTCGCTTTCCGCAGAAATTACAGTAATTTTTGCATCGGAATTTTTCCTAATATGCCTCGCACAGGTAATTCCCGCAATTCCATTTCCTATAATAACAATGTGTTCCATATGTGCTCGATAATCGAGATTTAAAAGCTCCAGGGCTTGCTTCGAAATTAAAGTTTTATTTTCTAAATATCCTTTTGAATTTGTTCGGCGCTAGTTTACTTAAACAGATTTTACTACTTCCTTAAAAAGCTTAATCATATTAGGTTCTGCTTTTTCAGCCATTGAGATAATTTCGTCAATATTTACCGGTTTCAGGTTATCGGGATCACCTTCATCCGTAATTACAGAAATAGCTGAAACCGGTAGCTTTAAATGATTGGCCACAATAATTTCGGGCACGGTACTCATTCCCACAGCATCTGCTCCCAAAACCTGCAACATTCTATATTCGGCACGAGTTTCCAATTGCGGACCTAAAAGTGCCGCGTAGACTCCTTTGTGCAGTGTGATTCTTTCTTTTTTAGCGATAGTTTCAAATGCTTTATTCATTTCAGCATCGTAAGGCGCGCTCATATCAACAAAGCGTTCGCCCATTTGTGAAACTCCTTTAAAGGCTAAAGGGGAATCTCCCAGCAAATTAATATGATCGTCAATTAGCATAAGTTCGCCTTTTTTAAATTTTAAATTTACCGAGCCGGAAGCATTAGAAACCAGGAGTTTTTTAATACCCAGCTGGTGCATAATGCGTACAGGAAAAGTGACATCTTGCATCGTGTAGCCTTCATACATATGGAAACGTCCCTGCATGACCATTACTTTTTTTCCTTCCAGTTCTCCAAAAATTAATTTTCCTTTATGGAATTCTACCGTTGCAGTTGGGAAATGCGGAATATGATTGTAACTAACCTCAATTTCTATTTTTATCTCGTCTAAGAGCTGACCTAAGCCGGTACCGAGTATAATTCCAACTTCCGGGTTTTCGAATCCTTTTTCCTTCAGGTATTTAGTAGTTTCCTGTATTTCTTTAATCATTTTTTAATTTTTAAAAAATTGCTGAAAATCTCTATGATCTTTAATATCTGAATAATAATCTACATCGTTCCTGGCGTCAAGCAAACCAATATTTTTTCCTTTTAAGTCTTTTAAAGTATCCTCCAAAACCGATGAGGTTCCCCATTCTTTATTCTGAAAAACTTCTGGAAACAATTGATTCATTCCCAATAAATAATAGCCGCCATCTGTAGCCGGGCCAATTACCGCATCTTTTTCCTGAAGTAATTGAAAAGCTTTCTCCAAATCTTCCTGTTGTAAATCGTAAAGATCGCTGCCAATAATTATAATATTTTGGTAGCCATTTTTAAAACCTTCTTCAAAGGCGTTCTTCATTCTTTCTCCAAGGCCTTCTCCCTGCTGAAGTTTTTTAGCATAAATTTCAGGGTCCCAAATATCGTTTTGGGCAATTCCTTCAGAATAATATACTTCTTTGCCAACAGCAAGATTTCTAGTAACCGAAACAGTATGTTCCAACAAGAAATTATAAATTTTAAAAGCAGTTATATCGCCAACATCTTTGGCAAGCCTGGTTTTTACTTTCCCCGGTTCTGGATTCCTGGTAAAGATAATTAATAAAGCTTCGGTAGGTTTAAGGCTCAAAGTTTAAAATTTAAGAAGAGAAAATTATGCAACTGTTCCCTGGCAGCTACTGCCTGCGCCTGCAGTACAGCCGTAACAATGTTGTGAAATTCTTATTTCCCGGTTATTGAGCAAATCTTCGTTATAATCGCTAATATGCTGCACTTTGCTATCTACTTTTAATTCTAACATCTGATTAAAATCGCAGTCGTATAACCAGCCATCCCAACTCACCGAAATGGTATTGGTGCACATCACACTCTCAACCGCGGCGGGATTGTAAGCCTCTACAAGCGCATACATATAATCTTCATAGTTCTCTGAAGCGATTAAAAATTCCAGAAACCTGCTTATGGGTAGGTTAGTAATCGCGAAAAGATTATCAAAATCTATATTGAAATCTTCTTTAAGTGCGGTTTTAAAATCCTGTTCCAGTGCTTGCTGGTTGGTAGGTAGAAAGGCACCGGCGGGATTATAAACCAGATCCAGTTTTAAATCTGTTCCTGGCTGTGCGTAGCCCACAGCGTTAAGCATTTGTAGGGCTTTGATAGATTTATCAAAAACACCGTTTCCACGCTGTTTATCTGTTTTCTCTTTTTTATAAAAGGGAAGTGAGGAAACTACGTGAACATTATATTTTTTGAAGAATTCTGGTAAGTCGTGGTATTTTTTGTTTGCCAGAATTATAGTAAGATTAGACCGAACAATAAAATCTTTGATCCCTGCTTTAGAAGCTTCTTCTACAAACCATCTAAAATTGGGGTTCATTTCCGGTGCGCCGCCGGTAAGATCTAAGGTATGGGCTTTAGTGGTTTTAATAACCTCCAGGCACTGCTGCATGGTTTGTTTGGTCATAATTTCCTTGCGATCGGGACCAGCGTCTACGTGACAATGCGAACACACCTGGTTGCACATATAGCCTAAATTAAGCTGAAGAATTTCCAGTTTTTTAGGTTTTAATGGGTGATTACCGGTTTTGGCAATTTTATCTTTAAAAAAGGGAAGTTCTCCTTCTTTAAAAATTCCGTTGCTTAAAAAGGCAAGTTGGTTCTCTGGTTTTGAAAGATCGTTTTTTCTAGCCGATAAGGATTTGAGTAAAGCCATGTAAAAATTACATTTTATGCTAATTTGAAGAAAATGATTTTTGTATTTAAATATTTCAGTATAAAACTTACATACTCAATTTATCATATTTGTTCATCATTTGTACACCGTGTACAAGGGTAGCTCCACTTTCAATAGCGGCACCGGCGTGTACGGCTTCCATCATTTCTTCTTTGGTGATTCCTCTTTGCAAGCCGTCTTTAGTATAGGCATCAATGCAATATGGGCATTTTACCACGTGCGAAACAGCAAGGGCTATAAGCGATTTTTCTCTGGCAGAAAGTGCTCCTTCTTCAAAAACTTTTCCGTAGTAATCAAAAAATTTATTTCCTAATTCTTCACTCCATTCGGTTATTTCGCCGAATTTTCTTAAATCATCTGGATTATAGTAAGTCTTAGACATTTTGTAACAAGTTTAATTTATACAATTTTTGTCTAAAATATCCATTAAAACTTACTTACCCAATGAATGTTTGTTTTAAAAGGGGAAGTTTTGAAATTTGAGAATTTAAAAGGTAGTTGGCAGCTACTTCTTTCTTAGTGTTTTAATTATTTTTTTCACAAAAAATGTGGAAACAATAATTATTGCCAAAGCTTCAAGGCCCAAAAGAAGAAAAATAATATCCATAGTATTCGATATATTTGGTACCTAACCAGGGTAGGAGAGGGCGCGATTAATAATATGTAAATATCTGATTGTTAATTTGTTTTGCTTGCCGTTTTTAAGATAAAAGTTACGGTTTATGACGTGAAATCGGGCACAATTGCGTATTTTGAGCTTGCAATTAAGCAAAGTGTTTAACGCAAAAGCTCTAAATATTAACTTAAAACCGATTTGTTAATGGCTTTTACTGCTATTTGCGAAGGATATTCTAACTTTACAGAAATTCAACGAGTGTTAAAACACTTCGTTTGTATTTAAAATAAAACTAATATTAAGTTTTAAAATTCGAAATAAAGGGGCTTCCCCACGTTTAGTTTATGAGGATAAATGTAAAAACTTTACCAGTAGATGAAATTATTCAGGATATTTCTAAAAACCTTAATGCACCAATTCAAAATGGAAGTGGAGAATACACCATAGAATTGCCAAAAGAAGTGGGCGAAGGCTATATTAGGGGAATTAGTTTTGACTCTGGAATGGGCTTCATTTCATACAACTGCAAGTTTTATGAAGATGTGGAAATTCATTTTGCCTTAAACACGGTGCATCCCTTAAAGTTTATTTTTTGCTCAGCGGGATCAATTGGTCATTCTTTCCAGGATGCTGAGAAAGTAAATGAAATAAAAGCTTATCAAAATATCATTGTATCCAGTAGCGGGTATAATGGGCACGTACTGTATTTTAAAGCCAACGAGGCAACTCACATTTCCAGCCTTGAAATTATTAGATCGGTTTTTGCCCATAGGCGTAACTACGATTTTAAAGATCTTGAACCCACACTAAAAGGATTATTTCAGGATGCGGTGGCCGAAAAGCAGTTTTTCTACCAGGGCAACTATAGTATAAAAGCTGCCGATATTATGAATGAGATTAATACTAAGGAATTCACCGGTTTCTTACGTTCTCTTTATTTGGAAGGTAAAACATTTCAAATGCTCGTTATTCAAATTGCCCAGTATGAAGATGACGAAGATGGCGATAAGCTTCCGCAGATACTAAGACAGTCTGACATTGAAAAGGTAGATTATGTGGTAAAACGCATTCAGGGTGATTTAGGAAGTAATTTAACAGTAGAAGCCCTGGCAAAAGAAGCGGGAACAAACGTAAATAAACTGCAGGAAGGTTTTAAATATGTTTACGATCTTACGGTAAATAAATATATGCAGCATAAAAAGCTGGAAGCCGCCAAAGAAATGCTAATGACCTCAGAAAAGAATATTTCTGAAATTGTAACCGCGATTGGTTTAAATAACAGGAGTTATTTCTCTAAGATCTTTAAAGAAAAGTATGGAGTAAATCCTAAATACTTTTTGAAAACGAGAAAGAAGGAAGTTGATTAAAAAAAGTTTTCCCCTTGATCAGTCACAAGTTTTTTTTATGCAAAAACTTCTGGAATCTCGTTCACTTTAAAACCCCAGATGCTGGGTAAAAAGAAATACACTAAAATACTTATTAAAAGAATAGAAAACAGGTTCATCCATAATCCTGTTTTTATCATATCTGGAATATTTAAATAGCCGGAGCCAAAGACTACCGCGTTTGGTGGAGTTGCTACCGGCAACATAAAAGCGCAGGATGCGGCCAGTGTTGCGCTTATTAATAATAAGTAAGGGTGAAGTCCAATTGCCAAAGCCATAGGCGCTAAAATTGGAAGTAGCATTGCCGTAGTAGCCAGGTTAGAGGTTACTTCAGTTAGAAAATTAACGGCAGCGACAAGAATTAATATTAATAGAAATAACGGCAGGTTTTGTAGATAGGTGAGTTGTTCGCCTATCCAAATGGCTAATCCTGTTTCGCTAAAACCTTTTGCCAATGCCATTCCGCCGCCAAAAAGTAAAATAATTCCCCACGGGATTTTCACCGCTTCTTCCCAGTTTAATAAAGGTTTTGTTTCTTTTCCGGAGGGAACAATAAAGAGTGCGATTGCCGCAATAATAGCTATTATAGTATCATCTATAAAGGGTAAAAAAGGCTGAATTAAAAATGATCTTGTGATCCAAAAAAAAGCGGTGCAACCGAAGATAACCAGCACCCTTTTTTCCTGCTTGCTTATTTTTCCTAAAGACTTCAGTAGTTTATTAATTTCGGCTCTTCCACCCGGGAATTCAGCTTTATCAAATTTAAAAGCAAAACTGGTTAAGTATTTCCAGCAGATAAACAACAGAAAAACCGAGATAGGAATTCCTAACATTGCCCATTTTAAAAAACTGATCTCTATTCCGTATAACTCTTCAACTATTCCCGCAAAAACCAGGTTTGGTGGTGTTCCTATCAGCGTTCCAATTCCACCAATAGAAGCGCTATAGGCAATTGCGAGCATTAATGCTTTACCAAAGACCAAAGGTTCATTTTCGTTGCTAAAAGGATTGTTTTTTAACTGACTTATTATCGCGGTGCCAATTGGAAGCATCATAACTGAAGTTGCGGTATTGGAGATCCACATAGAAAGAAATGCTGTGGCTATCATAAAGCCAAGGATTATAAATTTTATTTTGCTGCCAATAAGATTGATGATGTTCAGCGCGATTCTTCGGTGTAAATCCCATTTTTCTATAGCTACCGCGAGAACAAATCCGCCCAGGTATAAAAACACGTATTTATGACCAAAAGCAGCGGTGGTGGCTTCAATATCTAAAGCGCCGGTTAAGGGGAACATGACAATGGGTAATAAAGCGGTAACCGAAATTGGGATTACCTCGGTAACCCACCAGAGCGCCATCCAAATGGTAATACAAAGAATATCAAAAGCTGCCGGCGGCATAGATTGCGGTGCTCCGATGATTTGAAGGATAAAAAATAATAATGGCCCCGCTATTAAAATTAGCGCTCTTATAAATTTATTCATTAGATAAGGTTCTCAAGGATCTACCAAGATATTAAATTTAATAAAGCTGGATAATTCTTTAAATATGCGACAACTTTATTTTTAGTTGAACTACTATTTATTTAGTTAAAATTTTTATTAGGAAAAATATATTCTTATTATTGAATAATTATTCACCATATCAATCTAATCCTTAATATATCATCACTAATGCAGACTTTCCTTTTGATTATTTTCAGTCTTATTTTTTCTTCCGCTTTTGCACAAAACAAAGAGATTGAAGATCAATTTAAATACAAAGCTACGTACAACCTTACCTGGCAAATAGATTCAACAGATGCTAAGTCTATCCAGAATGAAGCTATGGTATTGTTTATTGGTGATAAGATTTCGCGATTTTCCAGCGAAGGCCAATACATAGCAGATTCTATAAAAGAGGCTTATAAAGATCGCGAACGAACCCAACAAAGTTTTAATGAAATGAGGTCCAAAATGCCAATGTCGGCATTAAACTTTTATATTTTTAAGAGGCAGAACTCAGCAGAGGTTTCTTTTACTGAGAAAATAGTCAAGGACAATTACCGGTATAAACAGGAAATTGCTGATTTGAATTGGGAAATATTGCCCGAGACTAAAGATGTAGCCGGTTTTGGGGCACAAAAGGCAAAAACAAGTTTTTCAGGAAGGAATTATACCGCGTGGTTTACTACTGCGATACCTGTTTCAGAAGGGCCATATAAATTTCGTGGCTTACCGGGCCTGATCCTGGAAATTTCAGATAATAAAGGTTATTATACCTTTAAACTTACCGGTTTCAAAGAATTGAACGATGAAATTTCGATGGAGTTTAATCCAGAAAATTATCTGGAGGTTAGTAGAGAAAGATTTTTACAAATAAAAGAAGAGTATGCTGAAAATCCCTTTGTAATAATGGAAAGTTCCGGGATTACAATGGGTTTTCAACCCGGTCAAAAGGAGAAATTATTAAAGGAACATCGCGAGGAATTTAAGAAGAAAAATAACCCCATAGAACTGAAATAATTTAAACTATGAAACAAGCCTACTTGATATTTCTACTTATTTTGTTTACATCAATTTGCAGTGCTCAAAAACTCACCGATAAATTCGAATATAAAGTTACCTACAAGCTCACTTATAAGTTAGACTCTACCAATCTGGATAAATCGAAATCTGAATATATGCTCCTGTTTGCCGGAGACGAACTTTCTAAATTTTCAAGTCGGGCAAAAACTCTGGCCAATCCTATTGTTAGAAAAGGAAATACTGCACATACTTCCCGGGAAGCGGTTACAGATTTTCAATATGTTATTTTGAAGCATAGGAGTGAAAATAAGCTGTTTTTCACGAGAACTATTTCACGTGATCAATTTTACTATACCCAGGAAATGAATCAATTTAAATGGGAAATTCTACCGGAGAAAAAGAAAATTAAAGATTTTGAGGTTCAGAAAGCTAAAACTTCTTTTGCCGGAAGAGATTATATAGCCTGGTTCACTTCAGAAATTCCAATTTCAGACGGGCCTTATAAGTTTAGTGGTTTGCCGGGTTTAATATTGGAGCTTGAAGATACCCAGCAGCATTATGTATTTGAATTTTTCGGTCTTGAGAAACTCAGTCCAAAACTTAAATACAAGATCAATCTTAACCAATACGCTGAAACCAATAAAACTGAATTATATAAAGTTTGGAAACGATATATGGAAGATCCATGGGGGTATGCTCCCACTCCCCCTAATGTAACTATCTCTAAAGAAACCAAGAAAAAATATGCTGAATTGTTTAAAGAAAGGTTTGCGAAAATGAATAACCAAATAGAACTACAAAAATGAGAAGTCTTATAATCATAGTGCTTTTACTTAGTTTAGGAAATTTGCAGGCACAGAATCAGTATTCCTATAAAGCTACCTATCAACTCGAATTCCAGGAGGATTCGACAGATGAAAATTCCATAAAATCTGAAACCGGTGTACTTTATTTAAGTGAGGAGCAATCACGATATTCCAGCCTGGGTAAAGCAGTTAAAGATTCTTTAGAAAATATGACAAATCCTGTAGTCATGAGAATGGATGAGTATAATCAAATGACCGATTTTAAATATACTATCTATAAAGATTATCAGGATAACGAACTTACTTTAGCCGAAAAGGTTTTTCAATATGAATTAAAATATAAACAGGATCTAAAACAGATTGAATGGGAAATTCAGCCAGAGAATAAAGAAATTTTAGGCTTTAGCGTTCAGAAAGCCACAGGTGATTTTGCAGGTAGAAATTATATCGCCTGGTTTGCGCCAGAATTACCATTCTCAGATGGGCCTTATAAGTTTAGTGGTTTGCCGGGACTTATTTTAGAGATTTCAGACCTAAAAAATCATTATCATTTTAGCTTAACGGCATTTCAGGAATTAGCAAATCCGGTAGATAAACTATTGAATTTAGATAATTATAAAACTGTTTCGCAGCAAGAACTCGATCAGGTTCGGGACGATTATAATCGCGATCCTATTGGCACCATGCAAAAGGCAGGCATAAAATTCGGTTGGAGCGAAGAAGATGAAACTAAAACAAGAAAAGAACTAAGCGAAAAATATAAAAGACGAAATAATCCAATCGAGCTTCAGCCATAATAAATCATCATCAATCAAAAAAATAATCAATTGGATCATTTTAGACAGATTTTCCTATTCCTGATATCGATATTCATCATTTCTATAGGTTATTCTCAAAAAGAAATCTCGGGACAGGTTTTTGACGATCAAGATGAAAAACTTAGTGGGGCAACGGTGATGGTCAGTAAAGATTCTGTTTCTCCAATATTAGCTTATGGTATTTCAGATGCGAATGGGAAATTCAAAATAGCTGTCAAGAATGAAAGTGAGTCCCTGTTTTTAAAGGTTTCATACATAGGTTTTGGTACGTTTAAAACAACGATTCAGAATAAAACACAGACATTGGAAGTTAAGCTTTCGCCTTCTTCAGAATCTTTAAAAGAGGTGCTCGTAAAATCTGAAATTTTGCAGCAACGTGGCGATACGCTTAGTTTTTCAGTAGCAGCCTTTAAAGGAAAAAATGACCGTGTGATCGCTGATGTTCTAAAAAAAATACCGGGTATCGATATTCGGCCAAACGGACAGATTTTTTATAGAGATGAGCCTATTCAGAAATATTATATCGAAGGTGTAGATTTGTTAGAAGGGCGTTATAATCTGGCGAATGATAACCTGTCTGCCGAGGCGGTTTCTAAAGTAGAGATCCTGGAAAATCACCAGCCGGTAAAAGTTTTGGATAGTTTGGAATTTTCAGAGCGCGCTTCCATAAATATCAAGCTTAAAAAAGATATTACGTATAGCGGAACGACCACCGCCGGGATTGGTGCAGCGCCTCTGCTTTGGCAAGCAAAGGTAACGCCCATGATTTTTACTAAAAAACAACAGGCGATCTTTACTTATCAAAGTAATAATACCGGTAGTGATGTTTCCCGGGAGATTCGTGATTTTTCGATTAATTTTTTGGGTGATCAGTTTACGATTAATAAAACCGATTGGCTTTCGATTCAGAACATTTCAGAGCCGCCTTTTTCTCAGGAACGCTGGTTGGATAATAATGTGCATTTGGGTTCTGCAAATATTTTACAGCGTATAAAAGAGAATATAGATCTAAAACTGAATATCTCTTATCTAAATGATTACCAGCAACAGGATGGGAGTACACAAACCCGCTATTTTACACCTACAGATACGATTGATGTGATCGAGAATACAAACAACCATCTTTATGTGAGTACACTTCAGGGGAAACTAACCCTAGAAAATAATGCCGATAAAAATTACCTGAAAAATCAATTGGAATTTAACGGATTTTGGAATGCTGCACGAGGTGTTATAGATCGTCCTGATACAAAAATAAAGCAGCAGCTGGATAATCCTTTCTTCGGAATTAAAAACGATCTGCGTTTGCTTAGGGCCGTGGGTAAACAATTAATCACTTTTAATTCGAATACCGGATTTACAGAAAATAATCAGGATCTCATGGTGCAGCCAGGACAATTTGAAGCTATTTTTAATGATGGAGATCCTTATAATGAAATTCAGCAACTGGTATCTGCCAGAAAAATTTATACCGATAATTCTGCCGGATTCACAAAAGCACTGGGGAAATTCACTATCTCCCCAAAATTCGGTTTTTCATTTCAGCATCAGCAGCTAGATAGCGATGTTTTTCTTAATGAGAACGACGAAGTTTTGGATGCGAATTTTAAAAACCGAACCAAATTTGAACAATCTTCGGTGTATTTTAAAAACGCTTTCAGATTTGAAAGTAAGGATGAAACCTGGAATTTGCGTTTAAGTACACCGCTTGAATTTAAAAGCTTTCACCTTGAAGATGATAATTTTGAGGATAGCAGAAATCTGGATCGTTTGGTTTTTGAACCTAATTTTTATGTAAAAAAGAAAATTTCAGCTTTTTGGGAAGCAAATGCTTCAGCAGGATTGAGTTATAATTTTGGTGAAATTCAGCAATTATATTACGGATTTTTACTGAAAGGCTATCGGAATTTAAATCGCTATAATGCACCAATTTCCGAAGAACAAAAGCAAAATTATAGCGGAGGCCTACGCTATCGAAATCCGTTAAATCAATTATTTTTAAATGCGTCTTACTCGTTTGCATATTCTGAAAATAACCTATTGTACAGTTCTAATATTGGTGAAAATGGTACAACAATTTTAGAAGCTGTGGCTCGCAATAATAGTTTTGATAATCATAGTTTCAAAGCCGGCGGAAGTAAATACTTTAGGAAATTAAAAACAACACTTAAACTAAATGCTTCATATAATTTATCAAATCGGCAACAGCTTTTAAATAATACGCTGGCCGAGGTGAATACGCAAAATTTGAATCTACGAGGAAGTGTGGAAGCCGATATTTCTAGTTGGCTAATTGCGAATTATTCAGGTAATTTTTCAACTTATACTTCGGGTTTTGAAGGCAATAATTTTCAAAAAATAGAAACCCATCAGCATATTATTGAGCTTTATTTTTATCCTAAGGATAATCAATATTTGAGTTTGAGTGGAGAATATTATGGGAATTCACTTTCTGAAAATGAGGATAATTATTTTGTAAACCTGGGCTATCAGTTTACTTTTAAAAAGCCCAAAATGGACTTGAATTTAAGCTGGCGAAATATTTTGAATACAGATACTTTTATAAATGCATATAACAATCAATATTATTATGTGCAGAGCAGCTATCAACTGAGGCCTTCGCAGGTTTTAGCAACCTTAAAATTTAGTCTCTAACTAAGCATCCATCTGAATATATTTCAAAATCTAAGCCTGAGTTAATTATAAGTTTTGTATTTCGTGGGTTTATGGTTTAGTTTTTAAACTTGGTATGTTTGAAACCTGTGAGGTTTGGAATTTCTGTTTTATATTTAAGTAAATTTCAACCTATGAAAATGTTAGAGATAAAAACCGCTTTACAAATTGCAAAACCAAAAGCTGAGGTTTTTGAAGCAATAATAGATCCTGAAAAAATGAAGCATTATTTTATTGCTGAAAGCTCCGGGATGATGGAGGAGGGGAAGTCTATTAGTTGGAAATTCGCAGAGTTTGATGAATATGTGCCGGTAGATGTAGTGCAATTAGTTCCAAATGAATTGATCTCTTTTGAATGGGAAGGTGCAGCAGAAAAAACTCTACAGGTTGAAATTAGCCTTACAGAAGTTTCCAAAACCAGTACACTGGTAAAAATAACCGAGGGAAAGCTGGAAGCAAATGAGATGGGCCTTCAATGGTTTGGCGGAAATACCGAAGGTTGGGCAAATTTCCTGGCCTGTTTAAAGGCTTATTTAGAATTTGGGATCAATCTTAGAAAAGGTGGTTTCGATTTTATGAAGAAAAGCTAAAATAGATGTCTTATATACGGGAAGCCTGTGTGGAAAACTTAGAACAAGCTTTTATTGCTGAGCAAAATGGAGCTGATCGTATCGAGCTCTGTGCAGATTTAGGTTTAGAGGGTTTAACGCCTTCCAGGGAATTGATCCTTTCGGTTAAATCTCAATTAAATATTCCGGTGCACGTAATGATTAGGCCCCGGGCGGGTGATTTCGTGTATAATAATGTTGAAATTAAGCAGATGGGTAGTGATATAGCCTTTTGTAAAGAAGCCGGTGTAGATGGCGTGGTATTAGGAATTTTAAAAGAAGATAAAACAATAAATATTGATGCCGTTGAAAAACTAGCGGCAATAGGAAAACCTATGAAATTTGTCTTTCATAAAGCCATAGATGAAACTCCGGCTATTTTAGAATCTGTGAAATCTTTAAGAGACTCAGGTGTTGTAAATGGTATTCTTACTTCAGGAGGAGAAAATACCGCGGCTGAAGGCATCCTTCAACTTAAAAAAGTAATAGCTCTGGCCGGTGATATGGAAGTGATTTGCGCGGGAAAAATCACTTCAGAAAATCTGGAAGAGTTACACCGGGAAATCAATACTAAAGCGTATCACGGTAAGAGAATTGTTCGGGGATTGCAATAATTATTCTTCTGAATGAAATTAATAAATCCAGTTTTTAAGTTTCTGGAAAAAAGAAAAACCCGTTTCAATAAAGAAACGGGTTTTTAATATCTGTTATGGTCGGGCCATTACATCATTCCGGGCATTCCACCGCCCATTCCGCCTGGCATACCTCCGCCACCTTTGTCGTCTTCTGGAAGATCAACAAGAGCACACTCGGTAGTTAAGATCATTCCGGCAACAGAAGCAGCGTTTTCAAGCGCAACTCTTGTTACTTTCTTAGGATCTATAATTCCGGCTTTCATCATATCTACAAATGTGTCGGTTTTTGCATCGTAACCAAATTCTTTCTTGCCTTCAAGAACTTTATTGATTACTACAGAAGCTTCACCACCTGCATTTTCTACGATGGTTCTAAGTGGAGACTCAATTGCTCTAAATACAATTTGAACTCCGGTTGCTTCATCATCATTTTCAGTCTTGATCTTGGCAAGAACGGCTTGTGCTCTTACTAACGCAACACCACCACCGGCAACAATTCCTTCTTCTACAGCCGCACGGGTTGCGTGAAGGGCATCGTCTACACGGTCTTTCTTCTCTTTCATTTCAACTTCTGAAGCTGCACCTACATAAAGTACGGCAACACCACCGGCTAGTTTAGCCAAACGCTCCTGAAGTTTTTCTTTATCATAATCTGAAGTAGTGGTTTCGATCTGAGCTTTGATCTGGTTTACACGTTCTTCAATTTGCTTGTTGTCTCCAGCACCGTTTACAATAGTAGTGTTATCTTTATCGATAGCTACTTTTTCAGCAGTACCTAACATATCAATAGTAGCGTTTTCTAAAGAGAATCCTCTTTCTTCAGAAATAACAGTACCACCGGTTAGAATAGCGATATCTTCTAACATTGCTTTTCTACGATCTCCAAATCCTGGCGCTTTAACAGCAGCGATTTTAAGAGAACCACGTAATTTATTTACTACTAAAGTTGCAAGGGCTTCGCCATCTACATCTTCAGCAATAATTAAAAGTGGCTTTCCAGATTGTGCTACCGGTTCAAGAACAGGAAGCAAATCTTTCATAGAAGAGATCTTTTTGTCGAACAATAAAATGTACGGATCTTCAAGATCTGCAGTCATTTTCTCTGAATTTGTTACGAAATATGGAGAAAGATAACCACGGTCAAACTGCATACCTTCAACTACTTCAACGTGAGTCTCGGTACCTTTTGCTTCTTCTACAGTAATTACACCTTCTTTTCCAACTTTCCCAAAAGCCTGGGCGATAAGATCACCAATATGCTCGTCATTGTTTGCAGAAATAGAAGCTACCTGCTTTATTTTTTCTGAAGAATCACCAACTTCTTTGGTTTGTTTCTCTAAATCTTTAGTGATTGCAGTTACAGCCTTGTCTATACCTCTTTTAAGGTCCATTGGGCTAGCGCCTGCTGCAACGTTTTTAAGGCCCTCTTTTACGATAGCCTGGGCAAGTACAGTAGCGGTAGTAGTACCGTCTCCTGCAAGGTCATTGGTTTTAGAAGCAACTTCTTTTACCATTTGAGCGCCCATATTTTCTAAGGCATCTTCCAGTTCAATTTCTTTTGCTACAGTAACACCATCTTTAGTTACGGTTGGTGCACCAAAAGATTTGCTTATTACTACATTACGTCCTTTAGGACCTAAAGTTACTTTTACGGCATTTGCCAATGCATCTACACCGCGCTTAATTCCGTCGCGGGCTTGAATGTCAAACTTTATATCTTTTGCCATTGTAAATTATGTTTTGTCATTTCCGTGAAGACGGAAATCTAATTAATACTATTATTTATTTTGAAAGTTTCCCCGGGAGTGGGGAAAAGAAGTCTTATACTATTGCAAGGATATCGTCTTCTCTCATCATTAGATAGTCTGTACCCTCAAGTTTTAATTCTGTACCGGAGTATTTTCCGTAAAGCACAGTATCACCAACTTTCACAGTCATATCGTGGTCTTTATTACCCTTACCTACAGCTACAACTTTTCCACGTTGTGGTTTTTCTTTAGCTGTTTCGGGAATGTAAATTCCAGATGCCGTTTTAGTTTCGGCTGCTTCAGGCTCAATAAGAACCCTGTCTGAGAGCGGTTTAATGTTTAGTCCCATTTTTTTATAAATTTATTTAGGTTAATTAATCTTTGAATAAGCGACTAAGCCTATTTCTAAAATTATGCCACCCCGCTTTTACTGCCAATTACAAACAAAAAATGCCAGCTTGTCATAAGCTGGCATTTGTAAATTTTATAAAGAAAGAAGCGATTATTGATCGCTGTCAGATCCTGATTGTTGTCCTGGCATTTGTGCCGGTGGGGTAGCGGTATTTTCAGGCATTGCATCTTCGTCAAAAACCCTTGATTCGCCGTAGCTTGAATCGTCCATAATAGTTACATTAGAAAGTAAAATAAGTACTAATAAAAGTGTTGCTAAAGTCCAGGTACTTTTATCTAAAAAGTCTCCGGTCTTCTTTACACCACCTACTTGTTGTCCACTACCACCAAAAGAGGAAGATAGGCCACCGCCTTTAGGGTTTTGTACCATAATTACCACTACCAGTAAAAAGGCTACAATAACTATTAATGCTAAAAAAATCGTGAATGTGCTCATTCTTGCTTTGTATTATTTTCTTGTAATTTTTCGATTGCCCGAATTTGGTCAGCAAAGAAACCACTTTTTTCGGGATTTTTCAAAATTAATATTTTATATGCCTGGATTGCTTTTTTATAATTTTTTTGTTCCAAATAAACCCGTGCTAAAGTCTCGGTCATTAACGACTCTGGCGGGGTTGTGCTTACTTCTGCCAGGTTGGATTTATTGCTGGGTTTGCCCGGTTTTATTTTCGGACTTTTGGATATGAACCTGTCTATAAGTTCAAACTTTTTATGCTGAACCTCATCTTTCGGATTTTCTTCTTCCGATTCTTCTCTTTTTATAGGTTTTGCTGAAGTAAGTCGCAACCATTCTGAAAAAGAATGTGATTCTGAAGCATCAAACTCTAAAGGTTCACCCAATTTCAATTGGTCTTCAGATAAATTTTCTTCGGTATGTTCCTTTGCTTCCTCACTTTTCTCAGAAAACAAGTCGGGATCCATCACCTGTTCAGATTCAGATTGCCTCATTTTTATGGCTTCATCTATAGCCATACTTCTTTTGGCAAAAACTTCTTCGGGTTCAAAAACGGTAATATTTCGTAATTGTTCTTCCTGCTCCTGGATTTGCCTTGCTATTTTATTCTGATTAAATTCTACCGAGGTTATAAAATCAAAAAGTACACTACGATTAGTAGTATAAGCGGCAGTCTTTTTTAGTGCGCTGTTGTAGCTGAATTCCTGATGCTCTTTTAAACCTTTGAGCCTTACTGCACGTGCCGCCTGGAAATACGGTGCTTTTTGAATAAGCTTTTCCAGAGCACTGGTTTGCCCGGCAGTGATTTCGGCTGGGTTTTGCAGCAGTTGTATGAATTCGTTTGCTTCCATATTACCAATCGGTTAAAGCGGCATTAAAAATATCCTGGGTTAACCTGTTGTAAATTTCATCTAAGGCAGTGGCCAACACGTCACCAACTAATTGCGCATTGGCGGGATAATCGTAGTAAAAAGAAAAGCGTCTTTCAAAATCTTTTTCCGGTTCCAGGGTGTTATAATAACGAACATTCACTGCAATGGTGAGTCGGTTTTGTGCCGCCGTATTTTCGGCGGTAGCGGTAATAGGTGCTACATAAAAATCAATAATTTCTCCTTCAAAAATAAGATCGGCGTTATTGTTGGCCAGGCTTAAACTGGTTTGATTTTGAATAAGATCCTGTAACTGTAAAGTGAAAGTCCTGTCTATTCCCGGTTCTACTAAATCGGCCTGGTTTTGAAAGAAATTCACCTGGAAAGATTCGGCATCACCGGTATCGGCGCCCGTAAAAGAGTAAATTCCGCAAGATTGGGTGCTAAGTAGGAGCACAAAACATAAAAGAAAAGCAATTTTTTTCATATAAGCGGACTAAAATTACAGGTTGTATTGTTTTATTTTTCGGTAAAGTGTGCGTTCACTTATCCCTAATTCCTCAGCGGCAGCTTTGCGTTTTCCGCTATGCCTTTCTAAAGATTTTTTTATAAGTTCTAATTCTTTATCCTGCAAAGAAAGGGTTTCTTCTTCCTGAATCTCTTCTGCAAAATAATATTTATCCTTTTCCCTACTAATTTCAGATTTTGGACTGTTCTGCGGAATTTGAAGTACTTCCAGCCTTTCATCATTTAAAGCTTCTAATTCTTCTGCATCAACATCTTCGCCATCATCGTCGCCGTAAAGTTTCTGAATTAGGCTTTCGTTTTCGTCCTGAACTTTTTGCGTATTCCCACTCTCCATAAGTTTTAGGGTGAGTTTTTTGAGATCGGTCAGGTCGCTTTTCATATCAAAAAGCACTTTGTAAAGAATTTCCCGTTCGTTGCTAAAATCGCTTTCTTTCTTTTTATCAGAAATAACTGCGGGTAAATTGCTACCAATATCAGGTAAATATTCTTTTAAACGCTCGGGGCCAATAATACGCTCCTGCTCTAAAACTGAAATTTGTTCGGCAATATTTCTTAACTGCCGAATATTCCCGCCCCATCGGTATTTTTTTAATAAACCTACCGCATCATCCTGAAGTTTAATGGTTGGCATTTTATATTTCAGCGCAAAATCTGAAGCGAATTTTCTAAATAATAAATGAATATCGTCTTTACGATCCCGCAGTGGTGGTAAGTTAATCTCTACCGTGCTTAATCTATAATACAGGTCTTCACGGAAGCGTTCTTTTTTAATAGATTCCTGCATATTAATGTTGGTAGCCGCGATAATACGAACATCAGATTTTTGCACTTTAGATGAACCAACTTTTATAAATTCGCCGTTTTCTAAAACACGCAATAATCTAACTTGTGTGGGAAGTGGTAATTCTCCAACTTCATCTAAAAAAATAGTCCCGCCATCGGCAACTTCAAAATAACCGCTGCGGGTTTGGGTGGCACCGGTAAAAGCGCCTTTTTCGTGACCAAAAAGTTCAGAATCTATAGTGCCTTCGGGAATTGCACCACAGTTTACTGCAATATATTTCCCGTGTTTTCTATGAGATAATGAATGGATTATTTTTGGAATACTTTCTTTCCCAACCCCACTTTCCCCGGTTACCAAAACCGAGATATCTGTAGGCGCAACCTGGATTGCTTTTTCTATAGCGCGGTTAAGGCGTTGATCGTCGCCAATTATTCCAAACCGCTGTTTTACTGCCTGAATTGATTCCATATATAAATCCTGTTATTTCAGAAGGAATTAATCTAGTTACTAAAACTGATTCCTTTAAACTGAATAACTATTTTTTAATTATTTTCACTATATCCAACGGCTTCACCAATTAGGGTTGCGCTGGTACAGTCATTAATTTTTACGTTTACAAAGTCACCAATCTTGTAATTCTTTTTTGGGAATACCGCCACGGTGTTTTGAGTGATTCGGCCGCTCCAGTGTTCGCTAGACTTTTTAGATTCTTTTTCAACTAAAACTTCTACGGTTTCTCCAAGAAATCTTTGCGTCCTAAAATGATTATGTTCACGCTGAAGCGCTACTATTTCGGCTAATCTTCTTTGTTTTGTTTCTGCAGGCACATCGTCTTCCAATTTACGGGCCGCCATAGTACCAGGTCTTTCAGAATATGCATACATATACCCAAAGTCATATTTCACATATTCCATTAATGATAAAGTATCCTTATGATCCTCTTCAGTTTCAGTTGGGAAACCAACAATTAAATCCTGGGAAATAGAGCACTCTGGCATTAATTCTCTTATATAGTCTATAAGTTTAAAATATTCTTCGCGGGTGTGCAGCCTGTTCATCTCTTTTAAGATTCTATCACTTCCGCTTTGAACCGGTAAATGAATATGCTTGCAAATATTGGGATAAGCGGCTACAACTTCAATTACCTCCAAAGTCATATCCTGCGGATTTGAAGTTGAAAACCTAATCCTCATTTTTGGTTGTGCTTCGGCGACCAGTCTTAAAAGTGCGGAGAAATCTGTGGCTGTAGCTTTTTGAATTTCAGAAGCATTTTTAAAGTCTTTTTTAAGTCCGCCGCCATACCATAAATAGCTATCTACGTTTTGGCCCAGAAGCGTAATTTCTTTGAAACCTTTATTCCAAAGATCGTTTACTTCCTCTACTATACTTTGTGGGTCGCGGCTTCGCTCTCTTCCCCGGGTAAAGGGTACCACGCAAAAGGTACACATATTATCGCAGCCCCTGGTGATAGAGACAAATGCTGAAACTCCATTGCTTTGTAATCGAACAGGAGAAATATCACTATAAGTTTCTTCTTTAGAGAGAAGAACATTTATTGCATCCCGGCCTGCTTCAACTTCATTTATAAGATTTGGAAGGTCTTTATAGGCATCTGGCCCAACTACAAGATCTACTATTTTTTCTTCTTCCAGGAATTTTTCTTTAAGACGCTCGGCCATACAACCTAATACGCCCACTTTCATCCCGGGATTTATTCTTTTTACTGCGTTATATTTTTCAAGCCTTTTACGAACGGTTTGTTCAGCTTTTTCTCTAATAGAACAGGTGTTTACCAAAACCAGATCTGCTTCTTCTAAGTTTTGAGTAGTATTAAAACCTTCTTTTGCAAGAATAGAAGCAACAATTTCGCTATCGCTAAAATTCATTGCACAACCGTAACTTTCAATAAAAAGCTTTCGGGTATTTTCTTGCTTAGGCTCCATTACGAGCGTGTTTCCCTGTTGTTTTTCGTCTATTGTCTTCTCCATAATTCAAATCTTCCTTTTCAGGATTAAGAAATGCAAAGATAAGGGTAAAACGAACTTCTGACAAAGTGACAGCAATATTTTTAATTTTCTCACGCAACCTTTTTGTAATTAATGCATCTATATAGAAACCAACCAGATAATTATGAGATTTTTCTACAGTTTAATTACGTTGCTTCTTCTGGCTTTAATGGCTTTGTTCACTTCTTGCGAGAAAGACGCAACCGAAGAAGAATTTTATAATGTAGCCGTTCCCGTAGTAAAGCCTATTGAAGAATTTAGGGCTATGGTTAAAATTTCTGAGCCAAGAGCAATTACCGAAGCTGGCAAGATCTATTCTTATGGAGATTATGTTTTTATAAACGATGATCAAAAAGGTGTGCATATTATAGATAACAGTGATCACCGAAACCCTGTAAAAATGAAATTTCTTGAAATTCCGCAAAATACCGATATCGCTGTAAAAGATGATATGTTATTTGCAAATTCTGCTATGGACCTGGTGGTTTTTGATATTAGTGATATGAATAATATAACACAAGCGGAAAGAATGAAAAACGTTTTTCCCAACCATAATAACCGTATTCCTGCAAGTGCATCTTTTGTAGATAGCGATAATTTTAATGCTGAAACCGAAGTAGTGATAGGTTACGTTATGGAAACCCGAAAAATTGAAATGGCAAACGATACAGAATGGTTAACTAATGATAGGGCATCTTTTTCTGAATCAGGGAATTCATCAGGCGGTTCCGGTACCGGAGGTTCTTTGGCTCGTTTCAATATTCATGAAGATTATTTATATGTAGTAGATCAAAATAATTTATCGGTTTTCAATATTGCAGGATTAAGTAACCCCGAATTATTAAAAACTGAATGGATTGGGCCAGATATAGAAACTATTTTTTATAAAGAAAATCATTTATACCTGGGAAGTTCTACCGGTATGTATATCTATAGTGTAGAAAATCCAGCTACGCCAGAATATAAATCTATGTTTAGACATATTCTTGGTTGCGATCCCGTTGTAGTAAAAGGGGATATGGCTTATGTAACTATTAGAGGAGGAAATATATGCGGGCAGGAATGGAGCCAGTTGGATGTAATAGATGTAACCGATAAGTCCAATCCGCAGTTATTGCAATCTTACCCAATGAAAAATCCTTACGGCCTTGGCGTAAAAGACGACTGGCTTTTTGTTTGCGATGGTACTGCCGGATTAAAAATATATGACACAAAAAATACCCCCAACCTGGAACTTATAGACCATTTTCAGGACATTAACACCTATGACGTCATCCCTTTAGAAGATGTGCTCTTAATGGTTGGGGATAATACACTTTTCCAATATACTTATAAAGGTAATGAGATCAATTTACTAAGCACTTTCAGCCTTAATTGATTTTATTTTGTTTGGTTTTTTAAGGATGCCCCGCAATACTGCGGGGTTTTTTGTTTGCCCTGCATGCAAACAATTCCGGGACTTGAAAGAAAGCCCGCTCACCTGATCGGAGGGAAGAGCAATGTAAAGTCAAGTGCGTCACTGGCAACGGTGGGGTGTGAAGGAAGACCTAGCAAGTTAGTGGAACATAGAGAAATCGAACCGATTCTGGCATATATTGGGGGTAAGGTTGCAAAAAGTGCCGATGCCCAAAATCCGAATAGCAATATATGTTAAAACGGATGGCTTCACTAACAGGAATGTTTGCTTAACGGGGGAAGCCTGATTATTCGCCTTTCCAGGCTAAGCAGAAACAAGTCGAGAGACAAGGATTTGTTATGGAAAATCAGGTGGCAGATGAGTCCGTAGTAGTGAGAAAATTTAGGCCTGAGAAGCACTGGTGACAGTGTGGAGGAGAAAACCCAAATGACATTGCACAAGAATCGCATAATCGGTTGCAATGACTGTCACAGATTAACTGTGGCGGATGCGAAGGGACGAAGTTAAATTAAGTACAGGAAGTTCTTTAAAGGAATTAGCCATAAGCGAAGACAATCGGAATTGAAACATTCTGAGGAATTGCAGCAAAGAGGAGTGACGAGCTAACTCTGGCTGTTAATCCGCGCGAGTATTGAGTAGTAAGATTTTCTTTTACTGTTATAGATTGCCACAGTGCTAAAGACAACAGTATACCTTATGAACAAACAATCTGTCTAATTCTGCCTAAAGAAATAAACCGTACTGCAAAGAAGAGAAAGTTTCATTATGCGAAAATGGTACAGTCTTATAGACAAGGTATATGCATTACCGAGGCTGGAACAAGCCTACCGTGAGGTAAGGAAAAACAAAGGTTCCAGAGCCAAGGGAGTGGATAACCAAAGTATAGCTGATTTTAGTTCAGCTTTAGAGGAGAATTTGTGCCAACTCTCCAGGGAACTGAAAGAGGGGAGATATAGGCCACAGCCGGTAAGGCGGGTCTATATCGATAAACCAGACGGGAGCAAGAGAGGATTGGGTATCCCAACCATCAAAGACCGCATTGTACAACAATCGCTGCTTAATGTGTTGCAACCTATCTTCGATCCCGAATTCCATCCCTCCAGTTATGGGTATCGTCCTAAACGAAGTGCTCATCATGCCATTGCCAAAGCAGAGCGCTTTAGTCGGTACTATGGTCTGGATCATGTAGCAGACATGGATTTATCCAAATGTTTTGATACTCTAGACCATCGGCTGATAGTGCAAAGCGTGGGCAAACGGGTAAGCGATGGAAAGATACTTAAACTGATAGGGAGCTTTTTAGAATCCGGCGCACTTGATGGAGCGCGCTTCACACCTACAAAGAAGGGGAGCCCACAAGGGGGAATTATCTCACCGCTTCTGATGAATATCTATCTGGACGCATTCGACCAGCATATGAAAAATTCAGGCATACGAATGGTGAGGTTTGCTGATGACGTGCTGTTGTTTGCACCAACCAAAGCTCAAGCTGGAAAATACATGGCTAAAGCCACGAGTTATCTGGAAAAAGAGCTTCGGTTAGAAGTGAATAAAAACAAGAGCAGTCTGACAAACCTTGAAGAAGGCATCCACTATTTAGGTGTGGTGATAAAGCCCTATGGAGTAGTGGTATCCCACAAAAGCATCAAGAGGTTCAAAAAGAAAGTAAAATTACTAACCCCTCGAACTAAAGGGCAAAGTATAGCTTTCTATATTAAAGAACTGAACCCGCTATTAAGGGGTTTTGCCAATTACTTCCGAATAGGCTTGACCAAAAAGCTGTTCCAGGATCTTTTAAGCTGGATCAGGAGAAGGTTACGAATGATGGTGATGAAAAGCTGGAAAAGCTGGAAACCTCTTCACCGACAACTAAGGCGTATGGGCTATAAGGGGAATTTTCTTAAGATATCGGTAACCCGATGGAGAAACTCCTCCACCAATTTAATACACTATGCCCTGCCCAATAAGTACTTCTCAGAATTAGGGTTGTACGCAATGGACACAGTTGAAGGGAATACTTTGCATCAGTACTATCAAACAGTACTGAATAAGATTTAACATGAGCCGTGTACGAGACCCGTATGCACGGTTCTGGAAGAGGGATGAAGATAATAAATGCTCAAATATTTATTATCTTCACCCTACTTGATTATAAATTATTGAGAAAAGAATTTTTTTATACGTGAAGCCGTGAATGTGGCTGTTTTACAAGCTATTTCTACTTGTTTTGTAAAATCATTTAGGATGTTAAAAAAAAATTGATATACTTTTGCAGCTAGAAAAAAGAGAGTTATGGCAAAGAATTTAGTGATTGTAGAGTCCCCTGCCAAGGCGAAAACCATCGAAAAATTTTTAGGAAAAGATTATAAGGTGGCTTCCAGTTTTGGACATATTGCCGACCTGCCTACAAAAGAATTAGGTGTTGATACCGAAGGTAATTTTAAACCAAAATATATAGTTTCTAAAGACAAAAAAGATGTAGTTAGAAAACTAAAAGGTTTTGCAAAAGATGCTGATATGGTATGGCTGGCAAGTGATGAAGACCGGGAGGGAGAAGCTATAGCCTGGCACCTTGCCGAAGAGCTTAATCTTAAAAGTGATAAAACCAAAAGGATTGTTTTTCACGAGATCACTAAATCGGCTATTCTTAAAGCTATTGACAATCCCAGGGATATTAATTATAACCTGGTAAATGCCCAGCAGGCCCGTAGGGTTTTAGACAGGTTGGTAGGTTACGAACTTTCGCCGGTTTTATGGCGAAAAGTTAAAGGAGGTCTTTCTGCCGGGAGAGTACAATCTGTTTCAGTGAGACTTATTGTAGAAAGAGAAAGAGAAATTCAAAATTTTACTGCGGAAGCTTCCTTTAGAATAGACGCCGAATTCACTACAGAAGACGGTAAATCTTTTAAAGCAAAAATCCCGAAAAATTTTGATACCCGTAAAGAAGCCGAAGCATTTCTTCAGCAAAACTTAGGATCAGATTTTAAAGTAGCAGAACTTACTACCAAGCCTGCAAAAAAATCTCCTGCACCACCGTTTACCACTTCAACTTTGCAACAGGAAGCTGCCAGGAAGTTGTATTTTTCAGTAAGTAAGACCATGACTATGGCGCAACGTTTATACGAAGCAGGTCATATTACTTATATGAGAACAGATTCGGTAAACCTTTCAGAAGATGCACGAAAAGGAGCTAATGAAGAAATTTTAAAGGCTTACGGAGATAAATACGCAAAATCAAGACAATTTAAAGGAAAAACTAAAGGCGCTCAGGAAGCTCACGAAGCAATTCGCCCAACAAATTTTGCCAGCCACTCGGTAAGGGCAGATCGGGACGAACAACGCTTATATGAGTTGATCTGGAAGCGAGCTATCGCTTCACAAATGAGTGAAGCCCAATTGGAACGTACTAATGTAAAAATTGAAGCTTCTAAACACGATAAGCAGTTTACTGCAAATGGAGAAGTTTTGAAATTTGACGGTTTCCTGAAAGTTTACCTGGAAAGTACCGATGATGATGAAGATGCAGAAGAGCAAAACGGAATGTTACCGGCTTTAAAGGAAAATCAGCCGCTTAATAACAAATATATTACCGCAACAGAAAGATTTACAAGACCGCCATATAGATATACTGAAGCTTCTTTAGTGAAAAAACTGGAAGAATTGGGAATTGGACGTCCTTCTACTTACGCACCTACAATTTCTACTATTCAGAATAGGAATTATATAGAAAAAGGGTCGGTTGAAGGTACAGAGCGCGAGTATTTGCAATTTGTATTGAAAGGTTCTGACATCAAAGAGAATAAATTAACTGAAACCGTAGGAAGTGATAAAGGAAAATTAGTGCCAACTGCCGTAGGTATGGTGGTGAACGATTTTCTTGTGAATCATTTTTCAAACATTCTTGATTATAATTTTACCGCGAGAGTTGAGCAAAGTTTTGATGATATCGCGGAAGGAAATGAAGAATGGACGCATATGATGAAAGAATTCTATGAAGACTTTCATCCGCAGGTTGTAGATGTAGCCAAAAATGCCGACCGAGAGGTTGGAGAAAGAATTTTAGGTGAAGATCCTGAAACCGGCAAGCCTGTAAGTGTAAGGTTAGGAAAATTTGGGCCTATGGTTCAAATTGGTTCCGTAGAAGATGATGAAAAACCAAAATTCGCCAGTCTTGGTCCAGACCAAACTTTAGATTCGGTTACTTACGAAGAAGCGATGGATCTTTTCCAGCTTCCGAAGGAATTAGGAGAGTATAAAGATGAAAAAGTTGAGGTAAATAATGGCCGTTTTGGTCCTTATGTGAAATTTGGCAAGAAATATGTTTCGCTTGAAAAAGGCGAAGACCCATTAAACGTAGATTTTGATCGCGCAATGGAGCTGATCAAGGAAAAAGAAAAGGCGGATGCTCCAATTCACCACTACGAAGATATGCCGGTGCAAAAAGGTGTAGGCCGTTTTGGTCCTTTCTTAAAATGGAATGGTATTTTCATTAACGTAAATAAAAAATACGATTTTGATAATCTTTCTATTGAAGATATTGAAACCCTAATTGAAGATAAAAAGCGTAAAGAGCGTGAGAAGTTGATCCACAACTGGGAAGAAGAAGGAATTAGGGTTGAAAAAGCACGTTGGGGAAGGTTTAATATTATAAAAGGCAAGACTAAAATTGAGTTGCCAAAAACCACAGATGCCGAAAACTTAAGTTTGGAGGAAGTAAAAGAAATTCTTGAAGAGAAATCTAAAAAGAAAAAAAAGACTACTAAAAAGAAAGCTCCGGCTAAAAAAACGACTGCTAAGAAGAGCACGGCAAAAAAGAAAACCACTACAAAAAAGAAGAAGTAATATATGGATTTAGATTTTCTGAGTCCCCTTTCTGAAGAGTTGCTTAGGGAAATTGCCGGTTTTGGTGAACATTCCCTGGGAAATTCAGTAAAAAAACATACCGCCTCTCACGGTTTGCCAGATTTAGATGGCGTACAAATGGCAGTGGTGGGTATTAAAGAAAACCGGCTGGGAGAAGAAATAGACTTTCTTGATTTTGTAGATGTAAGAAAGGCTTTTTATAGTTTATTCCCGGGAAACTGGCACATTAATATTGCCGATTTGGGGGATATTGAAAAAGGCGAGACTGTAGAAGATACTTATTTTGCAGTGCAAACCCTGGTGGCGCAATTAGTGAAAAAAGATTTGATTCCCGTGCTTTTAGGCGGAAGTCAGGATTTGGTTTACGCACAATACCGGGCTTACGATACTTTAGATCAAATGGTGAATCTTGTAAATATAGATAGCCGTTTTGATTTAGGGGATGCCGAAAACCCTATAGGCAATCGCTCTTACGTGGGTAAGATAGTGGTTAATCAGCCTTATAATTTATTTAATTATTCCAATATTGGCTATCAAACCTATTTTAATTCGCAAGATGAAATAGAATTAATGGAGCGCCTGTTTTTTGACGCTTATCGTTTAGGAGAAGTTAGTAATAATATAAAATTAGTAGAACCGGTAATGCGAGATGCAAATATGGTGGCTATAGATTTAGCAGCTGTAAGTGCACCTTCATCGGGTTCTCGTGATATTGCTTCCCCTAATGGATTTGATGGGAAGGAAATTTGTGCGCTTTCACGATATGCGGGGATTAGCGACAAAGTAAGCTCTTTCGGGATTTATGAATATGATAATTTAAAATTCGGGAATTTGGGCGCCATGTTAATGGCACAAATGATGTGGTATTTTGCCGAAGGGGTAAATTACCGGACTAACGAAAATACTATTTCGGCAAAAAAAGAGTTTATAAAGTATCAGGTTCCTATAGATGATGAGGTTTTAGTGTTCTACAAAAGTCCTGTTAGCGGGAGGTGGTGGATAGAGATTCCGTTTCTTGAACATGTAGATACTAAATTAAAAAGGAGTACGTTATTACCTTGCAGTGAGGAAGATTACCTGGAAGCTTGTAATCAGGTAATTCCAGAAAGATGGTATAAAGCAAAAAGAAAAAACGAAGTTTAAAATAATTTCAGGCATTCTTGGTATTTACTGTATTTTTACCTAAAATATTGTTTTTTAAAAAATAATTAGATAGGTTTACTGCCGTAAATTGAGATGTCTTAACCTAAGAGAAACTATGAAGAAATTTATTTCGCTAATAGCTGTTCTGGCCTTGCTTTCAAGCTGTGGGCGTGGAGATCGTGGACAGCTGGTTGGTGCGAAAGGGGAGAAGTGGAATCCGGAGAAACCACTTGGGATGACATTAATTCCTGGAGGTTCATTTATAATGGGAAAGTCTGATGATGATATCGCAGGCCAACGTAATGCCCCGCCTAAAACGGTGACCGTGCGTTCTTTCTATATGGATGAAACCGAAATTACCAATGCCGAATACCGTCAATTTGTTAATGATGTAAAGGATTCTATTGTTAGAACCGAATTAGCAATTATGGCTGAAAACATGGGCGAAGCAGAAGGCTCAGGCGGAATTGGAGATTACGCTTTTATGGATGCCGATGAAGGTGACATGACGCCTTATGAAGAATATATGCTGAATACCTACGGCCAGGGTGGCCCATCTGACACCTACGAGAACCGCCGTTTAAATAAGGATATTGATATTATTTGGGATACAGAAGATTATCCAGATGTATATTATGCGGAGGTTATGGATATGATGTATATCCCCATGGAAGAAGTTTATAACGGCCAGCGTACCATAGATGTAGAAAAATTAAAGTTCACTTATACCTGGATGGATGTGCAGGGTGCAGCTAAAAAGCAAGGAAATAGAAGTGATTATATAAAAAGAGAAGAAATTCAAATTTATCCCGATACTACAGTTTGGATAAGAGATTTCAACTATTCATATAATGAGCCTATGCATAATGATTATTTCTGGCATAGTGCTTTTGACGATTATCCTGTAGTAGGAGTTACCTGGAAACAGGCAAGGGCTTTTACTCAATGGAGAACCTTATATCATAATTATTACCGAAGAGAAAAAGGTGAGCACAACGTGCCTTCATACCGTTTACCAACCGAGGGTGAATGGGAATACGCAGCTCGTGGTGGTTTAGAAGGAGCTACTTACCCGTGGGGAGGTCCTTACGCCAAAAACGACCGTGGTTGTTTTATGGCCAACTTTAAGCCATTAAGAGGGGATTACGCCGCAGATCAGGCGCTTTATACTGTTGAAGCCCAATCTTACGATCCAAATGATTACGGTTTGTATAATATGGCCGGAAACGTGGCAGAGTGGGTAGATTCGTCTTACGATCCCGCTTCTTATGAATATATGTCTTCAATGAACCCAACGGTTAATAATCCCGACGATATGCGAAAAGTAGTTCGGGGAGGTTCCTGGAAAGATGTAGCTTATTTCCTTCAGGTAAGTTCAAGAGATTATGAATATGCAGATTCTGCAAGAAGCTATATTGGCTTTAGAACAGTTCAGGATTACCTCGGAACAGATGTTACCCTAAATCAACCAAACAGATAATTAACAACCTATTTAACCAGTAGAAAATCTAAATCTATTTTATTATTATGGCAAAATCAAATACAAGTAAGAGAATAACAAACATGGTGTACGGTTTAGGTGCATCAGTTGTAATATTAGGTGCACTTTTTAAAATTATGCACTGGCCTGGAGCAAACCCAATGCTTATTGCAGGGCTTATTGTAGAAGCTCTTGTATTCGCATATTCAGCATTTGAACCTACAGATGACGACCTTGACTGGTCTTTAGTTTACCCTGAATTAGCCGGTGGACAAGGAACTCGACGTAGCGCAACAGTAATTGAGGAAGACAAAGAAACTCAGGGCCAACTTTCTAAGAAATTAGATGAAATGCTTAAAGAAGCTAAGATAGATGCTAATCTAATGAGCAGTCTTGGAGACAGTATCCGTAATTTTGAAGGAGCGGCAAAAGGAATTGCTCCTACTGTAGATGCTATGGCTTCTCAAAAGAAATACAGCGAAGAGCTTACTACTGCAGCTACGCAAATGGAAACCTTAAATAATATTTATAAAGCTCAGGTAGAATCAGCTTCACGCCAGGCAGAAATCAACCAGGAGGTTGCAGAAAATGCCGGTAAATTAAACCAGGAAATGGGATCTCTTGCAGCTAACCTTTCTTCTTTAAACGGAGTTTATGGAGGTATGCTTACAGCTATGAACGGTACCCGCAGTGGTGTGCCAACTAATTAGTGAATTTATTACCCCTGAAAACTTAAATTATTAAAGAACAAAACTAATTAGCACATGGCGTCTGGAAAACAAACCCCAAGACAGAAGATGATTAACCTGATGTATCTGGTGTTCATCGCAATGATGGCACTAAATATGTCTAAGGAAGTATTGACAGCCTTTGGTCAAATGAATGAAGACCTTGAGGAATCTAATGCTACTACATCTCAACGTAATGATATGGCAATGGCCGGTTTAGCCGCCAAAGCCGAAGAACAACCTGCAAAATATGAAGAATTAAAAGCTAAAGCCGAACAAATTGGTGTGCTTTCAGATAATTTATACAATACGGTAGGTAATCTTAAAGATGAATTATTAGCCGATTATGAAGGTGAGGAAAGGACCAATTATGAGTCTATGGATCGCGCAGATAAACTAAATAACTTGTTTTTTGCAAGTGGTAGAGTAACTCCCAGGGGAGAAGAATTTGTGGCTGCAATAGATAATTATAGAAATGAAGTACTTAATATTCTGGGAGATGGTTTTCCGCAGATTAGAAGTAAAGTAGCTAACGATTTTTCTACGGAAGAAGTAACTAATAACGAGAATGTAACTCAACCCTGGTTGATGTATAACTATCAGGGATTTCCGTTAATTGCTTCTCTTACAAAATTAACTCAGATACAATCTGATGTTAGAACAACAGAAAACGATATTTTGTCTTCAATGCTTGAAGGGCAATTGCAAAGTGACGTTTCCTTAACTAATTATCAGGCCATAGTAGTGCCAGACAAAACTGCCTTTTTTAGTGGTGAAAACTTTAAAGGTAAAGTAGTTTTAGGTCGTGTAGATCCTACTTTAAAGTTTGAAAATGTTACTATAAACGGCAATAAGGTAGAAAGCACACAGGCGGGACAGGTTATGTTAGACTTCCCTGCAGGTAATGTAGGTGAAAAAGAAATTAACGGAGAGCTTCAGTTTAAAGAAGGTGACTCAATTGTGAGAATCCCTATTAATAGTTCTTATGCTGTTATTCCAAAGCCTAATTCAGCAGTTATTTCTGCCGATAAAATGAATGTACTTTATCGTGGGGTTCAAAACCCAATGACGATTTCTATTCCTGGTGTAGGTAGTATTAGTGCTCAGGCTCCAGGACTTTCACCAGCTGGTGGTGCGGGACAATACGTGATGAACGTTACTAATTTACAGGCTAGAGAAGTAGCAATTAATGTAAGTGGTAAGCTTCCCGGTGGAGAAACCGTTTCAGATAGCAAAACATTTAGAATTAAAGATATTCCAAGACCAGCAGGTACGGTTAGGGGAGAAGATGGATCGGTGCAAATGCAACGTAATAGTTTAGAAGTTTCTACTATTGGTGCAACACTTCCAGATTTTGATTTCAATCTTGATCTAAACGTAACAGGATTTAGTTTTAAAGTACCGGGACAACCAACTATTCAGGTTAATGGTAGTAGGTTAGACGATAGAGCAAAAGCTGCTCTAAGAAGAGCAGGACGAGGAGAATCTGTGCAAATTTTTGATATTCAAGCGGGTATCTCTGGTAACTCTGGATATAAACTGAAGAAAGTTTCTCCGGTTGTTATAGAGTTAACAAATTAATAAAATTTAGAAGATGAATTGGAGAGGATTTTTATTGAATGCTTTGGTGTTTTCTTTCACAATAACATCTTTTGGGCAGGCGAATATTTTAAACGCTAAAGACCCTGAAGATATTGGCAGGAAAACCGAAGCCCAGATTCAAAGTGATATAAATGATAAACCACTTGAATATGGATACATTGAAGATCGTGATGTATTATGGTCTAAAAACGTATGGGAAAAAATAGATCTTGATGAAAGGGTTAATTTCCCATTGTATTACCCAATAGATACTAATAATATTGGGAATAACCGTAGGGCCCTGTACGATGTTTTGGTTTCTGCTATTAAAAGTGGTAAAATTCAAAACATTTATGCCGATTCTTACTTTAAAGAAAAGAGAACCCTTAAGGATATTGAAGCAACCTTATCTAAAGTAGATACTACAGATCTTGGAATTGAGCAGTATAATGCCGGGGAACAGGTTGAGGAACAATTTATAGATAGGCGGGATTTAAGTGCCGCTGATATCGCAGAATATCATATTCGTGGAATGTGGTATTTTGATAAACGCCAGGCAGAATTGAAGTATAGAATACTCGGTATAGCTCCCGTAGCTCCCGATGTAAACTTTATAGATTCTGGTCAAACCGATCTGGTAGAATTATTTTGGGTTTGGTTTCCCGATGCCAGGCAGGTTTTGCATGATAATAAAGCCTTTACCGGCAGTAGTTCGGCGCAAACCGTCACCTTTGATCATTTACTGAATTCCAGAAGATTTGATGGGATGATCTATAAAGAAGATAACGTTTATGGAGATCGTGAAATTGATGAATACATTGTAGATAATGCGTTTATGGAACTTTTAGAAGCCCAGCGTATTAAAGAGCAAATAAGAAACTTTGAGCTGGATATGTGGAATTACTAATTCCTTAAAAAGCTTCAAAATTTATTAGAAAAGCGTTCCTTATGGAGCGCTTTTTCATTTTTAATAGGGAGGTTAACTATAAATTTTTAATTTTAAACTATGTTAGATTATATAGTAGTTGGTTTAGGCCTAAGCGGAATTGCAATAAGTCAAAGGCTGGAAGACAGAAATAAGAAGTTTGTAGTTTTTGAAGATAATTCTCAAAAATCTTCCCTGGTTGCCGGTGGGCTGTTTAACCCGGTAATTCTTAAACGTTTTACCCTGGCCTGGAATGCGAATGAGCAAATGAAAATCGCACTTCCGTTTTATAAAGAAATGGAAACAAAATTACAGGCTAAGATCGTTTATCCTGTAGAAATTTATAGAAAATTCTTTTCAGCTGAAGAGCAAAATAACTGGTTTGAAGCGGCAGATAAACCTTTACTTTCCGAATATTTAGATACAAAACTGGTTAAAAATATTAATCCTTGCATTCCTTCGGAATACTCATTTGGAAGGGTTCGGCAAACCGGGGTAATTGATACCGATGTGCTCATAAAAGAATACCGAAATTATTTAAAAAATAATAACAAAATTCAATTTGAAAGATTTGATTATTCGGCGCTTCAGGTTAATGAAGATTCCGTTAACTATAATGGAGTTTCAGCCAAACAAATCGTTTTTTGTGAAGGATTTGGAATGCAACATAATCCTTTCTTTAATTACCTTCCGCTACGCGGAAATAAGGGGGAATATATCACTATTTATTCAGAAGAATTAAAACTGGAAGAAGCAGTAAAGTCTTCGGTTTTTATTATTCCGCTAGGGAATAATTTATATAAAGTTGGGGCCACTTATAACAACAAGGATACAGATCCGCAACCCAGTAAAACTGCGCGGGAAGACCTGGAAAATAAAATTAAAAAGTTAATTACCTGTAAGTTTGAAGTTGTAGACCAGTCGGCAGGAATTAGACCGGCCAGCAAAGACCGCAAACCAATGTTGGGAAGGCATCCTGAATATAAAAACCTGTATTGCTGCAATGGATTTGGCAGTAGAGGCGTGCTTATTTCCCCAATGGTTTCAGAACAATTAATCAGTTTTATTGAAGAAAATGTTCAGCTTCCGCAGGAAATAGATTTACAAAGATTCAATAAGAAATATTATGAGGCTTAGCGTTTTCCCGCATTGGGTTTGTAGTTAAGAAAGAAATTAATCCAGATATTTCTGGAAAGCCTTATAATAATAGGCATAAATACCACAAGCGTTCCTATTATGGCCCAAAAAGAGGTCATTAATCCACCTCCAAAAAAGAAATAGGCAATCACAAATGCAGCTACAGAAAATGCGATGCCTACCGCATAGCTTACATACATAGCTCCAAAAAAGAAAGAAGGCTCTATTTTATATTTTGTTCCGCAGTTAGAACAGTGCTCGTGCATTTCAAAAATACGTCCTAATTTATAAGGATTGTTTTCAACATACATACTCTCTTCGTGACAAACAGGGCAGGTTCCTGTAAGTATACTGTAAAGCTTGGTTCCTTTTAAAAATTCCATAATTGATAATCAAGGGGTTATAAGTTTCGTTGTGGCTTTAGATTGGGAGTAAACATATTTTTTTCACGTTGTAAATTTAGGCATATTTGCAAAAATAAAATCAACAAATGCTTAATATTCATAATCTCTCTGTTTCTTTTGGCGGAGAATATCTTTTTGAAGAAATAACCTTTAGACTGGGCGCGGGAGATCGCGTTGGTTTAATAGGAAAGAATGGTGCCGGAAAATCTACAATGCTTAAAATTCTTGCCGGCGAGCAGGAATACGATGGTGGGCAGATTGCGCGTGATAAAGAACTGAATATTGGTTTTTTAAAGCAGGATATAGATTTTGAACAGGGTCGCAGTGTTTTAGAAGAAGCGCAACAAGCTTTTGTTGAAATAAAGAAACTTGAAAAGCAAATTGATGAAATTAACCATCAATTAGCAACCAGAACCGATTACGAAAGTGAATCTTACACACAGCTTATTCAGGATTTAAGTGAGATTACACATACTTACGAAATAATTGGCGGGTATAATTACGAAGGTGATACCGAAAAAGTATTACTTGGGCTTGGTTTTCAACGGGAACAATTTGGTAAACTTACCGAAACTTTTTCGGGAGGTTGGAGAATGCGAATAGAACTCGCTAAACTTTTACTTCAAAATAACGATATTCTGTTACTGGATGAGCCTACCAACCACCTGGATATTGAGAGTATTATCTGGTTGGAGAATTTCCTTAATAATTATTCAGGTTGTGTGATTATTGTTTCGCACGATAAAATGTTCCTGGATAATGTTACCAATAGAACCATAGAAATTTCGCTTGGCCAGATTTACGATTTCAATAAGCCGTATTCAAAATACCTGGTGCTTAGAGAGGAATTAAGAGAGCAACAACTGGCCGCACAGAAAAATCAGCAACGTGAAATTGAGCAAACCGAAAAACTCATCGATAAATTTAGGGCGAAAGCTTCAAAAGCTTCAATGGCACAGTCGCTTATCAAAAAACTTGATAAAATAGATCGGATTGAGGTAGATGAAGATGATAACGCGGTGATGAATGTGAGTTTCCCTATTTCTATTCAACCTGGGAAAGTGGTTATAGAAGCAGAGGGAATTGGCAAAGCTTATGGTAATAATCAGGTTTTAAAAGATATTGACCTTTTAATAGAACGAGGAAGCAAAATTGCCTTTGTTGGTCAAAACGGGCAGGGTAAAACTACGCTTGCCAAAATTATTATTGATGAAATTCCTTATGAAGGACATTTAAAACTGGGTCACAATGTTCAGTTAGGATATTTTGCGCAAAATCAAGCCGATTACCTGGACGGTGAGAAAACCGTTCACGATATTATGATTGATGCTGCTAACGAAAAAAACCGAAGCAAAGTTCGGGATATGTTGGGCTCCTTCCTCTTTAGAGGAGATGAAGTAGAGAAAAAGGTAAAAGTACTCTCTGGTGGTGAAAGAAACCGTTTGGCGCTTTGCAAATTAATGCTACAGCCCTTTAACGTGCTTATTATGGATGAGCCTACCAACCATCTTGATATTAAATCTAAGAACGTATTAAAAGAAGCTTTGAATAGGTTTGAGGGAACATTAATAATTGTTTCTCACGACAGGGATTTTCTTCAAGGACTTTCTAATAAAGTTTATGAGTTTAAGGATACCAAAATAAAGGAATATCTGGGCGATATCAATTACTTTTTAGAGCAGCGTAAGCTTGAAGATATGCGTAGTGTAGAGAAAAAAGATAAAGCAGCCAAAGTGCAAAAGGATGCTGCCGGTTCTAACAACAAAAAAGCCTACAAAGACCAGAAAAAGGTAAAATCCTTAAAAAATAAACTAAGCAATACCGAATCTAAAATCACTAAGTTAGAAAAAGAACTCGAAACGCGTGATATGGAATTAGCTACAAATTACGAGGAAGTTGCAGCGAAACCAGGATATTTGGAGAAGTATAAAACAAAGAAAAAAGAGCTAAACTCTCTTATGAAAGAATGGGAAGAAATTCAGGAAAGCCTGGATAGTTTAGCATAAACAATTCTTATAATTTCAAGTTTAAATTAAACCAATTGGGCAAATAGGTGTCTTACACACATGGATAAACGCAAAATTATACTTTCTATACTTGGAGTGTTACTTATTGTTTTAGCAGTTTTTGGCGCAAAAGCAATTATTGATAGTAATGTGAAAGAAGTTCCCGAGACTACCAAAGTGGTAAAAAATGTATTTGTAGAAACTGTTGAAAACCGAAGGGTTCCCATAATAGTTCCCGCCAATGGTAATGTTACCGCGCTTAAAAAAATGGAGCTTTTTTCTGAAGTAGAAGGAATTTTCCAGTACAGCAGTAAAGATTTTAGACCCGGGCAGCGTTATAATAAAGGCCAGGTGCTATTAAGTATTAATTCAGAAGAATATGCTGCAAGTGTGCGTTCGGCTAAAAGTGAATTATTCAATAATATCACTTCCATTATGCCCGATCTTAGAATGGATTATCCAGATTCTTTTCAGAAATGGCAAAATTACCTGAATAATTTTGATGTAAACAGTACAACCAAACCTTTGCCTGAGCCAGATTCAGATAAAGAAAAATATTTTATTACCGGCCGCGGAATCCAATCGGCTTATTACGAAATAAAGAACCTGGAAGAACGCCTTAGAAAATTCAATATAGTTGCCCCATTTAATGGAGTTTTAACTGAAGCTTCCGTTAACCCGGGAACTTTGGTAAGACCCGGTCAAAAACTTGGCGAATTTATAGATCCTTCGGTTTACGAACTTGAAGTTGCTGTTGGGAAAAAGTTTTCAGATTTATTAAAAATCGGAGAAAATGTAGCGCTCCAGGATCTTGACGGGAATCAAACTTACACAGGTACTGTAAGCAGGATAAATGCCAGGGTAGACCGCGCCTCACAAACCATCCAGGTTTTTATAAGAATTGAAGATCCAGATATTCGGGAAGGAATGTACCTGGAAGCAAAATTAGATGCTCGTGATGAAGATAATGCCATTGAGATTGCCAGAGAGTTGTTGGTAGACCGGTCTAAAGTTTACGTGGTAAAAGATAGTGTGATGGTTTTAGAAGAAATTAATCCTGTTTATTTTTCAAGCAATAAAGTGGTGATAAAAGGCCTTGAAGATGGCGATAAGCTTGTTTCGGCCCCTGTTCCCGGCGCACATCCTGGAATGAAAGTGCAAATACAGGAAGAGAAAGATACTGCTAAAGCCGAGGAATTTTGAGAAAATTAATTAGTTATTTTATAAAATATGAGGTAGCCGTTAATGTGGTAATCCTCGCTTTTGTAATTTTTGGCCTGGTAGGCGTATTCAGCTTAAATTCTTCCTTTTTCCCTTTAGAAGAATCGCGCATCATCAATATTAGTGTAAATTATCCGGGTTCAGCTCCAGAGGAGATTGAAGAAGGGATTATTCTCAAAATTGAAGATAATCTTAAAGGCCTGGTAGGTATAGAACGAGTAACTTCTACAGCAAGGGAGAGTGGCGGTTCTATCACAGTAGAAATAGAGCAGGACGAAGATATAGATGTCATGCTCACCGAAGTAAAAAACGCGGTAGACCGCGTGCCTACTTTTCCTGGCGGAATGGAGCCTTTAGTGGTTTCTAAAGAAGAAAGAGTGCGCCCATCTATTAGTTTTGCTATTAGCGGCGATGGCGTGCCGCTAGTCACGCTGAAACGTATTAGCGAGCAAGTAGAGAACGATTTAAGGCAGCTTGACGGAATTTCGCAAATAGAAATTTCTGGATTTCCCGAAGAAGAAATTGAAATTGCAGTTAGCCAGGACGATCTTTTAGCTTATAACCTAACTTTTGAAGAAGTTGCCAGAACCGTTGGTGCAGCAAATATCTTAAGTACCGGCGGAACTATTAAAACCGAAGCAGAAGATTATTTAATTAGGGCAAACAGCCGTAGTTATTATGCTGATGCTTTAAACGATTTGGTTATAAGATCTTCAGCTACCGGTCAAACTACCCGCTTAAGCGATGTGGCCGAAGTTAGGGATCAGTTTGGTGAAACTTCTAACTCTTCATATTTCAATGGTAATATTGCTGTAAATGTTGCGATAAGCAATACCAATAATGAAGACCTTTTATCGGCTGCAAAAAAGGTAAAAGAATACGTAAAAGATTATAATGCGAAAAGCAGTAATATTCGTCTGGATGTAGTATCAGATTCTTCAATTACATTAGGGCAAAGAACCCAGCTACTTCTGGAAAATGGAGCAATGGGAATATTTCTCGTATTATTATTCCTCTCGATTTTTCTAAATACAAGGCTGGCATTTTGGGTGGCTTTTGGGCTTCCTATTGCATTTTTGGGAATGTTTATGTTTGCTGGCCAGTTTGGGGTAACTATAAACGTACTTTCTTTATTCGGGATGATTATCGTAATTGGGATCCTGGTAGATGATGGAATTGTAATTGGTGAAAACATTTATCAGCATTACGAAATGGGGAAAACTCCCGTTCAGGCAGCTTTAGATGGTACCATGGAAGTTATTCCTCCTATTATTTCTGCTATTTTAACTACGGTATTAGCCTTTTCAACATTCTTATTTTTAGACAGTAGAATTGGTGAATTTTTTGGCGAAGTCTCTACAGTGGTCATCCTTACCTTAGTGGTTTCATTGGTAGAAGCACTTATTATCTTACCGGCCCACATTGCTCATTCAAAAGCATTACAAGCCCGGAATGTTGAAGAAGATAACAAGAAAACTGGCCTGGCTAAGTTCTTTGTTAAAATGCGGGTAGTAAACCGCACCGGGGATAAGGTTATGAGCTATTTAAGAGATAAATCTTATAGCCCCGTATTAAAATTTGTGCTTAAACAACAAATGCTTTCTTTAGGAATTTTGGTTGCTGTTTTAATTCTAACCATTGGAGCAATTGGTGGCAACTGGATTAGGATAACCTTATTCCCAAGTATCGCCAGTGACAGGGTGAGTATAGATCTTTTAATGGCTGAAGGAGTGAATCCCGAAAAAACAGACTCCATTATTTCTATGGTTGAAGCAGCTGCCTGGCGCGTAAATGAAGATTTTAGCAGCCGCCAAAGCGGAAATAAACAAGTTGTAGAAAATACTATAAAAAGAGTTGGCCCCGGAAATAATAAAGCTTCTCTACAGGTAAATTTACTGCCCGGAGAAGAAAGAGACATTGGATCGCCAGAAATTACAAATGCTATTAGGGATGAAGTAGGGCCTGTTTTTGGTGTAGAGAACCTTACTTTTGGCTCTGGTGGTAATTTTGGAGGAGATCCGGTTTCGGTGTCTTTATTGGGGAATAACCTCCAGGAACTGGAAGCAGCAAAAGAGGAACTAAAGGATAATTTTGAAAATAATGCGCTTTTAAAAGATGTTAAGGATAACGATCCGCAGGGTATAAAAGAGATTAATATTAAACTGAAAGAAAACGCTTATGCTCTTGGCCTGGATCTTAGTGAAGTGATGCGCCAGGTGAGAAACGGTTTTTTCGGAACTCCGGTGCAGCGTTTTCAGCGGGGCCAGGATGAGATTAGGGTTTGGGTTCGCTACGATCTTGAGAATCGTTCCTCTATAAACGATCTAGACGATATGCGATTAACAACACCAGATGGCGCGCGTGTACCGTTTAATGAAATTGCAAATTATGATATTGTGCGCGGTACCGAATCTATAAGCCATTTGGACGGACTTCGGGAAATAAGGGTGAGTGCAGATATGGAAGATCCCAACGGAAGTTCTACTGAAATTTTAGCAGACATCAGAAGTAACGTAATGCCCGATTTACTTGCAAAATATCCCAGTTTATCGGTTTCTTATGAAGGTCAAAACAGGGAAGCCAACAAGCTAACCGATTCCGCTAAGGGAGTATTACCGGTGGTGTTATTCCTTATTTATGCAGTAATCGCTTTTACTTTTAGAAGTTACAGCCAGCCCTTATTATTAATGATAATGATTCCCTTTAGTATTATTGGGGTTGCGTGGGGACACTGGATTCACGATTTTCCGGTAAATGTACTTTCAGCTCTAGGAATTATTGCTTTAGTAGGAATTATGGTGAATGATGGGCTGGTACTTATAAGTAAGTTTAACGGAAACCTGCGAGACGGGATGAAGTTTAACGATGCACTTTACGAAGCCGGCCGGGCAAGATTTAGGGCTATTTTTCTAACCTCGCTTACCACTATTGCGGGAATGGCACCATTACTACTTGAAAAAAGCAGGCAGGCGCAATTCTTAAAACCGATGGCAATTTCTATTTCTTATGGAATCGCTATTGCTACAATACTAACCTTACTGCTTTTGCCATTACTTCTATCTATCAGTAATAATATTAAAGTGAGTGGAAAATGGCTCGCCAGCGGAAACAGAGTGACACACGAAGAAGTAGAAAGAGCTATTAAAGAACAAAAAGAAGAAAAAGCACATGGGGAGATCGGTTAATTTAATACTTGTGGTCGCTATTTTTTGTATGGGTAGTATGGTTGCCCAGGAAGAAAATGTCTTAACCAAGGAAGAAGCTATAGCACTCGCGTTAGAGCGTAATTACGGTATTAAAATGGCTAATAACGATGTGGAAATCTCCGAAAACAATCAGGGAATCCTTAATTCTGGCTATTTACCATCGGTAACCGGGCGAGCAGGTGCCGGGTACGATCTTAACAACAGGCTTACTGAGCCTGAAGAAGGTGAACCCCTAGATCAACAAGGTATAGAAAGCAATTCTTATAATGCATCTATAAATTTAGATTACACTTTGTTTGATGGTTTGGGTAGGTTTTACAACTACAAAAGTTTAAAAGAACAATACGATTTGTCTAAACTACAGGCGCGGGAAACCATAGAAAATACTATGCTTCAGTTGTTAACCGTTTACTATGAAATTGCACGTCTAAGCGAGAATGTTGAAGTATTAAAAGATGTTCTGGAAACTTCAAAAGATCGTGTAACAAGGGCACAATACCAGTTCGATTACGGGCAGAGTAATAACCTGGCGGTGCTTAATGCCAGGGTAGATGTAAATAACGATAGTGTGAACCTGCTGCAAACCCGTCAACAACTGGATAACACCAAACGAGATTTAAATGTTTTGGTAGATAGACAAATAATGAACAAGGATTTTGAGGTAGATACCACGGTTACTTTTATTCCAAAATTACAATTAGAAGCCTATATTGATGAAGCCGAAACGAATAACGTTTCCTTGCTTCAGCTGGATAAAAATTTGGCTATTACAGAATACGATATTAAAATTAGCAAATCTGGTTATTTGCCTACTATAGATCTTAACGGCTCTTATGGGTGGAATTTTAATAGAAGTGCTGCAACAGCTTTCTTTCCCGGAAGCCGCCAAACTACTGATGGTATTTCTGGAGGTGTAAGTTTAACCTGGGATCTTTTTGATGGTGGTACTACTTCTGTGCAAATTCAGAATGCTAAAATAACCCACGAGAACCAGGAGTTGCAAAAGAAACAGGTAGCTCTGGGAATTAGGAGGGATATTGCTAATGCTCTGGGAAATTATGAAAACCGGTTATATATTTTAAGGGTTCAGGAAGAAAACGTAGCTACAAACCAGGATAATTTTGAACGTTCCCAGGAACAATTTAACCTTGGAAGAATTACTTCTATTGAATTTAGACAGGCCCAGGTGAATTTACTGGATGCAAGAACGAGTCTTAATCTCGCAAAATATGATGCAAAGATTGCTGAATTGGAGTTACTACAGCTCACCGGCCAATTGTTGAATATTGAATTGTAATTTATGTTTGAACACTTTTTTCAATGTCCCTATTGCTGGGAAGAAATTTCTGTACTTCTAGATCCATCGGTTAGCAGTCAAACCTATATTGAAGACTGCGAGAATTGCTGTAACCCTATAGAAATACGTGTCTCTTTTGAGAATGGAGAATTAACATCTTATGAGGCCGTGAATATTGAACAGTAAGCTTCTAAATTACTTTTCATCCACTTCCAAATTCATTTTCTTTTTTTAACTTAGGGAATATACTAACCATTCTATAGCCCAATGGAAAAAACTTTTGAGTTTGCCGATCATGTTGTCGGTTTCATGATTAAAGAAGAAATTGATCACAAAAAAATGAAAGACATCCTTTCAAAAATAGAAAATCGTTTAGAAAAAATAAGGCCAATATGTCTTTATTTAGAGGATGAATCTGATGAAGGAATCTCACTGGGAGGTTTTTTTAAGGCAGTAAAATTTCATTTTTCACATCCTGAAGATCTAAAAAAAATAGCTATTGTTACTGATGATAAGATGTTTAAGAAATCTATGAAAATAAAAGATTTTATTGTTCCGGCAGATGTAGAAGCGTTTAAAAAAAAGGAGAGAATGAAGGCTATGAATTGGGTAATGATTTAATTGAAAAAAGCTTTGGAGAAACAAAAAATGACTGTATATTTGCAGTCGATATCGCGGGATAGAGCAGTAGGTAGCTCGTCGGGCTCATAACCCGAAGGTCACTGGTTCGAGTCCAGTTCCCGCTACTAGCAATGACAAGGCTTTACAGAAATGTAAGGCCTTTTTTTATGGACTGGGTACAACATAGGTACAACATTTTTGGAAAGCCAAATTTGAATAGAAAATAATGTTAATTAACATTATTTGGGGATATTTCCTATCTCATTCGAAGTGTAACTTAGTAATTTGAAGGATTTGTATAATTCTCTATTTCATTAAATAGCTTATTAAAAAACAATGTTCTAATTCTTCAGTATAAGATCTTGGTAATTTTTTAATTGAAATTATTATCAAATTATGTGATAAACCTTTTGAAATCTGTTCCTATTCTTTTTGCACAATCTGTGCATTGATTTTTTTTTATCTTTGTAGTGTGAAAATTATCGCTGTCATATTATCTCTATATATATTCGGGCTTAACTTATTAGCCTGTAATGATAGTGACACTTCACAAGTGATTTCTGATTCAGAAGTAACAGTGGTTGCTACGCAGAATTTAGATATCGACTATTCACATGATAAAGTAGCAGATTTATGCCCTCCTTTTTGTAGTTGCCATTGCTGCCATGTGCATACAGTAGATTTCGGTTCTTCAAATTTCAAGGCTTTGATTATTGAAATTCCATCAAAAGCCTTTGTCCATTTTGACAGCTCAGTGGAAGAACCTATTCTTTCCTTTTTAGATCCTCCAAAAGTTTAATTCAGTTTTTTTAAAGGATAATTATATCCTTTTTTGACCAAATCCTGGTTCTCATACTAGATCCTTGGTCCTATTGATAGATTTTGTTAGGCACAAAATTATTATCAAGAATTTTAACTGAATTAAATTTTTATTTATATGATTAATAAGATAATCGCATTTTCCATTAATAATAAATTTATTATTGGACTACTTACCTTAGCGCTGATAGGGACGGGTATTTGGTCCATGATGACCGTCAACCTGGGATCGGTGCCAGATATTACTAACAATCAGGTTCAGGTGATCACCCAGTCGCCAAATCTTGCCACAGAAGATATTGAACAATTTGTAACCTATCCCGTAGAACTTTCGATGGGTAATTTACCTGGAGTTACAGAGATTCGCTCTATTTCACGGTTTGGACTTTCGGTAGTTACTATTGTTTTTAAAGATGATATGGGAACTTATCTCCCTCGTCAACTAGTACAGGAAAAACTTAATGAATTGGGAGAAACCATTCCCGATAAATTTGGAAGTCCTGCTATGGGACCTATTTCAACCGGATTGGGTCAAATTTATGAGTATACCATAAAGCCAAAGGAGGGATACGAAACTGAATATTCTCCCATGGAACTACGAACTATTCAGGACTGGATAATCAAGCGACAACTTACCTTGCTGGAAGGTGTGGTGGAAGTAAATTCTTTTGGAGGCTCCATAAAACAATATGAGGTAGCAATCAATCCTGAGAAATTAAACAGTATGGGTATAAGTATCTCTGAGGTTTATGAGGCGCTGGCCCGAAACAATGTGAATACCGGTGGAGCTTATATTGAGAAAAATAAAATGTCAAATTTTATTAGAGGTGAAGGTTTAATCCGTTCACTGGAGGATATAAGGAAAATTGCTATTACTACCGAAAATTCTATTCCGATAACTATTGGAGATGTTGCGGAAGATGTTCAGTTTGGAAATCAGGTACGCTACGGAGCTTTCACTCAAGACGGAGAGGAAGCCGTAGGCGGGATAATAATGATGTTAAAAGGCGCCAATCCCAATGCCGTAATTCAGGATGTTAAAGATAGGATGGCAGAAGTTGAAAAGTCACTTCCTGAAGGTTTGACCATAGAGCCAATTATTGATCGGAGTGAATTAATAGCACGAACAACCGATACTGTTAAAACAAATTTACTGGAAGGTGCATTGATAGTGATTTTTGCCCTGGTATTGTTATTAGGTAGTCTAAGAGGTGGACTTATTACTGCTACCACTATTCCCTTATCACTGCTTTTTGCTTTTATTTTAATGAAACAATTCAATGTCTGGGCCAATCTAATGAGTTTGGGCGCTATTGACTTTGGAATCATTATAGACGGTGCAGTGATTATCATCGAGGGAACCGTGTATGAAATACAAAAACGGATAAGATCTGGCAAGGTGAAATTCAATCAGGCTAAAATGGATGAAGTAGCCTATGATGCTGGGAGCACGATGATGAGTTCCGCATTTTTTGGACAGATTATAATTCTTATTGTATTCACGCCTATACTTTTTCTTACGGGGGTAGAAGGTAAAATGTTTAAGCCGATGGCGTACACTTTCGGTTTTGCCATGATAGGTGCTATTTTCTTATGCCTTACCTATGTCCCTATGATGTCTGCCCTATTTATGAAACCCATTCAGAATAAAAAGAACTGGTTTGGAAGGTTTGAACGCTGGCTGGAAAGGATAAGTGATAAGATAATTGGTGGAATACAAAGGGTATATATGCCTTTACTGAAAGGGGCATTAAAACTGAAGCTCATTGTTGTAGGTGCTGCTGCTGTTCTACTTGTATTAGCCGGTTTCCTTTTTTCCAGAATGGGAGGAGAATTTGTGCCTCAACTGGATGAAGGGGATATTGCAATGCAGGCTTTAATCAGACCAGGAAGTTCATTAACAGAGTCTATTGAAGTTTCCAAAAAAATAGAAAATATCCTTCTAGAAAATTTTCCTGAAATTAAAACAGCAACAGCAAGAATTGGAGTAGCGGACATCCCAACAGATCCAATGCCGATGGATATCGCAGATATGTACCTGATTCTTGAAAAAGATAAGGATAATTGGACAACCGCTGAAACTAAAGAAGGACTTATAGCGCAAATCAAGGAAAAACTCAATAAAGAACTTACTGGGGTAAACCTTGTGTTTACGCAACCTGTAGAATTAAGGTTCAACGAATTATTAGAGGGGGTTAGAGAAGATATTGCGGTTAAACTATATGGAGAGGACCTGGGGGTGTTGTCGGAAAAGGTACAGGAAATGGCTAATATTATCCAGACCGTACCTGGAGCAGGAGATGTTAATCCTGAACGAACATCTGGGCTGCCACAAATGACCGTGAAATTTAACCGTGATAAAATTGCTCAATATGGCCTGGATATCCAAAAAGCAAATGATTATATAAGTACTGCTTTTGCGGGAGGAACCGCAGGAGTCATTTTTGAAGGAGAAAAGCGATTCGATTTAGTAGTAAGATTTGATGAAGAACATAGAAAGAATATTGATGACTTGCGTGGAATGTATATCGATCTTCCCGACGGAACTCAGGTACCGATAAAAGAAATAGCAGATATCGAATATGTTCCGGGCCCTATGCAAATTTCGAGAGATGATACCTACAGAAGAACCTATGTGGGTGTAAATGCCCGGGGAAGGGATGTAGAGTCAGTCGTTAATGATATTCAGCAAAGATTAGATGAAGAATTAGAATTACCTCCCGGGTATTATATAACTTATGGGGGGGAATTCGAAAATCTTCAGAGTGCTAAGGACCGCTTGATAATTGTTGTACCCATTGCCCTTTTCTTGATATTTGTTCTTCTATATTTTGCCCTAAAATCGTTTTCCCAATCTGTCATGATCTATATAGCCATACCCCTCGCTGCCATTGGAGGTGTTTTTGCCCTTTGGTTGCGGGGAATGCCATTCAGTATTTCTGCTGGGGTAGGTTTTATTGTATTATTCGGGGTTGCAGTTTTAAACGGGCTGGTACTAATAAATAGATTCAATTCTTTAAAAGAAGAAGGAGTAACCAGTATAAAAGATAGAATTTTTACAGGAACCAAAGAACGAATACGACCTATTATGTTAACAGCAACAACAGATATTTTCGGTTTTTTACCAATGGCATTTTCCACATCAGCCGGTGCAGAAGTTCAACAACCACTTGCTACGGTGGTTATAGGTGGGATGCTTACAGCTACACTGCTTACGCTGGTTGTATTACCAGTACTATATACCCTTGTAGAAAGAAAACGAGAGAAAAAAGAACAGAATAAACTAGGTTCTTCCAATTCGCGATCTTTAGCTACGATTTTGATAATTGGCTTAGTTTTAGGCGGAACCTTTTCTGTAAATGCACAATCTGATGCAATGTCATCTGAATATTCACAACAGGATTCTTTACAAACAATTAGTTTGGAGGATGCAAAAGAAATGGCAATCAAAAATTTTCCACAGCTCCAAGCTGCCCAGCTCGAAATTGAAAGTGAGGAAGTATTGCGCAAAACCGCCTTTGATTTTGGAAACACCCAAATCTTTACAGGAAAAGAAGAAGTAGGAAATGGCTCTGATGGGATCTATACCCAAATTGGCGTCCAACAACAAGGCATCGATATTTTCGGAATAGTGCCCCGGTTAAAACTACAGAAAGAAAGGGTGGCACTTGCTGAAAATGCCTTAGAGCTATCTACTATTGAAATTGAACGTGAAGTAAGCAGGGCCTGGACATCTGTTTATACAAGTAAAAAGAGGTATCAGGTATATAAGAAAATGGATTCTATTTTCGAAGATATTGAAAGGGCGGCTAGAATCAGGTATGAGACAGAAGCTACCTCTAAACTGGAATATCTTGCCACCTCAAATCAGGGGAATGAGGTGAAAATACAGTTAGAACAAGCTTATCGAGATTATCTGAAATCAATACAGCGCTTAAACCTATGGTTTGTTAGTGACACAATTTACGATGTACCAGATTTGCCTGCTGAAGCATTGGATGAACCTTTAAACTTTCTGGTAGAGTCTCTTGAAAATCATCCCTTACTACAGGTTTCAGAACAAAGAATTGACGTGGCAAAAGCGGTTACCAGAGAACGAAAATCTGAATTTTTGCCCAAATTTCAGGGTCAATACGGTAGGCAGGAAATAGCCGGGCAATCGGGTTTCTTTCAATATCAAATAGGAATTCAAATTCCACTGTTTTTTGGGCCGGAATTAGGCCGTACCCAGGAAGCACAAGTGAATCGAAAGATTGCAGAGCAAAACTTTTACCAGGATAAACTCGAACTGGAAATCGCCTATAAAAATATGCGGGAAGACTACATCAAATGGAGAAACTCATGGAATTATTATAGGGATGAAGCGCTTCCTTTAGCACAGGAACAACAGGATGGGTCGGTATTAGCATTTAAGGAAGGTGCTATAGATTACGTAACCTTCCTTCAAAATATAAGAGATGCCATTAGAATCGAAGTAAATGCCTGGAGTGCTTTTAACGATTATCTCGACAGCCGTTACCAACTGGAATATTACCTTAAGAATTCAAATTAAAAATTAAAATAAGAAAATCGATATGAATACAAGATCAATAAATATTTTAATGCTTGCCTTAACGCTCAGCATATTCTTTGGATGTAAAGAAAATCCTGAGGAAGGGGATGACGCTTCCAGTGAAACTGCAACTACTAATACCGAAGAAGGTGAAAATCACGGTGAGGAAGGAGATGAAGAACACGGTGAAGAAGAAGGCGGGATGCGTTCAGTACATCTTTCAGAGATGAAATTCAATAGTTTGGGCATCAAAGTAGATACCTTACCTAAAAAAGCTTTGTCCGGTATTGTGGAAGCCAATGGCCAGTTAGAAGTGCCGCCACAATATGAAGCTACCGTTACGGCAATTTTAGGCGGTAATATAACTTCTATAAAGGTTATTGAGGGGGATAAGGTAAATAAAGGTCAGGTGTTGGCTTATCTTTCTCACCCAAATTTAACCAGAATGCAGTCTGATTATATTAATGCATATAGTAGGATGCAATTTTTGGAAAAGGAATTTGAAAGACAGAAACGTTTATATGAAGCAGAGGTAGGATCTGGAAAAACTTTTCAACAGACCCAATCCGATTACCAGTCTGTACAAGGTGAAGTACGGGGGTACGAATCACAATTACGCCAGTTAAACCTAAATGCTTCCCAGGTTAGAGACGGTGAATTATATGAATATATTCCGGTAGTAAGCCCAATTGGAGGTTATATAGAAAAAGTACTGGTGCAGATAGGACAGTATGTGGAGCCGCAAACCAGCATGTTTATGGTAGTTGATAATGAACATGTTCATGCCGATCTAATGGTTTTTGAAAAAGATATTTATAAGGTGAAAGAAGGCCAAAAGATTGCGTTTACACTGGAATCGGTTCCAGGCAGTAATTTAACCGGGGAAATTTATTCAGTGGGGAAACAATTTGAACAAAACCCCAAAGCGGTACATGTGCATGCAGAAATCGATAATAAAGAAGATTTTCTAATTCCGGGGATGTATATAAACGGAAAAATCAGGACGGGTGAAGAAGCTGTTCCTGCCTTACCGGAAGAAGCAATAATTGAAGAAGAAGGAAATCCCTACATCTTTACGGCCCAAAAACACCAGGAAGATGGTGAAACCGAGTGGGAATTGAAACCGGTGCAGGTAAGAACGGGAATAACTGAAGATGGTTGGGTTGAAATTAAACTGCTGGAGCCTCTGCCTGAAGGTACTTTGGTTGCTTATAATAATGCCTATTATCTGGTCTCTGAAATGCAGAAAAGCCAGACTTCCCATGGTCATTAAATTAAAAAAAATAGATGGATGGACTCTCTGTTAAATGTTTGTCTTGATTAAAATTCCAGAGGGTTCATCCTTAATACTAAATTAAAACCACAGTAATGAAAGAAATAAAAGCATTTATAAAGCCAAAACGGGTTCAAATAGTGATAGAATCCCTTAGCGAAAGCGGATTCAAAAGTATGACGCTGTCTCAGGGGGAAGGTACCGGAGCATTTAAAGCAAAAGGCGCATCACCTTCTTTAGATTTCCGTGTAACCGACAGCCCGGTGGTAAAGTTAGAACTGGTATGTCAAAATGAAGAAGCACAATCGGCTATCAATATCATCCTGGAAAACGGGAAAACACCGGATCCAGGTGATGGCATCATTTATTTGTCTGACATTGAAGATGCTTTCAAGATAAAAACCGGGGAATCCTTAAAGCGTTAAATTTTCTAAACCCTTTTACGCCCAATGGAAAAAATAGTAAAAAAGTTAGAAAGCAAAGGCATCCGCCCTACGGCAATGCGCCTGATGACCTATAAACGGTTGGCACAATTGAATGTGGCCATTAGTTTAGGCGACCTTGGGAAAGATTTCGAAAGCTCGGAAAGGAGTACGCTTTTCCGTACTATGAAGACATTTGAAGAAAAAGGAATTGTGCATCAAATTGAGGATGGCACCGGCATCATTAAATATGCCCTGTGTGAAGACAATTGTGAATGCGAGGTGGGTAACGACCTTCACTTACATTTTCATTGCAATAGTTGCGGGGAAACCGTGTGCCTTACAGAACATAAAATCCCTCAGATAAATCTGCCCGAAGGTTACGTGGCAGAGGATATTAATCTGGTGGCTAAGGGAGTCTGTGAGAAATGTAGCAATGACTTGGATTAAGTTTTTTGATTTAAAAAATTGGAACAATGATGAAAATTTATAAAAAAGAAAACAAGGTATATATGGTAGCTCAAAATAGATTGGATGCTACCGATTATGACAATTTGATATCTCAATTAAAAAACCATATACAGGCAAACCATAAAGTATACTGGTATATTGAAATGGAAAATTTTGAGGGGTGGACTGCAAGTGCGTATTGGAAGGGCATTGAACTGAAACTTCCGAATGAAGAACGCGTTAAAAAGGTTGCATTGGTGGGAATTACAAAATGGCAGGAACAGTTTACCGAAGTTTTGATACCCTTTACAAAGGCACATATTAAATTCTTTAGCCTTGAAGAAAAACATTTGGCCAAGGAATGGATGGAGAAAGGAAATCATTAAAAAAGTTAAATAAATTTAAACAGAAAGATTATGATGGACAACTGGAATTTTGGGGGAATGCACTGGATATGGTGGGGGCTTTGGATAATCCTCATCTTTTGGATATTCTTAATTCCTTATCCCACCCCGGGACAAAATAGACGGAAGGATAAGGCTATGGAAGCCCTGAGAGAACGATACGCCCGGGGCGAGATAAGCGATGAGGAATTTGAACAAAAGAAGAAAGTCCTTCAGGATAAGAAGAAGTAGTTATAAGGCACAGGCATCGAAAGCGATGGCACCTATGGCTTATAAAAGAAGGTAAAAATGAAAAAACGCAAAGTATTTGTTTTTATATTCATTGGATTAGCCCTTGGCTTATTTATAATACAGCCCCTGGTTATTTCACTCCACATGTATGACATGCAGGGAGGTAATGGCGAATGGTGGAAATCTCTGCTTGCTTCATATCAGCAGGAAGTTAGTTCATGGGATTTGGATCAAGCCATCATCAAATTGCTATTTGGACTGCTGGGCATTGCCTTGTCGCTTATGTTTATGGTCAGGCAAAGAATATTTCAATTGACCGGAAGAAGAGATAAGCTGGAGGAGATCAGGGAGCTGATTGCGGCAGGAGAAAACCAGCAAGTAGAATTTAAATCTACCTTGAGATGGGATTTGAGGCAGTTTAAACCGAATAAGGCTTTGGAGGACGTAATAGCAAAAACAATTGCCGGGTTTATGAACACCCAAGAAGGGCATTTAATTATCGGAATTGATGATGAAGGTAGTATTCTGGGGCTGGAACAGGATTGCGGTACTTTAAAAAAACCTGGCAAGGACGGGTTTGAGCAATATATAATGCAATTGGTGTCCCTCAAGTTCGGCACTCATTTTTGCCCTTTGGTTAAAGTGGCCTTTTACCAATTCGAAGAAAAGGATATCTGTTATGTAAGGGTTCACAAATCACAAAAACCTGTGTATTTGAATTTGGGCGATCGTTCGCATTTCTTTATCAGAACCGGGAACGGAACCCGCGAGTTGGATATGCCTGAGGCTCTGGAGTATTTGGAGATACACTTAAATTAATATAAACCCTATAAAATTGAAAAAATGATATAGGTATTGGACATAGAAAAAGAAAACTTGATTGCTGCTAAAATCAATGGTAGAATCACGAAGAAGGATATAAAAAACCCATCCGCTAATCCACAATATCATCGAAAAAAGTCATAAAATTTGTAGGCGAAAAAAATAGCAGGAATGGGTCGTTAAAGCTACTCATTTCTTTACCGGTTCAGAAGTCAAATATTTTGACCTTCAGGATAAGGAACAAGCAAAAAACTGGATACAAATAACTAAGGATATGAAAAAACTAAAAATCAAAATTCCCGTAATCCTTCCACAGGTACCTAATGAAAAAGACGCTTGTGTGGAAAGGCTAATTAAGGAACTGGAAGCCGAAAATGGCCTTGAAAAAGTCCACATAGCGGATGATCAGGAAGATACGGTGCCACAATTGTGCTTTCATTACGATCCGGATATAATTTCTATTGACCGCATTCAATCATTGGCAGAAAGAACCGGGGCTGAAATTACCGCGAAATATGGACATTTGCTTATAGAGGTTGAGGGGATTAGACATACCCGGCATGCAAGGACTATAGAAAAGAGTCTGTTGAATATCAATGGTGTTTTGGAAGCTTCCGCCAATGCCGGAGGAATGATCCGTTTAGAATATGATAAACGGGAAACAAGTTTTGATGAGATAACTACAAAGCTCGAAAAAGAAAACCTACAAGTTAAAAAAAGCTCCTCTGCTGAGAATAAGGGCTTTAAATCTGCCGAAAAGAATCCTCAAAATTTAAATAAAGAAAAGGTAAGGGATATAGAAGAACAAAAGCATAAAGATACTGATCTCCAGAATCATAGAGAAGCGGATAGCCACGGGGCCGGGGAAGAACATTCCCACGCCCACGGAGGTATTTTTGGGAAAAACACCGAACTTATTTTTGCTATTATTTGTGGTGCTCTTTTGGGTATTGGTTTTGGTTTGTCCTACGTAACATCAATACCGGAATGGGTCAGCTTATCCCTATACATAGGTGCCTACTTTTTTGGAGGTTACTTTACAGCAAAAGAAGCCATACAGACCGTAGCCAAAGGTGGATTTGAAATTGATTTTCTCATGTTGGTCGCAGCTATAGGAGCAGCTATTCTTGGGGAATGGGCTGAAGGAGCTTTGTTATTATTTCTCTTTAGCCTGGGGCATGCCTTGGAGCATTATGCAATGAACAAAGCACGAAAATCTATAGCTGCACTGGCAGAACTGGCGCCAAAAACAGCTTTGGTTAAGAAAAATGGTAAAACGGAAGAAGTTGGTATCGAAAAACTCAATATTGGGGATATCATTGTGGTGAAACCAAATAGTAAAATATCTGCAGATGGCGTAGTGGTAGATGGGCAGAGTAGTGTTAACCAGGCTCCAATAACCGGGGAGAGTGTACCGGTAGATAAAGTTCCCGTAGAAGATGTTGAGAAGGATTACTCAGAGGTAGATGATATTAAAGATGAAAACCGCGTTTTTGCCGGAACGATCAATGGGAACAATACTTTGGAGATTAAAGTTATCAAAGCAGCCAAAGATTCAACGCTTTCCCGATTGGTGAAACTGGTTAACGAAGCTCAGACTCAAAAATCGCCTACCCAGTTGCTCACCGATAAATTTGAAAAATATTTTGTGCCGTCCGTCCTTATTTTGGTCGGGATTCTTTTGTTTGCTTTTTTAGTTATTGACGAACCCTTTAGCGCCAGCTTTTACAGGGCGATGGCCGTATTAGTAGCTGCAAGTCCCTGTGCGTTGGCAATCTCGACCCCAAGTGCTGTATTAAGTGGAGTGGCCAGAGCTGCCCGTGGCGGGGTATTAATTAAAGGAGGGCGCCCTCTGGAGGACCTGGGGGTTATTACCGCCCTAGCCTTTGATAAAACCGGAACTCTAACGGAAGGAAAGCCAAAACTTACCCAAGTGGTGCCACTTGGGGATATTTCAGACAATGAACTTCTCAAAATAGCAGTAGCCGTGGAAGGTCTTAGTGATCACCCCCTGGCCAAAGCTGTAGTTCGTGATGGAAAAGAGCGTCTGGAAGGCGAGGAAATCCCAAATGCCTCTAATTTAGAGGCAGTTCTGGGTAAAGGGATTAAAGCATCATTTGGCAATGATAAAATCTATATAGGTAACCTCGACCTGTACGAAGGGCTTGATGAGAGTACACCTTCCGAAAAAATAGCTACGAAAGTGCGTGGTCTTGAAGGTGGTGGAAATACAACAATGCTTATACGAAAAAATGAAGAATATATAGGCATCATTGCATTAATGGATACCCCTCGTGAAGCCGCCAAGGGAACCCTTAAAAAATTAAAAGAAATAGGAATTAAACGAATGATCATGCTTACTGGTGATAACCAGAAGGTAGCAGACGCAGTAGCAGAAGAAATAGGATTGACCGATGCCTGGGGTAGTTTATTACCGGAAGAAAAAGTGGATGCTATAAAAGAATTAAAAGAAAAGGAATCCAAGGTGGCAATGGTGGGCGATGGCGTTAATGATGCCCCTGCCATGGCAAACAGCACTGTAGGAATAGCTATGGGTGCTGCGGGAAGTGATGTAGCCCTGGAAACGGCGGATATTGCGCTAATGGCCGATAAGTTGGAAACCCTGCCCTTTGCCATAGGTTTAAGCAGGAAGGCAAAGGCGATTATCAGGCAAAACCTTTGGGTTAGCCTTGGTATTGTGGCCCTGCTTATACCTTCAACCATATTCGGCTTGGCAAATATTGGAGTGGCGGTAGTAATCCATGAAGGTTCGACGCTTCTGGTGGTTTTTAATGCGTTAAGGCTTTTGGCTTATAAAAAAGATTAGATCCGGACTTAGACTGTTTTTCGAAAGAATATAAAATGACAAAAACGGAAAAAAAATTATCGTCAAAAGGGATACGTCCCACTGAAATGAGGTTGAAAATTTACAAATACCTCAAAAGGAAAACTTATGCAGTAAGTTTAAATGAAATGCAAAAAGTCTTTATCAATAAAAATATCAAAACAGCCAATAAGACCACTTTCTACAGGGCGATAAAGCTCTTTGAGAAAAAAAGCATGGTGCACCAAATTGACGATGGAACTGCTTTTGCAAAATATGCGATTTCCGATGAAAACGCCAAAGGTAAACACAGTACAGATTTACATATGCACTTTCATTGTACCAATTGTAAGAAAACAATCTGTTTACCAAATAAAATATCGGAAGAGAGTTTGCCAAACCAGTATGAGGTGAACGATGTGAACCTAGTTTTAAAAGGGATATGTAAAAACTGTAGTAAAAAATAATAGGTGGGAGTGCCTTAAGCCTGAATCCCAGCCCCCAATGGTCAAGCTTAAGGTTTTTTCCACCGTAACTAACTTAAAAAAATGTGAATATGGAAAAATTTGATGTAACTATAATAGGATCTGGCCCGGGCGGGTATGTAAGTGCGATCCGTTGCGCCCAATTAGGATTAAAAGTAGCCATTATTGAAAGGTACAACACGCTTGGCGGCACCTGCCTTAACGTGGGCTGTATCCCGTCAAAAGCCTGGTTGGAAGCCTCTGAGCATTATTACAAACTCAAGCATCAATTCGAAAATTTTGGGATTGATGTTAAAGAGGCCAATGTCGATATCCTGAAAATGAACCAAAGGGTTCAGGATGTGGTACAGGAAATCATCAATGGTGTTGATTATCTGATGAAAAAGAACAAGGTTGCCGTCTATCAAGGCCACGGCACCATCAAGGACAAAAACACGATTGAGATTAAGGGCGGGGACAAAACGGAAACCATAACAACCGATAAAATCATCATTGCCACAGGGTCCAAACCCGCTTCACTGCCCAATATTAAAATAGACAAAAAGCGTATCATCTCTTCCACCGAAGCCCTTGCCCTACAGGAAATCCCCAAGCACTTAATGGTCGTTGGGGGTGGCGTTATCGGTGTTGAGATAGGTTCCGTATTCGCCCGCCTGGGTTCAAAGGTTTCCATAGTAGAATATTTTGATAGCCTTATCGCCACTATGGACGGCGCACTGGGACATCAATTGCACCGTTCCCTTAGAAAACAGGGAATTGATTTTTATTTGGAACATAAGGTGACAAACGCAACGGCAACTGAGGATAAAGTAGAATTGAAAGCGGAAAATCTTTCCGATAAAGAAGAAATGAGTTTAGATGGCGATTACTGTCTTATGGCCATTGGCCGAAAACCATACACCGCCAGTTTAGGGCTTGAAAATATAGGAGTGGAAACCAATGAGAAAGGACAGATAACGGTAGATAAAAACCTTGAAACCAATGTCAAGGGTGTGTATGCCATTGGGGATGTAATCCGGGGGGCAATGCTTGCCCATAAAGCCAGTGAAGAAGGCGTTTTTGTAGCCGAAAGCATAGCAGGTCAAAAGCCACATATCAATTATTCCCTTATCCCAAATATCGTGTACACCCAGCCTGAGGTCGCCGGTGTAGGCTTGACGGAAGAAGAACTGAAGAAGACCAATAGAAGTATAAAAACGGGCTCTTTTCCCTATAAGGCAAACGCACGGGCGAAGATAAGTATGGATACGGATGGTTTTATCAAGGTAATCGCAGATAAGGAAACCGATGAGATATTGGGCGTGCATATGATAGGCCCTCGCATAGCAGACAGTTATACCGAAGCGGTGGTAGCGATGGAATTTAGGGCGGCTGCCGAGGATATTGCAAGAATGTCACACGGTCACCCCACATTTTCCGAGACCTTTAAGGAGGCCTGTCTGGCAGCTACCGAAGACAGGGCGTTGCATATTTAAAGTTGACCTAACAGTAAGTTCTTAAAAATTAAGACGCTACTGAGCTTTTTGAAATATTAAGGTTTAAGTAATGAACTCAAAAAACAGATAAGATAAAATGGGGCAATCAGTTCGAAATCAATCCACTATTGGGTATATCAGGGAAACGGCAACAAAGTTCCTCGACAGGGAAACAGCTGGGGGGATTTTTTTAATAATTGCTACTATAGTTGCCCTTCTTTTAGCTAATTCAAAGTGGGCAGGTGCCTATCATCATTTTCTTGGCGATGAATTGCTTTTTGAATTTTCCGAGCATCTTAGTTTTGGGCTAACAATTGAAGAATGGATCAATGATGGCCTAATGGCAATTTTCTTTTTGGTTGCCGGCCTTGAATTGAAGAGGGAGGTTATGGTGGGGGAATTATCTTCAATTAAAAAAGCCTCAGCCCCATTGTTGGCAGCTTTAGGTGGCATGGCAGTTCCGGCCCTCATTTTTATTAGCCTAAATTTAGGCACTGAAAATATAAAGGGTTGGGGCATCCCTATGGCTACCGATATCGCATATTCACTAGGGATTATTGGCCTACTGGGAAAAAATGTCCCCAGGCAGTTAAAAACATTTTTAATAGCCCTCGCTATTGCTGACGATATAGGTGCCATATTGGTGATAGCATTGTTTTATAGCAACGAGTTGAGCTGGATATACCTTGGATCGGGCATGGGGGCATTTGGGTTATTATTATTAATGAATTGGACTGGGATCAAAAATTTGATTTGGTATATTATTATTGGGATCATCTTATGGTATTGCTTCCTTAATTCGGGGATCCATCCAACTATTGCGGGAGTACTTTTTGCCATTACCATTCCAATAGTGCCCAAATTAGACAGTAAAATATTAAAAGAAAGGACCGCCACAAACGTTACTAATCTTGAGAAAACAGAGCTGGAAAAATTAAATCCTCTTCAGGATAAAAAACAACAAATAATTTTAAAAGCTATTAAAACAGATACTGAGAATTCAAGGCCTCCTTTGCTCAAACTGGAAAATTCCCTTGTTGATTTCAATGCTTTCTTTATCATTCCAATTTTTGCAGTCGCGAATGCGGGAGTAAAGCTCGATGTAAATTTAATTGAGGTTGTTTCCGGTTCTTTAGGGCTGGGGATCCTTTTGGGATTAGCTATTGGGAAAGTAACAGGGATTGGTATTTTTACATTGATCGGGCAAAAACTTGGAGTTTCCGAATTACATATTACACTAAACTGGAAACATATAATTGGAATTGGTATGATCGCGGGAATTGGCTTTACCATGTCCCTTTTTATTACCAATCTCGCATTTAATGATCAGGAATTGATTAAAATTTCGAAAATAAGCATTTTGATAGCTTCATTACTTGCAGCTATTGGCGGTGCGGTAATTCTCTTATTAACTTCCAATAAAGGAAGGAAAAATATAGTTAAGTGATATGGGAGAAATGAACAAAAGTACTTTTATAGTAAGTCAAATGGACTGTCCTTCAGAAGAACAGATGATCCGGATGAAATTGGAATCTTATGCTCAAGTGAAATATTTGGATTTTGATATACCCAATCGAAAACTTGAAGTATATCACCTTGAAGGGAATGAGGAAATCAAAGCCTCGATTTCAGAATTAAAATTAGGTGATAAATTTATGGGGACCGAAGAAGCCGAGCCTCCCGTAATAGAAGACCAATCCAAACAGAAAACAATCCTTTGGTGGGTCCTGGGGATAAATTTCGGCTTTTTCATTATCGAAATGACCACGGGGTGGATTTCTTCTTCTATGGGCCTAATTGCAGATTCTTTGGATATGCTGGCAGATTCGATAGTATATGCGCTAAGTTTATTTGCAGTAGGTGGTGCCATTTCCAGAAAAAAGAAGGTGGCAAAATTCAGCGGCTACTTTCAAATTGCATTGGCAACACTTGGTTTTGCAGAGGTATTAAGAAGGTTTTTTACAAGTAGTGAAACACCAATGTTCGAATGGATGATCATAGTTTCCATTTTAGCCTTACTGGGGAACCTTATTTCGCTCTGGTTGATAAATAAGGCCAAAAGTAAGGAGGCGCATATGCAGGCCAGTGCTATTTTTACGTCCAATGATATCATCGTAAACGGCGGGGTGATACTGGCCGGGGTGCTGGTCTATTTTCTGGATAGCAAATGGCCCGATTTGGTAATTGGCGGCATCGTTTTCACGTTTGTAATGCGGGGCGCCATAAGAATTTTAAAATTATCTAAATAATGCAAATATATGTTGCACAAGACGTTGGGCAAGAATAAGGAAATTATGAATAAAAGTAGTGTAGCATTATTAATTTTACTGTTGTTGGTAATAGACCAGGCCATAAAGATTTATGTGAAGACCCATTTTTATTATGGCGAGGAATATTTTGTGTTTGGCCTGGATTGGTTTCGCTTACATTTTTTGGAGAATGCCGGCATGGCCTGGGGCTTTAAATTTGGCGAAGGTTATCTGGCCAAATTTGTTTTAATACTATTTCGCTTCGTAGCCGTTATTTGGGGGACCTTTTATATCAAAAAGATGATACGTGAAGGATATGCAAAAGTCTTTATAATCTGTGCCGCATTTATATACGCAGGTGCATTGGGCAATTTGATTGACGGTGCATTTTACGGACTGATTTTTGAAAAAAGTGATCCCGCACTTCGCAATATTGCAGAAATATTCTCCTCAGGCGGTGGTTATGCCGGATTTTTAAATGGCAATGTGGTGGATATGTGGTACTTCCCTATTATTGATACAAGGCTTCCGGAATGGCTGCCATTATGGGGAGGTAATGAATTTACTTTTTTCGACCCTGTATTCAATACCGCAGATGTTTGGATTAGCACGGGAGTGATTTTACTCCTGATCTTTCAAAGCCAACAAAAAAAAGACCAGAAAATATCGGATAAGAAAAAGTTGAAATATACTGAAAGTAACAGGACAATTATAAAAATCGATTAGTTATGAACGCTTGGCTTTGGGTAGTAGTATTGGGATTGGCAGCTTGGGCTGCCCATTGGGGTGCTGATCAACTCCTTACCCCTTTAAAGATGCTGCGCAAACAATGGGGGCTTACTGCTTCTGCAGGGGCAGCTTTCCTGGCTATTGTAACAGCGAGCCCTGAAGTGGCGATAAATATTACGAGCGCCGCCCGTGGGGTATCTGATATCGGGTTGGGGAATTTGCTTGGTTCCAATATCATTTCCATTCCGCTCATGGTAACCATTGCATACTTTGCTTCCAGAAGAAAGTTTAAAAACAATAAGGAGCATCAAAAACATTTGGATGCCAACCTGCTGGCCCTGAACAAACGTTCCGTCTCGGTATTATCTATCCCCTATCTGGTAATTATCGGGTTGGTGGCTATATTAACGCTTCCCAAAGCCTGGCGTGGATTACAACCCATTGATGGGTGGATCATGCTGGCTGCCTATGCGGCTTTTTTAACGCATGCCATTATAAAAGGCAGGGAAAAGGGTCAGAAGGTAGAATGGGATAAAAAGAAAATATGGCTTTCGGTTGCAGGGGCCCTGGCCATAGCCGTGGGGGCTTTTTTTATTGTAAAAGCTACCGAAAATATTGTTTCGGCACTGAATATTTCCGAAATTGTTGGAGGGTTGTTTATCACCGGAATTATGACTACCGCCCCTGAAATATTCAAAACATGGAGTGTGGTAAAGGGAGGTGAAGTGACTGCGGGTACCACCAGTGTGATTGCAGATAATGCCGTTACCATGACAGTGGCATTTTTCCCCCTGGCACTGGTAACGACCCCAATCGAAGATTTCCAGTTGTTTTGGGTCAACCTGGCTTTTGTAGGACTGATGCCGCTTTTATATTCAGTATTTGTCCATCAAAGCAAGGAACTTCACGGGTTCAGCAGATGGCAGATATTCGTTTTCGATGCAGCGTATATTGTATATCTTTTAACTATGGTGTTTTTTGTTCTAAAACTATTTTAAAAAATGAAGGAGGATTTATTTAAGGATTACCAGGAGAGGCTTAATGTGCTGGATGAAAATATTAGAGCAGTAGCATTAAAATATGCAAGGGATTTCTATTTGAACAAAAATTGTTCAAAAGAAGAGGCTATTGAGCGTGGCATCGTAAAGGCAGAGATGGAAAAAAGGAATTTAGATAGAAATGGATAATATATTACTAATAGTATTATGGCAGAATTAAAAAAATCTCTGGGTACTCTTCGCCTTACTTTTTATGGTGTAGGTACCATTGTTGGTGCTGGAATATATACTGTAATTGGTGCAGCCGCTGGACAGGCGGGAACAGACCTTTGGTTGAGTTTTATTTTTGCCGCCATTGCGGCCAGTGTCTCGGCAATGTCGTATGCAGAGCTGTCCTCTACCTATCCTAATGCCGGTGCAGAATTCATTTTTGTACGGAAAGCTTTTCCAAAAATCGACATTCCATCTTTTCTAACAGGTTGGACGATTGCATTTCACAGTTCGGCCACCATCGCCGCGGTGCTACTTGCTTTTTCAGGGTATTTCAATACGTTTTTTAACATCCCTTCCTTACTGGTTAGCTATGCTGTGCTACTGATTCTTGCATTTATAAGCATTACGGGCATCAAAAAATCATCTACCGCCAATATCATTATGGTCAGTATTCAGCTATTGGGATTGTTTATTCTTATTGCGGTCGGACTTTTGGAAACAGGACCACCAAAATCAGAATTTTTTAAAGTGGAGTCCTTTTCCGGCACCCTGGCAGCGACTGCTACCTTATTTTTTGTTTATACCGGCTTTGAGCATATGGCAGCATTGGGTTCCGAGGTAAAAAATCCGGGCAAGACGATTCCGAGGGCATTTTTATTGACAATGGTGTTTACCACAATTATATACCTACTAATATCTTTTACGGTACTCAATATAAGTGACCCCGCAGAAATAGCAAAGGTAAATTCCCCATTGTCGCTGGCCGCTTCAAATTTAAATTCCTGGTTGCCCGTAGCCCTGGCAGTTGCGGCACTTTTTGCTACGGCTAATGCGGCTTTTAGTGGCATTATTTCCATTAGCAGGTTGCTTTTCGGTATGGCAAGCGTGGGCGAGCTTCCAAAATTTATGACCAAGACCAATGCACAGAAAGTACCCTGGGTAACTACACTGGTGGTTATGGCTGCGGTAGCGGCATTTTTGTTATTGGGAGATATTAAAATTGTCGCAGGAATGTCCTCTTTAGGGGCGTTACTCGTTTTTGTAGCTGTGAATATTGCACTCATCGTTTTGCGTTATAAAGCACCTGACAAAGAAAGACCTTTTAAAGTTCCCCTTTCCATAGGGAAAGTACCTATCCTACCCATTTTGGCCATAATTATTAGCCTGTCTCTGGTAGTTCAGTTTAACTGGCAGGTGTATGTTGCTTTTGTGGGAGCAATTATAGTGGGCATCGTGCTGGATTATTTTTTGGACAAAAAGTCAAAGAATGAGATGGATCCCGAAAAAGAAAAAGAACTGTTCAACCATTAAAATGAAGCTATGGAATGGACCTTTGAAGAATTTAAAACCAGTTTGGATGGCCTCCATCCTGCAGTGAAGCAAAAAGCCCTGGAAATTGCTAAAAGTCTGGTTATAGAAAAGAATTATACTAAGGGAAATGCCATAAAAGAAGGAATTATGAAAGCTGAAGAATGGTTTTACGATTTAGGCGGTTAATAATTAATAAAAATAGATATGTTACAAATTATAGAGATTTCAGGAGATAATATTATTGCAACCAGAGCATCGGGAGATTTATCCGAAATGGATATTGAGAAGGTACATCCCATTATTCATGCTATTTTGGACAAAGGATTAAACGTACGCTGGTATTTTGAAATGGAGAATTTTACCGGCTGGGATTTTCCAGGCCTGTGGGAAGATCTAAAAATGGATACTGCCCACGCAAAAGATTATGAAAAAATCGCCATGGTAGGTGATAAAAAATGGCAGGACTGGATTACAAAGTTCATGAAACCTTTTACCAATGCTGAAGTAAAATATTTTGACTTAGAGGAAAAGGAGATTGCCAAAAAGTGGATTAAACAATAAAGCTTTTATTTAAACAATTAATTGAAAAACTGAATGTATAATTAAAATTAAAAAACCATGAAAATAATAGTTCCGATTGATTTTAGTCAAAGTTCCAAAATTGGAGTTGAGTATGCCATAAAGGTGGCCGAATCTTTAAATTCAGAAATTATCTTTGTTCATGCCTATTCTGAAGGTTATCAATATGCCGGATACGGGGCTATAGTTTATCCGGTTCCCGACAACTTTAGTTCTTATCAGAAATTGTACAAAGAAAAAATGCTGGAATTTCTCGAAAATTTTCCACGTCTGGCGACAATAAAATATAAGAGTATGGTAGCCCCAGGAAGACCTTCAGATATAATTTATCAATTAGCAACAGAAGAAAAAGCAGGTTTGATAATTATGGGGACAGAAGGTGCAGGTGAGGTAGAAGGTTACCTTGCAGGAACTACCAGTGAAAAAGTGAGCAAGGATGTACCCTGCCCTGTGCTGGTTGTACCTGAAGATTTAGAAACTTTTGGTTTAAAAAGAATTTGTCTGGCGCTGGATTCAGATAATCTGAAACCTGATAGGGAACTAAAGGTTCTGGCTGATCTATTAAAGGCATTTAACGCGCGCCTTTTTATATTTCATTTTGCTAAAAGTAAAGATGAAGTTATTAAAGAACAGGAGATAAAAAACTATTATGAGGAGTTTTTTAATCTACAGAATATTTCTGTTCACCTTTTTTCCGAAGGGAAAACTGAAGATAAAATAACCGGTTTTTTGAAAGATAATGCCATAGATATTTTGGCGCTACTTTACAGGAAACATGCCTTTATAGAAAAACTAACTGAACTGGGGCTGAGACGGAAAATGATTTTCAAATCAGAAGTTCCTGTACTTATTTTAAAATGATAGTAGGATTGAAAACAAATCTGCATTTTTAAGTTTATGAAGTCACTATTTTTTAGAAATTAACTGAATTCCTGAGCTTCATACCTTCAGTAAGACCACAGAATTATTTGTGAAATATTCCTATGGTATCCTAGGTGCCCTAAATTAAGGCAATTGTAAGACTACAGTACAATGAATTTTTATCTAATTAGAGGGAATAAACCCTTTTTAAAGCGATAAGTTTGCAATTTACCCAAAAGAAAGTGTAGAAGAAAAATGTCAAAATATAGGAGAAATAGAAGAAAGAAGAAGGGTCAAAAATCTTCCCGGAATAAAATAACTAAAAAAGAAAAGCTTTTTGGAATTTTTTCATTAATCCTTTTGGTCATTGCATCATTTTTATTGTATTTTTTTGTCTTAAAAGACTTTATTCATAAGCCCTGATTATTTAAAAATGTTTACCTACCAACTTTTTCTTAATCTAATGATTCTATGGAATTCATTATTTTTCTTTTTAAAAGTTGAAGTTTTAAGAGGCGTAGAAAATTGACCTTTTGTAAACAAAATACTTCAATTAAAAACCGATTCCCTGTAATATAAGGAATCGGGAGTTCTCTGGTATTTCAATTCAAGTACTTCTAAAGGAGGGGCGACCAGAATTATACTCATATTATTGAGAACCTTCATAATACTCCTAATAGGTAGGCTGTCTCATAGGAGTAAATACAAAGCTTCCAAGTTAGAAACTTTAAACGTACAAACGAGGTTTTCGCCGTTGGTAAATCTTTTAAGAAGCTTAATACTATATATTCCTACAACTTTAAAAATATATTCTTAAGATAATAACTTTCAATATTTAGATTATTAAAAAATAAATTTTAGATTTGTCTAAATAATATTTTAGGTAATGAAAATAGAATGGTTAAGTCTAATTATTTTTATCGCTTTTTTTACATCCTGTGAAAAATTAGCTGATGAATATGGTCCTGTTCCTCCAAAGGAAAATGAACTTCTTGATGGCCCTGTAGAAGGATTATCAGTTGAAGAGCAGATTCAGTTCTTGAATGGGGATATAGCGTTCAATGATGAAGTATTTACCGCAGAAACTGGACTCGGCCCCGTTTTCGTAGGTACTAGCTGTGTTAGTTGTCATTCTGGGGATGGTAAAGGTCACCCGTTTAATCAATTTATAAGATTCGGTCAAAGTGATACTTTAGGAAATCCTTTTGCAGACTTTGGGGATGGTAAAAATCAATTACAGAATAAAGCAATTCAGGGGTTTCAGCCTGAAAAGCTACCTCCAGGAGCACCCTTCACAACCTTGGTTGCGCCTGCGGTCACAGGATTAGGTTTTTTGGATGCTGTTCCAGATGAAAGTATACTTTCTCTAGCCGATCCTTATGATGAGAATGGCGACGGAATAAGTGGTAGAGCTCATTTCGCATATCCTCCTGAATATGTTCAAATTCGGCCAAATAGTATTTCACGTGGAGGTAAATATATTTTTAGGTTTGGTAAAAAGGCAATTAGTTATGACTTATTGCATCAAACAGTAGGTGCGTATAATCAAGATATAGGTATTACATCATTATTTGAACCTATAGATCCTTATAGCGGGCTGGAAGAGGACCCGGAAATCAGTACTCAGGTAGTTAACGAGGTGGTTTTTTATTTAAAAACCTTAAAAGCTCCGATACCTCGAAATCAAAATGATCCTGATGTTGTATCTGGCAAACAAATTTTTTCCCGAATTCAATGTGCTGCCTGCCATACCCCAAGCATGAAAACGGGATATTCGCCTATCGAAGCACTATCTAATAAAGGATTTCATCCCTATACAGATTTACTACTTCATGATATGGGTCCTGGTCTGGACGATGGATATACCGAAGGTTTTGCTGAAACATCCGAATGGAGAACCCCTCCGCTATGGGGAATTGGCCTTTCTGAAAACTCACAAGGAGGAGGTTTGTTTCTTTTACATGATGGCAGGGCAAGAAGTATTGAGGAAGCCATTTTGATGCATGGCGGTGAAGCCAAAAATTCAAGGGATGAGTTCAATGCCCTATCGAATCAGGAAAAAAAGCAACTACTTGAATTTATAAATTCATTATGATGAAAAGAAAAAAATTTATCCAAACCCTTTCCTCTGTTGCTATAACAATACCAAGTTTAGGTTTTTTACATTCATGCAGTGGAATTTACTATGCTACAGCAAAGGAAGAGGTAGATAAGTTAACCATAGCGAAGCATGAGTTTATTCTTGAAAAAAATAACAAGGTGTCTAAAAGAGAGTTTGTCCTTATACAAAATAACAAATACAGATTCCCTATTTGTCTATATAAAGTTGGTGAAGACTATATAGCTTCCTTACTAAAATGCACTCATCGAGGGTGCGAGCTTAATGTTGGTGGGGGTATCTATAGTTGTCCTTGCCATGGAAGCCAATTTTCCAATGAAGGAACCGTATTACAAGGACCTGCTGAACAAAAACTAAAAACATTTCCAACGAAAACAGACGATGAAAACATCTATATTTTATTCTCCTAATTATTTGATCATTACCTTAATATTGTTCACCCTCAGTGGAAATTTAATAGCCCAAAACGAGGATGATATACTTAAAAGAACGAAGTCAGATACAACAGATACTCAACTTAACATGGATGCGGTATACAATCGACCAGCTCTAACAATAAATAAAGCTCCGGTATCTATTGGGGGATATCTTGAAGCCAATTCGATATATGCAGTGGAAGATGGATTGACAGAAGGATTATCTTTTCAAGCACGACGTTTAACATTATTTCTGTCTGCCTCAATTAACAAAAGAATTAAATTTTTAACGGAAGTAGAGTTTGAAGAGGGAGGTAAAGAGATTGCCATAGAATTTGCTGCTATGGATATCTCCTTTGATCCTCTTCTCAATTTACGAGGTGGAATAATCTTGAATCCAATCGGTGCTTTTAATCAAAATCACGATGGTCCTAAATGGGAGTTTGTAGAAAGACCTGATGTGGCAGTAAAATTACTACCCGCCACTTTTTCTAATGCAGGTTTTGGAATGTATGGTAAAACAAATACTGGAGATTGGATTATCGGATATGAAGCATACCTCTCAAATGGATTTGACAATAGTATAATTAATAATTCAAAAGATCGAACCTCTCTTTCATCCGTTAAAGAAAATGAAGAGCGTTTTGAAGAAAATTTCAGCGGTGACCCTTTAATTACTACAAAACTCGCTATAGGAAATAGAAATATAGGTGAGGTTGGTTTTTCTTATATGGGCGGTACATACAATCGTGTAATGGAAGATGGACTACAGATAGATGAAAAGAATAGGAGGGTGGATGTCTTCGCTATTGATCTTAGCACTACTATTGAATCAACCGGCACTTATATTGTTGGAGAAGGCGCTTATGTGTGGGTGGATGTGCCAAAAACATTTACGCAACAGTTTGGAAATAAACAAGCAGGATTTTTTCTGGATGTAGTTCAACCAGTGTTGCAAAAGAAAATGTTCGGTTGGGAAAATGCATCCTTAAACGTCTCCGCTCGGACAGATTATGTTGATTTTAATATTGGTAACTTCACTCAAACTAATACAAATATAGGGGATGATTTAATTGCGGTTACTCCTTCCATAAGTTTTAGACCGTCACCTGCAACGGTTTTAAGGTTGAATTATCGTTATCAGTGGCAGAATGACATTTTAAATAATCCAGCCACAAAAACGGCCACCTGGTACCTAGGTTTTAGCACCTATTTTTAAGAATGATATGCTTTTTTAACTAATGGAGTGGGCTGCTCGGGGTAGCATGATTAGTTTATCTTTCGGATAATTACAATATTACGAAGCAGAAGGCTTAAAATTTCTCAGTTTTTTAGAGAAGTTGGAGAAAATGTTCCAGGCGCAAAGCTTAGTCAATAAAATGCTTAACATGAGTCTGCAGCCATATTTTAAAAGAAAATTCAATTTAAATGTATCTTTTTAGAAAATTAAAGGTCTCCGTAGTAAACAATAAAATTTATAAGTATGAATGATTGTAAATGTACTAATTGTGATTGCACTAAATGTAATTGCATAAATTGTTTAGATAACAATTGCCCTTGTACAAAATGTGAATGTGGTAAATGCGATTGTTGCTGAATTGAATAAAGGTTGGTTTAAAAGCTAACCTTTATTTATTTTTGAACTATGGAGACTCAAAAAGTTTGGCACAATTTCAATGAAGAGTTATTCTTCTTTATTCTCAAAAAAGTAAAAAATGAAAGTGCTACAAATGATATTTTTCAAAATACATTTTTAAAAATCCATAAAAAATTACATCAACTTGAGAATGATGAAAAAGTAAGAGCCTGGATTTTTCAAATTGCTCGAAACGAGATAGCAAACTACTTCAATAAAGAATCTGTTTATTTACCGAGTGTTAATTTACAGAATGAAACTGCTTTAGAAAAATATCAGTCAATATGCTGTTTTGATAAATTCGTATATGAACTACCAGATATTTATAAAAAGATAATTGAATTGATTTATATCAAAGGACTAAAACAAAAGGAAGCGGCTGAAATCTTAGAAATAAGTCTTACAAATGTCAAGGCTAGAACACGAAGAGCTAAAGATATTTTAAAACAAAAATTCAATGAATGTTGTAAATACGAGTTTGATAAAGATGGCAAATTAATTGGAGAATCCAATTGCTCTATTTGTAAATCATAATTAAAAATACATCCGCCCACAAATCCATCGCAGATAACAGGTATTGTTAAATAATAGGATTTTAGCATTTCATAATGAAACGATTAAAAACTGAGAAAGGGATAGAATGGTAACTTTAGTTGTTTCCCAATATCATATTTTTTATGCCAATCCTTTTTGAGTAAAAAATTGCTTTTAATCATTATATTAAATCAAAAAATAATCTACCAATTATCTTCAAGAGGGCTGTGATCACTCCACTCCACTCCATTGAAAAAAATCAAATTTTCTTGGTGTAATTAAAAGAGGCTTCTATATTTGCATTTATTTTTAATAAATCTAAATAAGAATAATGAAACACATTACTTTTCTCGCCTTAATGGCCTTAAGCCTCTCTGCTTTCTCCCAATCAGGATTAAAAGGGGAAATAAAAAATGAAACAAATGAACCTATTGCCGGTGCCTCTATTTATATCGAGGAATTACAAAAAGGAACTACTACAAATTTTGACGGGTTTTATAAACTCCAGGAGGTTCCCCCTGGAAACTGGAAGGTAACGGTCAAAATGTTGGGTTATCAAACTATAGAGCAAATTATAGAAATTGGACGAGATTCCTTAACAACCTATAGTGTGAACCTTCAGGATACGTATGGAAGTTTGGATGAAGTGGTGATTTCTGCAAGCAGGAACCCGGAATATCTTTCAGAAATTCCAGCTTCTGTTACTGTGGTGAACTCAGAAAAGCTGCGGGAATTTACTAAAATCTCCTCCAATATTAACGAGATTCTAGCATATACAGTGCCCGGTCTTGCTGTAAGCACAGGAACATTTTCCAATTGGGGACAAACATTAAGAGGTAGGTCATTACTCGTTATGGTAGATGGAATCCCTCAATCCACCCCGCTACGTAATGGACAATTGGGAATTAAAAGTATTAATCCTAACGATATAAGCAGAGTTGAAGTAATCAAAGGAGCTACTTCAATATTTGGAAATGGTGGTAGTGGAGGCTTTATCAATTATATCACCAAAAATCCAACCACTTCAGAAAAATTGAGCGGCACTACTGATATTTGGGGAACCTCCCAACTTTCCAATAGCCAAGATGCCTTGGGATATGGGGTATATCAATCCTTTTCCGGACAATTTAATAAGTTTAGTTACTATATAAGCGGAAGTATAGAACATACCGGGAATAAATACGATGCTGAAGGGATTCCCTTACTTCCTACTTATGGATTAGATAATACCGATATTTACAGCACGTATGGAAAACTGGAATATCTCCTTTCTTCTAATCAAAAAATAACCATTAACGGGAATCTTTATAAATCACTTCAGGATTCTCCTTTTATTCCGGTTTTTGCAAATATTCAGGTGTTTAATGACCAAGGGGATTACTCTTTAGAACCGGGTTATGGTATCGAAGGATCAATTCCTGGACAGGAACCAACTGGTTCCGAATTGATAAATGGGAGGTTAAAATACAATTTAAATAATATTTTCTCCGGTACCACAGATTTTGAAACCGATCTATATTATTCCAAAGCCAAAAGTATTTTCTTTTATTCTGATAAATTCGAAGACGGAGGGCAATCCGTGATCAATTCAGAAAAGTATGGCTTAAGACCTAATTTTAATACTCAGTTCAATTTGTATGGCGATATGAATATATCTCTGATCTATGGACTGGATCTTTTAAGGGATAAGACTAATCAGGGGCTGTTAGATGGAAGGCTTTGGGTGCCGAATATCGAACTGATGAGCGTAGCACCGTATTTACAAACCACTTTAAAACTAGATAAAAAATGGGCCTTTAAAGCTGGATTACGATACGATGATTTAAAAATGGATATTGCCAATTATAATACACTTCCCTATTCACCTAAAGGAGATGGTAACTTTAATCCTTCGGTCTCCGTTCAGGGCGGAGAGTTGGCGTTCGATAATCTGGCATTTAATATGGGAGTCCGGTATATTGAACATCAGGAATTCATTCCCTACATTAGTTATTCCCAGGGTTTCTCCATAGCTGATTTAGGTTCTATTTTAAGATCTGCAAGAGCTGAAAGTATAGACAACATTCAACTGGAGCCCGCAGTTACCAATAACTATGAATTCGGGTTTATTTCAAAATTTAATAATTTTCGTTTAGAGGCTGTAGGATACTACAGTACCTCTAATTTAGGTACTGGTGTTGTATTTAGTGATGAACTAAACTCGTTTATACCTTCTGAACAACCTCAGAAAATATTCGGTGGAGAGGTAGCAATAGATTATGCTCTCCCAAGCAATAAACTACTTATTGGGACTTCTTATTCGTATGTGGAAGGGCTTAAAAACCCAAACGATGATGAAAATAATTTAAGTTATGTTGGTGGTGATGTCATTTCTGCTCCAAAATTAACGGCTTATGTTACCTGGAAGCCAACAGAACAGTTTAATACTTCATTGAATGTTATGAGTTTAGGAGATCGAAACAGGTTTTCTCCTTTTCAGGATGGGGAAGGAAATTATGCTTTTAGGCATACGGAATTTCCTGTAAATGGATATACCCTGGTAAATCTAACGGCCACCTACCAAATTAAGAGTAATATTGATGTTTTCTTGGGTATCAATAACCTTCTTAATGAGTATTATTTACCGGCAAGATCTCAATGGGCGGCGCCATTAAGGTCTTTTACTACAGCTGGGGAGGGAGCGAATGCCCGTCTTGGTGTAACTTATAATTTTTAAAAGGGGTGGTAGTCGTTATTAAGAATTGATATTCAGAAGTAACGACTACCATTTTACACTAAAATTTATTGCTTGAAAGCATTTTCAAACATAGTTAAGAAAGTACATCTTTTTTTAGGAATAACATGTGGGGTTTTGGCATCCATTTCAGGTCTTACTGGTTCCATGTATGTATGGCAGCCGGAAATAACGTCGGCCTTAAATCAACGCTTACTACAAAGGGAATCTACTAATACTCTTTCGGAAAAGACATTATTAAAAACTTCCTCAGAACTTTATAGGAGTCAGAAAGATACTATAGCAAAGATATTCCTACCTTATCGAGAGCAGGAGACGGTTTCCATTATTTATAAGAATGGTCAAACCCTTTATTATCACCCGGAGACGGGAGTACCTTTAGGAAAAAAATCAGCTTCCATAAAATTGTTTGAAGATTTGTTGAAGATCCATCGAAGCCTTGGAATTCCTAAGATTGGCAAATACATTGTAGGTAGTAGTGCTATTATATTTTTCTTGTTTCTTCTTACCTCCGGTTTATTTCTATGGTGGAAAAAGTATAAATCAAATTTTAAAAAGGGAATTAAAATTAAATGGAAACGAAATAGAAAAAGATTTAACTACGATGTACATAAGTCACTTGGAATATTTTTTTCCCTTCCTTTGGCTGTAATGGCCTTTTCTGGTGGATATTTTACTTATAACAGCTACTATAAGGATGGTTTGAAGTTAATAGATGGTTTTATAGGCAATAAACAACCTGAAAAAAAGATTGAAGCAGGTACCGGGATCGATATACTGCACTTATTGGAGACTCCAGACAACCAATATGCACTCCGGGCAATTTATTTTCCTCAAGATGGAAATGAAGTGTATCAATTTAGATATATCAAAAACCGATTTATAAACCCCGGTCTAAGAAAAACCAGGGAATTAAAATTAGATAATAATAGTAATACCATTTATTCCTCATCCTTTAACGACGACCCGGTTAGCGAACAGATAGCAGCACAATTTTATCCGATTCATATTGGAGAAATGGCAGGCATGCTGGGGAGAATTTTAGTTTTTATCTCCGGGTTTGTCCCCCTAATATTATTTATTACCGGTCTCAGATTTTATTATTTTAGAACGGTAAGATAACGTCGAACAGGTGTTTAGTTTCAATTTTTTTAAACTTTTAATCTTAAAAATTCCCCGATAGCTTCGCCACGGTACTGCTAGCCGGACAGGCGGATATAGTTGGTTTTAAATTTTTTTTTCCTCTGTCGAACAGCTCAATTAGAATCTTATATGATGAAAAAAATAAGTTTCATTTAACCATGTATTAACAATCCATCGAAACCATATGTTATATTTTTAATGAGTTTAAATTTTGAAAATCAATCACTTATGAAAAAAGCTTTACTGTTTCTCCTTCTTTCAACGAGTATAATCATGGCACAAAAGAAGGATAGCCTTATTTCAGAAAATATTACGGGACATATTTATAAACCTAAGATGGTTGGGGCCACCGAAGAGAGGATATCGCAACTTCAATTACCGCAGGGGTTTAAAATAGAAAAATTCGCAGATAATCTGGGAGAACCCAGAATGATGGCTGTAAGCCCCCAGGGAAATATATATGTTTCTCGAAGGGAGGGAGACGTAGTGATGCTTAAGGATACTAATGATGACGGGAAACCTGACCATCAACAAACGGTAGTAACTAAAGAAGGAGCGCATGGGGTAGCTTTTCATGAAGATATGTTTTACCTTGTTACGGTAAATGATGTTTTCAGGGCACAGTTAAAAGAAGATGGTACTATTGGAGAACTGGAAAAGATTATAGGGAACCTACCAGATGGTGGTCAGCACCCCAACCGCACGATTGGTTTTGGCCCAGATGGGATGCTATATATATCGATTGGAAGCACCTGCAACGCCTGTGATGAAACACGGGAAGAAAATGCCACTATAGTACGGACTAATGCTGATGGGAGCAATAGAACCATATTTGCATCGGGACTGCGAAATACCATTGGTTTTGACTGGCATCCTGAGACGGGGGAACTTTTTGGGATGGATAGCGGAATTGACTGGCTGGGAGATGATGAACAAAAAGAAGAATTAAATCGTATCACTGAGGGAGCTGATTATGGGTGGCCGTATATCTACGACGATGGTAAATATAATAAGGCAGATGAACCGCCAAAAATGACCTGGAAAGAATACGCGCAGAAAGCTACAGAACCGGAGATGTTATTTACAGCCCATAGCGCTCCAATGAATTTAAAGTTTTACAGAGGGAAAATGTTTCCCTCGGAATATAAAAATACTGCCCTGGTAACTTTTCGGGGATCCTGGAATAGACGGCCAGCTTCCGGACACAAAATAATGAAAGTAACTTTCGAAAATGGGAAGCCTGTAAAGGCTGAAGATTTTGTAAAAGGTTTTTTAATGGAGGAAGGTACTTCCCGATTCGCCAGGTTAGCCGGTTTGGTAGAATTGCCCGATGGATCGCTTTTAGTTAGTGATGATACCAATGGCGTAATTTACCGAGTATCGTATAACTAATAATCGATTTACTGAACTCTGAAATAGTAAAGCCAGCCTGTCCAGCCGGCAGGTAGATTTAGGTTAATGATTTAAATTAACTTTCAGAAATGATAACAAATAGCCATATAAAGTAAATGATTAGTAATCCGTTAGTTTTTATAGTTTCCAAACATATTTTCCTTTTATGTGTATCAGATTGTTACCAGAAAAGAATATTCTACTTCTAAAATTTAAAAAAATATGGCGGACTCGATGTGGAGTCCGCCATTAATTAGTGTTCATTATTACTACGTTTTTAGTGGCTAATAAATCTGGATGATATTTAATTTCCACTCATTAGTCAAATTATCATCTTCTTCATCTGAACTGTTCCTTTCACTTTTACAATTCCGGGTTTTAAGCTGGTAGAAGTTCCTTCAGCTATTGTAAAAGTTTCTTTCCCGGTTTGAATTGGCTTAATTACCATCCTGTTCAACGAGAGTACCTTTTATAACAATTTCGGCTTTTTTAGCAGAAAAATCATTCTTATTCACTTCTTCCTGGATCTGCCTAAGGCTCAAATCATTATTTTTTGCCAAATCTAAATAAGCTTTACCGTCATTAAGACTCACTTTTACACTTTCCAGACCTTCCATATTTTTAAGTCCGCGTTCCAGACCATAGGCACAGGGGGCACAGTCCATTCCAAACGCTTCCTGATCTACTTTCTGAATCTGAGCATTGGAACTAAAACTTCCAAATACAATAACTATTATTACACTCCCATCCGGAAGTTTTTCAATTAAGTAGGATTTTTACTAACTGGAACCATCACAAAAGTACCCTTACCCACTAAAGCAGGAACTCTAATTGGTAAGAAAAATACAGCTAAGAATTTGAAAATTTCAGGTTCCTTCTCAAGGCAATACTTCTTTGTGTTTAGCTGTGTGAGGGCAGTTTCATCTTCGGGGTTTCTATGGCTCAAGGCCTGAATAAGATATTTCAACCTCCAGTAAAAATCGCCCTTTGGAATTGTCTCAAAGTTAATAATCATTCTTCTTTGTGTCAAGTCCCTTGTCATGGATGTTTCATCTGTTAATTTTTTAAAGTTTGTTTATACTATAACCAATAACTTAAATTAAGAAATACCCGATAGTTTTCTTTAACAACCCCAGGGATTAAATCTTGTACCACCGGATTAAGGCACCGAAAGGAATCCCATTATCCTTTTGGAGCTAAACGAAAAAAAAAATCTGTATTAGTGATTATAAATTTTTTTATAAAATCACAGAACTGTATATTTGCCCTTATTTAGATTTAGTATGAATAAATATAGGGTATTCTTCTTCTTTGTCATTTTCATTTCAATAAATACGTTTTCGCAAAATACGGCTAATGACACAGATTTGCGCACTTTGGTGACTCTCCTGGATTACATTTCCAAGGATTATCCAGTAGCGGTGGAGAATGGCGAAATAATCAATGAGTTTGAATTCGCCGAAATGAGCGAGTTTGCAAAAAAATCCATTGCACTTCAGCAGGATCTATTGCCGACAATTAATAATACCAGGTTTGAAAAGCTTGATGAACCCCTGCGGGAATTGCAACAAGCTGTTGCGGACAAAAAAAATCCAGAAGCGATTTCTACAATTGCTTTAAATATCAAAAACAAAATTCTCGATCTTGGAATTTTAAAAATTACACCTAATCGTTATCCCTCGTTAAAGAATGGAGCCACCCTGTACCAGAATAATTGCGTATCCTGCCACGGAGGCAAAGGATATGGGAACGGAGCTTTAGCCGGAAATTTAAATCCTGCACCGACCAATTTCCACGAAGCCCAGTTGTCCCCACTTCAGGCTTACAATGTCATCAAATTGGGGATTGAGGGCACGGGGATGGCTTCTTACAACCGTCTTACAGAAGAAGAGCTTTGGGACTTATCTTTTTACGTGCTGTCACTAAAGCACAATGAAGAAATTTCAAGAGCTCCATTGCCTTCCAATTTGCATCTTGACAGCATCAGCAAATGGAACGATGAAGAATTGCAACATTTTTTGAATAAATCTTTCAGCAATATAACAGTTGGCCAGGTGCGGAATTATGAACCTGAAAGGCCTGAACCTCTAAATGTTGCTATGACCAACCTTGATCTTTCATATCAGGAATTTCAAAAAGGCAATAATAAAATTGCCGAAAAATATGCCTTGACATCCTACCTTGAAGGCGTTGAGCTGGTGGAGAATATATTGGGTGCATCTGCGCCTTCATTAGTGAGGGGTATTGAGCGGGATATGATTGCTTACCGAAAAGCACTTCAAAACAACAACAAAATAGGTGCGGAAAATTATTATAATGCCCTTAAAGAAAAAATAACCTCTGCCAAAACTGTTTTAGCAGAAAAGGATTATTCCTTTGCATTTATATATGGTGCTGCATTATCAATCCTTATCAGGGAGGCCTTGGAAGCGTTGCTTATTATCCTCATTATTCTCCGTGTTCTAAGACCTATGAAAATCAAACGCGCAGTGATAGCCGTCCATTCCGGATGGATTTTCGCAGTACTAACTGGTGTGGTGAGTTGGTTTTTTGTAGATAAACTTATCAATTTAAGCGGTGCGTCAAGAGAATTGATGGAAGGTGTTGGAGCTATTCTGGCTGTACTGGTATTGCTCTTTGCAGGTATTTGGCTTCATTCCCATTCTGAGATATCGAAGTGGAAACACTTCATAAAAAATAAAATAAACCGCATTTCTGAAACCGGAAATATGATAGGTTTGTTGATTTTCTCGTTCATCGTGGTGTTTAGGGAAGCTTTTGAAGTGGTTCTGTTTCTTTCATCACTGAAACTGAGCAATCCCGATGTCGCAAATTCTGCTATTAACTGGGCCTTATTGACTTCCGTTATTATAATAGCCATTATAACAATCGTGTTTCTGAAATTTACTAAAGAACTACCTGTAGGAAAATTCTTCAAATTGGCTTCCTATATGGTAGCAGCCCTGGCAATTGTTTTAACAGGCAAAGGAATTATGGCCTTTCAGGAAGCAGGTTACATCCCCATTTCACCCATAGATTTTGCTCCCCGTATAGAACTATTGGGGATTTACCCGAATTTACAGTCTATCCTGGCGCAGCTCCTCGTACTTGGTATTATAGTTTTTTTCCAATGGAGGAATCTGAATCAAAAAGCAGACAAGTCCTCACAAGAATTGGTTACAGAAGAGTAAATGGAAAAAATCAATAAATACCAAACAGGTGTCATTTTATTGGCAGTTGTACTGGGATTATTATTGGGGAATTTGGCTATTTTGGAGAGATATGCATCGAGCTTTATTGTACTCTTGCTTATGGTAATGCTTTACGGCTTATTCTTAAGTATAAACATCGGCGAGCTTAAAAGTGCTTTCTTCAATCTCAAATTTTCAGTTAGCAGCCTTGTTATTAATTTTATCTGGACTCCCCTGTTTGCTTATTTGCTGGGATACTTGTTTCTGGATAACGAGCTGGCCATCTAGATAGGGTTTGTGATGCTTATGGTAACTCCCTGTACAGATTGGTACCTGGTGTTTACCGGTGTTGCAAAAGGAAATGTGCCGCTATCTACTTCTATTCTTCCAATCAACCTGATATTGCAGATTCTTTTACTTCCAATATTTTTGTTACTATTCTTTGGAAGATCAGGAAATGTTGAATTCAGGTCACTGGTTGAAAGTATTCTTCTGGTGCTCCTGATTCCTTTTTTATTAGTATTAGTTACCAAAAAAATAGTTAGCCGAAGCAATACTTCAGGGACGTCTTTTACCGGCTTTTTTGTAAAATCCCAGGTGTTGTTTTTATCATTGGCAGTAGTCGCAATGTTTGCTTCAGAAGGAAGAAATCTACTGGAAAATCCTGATGTTATTTACAAATTGCTATTTCCCGTGATTATATTTTTTATCATTACTTTTTTACTGGCACAGCTGGTCAGCAGGTTTTTTAAATTCAGTTATCAAAACAGGGTAAGCCTCACATTGACAACAATGGCAAGAAATTCACCTATTTCATTGGCCATTGCAGTTTCCGCATTTGCTTATGAACCATTGGTTGCATTGTCATTAGTTATAGGTCCTTTAATTGAATTGCCAATTTTGGCTTTAACCTCGCAACTGTTGTTGAAAATAAGAAAGAAAGTAATTTAGCGGGATTTGGATTATACCCATTTAAGGATAACCATATTCTATACACATGAAGTATTACAAACCATTCGAGATTCAATGAACAATATGTGCGAAAGATTATCGTAAGGCAGCTATTCTGTTGCTACTGGTAGAGTTATGTACATGCCGGTCCTCCATCGGCAGGTCACTTTACTAAGCTGGTGCACAATGGGATTGAATTTGGTATGCTACAGGCTATCGACGAAGATACAGATTTGCTTTCACAGTTCCGCGAAAAGCTTGATATACAAGGTATACTGGATACCTGGAATCATGTCCCGGTGATCAGATCGTGGTTAATCGAACTTTTAGGAAGGTTTTACAGGGGAACGGGAAGGTTGTGCGTCAATACAAGGCTTATGGTAGTTTGAAAAGCACTGGCACCCAGGGCAGGCATTTGACTGGAATTTCCCGTAGGAAAAGTTTCGGTTAATTTAATTAAACTTCTTAAGGCCTCTCCTTTATCATCCTTTTGAAAGAGTTGATATTTTGTAAATACTTTTAAATCTCCAAATCCCGACTGGGAATCCAAGCCATCGGGCGAAATTGAGACATAGGGTATTACCGCATCTACCTGCCATTTACTGGTAATGTTATAAGGAACAATAAGTACCTGCGCGTAAGCCTTGGCATTTTCCTTAGAAGTTATATTGCCAAAAGTACGCACTCCACGTCCCTGCACACCTAATATGATAGGTGTATCCGTAAAAATAGGCGGGCCCTGAGCATTCATATTAAAACCCAATATGAATATTAAGCAGGTAATAATAATATTCTTCCCGGAAATCTTCACCATTCCAGAAAGTAGTTTATTATCATCATAAAAAAGACCAAAAAAGTGGTTAGCCATAATATCGATTTGTTTTTTGTTGAATTTTCAGGATTTTGACTACATCCACATTCGTTTTCATCTTTGTTATTTTCTAAAGTCGAGAATTTGGTATCCTTATACACCCTATAATGAGCGACACCTAAGAATAAGAAAGACATGCTATACATATACGGTCTTACTGGATGTAACCATTCAAAACCAGAGGAAATACCGGTGACTCCCGCTACTCCAGTTAATATAGCAGGGGTCCAGCAACATAAAAATGGAACCCCTGCACTAAGAAAACTTGCGCCCAATAAGCTGTATTTTTTAATCTTCATTTAATTAAAGGATTTCAGTAAGCTCAATTTCCCACTTAGTGGTTAGCTCCCCGTCTTCTTCATCCTGAACTATCCCTTTAACTGTAAGGACTCCGGGTTTTAACCTGGAACGTAAGTTGGTAGAAGTTGCTTCAGCTATCTTAAAAGTTTCTTTCCCGGTTTGTATTGCATAAGTGCCATCCTGCTCAACGAAGTTGCCCTTTATAACTATTTCGGCATTCTTAGCTGAAAAACCATTCACTTTCACTTCTTCCTGAATTTGTTTCAAGCTTAAATTATTGTTTGCAGTCAGATCTAAATAAGCTTTGCCTTCATTCAGACTTACTTGTACCTTTTCTATACCATCCATTTTTTTGAGTCCGCGTTCAAGGCCATAGGCACAAGGTGCGCAATCCATTCCAAAAACTTCCTGATCTACTTTGGTGATTTGGGCGTTGGAACTTATGATTCCAAACACTGTCACTACGATAATTAATGCTATTCTTTTCATTTTACTCTTTTTTTATGTTTAAAATTCTTCTTTAATATCTGTTATAACCAATAACTTATGTTCAGTGAGACCCTATATTTTTCACGGGGCGTATTCGGAATAAGATCCTGGTATACCGGGAACAATGCCCCGAAGGAAATTCCCCAGGGACCGGTAAGTCCTAAAATTGAAGGACCAACCAATACTTTTTTACTCCGTTCATCTGTAGAAAAAAATTGTCCGTTAACTTTATTATCTCCGGGAAATTCGGCCAGTGATTCTACAAATATCCGCCAGTCGGGTTTAGGATAATCCCCCATAAAAACATCGGGACGATAACCTATCACCATGCTTGCATAGGGTAAATCGCCTAATTGCTCGTTGTCCTTTTCAAAATAATATTGGTAACCGCCACCTAACCAGGCGTACCAGGTACGTGAGGCATATCCCGTAGAAATGGCCCCATGGATAGAGTTCCCTACATTCACCTGTCCGCGAACATCCTCAGTAGGGGCAGATACACCTAAAATTGCTGTGGATTCAAACCTCTTTCCTACCCCAAAAGCATTTGAAAAAAAACGATACCACAAAGCAGCCTCGATATCTCCATTGGAAGGCATCATGCTATTTCCACGGGTTCGTGGAGCATTTTCCAGACGCTCAATCACAGTAGGAGTGGTAAGGGTAACCTGTAAATCTTCCGTAATGCCATAGAAAAATGTATACCGAAGCATATAAGAGGCCTCGTCTTCGGTCGCTATACTCATTCCGGAAGCGTTCATGTTTATACCGCCTTTTGCCAGGGTGGGGGTTTGTAATCCATAAATTGGGCCATGCCCCTGGGCTTCTACTTTATACAGTGTCGATAACCCTATGAATAGGATCAAAAAATAATTTTTCATGTTTTGTAAATTTAAACTTCTAAAAATCTTTGAATGGGCAATAGTAAATAAGCAGCAAACAATCCAAGGACATAAAGGCCAAAGGAAAACCAAAGAATGGCTTTGCTCCATCTTGTTGCTGTATCACATGCGGTCTCATTTCCGTTTTCATCGATCTCGCAGGTTTGGTTTCTTTTTCTTCCGTAGAACAACCAGAAATTAAAGCCTATCATAATCCCGGCAATCAGGAAGGTCCAGTCTTTATATTTGCTCATGGTAATGAGCCAGGGCAGGTCAGAAGCCAATCCCGCAACCACAGCTCCCATTCCCAGGGCAACCAGTAGCGAAGGCAGGGCGCAACACAGTAAGGTGGAAACCGAGGTAAAAAGGGATCCTATACTTACGAAGTCTTCTTTTATTTTAGCAAACATCTTTATTGTTTTTATACAGGTATCTCTATCCGTTTACAGAAGCCCCCTTTTCGGTTACAACTTCCACTTCAAACCCACGGTCTTTGATAAGGGAGAGTATCTTTTCTTCTGAAATCTGCTTTGGATCATATTCAATTATCGAGGAGCTTTTATCAAAGCTTGTCTCACTTTTTATAATGCCTTTTTGTTCCTTCAGCATCGTATCGATACCATTAGCACAACCGGACTGGCAATGCATGCCTTTAATTTTTAAGTGTAAGATTTTTTCCGTCATCTCCTTTTGGATTTTAAATTCAATTTGATTTTCATTTTTCTGATCCATAGCGCTAGCGGTATTTCCAGAAAACGCAAGGGTCGTTCCGGTTAACAATACCGCGAATAATTCTTTATGTAAACCTATCATCTTATAATTGATTTTTAAAAATTAACTATGTCAAAATTAGGGGCAGCAGGGGGGTGGTAACCAAATTAGATTTTATTTTTTTCTTTAAAAAAATCCTACTGCTTAATCTTCTAAAAATCTGAAATATTCTTTTTTCATTTTTTCTTTCGGATAGTATAATGAATGGTCTGGGCAATTATCAGCCCCTCGCGCACTATGTAGGAATCTGCTCCGTCATCTATTTGTGAACTGTCTGAATATGCAGTCCATTCCAGAAAAGCTATTTCATCTTCAAAAAGAAAATTGATATAGTTAAACTCCGCTTCGGGGAAATCCTTTATCAGCATTTTATTTAATTCCCTTAGTCCTTCATGTCCTTTATCAATACCATGCGTAGTAAGAAGGATCAAATTTTTGGAAAAGTTTCTATGCAGGTCCTCTTCTATAGATCCCTTTTTAGAAAGTTCCAGATGATCTTTTAATACTTCTTCTGTAGTTCTCATAGGCTAAAAATTTTATATTTAAAATAGGCTTTAAAAAATTGTTTGCAGCACATTCTATTTTTTGGGATCATCCCTTATTGACACCATTTTTCTTGTTGAGGCCCAAATACTGGTCACTGCTGCCAGTATGATTATATTTTTCATTACATATTGACCTTTCATAGTTAATACAAATGGGAAATGGGAGAACATTTGTTCGGGAAAAATGAAGAAGGTTGAAAAAGTTCCTAACATATGCAGGAAAAATAAGCCTAAAGCCCATTTCAAAAACTTCCCCAATTACAAGGATATGCCAATAAGGCTTTGAAAAATAGCCAATATAGGCATACAACTTCCTTGTGGAAGGAAATGGCCGCTCAGGGTACAAATGGTTGAGGAAGCCAAATCTTCTGCCGGGCTCAGACCAATAAAAAATTTAACCATCCCAAACCAGATGAAAATTATGCCAATGCTCCACCTTAAAAAAGTTATGGCCTTACCAGAATCTAAATGGATGTTATAGCTTATCATTTTATTGATAATTTCATTTCTGTCTGCAAAAGTTTTGCGGCTACAATCGTAAATACTGCCTGTACAACCGCAAAAATAATTAACGCCTGATCTAATCCTAATTTCAATAATTCCCCAAACAATAAGCTCCCAAGGCCAAAGCCGGTAAACAATGCAAAAACATTCAGTCCCATGGCCTGGCCTCCCTTTGTTTTACCACCCAATTCGGTTACTATACCTGCAAATAGAGGTTGAGTGAGGTCGTATCCCAAAGAGATCAAGGTGACTGCAAGGGCCGCGACAAGAACGGGTATTTCCAGGGCGAGACTGGCTGTTGCTATGGCCGCTGTTGCCAAGCCTGTTAAAATAATAGGATATCGCCCCCTGCGATCGGCTGCGCGCCCTATAAGGGAACCAAAGAAAAATCCTGGCAGGCCATAACCCAGAATGGCCAAACCAATTTCTATTGGCCCCAGATCATACTTTTGTACAAAATAGACCCCTAACCAGGTATAAATACCTGAATGGAAGATCCCATTCCAGAATACAAATAAATAGGTCCTTAACCCGCGTGGGAAAGCAAGTAGCCTGTAAAACCCACCTACCATTTTTTTGAATGAAGTACGATTGGATTTATGAGGTTCCTGTTTCCAGCCCATTCGGGCTACTTGTATCCACAAAGCCAAAGCGGCCAAGAGGGCAGTTGCCAAAAATAACATACGCCAGCCTGTATAAGGTTCCAACATTACCCCGGCGGTAGAACCTAAAGCCATTCCCCCTTCCATAGCGGCAAATAAAAGTCCCAGGGGTCTCCCTCTCTCTGAAGGTTTGAACATATCTCCTACAAGGGCCAGGGACATTGGCACCACACCGCTTGCCCCTAAACCCGTTAGCAATCGTAACAGGATGAGTTGTGAAGCAGATTGCACCAGGGCGGTTATCGCTGTTAATACAATAAAAGCCAGTAGGGATATTTGAAGTATGCGTTTTCTTCCAAATTTATCGGATATGAAACCATAAAACAGGACTGAAACTCCGTAAGCCAGCATATAAGCTGGTACTATAAGACCAATCCGCTGTTCTGATACATTAAAAATAGTTGCCAGTTTAGGAATAAGTGGCGCTATCATATACGCCTGAAAAAATATTAAGCCCGCTGCCATGGCCAGGGGAGCAAAAATGGTTTTTAAGGGTTTATTTGAATTGGGATTTTCCATTACTCTGTATTATTTTTACTGGGAATTTTAAAGCTGTTATATTTATTTGGCTTCTTGAATAAACTGCCATCTCACAGTTATAAAGATGTCAAACATAAAATCTAACCTGGGGTGGTATCCTAATGTTAGCTTTCTTTATTAAAAAAAAGGAGCAACTTTTTAGCCGCTCCTTTTAAAATTTTTTTACATTTTTTTTAAGCTGCCATTTCTTTACAGCTTTCGGCACAGGTTCGACATTTTTCTGCGCATTGCTGGCAAACTTCACTGTCAAACTTTGCACATTCATCAGCACAGGCTTTACATAAGTCGGCACAAATGGCACATAGGCGTTTTGAATAATCAGACTGGCTTGCAAGTAGTTGAACACAGGCTGTGCATAAAGCAATACAATCCAGACAAAATTTGTGGCATTCTTTCATGTCTGGTTCCCCCAAATGTTGGTCAAGGCAAATTCTCGCCGCAGTAATGCAGGCGTTGCAATCATCGATACATTTTTGCATTTCTGAACTTAATGGTTTCATAATTTAAATGGTTTTAGTTACTTCCTGATTTGCTCGGAAATCAGAAATAAAAGATTAAGAGCCGAACCTCTTTTCAAATATCGACTCATAGCCCGGGGGGTAGGCAAGCCGATTAATAAAGATTTAACATTTTAATTTGATTAAAAAAAAAGGCAGCCAAAAATGGCTGCCATAAAAAGTTTCAGATTTTAATTTCAGTACGATGGTTTTGCTAACTGGCTTTTCCTATTCCTGCTTCGATAAGTTTTTCTTTGCTTATACCATTGTTTGTACAGCACTCAAGCAATTTTCCATCAACCGCCACCGCGGGAATTCTCTTTACACCGTACTCCTGCACTTTGTCTATACAGGTCTTATCCTCACATTGTTCCACCAGGTTATAGGTGGTAATCTCGCAACTATCGCAGGACAACTCTTTCACCATTTTTACAACCGGATCACAAACCGGACAATTTGCCGTAAATATTTCTATTTGTCTTTTCATTTTTTTTTGAATTTAAATTAACAATCAGTTTTATCCTTCTTATTAAAGAACAATCCAAAGATAAGAGCGGAACCGGGGTGGTCTCCAAATAAAAAAACCTGCTTTTTTACGACAGATTTTTATTAGTATTAAAATTAAATGGAAAATTTTTGAATGTTTTACTCTGATCTATTTTCGGAAATGTAAGATTCCAGCCTTCGTTTAAGTTCATCAATCTCCTTCATTTTATCGGTAAGGCTGTTAAGCTCAAGGTCGGGAAATTGTTTGCGAATAAATTCAATTCGCTCTTCATTACCGCAATTACCGGGACAGGCTTCCACAGTTTCTGAAATTGTGATCGCCAGCGCTTTGCGGTACACTTCATCTAAAAGAAGAAAATGCGCCTTATCAAGTCCTTTTTGCGCCGCTTTGAACTGGATCAGAATCTTTTCTGGATCTTTATTTTCATCCAGCATTTTTATAAGTCCGTTAAGCTGGCCGCTGATGCTCTGCAAGCGAGTTTTTATATCTTTACTTAGATCTCTAGGAATCATACTTTTAATTTTCAGCAAGATACATCTGGAGTGGGGGAGGTCACCAAAAGTATTTTAAATTTTTAGCAGCAATTTGTTCCTTCCTGAATGGGTGGACAGGCAACATTACCATAAGAACAATAAACACAGCAATCACCTTCTTTTGGTTTTAATAAATGCTTGCAATTATCACATTGGTAAAAAAACTGACAGGCTGTTGTGGGCATTTCCTCTTCTTTTGTGTGTCCGCAACCAGGACATGTAATGGTAGAAACTAGTTCTATTTCCATAATCTATTTATTTTTAAAGCATATGAGGGATATCTGATGACAAAGTTGGATACGTAAAGATCATCGTCCTTAACTCATTGATTTTCATTTTGGTCTTTATCGCCATGGCAAATAAATTGATGGTTTCCTCCGTGTTAGGTCCTATTAAATGTGCGCCAAGAATAGTCTGATTCTCTTTATCAATGATAGTTTTGTAGGCATATTCCTTAACATTCAGTCTTTTTGCATTGAACCAGCTTTCCGCATGGTTATAATTGACCTGATATTCTATCTGTTTTGATTTGGCTTCTGCTTCGGTTAATCCTACTGATGCCAGGGTAGGCAAAGTAAAAACTACGGAAGGCATTGGTGGATAATTAACTTTTTTCTTGTTCCCTTTGATGATATTTGATGCCACAACATGCCCTTCCATTACTGCAACAGGGGTAAGGGGTAATCCTCTTGAATCTGCCGAATCTCCCGCTGCATAAATATTGGCGTTAGAGGTACTTTGAAGGTATTCATTTACCGCAATTCCTTTTTTTGAAAAAGATATCCCTGCTTTTTCCAAATCTAAATCAAATATGGCGGGAGGACGACCGGCCGAGTTAAAGACAGAGTCAGTCTTATAAGTGGCCTCTTTTCCATTTGATTTTCCTGTAACTACATAATGATCTTCTTTCTTTTCAATTTTAGAGACTTCAGTTTCCAAAACAAGTTTAATTCCCAGGTTTCGGGTTGCATTCACAAGATGTTGTACAATGTCATGATCAAAGTTTTCTAATGGGTGATCACCACGATGCAATATGGTAACATCGGCACCAGCCCGTGCAGCGATATGAGCAAATTCAAAGGCAATGTAGCCACCTCCAATAAATAAAAGCGATTCAGGTAGTTTTTTCAGGTTAAGGAAATCTGTACTTGAAAGAGCCAAATTTCCACCCTCAAAATCCAGTACCCGGGGTTTTGCTCCGGTTGCGATCACAAATTTATCGGCTTCAATAACTTCATCACCTAACTCTAAGGTGTTATCAGATAAAAATTTAGCTGAAGTATGATAGGTGTCTATGTCTTTATTCTTATATCCTTTTTCAATTTTAGGAGGCATGGCATCCACAAAAGATTGTTTAAATGCCATAATATCTTCCCAATTGACTTTAGGCACTGTATCTATTCCATTTCCTTTAAGCCTTTCTGCAAAATCACGTACTTCCGTTGCGCCTATAATCACCTTTTTGGGATCACAGCCTCTTAGGGCACAGGTTCCACCATAGGGAAGTTCATCGGTAATGCCTACCTTAAGGCCTTTGGAGGCACATTTATTGGCAGCGGTCATACCTGACATACCAGAACCTATTACAAATACATCGTACTTTTTCATAATTTAAATTTTAGATTGGTTAGTTTTTAATTTATATAAATCTCGTTTTCTTTCCTAAAAACCAAAGAAGGTTTAGAATAACTTTATGATATACATACAAATAGAATTAACAACATTTAAACCCGCTAGAATTGGAAAAAAAATCTTCTACTTTTGAAATTTTTCCTAATGGATTTTTTTCTAACCATTTGTTTGCGGCATCCTCTGAACCAAAAAAGAAGGAGTGCCGGCAGAAACTTGATTTGATATCACAACTATCGGCCTTTTCGACCCATGAAATAAAGAGGGGAACAGGCCTGGTCCATTCTAGAAGATTATCTGAAATAGACAATTTTACAGGAATGTCGGTTATAGGATCTATTGATATTATTTCCCATCTATGCATTAGATACCGGGGTAATAAAATACTATCCATTGCACACCAGGCATACAAAGTTTTATTGTCAAAGTTTAGTTGATGTACAGTTTTATTTAAAGAAAGTCCTAAATAACCCACAATTTCACCTTCTTTATTGACCTCTCCGTATTGCTGTATTATTTGATGTGCTTTATCTATAGGGACATCCATCACTTCAGAAAAGCGACCTCGAGGCAGGGGTCTTCCCTTAAGTAATTCCCAATACACTTTATCACTATTGGGAAGGTTCATTTCCTTGAGCATCTTTTCAAAACCATTCACAAATTGATGACCGTCAAATATTATTTCCTGTTTCTTCATATGCTTTTAATAATTACAATTAATAAAATTTTAGAAATCGATAATTTATAATCCCGACTTCATCAATAACCTGAGATGTTTTTTCAAATTGTAAATTTCTTATATAATTAGTTCCGTACTGGGTAAAGAAATCTTCCGTAGCAAGGATATACTCTTTGAGTGCCAAATCATTTTTCAATAATCTATGGGCTATAATTACTTCCTTACCATAGAGTTTGCAAAAATCATTGATCATAACAGATCCCAATTCTCCATAATGGAGAATGAACTTTAAACTAAGCTCTCCTAAAAGCGTACATGCCCCACACGAACAATCTGTTTCAATTATTTGCTTTAATTGATGGTGAAACGCTCGATGCATTAAAAAACATTGTTCTATAATTTCATCTACAGTATAATCTTTTTTGAAACTATAAAACAGTATGGCATCACCTTCTATTTCTGAAACCTGAAGCCCTAATTTGTTGTTTTTAAGTATTGCCTCCAGCAAGAGTGCGATAGTAATCTGACTGTATTGTAGATCTGCCTCGTTAATATATTTAGTAAAGCCAGTAATATCCGGGATTAGCAATAATCCCGGCATGATCCCTTTCTTCAATTGAATACATCGTGAAACTCCCATACTATTAGCTGGCACAACAGCTTAATTTAGAAACATCCTTTCCAAAAGTAATAGCTGCCAGTTTTATCCCTTCTCCTAAGGTTAAATAAGGATAAAAGCTTTCTGCCAAATCTTTTACGGTTATACCAAACTTTATGGCCATACTTAATTGTTGTATCAATTCACCTCCTTCGGGTGCGATTACTCTGGCGCCAATTAATTTATCGGTTTCAGTATTACGTATGAGTTTAATAAACCCTCTGGTATCCTGTGCGGCCAAAGCCCTGGGAACATGGCTAAGGTCTAATTTAGACACTTCGAAGGGAAGGCCGGCTTCTTCGGCTACTATTTCGTCCATACCTGCCCCAGCAACTTGAGGGTCCGTAAATACTACCCAAGGCAATGAAGAATAATCGATACCGGTTTTTGAAAGTGAGAACGCATTGCTTACAGCAGTACTTCCTTCAGTGGCTGCAGTATAAACAAAAGGAGGGGTCTGGGTAACATCCCCGGCAGCAAAAATATTGGATATATTGGTTTCCATCTTTTCGTTCACCAAAACATGTCCCACCGCTGAAAGGTTCATTTTGATCTTATCCAGTCCTAGTTTAGAAGTATTAGGTTTTGTTCCTGTGGCAACCACTATTTTGCCTTTTTCAATAATTTGTGTGGTAGTACCGTCGGGACAGTTACAATGAATAATAGTATCCGCTCCCTGTTTTTCAAATTTAAAGGCTCGAAAATTAGGCAGGATTTCTATTCCTTCCTTCTTCATTTGTGCTTCGAGCACATCTGTTATGTCCTTGGTCTGGCTTCTTAAAGGCCTGTCGGTGAATTCTATGATACGCACTTTTACGCCCAATCTATTGTATGCCATGGCAATTTCTAACCCGATATAGCCCGCACCCATAATGGTCAGGCTTTGCGGTTTTTCTTCTAAATCGAATAAGGATACATTGGTTAGATAGCCAACCTCATTTAATCCTTCAATATTAGGGATGTAGGTGGTAGCTCCGGTCGCAATAAGAATGTTTGTGGCTGTGTAAGTATCTTTCCCATCAACAATAATGGTACCTTTATCCACAAACTCAGCCCATCCTGTTAACATGGCCAGGTTCTTAAAATCTTTTACCACATCCATATATTTCTGTTGCTGCAGGGCCGCTACCAGGTCTTTTTTATCTTTAATAACCTGGCTAAAATCTATATCTACACCTTTAGGCCTGATCCCTTGAAAATTAGAATGGGTTGCGTGATATGCCGTTTCGGCAGCTCTTATTAAGTTTTTTGAAGGAACACAGCCTACATTAACACAAGTGCCGCCAAAATTCAAGCCCGCGTTTACCATAAGGGTTTTAAGACCTAAACTTTCAGCTTTTATGGCTGCTGAAAATGCGGCTGACCCTCCACCAACAATGATAAGGTCAAAATTATTTTTATCTGAAACCTGTTGGCCGTTACTAGCTTTATATTGGCCAGACATTTCTATGTTATCAATAATATCTTGCTGAGATGTGGTGCTGGAATCAAAGATGAATTTTCCTTCGCCTTTAGGATAAGATACATCTAATGCTATAACTCCTTCTAATTGCTTTACTTTTTTTTCGATGCCTGTAGCACAACCGGTACAGGTCATACCCTGAATGGGCAAAGTGATCTCTTTCTGCATATTTATTTTATTTTTATATTGAGGGTAATTACTACCCAATTTATTTTTGATTATGATTTATCTTTTAAAAATGGAATTAGCCATTTGGTATGGTTAATCCCCAGCCAGTGGTGTACCAACAATCCTAAAATGGTACCGTGGACAATATGGGCCGCAAGGGTGATCAAAAATAATTGAGGCCACATATATTTGATGCCAAAAAGCCCAACCATCGGTCCCATAGGAGGGCCGGTCATCATGCCTAACTCCATAATCAGCATCCAGCCTATTGCCCATAAAACCGTTTTATTATATGAGATAAAGTTTCCAAATACCAGGGTAAATATCAATCCAAAACTTGCACCGTTCATAAAATGGATCAATTGACCTATCCAGTAATACGAATTAAAGTCGGAACTACCCGTTACCATCTTCCCGAACATTTCCGGAGTATCTCCCGGTAACCAGCTGGCTATCACCCCCATCTGACGAAGCCAGTCCAGACCTATAGTAGCTATTGCCCCTGCTAAGAGGCCCACGACAATTCGTTTATATAGATCAGGGAAATTTTTCTTGCTGTAAAAAATAATCCATGTTAAGATGAGCATAGAAGGGATATATACAAATAGCATATATGGCTCACCAAATTCATGGGCTGTTTTAATGACTTTCGGTCCCATTGTGATTCCCTTGAAATATTGGGCATAGCCAAAAGAAAGCACAATTAAGTTTATAGGCACAAATCCTCCTGTAAACAAGGCTAATAAGGATAAAAAAGATTTTTTATTCAACATAGCTTATAGATTTATTTTGTTACTTCTGCAATAATATTACTAACTAACCCATCAAGTTCACCTGCAACAGCTTCAGTTCCTTTATATTGTTTTAAAATTGTAGAAGGCATAAAATAACGATTCACCACTCCATTTTAATTTTGTTTTTTTTGAATATGTAAAAAGGTAAATTGTTCCTTAATTATATAAGTAACTTCTTAAGTATATGAGTAAATAAAAAATTATGACTCGTTTTGGGTAGTCTCTATTACCTTTTCAACTTTATAGCCTTTCTTTTCTATAATCTTTTTTAAGGTCTCGATATTTGTTTTAGAGTTTTCGAATTTAATAATGGCAATATCCCCGGGATATTCAACCGAATGTTCCACAACACCTTCTACTTCTTTAAGCGCATTGTAAATAGCATTAGAACAACCCGCGCAGGTAATTCCGTCAATTTTAAACTTAACTGTGTTTGTTGTTTGCTGGTTGATACTTGCTTCCATTATTGTTTGGCTTTTTGATGTAGGGCAACATTGTTGCGCTTTAACCTGGAATGAGGTTAATGATAAAACTAGAACTGTTATTACTAATAGATTTTTCATAATATTTTGTTTGAATTTACTTATGTACCACTTTATATCCGGTAGAATTAATCGCTTTTTCAATATCTTCTTTAGAAGTTTTTGTATTATCAAATTTAACCTCGGTGTTTTTATTTTCATAAGAAGGGATTACATCTAAAATCCCATCCAATTGATTTACTGCGTGTTTTACGCTTTCTTCACAACCAGCACAAGTCATTCCCTCAACATCAAACTTTATAGTTTGAATATCTGACTGGCTCACCACTACAATATCTTTTTTATTATCAGGATAAAAGATTTCAGAATAGTAAGGAAAAGCCAACATTAACACGGAGAAAATAGTAACTATACCCAGAAAAGCTTTGGATTTAAAGAAAGAAGGCTTTTCGTCTTCATCACAGGCACAGTCTATCTCCTCCTGGGTTTTTGGTTTTAATTTTTGATACCAGGCAAAAGCCAGTACTAAGATGGTAATACCAATAAGATATGGTCTGAAGGGTTCCATCCAGGAAAAAGAGGAGGCGATGCCGGCGCTGCCTGAAATCAAGGCCAATATCGGTGTGATACAGCAAAGTGAGGCCGCCGCCGCTGTAAGCAATCCAGCTCCTAAAAGTCCGCTGGATTCATTTTTTTTAGGTGATTTAGAATTCGTTTTCATTATTTAAGCTATTTTATTTTTGTGATTTATTTATTAAACTATTTAAACGGCTATTTTAGATTGTTTTATTCCTTGAAATATATAAGAAAGGATTTTTTCCCCTCCATCGTTTAAAGAATAAAATAGGGTTTGACCTTCCCGTCGTGACGAAATGATACCGGCATCTTTGATTTTCCGGATATGCTGGGAAACTGCCGGCACGCTCATTTCCAAAATATCAGCGATATCACAAGGACAAAGTTCATTTTCCATATCTAACAGGAAAAGGATTTTTAAACGTACCTCATTTCCCGCAAGCGTTAAAATTTTACTCATTGTTTGAAAGCTGGAAGAAGATTTGTCAATAGTGTTCTTACAGCGTAATATTTGCTTATGATCAGCTTCATTTCTGGTACAGGTTATTTCTAAACTCATAAATAGTATTTTTAATTACGAAACAAATGTATCATTAATATATTATTTAAGCAAAAACTTAAATATAAAAATTAGCAAATTCTCTAGCCTCCCTTTTGGTTTAATTTGAATGTTAGATGAGACTGCTTAATTTTCCAACCGAAAAGGTCCTATACTGCTGAATTATCTCCTTTCATCAATTTTACTCACTATACCGGAAATCCCCTCATAAATCACCGCCACTGCCACACCATAAACCAAATGTGCAAGAAAACCGCGTATATGGGTAGATGTAGGATATTTTTTGTTTGGAGCACTAAAACCTAGTGCAGGGGTAATCCCTTCATCTACAATTAGAGAAAGGGAAGCACCCGTAATCAAGCCATTAGAAGTAGTCGAGAAGGAATTGGTGTATTTTAAAATAGGATATAGACCTGCCCATCCCATACCCAGACCAAAATGGAAAACCTGTCCCATCATTTTTTCCTGATCCTCATTTAATTCAAATCCCAAATTTTTAAGAGTTTTTTTTGCCGCGATTTTAAAGGGAGGACCTGGCCTTACCTCTTCTTCTTTCTCTTGATCTTTTTGAGGTCCTAACTCAAACAGCTTCATGGACACTTTCTCCATCACTTTAGTGGCTAAATACCCACTTCCCATACTGCCTGCGAATGCAAATAAAATATTAGATATTTTCATAGCTCTAATTTTTATTATTAGAACTTCAAATTATATATAATTATTTACGCAATTAGTTAAATAGGTTTTAAAGTATTGGTAAGAAAGTTTAAATTTCAATTAGTTCTCATGGATATTCTGAAGATTTCCCTACTTATTTCATGATTAAGTTTTTAGGTTTTACTGTAGGGACAACGGGATATTGTCATAATATATACAATGAGAGGAGGCTTGAAATGGGTAAGAGCAAAATGAGTACAATCAATATAATAAGAAATAAGTTGGTGGCCCGGGCATTTGCGGTGATTGCGCGAGGGACACCTTATGTGAATACAATGGGCTACTTTTCCTAATTCACCGCTCCAGTTATTCTTCATATGTACTGCAAGAAGGTTCAATCCAAGTGAACATTTTTAGCGGTTAGAAACTTATTTTCCAAATTCTGCATAGAATTCCTTCATACCTCATTTTATGCCTTAGCGTTGAAGGTAGCTTCTCTTCATCTTCAGGCCTTCGACTTCCTGGCCGTCCACATAGCACATTAACTTTTTTTGGTGGCGAAATAACAACATCCATTCCTGCGGGCGGCATAAAGCCGCTTCGCTTTTTATACGCCCTATGCAGGTCTGGATATTGTAAAATTATTTGCATCAAAAAAAGGTAATGTAAAGGCTCTATGGGAAGTAAGTCGAAAACAAAAAAAGATGAAATCAAATCCACCACAAAATATCGCAACGGCACAAAAGAATCAAAAAAAGGAAAATGCTCTGGATATAAAAAGTATGTCGATCAAAAAGGCTTTGTGGATAAAAAGCAGAACTATAGAAGAAAATTATGAAAGGAAATTTGGATTTATCATAGGATACTCTATAGGAAGTAAATCAAATAAAAATCTCATGAAATCATTTCAAAACAACATACCCGGAAGCGAAGTAAAAAAAATCAAAAACAGGAAAACGCCCCGGATATAATAAGTAAATCAATTATTAATTTTTAAATCTTTTAATTATGAGTACGCTTAGAAACAAAGTTCAGTTAATCGGAAATGTGGGACAAACCCCGGAAATCAGAAATCTTGAAAGTGGTAAAAAAGTAGCCAGCTTTTCAATTGCAACCAATGAATTCTATAAAAATTCAAAAGGAGAAAAAGTACAGGATACGCAATGGCACAATGTTGTGACATGGGGAAAACAGGCGGAGCTTATCGAGAAATATGTTGATAAAGGTAAAGAAGTGGCCATCCGTGGCAAACTAACTTCCAGGTCCTATGAAACCCAAAGCGGGGAGAAACGATATGTTACCGAAATTTTGGTGAATGAAATCCTATTCCTTGGAAACAAGGAAAACGCAGACCAGTAATTTTTAAAACTAAGAGGGCGCCTATCTCCAAAGTTGCGCCCTCTTTTAATTATTAATCTAAGAAAATCAATAATTATGAAAACCAAAGTTAGTGAAATAAAAATAGCCTATCGCAGCAGGGTAAAACTTAGTGAAGCACCAAAAATAAAATCTTCCGCTACCGCTGCCGATGTCCTTTATTCCAATTGGGATAAAGATGAAATAGAAGTGAGCGAGAGTTTTAAACTCCTTCTGCTCAACAACAATAACCGTGTAAAAGGGATTTTTGAAGTGTCCAGAGGCGGGATTACCTATACCCTTGTGGATCTGCGCCTTATTTTCGGAGTTATCCTAAAGAGCCTTAGTACAGCGGTTATCCTTTGCCATAATCACCCCTCGGGAACGCTACTACCAAGTAACCCCGACAAAGACCTTACCCGTAAAATTAAAAATGCCGCTGGGTTATTTGATATCAAAGTGTTGGATCATTTGATTTTAACGCCCGGTGGAGATTACTATAGTTTTGCCGATAATGGCATGCTTTAAAACCCGAAAGTCATGGTTTATCTGAATTTTAACGATTTGAACAAAAAACCCCAAAAACGGCTAATCAAAATTTCCCGGGAAGAAGTAACCCCAAAAATACGGGAAATCGATCCAAAGGTATGCAAGGGAACACCAATCCGATTTTAAGAAAATAATCGAGGAGGAAGGCTTAAAAAACTTATATTCCTATACCTATATTTTTAATATCTGAATAGGTTAATCATTCAAGAAGCTCCCAAGTATTTTATTCTAAAATGTATTCGGCAGTTTTTTATATAAACCAATTCCTTGAAAACAAAAAGGGAAAATTCGCTGTTACCTGAATTTCCCCTTTCTTTTTAGGTCATTGAAACCTATTCAATAAAGATAAAAAAATTCCTGAATTTGCTCACCCTGTTGAATAGGAAATATTTGTTTATTACAACCTGGTACTAAAAAAATCCTTATATTTATTTCGCTGACTTTCAGCATTCAAATTTACGCAGGCGTATCCATTTTTGACTTTCGCCGATAAACCTGCAATCAAATAATTAACAACGGAAATTTTTTCCTGAAAAATGGCAAGGGGCTTTTGACTGTCTATCAAGACAGGCAATAGGCCAAATTGTACGGAATTTTTGTCCCGCGCTGCGGGACGAAAAGGAGTAGCAAGAGGGTAACACGCTACGCGATGTTAAGTACTCCTTTTCGTTTTTAAATAACTGTAAATCAGTTATTTAATGTTTGTTTGAATTCCTGTGTTTAAGCAATTTGCGACAAATGGCCTGCCAACGCCCATTTCTAGGGAAGAATTTGCGACAAATCGGCGAATTATGGACTCATTTATTGGCATCAGGTTTAAAAAAGAAACAGCAAAACGTTTCCAGGAATTTTCAAGAACACACTTCAAATCACACACCGAAGCCCTGGAAACAATGCTGGAGTTTTTTTTCTATAATGAAATTTCCCCCCACGAAAAATTAGGGCCAACCGGCAGGACTATCGAAGCTTCTTTTAAGAAACGTATCAATGCGGTTATTGCCATTATGCGTGATATGGAAAAAACCCAAACCAAACCTACCGCGGCGATGATCGCCTCACTTTTCCAAACCGAAGCACCTCCAAAGAAACCCCTCATCCTGGAAAAGAAAATCCTCCGGGAGAAAAAAGATGGTATTCCCAAACAGGAACAAGATGGTAGGGGTGAAAAGAATTTTTCTGATAATAACCTTTAAAATTTCCTGCTATGTATATCACGATCACTCCCCAAAAATTAGGTGGGAATTACTCCCAAAGTTCGGCCGGTTTTGTTAGCTACCTGGAAAAAGAAAATGAAGGGATAGAAGAAGGGGTAAAGGAACATTTCTTTAATCAATATGAGGATGCCATTACCCCTGAGAAAGTCGTCAAAGAAATTGATAATAATACCTCCAAGCTCAAAAAGAAAGAACCCAAGTTCTATTCCATTACCGTTAGCCCTTCCAAATATGAATTAAAACGCCTACAAAGCAGTAGTAAGGATCTAAAAAAGTACACCCGGGAATTGATGAAGGATTATGTGGCCTGCTTTAACCGTGAAATAGACGGAAGGCCAATTAATGTCAATGATATTAAATATTACGCTAAAATTGAACATAGCCGGAGTTTTAAAGGTACAGATCGCCAGGTTCGCGAAAACCAACCTTATGCCACTAAAATCCTTCAACTCAAAAGTGAAATCCGAAAAATAGAAACCGAGCTGATGCAGGGAAGTATTCAAAAACGGGAAAAGGAAATTGAGAAACTGGAAACCAGGGCACCACACCGGCAAGATGGTAAGCGAATTGTACAGGGGATGCCCAAAGCAGGAAACCAAAGCCATATTCATATTATCGTAAGTAGAAAAGATGCTTCCAATTCGGTTAGCTTATCCCCGGGAAGTAAATACAAAGCTTCGGAAGTTAATTTTAATGGTAAGACCGTTAAACGCGGATTTGACCGGGACCGCTTTTTTGAAAAAGCAGAAAAGACCTTTGATAAAACCTTCGGCTATCAGCGCAATTTTGTGGAAACCTATACGGCTCGAAAGGAATTTATTAAAAACCCGAACCACTATTTTACCGCGCTAATGGGATTACCGGCTAACGAAAAAGCACTTGCTTTTAAACTTATCCGGGAATCAGGGATCCCGATGATGCCCAGCATTCCAACTTCCCAGGCACAAGTTGCCCTCAAAATTTTTAACAGGCTTAAGAAAGGGGTGGAGCTAGCCGTTAAATCAAGTTCAATCGGTATTTAATTTTAATTATTATGGACATAGAAAATCTTGTTAGACTGCTTCTGATCATCGGGCTGGTAAGCATATTGTTCTATATATGTTTTAGGCTGATCAACCGCTTTGCTTTTATTTTGAATTTATTGCTGATAGTGACCCTTGGCATTTATGGGGTCCAGGATAACCAGTGGATTCCGGCTTTATTATTCCTGGGGTGTCCGTTGCTCCTAATCAATACCCTGATGTATGTATTTTTACATAAGGGTGAGAATAATAAAAAGATCGATAGAAAATACCAAGTCGGTTTTACGACCACCAACGGAAAATTTAAACTGGAGAATATTAAACGCGGTGTTTCCGTTATTGGCTCTGCCGGAAGCGGGAAGACCGAAAGCGTGGTGTATGGCTTTTTAAAGCATTTTCAAAAGGAAAATTTTTGTGGGGTGATTCACGACTATAAGGACTTTGAGCTTACCGAAATGGCCTATCCCCTTTTTAAGGACCGGGAAATTCCCTTTAAGATTATTTCCTTTGATAAAATCATCCATCGGGTGAATCCCATAGCTCCACGATACCTGGAAAATGAGGAAAGCGTCAATGAAGTCTCCCGGGTCCTAGTGGAAAACCTACTTGAACAACGAGAGTCAGGTACCTCGGGGACTACAAAATTTTTTAATGATGCCGCAGAAGGGCTAATCGGGGGACTGATCTGGAAATTAAAAACGGATTACCCGAAGTTTTGTACGCTCCCGCACCTTATCGCTACCTACCAGTACCTGGATACCGATAGCCTGATCCAGTTTTTGGAAACCAATACCACCTCCCGAGCAATGGCCGATGCCTTTATCAGTGGGAAAGATTCTGAGCGGCAAACGGCCGGTGTAAAAAGTACCCTGGCCAATGCGCTTAAAAGGATCAGTACCCAGCAGATTTTTATGGTGCTTTCTAAAGATGAGGTTCCGCTTAATATTAATAGTGAAGAAAACCCTGCAGTTATTTCCGTAGTGAACAATCCAAAATACGAAGCTTCCTACTCTCCGGTAATAGCCACTATTATCCATACCATAACTAAACAAATGAGTGTGCGAAACTCCAAAGCTTCCTTCCTACTGATGGAAGAAGCCCCCACCCTTCGTTTGTTGAATATGCACCGGATCCCGGCAACCCTGAGGAGTTATGATATCGCTACTATTTATGTAATGCAGGATAAGATCCAAAATGATGATGTATGGGGATAAAGCTAGTAAGGCTATTTTAAGCAACCTGTCCTACCAGTTCTTTGGAAAGGTAAATGACCCCGACACCGCCAAATACTACGAGCGCTTTTTTGAAATTGTAAAGAAACCTACCACCAGTGTCAACCGCGGGTATAGCCTTGATTTTGATACCCGAGTAACAACCGGGGAGAAGGAAATCCCAAAAATCCGTGCCGATGTTTTCTTTCGCCTGAACCAGGGAGAATTTATAACCTATGCAGATGGAAAGGATAAAAAGGTACAGTTTAGATTGCAGAATATTAGGCGCGATCTGCCTTCGGCTAAAGATCAAAAACCTTATTCCAAAGCTGATTTGGAATCTAATTTTGAGCGGGTGTATAAGGAGGCCAAGTCTATATTTGACCAGTAATTATAAGTATATTTGTGGCGTTAAAATCTTTTTTATGAGTGAGACCAACCGTATAGAATATAAAAGGGAGCTTTCCGATGGTTTGGAGAAAGAAGTTGTTGCTTTTTTAAATTATCGTGAAGGCGGTATTATCTATATAGGGATTGATAAGGAAGGAAGAACTTTTGGGGTGAAAGATCCTGATAGTGTGCAATTGAAAATTAAGGATAGGGTAAGGAACAATATACGGCCTTCTGCACTTGGGTTATTTGATATTGTAACTGAGGAACGGGATGGGAATGATATTCTGAAAATCATCGTAGCAAGCGGTTCAGAAAAACCTTACCATCTCAAAAAATTTGGAATGAGTGAAAAAGGTTGTTTTATACGGCTTGGTTCTGCGGCAGAGCCTATGTCACAAAAACTCATTGAAGAACTTTTTGCCACACGTACCCGAAATTCTATCGGAAAAATAAAAGCACACCGACAGGATTTAAGGTTTGAGCAACTTCATATATATTACCAGGAAAAACAAAAGCCCCTCAACAAACAATTCAGAAAAAATTTAGAGCTAACTACGACAGGAGGAGACTTGAATTATGCAGCATATTTATTAGCAGATGAAAATAATGTTTCTGTTAAATTAGCTAAGTATAAAGGGAATACACGGGTCGATTTAGTTGAAAGTAATGAATATGGTTACTGCTCTTTAATAAAAGCCACTAAGAGCGTATTGGATAAAATGAACTTGGAAAATCGAACGATTACCAAAATCACCCACAGTGAACGAAAAGAACATCGTCTTTGGAATGCCATTGCACTGCGGGAAGCCATTATAAATGCCTTTGTCCATAATGATTACACTCGTGAAATAGCTCCAAAGTTTGAAATTTTTAGTGATCGGATAGAAATCACTTCTGCAGGTTCTTTACCGGATGGCTTAAGTAAAAATGAATTTTTTGAAGGTTTTTCGATTCCCCGCAACAAAGAATTAATGCGCATTTATAAAGACCTAGATTTGGTAGAACAACTTGGATCGGGGATCCCCAGAATATTAGAATCCTATAGTAAAGATTCCTTCCGTTTCTCCGAGAACTTTTTACGAATGGTTTTTCCAGCTTCAGAAGAAGTTTTTGATAAAACTACTAATGAAACCCCGCAAGTAACCCTGCAAGAGACCCCGCAAGTAACCCCGCAAGTTCAGGATCTCTTAAATGTGATTAATGGTGAAGATAGCAGAAGTGAGTTGCAATATCATTTAGGACTTTCCGATAGAGAAAATTTTAGAAAAAATTATTTGCAACCTGCACTTGCCGAAGGCTTGATTGAAATGACCATTCCCGAGAAACCACAAAGTAGTAAACAGCGTTATAGACTGACTGGCAGGGGTGCAAAAGCCAGAAAAATTTAAACTTTTAAAGTCGGAATTTTTCAAAATTATCAATTAGGATTATTAATAAACCGATGGGAGATCTTTAGTTTTAAATTACGTTCCCCATCCTTTTCATTAAGTTCCAATATCGCCCTCCTTTCTTTAGACAAGGAAAATTTTGGCATCACATAAACCAATCTTACCGTTTGTTTTTTTCCAATCTTAGCCGGCAAGTTGTACTTGAAAACCGGATCCTGGTATAAGCGTTGTAAGGATTTCTTCTTTCCCTTTTTGCGGGTTTCAATCGCCAGGTTTAAGAAATTAAGATCATAATCCAGGCTGGATCTATTCTCAATTTCGATCACAAAATAGAGCTGCTCCTTATTATAAACGATATTCTCAACACTTAAAATAATACCGTTCTTGCGTTTTTTTATGCGGCCTATGTGTTGCTTTTTACTCAGCAGGTAGCTGCAGAATCTGCGGTAATGATCTTCCTTCTTGTTTAAGTTCTTTTGCGGTTTTTTGTCCTTAACTGAATCCTTGACAACTGGCTTTTCTTTTCCAATCCTTTCCGCTTCAGGGATAAAATAGTTCAGCCGGGAAAGCTGTTTCTTATACTTCAGGATATAGGAGAATACCGAACCATTTGTTCCGATAACAAGTAAATTACTTTCTCTGCCGGGCTTGGCCTGCAGCAGTCCGAAGTGTTGCTGCTTTTCCCGGTTGTAGGTAAAGACAAAATGCTCAGCACCGGTAATACCCTGGCTAATTTCCTCTGGAAAAAATAGCGCAACATTCTTGTACTCATTAGCGTAAATAGTGTCCAGTTTTTCCTGGGTTTGTGCACTGGTCATAATAAAAACAAGTAGAGCGGCCTTGGTTAAAATATACTTTTTCATAATGATTGTTTTATTGGTTAGCCAATCCCCAATTTGATTCAGGTCTGCTGGCTTTGAGAATTAATCTGTAATTATTTAGAATGGTCACTTTTACATTGCGGTTATTTCGGCGAAATACTTTGCTTATTCCAGTGACCTGGGGTACACTTGGGATATTAATATCACCGATTACATCATCCAAGACTTCCGTGGTTACTTCCGCCCGGAAATTATTCTCGATGTAGATACCTTCGCTACCATCTTCAAGGTCAAAAGCTTTTAGGCTAGTTTGATGCTTATTGATATTTTCAATCTCAATCAGGACACGATTAGGCTGAAAACTAACAAAACCAAAAACCGGGGTGCTTTTGGGAATAAGTTTATCACCAATCCTGGCAGGCTGCGAAAGTCGCATCCGAAGCCTGGAGTTGGCTTTGACTACCTGGGTGCCATCGACGACCACCTTAATTTCCTTATCGGTAGCTTCTTTGGAAGAAACCTCGGGTTTCATAGATGCAGAAGCAAAGAATAATTGATGTTCCAATTCCATTTCTTTGGCCGCTATTTTTTGCGCTTCCTGAATCTCTGCAGTATCAGCCTTCGCTATTGTTTTAATTGAGTATGAGCCGTTATTCTCCGGTGGTCTGGTTGGCCGAGTTTGTGTAAGGTTTACAATTTGCGCCTGCCGGGCTTTTCCCAGCTCATAAATACTATCGATCTTGCGCTCTTTTTCTTTTTCCAAAAGCTCGGTGTCGTAATAACCTAAAGAATCCAAAAACGTTTCATCATAAATACTTGGCGCATTCCTATCCCGAACTTCTTTGAGGTTATCAATAGCCTCCAGTTTGGAATCATAGGTTTGCTGGCTTTCTTCTTCAAGGGCTGGGATTTCCGTTTGCCTGAGGTTTTCCTGTTGCTCTTCCTCCTCCCCAGTGATCATTAAGGTATAGGTGACAAGAAAAATCACAATGACCACCAGGACGCTAATGAATACAATTTTGTTCTTTTCAATTTTCATCCGTTCTAATTTTAATTTTGTGAGGGTACTTTTCTTAAACTGTTTTCGAAATAATCCGTTATGAGAAGTCCGTGAGGGTTATGGGGAAAGTGTCGATCTACGATGAGCAGTTTTCCTGAGCTTACTAATTCATAGGTGTCTACTATATTGCCGCGGTTGATTTCAAAAATAACAGTGGTTTTAAAATGAAACGATTCCTCCTTTTCTTCGAGCTGCGAATCGATCGTTAATACCTTTTGAACCAGTGAGTACTGCAATAAGCGGTTGTAAACCCCTTCGGCCTTTTTCTGCCTGTATAGGTTATCTACCGAACTATTGCCAAGCCATAATGCTTTTTCCAGGTTTTTCTCATAGCTGCTGGCATCAATATTATAGAAGTAGGTGTGAAACAGCTCCAAATGGGCCAGGGCCTCTACCCGGAAGTTTTCTTTTTGGGTAACCAGTTTTAAAGGAATAATACTGCCGTCGGTATTGATGGCGAAGGCACTGTTCAAGGCCTTATTCCTGGTGGAGATGGCCATCCAAATTGCAAACACACTGCAAAACATCGAGCAAAGCACTACGGCCAGCACGATAAAGCGGTTTACCTTTAATACCGAATAGATATTTTTATAAGGTGTTTTCATTTTTAGAATATTTTTTTCAATGATTTAAAGTGGTTATATCGGTTGCTATTGATTAAGTGGTGAACAGTCTCAGGGTAAATGAAATGGCACGCCGGTAGAGCTTGAATTTTAAAAAAACGATAAATACTATCGAACCCAGTTCTACCACAGGGGCAAAAAAACCGCTCCCGTAATCCGTACCGAATAGGTTTTCCCAAAAATTGGTGTTGATTTCCGTATAAAGAGCATTGATAAATACATTAACCAGGAAGAATGCAGGCACCAGCATATATACCGCTGCATACAACCGGAAAAAACCATAGGCCATCGAGCGAAACTTTTCAAATACCGCCAGGCTAAGTACCAGCGGAAAAAAGGCCTGCATAATCCCAAGCAGGAAGTAGCGCTCCGCAAGGAATAAGGGATAAATGAATAAATCCAAAATCCATAAAAACAGGCTGATAAGAAAAGCAAAGGTTTTAAACCCATATAGCGGCGTAACTAGAGCCTCATAAAGTAAAGCCATAGCTTTACGCATCGCCCCCATAGGGGAGACATCTTCTTCGATGGGGATCTCCTGCATCTGAAGTGGCAATAGGGCAGGAGCTGTATCGCGGTATTGATTTTCAATAGCTACAAGAATATTGTCAAAAAAACCCAGGATTTGCGTTGAAAAAATAACTAGTAAAACCACCGCAAAGTTTTTTGCCAAATCACCGGGGGAAAGCCCCCAGGTATAGCCCTGCCTATCGGCTATCCCTTCATTATACTTTTTAAGGATGTTTACCAAAAAGAAAAGTACAGCCAAAGTTTTCATGCTAACAATAGTATAGCGGGAAAACTCGCTCTCCTGGATGGTTTGGAAAACACCATCGATATATTCGACACCTACAGCCAATATGATTACCCCTTCCATCATCAAAAGCCTGTTTCCCGATTATTGATCCTGTCCTGCATTTCCCGAAAAGAAATGATCTCGCGGTAACGCTTGGTTTTTAGCCGCACATCGGTCACCATTTCTTTAGACTCGAGTTCTTTTCGCTTTAGAACATCCGCCCGCTCGGCATCACTCATTTTTAAATGATCACTTGATAAAATCTCATCGATAAAGCTTGCGGTCTCCAGGGAGTTATCTACCACGGCACTGAAGGATTCGGTCACCCTGCTTATTTCGTCGGGTTTGATATAAGGGGAATTCAAAATATCCCGAAGATCATCCTGCATCACCGCAATAAGCCGCTGATTGTTACGACCGATCTCACGAACGGCTTTTAAATCCTGTACCACGCTATTGACCTTCTCTATATTCTCTTTCTGTGCCTTTAAAAAGTTGACGGTCTTGACAAGATTAGCGGTTTGCTTGGCTGATTCCACAAGAGATTTAACCAGGCTGACAAAGTTCGTGTTATCATACACCGGCATCCCCTGGGCCACAATGTGGCCAGATGAAAATAAAGCTAGGGCAAGTGTGAGTATCCAGGTTTTGTGTTTATTTTTCATATCGAATTGTTTTAATTGTTAATGAGCATTTAGGCCTTCCTGATGAATTCCTCTATAGCCTTTTCCATATTTTTGGTCTCATTATAAATGGCCATTATGACCTCGTTTTCGGTGCCGTCGGTGAGATAGGCGGCATAGACTTCGGGTGGTACTTCCAGGCGGAAAATGTTGCTTTCCTTGCCTATCTTAATGAAGATCTCGGTGTACTTGCACTTGCCGGTCAAATTATTCCTGATCGATTTCAACTGGTTGAGATCGTGGCTGGACAGGCTCAAGCGCCTGGCCAGTTCTTCATAACCTTTTTCATTATTCAGGCTGTAGATCACCTGGGTGTTTTCCAGGATGCTTGAGGAAGTCGCATTATTAGGAAGCTGATTTATGGATTGTAAAATAATTCCAATGGCACCGTTCTGTTTACGGATGGCCTGGTAGTAGAATTCAACGCTTTCAAGGACATTGTCAAACTTGAGTTGCTTGGCGAATTCATCAAAAAGGATGATTCCCTTTTCTGCCCTGTTTTTCCAGATCGTACGCTGGATCGCCGACTTGATTAGTTTGAGCATCACCGAGAGGATCTCTTTATTGTCCTTAACTTCATCGAGTTCAAAAACAATCAGCCGCTTATCTTCGATCTTGTAAGTTTGATCTTCGCTAACTTCAAATAAGAAGCTGTATAGACCATCGCCGACATACTCCGAGAGCACATGCAAAAAGTTAATAACATTGAAGTAGTCGGGATGGATTTTAAGGGATTCCAGCAGCTCATCTTTTCGCTGCTCGATAAAACGGTAAAAACTATCTAGGGAATGGTTTTCCGTGGTGTTTTTGTAATAGTAACGGAGGATCTTTTTAATGGCTACGGATTGTGCTTTGGTAACTTTATCATCTGCAGCAATGAGTTCTAATAGGAACACTAAAAGATCCTCCAACCGCTCCGGGTTTACATCATTGGGATTGGATATGTAGAAAGGATTGATCCCTAAACTCTTTCCGCTCTCGTAGCGCAATACAGTGTACTTATCAGGATAGAGTTTAGCGAACTTGGTATAAGAACCTCCAAGATCGATAATCACCAGCCGTACTCCGTTTTCAAAATACTGGCGCAGGATGTTATTGGCCAAAAAGGATTTCCCTTCCCCGGTAGGGGCGAAGATGGCAAAGTTCCGCGCCTTAATGCGTTTCTTTCCCTCATCCCAAACATCTTTTAGCACAGGAATGTTATGCTCGCGGTCATTAAAAATGATACCGGTAGGGTCCGATTTGTAATTGGTGTTATTGATAAATAGGCACAAGGCATGTTTTAAATCGGTCACATAAAGATCTTCATCGGAAAAATTGGAAGAGAAGCAGCAGTAGCTGTTCAGCAGGTAATTCTTTCGTTCTTCGCCCCGCGGAGCGTAAGGGGTAATATCCAGTTCCTTAAACTCCGCCTTAATTTTAGAGGCAATGCCTTCCAAATTACGAGGATTCCGATCCCAAAAGATGACATTAAGATGGCCCCGGATAATCCGTGCGTTATCATCGCTATTAATTTTTTCCAGGATTTCCTGAATCTTTCCTAGAACGACTTTGTTTTGTGATCCAAAGTTGGAACTTTTGCTAAGTTCTTCTACTTTTTTATCCAGTAGCTTGCGCCACTTGTGTTTATCATCTAGGTAGAGGATCTGGTTGACTATATGGTTTTCCTTTAAATGAAGCCCCAGCCCATCAATAAACCCCTGGTGAAATACAAAATCATCGGATGTGAATTTCTCATTGGTCTTGCTCGACTGTACCCTTTCGCCAAAGCACAGCTCGCTATTGATAGCTAAGGCATCAAAATAATTATCCCCAGTTTGAATATGTTGTTTTTCGAGTAGGATATCGGTATCGAAACCCTCATTGAAACCATTAAAATATTCGGTAGTGAGATTGGTGATTTCTTCTGGTTTTAATGCTTGTATGTAAATCTTTCGGCTGTTTGCTATAAAGGAAACACAATCACTTACCGAGCTGATAAAACTTTGCAGGTTCGCATCAAGTTCCCTGATGATGCCTCTGGAGACTTTTCGAAAAGGGTTTACGTATTTGGAGTTGTTTAACGCTTTGTTCCTGGTCAGGGTGAAGAATAATAAGGAGCGGTGTTCCATAAACTCTCTATCTTTAAAATGATCCCGGGTGGCCTTTTCCAAAAAGGTTTTGTTTGGAAGTGCAGTTGCAGTGAATGCTTTTTTCTCATAAATATCCTGCTTGTGCACTACTGTACCCACCGGTAGGGATTTAAGCGCCTGGAACCAGGTGGCGTGCAGGTCTTCAAAATCTTTCTCTGAGAGGGAATAGATTTCAGGGAGGTCCAGCTGATAACATATCACAACGTTACCATTACCGGAAAAAACGATATTGTCTCGGATATCGGCAATTGGCCAGTGGGAGGAAAGCTTAATTTTTTTCATAATCGATACCAGAATCTTTTTTGTTACTAATCATTTTCGGAAATGCCCCTGTCATCTGCATAAATTCTAGGAGCCTGCTGGTACGGTTTAACCCGATATACAAGAATGCATTAAAGAGCATAGCGCTGATAATCATACCCAGGCTGAAGGAAAAAATGATGACCAACAGGGAAGCGATAATTGAAAGCATCATTAGTGCAAATAGGGGAAGGGAAAGCCCAAAGATGACGGCACCCTTCCGAATGTTCCTATAAGGTTCATACTTCTTCATGATTTTACCTTTTAAGAATTAAACTACAATGCTGATCAAATAAGTGAAGATGCCTACCACGGCTCCTGCTATAAGTACAAAGACCAGGACGCGGGTAATTCCCTTTTTGAGATCGGAGTTTTCCCCAAAGAAGTGGCCGGCATTAAAAAGAAAGCCGACCAAAAAGATGATTCCAAGTATAATTGGAAATATATTCCTTATAGTATCGGAAATATCAGCCACAGAATCTTCGATCCCGCCGATTTGCGCAAAAAGTGAAGTGGAAAGCAACGATAAAAAAGTTGCCAGGAAGATTGATTTTTTCATAACGGAAAATTTTAAATTTTTGATTCGATTTCGTTATGAGAAAATTAGAAATTTAATGACTTAAATTATTGAAAATCAATAAATTGTGGATAAAATATTATTTGTAGTTAGTTGATTTTCAATGGTTTCATTTAGCACTAAATGCTATGAAATTTTGAAAATGGGGTGTTGATAACTTGAAATGTGGAAAGGGGAGGAGGGGACAAAAACATCAATTTTGTGATTTTGTTCCTGAATATGTGCATCAATTTTGACAAGAACCGGCAACCAGAAAACGAATTGTTATTGATGTTGGACACAGGGGAAAAGAATCTGGTGCCATCGGAATAAATCGCATTAAATAAACAGATGTGGTACTGGATATAACCTTGGAGCTTTAAGGCTCAACGAAAAGTCATAAAAACCAGTGGATATTTATTTGATCCGGTATAGCGATACGCTTATTTCCTTATCCGATTGTACTAAACTGGCAAAGGCACTGAATGCTGATTTGTTTATTTCTTTGCACTGCAATCATTCTCATAATCCCACTGCAAGAGGGATTTAGGTGTATGTTGAAAAATACGAATCTAGAAATTCAAATGAGTCTACTTGGTTTGTCTATCAATTACAAAACCAAATTAGAAAGCATTTAGGCTTTGAAAGTAGGGGTGTGAAGTTTTTTAATTTTCAAGTGTTTCAGGAAACAGTTGGTGCTCCTTGGAATTGGGCCTTATGAGCAATCGGGATGAAAATTCTTTTATCCAAGCACATCCGAAGCATATTAGTCTAATCTTATTAACTACTCTAAAAAATGTACAATGAAGAAATTATTTAAAGAAGTTTTTAAAACAACTAAAAAGATATTTAAACAGCTTATTGCAGAATTCTTGATTTACCGCAAAAAGTGATTAGTTGTGAGGTTTATTATTAGTAAAAATGTTTTTGCAAGATTGAACTTCTATTATGCTGAAATGCAATTGAAGCTAATTCGGCAAAATTTTTAATTTTTGTTGGGTCACTCTCATCCATATCAATAAAATTATCTTCGTTGAGCAAAACATCTATTCGATCGTAAATAAAATTAGGATTATCCTTTTCCGACTTATCGATTCCTTGATATAAAAGACTGATATAATTTGCAACGAGTTGTGATTGACTTTGCATAAATAAATCTATTAGCCGTTGACGTTTGTCTTTTCTCATCCAGTAGTAAAGCCCCCATCTTTTCCGAGAATTACCATCAGTAAATTTTTTATGACCAGTACCTAACGACAGTATTTCCAATTGAGACATTTCAACTTTAAAAGCTTTAATTGCTTCTAAGAAAGCTACCAAAGTTGGATTATTTGCCATCACACCGCCATCTACTTTGTTTGAGAAAATTCTCTTTGTCCCTTTCAAATCTACATATTCGGATGTGTAAGGATTAAAATAGGTGGGTGCGGCAGATGTTGCCATTGCAGCCTGGTATGCAGGAATATGGTAGTCTCGCTCAAATGCGGGATGGTATTTTGTTTTGAGAACACTTGGATTGCCCTGGATCAAATCGTATATGGGGATGCAAACATCTGTTTTACAATCATCAAGCCTTGGTTCTACGCCATCATTTATTTCCTTAAATTTATTGCGCACCAACTTTTCTAAAAATTCTCTTTCGTGTGCAGAATTACGAATTTGTCCAAACCAGAAAGACTTCTTTTTGCCAAATATCCCTTTGGCATTATCTAAATAAAGATTATAAATTTCCTTAGCGGGAATGCCAAGTGCTAACGCAATTGCTATAATTCCACCAGTCGAAGTCCCTGTAATCAAATCAAAATGCTGATAAATCTGGAATTTACCATCCGAGCGATTTTTTAGTTCATCCTCAAGTAGCATTAAGAACATTGCTGGAAATACACCCTTTACTCCACCACCATCTATGGAAAGTATTTTAAACTTTTTATTTTTCATCTCTTATAATGTTTGTATAATCTTCATTAGGGTATTCATTATGACCACCACCATACCATTGCCCTTCTGGTAGCCATAATTCGTAATAATAAAGCCATTCACTTGCCCAAGGAATTACCGTATCCACAATATAAGTAAATCCATTCCACTCTTTTTTACTGGGGGAAAACAAACACAACTGTTGTTGTTTACTATTATAGACGTGAGGTAGCTTGGTTCTGTTTGAAGCAATTTTTAAATCCTTCTCAATCACAAACACTCTAATAGACCTATTCTTTTCGTAGTTAACGAGAATTTGGTACTTTTCGCTAATAGCCGTAGGTTGAATCTCTATTATGATTTGAAAGCTGTCCCAAGAATTTTTGACCAATTGTGAATCTGGGAAATCTATTTTAATCTTTTTTAGCTGTTCTGAAGAAAGTATCCCTTTAAGCTTTCTCTTGCTATTGGTTTTAAAATATTGACTTCTCATCTTTAAATATTCCCTTCAAAATTATGATTAGGAATTGGCTTACCAACACTGCCTAAAAGACCAGTACCTATTGCCATTTTTCTATTTCCTTTCTCACGTAGAATCCTATTTTTTTCGCCATACTCAGCAAAAGTTCTCTTTACTACCTGATTTCCGTACTGCGCCGAAAATGATTCATTTAAAATATGTAGTCCCTTATTTTCACCATACTTAATCGCAGATAAATCCTCTTCCAATTTATCAAGCCAGGCATAAAAGTATTCTTCTTTTTGAGCAACTAATGCCCATTTATCAGCAAAATTTTCTGCTTCATTAACTGGGTTGCTTACCCATCTTTCTTGTTGACCTGTTTTAGGATTTAGTTTTGTTTCAATATAACTCCGCAATCTACTAACAATGTTTATGTAAGCATCGGCAATATTTTCACCTTTATCATAAGCTCTACTCGCAAGAGTAGTTATGATAATAGAAATAGGTTTGTTTTCACTGTCATACTCATCTGAGGAAAACATTATATCTCTGTGTCTTTTTAAAAGTTGAACTACACGCTGTAACGGCATTTTTTCCTTTTGAAACGGACGAACTGGGTCGACGGATTCGCTCAGGGCAAACATTCGTTTTGAACTGTATATTGCTCTTTGAAAAAACCATTTTGCATACCCAAAAGGATTGCTTTTTAGCCACCATTCAGTCTCGGTCATTATTGAGTAGAAAATGTTCTCTTTATCTGTTATTCGGATGGCCAATTTGTTTGTATCCAATTGTTGATGATTATTGAAAGCTTCGTTAAGTAAGACTGTAAAATTCTTATCGGCAATGGATGGAAGAATATCCATATGATAATTTGCTTGGTCTGAATATTCAAGTGTCCAGCACCTTTGGCCACCATCTTGACTTTCCAGCATATTTTTATACACAGAATGCTCTTTAAGCCTATCACCAACAGCTTCTTTTAAATGCTTTTGGGTCCAATGGGCAGGCTTTCCGTTTAGTTTACACACAAGGTCGATATCAATGTCGTCATCTTCACATATTGGCTTAATAATAGTTCCGAGCATAAAAGATCCTTGAGGGATTATTCTTGGCGAGTAAGGAAAAAGGAAGGAACCTTCCTTAGATAGCCAATCACCAACCGCTTCGTAGCTTTCTACTGCTGCATTGTATTGATTCTCTGTAATATCCAAGTTCTCACCCAGAATTTCGAGTATTTCATTAATTTCTTTTTTGTAGGATTCAGTCATGTTTTTATATTTTAAATGGTCTTCTTTGGGATGTTGTCAACGACAATTTGCTTTGTGGACTATGGCGATGCTATAATTATGGTGGCTGACTTTAATGAGAGCCACCATAATTACTTAGTTGGGCTGTTCAAGAACTTTAGCTATACTACCAATGACAATTAATGTAGCAAGTCCAAAGGTTATAGCTTTAGCTACATCGCCTCGAACATTAACACAATTGTTCTTATGGCAAACACTTAGCCTACCTTCTGCAAAATTTATAGAATTCATAAAAGAATTGTTTAATTGAACACTACCCCAACATCAAGCTCTGGGGAATAAGCTTACTTTTCTTTTCTTACTCCTTTAAAAGGTTTGTTGCTTGAGGTTTTTCCATCCATAAACCTACCCGTGTTTGAATCACGTTTTACCCAAGAATCAGTTTTTGGGTTGTAGGTCTGTGAACGGTCTCTCACAGCACCTTTTCTGGAATTGTCTTTTGGTGGATTAGTTGCCATAATTTTAATTTTATGTCCTTTGGAGTTTTCTATATATTTGATCTCCTAATGAACGTATTAATAATTTGATTTATATAGTTATATGAACAATGTGTGACACGTAAAATTTTGTCACACTCTTATCATATAATATTGAAGGTGTTTATGGACATAGAAACCCAATTATTAGAAATTGCTGTGAAGGAAGACTCTCCTTCTGAAGCCAAAAAATCAATATCAATATTATATGAGCATTTCAGAAAATTTGTTTACAATGTAACGTACCAGCATATTGGATTCACACTGCAAAGAGAAGAACTTGCATTAACAGTAACCTCAGAAGTATTTATTAAGATATGGGATTCTCCTTTAGATTGGGAGTATGACAAAAAGAAACACTCCACCCAAGAAGATGGTTTTAAAGCGTATTTAGCCACTATTGCTCATTATAAGTTGATGGAGGAATTAAAGAAAATTAAATCTGTTCGAGAGACTGAATCAACAATTATTGATGATGAAGACAGTGAGTGGAAATGGTTTGTAAGTGAAGAGGAATTCAATCAGTTGGATAAAGAGCTGGAAGAAAAACGTAACTTGATAGATGATTGTTTAGCCGAATTTTCTGGTAAAAAAGCAGATATTGTACGTATGTACTTTTTGCTTTATGATGATGAAAAAAGAATGACAAAGGAAAAAATAATCCTAATGGAAAAGACTTTTGAAACTACTTGGCAAAACATCAGACAAATCATATCAAGGTCAAAAAAGAAAATCGAGAGTATGTTGAAGGATAAACTCTAAACTTATAGAAAATGACATCTAATAAAAAAGACATTGGAAAGCTCTTGAGAAAGCACGGATATTCTACACCTAAAAATTCAGATGAAATTAAGGCATTTGAAAAAAAATTTAGTGATGGGTATGTAACTCCAAAAAGGTGGCCTGACATAGCAGATATTATTTCTGGAAATAAATCTTCTGCTAAGGTTATATCCATTGAGAAATCTGAAAACAAGGCTTCAAAAAACTTAGCTATGGCGGCAAGAGATGGTAAAAAAATATCTGAGAAAGATAGACAGCAAATGAATAAGGACAAGAGAAATGCCAAGAAAAAATGAATTCCTTTCACGTAGCGATGTTGAAGAACTTAATGAATTGGCTAGTGGTATTGCTGATTACTACTTTCCAAATGGGCAAGTCGATCCCATATTAATCGCTGAAAAGAATAATATATCTTACAGTTTTGGCAATTACTCAGACTCATTTGATGGTCTTCTTGAATGTGAGCATAATAATTTCCATATTTTCATAAACTTAGACAGGTTATCTCAAGCCTACTCGGAAAGAGCCCGGTTTACTTTTGGACACGAACTAGGTCACTATTTTATAGACGATCATAGAAATTCACTACTCAAAGGACTTTCACCTAGTCATTGTTCAATTACTGGATTTCAAAGTAGAAATAGGGCGGAAAGACAAGCAGATTATTTTTCTTCTTGTTTATTGATGCCTGAAGTTGGATTTAGAAAATATTGTTATCGGAAAAAATTTGAATTTAGAATAATAGAAGAGCTGTCAAAAAAATATGGAACCAGTAAAACAGCAACTGCACTTAGGTTTTGCGCTATTGGCAATCAGCCTATAATGGTTGTTTATGCTTATAAAGGCAAAATTAAGTGGTTCTGGTCATCATTTGATTTTAAATTTAGATGGTTAAAATATGGTAAGGATAGACTTCCTGAAGATACGGTCGCGGGAGAATATTTTTCGATGGGTAGGGTATCCTCACGCACTGAACCAGTATTTGCTATGGACTGGTTTGATATAAAATTTTCCGGTCAAGCAGAACTTCCTTTTAAAGAACATTGCCTAATGAAAGGGGCGCATACGCTCAGCATAATCTGGGAGGATTAGCTTAGCTTATTATTTCCTCTTATCCCTAGCATTTTGATCAAAAGCTACTAAATTAAACAATTCCCGCATCCGGCTGCGAACACGGTTACCGTAACGTTCTTCCAATTCTTCAGCATTTAAATTAGTGGTAGCATGTGTTTTTACTTTTCTATTGGTTTCCAGGAAAAGGTCATATCGGGAGAGTAGTACTTCTCCCATAACATTCAGGTCTTTACCGTAAAATCTACCGGGCGGTTCAACGCCCATATCATCAAAACAGAAAAACCTGGAACTTCCATATTCTTCTATAGTTTTATATCCCAAATGATTAAAACTAAAGGTTACATTTCGGCAAGGGATCATTTCGTAAGTGCGTTGTGCGGGCACCAGGTGCCTTAATAATTTCATCAAAGAAGTTTTACCGCAGCCTACTGGACCTGAAAGTAGTATCCCTTTTTCGATATCAATTTCATATTTATCGCAGGTAGCCTTGTCCCTGATGAAATAAGAACATAACTTTAATAGGATTTTTTTGTCTTTCTTATAAATTTTGAAATTTTTCCCGAAGAGCAATTTTCCTTTGGCATCAAGGTAGACCAGAATTTTTTCAAAGTCATAGTGCACACATTTTCCGTCAAACCTGCCTAAGGAATATTCAATGCCACCTTCAATTATTTTAGAGGGGTTGTCCATAATCTTTATTTTTTGTGGTTCGCAGGTTGTCCCTGAAATGGGATGCTTGCTTTTTATTTAACTTATTTTTTTCTTTCATAAGCGATTTTTGTTCGACCCAATATTTAGCCAGAGCGCGCCAATCTCTCACATCAGAACCATCACTTGTCTGCCACTGCCGGTCTTCATAGTACTCGTAGAACTCTTTTCCATAATTAAGATTAAAATTTTTATTACTAAAAAAATCCAGTACCACCTTCAAACTGTTTGGATGTTTATTATGTTTTATTGGTTTAGTATTGTTTATAGTAGATACCAAAGCTTGTCCACTGGTGGGACAGTGTTGGTCTATTACTTGTTCCCTTATGGGATGGTAGCGTTCCGCAAGTTGTTCTAATTTGGGATCGTAATGGTCTTCCTCAGGTTCATCACTTGTCCCTATAATAGACATCTTGATTTTACTGCCTTTATAAGGGTTATTGGAAGGAAAGTATTCCAGGTAACTCCAGGTATCAAGATTGGTTATACATCTGTGATAGGTAGATTTAGATCCTATCTTTGCAGCATTCATCAAATCCCTTCGGTTCACGAAAAAATCCGGCGCGAATCTGCTACTATTCCATTCCTGGAATAAAGCCATATACAAGCTGATATGCGTTGGATTTAGACGCTCATCAAAATAAAATTTTTCAAAAGCGGCGTTTAAAAGCTTTATATAATTCATCGCTTAGTATTCTAAATGATGCACACGATTCTCTTCCATTACTTTTTGGATTTCATCCATCTCGTAATAAATGAGCCCACCTATTTTGGTATAAGGCAACGTACCGTTTATTCTTAAGTTTTGAAGCGTTCCAGGACTTACCTTGAGAAGATCCATAACTTCAGCAGATTTCAGGTACTTTTTAATCCTTCCTGACTTTTGCTGGGCAAGCAGTTTTTTAATGTCATCCAGCAGTTCCATTTTAAATTCTCTTAAATCGTCGGTGGTAATAATTGATGTAGGCATAATACAATGGATTTTAAAAAGGGGACTATAGGTTATAATAATTTAAATAGCCCCCTTCAGGTTATTAAAAAAGTCTCCTGTCAAAATTGTAATTAACCTTTGAGAGTTTTTATATAGGGATGTGGTAACTACGTAAAACTTTAACGTTTCATAGTTTTTGATACGATTTGAGATAATTTGGTAAATTCAGTGCCTTGAAAAATGAATTTTGTGCTGGAAATAATAGACAAAACCGAAAACACGTAACTACGTGGTTACTTACGTGTTTTTAGAATAAAAAATAAAAGAAAATTGAAAGTGGTTGCACTCCTTTGCAAGAATTGAAAAGTATTGGATAATGAGATGGAGAAAGATAATTTACTAGCAGGGGCAGGGGTACATGGTTAATTGGTACTATTAATCATCATCCTTATTCATTTTGGTCTCAAGCAACATTATTAACAGGTTTAAGAATTTAGTGCGGTCGCCTTTTCGAGCTTTAATATTGGAGTAGGTTTTATAGGGATTAGCCAGCTTGATATTAAAAATATCCTCAAAAGCCTTGCAAATGGTAATAATGTCTGATGTTCCGTGGTTTAAATATCCGCTGGCAAACAAGGCATATATAAGCTCAATTAAATCAGTTTTTCCGCCTGACCAGACTAAAAGACTGGGTTGTCGTTCTCTAAATTCAGAACTACTGCCGGGCTCTAACCGCTCTAATTGTTCACGGATATAATGGATGTAACGATACAGTGCCTGTACTTTGGCCCAAAGCATATCATGACTGGTAGAAAACTCAGGATTTTCGTAATAATTAATGGAAGGGGTAAGGGAAAAGTCCACCTGACTCTGACGGCTAAAGAACTGGTGATCCAGATAACTATGGTTTTGTTCCATATAATGAACAAATCCGTTATTCGTTGAAAAGAACTTATTGATTTTCTTGATTTCTTTTTTCAGAAATCGCACTTTATGAGAGTTCCCTGCTTTGGGCAATAAGAGCTCGCAAGAACGTACCTCAGTGAAATAGATAAGGTAGCTCATCGGGTAGGGTTTGATGTTTTTGAAAAAATCAATTTCCGATTGGCTATCCTCAAAATCTTCCCGGTCCACCAGCTTTTGCAATCGGGATAAGGTTTTGATACAAAGATTTATACCGCATTCAGCCTTTTTCAAATCGGAATCCTCCGACTTGATAATGCCTTCAACCTTTTCGCTAAATGTCGACATAGTCTTTTCGAACATGCTGGTAGTAAATGAAAATATATAAAATCGTTGTTGGGCTCTTTTCAAGTTTGGTTTTGTTTAGATATATTATACCAGGGGACCCTAATTGGCAATAAATTAGCTCAAATTATATGATTCGAGATGTTAAAAGCAGAAAAACTGCTAAATATTAATTAAATTCACAAGTTTACTTCCAGATTGTATAAGTATTAATTGAATTTTATCTTTTATATTTGAGATATGTAAAACTGGTTCTTCCAGATACTCCCTTAAAAAACCCTACTTAACAAAAATAAACAGCCCCTTATGTTTAAAGGTAAGTATGGTACATATTGGATTGAAGATGGTATTCTATTCGTAGATTATAAGCCAGATCTTGTAGTCTCTCTAAAAGTTGCCAAAAGAATTGCTCGAGACCGGATGGAATTTCAGCAGAACAAGGAATATCCGGTTTTTTGTAATCTTGACGGTATTGTTGGAGCACATTCAGATGCCCGGCACTACCTTGTTCAAGAAGGGACATTGCTAATAAATGCCCTGGCACTTCATTCCACATCTCCGGTTGCTATTCGGCTTACCGAATTCTATCTCAAAATTCACAATCATAAAATACCGACTCAGATTTTTAAACATAAAAACCAGGCTATGCATTATTTAAAACCCTACACCCAATGAAATATTAATCTAAACCTACAATTATGGAACGTGAATTTAATAGGGCAAATTTACGTGGTATATACCGCATGCTTACCGAAATAGCTAAAGGCAATTTTGCCTTTCAAATCAAACGCACCCACCACAGGGATGAGCTCGAAGGGCTCAATGCTTATGCAAATCAAACTTCAGAAGAACTTTATAGAAAGCGGCATCAATTTTTATGGCTTAATAGAAATACCGAAGCTATGGTGATCCGAACAGCGAACTTTCTGTTGGACAAAAATTTAAGGGTGATGGATTATAGCTATAAGCATCCTGATAATATTGAAGTTGCCCAAAATAATATTTTAGGCAAAGCATTTTCTGAACTACTTGTTAGAAAATTTCAGGAAACTTGGGAGAAAAAAATCCTGAAGTTCATAGCAGGCAAAGAACAATCTTTTGATATCCGTTTGGAATATCATTTTGATGAACTGCTAAAAATAAATTTGCATACTGTTGTCTCTAGGTTAACAGGTGTAGTAGAGGAAAAATATATAGTGACTTCTTATCTTATGGATGGCTCTAAAGATTTTTTCTCAGAATTACCAGAAAATTCTGAAATCAAAACGTTTTCAAAATGGGACCAAAAATTATTTCACGAAATCCATATCTATATTATTCACCATTTGGATGAACCTCCTAAAACTTTAGATCAATTAGCTATGCTCTTCAATACCAATGAATATAAAATAAAGACTGGGTTCAAAGAGATTTTTGGTTGTACCCCAAACCAATATTATAATAAGCAGCGCATTCGGGAATGTAAAATACTCATTGAAAATACGAGTCTCTCCCTAACGGAAATTTCAATTAAGATGGGCTTTAGTTCTTACCCCCATTTTTCGAAGAGTTTTAAAAAGGAAACTCATGTAACTCCTAGATTTTACAAAAAAATCACCCGAAATTCATAAAATTTGGATGAATTTATACTGATCTGACAAGTTTACCTCCACTTTGACTAAGTATTTTTACTGATATTTACACTGTTGATGATCAATGAATTAAAAGCTTTTAAATGGAGTTTTTGAAGAATGAAGTTAAGAAGCAAAAACTATAAGCCCTACTTCGTTTTCAGTAACACTCCTAAAGATTTTATTGCGCGATGATGCAGGTGGAAGCCGATTACCTGTTTTACAACGGCATTATTTATTAATCTATAAATTTAATACGATGAAAAATTTAAAATTTTTATTACCGATGTTGGCAATGATATTTGCCATAGGATTGACCTTTGCTACGGTAGATCCGGAGCCGAAGCCGGAACCAGTGGAGCAAGCACAGGACTATATTTTACTCAATGGAACTACTTGGGTGAGTATTGATGAGCAACCATGTGAAACCGGGGAATTTACCTGCCGCGTACAAGACGGGGAAAACGGACCAATATATGAAGTCTACGATGAAAGGAACGATGAAGAGCCAAAAGGAAGCTCTTCTGAGGATCCAATGGTTATTGAACTTTAATTGCTCAATTGAATGTTAGGCACATCGCGTAAAGTGATGTGCCTTTTAACTTAGTTTACCTGCTTCCTACTTTCAGGAAGAGAAAGAAATTTTTGCATGTTTTCTTCGGTTAGATATCGTTTGGCTGCCCTATTGATTTCTTCTAAGGATATAAAATATTCCAATAAAGTGCCATACTGTAAAATATCCTGAACATAATTTTCTCCAACCACCAATTTAGACTGAAGGTATTCAGGCCAGAAATTTCCATAACCAAAATTATTAAAACGTCCTTCAAACCCCTTTACTTCCTTAGCAATGTTTTTTTCCAGCCATTCCCTTTCTACACCTTTTTCTTTTAATGCCAAAAATTCTTCCCTGGCATATCGAATCATTTTCTCTTCATTACCAAGTTCACTGTTAAATTGGATGAAAAATGTAAAAATTCCATTTTTAGTATCAAGCCATTCTCCATTTCCAATAGGTGCATAGCAACCATCACGTAATCTTTTTCTGATGCGATCTCCCAATGCTCTAGACAACAGCCTTAATATAGCTTGAGTTTTTAAATCTCTTGTTACCTTAACCGGGTAATAAAGATTAACAAAAGCTTGGTTTATATTTTTAAAATAAAGGGTGTCATCTATTTTTTTCAAAGGAAAATCAAAACCGGTCGTTTTTCCTGAAAACACTTCCCTACGTGCCGGAAAATTTGAAAGTTTTTGAACTATTTGAGGTATTAAACGACTTTTATTAAAACCCCCAGTAATTATAAATGTATAGTCTTGGAAATTATTAAACCATTTTTTGGAGGCATTTATTACTTCTTCCTCTGTTAAGTTTTCTAGGTCCTTCATTCTCATTTTTGGAAGCTGTGGATACCATTTAGTTAGAATTTCATTTTTTATAAAACTGGTTGAACCCCTCAGTCCAAACCCGCTCAATTGTTCTTTCTTTTGAGCCTTCCATCCAGCAAAGCCAACCGAATCTTTCCTTGGATTGTTCATATATAAATACAAGAGGTTAAATAGTTCATTCCAGGACTCTTGAGTACTACTCCCAGTTATCAATTGAAAATCCTTAGTTTGCCTAAAATTAATATTTAAGTGCTTTTCATTTTTAAAGCGCTCCAATTCAAATTTGTTATAGGGTCCGGCACCGGTATATCTTATTACCTCAGGATAAACCTTTGTCGCCAGATATTTTTTGCGATTTTTTAAGGGGTTTCGATTTGATCGAAAAGCTTGAAATGAAATTTTATTTTTGAAATTATCAGAACGTGGCTTGGTTGGTTTTAGGACTAATTTAATTCCGTTTTTAAGCTTTATTGTAGTTACACCAATAATATTTTCTTTTTGTCCAAAATCATTCTTGTTTACTTTATTCGGGATATTGGCTGCTTTTGCTAAAGAATGTATGGGAGGAGGTAGTGGCTTTAAAGGAGTTACTTCTTTGGCACTAATTTCCCTGATCCATTTCCTTAATTTTTCATCTGAGGGTATGCTTTCAATCTTTTCGCTAAAAAATATAAAATCTGTATTTTTATTCAGTGCTGCTTGTTCACCTATAAAAGCTGTCATTTCCCTAAGGCTAATCTGTTCAAGAATTTCAGAAACCAATTTTGATTCTACGCTTGGATGAGGGGCTGCGCTACCTTTTACAAAATGATCTTTTAACCTACTAATCCACTCCGAGGAAGGATAAGAGTTTCTTTCTGTATATTTTTGCATTAGCGATTTCTTGCCTTTTTCTAAATCAGAACTAGTTATTCCCAAATGCATTTGTCTCCAGGCTAGCATTGTTTTTTCCAGACGCTTTTTCATATGTGTGGTATCATTTGTTTCAAAATCAATTTCCATTTTTGAAGCCAAAATTTGTCCTCCTCCTAACAGATTTCGCCTATAATTAAGATTCAAATTGGAATATGGGGGGTGACGTTGCTGTTCAAATTGGTTTTGTTTTTCTTCAATTAATAGCCAATAAAGTTCCTGAATTAAGAAAGACCTATAATCAGATTTAGAACTTGGATTGTAAGAATAATTAGGTTGCTTTCGCAATATTGTTGATCGAAGATTGGAACGTACACTATCAAGCACACTTGTAAACCAAATTTCCCCATCCAATTCAAACTTCTGAGCATTTACATAGGCTTCAGCATTTTTTGGGTTTTCTGGTACTTTCAAATCCGAAAATAAGCGCTTTATTTCTAATTCCGTATTATCCAGATTAATATCTCCAACGATGATTGCAGCTTGTAAATCCGGTCGATACCAGTCTTGGTAAAACCGAAGAAAAGAATCCGGGTTAAAATTTTGGATACTTGTTTTTTCCTTTTTGAAATTGAAAGTTTTAAAATCAGTAGGTTCTAAAATTTTTTTATGAATGACCCTGCTTTTCCAGTCCCTATAAGGATTAATCGTTCTCATCTCACCTAATACCGCAGCCTGTTCAACAGCTATAGACTTTTGGTTTATACGTATGCCACGTGCCCAATCCCTAAGCACTTGTAGCCCATCTTGATATAATGGCTTATTTTGAGATGGAATAGTAGCATAGTACCAGGTAAATGTATATCCCGTTTTGGCACTTTTATTTTGTGCGGGTCCACTAAATTTGGCATCCAGGCTTGGAAAATTCTTTGTCCCTTTTGCTAAAACGTGCTCTAAAAGGTGGGCATATCCCAATTGATCTTTATCCTCATGATACATTCCTGCTTTTACAACCATATTTAGCTCGATACGATTGGATGGAACATCATTCTTTCGAAGATAATAGGTGAAACCATTGTCAAGGCTCCCATACCTTACCAAACTATCCAATTGTAAACTTTCTTCTTTGAGTCCCTTCCTATTTTCCTGCGTTCGGCCACTTCCAATGCACAGGAATAGAAATGCTGCTAAGAAAAAGTATGATTTGTAAGTTTTATTTATAGTTCGGAAATTAATAGCCGTCATTTTGATCTAGGTTTGGGTTTTTTCTTCGCTCTTCTGCAGGAATAGGATAATAAACATCCGTTTCTTCCCACATTGGTTTAGATTGTCCTAAGACTTCTCCTGCTTTATTTATACGTTTTAAGTCCAACCACCTATGACCCCATTCAGCAAATAATTCTTTTCTTCGCTCTTCTATGATTACATCAAGTAACTCTTCCTGAGAGATATCAGGTCTGGTATCCGCTATTAAGGACAGTCCGGCCCTACTTCTTATAATATCTAGATCCTCAACAGCACCTGAAATGTTTCCCTGTCTTGCCCGCGCTTCAGCCCGAATTAAATATTGTTCTGCTAGGCGTAATACCATAGAATATTCCTCAATAGGGAATTCACTCGTATTCCAAACTTTGTATTTATAGGCGAAAAAGGCCTCTTCCTCATTGTGATAGCTTATCCAATTATTAAATCTTAAATCATCTTCTTCAAAAATCTCCACAAAAGTTTCTCGAAGTTGTATACTGGCCACAAATGAAAACACAGGATGGATAAGAAACATACTTGCTTCGTTGGTATTACTAATAAAGCCTCCATCTCCTATTGGGGAAATTTGCCAAATAGCTTCTTTGCTATTAACCAAAAACACATCGTTGAGATTATCCAAAAGTTGATAGGTGCCAGTTTCCGCTATAACCTGGCTACTTAGACTCTCAGCATCTTCCCAATTCTGCAGGTGTAAGTTTACGCGACTTAACAATGCTGTAGCTGCATATTTGTTAACATTGGTACGTTCTCCATTTAAATAATCCGTACCTAATACATCAGCAGCAATTTCCAGATCATTTATTATTTGATCATATACCTCCTCAATAAGAGATCTCGAAGCTAATTGATTATTGTTATATTCAGTGGTTGTTAAAAGGGGTATTTCACCATAGAGATTTACAAGATAAAAATAGCTAAAGGCTCTAATAAATCTGGCTTCACCTTCTAATTGTAATTTGACACCTTCGCTTAAATTTTCGGAGTTGTATACTCCCTCCAATAAGGAATTGGCCATATAAATAATATTATAGGCACTGGACCACAAATAAAGGTTATTTGGGTTATCGGGGATCAATTCATTTTCCTCAAATTCCATCCGGGTATAATTACTCGGATTAATATTCCGAATATTATCGGCTGATAATCCGGACAGGACAGTTACACTGCTTCTGGAGCCATTTGAAAATGCTGCCTTGAATAATTGATTGTAAATTCCATTCATTGCACTTCTCGCTGTTGCATCAGTGCTGAAAACATCCTGTTGTATTAGCTTATTATTTGGAGAGCTTACTTCCACGAAATCTTCGCACGAGAGGAATAGAAGCGCTATAGCAATTACAAATGTGTTATTTATAGAAAGTCGTGATTTCATAATTAAAAAGTTTTAAAAGTTTATTTCAAGACCCGCAGTTATCGTTCTCAGATTTCCAATCCCTGAAGAAGTGCGTTCGGGATCCATTCCGGAATATTCCGAGAAGGTCAATAGATTCTGGCCATGAAGAAAAAGTCTCCAATTTTCCATTCCAAATTTCCGCGTGAATGCTTTTGGCAGGTTATAGTTAAGTGTTATAGTTTTCAGGCGTACAAAAGATGCATCTTCAACAGGAATTGAAGTATTGATAGCATAGCCATAAGCAGTTCTTGCCTGTGCAGATTGTGAAATTTTTTGATAAACGGATTCTCCTGCAAGTGTAGCCAGTGCAACCGATCTTGAATTACCTACTGTCCCACCATCAAAGCTAGTTTGTAAACCTTCTTGCATTACAAACTCCCATAAAAATTGTAGGTTAAAATTTTTAAATGAAAAGCTGTTGTTTATGCCACCAAACAGTTCACGGTTTAAATCCTGGATAATTATACGGTCTTGGTAATCAAAGCTTCCATCTTCATTTACATCTCTTACCGTATAAAAACCCGTTTCAGGATCTAAGCCGGTATAATCAAACAAAAGGGAAATATTTAACGGGTAACCTACCCGATAGGTATTGGCATATGAAGACTGGTCAATATCGGGATAGTTAACCAATTCATTCTTTGGGAGACTAACATTTAAAGAAGTTTGCCATCTAAATTCTTTGCTGTCTATATTGAGGCTTGAAAATTCAAATTCCCAACCGGAGTTTTCAACTGTTGCAGGTAAATTGGCTTGTACTGAGGTGAAACCGGTAATCTCTGGAAGTGGATAACCTACCAATTGATTGGAAGAACGGTTTCGGTAACGACTAAATCCTGCACGAATACGTTCTTCAAAAAGACCTATTTCAAGACCTACTTCAAGTTTTTTATTAACTTCCCAGGAATAATTAGGGTTGGCCAGGCCAGTGGGGTATAATCCCCCGGGGCCATCGGTTGCTTCATAGGCATTTAAATAACCATAATCTCCTATTTGATCATTGCCTGTGGTACCGTAACTTCCTCTTAACTTCCCGAAGCTTAAAAATGGGAGTTTTTCTTTAATGAAATTTTCTTCGGTAAAAATCCAGGCAGTTCCTACAGCACCAAAATTGGCAAACCTATTATTAGGGCCAAACCGAGACGAGCCATCCCGTCTTCCGGTAAGATTAATATAATATTTTCTATCCCAGTTAATGCCAATTCTTGAAAATAGGGCTGCATATTTATATTCTGCACTTTCTCTTCTGGCATTTATAATTGATTCAGCTGCGGCGATATTGCCGATTAATGCTTCCGAAGCATATCCGGTTGCCCGGAAACCTTCCTGGTTTTGGATGTTTTCTTGAAAAGTAGCTCCTACTATTGCATCAATTTTTAAATTATTGAAAGACTTTTCAAATAAAATTTGTGGTTCCAAAATCCAGGATTTTCGGCCAGCGCTTAAGTGTGAAGAGTTATTCGGTGTTTCATCAGCAGGGTTATACGATTGGGAAGGTTGTTTTCTCATTTCCTTTGAATCATAATAGGAATATCCCATACTGGTTTTAAACCTTAATGCAGGAAAGATTTCGTAGGATAAAGTAAGGTTTGAAATGAAATTGTTGGTTTGCGTATTGCTGGTATTAAAATAGCCCTCCAGCGGATTATCAAGTCCGGCCACCCCCCATTCTTCCCAGGCCAGGGATCCATCATTGTTGAAAATTTCAGGTGCATTGGGTGGCAAAAATGCTGTGGTGGCATTGAATCCTACATTTCCCACTAAATTGTTGGTGTCAACTCCGTAATTTAGGGAAAGACTTAGGTTGAATTTATTGTCTCCAGAGCGATGATTAAGATTTAGATTCCCGGTTACTTTTCGGTAATCATAATCCCCGGGATAAACTGTGCCCTGGGTATAATAGGAGCTACCAAATCTAAATGAAGTAGTTTCATTTCCACCTGAAAAAGTAATATTTGCATTAGTTGTTTCAGAAGTCCCTCCATAAAGAAATTCCTGCCAGTCGGTATAACGATCCTGATCCCACAATAAAAGATCATAAGCATTTCTTTCTGTGGGCTCAACTCCGTCGTTTTCAAAAGCTGCTCTTCGAATCTCAAGGTATTCTTCGGTATTTAATAAATCCCATCGATTAGGAACTGTTGCCATGCCAGTATAAAATCTTGCTTTCACGCTGGTCCCAATCTCACGTCCTTTTTTTGTGGTAATTAGAATAACTCCGTTGGCTCCCCTGGAGCCATAAATAGCGGTAGCATCGGCATCTTTTAAAACTTCTATACTTTCAATATTAGAGACATCCAGGTTATTTAACGGATCTATCCCCGCACTTGACATAAGGGAATTACTTTCTACCGGGGTTGAATTGATAGGAACACCATCTATAATATATAAAGGATAGTTTCCTTCTTCCCGTAAACTATTGGTTCCCCTAATTTTTATAGTAGGAGCCATTCCAGGATGGCTGCCACCGGAAGTAACTTCTACCCCCGCCATTCTACCGGCCAGGGCCTGTATAGGACTTACCACCGGTTGTAGTTCTATTTCCTCTGCGGTAACTCTTGAAATATTCCCAGTTCGTTCTCGTTCAGTAGTATTGTAATAGCCAGCATTAATTTTTACTTCGCCAAGGGCAGAAACATCTTCCTCTAATTGAATGCTAATTTCTTCGTTGTTATCTACCGGGATTTCTACTGTTTTAAAACCTATATAGGAAAAAACCAAAGTCCCATTGGCAGGAGCAATGATGTTATATGCTCCATCCAAATTAGTTACTGTTCCTCTATTGGTATTTTTTACTGTAACGGTAACACCTGGAATAGGAAGGCCGTTTTGATCTTCTACTACACCTGAAACTTCTTGCTGCTGCAAGGGCAGGGGAGTAGTGGTTGCTGCATTAGCAGCCTTGGACAGGAAGAAGAGTACCCCGCCTATAATAATTAGCGCCACCCATTTAAGGCGCGAGTAATTATTTTTCATAATTTTACGTGTGTTTTGAATGAAACATTGTTTTATTTAAGCTTAGGCCTTCCCCACACAGACGCCAATCTTTAGGAGGAAGGTCTTTTTGCTTATAGGCTAATTCAAACTTTTCTTCAATAGCAATTTCTTTTTTTTCTAAACCGGTGCCCAAATACCGGTTTCACTTAAACCTATTCACCAATAATTTTACCCAAGGCTCCAGCGGAGCCCCACCCAAAAGCCGCTGAAAATTATAGGGCTCACAACGGCGACCCACGGGATTGTTTAAGTGATTTTTCCTGCTCCCGCAAGCTAGGAATTAGTGAATACAGCTGCGATTTTGCAACCGGTGACCGCTTTGGCCTGAAATAAATTATAGTGTAGGTTAATTTATTAAATACCAAAACCGGCCCTGCTCACCTAAGAACGCAAATTTTGGATTTGCACGAATAAGGAAAACCTATTACATTTATAGCATTGCGAATAACCATATAATGTAGTGTCTTAACCCTTCTGGCAATGCCTGTTTATTTTGCACAGGTAGCGGACCGGTTACGCCCTCATTATTCTGGGGCGCATTTGATGTTTTTTGATATAGGTTGTAACGATCGGGGTTGTACCTTAAGGCTATGGTACGAGACAAAACCTTTTGCCGGTTTACTACCGTAGAAGTGCTTTAATGGGTCTGTTCTTCTCGTTTTCATAGTTTTCAAAATTATGTAAACGATTTGCTGATAGATGAGATACAAAAAAACGCCCCTCACACTTCTGTCCGAAAGGGTAAAACGACCAAGCTTTAACCCCGCCTTAGCTTCGAAAAGCTTTGACGTCCATACAGAAGTTTAACGCGAGAGGCGTCCGCCAGAAAGGCTCTGTAAAGATACCTATTTCTGGCAATTTTGGACGAACTCACGGTCAACTCGTATGGAAATGCTTGGTCTTTTTTTCGAACGAGCAACATCGTTAGTTCTCTCCCAATATGGGAGTGACAGTATTTTATGGATTAATTAAATCCGTACAAGTCTCATTAATAATGATTTGAATTGTTATCGAAACAAATATAAGAAACATTTTTTAATAAACCAATATGTTGGTTTAAAAAACTTATGATTTATGTCTAATAAAAAGGTTTTAATTACAACTGTCTACAGTGAAATATCTCACTTAGATTATCTTTTTATCCTATACATAAAACAACTTCGAGAAAGGAATAATTGGACTCAACAAGACTTAAGCAAAAAGATGGGAGTCTCAAAAAGTTTTGTAGGTAATGTTGAATCATTTATCCAACGCCATAAATATAGTATTAGACATCTAGGTCTTTTAGCAAAAGCATTTCGCTATAAATCGGTAGCAAATCTATTTGACTTTCCAGCTCCAGATTATGATATGATAAAATTGACATTAAAAGTTACCCGCGTTATTCAAGATAGCGGAAAGGTTAGGAATAAGTCGGTAGAGGTTGTGAAGGTGGAGCCGATTGAATAGTGATGTGCGAGATTTTGTATTTTTGTCTTAACTCTCACAACCGTGCGAGTATTAAAAACGAGCAGATTATCCTTCAATAAAAAATTTTATATTTAAATTTCCATAAAGAATTCATTTTAGATGAAAGAAGAAAAATCTTATTCCCGGAAGGAAATAAATGAGATATTTAGCCAAAATGGACTTGATTTTAATTTCGAAGAATTATTGAATCTAGATTCAGACATAATATGGTGGAAAAAACTAAGCTACGATTGGAAAATTATTATGCTTTATAATCACAATTATGAATATAGGTTTTTTACCAGTGGGAGAATAAAAGACTTCAATTCAGTACTAGATGAAATTAAACAATACAACAAATTTGAACTAAAAAAGTTCATTGATGAACTAAAAGAAATCAAAGATTGTTTTTTTAATTTTGATACGAGCCTTTTGATAACTGATTTTAAACCATTGGAAAACTTTTTGAGAATTGAAAGGTTATTTTTAAATGGTATGAGGTGCTGTAATTTAGAAACTATGCCAACTTTAGAAAGTGTAAAGTTTTTAGATGCTAAAAACTCAGCGTTAAATTCTCTTTTAAATATTTCAAAATTCAAAAATTTGGAACATCTGGATATTCATAATACACATATATCTAATTTAAACGGAATTGAAGAACTTAAAAAATTGAATTTTTTAAATGCAAGTAATACTGATATTGATTCACTAAATGGATTAGAAAATCTTAAAAATCTAAAATATCTATCAATATTTCGGACTGAAATTAAAAATTTAGATGCAATAAGAAAACTTGAAAATCTTCGTACTATTTACGCGTATTCAACTAATATTAGGGATTTAAATAAGTTAGCCGAATTAAAGAGCCTTGTAAAAATTAATATTAATAATACTTCGATTAACGATCTATTACCATTAAAAGAAAACCATAATTTACAAGAGGTTGCTGCTAAGGGAACAAATGTAACTCTAGAAAATGCAGAAAAATTAAATGCTTTGATGCCCGGAACAATTATTTTACTACAATAAATACTTACAACAGAGCGGTTCATCGCAAATATCCGGTACCGTTAGAAAGAAAATAATTAACTTGACAAACAAACCTATACTAAGCCGACAAATCAGTTACTCCGCCAACATGCGATAACCGAGACCATTGGCGGTAATTTTTGTCATTCTTTATTATTAAATAGTTGAATTTTAAAATCAAATAATTAATGGGAAAAATTGGCAGACCTCAGAATGAAGTTAATGCTATGAAATACGAAAATTTTCTCAAGAGAGGTTTTCGATTCAATAGAAGAGTAAGTAGAGCAAGTAAGAGTGAATTGATTAATTTGATAAATTGTGAAAATGGAATCAAACATACATTCCTACCAAATAGAGAGAAACAATTATCTGAGATAAAAGGTAGATTAATAAAAGCTATTGAATTAATTATAAAAAATAATCATTTGGATAAGATTAACGAGAAAGCGTTAAGTGATTTATCCATAGAAGTAAATAATGCTAATTCATCATCAGATATTAATAAAATTGTAGAATCTGGATTATATTTTTCACAAGAAAATAAATAGCAAAAAATATATGGAATTTGACATAACAGATATTGATAAAAAACTACTTATAAGGACATTATTAGCACACTCTGAACCAATTGGATTGGGGAAGGCAGAATATAATACTCGAAAATCTCATCGAGAAATCGTTGATGGAATATCGGATCAAGAATGTGATTATTTATTAAGCGAATTTAATCATTCTTCAGAAAAACCTTCAACATTTGGAATTCTAGATTATCATATGGGAAACCGATGAAACTTAACTTTTTTCGAAAACAGAATGGACAAGTAATAGTAAGTTCAGATGACTATGATACTCGAAATGGAAGATATAGATTCTTATAAGCTATGCTAAATACATTTCATTTAGATGAAATAAAAATCACTAAAAAGGGATATCAACAATTCGTAATGACGGATTTACCAAGTGAATTAGAAAGAAATAAAGAAGAAAAAAAGTTATTTAGAGATTTACTAAGAAATTTGACCGAAAAAAAAGAAAATTTTGGAAAATACTGGGAATTTGACCTTGAAAAGGTTGATTACACACCATCAATTATGAGATAAAAAACTACTGCCAACTTAAGTCGGTTCATCGGAAAAAACGGGTATTGTGTAAAAAGTGTAATTTTTAGAAACCAGAGAAAAAGTGCTTAAGCTAGTAAATCCCTTCTAATCTAAATCACTAGAATTTTTAGCTTACAAAAGTAGTTTGTTTGCATAAATCCCCGAAAAATAGTAAGTTTATAACTTAGTTTCTTAGTGCAAATGGAAAATAATAGAAAATACAAATTAAGAAAGGCAGCTTTAAAACCTGGCGTAAAAAATAGGAGATTTAAAGTGTTGGAAGATGATAGAGATCTTTCCTTTATAGGAGCGATTGCTGCTAGTGCTACAAATGAGGCTTATCATAAGGCTGTAGCGATTTCAGAGAGTATTATCGAAGTAGAAGATGGTAAAGTGATTCGCAAACAAAAGGATGGAAGTTTTGAAGTTATTCAAACCTTAGCACCTCGAAAGTCAGTACAAAAAGGAAAGACAATTACCATACCTTAATTTATTATGGCCAGCAAAAGATTGCGAATGTTTGCAGGCCCTAATGGCTCCGGAAAAAGTACCATTTTTAATAAAATACGTTCGCAATTTAGTCTGGGTATTTATCTTAATGCCGATGAGATTGAGTATCTCTTGCGCAACCGGAACCAGTTGTCCTTAAAGGCATTTAATCTTAGTGAATCCCACGGACTAAAATTTAATAAATTTCTTCAAAATCATTCTCTTTTCCAGAAAGCTTCTTCCCAGGGTTATAACATAGACCTTAATTGCCAAAATGGTATAATATCTAACCCTAATAATGCCACACATTCTTATGAGGCTTCAATTCTTACGGATTTTTTAAGAACCGAATTAATTCAGGCTGGTCAAAAAATTACATTTGAAACGGTAATGTCACATCCTTCTAAAATAGAAACACTTAAGAAAGCCAAGGAATTAGGTTATAAGAACTACTTATATTTTATATGTACAGAGAATGTAGAAATTAATAAAGCGAGGGTTGAAGAGCGTGTGAAGAGCGGTGGTCATAATGTGCCTCCCGAGAAAACAGAACAACGATATTACAGAAGTCTTGAGCTACTGCCGGAAGCAATAGAAAATTCTTACCGGTCATTTATTTTTGATAATAGTGAAAATACCTCGAAATTAATACTCGATGTTTATCAGGGCAAGAAAGTTACTTTTCAAACTGAAGAAGTGCCGCTTTGGGTAGATAAGTATTTTTTGAATTTATAAATATAGGTTGCTAAAAAATTTATTCAGGAGTATGTATACCCCTCGAATATTTAATAGTTAGTTAAGTTTGAATTTGCCGTGTTTTAATGTTTTTGCAGGTAACCAAGACAGTAACTATGATGGTAACCAAGATGTAGATTATAATAAATTGGTGGAATTAATTAACAAACATAATTTGGAGGGCTTTTTTCCGGAAAATGTAAACCCAACTGAAGAAATTTTGGAGGATAATTTGAATATTTCAAACCAAACAAAAAATTTTAAAACCCATATTGAATCATTGTTTGAAAATAAACTTCTAGGAAGAACAATTAAGGACAAGCCAACAAGCAAGCTACAAAAATATTATACCACCCCTTTAGGAAAAGTAGTCCTTGCCGTTTATAAGAAAAATAAATAAGTTCTAAGAATAAAAGTACTACTTGTATAAATACAGCATAAAATATCCCGTTGCATTTAACCAAGCCAACAAAAAAAATGTTCCAATAGAGAAGGTTACGAAGGATAATAGGTTGAAATTAATTTGTCCTGTGTGTAAGGATAATTTTATAGCTATTATTAATCACCGAAATCCACATTTCAGACATAAACCCAATACTGAGTGCTCCGGCAATTTAGAGTCTTATATACACTGGTTAACAAAAGAGGTTTTTAAACAAATTGGAGAATTGGATATACCTGAACTCTTAATTGATGACCTTCCCGAAAAACATAGGCAAAAATTTCAACTCGATTTTAATGCGATACTAGATACAAATATACCTTACTCATTTCAGGGAGAATTTAAAAAAGGATTAAAAGCAAATCGTATGCGTCCGTCTAAGTGCATCTTTTCTGAGAACCGTGTAGGTTATAATTTAGCAGTCTAAATATACTTAAAAATGACTCGATCTTCTACCTCAGAAATGCGTAAGCTGGTCACCAGCTTTTATGAATCAGATCAAAATCAATCCGCTTTTGCCCGTGCCCATGGAATCAGCAAAGGCAAGCTATCCTATTGGATCCAGAAATTTCCCAGGGAGCAAGTTACAAAACCCGCTAAAAGCAATTTTGTTTCCTTATCGGCCGACCCTTCTACCACACCGACATCCTCCAGGAGTATGCACATCCGTTTAGGTAATGGCGTAGAAATTGAAATTCCCCTGTAATGTTTGCCTTAAGCAGTTCCCTGAATTACCAGTTATATCTTCCTGGTACCGATATGCGTAAGAGTTTTGACGGGCTATGTGGTTTGGTGCTTGGAGAATTAGGTCATAGTCCCCAGGATGGTTCGGTCTATATCTTTATCAATAAAGCGCGCAATAAAGTCAAGTTGCTGCACTGGCAGTCCGGGGGCTTTGTGTTATATTATAAACGCCTGGAGCGTGGTACTTTTGAGTTGCCCGATTACGATGCATCCGTGGGAGGACTCCAGCTGGATTACACCCAACTGGTAATGCTCATAGACGGGGTAGCCATCACTAATATTACCCGGAGAAAACGCTATAAAAAAGCCCAATAAATGCTGGTATATTTTTAACAAGGGTTGTATTTTAGCTACCCGATGACCTACCAGGAGCTACAAAAAGAAAACGAGCAACTTCGAGAGTCCAATGAATTCTTTAAGGAGAAAATTTCCGCTTTGGAAGTGCAACTCGGGCAGCTCTATAAACTGATCCAGGGTTTTAAATCGGAACGTTTTATCCCAGAAATCCTGGAACAGCAACTATCGCTTTTTTCTGAAAAACAAGATGAACCGGGGCAAATAGCTGCACCTAAAGAAACGATCACCTATACCCGGGAAAAACAAAAACACCCGGGACGTGGTAGTTTGCCGGAACACCTTCCGGTGCGGGAAGTCATTCTTGAACCAGAAGAAGATGTAAGCACGCTGAAAAAAATTGGCGAGGAAGTTAGTGAAACCCTGGAATATACCCCGGCCAGCCTGGTTAAAAGACGTACCATTCGTCCTAAATATGCCAGGAAAGACCAGCAAGGGGTGGTAATCGCGCCAATACCACCGCGTCCTATCGAAAAATCTATTGCCGAGGCCTGTTTACTGGCCTATATCCTGGTGAGTAAATATATTGATCACCTGCCATTCTATCGTCAGATCCAGCGCTTTAAACGAGAGTTTGGGTGGGAACCGGCCTCCAGTACTTTAAGTGACTGGATGGCGAGTTGTTGCCAGCTGTTGGAACCTCTTTATAATACCTTGAAGCAAAAAATCCTTGAAGACGGGTACATCCAGGCGGATGAAAGTGTGTGCCTTGAAGCGGCCTAAAGTAATGCCGCAGGCTGTTAGATTGATGGTGGTAGACCCACCGTAGGGGTTGACAGACAGACCCTACAAACCACCTTGTGGTGCTTTATTTCGAAAGAATGAGGTGCTGAGCGACAAGGAAAAGGCGAGAGAATACTCGTCAGGTGAATTTCAGTGAGCTGAACGAAAGTGAATCACTGGTTAAGTTAAAGTACCGATATCGCCAGATTCTGTCGAAATCGGAGAATTGTGTTTCTTCTCCGAGAATAAAACTTAGTGGCAGTAACCTGAAGTTGACTAAGTGACAGGCGGTACAGAGGTGGCAGGACACTGAAATAGGCGATCTAACGGAACAAGGGAATTTGTACAGGGATGGTAAGGGAAATGCACAAGCGGAAACCCCGTGAGGCAGAAAACCAATGAACTGTACAGAGGCGGACTAAGCCGTAGTACTGCAGAAGTCTCTGTAATGGAGATGGAGGGAAGGGCTTAGCCAGATTAGTTTTATGTAAGACACAACTTTGAAAGAAGGATGATTGATTATTATGAAACAAAACAACATCCAATAACCAAGAAAATGGTATTGGATGCGTACAAGAAAGTAAAGTCCAAAAAGGGCAGTGCCGGAGTCGATGGACAGAGTTTACAGAATTTTAGGGAGAACCTCTCTGGAAATTTGTATAAAATCTGGAACCGTATGACCTCAGGCAGTTATTTTCCGCCTGTTGTAAAGGAAGTTCGTATAACCAAGAAAACAGGAGGCTTTCGCAGTCTCGGAATTCCTACGGTATCGGATCGCATTGCGCAACAGGTGATTAAAAGTTACTTAGAACCCAAGGTGGAAAGCAGTTTTCATCAGAATAGTTATGGATACAGACCCAGGAAAAGTGCGCATCAGGCACTGGAGAAAACAGTGTCCAGATGTGGTTATTACAGTTGGGTGGTAGACCTTGATATTCGTGGATTCTTTGATAACATTGACCATACCCTACTGATGAAGGCAGTAGAAAGGTATACAAAAGAGAAATGGGTGTTGATGTATATTGGAAGGTGGTTGAAAACAGGAGTATCCAGAGAAGGTGAAATCACCGATAGAATAAAAGGTACTCCTCAAGGCGGCGTCATTAGTCCGCTACTTGCCAATATATTTCTTCACTTTGCATTCGATAAATGGATGCAAATCCATCACTCCAATATGCCTTTCGAACGATATTGCGACGATGCCATCATACATTGCACATCAGAGAAACAAGCATATTTCATTAGAGAGGCTGTTTCTAAACGGATGAAAGCTTGTAAGTTGGAACTCAATAGTGAGAAAACTCACATTGTGTATTGCAAGAATCACGTGCACAGCGAAAGTCACAAGAATACAAGTTTTGATTTTCTCGGTTACACGTTCCGCCCCCTCAGACGACCAACCAAAAATGGTTGGAAACTGACTTACTTTCCAGTAATGAGCCACGCCTCAAAGAAAGAAGCAAGGCGAAGACTTAAGAAGGTTGTCAATAGAAAGTTTCGGGGATCCATCCAAGAACTGGCACAGATAATCAACCCTATGATAAGGGGCTGGTATCAATATTTTTGCAAGTATTCGAAATGGACAACCCGTGGACTATGGTATTGGTTAAACAGGAAAATAGTTAGATGGATTAGGAGGTACAGAAAGCGCAGTAGAGTGCAAGCTCGAAAATGGCTAAAAAATGTGTACAAGACTAACCCACAATTGTTTGAGCATTGGAAACCTGTCTTAGATATAAAACCTTACTAATTGTACCGTTAATCTGGAAGCGCCGTATGATGGGAGACTATCACGTACGGTGCTGTGAGAGACTTGGGGTGAAATTCCCCTTGTCTACTCGACCCGATAAAGGTGCTGGATAGTGATAAAAAAGGCAGCACACATCAAGGCTATCAATGGGTCTATCACGACCCCTTGCAAAAACTGGTGCTCTTTAATTACCGCAAAGGACGCGGGCAACATGGTCCCAAGGAACTCCTTGATGGGTATAAAGGGTACGTTCAATGCGATGGTTACACGGTATATGATAAAATCGGGTTAGATCCGGATATTACTATGGCCGGTTGCCTGGTGCATGCCAGGCGAAAATTTGTGGATGCCCGGGACCAGGATCAAGCAAGGGCAGAAAAAGCACTAGCGATATTTAGTGAAATTTATAGGGAGGAACGAGCGATCAAAGAAGCAGCAGCCGGGGATGCAGAGATGCGAAAGGAACTAAGATTACAAAAGGTGCTGCCGCTACTGCAACAGATCAAAACCTGGATCCAGGAAGAACAGTTTAAGGTGTTACCTAAAAGTGCGATGGGGAAAGCCATGACGTATTTTATAAATCAATATCCTAAGTTCGAGGTGATCTTTGAAGATGGCAGGATCGAATTGGATAACAACCTTATTGAGAATGCTATTCGTCCATTGGCTCTCGGCCGAAAAAATTTCTTGTTTGCAGGCTCTCACAAGGCTGCGCAAAATGCGGCTATGTTATATTCCTTCTTTGGGAGTTGTAAAATGCAGGGTGTGAATCCCCAACAGTGGTTAGAGGATACTCTGCAAAGAATACCTAATCATAGCATCCAAAAACTGGAGGAGTTATTGCCCGGCTATCAAAAAGCTTAGCAAGCTTCCCTTGAGAGATACCACAAGAATCCTATACTAAAATATAATTATGAAGAAAGTGACTTATAATGAAAAGGACAATAGTGAAACTTCTGAATTAGCCGGTCTGATCAGAAAAATAGACACTTTAGATGCGCAGTATGTAAATAGGATTTGTGAGGAAATATTTAAACATCAACCTTTCTTCCTAACCGTTCTTCTAGGTTACAGAGCAGATGTTTCCCCGCAGGAGTTGGAAGAAATAATGAAAATTTATTTTTTAATATGGGAGTATTTTGGATCAAACGAAAATCTTCCCAAAAGGAAAGTGACCCAGGCCCAGTTCGAAAAGCTTCAAAGGGGTAATAAGCATATGCTTGATTATAGTGAAGGAGAACCCGAAGAATCCAGAGAAAAGATTTATACAGATACATTGCAGAATCTCCAATCTAAATCCTTGTGGACAGCTGTGCTCTTCAGATATAATAACAGACCAGTACTAATCAATATGGATCGGGAGAACAAAGGAATAATCCTTTTAGGTATTCTTAGCTTTATTCAGAGCTTTGAAACCCAGTAGAGTTTTATAGATGGCAGGGATAGATAAGGAAGGGAATGATGGGGAATATATCTCTACTAGAAATGACCAGAATCCATAACTTCTAAAAACACTGGCTCGGACGGATACAGCAAATCTAACTGATAGTAAAAATTTAGCAATAGAAGGAATAGAAACCGAAAAGGAGTATAATACCGAGCTGGGGAAGGTTAGAATTGACATTGTAGCGACCGTTGGTGATAAAGAGTATTTTATTGAACCATTCTTTTCGAACTCTATAGATGATGATAAGAAGAAAAAATTATCACGAATCAAAAAGCCTACTTTGTCTATAGACCTCGTAGATTTCCTTGATAATTTTTATTTCAATTTTTCATTTGAGACATTGAAGAAATATCTTATTTCAAAAAAAAGTAAAAAGTGGGAATATTTGTCCGAGGATGAATATGGTAGCTATGTAGAGGGTTATCAGCAATATTTATTTGAGGAAATTGAGAGGAATAAATTTTTAATTGATAATCACAATTCTAAACTTGAAAAAATTGCAACCTTAGAAGAAGAATGCGATAAACGTAAGGAAAATATCAATATTCTTAGAAAAGAAATTCGAGAAATAGAAGATGAAATTCTTTCTCTAAAAGATGAACTTAATGTCCCATATTATTAGGAATTATAATAACGGTAAACGGAGCATATTTGGTATTCGCATTCAATCCAACCAACTTGAGTCAGTAAATGACAGGATGTTAAGTTTATTAACGCACTAATATTAATTACTCCTAACCAATTTAATATTCAATGAATAATCGATTAAATAATATAATTAAAGGTGATTTTAAGAATTTCGACCGCTGGATTGAAGTTTTGAACCGGCAAAGGAACTCTTTATTTGATATGGAGAACCAAAGTGAGGAAGAGTTAACAAATTTGACTTACGAAACTTCTGGCATACTTGGGGAAATTGCTGATTTGGCTATAGAATATGGAAATTTTAAAGATGACTTTGATACAAGTAAAATGTACGTGAATTTATATGGACCATCATTAATAATTGAATCAAAAAAGACTGGCGGCACTTATTATTTAGCAACTGATTTAGAAGGGATTTACTTAACAACATCATTTCTTCATGCTGATAACCTGAAAAATATGAGCGATTCTTTTTGGCTAGAACTTTTTAAGCTAAAAAAATTCAGTGGATTTGAGTATGAGGAAAATTCATTTTTCTCAATCGATGTGCAAAGAAAATATCCTGAATTATTTCATACTTACAAAGATACATTGTTCTTAATGTTTAGAAAATTCTTTTTATCGCATACAGAAAAACATAATGACATAGATATTGGAAACTTCAAAGTTAAATGGAAGCCTGACGAGGATTTCAGTAAAATGATTTCGGAAATATGTTTAGCATTTAAATCTATGTATAAAATGGACTATCAATTGTGGAAAATAACTGACTTGCGAATGAAAAAGAATGATACTAGGAAGTAAGCCTTCCTGTTGGTGGTACGGACGAATGTATATGCAAATTTTTAGTATCAATTATTTATAGCAGCTCAGAGGTCACAAACATACCAAAAATTATGAAGGGAGATATACATTATAGTCTTCACTAAAAAGGCCGAGAGAACCAGAGCAATAAAATCTTGCCTAACACTTGAAAAACCATAAAGAATCGTGTAAAGTTTTAATTACTGAATTTCCTTTTCCGGGTGGTTCACTTATGTACCTTGGTAAGATATATAATATGCTAGAAACTCTCGCCTCAGCGCTGGATAAAATAAGCCCCGCCTCATACGGGACTTATTTGCAGATTAATATTAGATAACGCCGTCTTTATCAGCCGCAAGTCGCCCCCATCATCTGCAAGGTGTTGGCCACTCCTTAACCGCTATCTTCAACTTGAATTCAAATATAAAGGACTTTTAAATAACTGTATATTACAAGCTGGGAAACTTAATTTTTTCTAAATTGGTTTTTAACCAGTGAGAATATAGAAATCTAAGGGAGATATAATAAATAAAAATGGGAGTTATGAAGTCATTAAAAATCCAGCTTGCTTTCTTAACAATCATACTATGTTTTTCATCTTGCAAAGAAAATAATGTAAGTAAAGATGCCTTCAGCTCTAAGGAAATGCTCATCAGAATAGCAGAATTAGAAATTTATCCTGAGTACATAGAGGAATATAAGGAAATTTTGAAAGAAGAAGCTGAGGCCTCTGTTAGGGTGGAGCCCGGGGTCGTTTCAATTTTCCCCATGTATCAAACGGAAAACCCTAACCAAATAAGGATTTTAGAAATTTATGCTGATAAAAAAGCATACGAGTCTCATTTGGAAGCACCGCATTTTCAATATTATAAAACCAATACCCAGAGAATGGTAAAATCTCTGAAATTAATAGATATGAAAGCAATTGATGAAGAGTCAATGCCAGAAATATTTAAAAAAATTGACGGACATAATTAGCAGATTTTCTGTTAATCCATTACTGAATATATCTTTAATAACCCTGAAATTAATCTCTCCCGCATCTGTATTTGCAGAAGATATTCTTGGAAATGGAAAGATACTACTGAGGTCACCGGCACCTTTCAAAAAATTTAGGTAATTGCCATCACCTAAATTTAAAAATTGATTACACTATCCAATGCATCATCAGCTTCCTTATGAATAAAATTCGCTTGATAATTTATGGTGGTAGTCACCGATGAATGACGGTAAAGCTTTTGCAGCATTTGAATTGGGATTTTATCCCCAGAAATATTCCCAAAGCTGTGCCGCGCAATGTGCATGCTCATTTTTTTCTTGATCTTTAGTTTTGATGCCACCCTTTTTAGGAGCCGGTTTAGGTTTCTGTTTACACTTTGGGTTCTAATAGAAACTCTATGGGTATCTGATAGGTCTGTGTCTTTGAGATAATCAAAAATTAAATCCTGTAGGGAATCTTTCTTTCGATACTGTTTGAATATAGCCTCAGCCTTTTCTGGTGTTTTAAGGGTTACCAATTTACTGTTTTTGTTCATTCGGTACATTAACCTTCCATCATTAAAATCTGACCATTTTAATTTTAATACATCACCTACCCTGATCCCGGCAAAATAAAAACTGATAAGCCATACATGCACGGCTTTTTGCTGAGGTTCTGTCAGATCGGCGGCATTTTCCAGGCGTTGTATCTCTTTAAGGTTTAAACCAATTTTCTGGGTTTCTGGAATTTTGATCTGAATTTTTCCTTTTCCGAAGGGATACATACCTCTGTCAACTAAAGATTCAGATATGGCAAGATTGTAAATAGTTCGTATTAAAATCAGATAGTTCACTACCGTACGCGGTGAACGCTTTTTATTATGAAGTAAATAGGCTTCAAATTTTTTAAGAAGTGAAACAGTTATCTCATTAAAACCTAATTCGTTTTTCTCTATAAATTTTTTTAGCTTTTTTAAGCGACCTACCTCAGTATCATATTGATGATGTCGATTCCTGTTTTTTAAATTTTCCAGATGCTTATCTGCAATTTCAAAAAAATCGACTTTTTTATTCTGTGTGATTTTCCTTTTTATGGATCTAACGTTTTGGTATTCTTCACTGCTTTCAGCTTCGAGAACTTTCTTATTTGCTTCGGCAATTTTCGATATAATAAAATTGTTGATGTAATTGGCATTAGGATGTTTTTTCCTCACACACCTATTTGTTTTATCCCAGTATTTTTCTTCAATATATTGACCGGTACCCAGAAACGTACTTTTTCTGTCTTTTGTGATCCTAATTGCTATCGGAAATTTATTTTCTGAGTTCTTTTTTTTACGTAAAACTGCTCTAATGGTTGCCATAATAAATACATTGAATTATAAATATAGTAAATTATGGGTACAACATAGGTACAACATTTATTAGTTTCAAGCCTTATTTTTTAATATTAAAAAAAATTACACCAATCATAAATCATTGAAAAACAGGTGTTTTAGGCGCTTTTGAAGGGTGAGGGTTGAAAACTCATAACCCGAAGGTCACTGGTTCGAGTCCAGTTCCCGCTACTAGCAAAGACAAGGCTTCACAGAAATGTGGAGCCTTTCTTTTTTTTACTGGGTACAGAATAGGTACAGAATATCTCATTTTTCAAAAGTAAATTTTAATTGATATTAATTGCTTTCATTTACCCGTGAATTTTATGAATTTAGTCTTAGGAGGTCAAGTTCTACCAGGTCTATGAGAATATTTGCATCATTAACAATAATTCTCATAAAGCGATAAACTCTTTTCTAAATGCTGCCAATTTTAAATTAGCCAAATTCGCAGCTTTACTTAAGGAAATAATATCCTCTGAAGCTGCCCGAAATAAAAGTTGGTTAAACCGATTTGACTTTTCTATTCCAATATAATTACCTAAATCTCGCTCTTCCTTATTCTTAGCCATTTTTATACAAAAGCCTCGATAATAATAATCGGTAATAACCCCTAAATCTTTAGCCCTTCGCATAATTGCCTGTACAGATATACCGTATTCTTGTTTGCTATTTATTAGCTCATTAAGACTAATGGAGGTACGTTTTTCACCCAATTCTTTAAAAAAGGTTTCTTTAGGAATTAACATCGCTCCGGCAAACCTAAAACAGAGTTTTTCAATATCCTTATGCTCTAAATTTTTATTAAAATTTAAAAGCAGGTGCCCTAATTCGTGCAAAGCAGTAAGGCGTTTACGTTCTATAGCATAGTTTTTATTCAGGACCACCACTGGGTAAACTTTATCGGCCCAGCCGGAAAAACCGTCAAATGCTGGGGGCGCGTCTATCTCTACTACTTTTATTTCTTTTTCTTCTAAAAATTCCACCACGTTTGGCAAGGCATTAAAGCCCAGTTTCCATTCAGTTAGCAAAGTATTTACCGCATTTTCGACATCATCGCCATCATTGATAATTTTATCGCGGATAGGATTTTTAAATTCAGATTTAATTTCCAGAAACTGCTCGAGTTCCAGGTATCGCTCAACCATATCCTTTACCTGTTCCTGGATTGCATTTAGTTTTTTAGTCCCCAATTTTTTCTTTTTCCGAAATTCAACTTTTTCGATTTCTACATTGTAACTTCTAAAAAAATAATCGGGCTTTACATTGAGGGCTTTTGCCAGCTGGATCAACACATTGGAATCTGGTAGCATTTGCCCTTTTTCATATTTGGAAATAGCATTTTTAGAAACCAGTTTATCTATTTTTTTCACGAGATCGTCTTGAGACATTCCGGCAAGAATTCTGGCACTTTTAAGACGTTTAGAAAAAATAGCTTGCATAAGGTTAGGTTTACAAATATTTGCAAATATATCTATTTGTCAACTAAGAGCGTGTATAGGAAATCTTAAAATTTATTTGTTTCTTTTTATTATTCGATTCTGTGTACTCCAATAGATTTCCGTTTAGTGAAAAATAAAAAAGAACGTAAACATTACGTCATACAGCATTCAAATTAAATGAAATTTTGAATTTGATCATCTAATCTATAACGGCTCCCCATAGTTTTTATTCGTACTAGTATGCAAGTAGTCTTTATTATGATACGCAGGTTTAAAATTTTGATCTTTTTTTATTTCGTCAGCTTTTAGTATCCAAATTTTTGAATTTCCTTAGTTGTTGGTTAGCGTATAAAAAGTAGCTCTTCCCTTGCCTTTACGTTTAATAAGTTCCTTGTCCAGCAATTCATTAAACACTTCTTTTGTTTTTGTTTCTCCTATTTTCAATAGTTGAACAGCTTTTTTTCTAACTATTTGGTGGTGGTCCATTAGATATAGTAGTAATTGCTTTTCTTCTTCTGATAATCGGTCGTAATCGGTCGTAATCGATCGTAATTGATTGTTTTGCGTTCGGTTGATTGACTGGAGTTTCTTTTTTGTGAACGATTTCGATATACATAAAATCATTCTGCTCTTCTATTTTACAAAGGCTGCCCATAATCTTTATCCTTGGTAGTATGTAAGTAGTCCTTATTAGCGGACACAGGTTTAAAATTTTGATCTTTTTTTATTTCATCAGCTTTCAGCATCCAATTTCGGGCACAGGCTTGCCAGTTTGTAATTGGATGCCCATTTAATTTCCAACCTATAGATTCGTAAAAATTATAAAATTTTTTAGCCTCCTTACTACTTCTTCTTTCTTTTTTAAAATAGGCAATAACTACTTGTTCATTTTTTGGACAAAAGGTTTGAAGAAGGTTTATATTATGTTTATCATGTTTATTAAAAGGTACCAATTTTTGGACAGGTACCTGTTCAGAAACTGGATAGGTGTTGTCCATTTTTTGGTCAGAAGGTGTATCAAATCTGAACAGCTCGATGAGGGATCCCATATGGGGACTAGTGGTGGGACGGTACTGGAGATACCCCCAATTGTTTAGATCCCGTAGTAGTTTGTGATAGGTCGTCCTGGAACGTATTTTGGCGAGTGCCATTACTTGTTTACTGTTAATCCTTATGGTTTTCGGAAAACGTTTCTGATTCCATATTTCAAAAAAAGCCAGATACAGGCTGCGGTGAGAGGACGAGATATTTTCGTCATCAGCGAATTTTCGTAATACTCCGTTCAGCTGGCTAATGTAATTAACGTCGCTCATTTTTTGTAGTTTTCAGATTTGTAAATCGCTTTGGCTTCCCTGTATATTTTCACATACTTCAATTCGACTCTTTCTCTGTAGCTTCCGCCAGGTTTTTGTGGACTAAGATTTATGTACTTGATATTTTTGTTTTAGTTGTACTACGCTATTTCTATCCAGGTTTAGCCGGTAATAGTCTTTAGAAAATGAAGGCTGGTGATACTCTAGGTTTTCCAGTAGTAGGAGCAGGTCACTATTAAATTTCGGGGTGGCAGGTTCGGCTTCTTCTTTTTGAACTGTGGGGGTGAATATTAAGTCCTCCATATCAGGAATGCGCTTGGATTTTTTACCGTGCTGGGGGAGTTCTTCAAAGAGAGCGGCCAACATTGCCTGTGTAGGTTTGGTCTGGTTTTTTTCGATATCACGAAGGATGGCAATAAAGCCATCGATACGTTTTTTGAGACTGTACTCCAGGGAGTTCATATTGGGCCCGAGGTTTTCTTTTGGGAAAGCTTATTTTGTTGAAAAAAATCCAGCATAGCAGTCATTGTATTGGTATGCGATTTAAAGTGTTTTTTTGAAAATTCCTGGAAACGTCTGGCAGTTTCCTTTTTGAACCTGATGCCGATAAATGAGTCCATAATTCGCCGATTTGTCGCAAAATCTTCCCTAAAAATGGGCTCTGGCGGGGCATTTGTCGCAAATTGCAAAGTATTAGGAACCTGTATAAATTTTAAATATCTGATAATCAGTTATTTAAAAACAAAAAGGAGTGCTTAACATCGCGTAGCGTGTTATCCTCTTGCTACTCCTTTTCGTCCCGCAGAGCGGGACAAAAATTCCGTACAATCTGCCTTGAAAGCCAGTTGCCTCTTTCCTGGAAAAAATTTCCGGGTTATAATTTTTTTGATGTGCAGGTCTATCGGCGAAAGTCAAAAAAGGGATATTCCTGCGTAAATTTTGAATGCTGAAGATCAGCGAAATAAATATAGTAATTTTTATTTAGATGAATTTAAGAGCTAAAAAAGCCTTTGAAAAAATCAAAGGCCTTTAGGTTTAAAGAATTCCATTATCTGCAAAACTATAATAATCGCCACCGGGGGTAAGTATTAAATGGTCTAAAACTTTTATATCAAATAATTCTGCGGCCCTTTTAATTTTATGGGTCAAATCCTTATCGGGGTTACTGGGTAATAGGGTACCCGAGGGATGGTTATGAGTAAGGATAACTGCAGTACTAAGGCTCTTTAGGATAACCCCAAAAATAATGCGTAAATCTACCAGGGTGTAGGTGATCCCTCCTTTGGATACTTCAAAGATCCCTTTTACGCGATTATTATTGTTGAGCAATAGGAGTTTAAAACTCTCGCTGACTTCTATTTCATCTTTATCCCAGTTGGAAAACAATACTTCTGCAGCGGTAGCGGAAGAGTTTATTTTTGGGGTCTCACTAAGTTTTACTTTGCTGCGATAGGATATTTTTATTTCACTAACTTTGGTTTTCATAATTATTGATTTAATAGATTAATAATTAAAAGAGGGCGCGATTTTCGATGATGACGCCCTCTTTGCTTTTTGATTACTTTTCACTAGCTTCCTTATTTCCAAGGAATAGAATTTCATTTACCAAAATTTCTGTAACAAATCGTTTTTCTCCGTTTTGGGTTTCGTAGGATCGGGAAGTCAGTTTTCCGCGGATGGCAACTTCTTTTCCTTTGTCAACATACTTTTCGATTAGCTCGGCCTGTTTTCCCCAGGCCACTACATTGTGCCAGTCGGTTTGTTGGATTTTCTCACCCTCTTTGTGGTAGTATTCATTGGTAGCCAGTGAAAAACTGCATACTTTTTTACCACTTTCAAAGTTTTTGGTTTCAGGGGCATTCCCCACATTGCCGATTAACTGTACTTGGTTTCTTAGATTACTCATAATTAAAAGATTTAGATACCTGCTTTTTTTGCAGGTTGATTAAACATTGATTTACTTTTTATATCCGGAGCGTTTTCTTTTTTTGATTTTTTTACTTCGCTTCCGGGTATGTTGTTTTGAAATGATTTCATAATTTTTATTTGTTGATTTACTTCTTACAGAGCCGTTTGCTGTTACCTTTTTTGATGCTGATACAGTTGCTAATATTTAGAATTAGGGAGGACTTATAAAAAGGAGGGACGACTGGCTTATGCAGTCCGTACTAACTTCTAAATATTGGTATTTTGCATTACAAAAAAGGTAGAGACAGCTACGGCCGGGAAGGAAATGGAAATACTGAAATTGAAAAACAACCGGAAGCCAAGTAAATGCAAGAATGTAATCCGATTAGGCGGGCTTCCTTATTGTTTCAATTTCAGCCAAAATTTAAATGCTAAGTGGTCCCTACTATTTTAGCAGGAATTTCGGGGCAAATGAAAAGGATGTCCAAGACCTTTGTAAAGAAGCGCTTTTCCCGGAATGGAGCTTTTGCGAAATGTAGTTGGAATGGGCTGAACGGGTATTAAAAAAATATAACTTATAAAAATCAACATTATAGTATGGCTATTGGTTTTTTAATTTCAAAATATATCGATGAACAACAAGTAAGTTTTCGGAAGATGGATTATTTTGGAGCCTCTATAAGTTTCTTAAAATTTTTATTTAGATAGTAGAACATTTCATCCTTCGCAAAATCTTTTAAAGTAGCAAGTTCGGCTACCATTTCTTGAAATAAAATGGAATGATATCTTTGGTTTCGAGAGAGTGTAAAGGGGGCATCAGATTCTAGTAATATACGATCCAAAGGTAGCTTTTGAATGATATTTCTTCCATTTTTTGAGTTTAGCATTCGCATATTGACAGAAAAGTAATAGCCATTGCTAAGGGCATTGTCTATTAGGTTTGAGGGACCGGAATACCAATGTAAAATTATCTTTCCTGGAAAATTAGCCCCTATGATTTGAAGAACATCTTTTTCAGCCTTGCGGCTGTGAATCGTGATAATTTTATCCCCGGAAGCTCTACAAGCTGCAATTATCTTCTTAAAAACAAACAGTTGCTTATGAAAATCGGCTGCGGATTTTTGATGATTATCCAAACCAATCTCACCAATATATCGTGTTTGACTAAGGAGGTCAAGGTATTTCGGTAATTCCTGGTATCGTTCCGCAACCAGTTCAGGATGGAATCCCAAAGCAGCTCTGGTATATTTAGTGCCAAGACTGAGACGTTTGGAATAGAAAAATACACTCGGGCTGTTGGTCACTGCAATGGTGTAGCATTTATTTCTCTCGATTTGCTGAACTACAGCTTCAGGATCTTTCATAAGATCCAGGTGAAAATGCGTATCGTGGAAATACATAATTATGGATATAAAAAATCTGCTACCTCTTCCATACCTCTTTTATATATACCGACATAATCTGATAATCCATACTTTCCTGGAAAAGAAAGAGGGCCGGAGTTCATAATTTCAAAGGTAAGAGATTTCTCAGAGACACTTTTTATTCGTTCCAACGCTAGTTGAAAAGCCCGTAGGTCTGCACCGGACAGGAATTTTAGAGAGGTGGGATTATTAATAATATTATGAACATAAACAGTACCCTCTAAGCTTGCTTTTTTTTCAGCAGCCTGTCTTATGATACAAGGCACACAATATCCACAGTGAACCCCTGATTTCCCTCCCTTTTTCCATCTGTTTTGATCTGGATGGGAACATGAAAGCGTATCCTTGTTTAATTCTCGCAATAGTTTCAGGTTTTTACAGTTTAGAGCCATTTCCCCTTTAGTAGCAATTTGATAGGGATTGTAAAAGTTATTCTTAATTCCCAGGTGACCAAAGATACTTTGAAGTTTATAGATATAGTATGGATGAGTAGTGCGGGTGCTATGACTACTTAGCCGTGTACCTGTTAAAGGGACATTTAATGATATCAGTCCGTTTTCTGGAATAATAAAATCTATTTTTTCGTCCAGACTGTTGGCAATGGTTAGACCTAGGGCAACGAAAAGAAATGAGCGTATTCTACTGCTAATATCTGCAGAAGGCGCATTTTTCTTAACCGGTTGAACCCAGAATCGAAATGTCTCAAACGCTTCATTCCCATATTTTTTTCTTAAAGCTCTAAACAATGTTTGCTGGGCTGCTCCCTCAGAACCTCGTTTATAATGACTTACAAAAGCCATACGATTTCCCTGCTCAAGATAATCGATAGCCCCTATAAAAGAATCCATTCCTCCTGAAAAAAGTGCTACTTTATCGATTTTTGAGGCCTGTTTTTCTTCTGGAATTTTTAATTGCTTTTCTTCTTTTATTAATTCTCTAAAATGCAATATCCACCTATCTCCACTAAGAAAAGATAAGGTATTTTCAAGTTCTTCCTTAATTTCCTGCCAAAGTCCAGGTTTTGTAACTGGTACATAGATTTCAAAATAACGACTCCATCCTTGGAAACCAAAAGCCTTTCTGGAATACACCTGATCTATAACATAGAGACCGATAGCAAAGTGAAGGAGATCAAATGTTTCTTCTGGCGGAGTGATAGCGCGCTTTTTTAAGATATTAAATACATTGGTTGTCATCAAGGTATCTGATAATCCCTGATCACTAGTACAGATAATTAAAACATCCTTACCTTCATTCAAAGTGAAATTATCCTGTCTGTGTTGCTTAAAAATTACTTTTATTCTTTTCATTCTTCTAAAGTTGTGTAAGCCAGTTCAAAAATTTCTAATACCAGATCTCGACCGGATTCCTGTGCTAGATTAAAATTTTTGAGATTAGCCTTCTCTATTCCCCCTTTTACCTCCTGTTTTATTAGATCTTTCATTTGATGTTCTAACTCAATAGCTTTATTTTCTGAAAGCTTATTTTTTTCAAGGGCCATACCAGCTTCATATACCCACTTTTTGAATATATAGGCACTAACATATTCTATCACAACCTCTTTAATATGAGCTTCATTCAGGGTGTCTAAAGTAGCTAGATCCTGGCCATCTTCTTCCAGGCGCCCATAGAGTTTTTCCGTGGCTATTAATACCGCCGCCCGAGCAATCGCTTCATCATTTGTAGAACCTACTGGTGCAATTTTATCTGCAATAATAGCCAGTACTTCTTCACTAGACTTGCCAATGTGACTTGTCAATCCTAGTTGAGAAAGTGTTTCTGATAATCCCTGTGATCCTAGATTATTTAGAAAGCTAATATATCCTCTTCCGGTTCTTATCCCTGCTGCTGCAGAAATGGTAGACTTTTTCACACCTCCTGTTTTACCTATATAACTGCGTATTGCAGTTTTGAAAGTGCTTCTAGATGGCTTATTTACATATTTTGTAAAGTTTGATTTTACGGACTGAAAGTCGGCTGTGGATTCATAAGTAGGTCGATCTTGAGCTTCTTCTTCGTTTGTATCATCCGGAGTGTCCTGTTGTTCCTCTTCTGGCGGAGGAGGAGAGGCCGGTGGGGCCCAATCAGGTAAAAGCGGTGAAGATCCTGGCACTCCAGAGCCTGATTTAGATGTTCCCATAATTAGGTTTTGTCAATTTTTTCTTAGCAATTTTCGCAAGTGATTTATTTGTACTTGACTTACTCCAACCAGTAATAAGTTCTTTTACTTGGCCTTGATGGCTACCGGTTTTACTGATTTCAATTACCTGAGGTACGGCTGCTAATGGAATGCGGGAATCTGGCTGATCTTGCAACATAGATAATAATTGAGAATTCAATTCTGTACGTATCTTACAGAACTCAAAAAGGATTCCAAGGGGAGAATCCTCTCCACTTATCTGTTCGGTTTGAAGAAGCTTTTCCTTTAGAGATTCAAATACCGTCGCCGCATCTCCTTGACTTAAAGTTTTAGAAGATTGAAGAGCATTGTTACGTATGGTTTGCGATCCTTGCATCAATTTTCGAAAGATTTCCTGGGCTTCCGAACTCATGCGTCGTATATTAGTACCCATGATTGATAATTTGTCTCTAGAAACATAAAAATATGGCTGAAAATCAACGCCAGCTAGAGAGGGTTCTGAGGCCAGCCAATTTTTAATCCATGGATCTTCTAGTAAATCTAAATGCTTAGGTGAAATTTTCTCTTTTTGCTCTGAATCCTTTGCTACATTTTGAGCCAATTCTTCCAGCTCCTTCATTTCAGTTATAGCCCCTTTATTTTGTGCCTGTTCTTCATAAAAATCCTTAAAGGTCTCTCCTTTAAAATATTCTAACAACATCAATTTTGCAAGAATGCGTTTCTCGAACTTTTCCCGAGTATTTGCGATCATTTTAGATCGTAATAACAGGGTGTTTAAAAAACGTTTTGCTTGTCTGGGATTCCCATTGAGCCCCGTTGCAAGTACTGGATTAAGTTGTTCCGAAAGTAGTAGCGCTTCTTTCAGAGAGTCGGGGACTTCTGTTATAAAATCATTTACATTATTAAAGTTAAAAGAAAAGCCTAACTGATCTTCATTTTTCTTTCGTAAAATAGTTTCCCTTACAGATTCAAACTCTTTTTTTTCCAGATATAACTGGCAAAACAACAGGTTTACATAGATACTCAATTCCAATTCACTTAAAGGTGGAATACGGATGGGATATTGGATCATTTTCTCCAGATAATCGCGACCCACTTCACTATTATCTCCAGGGATTTCAGGGAATCTTCTGCGGACCGCATATTTAATAAGACGCTCATCTGCACCGATTACAAAAGCGGTTTTTTTGGTGAATAAAAATAGCTTAATAGCCTCTAAAGTCCCAATTATGGTTTCGTGGGTACAACGATCCAGGTCGTCGATAAATACGATTATCTTCTTTATTTTAGTCTCAGCCACAAGATCTTCAAAATTCTGATGAAAATTCTGAATATTGTTTCTCATAAGTTCATCCGGATTCTCGTTGTCTTCCTTCAGATAATTTTCATAATCAAAATCTTTTCCTTCATTCATCATATTTGAAAGGGTAATTCCAGCAATTCCGGCTGGGCCTGAAGCCAAACCGGCACCATATTTAATTACGGAACCAGTTAGTTTAAGAAGATCCACTTTTCTTAGTAAACCAGCCGCTAATTTTTTAGCTTTTTCACTAAGCTTTCTCCCTTTAATTACCTCATCCAGTATCCTCCCTAATAATACTGTTTTCGTATCCTCATACCCTTCAAAGAGCCATCCATTAAATTTTATTACTAGTATATCCTTTTCATTTTCATAGGTCGTCTCGATCATGTTCATTAAACTAGATTTTCCTCCACCCCAATCTCCATATATTCCAATACTGCAAGGTAATAGTTGGTCGTTATCAAGAATGGTTTTAGAAGCATCAATGAGATGCTTAAAATCTATAAAGTCTGAATGAGTTTCATTATCACTCCACATATATATATAGTCATTTTATGAGTTTATAACGTTTTAAATGTATATAATTTAAAATGTTTGAATGACTGATACATATAAAAACGTACCTCTTTCTTTGAAAAAGGGGATTTTTCCCCTTAGTTTGGTATATTCAAAAAATATAGCTATACCAACGAATCCTTTCGTGTATTACTGATGTTCTTAAAAATATTTGTAAAGTTTATAAATTAACCCAACTGGCTATAAGTATATTTGTATGATGCTTTATTTGCTTGAAAGGATGAAAAAAAAAGCAATGCCCACACCATTGTATATGCTAAGCGCATTTAGTGATTGAAATGCTCCCCACCTTACGGGTGTACAAGCACCCTCGTTATTAGATTTAACCTATGATAAGTTCAATACCGGCTTTGTGAGCCTTGTATTTAATTTTAGTTATCAAATTATAATAAAGGATTATACTCCTTTATCGAAATTTAAGCTAAACCAATTAAACTCATCGCATATTCAGTAAAATTTTTTAAAAATAGAGAAATATAAGAAAATTCATTTTCCGATTAATAACCTATGATTATCGATTATTGATAAAATTAGTCCCATAAGCTATAGAAAAATAGAGTTACTTTGCCTTAAAATAATTTTAATATAATATGTTTAAATATGGAATTGATCGGTTATCACTAAAAAAAGTAAAAGACATAACCAATGGCAATTTGAAAGGTAATTTAACAAGTACAGTAAAAGAAAGGGTAAAATCAAGTAGAAAAAAAGTAGAAGTGATAGCCAAGGCCAATAAAGCAGTATATGGTATTAATACTGGATTTGGTCCGTTGTGTGATAAACAAATAGCCCCAGACGAAACTAAAAAGTTACAAGAAAATTTATTGATTAGTCATGCCGTTGGGGTAGGCAAGCCAATCGACAAAGAATTATCAAAGATCATGATGATCTGTAAAGTACATGCCCTATGTCAGGGGTTCTCTGGGGTAAGGCTTTGCGTAATTGAGCGAATTATATATTTTATAGAAAATAACTTACTTCCAGTAGTGCCAGAACAGGGCTCTGTAGGTGCTTCAGGAGATTTAGCACCTCTATCTCACTTGTTTTTGCCTTTAATAGGAGAAGGTGATTTTTGGATTAAAGATGATATTCGTTCAGCGAAAAAAGTCTTATTCTCTCACGGTTTGAAACCATTACAATTAGAAGCTAAAGAAGGTTTAGGACTAATAAACGGAACACAATTTATTTTGGCTCATTCTATTAAAGGCCTCGATAAAATGAAATACCTACTGGATTTAGCAGATGTAGCCGGGGCTATGAGTTTAGAGGGGTTTCAGGGCAGTGCTGCTCCGTTTAAAAAAGCTTTGCATGAAATTCGTCCTTTTCCAGGGAATTTAAAAGTAGCCAAGAGAATTCGGAAATTGCTTAAAGATTCTCAGAATATAGAAAGCCATTTGGAGTGCAACCGTGTACAAGACCCCTATTCAATTCGTTGTATTCCCCAAGTGCATGGGGCCTCTAGAAATGCCTATTATCATTTAAAAGAACTGACAGAAATAGAAATGAATTCTGTTACGGATAACCCGATTGTGTTAAGTGAAACCCAAGCTATATCTGGTGGTAATTTCCATGGACAACCATTAGGAATGGCTATTGATTATGCCTCTTTGGCAGCTTCGGAATTAGGAAATATTTCTGATAGGCGATGCTATTTGTTATTAGAAGGCAAGTATGGTTTGCCAAGATTGCTTACTGAAAATGAAGGCTTAAATTCGGGTTACATGATTCCGCAGTATACTACAGCTGCCTTGGCATCAGAAAACAAATCATTGTGTTTCCCACCTTCTGCTGATAGTATCCCAACATCTTTGGGGCAAGAAGACCTCGTATCTATGGGAAGTATTTCTGGTCGAAAACTAAATCAAATTTTAGAAAACATAGAAAAAATACTAGCAATAGAATTGATGTTTGCTACACAAGCTATGGAATTTAGAAGACCCAATTCATTTTCAAAAGTTATCGAGGAAAATTTTGCACTTGTACGGAGCAGAGTAAGTAAGTTAGAGGATGATAGAATATTAAAAAATGACATCAATACCATGATTGATTTGGTTAGAGATCGATCTTTTATTGTAAAGTGAAATTAATTAAATATGACATTTCAAGAAAAAATTCTACAAGGTATTCCCACTAGTTTGCCTGCAAAAAAGGCATACTCTAAGAATATAAATAGAGCACCCAGACGAAAAGATATTTTATCAACTAATGAAAAACAATTGGCAATTAGAAATGCATTGAGGTACTTTCCTAAAGATTGGCATCAAGAATTAGCGGTTGAATTTGCCCAAGAATTGCTCAATTTCGGTCGTATTTATATGTATCGATTTAAACCGGATTATCCAATTTATGCAAGAAATATTTCTGAATATCCTGGGAAATCTTTGCAAGCTAGAGCTATTATATTAATGATCCAGAACAATCTTGATCCAGAAGTGGCACAACATCCTGAAGAATTGATTACGTATGGAGGTAATGGATCGGTGTTTCAAAATTGGGCACAATACCTTTTAACAGTTCAGTATTTAGCTACAATGACCGACGAACAGACCTTGCATTTATATTCTGGACATCCAATGGGATTATTCCCCTCCTCGAAAAGTGCTCCAAGAGTTATTGTTACTAATGGAATGATGGTGCCTAATCATTCTCAACCAGATGACTGGGAAAAGTTCAATGCACTGGGCGTTACACAATATGGACAAATGACTGCGGGCTCATTTATGTATATTGGTCCACAAGGAATTGTTCATGGAACCACGATTACTGTAATGAACGCATTTCGACAAATCTTGCCGAAAGGAGAAAGCACAAATGGAAAAATCTTCTTAACCTCCGGATTAGGTGGAATGAGCGGTGCACAACCAAAAGCAGGAAATATTGCCAATTGTATTACTATTTGTGCAGAAGTTAATCCTAAAGCAGCAATCAAAAGATTTGAACAAGGCTGGGTAGATGTCTTAATTGATGATATGGACGAACTAGTTGATAAAGCAAAACAAGCTCAAAAGAATAACCAAGTTGTTTCCGTTGCTTATATAGGTAATGTGGTTGATGTTTGGGAACGTTTTTATGAAGAAAATATTTATATTCATATTGGTTCAGATCAAACTTCATTGCATATTCCATGGACAGGAGGATATTATCCTGTGGGTATTTCTTATGAAGAATCTAATCGATTGATTCGTGAAGAACCAGTTTTATTTAAGGACAAAGTGCAGAAATCTCTAAGAAGACATGCAGCCGCCATAAATAAACATACTGAAAGAGGTACCTATTTTTTTGATTACGGAAATGCTTTTCTATTAGAATCTTCCAGAGCAGAGGCAGATGTAATGGCAAAGAACAATATTGATTTTAAATATCCATCATATGTACAAGACATATTGGGGCCAATGTTTTTTGACTATGGTTTTGGACCATTCCGTTGGGTCTGCACTTCAGGTAAACCGAAAGATTTAGACACTACAGATAAAATAGCTGCATTAGTATTGAAAAACATCATGGAAAATTCTCCAAAAGAGATTCAGTCACAGATGAAAGACAATATTAAATGGATCAAAAATGCTAAAAAAAATAAAATGGTCGTTGGTTCACAAGCGCGTATATTATATGCTGACGCTGAAGGTCGATTAAGAATTGCAAAAGCATTTAACGACGCCATAGCGGCTGGAAAAATAGGGCCTATAGTTTTAGGAAGAGATCATCATGATGTAAGTGGTACGGATTCACCCTACCGGGAAACCTCTAATATATATGATGGGAGTAAATTTACTGCGGATATGGCCATTCATAATGTGATTGGTGATAGTTTTAGAGGTGCTACCTGGGTGTCTATTCACAATGGAGGAGGAGTAGGTTGGGGAGAAGTAATAAATGGGGGATTCGGAATGGTTTTGGATGGTACGCCCGAGGCTGAAGCCAATTTAAGGAATATGTTATTCTATGATGTCAATAATGGAATTGCACGGAGAAGTTGGGGCCGGAATAAGGGAGCTACTTTTGCTATTAAAAAGGAAATGAAAAGAACTCCAAATTTAAAAGTTACACTTCCAAATTTAGTTGAAGACACCGTTCTGGATAATTTATCTTTAGCATTACCTTATTCAAAAACCGTAGATCATTAACTTAATTTCGGGCTTCTGAAAAGAGAAGAGTACGTAAAAAATCGATTGAATCAAGCTTTTTAATAGCTCCGATCACAGATTATTACTCCAATCCTTTTCTTTCTATGATTATGAATATTGCAGTTTCCATTCCGGAGCACTAAATTGAAAACAAGTTTTGGTAAGCATATTAAATAGGAATAAAAACATATTATTGAGTAAAGTTGATGCTCAAAACCATCATTAAGATTGGAATTTAGTGGGATGCTCAGTAACAAAACTGCAACTTTCCATTTGTAGTTTTTCTTCTAAAGTAATTCTAAAAAATCATTTAAGATAGGATTAGTATTTTTTCGATCCCAAGCTACCGATAAAGTAGTTCGTTGTGGAATGTCAACTAACTCAATAAATTTAACATTTTCATAATGTGGCATTTGTAGAGATCTAGGAATAATAGAAATGCCAAAATTACTCTCAATTAGTTTAAAAATAGAATTTGCGTGAATACTACTGTGAGAAACTTTTGGAGTAAAACCACTATCATCAAAAATTTGCATTATTTTTTCAAAGTATGATGGACTAAATTTGGGATCAAAGAGTATAAAGTAATCATCTTTAAACTGAGATAAGTTTTTATAGTTAGCGCTATCTATTGGATGATCTTTAGGTAAAACCAGGCAGAAGGTTTCTAATAAAACAGGACGGATACTCAAACCAGTCGGTACTCTCTCTAATCTAATAAAGCCTATATCAATATTTTGTAAAAGTAAATTTTCTACTTGTTTCTGGTTATCTATTTCTTTCAGAACGAAATTAATATTTGGAAATCTTCCTTTAAAATTTATCAATAATTCCGGAATTATTTTTTGGATTGCAGAACCTACATAGCCTATAGTTAAACTACCATCCTTACCAGCTTGAAGCAGTTTAGCATGATTAATTATTATATCCAAGTTTTTTAAATTCCTTGTTATTTCCTGTTTAAAATATTCTCCTACGTGTGTCAGTTTTACTTTCCTATTATGTCGCTCAAATAATTGAATTCCCAAATTATCTTCCATTTGTTTAATTTGTCTACTTAATCCGGGTTGTGAAATGTACAATCTTTCTGCAGCTTTTCTAAAATGCAAATCTTCAGCTACTGCTAAAAAATATCTAAGGTGTCTAAACTCTATTTGATTAATCATAAGTATCAATAATTGACTAAGTTAGTCTTATTTGTTATCAAAAATAATACTAAGTTTGATTTATACAAGTTTGAAGAATGATTTTATGAATCTTGTGTTCAAGATATTACAAAACTTTAAATCTTATTCCTTCAAAATATTATTACATTACTGTCCAGTTAAAACAGACTGAGTGACAGTTGGTTATAATCAAGTTCTTTGACATTACTATAATTTATATTCATAAAAAGCTCATTTATAGGGGCTTTATCTAATAATGAGATGCCTAAAACCTGTAATATTTCGTAGGTTGAACGCTTCAATTTCAGTTTATCTGCCACGATAGAGACCAGGCAGTAAGCACTTATCGCACAATAGATCTGGATTTTTACGGCATTTTCAGATGTTCCCCAGAAGGATTTTATCTTCAAGTGTTGTTTGACCCATTTAAAGAAAAGTTCCACCTGCCATCTTTTTTTGTACAGTAAGGCAACCTCCTCGGCAGTAACTTTCATGTTGTTTGTCAAAAAGACAAAGGTTCGGTTCGACTCTTTATCATAATATTTCACTCTGCGAAGTTTTTCCGGGTACTCTTGGGAAGTATAAAAACCACTTAATTTTCCAATTTGGTCACATCGGATCCCAGTTAGCTTATCGACTTTATTGGAGTACATCCGCCTGAATTTGGTATTCGATTTTGCCCGAACCACAAAGTAGGCTGAGCAACGTTCTATTTTGTACAACCTAGTGTAATCAAGATATGCACGATCAAATATATAGTGGGCACCCGCTTCATAAACCAGCTCATCCATTGCCTTCACGTCATGAACATTAGCAGGGGTAATATGCAGAAAGGCTGGTATCTGGGTGTTTACATCATATAAGGTGTGAAGTTTAATTCCTCCTTTTGCCTTGCGAAATTTCGCCCACCAAAATACATTTAGACAAAGATCTATGGTGGAGGAATCAAAGGCATAAATGTTTCCTTTGATTTTAAAATCATCACTAGAATGCAATTCTCGGGCTATAGCGATCAGATGATAGGCAAAATCTTCAAAGATTTTTGAGTTCCGAACTTCGTTGGCTTTTGCAAAGTTACTTCTGGTTACACTTTTGCCCAATCCAAGATAATATGATTTTCCACTATGTGCATCAAGCGCAACGATCAGGTCTCGGAGGCTTTCTCGATTAGTCAGCTGACCGAATAGCATACAAAGTAGTTGGTTCCAGCAAGTAAAATGTTTCACATACCTGTTGCCATCATGCTTTTTGACAAACCCATCAAAAACCCGTTGGGGTAAATATCCCGTCAATTGGGAGAAAACGTATTTTCCTTGATTCATGGCCGCCAAATTTTAGAGGCTAAACCTAATCAATTCAAATCGTCACGCGCCAATTAGACTTGTAAAGTATAGATTATCAGTAATTTCAAAGAACATTTAAAAATTTTTAATGGACACTAATGATATTATTATTTAAAATTGAGAATTCATGAAAAATAAATTACAATTAATTTTGAAGCTATTCTTAGTATTGATTTTGCAATCTAGCATGGCACAAGAAAAATCAGTTTCTGGTATTGTTACGGACGAAAACGGTATACCCATGCCAGGTGTTAACGTGATTGTAAAAAATACGAGTACTGGAACCCAAACCGATTTTGATGGACAATATTCCATCAAAGCTAATATAGGTGATGTACTTAATTTTAGTTTTATGGGTAAGAAAGTAGTAAATCGAGTAGTTGGTATTGAAGATGTTATTGATGTTAAAATGCAGAAGAGCTCGGAGGCTCTAGATGAAGTAATGGTGGTTGCCTATGGATCTTCTGATAAGCGGAGTTTTACCGGGGCAGCGGAAACCGTGAATTCCGAAGCACTTACACGTACTTCTACTGCTAGTTTTGAAACTGCCCTTCAGGGAAAAGTTTCCGGTATTAATATTTCTAGCTCGGGACAACCGGGAGGGAAATCTAACGTTCAAATTCGGGGTATTGGTTCTATAAGCGGTAACACTCAGCCCCTATATGTGCTTGATGGAGTAGTAATTAATACTAATTCCAACTTAAGGGCCGGCGACGATATGGTGGGAAGTACTGGTTACAATCCATTGTCCACTATCAACTCTGAAGATATTAAAAGTATTACTGTGTTAAAAGATGCCGCAGCCTCTTCGCTTTACGGCTCTAGGGCTGCCAACGGTGTTATTATTATTACCACAAAAAAGGGTAAGAATGGAGAAACAGAAATTACGCTGGGCGTCGAAACTGGATATAGTCAGAACCTTACAGAAGAGAATCTTATAAATAACGAGCAATTTAAAGATCTTTGGATTGAAGGTCAAGTAAATCAATATATTCAAAATAGTGAAAATGCCGAATTTATGAGAGTATATGGCAATGATGCTCTATATAGTTCTTATGAAAATCAAGCTATAAGCGATTATACAGATATATACGGTACAAATAATGCTAATTCTGATTGGCTTGACGCTATTTATCAGAATGGTTTTATTCAGAAATACAATCTATCAGCTAGGGGAGGAAATGAAAAAACTTCTTTTTACATTTCGGGGAATTACCTGGAGCAAACAGGTACAATTATAGAAACAGGTTTAAAACGCTACTCTGGCAGGTTAAATATTGAAAATCAAGCGAAAGACTGGCTAACACTTGGAGTCAATTTATCGGTAGCAAAGTCTGAAAGAGACGCCGCAAACTTTGACGGTTCATATGCAGGAGGTTTGAATCCTTTATATATGGCCAGGGTACTTCCACCGGCGGCACCAATATATGATTCGGAAGGCTATGGAGGTTTTGCAAACCTTCCCAATGATATTGAAAAAAACGCCAATCCAATAGGAGTTTTGAAAGTGGGGGATTATGAAAATACAGAATTTAGGGTGAGAGGTGACGCCTTTGCCGAATTTCAAATTTTAAACGCTCTTAGTTTTAAGACCACTTTTGGTATAGACCAACAAGCAATTGATGAAACTCTATATGACAATAAAGAATTTGGTGCTGGGGGTGGTATTTGGAATGGAGTTCTTAACCGTGTAAAGAGTGAGGTATTTCAGTATACTACTACAAACACATTAAACTACAATAAGAATTTTAGGGATCATGGCATTAATATTTTGTTGGGACAGGAATCACAAGTTTCCAATATGAGTTCAATAAATGTTTATGGTTATGATGTTTTAGACAGTGAATTATTATCAGCCAGCAGTATTGGTACACTTTGGAGCCATACAGGATATGCAGAGAATTATTCCCTCCTGTCTTATTTCTCGCAGATCTCATACGATTTTGATCAAAAATATTATTTAGCATCAAGCTTTAGGCGGGACGGGTCTTCAAGGTTTGGAAAAGATTCCCGTTGGGGAACATTCTGGTCCGTTTCTGGAGGTTGGGTAGCCACCGAGGAAGATTTTCTAGAAATAGATGGTTTGGAATATTTAAAGTTTCGGGGAAGTTATGGAACTAATGGAAACTTGCCCCCTCAGTATTATGCCGCGCTAGCATTTTTCGCAACAGATGGTAAGGGATATGGGGGAGAATCTGGTTTATCTTATGGGCAACTTCAAAACCCTGATCTTTCTTGGGAATTAAGTAAAAACTTTAATGTTGGTGTAGATATTAACCTATTTAGCAATTTGGACCTAACGGTTAATTATTTCAATAAAAAAACCGAAGATTTATTGCTGAATGTTCCCGTTTCCTTAACCACCGGTTTTATGACTCAATTGCAAAATTATGGATCGATGATCAATAAAGGATGGGAGTTTGAAGTTGGATATAATTTTATTTCGAACGAAGATTTTTCCTGGAGCAGCAGTGCTAACTTAACTATCCTTGATAATAAGATTACTAAGCTAAAAAACGATATAGTTCCTACCTATAGTTCAAGATATGGCCAGGATCCATTAATAATTAAGGAAGATGAAAGCATCTATTCGTTTTACTTAAGAGATTATGCCGGGGTAGATTCATCAACTGGTTACGCACAATATTATGTTTTGGATGATGGAAGACGGACTGGTGAGTTAACAACAGATGCTCAAGAGGCCGGATACGGAATTTTTGGAGATGCTTTACAGGATTTTCAAGGAGGTTTGTTTAATCAGTTAAATTATAAAAACTTCACATTCGATTTTCAATTCACTTTCGGTCTGGGAGGTAAGGTATATGATCGTACAGCTTTCAAACGTGATGACGACGGATTTGCCCCTCAATATACCAATACAGTAGCGCAATTGAACCCATGGAACCCGAATAACACAGATGCTACTGTACCGATTAGAATTAATGGTAACCCAACATTTTCAAATGATGTTTCTACAAGACATTTATATGATTCAGATTACCTCAAACTAAGGAATGTCAAATTGACTTATAATTTACCATCCTTATGGAACACTATAGATGGAGGCTCTGTTTACTTACAGGGGGATAACTTATTCCTACTAACAGAACTTGATGGGTATGATCCCGAAGCTGTGGTTGATGGAGTAAATTTCTTTCAGGTGCCAACAGCCAGAACCTTATTGGTAGGACTTCAATTACAATTTTAGAACTTAAAAAAGCATTAAAATGAAAAAAATAATAAATAGCATTCTAATTGTAGGATTAATTGTTCTTCAAGGGTGCAGCGAAGATGTTCTCGAACAAAGACCAGACCATGTTATCTCGGAGAACCTTGTACTTAATTCTGTAAAAAAACTTGATAAATTATTGACCGGAACTTACAATGAAATATCCCGCAATACTTATTTAGGAAGGGTTTTGTATAAAAGAGCAGCGGTAAAAGGTACGGATTTTAGATTTGTAGAAACCACCTATAATCCAAGAGACTACGAGTTGATAGCTTATAAGTACGAAGAAAGCAGTAACAATAGTGGTACCTGCGAAGATTTATGGATTCAGTCTTTTAAGGTTATAAATAACCTAAACCTGGTCATTAATAATATAGAAACTGCTGAAGGTAATGATGCGGAAAAACAGGAGATTTTGGGTGAAGCTTTAGGTCTAAGAGGAATGGTTTATTTTGATCTGGCTAGATCTTTCGCTTATCCCTGGATAAAAGCAGGAGCGGCTTCACAGGGTCTGCCCTTAAAGCTTTCTTCGGAAGAAATTATTACCGAGAGAAGTAGACTCGGGGAAACTTATAATCAAATTATTCTGGATATGCAGAGTGCATTAGATTTGTTAGAAGAAAATACCTGGGAGCAAGGAAGCACTAAGTATTTGACTAAAACGGGAGTTAAAGCTCTATTAGCCCGAGTATATCTATATAAAGAAGATTGGGAAAATGCCCTTAAATATGCTGAAGAAGTAATTACTACGAGAGGTGAAGGTAGTTTAATGAGCGTGAATAGTTATGCTTTTGAAGATTATAATTCAGAATCTCTCTTCGAATTAAGTATAACAAGTCAGAATTCACTTGGTAGCAATGGATTAGGTGCTCAATTTGACCTAAAAGACGGCGGACAAGGAGATATTATAGCCACCCAAACTTTTGTGAACTTATTAAGTGCTTACGAAGGAGATCCAAGAGCCGCATTGCTTGAGGAAGATAAAGAAGGTAGTAAGAATGCATTCGTTAAATACGTAAACCGTAGTGAAGGTGGAGGACTAAGTGCTCATAATATTCCAGTTATAAGACTTTCCGAAATTTACTTAATTGCCGCAGAAGCTGCTGCCAATGGCGCTGGCGGAGGTGATTCTGAGGCATTAAATTATCTAAATACCCTTATTCAAAAAAGAACTACAAATTTCTCTGCTAATCGGGCTGAAGAAACCGGTGAGGTTTTAAAAGAAAGGATTGCGGAAGAAAGAAGAAGGGAACTTGCTTTAGAAGGGCATGGTGTTTACGATTATATTCGTAGAGGTAAAGATATTAATCGATCTATCAATGAACACGTAAATACTGGGGTAGATGTATCTAATTTAGATATTCAGGCAACTGATAACCGAACTATTTGCCCGATACCTGCCAGTGAAATTGAAGCCTCGGGAATGGAACAAACTGAAGGCTACTAAAAACTTAAAAAAAAGGAATTTAATACCAAACTCAGTAATTAATCACCTCTTTATTAAATAAATATGGTAAAAAGAAAAACAGCCTTAAAAATAAGGCAGGCACATAGATACCTTGGTCTATTCATAGGTATACAGTTTATTATGTGGACGGTAAGTGGTTTGTACTTTAGTTGGACAGATATAGATGAGATACACGGCGATCAATTCCGTAAAACTGAAATGGTTCAAACTGATTTTTCTAATCTAAAAAGCCCTTCGGAATTTGATTCTAGTAATGAAATCCATTCTATGGAACTTAAAAATATTGCCGGGGAGCCTTATTATTGGATTAACGAAAACATATTACGAAATGCAAAAACAGGAGAAATCAAAAAAACCCTTTCTGAAGCTGAAGCACTATCCATCGCCAATCAGAATATGATAGATGGGTTGGAGGTCACAGAAATAGAAAGAATAACTTCAACAGGCAATCACCATGAATACAGGAGTGGACCCTTGCCAGCCTACGTGATATCCTATAAAACCCCTGAAAATATAAGAGCATACGTTTCAGTGGCCGATGGTACATTTAGAACGTTAAGACATCGGGATTGGCGTTGGTTTGATTTCCTTTGGATGACCCATACAATGGATTACGAAGGTAGGGATGATTTCAATAACACAATATTAAGAGTCTTTTCTCTTCTTGGATTAATTACTGTATTTAGTGGCTTCTTGTTATGGTACACTTCTTCTCCTACGGTTAGAAAATTAACAAAAAAGAAGAAAAAGAAGAAGAAAAAATCTAATGCTATTTAAGGATAATAATCTTTATTTGAACCTTTTAGAAAATAGTGTAGGAAGATTATTTTAACTCAGAAGAATTGGCCCGAAAAGGTTGCCAGAATTGTGGCAGCCTTTTTTTAACTTTTGAGAAGATTTTTAGGTATTAAAGTAAAAATTAGAAAATGAACAAGTTTCAATCGTTTAAAATAAAAGAGATTATTCGTGAGACTCCACAGGCAGTAAGTTTGTCTTTTGAAATTCCAGAAAACCTACAAAATGAATTTCAATTTTATGCGGGTCAATATATTACTATAAAAACTATAATTGACAATATAGAAATACGCAGAGCATATTCTTTGTGCTCCGCTCCAGATTCTGATGAATTTAAGGTAACCGTAAAAGAGGTTGAAGGAGGAAGTTTCTCGAAGATTGCGAATAATAAATTGGTTTCTGGAGATATACTTGAAGTATATCCACCAGAAGGTAAATTTGTTCTAAAACCAGAAGAACAAATCAAAAATTATGCAGCATTCGTTGCAGGAAGTGGGATTACTCCTGTTATATCAATTATAAAAACCGTGTTAAAGAACGAACCCCAAAGCAAGTTTATTCTTATTTACGGAAATAAGTCACCAGAAGATACTATCTTCTTTAAAGAATTGCTTGAACTCGAAACCAAGCACCCCGATCGATTATTCATTGAATTCGTTTATAGTAGAAAACGCGAGGAAAATGCTCATTATGGACGTATTGGAGAGGAAATAGTAAACTATGTAATTAGACATAAATTTAAAGATCATCTTTTCGATGCCTTTTATCTGTGCGGCCCCGAACCCATGATTAATCTTGTTACCAGTGTCCTTAAGGATAATGATGTGCCAGAAGAACAAATTCATTTTGAACTTTTTGTAACTACCGCTGGAAAAAAAGAAATAAAATCTGATTTAAACGGTAAAACACAGGTCAGCATCCGTATAAATCAGGAAGATTTTGAATTTAGCATGGACAAAAAAGAAGTAGTTTTGGATGAAGCTTTAGAAGATGACATAGACGTGCCTTATTCTTGCCAGAATGGAAACTGTAGCAGTTGTATGGCCAGAATAACCGAGGGGAAAGCCGAAATGAGCAAAAATCAAATTCTCACTGATGAAGAAATTGAAGAAGGTTTTGTTTTAACCTGCCAGGCTCATCCCATTACTCCTATTCTTAAGTTAGATTTTGATGATCTTTAAATTATTTTATCCTGCGTTAAAGGAAAAGGTTTATATAACAGTTAAACTCTCCTTTGAATTCTTACTTAACCGAAGATGATTTTTTTGGATTTTTTGAATTGGTTAAAAACAAAGGTACTCTTGGATTAAAAATTTATTACATTATCCAGTGCATCATCTGCATCTCTATGAATAAAGTTGGCCTGGTAATTTAGTGTGGTTTTTAAATCACTATGCCGGTAAAGCTTTTGTAACATTAACGGATGTATTTTATCTCCGGCAATATTTCCAAAAGTATGACGGGCTATGTGGTTCGAGAGGTTTTTGTCTATTTCACACTCGTCAGCTATTCGTTTCAGGAATTTATTTAAAACCTTGGTAGCGTTCCTCATTTTAAGAAATACGCTTTTTGGATCCTGTTGATCAGCATCTTTTAAAAATGGAAAAATATAGCCATTGTTTTCTTTCTTATCCATCAGGTAGAGGTTAAAGATGGAATTGGCCTTGTCCGGGACTTTAAAGCTCAATGGTTTTTCATTTTTATTCATTACATAGTACAGGCGGCCATCTTTAATATCTGTCCACTTCAAGGCTACAACATCTGAAATTCTTATACCTGCAAAGTAGAAGGAAACAAGCCAGACATTCCTGGTGTGCCATATCGAAGAATGACTTTCCACTGCAAGATTTTCTATTTTGGTAACTTCCTCAGCAGTCAGTCCAATTTTATTTCCTGAGCCAATTCTGATTTTTTCTTTTTCACCCCCGAAAGGATAATACTTTTGAGAAACAATCCCGTCCTTTATAGCAACATTAAAGAGGGTTCTAATAAAAATTAGTTGGTTTGTGACGGTACGGGTCTTTTGACCCAGGTAAGTGGAGCAGAAGGCTTTGTACTTATTTAGAAATGATTCATTCATTTCCCGAAACTCCAGTCGGGTATTTCTCTTAAAATAGGTAATGGCATCTTCAAAAGAATATTCACCTTTTCTGGTCTTACTCACTCGAATTCGTCTTCGCTCTTTTATTGATTTTATAACCACCTCTTTCTTTTGATTGGTTTTGAGGTTCAGAAACTCTTCCAGGTTATAGAGAATAGACAGCTCAGATTTCGCAACAGAAAAAGTTCCTTTATCATATTTTTGCTTTACACGTTCAGCCGCTACTGCAAAGAAAGATTGAGAACCTCCCGGCCCTTTGAGTTTGTTTTTAATCTGGCGGGGTGTTAAATCATCTTCTGAATGAAAATATAAATCTTGTGCTTCGGTAATCTTCTTGTTGAGAAAATAGTTTAGCTTTTTGTGGTTTGGATGAGTCTTTTTTACTTTTTTCGAAGTTTCATCCCAATCTTTCTCTAAAATTGAAAGGCCCAAAAAATGATAATTGGTCTTGTAATTTTCACTTATTCTTAAGGCTAGAGGAATGGTGCCATTTTTCTTCATTTTGTTGGGGCGTAAGACTACCTGAATATTTGCCATAACCATCTTATTTTTAATTCTTTAAATATAAGGTTATTTTTCAAAAAAGGGTACAGAATAGGTACAGAATAATTCCATTTTACCCGCTATTTTTTGATATTAGTAAAAATGTAAGTGTCTGTAAAACATAGTGTTTGTGCGTGTTTGGTGGATTTTACTGTTCTTCTAATTCAAGCTCATAACCCGAAGGTCACTGGTTCGAGTCCAGTTCCCGCTACTAAGCAAAGACAAGGCTTCACAGAAATGTGAAGCCTTTCTTTTTACACCTAACGCAGAGTGATTTTTTCCTTCAAATTTGCTCTACCATCCTTCAAATCAAATGATTTAAAGCGATATGCAGTTTCTGTAGATTCTTTGATTTTAAAATTACTAAGATTCTGCTCTCTCTTAATTCGAAATAAACCCTATTAGGTTTTAAGGCTTAAAACCTTTCAAATTTCCTTCCTGTATTATTGTGAATTTATCTTAGGGTTTAGCTAACTCTAATGGCAAGAAGTTAATACTATGCTAATCATGGCCTCTATTTTTACCTAATTCTTTACATTTGCATCGTGCGCGATTTAATTTTGTGCGATTAAAATATAAGGAATGAAAGGAAACGTTGAAACAACACTAACGCAAAACATTTTTAGAATCTTACTAGCCTTGTTTATGACGTATGCAGGCTTTAGCCACTTAACCTTTAATAGAATAGAATTCCAGGTTCAGGTGCCAGATTGGCTTCCGTTAAGCAAAGATTTAGTAGTTATTTTATCTGGATTAGTTGAGATGGCATTAGGCCTCGCTCTATTATTTTGGAAAAAGCAACGTGCTACCATTGGTTGGGCATTAGCGATTTTCTTTGTTCTTGTTTTTCCGGGTAACGTTGCGCAGTATTTAGACGGAAAAGATGCTTTTGGCGCTTTAGATTCAGATAGGGCAAGATTAATACGGCTTTTCTTTCAACCGGTGCTCATAGCCTGGGCACTCTGGTCATCTGGCGCGTGGAGAGCCTGGAGAAACTCAAAAAATAAATAGTATGGACAATCAGCAACTTAAATTGAACAACCAGATCTGTTTTCCTATTTATTCGGTTTCCAGACTAATAACGAAAGCTTATAAGCCCTTCCTGGAAGAAATGGGTTTAACTTATCCTCAGTATTTGGTTTTATTGGTATTGTGGGAAAACGATAATATAGCGATGAATAAAATTGGAGAAAAATTATTGCTAAACACCAATACCCTTTCCCCGCTTATTAAACGGATGGAGAAAATGGATTTGCTGCAGCGCAAACGCTCTAATAAAGATGAAAGAAGTGTATTTATTCAGCTTACGGAAAAAGGAAAAAAGCTAAAAAATACTGCGATTCCAATTCCAGAGAAACTTCTAAATACTTTACTGACGGAAGATGTAACCCTAACAGAAATAATGCTTCTAAAGGATACCCTGAATAAATGGTCTGATATTCTTTTAGACAGGCAAAATGATAAATAATATAGTAACTTACTGATAAATAAATTTTTAACATCGAGAATAACGAGAGTATTCGAATTTTGTTTCGAAAATCTATTTTTTCAATCGAAGCAAATATTGAAACACCTAACTCTCGATTATCGAATAAAAAACAATAGATATGAAAGCACTACAGATAGTAAAATACGGAGAAATTAAAGAAAGTTTATCGATTAATGAGATCGAAAAACCAACGATACAATCAAATGATATTTTAGTTGAAGTCAAAGCTGCTTCATTAAATCCTATTGATTATAAAATGGCACAAGGTCATTTAAAAGAACTGCTTGATTTGAATCTACCGGTAACCATTGGCTTTGATGTTAGCGGCGTGGTTGTGGAAAAAGGCAATGATGTTACTGGTTTTGAGGTCGGAGATGAAATTTACGCCAGGGTGCCACAAGAACAAATGGGTACCATAGCAGAATTTGTTACAATTAATGCTGATAAAGTTGCTAAAAAGCCAGAAAATATATCTTTTGAAGAAGCTTCTGGATTACCGTTAACAGGGCTCACCGCAATCCAGGCTTTAGAAAAAGCAGGGCTAAAAGAAGACGACAGGATTCTTATTCACGCCGGCTCCGGTGGGGTGGGGAGTTTTGCCATTCAGTACGCCAAAGCAAAGGGAGCTATTGTTTATACCACCACCAGTAGCAAAAATGTAGATTGGGTGAAAGCCCTTGGAGCCGACCGGGTGATAGATTATAAAGAAGAAGATTACAAAGAAGTTGCGAATAACCTGGATATAGTTTTTGACACTTTGGGAGATGATTATACGTTTGATGCCTTCAAAATAATTAAAAAAGGCGGAGTTGTAACTTCAATCGTAGGTCCACCAGACGAAGAATCGGCCAAAATTATGGGGATACCAGATTATAAATTACCGGAACAATTATCCAATCTTATTGAGGAAAAATCGATAGCCTATAAGCATACCTGGATGCAGCCTAATGCTGCCCAGTTGAAGGAAATCAAAACAATGGTAGAAGAGGGAAATATCAAGCCAACAGTAGACCTTATTTATGAATTCGAGGATGGAATTGATGCCTATGAATACCTGGCGACGGGAAGAGCAGAAGGAAAAGTAATTATTAGCTTATCCTAAGCTGCTTAAAATTAATTAAGATTATAAATAAAAAAGAAAAAGATTATGAGTAAAAAGAAAAATGTATTAGTTGCCGGTGCAAACGGCAGCACGGGAAGAATCATTATCGATTTATTAAAGAAATCAGGTGAATACCAACCTATTGCGATGGTGAGAAAGCAGGAGCAAAAAGAGCATTTTGAAAAAGAAAATGTAGCTGCTGTGCTGGCCGATTTAGAAGGAGATTTGAGCAATGCTTTTAAAAATGTGGATAAAGCAATTTTTGCAGCCGGCTCTAAAGGAAAAAATGTAGAAGGAGTTGATCAGGAAGGAGCAAAAAAATTTACAGATGCGGCTAAGCGTGCAGGAGTTGAAAAATTTGTAATGCTTAGCTCTATGGGAGCAGACAATCCCAGTATTAGTGAAGATTTGGAAGACTACCTAAAAGCAAAAGGAAATGCTGACGAGTACTTGCGTAAAAGTGGTTTGGATTATACCATTGTAAGACCGGGTGCTCTCACTAACGAAGAAGGTTCAGGAAAAATTCAATTAAAAGAAAAATTAGAAGAACAGGAGAGTATTTCCCGGGCTAACGTTGCTCGCACTCTTGTTGAAGTTCTGGACAGCGACGTTAAGCATAACCAGGTTTTTGAAATTCTGGATGGAAGAACTCCAATTGAGAAAGCAGTGCGTAGTTAAGAAGTTTCAAATATTTAAATGAATAAAGAAAAAATAAAAGATATGAAAGTACTATTTGTATTAACCTCTCACGACAGATTGGGAGACACAGGACAAAAAACAGGATTTTGGATTGAAGAATTCGCAGCACCTTATTACAACTTAATAGATAAAGGAGTGGATGTTACGGTAGCTACACCAAAAGGAGGGAAAGCGCCAATAGATCCCAACAGTGAAAGTGAAGATGCTCAAACCGAAGATACAAAGCGGTTTTATAAAGATGCTGAAACTCAAAAAGTGATTGAGAATACTAAAAAATTAGATACAATTAAAGCGGAAGAATTTGACGCGGTATTCTATCCTGGGGGTCACGGCCCGTTATGGGATCTTGCAGAAGATAAAACTTCTATTGCTTTAATAGAAGCCTTTAATAAGCAGAAAAAACCAATAGGTTTAGTATGTCATGCACCTGCAGCTCTTAAAAACGTAAAAAATGAAAACGGGGAACCTTTAGTGAAAGGGAAAAAAGTAACCGGTTTCACAAATACTGAAGAAGAAGCGGTGCAGTTAACCGAGGTAGTTCCATTTCTAGTAGAAGATATGCTGAAAGAAAATGGGGGAATTTATTCGAAGTCTGGAGACTGGGAAGTTCATGTCCTCAAGGACGGGAATTTAATTACCGGGCAAAATCCTGCATCTTCCAGTAAAGCAGCTGAAAAGTTGTATGAGATGCTTCAGTAAATTAAGCGCCCTTACTTTGAAACCTGCAATCTTAAAAATTGCAGGTTTTTTTTTGAAACTTTTAATTTGATATAACCTTCTAAATCTATCCCAATATTTTAAAACATTCTTTTCGTAGGCTAATTATTTGATAAAAAATGGGTTATAGAAGATTAAATATTGGTGAGGGGACCTGCTTTAAGATTATAGGTGATTTTCTTTAAAAATTTTCAGCAAAAATATCCTAAAATTGAGGTCTCCGGGGAATATTCTGCTATTTTAGCGTTTTAAATTTTAAAACTACTATCATGAAAGAACTTGTTGAAAACATTCAATCTACATTTGAAAATTTCCAAACAGAAGCTAATGCGCAGTTGGAGTCTGGCAATAAAAGCGCCGGTACCAGAGCGAGAAAATCTTCTCTAGAACTGGAAAAACTTTTAAAAGAATTCCGAAAAGTTTCCGTTGCAGAATCAAAAAAGTAAAACAAAAAACCTCCTGAAAAGGAGGTTTTTTTGATTTAAAAAGATTCTTTAAACGAGTGATTCCATAAACTCCTTAATCAAAAAAAATCCCCTGAAAACAAGTTTCAGAGGATTTATTATAAAGTTAATTAAGCCGAATTCCTAATAAGAATTGGCAATAATTTGCTCGTATAATTCTTGCTTGCCGCTTATTTGTTTTGGTTCGCCAAGCTCTTTAGCTATTTTGCTAATTTCTTCAAGAGAAAGATCTCCATTTTCAAATTTGCTTCCGTTACCGCTATCAAAAGATGCATAACGCTCTTTTCTAAGCTTTTTATAATCGGTGTTTCGTAATACGTTATCTGCAGCGATAAGTCCGCGTGCAAAAGCATCCATACCGGCAATATGCGCTATAAATTTATCTTCAAGATCGGTAGAATTTCTTCTTACTTTCGCATCAAAATTGATTCCTCCACCCTGAATTCCTCCTCCTTCAAGGATTACTAACATAGCTTCGGTAATTTCATATACATCAATTGGAAATTGATCGGTATCCCATCCATTTTGGTAATCTCCACGGTTGGCATCAATACTTCCTAACATCCCGGCGTCTACTGCGGTTTGTAATTCGTGCTGAAAAGTGTGGCCTGCAAGGGTAGCGTGGTTTACTTCAATGTTTATTTTGAAATCTTTTTCCAGTCCGTAATTCTTCAAAAACCCTATAGAAGTAGCGGTATCATAATCGTACTGGTGTTTTGTAGGCTCCATTGGTTTTGGTTCTATAAGGAAATTTCCTTTAAAACCTTGTTTGCGGGCATAATCACGACAGGTAGTAAGAAATTGTGCTAAGTGATCCTGCTCACGCTTCATATCGGTATTTAAGAGGCTCATATAACCTTCACGGCCTCCCCAGAATACATAATTCTCACCATTTAAGGCAATGGTAGCATCTATTGCTATTTTTGCCTGAGCGCTTGCACGAGCAACTACATTAAAATCTGGGTTAGTAGAAGCTCCATTCATATAGCGAGGATCGCTAAACAGGTTGGAAGTTCCCCAAAGTAGTTTAATCCCGGTTTCCTGTTGCTTTTGTTTAGCATAGTCTACCATAGTTTCCATACGCTTTTCAAATTCAGAAAGCGAAGAACAATCGTCTACTACATCTATATCGTGAAAACAGTAATAAGGAATTCCAAGTTTTTCAATGAATTCAAAAGCCGCATCCATTTTATCTTTGGCACGATCTATTACATTTTCCTTTTTGTCCCATTCAAAAGTTTCAGTTTCAGCTCCAAAAGGATCTCCACCTTTATTGTTGAAGGTATGCCAGTAAGCCACCGCAAACCTTAAATGCTCTTTTAGCGTTTTTCCGGCTACTGTTTTATTTTCGTCATACCATTTATAGGCTAAAGGGTTTTTACTATCCCTGCCTTCAAATTGAATTTTATCTATTCCTTTAAAAAATTTGTTGTTACTCATAATTATTATTCTTTAATTTTAATATTCTGTTTCCATTCCTGGTAAATCTTTTGGTACTGCTTACTTAATTTAGGATCAGGCTCCATTCTTTCCAGGCATTTTAAACTTGTAAATGCATCGTCAAACTCTTTGTAAAAACCATAACCTACCGCGGCACCACGGGCAGCACCTTCTGCACCAGATGTATTATAAAGTTCTAAAGTAGTTTGGGTGGTATTGACAAAAATTTCTCTAAAAACCGGACTTAAAAAAAGATTGTCTTTCCCGGCTCTTACCACTTTTCCTTCCACACCTATAGATTGCATTACCTCAAAACCGTAGTTCATAGCAAAAACAATTCCTTCACAAGCAGATCTTATAAGATGAGCCGGTTGGTGGATGTTATAATTAAGATTCTCTATGCCAGAATTTACTTCTTTATTGCTAAAAATTCGTTCTACGCCATTTCCAAAAGGGTAGAAGCGAAGACCTTTACTTCCTGGTTCTACTTTGGCAGCTTCTTCGTTTAATTTTTCATAGGGAATAAGTTCTTCCCTGCCCACTGAAATTATTTTACGCAACCATTGGTAAAGAATTCCTGAACCGTTGATGCATAAAAGAACTCCGTTGTGTTTAGCCTTTTCGGTATTATTTACGTGTAAAAATGTATTCACCCGGCTTTCTGGATCAAACGTGTTTTCGGCACTCACGGCGTACATTACTGCCGAAGTTCCTGCGGTTGTAGCAATGTCTCCCGGCTTTAAAGCGTTAAGCGAAAATGCATTGTTGGGTTGATCACCGGCCCTGTAATTGATTTTTGTGTCGGGATCAAGTCCAAGTTCATTTGCAATAGCTGAACTTACCGTGGCCTGATCTCCAAAACTCGGAACAATTTCAGGGATAAAATCTTCTGAAAGTCCCATTTTATCCAAAACTTCAGTGGCTAATTTTCCTTTAGAGAAATCCCATAAAGCGGCTTCAGATAAACCTGAAGTACTTATTTGAGGAGTTTCAGAAAGTTTTGCCGCGATATAATCTCCCGGCAACATCATAATAGAAGCTTTTTTGAAGTTTTCGGGTTCATTTTCTTTTACCCACTTCAGTTTAGATGCAGTAAAGTTCCCCGGGCTTCCCAGGATCTGGTTTTTACTAATTTCTTCACCAATGGCTTTATAGGCTTCATCTCCTATTTCTACGGCGCGACTGTCGCACCAAATAATTGAAGGTCTTACCGGGTTAAGTTTATCATCGGTTAAAACGAGCCCATGCATTTGGTAGGCGATACCAATTCCTTTAATTTTTTTAAGGTCTACGCCTTTTTTATCTCTAAGAATGCTAAATCCTTTCTTTACATTTTCCCACCAATCTTCTGGATTTTGTTCGGCCCAGCCAAATTGTGGGGCGGCGATCTCCATTTCAAATTCGGGAACTTTAGCCGAGGCTATAGTTGTTCCTTTTTCAGCATCGAGTACCGATAATTTGATTGAAGAACTTCCTAAATCTATTCCTAAAAAATACATACGTTAATTCTTGGTTTATCTTATTTTGAGATCCAAATGTTTTCCATTTCCTCAAGTGTTTTTTCCTTGGTTTCCGGTACGAATTTCCATATAAACAAGCCGGAAAGGATCGCCATTATTCCGTAAATCCAGTATGGGAAACCATTGTTGAACATGGCCACCAAATCTGAATTATTATTCATCATTGGGAATGTCCATGATACTACCAGGTTAGCAAGCCATTGTACGGCGACAGCTACTGCCATAACTCCTTTTATTGAATTGGGGAAAATTTCAGATAATAATACCCACACTACAGGACCCCACGACATAGCAAAGGCTGCGATATAGAAAAGCATAAACATTAGCGCCGTAATTCCTGTTGTTTCCAGGTAAAGTGCGAATCCAAGGCCAATCATACTCAGCGCCATAACAGCACTACCAATCATCATTAATTTTTTACGGCCAAACTTGTCTACGGTAGAAATTGCCACTACCGTGAAGATCATATTAATGGCACCTACAATAATGGTTTGCAGCATAGAAGCATCGGTTTCCATACCCATTCCTCTAAAAATTTCGGGCGCGTAGTACAGTACCACGTTTATACCTACAAATTGTTGAAAAATAGATAAGAGTAAACCAATTACAACCACGGTTCCGCCAAAATAAAGCCAGTGGGCCTTTTTCTTGCCAAAAGATTTTTTAATTTCTTCTAACACACCCGGTGCTTTTTCGGGGCCATTTAAATTAGAGAGAACTTTAAGGGCATCCTTTTCATTGCCTTTCATTACCTGGAATCTGGGGGTTTTAGGCACTAAAAGTAAGGCCAGGAAGAAAATAGTAGCGGGAATTCCTTCAGAAAGGAACATATATCTCCAGCCAGAAGTGTTTATCCAGCTTTCGGTTTGCCCCTGGACAATAAAATAGTTTACAAAATAAACCACCATCATCCCGCTCACAATAGCTAACTGGTAAAAACTAACCAGTTTTCCACGTATTTTAGGCGGTGCCATTTCAGCAATGTAAAGCGGTGCCAGCATACTTGCCAAACCAACTCCCATTCCTCCTATAATTCTATAAACAATAAAAGCTGAAAGTGAATCTCCAAAGAAGATATTCATAGTATCGGGGTAGGCTGAGCCTATTGCAGAAAGTACAAACAGCATAGCCGCTATAAGGAGTCCGTTTCGCCTTCCTATAGAATTAGCAACATTATCTCCAAGTGAGGCTCCAATAATACATCCCACAAGCGCACTACTTACCATAAACCCGAGGATGGAATTCTTTAAGTTTTCGGTTAAAACCCCTGGCAGCGTTAAAAATTGAAAGTAGTAAATTGCTCCTCCTATAAGCACAAAAAGCCCAATAATAAGATAGGCTTTTGATTTACTGAAAAATTTGAGTAGAAATGAGCTGAATAAAATTACAAGCGCCAGCACACAAATACTAATAATTACTTTAAACTGAAAGATAGCAGCTATTGCAAGGTCTTTATCAGTTTCTAATGCTCCAATAAAATAATTTTCAAGAGCACCAACGGCTCCAGAAATTACTGCCGTATCATACCCAAATAATAAGCCTCCAAGACTTGCTACTATGGTGATTAAAACAATACCACTCTTATTTAATTTTGCCATTTACAGATATCTTATGGTTTATTTGACTACAAGTATAGTTATTTTTTTTTATATTAGCAATTTACAAGGCTTAATTAAAGTAGGATAGTAAAAATAAAGCCTAAAAATTGTCTATATCTTTATAAAGATACCTATTGTATACACTTATGAAAAACCCTTTGCCATTTTTACCTACAAATGATCTTTCTGCAGCAGAAGTTATGAGTTCCATAACGATTGACTGTTGTGTGTTTAGTTTTGAAAAAAGCTACCTGGAAGTTTTACTGGTACAACACGGCGAAGGTATTAGTAAAGGAAAATGGGGTCTTCCCGGTGGTTGGATTAAAAAGGAAGAAGATATAGATGTGGCTGCCGATAGGTTACTTTCGGAATTAACCGGGGTAAAAGATATTTACCTGGAACAGGTTAAAACCTTCGGCAAGCCAGACCGATTTCCGCTGGGACGGGTTATAACCGTAGGCTATTACGCTTTAATAAACAGAGAAGATTTTAAGGTTAAGGCCGGTTTTACCGCTTCAGAAGCAAAATGGTACAGAATAAAAGATATTCCCGATCTTATTTATGATCATAATGAAATTTTGCAGTCCAGTTTAAACCGTCTACGCGGAAAAGTTAAACGCGCCCCTATTGGTTTTAATTTACTTCCGGAAAAATTCACTTTGCTCCAGCTGATGCAACTTTATACTGAAATATTAGATGTTGAAATGGATAAAAGTAATTTTAGAAGAAAATTTTTAAAAATGAAACTTTTACAGGAGGCGGGAGGTAAACAAACCGGGGTCTCACATAGGGCGGCCAAACTGTATAGGTTTGATGAAGAAATTTACCAAAACCTTACCCGCAAAGGATTTAATTTTGAATTCTAACTTATTTATTATCGCTAAAACTTAAAAATTTTTATGAGGCTGGATCTAAAAAAGAAATTATTTGTAGTTTTATTTTTTGTAAGTGTAGGATTTACATTTGCACAAATTAAATTGCCTAAATTAATAAGCGATAATGTTGTGCTTCAAAGAGATACAGAGCTTAAAATTTGGGGTTGGGCCGCTAATGGAGAAGTAGTAACGCTGCAATTTCAGGGTAAAAATTTTACGACAAAGACCAATGAAAGTGGTGAATGGGAAATTAAACTTCCCGCTCAAAAAGCCGGAGGTCCTTATACTATGGCATTTAATGCCTCGAATAAGGTTGAGGTGAAAAATATTTTGTTTGGAGATGTGTATTTATGTTCCGGGCAATCTAATATGGAATTACCAATGGGAAGGTTGGCAGATACCTATGCATCTGAAATAGAAAATGCCTATAATTCTAAAATCAGGCAATTTGAAGTGCCCGATGAGTATGAGTTTTCTAAGAAAAATGAGGATTTATCCTCAGGATCCTGGAAAGAGGTAAATAAAGAAAACATACTTGAATTTTCTGGAGTGGCTTATTTCTTTGCAAAAGCGATCTATAAAAAAGAAGAAGTGCCCATTGGGCTTATCAATTCAGCGCTGGGAGGTTCCCCGGTTTCAGCCTGGATGGATAAAGAAGCTTTAAAAGAGTTTCCGCAGTTTTACGAAGAACATTTAAAATGGGGGAATCAGGCTTTTTTAGATTCGGTAGTGAATGCTGAACAAAAAGCAATTAATAACTGGTATAGCGATTTAAATAAAAAAGATACCGGTTTACAAGAAAAATGGTTTAAGACTGATGTTGATAAAACATCCTGGAAGGAGATTGAAATTCCGGGTTTTGTTTCAGCAGAAAATAGAAATAATAGCGCTGGAGTGGCCTGGTTTTCAAAAACTGTAAATATTTCTCAATTACCTGTCTCTGATACCGTGAAGTTGCATTTGGGAAGACTGGTAGATATGGATTATGCCTATGTAAACGGAAAGCAGGTTGGGCATACCGGTTATCAATATCCGCCCAGAAAATATAAGTTTGATGCAAAATTATTAAAAGAAGGAGAGAATGAAATTGTAGTTCGTTTGGTAAATAATGGCGGCCCTACAGGTTTTATAAAAGATAAACCTTATCATTTAATATTAGATAAAGATACACTGGATATTGATGGAACCTGGAAGTTTAAACAGGCAGTTACAATGCCAAATACCCCGGGACAAACTTTTATTAGGTGGAAATCTGGCGGACTTTTTAATGCAATGATAGCTCCTTTAACAAATTTTGAATTGAAAGGGGTTCTATGGTACCAGGGAGAATCTGATACCGATGATCCAGATCTTTATTCAGAAACATTTCCTAAGATGATAAAAAGCTGGCGTGAAAATTTTGAGGATCCCGAATTGCCATTTCTTTTGGTGCAACTGCCAAATTTTATGGAAGAATCCACAGAGCCACAAGAAAGTAGCTGGGCTGAAATGAGAGAAGTTCAACGAAATACAAACCTTAATGTTCCTCATACCGGGATGGCCGTAACTATAGACCTTGGGGAATGGAACGATATTCACCCGTTAAATAAAAAGGACGTAGGGAAGAGATTAGCACTGGAAGCTAGAAAACTAATATATAATGAAGATATTATTAGTTCCGGTCCCGCACCTTCAGCCTGGGAAATTAAAAATGGAGCTGTTTTAGTCAATTTTGAGAATTTAAAATCAGGCTGGAAGATTAAAAACGGAGATCAACCTACCGGGTTTACAATTTCAGAAGATGGAAAGACTTTTTATAAAGCCAAAGCTGAGGTAATAGGTGATAATACTTTGAAAATTTATAATACTAAAATTAAAAATCCGGGTGTGATAAGATATGCCTGGGCTAATAATCCCGGGAACGCCAATCTTTATAACCAGGAAGATTTACCGGCTGTCCCATTTGAAATAGAATTAACTAAAGAAAAATAATTAAAACTAAACTTGAGATGAAATTTTTTATTGATACAGCAAATCTAGATCAGATTAAAGAAGCGCAGGATCTGGGCGTTTTAGATGGAGTAACAACTAATCCGTCTTTAATGGCAAAAGAAGGTATTACCGGTAAAGATAATATTCTTCAGCATTACCTGGATATTTGCGAAATTGTAGATGGAGATGTTTCTGCCGAAGTGGTAGCAACAGATTTTGATGGAATTGTGCGTGAAGGGGAAGAACTGGCGAAATTGCACAAACAGATTATTGTAAAAGTTCCTATGATTAAGGAAGGTGTAAAAGCCATAAAATACTTTTCAGATAAAGGAATAAAAACCAATTGTACGTTAGTATTTTCAGCCGGGCAGGCTTTGCTTGCAGCAAAAGCTGGAGCAACTTATGTTTCACCTTTCCTGGGAAGGCTTGATGATATTTCTACCGATGGGTTAGACCTGATAGCAGATATCCGACTTATCTATGATAATTACGGATTTGAAACTGAAATTCTTGCAGCTTCAATTCGCCACACTATGCACGTAATTAACTGTGCTAAACTTGGTGCCGATGTTATGACAGGACCACTATCTTCTATAGATGGTTTATTGAAACACCCACTTACCGATAGCGGACTTGCGAAATTTTTAGAAGACGCTAAATCATTTAATGTATAAATTATGGAAATTAAAGAATTAGAAGATTTTGCCACCCAGGTACGCCGGGATATTTTAAGGCAGGTTCACAAAGTGAATTCGGGACACCCGGGAGGTTCGCTTGGTTGCACAGAATTTTTCACCGCTTTGTACCAGGGCGGAATTATGGAACACAAACCCGAGTTTAATATGGACGGGAAAGACGAAGACCTTTTCTTCCTCTCCAACGGTCATATTTCACCGGTTTTCTATAGCGTTTTAGCTCGTAGCGGTTATTTTCCTGTAGATGAATTAAATACGTTCCGACTTATAGATTCCAGGTTACAGGGCCACCCAACAACGCACGAAGGCCTACCCGGTATTCGTGTTGCTTCAGGTTCACTTGGCCAGGGAATGTCGGTTGCTCTTGGAGCTGCGCAAGCTAAAAAACTGAATAAGGATAGCCATTTAGTATTTTCCCTTCACGGAGATGGTGAATTACAGGAAGGTCAAAACTGGGAAGCCATTATGTATGCTGCCGGAAATAAAGTTGATAATATTATTGCCACGGTAGACCTTAACGGCCAGCAGATAGACGGAAGCACAGAAACCGTTTTACCAATGGGTAACCTAAAAGCTAAATTTGAAGCTTTTGGCTGGGATGTTATGGAGATTGAAGATGGTAACGATATGCAACAGGTAATTGATGGTCTAAACGAAGCCAAATCCCGTACCGGAAAAGGAAAACCGGTTTGCGTGCTAATGACTACCATGATGGGGAACGGTGTAGATTTTATGATGCATACTCACGCCTGGCACGGAAAAGCTCCTGACGATGAGCAACTGGAGAAAGCGCTTTCTCAAAATCCTGAAACTTTAGGAGATTATTAAAAATAGATTTCCGCCTTCGCGGAAATGACAAAGAATTATAAGAATGAAGACATATACAGATACAGGAAAAAAAGATACCCGTTCCGGTTTTGGTGCGGGACTTACCGAGCTTGGCAGAACCAATCCTAACGTGGTAGCACTTTGTGCCGACCTGGTTGGCTCACTTAAAATGCAGGATTTTATAGATGAAAATCCAGAGCGTTTCTTCCAGGTAGGAATTGCCGAAGCCAATATGATGGGAATGGCTGCCGGTCTTACCATAGGTGGGAAGATTCCATTTGCAGGAACCTTCGCCAATTTCGCAACAGGAAGAGTTTACGATCAAATTCGTCAATCTATCGCATATTCAGGGAAGAATGTAAAGATTTGTGCTTCTCACTCGGGAGTAACTTTGGGAGAAGACGGTGCAACCCACCAGATCCTGGAAGATATTGGCCTTATGAAAATGCTACCGGGAATGACGGTGATTAACACCTGCGATTTTAATCAGACCAAAGCCGCAACTTTGGCTATTGCTGAGCACGATGGCCCGGTTTACCTACGATTTGGAAGACCAAAAGTAGCTAATTTCACCCCAGAAGATCAAAAGTTTGAAATTGGGAAAGCCGTTCAACTTTATGAAGGGGATGATGTAACTATAATTGCTACCGGCCATTTGGTTTGGGAAGCGATACAGGCAGCACAAAAACTTTCAGAAAAAGGAATTAGTGCTGATGTGATTAATATTCATACGATCAAACCTTTAGATGCAGAAGCCATAATCAAGTCGGTTAAGAAAACCGGATGTGTGGTAACTGCCGAAGAACATAACTTCCTTGGCGGACTAGGAGAAAGCGTTGCCCGCACTTTAGCCGAAAATAATCCGGCACCACAAGAATTTGTGGCCACCCAGGATACTTTTGGAGAAAGCGGCACCCCGGAACAACTCTTTGAAAAATACGGTTTAAATTCAGAGGCTATTTTAAAAGCAGCTGAAAAAGTAATTAAGAGGAAGTAGTTTCTTCCATCTTTATCTTAAAAAAGCCAATGAATTAAATTTTCATTGGCTTTTTTTATGTCCAAATTCTAAAGCGAAAAGTAGGAGCAGGCCTGGTTCTTTTATTTCTTCAATCATTTTTGATCACCTAAATGCTTGCCTTATTAATTACCTTCAAAGTACATTTCACCCGTAAAAAATACTTCAAGTTGTCTTCTACCGCTATTATTACCAAATCATCTTTTTTCGTTATTCTTAAGATAAAAATCCGGGTATTATTTTTTTTAAATCATCCCAAATAATCTTCATTTCTCCTTAACCAAATTTGAAAAATCGAAACCAATTTTATAGAAACACAAATTCTTGAAAATTGAGTTGAGAATTAGCGTTTTTTTGCTTCAAAATCATTTGAAAATCGAGGAATTTTAAACCAATTTTTGCCAGCTAAGCATTTATTTTTGTTTTAAGGCGACGTTTAAGTGTAAAATTAACATTTTTATATACTATAATCCTTTCCAAAATCACAATGCCTTGAGAGGTATAGGTTTTATAGGGTTTCAGGCCATTACGTTATCTTAAAATATGTCCTATTTTAACCCAATTTACATTGATTTTACCATTTTTTTTCTCGCATGTAACATACCGTAAAGTATTTGTAACACCACAATTCTTGATAAGCTGAATTAACGGATATATTTGGTTAAGATTTTTTAAGGAATAATTCACAATTAAGCTTTTTTGAAATGATCAAAACCTTAAAATAAGCTGAATTTTAATTCCAGGTTAACAAAACGAAACAATACTTCTTAAAACTATCTTAAATATCAAAAAGGAGTATTTATTCATTTTTAAACTATTTAATAACCCTTAAACGAAATAATAATAAGAGAATGACAAATTATTATCTAACGGAAACGAAGCTTCACAGAAATCATTTTCGGAATGAGGTTTTATTCTTCAGAAATGATCCCGGGAATGTCACTTTTTTTATTCCTAAAAACTAAAACGTTATCGAATATGAATAGCAAGCCAATTAAAATGCCTTTGAGCCATTTTAATAGAGTTTAAAACATTTTTAATATGAAAATAAATTTAATAAATCTTCCTTACCTAACTAGAACAATGGTTTTTGGACTATTGCTTCAACTTCTGTTTTTTCCTTCGGTTTATGCTAATGATAATAAGCCAAAAAGTGGAAGTGAACAACAAACAATTAGGGGAACGGTTACTTCATCTGAAGATAATCTTGGAATACCAGGGGTGAATATTCTTGTAAAGGAAGTTCCAAATCTCGGTGCTGTAACCGATATGGAAGGGAATTATACCATAGATGCTCCTGCCGATGCTACCCTGGTTTTTAGCTTTATAGGCTATAAAACCATAGAGAGAAAAGTTAATGACCAATCGGAAATTAACGTGATTATGGATCCAGACCAGGATGCGCTAGAAGAAGTGGTAATTGTTGGTTATGGAGAACAAAAAAGAGAGACCGTTGTAGCATCTATAGCAGAAGTTAGCGGTGATGTTCTGGAAAGAGCAGGTGGTGTGACGAACATTGGTGCAGCTTTAACCGGGAATGTACCCGGCGTTATTACCAGTGCCAGTACGGGTATGCCTGGAGAAGAAGATCCCAGAATTTTAATTCGGGGGCAAAGTACCTGGAACGACTCTTCCCCGCTTATTTTGGTAGACGGAGTGGAACGGCCAATGTCTAGTGTAGCAATAAGCTCGGTAGAATCAATTTCAGTTTTAAAAGATGCTTCTGCTACCGCTGTGTATGGAGTTAGGGGTGCAAACGGGGTGATTCTTGTAACTACCAAAAGAGGTGAAAAAGGAAAAGCTATAATAAGGGCAAGAGTAAACACTACAATGAAAAGGCCTTCTAAGCTGCCCGGTAAATACGACGCTTATGATGCTTTAAGGGTTCGTAATGAAGCCATTGAGAATGAACTTGGTTTAAACCCAAGCGCCTGGAACGATTATATGCCATTAGATATTATTGACAAATATAGAAATCCGGCAGACCAGGCAGAAAGAGAACGATATCCAAATGTTGATTGGGCAAATACCCTTTTCCGTGATTATACGATGTCTTATAACGCAAACGTAAATGTAAGTGGAGGAACCGATTTTGTAAAGTACTTCACTACTGCCGATTTCCTTAGAGAAGGAGATTTAATGAAGCAATATGATAATAACAGGGGCTATGAACCTGGATATGGATTTAATAGATTAAACGTAAGAGGTAATCTTGATTTTCAGATTACCCCTACCACTTTGTTCCAGGTAAACCTGGCCGGCTCACACGGTGTAAAGAAAAGCCCGTGGGGAGCTACCGGAGATGAATATAGCATGTGGGTAGCAGCTTATAGTACTGCGCCAGATGTTTTTCTTCCAAGATATTCAGATGGAGCCTGGGGATACTATGCGCCCAATGAAGGTGCGGCTACCAATTCAGTGAGAGTTCTGGGAATAAGCGGAATTCAGTATATGACTACCACTCGCTTAACTACGAATTTCACTCTGGATCAGGATCTTGATATGATTTTAGAGGGACTAAATTTTAACGGTACCATCGCATTGGATAACACTTTTGTGGAAGCTGACCGTGGAATTAATGATTTATACAATGATGCGCAGGAAAAATGGATAGATCCTGAAACCGGCACTGAGCTATACCAGCAGGCCTACGATCCTAATAGCCGTTTTGATTTTCAGGAAGGTGTAAAATGGTCTACCAGCCCAGGGGCTGTTCAGGATTGGTCGTCGCATAGAAAACTTTTCTACCAGTTACAACTTAGATATGCCAGGAATTTTGACGGGCGTCACGATGTTTCTGTAATGGGACTTATGAATAGAAATGAAAATGCTACCGGAAGCCAAATACCTCGTTATAGAGAAGATTGGGTTTTTAGAACTACTTATACCTTAGACAATAAATACACTTTTGAATATAATGGTGCTTATAACGGTTCTGAGAAATTTAGTCCTGAAAACCGATTTGCTTTCTTTTCTTCAGGAGGTGTGGGATGGATTTTGTCACGGGAAAATTTCCTTGATTCTGCTTCATTCTTGGATATGCTTAAGTTAAGAGCTAATTACGGTGAAATTGGAGACGATAATGTAGCGGGAAGATTTCTGTACATGACGCAGTGGGGCTACAATGGCCAGGCAAGAATGGGTGTAACCGGGGAAGCCGCAGAGCAAAGTCCGTACACCTGGTATTTAGAAGAATCTGTAGGGAATCCAGATGTTTCCTGGGAGAAGGTAAAGAAAACGAATATAGGAGTCGATTTTGGTTTCTTTGATGGATTTATTCAAGGTAGCTTCGATTATTTTATAGATGAAAGAACCGATATTTTAATTAATGGAGGCGATAGAGCGATACCTTCTTATTTTGGTACCGAAGCACCGGTTGCAAACCTTGGACACGTAAAAAATGAAGGTTATGAATTTGATCTTGATTTAAGCTACAGGTTTGAAAATGGATTGAGATTATGGTCAAATATTAATATGACGCATTCTCAAAATGAAGTAATAGATGCCGATGATCCATCATTATTACCCGCTTATCAACAAAATGCAGGTTTACAAATTGGGCAGGCATATTCTCACGTTACCCCTGGTTATTACAATACATGGGACGATCTTTATGCAAGTACCATTCATAATGCAAACGATAACCAGAAATTACCCGGAAACTATCATATTATAGATTTTAATGGAGATGGAGTAATAGATGCTTACGATAATATTCCATTTGGTTTTACCGGGAATCCTCAAAACACTTATAACGCTACTATTGGATTTGACTGGAAAGGCTTTAGTAGTTATGTACAGTTTTATGGAGTAAACAATGTAACCCGCCAGGTAGTTTTAGGAAGTTTAAGTAGCCAAAATCACGTGGTTTATGAAGAAGGAAGTTATTGGTCTAAAGATAACTTTAATGCAGATTCACCGGTGCCAAGATGGCTTACCACGCCAAGTGAATATAACGCTGCAAACAGGTATATGTTTGATGGTTCTTACCTAAGACTTAAAAATGCCGAAATAGCCTATACTTTCGATGCCGGCTCTAGTTTAGTAGATAGGCTGGGAGTTAAAAACCTAAGGGTTTTCTTAAATGGAAACAACCTCTTCCTATGGTCTGATATGCCAGATGACAGGGAATCGAATTTTGCCGGAACAGGATGGGCATCTCAGGGAGCTTACCCAACCGTAAGCAGATACAACTTAGGGGTAAATATTACTTTTTAAAATAGCTTGTTATGAAAAATTATATAAAAAACATTATAAAATTTAGTCTGGCAATATTTGCTTTAGTTTTCATATCATCTTGTGAAGATTACTTAGACAGGGAAGATGAATCTATAGTTTCTGAAGAGGAAGCCTTTAAAAATTTCACCAATTTTCAGGGGTTTACTGAAGAATTATATCACTGTATCCCAGATTTCACCAATGCCTACTGGACCAATTCCTGGAATTGGGGAGATGACGAAATTGAATCTACAGCCAGGGATTTCCATTTTATCAATAAAATTGAAAATGGAAACTTTTGGGGCTGGCAGTCAGAATTTGATGGATGGCAAGCCGGCTGGATGGATAGAAACAATACTAGTACAGATGATGACCGATTTTCAAAATCCCTATGGCAATTAGGATGGTATGGAATTAGAAAAGCCAATTTAGGTCTTGCTAATATGGACCGTCTTACAGATGCCACTCAGGAAGAAAAAGATTTAATAAGAGGGCAGTTATTGTTCTTTAGAGGATGGTTTCATTTCCAATTCATCCAATATTTTGGAGGATTACCATATATAAATGAAGTTTTACCAAGTGATGAACAACTTCAATTACCACGTTTAAGTTATCACGAAGCTGCAGATCTTGCCGCACAGGATTTTCGTGCTGCTGCCGATTTATTACCTACAGATTGGGACGAAACAGATGCTGGAAGCGCAACATTAGGGAAAAACCAATTGCGTATTAATAAAATAATGGCGCTTGGTTATTTAGGGAAGAATTATTTATGGGCGGCAAGTCCCCTAATGAATCAGGAGTCTACAGGGAACGCTGTTTACAATACTTCTTATGCTCAAAAAGCTGCTGAAGCTTTCGCAGAATTACTTACTCTAACAGAATCTGGAGAAGCAGATTATTCTTTAGTACCATTTTCAGATTATCATTTAAACTTTTATACAACCGGGCAAAACTGGCAAATACCAGGTAGTACCGAGGCTATTTTTAGAGGACCTTATTTTGGTGCGCATGGATCTACTTATGGTACAGCAAAACAATATCAGCCTTCTCCCATTTTAACCGATGGGGATGTGAAATTTCTGCCTACTGCAAACTATGTAGATTTTTATGGAATGGCCAATGGGATGCCAATTGAAGATATTACGCAACCCGATCCAGAATCTGGTTATGATCCCGAATATCCGTGGAAAGATCGTGATCCAAGATTTTATAATGATATTGTTTATGATGGCGTTCGTACCGTTCAGGGTTCTATGCCAGCAGATGAGGAATATAACCGTTATGCCAATCTATTTACCGGCGGAAGTTATAGAAATATAAGAACGGGTAGTAGAACCGGGTATATGCTTTACAAGTTTATCCCAATAACAGCAAATAAATATGATGAAGGTTATGGGTATGGGAACAGCTTAAATATTCATTTACCATGGATGCGACTCTCAGATGTATACCTAATGTATGCTGAAGCAGCTGCCCAGGCTTATGGCTCACCTGCAGGACAGGTTTCGGGCTATAGTAAAACAGCGGTAGACGCTATTAATTTTGTAAGAGATAGAGCCGGTGTCGGTCACGTGGCAGATGAATTTTTAGGATCTCTGGATGCTTTTATGAGTGAAGTGCGCCGGGAGCGTGCAGTAGAGTTAGCTTTTGAAAGACACAGGTTTAATGATCTAAGACGTTGGTTGTTGTTAACCGAAAGTCCATATACTTTAAAGAAATCTGTAGAATTTGACAGGGCCGGAGAACTTAATACCGATGATCCTTCACAAAACAGGGTTCTAAACTTAAGGGAAGAAGTTATTCTGGAAAGAAACTTTAGTAGCAAACATTACTGGCTGCCTTTAAAAAATGTGGATGTAAATATGTATTTAGAATTTAGTCAGAATCCTGGCTGGTAACCGCATTGTGTTCAATTTAAACATAGAGAGAATGAATATTATAAAATTTAAAGTAGTTTTTTGTGCACTATTTGCCTTGATGCCTTTTATAGGGGTCGCACAAACATCTGAAGATATTGATGTTGAAGCCATCGTTAGAGGTAAAGAAGGAAAGCCGTTAGTGGGTGCTACCGTAACGACAGAGGCTGGCAACACCGTGGTTACAGATTCTATTGGGAGTTTCTCACTTTCAACAGGCCTGTATTCCACTTTGGCCGTAGCAGCTCCGGAGTACAAACCTACAACAGTAATTGTAACTCCATTTGTGGATAATATAAGTCTTGAGCCTGCAGAAGGTTATGAAGATGTAAATGTTGCATTTCGTAAAGTTGAGAAGAGAAATCTAATAAGTGGAGTTTCTTTTGTAGATCTGGATGAATTAATGGAGAAGAATTATAATACGAGTACCCTGGAAAATATGGAAGGATTTGCCAATGGTTTTCACGGAAATATTTGGGGTATGGACGAGTATTTAGTGCTTATAGATGGAGTGCCAAGAGATGCCGGAAGTATAATGCCTACAGAAATAGATCAAATTAGTTTCTTAAAAGGAGTTTCAGCAGTGGCGCTCTATGGAAGTCGTGCTGCTAAAGGTGTTGTTCAAATTACTACAAAAAGAGGAAAAATTCAGAAGCAGGAAATTGATGTTAGGATAAAGGCAGGAATGTTTGTTCCAAAAAGTTATCCAAAATATCTTGGTTCTGCTGAATATATGACCCTTTATAATGAAGCAAGGGCAAATGATGGGTTAAGTCAGCGGTTTGATGATGAAACTATCTACCAACATGCAGCCGGGGACAACCCATACAGGTATCCCGATGTAAACTATTATTCTTCAGATTATTTACAGGAAACCTATAACAGGTATGATGCTACCGCCCAGATTTCCGGCGGAAATGAAACCGCTCAATATTATACAAATCTTGGTTTTTATTCAGCAGGTTCGCTACTAAATTTTGGTGAAGCTGAAAATAACAGAACCCAGCGGTTTAATATTCGTGGGAATGTAGATATTGATATAACTGAAACTTTATATGCTACGGTAAATGCATCAGCTGTTTATTATAACGGTTGGGGTGTGAATACAGATTATTGGTCAGGTGCTGCCAATTTAAGGCCAAACCGATTTTCGCCGTTAATTCCAACAAGTATGATTGAGGAAAGCGATGAGAATTCTCTGCAGTATGTTAACAATAGTAGTAACCTTATAGATGGACAATATCTTTTAGGGGGTACGCAGCTTGACCAAACCAATCCTTTTGCTGCAATTTATGCGGGTGGAAGTAATAATTATACCAGTAGACAATTTCAGTTTAATACAGGTATTGGAGCAGATTTAGGAAATCTCCTGGAAGGCTTAAGTTTTCATTCAAACTTTGGAGTAGATTATTCTACTTCTTACAACCAATCATATAACAATGAGTACGCAGTTTACGAGCCTAGCTGGACTAATTATGATGGGGATGATTTAATTGCAAGTTTAACCCAGTATGGGCAGGATGCCAGGTCTGGTGTACAAAATATAAGCGATAGCTGGTATAGACAAACAATTTCTTTTTCAGGGCAATTTAATTATGAGACTAAAATAGAAGAAGATCATAACGTTTCAGCAATGCTTATTGCCAATGGATTTCAGCAATCTATTTCAGAAGAATATCACCGAACCAGTAATGCCAATTTAGGCCTGTATGTGGGTTACGATTATTTAGATAAATATTTTGTGAATTTCAGTGGAGCGCTGGTACATTCAGCAAAATTACCTGAAGGAAACCGTCAGGCTTTTTCACCAACCTTTACTTTAGGATGGCGTTTAAGCGAAGAGAATTTTCTTCAAAATTCAACGGTATTTGATGAGTTAAAACTTACCGCTTCCGCAGGTATTTTACATACCGATATTGATATACAGGATTACTATTTATATGAAAGTATTTATACCCAAACCGATGGTGCCTGGTTTAACTGGAGAGATGGTGCTCTAAGCCGTTCCACAGATTCCAGAAGAGGCCAGAACGATGACCTAACTTTTTCTAAAAGAGAAGAAATAAATTTAGGGGTTGAAGCTTCGTTATTTGATAATCTTTTCCAGATACAGGGTTCTGTTTTTGCCAATAGAATGACGGGTGGTATAGTACAGGCATCTGTATTATATCCTAATTATTTTGAAACCGGATGGCCAAACTCTTCATTTATCCCTTATGTGAATTATAACGATGATGAACGTGTAGGGTTTGATTTTAGAGCCGATTGGAATCAGCAATTTGGAGAATTGAAAACTACGCTTGGAGTTGTTGGTACTTATTATGACACCAAGGCCACCAAACGAGCTGAAATGTATGAAGATGAATACCAATCCAGGGAAGGTAATCCTTTAGATGGTATTTGGGGGCTGGAAAGCGACGGACTGTTTGCAAGTGCTGAAGAAATTGCGAATTCACCTTCGCAAAGTTATGGACAGGTTGCCCCGGGAGATATTAAATATATAGACCAGAATGGTGACGGGGTAATAGACAACCAGGATGAAGTTTATCTAGGCAAAGCTGGCTGGTTTGGCTCGCCGCTAACTTTAGGTGTGAATTTCACAGCTGAATGGAAAGATTTCACCTTTTTCGCTCTTGGAATTGGAAGATTTGGAGCTCACGGTATGAAAAATAGTTCTTATTTCTGGATGGATGGTGAAGATAAATATTCAATTGTAGCTCGAGATCGTTGGACGCCGGAGACAAGTGAAATTGCAACCTACCCAAGATTAACTACCACTAATAGTAATAATAACTTTAGAAATTCAGATTTCTGGCTTTATAGTACAGATCGTTTTGACCTGGCAAAAGTTCAAATCTCCTATAATCTACCAAAAGAATTATTTGCCCAATCGTTTGTGCAGGAATTAGGGGTATATGTAAATGGGGCTAATTTACTAACGGTATCCCCTGAACGTGAGATTTTAGAGTTAAATGTAGGAAGTGCACCCCAGAACAGATTTTATAACCTGGGCGTAAAAGCAATATTTTAAAAATTTAAATATAAAAGGAAATGAAAAGTAAATTACTACTTCTTTTATTAATGGTCTTTACAATTACAAGTTGTGACGATCTTATAGAACCTGCCATAGAGAATAATAGAGGCCTGGAAGATATGTATGCTGAGGCCGAATATGCTCAGGGTATTCTGCTTAACGCTTATACCAGGCTACCAAATAATGGTTATTCTTTTAGTGAGGTAGCAACAGCTGATGCCGTTAGTAACGTAAACAATAATCCTTACCGTGAAATTGCTACCGGGCAATGGACAGCTCAAAATAATCCTTTTGACCAGTGGCAAAATGCAAGGGCAGCTATCCAGTATATCAATATCTTTCTTGCCGAGACTGATAAAGTAACCTGGTCTGAAGATGAAGAAATAAGCTCCCTTTTTAACGACAGGCTTAAAGGTGAAGCCTATGGTCTTAGGGCGTTATATATGTATTATCTCTTACGTCAACATGCGGGTTGGGCTAATGGAGAGCTATTAGGGGTTCCAATCTTATTAGAACCTGAAGAAACCGGCTCAGATTTTAATCAGCCAAGGGCAACTTTTGAAGAGTGCATGCAACAGTTATATGCAGATGTAGAACAGGCTGAAGCTTTACTTCCTTTAGATTATGAAACACTTTCAAGTTTACCGGAGGGATATTCAGATTTAGGAGATTATAACAGGGTTTTTGGTGAATATGCCAAACAAAGAATGACCGGTAGAATTGCCAAAACCGTAAGGGCACAGGCGGCTTTACTTGCTGCAAGCCCTGCTTATGCCGATGGAAATACTACTACCTGGACCGATGTAGCCAATTATGCCGGAGAGGTATTGGCAGAAAATGGAGGAGAAAGTGGTATTGCAGCAAATGGTCATACCTGGTACAAAAATGCTTCGCAAATAAGTGGAATTGGAGGGGGTAATAACCCGCCCGAAATTATTTGGAGAACCGATGTGGTAGAAACCAGTGATTTAGAACAGCAACATTTTCCACCAACTTTATTTGGGGACGGACAACTAAATCCAACCCAAAACCTGGTGAATTCATTTCCTATGGCCAATGGTTACCCTATTACAGATCCGGCTAGTGGGTATGATCCCGCTAATCCTTACGAAAACAGGGATCCAAGGTTAGATCATTACATTGTGGTAAATCAAAGTACCGCAGGACCCGGTAATTCAACCATTGTAACCGCTGCTGACGGAAATACCAATGATGCCTTAAATGCCGTAGAAACTTCTACCAGAACAGGTTATTATTTAAAGAAATTGCTAAGGCAGGATGTGAATTTAGATCCTGTAACCAACAATACTCAACAGCATTATACCGCCAGAATGAGGTATACCGAATTATACCTTATTTACGCAGAAGCGGCTAACGAAGCCTGGGGGCCACAAGGAACAGGAACTTTTGGATTTTCGGCCTATGATATTATTGCTGGCTTAAGGGAGCGCGCTGGTATAACGCAGCCCGATGCATATTTAGAATCAATTAGCTCAGATCAAAATGCAATGCGAGAATTAATAAGAAATGAACGCAGATTAGAACTAAGTTTTGAAGGTTTCCGGTTTTGGGATATCCGCCGTTGGGGCGACGATTTAAATGTTCCGGCCAGAGGAGTAAGTATTCTTGATGGGAATCATCAAACAATAACTGTTGAAGACAGGATTTATGAAGAATATATGCGATATGGTCCAATCCCTTTTAGCGAAGTATTAAAATACGATGCAATTATCCAAAACCAGGGCTGGTAGTTAGTTTAATTATAAAGAACAGAAAATGAAAAATAAAATATATTTAATCGCTTTAATTATTCTTTCAGGCTTTACTTCTTGTGAGAATGATAAATGGGAATTTGACGACTATGAATACCAAACTGTTTATTTTGCTTACCAATACCCGGTAAGGACAATTACACTGGGAGAAGATATTTTTGATACTTCTCTGGATAATGAAGGTAAAGCGAGAATAATGGCTACTACCGGGGGAACTTACGATAATGATCAGGATGTTTTTATAGATTTTGAAGTAGATAATTCTTTGACGGAAGGTCTTGTATTTGATGATAGCGGCCAACCTGTTCAGGCAATGCCTGAAAATTATTATACACTGGAATCTAATGAAATCAGGATTCCGCAAGGTGAATTAACCGGTGGAGTTGAGCTTCAGCTAAGCGATGCATTTTTTGCCGATAGTCTTGCTATTGGAAGAAATTATGTAATTCCACTTCAAATGACCAACGTTGTAAGCGCAGATTCCATTCTTAGGGGAATACCACGGGTTACAAATCCACGTAAACCCGTTGCAGAAGATTGGGATGTTTTGCCTAAAGATTTCATTCTTTATGCCGTAAAATATGTGAATCCGTGGCACGGGAATTATTTACGTCGTGGGGTAGATGAAATTGAAGGAACTACCGGTAACGAGAATCTTGACGATACTGTAATAAGAGAAGAAGAGTATGTAGTAGACGATCAGGTAGTAGCCCTCACAACCCGCTCTTTAAATGAGGTAGAGTTAGATTTGGTTTTTCAAAACAGCGAAGGTTATGCTGTAAACTGCACCTTAATTTTAAGCTTTGACGATTCTGGTAACTGTACAGTAAGCGCTGCATCAGATGAGTATACGGCAAGTGGTAGCGGCCAATTTGTAAAAGATGGGGAACAAAACAGTTGGGGCGGAAAAGATCGTGATGCTCTTTACCTGGATTACGAGGTTAACCTTGAAGAAATTAATGTGAGTACAACAGATACGCTTGTACTTAGAGATCGTGGGGTACGTATGGAAACATTTTCTCCCATATTAGAATAAAATTAAAAAATAAATCGATTATGAAATATTTAAATCGTTTTCTTGTTTGTAGTGGCTTATTGGCTTCATTATTTTCCTGTGCCGATCCAGATCCATTAGCATTTGAAGTAGAAAAACCTGAAGGCCTCGAGGCACAGGAAGATATTAATTCTTATGCACCTCTTAAGAGCTATAAGGATAGTACCTCAAATTTCACCTTAGGTGGGGCTGTTTCTATTTCAGATTATATTAATAAGGGAGTAATGTACAGGCTTATTAATAAAAATTTTGATGAGCTTACCGTAGGTTATGGAATGAAACATGGTGCCATCGTGCAAAATGATGGTTCTATGAATTTTGCCCAGGTAAATGAACTTATAGATGCGGCACAACAAGCAGGAACTTCTATATACGGGCATACGCTTACCTGGCATGCTAATCAAAATGCCGAATATCTGAATAGCACAATTGCGCCAACGGTAATAGGTGGCGGACCAAGCTGGGATGAGATTGCTGGTGCTGACTTTGAAACGGATGAAGCAGCAAACTATGAGGCTAACGAAAATGATAGTATGTCTTTTACGGCTGCCGGAGAAGGTGCAGACGGTGAGGGCAGGGCGTTGGCGGTGACCAATGGAGAAGTTCGGGAAAACGATTGGGAAAGCCAGTTCTTTTTTAAGTTTTCTCCGCCTATGGAAGTAGGGGAAGAATACGAACTTACTATGGATGTTCGCTCAGATGCTGATGCCTCTTTTGCTACCCAGGCTCATATTCAACCTGGAGAGTATAAACATTGGGATTTTTTTGGTGCTATTCCCGCCTCTGCTGAATGGACTACTTTTACCAAAAGAATTATTGTTTCTGAAGAAATGGCAGGCTCAAGTACTATTGCTTTTAATCTCGGCAATGTGGCCACTACTTATTATTTTGATAACATAAGCCTGAAAAAATATAACGAGGAAGGCAGTGGTGGCGGTCCCGCACTGGATCCAAGTGTAATTACCAATTCTGATTTTGAAACTGGCACCGATGGCTGGGCTGGCTGGGGAAATGGTTCTACCATGGAGCGCTCCGCAGAAGGTGAGGGCTATGGTGATACAGGTTATGCTTTTACCTTTACGAATCCTTCAGCTACGAATTTTTGGGAAGCACAGATTGCCTATGATTTACCTACATTAGAAATGGAGGAAACTTATGTCTTGAATTTTAAAGTAAAGGCAAATACTGCCGGTACTCTTCGTGCCGAGCTACAATCGCCATCTGATTATTCAAGTGATGGGCTAGGCTCATTTAACGTATCGGAAGACTGGGAGGAATATACTTTGGAGACGACGATTACCAAAGAAGATCGTGAGCGATTAGTTATTAGCTATGGTGACTTTGCAGGGACGGTATATATTGATGACGTAACGCTTTCGCGTGTAAACCCCAATGCCGGTGGTGTTATTGAGAAAACACCAGAAGAAAAGGAGGAGATCATTGGTGGCGAAATGGAAAGATGGATTACGGGCATGATGGAAGTTTCCAAAGACTATGTAGATGCCTGGGATGTAGTTAACGAACCTATGGATGATGGAAATCCATACGAATTAAAAAGTGGAGCGACCGATTCTGATATCACCAGTGACGAATTTTACTGGCAGGATTACCTGGGTAAAGATTATGCGGTTAAAGCCTTTAAACTGGCCAGGGAGTATGGTAGCCCCGAAGATCTCCTTTTTATAAACGACTATAACCTTGAATATAATTTAGACAAGACCAGGGGACTCATTGAATATGTAGAATACATAGAAAGCCAGGGTGCTACTGTAGATGGTATTGGGACTCAAATGCACATTAGTATAAATTCCGATAAAAATAATATTGCTCAAATGTTTCAACTTCTTGCTGAAACTGGTAAACTTATTAAAGTTTCAGAACTGGATGTAAGAACAAATGTCTCTGAACCTACAGATGAAGTTTTACAACAGCAAGCCGAAATGTATAGTTATGTAGTTGAAGCTTATAAAGAACATGTGCCTCAGGCGCAAAGATATGGCATTACCGTTTGGGGTGTTACCGATAGTCCTGAAGATGCAAACTGGTTGCCCGGTGAATTCCAGGGTTTGTGGGATGTTAACTTAAACAGGAAGCCTGCTTATAAGAGCTTTGCCGAAGCTTTGGAAGAGTTATAAACTGTAATAACAAAACAAATATATCTAAGGAATGATTGCGTTGCTATCCGTTTAAATTTAATCATGTGTGATTTTTACTGAATAGTTCTCCTAACTCAAAAAAGTCTGGATACCGGTTGGATTAGCAACGCTTATCCGGTATGAATTAGCCTTTTTTAGAAGTTAGGGGAACTTTTTTATAAAGAAATTGTAAATTATTATAAACTTTCTTCCTGGAATTTTAAAATCAACTGCTATGTACAAAAGAAAAAATTTGTCTATTTTTATATTATTGTTAAGTGTGTTTTTCACATTTTACAGTTGTAATTCTAATAAAAAATCAGTTGATAATAGCGAGGTATCTAAAGTGAGTTTAAAAAATGCTTTCGCGAATAATTTTCATATTGGGACCACTCTCAATGCCTGGCAAATTATGGGAAGGCAGCCTGAAGAACTTAAGGTTGCCACAGAGAATTTCAATTCTATTGTTGCCGAAAACATTATGAAAAGTGCACGAATTCAACCGAAAGAAGGGGAATTCAATTTTGAACTTGCCGATGAATTTGTGAAAATAGGCGAAGAAAATAATATGCATATCCACGGGCACACCTTGATATGGCATTCCCAGGCTCCTGACTGGTTTTTTGTAGATAAAGATGGAAATACGGTGTCTAAAGAGGTGCTTACCCAAAGAATGAAAGATCATATTCATACAGTTGTGGGCAGGTATAAAGGTAGAATTCACTCCTGGGATGTGGTTAATGAGGCGATAGAAGACGACGGGAATTATAGAAATAGCAAGTTCTATCAAATTTTAGGTGAAGATTTTATAAAACTGGCCTTTGAATTTGCACACGAAGCCGATCCCGAAGCCCAGCTTTATTACAATGATTATTCTATGGCAGTACCAGGAAAGCGTGCTGGGGTAGTGAGAATGGTAGAAAAGCTTCAAAAGGAAGGAATTACCGTACACGGGATAGGAATGCAGGGACATATTGGATTAAACCATCCCGATATTCGTGAATTTGAAGAAAGCCTGGAAGCATATGGAAGCCTTGGGAAAGTGATGATCACTGAATTAGATCTTAGTGTTTTACCTTCCCCTTGGGGCGATGCCGGGGCTGAAATCTCAGATAATTATGAGTATGAAGATAAAATGAATCCATTTCCTAAGGGTCTGCCAGTCGATGTGGAGCAACAATTCACAAAGAGATATGTAGAATTTTTTGCACTGTTCTTAAAACATCAGGATAAAATTGAAAGGGTTGCCCTTTGGGGAGTGAACGATGGAAATTCCTGGAAGAATAACTGGCCGGTGAGGGGAAGAACCGATTATCCGTTGCTATTTGATCGTGAAAATAATCCAAAACCTGTTGTGAAGGAACTTATAGAACTGGCTGCAGCAAAATAACCCTACAAAATTTAAAATTAGAAATGAAAAAAGTCTTTTTATTTATCTGCCTGTTAGGAATTTTTCCCTTTGTTGTTGCGCAGGAAGCAACCATCCAGAGTCCCGATGATGCTGTAAGATTAGAAGTTAATCTGGAAGCAGGAATACCAACCTATTCTGTTTTTTATAATAATGAAGTGGTGCTGGAAAAATCCCGACTGGGACTAAAAACAAATATTGCAGATTATTCTGAAGGTTTAAGTTTTGAAGGGAGTAAAACCACTACCGTAGAAAAGAGTTATGAATCTAAAAAACTTAAAGATTCAGAAATCAATTATAACGCACAGGAACTAACCGCCACTTTTACCACTCAAAAAGGGCAAAAAATGGATGTAATTTTCCGGGTGAGTAATAATGACATTGCGTTTAGATACCATCTTCAAAAATACAGCGACACCATAGCCCACGTGGTCACTAAAGAATTTACAGGATTTAATTTCCCAAATACAGCAAAAAGTTTCCTTACACCTCAGTCCAAATCTATGGTAGGTTTTCAGCGCACCAAGCCTAGTTACGAAGAGGGCTATTATCTAGATCAGGAGATTACTAAAGCTTCCGCCAATAATCTGGGGTATACTTTTCCGGGATTATTTAAAACCGAAGATCACTGGGTTTTACTTTCTGAAACCGGGGTTGACGGCACTTACGTGGGCGCTCATCTCAGCGATCCAAATGCCGAAGGGGAATATACGATCGCTTTTCCAGACAGTACTGAAAATAATGATTTTGGATCAACTGGGGCCGCAATTTCCCTTCCGTATAGTACTCCCTGGAGAACAATTACCGTGGGAGAAAGTCTAAAGCCCAATGTAGAAACTACTATTCCTTTTGATGTGGTGGAGCCGCTTTACGAGGCTTCTCAGGATTATAAATTTGGGCGCGGTGTATGGAGCTGGATTATGTGGCAGGATGCAAGTATGAATTATGACGACCAGGTAACTTATATTGATTTTGCTGCTGAAATGGGTTATGAATACATCCTCATAGATGCGCTCTGGGACCAGAATATCGGGTACGACAGGATGGAAGAGTTGATCAAATATGCCAACAGCAAGAACGTTGATGTTTTTTTGTGGTATAACTCCAATGGTGTTGCCAATGACGCGCCTATGACTCCGCGTAATAAAATGCACCGGGCTATTACCCGCAAACAGGAAATGCAGTGGTTACAGGAGAATGGGGTAAAAGGCCTGAAAGTTGACTTTATGGGTGGTGATAAACAAGAGACCATTCAGCTTTATGAAGATATAATGTCTGATGCCAATGATCACGGATTAATGATGATCTTTCACGGAGCCACAATTCCAAGAGGTTGGGAAGTAATGTATCCTAATTTTATAAGTACTGAAGCTGTTCTCGCTTCGGAAAATCTAATGTTTAGTCAGTATGCAAACGACCAGGAAGCCCGAAGCGCTGCCATTCATCCTTTCATACGGAACACGGTGGGAAGTATGGATTTTGGAGGTACTGTTCTAAACGAACGTTACAACCGAACCAATGACGGCGGAAACTTTAGAAGAACCTCTGATGCCTTTCAACTGGCAACCGCAGTTCTATTCCAAACGCCGGTTCAATTCTTCGCATTGACGCCGAATAACCTCGAAGACGCTCCGGAATTCGCAGTGGACTTTATGAAAAACGTTCCCACAACCTGGGATGAGACGATTTTCATTGAAGGATATCCTGGAGAGTACAGCGTAATAGCAAGAAGGCACAAGGATCAATGGTATATCGCCGGGATCAATGCTTCAAAAGAAGCAAAAAAGGTGAGCTTTTCCCTTCCGGAACTGAAAGGAAATACATTCAGTATTATTAATGACTCTAAAAAAGGGAAAACTGAAAAGAAAGAGATAAAACAAAATAGAGGAAAATTTGAAGTGACCATTCAACCTCAGGGCGGATTTGTGATTACAAATTAGCCCAGGTTCCTCCTCCTGTAAAACATTAAAAATGAAACAATTATTTGTCATTATCGTTTTTTTTAGCTGCGTCACTCAATCGATAGCGCAGTTTTCTCAGGAGGAGCGGGACAGTATTTATCGTTTAAGTACGCAGGATCATCAATTAATGCTGAAGGAATTAGGAATAGAATCCTTGCGGCACGGACCTTCCGGAAATCCCAACGATCCTAATGCCGCAAATTCCGATGAATCTAAAGTTGTAGATTATAACTTGCCAGAGCTTTTGGTTTTTAAAGATGGATCAAAAGTCACTTCAGTTTCTGAATGGGAAAAGCGCAGGCAGGAGATCAAAGAAGATTTTAATGCCGAAGTTTATGGAAGATTCCCCAAAAATATCCCTGCTGTAAACTGGAAAGTTGTTTCCAGAAAAGATTCAATTATTGGTGAATACCCAGTGCAGGTTGAGGAACTTTTGGGAGTGGTAGATAACTCTGCCTATCCCAAAATTGACGTTGAAATCGAGATGACCCTGACCCTTCCAAAAAATACAGATAAAAAAGTGCCGGTAATCTTGAAATTCGACTGGAATTTTCCAGCGGGGTTTTTTCCAGAGCCCGAGCAGGAAAAACCCTGGCAGGAACAATTACTGGCTCAAAACTGGGGCTATGCCAGTCTGATCCCAACAAGTTATCAAGCCGATAATGGCGCCGGACTTAGACAGGGAATCATCGGATTAGTGAATAAAGGCAAACCTCGAAAATTAGATGATTGGGGTGCTTTGAAAGCCTGGGCCTGGGGTGCCGGCCGTGCGCTTGATTATTTTGAAAATTATTCAAAAGTTGATTCAAAAAAAGTGGCTATAGAAGGACTTTCCCGCTACGGGAAAGCTGCAATGGTCACTATGACCTACGATGATAGATTTGCTGTGGGATTTATAGGCTCTGCCGGAGCAGGTGGTACAAAGATTCTGCGGCGCAATTTTGGGGAACAGGTAGAGAATTTGGTCTCCACTTCACAATACCACTGGTTTGCTCCCAATTTTATAAAATACGGAAGTCCTTTAGAAACAAAAGACCTTCCGGTAGATGCCCATCATTTGATTGCGCTTGCAGCGCCACGACCTGTTTTTATCAGTAGTGGAGATCCTAAAGTTGAAGGAAACTGGATAGACGCCAAAGGGATGTTTTTAGCCGGAGTCCACGCGAGTCCTGCTTATGAAATCTATGATGAAAAAGGACTATCAAAAACTGAATTTCCTCAAGTTGGGGAGTTTTTATCTGAAGGTAAACTCGTTTTTAGAATACACGAGGGCGGTCATACCGTAGTGCCTAACTGGCCATATTTTATAGAATTTGCCAAACCCTATTTCAAATAAAGAATATGAAAAAGAGAAATCTACTCATTATAATTTTAAGCCTGTTTATAGGAAATTCAGTCGTTGCACAACAGCAGGCTCAAAATCCTATCATCCACGCCGATGTACCGGATGCTTCTATAATCAGGGTTGGTGATACCTTTTATATGAGCAGCACTACGATGCATATGAATCCCGGGGTGCCGATTATGCAATCCACCGATTTGGTAAACTGGGAAATAGTAAATTACGCTTACAATACTTTGGGAGATACAGATGCCCTGAATCTTGAAAATGGTGAAAACGCCTACGGAAGAGGTTCCTGGGCAAGCAGCCTTCGTTACCATAATGATACTTTTTACGTTTCTACTTTTTCGAGCACCACAGGGAAAACTTATATTTTCAAAACAAAAGATATTGAAAATGGCACTTTTGAAGAGATTTCTTTTAGCCCGTCTCTTCACGATAACACCTTATTTTTTGATGACACCGGAAAGACTTACCTCATTTGGGGTGGAGGAAAACTGAATATAGTAGAGCTTAAAGATGATCTTTCAGGAGTTAAGGAAGGTACAGAGCGGGTTCTAATTGAAAATGCTACTGAACCTATAGGTTCTAATTATATTCTTCCTGCGGAAGGATCTCAAATATTTAAGGCTAACGGAAAGTATTACTTGTTCAACATCGCCTGGCCAAGGGACGGGATGAGAACGGTGATTATTCATCGAGCCGATAAAATTACCGGACCTTACGAAGGAAAACTTGCTTTTCAGGATAAAGGCGTCGCACAGGGTGGTTTAATTGATACGCCGGAAGGGGATTGGTTTGCATATTTATTTCGGGATTATGGAGCAGTAGGGCGTATTCCTTACCTGGTTCCTGTAAAATGGGAAAATGGCTGGCCAATTTTGGGTGAAGATGGCAAAGTGCCTGAAACCCTGGACCTACCCGCAAATGAAGGATGGATCCCGGGAATTGTGGCTTCAGATGATTTTGACAGAAAACCTGGAGACAGAGATTTGCCTCTGGTTTGGCAATGGAATCACAATCCTCAAAATGATTACTGGTCTGTAAAAAACCGTGGAGGTTATTTAAGATTAACTACAGACAGGGTAGATACTTCATTTTTAAATACCCGAAACACCCTAACCCAAAGAACCATTGGTCCAGAGAGTACGGGCATAACTAAAGTGGATCTTTCCGGAATGAAGGAGGGAGATTATGCAGGGCTTGGTGTACTTCAGAAGAATTTTGGATTTGTAGGGGCCAAAATGAAGAATAACAAGAAGCACATTATTATGGTCAATGGAGCTTCCGAAGAGCCTGTAGAGGTTGAAAGCATTCCGTTAGATCAGGAGGAGCTTTACCTTAAGGCCGTTGGGGATTTTCAAGACAGGAAAGATACAGCAGAATTTTATTATAGCCTTGATGGTGAAAACTGGAAAACTATTGGCAACGAGCTTAAAATGTCTTACACGCTTCCGCACTTTATGGGGTACAGGTTTGCGCTGTTCAATTACGCTACAAAAGAAGTAGGTGGGCACGTAGATTTCGATTACTTTAAAATTGAAGCTGAAAAAAATAATTAAAATGAAAAATTTGAATATCCCGAAAACGATATCACTGAGCCTGATAGTATTTTTCCTGTCAGTAAATGCTTTTGCACAAAATCCGCTGATTATGGATCAGTTTACAGCAGATCCTACGGCAAGGGTATTTAATGGAAAGCTATATGTATTTCCTTCCCACGATATTGTGCCGCCGGAAGGCGAAGGCCGTGCCGAATGGTTCAATATGGCTGATTACCACGTGTTTTCTTCGGAAGATCTTACCAACTGGACAGATCACGGAAAAATTCTGGATCAAAAAGATGTTCCCTGGGCCGATCCTAAGGCTTACAGTATGTGGGCGCCTGATGCGGTATCCAAAAATGGCAAATTTTACTTCTATTTTCCTACCAGACTCAAAGATGCCGGAGACGGGGAAAAAGGTTTTTCAATCGGTGTGGCAGTCGCCGACAAGCCTGAAGGACCTTATAAGCCACAGCCAAACCACATTCAGGGCGTAGAAGGCATAGATCCCAATGTTTTTATTGATAAAGACGGGCAGGCTTATCTGTATTGGTCCCGTGGAAAAATTTATGGTGCGAAACTGAAGGATAATATGCTGGAGCTGGATTCAGAAATAAAGACCTTCGAGGAGATCCCTCAAAAAGGGCATATTGAAGGACCTTTTGTTTTTGAAAGAAATGGCACTTATTATATGACTTATCCGCACGTTGCCAACAATACTGAAAGGCTTGAATATGGCACTTCCGATAATCCGATGGGACCTTTTACCCACCAGGGGGTTATTATGGATGAATCCGCTTCGGGTACCTGGACCAATCATCATTCCATCGTGAATTATAAAGATCAGTGGTACTTATTCTATCACGATAATGATCTTTCCCCCGATTTTGATAAAAACCGCTCTATTCGTGCCGATAGTTTGTTCTTTGAAGAGAATGGAAATATCAAAAAAGTGATTCCAACCAAACGCGGAGTGGGAATTACCTCCAGTACTTCTAAAATTCAGATAGACCGCTATAGTGCGAAAAGCAACTATGGAGCTGCTTCGGTATTTTTAGACCGGCTTGATCCTTTTCAGGGTTGGAAAGTGGTATTAAATAAACCTGATGCCTGGGTGAAATATAACCGGATTGATTTTGGTGCTGAGGGTCCCAAAAATGTCAAAATCAGGGCAAGATCTTTAACTGGTGGTACTGTAGCGCTGAAACTTGCAGGTGAGAACGATAAGGAGATTGCTGAAGTTACCATCCAAAAAGGTGGAAATTGGGAGGTTTTTTCGACTCCTGTAAGATCTGAAGCAACAGCTGTGCAGGATCTGCTCGTGCAACTTAAAAATGGTGACGGAGTTGAGGTTGACTGGGTTCAATTTGAAAAATAGAAGATATGGGAATTGGTAAGATCAAAATTTCAACAAATAGTTATTCCAGTATTGGATTTTCCGTATTGCTGGGAATACTGTTTTTGATTTCACCTTTTCAATCCTGGAGTCAGGAAGATTCCCAATTGAAACTCTGGTATAATAAACCTGCTGAAAAATGGGTAGAGGCACTTCCCGTAGGAAACGGGCGATTGGGCGCAATGGTTTATGGAGATCCACAGGAAGAGGTTATTCAGTTAAATGAAAATATGATCTGGGCAGGACAACCTAACCGGAATGATAATCCTGAAGCCAAAACCTATTTACCCGAAGTTCAGAAACTTCTGTTTGAAGGAAAAAGCGCAGAAGCCCAGGAGCTCGTTAATCAGCATTTCATAAGCAAAACTTCCCACGGAATGCCTTACCAAACCGCAGGGAACCTGAAATTATCTTTTCTGAATCACCAAAATTACACTAAATATTACCGGGAATTGGATTTGGAGACTGCGGTTACCACAACTCGCTATACAGTTGAAGGTGTTGGTTATGAAACCAAAGTTTTCGCTTCCCATCCCGATCAGGTGATCGTGGTACAAATTACGGCAGATAAACCCGGAACCTTAAATTTTTCAGCTACGATGGATCGTCCCGGAGGTGCCGAAATTTCAGCTGAAAATGGGAAATTAAAACTACGGGGTAAGACCAGCGATTTCGAGGGAATAGAAGGCAAAGTTGAATTCCTGGCGATCACTAAAATTCAGACTGAAGGCGGAAAAATTACTTCAGAAAATGAAGCTCTTAAAATTCAGAATGCCAATAGTGCTACGCTATATATTTCCATCGCTTCTAATTTTAAAAACTATAAAGATCTCAGAATTGATGAGGAAGCAAAAGCAGAAGAATATCTTTCAGCAATAGAAAAAAAGGAATCAGCAGAGATCTACAAAACGCACCTGGAAGATTATCAAACCTATTTCAATCGGGTGTCCCTTGATTTAGGTGAAACTGAAGCTGCGAAGCTACCCACCAATGAAAGGATCATAAATTTCAAAACTGGAAATGATCCAGCCCTTGTTTCCCTATATTTTCAGTTTGGACGCTATCTTTTAATTACCTCTTCCAGACCTGGAACTCAACCCGCCAATTTGCAGGGAATCTGGAATGATCAGTTAACTCCTGCCTGGGATAGCAAGTACACCGTAAATATTAATACGGAAATGAATTACTGGCCGGCGGAAATCACAAATCTTCCGGAATTTCACGCGCCATTGATCCAAATGGTGAAAGAGCTTTCAGAAGTCGGAAGAAAAACCGCCAAAGATATGTACGGTGCAGAAGGCTGGGTGATGCACCACAATACAGACATTTGGAGAATGACGGGTGCGATAGACGGTTCCTACTGGGGAATGTGGCCAATGGGAGGGGTTTGGCTTTCCCAGCATTTGTTTGACAAATATGATTTTTCAGGAGATAAAGAATTCCTGAGATCTGTGTACCCTATAGTAAAAGAGGCTTCTAAATTTTACCTCGATTTTATGATCAGGGAGCCGGATAACAACTGGCTGGTGGTCTCTCCTTCCATTTCCCCGGAACACGCACCAACCGCACATCCCGAATCTTCATTGACTTATGGAGCCACAATGGATAATCAGCTGATCTTCGACCTTTTTTCAAGAACAGCAAAAGCCGCTGAAATCCTGGGAGATGATAAAGATTTTATAGCCGAATTAAATGAAAAACTTCAGCAATTACCTCCAATGCAAATTGGAAGTTGGGGACAATTACAGGAATGGATGAAAGATTGGGATGATCCTAACAGCGATCACAGGCACGTTTCTCATTTATACGGACTTTATCCCTCAAACCAGATTTCCCCGTACCGAAACCCGCAATTATTTGAGGCTGCAAAAACATCTTTGTTGGCTCGGGGAGATGAGTCTACCGGTTGGTCTATGGGCTGGAAGGTGAATCTTTGGGCGAGATTACTTGACGGGGATCACGCGCTCAAATTAATAAAAGATCAGTTGACCCCTTCGATGCAGGAAGGCCACAGCGAAAAAGGAGGTACTTATCCCAACCTTTTTGATGCCCATCCTCCTTTTCAAATTGACGGAAATTTTGGTTGCACAGCCGGGATTGCTGAGATGCTTTTACAAAGTCACGATGGCGCCATTCATATTCTGCCTGCATTACCTGCAGACTGGAGCAAAGGAAAAATTTCCGGTTTAAGAGCTCGTGGAGGTTTTGAAGTAGCTCTTGAGTGGGAGAATAATAAGCCGGACAATGTTATTATTAAATCTGAATTAGGTGGTGTTGTTAGAATTCGATCATATGCTCCATTGAAAGGCGAAGGATTGGAAAAAGCCAAAGGTGATAATCCGAATAAATTCTATACTCTCCCGGAAATTAAGCAAACGCTTATTTCAGAAGAAGCTGATTTACCACCCGTTGAAATTCAGAAGATTTATGAATACGATCTAGAAACTACTAAAGGAGAACAATACACAATAGAGATTAAAAAATGACCATAACCGAATAAATATAAAATTATGAAACAAAAGTTTAAAATGCTCGCATTATTGGGAATGTTTGTGATAAATGCACCTCAGCTTCTAAACGCCCAAAACCCCATTATAACAGATGTTTTTACTGCAGATCCCGCACCGCTGGTTTATGACGATACGGTTTATTTATATACCAGCCACGATACGGCCTCGGTATCTTCCACCAACTATGAAATGAAGGATTGGCTTGTTTTTTCTTCTACCGATATGAAGAATTGGACCAATCATGGTCCTAAGCTTTCGCCAAAAGATTTCTCCTGGGCAACCGGAGATGCTTATGCGGCTGAGGTGGCAGAAAGAGACGGTAAATTTTATTTCTATGTATCTACATTTCATAAGGATGATGATAGAAGCGATGGGGGTGCAGCCATAGGAGTAGCGGTTGCCGATTCCCCATTAGGTCCATTTAAGGATGCCAAAGGAGAAGCCTTGATCTACAACGAAATGACCACCGATAATCCCCATGGGTGGGATGATATAGATCCTTCGGTTTTTGTAGATGATGACGGCCAGGCATATATGTACTGGGGTAATGGTAGCCTCAAAATGGTGAAATTAAAAGATAATATGATTGAATTAGATGGGGAGATCCAATATTATAATCCAAAAAATTTTATAGAAGGTCCCTGGGTTTACAAAAGAAAAGGTCTGTATTATTTAGTATATGCCAGTCAGGGAGAAGAGCGCGAAAGAGTTGAATACGCTTCCTCAGATAGTCCGGAAGGCCCGTGGGAATATCGTGGAATATTAGCAGACAGCGCACCCAATAGTTTTACTATTCATCCCGGTATTATCGAGTATAAAGGAAAAGATTATTTCTTTTACCATAATGGGGTTTTACCAACTGGAGGAAGTTATCGACGTTCAATAACCTTAGATTATATGTATTACAATGAAGATGGTACTATTCAGAAGGTGGAACAAACAAAAGAAGGAGTAGAAGCCGTAGAATAATCATTCTTAATTGCTAAAGGAAAAACAACACTACAATGAAAAAAACTTTACTATGCCTTATTCTTATGCTAGTTTTTAAGGCCGGTATCTCACAAAACCCAATTGTTCAAACCAACTTTACGGCAGATCCTGCTCCGATGGTTTATAATGATAAACTGTATTTATATACTTCTCACGACGAAGATGAATCTACCTGGTTTACGATGAACGACTGGCGTTTATATACCACCGAAGATATGGTAAATTGGACAGACCATGGTGCAGTACTCGCATATGACGATTTTGAATGGGCGGGAAGAAACGCCTGGGCGCCGCAGGCCATAGAAAGGGACGATAAATTTTATATGTACGTACCTATAACAAGCAGGGAAGGGAAAAATGGTATTGGCGTTGCCGTGGCCGATAGCCCTTACGGTCCTTTTATTGATCCTCTTGGAAAACCCCTAATAAGCAAAAGTCAGGATGATATAGATCCATCAGTTTTTATTGATGACGATGGGCAGGCATATTTATTCTGGGGAAATCCGGTACCCTATTATGTCAAGCTAAATGAGGATATGATTAGTTATGAAGGCGAAATAACCCAAATTCCCAATACTACTGATGGCTTTGGTAAGCGAGAAGGCGAAGAAAATACCAGGAGGCCAACAACCTATGAAGAAGGTCCCTGGCTTTATAAAAGAGATGCCACTTATTATATATTTTTCGCTGCCGGGCCAATACCGGAACATATTGGATATTCCACAAGTAAAAATATAACCGGACCTTATAAATACCAGGGTGTAATAATGCCGCAGGAAGGTGGTGCTTTTACCAACCATCCCGGAATTGTGGATTTTAAAGGAAATACTTACTTCTTTTATCACAATGCCGCGCTTCCGGGTGGAAGCGGATTTACAAGATCTGTAGCCGTAGAAGAAATGAATTTTAATGAAAATGGTTCAGTAAAACAAATGAAAATGACCGATGGAATTAATGAAGCATTACAAAATTTAAACCCATACGTTAAAAACGAAGCTGAAACAATTGCCTGGTCTCAAGGTCTAAAATCAAGAGAAAACGATGTGGTTGGAAATTTCATTGTAGCCACGCGCAATAATTCTTTTTCAATGGTTCGGGAAGTAGATTTCAGAAAAGATGGTGCTTCAAAATTTACAGCCAGAGTGGGAACCACCCATAATGGCAATGTCAGTTTAGAAGTTCGGTTAGGTAGAGAAAGTGGAAAGAAAATAGCAGAAATAGAAGTTCCCCTAACCGGAGGTGATGATCGTTGGGCGTTGGTTTCTTCTGATATTACTGAAGAAATATCCGGGGTTCACGATGTGTACTTTGTGTTTAAAGGAAAAGCCGCTGCTGAGATTCTCTATTTCGATTATTGGATGTTTTCAGAATAGAAGAAGGTGAAAATTAGAAAATTAAAAATAACAATTATAGAAAGTAATAAATGATGAGAGTGATTAAGTGTAAATGCAGTCTATTACTAATTTTGCTGTTGGTGAGTTTTGCGGCAAAGGCACAGCAAATAGGTGCGTTACCGGAAGAAATAATTATAGAGGAACCTGAAAAAGATGATGACTTTTCTATCGTTTCACCTTCCAGGGAAGTCGCTACAATTCAATTTGATGAAAGTGATCACGCAGGGGTGGTTCGGGCCATTGGAGACCTTCAAAGCGACATAGATAAAGTAACTGGCATAAAACCTGCTTTTTCCACTTCTTCTAATACAGCTGATAAAAAAGTCATTATTGGAACAATTGGCAGAAGTAGCCTTATAGACAATTTGGTTTCTTCGGGCGAATTAGATATGGAGGAGATACAAAATAGTTGGGAACGTTTTACTATCAGGGCTACCGAAGATAGTTTAATTATAGCGGGTAGTGATATGCGCGGAACTATCTATGGAATATATGAGCTTTCCCGTCAGCTTGGAGTTTCACCCTGGTACTGGTGGGCCGATGTGCCTGTAAAACAAAGAGCTTCAGCCTATGTTAAAGCTGGTAAATACACTTCAGAAGAACCAAAAGTAAAATACAGAGGAATTTTTATTAACGATGAAGAACCTGCATTTGGTACCTGGGCAAGGGAGAAATTCGGGGGTATAAATAGTGAGATGTATGCGCATATGTTTGAATTACTTCTTCGTTTAAGAGCCAATTATTTATGGCCTGCAATGTGGGGGAAAGCCTTTAATGAAGATGACCCACTAAACCCTAAAGTTGCCGATGAATACGGTATTGTGATGGGGACTTCACACCACGAGCCAATGATGCGCGCGCAAAAAGAATGGGGTAACCATAGGAAGGAATATGGAAATGGTGAATGGAACTATCAAACCAATGAAGAAGGTTTAAAAGATTTTTGGAGAGATGGGATGGAGCGTAACAAGGATTACGAGAATATAGTGACCATGTCTATGCGCGGAGATGGTGATATACCCATGGAAGATGCCGGAAGCGCCGAGGAAAATTTTAAGATGTTGAGGAAAATTATGGCAGATCAACGGGAGATCATTAGTGAGGTTACCGGGAAGCCAGCAGAAGAGACTCCACAGCTATGGGCACTTTACAGCGAAGTTTTAGAATTTTATGATCAGGGGATGGATGTTCCGGAAGATATGACAATACTTTTAGTAGATGATAATTGGGGAAATGTTAGACGCCTACCTAATTTGAATGAAGAACCTCACCCGGGAGGTTATGGGATGTATTATCACGTAGATTTACACGGTGCTCCCAGAGCCTATCAGTGGCTTAATATGACCCAAATTCAGCATATGTGGGAGCAATTACAGCTTACCTACGATTATGGGGTTGATGAAATTTGGATTCTTAATGTAGGAGATCTTAAACCCAATGAATTTCCTATGGATTTCTTCCTGAATATGGCCTGGTCGCCGAAAAGTTTTTCTGCTAATAATCTTTTCAATTACATAGAGAAATTTTGCGCCGAAAAATTTGGAGATGAGGTTGCTAAGGAAGCAGCTGAAATACTCGATACCTATACAAAGTACAACAGTCGCATTACTGCTGAAATGCTTGATGAGGATACCTATAACCTTGAAAGCGGAGAGTTCAAAAAAGTTAGGGATGAATATATGGCTCTTGAGACAAGAGCTTTGAGACAATATCACGAAGATATTTCGGAAGCGCAAAAACCAGCTTACAAGCAATTGATTTTACATCCGGTGAGAGCTATGGCGAATCTGTATGATATGTATTATTCTGTAGCGATGAATAAGAAATTTGCTGCCGAAGAGGATTTGGAAGCAAACTATTGGGCAAACAGAGTAGAACAGACTTTTAAGAGAGACTCTCTGCTTTCCGCCGATTATAATTTAAAAATGTCTAATGGAAAATGGAATCATATGATGGATCAAACTCATATAGGCTATACCACCTGGGATGAACCGGAAGAAGGAAACATAATGCCAGAAGTAAAAAGAGTTGATTCCACTATGAGTAAAACCGAAGGATTTGTGTTTGAAGAAAAGAATGATGTAATCGTAATCGAAGCAGAACATTTTTATAGTAAGAAGTCTTCAAAAAATACGAATTGGACTATTATTCCCAACTTGGGGAGAACACGTTCAGGTATAGCGCTTATGCCTTACACTGAATCTACCAATGATACCTACTTAGAGTACAAATTAAAATTTGATTCAAAAGATGATAAGGTAAAGGTTAAATTGATTTTTGATAGTACACTACCGTTTAAGGATAATGGTCATAGCGTAAGTATTGCTATTGATAATGAGGCCGAAAAAGTTATAAATATAAACGAAGATCTTACCTGGGAAAATAATTATTCTAAAATGTACCCTGCAGCGGCTGCAAGGATAATTGAAAAAGAGGTTGAATTAACAATAGACAAACAGCAGGATGTACATACTTTAAAGTTTAAACCTTTAGACCCCGGTGTTGTTCTTCGTAAGATTATTATTGATCTGGGAGGTTATGAAGAAACCTTTTTAAATATGGAAGAGACTCCATATAATAAGGAATAAAGCTACTTTAATTAAAATTACTTGTTATGAACTATAAACTTTTTATTTTACTGCTCTTTATTTTGCAAAATGGCTTTTCCCAAACGCAAACTGATTCCCTGGAGTCTGTATTTGAATATACGAATCCTATAACTAGAGACGCCGAAATTTCAATGAGAGACCATTTTATCATTAAGGTAGGTGATAAATGGTATAGCACCGGCACCTCCCAACCTATTTGGACGGGCCCTAATCCCGGGGTTAGGCTGTTAGTTTCAGATGATCTTGTTAATTGGGAACATCATTCCTGGTTAATCGATGCAGAAAAACTTCCCGAGGACTCACCTTACAACGGTCGTTTTTGGGCTCCGGAGATTCATTACATTCAGGGGAAATACTGGTTAACCGTTAATAGTGGAAAAGTCACCAAAGACGATCCAAAAGGTATGAATACACACAGCATTTGGTTGTTTTCTGCCGATGAGGTTACGGGACCATATGAACTTGTGAATGGACCTTTAACCGATCAATACAACAACGATGCTACGCTGTTTGAAGACGAAGACGGGGAAACCTATCTGTATTGTAGTGGAAATGGACTTTTTCAAGCTAAAATAGACCTGCAAAGCGGAGAACTGGAAAGAGGAGAAATAGAGAAATTTTTGGCTAAGGATAGTGAAGGAAATCCCGATTGGTTAATTGGAGGAATTGAAGGTCCTTTTGTAATAAAAAGGGATGGTACTTATTTCATGTTTTTTTCATCCTGGACCCGGGGGTATGAAGTCGGATTATTAAAATCGAATTCCCCTTTAGGTCCCTGGGAATTTGCTTCAAGAGAACCAATCTTTGGTACGCGCAAAAAGGGATATAGGCAAGAATTGGCCATTGGTGGAGGTTACGACGATTTAGAATTTCAGGATAGTGAAGATCCCTATGCAGAAACCGGCCATAACGCTTTGTTTGAAGGCCCCGATGGCAATTTATGGACTTCTTGTCATTACTTAATGTATGAAAATAGGCCTTATCCTTATAGCCAGGAACTTAAGGAATGGGAAAAAAATCCTCAAATGGGGATTGAACCTATTTACTTCGAAGATGGAATTTTCCATATATACGGACCTACCTGGACAAAGCAAAAAGTAAAATATTAACCTTCTTAACCTTAAATTAATATCAAAAAAATAAAATTAAGAAATGAAAAAAAATCAACTAAATCTAATCAAGCTACTATTAGCCTTATTTGTCTTTACAGGTTGTAGTGCCCAGAAAAATGTGCCGGTATTTTCAAGCGCAGTTTACGAAGGTGATGACGATGTTTATAAGGACAACCCGTTGGAAGAAGATGAATTTTACAATCCAATTTTACAGGGAATGTATCCCGATCCCGCTATAGCCCGAAAAGGGAATGATTACTACCTGGTCTCCTCTTCATTTGCTTTGTTTCCGGGAGTGCCAATTTTTCATTCCAATGATTTAGTAAACTGGACTCAAATTGGTCACGTACTGGATCGAAAATCCCAGCTAAAAGTACACGATACCGGGATAAGCGCGGGAATTTACGCTCCAGATATTCGCTATAATCCTCATAACGACACTTTTTATATGATCACTACCCAATTCGCGGGCGGTTTTGGTAATATAGTCGTTAAAACCCAGGATCCTAAAAAGGGGTGGAGCGACCCTATTAAACTTGATTTTGGTGGAATAGATCCTGCAATCTTTTTTGATGACGACGGGAAAGCTTATGTAACACATAATGATGCACCAGATGAAGGCGAAGAATTATATCCGGGCCATCGTGTAATTAAAATATGGGAATATGATGTGGAAAACGATCAGGTAATAGAAGGAACCGATAAGATTATTGTAAATGGCGGAGTAGACCTGGCAGATAAACCAATTTGGATTGAAGCACCCCATATTTATAAAAAGGATGGTCTTTATTATTTAATGTGTGCCGAAGGTGGTACCGGTGGTTGGCATAGTGAAGTTATTTTTGTAAGTGAAGATCCAATGGGACCTTACGAGCCGGCACCATCTAACCCTATTTTATCGCAAAGATATTTAGATAAAAACAGAGAGAACATGGTAGATTGGGCAGGTCACGCAGATTTGGTGGTTGGACCCGATGATAAATACTACGGGGTGTTTTTAGGAATTCGTCCTAATGAAAAAAATCAGGTAAATACGGGTAGGGAAACCTTTATTTTGCCCGTAGATTGGTCTGGGAAATTTCCCGTTTTTGAGAATGGATTAATTCCTATGGAACCCAAACTCAAAATGCCCGAAGGTGTTGAAAATAAGACCGGCAAAGACGATTATTTTCCAAATGGTAATTTTACTTATACCGAAGATTTTTCTTCTGAACACCTGGATTATCGGTGGATTGGTTTGAGAGGACCTCGTGAAGATTTCATCGAAATCACTAATAAAGGACTTAAAATTAATCCATTTGATGTGAATATTAAGGAGGTTAAACCTACTTCCACATTATTTCACCGCCAGCAGCATAAAGATTTTATGTTTACAACCACTATGAGTTACAAGCCTAAATCTGAAAATGATTTAGCCGGATTAACAGCAGTGCAAAGCGAAACCTTCAATTATGTTTTTGGGATTACCAGAAAAAATAAGAAATATTATTTGGTATTGGAAAGAACAGAAGATGGGTCTTCTGAAATCTTAGCCAGTAAAGAAATAGAATTAAAAGACGAACTGAAACTTAGAGTAGAAGCAGAGGAGGACGATTATCAATTCAGCTATGCTTTAGATAGCGAAAATTTCGAGAACTTGGGAGGTATCGTGTCAGGAGATATTCTTTCGACTAATGTAGCGGGAGGCTTTACCGGGAATATGATTGGGTTGTACGCAACATCGGCAAACGATGCAGTGCCAGAATAAGATGCAGTAAAAAGTTCTAATATGAATTAACAACAATGGGAATATGAAGAAGGGAGTTTATTTATCAATGCTATTTTTCGTCGGCTTGATGTTATTATCAGGAAATATCGTCGCGCAAGATTGTGAGGAAAAAGTTGAAGATCCCCGGGGTAAAATGAAGCCCTGGGAGAAAGGTGCCTGGGAAACCGGGGAATATAGGAACCTATTTTTAGAAGCCGGTTATTCTCAAGCCGCGACTGATGCAAAACTGAAAAAGGCTTATTACGATGTCTTTGAAGGCCCAAATAGGGTATATTTTGAAGTAGAGGATTCTTTAGCATATGTATCTGATCTTAAAAATAAAGATGCCCGTACCGAAGGTCTTTCTTACGGATTAATGGTAGCTGTTCAGTTTGATAAAAAGGAAATGTTTGATAAACTGTGGCGATGGACTGTGAAATATATGCAGCACCAGGAAGGACCCAGCGAAGCTTATTTTGCCTGGAGTGTTGATCCAAAAACGGGAAAAAAGAATGCCGAAGGATCAGCTTCAGATGGGGAATTATTCTTTGTAACTGCACTGCTTTTCGCTTCTAATCTTTGGGGGAATGAAACCGGAATAGATTATTACGCCGAAGCCAGGAGAATTCTGGATGCTATGTGGAGTAAAGAAGGTACTGATGGCGTTAGGAATGTACTCAATGAGGAGCATAAACAAATAACTTTTGTACCCCACGATGGCGGGTATAACTGGACAGACCCTTCTTATCACGTTCCGGCATTCTTTGAAATTTGGGCAGAATATGCCAATGATGGTCGTGAGGAATTTTACAGGGCAACTGCCGATACAGCAAGGGCTTTTCTTCATCGCGCAACCCATCCTGAAACCGGTTTAACTCCAGATTATGCTGAATTTAGCGGAGAACCTCACAGCCGAGGAAAAATGGGGGATGCATTTAGATATGATTCCTGGCGTGTGCCTTTTAATATTGCCATGGATTATAGCTGGTTTGCTAAAGACAGGGAATGGCAACAACAATATGCACACCGTTTCCAAAACTTTCTGTACTGTGAGGGGCTGGAAACTTATGCAGATCAATATAATATAGATGGCTCAACTCCAGATTGGATACTTCCTGCGGGAGGCTTTCAGAAGTTAAGGCATTCGCTTGGCCTTGTTTCTACTGCTGCTACGGCCTCTCTAATGACTACCCATCCCAAAGGCTGGAAGTTTGTAGATGAAATTTGGGACGCAAAATTAGAACCTTATGACGATGGCTATTTTGATCCTTATTTTGACGGACTTCTTTACCTGTTTAGCCTAATGCAATTAAGTGGCAATTACCAGATCATAACTCCACAAGCAAACTAAAATCTGATTGATAAACTAATATGAAAGCAATATATTTTCTAATAGCACTTTTACTAACCGGATCGATTGGGTTTGCACAGGATTCCAATTTTCACGTGTATTTAAGTTTTGGTCAGTCTAATATGGAAGGGCACGCCAAATTTGAAGCCCGGGACACTGTTGGGAACGAAAGATTCCAGGTGCTGCAAAGTGTAGATTGCCCGGAATTGGGGCGTGAAGCAGGAAAATGGTATACCGCGGTTCCGCCTTTGTCAAGGTGCGATACCGGGTTAAGTCCAACCGATTATTTTGGAAGAACTATGATTCAAAATCTACCTGAAAATGTAAAAGTGGGAGTGATTAATGTTGCCGTTGGAGGATGTAAAATTGAATTATTCGATAAAGAGAATCATAAAGAATATGTTGCCAACGCTCCCGATTGGATGCTACCGGCTATTAAAAAATATAAGGGGAATCCTTATGGTCATTTAGTAGATCTGGCGAGAAAAGCCCAGCAAAAGGGGGTGATTAAAGGAATACTTTTACACCAGGGAGAATCTAATACCGGGGATGAACAGTGGCCCGAAAAAGTGAAGGCCGTTTATGAAAACTTACTAAAGGATCTGAATTTAAATGCTGAAGAAGTTCCGCTTATCGCGGGAGAAATGGTTTCAAAAGAACAAGGAGGCAAATGTGCCAGTATGAATAAGATACTTGCAAAGCTTCCAAAGAAAATTTCAAACGCGCACATAGTCTCTTCTGAAGATTGTGAAGCCGTGGATGATGGTTTACATTTTTCAGCAGCAGGATATAGGGAATTAGGGGAACGTTATGCCGAAAAAATGCTTCCGCTCTTGAAGTAATTGATAACATTTAAACTATTTGGACTATGAAAAAATTCAGTACGCTATTAATTTTTCTCCTGATGTTAGGACTTTCCTCATCGGCGCAGGAGATTTCTAAAGAAATGCTTCAGGGTTTTGATGAAGAACGATTAGATATTCCAAAAGGAAAAATAGACACTTTTAGTTATTCGTCTAAAACGGTAGGTAATACCCGAAAAGCATTAATTTATACGCCACCGGGTTTTTCAGAGGAGAAAGAATATCCTGTGTTATACCTGCTTCACGGTATTGGCGGAGATGAAAAAGAATGGTTAAAGGGAGCTAACCCACAGATAATTCTTGATAATCTTTATGATGAAAATAGGCTTGAACCCATGCTGGTGGTAATGCCTAACGGAAGGGCAATGAAAAACGACCGCGCCGAAGGAAATATATTTGCACCCGATAAGATTGAAGCTTTTAGTCGTTTTGAACAAGATTTATTAAATGATCTAATTCCTTTTATTGAAAAGAACTACCCGGTTTTGCAGGATCGTGAAAATCGAGCTATTGCGGGGCTTTCCATGGGTGGTGGTCAATCCCTGAATTTTGGCCTGGGGAATCTTGATAAATTTGCCTGGGTAGGCGCTTTTTCGGCTGCACCCAACACCAAAGAACCTGAAGTACTGTTACCTAATCCACAGGAAGCAAAAGAAAAACTGGAATTGCTTTTTATTTCCTGTGGCGATAAAGATGATCTCATCAATATAAGCCGGCGTACTCATAATTATCTCTTCCAGGAAGAAGTGCCGCACATTTACTATCTGGAGCGCGGCGGACACGATTTTAAAGTCTGGAAGAACGGACTCTATGTGTTTAGCCAGTTTTTATTTAAACCGTTAGATGAGTCATCTTTTTCAAAATACACGGTTTTAGGAACTCCGTCTTCAACAAATATTCGTTCTGCAGAGTATCCTCAAATCTTACCGGACAATCGTGTAAGATTCCGTATAGATGCACCGGAAGCACAAAAGATGCAGATAGATCTTGGGCGTAAATATGATATGAAAAAAAATTCCAGCGGAACCTGGACGGTTACTACAGATTCTATAGGCCAGGGATTTCATTATTATTCTTTGGTTATAGATGATGTAGCCGTAGCCGATCCTGCCAGCGAAACCTTTTATGGAATGGGTAGAATGGCAAGCGGGATTGAAATTCCATCCCGGGAGGGAGAATTTTATGCCTTAAGGGATGTACCGCACGGGGATGTACGGATTAAACGCTATTTTTCAGAAGTAACTAATAGCTGGCGCAGAATGTATGTTTATGCTCCTCCAGGGTACGACGCTTCAAATGAAGATTACCCGGTGTTATATTTGTTGCACGGTGGAGGTGAGGATGAACGCGGCTGGTCTACCCAGGGACGTGCAGATTTGATTCTGGATAACCTTATTGCTGAAAACAAAGCTGAACCTATGCTGGTGGTAATGATGGACGGAAATTTAGGCTCCCGTAATTCCTTTCAGCAATCTCTTCAAACTTTTGAGAAGGAACTGAAGAAGGCAGTAATTCCATTTGTAGAAAATAATTATCGTGTGGCAGCGGGTGCAGAAGACAGAGCCCTGGCCGGACTTTCTATGGGTGGGCTTCAAACTTTATACGCAGGTATTCGAAATACAGATATGTTTTCTCATTTAGGAGTTTTTAGCTCCGGCTGGTTTACAAATAATCCTGAGCTTACCAGGCCTGAATATGCTTTTATGAAAGAAAATGCAGCTACCATTAATAGTAACCTGGAGTCTTTCTGGATCTCTATGGGCGGCGAGGAAGACATAGCATACAACAATAATAAAGTGATGATGGCCAAATTTGACGAGATTGGAATAAAGTATGATTATAGTGAATATCCCGGCGGGCATACCTGGCCTGTGTGGCGCCACAACCTATATTCTTTTGCACCGCTGTTGTTCAAATAAGAAGATTTTTCTGGATAGGCTAATCTAATTATTAACATTTAAAATACTTATTATGAAACACTATAAATTAATACTCGTTCTAAGCTTAGCCTATTTGTTTCACCCTGGAATTGCACAGAGTCAAGGGAGGAACAATGAGGAAGAGTTTAAACCCTCCCCGGTAAATCAGCCGGGTAGTGAATATCCTATGGTTAACGAGAAAGGACAGGTTCGCACACAAATATCTGCTCCTGAAGCCCAAAAGGTTCAATTGGATATTGGCGGGGTGAAATACGATATGGAAAAAGATGAAGAAGGAGTGTGGACAGGTGAATCGGCACCGCAGGATGTAGGTTTTCACTATTATCAGTTAAACATAGATGGAGCTTCTGTGTCCGATCCCGGGAGTCTATATTTTTATGGAGCAAATCGCTGGGGAAGCGGTATTGAAGTGCCGGCTCAAGATCAGGAATTCTTTGCTTTAAAAAATGTTCCGCACGGTAAGGTTGAACAAATCCTTTTTCCGTCAAAAAGTACCGATACTTCGCGGCGAGCTTTTGTTTATACACCACCCGAGTATGATTTGGAACCACAGAAAGACTATCCGGTTTTATATTTACAACACGGGTATGGCGAAAATGAGACTTCCTGGCCCAATCAGGGGCGTGCCAACCTTATTATAGATAACCTGCTGGCGGAAGGAAAAACAAAACCTTTTATCATAGTGATGACCTATGGCATGACCAACGAAATAGAATTTGGAGGTTTAGAAGACTTCGATATCAAGCCTTTTCAAACGGTGTTGGTAAACGAATTAATTCCTTATATAGATACTCATTACAGAACAAAAGCCAATAAGGAAAACCGTGCAATGGCTGGCCTTTCTATGGGAGCTTTTGAAACAAAACTTATAACCCTAAACAAGCCTGATGTGTTTTCTCACTACGCTCTGTTTAGTGGAGGTATTTATGAACCGAAGGAACTCGAGGATAGAACCAAGCCTGAATTAATTTTTATTAGTACCGGCAGTAAGGAAAGACCTGATGCCGTAAAAAGTGCAGTTTCTGAATTGCAAAAGGAAGGTTTTAATGCGGTTTCATACATTTCTGATGGAACAGCGCACGAATTCCATACCTGGCGTCGTAGCTTACACCAGCTCGCTCCGTTGTTATTTCAAGCTGAGGATTAAATTATTGACTCTTTTTTAAAGTTAATTAAGCGTGTTTTTGCTTTTGCCGGTAATTTGTTGGAGGCATTCCATACAAATCTTTAAACCTGGTTGAAAATTTTGACGTGCTGGAAAAACCAACCGCGTAGGCTACTTCAGCTATATTAATATTTTTGGAAATCAGTAAATTGGCAGCTTCTTTCAGCCTGATATTCGTGATTAATTCTCCAGCTGATTGGTTGGTGAGCTGTTTTAATTTACGATAAAGATGAACCCGACTTATACCTAATTCTGAAGCAACCATTTCTACATTTAAATTTGGATTGCTTATATTATTATTTACAACTTCCATAAATTTTTCAACCAGGGTTTCATCACCAGATTTTAGATCTATATGCTTAATTTTCTCTTCGTGTAATTGGTTTCCGGAATAAGTGTTCTTTAAAACATTCCTGTTTTTAATGAGATTTTTTACCGTCTTTTTTAAGATATCTATATTAAAGGGTTTGTTGATATAAGCATCTGCACCTATTTCCAGCCCTTCCAGGTTGGTTTCCTTATCGGTTTTACCCGTTAAAAGAATTACAGGGATATGATTGGTATGAATATTCTTTTTGATTTTTCTCGTAAGCGTTATACCGTCCATTTCGGGCATTACTACATCACTAATTATTAAATCGGGAGCGTTTTTAATCACCTCGGGAAGAGCTAATTTTCCGTTTTCTTTTTTTATAATGTTGTAATGGTTTTGTAATTCTATAGCGATATAATTTCTTATTTCATCATCATCATCAACTATTAAAACGGTAGGTTTATTCTTTTCTGAAGGACTTTTTACTTCCTCTCTATTAGGAATAATATGTATGGCATGAGTTTCTTTGTTAGGATATGAAGTGGCAGAAGTTTCTTCAGCAATCATACTTTTTTTTAAATGGCTTTTTCCCAAGGGTGCGCTAATTATAAACTTACAACCTTCCTGGTTCTTATTATTTTCAACTTTAACGGTGCCGTGGTGAAGTTCGGCTATAGATTTGGTTAAATGCAGGCCTATTCCTGTACCTTCAAACTGTCTGCTTTCATTATTAGAGACCTGGTAGAAACGGTTAAAGACGTTATTTAGTTCACTTTCCTTGATGCCAACGCCGTTATCTTTTACGCTAATGTAAAATTGGTTCTTTTTTTCATGAGTGCCTATATTCACTTCAATAGTTCCATTTTGGGGAGTGAATTTTATAGCATTGGAAATTAAATTCTGAATTATCTTATCAAAATGATTTGGATCTATATAAGCTGTTATTTCTGAATCTGGATGATTAATCTCGAATTTGACTCCGTGACTTTCAATCTGGTCGTCAAAAAGTGAAGTTATAGATTTTACAAAACCTATTATTTCAGTTTTTTGAAATTTCAATTCAATTTTTCCCTGGTCAAATTTTCGGGCATTAATTAATTGGTTTAAAAGATGCAAAATCCGCTCAGAATTTCGCTCCATAATTTTATAGAGCTTTTGGCGATCTTCTTCGGTATCGGATTTTATAAGTTTTTTTAACGGATTTATAATTAAGGAAATTGGGGTTTTTATATCGTGAGAAATATTAGTTAAAAATTGCAGCTTAGCTTCATTAATCTGTTCTGCGCGTAAATGTTCCTGTAACTCATTCTTTGTTTTACGTCGCTGTAATATTTCCTGCACTATAACATAAGAAATAACAATAAGCAGTAATAAATAGCCTAATTTGGCCCAGCTTGAAAAATACCAGGGCGGGTGAATAATTATGCTAAGTTCCTGCTCGTTGGAGTATTCTCCATAATCTTTAGCTCTTACTTTAAAATTATAGGTCCCAGGTTCAAGGTTATTAAAGGTTACGGTATTCATCCCAGGTCTTAATTTTATCCAGTTTTCTGAATTAAGGGAATAAGAATACGTAATCCACTGCTGGTTTTTGAATGCAAACGAAGAAAATTCAATACTAAAATCGTTATCGTTATGAGCCAGTTCAATAGTATCAGCATCAGTAATTGCTTTTTCTATTATGGAATAAGAACCAGATTTCATTCCTTTTTTTACCGGTTCGTCTTGAAGATAAAATCCTGTAATTCTTAAATCTACATCACTTCCTTTTGAAGTTATTTCTGAAGGATCAAAAAAAGTGATACCGTTGGTGCTTCCAAAATATAGGCGACCATTAGCTTCAGCATAAGACGCGTTTTTATTGAATTCATTTCCCTGAAGCCCATCCCGGAAATAGTAATTTTTAAACTCTTTGGTTTGAAGTTCGAATTTTGAAATACCATTATTGGTACTTATCCACAAATTATTATTGCTGTCTTCCTCTATCGCGCTTATTACATCACTGGGAAGGCCTTGCTCCATAGTGTAGTTTTGGGTAATAGTATCGTTATGTGGTTTGTAAAATAAACCTTCAGAAGTTCCAATCCATAAATTATTTTCTTCATCTTCATATAGGCTGTAAACAATTTTATTGGTTAAGATATGGTTTTCACCTTTTTGGTTCAGGTAGCTATTTTTCTCTAAATCCAGGGTGGCAAGCCCATCATAAGTACCTATATAAAGCTTATTGGTATTAGATAGGAGTAAGCAGTTAATCCATTTATTATATAACTGGTCAAAAGGGGCTCCATTTTCAATAACATTACGGTTTGTGCTTTCTTTGGTTTCAAGATTATAAGAATAAAGTCCGTATCCCAGGGTACCAATCCAAAGATTTTTCTTGCTATCTTCAGTAATATTATAGACGCGTTCTACGGTATTATTTTTGTCGTCTTTAAAAGGCTCAATATATTTTAAATCCTGCGTTTCCCTATTTACTTTTGCGAGACCGTTAAGGTACGTGCCAATCCATAATTCATTTTCGGAATCCTGGAAAATGCTCATAATACTCGCCGATCCCTGTATCCCATTTTGACCTAAATGAAAACGCTGTTTTTTATCTTCGGTTACACCATATAATCCGTCCCCATCGGTACCTACCCACAAAATCTTTTGCCTGTCCTTAAATATAGATACCACGCTGTTGGAACCTATAATGTTGTTTTTTACCGATTGATAGCCTATATAATTAAAATTATTGGCCTTATCTGGAATTAGTAAAACTCCTTTTTGATAAATACCGAGCCAAAGATTATCGGCTTTATCCTGCATTATAGAGTGAATTTTAGTTTTCTTAAAATCGAAATTAGCAATGCTAAAATCGTTCACACTCATTTTTTCTCTTACAGGATCATAGATCTTTAAACCCATCCCATCTGTACCCACAAAAATTTCATTCTCTTTATTTACAAAAAGTGTTTTTACCGGTAGATTTTTAGAGTCTTCTATAAATTTAAAATTATCTTTTTCACGGTTATATTTAAACAGACCCGCACTCAAACTCCCCACGTACAAATTCCCATTTTGATCTTGAGTAATACTGGAAATTTGAGTTTCATAATCATTTTCATTAAAATACTCGGTGATTTTACCTTCGCGCGTTATTTTAAATAGCCCTTTATCCTGGCTTATGGCCCATAGATTTTCATTTCTATCTTCAAAAATTTTTTCAAGAAACGAAGTGGGAACCATCTCGGGAAACTTCCTAGCAACAGGTTTACCATTCTCCTGGCTTAATTTTAAAATGCCCTGCCCAGAAGTTCCTATTAAAATTTCTCCATTTTCTCTTTCAAGCATAGTGGTAACGTGCGCGGGATAGGCAGAACTATCTTCCGTTAAGAGAGGAATTTCATGGAATTCTTCAGTAGCGTTGTCAAAATATTGTAAACCATTAAAAAAACCGAAATATAAAACACCCTCACTATCCTGAAATATGGACTTTACATAATTGTTTAAGATTGAAGTAGAATCTTCCCGTTCTTGTTTATAAATTGAAAATTTGGCCCCATCGTACCTGTCTAAACCATCTTCGGTGGCAATCCAAATATAGCCTTTGCTATCCTGAAAGATTTGATTAATTAAACTACTGGAAAGTTCTGCATCTGTAGAAAATAGATTTCCTACCTGCCCATAATTGAAGAGTGGAGATAATAGAAGGATGGTTAATAATAAATAGCATCTATTTAAACAGGCTACTTTAAAATTGGGTGCTTTCATATAGACCTCATCGTAATTTTTAGGGTGTAGAACTTTTTTAGAATAATTAATTATTGAAATTTTTCATTAAAACTGGCGCAGCATAAAAAACTTATGGTTTGTATGACCACAAGTTATAATTTTTTTCTTAAATTAGCAATCTATTAGAGATTTATAAAAATTACGCCCCAATAAATACTTATTTTCATCCTTTTGGGAGAAAAGTTTTAATTTCAATTTTACGGTTGATTATTCATTAAGTTCGATAAAACTACTCTCAAAAGGATTTTTTATTGAAAATATTTAGAAAAAAATATTGGGTAGTATTTGCTAAATCATAGTTTAAAAGAAAAACCTTCTTCCACTTTCTGCTGATATTTTTCGGCATCAAACTGGTATAAAAAAGAACCCTTCCGGGAAGAATTCATATCTTTTTCTTCCAGTTTAATTAAAATATCCAAAGCATTGATTTTATTGATAAAATTGCGTTTATCCAGCTTTTCTCCAAGTATAGATTCATAAAGTTTTTGAAGCTGGCGCATCGTAAATTTTTCGGGTAGAAGTTCAAAACCAATTGGCTTTTTAGAAGTTTTGTAGCGTAACCTTTTTATAGCTTTGGTAATCATTTCAGAATGGTCAAAAATAAGCTCGGGAAGTTCTGTGACGCTAAACCATTTGGCCGAATATTTATCAATTAGAGCCTTGTCATGCTCTTTAATATTAATAAGGGCAAAATAGGCTACCGATATGGTTCTTTCTGCAGGATCCCGGTCTACTTCACTAAAAGCGTACAACTGCTCCATGTAAATTTGTTCAATTCCGGTTAGTTGATAAAGGATACGGTTAGCAGCGATATTAAGGTTTTCGTGTCTTTTAAGAAAACCTCCCATCAAAGACCATTTTCCTTTTTCGGGTTCAAAATTTCTTTTAATAAGAAGAATTTTTAAATCTTCCTCATCAAAACCAAATATTATACAATCTACTGCCAGAAGAACTTTGTCTTCTAATTGGTATTTCTGAACCATTTTTTTCCTGAAATTTAAAACCGAAACGCGGCCATGCTAATATTGAATTTAATTTCTGAACTTACAAAATTAAAAATTTGTTAAAGAAAAATTGTTTTTGAGATTTACTTTTATTTATATTTGGAAATGTATAATTAACACTTAAGGAGTTTAAAGATATTTAATTCACTGTAAATCAATAATAATATGAAAGTTAAAATTTTATTTGCTCTTATGCTCGGCTTCGTTTTTAATGTACAGGGGCAGGAGACAAAAATTTCATTCAAAACGGCAGAAGATGCGCCTAAAATTAGTAAGCATATTTATGGGCATTTTGCTGAACATCTGGGCAGATCTATTTATGATGGATTTTACGTAGGAGATACCAGTGCTATCCCAAATAAAGATGGGGTGAGAATAGATATAATTGAAGCTTTAAAGGAAATACAAATACCAAACCTAAGATGGCCCGGAGGTTGTTTTGCTGATACTTACCAATGGAAAGATGGTATTGGCCCCCAGGAAGACAGACCTACTATGGTAAACTCCTGGTGGGGTGGCGTAACCGAAGATAACAGCTTTGGTACTCATAATTTTTTAAACCTTTGTGAAGAACTGGGTGCAGAGCCTTTTATTTCGGCAAATGTAGGAAGCGGAACAGTTCAGGATTTTATGGACTGGGTACAGTATACAAACCATCCAGAAGGAAGTCCTATGGCTAAGCTGAGGAAAGAAAATGGAAGAGATGAACCCTGGAAAGTAAAATATTGGGGTATTGGAAATGAAATGTGGGGTTGCGGTGGTAATATGACCGTTGAATATTACGCGAATATATATAAGCAGTATTCAACCTTTATGACCGCCGGAGAAAATAAAGACAATCTTTACAGAATTGCCGCCGGAGCTTCCGGAGACGATTATCACTGGACAGAAGTTTTAATGAAAGAAGTTCCAAAATCTTTAATTGAAGCCGTTGGTCTTCACCATTATGCAGTAATAGATTGGGAAAATAAAGGTCCAGCTACAGGCTATGACGAGGAGATCTATTTTAAAAGTATGGAAGAAGCGCTTAAAATGGATGAGTTTGTTAAAGGGCATATAGAAGTCATGGAGAAGCATGACCCTAAAAATGAAATAGATCTTGTAGTAGATGAATGGGGCGGCTGGTACGACGTTGAAGAAGGTACTAATCCCGGATTTTTATATCAGCAAAATACTATGAGAGACGCTATGATTGCCGGTACAACCTTAAACATTTTTAATAATCATAGTGGGAGGGTTAAAATGGCCAATTTGGCGCAAACTGTAAATGTTTTACAGGCAGTGGCGCTAACCGAAGGTGAAAAAATGATTCTTACGCCAACTTACCACGTATTTAAAATGTACACCGTACACCACGATGCGCAGTTATTACCCGTTGAGTTTGATTCTCCTGAATATACCTACAATGGAGAATCGTTGCCTGCAATTTCTGTTTCAGCTTCTAAAAATGAAACCGGAAATACCAATATTTCATTGGTAAATATTGATGCCAGTGCAGAGCATAAAGTAGAAATAGATTTGGAAGGTTTAGATGTTAATAATATTGAAGCTGAAATCCTGAAATCAGGGAAAATCCAGGATCACAATACTTTTGATAATCCTAATAAAATAAATATTGCTGAATTTAAAGATTTTAAATTGAGAAAAGGCAAGTTGGAAGTTAGCCTCCCACCTTTTTCTGTAGTAGTATTATCGTCTAAATAATTTAAAATGAAATTTTCCTTTGCTGATCTTAAAATAAATCTTTTTAGCTTATTAGTTTGCCTGGCCTCAACATTTATGTTTGGCCAGCAAACCAAATTAGAAACTTTTAAGCTTCAGGATGTCAGCCTAGAAGAAGGTCCTTTTCGCAATGCGATGCTGGTTGATTTAGATTATATCTTAGAATTAAATCCCGATAAACTTTTAGCACCTTTTTTACGTGAAGCCGGGTTGCAGCCAAAGGCAGAAAGTTATACCAATTGGGAAAATTCAGGCTTAGATGGTCATATTGGGGGGCATTATCTTACTGCCCTGGCCCAGATGCAGGCTTCAGCGGGAAGTGAAAAAGCCGATTCGTTGCTTACCTATAGTTTAAATGAATTAGAAAGAGCGCAGCAAGCTAATGCTAACGGATACATAGGTGGCGTTCCCGGAAGTAAAGAATTATGGAGTCAAATTTCTAAAGGCAAAATTGATGCTGCAAGTTTTAGCTTAAATGGAAAATGGGTGCCTCTATATAACATTCATAAAACCTACGCAGGGCTTCGGGATGCTTATCAAATTGCCGGAAAATCTAAGGCCAAAGATATGTTGATCAGTTTTTCTGACTGGATGCTGCAGGTCACCAGCGGGCTTTCAGAAGAACAAATTCAGGAGTTATTAGTTTCCGAACACGGTGGTTTAAATGAAGTTTTTGCAAATGTGGCCAAAATCACCGGTGAAGAAAAATACCTGGAATTGGCCTATAAATTTTCACATCAAAAACTGCTTAAACCATTAGCCTCGAATAATGATATTCTAAATGGAATGCATGCCAACACGCAGATTTCTAAAGTAATTGGTTTTGAGACAATTGCTGGTTTAGATGACAACGAAGATTATCATACTGCTGCGACTTATTTCTGGGATAACGTGGTCAATAAACGCTCGGTAGCCATTGGAGGAAATAGTGTTAGGGAGCATTTTCATCCTACTACAGATTTTTCTGAAATGATTTCCAGCGAGCAGGGGCCAGAAACCTGTAACACCTATAATATGTTAAGGTTAAGTGAGAAATTATTTCTTACTAATCCAGATGAAAAATATATAGATTATTATGAGGAAGCATTATACAATCATATTCTTTCTTCCCAGCATCCAGAAAAAGGAGGTTTTGTATATTTTACTCCAATGCGTCCCGGCCATTACCGGGTTTACTCCCAGCCGGAAACGAGTTTTTGGTGCTGTGTAGGCTCCGGAATTGAAAATCACGGAAAGTATAACCAGTTTATTTATACCCATTCTGAAAACGAGTTGTATGTAAATCTTTTTATTCCTTCTACCTTAAAATGGGAAAAACAAAATGTAGAAATACTCCAGCAAACTGATTTCCCAAAAGAAGAAACCACGAATCTTAGTATTAAGACTAAGGAGCCGAAAAATTTTATTCTTCATCTGAGGTATCCTTCCTGGGTAAAAAAAGGTCAGTTTAAAATATTTATAAATGAAGAATCTTTTGCAGTAAATCAGGATCCGGGTTCTTATGTAAGCATTAACCGAACCTGGGAAAACGGGGATAAAATAAGAGTTGAATTACCTATGCACATTACAGCTGAAAAACTTCCCGATGGTTCAGACTATGCTGCGTTAAAGTATGGACCAATTGTTTTGGGAACAAAAACCGGGAAGGAAGATCAAAAAGGAGTTTTTGCCGATGACAGTCGGGGTGGTCATATTGCAGATGGTACTCAAATTCCAATCTCTCAAATGCCTGTATTTTTATCTGAAAATCTAGAAGATCTGGTGAAAAAAGTCAAAAAGAATCCGGGTGAAAATCTAATTTTTTCAGTAGCCGATGGTATTTATCCTGAAAAGTTTAAGGAACAGGAATTTATTCCTTTTTATAATATCCACGAGTCCAGATATGCCATTTATCTTCCACTGGGAACGAAAGAAAGTTATCATAAAAAACAAAAAGATTTAAAGGAAAAGGAAATCGTTGAGCGGGAACTGGAAGCAAATACCATAGACCGAGTAGTTCCCGGTGAACAGCAACCGGAGTCAGATCATTTTATTCAAAGTAAAGATTCTAATACCGGCGTTCATCAAGATCGGCATTGGCGTGATGCTACGGGATGGTTTAGCTACGATTTAAAAGATACGGAGAATAATGCCAAAAAACTTCAAATTACTTACTACGGAAAAGATGCAAATAGGGAATTCAGTATTTATATAAATGATAAAGTTCTGGTTGAAGAAAATTTTAATGGTGAAAAAGGCGACCAATTTTTTTCTAAAGAATATAAACTGCCAAACAATTTAGAATATAATGAAGAGGAAAAAATCACCATACGTTTTGAAGCCAAATCGGGATCCAGAACAGCAGGTATTTATAATATAAGATTATTAAAAGAATAGCAATAAAAAAGATTTAAATAGCATACCAAGAATGAAGAATTACGTTATAGGCCTGGATTATGGAACTGACTCAGTAAGAGCAGTACTTGTAGATACAGGGAGTGGAGAAGAACTGGCCACTGATACATTTTATTATCCGCAGTGGCGTGATAAGAAATATTGTAATGCGGCAATCAACCAATTTCGGCAACATCCGGCAGATCATATTGAAGGCTTAGAAAAAACAATAAAAGGTGTTTTAGCAAAAACCAGTGTTGATGGTTCTGCAGTAAAAGGAATTTGTATTGATACTACCGGTTCTTCACCAATTGCTGTTACAAAGGAAGGTACTCCGCTGGCTTTTGAAGAAGGTTTGAAGGAGAACCCAAACGCAATGATGGTACTTTGGAAAGACCACACCGCCATTAACGAGGCCAATGAAATAAACGAATTGGCCAGGACCTGGGGCGGGGAAGATTTTACCAAATACGAAGGTGGAATTTATTCTTCTGAATGGTTTTGGGCAAAAATTGCGCATGTTATTCGTGAAGATGAAGCCGTGAAAAACGCCGCCTATTCCTGGATGGAGCATTGCGATCTATTGACGTTTATGCTTATTGCAAATCAGGATTTAGCTTCTTTTAAACGAAGCCGTTGCGCTGCAGGTCACAAAGCGATGTGGCATGAAAGCTGGGGCGGGCTTCCTCCTAAAGATTTTCTAAATAAACTGGATCCTTATTTAGGTGAATTACGGGAAAGGCTATACACCGAGACCTATACTTCAGATGAAGTTGCCGGAAATTTAAGTGCAGTCTGGGCCGAAAAGCTTGGACTTTCTACCGATTGTGTAGTCGCGGTTGGAACCTTCGATGCCCATTCCGGGGCGGTTGGTGCAAAAATAGATAAGCATACCTTAGTTCGCGTTATGGGAACTTCTACCTGTGATATTATCGTTTCAGAACAGGAAAATGTTGGAGATAAAACCGTTCGCGGAATCTGCGGACAGGTAGATGGATCGGTAATTCCTAAAATGATCGGCCTGGAAGCCGGACAATCAGCTTTTGGCGATGCTCTCGCCTGGTTTAAAGATGTGCTAAACTGGCCTTTGGAGAATTTGGTTTTCAATTCAGCTATTATTTCCGAAGAACAAAAAGTAAAACTTAGAGATGAAATTGATAAAGATTTCATTAAAAAACTTTCTGAAGCAGCCGAAGAAATTCCGCTTTCAGAAAGTATTCCTATTGCTTTAGACTGGATAAACGGGAGAAGAACTCCAGATGCTAACCAAGAGTTAAAAAGTGCGATTACCAAACTTTCACTGGGTTCAAAAGCACCTCATATTTTTAAAGCGCTTATCAATGCCATTTGCTTTGGTTCCAAACAAATTGTAGATCGTTTTGAAGAAGAAGGAGTAAAAATAAATAGCGTAATTGGTATTGGGGGAGTAGCAAGAAAATCGCCCTTTATTATGCAAACCCTAGCCAACGTTTTAAATATGCCCATAAAAGTTGCTTCTTCAGATGAAGCTCCTGCTCTTGGTGCTGCAGTTTATGCAGCCGTTGCTGCGGGGCTTTATCCAAATGTAATCGAGGCCAGTAAAAAACTGGGCAGTGATTTTGAAGCCGAATATCATCCTGAACCGGAAGCTTTGGAAACTTACGCCGGTTTAATGGAAGAATATAAAGAATTGGGCGCTTTTGTTGAAAATAATATTAACCGAAAATCTACCGTGAATGAGCTCTAAATATAAAGCACTAAAACAGGAATGTTACGAGGCCAATATGGAACTTGATGCCTTAAACCTGGTGATCTATACTTTCGGAAATGTAAGTGCCGTAGATCGTGAAAAAAAGGTTTTTGCAATTAAGCCAAGTGGCGTTCCCTATGAAGAATTAAAACCGGAAGACATTGTAATCCTGGATTTTGATAATACTGTGATTGAAGGTGAAATGCGGCCTTCTTCTGATACCAAAACCCACGCTTTTCTTTATAAAAACTGGGAAAACATTGGTGGGATAGCCCATACTCACGCTACATATTCTGTAGCATGGGCACAGGCGCAATTAGATATTCCTATTTTTGGAACTACACACGCCGATCATCTTACCGCCGATATTCCCTGCGCACCGCCAATGCGTGATGAACTAATAGAAGGGAATTACGAACATAATACCGGGATCCAGATTTTAGATTGTTTTAAAGATAAAAACCTTTCTTATGAAGAAGTACCTATGGTGTTAATTGGTAATCACGGTCCCTTTACCTGGGGAAAAGACGCCGCCAAAGCTGTGTACAATAGTAAGGTGTTGGAAGAGGTGGCAAAAATGGCATTGCTTACCAAACAAATTAATCCGGAAGCACCAAGAATGAAGGATTCCTTAATCAAAAAACATTACGAACGTAAACACGGCAAAAATGCCTATTACGGCCAAAATTAATATCTACCCTAATAATCACCTCACAGGCTTTAAAAACCTGTGGGGTTTTTTAAAAAACTAAATAATTCTGAATTCAAATGATAAATATAGAAGCAAAAGAAATATGGTTCGTCACCGGGAGCCAGCATTTATACGGCGATGAAACCTTAAACCAGGTTGCCGCCGATTCAAAGGCAATTGTAAACGGACTTAACGAGTCGAAACATCTTCCGCTGAAAATAGTATGGAAAGACACGGTAAAGACCGCAGATGAGATCACTGATATTTGTCAGGACGCCAATGCCAATAAAAATTGTATTGGAATCGTAGCCTGGATGCATACTTTTTCGCCTGCCAAAATGTGGATTAAGGGGCTAAGCTTACTTAAAAAGCCTCTTTGCCATTTACATACGCAATTTAATGCTGAAATTCCGTGGGGTAAAATTGATATGGATTATATGAATCTTCATCAGTCAGCGCACGGAGACAGGGAATTTGGTTTTATGATGAGCAGAATGCGTAAAAAGCGTAAAGTAATTGTTGGTCACTGGAAAACAGATCGCGTTCAGCAAAAACTTGGGATTTGGTCTCGAGTGGTTTTAGGTTGGGACGAACTGCAGCATCTAAAAGTAGCGCGTATTGGAGATAATATGCGCAATGTAGCCGTTACCGAAGGTGATAAAGTTGCTGCGGAAATGAAATTTGGAATGGCCGTAAACGGTTATGATTCTTCAGAAGTTGTAGCGCATATCGATAAAATTTCAGAAGAAAAAATAAATGAATTACTGAAGAAATATGAAGCTGATTATAACTTAAGCCAGGACCTGAAAGAGGGTGGTTCACAAAGAGATTCTTTGGTGGACGCCGCTAAAATTGAATTAGGATTAAGATCATTTTTAGACGAAGGTGGTTTCAAAGCTTTTACCGATACTTTTGAAAACCTTGGAAAGCTGAAACAACTTCCGGGTATTGCCGTACAACGGCTAATGGCAGATGGTTACGGTTTTGGCGCAGAAGGCGATTGGAAAACCGCAGCGCTTTTACGTGCTATGAAAGTTATGGCTGTTGGATTAGAAGAAGGGACTTCTTTTATGGAAGATTATACCTATCATTTCACCCCACAAAAATCTTATGTTTTAGGCTCGCATATGTTGGAAATTTGTCCTTCAATTGCTGATGCTAAGCCAACCTGTGAAGTTCATCCGCTTGGAATTGGTGGAAAAGAAGACCCCGTTAGATTGGTTTTCAACGCTCCAAAGGGCGATGCTTTAAATGCATCGTTAATAGATATGGGCAATAGGTTTAGGTTAATTGTAAACGAAGTGGAAGCGGTAGCGCCGGAAGCCGATTTACCAAATTTACCGGTAGCGCGTGTGCTTTGGGATGCAAAACCCAATCTTGAAGTTGCCGCTACTTCCTGGATTTTAGCCGGGGGAGCACATCACACGGTGTATACACAGGCATTAACCACTGAGTTTTTGGAAGATTTTGGCGATATAGCCGGGATTGAATTACTGGTTATTGATGACAAAACCAGTATTAGGGAATTTAAAGATAAAATAAACGCTAATGAGGCGTATTACCATATGTTTCAACACGGAATGTAATTTCTAACCTAACGCATCTAATTATGAAAATTTCAAAAAATAATCTTTTCGGCTTCGGGATAGTTTTTCTGTCCTTGTTTTTTATTCAGTGTAAAAATAGCGACAAGGAAGCTGAAACTAAAGAAAATGAAATGAATACCGAAAAAAGCCAAAAAACGGAAATGCAAAAAGAAGACTACGGTACCACATCTGATGGTGAAAAAGTAGCGCAATATACGCTCACCAATGAAAATGGAATGGAAGTAAAAATCATCACTTATGGTGGTAGAATTACTTCTTTAAAAGCTCCCAATAAGAACGACGAATTTGAGAATGTGGTTTTAGGATTTGATTCTTTAGAGCAATACACCAAGGACAATCCGTTTTTTGGAGCTTTAATTGGCCGTTTTGGAAATCGCATTGCAAATGGAAAATTCACCTTAGACGGAGAAGAGTATACCCTGGCTCAAAATGACGGGCAAAATCATCTGCATGGTGGTGAAAAAGGTTTTGATAAAGTGGTTTGGACTGTTGATGATGCCAGTGCAAATTCTCTTAGCCTTTCTTATATAAGTGAAGATATGGAAGAAGGTTATCCTGGAACCCTGAAAACTACGGTGGTTTACACTTTAACTGAGGATAACGCCCTGGAAGTAGATTATAATGCTACAACCGATAAGAAAACAGTATTGAATTTAACCCAGCACGCTTATTTTAACCTTTCAGGAGATTTTTCTGAAACTATTTTAGATCATAAAATTGAAATAAATGCTGATGAATTTTTACCGGTAAACGAAACTTTGATCCCAACAGGAGAATTAAAGGATGTGGCAGGAACTCCTTTTGATTTTCGCGAAGCGAAAACCGTGGAACAGCATATTGAAGGAAAAAATGAACAACTGGAACGTGGCCAGGGTTACGATCATTGCTGGGTGTTAAATGAGCAGGATAGTGGAATGCGCTTTGCAGCTTCCGCTTATCACGAGGAAAGTGGTAGAATGCTGGAGGTTCACACCAATGAGCCGGGAATTCAGTTTTATTCTGGGAATTTTCTAGACGGGACACTTCCCCAGGCAGATGGCGAGGGAAACTACGGTCATAGAAGTGGCTTTTGTCTTGAAACGCAACATTACCCAGATTCTCCAAATCAGGAAGGTTTTCCTTCTGTAGTATTGGAGCCGGGAGAGACTTATTCTTCAAAAACCAGTTTTAAATTTTCAGTAAAATAAGTTATGAAAGCATTAGATATTTATGACTGGATTGCGATTAGCCTGTACTTTTTGGTGTTAGCAGGAATTGCCTTTTGGGTAATAAGAAAAAAACAGTCTAATACCGAAGATTATTTTCTTGCTGGGAGAAATGTGGGTTGGTTTGTTGTTGGAGCTTCTATTTTTGCATCCAATATTGGGTCAGAACACGTTGTTGGCCTTGCCGGTGCCGGTGCGGGGAATAAGCTGCCAATGCTTATTTATGAAATACAGGCCTGGGTAGTGCTTATTCTTGGCTGGGTATTTTTACCATTTTACGCCAGGAGTGGTGTTTTTACAATGCCCGAATTTCTCGAAAAACGATTTGATGCCAGGTCAAGATGGGTGTTATCTGTATTTTCTATAATCGCCTATGTACTTACAAAAATTTCGGTAACTATTTATGCGGGAGGTATTGTGGTTTCTGCTTTACTCGGAATCAATTTCTGGACCGGAGCACTTTCTACGGTAATCTTAACCGGTATTTATACCGTTTTAGGCGGAATGCGGGCAGTTGTTTATACGGAAACCCTGCAAGCTATTATTCTTGTGCTTGGTGCTGCCGCCCTTACGTTTATCGGCTTAGATGAAGTAGGAGGTTGGGCAAGTATGAAAGAAACCGTAACGCCCGAATATCTTAATATGTGGCGCTCTGCTTCAGATCCCGATTTTCCCTGGCCATCACTTTTAATTACCAGTACAATTGTTGGTATTTGGTATTGGTGTACAGACCAGTATATTGTACAACGTGCACTTACTGCAAAAAATATTAAAGAAGGAAGACGAGGAACTATTTTTGGCGCTTTACTAAAATTACTTCCGGTATTCTTATTCTTAATTCCTGGTATTATCGCCCTTACGCTTAAGATGCGTGGAGAATTACATTGGGATAGCCCAGATGAAGCTTTTCCTGTTTTGATGAGTAACTTATTACCTTCAGGATTACGCGGACTTGTAGCTGCCGGATTACTTGCTGCATTAATGAGTTCTTTAGCTTCAGTTTTTAATTCTTGTTCTACATTATTTACGGTAGATATTTATAAAAAATTGAGACCAAATACCCCGGAGAAAAAACTGGTGAGAACCGGGCAAATCGCAACTGTGATTATCGTGATCATCGGAATTATTTGGATCCCGATTATGGCGAATATTTCCGGAGTTTTATATGAATATTTACAGAAAGTACAATCATATATCGCACCTCCAATTACCGCTGTATTCTTACTGGGTATTTTCTATAAGCGTATAAACGCACAGGGTGCTTTTGTGACTTTAGTAGTTGGATTTATTGTAGGAGCTCTCAGGATTATCCTGGAATTATTTAAAGATTCATTAGATCCAGACGGGTTCTTATTCCTGGTAGGAGATATTAACTTTTTAACTTTCGCGGCCTGGTTCTTCCTTTTCTGTGTAGTGCTAATTACCGTGGTAAGTTTCTTAACCAGTATTCCTTCAAAAATTAAAACCGATAATCTTACGTTCCAGACAATTTCTGAAGAAGAAAAGAAAAACAACAAAAACAGCTATAACTGGGTTGATATTGTAGTTTCTATTCTTGTAGTATTATTGGTTATTGGAGTGATGATTTTCTTTAACGGAAGATAACTGCTGAGTAAATAGTAGGCCTAAAATGGAACTTATATAGATATATTAAAATCGACCAGGTTGAGCAGGAAGTATTGGAGATGCGATTAATAATAAGTGAACCTTAAAATGTGAATTATATTTTTTTGAATAACTAACTTTAAAACTAATTTATTATGTCTAACACACCAATTAACTTAGCAAAGTCTGCCATTTGGTCGATTTTATTCCTCGTTGCTGCATCGGGAATGGCGCAAGACGGAACAATCTACCCTCTTGAAACTCCTCAAGAACCTAATGCTATTCCGTTAGAAACAGGTGGGGTTGAAGATCAACCCGCTTCAGAAACCTGGTTTCGCCAGTGGGGAGATCCCATGGCGAGAAATATAACCAAAGCGACTCTTACCCCATTTCTGCCCGATCCTGAAAAAGCCAACGGAACAACTGTAATTGTAGCTCCCGGTGGGGGCTTTAGGTGGCTTTCTTTAGGTAATGAAGGTTGGGAAGTTGCCGAAGCGCTTGCAGAACAGGGAATCACCGCTTTTGTACTAAAATATCGCTTACACCCAACTCCTAAATCTCTGGATGATTTTAGGGCGTCCATGGAAAGACCAGCCACTCCTCCAGCTGAATCTTCAGATGACACGCCGGAAACGCGCCTGGAAAGACCGCGTTCTAACCTTTCTAACCAACTCGAAGATGCCGAGGCTGCTTATGCTATGATCGTTGAGCGGGCTGAAGAATGGGGAGTTGATACAAACAATATAGGTATGATGGGATTTTCGGCCGGTGCCGGTCTTACCATGCATTCAACACTTAATTCCAAAACCATGGATCTGGCATTTATCGCTCCAATTTATGGAGGTTTAAATGAAGTAGAAGTTCCAGAAGATGCTCCTCCTATGTTCAACGTTATTGCTGCCGATGATTTTCTCTTCTACGGAGAATTTGGTTTAATCGAGTCCTGGCATAAGGCCGGAAAACCGGTGGAGTTTCATCTTTATCAAAATGGAGGCCATGGCTTCGGACTTGGAAATCCAGACCGTACCAGTAACCGCTGGTTTGATGCTTTTATTCACTGGTTGAAGGTTAATAAATTTCTTGTATCCAATACTGAAGAATAATGTGAGGTTTTTTTTGTGTAATTTTAAATGCTTGAAGACCTTTTCTTAACCAATTCTGGAGAAGAAAAAAAGTTATAAAACAACTATAACCGGGATGAAACTGTAGCTTTTGTCCCGGTAATTGTTTTTCTAAAAATCAGAAAATATTTTAAAACTAACTCTTATTAAACCAGCTTTTTAAACTTAAATTATGAAAATACCACAGGAATTTCAGATCACAAACTTGCTTCATCAACAACACTACCTTAGTAATGGGGAGTTGATTAAATGGAATGGCCAGACAGATGAGGTTTATTCCACTATTTCTTCCATAGAGAATTACAAACCAACTTTACTGGGTACTATTCCGCATATGGATAAAGATTCTGCGCTAGAAGTTTTAGATTCAGCTTGTAAAGCTTATGCAAAAGGGCAGGGCGATTGGCCTACTATGAAGGTTTCAGAGCGAATTTCCTGTATGCAGAATTTTGTGGCCGAAATGCAAACTAACCGGGAAGAAGTTGTAAAATATTTAATGTGGGAAATTGGTAAATCGCTCCCCGATTCTCGCAAAGAATTTGACCGCACAGTTGAATATATTAATGATACTATTGAAGATTATAAACAATTAGATCGTGATAGTGCGAAATTCTTTAAACGCGATGGTATTCACGCGCATATTCGCCGTGGTCCACTTGGCGTGGTTTTATGTTTAGGACCGTATAACTATCCTTTAAATGAAACTTTTGCCTTGTTAATTCCCGCCCTTATTATGGGAAATACCGTAATTTTTAAACCGGCAAAAAATGGAGTTCTACTTATTTCTCCACTTCTTGAAGCATTCAAAAACAGTTTTCCACCTGGTGTGGTAAATGTAATTTATGGTCGTGGCAGGGAAGTAGCAGCACCTATAATGGCGGCAGGAAAAATTGATGTGTTAGCGCTTATTGGAAATAGTAAATCGGCTATCGCATTGCAGGATCAGCACCCATATAAAAACCGATTACGACTGGTTTTAGGTTTGGAAGCGAAAAATCCGGCCATTATTTTACCAGATGCCGACTTAGATCTGGCTATAGAAGAATGTATTTCGGGGTCTTTATCCTTTAACGGGCAACGATGTACCGCGCTTAAAATTATTTATGTTCACGAAGATATCAGGGAGGAATTTAATAAGCGTTTTGCTAAAAAAGTAGATGCATTAAAATTCGGAAATCCCTGGGAAGATGGCGTAAAACTTACTCCTTTGCCTGAAGCCGATAAACCCGATTATATTAAAGAATTAATTGATGATGCCAGGGAAAAAGGTGCTGAAATCTTAAATGAAAAGGGCGGTGAAATTTCAGAAAATTATATCTATCCGGCAGTTCTTTTCCCGGTAAGCAAAAAAATGCGGGTTTACCAGGAAGAACAATTTGGTCCCGTGGTACCAATTAAACCTTTTACAGATATTCAGGAGATTTTAGATGAAATGGCTGATTCCAGCTATGGCCAGCAAGTTAGTTTATTTGGTAAGGATATTCAGGAAATCGCTCCGCTTATAGATACACTGGTAAATTTAGTGTGCCGGGTAAATCTTAATAGTTCCTGCCAGCGTGGGCCAGATGTTTTTCCTTTTACTGGAAGAAAAGATTCCGCGGTAAGTACGCTAAGTGTTCACGATGCCTTAAGATCTTTCTCAATTAGGACTTTTGTAGCTTCAAAAGATAATGATTACAATAATGAGATCTTACAGGAATTATTAAACTCAAAAACTTCCAATTTTGTAAGTACAGATTATATCTTGTAGTGAGGTTTTTGTAAATTGAAAGAAGAAAAAAATTATATGAATTATAGAAAATTAGGAAAAACAGGTTTTGAAATTTCAGAGATTTCCCTCGGAACCTGGCAAATAGGTGGAAAGTGGGGATCCGGTTTTAGTGATAAAACTGCTGAGAAAACCATTAATACCGCCATAGATAAAGGAATTAATTTTATTGATACGGCCGATGTTTACGAAGCCGGTTTAAGCGAAAAAGCTGTAGGCCGCGTGGTTAGATCCAGGTCTGAGCGTGTTTTTGTGGCTACCAAATGTGGAAGACAAATCAACCCGCATACGGCACAGAATTATACGCCTGAAGCACTGACCGCTTATGTAGAAGAAAGTCTTAAAAGAACCGGTTTTGAAGCGCTAGATCTAATCCAGTTGCACTGTCCACCCACCGATGTATATTATCGCCCCGAGATCTTTGAAACCTTTCAAAAATTAAAAGATCAGGGTAAAATATTGCATTTTGGTGTTAGTGTTGAAAAAGTTGAAGAAGCTTTAAAAGCGATTGAATATGATAATGTAGAAACCGTTCAAATTATATTTAATTTATTCAGGCAGCGACCTTCAGAGCTTTTCTTTGAACGAGCTAAAAAGAAGGATATCGGGATTATAGCCCGTGTGCCCCTTGCCAGCGGATTGTTAACCGGAAAGTTTGATAAAGATGCCAGTTTTGATAAAGAAGATCACCGGAATTTTAATCGAAATGGAGAAGCTTTCGATAAAGGAGAAACCTTTTCAGGAATAGACTTCGATCGCGGTCTAAAAGCCGTCGAAGAGCTTAAAAAGTTGTTCCCGGAAGTTCAAAATTTAGCTCCAATAGCTTTACAGTGGATTTTAAAATTCCCGGAAGTTAGTTGTACCATTCCCGGGGCTTCCAAAGAAGAACAATTGCTTTCAAATTTATCAATATATGATAGACCTGAACTTAGCAACGACAAAATTAAAGAAATGAATAAAATTTATGATGAATATCTAAAACAGGAAGTACATCACAGGTGGTAATTTTATTCCTGCAAAGTTTCTAAAACTTTATAGATTTATTTAGAATTTGGAAGGCCAGGGCTGAGGGTTCGTCAAGCTGAACTTGTTTCAGCTTCTAACTTGAAATAATTCTATGAAGCTTAGATTCTGAAATAAATTCAGAATGACGATAAATAACCTTGGAGAAAAGATTTCTACATAAATTTTGCCTTAAAATATAGCAGATTAAATTGCTTTTAAAAGCCTTTCTTTATCTTTAGAGAAAGGCTTTTTTATGGAAACTATGAAATTAAATTTGTTATCGTTTGTAATCCTCGGATTAGGATTTATTTCCTGTAGCTCACAAAAGAATTTGATTAAAGATGGGCAAAAACCCCAGCTTATTTCAAACGAGTTTGAGTTTACTGAGGGGCCAGCTTCAGATGCTGAGGGGAATGTATATTTTACCGATCAGCCGAACAACAGAATCCATAAATGGTCTGTAGAAGATGGTGCTGTTTCGGTTTTTATGGAAAATTCGGGCCGGGCAAACGGACTTTATTTTGATGATGCGGGAAATCTTCTAGCCGCTGCTGATAAAAATTCTGAAATATGGAAAATTAATCCTGAACAAGAGGTTGAAGTTTTAGTTGATTCTTACCAGGGAAATTGGTTAAACGGTCCCAATGATTTATGGATTGGTCCGGATGGCGGACTTTACTTTACAGATCCTTATTATCAGAGGGATTACTGGGAACGTACCGAAAAGGAAATTGAAGAGGAGCGCGTTTATTATGTGAATCCGCAGGGCGAAATAAATATTGTAGTGGATGATCTGGTACAACCTAACGGAATTATTGGAACTCCTGATGGGAAAACCTTGTACATCGCCGATATAGGTGCTAATAAAACCTATTCTTATAAAATTAATCCTGATGGAAGCCTTTCAGATAAAAAACTTTTCACTGAATTAGGTTCAGATGGAATGACGATAGATAATAAGGGTAATATTTATCTTACCGGTAAGGGCGTGACAGTTTTCGATAAATCTGGAAATAAAATTCAGCATATTCCAATAGATAAAGATTGGACAGCCAATGTGACTTTTGGTGGTAAAGACCAACAAACCCTTTTTATCACTGCTCAACAGGCTCTTTACAGCCTGGAGATGAATGTAAAAGGGGTTCGCTGGTAATTTTGAGACGTGGATTTTTAAACTTTTGGGAGTTTCCAGCCGTTATGATAATTAGCTCTTACCAACGCATCTGCCTCAGCATCTTCGAATGATCCAGATTCAGCATTCCAGTACAGTTTTTTTCCGGTTTTATAGGCGATATTCCCCATATGAGCGGTTATTGCGGCAATACTTCCGGTTTCTACGCCGCAGGTGAGTTTTGAACTATCGTTTACTCGAATAGCTGATACAAAATTTTCGGCGTGATTTTCTAACGCATTTCCTTGTGGAGTAATTAGATCTATTCTTTTAGTTTTGGTCACCCATTCATCATTTTTATTTTCTCCTTCAGGAATAACTTCCCAACCATCACGGTTTACTACTAAGGTGCCGTTATTTCCAATAAAAGCTATACCCTCGGTTCTTCCGTAGTTTCCGCCATCTATACCCGTGGCGTGCTCCCATAAGAGGTTAAAATCTTCAAATTCATAGACGGTTTGGAGAGTGTCCGGGGTTTCAGAAGCATCATTAGGATAAGCAAATTTTCCGCCTGAAGCTAAAATTGATTTTGGTGCTTTTGCTCCCATAGCATAAAGTGCGATGTCTATCTCGTGGACGCCCCAATCGGTCATTAAGCCACCGGCGTAATCCCAAAACCATCTAAAATTAAAATGAAATCTATTTTCGTTAAACGGCCTATCTGGCGCGGGGCCTAACCACATCTGGTAATCTACACCATCCGGTGGAGTAGAATTGGGTTTAACCGGAACCGGATTCATCCAACCCTGGTAAGCCCAGCATTTAACTAATCGAATTTGCCCAAGTTCACCCGATTGCACATATTTTATGGCATCGTCATAATGTTTTCCGCTTCGTTGCCATTGGCCAACCTGAACCATTTTATTATACTTCCTGCCTGCATCAAGCATTACGTTACATTCTTCAATACTGTTAGCCAGAGGTTTTTCTACATATACGTGTTTATCAGCCTGCAGGGCATCTACCATATTTAAACAATGCCAATGGTCTGGCGTGCCTATAATTACCGCATCAATATCTTTGTTTTCTAACATTTTACGATAATCTTTATACTGTGTTGGTGCCTTGCCGCTTATTTCTTTTATCTGGGCAGATCTTTCATCTAAAACACGCTGGTCTATATCTGCCAGGGCTATACAATTTATATTAGGTAATTTTAAATGTGCCTGTATATTGGCCCAGCCCATACCTTTGCAACCAATTACCCCAAAATTAACCGTATCATTTGCTGAAAAAATAGAAATAGGATTTGCTAAAAGTGATCCAGATAAACTTAAACCGGCTGTGGCCAATGCCGTTTGTTGCAAAAATTTTCGTCTTGGGAGGTTGCTCATCTTGTTTTTAGTTAAATGGTTTTACACTGATGAATATACTATTTTTTAATTGGCTGGAATCAGGTTTTTAAAGCTGAAAATCTTCTTCAATTTTGTTTATTTAGCAGTTTTGCTCTCTGGTGGGCCTAAATAAGATTCTCCTATTTCTCCTTTTCTAATAATTATTTTCTGAAGCGCAATTCCAGAATCTATAGCCCAAATTTTCAACGTATGATTTCCTTTTTCTTCTAGATTTAATTCTGAAGTTACCCTGGTAATATTATTCCCTACCGAAGTACCCCAATCATCTTTAGTATCCTGATGCAAATTAATAATCTGCGGTTCTTTATCGTCAATAGAATACGCAAATCTTAACCCTCCCTTATTATGAAAATCGAGTGTAGGAGAAAGCAGGAATTCTATTTTCATATTTCCTGTGCTTAAATTATGAAAATCATATGCCAGGTATGGATTATTTTCTGACCATTCTCCGTGGGTTGGGGTTTTAGCAAAAGCAGTCATTGTTGAGCGTGTTTTTCCTAAATTCGGCACTAAAGTCCATCCTTTTTCGATATTGCCTTTTTCGCTATAGTTGGCAGCTTCTATAGCAATATAATTGTTGCTTTCTACAAAACCTTTTATGTTTCCAGGACTGATGTTATGGATTGGAACTTCAATTTTAACTGATTTTCTGCCCTGCTGAATACTAAAATTTCCTGTAGATTTTCCCTTTGGAACTTTGTTCCAATCAATACTAACTGAAATTCTCTTTTGATCTGAAACTGAACCAGATTCTTCTGAAACCTGAATCCATTTATCGTTTTTCTTTACTTTAAAATCGAAAGTTCCTTTTCCTTTATTAAAGATTTCAACATAATATTTTTGATCTGCTACAAAAGTAAATTCTGGCAGTCTTGCCGTTTCATTTGAAGCGGGCCAGGATTCTTTAGAACCTTCAATTGCAACACCCATTTCAGGTTTTTTAGCAACTTCAATGGTTTTAACCTCTGGCATAACCTGTTCTTCGGGTTGTTGCCAGTAAGTATAGCCAATATGATTTTGCGACATCATATGGTTCCATTTGCCATCGGCGATATTGTGATATTCTTCAGTTAATGCTGAATCTATGTTATATAATTCTTTTACTTTTTCAGCATAAGAATTTGCTATAGCACGACCTTGTTCTGCATACAATTGGTTTTTGGCGGTGTCCACATACAATTCATTTAAATTGGCCGATGCTTTTACCGGAAACAAAACCAATTGAAAATAGGCGTCTTTATATTCGGCAGGAAGTCTCTTGTATATTTCTTCTGCTTTTTTAACTAATTTATTATAATCTTTTACTACGTTTTCCGCTTCATTATAATGGATTAAACTATAAGTCTCCGGACTCAGCATTTCAGGTTTTCTGCGACTATTATACTTAGTGTATGTATCTAAGATTTCACCAATTTCCGAAGCATATTCCTCGCCGAATTGCTTTTTGGCCCAATCTTTCGAATAATCTTTAAGATCATTAGCATCTATAGCTTCCGGATCCCAGGCAAAATCTAAAAAGAAACTAATTGGAAATTCCATTGGTTTTAAATCGCCTACGTTTACCACCCATAATTCGGTAGCGTCGTATTGATACGCAAGATTCATTTGTTCCCAAACCCGCTCAATTTGCGTGGTATTTAGCCATTTATAATTCCGCGGCCCACCTACATAATCAAAATGATAGTAAATTCCGTAGCCGCCTTCCCGGGGTTCATCTTCCGGGTCTGGTAATTTTCGTATGTTTCCCCAATTATCATCAGCAAGGAGTAAAGTAACATCATCGGGAACGCGCATTCCCTGGTCGTAATAATCCTGGACTTCTTTATACAAAGCCCAAACCTGCGGGGTTTCACTTGCCGGTTTCCCGGTAACTTCTTCAATAATTTGGCGCTGATCTGCGACAATAGTTTCCAGTAATTCTATAGCGGTGCCCTCGGTCATTGGTTCGTCCCCGTCACCACGCATTCCTATGGTTACGAGATTTTCGTAATTCTGGTTTCTTTCAAAACCGTCTCTCCAAAAGTCGCGTAAACCTTCAGCATTAGTTTGGTAATCCCATTCACCGTTCCCGTAATTTTCCCGATGCGTGCCCCATTCTTTTTGCGCCCTAACCATAGGCTCGTGATGAGATGTTCCCATTACAATCCCATATTTATCGGCTAAGACCGGATTTTTAGGATCGTCTTCATTAAAAGCTTTTCCCCACATGGCAGGCCATAAATAATTTCCTTTTAAACGCAGAATAAGTTTAAAAACCTGTTCATACATTTTGCTATTTATGCCACCAAATTTTTCCCGGGCCCAATTTCCAAGTCCAGGTTCTTCATCATTTATAAAAATTCCGCGGTATTTAACTTTTGGGGTTCCCGATGTATAGCTTCCTGGTTTTACATATAATTGCTCTACTTTTTTAACCGGAACATCTGCCCACCAGTGCCACGGAGAAACTCCCATTTTTTCTGAAAGATCAAACATTCCAAAAATAGTTCCTCGTTTATCGCTGCCAGCAATTACCAAAGCTTTTTCTACTCCCGGCGATGGATTTTCAACCACTTCAATTAAGAAGTTTTCCCATTTTCCTTCTATTTCAGAAACGTCCAACTTAGCGCTGGTAATTAACTCATCAATCAATTTACTTTTTCCAATAGTTCCAATAATTACCGGGTACTTTCCATTGATTTCTTCTGAATAAATTTCAGGCTCATTGCCGGTTACTATTTTGAAATCTGTTTGTAGATCTTCAGCAACTAAATGAACTCCCTCGTGATCTTCTGAGTCTAAAAATAGCCTTACAGAATTTAATGGAAAAGCCTTTTCAACCTTCTCAAAACTTACATAATCCTTTTGCGCAAAAGCAATTTGGAGAAAGCCGAAACAAAGAAAAAGAGAGCAAACTTTTTGCAAATTGATAATTGATGGTTTTGGCATTTTTAAGGAGTTTTGGTTTCGGGTTGGGTTTCAAATTCAACCACTTTTTCGTATGCTTTTTTACGTTCAAAATTTTCATCGAATAAAAGCGGATAATTCTTTCGTCCCGCAACAGGGTAGGTGTCTAGCCACGAATATCTGTCTGAAATATTCCAGAAAGTCACCCCGGTAATTACGTCTTTGTAATCTCTAAAAACCCTAAAAAACATATCGTAAACTTCAATTTGTTTTTGTTCCAGTTCTGGAGTAAATTCATCTGATTCACCTTCTTTAAGTTCGCGGCGTTCCTTTTCCCAGGGATAAAGTGAAACATCAAGTTCGGTAATTTGAATTTCCAGGCCCAATGCTGAATACAAATCCAGGGCTTCTCTTAATTCTTCTTCTGAAGGGCCGTGAATTGACCAGTGCGCCTGGATTCCCACACCATCAATTGGGGCATCATTCTCCTGAAGATATTTTAATAATTCAATAATGCGGTCTCGTTTTTCAGGAATAATGGCGTTATAATCGTTGTAAAATAATTTTACATCAGAATCAGCTTCTCCTGCATATTCAAAGGCTTTTACCAGGAAATCTTTTCCGGCAATTTTAAGCCATTCTGATTCTCGATATACTTTCGTAGAATCATCTGCCACGGCTTCGTTTACAACATCCCAGGCATAAATAATATCAGAATAACGTGGAACAACAGAATCTATATGATTTTTCATTCGCTTAAGCAATTCCTCCTTGCTTACTTTGCCACCATTTTCATTTTCAAAGATCCAACCGCCCGTTTGTTGATGCCAAACCAGAGCGTGCCCTCTCATTTTTAAATTGTTTTCTTTTGCAAATTCGGCGAGTAGATCGGCGTCTTCCCAATAGAATTTATCTTTTTCGGGATGAATAGGTCCCATTTTCATCACATTTTCTGGCGTGATACTGTTGTATTCCTTTTTGATCAATTCAGCCGATTTTCCTTTGACAGAATTTGGGGCAACCGCCACTCCCATTGGGAAATAATCTTCATAATAATCTTTTAGTCCCATTTCTGAAGAATCTTCTGTTTGAGCCTTAACTTCTTTTTCTTCAGAATCGGTATTGGACTTGCAGGCGGTACATGCTGCAGCAAACGCAAGAATAAAAAACGATTTTTGAAATATTTTTAGTGAATTCATAGTAATTATTTAAATGATTCCTGTAATCCTAATTCGAGTCCGCGCAGTTCAGCAAGACCTTTTAATCTGCCTATAAAAGAATAACCCGCATAATAATTTTTATTAGCTTCTAAAGTATGCAGGTAGCCGTGATCCGGGCGCATTGGGATACTTTGATTCCTTTTTTGCATTGTTTTTATAATGCGTTTCACCACTTCTAACATTGGAACATCACCATCCAGATGGTTAGATTCCATAAATACTCCGGTTACTTTCTTTTTTACATTTCTGAGGTGTAAAAAATGAATTCTTTCTTCAAATTCATCGTAAATCTCAAGAAGATCGTGAGCAGGATTTGCACCTAAAGACCCGGTGCAATAACAGAGTCCGTTGGATTTACTTTTTACGTTTTCAAAGATAAATTTCAGGTCTTCGTGGTTGCTCACTACACGTGGCAAGCCTAATACCGAAAACGGCGGATCGTCTGGATGAATAGCGAGGTTTACATTGCTTTCTTCAGCTGTTGGGGTAACTTTAGATAAAAATTTAACGAGGTTTTTGCGTAATTTTTCATCGTTAATATGTGAATATGATTCCAGGAGATCTTTAATAATTTCGGCTGTAAAATTTTCGGTACTTCCCGGTAATCCTAAAAGAATACTTTTAAAAAGTTCATCTTTTTCTTCAGAAGAAAGATTGTCACCTACTTTTTTGGCTGCAGTAATTTGCTCTTCGGTATAATCTTTTTCTGCATTTTTTCTTTTCAGTAGAAATAAGTCGAAATAGGCAAATTTTAAAGGATCGAATTTTAAAACTGCAGCACCTTCTTCATTTTCATGAAAATGATCTGTGCGAACCCAATCCAGAATTGGCATAAAATTATAAGCGACAACGCGAATACCGCATTTGCCAATATTTTGAAGGCTTACTTTATAATTTTCTATGTATTCTTTATAGTTTCCCGATTCTTTTTTTATGTCTTCATGCACCGGCAGGCTTTCTATCGCGCTCCATTCCAGGCCGTGGCTTTCTATGAGATTTTTTCTTTCCAGAATAGCTTCTTTGGTCCAAATCTCACCTACGGGAATTTCGTGTAAAGCGGTAACTATTCCAGTTATACCGGCCTGTTTTAAATCTTTTAGCGATAGTACATCGTTAGGGCCGTACCATCGCATGGTTTGTTGCATTGCAATCATCCTAAAATCCTATTGAATTTCCACCGTCTACCGGTAGAATTGTTCCTGTAACAAATGATGATTCATTAGTAGCAAAATAGTAAACTGCATCAGCAATATCTGAAGGTTGCCCTAATTTACCCATTGGCGTTCTGGATAAAACCTTATTTTTTCTTTCAGGATCGTTGTTTAAAGCTTTTCGAGACATATTAGTCTCAATAAAACCGGGCGCCACCGCGTTTACACGAATTCCAAATTGCGCTAAATCTACAGCCATAGCACGCGTCATCCCATCAACTGCAGTTTTACTGGCAGAATAAGCAATAACTTTAGGAATACCATATTGGGCAGCCATCGAGCTAATATTGATGATACTACCCGAGTTTTGCTTCTTCATTATTTTTACCACTTCCCGACTAATTGCGAAAAGTCCCAAAACATTAGTGTGTAAAATATTCTGAAATTCTTCATTGGTTACTTCCAGGAATTCTTTTTTCATATTAATCCCGGCATTATTAACCAGAATATCAATACTTTCGGCTTCCTGCCCAATCTTTTCTATCGCTGCGGGAATTTGATCTAAATTATTAAGATCCAGAATAAAGGGTATGGCGTTTTCGCCTAATTCTTTACAGGCCTCTTCGGTCTTTTCTTTATTTCTTCCGTTTACGTAAGTTTTAATTCCTTTTTCACAGAATTTTTTGGCTGTTGCAAAACCTAGTCCAGCGTTTGCTCCCGTTACGATTGCTGTTAATTGTTTGGTCATTTTTATAAATTTTTGTGTTACCAGGAAGGATTTATACCTGGTGCATATGGACGTTCTATTGATTTATAATATTCTAAGTTATGTTCTGGTTCAGGTACTCCGGCAGGTAACTCCATTTCAGAGAATTTCTGAAAATAGCTCAGGCATGCATCTTGCCACCATTTTGCTTCTTTTAACTGAATTTCCAGTAACATGGAGGTTTTTTTAAATTCTGTTTCATTTACATATTGTTCCATTTTTTTCCAGGTAGCCTGCATTTCTTCAACCTGTTCTACACCTTTTTGATAATGTAGAGCCATATTATCCCAAAGCGTTTTACCATTATCCATTTTGTAGTCCCAGGGAAGATGATGAAACCACAGTAAGTATTTTTCAGGCGTGGTTTCAGGATTGCTATATTTTTCTTCAATAGGTTTAGCGTATTGGGCAAGTGCATTACTGCCAAAACTGGTTCTATCAAACCCTATCCCATTTTTATCAGCTTTATGATAATATACGGGGTTCCATTCTGGCCGGCCAAGATCGTCTACCCATGGCCCCGGACCGTAATGGTGACTGGTGGCCATAATATGGTGTAGTCCCAAAGGTGTCATGTAATTTACTACCGCTTCGCGAGATTCTATTAAGAGATCGGTCATAGGTTTTATAAAGTCTTCTTCATTAGAAAAATTTATTTTTAACCATTCTTCTGCGATATCTTTAGAATCCATATAAGGATCCCAGGCCAATCTCCCAAAGCCATACCAGTTTGCCTGCCCAAAGGGGTGTCCTGTCCAGTTCTTTTCAGTACCAATATTGGCAACCCCAGCTATTCCGGTTAATTTTTTATTTGAATTTGTGCCGTCAATTACTTTGGCTACCGTAGAGTTTTCACCATCGGCATAAGTGTCTTCGTCTAAAACTTCCTCAAACAGTTTTGGAAGAAAAACCAGGTGAGAGCTGAAGCCTAAATATTCCTGAGTTATTTGAAATTCCATCATTAAAGGAGTATCTGGCATTGCCCCAAACATTGGGTGGAATGGTTCTCTAGGTTGAAAATCTATAGCACCATTTTTAACCTGTACCAAAACATTATCTGCAAATTTTCCATCATAAGGAATAAACTGGTCGTAAGCTTGTTTTGCGCGATCGTCAGGATCTTCTTCAGAATAAACAAAGGCTCGCCACATTATGATTCCGTTATGGGGAGCAACCGCTTCGGCCAACATATTGGCGCCGTCTACGTGGGTTCTATTATACTGAAAAGGTCCTGGTTGGCCTTCCGAATCAGCTTTAACTAGAAAACCTCCAAAATCGGGGATTTCAGCATATATTTCATCAGCAATGTTTTTCCACCACTGCTTCACATCTTCATTTAAAGGATCGGCAGTATCAAGATCGCCTAATTCAATTGGGGCAGAAAATCTTGCCGTTAGGTAAACCTGGATTCCGTAAGGTCGAAAAACTTTGGCCAGGGCTTTTACTTTTTCAATATAATGAGGGGTTAGAATTAGCGCGTTAGAATTTACATTGGTCAAGACCGTACCGTTAATTCCTATTGCAGCATTAGCTCGGGCGTAATCTTTATATTCGGGTTTTATAAGTTCGGGTAAAAGATACCAATCCCAAATTGAAAAACCGGCGTACCCACGTTCTACCGTGCGGTCTAAATTATCCCAGTGATTTAAAACACGCTTCTGGATTTCCGGTTTTTCTTCAATTTTTAAATCTGAAATATCATTTTTTTGCTGCATTTCGCGAAGCAAGCCGTAAGTTCCATAAAGAAGCGCTATCTCAGAATTTCCACTTACTACAATAGTCTTTCCATTATTAAGAGAAGTGATTTTATAACCTTCTTCTCCCAGGTTTTCAGTATTGACAATGTTTCTTATTGCCGTTGGCAGTTTACTTTGTATTCCAATAATTAATTTTGAATCATTACTGAGTTTTGAATTTTCAAAAGCAAAACCTTCTCGAGCTAGTTGTAACTCTTCCTTTATAGCCTGAATTGTAGAAGAATTACCAATTAATTCCACATTATTTAGAAAAGGTGCATATTTTTTTTCAACACCAGGATCCTGTATTTCTGTATAATCTAACCAGAGTTCATAACCTTTCTGGGCTTGAATATTGACTGCGAAAAGGCATAAAAAGGCCAGGGAAATAAATTTCTTTAAATTCATTATAATATTATCAAACGATTGTGAGCTGAAAATTAGACAAAAAAAGCTTGCCGACAAAATTTTGTATGCAATCGGTTGTGTTTATGATAAATTTATGTTTAATTTGTTAAGACATTTTTAAGAAAAAATCGTTTATTTAATGATTTATAAACTTTAAACTCATAAAATTATGAATTATAAAGTATTGGGAGCCTTTCTGTTGGTTTTTGTTTTCGGAAATCTGGGGTCAATTAATGCCCAGGAGAAAGGCATGGATTATGGTTTTAGGAACGAGTCATTAAGTGTAGATGAAAGAGTTGCTGATTTAATCAATCGATTGACTTTAGAAGAAAAGGCGATGCAAATGATGCACGATAGCCCGGCAATAGAGAGATTAAGTATCTCTAAATATAATTGGTGGAATGAAGCATTGCACGGAATTGGTCGTTCTGGTGTCGCCACGGTTTTTCCTCAGGCTATTGGGATGGGTGCTACTTTTGATGAAGATTTAATTTTTAAAGTTTCTTCGGCAATTTCAGATGAGGCCCGGGGAAATCATAATACCGCCGTTGAAAATGGATATAGAAGACAATACAGCGGACTAACATTTTGGACTCCGAATATTAATATTTTTCGTGATCCGCGGTGGGGAAGAGGACAGGAAACTTACGGGGAAGATCCTTTTCTTACTGCAAAATTGGGGGTGGCATTCGTAAAAGGCCTGCAGGGAGATGATGATAAATACCTTAAGACGGCAGCTGCAGCAAAACATTATGCGGTGCATAGCGGTCCAGAGAAATTAAGGCACGAATTTAATGCAATAGCCTCACAAAAAGATTTATGGGAAACTTACCTGCCAGCTTTTGAAGCTCTTGTAAATGCTGAGGTAGAGACTATTATGTGCGCTTATAATGCTACTAACGGGGAACCTTGTTGTGCAAATGAATATTTACTTACCGATGTGCTACGGGATAAGTGGGGTTTTAAAGGCCATGTGGTAAGCGATTGCTGGGCATTGGAAGATTTTTATGGAGGTCACAATGTTGTGGGAACTCCTGAAGAAGCTGCGGCTCTCGGCATAAAAAGCGGCGTTAACCTTAACTGTGGTAGCGTTTATCCTTCTTTGGTAGAAGCGGTAAATCAAGGCTTGGTGACCGAAAAAGAAATAGACAAGCAACTTGCCATTTTGATGAAAACCAAGTTTAAACTTGGTCTTTTTGATTCCCCTACAAATAATCCTTATTCTAAACTTTCTGCAAAAGATATTAATACAAGGGAGCACAGGGCATTGGCCAGGGAGACTGCCCAAAAGTCTATCGTGATGCTTAAAAATGATGATGTACTTCCTTTGAAAAATGACCTGGCGAAATACTTTATTACCGGGCCAAATGCTACAAGTATTGAGATTTTATTAGGTAATTATCATGGTGTTAATCCTAATTTAGTAACTATTATTGAAGGAATTGCCGGGGCTATAGAACCTCAAAGTCAGTTGCAATACCGGCAGGGGACTTTGTTAGATCGTCCAAATGCTAACCCGCAGGATTGGGCTTCGCCGAATGCTGGAAATAGCGATGCTACTATTGCCGTGTTAGGGATTTCCGGCGTATTAGAAGGTGAAGAAGGGGAGTCTATAGCTTCAGAAACTTTTGGAGATAGGTTGGATTATAATCTTCCTGAAAATCAGCTGGATTATTTACGAAAATTGAATGAAGCTGCCGGCGATAACCCGGTAATTGCTGTAATTACGGGGGGAAGCCCAATGAACCTGGAAGAAGTACACGAACTAGCAGACGCGGTATTAATGGTTTGGTATCCCGGCCAGGAAGGTGGTAATGCGGTTGCAGATATTATTTTTGGAGAGGTTTCTCCATCAGGCAGATTGCCAATTACTTTTCCAAAATCCCTGGACGATTTGCCTCCTTACGAAGATTACACGATGAAAGGAAGAACCTATAAATATATGGATGCAGAACCAATGTATCCTTTTGGTTATGGGTTGAGCTATTCAGATTTTGAATTTTCTGATATAAAATTATCTAAAGAAAAAATTCGAAAAGGGCAAAACCTGGAAGCTAGTTTAGAAGTATCTAATGTGGGAGATCGTGAAGCTGAAGAAGTGGTACAACTGTATGTTTCAGATTTAGAAACTTCTGTAGATGCGCCTAAATATCAACTTTACGGAATTAAAAGAGTAAATTTAAAAGCAGGAAGTTCCAAAGAAATAAAATTTGAAATTACCCCAGAGATGATGGAACTTGTAAACCATGATGGGGAAAGTGTAATCGAAAAAGGAGAATTTAAAATTTATATAGGAAGTTCCAGCCCTTCTGCCAGGAGCCTGGAATTAGGTGCAGCCCAGTTTAAAGAAGCCGTTTTTACCCTAAGATAACAACCGAAAAGAGTGAATTAAATGACGAATTTTATTGAGGAAGATTTTCTTCTGGAAAATAGCTTTGCTAAAGAGCTTTACGAGCGCTATGCTAAAGATATGCCTATTATAGATTATCACTGCCATTTGCCAGTTGAAGACATAGCTGAAGACAGGCAATTTAAAAACCTTACTGAAATCTGGATTGCCGGAGATCATTATAAATGGCGTGCTATGCGGGCGCTTGGTATTGAAGAAAAATATATTACGGGAAATAGCAGCGATGAGGAGAAATTTCAGAAATGGGCAGAAACCATTCCTTATACCATGCGAAATCCGCTTTATCATTGGACGCATTTAGAATTGCAACGCTATTTTGGTATTACCGATTTATTGACTGAGAAAAATGCCAAAAAGATCTACAATCAATGTAATTCTTTGCTTGCTACCCAGGCTTATTCTACCAGGAATTTGCTAAAGAAAATGAATGTAAAAGTGGTTTGCACCACAGATGATCCTGCTGATGATTTAAAGCATCATAAAAAGATCGCGGAAGATGGTTTTGAAGTAAAAGTGCTTCCCACTTTTAGGCCAGATGGTTTATTGAATATTGAAAATGATGATTTTGCAGCGTATTTAAAAAGAATAGGAAATCAAACTAAAATAGATATTAAAGATTTTGATTCCCTTATTAAAGCAGTAGCAAGTAGAATAGAATATTTTCATCAACACGGGTGCAGGCTTTCAGACCACGGCTTGGAAAGAATGCTGGCTGAAGATTTTTCTAAGGATGAAATAGATAATTTACTCAAGAAAAAATTAGCAGGAGAAAACCTTACTGTGAAAGAGTCTGATAAATATCAATCCGCTTTATTATTAAAATTAGGTAGTTTGTATGCTGCAAAGAACTGGACCATGCAATTACACCTGGGCCCGGTGCGAGATACCAATTCCAAATTACTCAACCAGATTGGTAAAGATGCAGGAGTAGATAGTATTGGAGATTTAAACCAGGCTAAGCCGCTGGCAAAATTTTTAGATACACTAAATAGAAATGAAGATTTGCCTAAAACCATTCTTTATAACGTGAATCCTTCAGATAATGAAGTGATGGCTACGATGGCCGGGAATTTTATGAGTGATTCCCGGAAGGGAAAAATTCAGCATGGCTCTGCCTGGTGGTTTTTAGATCAAAAAGATGGAATGGAAAAACAGTTGAATTCATTATCAAATATGGGTTTAATTAGCTGTTTTGTCGGAATGTTAACTGATAGTAGAAGTTTCTTATCTGTACCAAGGCACGAATATTTTAGACGCGTTTTATGTAATTTATTCGGAAAGGATATTGAAAACAAAGAACTTCCTGAAGATATAGAATGGATAGGTAAAATAATTCAGGATATATGTTATTACAATGCAGAATCGTATTTTGAATTTCCTGAAATGAACAAAAAGTAATTTATGAAAAAGCTGGTGAGCCTAGGGGAATTATTGATGCGCCTGTCTTGCGAAGATGCGCTAAGGTTTTCGCAGGTAAATAATTTTAAAGTTGTTTACGGCGGGAGTGAGGCAAATGTGCTTATAACTGCAGCAAACTTTGGTTTAAAAACCGAATTTTTAAGTGTCTTACCCGAAAACGATTTAGGGAAATCAGCCATAAATGATTTACGAAATAATAATGTGGGTTTAAATCACATAAAATTTGACGGAAAGCGATTAGGATTATATTTTTTGGAAACCGGGGCTATCAATCGTCCTGGGAAAATAATTTATGACCGGGAAAATTCAGCTTTTTCACAAATAGAACCCGAATGGTTTGATTGGGATGAGATTTTTGAAGATTGTAACTGGTTTCACTGGTCAGGCATTACTCCGGCAATTTCGGCAAAAGCTGCAAAAGTTTGTTTGCATGCAGTTGAGGTGGCCAAAAGTAAGGGGATTAAAATTTCCGGAGATCTTAATTTCCGCGGAAATCTTTGGCAATACGAAGGTGCAAATTCTGAAGGAACCATGACCAAACTAGTGGAACAAAGCGATGTTTTGCTTGCGGGAGCTTATGCCTGTAGTCAGTTTTTCAATATAAAAGATTTTCAGAATAATCACGAACTTTCTAAAGCCTTACAACAAAAATTTCCTTCCTTACAAAGAATCGCCATTACAAATCGTAAAGAATTAAACGCCTCTCATCACAAATGGTCGGCAGATATGTTTACAGGAGCAGAACTATTATCATCTACAGAATATGATATTTATCCAATAGTAGATCGTGTGGGGGCAGGAGATAGTTTTATGGGAGCACTTATTTATGGGCTTCAGCATTTTGAAGATCAAAAAACACTTGATTTTGCCACGGCGGCTTCCTGTTTAAAACATTCTATAGTGGGAGATTTTAATAGGGTAAGTAAAGAAGAAGTATTAGAATTAATTGAGGGTGATGGTTCAGGACGAATTATAAGATGAAATTATGAAACCGGCATGATGCTGGAGGTAATAATGTAGCACATATTGAATTCTTATAAACAAGTGACAATTTTACCCTTTGGGCATAAATTTTAAAAATATGAAAAAAATATCCAGACCAGAAATTGCGATAAAAATGAAAGAATTGGGGCTAGTACCTTTATTCTATCACCAGGACCAGGAATTAGTTAAGCAAGTGCTTAAAGCAGTATATCAAGGAGGAGCACGTTTTTTTGAATTTACACACAGGGGAGAATTTGCTCACGAAGTCTTTGCAAATCTCGTGAAATTTTCAAGAAAAGAATGTCCCGAAATGATTCTTGGCGTAGGTTCTGTAGTAGACGCCAGTACAGCCAGTCTTTATATGAATTTAGGTGCAGAATTCGTAGTGAGCCCGGTAATTAGAGAAGATGTTGCTAAAGTTTGTAACCGTAGAAAAGTGTTATACCTACCCGGTTGCGGTAGTCTAACCGAAATAAGCCAGGCTGAAGAATTAGGCTGCGAAGTAGTAAAATTGTTTCCGGCGGCTGTTTTAGGACCCGGTTTTGTAAAGGCTATAAAAGGCCCGCAACCCTGGACTTCAATTATGCCAAGTGGCGGAGTTAATCTTGAAGAAGAAAATATAACAGCATGGTTTAACGCTGGAGTTACTTGCGTTGGAATGGGGTCAGCACTTATTCCAAAGAATATGGTTGAAAATTCTGATTTTGAATCTATAAAAAACAATGTGGCCAAAGTGCTAAAAATAATTACTGAAATAAGATCTAAATGAGATCAGTTTTCAAACTTTTTATTGTCTTAATTCTTTTTGCTTCCTGTAGCCAGAAAGATGAAGTAAAATCTTTAAAACTTTCCCACGGGTTGAGTCTTGATCATCCTGTTCACCAGGCTTTAGCATTTTTTGCTCAGCGTGTTAAAGAAAAATCTAATGGAGAATTAATAATAGAGGTTTACCCCGGCGGGCAGTTAGGTTCAGAAAGGCAGAGTTTGGAACTTTTGCAACTGGGCGGTTTGGCTATGACCAAAGTGTCATCTGCCGTGATGGAAAATTTTTCCCCTAAACTTCGCGTTTTTGGTTATCCTTATATTTTTAAAGACCGCGAGCATCGTTATAAGCTTTATGATAGCGAGCTTGGAAATGAACTTCTTTTAGACGGCGAGAAATATTGGTTAAGGGGCTTAACCTATTTTGATGCGGGCAGCCGTTCATTTTATACAAAAGACACTCCTATTGAAACTCCGGAAGATTTAAAAGGTTTGAAAATTAGGGTAATGCAAAGTCCTACGGCAATTAATCTTGTGAAAACCCTTGGAGGTTCCCCAACACCGGTTTCCTGGGGAGAACTTTATACTTCACTACAGCAAGGAGTAGTAGAAGGAGCAGAAAATAATTTGCCCAGCTTTTACACGTCAAGACATTACGAAATTTGTAAAAATTTTTCATTAGATGAGCATTCGGCTGTACCCGATATTTTGGTGATAAGTACGCAGATTTATAACAAGCTTTCTTCCGAAGAAAAGAGATGGATCCAGGAAGCTGCTCAGGAAGCTTCAGTAAAGCAAAGGGAATTATGGGAGATTGCCGAAATAGAGGCATTGACGGCAATTAAGAAAGAAGGGGTGAAAGTCACTTACCCTGATAAAGAATTATTCAAAGAAAAAAGTAGCCATATAATTAAAGATTTAGAGAAAACAGAACCTGAATTATATAAAACCATTCAAGAAATTAAAAACTTAGGAAATGAGTAGAAAGCTTAATTGGTTTTTAGAATGGTTGGTTGTTTGCCTGGTAACGGTAATGTTGTTTAGCGTGTTATGGGGTGTTTGTAGTCGTTACCTCCTGGCAGATCAAAGCTCGTGGACAGATGAGCTGGCGCGTTTTATGCTAATTTGGGTTAGCCTTTTTGGGGCTGTTTATATTTCGGGTAGAAATACGCATATCACTATAGATTTACTTCCAAAATCGTTTAGTATCAGGACAAAATTAAAACTCGATCTCCTGGTGCAATTAATAATTATGCTTTTTACCGCTGCAGTTTTTATAATTGGCGGTGGTAGGTATGTGTATGTTTCCTTTAAGCTCGAACAAACTTCTGCAGCTTTAGGTTTACCTATGGGATTTGTATACCTGGTTTTACCTATTTCAGGCCTGATGATAATTTATTTTAAATGGATGCAAATGCGGCAAACCTTGCAGGAATTAAAAGCAAATCGGTAAATGGAAATATTTGTTTTAATATTTAGCTTTATAGTTTTGGTGGGAATTCGCGTTCCCATTGCCTGGAGCATTGGGATAGCTTCGGTACTAACATTGTTATTTAGTGTAGATACTATTCCTGCTTTTACTACTATTTCTCAAAGAGTGGCTACTGGTTTAGATAGTTTTTCCTTACTTGCTATTCCTTTTTTTATACTTGCCGGCCACATTATGAATAGTGGTGGAATAGCCAAAAGATTAATTGAATTTGCAAAATCCCTGGTGGGAGCTTTACCCGGTGGTTTGGCGCACGTAAACATTGTAGCTGCAATGATGTTTGGTGCAATTGCAGGTTCTGCCGGTGCTGCCGCTGCCGCTATAGGTAGTTTTATGTCTGAAAGGATGGAAAAAGAAGGTTATACCAAAGAATATGGTGTTGCTGTAAATGTAACTTCGGCCACCACGGGACTTTTAATTCCACCGAGTAATATTTTTATAATTTATTCTCTTGCCAGTGGTGGGGTGAGTATAGGGGCATTATTTTTAGCCGGTTATCTTCCCGGAATTCTTACTGGTTTAATTTTAATGGCCATTGCTTTAGTTTGGGCAAAAAAGAAAGGTTTCCCTACAGGAAAAAGAAGTTCGTTTAAACATATTCTGCGGTCTTTTTTTGATGCCCTTCCAAGTCTGCTTTTATTAATAATTATTATTGGAGGAATTGTTGGCGGAATTTTTACTGCTACTGAAGCTTCCTCTGTAGCTGTTGTCTATTGCCTCATTCTGGCTTTTCTATACAAAGAATTGAATTTCTCTAAACTTAAAACCGTACTGGTAGAATCAGTAGGGACCATTTCTTTGGTAATGCTGCTTATTGCGATGTCTATTGCAATGTCCTGGGTAATGTCTTACGAAAACATTCCGCAGGAAGTAACTTCAGCTTTATTAGGTTTTAGTGATAATCCTTTTGTAGTGATTATTTTAATAAACCTGATATTATTATTTGTGGGAATTTTTATGGATATGACTCCGGCGGTATTAATTTTCACCCCAATATTTCTTCCGGTTGCAGTAGCTATGGGAATAGATCCGGTACATTTTGGAGTAATAATGATCCTAAATTTATGTATAGGCCTTTGTACGCCGCCAGTAGGTTCCGTTTTATTTATAGGGGTAGGAGTTGCAAATACTACTATTCAAAAAGTGGTAAAACCTTTGCTACCACTTTTTGTGGGAATGTTGATTTCCTTAATATTGGTGATAATTTTCCCGTTTTTGAGCCTTTGGCTTCCTGAATTATTCGGATTCTAATTAAAATCTTTTTACTTTCTTTTACTGGAATTTCTTATAATAATTTCGGTATCTAACATTGTAATTTCTGAAACAGCAGCGTCAAGTTTGCGCGTGGAGTGTTCTAAAATTCTTTTTGTTGATATTTCTCCCATTTTTTGGGCGGGATGCGAAACGGTAGATAGCGTAGGTTCTACGATTCTGGAAATAGGATCATCGTTAAAGCCAATTATAGCGAGTTCCTCAGGAATTTTAACTCCTTTTTCTTTAGCATATAAAATTGCACTTACTGCAGCAGTATCGATAGCAGAAAAAATACCATCTGGAGGATTATCAAGTTTTAATAACTTTTCGGTTGCCTTCTTTCCTTCTTCAAAACTAAGGGTTTTCATATCCATTATGAGTTCTTCGTCAACCTGAAGTCCAGAGTCTATAAGAGCATCCACGTATCCTTTCTTTCTTAAATTATAAACATTAACGTGTTGAGCTCCAGCGAAATGTGCAATTCTTTTACATCCCTGTTCTATTAAGTGTTTTGTAGCCCTGTATCCAGCAGCGTGATTATCAATAATAACACGGTAAGAATTGAAATTTTCAGGTACCCGGTCTACAAATACTATAGGTATATTTTGTTTCACATATTGGTCAAAATGGCTGGTGTCTCTAGTTTCCATTCCTAAAGAAACAATTAAGCCTCCAACTCTAGCGTCGTATAAAGCTTTTACATTATCAACTTCATTTTTGTATTTATCATCAGATTGTGTGATAATTACATTATAGCCTGCTTTTCTGGCGGTTTTTTCAATTCCTGTAATCAAAGAAGCCTGAAATGGATGATTTATCTTAGGAATTGTTATCCCGATGGTTCTGGAAGTGTTATTTCTTAAACTGGCAGCTAAGGCATTAGGGCGGTAATTAAATTCTTCTGCAGTTTTTTGAATCTTTTTTATGGTTTTCTTTCCAATACTTTTATGGTTGTTTAAAGCTCTTGAAATAGTGGAAGGAGAATAGTTTAGCTCTTTTGCTAAATCATAAATTGTAACTTCTTTCTTTTTCATCAAATAGACACTAAAATTAGGTTGTGCAACAATATTACGAAACATTTTTTTATGGTTGCATAAAAATTATAGATTTCCGGTTGAATTCCTATTTTTTAATCATACTTAATTCTTTTAATATGAAAATAAACATATATTTGAGCTAACAATCGATTGCATTTATTATGAGGAAATTATTATTTAGTTTATTGTTATTATTCATCGTATTGGGCAGGGGGGCTGCACAGGAAAATTTTTTAAACCCTATCCTGGCCGGGTGGTATCCTGACCCCGCCATAACCGATGATGGAGAGGGAAACTTTTATATGGTACATTCTACCTTTGCCTTTTACCCCGGCATTCCTGTTTTTCATAGTACAGATTTAGTTAATTGGAAACAAGTGGGAAATGTGATACACAGGCCAGAGCAGGTAGATCTGCATGGTTTTGGTACTTCCCGGGCAGTTTTTGCACCCGATATTAGTTACGATAAGGGTACTTACTATTTAACCTGTACCATTGTTGATGGGAAAGGTAATTTTGTAATGACTGCAGAAGATCCTGCTGGCCCGTGGTCCGATCCGGTTTGGCTTCCGGAAGTTAGTGGAATAGATCCCGGATTATTCTTTGACGATAACGGTAAATCTTACCTGGTTTATAACAGCGAACCGCCAAATAACCAGGCTAAATACGAAGGACACCGAACCATTAGAACGATTGAGTTTGATAAAGAAAATCTAAAAACTATTGGTGAGAACCGAATTTTGGTAGATGGCGGGGTAGATATTTCTACTGAACCCGTTTGGGCTGAAGGTCCCAGGATTTATAAACTAAACGGCTATTATTATTTAATGACAGCTGAAGGTGGAACCGCGGTGAACCATTCTGAAATGATTTACCGAAACACCAATATTGATGATGAGTTTATTCCTTTTGAAGAAAATCCGATTCTAACCCAGCGTCATCTTGATCCAAATAGAGAAAATCCTATTACTTCTGCGGGCCATGCCGATATTGTACAACATCCAAATGGTGATTGGTACGGAGTTTTCCTTGCTGTGAGACCATATGAAGGCGATTTATATAATACGGGAAGGGAAACTTTCTTAACTCCGGTAAAATGGGAAAACGACTGGCCTATTTTCGATTTAGGGGGCGAAGAGATTAAATATTCTTATCCACTGCCAGAGGGAGTTGAACTTAAAAAGAATTTAATTCCGTTAAACGGTAACTTTTCTTTTAAAGAAACATTTGATAAAAAGGAGTTGCCGCTAAACTGGATGATGCTTAGAAACCCAAAAACTAACTGGTATGATCTAAAAAATGGAGCGGAAGGAATTATCCTTAAAACCCGTCCTGAAACTGTAGAAGGCGAGGCTAATCCTAGTTTCCTTGGTCATAGGCAGCAACATATAATTGGTGAAGTTTCTATTTCAGTTGAATTTGACGCAAAGGCTGAAAATGAGAAAGCCGGTTTGCTCGCTTTTCAAAAGGAAACCCATTATTATTACGCAGCGCTTTCTAAAAAGAATGAACAACCTGTTGTGCAATTATATAAGTCGAATGAATTAATAGAAAGCATTTCTTTAGACAATACAATATCTGAAGTTGAATTTAAACTGAAGTTTGAAGAAGATGAATATACTTTCTACTACAAAACCGAAGGTGAATGGCAGCAATTGGGAGAAACACAGGATGGGAAATTTCTTAGTACCCAGGTAGCCGGCGGATTTGTAGGTGTTAACTTAGGGCTGTACACCACTTCTAATGGAAAACCAGGTGATAATGAAGCCTTATTTAATTGGTTTCATTATTCTGGAAATGATGAAGTGTATAGGGACTAATAGTTATAGTTTTAAGGATATATTAAAACCGGTGCATCCAGGCATCGGTTTTTTAGTTTAGATTATTTCAGAAAGATATTCTTCGTTAAAATATGGAATAAAAAAAAAGCTGCTGATAGTTTGAATATCAGCAGCTTTTCAATAATAACAGCTTTCTTTAGTCTAATTCAGTATAAGACTGCATTGTTTTTATTTTACCATTTTCATCGTGTTCAATTTCCATCATTTTCATACTTCTTAAGTAGGTTTTCCCGTCTGAAAGTGAACTATCGTGGTAGAATAAATACCATTTTCCTTCGTATTCAACTATAGAATGGTGATTTGTCCAACCTACAACTGGTTCTAAAATTACTCCCTGATAAGTGAAAGGGCCATAAGGGCTATCGCCAATGGCGTACGCAATATTGTGGGTGTCTCCGGTAGAGTAAGAGAAATAATATTTACCATTATATTGGTGAACCCAGGCTGCTTCAAAGAATCTACGGTCGTTGTCACCTGTGGTAATAGGCTCTCCGTTTTCATCTAATATTTCAACATCTTTTGGTTCTTCAGCAAAACTCAATAGATCATCGCTCATTTTTGCGATTTTAGGGCTAAGTGCTGGTTCATCATCAGCAGGATATTCGTCTTCTTCAACAAATTCTCCCGTTTGCCAACGTTGTAACTGGCCACCCCAAATTCCCCCAAAATACATATAATATTCACCATCGGTATCTTTGTAAACCGCGGGATCTATACTATAGCTGCCTTCAATTGGTTTTTCTTCCGGGGTAAAAGGACCCTCTGGCTTATCAGATGTGGCTACTCCAATTCTAAAAATATCGTCTTTATCTTTTGCAGGGAAGAAAAGGTAGTATTTACCATCTTTTTCGGCCGCATCAGGTGCCCACATTTGACGTTTTGCCCAGGCTACGTCTTCTACGTGAAGAACTTCACCATGATCGGTTACTTCGCCATCAGGGTCTTCCATAGAATACACGTGATAATCTTTCATGTTAAAATGGTTTCCGTCGTCCATTTCAGGTTCTCCGGAATCCCAATCATGTGAAGGGTAAATAAATATTTTATCTTCAAATACGTGAGCGGAAGGGTCTGCAGTAAAATGATCGGTAATTAAAGGCTCTGAGTGATATTTAATAGTATCTTGTTGTGCTATAGAATCTTCAGATGTCTCATCTTTCTCCTCCTGTTTGTTGTTATCCTTACAACCAAAGGCGATAAGCGCCGGTAATAAAATTGGAAGGCTTTGTTTTAATTTCATTTTAAAATTGGTTTTAATGTTTCGGGTAAAAATATAAAAAAATCAATCGTATTCGTAAGTTAAATTAGATAATATCCCCTGTAAAATAGTTTTTTAAGCAAAATATGAGCTTTCAGAATAGGTTTTTTAACACAAACGGTTGCGTAATTAATTTAAAGTACCCTGAATTCTTAATGTAGACTTATTTTTTCCTCATTGCTGCTAAAGTTGCTTATCAAAATTTGGGATAATAATGTATATTTAAACTGCTACAAGTTTACTAATAAACCCATTAGCCAGTAGTTTAGTAAGTGTATGTTTGAGCCATCTGGTAGCAACGTGCACCGGATGGTTTTTTATTTGAAATAAGCTTGTGGAGTGGGGGAATCTTTTGGAAAGTAGGGAGTATTTTAAATTATCCTATGCTTTTTTATAAAGAGAGATTCTTTTAAATCAATTTAAGGTCTTTCATTATCCCAATGAGATGAGGATTGGTGTTTGCTTTAAATTCTTCGCGTAGCTCTTTTAAACGCTTTTCTATAGCGCTTCTACTGCTGGGTTTAATATTTTTTTTCTTCAACTCTCTTTCAATTTCATCCTGAGTGTAACCGTTGGAAAGATACTTTACAATACTTATCTCAAATTCGTTAAGGCTAAGCAGGTTTTTCTGTTTTAGGGCTTTTTCAATAGAAGGAGAATTGTATTTTTTGTTTTTACTTACAGCTTTAATCGCTTCCTTCAGATCTTTAAGTCCGTTACGGTCTTTACAAACATAAGCATCAATATTACCGGAATTCCATAAATCACGAACGGTTTGAGGATGATCTTCAATAGAGTTTACAATAACCTTTAGGTTGGGGTCTTCGTTTTTTAAGATTGAAATAAGCTCCTGGCCCGAAGTTATTTTTTCATCTCTATAATCCTGTTTAAAAGAGAGGTCGCAAATAAGTAAATCAAAGTGATTGTTGTCCTGGATAGCTCTTTTTGCCTTTAACCACGCCTGGTCACAATATTGAACATGAACAACTTCTGTAATTCCCAGATCTTTTAAAACAAGGGAAACAGCCTGGTTAATACTATCCATATCTTCTGCAACAAGGATCTTTTTAAACATAAGAAAATCTATAGCGGAATACAGATTATAATTTTTAATCCTTTTCCTTTTTCAGTTTCAAAAGTAAGTTTTCCATTTATGGAAAAAATACGGTTTTCCACATTTTGCAAACCATTTCCGGTTTTGATAGCTTGCATAGAACTCCCTTTCCCATTATCTGAATAATCTATTTTAAGCTTTTTTTCTTCTTCATTAAAAATCAAAGCAACAAGACTGGCGTTGCTGTGTTTCTTCATATTCACCATTATTTCCTGTAATACCCTGTAGATTATAAGTTTTTTTTCGGCTTTAATCTTACTCCAGATAATATTCTTTTCTCCGCTTATAATTAGCCGTGTATTTTCAGGACAAATGCTGGAGAGCGATGCAATTAGATGGTTTAGATATCCGGCACCGGTGGTGATATTGCTATTCTCCCTGGAGATATTTCTTGTGCGGTTGTAGATTTGCTCCAGTTTATCCATCGTTTCATTTGGAGCTATAGTCTCCATGCTGCTCATTACATTATAAACATCGTTCGCTAGTTCGTCGTGAATTACCTTTGAAATTCGGGTTTCAGTATTATAAATTTCTCTTATTTTTTCTTTTTTGTGCTTTTGCCTATTATAATAAATGATAAAAATAGCTATCCCAATTACTAAAATGGCAAAAAAGAGCAGCATGTAATTTCTTAGTTTTATTTCCTGGTTTTCCACTGCTTGTACTGCTGCAGAAGCTTCTAAACCTGATATTTGCTGCTGTTTCCTTTCTTCGTCGAACTTAATTTTGGCAAAAATATTTTTTGCCTGTAAATTTAATTTGTTCAAACTATCGTTTAACCGAATATATTCCGAAACGTAATTTGTTTCATCACCTTTATCGGAATTTAAGTTAATAAGCCTTTTTAGTGCATCTATTTGTGCTTGAAGCTTATTGTTTTTCTTACCGGTTTCTAACCATTTTTTAGCATAATCTATAGCTTTTATTTTATCTCGATTCTCATAAAACTGCGCTAAATTCTCATAGCTTGCTGTGATGCCTGTATTATCATTTTGTTCTTTACGCCACCGTAGCGCCAGTAATAATTCTGATGAAATATCCTTTTCTGAATCCTGTAACCATTTATTAAAAGCGAAGTTATCAAGGTAGCGCGCTCTAGATTTATAGTCCTGTTCTGAAACTTTGGAAAGAATCTTTTCAAAAATAAACTCTGCTTTTTCATAATCTTCCTGATCCTCATAAACCAATGCAATATTATTTTGGTATGTGAGACTATCTTCCAGGTTTGTGGCATAGTGAAGTGCATTTTGATATTCTTTTAAAGCATCTTTATAAAAACCCTGGTTGCGATACGCAATAGCAATTATATTATAAGCACTACTGAGATATTGGGCATCTTTTTCTTTGTTAAGATAGCGTAAAGCTTCTGTAGCCGATTCCTGGCTGCCGGTATAATCTTGCATTCGACCTTGAGCAACGGCTATTTCGAGAGTTCTGCGTGCAGCTTTAATACTATCTCCTATTTGAAAATATCTTTTTCGGGATTCGAACGCGTTTTTAAAAACTCCTTCCTGATTTTCCAAATACCGATTAACAACCGCTTTTCGGTAGAAAGACAGGGCAATCCAGTTTGTGTCTTTTTGAAAATTTGCAACACGCTCAAGGCTATCGGCAAAAAAGAGGGCGCTGTCATATTCTTTTAATCGGTTGTGATAATAAATTTTATAGTCTAGCAATAAAGGCAATAAAGTATCAGATTTTTGTTGAACTTTTTGGAGCCCTTCATTCAAAAGAAATATTTTCCGCGGAATAGAATCGGTGGCTTGGGCTTTTTCAAGGAAATAAGAAACTGAATCTGCCGGATGTTTATTCTCCTGGGTATCCACCTCTTTATTTTGGCAGCCTAAGAGTAAAATGGCCAGACTTAAAAATAAGCAGTAATAGTGCTTCATATGCTCAAAATTATGAAAAGCTTACGGCCCAGGGCTGAAATCAAATATTTAATTTTTAAAAATATAAAATAAGTAATCCGGAAATTCCGAATTTGAACAGATAGAAAAATTGGAATTTTCACAAAAATAAACAGAGAATTTTTTTATTTGTTTAATAGAAAGAAGAAATTGTATATTTGCCAGCCCTCTTTTAAACCCTCCGGCTATTTTTAAAAGAGATAAACATTAGTAAATGAATTAAGTGTTTACTTATAAAAATAAATTTGGGTTTTAAAACCCAGTACTAAAGAGGATAATTGAACTTTAGTATTAAAATTAAGTTGTGTTGTTTGCCTTGTTAATTCAGGGCGTGTAGTTAGCTAGTAATATCCTATGTTGTGTGGATTTGGCTAACCAATGAGAAGCTTTTTTCCGTGTATTCGGAAAGAGGCTTTTTTATTTTTAGGGAATTTTAGAATTTTAGGAAACAACCGAGACTAAAATTAAAAAAGCCCGAAAACACTATGTGTATCGGGCTTTTAAGGTGGTGCCTCCAGGAATCGAACCAGGGACACAAGGATTTTCAGTCCTTTGCTCTACCAACTGAGCTAAGGCACCAGTTGCTTATTGTTGTAAGCGGGTGCAAATATATATTCATTTTTATAATCTCGCAAAGGAAAATTTAAAAAAATGCTTTTGTAATTTAGCTGGCACAACTAATTATTATGAATTTAATTATTGATATTGGTAATTCTGCCGTAAAAAGTGCTGTATTTCAGGATGCTAAATTTTTGAGGTCTTATGTGTTTCCATTTGAAAATTTTTCAGAGAATTTTCAGAAAATAAAAAAAGACTACCCGCAAATAGCTTTTTCAATGCTTTCTTCAGTGATAAAAGATACTTTTGAGATCGAAAAAATACTGAAAAGAGAGACTAAACTTTTTGTTCTGGGAGAAAATACCAGGCTTCCGTTTAAAAATAATTATGCCTCTCCTCAAACTTTAGGGAAAGACCGTTTAGCACTTGTGGCAGCCGGTTCTTTAAAATATCAAAACAAAAACCTTCTAATTATAGATGCAGGTACCTGTATTACTTTTGATTTTAAAAACGATAAAAATGAATATTTAGGTGGCGCTATTTCGCCGGGTTTACAAATGCGACTAAAAGCCCTTCATAATTTTACCGCCAAACTTCCGTTAGTTAAATTGGAAGAAAATATTACATTAATTGGTGATTCTACTAAAAATAGTATTCTATCTGGAGTATTAAACGGTGTAGCAGCCGAGCTTGATGGAATAATTGATCGGTACAAGGCTGATTATAAATATTTAACAATTATTTTAACAGGAGGGGATAGTCAAATTTTGTCAAAGCGGGTAAAAAATGGCATATTTGCCAACCCGAATTTTCTTTTAGAGGGATTAAACTACATTTTAGAATTTAACAAGACTCAATGATTAAACGATTTATAGTAATCGTAGCTGTTTTTTTTACAGTTGTTGCTACAGCTCAGGAGAATGTATCTTCACCCTATTCTTACTACGGAATTGGCCTTAACACTTTTAAAGGAACTGTAGAAAACAGATCTATGGGTGGCTTAAGTATGTTTTCAGATAGTATTCACCTTAACCTTAGAAACCCTGCAGGCTATGGTAGATTAAGAAGAACAACTTACGCCCTGGGAGGTTCCCACGAGCAATTAACCTTAAACTCAGATGCTGCAGAAGATAAAGCAAAAGTTTCTTCTTTAGATTATTTAGCAATTGGTATACCGGTAGGAGGAAATTTAGGTTTTGCTTTTGGCGTTTTACCTTATACCTCGGTAGGATATCAAATTCTGGATATTCGGGAAGATGTGGCTAGCAGGCTGGAAGGTCGTGGCGGGATGAATAAAGTTTTTCTTTCGGCAGGATATCAGGTAATTCCTTCTTTAAGCTTTGGGCTAGATGTTAATTATAACTTCGGAAACCTTCAAAATCGTAGAACGCTTATTAGAGATGAGGTTCAATTAGGTTCTCGTGATGTAAGCAGGTCAGATTTACTGGGTTTTAGCTATAATTTTGGTGCCGATTTTCAACAGCGATTAAAAAACGGACTTAAACTACACGCAGCGGCAACGTATTCACCAACTACAACTATAGATGCTGAAAATTCCAGACAATTAGCCACTATTGCTTTTTCGCCAAACGGGGGAGAGTCTGTAGTAGAGGAACGCGATCTAAATGTAGCAGACTCAGAGTTAACCCTGCCCGCTAAATACACAATTGGTTTAGGATTGGGAAGGCCCAATAAATGGTTCTTTGGTGGGGAATATGTAAGTACAGATGATAATTCATTTTTAAGTGTAAATGGTGCTGGCGGTGCAAATGCAAATTTTGCAAATGCGGCCCAGTATAAGTTTGGTGGGTATTTTATTCCACAATATAATTCAATCACCAACTATTTTAATCGTATTGTATACCGTGCAGGATTCAGGTTTGAAGAAACAGGTTTAAATATCAATAACCAGGACATTAATGAGTTTGGCATCACTTTTGGAGTTGGACTACCTGTAGGACCAGGATTTTCTAATATAAACCTTGGATTTGAGTATGGACAGCGCGGTACCACAGATTCAGGTTTAATTCAGGAAGATTTCTTCAGGCTTTCAGTAGGGCTTTCCCTTACCGAAGCCAGGAGATGGTTTGAAAGAAGAAAATTTAATTAACCACAATAATAAAACAAGAAAATGAAAGCGAGATTTATAGCATTAATTACGGGAGCCGTTTTAGGTTCAAGTGTTCTAAGCGCACAGTCTAATGATTGTGCAACAATGGCTGCCCTGGCTTATGACGATGCCAAAGCCAAGAATTATGAGGCCGCTTACGAACCTTTAATGAAAGTAAGAGAAGAGTGTCCAAAATATAGTTTGGCTACTTTTCAATATGGTGAACGTGCTCTTAACTATAAAATTGAGAACGCTGAAGGTGCCGAAAAAGAACAATATATAGAAGAGCTTATTAGCCTTTGGGAAGAACGTTTGGAATTGTTTCCAAATAAAACTTCTAAAGGAAAAATCTATTCTGATATCGCTCAGTTAAGATATGACAATAAAATAGGTACTAAAGAAGAATTATATAACGCTTTTGATAAAGTGTATACCGAAGATCGAGAGAACTTTACCAGCCCAAAAGGTTTGTATGCTTATTTTGATCTAATGGTAGAAATGCAAGATGCAGGAGATAGAGAACTTCAGGATGTTTTTGATAATTACGATAAAGTAATGGAGAAGATTGAAGAAGAAGAAAATGATGCTGCAGAAAGATTGGCTCCTTTATTAAAAAAGCAGGAGGAAGGTGAAGAACTTACTTCAAAAGAGAAGAAGCAAATTGAATATGCTGAGATTAACCTGAAAAACTACAACCTTGTAAAAGGAAGTATTAATGCTAAATTAGGTGCTAGAGCAGATTGTGATAATTTAATTCCTCTTTACAAAAAAGATTTTGAAGCTAAGAAATCTGATGTTTCATGGTTGCAGAATGCTAACGCGAGATTATCTGCTAAAGATTGTACTGAAGATCCATTATTCTTCCAGGTTTCTGAAGCATTACACCAGTTAGAGCCTTCTGCAAACTCTGCTTACTCTCTAGGTCAGTTAGCTGAAGCCGATGGCGATAGGGCTAAAGCTTTAGAGTACTATAACGAAGCTGCAGAGTTAGAAGAAGATCCTAACGACCAGGCTAGAATTTACTATAGAATTGCTACTAACTATAAAGAAAGAGGTAGCTTTTCTCAAGCTAGAAATTACTATAGAAAAGCACTGGAAGCTAAGCCATCTTTAGGGAATGCATATTTACAAATTTCGAATATGATTGCTCAAAGTGCTAACAATTGTGGTGAAACTACTTTTGATAAAAGAGCTGTTTACTGGTTGGCTGCAGATTATGCTGCCAGAGCTGCAAGGGTAGACCCTTCTATTGCATCTAATGCAAATCAAACTGCTACTGCTTACAGAGGTAGAGCACCTCAAAAATCTGATGTATTTCAAGGCGGAAGAAGTGCGGGTGAAGCAATACAAATAGGATGTTGGATTGGGGAGACCGTGCGTATCCCACAAATGTAATATGAGATTAACATATAAGGAAATAATAACAGGCATTGTCACGCTAACCGGCGTGACAATGCTTTTTTCATGCCAGGGTAATCTTAATGAGATTAGGGCTCTGGAAATTGAGGGTGATGCACCGCAAGCTATTGCCGAAGGTATTAATCTAAAGTATACCGATTCTGGTAGGATGGTGGCTAATTTAAAAAGCCCTAGGATGATGGATTTTACAAACAAAGAATTTCCTTACCGCGAATTTCCCGAAGGTTTGGAACTGGAGATTTTTGACGAAAATAACGAGAAAAGTACGGTTACTTCAGACTACGGAATTATTTACGATGGTACCAACCTTATAGATTTACAGGGAAATGTGGTGATCTTTACAGCCGATAGTATGCGGCTGGAAGCTTCACAGTTGTTCTGGGATCAAAATATTAACTGGATTTTTACCGATAAACCTAATACCATTAAATTTCCAAATGGAGCGCTTAACGAAGGGGAGGGTTTTGATGCTAATCAAAATTTCGGTAATTTTCGCTCCAGAACTAATGTGGGAGTGCAAATTATAAAAGACAATAAATCAGATGAGTAAATATTTTAAATACTTTGAATACGCTTATTTGTTTATAGCGGTTTTCTTTCTGTACGAGAGTATTCGCATTTGGAATACCGAGCGTAGTAGGGCATATTTATTCATCTTTTTCGTGGTAATATCTATCTTTATGTTCTTCTTTAAAAGAAGATTTAGACGAAAAATAGAAGAGCGTAACAAGCAGGAATAATGGAAGTTGAAATTCTTATCATTGTCCTTTCCTTAATTTTATCTGCTTTCTTTTCCGGGATGGAAATCGCTTATATTTCTTCAAATAAAATCTATATAGAAATAGAAAAGCGCCAAAACGATTTTCTGGCGACCATTCTAAAAAGATTGACCAAAAAACCTTCAAAATTTATCGCTACCATGCTGGTAGGGAATAATATTGCCCTGGTGGTGTACGGTTTTTTTATGGGAGATTTACTTATGATTTGGCTTGAAGGGCTCCAACCTGTAAATAACGCTTTTCTAGAATATCTTATCGTAGATCTAAACTTATTTACCCAAACCGTAATTTCTACACTCGTAATTTTGCTTACTGCCGAGTTTCTTCCAAAGGTGTTTTTTCAAATCTACGCAAATACCATGTTGAAGTTTTTCGCAGTGCCGGCTTATATTTTTTACCTGGTTTTTAGCTTTATTTCCTCTTTCGTAATATGGATTTCTGATGTTATTCTAAAAAGATTTTTTAAAACCGAAGGAGACGAGGTACAACTCGCTTTTAGCAAAGTTGAGCTGGGAAATTTTATAAACGAGCAGATGGAAACCGTAGAAGATGATGATGAAGTAGATTCTGAAATCCAGATCTTTCAAAATGCACTTCAGTTTTCAGATATTAGAGCGCGGGAGGTGATGGTGCCAAGAACCGAAATCATTGCGGTAGACCAACACCAGGCGCCAAAAGATCTTGTAAATACTTTTACCGAAACCGGGCTTTCCAAACTCCTAATTTATAACGAAACCATAGACGATGTAATTGGTTATGTTCACTCCTTCGAACTTTTTAAAAAGCCCGAATCTATAAAATCTATATTGTTACCGGTGGTTTTTGTTCCCGAAACCATGTGGGTAAAAGATGTATTAAATAATCTTACTAAAAAACGAAAAAGTATAGCCGTGGTTATAGATGAGTACGGTGGTACAAGCGGGATGATTACTGTAGAAGATATAGTAGAAGAACTTTTTGGTGAAATTGAAGACGAGCATGATCCCGTTGTACTTACCGAAGAAGATTTAGGAGAAAATCATTATAAATTTTCAGCCCGTTTAGAAGTAGATTATCTAAATGAAAACTATAAATTCAGTATTCCTGAAGGAGAAAATTATGAAACCCTTGGAGGTTATATTGTGAATCACACCGAAGAAATTCCGCAGCAAAACGAAGAATTAGAGGTGGATAATTTTTCATTTAAAATCCTGGAAGTTTCCAATACCAAAATAGAATTGGTAGAGTTAAAAATAAAACCCGCAGATTAATTAGCGATTAGTTAATATTTTGCTAATTATAAGTTTTATAATTAGGTTAAAAACATTATTTTCGCCCACTATATTTCGATAAAATAACAACTACAAATGGCAGTATTAAATAAAATCAGACAACGTTCTGTTTTCTTAATCATCATCATTGCATTGGCACTTTTTTCTTTTGTGCTTGCAGATGTGATTCGTAACGGCGGTTTTTCTTCGCAAAAAGACCAGAATACCATCGCAACTATTAATGATGAAGAGGTGAGTAGGGAAGATTTTGCCCGGCAGGTAGAAGCTTACCAGCGTAACATGGGCTCCAATGCTAGCACTGCCCAGGCAGTAAACCAGGTTTGGGAACAAACCCTTCGTGAAACCATTCTTAAAGAAGAAATGGAAAAGCTTGGTATAAGAGCCGGTAAAGCTCAAATTAGAGAAGTAATGCGTATGCAAATGGGGAATAATCCTGCTTTTAGAAACGAAGCCGGGATGTTTGATGAGAACCGTGTACGTGAATATATTGCCAGCATTAGATCTACTCAGCCTCAAGCTTACGAGCAGTGGTTGCAAATGGAGAGCAATATGGGCGATATGGCCCGCCAGAATATGTATTTCTCTATGGTAACTGCAGGAATTGGTGCAACACTTACCGAGGCCGAGCAAGCTTATCGATTTGAGAATAACAGCGTAGACCTTCGCTTTGTACAATTGCCTTATTCTTCTATTCCAGATGAGGAAGTTGAGGTAAATAAAGATGAAATTAGAAATTATATAAAAGAAAATCCGTCACAATTTGAAACCGAAGCTTCAAGAAATATTAGATATGTTTATTTTGAAGAAAAAGCTTCAAATGAAGATGTGCAGGAAGCTGAAGATGCTTTAACTTCTTTACTGGACAGCCGTGTAGAATATAATGCGGTAACCAGCAGTAACGATACACTTCCAGGTTTCAATAATACTCAGGATTACGAAGATTTCGTAGAATCAAATTCAGACCTTCCTTACCAGGACAGGTTTATGTTTAAAAACGAATTACCTTCAGAATTTGCCGATGAGCTTTTTAATTTAGAAGAAGGAGAAACTTTTGGACCATATCAGCATAATGGATATTTCAAAATTTCAAAATTAGTTGAAACAAAGCAAATTCCAGATTCAACAAAAGCAAGTCATATTCTTGTAGCTTACCAGGGGCAACAGTTTGCTCCAGATGTTACCAGGAGTAAAGAAGAAGCTGAAGCTTTAGCCGATAGTCTTGTAAATGTGATAAGAGGAAACAAAGAAAAGTTTGCTGAGCTGGCTGCTGAATTCTCTTCAGACCGTTCGAATAGCGAAGACGGAGGAGATCTTGGATATTTTGGTCCTGGAACTATGGTGCCAGAATTTGACAGCTATGTATTTGAAAATAATGCTGGAGATGTTGGTGTTGTAGAAACCGATTTTGGTTACCACGTTATTCATATTGAAGAGCAAACCGAAAGAGAAAAAGCAGTAAAAATTGCGACTATCGCGAGAGAGTTAGAGGCTTCAGAACGTTCCAGAAACAACCTGTTCAACGAAACTACTAAGTTTGAAATCGCGGCAGGTGAAGGAGATTTCACAGAAGTTGCTAAAGAGGGCAATTATAACGTGAGAACCGTTAATAATGTGAAAGCCCTGGATGAAAACATTCCTGGTGTAGGAAACCAAAGAAGAATTGTGCAATGGGCTTTTGAAGATGATGCAAGCGTTGGAGACATAAGACGTTTTGATATTCCTTCAGGATATGTTGTGGCGCAACTTACTGCTAAGAATAAAGAAGGATTGATGACGGCTGAAAACGCTTCGTCTAAAGTAATTCCTATTCTTACTAAGCAAAAGAAAGCTGAAATCCTTAAAGAGAAAATTAATAGCAAGGATCTTCAGGAAATTGCTTCTACCAACAATACTATGGTACAAACGGCCAATGCTGTAAACCTTTCAAGCCCAACTTTACCGGGAGCAGGAAGAGAGCCTGAAGTTGTAGGTTCGGTTTTCGCTTTAGAGCCCGGATCTGTAAGTAATCCAATTGCCGGAGAAAAAGGAGTTTATGTAGTAGAGCTTGAAAGTAAAAATGAAGCTCCTGCTATGAATTCTTACCGCGGAATTGCCGAACAGGAAACTACCAGCAGAAGACAAAACGCGTCCCAAAGACTTTTTGAGGCCTTGCGTAAAAAAGCAGATATTGAAGATAATAGAGCTAGATTCTATTAGTAGAATAAGCCATTAAATATAAAGCCCTGGTAAATTTTACCGGGGCTTTTTTATGTATAATTGTTTTTGAACAAATTTCCCGAAGAAAATTCGAGAGTTTAAGGTCTTTTAAAGTCGGTTTTTACAGAACAATATCTTCAAAAGCGAAAATAGTAGAGAAACCTTTATGGTTGAAATATTTAAAAACTTCTTCTCTTTTACCGGTAACCATTACAAAGTCCCCGCCCCATCCACCAAGGCTTTTAACAACTCCCAGGAAATCTGGAAAGCGCTCCTGTTTTACTTTTGGAGTTTGCAAAGCTTTTGAAAGTAATGTCTCGTGAATATTAATTAAAAGATCAAATTCGGTAAGACTGCTGCAGTTTATAAATTGCTCGGTAAGCGAGGAAATTTTTTCTGTAAGTCCGGTTTTATTTGCTTCGGGTAGCGCTTTATAATGTGCGATAGCCTCGCGGCTATTTTTTTTCTCATTTAAGTAAACAAAAAAAATATTTTCTGCAAATTCAGGATAAAAATTAGCCTTTAAAACCGAAGGGCCATTTTCAGTAATTTGATAAGTTACCGGTTGATTGTTTTGCGCCGCAGCGATATCATACCCACTGCCTCCAAAAGTGTTTTTAAGCAGCTTGTAGGCATCGATTTCAAACCAGGAAGCAATGTTGTTAATTAAAGTTGAAGACGTCCCTAAACCCCAGTTTCTATTAAAATTCAATCGGGTGGTAATCTCAATCCCTATTTTTTCTTCTGAAAATATTTTAGGGTTTAATTGGTGTGCAACATTCAGTATTTGTACAAGTTTCTTTCCGATATTTTCTTCGCCCTGAATTAGTTCAATTTCTCCATTTTTAAAACCAAACTCGCCCTGAAACCAGAGTTTTTCGTTTTCATCAAAACTATTCCATTCAATATTCTTGCCTTCAGAAGTTTTTACTTCCAGCGACTGACCAAATTTTGTGGGTATGGCCAGTGCTTTTGCACCGTCCAAAACAGCATATTCTCCTGTGATTAAAAGTTTTCCGTTACTGTAAAACTCTTTCATGAATTTCGTAATTTTTTTAATTCTTCTACCACGCTGCTATGGGTCACCGTATTGTTAGTGAAGTATTGAATAAGGATTTTCTTCTCGGCTTCAGTAGCTTTATGTTGATTTAAAATATTCATTAAATGCATTTTCATATGGCCTTGCTGAATTCCGGTAGTAGTAAGAGAATTAATTGCCGCAAAGTTTTGTGCCAGGCCGGCAACGGCTACAACTTTCATCAATTCCCTGGCGGTAGGCTGCTGTAAAATATCTAAAGCAAGTTTTACTAAGGGATGTAAACTTGTTAATCCGCCAACAGTTCCAAGTGCTAAAGGAATTTCAATCCAGAATTTAAAAATACCATTTTCAATACTGGCGTGAGTTAAACTTGAGTATTTTCCTTTACGTGAGGCATAAGCGTGAATACCGGCTTCTACAGCTCTAAAATCGTTTCCGGTAGCCAAAACTACAGCATCAATCCCATTCATAATTCCTTTATTATGGGTCACCGCACGATAAGGTTCTACTTCGGCAATATTCACGGCCTGTATAAATTTCTTTGCGAAATCTTCGGCGTTTAAATCTTTGTTTTCATTGAGCTCTTCTACCGGGCAGGAAACTTCAGCTCTCACTAAACATTCCGGCACATAGTTAGAAAGAATGCTCATTATAATTTCAATATTCCTTTCTTCCAAAGAAAAATCTTCATATTGCTGAGCTTCATTTTCAAAAACTTCTGCGAATTTTTCCAGGCAGGAATTTATAAAATTCGCTCCCATGGAATCTTTAGTTTCAAACTCGCAATGCAGCTGATGATAATTAGTGATTTCAGCAGTTTTATCTCTCAATTTTATATCTAAAACTCCACCGCCGCGTTTTTCCATATTACGGGTAATAGGTTTTACCGCTTCCAAAAGTTTAGGTTTGGTGGCTTGAAAGAACTGTTTTAGTTTTTCCTTATTTCCAAAGAAATTAAAATGAACCTGGCCTATTTTTTTGGTATCAATTACTTCAGCTTTAAATCCGCCTCGGGTTCTCCAGAATTTAGCGGCTTTACTCGCCGCTGCGATTACCGAGCTTTCTTCAATAGCCATAGGAATTGCGAGCAAATCTCCGTTAATCAGGAAATTAGGCGCCAGGCCAAAAGGCAGGTAGAAATTTGAAAGGGTATTTTCGGTAAATTCGTCGTGAAGTTGTTGTAACCTGGAATCTTCGTTCCAGTATTGTCTAAGAATAGCAACATCTTCGGGGCGGTCTTTCAGGTAGGTTTCAGCCAACCAGTCTATTTTTTCCTTCTTTGTAAGTTTGGAAAATCCGCTGATAGGTTTTATCATTTTCAAGCTAATTTATAGATCGCAAAGATACAATTGTTATTTAAGGGAAGCAGGTTTTAGGTTTTTAGAAAATACGGGGGAATATTTCTTTAACAAATCCTTAGTATTTAACACTCAAATCCTACTTTTTTTGCTGAAAATTTAGTAAACTTGGCAATCAAAATTCATTCTATAAATTTTATGAAGTTCTCCAAAATACTGGTTGGGTTGTTAATAGCGGCAACCTCAACAATTTACGCGCAGGATAAGGAAATTAGCCTCGAAGAAATCTACGACGGCACCTTTAGACAGGAACGTTTACAATCCCTACAATCTTTAGATAATGGTAAAGAATACCTGGTTTTAAATCGCGATCGCGAGGCAAATACCACGAGCATAGATGTGTATTCTTATAAAAGTGGCGAGAAAGTTAGAAGCCTCTTAAATAGTAAAGATCTTAGTGAAATTTCAGGTTTCCAGGGATTTGAGCTTAGTGAAAAGGAAGATAAGATTTTGCTTTCTACCAATATGGAGCAAATTTACCGCCGTTCTTCTCGCGGAATTTATTATATCTATGATGTAGAAGATAAAACGCTTACCAAATTAAGCGATAATAAAGTTCAGGAGCCAACTTTTTCTCCAGATGCTTCTAAAGTAGCTTACGTTTTTGAAAATAATATTTACACTTACGATATCGCTACTGGCGAAGAAACCCAGGTGACTACAGATGGTGAGAAAAACAAGCTGATAAATGGAGTTACCGATTGGGTGTATGAAGAAGAATTTGCTTTTGTAAGAGCTTTCGATTGGAATAAAACCGGAACTCATTTAGCTTACCTTAAGTTTGATGAAACCGAAGTTCCTGAATTTTCAATGGATATTTTTGGGCAGGATCTTTACCCAAGTCAGCAGGTTTTTAAATATCCTAAAGCCGGAGAAACAAATTCTGAAGTATCCCTTTATACTTATGAATTAGCTGCTAAAGAAAGTGAAAAAGTTGAACTTGGAGATTATGAAGATTTTTATATTCCAAGAATTAAATGGACGCAGGATCCTGATATTTTAAGCGTACAGGTTTTAAACAGGCACCAAAATAATCTGGATCTTATTTTCGTAGATGCTGAAGATAATGAAGCTGAAGTGGTGATGAATGAGACTGATGAAGCTTATATAGATATCACTAACAACCTTACTTTTCTTGAAGACAACAGTTTTATTTGGACTAGCGAAAAGGACGGTTGGAACCATATTTATCTGTATGATGAAGATGGTGAGCTAGAAAAACAGGTTACCGAAGGAAACTGGGAAGTAACTGACTATTATGGTTACGATAAAGATTCTAAGAAGATCTTTTATCAAAGTACAGAAAACGGAAGCGTTAATCGCGATGTATATTCTATAAAGATTAACGGTAAAAACAAAACCCGTTTAACTGAAAAAGAAGGAATGAATAGCGGAGATTTTAGCGCAGACTATACCTATTTCATCAATTCTTACACAAGCACCGAAACTCCTTATGAGTTCACCTTACATAATGCGAAAAACGGTAAACTGGTAAGAAAGATTAAAGATAATTCGGCTTTACTGGAAAAAGAAGCCGCTTATAATTTCGCTCCAAAAGAACTAAGCACTATTGAGGTGAATGGTAATGAGCTTAATATGTGGATGATTAAGCCAAACGATTTTGACGAGAATAAAGAATATCCATTATTAATGTTTCAATATTCAGGGCCAGGTTCACAGTCGGTTTCAAATTCTTACTTCGGCACAAACGATTACTGGTATCAGCTACTCGCTAACGAGGGATATATTATAGCAACCGTAGATGGGCGTGGTACAGGATTTAAAGGTGCAGACTTTAAAAAGGTTACTCAAAATGAATTGGGTAAATATGAAGTTGAAGATCAAATTGCCGCTGCCCAAAAACTTGGCGCAAGAGATTATATAGATGAAAACCGAATTGGAATTTGGGGCTGGAGTTATGGAGGTTTTATGTCTTCTAACGCCATTTTAAAAGGAAACGATACTTTCTCTATGGCAATAGCTGTAGCACCGGTAATTAGCTGGAGATTTTACGATACCATCTATACAGAAAGATATATGACTACGCCTCAGGAAAACCCTTCAGGGTATGATGAGAATTCACCTATAAACCACGCAGAAAAATTAAAAGGAGATTATCTTTTAATTCACGGTGGGGGAGACGATAATGTACACCTTCAAAATACCATGAGAATGGTGGAAGCTCTAGTACAGGCTAATAAGCAATTTGACTGGGCTATTTATCCAGATAGAAACCACGGAATTTACGGCGGAAATACAAGGTTACATCTATACACAATGATGACCGATTTTATAAAAGAAAAACTATAATCTAAATGGCAACAGTAACAAACAGAGCGCCTCAAAAAGAACTTTTTGGGCATCCGGTAGGACTTTATATTTTATTTTTCACCGAAATGTGGGAACGCTTTTCCTATTATGGAATGCGTGCTATTCTGGTTTTATATCTAGTAAGTGCCACAACCGGTGGAAACGCAGGTCTTGGATGGACAGGTGGAGAAGCTATTGCCCTTTATGGTTGGTATACTATGCTTGTTTATGTAGCCTCCATTCCCGGGGGAATTATAGCAGATAAACTTCTGGGCCAAAAGAAAACAGTTCTCTGGGGAGGAATAATCCTGGTAGCTGGTCACGGTATTTTGGCTGTAGAAGAAATGTGGGCATTTTATAGCGGACTAGCTTTAATTATTATTGGAGTTGGAATGCTGAAACCAAATATCTCAACAATGGTTGGAGGTTTATATAAACCCGGCGATATAAGAAGAGATAAAGGTTTTACCATCTTTTATATTGGGATTAACCTTGGTGCTTTTCTTTCCAGTTTAATTGTTGGTTATGTTGGTGAAAATATTGGCTGGCACTATGGTTTTGGTCTTGCCGGTATTGCTATGGCATTTGGACTCATAGTTTACTTATGGGGACAAAAATATTTGCTGAATGTTGGAAACCTATTATCTAAGGTTGAACGTAGTGAAGGAGCCTCTCTTAGCAATATGTTTAGTGAACTATTAAAGTCTCCACTACAACTTGCTATTACTTCAATTTTAATGATAGGTTCCATATATGTTCTTATTATGATGTCCGTTCCGTTTGGACTGCTGTATATATTCTTAACACTTGTAATCGCTTTGATGCTTATGGTGTACAAAGATCTTACTACGCAAGTTATGAAAGACAGGTATGTAGTAATGATCTTATCATTTTTACTTGTAGTTGTTTTCTGGGGAGCTTTTGAGCAAGCTGGAGGATTAATGAATATTTACGCGGCCGATAAAACTGATAGAACACTTTCGTTTAGCTTACCACTAATTGGAAATGAAGTGCCAGCCACCTGGTTTCAGTCCTTAAATGCCATGTTTATCATTATTTTTGGAGTAATAGTTGCAAATTTCTGGGCTAAAAGAAAATTGAAGAACAAAGAAGCTTCTTCAATCTTTAAAATGGCTACAGGGGTGATTATTATGGGGCTTGGCTTTCTATTTATGGCCATAGCTGCAAAAGAATATACCGCTTTTGAAAGTAAATCGGCTATGTATTGGTTAGTGCTTGCTTACTTGCTGCATACCATTGGAGAATTATGTTCTTCTCCGGTAGCGCTTTCTTTTATTACTAAGCTGGCACCGGTAAAATATGCCTCTCTTATGATGGGGGTTTATTTTGCTGCTACAGGACTTGGAAATAAAATGGCGGGACTTATTGGTGAATTCTCCCAGGGAGAACCCGCTACCGTTCAATTGAGCACAGAAGGCAGTGATGTAGCTAATAGATTACAATTAAACGATACCATACTTCAAAATAAAAACGACTTTACGTTTAATGGTTTTGTTTACCTGGACAATAATGAGCTTGCGGTAACTAATATGGAAACTAAGGCACCGGTATTGGGGCTTATGAATTTTGAGAATAAAGATCAAAAGTCTGAGATCATAGCAAACCTCAAAGAAGAGGGTGTAACCGCCCAGGATCCCTATCATGTAATGCTTAATTTTAGGCAGGAGGAAGATAAAGTTGGATATTACGGAGATTTTGTGATCGAAGAAGTTCAAACCCAGTTGGAATTCAGAACTTTTATTGGAATTACTATATTCACAACCGTATTTGGACTAATTGTGATTTTTATGTTGAAACCTTTAAAGCGATTAACGCACGGTGCTGAAGACAACGAGCGGGAAATGCTGGAGCAGGAGCAATATGAAATTGCAGACACAGAAAGGGATAAGAAAAATTCTTAAAACAGTATTTGAAACAAAAAACGTTCTTTAATTTTAGGAACGTTTTTTGTTTTACAAACAATCTAAAAGCGATACATGATTAGAATAATTACCATATTTTTTCTGTTTATAGGAATTAATAGTCAAGCTCAGGAGATTAACTGGATGAGTATGAACGAGGCACTGGCAGCACAGGAAAAAGAACCAAAAAAGATATTTATGGATGCCTATACCGTATGGTGCGGCCCCTGTAAAATGTTAGATAAAAATACATTTACCAATTACGATGTAATCGAGTTTGTAAATGAAAATTATTACCCGGTAAAGTTTAATGCTGAAGGGCCTGAGGAAATTGATTTTAAAGGTCAGCTATTTAAAAATCCGCAATACGATCCTGAAAAGAAGACAAGAAGAAATTCTCCTCATCAATTGGCAAGGGCTTTAAAGATTACCGGCTATCCAAGCCTTGTTTTCTTTGATGAAGAAGCCAATTTAATTGCTCCTATTCCAGGGTATAGAACTCCACAACAGTTGGAGCTTTATTTAAAACTCTTTGCGGAAGATGAATATAAAAAAATGACTTCAAAAGAAGCTTTTGCAGATTACCAGGAGAATTTTGAAGGTTCTTTTGAGTAAAATATTTCGCTTCCGAGACTTTCACATCGTTTTAAGTCTCGATTACCGAGTAAAATTTAAGTGTTAGTTGATAGTGGGCCTTATGGTTCAGTAGAGATGCGAAAAGCCCCGTTTTTACCTGTATGGTGAAAACGGGTTTTTTGTTTTTTGGCGGTTTCTACCCAACGGGATACATAACTATGGTAGTTGCTTCCGTCGGCAACAATTATTTTTGGATTTAAACATCCAATTAGCCGTTCTAAATTGATTTTAGGAGAATTCCGAAGTAACACCAGGTCAGGCTTAAAATTGTTTAACTTGTAAACTCTAGTGCTATCGACAATTAAAACCATAGTTTCAGAAAATGCTAAAATATTCTGGATTTGCTTTTCTTCAATTTGATTGATATTCCGTCCGGTTTTATAATCTTTTAAACGGATTTTCCTCTTGAATTTCATTAGCTAAATTATGATATAAAATTAGCTTTTTATCTTTTTGAATACCTATCATAGTTTTTCTCGGCTTATGAAATACTATACTTTCTGAAGTTGAATTCTGCATTTTGCTATAGAGCATGCTGTTTTGAAATATTAGAATTCCGCAGAGAAAGAAAACAAGATTTCTGAAGCTTTTTTGATAGAGTAAAAGAATAAAAGAGATAATCAATAAATAGGCACTGAGGTTTTGCCAAATATTAAAGTGAATATCGGTAAACACAAACTCTTCTTTTCCCGCCACCCAGGATATAAATTGATTCATTAAACTGATGAGTTTTCCATAAGTTTCAGCGATAAAATTTGGCAGTAAATTCAGTAAAGAAAGTAGAATTACCAAAATGCTCAGTCCTAAAATAATTCCCAGTACCGGTAGCACAACCAAATTGGAAAGGAAAAATAAGCCCGGAAACTGATGAAAATAAAATAAACTTAAAGGTAAAACTCCAATTTGCGCTGCTATACTCACGCTTAATAATCCCCAGAAGTACTTTGTGATTTTAAATTTTGGTTGCCAGAGCTTAAATAATTTAGGCTGAATGGTAACAATTGCAAAAACCGCAAGATAACTCAGTTGAAAACCCACCTGAAATATGAAATAGGGATTTACAAGCAGTAAAATAAACAGCGAAATAAATAAACTGTTTAAAACACTGGTTTTTCGCCGCATTTGCATCCCGATAGCGATAAAAGAAAACATCGTTACGGCTCGAACCACTGATGGCGAAAGCCCGGCCAAAATTGCAAAGCCCCACATCAATATTATTAAAAGAATGGTTTTGAATATTAATCCGTTTTTGAAGTAATTGAAGGGTTTAAAAAGCCAGTTTAAAATGAGTAAAATAATCCCCACGTGAAGTCCCGAAACCGCTAGATTGTGAATGGCACCCGCGGCGGCATATTCTTCGTAGATTTCCTTTGAAATATCCTGTCTTTGCCCCAGCAATAAAGCCTGTATTATTGCAAGCTCATTTTTTTCTATTTTGGTTTCAGGGAGTTTTTTAATAATTTTTTCTCTCAATTTCGAGGCATAACTAACCGCAGATTCTTCCTTTTCGTTTATAATCTTTATTTCAGAATCGCCAACTTGTAACTGCTTTTCTACCCGTTGTTTCTGCATATAGTTTCGGTAATTGAAGCGATATGGATTTAGCGGTTCGGCAATATTTTTTAGTTTATAAGGAACAAGTAGTATCATTCCCGGGACCAATTCTTTATTTATTGAATCTTTTGAAATACTCAATAGAATCTTTCCTTTTACTGCCCTTGAATTTTCTGTAGAAAAAATCTTTTCAACTTCAGCGAGATAGGGTTCGTTGTAAAGGTTTGGTTTAAGACTTTCGGTAATGCGAATTTGCATTATTCCAGCTTCAGAATCTTCAAGATGTATATAATGATTTGCCTGGTTATTGGGCTGGTGAAGAAAAGCTGTTGCAACTCCCAGGGTGAAAATTAAACTCCAGGTAATTATTCCGAAGAAAACATCATCAAATATTTGTTTACGTGCCCTTACAAAACCTGCAATGAAAAGAAGAAATAAACAACCAAAAAATGTAAAAAAAGCAGTGCCGGGAATTTTAAATGAAAATCCGGTGATTATTCCCAGGAATAGGAATAGAGAAAGTTTAATTATGGTGAAATTCAAAAATTGCATCCCTATTGTTTTTTGTAGGGCGGCAGTTACTTTTGAAGATACTAAAAATTATAAAATTCGGCGAGCCATTACAAAAGTATCATTCCAATAAGGTTCTGAAAGTGAAGAAATAATAACTCCGCGAGAGGTGGAGGAGTGGATAAAATAAATATTGTCCCGTTCCTTTTCTACTACTAAACCAACGTGGTTAATTACTTTTCTGTTTTTGTTGGTTTCAAAAAACAATAAATCGCCGGGGGTTACCTCTTTTATATAAAGCCGTTCGCCTTCTAAAGACATGGCGCGGGAAGTTCTGGGAACAGCGATATCTTCTTCTAAAAACGCTGTAAATATGAGTCCGGAGCAATCCATTCCTCGTTTGGTAGTGCCGCCATACTTATAGCGCGTGCCTTCAAAACTTTTGGCTTTAGATATGATGTTATAAACTTTTTTGTTTGCAGGTTCAATTTCAGTATTTCTTGAATCAGAAACTCTTTCAGAACGATTATCATCACTTTTAGTGGTAATAATCTTGGAGCGTGAGCTTCCGCAGGAAATAAGGCTTAGGATAAAAAAGCCTAAAAAAAGTGACTTAAAAACTTTCTGCATAGTTCAATTTTTAATCGCTTCTACAATAAGTTGAGCTGTTTTCTCGCTGGCGCCTTTTCCGCCCAGTTTTCTCTCCAGTTCAAAATAATCTTTAAAGATTCTCTTACGATTTTCTTCGTCCAGTATTTTCTTAAACTCTTTTTTTAGCGTTTTCGTATTAAAATCGTCCTGAATTAATTCTTTTACAACCTCCCGTTTCATAATAAGATTTACCAAAGAAATATAATCAAGGTTTACTATTCGGCGAGCAATTTGGTAAGAAATATAGTTGCCTTTATAGCAAACCACTTCAGGAATTTTAAATAATGCGGTTTCTAAGGTTGCCGTGCCCGAGGTTACCATAGCAGCGTGCGAGAGGCTAAGTATATCGTAAGTTCTGTTCATTATTAATTTTATATTTTTTTGCTTAATAAAGGGAGCGTAGAACTCTGCATCCTGGCTGGGAGCACCGGCAATTACAAATTGATATTCAGGGAAATTTGGGGTAATACTTAACATAACCTCCAGCATTTTTGAAATTTCCTGTTTTCGGCTTCCGGGTAATACTGCAATTATTGGCCTATCGTCTAATTGATATTCTTCTTTTACTGCCTTTACATCGGGAAGATCTTTTTGGCCAATGGCATCAATAAGCGGGTGGCCTACAAAATGAACGGGGAAATTATGTTTTTCTTCATAAAATTCTTTTTCAAAAGGCAGGATTACGTACATATAATCTATATCGCGCTTTATTGCCTGAATTCGGTTTTCTTTCCAGGCCCAAATTTGCGGAGAAATGTAGAAATGTGTCTGGTAACCCTCCTTTTTTGCCCATTTAGCAATTCTTAAATTGAAGCCGGGATAATCTATAAAAATAATGGCGTCTGGATTAAAAGCGCTAATATCTTTTTTGCAAAACGAAATATTACTTAAAATGGTTTTTAAGTTAAAAAGTACTTCGGCAAAACCCATAAAAGCAAGTTCCCGATAATGTTTTACCAGTTCACCTCCCTGCGCCTGCATAAGATCACCACCCCAAAACCTAAATTCAGCTTCGGGATCGGTTTGTTTTAACGCGCGCATTAGATTAGAAGCGTGAAGATCTCCAGAAGCTTCTCCTGCTATTATGTAATATTTCATATTTATAAAATTTATCCCAGTTTTGGCATTGAACACAAACTTATAATTATTACCAATTTTCGGGTTCAGTAGCAGCTGATTTCATTTAAACTATTTTTGAAATGAAAATAGTAATTGCTGCAATAATACTAGCCAAAAGTACACCTCTTGCGTGATAAATTTGTTTTTTTCTAAGGAAGACGAAAAAGGGTAGAAAATTTAAAATAGCTCCCAGAGCAATGAGCTTGCCAATATAACCTTCAGCAATTGCATCGTCTAGCGTTTCGTCTATTCCCATTTCTGAAAAAAGTAGGATATAAAGAAAAATGCCACCAATATTGGCAGAAATTCCGGTTAAGAATCCTATAAAAATATTTTGCTTAATCATTAAGTTCCCAATTATTTAAATCGTCTAAAAAGTGATGGGCCGTGAGATCAAATTGTACGGGAACTACCGATACATACCCTTTTTCAAGCGCCCATTCATCGGTGTCTTCGCCTTTATCTTTATTCACAAATTTCCCCGTAAGCCAGTAATATTCACGTCCCTGCGGATTGGTTCTTTTATCAAATTCTTCTTCCCATTGTGCGTTGGCCTGCCGGCAAACTTTCATTCCTTTAATTTCTGAAGCGGGAAGTTTTGGAATATTTACATTTAAAACTACCCCTTTTGGAAGTCCGTTTTTAATAACATTTCTGGTAATGGCTTTTACATATTTCCTGGCAGGTTCAAAATCGGCATTTAACGAGTAATCTAATAATGAAAATCCAATAGCGGGAATTCCTTCTACACCAGCTTCTACAGCAGCACTCATAGTCCCCGAATAAATTACGTTTATAGAAGAATTTGAACCATGGTTAATTCCGCTTACACAAAGATCTGGTTTCCTGTGCAAGATTTCCTGGGTAGCAATTTTCACACAGTCTGCGGGAGTGCCCGAGCAGCTGTATTCTTTATGCTTATAATTTTCCTTAATAGTAACCTGTTCGCAAAATAAAGTATCGCTAATGGTTATAGCGTGTCCCATTCCGCTTTGTGGGCTATCTGGTGCCACTACTACTACATCACCCAGTTCTTTCATTACCTCAATTAAAGTCCTTATTCCGGGAGCGGTAATACCATCGTCATTAGTAACCAGTATTAATGGTTTTTTCTTTGTCATAGCCTATTTTTTATAGGAGCTAAAATAGTAATTTCAAGAAGAAACCTTATCTTAGTAGTTTAACAAATTATTATTACCTGTTAGCTTTATTGGCACAATTTTTAATGTATTTTGGGGAGCTGTTAATGATGAAATTTATGTTATTTATGAAAAAGAATTTTAAAATCCTGGTGGTAGTGCTTTTAATGGCTGCTACTTCCTGTAGTTTTACTACTAAAAAATTCGACGATCCTAATAAAGACAAACTTCTTATAGATCTTATTACCTATGTGCTTAATGAAGGGCACTATGATGCAAGAGAGATTAATGATGAATTTTCTGAAGGGGTTTACGATAAGTACCTTGGTGGCCTGGATGGTTCTAAGCGCTTCTTCTATGCCAGTGATGTTGAAGAGTTTAATGAATACAGGGATAAAATAGACGACCAGATTAAGAAAAAGGAAATTGGCTTTTTTGATCTTACTTATAATAGACTTCAAAAACGGTCTGAAGAGGCACGAAAAATCTACAAAGAAATCCTTGAAAAACCTTTCGATTTTTCTGAAGCTGAAGATATAAATACAGACTTTTCTGAAGCTGAGTATGTATCTTCAAAAAAAGAACTAAAGGAGCGTTGGAGAAAACAACTTAAATTTTCTACTCTTATCACTTATCACGATAAAGTTGAGGAAGATGAAATGAAAAAAGAAGAAGACTCTGAATATGAAATGAAATCTAAAGAAGAACTTGAAAAAGAAGCCAGGGAGGTGACTTTAAGTTCTTTAGACGAATATTACGATTTCACAGATGATTTGGAGCGTAAAGATTACTTTTCAGTTTATTTAAATGCTATTGTAGAATCTTTTGATCCTCATACACTATATTTCGCACCACAGGATAAGGACAGGTTTGATATTGCAATGTCTGGAAAACTGGAAGGAATTGGCGCCCGTCTTCAAAAGAAAAGCGACAATATTACCGTAACCGAAGTTATATCTGGTGGTCCTGCCTGGAGAAGTGAAGAACTTTCTGAAGGAGATGAGATATTAAAAGTACAGCAGGAAGATGAAGAAGACCCTGTGAGTATTGTAGGAATGCGCCTGGAAGATGCGGTGGATCTGATTAAAGGCCCAAAAGATTCTAAAGTTACCCTAACAGTTCGTAAAAAGTTAATGGGTAATATTGAAGAAATCACTTTAACGCGTGACATTGTTGAAATTGAAGAAACCTATGCTAAAACTGCTATGGTTGAGCAGGAAGGGAAGAATTTTGGGATAATAAATTTGCCGAAATTCTACTTTAATATGGAAGATTATGAAGAGCGAAATGCTGCTTCAGATATCAAAAAGGATATCATTCGTTTAAAAGAAAAAAATATGGACGGCCTTGTGCTGGACCTTAGAAATAACGGTGGAGGCTCTTTAAAAACAGTAGTAGATATTGCCGGACTTTTTATTGAAGAAGGGCCAATTGTTCAGGTTAAATCTAACGGACAGAGAAAAGATGTACTTTCAGATGAAGATCCGTCTGTACTGTGGGATGGTCCTTTAGTTATTCTTGTAAACGAACTTTCAGCTTCGGCTTCAGAAATTCTGGCGGCTGCAATGCAAGACTATAAGCGTGCAATTATTATAGGAAGTAAACAAACCTATGGTAAGGGAACCGTACAAAATGTGATAGATCTTAACCGTTGGTTAAGAAGTAATGAATTTGGAGATGTTGGTGCACTTAAACTTACTACTCAAAAGTTTTATAGAGTTAATGGTGGTTCTACCCAGTTAGAAGGGGTGAAAAGTGATGTGGTGGTGCCAGATCGTTATAGTTTTGTAGATATTGGCGAGAAAGACCAGGATAATCCATTACCGTGGGATAAAATAGATCCTGCTAAATATGAAGTTTGGGATGGTTATGTAGATTTTGAAAAAACTATTGCAAACAGTAAAGACCGAATGAACGCTAATGAGCAGTTAAAGCGTATTGAACAACATGCTAAATGGATTAAAGACCAAAGTGAAAATAGTGCACATTCCCTTAATTTTGAAGAATACGCTGCAACCGCTGAAAGAAATCAGGAAATGGCAAAAAGCTTTGATTCTATAAATGATTATAAAACCAATCTGACATTTACTTCTTTACCCTATGAAGAAAAGATGTTTGAAAACGATACTATTCTAAAAGAAAAGAGAGATCGTTGGCATAAGAATTTAAGTAGGGATGTTTACGTTGAAGAAGCAATTCACGTACTATCTGATATGCGAAAAAATAATATTAGAGAAGATAAATTAGCGAAAGTAAGAGACTAGTTTTCTTCTAAAAAGGTAAAAGCGCTTCAGCAATGAGGCGCTTTTTTTATGCGATAATTAATTGACTGAAGAAATCTGAGTAAGCTTTATTACCAAAAAGTTTAAATTTGCTGTATGCTGAAAAGAAAATATATTTATCCGCTAATCATTCTGGCGGTTGCCGCTGCTTTATTGTTAGCAGAGCGATGTAATTAGAAAGACATCCTGTCTGAATCCAGTTTGACAAAAATAAATAGGAGAATTGTAAATGCCCAAAGTCCTGAACCTCCATAACTTAAAAATGGTAAGGGAATTCCAACTGTAGGAAAAATGCCTATAACCATGCCAATATTTACAAGGAAGTGCATAAAGATTATTCCTATTACCCCATAACCGTAAACCCGGTTAAAAGTTGAACGCTGCCGCTCTGCCATATAAAGTAGACGCAACATAAGCAGTATAAACAGGGCAAGAATAAACGTGCTTCCTAAAAAGCCCCATTCTTCACCTACCGTGCTAAAAATATAATCGGTATGTTGTTCAGGCACAAAATGACCTTTGGTTTGAGTTCCTTCTGTCCAGCCTTTTCCGAATAATCCGCCGCTGCCTATTGCAATTTCACTTTGGTTAGTATTATAACCAATACCACGAGAATCTACTTCTTTGCCTAATACAATATTAAATCTATCCCGGTGATGCTGTTTAAAAACATTCTCAAATACATAATTTACTGAAAGCGAAAATCCAACTGCAACCGCTGCAAAAAATAAATATTTTAAAATGTTAGGTCTTCTTTTTCGGTTTTTAAGATAAACCAGTATTGCAATTAGTAATATTCCGCCAATTACCCACAAGGGGCCGAATGCCAGTGTGGCTACAAAAAGAATAGCAGCGAAAAACCCGAGTAACAAATAAGCAAAATGCAGTCCCTCCCTGTACAGTGCAAATGCAAATGAAAAATAGACCATTGCACTACCTGCATCGGGCTGTAAGAGCACTAAGATCATTGGCAGGGCAATAATTAAAAATACTCGTAATTGATGCTTAAAATCTTTAATATTTGTTTGTATACCACTTAGATATTTTGCTACGGCCAAAGCGGTGGCTGCTTTTGCAAATTCTGCAGGTTGAATACTAACTGAGCCAATTTGGTACCATGCAGTCTGCCCGGCAATGGTGCTTCCAAAAACAAATAATCCTGCTAAGCTTAAAAGGCTTGTGGCATAAATTACACTAGAAAACCGCTGGTAAAATTTTGCTTCAATTGAAAGGATTAGAATAATAAGGAAGATGCTTAATGCTATAAACAGGGCCTGCCTGCTATAAGGAGCGTCCATATTAAAAAAATCAATAGGGCTGCCGGAGCCCAGAGACGCCGAGTAAATATTGGCCCATCCAAAGCCTACTAATAAAAGGTAAATTAATATAGTAATCCAATCAAATCCTGCTACGCTTTTACTCATTTACCTATTTATTATAAAAGGTTCTCCACTTAATGGTTTTGCGTACTCTTCTTCAAGACTGTGGCTTAAAATCCAGTCTTCCATATCTGTTCTGGTAATTTCTTTTTTAATATATTTTTCAACCATTAAGCTAGCAATTCTTCCGGCATAACGGCTTCCCCAATATCCGTTTTCCACAAATACTGCAATAGCTATCTTTGGATTGTCTACCGGTGCAAAAGCTACAAAAATAGAGTGGTCTGTAAGTTGGGTGCGTTTCCCATCAATTTTTGTAAAGTTTTCTGCGGTACCTGTTTTACCAGCGATTTCAATTCCGGGGATTTGCAGACTTCTAGCAGTACCATTTTTGTAAACCTGGTGCATACCTTCAACTACAGGGTCGAAATGTTTGGAGTCTACCGTTGTGATGTTTTTTACTGTAAATTTCTCTTCTTTTATAGGATCACCTTCTACAGCTTTTAAAATATGGGGAGTGTAGTACCATCCACGGTTTGCAATAGTAGCCGTCATATTTGCGAGTTGAATGGGCGTCATTAAAACTTCTCCCTGGCCAATGGCATTAGATATTGTTGCCGTAGAATACCATTTGTATGTTGGGTAATTATAAATTCGGTTATAATAATCGGCATCAGGAATTTTACCCGGTCTCCCTGTACTAAGATCATTTCCCATAAACTGACCAAGGCCAAAACTTTTTAAATGTGCATTCCAGGTATCAATCCCTTCTTGTGGGGTGGGAAATTTTTCTATTGTTTTTCTATAAACCTGTGCGAAATAAGAATTACAGGAGTTTGCGATACCCGGCACTAGATCCAGGGGGCTGGGATGAGCATGGCAACCCAAAGGACGCCTGGCTCCGTAATTATAACCGTTGTTGCATGAAAACCTGTCTTCGGTATCTATTACCCCTTCCTGCAGCCCAATTAAACCGGTTAAAGCTTTAAAAGGAGATCCGGGAGGGTATTCTGCCAAAAGTCCGCGATCATAAAGTGGTTGTGCAATAGAATCATAATATAGCCTGGTGTAATTTGGAGATCTTTTTCGGCCAACTAATAAAGCAGGGTCGTAATTAGGCGCAGTTACCAGGGAAAGAATTTCGCCACTTGCCGGCTCTATAGCTACAATTCCACCTCGTTTGTTTTCCATTAGTTTTTCGCCATACGCCTGTAATTCGGCATCTAAAGTGATATGTATATCTTTTCCTTTAGTGGGAAGCGTATCGTAAATACCGTCTTTATAAGGGCCAATGTCCCTGTTAAACCTATCTTTTTGAATGTATTTTACACCCTTTTCCCCACGCAGTAATTCTTCGTAAACTTTTTCTACGCCGCTTCTTCCAATAAGGTCACCAGAAATATAATACGGATCTTCATTAACTTTTTTCTGATTCACCTGCGCGATATAGCCTAAAACATTGGCACTATGATCTACCTGGTAATCTCTTAACGAACGTTTTTGAATATAAAAACCTTCATATTTTCGCATTTTTTCCTGTAAATAAGCGTATTCCGATTTTGTTAATTGCGGAATAATTACTGACGGAAGAATAGGAGAGTAGATTTTGGCCTTATCTAAACGGCGCCCTAATTCCTTTGGATCTATACTTAGAATTTCGCAGAATTCAGTAGTATCAAAAGGTTTAAGATTGCGTGGAATGGCCATCACATCGTAAGATGGTTGGTTAGAAACCATCAACTTCCCATTTCGGTCTGAAATATAACCTCGCTGCGGATAATCGTACACCACTTCAATAGCATTATCCTGAGATCTTACCGCAAAAGAATCGTCCATTATTTGCAAATAGAACAACCGGGCAAGAAAAATAATGCCGGTGGTAAGAATAATAATGTAAAGAAGTAATTTTCTCATCTATATTTTTTACTGAAAACAATAAGGCTTAGCATAATAGTAATAACACTGAAGATCCCTGAAAATAACGTTTTTTTGAGGACTATTATTATATGACTAAAGCTGAACATTTCCAAGAAAAACAAGATAAAATGATGAATTATAATACTGATAAAAATATAGCTTAATCTGGCTCCAAAAGGTGTTGTGGAAAGCCTTAAATTTTGATGATCATAGCTTATTCCAAAAGAAAATCGAAGCAAATTTGGCCTAATAAAAGCAATAACCACACAAGCTGCCGCATGAACGCCGCCGCTGTCTTCAAAAAGATCTATACTAAAGCCTAATAAAAAAGACAGTATTAAAAATAAACTCTGATTTGCATTAAATGGATAAAGTAAAATAAATAATACATAAAGGTAAGGATTTATATAGCCCAGGAAATTAATATTGTTAAGTATTAGTACCTGTATAAATACTAATCCTACAAACCTGATTATATTTTTTAAAATACTATTGTTCATCTTCCTTCTCTAATTCCAGTATTTCTTCCCGGTCCAGGTTTTCAATTACATATACATAACCAATGTTGGTCATATCATTAAAAAGCCTAACATTAATATTGTAATAACTCTGGCTTTGGTCCAGTTTAAAATTTTCTACACTACCAATAGGAATCCCTTCAGGAAAAATTAAAGATTTTCCCCCAGTGACTATGGTATCTCCTTCTTTTACGGGTGCCTGTCGTGGCACATCTACCAGCTGAACGATATTAGGATTTTTACCATCCCAGATTAAACTCCCAAAATGATTGGTTTTATTTAACTGTGCGTTAATTTGAGAATCTGAATTTAATATGGAAATTACTCGCGAGAATCTGCTGTTCACACGGTCTACGATTCCAATTACTCCCTTACTTGTTATAACCCCGAACTCAGATTTTATACCGGCTTCTTTTCCCTGGTTTAAGGTTAGAAAATTGTTGGGTTTGGCGTAGTTGTTATTAATAACCCTCGCGGTTCTAAAATAGTACGTGCCATCAAAACTGGTGGTATCGGTATAATTTTCTACCGAAATGGTATCGTTTAAATTGGTCAATACGTTACGCAGCTGCTTATTTTCTTCCATTAAGCGCTCGTTGTACTCGTCTAAATGCATGTACTTGTCAAAATCGTTGGCCCAGGAATAGATGCCGCCGGTAAGTACGTTTGCCGAGCTTATAAAACTACTTTTATGAAAAGAATGGGTTTGAATGGTAAAGAATACAGCTAATGCAAGCAGAAACAGGAATAGGATATTATTCTTATTCCGAATAAGAAAATTAAAAATTTGCTGCATAAAACTACTTCTCCTACTTTATCAAAATTCCCTTATAACGATTAAGGGTCTTTAAGCATATTCCGGTTCCTCTTACTACGGCTCTTAATGGATCTTCGGCGATATAAACCGGAAGATCGGTTTTTTGAGATAGCCTTTTATCCAATCCTCTAAGCATAGATCCACCACCGGCAAGATAAATACCGGTATTGTAAATATCGGCTGCAAGCTCTGGAGGGGTTTGAGATAAGGTTTCCATTACCGCGTCTTCAATCCTTAAAATAGACTTATCTAAGGCTTTGGCAATTTCACGATAAGAAATATTTACCTGCTTGGGTTTTCCTGTTAAAAGGTCACGTCCCTGCACGCTCATTTCTTCTGGCGGAACTTCTAAATCTTCAGTCGCTGCACCAATCTGTATTTTTATTTTTTCAGCAGTACGCTCTCCAACATATAAGTTGTGCTGCGTACGCATATAATAAACAATATCATTAGTAAATACATCACCGGCAATTTTAACCGATTTATCACAAACAATTCCACCAAGGGCAATTACCGCGATTTCAGTAGTACCACCACCTATATCTACGATCATATTTCCTTTAGGCTGCATAATATCTACGCCAATACCAATGGCAGCAGCCATAGGCTCGTGAATAAGGTAAACCTCTTTCCCATTCACACGCTCTGCACTTTCTTTTACCGCACGCATTTCAACTTCTGTAATTCCAGATGGAATACAAATCACCATTCTAAGGGCCGGTGTGAACATTTTCTTTTTAAGCGCCGGAATTTCTTTAATGAACATAGTGAGCATTTTCTCACTGGCATCAAAATCTGCAATTACCCCATCTTTTAATGGGCGAATGGTTTTTATGTTTTCATGGGTTTTTCCCTGCATCATTGCAGCTTCTTTCCCTACTGCGGTTATTTTTCCCGTAGTACGGTCTCGTGCAACAATAGAGGGGCTGTCTACCACCACTTTATCATTATGAATAATAAGGGTGTTGGCAGTTCCTAAATCTATCGCTATTTCTTCAATGAGAAAGTCAAAAAATCCCATGCTTTGTTTGGTATTGAGGTTTGGTAAATGTAATAAAATTAATGTTTAAAATGGCGTGTTCCCGTCATCACCATAGCTATATTATTTTCGTTGCAATAATCTATACTTAACTGATCTTTTATAGATCCCCCGGGCTGGATTACTGCTGAAATTCCTGCGTTACCTGCAATCTCTACACAATCTGGAAACGGGAAAAACGCGTCGCTAGCCATAACCGCTCCCTTTAAATCGAATTTAAAAGATCTCGCTTTCTCTATGCTGTGTGTTAAAGCATCCACACGAGAAGTTTGCCCGGTGCCGCTGGCGCATAATTGTTTGTTTTTTGCTAAAACGATGGTATTCGATTTTGTATGCTTGCAAATTTTTGAAGCAAACAACAAGTCAGATAACTCGGCATCTGTTGGTTTATTGTTTGTAGCCTCTTTTAAATCTTCAAGCGCATCAGTTTTGTTGTCTTTATCCTGTACCAAAACACCGTTCAAACAAGTTCTAACCTGTTTCTGCGGAAGTTCAGTTTCTTTCTGAGTCAATAAAATCCTGTTCTTTTTTCCTTTCAGAATTTCTTCGGCCTCCTTAGAGAAAGAAGGGGCGATAACCACTTCACAGAATAATTTATGAATTTCTTCAGCTGTAGTTTTATCAATTTCAACATTGCTAATTAAAACTCCTCCAAAAGCAGAAACAGGATCACCCGCCAACGCATCTACATAAGCCTGGTGAACCGTGTCGCGTTGAGCTAGACCACAAGCATTATTGTGCTTTAAAATCGCAAAAGTTGGTGCTTCGCCTTTAAATTCGTTGATGAGGTTTACCGCAGCATCAACATCTAATAAGTTGTTGTAAGAGAGTTCTTTTCCGTGCAGTTTTTCAAACATCGCATCAAAATCTCCGTAAAAAGTTCCCTGCTGATGTGGGTTTTCACCATAGCGTAATTCTTTTCCGGTTTGGATACTTGTTTTATAAGCTTTTACTTCGCCTTCAGCATTAAAATAGTTGAAGATTGCCGTATCATAGTGTGAGGAAATATTAAAAGCTTTTCCGGCAAAAAGTTTACGATCTGCAAGGCTGGTATCTCCATTTTTTTCGTCCAGTAAATTTTCAAAATCCTTATAATCTTCTACCGAAGAAACACAAAGCACATCTTTAAAGTTCTTTGCAGCGGCGCGAATAAGCGAAATGCCGCCAATATCTATTTTTTCAATAATATCCTGTTCTGAAGCTCCCGAAGCAACGGTTTTTTCAAATGGATAAAGGTCTACAATCACAATGTCTATCTGCGGAATTTCGTATTCTGCAAGTTCTTTTACGTCACCTTCATTATCCTGCCTGTTCAAAATTCCTCCAAAAACTTTTGGGTGGAGCGTTTTTACCCTTCCACCTAAAATTGAAGGATAAGAAGTTACATCTTCGACAGGTACAACTTCAATTCCAAGATCTTTTATAAATTTTTCGGTGCCACCAGTAGAGTAAATGGTGATTCCCAGGTTGTTAAGTTTTTTTACAATAGGTTCCAGGCCTTCTTTGCTGAATACAGATATTAAAGCAGATTTTGCTTTTTTTAAGTCGCTCATTGTGTTGTGTTTGTTAAAGTGGCAAAAGTAAGTATTTAACCCAAAAACATAAAAGGCATTTACTTTATTTATCCAGAAATTTTGTAACGAAATTTAAACCCGGGCGTCATACCACTAAGCACATAAAAATCCGGGCTTTATTTACTCGATATCCTGGTATTTACATGTGCCCGGCTGGCAGAATGTTTTAATTTACAATTTAATGCTCCGTGGTTCTGTCCCCGAGCTTTATTTATTATGCTGATATATCTACGCGTACTTAGGGAAAGTTTTAATTTTGCGATAAACGCGCTAAAAAATAATAAGCTAAGAACATTTCTTTCTTTGCTGGGGGTTACTATTGGAATTTTTTCCATTATAGGCGTTCTTGCTGCAGTAGATTCTTTAGAACGTGAAATTAAAGGAAGTTTAAGCGCTTTAGATAACAGCACCATTGTGGTAATGCGTTTTTCTTTTGGCCCCACCGATGTGCCGCAATGGAAACGCCAGCAGTTTCCAGATGTTTCTTACGATGAATATCAATACCTGAAACGAAATCTTCCCAATACCGAATCTATAAGTTTTACAATTGGCGTTCCCGATGAATCTATAAAATATCAGGATGTTACCAGTACCGGTGTTGGAGTTGGCGCTATTACCCACGAATATTACGATATTGAAGCCCTGGAACTGGAAGAAGGTAGGTTTTTTAACGAATCTGAGTCAGTAAGTGGTTCTCCGGTAATTGTGTTAGGGCACGAAATAGCAAATAATCTTTTTGGTGGACTTAATCCTCTTGGTAAGGAAGTGCGTTTATATGGCAGAAAGCTTACCGTTATTGGTGTGCTTAAAAAGCAAGGAGCTAGCTTATTTGGTGGCTCCAGGGATGGCCAGGTGTTCGTTCCTGCAAATATTGTGAGAAGAGTTTATGGAGATAATAATAAGGGTGTTTTCCCGCAATTAATTTTAAAGCCAGAAGATGATGTTGATAATGCCGAATATATGGCAGTCTTAGAACAACAGCTTAGAAATTACCGCGGAATAAAACCTGGCGATATCAATAACTTTTTTGTAAATCAACTTCAGGGTTTTGCCGATTTAATAGATAATATTACCGGTCAGCTGAATTTTATAGGATTAATAATTAGCGGATTTTCATTACTCGTGGGCGGTTTTGGAATAGCCAATATTATGTTTGTAAGCGTAAAAGAGCGAACCAATTTAATTGGAATTCAGAAATCTTTGGGAGCCAAAAATAAATTTATTCTCTTTCAATTTTTATTTGAAGCGGTAATCCTGGCTGTTATTGGCGGTCTGGTAGGATTGGGATTGGTTTGGTTGGTTTCTATCGCGGCTTCGCAATTTACCGGCGACTTTGAGTTTGAGCTTTCTTCCTGGAATATGTTTGTTGGCTTTGCAGTCTCAGCAGTAATCGGGTTAATTTCGGGAATAATTCCGGCAATTTCGGCTTCAAAATTAGATCCGGTAGAAGCTATTAGAACAGGAATGTAAAATTCAAGAAATGAAATTAAAATTTAAAGTATTCTATGTTTTAATCTGTCTTTTTACCGCATCAGTTGCCGTTGCCCAAGACGGTTTGATTCTTACTGCTGAAGAAAATAAGGAATGGATAGAAAGTCTTAAAGCTGAAGAAAAACTCAAACAACAATTAAATTCCTTGCAAAAGCGAATAATGGCAGATACAGCCGTAAACTCATCCTCGCATTTTATATGCTTCACAGGCCTTTCTTCCGAAAGGCGAAAAGAAATAGAAGCTAAAACAAAAGCTGAAAAACCAGGTAAAGACTTACATTCTCGTCACCGGCCTATATATCAATTCGTCAATAACGAAGAAGTAATTTATCTTAGCTCCATAAAAGGAAAAACAGCAGAAAATCTGCAAGAATTTCTTACAACCAAAAAGGTTTCTGCTTTGGAAATATATTATGATCAGCCCGAGAACGTTCTATATGGCGTGCGCGGTGAAAGTGGGGCGATTTTAATTAAAATAAAAGAGCAAAAAACTTTTGATTGATTACAACAATTACTGCTTTAAGTTTTAACTTAAAACTTCAGCCACTTTCTCATTAACCCATTCCAAAAATTCTTCATCTTCCTTAGAAAATGGATCTGGAGTGTGAGAATCTATATCAATCTGGCCAATGTTCTCGCCGTTTAAGAAAAGCGGGACAACAATTTCAGCTTTCACGTTAATGCTACAGGCTATATAATTAGTTTGTGCTTTTACATCAGGCACTACAAAGTTTTCATTAGAAACCGCTACCTGCCCGCAAATCCCTTTTCCAAAAGGAATAATAGTATGGTCTGTAGGTTCGCCTGCGAAAGAACGCAATTTCAATTCGTCTTTATCGCCATTTTTAAAATAAAAACCTACCCAATCATAATATGGGATATTTTCTTTTAAAACCTCACAAACCTGCGATAATCGGTGGTCTACCGATAGATTATCGTTTTCAAGAATAGTTTTAATTTCTGGTTTTAATTTCTGAAATGGCATAGTTGATATTTTGGTGCAAAAGTATTCAAAAATTATAGCAAGCACAGGCTCTTATTTATATAAATTTGTTAAAAACACTCTCTAAAATTGATCAGGTTATTTATTAAATATAAATCGGTTCTTCGTTTCATTTTTATGTTTTTGGGAAGTTACCTGGTGCTCACCCTTATTTATAATCTTTATTTAGAATTCTTTAGGTCGCCTATTTATTTTCCAGATTACATTACTCATCTTGTGGCAAAACAAAGTGAAATCTTAATTAGTAGTTTTGGTTATAACGCGCAAATTTTACCGCACCAGTCAGAACTTTCAATGAAGCTTATTGTTAATGAGGTCTATTTGGCCAGAATCGTGGAAGGCTGCAATGCAGTTAGTATCATTATTTTATTTATCGCTTTTGTACTTTCCTTTTTTGGCCGATTGAAACTCACACTACTTTATCTTTTAGCGGGTAGTGTAATAATTTATACAATGAATATTATTAGAATTGGTATTCTCGCTGTGGGAATTTACGAGTATCCGCAACATACCGAATTTCTACACAGCATTATATTCCCATTAATTATCTACGGCACCGTATTTTTACTGTGGGTTATCTGGGTGCGTATTTATAGCCAAAAACAGAAATTATGAAACAATTTTTAAGGCTATCAGGCATTGGGGTTTTAGTTATTTTGCTGATTTTGGTGAGGTTTTTTGAGCATCAGTTATTTTACGATCCGCTAATAGATTTTTACCGTTATGGCGGTTATTTAGCAATGGAAGTACCCGAAATTAATTTCCCTAAATTATTGCTTAACCTTAGTTTACGCTACTGGCTAAATACTGCTATTTCCCTGGTAATCCTTTTTGTTAGTTTTCGCGATAAAAATATTGTGAAATTTGCCGCCTTGCTTTTTACCTTACTTTTTGGAATTGGTCTGGCAACATTCAGTGTACTTTATTTTAATTTGAATTTAGAAAATGTAATGGGTTTATTTTATGTACGCCGATTTTTAATTCACCCAGTATTTATCCTTATTTTATTGCCTGCTTTTTATTATTACAGATTAAAAAAACGGGAAAACCTATAATATTGAAAGTTATTCCCAAAAATCTGGAAAGACTTTATTCCAAAATTTTACCTATTTTTGTAGCTGATGAAAAAAGCTTTTCAACATAGCATTTCTATAGCAATGGCATTTTTAGTGCTGTTTTCAACCTTTTCTTTTACGGTTGATAAACATTTCTGCGGAAGCTTTTTAGTAGATAAAGCAATTTTTTCTGAAGCCAAAACCTGCGGGATGGAAATGGAAACTTCAACTGAAGATTCCTGCTGTACCAATGAAAAAGTTGCGGTAGAAGGCCAGGACGAGTTAAAACACCAGTTTGATTCGCTAGATCTAAATCAACAGCTTTTCCTCACAGGCTTTGCTTATTCCTACATTTTTATTTTTGAAGATTTTTCAAAAGAAAATATTCCTTTTAAAGATTATTCTCCACCACTTCTGGTCAAAGACATACATCTCGAAGACCAGGTTTTCCTTATTTGATATACATTTTTGTAAATGTCATCCTGTTTCAAAATGATAAAATCGTCATTGCGAAGCACGACGCGATCTGTTAATATCAGCAGATTACTTCTCCCGATAAACATCGGTATCATAATGACTTTTACAGTTTCATTTTGAGCTATTTCTCATTTGTTTATAGCGCTTAGTTGTTTTATTAATGTATATCAACATTCATGTTTAATAAGATTATAAAATATTTTCTTTATAACCGACTGGTTTCTGTCCTGCTGTTAGTATTTCTAATCGGCTGGGGATTGGTAACTGCGCCTTTTAATTGGGACACCGGGTTCTTGCCAAGTGATCCAGTTCCTGTAGATGCCATTCCAGATATTGGAGAAAATCAGCAAATTGTTTTTACCGATTGGCCCGGGCGTTCTCCCCAGGATATAGAAGATCAAATTACTTATCCGCTTACCAGTTCACTTTTGGGAATTCCGGGAGTGAAATCTATTCGTAGTTCTTCCATGTTTGGTTTTTCCAGTATTTATATCATTTTTGAAGAAGATGTAGAGTTTTACTGGTCAAGAAGCCGGGTGTTAGAAAAGTTGAATTCTCTTCCTGCAGGTTTATTACCCGATGATGTTCAACCAACATTGGGTCCTGATGCTACAGGTTTAGGCCAGGTTTTTTGGTACACTTTAGAAGGTCGGGATAAAGACGGAAATGTAACCGGTGGCTGGGACCTTCACGAATTGCGTAAAGTTCAGGATTATTATGTGAAACTTGGACTAAGCGGCGCAAAAGGAGTTTCAGAAGTAGCTTCTATTGGTGGTTTTGTACAGGAATATCAAATTGATGTAAACCCCGATGCGCTTAAAGCCTACGGTATTGGCATCAACCAGGTAATGATGGCGGTAAAGAATTCTAACCGCGATGCCGGGGCGAAAACTTTAGAGGTAAACAAGGTGGAATACCTGGTTCGTGGTCTCGGTTATATTGAATCTATTGAAGATATTGAAAATACCGTGGTTGCCGAAAATGATAACACCCCGGTACTTATTAAAGACCTTGGCCGGGTAAGTTTGGGACCTGCCGAACGCCGCGGAGTTTTAGATATGGGAGGAGCTGAAGTTGTTGGCGGTGTGGTTGTAGCGCGCTATGGCTCAAATCCGCTGGCGGTAATTCAAAACACGAAAGATAAAATCCAGGAAATATCTACCGGATTACCATCTAAAACGCTTTCTGATGGTACCGAAAGTCAGTTAACTATCGTCCCTTTTTACGATAGAACACAACTTATTAATGAAACTATAAACACCCTGGAGCGAGCACTTTCCCACGAGGTACTAATTAGCATTATCGTAATTATTGTACTCGTTTTAAACCTACGGGCTTCCATTTTAATTTCCAGTTTATTGCCGGTTGCGGTGCTTATGACTTTTATCGCGATGCGCTATTTAGGGGTAGATGCCAATGTGGTAGCCCTTTCCGGGATTGCCATAGCCATTGGAGTGATGGTAGATGTTGGGATTGTTTTTGTTGAAAATACCATTCGCTGGCTGGAAATGCCCGAAAATAAAGATCTCCGCGGAAATAAACTCGCCGGAGTAATCTACAAAGCTACCGCTGAAGTAGCTCCAGCGGTAACAACAGCACTGGCCACCACAATTGTGAGTTTTATCCCGGTGTTCTTTATGGAAAATGCTGAAGGAAAATTATTCCGTCCCCTGGCTTTTACCAAAACCTTTGCCTTGGTTGCGGCTTTCCTTATCGGGGTTTTTGTGTTGCCAATGCTTTCGTATTTCTTTTTCAACATTAAAATCAATAAAAAGAAGACCCAGCAAATTTGGAATATCGTTTTAATCGTTTCAGGAATCGCTCTGGCTATTATTTTTAGTTTCTGGTTGCCTTTAGCTCTAACGTTAATTGGAATCGTAAAAATTCTTGAAGAAAGGAATCCACAGTTTTTTGGAAAATATACAAATTTGGTTATTCCCGGTTTAATCCTGGCGGTTACCGTATTCTTTCTGGCTGAAGAGTGGATGCCGCTTGGCTTTCAGAAATCGGCTTTTGCCAATTATATCTTTGTAATTCTTTTACTAAGTATCACCTTGGTGGTATTAATGATGGTGGTGAAGTTTTACGAACCGATCTTAAACTGGTGTTTAACCAATAAAGGGAAGTTTTTAACGCTCCCTATTATTACCATCTTTTTTGGGACGATGATCTGGTTTGGTTTTCCAAAATTATTTGGATTTGTAGCAGGCGGATTTGATAAAGTAGGTTGGAATGTGAGAACAACCCAGGTTTGGAGTGGAATGGCTCACATTTTCCCCGGGGTGGGCAAGGAATTTATGCCATCGTTAAGTGAAGGCAGCTTTTTACTGATGCCAACTACCATGCCGCACGCCGGGATGGAAGAAACCACCAAAACCTTGAAACAGTTGGATATGGCGGTAACCAGTATTCCTGAAGTTGAGGTTGCGGTTGGTAAATTAGGTCGGGCAGAAACCGCTCTGGATCCCGCGCCAATTTCTATGTTTGAAAATATCATTAATTATAAACCGGAATATATTCATGCTGAAGACGGCTCGATGCAGCGTTTTAAAGTTGATGATGAAAACCGTTTTATTCTCAAATCAGGGGACACTTTAACTAATGCTGAAGCTATCCAGCGAGATGTAATCGCTTCAAATTTAATTGAAGATGAAGATGGAAGGTTCTACCGAAACTGGCGTGAACATATTAATAGTCCCGACGACATTTGGAATGAAATTACAAAACGCACCAAACTTCCCGGGGTTACTTCGGCGCCAAAATTACAACCCATAGAAACCCGTCTGGTAATGTTGCAAACCGGGATGCGGGCACCGATGGGAATTAAAGTTTATGGACCAGATTTGAGGACTATTCAAGATTTTGGAATGGAACTGGAGGAATTGCTAAAGGAAGTACCTTCAGTAAAATCTGAAGCTGTTTTTGCCGATCGTGTAGTTGGAAAACCTTATCTGGAAATAGATATAGATCGAAATGCGATTGCCCGTTACGGACTTAGTATTGAAGACGTTCAGCAAACCATTGAAACTGCGATTGGGGGGATGGAAATCACTTCTACGGTAGAAGGCAGGGAACGCTTTCCGGTTAGGGTGCGATATCCCCGCGAATTAAGGAATGATCCTGAAAGTATTAAAAACATTCTGATACCGACTTCGGATGGGGCTCAAATCCCGTTAGGAGAGCTTGCTGAACTTAAGTATGAGCGCGGGCCGCAAATGATAAAAAGTGAAGAAACTTTTTTAACCGGCTATGTCCTTTTTGATAAACGCGACGGTTTTGCCGAAGTAAACGTGGTGAATGATGCCCAGCAGCATATTCAGGATAAAATTGATGCTGGCGAACTGCAAGTGCCGCAAGGGATTAGTTATAAATTCTCCGGAAATTATGAAAACCAGGTACGGGCTGTAAAACGTTTGGCAATCTTAATTCCTATTTGTTTGCTTATCATTTTCCTGTTGCTCTATTTTCAGTTTAAAAGCATTATTGCTTCAACAATCCATTTTTCAGGAGTATTTGTGGCCTTTGCCGGCGGCTTTATTATGATCTGGCTTTACGGGCAGGGCTGGTTTATGGACTTTGATATGTTCGGCACCAATATGCGTAGCCTTTTTCAAATGCAGGAGGTCAATTTAAGCGTAGCAGTATGGGTTGGATTCATCGCTTTGTTTGGTATTGCAACCGATGATGGCGTATTGATGGGAACTTATATTCACCAGATTTTTGAACGTAAAAATCCTCAAACAGTTTCAGAAGTTCGTGAAGCGGTGATGGAGGCCGGTTTAAAACGGGTGCGCCCCGCAATGATGACCACGGCCGTTACTATAATTGCGCTTTTTCCGGTACTTACTTCAACTGGAAAAGGTTCTGATATTATGGTGCCCATGGCCATCCCAATTGTAGGTGGAATGGTAATCCAGATTATGACGATTTTTGTGGTGCCCGTTTTACAGGCCATTTGGAGGGAAAATGCTTCTTCTAATTCCACAGAAGAAAGTGGAGAAGAACCAACAACAATTAAGGCATAGAATTTCTGAATGAAATAAGAATCAGATAATGAAAATGAACACAAAAAAAATAATTATAAGCTTGCTTCTTATCTCTCTTTGGGGAGGAGTTGGAATTGCGCAGGAGTTGGAAGATTATCTCAAAATCGCAGCAGAGAACAACCCAAAGCTACAATCTGCTTATACCCAATTTGAAGCTGCATTGCAGCAATCACCACAGGTTTCTTCCCTGCCAGATCCCACGCTAACGGTTAGCGCATTTGGCAGAATGGTTGAAACACGTTTGGGCGCCCAGGAAGCCCGGTTTAGCCTTATGCAGATGTTTCCCTGGTTTGGAACTTTAAAAACAAAAAAAGAAGCAGCAGATTTACTGGCAGAAGCAAGATTTCAGGAGTATTTGGCAATGCGAGCCGACTTATTTTTCGAAATAAAAAAAGCATATGCCCAACTTTTTGCTATTGAGAAAACTATTGCTCTAAAGGAGGAAAACCTGGACATTCTGGATTCCTATCGTGAGCTTTCCCTTAGTAAGTTTAGAAGCGGAAGTTCAAAAATGGTAAATGTGGTTCGGGTAGATATTAAACGGGACGAAGCCTTAACAGAAATTGAGCTTGAAAAAGAACAACTGGAAAGTTTAAAAAAGCAGTTTAATCTTTTACTGAATAGAGATAGGCAAGCTGATGTTGCAATTCAGGATACCCTGATTTTTAATCCTGAAATACAGAACGAAATAATTAATCCTGAAGAAGCTTTTAAAATGCATCCAGAACTTGCCAAATTCGATAGGGAGCGGGAGGCATATGAAAGTCGTGCAGAAACAGCGCAAAAATCGGGCTTACCTAATTTCGGGATTGGCGTGGATTATTCGATTATTTCAAAACGAAGAGATGCAAATCCGCCAATGAACGGGCAGGACGCAATAATGCCTATGTTTTCGGTGAGTTTACCAATTTTTAGAAAAAAATATAAAGCCGCAGAAAAAGAAGCCGAACTAATGCAGGAGGCTGCCATTCAAAATAAAGAAGCGAGAGAGAACCAGTTACTAAGTGAATTTGAGCAAACGGTCTACGATTTAAATAAAGCCGATAAATTACTAAAGCTTTATGAACGGCAAATTGAAAGTTCTAACCAGGCAAATAGGCTTTTGGTTTCGGCTTTTAGTAATAACGATGGCGATTTTGAGGAAGTGCTTCAAATGAATCAGGATATTTTAATGCTGAAAACTCAGCAAATAGAAGCCTTGAAAACCGGATTTACGGCTCAGGCAAAAATGGATTATTTATCAGCTAAAACTGAAAATTACGATGAAAAGAATTAATAATATATGGAAAGCTGCGGGGATTCTTATCCTTGGACTTTTACTCGGATACCTGCTTTTTGGTGGAGGGAATGATGCTGAACAAGTTGAAGAGCACGATCACTCTGAAAGGAGCGAAGATCAAACCTGGACCTGTTCTATGCACCCTTCGATAAGGCAAAACGAACCGGGAGATTGCCCAATTTGTGGAATGGATCTAATTCCGGTTTCAGAAGATGAAAACGAACTGGATTCAGACATGTTTGTGATGAGTGAAAATGCACTGAAACTTGCAAATGTTGAAACCATGCTGGTTGGAGCAGGTGAAACTTCAAAAGAAATTAGACTTAATGGAAAAGTTGAGGTAGACGAGCGTAACACTTACACGCAATCTACCCATATTCCTGGGAGAATTGAGCAATTGCAAGTGAATTTTACGGGTGAAAAAGTGAATCGTGGACAGGTTCTGGCCAGCGTTTATTCGCCAGATTTAGTAACTGCCCAGGAAGAATTATTACAGGCAGCCGAGATAAAGGAAAGTCAGCCAGAACTTTTTGAAGCCGCAAAACAAAAGCTTAGAAACTGGAAAATTAGTGAGGCGCAAATTAATAAAATGTTGAGTAGAGGTGAGGCTATGGAGAGGTTTTCAATTATTGCCGATGTTGGTGGCGTAGTGACCGAACTTATGGCTGAACAGGGTGATTACCTGGAGCGGGGAATGCCTATTTATAAAATTGCTAATCTTGATAAACTTTGGGTGCTTTTTGATGTTTACGAGAGCAATATGTCCTGGATTAAAGAAGGCAGCACCATAAAATATACTATACAATCAATTCCCGGGGAAACCTTTGAGGGTGAGGTAAAGTTTGTAGATCCGTTGCTAAATAATAATACCCGGGTGGCTACTGCCCGGGTAGAAATTAATAATGAGAATAGACGAATTAAACCAGGAATGTTTGCAACAGGAATTATAGAAAATAACCTTAGTGCCGAAAACGAAGAAATTGTAATTCCAAAATCTGCAGTTTTGTGGACGGGGAAACGTTCTGTGGTATATGTGAAGGAAAATGTAGAAAATGGCGCCGGATTTAAACATCGGGAAGTGGTTTTAGGTTCTTCTTTAGGGGATTCTTATGTTGTGGAAAAAGGTTTAAATGAAGGCGAGGAAATTGTGGTAAATGGTACTTTTACCGTAGATGCGGCAGTGCAATTAGCCGGAAAATCCAGTATGATGAATCCGCAGGAAAATGGTACAGGCCATATTGAAGAGATAGAATTATCTGCAGCCGGGAAAAACGAAATTCAGGAGGTATTTAATTCTTATTTGGCATTAAAAAATGCCCTGGTAGAAGATGATTTTGAAGCTGCAAAAAAACACTTGAAGACAGTAGAAAGTAAAATTGAGGCTGTGGATGTTTCGGCTATTCCGACTTCAGCGGCAGGTGCTGTTGAAAATTATAAAACCCAGCTTCAGGCTAAACTATCTATCATGAAAGCTTCTGAAGATATTTCAGCATTAAGAACCGGTTTTATTGATTTTTCCGCAGAAATGATCAGGATGGCAAAAAGTTTAAAACCATTTAATGAGCAGATTTACATACAGCATTGTCCTATGGCGAATAACGATGAAGGCGCCGATTGGTTAAGCCTTTCAGAAGAAATAAGGAATCCATATTACGGTAGTGCTATGCTGAATTGTGGGGAAGTAACGGGTGTTATTGAGCAATAAGAAAAGAGTAAGTGAAAAGAATTAAGGAGGAATCGAAAAATAAATTTATATAAGTTTGCTGAATCAAAAGCCTTAAAGTGGTTAAACAAGAATAAATACAAATTAAATTAAAAACAGAAACTATGAAAAAAAATCTAAGAAACTTAATGATGCTTAGCCTGGTAGCAGGAGCCATATCACTAACCTCCTGCCGCGATGCCGAAGAAAAGAAGAATGAAGCGGCAGAGCCTATGCAAAATGAAATGCACCAGGGTGACGAGCAGGCCAGCATGGACACTTATGAAGGAGAAGCCTTAAATGCTGAATTTAAGAATGAAAATACTGCCGAAATCTATAATTTATATGTAGAAATTAAGGATGCTTTTGTAAATACAGATGCTGAAACTGCCAGTGATAAAGCTGCAAAACTTGCTGAAAAAGCTGGTGAAAACCAAGAAATAGCTTCTGCGGCAACGCAAATAGCTGAAAGTGAGGATGTAAATAGACAACGGGAAGATTTTTCTAAACTTACTGCAGCTATGGAGCCTGTGTTGCAGGATGCTTTAGAATCGGGTGAGATTTATAAGCAGTACTGTCCCATGGCTTTTGAAGGAAAAGGTGATTATTGGTATTCTAATTCAAAAGATATTTTTAATCCTTATTATGGCGATAAGATGCTGAAATGCGGTAGGGTAGAAGCTACTCTAAATTAAGATATACTAAATAACAAATAGAGCCTGCCTACTAAGCGTTGGTGGGCTTTTTTATACGTAGTTTTTCGAAAAATTGAAGGTTTTATTTGAAAAGTTCGATTAGGAAGTTATCTTACAAAGATTTAATAATAAGAACATGAAATTGTCTTCCCTTGCCAGTATATTACTGGCTATTTTTCTTTCCATATCTTGTGTAGATGAAGCTAAAAATAATTCCTCGAGTGAAAATCAATTAGATAAAGAGCCTGAAGAGCACGAGTTTACCAATATGCTTGTGAATGAGAGCAGTCCGTATTTATTACAGCACGCCCATAATCCTGTTAACTGGCATCCCTGGAGCGAGGAAACTATAAATAAAGCTAAGAAAGAAAATAAATTACTGGTAATTAGCATTGGTTATGCTGCCTGCCATTGGTGCCACGTAATGGAAGAGGAAAGTTTTGAAGACCCCGAGGTGGCCGAACTTATGAACGAGAATTTTATTTCGGTAAAAGTAGACAGGGAAGAGCGGCCAGATGTAGACAATTTATATATGAATGCTGCACAGCTCATGACGGGTAGCGGAGGTTGGCCGTTAAATGTTTTAGCACTGCCAGACGGGAAGCCATTTTATGCCGGTACATATTATCCTAAGGAAGACTGGTTAAAAATTCTTAAGCATTTTGTAAAACTCAATAAAGAAGATCCTGAAGCTATACTTGAACAAGCCGAGAAAATAACCGATGGTATTCAATCTTTAGAGCAAATGCCAATTGTTGATAAGGAGAAAGCTTTTTCTTTAGATGAACTTGAAACGGTGTACACTCAATTAAAATCTAAAATAGATTTTGAAAAAGGGGGGAAAGTAGAAACTCAAAAGTTTCCGGTGCCGGTTTTATGGAAATTTCTTCTTCACTATAATTATTTAACCGACGACCCCAGTGCTTTGGAGGCCGTAGATGTTACGCTTGAAAATATGGCTTTTGGAGGTATTTATGATCAGCTTGGTGGTGGTTTTGCCAGGTATTCTACAGATGAAGATTGGTTTGCACCTCACTTTGAAAAAATGCTTTACGATAATGCCCAACTTATTGGGCTTTATTCCCAGGCCTGGCAAAAAACCAGGAATCCGCTGTATAAAGATGTAGTTTACGAAAGTCTTGAATTTGTTGAACGCGAACTTACCGCTAAAAATGGGGCGTTCTATTCCTCCCTAGATGCCGATACCGATGGGGAAGAAGGGAAATTTTACGTTTGGACCGCCGATGAAATTGATGAACATTTAGGTGGAGATTCTTCCATTTTTAAAGCCTATTACAATGTAGAAGAAAACGGTAATTGGGAAGATGAAAAAAATATCTTACACAGGGAAAAATCTGATAAAGCTTTTGCTAAAGAAAAGTCGCTTTCTGTTAAAGAATTAAAAGAAATACTTTCTGAAGGGAAACAAAAATTGTTGAATGAAAGGCAAAAGAGAACCTTACCTGCTCTTGATGATAAAGTACTTACTTCCTGGAATGCATTAATGATAAAGGCTTACCTGAATGCCTATAAGACTTTTGATGAAAAACGATTTTTAGAGGCCGCACTAAAAAATGCCCGTTTCCTTAATGAAAATGTTATTGCTGAAAATGGTGCTTTAACCAGAAATTATAAAGACGGAAAAACCAGCATTCCTGGCTTTTTAGATGATTATGCCTTTGTAATTTCTGCATTTATCGATCTTTACCAGGCTACATTTGATGAAAAATGGTTGTTTAAAGCGCAAGATCTTGCAAATTATACGAAAGAACATTTCTTCGATTCTACTTCCGGGATGTTCTTCTACACCCATGATGATCATTCTGGTCTAATTTCACGGCAAAAGGAAATTCTGGATAATGTTATTCCTTCTTCTAATTCAGAAATGGCGAAAAACCTCTTAATCCTGGGGCATTATTTTTACGATAGCGAAAAGAAAGCTCTGGCAGAACAAATGTTATTAAACGTACAAAAGGATTTAAAGGAATATCCAGATTTCTATGCAAATTGGGCTATAGTTGAAGCACTCCTGGTAAAACCTCCATTTGAGGTAGCCATAGTAGGAAAAGAGCACCACAGGGTGAAAAAAGAAATCAATCATATTTATCTCCCGAATGTCCTATTAATGGGCGGGGAAAAAGAAGGAAATTTAGAGTTATTGAAAGGTAAATTTATTGAAGGGCAAACCACCATTTATGTATGTAAAGATCACGTATGCAAGTTTCCTGTAACCACAGCCAGAGAAGCTTTGGAGCAAATCAATGAATCTGGAGGTTTTTGGTAAGATTAGCACCACCTGAATTTTTGTTTAATTGTATTTTTGCAATCGAATTCCCTGCGGAAACGATTTTTCAGCATACATCGTCTTTTTTAGCTTATTTCTTCATCTAAAACCCCAAAATATTTAGATTCAGTTTTAGGATTTCTTGCTTTGCTGAATAGAAAGGTATATTTTTAAGAAATAATACTGCTTTTCAGTATTCTATATTATATAAAACAGGAAATTTCCCCTTAAAATGCTTTTCCGGGGATTTTTTTAACTGCATTACGCAACCGATTGATTTAAGTGGTATAAGCAGTTTATAGAGGTTCCCTTTTTTAAAATAATAACCTATTAAAGCTTTTAAAATCAATAAGAATTATGAAAAATATTACACAAAAACATTATTTAAAATATACTTATATCTTTCAAAAGTACGGGGTAAAGTCCGCTTGTCTTGGCCTTTTTTTAATGATGGGTAGTGTCTTTGCCCAAACTTCGCCGTTAACGCTTAATAAAGAAGAGTATTTTGAAAAAACCGGAGTAAACATTTTGGCATTTAGTAATTGGTATGATGGGTTATTTAGTGATTCAAAAATAAGTGGAATAGAAGTAATTCATCATGGAGTGAGAACAGTGACTAATGGTGATGTGAGGTTAAACGCCACCCCAGAACAATGGGATGCGATTCCCACCTTTGTTAGAAGAGAAGTGGACAGGGAAAATAATCGTATTGATACATATGAAAAATATCCCGATTACGATTTTGAATATATGATACGGGCAGAACGAGATGAAGATGAAGTGATTTTAAGTGTACACTTAGATGAGCCAATTCCCGAAGAATTAAAGGGAAAGGCCGGGTTTAATCTGGAATTTATACCCTCGGCCTATGCTGAGAAAACTTATTATATGGACGGTGAAGGAGGTAATTTCCCCCTATACCCGCACAGTAGCATGGATAAAGATACTTCAGGATATACGGCACCGAAACCTTTTGCTGAAGGAAAGACCCTGGTAGTTGCGCCCGGAGATCCTAAACGAAAAATTACAATTATTTCAGATGAAGCAAAATTAATGTTGCACGATGGGAGAGATAAAGCCCAGAATGGTTGGTTTGTAGTTAGAAGTTTACTTCCTGAAAATAAAACCGGTAAGGTTCTACAATGGCGTTTAAATGTAAATTCTACCCCAGGCTGGTCGCGTAAGCCGGTTATTGGTCATTCACAGGTTGGCTATCACCCTAATCAGGAAAAAGTTGCGGTTATTGAGTTAGATAAAAATGATTCTCCTGCTTCCCGGGCCACGCTTTATAAGTTAAATGAAATGGGAGAAAAGGTGGAAAAACATACAGCTGCCTTATCTAATTGGGGGCAATATACCAGGTATAAGTATTTATATTTCGATTTTTCTGAAGTAAAAGAAGAAGGCTTATATGTTATCTCTTATAAAGACGAAACTACGGCACCTTTTAAAATTAATGAAGATGTGTATGAAAAAGCCTGGCACCCCACGAATGATGTTTTTTTCCCGGTGCAGATGGATCATATGTTGGTAAACGAAGCTTATAGGGTTTGGCATGGCGCTTCCCACCTGGATGATGCGCTGCAGGCACCTGTTAATCATGAGCATTTTGATCTTTATGCCCAGGGTCCCACAACAGATACCGAATATGAACCGGGAGAACACATACCGGGACTTAATATTGGTGGTTGGTATGATGCCGGAGATTATGATATTAGAACTCAAACCCAATATTATGTAGTTTCTCATCTTGCTCATGCATACGAAGATTTTAATTTACAACGAGACCAGACCCTTGTAGATTACGATGCTAAATATGTAGATTTACATAACCCAGATGGAAAACCAGATATTCTTCAGCAAATAGAACACGGTACCCTGGGGTTAATTGCCCAGCACCGAACTTTGGGAAGGGCGATTCCTGGGATTATCGTGCCCGATATTTCTCAGTATACCCATTTAGGAGATGGTCTAACTATGACAGATAACCTGATTTATGATAAAGAAATGGATCCTCTGGAAACTGATGGATACAAAAGTGGAAAATTTGATGACAGATGGGCCTTTACAAGTAAAAGCACACCTTTAAATTATGGTTCTATTGCTGCATTAGCGGCTGCCAGTCGTGTTCTTAAAGGATATAATGATGAATTAGCTGAAGAGTGTATAAACACCGCTATAAATGTATGGAAAGAAGAACACTCAAAAGAGCCAGATCTTTTTCATCACGGAAATACTACCGGAGGCACTTTAGAAGATGAAGAATTAAAAGCCGCCGTAGAATTATTACTTTCTACAAAAGATGAAATGTACGCCACTCGCATAAAGGAGATGTGGCCTACTATAGATAAAAACTTTAACCTTCATGCAGGTCGGGTTATGAAGATCTTAACCTATATGGATGAAGATTTTAAGCAGAAGTTAAAAAATAGGGTAAAAGACTATAAGAATGAAATTGCTGAGCATAGGAAAGAAAATCCGTATGGTGTTCCTATTGGTAGAAGGGGTTGGGCTGGCAATAGTCAAATTGTATCCTATGCAATTAATAATTACCATTTACATAAGGCGTTTCCCGATCTTATTGATAAGGAAGAAGTTCTTAAAGGTCTTAATTATCTTTACGGAACGCATCCTGATTCTGATATATCCTTTGTTTCTGGAGTGGGGACAAAATCTAAGAAAGTAGCTTATGGAATGAACCGTGCAGATTTTTCATTTATCGCCGGTGGGGTAGTACCAGGAGTTTTAATCTTAAAACCAGATTTTCCTGAAAATAAGGAAGATTGGCCGTTTTTATGGGGAGAAAATGAGTACGTGGTGAATGTTGGTGCATCTTATATTTATCTCGTGAATGCCGTTCGTGATCTACTCAATAACCAATAGTGAAATGCTACTCCTCGGGTTTATCTTCTCATATAATTTAAGTTGAGATCTTTCCCAAAGCTGATGATTTTTCTGAGAGCCAAAAAATAATAGTTTATACGTTAATAAATAGTTTTAGATAAAACCACTACTGAAATAAAATAATCTGGTCTTATGGCCAGATTATTTTATAAGCTCAAATAAGTATTTCCAATGGAAGTGTTTACTATTACATTTTCTTTCTGTAAATGCTCCTGCAATTCCCTGTTTAATAATTTAGGCTAAGGAAAATAGGTTAATTTGATGTGTGGATTAATCTATTAACTGCTTATAATTAGTCTATTTATAACGATGGAGATTCCTTTCCTTATTACCGAAAAACTAGACCTGATAATTCTTTCTCAACTAATTAATTTACTTGATAATTGAGATTTCAATGTTGCATTCTTGTTGAGGGAATTAAATTAATGAGGCTCATCAGGATACGCAGAGTTAGTTTACTTTTTTATTTTCTGAAGAAATTTCACATAAAAAAGCCCTTTCATTTATTTGAAAGGGCTTTAAGTTTAAGGGTTGAATACTTATTAGTATCCTGGATTCTGATCTTCCTGACTTATACCCTCATTTGCTGATATTTCATCATTAGGAATAGGCCAGATTTCGTGTTTTCCTGCCTGGAAACCAAATTCAGAAAGATAATCGGCAGCAAGTCCCCATCTTACAAGATCTGGGAAACGTACTTGTTCGCCGGCTAATTCTACCATTCTTTCGTGTACTATGGCATCAAAAACTTCATCTTGAGAAAGACCGTCAGAAAGAGGGGCTAATTCTGCTCTCTCTCTTACTTCGTTAATATAATCTATAGCATCAGCCTGGTTGCCTAAAGCATTTTCAGCTTCGGCCATCATTAAAAGAACATCAGCATATCGAATAACTTTCATGTTTATTCCTGAAGCCTGATCTTCATTTACATCTTTGTAGTAATTCTGGTACTTTCTCCAGGCTGCATCTCTTTCCAGAGGTAATTCTTCAATTAAACCACCAGCAAAAGTATCACCGTTGAAATAGAAAGATTCATCAAGTCTAATATCACCTTCTTCGTATTCAGCTATAAGAGCGGGATTAGGATATACGTTAAACCAGTCGTTAAAGCCATACTCCTGGCCACGGAAGGTTACTTCATTAGCATCTTCACCGGCTGCATTAGAGTTCCATACGGCAGAGTTCCCCATATCATCATCATACTGAATTTCGAAAATTGATTCAGGACCAAATTCTTCTTCTTCTCTAAAGTTTGCAAAATAATCGTCTTCTAAAGAATATTGCCCGTAAATATTTTCGAAAGCAGCTAAAGCCTCATCGTATTCTTCAAGATAAAGGTGTGTTTTTCCTAAAAGGGCAAAAGCAGCACCTTGAGTAGCTCTACCATTTTCAGTACGTCCTTTATCCCATAAAGACTGGCTGGCATCATTTAAGTCTGCTATTATCTGGTCGTAAACCTGATCTGCAGGGGTACGTGGAAAACCAGAACCATCTTCAGGCACGGTTGTAATTAAAGGAACATCGCCAAAACGGGTTACCAATAAGAAATAGTAAAAAGCTCTCATATACTTCGCTTCACCAATAAATCTTGCTTTTTTCTCATCACTCAATAATGAAGATGGAATTTCATTAATTCTATCGGCATTATCAATTACAAAATTTGCTTTGTTTATTCCTCTAAAACAGGCATCCCAGTACCACGCGATTGGTGGGTGGCTGGCATCAAAAGACCATTCCTGGTAAACTCTTTTATCTGCTTCTAATTGCGGATTCCCAAGGGCTTCACGAGACATAATGTCCATTGCAAAGAACAAAGTTCTGGTGTATAATCCAATAGTTTGCGTATTGGCATATACAGCATTCACTGCCGATTGCACCTGGGCTTCTGTCCTAAAATAGGTTTCAGGAGAAAGACCACTAGGGTTTGTTAGTTCAAAATCTTCTTCCTCACATCCGTTAACTACGAACAATGTGGCAAAGACCATTAATATTATTCTTATTTTTTTCATAATTGTATTTTTTTAAAATCCTAATTGTAGACCAAATGTTAATGAAGTAGGCTGAGGATATAAACCTCTATCAATACCTATAGCTCCCGTACCCTGTTGCAATACGTTGTCAACACCAATTTCAGGATCAAGTCCGGAATAATCGGTTAGGGTAATCAGGTTTTGTCCACTTATGTATATTCTTAAATTGGCAAGAGATTCACCAAATATATCTTCATCAAAAGTATATCCAATATTTAAATTCTTAAGCCTGGTATAAGATCCATCTTCTATAAAACGATCTGAAGCATTAAGGTTTTGTGGAGCTCCTAAAGCACGTGGTATCGTATTTGAAGTTCCTTCTCCTGTCCATCTATTTAAAACAGCTACACCGCTATTAAATAGTCTTGGCATTCCTTCAAGGTCATATAAGTTAGTATTATAAATTTCGTGACCATACGCACCCTGAATAAACATTGAAACATCAAAGTTCTTATACTGGGCACTTAAATTAAGTCCCAATGTAAGTGTTGGATATGGATTTCCTATTACAGTTTTATCTGCAGCAGTAATATCCCCGTCTCCGTTAAGATCTAAAAAGCGAATATCTCCAGGTTGCACAGCTGTTTGATCTGGATTTGCAGTGAATACCTCATCTACTTCTGCCTGATTTTGGTAGATACCATCGGTTTTTAAGCCATAGAAATGGAATAATGGTTCTCCCGGAGCAATTCTTGTAAGATATTCATTCTCAAAAAATCCTCCCTGAACCTGATCCAGGCTACCTATAGAAAGAACTTCGTTTTTACTGGTTCCCAGGTTTAAATTGGCAGACCAGGTAAATTCACCTTCGTAATCGTTATATCCAAGATCAGCTTCAAAACCTGTTGTTTTTACGGACCCAACGTTAGAAGCTATAGTTGGTACATTGTAACCTAAACTAAGCGGAAGTGGTAATTCGTAAAGAAGATCATCACTTTGGTTACTATAATATTCCATGGATAGAGTTAAGGCATTATTAAACATACCCAAATCTAAACCAATGTTCTTCATAGTAACTTCCTCCCATTTAAGGTTTTGATTGGGAAGTCCTTCAGCAGTAGTACCCTGTACAGCTGCACCTCCAATTGGGTAAATAAAGCTTGTAACAAGTGTAGAAGCATAACGATAGTTACCAATCTGGTCGTTACCGGTTGTACCCCAACTACCTCTAATTTTGAAGTTATTAAAGTCTGTATCTTGCATAAAGCTTTCTTTAGCTACGTTCCAACCTGCAGAAACAGACCAGAAAGTACCCCAACGGTTATTTGCTCCAAAACGGCTGGAAGCATCTTGACGATAAGATCCAGACAAAAGATATTTTTGATCAAAATTATAATTTAATCGTCCTAAATAACCAACTCTTCTATATTCTGAAGAAGCTGAAGACAGGCCTGCTTGATTAAGAGATAGTTCTTCTACATCATCTGTAATTGGATTCTGGCTACTTGCATTCAGGCTTTCACTATCAATAGTTTGATCTTCTGCTAAAACTAAAACTTCGAAGTTGTGAAAATCTGCTACCTCAAATTTATAGTTTAAGCTATTGGTAAGTGTAAGCGATTGATTGGTACCACTGTTTTTTGTGATTTGAGCAAAACCAAATTGATGGGTTCCACCATTACTATCATCGTTATAAGAAGGAATAAAATTATTGTTATTATACTTATAATAATCTATACCTGCCTGGCTCTTAAAAGTAAGGCCATCAATTATTTCGTATTCAGCAAAAAGGCTACCTAAAATAGTAAGTCCTTTATTCTCGGCGCTTCCTAAGGTTTGAACTCTAACCGGGTTGGCCGCATCCTGGCCATCTAGTGCAGAGTTTGGTCCCTGGAAACCACCTCTATTGTCTGGGTTATAAACGCTTAAATATGGCGCTGATTTTATTGCGTGTTCTATTATTGATCTACCTCCGTCTTCTCTTTCAGGATTCTGTAAAGTGAAAGCTACGTTTAATGTTTGACCAAAACTAAGTTTACCAAAATTAAAGTTACTATTAGATCTAAAGTTAAAACGTTCAAATTCTGTTTCTATAACCGCACCTTCCTGGTTTAGGTATCCTCCAGAAAACCTGTAATTACTGTTTTCATTACCACCTGAAAGTCCAAGGTTGATACTTTTCATCACCCCGGTTCTAAAAATTTCATCCTGCCAGTCTGTATTATTGTCAATAAAGTCTGCATACTCAGGATTGGTAAGGCGCTCTGGATCAGTATCTGTTACTTCTCTTGCGTATTGTATGTATTGCTCTCTATTTAATAAATCGTAACGATTACTATTAAATTGAACTCCCGTATAAGTATCAAGACTTAGTTGAGCTTTTTGTGAAGCCGTTCCAGATTTGGTAGTAACAAGTACAACCCCATTTGCACCTCTAGAACCGTAAACAGCAGTAGTAGACGCATCTTTAAGAACCTGTATGTTCTCAATATCATTAGGGTTTAAACTACCCAAACCACCGGCGATAACACCGTCTATAACATATAATGGGTCGTTATTGTTAGGTGAGGCCAAACCTCTAATTCTAACAGCAGGTGAGTTACCGGGAGAACCTGAGTTAATTACGGTAACACCAGAAGCTCTACCTTGTAAGGCCTGCTCTGCGGTAGATACGGGAAGACTATTAATCTCTTCTGTATCAATAGATGAAATAGCCCCTGTAACTTCTGCTCTACTTTGAGTACCATATCCTACCACAATAACATCGTCCAGGGATTCTGACCCGGCGACTAAGTTTACATCAATAACGCTTTGATCGTTAACGGCAATTTCCTGGGTTTGATAACTTATATAGCTGAAAACGAGAACTGCGCCTTCGCTTACCTCTATACTATAATTTCCATCAAAGTCTGTAGTTGTACCGTTGGAGGTTCCTCGCTCTATGACGTTCACTCCTGGTATAGGACCGGATTCGTCACTTACTGTTCCCGTAACGGTTTGCTGGGCTGTAATAAAGCCAAAACAAAAGAATGTTACAATGAAAAGCCCCCTTTTCAAGTAATTGTTTTTCATAATTATTTGTTAGTTAGTTTATTAATTCGGTTTAAATGTAATAAAAAATAATTTTACGCAATCGGTTTTCTAAAAAAAATCTCTAATTTTCGTAATTTTTTTTCATTATATCATTGATTATGTAATAATTATAAGTGTTATTATCACATCATTAACGTTATTGGTCTTTCATCTCAATATATTGAATAGGACTGTTGTTTTTTACTGCAATAATAACTTCCTGGTTTTCAACCTCAATGGTGGCCATATCTTTCACATCTCCTGGTACGAAGAAACCACTTTTAGAAGGTACAATTGGGTTAAAATTACCGGTTCCATCTCCTTTAAGGAGCATTCCATACCCGGCATCGTTTCTTGTGGTTTCTACTTCAGACCAGAAAAGGTTCCCGGCAATTAAAGCGTCAAGATGGCCGTCCTTATCATAATCTTTTACAAGAATTTGATTAATTGAAGATATTTGGGCCACGTTTGGTAGTTTGTGAATTTTAAATTTCCCTTCAGCATTTTCTAAATAGATGCTGGAAAAAGATTTTACCTGGTAATGGAGAGAATTCTCCAGTTCTTTTTCCGAATAAACGTCCTCCAGGGTAGCTGTTGAAAAAGATTCGTAATCTGGAAACTTCTCCTTTATACCGGGAATTTGTTGGGAGGAGCATTCTCTTCCTCTCAATGGAAACTTTTCTCCTTTGTTATAATAGCTTAAAACAATATCACTGTTATTATTTCCATCAAAATCTTTAAAATAGATGTCAAAGGTTTCGTCTTCGCTGGCTGTATATTTATAATTTTCACCTAGATTTCCTACTATAAAATCCTGGTCCCCGTCATTATCAAAATCACCTTTTTTAATACTCCACCACCAGCCGGCAGTATCATCGGTAATTCCCATATCTTCAGAAACATCCGTAAATGCTGTTTTATTATTCCTGAAAATTTTTATTGGCATCCATTCACCTACTATAATAATATCCTGCCAGCCGTCATTATCAAAATCAACAATTTCTGCACTGGTTGCCATCCCTAAAAATTGAAGAAATGGAGCAACCGATTGAGTTACATCTTTAAACGATACTTTTCCATTTTTGCTGTTATTTTTTAAAATATAACTGTTAGCGGGTTTTGGATAATTACCGGGAACTAATCTTCCCAAAACCAATAATTCTTCCTTTCCATCTTTATCAAAATCGGCTTTGTATACTTTAGAACCACTGTCGTACATTTTTGGGAGAGCATTTAAGTCTCTTGTAAAATTCCCTTTTCCATCATTGATATATAACCTGTCCTGAAGCATTTCAGAATCTGGATCAAACTCATTGCCTCCACTAACTACATAGATATCGTTATGGCCATTTCCGTTAGCATCAAAAATTAACGCGTCAAGGTCTTCGTAAGCTTTATCCTTTCCAAAAGCAGCACTGGTTTGCTTTTTAAAGCCGTTATCAGTCCAAAAATATAATCCTGCTTCATAAGTGGCTGCACCTCCTACAATAAAATCTTCTTTACCATCGCCGTTTAAATCTCCAACCGCGATACTGGGACCAAAGGTAGAGGTGCGGTGGGGAAGAAGTACTTCGTCTTTAAAATCGTCGTACTCATTTTCAATATGCTTATGATTAGGAAATGAAGTTGAATCTGTTATTGTTGAAAATAAGGTTTCAGGCTTTAGTTCATTAGAAGTTTCTATTGCTGAAGCATCTTCGTAATTAAAACTTAGAAACTGATTTGCTTCTACATCCTCCCTTATTTCAACTTTCCCATCTGGCCATTCAATTCTAATTTCGTCAATAAGATCTGCCTGCGCAAGTCCAAAATGAAGTTGAGGCGCCACAGAAGACTGAAAGCCACGGGACAAAGTTAATTCCTGCATCTGTTCAGTATCGTTTGCGGTAACATACGCCCTGCTGCCTATACCGAATTTATTTTTCTCGGGTCCTTGCAGTTTAATTTGCACATAATTATTTTTTGTGGAACTCTGGTTTTCAAAAACCGAAGCTGTGTCGTCTATATTGTTGGTGATAATTTCCAAATCACCATCATTGTCAAGATCTACATAAACTACTCCGTTAGAAAATCCTTCATATACAATTCCCCATTTTTCATTAGCTATATTAAAGGTAAGATCACCGTTATTTTCAAAAATAAAATTGTCTATTTTTTCTGAAGGAATATTTAAACTTTTTTCAAGACGGTCTTCTTTAGTAAGCGACTTGTTTTTAAGCTCGTTAAAATAATCGTTGTTGTTTATTTCTCTTCGTGTGCCGTTGGTTACAAAAAGATCTTTATGGCCGTCATTATCAAAATCGGCAAAAAGCGGGCCCCAGCTCCAATCTGTAGAAGCGGCACCGGCAATACGGGATTGATCTGCAAAAAACGGTGTGTTATTGTTAAAAACTCCCGTATTGGTTTGCAGCACGTTCTGCATGTATTGATAGTGAAAACCAGCTTCTACAGTACCCCAGAACAAATCGGGGTTCATACTGGCCATATTGGCTTTTTTTCTCCTATTATCTTTGGCAGACATATCTACCTGATAAATATCTAAAAGCCCATCGTTATTATAATCTGCTATATCTACACCCATTCCGTAAAATGAAGTGTGAGAGGTAGCATCTTTTACCACTTCTCTAAAACTGCCTTCACCATTGTTTATATACATAAAATCTGGGGAACTAAAATCGTTAGAAATATAGAGGTCTGGCCAACCATCGTTATTTAAATCTCCAACTGTTGCAGAGAGCGTTAACCCGAAACTTCTAACCCCTGCTTCGTTAGTAACATCGGTAAATTTCCCACCGTCGTTACGCATTAAATGATCGGTTTGCAGATCGGTTACACTATTCATTTGGTATTCATATACAAAATTTGGAGCGTCAAAACGGGTTGGAGGGTAATTGGCTATGTAAACATCAAGGTCACCATCTTTGTCGTAATCAAAAAAGGTGGCCTGTACACTATTACCGGGATCGTCTAAACCATATTCTTTAGCTTTTTCACTAAAAGTTCCATCTCCATTATTTATAAAGAGCTGGTTGTTTTTAGGTTGAAATTTTCCTCCTACAGAAAGATAAATATCCAGAAAACCATCTGCATTAACATCGGCCATGGTGACTCCTGTGTACCATCTCTCATCTCCCGCAACCCCGGCAGATTCTGTAATATCTTCAAATTCCATATTTCCTTTATTCAAATAAAGTTTATTGGGAACCTGGTTTCCTGTAAAATAAAGATCTGGAAGGCCATCGTTATTAATGTCTCCGGTAGATACCCCTCCACCCATATAAATATAAGAGTAGGTAAAGTAATTTAAGGAATCGTTTTCGGTAAGGTTGTTACTAAAATTGATACCAGATTTTGCGGCAGAAACATTGCTGAAGATTTTAGTATTTTCAGTCGATTCTTTTTTCGCTAATTCCTTTTCCTCTGGGGCAGAATCCTTACACGAAATAATTAAAAAGAAAAAAATCAGGAAAAATGACTTATAAAGTATTTTCATTTTGGGATGATTATTTTGGAGGGTATTGTTTGAATTTAACCTGGTATGGCTATTTATTGAAATTCCAGGGATTAATTATTTGAAAGACTGGTGTGCTTGCTTATTACAGGTTCTCCTATGTGTTTTTTAAAGAAGATCCAGTTTTCCCGGGCTACCTTTCTTCCTAACTTTAGCCCTTCAATATTATCTGCCTGGATATGGTAACCGCCAAGAACCCGGGATAAACCGGCCATTTCTGCAGCTTCCGAGAAAGTAGGGAATTCTAAAGTGACTTCCTTACCAAGTCGGTTTGGCTCTGTTAGGATGCCGGGAGTTAATGTAACTTCAGACCCAAATTCGTCACTTCCGGTAAAAAGTTTTAAAGCTTCACCACAGGCACCACTAATGGCACTGTGGCCCGATACATAACCGGGAAAAGGAGGGCATAAGAAAGTGGAAGGAGAATATGGTCTCCAGTCCTGTCCTTTCATTTCTACCATTCCTTTTTCTGGGCCTCCCCAACCGTAAATATCTTCGTCTTTGAAAAATTCATGAACTAAAGCATAAGGCCGGGCGTAATCGTAATACATTTTACTATCCCAGCAGGCAATAAATGCATCCATTGCAGTGATCTGGTTGTAGAAATACATTTTTACATCTTTATCCAGGTTATGTTGATCCCGAACTGAAACTTCCTGGGCAAACTTTAGCCAATGGCCGGCCTGTTGTACCGATTGCGGGCCATCTCGCATAAATTCTACCAGGGCTCTTTGCTCATCGGTTAGATTTGCCTGTAATTCTACTACTTCTTTTACTTCTTCCTCTAATTGTTTTGAACCTACCATTGGTGGTGGTCCCGGCCTGAACTGGTCTGCCGATTGTAATCCAACTGGCTCCACCTTGTGCCAGTAGGGCGTTAAACATTTTGGAACGAATTGGCCTCCTTTTCCATCAGAGAAATATTTAGATTGCCACCTGTTAAGGTCTATATTCTCATCGGCAGAATTAACGGGTTTGTAACCCATATAATCAAAATAAGCCTTACCATTAGAGCCTTCTTCTTCTCCATATTGATTTGCGCCATCATTATGCCTGGCTTCTATTACGGCTTTTGCTGCCAGGTTACCTATTCCAACAGCGGTATTAGGATCTAAAGAGGTGTCATCTGGGTCTAATCCCAGTTCTACCATAAATTCCCGAAACATAGACTCATCGGTAAAGTAATATTCGTTCATAGTCCTAAAAGCCGCATAACTTATGGCAATTTCCTTATTTTTTAAATTCTGTTCTTGAAGTGGGCGTCGTTCAACGCCCTGCATATAAACTGGAATTGCTTTATCATCATACCGGGACCAGGCATCAAAAACTGCGGTGAAAATAAGCCCGAGGAAACGAGAACTTATCGTGGGTCTTGGATTAAATCTGTCGGTATCTTTTGCTGTAGCTTCTAAAGCTAATTTTCCCCATTTGTAAGCAAGATTATTTTCTCCCAGTTTTTCGTTAGGAGTAATTACTTCAATTTTATTGTCTGTAGTTGGAGGAGAGGTTGTAGTAACTTCCATTCCACCTTGAAAATTTAAAAAAAGTAATGTAATAAATCCCCACATAATTTTTTGTTTTTATTAACATATAAAATAAGTGAATTTTTTTTATACCTACTAAATTATTTCCGGCTTTTTTCGGGAGCAGATTGCCCTAAACACTTTTAAATTAGGGTGGTAGTGCCTCGTAGCCCAGTCTACGCAATGGATTGCCTAAAAATGTAGGTTTTAAAATTTTTTTAAATAATTTTTTTAAAAATCACTTTTATTCCCTTTTCCTGAAGTTTATTAAATAAAAACCCTCTTCAAGTTTAATTTGTAATTTTTCGGTACTCTTTAAGATTACAGAGGAAAGATTAATTCTTCGTAAATTTGCACTCACTATTTTTTATTTCAGCAAAGCATACCAGCTTAAAGAAATTCTAAAAACTAAATTATAAATGAATAGTATCTTACATATAAAAAACATGGTTTGTGACCGTTGCCTTATGAGTGTAGAAAACACTTTGGAGCAACAAAAACTTAAATATGTAGATATTAGTTTAGGCAGGATAGAGTTTGAGAAAGAGCTCTCTTTAGAGCAATTTAAGCTTTTTGAAGAAGCGCTTAAAGCAAACGGATTTGAAATTGTAGCTGAACGCCATGATAAAATTGTTACCGATATTAAATCTATAATTATTGAATGGGTTTACGAACGCAAAGATTTTAAAAACAAAAAGCTTTCTGAAGTTTTAAGTGAAGAACTACATTACGATTATAGTCATCTTACCAGTATTTTTAGTAAAGCCGAAGGACAAAGCATTCAAAGTTTTCAAAATAAAATTAAAGCTGAACGCATTAAAGAATTACTGGAATATGATGAATTAAATATTTCAGAAATTGCCGATAAATTGCAATTTGGTAGTGCAGCGTATCTTTCAACTTTTTTCAAAAAAGAAACCGGCTTAAACCCATCCCAATACAAACTTCACCACCAGGAGCGAAAATCTCTGGATAAATTGTAGCAAACAAATTTAGACCATAGTAATATTGTTTTATTAGTTAATTGGGAGTAAAATCCGTTTTAATCTTTTCAATTTTCTTATAACTTCTTACCATAATTTTAAAACTCATTGCGGTTAATAGTGCTTAACTTTGATTTAAACCATTAAAAACCAATATTATGAGAAATGAGAAATTGTTAAGCACCTTAGGGAATTGCATTAATCATTGTAACTATTGTGCTGATGCCTGTCTTGATGAAGACAATGTGAAAATGATGAAAGACTGCATTAGAACCGATCGTGTTTGTGCAGAGGTTTGTAGCACCCTTAACCAGGTGTTGGTCACCGGCTATAAAAATGTAGACGGACTTGTAAAATATTGCATTGAAATTTGTAATGCGTGTGCCGATGAATGCGGTAAACACGAACATCAACACTGTCAGGATTGCGCTAAAGCCTGCCGTGAATGTGCAAAAGCTTGTGAAGCTTACTTAGCATAAAATTTAATTTTAAAGGCTGTTTGATTTTTTACTAGTAGACGTTACCCTGAACTTGTTCCAGGGTCTAATTTCTTTCAATTTAGATGCTAAAATAATCCCGAAGCTTCGGGACAGCATGACGTAAGTAACAATAGAGGTTCAAACAGCCTTTTTTTCTCCAATAAAATCTATGAAACATACTTATCAAATTTCCGGGATGACCTGTATGGGTTGCAGGGCCCACGTTGAAAATACTTTAAAAAATGTTGAAGGGGTTATTGATGCCCGGGTAGATCTTGAAAAAGCTGCTGCGGAAATTGAAATGCAAAAACATATTGAAATTGAAAAATTTCAAAAAGCACTGGAAGACAGCAACTATCAAATTCATCCAAAAAACGAAAGCCTTAAAACATATCCGGTGAGTGGAATGACCTGTATGGGTTGTAGATCTCACGTAGAAAAAACGCTAAGTAAAGTTGAAGGGGTAAAAAGTGCTGAAGTAAATCTCGAAAAAGAGGAAGCAAAAATTGTTGCTAGACAGGATGTTTCTTTAGAAAAATTGCAGCAAGCCTTAAAGGAAGATGGGGGACATTATGAAATTCACGAACCCGGTAAAAAAGTAAAATCGAAAAAGAAAAAAACTTCTCAATCAGAGCAGGGAACAGGTGTTTATTATTGCCCTATGCATTGTGAAGGCGATAAAACTTATACTGAGCCCGGTGATTGCCCGGTGTGCGGAATGGACCTGGTAGAAGAAGCCAGCCTAAAACCACAAGCTACTACGTATACCTGCCCCATGCATCCTGAAGTGGAGCAGGATGGTCCCGGTTCCTGTCCCAAATGTGGAATGGACCTGGTGCCCAAAGAACCGGAAGAATCTTCAGAAAGTAAATCTTATAAAAAGTTACTCAAAAAGTTTAAAATAGCCGTAGCATTTACCCTTCCCATTTTTATTATCGCGATGTCTGAGATGATTTCAGGCAATCCGCTTTATGAAATTTTAGACCAACAATATTGGAATTGGATTCAGTTTGGTTTATCAATTCCTGTGGTCTTTTATGCTACCTGGATGTTTTTTGAACGTGCGTGGAAATCTATAAAAACCTGGAACCTCAATATGTTTACGCTAATTGGCATTGGCGCCGGGGTAGCCTGGGTTTTTAGTGTTTTCGGCTTATTATTTCCTGATTTTTTTCCACCGCAATTTAAGACTGAAACGGGCACTGTGCACGTTTATTTTGAAGCGGCAACGGTTATTCTCACACTTGTTTTACTTGGCCAGGTTTTAGAAGCCCGGGCTCATAGTAAGACAAATTCTGCGATAAAAGAACTGCTGAAACTTGCTCCAAACAAAGCGATAAAAGTAGTGAATGGCGAAGAAAAGGAAGTTGCTATAGACGAAATTGAAAAAGGAGATATTCTAAGAGTAAAACCGGGAGATAAAATTCCGGTAGACGGAACTATCGAAAACGGGAATTCCAGTATTGATGAATCAATGATTACCGGAGAACCAATTCCGGTGGATAAGGCTGAAGGTGATAAAGTAAGTTCAGGGACCATTAATGGAAACAGAAGTTTTACAATGAAAGCTGAAAAAGTGGGAGATGAAACCTTGCTTTCTCAAATTATAAAGATGGTAAATGATGCCAGCCGGTCCCAGGCACCCATTCAGAAATTAGCCGATAGAATTTCAGCTTATTTTGTGCCGGTGGTAGTAATTATTGCGATAATTACCTATATAGTTTGGGCCATTTATGGGCCAGAGCCGCAATATGTTTACGCTTTAGTGAATGCCATCGCAGTATTAATAATTGCCTGCCCCTGTGCGCTTGGCCTGGCCACACCAATGTCGGTTATGGTAGGAGTTGGAAAAGGTGCACAAAATGGGGTGCTTATTAAAAACGCCCGTGCTTTAGAGCAAATGGATGATATTGATACTTTGATTATCGATAAAACCGGAACCATTACTGAAGGTAAACCCAAAGTGGAAAAAGTTGAAGTGATTTCTGAAGAAAATAAAGATGAAATTATAAAACTTATCGCTTCGGTAAATTCTCAAAGTGAACATCCGCTCGCTAAAGCAACTGTAGATTTTGCAAAAGAAAATCAGCTGAAATATACAGAAGCTTCAGATTTCGATTCCGTTACCGGAAAAGGGGTTACAGGCATGGTAAATAACAAAAGGATTGCCATTGGGAATGATAAACTCATGAAGGCTGAAAATGTTGAAATTCCTTCAGAAATAAATAAAAAAGTAACGGCTGAACAGGAGAAAGGTAAAACCGTTTCTTTTGTAGCGGTAGATGGGAAAGTAACGGGATACTTTACAATTACCGATCCTATTAAAAAAACGAGTAGAGAAGCTCTAAAATCTTTAATGGATGATGGGGTTGAGGTTTATATGTTTACCGGCGATAATGAGAAAACTGCAAGATCTGTTGCTGAAGAACTCGGTTTAACCGGTTTTAAAGCTGGAATGCTGCCGGAGGATAAGCAAAATGAAGTAAAAAGACTTCAGGAAAAAGGTAAAAAAGTAGCAATGGCCGGTGATGGAATAAACGATGCACCCGCCTTGGCCCAGGCCGATATTGGTATTGCCATGGGAACGGGAACAGATGTGGCGATAGAAAGCGCAGAAATCACCCTGGTAAAAGGTGACCTTAAAGCAGTTAAAAAGGCCAAAATGCTAAGTAAAAAAGTGATGAAAAATATTAAGCAAAACCTGTTTTTTGCTTTAATCTATAACACACTTGGAGTACCAATTGCTGCCGGGGTTTTATACCCGGTCTTCGGACTTCTACTTTCACCAATGATTGCAGCTTTGGCGATGAGTTTTAGTTCGGTTTCAGTAATTGCAAATGCTTTAAGATTAAAAAGCGCGAAATTAGACTAGAATACTAACCACCAAAACTAATAGAAATGCAGGATTTTTTGAGTAAGTGGGGAGAAGCGGCCTATACCAGCGCCGGTTTTTTCTGGATGGCTTTATGGGCCTTTATTTTGGGTTATGTAATAAGTAGTTGTATCCAAATTTTTGTAACCGAAAAGCGTATGGAAAAGACTATGGGTAAAGACGAATCTAAAAGTATGTTACTCGGTACTTTCTTTGGTTTTATTAGTAGTTCGTGTAGTTTTTCTGCTTTAGCTTCAACTAAAAGCTTGTTTAAAAAAGGAGCCAGTTTTTCTTCTTCAATTGCTTTCTTACTGGCTTCTACTAACCTTGTTATTGAGTTAGGAATCTTAATTGCTATCTTTTTGGGTTGGCAATTTGTGGTAGGTGAATATGTTGGTGGAATATTGCTAATCCTTATCAGCTGGATACTCATTAGGCTAATTAATCCGAAGAAATTAATACAAAAGGCACGCGAACGCCTGGACGAAAAAGATGAAGATGATGAAGATTCCGAAAAATCCTGGAAGAAAAAGATAAAGTCAGAAACCGGTTGGGCTAAAGTGTCCAGACAGTATGCTATGGAGTGGAAAATGGTTTGGAAAGATGTGACTTTAGGTTTTACTATTGCCGGGGTTGTCGCAGCTTTTGTTCCCGATTCCTTTTTTCAAACTTTATTTATAAATACCGGAAATGGAAACACAGATTTCGGCTTTTTCACTATTCTTGAGCATATAATTGTTGGCCCAATTGCCGCATTTTTAACCTTTATAGGTTCTATGGGGAATATTCCTTTGGCAGCTTTGCTCTTTGGAAAAGGAGTAAGTTTTGCCGGGGTAATGGCTTTTATTTTTAGCGATTTGGTAGTCTTCCCGGTCTTGAGAATTAATGCCAAATATTATGGCTGGAAAATGTCTTTCTTTATACTTTTCCTTCTTTTTACCGCACTAATTGGTACTTCTCTATTATTGCATTACGGGTTTAATCTATTTAATTTATTACCAGATCCTTCTTCAGTAAAAATTACCGATGCCGAACATTTTAAAATAGATTATACTTTTTGGCTGAATATGCTCTTTTTAGCAATTTCTGGGGTGCTAATTTATCTAGGATTTTTTAAGCGAAAAGATGTGATGCATATGAAGGAAATGGCACCTAAAAGTCAGTTATTGGAAACGAGCTTAAAATATATTGCTTTTGTATGCTACCTATGGCTTGCGGGTGGACTTATTGCTAAGTTTTTACTTTAAATAAAAAAGAGAGCAGAAAGGAGGTAAATTTTACATGGGTATCATAAAATTTAGATTTTCGATTTTTCCCGATACTGCTCTCAATTCAAACAAACTAAACTAACTAATCTAAAAACTCACTTTTCACTTTTTGATAATTAAATCAAAAAATTCTTTTTCATAGCAATTTAAGTGGCTTTAATAGTAAGACTATAGAATTTAAAAAAGGTTTAATTTATTTATAAAAAAAACCACCGTGTAGGGACGGTGGCTTCCAAACTAATTAATCCAAAAAAATGTTGAGGTTATTTTATTGGGTTTAGAATTAAATCTATTCTTTCTAAAGCATCCTGAAGGTGGTACCTTGTTAAACGGTCTCCACGGTTAGCTGCTCTTCTAATTTGACTTTGAAGCGTTTTAAGCTCTCCTCTTACTACAGGACGAATATCGCTTTGAGCAACATCTATATTGCTTCGGCTAATCCAGCTTCTGTATCTTGAAGGAATTTCGCTCTGCTCTTCAGTCATTAAATGCTCCATACGCTCAATATAAGCACGCTGAAGATTTCTGCGGTACCGGTCTATCTTTTGTCCCGAAGAAAGTTCGCTCCAAATTCCGGTTCTTACATCAGTCATCATATCTATAAGACCGTAAGCTTCGTTGCCGTTTATTTCTTCATTTTCCATTAAACGCGCCATTCTTCCGAAGTCCAGTAGATTATTAAGGCTACGTTCCTGCATATTTCTAATGCGTTCAACCTGTCCGTCAAATTCAATCTTATTAAAAATTTCCTGGTCTATTAACCATTCTGGAGTTTCAAAAAGTTGTTTGTGCAAGAAATTCATCGCCTTCTTTTGATGAGCTGCATCTACATGAGAGTAAACGGCACCTTCCTGGTCGTAAGTTTTATAATATTCATAAACTCCACCAATATTAGCCGTAACGTGCCCCATATAACGGTTAAACTGACTTAATATCTGGCCGTACATATCGTCAAGATCATCGTAGTTTTTACCGTCTTCGGCAGTCCACTCGATCAATTTTGGCATTATGCGCTTTAGGTTTTTAATTCCGTATTCACTGGCCAAAACTGCATCGTCACCAAGATCTTCAGTTTGAGAACTCGGGTCTATAACTCCACCACTTTGCTGACTTCCGAAGCGATATAAAGGATCACCTGCTTTTTCAAGAATCCATTCATCAAGAATTTCCTTTTCTTCTTCTGCAGATTTATCTAAAATTGGTCGGTATCCCCATTCTATAGCATATTTATCATATGGTCCAATATCTGGCATTAAAGCCACATCTCCATCTTCTGGCTGGGCGATATAATTGAAACGTGCATAATCCATTATGGAAGGTGCAGTTCCATATTCAGCAGTAAATTCTGGATCACGAAGATCTTCTACGGCGTAAGCAACACTACTTCCCATATTATGCGGAAGACCTAAAGTGTGCCCAACCTCGTGAGAAGAAACAAACCGAATTAAACGACCCATTACTTCGTCTTCAAATTCTACACTACGAGCGTCTTCGTTAATTGCCGCAGTTTGTACAAAGAACCAGTTTCTAAGCAGGGTCATTACGTTGTGATACCAGTTGATATCTGATTCCAGGATCTCTCCAGAACGTGGGTCACTAACGTGAGGCCCGTTCGCGTTTGGAATTGGAGAAGCCAGGTAACGAACTACAGAATAGCGTACATCTTCCGGGCTCCAATCCGGGTCTTCTTCTTTAGTTGGAGGGTCTTTAGCAATAATTGCATTTTTAAATCCTGCAGCTTCAAAAGCTACCTGCCAGTCTTCAATACCTTGCTTTATATAGGGAATCCACTGCTTTGGAGTGGCGCGATCTACATAATATACTATTGGCTCTTTTGGTTCTACCAATTCGCCGTTTTCAAACTTTTCTTTGTCTTCTTCTTTAACTTCAAGTCTCCAGCGGTCAAGATATTTTACTTCTTTACTTTTTTGAGCATCAAGCCCATAATCTGTTTGTCCGCGGGCAAACCAACCAACACGCTGATCGAAATAACGACGTTTCATTGGTTCTTTTGGAAGCAAAATCATAGAATTACTAAACTCTAAAGAGATAGAACCAGTACTTGCATTTGAAGGCGGTTCGCCTGCATTATAGGTTTTTACGTGTCTAACCTCAATATTTTCAGGATAGCTACGAATAGTATCTATATAAGAACGGCTATCATCTAATCGCGAAACTTTATATTGTTTTCTTGTGCCGTCTCTTAAACCCAGCGCCTGAACATCTTTGGTATAAAGATCGGTTACCTCAATTACGGTTGTTTTATTTACGGAATCTTTCCCTACAGTTTTTATAGGAAAACGTTGTAAAACAGGCTCAAAATTAGAGTTTACCACCGCCTCATGAACCGGAAGTGAATCTGCTGCGTAGATTTCGTGAGAAACAACTCTTAAAAGAACGTGGCCGTCTTTTTTCTGCCAGCGGTGAACCTGGGTATTTTGCTTTCCGCCCCCAAAACCAATTCCGGTAGCTGTCTTTGCAATTCTTGTTACCGTAAGCATTTCCCGGTTAAAAAGACTATCTGGAATTTCGTAGAAATATTTATCGTCTACCCGGTGTACAGTAAATAAGCCTTCGTCGCTTTTAGCGTCTTTAGTAATTACCTTGGTGTAAGGTTCTAAGTCTCCCTTCTTTTTTGAGGCTTCTTCTTTGGAGGCATCAGCCGAAGATTTATTGGGCTGAAATACCGCGCAACTGGAAACCGATACCGATAAGGCTACTAAAAAGAGCTTATGCGTAAATCGTTTGGTCATAAAGTTTAATTTTGGTTTGTGTGATTAAATGGAAGTGATAAATTTTCTTTAGCGAAGGCTAAAAAACGAAAAAAGACCACCATTTGGTGATCTTTTGACTAATTTATCTTAAAAAGGTTTAAAAAGTGAAGTTAAAAAGTCTTATTTTAACTGTTGTTTATCTAAACTGGAAAAGGTTTCTGAATTTTAAACTGCTTTTATCTTCATGATTTCATCATCTTTAAAAACATCTATCATCTTATGTTTTCTAAGTGATTTAAGGGTTTTGTCCCATTTTTTATTACTTAAACCAGATTTTGTTTTTATAGTTTCCAACTCCTGAATTTCATCACTTTTTAATAGCTGAAATACCGCTTTTTCGTCTTCGCTAAGTTCAACAGCTTTTCGTTCAGGTTTCATTTGTGGGAAGAATAATACTTCCTGGATTGATTGATTATTGGTTAAGAACATAATTAAACGATCCATCCCAATTCCTAATCCCGATGTTGGAGGCATTCCGTATTCTAAAGCTCTTAAGAAATCCTGGTCTATAAATTCTGTAGCCTCATCGTCTCCTTTTTTGGCCAGTTTTAGCTGCTCTTCAAAACGCTCACGTTGGTCTATAGGATCATTTAATTCAGAATATGCATTTGCGATTTCTTTTCCACAAACCATTAGTTCAAAACGTTCAGTTAATTCAGGGTTTTCGCGGTGCTCTTTACAAAGCGGACTCATTTCCTTCGGATAATCGGTAATAAAGGTTGGTTGAATATAATTTCCTTCACATTTTTCACCAAAAATCTCGTCTATGAGTTTTCCTTTCCCCATCGTCTCATCAACTTCAATTCCCATATCTTCAGCTGCTTTTCTAATTTCAGCTTCAGATTTTCCGGTAATATCGAATCCGGTGAATTCTTTAATGGAATCGGTCATGGTAACACGTTTGTAAGGCGCTTTAAAATCTATTTTATGCTGGCCAAAAACTGCTTCCGTAGTATTATTTACTGCAATTGCACAATGCTCCAGCAAAGTTTCTGTAAATTCCATCATCCAGTTGTAGTCTTTGTAGGCTACATAGATTTCCATCGCCGTAAATTCTGGATTATGCGTTCTATCCATTCCTTCATTTCTGAAGTTTTTTGAGAATTCGTAAACGCCATCAAATCCACCTACAATTAACCTTTTAAGATATAATTCATTGGCAATTCTTAAATAAAGCGGAATATCTAACGCATTGTGATGGGTAACAAATGGTCGTGCAGCAGCACCACCGGGAATAGATTGTAAAATTGGCGTTTCTACCTCAAAATATTCTCTTTCATTAAAGAAATTTCGCATAGCGTTGAACAACTTGGTACGCTTTACAAAGATTTCCTTAACCTTTGGATTCACGGCCAAATCGGCATAACGCTGGCGGTAACGGTGCTCGGGATCGGTAAATCCGTCGTAAGTGTTTCCGTCTTTATCTGTTTTTGGAAGTGGTAAGGGGCGAATAGATTTGCTTAGCAAAATGAAATCTTTAACCATCACAGTCATTTCCCCAACCTGGGTTTTAAAAAGTTCGCCTTCAATTCCTATAAAATCGCCTATATCCAGCAATTTTTTATATACATCGTTATACTTGCTTTTATCTTCCCCGAGACAAATCTCGTCGCGGTTAAAATAAACCTGGATTTTACCTTTAGAATCCTGTATTTCGGCAAAAGAAGCTTTTCCCTGGATACGGCGGGACATTAACCTGCCGGCCAAAACCACTTTTTTTCCATCTTCAAAATTCTCCTTTATTCCCTTGCTGGTGTCCTTTACCGGGAATAAATCTGCCGGATAGGGGTTAATACCAGCTTTTCTCAGTGCAGAAAGCTTTTCTCTTCTTACTATTTCCTGTTCAGATAATTGCATACTCGTATTTAAATTAATTGCTTGCTTTGGCAAAACGAGTGCAAATATAGTGACTATGTGGCTACCAACCAATGCGATATAATCCTGAATTTTTGATAATATTTGGAAGATAAAAATGCAGTTCTTTATCAAATAAGTTTCTGTATTTATAATCTTATCTTTGCAACATACTTGATAAAAGTTTTAGATAATATGAGTGTTTGGCGGGTAATTCTTTCGGTTCTATTCCCACCCCTTGCGGTTTACGATAGGGGTTGTGGATCTATTTTAATTGTACTAATCCTTACTATTTTAGGTTGGATTCCGGGAGTGATCGCGGCACTTATTATTCTGAATAATCCGAGAAAAGGCGTATGAACAAGCAGATAAATTTACAGAAATTAGGATATAAGGATTATAAAGAAACCTGGGATTACCAGGAAAGTCTTTTTAAGGAAATTCTTGATCTTAAAATTAAAAACCGAAGACAAAATTTAAACGAAATTACGCCTAATTACCTTTTAATGGTAGAGCATCCGCACGTTTATACTTTGGGTAAAAGTGGTGATATTAAAAATCTGCTTATTTCTGAAACCGAACTTGAAAAAAGGCAAGCTAAATATTATAAAATTAACCGTGGTGGTGATATCACTTACCACGGGCCGGGGCAATTGGTTGGTTATCCCATTCTAGACCTTGATAATTTCTTTACCGATATACATAAATACCTGCGTTTCCTGGAAGAATGTATTATTCTCACTTTAAAGGATTATGGCTTAAAGGCCGAACGGAGTCCGGGTGAAACCGGGGTTTGGCTGGATGTGGGAACACCATTTGCCAGGAAGATTTGCGCAATGGGCGTTCGTGCCAGTCGCTGGGTCACTATGCACGGATTTGCGTTAAATGTAAATGCTGATTTAGGATATTTCGACCATATTATTCCTTGCGGAATTGAAGGGAAAGCAGTCACTTCTTTAAATGTGGAAATCGGGAAGAGGGAAGTTTCTCTTGCTGAAGTTCAGGAAAAGGTTTTGAAGCATTTTGAAGAATTGTTTGAGGCAGAATTGAGTTAGAATTTATACAATAAAACTTCTTTTTCACCACCATTTACTACAAATTCCGGGCGGTTATCGATATCGGCATTGTTTAAGTTGATTTTTGAAGTTCCATAAACCGGAAGGCCTGCAAGCAATTCTGCGTTGCTATCAAAGATGTAAACTTTTTGGGTTTGTAAATCGGTTAAGCTGATGTAATACTTGTCGTTTACGTAATGGATTTCCGGTTCAGTGTAAAGTCCGTAATCAAGGTTTAATTCTTTCTCCCTGATTTTCAAAATATTTTCTGAAAGGCTAACCAATAAATTTGGTCTTGCAGAAATCTTATGGTTTTCGCTGAAATTGGTGTTTAAAGTAGTAACCTGCCCGGTTTGCGTAACTTTTACCAAATTTCCTTCAGCATTAGTTGAAACAAAATCGTTTTCAAATTCGTACCAGTGGTTATCTGAAAAATCTATACTTTCTTTTACGTTTACCCGATGTTCTCCCTGCCGACTCAAAATATTTAGTTTGCCAGATTTTTCAGGAAAAACGATATAATCTTTATTCTGAATTCTCAAATGTTTTGGTGCTTTTAAAATTTCAGAATTGGTTCTTCTAAAATCAAATCCTTTTACACTTTTTCCGTTTTTATCATACATAAACACTTCATCATTTTGAGTAATCAAAAAGCGATATTTTCGGTTATTATCATAATCAAATAGAGACAAAGGTTGTGTAATTTCATCTTTAAATTCTAATGGAAAAGGTTTTACGGTATTTCCGTTTCGGTCTAAAACTTCAATAGAATAGGGAGTTGCAAAAGCGAGCTGAAATCTTCCATTTTTAAAAAGATCTACCTGTTTAATTTCACCTAGGATAGGCCCGCTTAATTTTTTCTTCCAGAAAATCGTGCCTTTATTAGAAATTAGATAGAGCGTGTTATTTATATCCTGAACCGCGATATCCATTTGATTATTTAAATGATTTTTTACCAAAACCGGTTGGTTTAGTAATTCAGCATCCAGGCTTACCGAAAGGATTTCTTCTGTTTTGGTGTTTGAATTACTTTCGTTGTTTTGCGCCTCGAAAGTTCCGTGTATATGGGCAAAATCTCCTTCTTCCACCAATTGTAAAATCGCCAGTTTATGTTCACCAAAATCCAAATTGGTCATTTCTTCACTTAATTCGTTGGCTACCACCTCGGCCAGTTTGGTTTTTAATTTCTCGGTTTTTCCAACTATGAGAATAGAAGATTCCATAGCAAGTTTTTGCTGACTGTTTTTATAATAAGATTGATGCGCCAGTGTATTCTCGTTTACATAATTGGCAATTAATTCACGCAGTTGAGGTATTGAATTTGCGAAGATTAGATATTCATCAACTGCAAGGGCAAAATTGTTCTTTTTAGAAATAAAAATCGGGCTAAAAATTGTCTCAAAAATTTCGGGCTGAGAAACTTTATATATGGGAAAATCACGATAATTTTCTTCCAACTCGGCATAACCTGATATTAAGTCGGTGGCTTCAATATCTACCAGGGTTTTTATCCCAAAAAGGGTGTTTTCTTCAGTGTAAATAATTCCTGCTTCCTGGCTTTTTAGAATAATTTCATCAATAGGATTGGAAACTGAATCGCCTCTAAAGGTTTTTAAATTCTGAAGAAATATTTTAGGATTTTTATAAGCCAGGGCAGTAAAACCAAGCGCATTTTCAGGAATTATGGAAGCAAATTCTTGAGAAACTGTTCCTGAATTTTGAAAAATCTTATGCAGATTAGATGAGTTTGCCGCAATGCTAAGTCCGTTAAAAGAAATGCCTTCATTTTCTATATCAAGATCTATTGCACTCCACGGCGCGTAATTTTCTACATTTTGCAGCGCTAAATTTGGAAATAAATTTTGCTGAAAAGCCTTAAAATGTTGATGATTAAAGATTATAGAAGTCTTGTTAAGGTCTATAGCCGAATATACCCTTTGGAATTCTTCGGTATTCAACAATTTTTCTTTACCCAGAATTTGTATCAGATTTTCTTCAGAATTTGAAGCTATAAAAGGAGCATTACCTGTTGAAATAAAAAAGGTATTATCTTCCAAAACCATTTTTTGATAGTCAATGCCTTCTGTTTTAATACTTTCTAACGATTTATTTTTGATAGAATCTAATTGAAATTTTGGTTTGTCTTTAAATATTAAAGAATAGGTCAATTTCTCGTTTTCAGAGATTGAAAACGCGATTATGGCCGAGGTAAGCGTATCGGCGTGTTTCAAATATCCTAATTCCTTTTTCAGATAATTCTTAGCAGTCAATTTATTTCCATTAAAAAAGCTAAAATTTTCTAAATCCTGCTGAAGATTTTTAAGGTTAGGAGTTTGGATAATTACAGCAGCATCCTTTGGAATAAACTTATAAACAGCAATATTTTTTTCCTGGTTTTGACAGGAAATAAGAAAGAAAACCAATAAAAATTTGAAGAGAATTTTCTTCATAAAAACTAAGAATTTCAACAAATATAGAAGTTATAGGGTAAGTTTTAATTGTTCGGGTAAAAGTTTGAAGCTTTTCCTGTGATATGGCGTACTGCCAAACTTCCTTATTGCCTGGCGATGTTCTTTTGTAGGGTAACCTTTATTTTGTTGCCAGTTATACATTGGGAATTCATGATGTACCTTTTGCATAAATTCGTCCCGGGCAGTTTTTGCTAAAATAGAAGCTGCAGCAATGCTCAAGAATTTCCCATCTCCCTTTATAATACAATCATAGGCAATATTGCGATAAGGTTTAAACTTATTCCCGTCTACTATAATATGCTCAGGTTCGCAGCTTAGTTGATCTATGGCTCTATGCATAGCCAGAATGGAAGCATTTAAAATATTGATTTCATCAATTTCTTCCATATATACGTGGGCTACCCCATAAGTAATAGCCTCACTCATAATAATTTCTTTTAGTTTATTACGATCGTCTAACTTAGTTTGTTTAGAGTCGTTTAGTAACTTATTTTTAAATTTTTTGGGTAAAATAACAGCTGCAGCAGTTACCGGCCCCGCAAGGCAACCGCGCCCGGCTTCATCGGTGCCGGCTATTTGACAGGGGAGATTGAACATCTTTAACATGGTAGTGCAAAAATTGTAAGATTTTCGGGTATAAACAAAACTATTACTTCTTTTTGTTCGTATATAATATAGGGTAGAGAATAAAATAGGTCGCGCAAACGTATAAAAAACTATGTTATTGTCTTTTTTGTATTAAAATCCTCATAAAGTTTCACTTTGTTAAAAACCACTATATTAATGAGATTTTGCAGTATTCGTAAAAAAATAACCTTCAAAACCGGCTATATTTTATATCTTTTAAGGATGTTCTGATAATCGGAATGATAATTCAATTAAAAAATCATTTGGTTTATTAAGAATTTATTATGATTTTTGGCGTAGGCTAATTCAAATTTAAATAATAATGAAAAACAAATTACATGGAATTCTTACGCTATTGTTAGCGTTCGTAGTGCAATTAACATTTGCACAGGAAATGACGGTGACCGGGACGGTTGTCGATGAAGATGGTTTGCCTCTCCCCGGGGTGAACGTAATTGTTAAAGGGACCAATACAGGAGACCAAACCGATTTTGACGGTCAATACTCAGTTTCTACCTCAAGAGGTGAAACTTTAGTATTTAGTTATGTTGGTTTTGGAACCGAAGAATTGCTCGTAGAAACCGCAGAAGTAATAGATGTTGTTTTAAGAGTAGATGCAGGCTCCCTTGATGAAGTGGTGGTAGTAGGATACGGTACATCTACAAGAGAATCTTTTACAGGAACTGCTAAAGTTGTTGATGGAGATTTATTAAACAGAAAAAACGTTTCTAACGTTTCTCAGGCTTTAGCCGGAGAATCTGCCGGGGTTCGAGTAATTAATACTTCTGGGCAGCCAGGTGCTGAAGCTCAGGTGCGTATTAGAGGTATTGGTTCTGTTAATGGTAATACAGCTCCTTTATACGTACTGGATGGAGTTCCATTTACAGGAAATGTGAATGCTATTAACCCAGAGGATATTGCCTCTACTACTATTCTTAAAGATGCGGCTGCCACTGCAATTTATGGATCTCGTGGGGCCAACGGGGTTATCCTTATTAATACTAAAACAGGTAGAGCAGGACAATCTAGGATTGAAGTTTCTACTAAAACTGGTGTGAATTTTGCTTTGTTACCTAGATACAACACTCTTAACTCTCCAGAGCAGTATATCGCTTTAGGTTGGGAAGGTATTTATAACGAAGGAGTTGCAAGTGGTGCTGAAGATCCTATTGCTTATGCAAACCAAAATCTTTTTGGAGATAGTGGTTTAGATCCTCGTTATAATATGTGGAATGTAGCCGATGGTGGAGAATTGATCAACCCAGACACGCGCATGGTTCGTGACGGTGTTACCAGAAGATATAATCCTGAGGATTGGGAAGATTATGGTTTTCAGTCTTCACAAAGAACTGAAGCAAACCTTAGAATAAGTGGTGGAGATGAAACTACAGCCTACTCTACATCTTTCGGGTATTTGAATGATATAGGTTATATCATTGATTCAGATTTTGAAAGATATACCGGACGTTTAAATGTAACGCACCAGGTGAAAGATTGGTTGTCAGGATCTATGAATATGGGTTACACGCTTTCAGAAACCAACAATAATGGTCAATCTGAAGATTCAGGGAGTATCTTTTGGTTTGTAGATAATATTCCTCCAATTTATCCTTTATTTACAAGAGATGCTGATGGCAATCGTATTCCAGAACCTATTTATGGTGGTAATCAATATGATTACGGAGAAGGACGTGGCTTTGGTGGGTTAACCAACTCTATTGCAGATGCTAGATATAGTGGAAGTAATACAATGAGACATGAGCTTAACTCAAGTGCAAATCTTACAGCCGATATTACAGATTGGTTAAGTTTTGAAACCACTTTTGGTGCCCAGTATTATAATAGTAGCTATAATAGCTTACAAAACCCTTTCTATGGGCCAAGTGCCAGCCAGGGTGGTTCTATTTATAAAACTAAAACCGAATTATTTACTTATAACTTCTTACAGTTATTAAGGTTTAAGAAAGATTTTGGTGCTCATAGTTTTGAAGCACTAGCAGCTCACGAGAGTAATTCGTGGGAACGTCAGTTTTTATTTGGTAATAAGAACCAGTTAATTAATCCTAATGGAACTGAGTGGAACAACGCAGTTGTGGTGAGCTCGCCTCCAGGATCTTATACTGAAGATTATACCTTAGAGAGTTATTTTGGCCAGCTTCAATATAACTTCGATGATACTTATTTCCTTTCCGGAAGTGTTCGTAGAGATGGATCTTCAAGATTTGTTCAGGAGAAATGGGATACTTTTGGTTCTGTAAGTGGTGCCTGGGTACTTTCAAATGAGAGCTTTCTACAAGATCAAAATGTTTTTGACTTCCTTAAATTAAAAGCTAGTTACGGTACTCAAGGTGAACAGGCAGGTGTAGGTTTCTATCCTGGATTTAACCGTTTTGATATTGGTTCTTTGAATGGTATGCCTTCTTTTTCTTTTAATACTTTAGGTAATCCAAATTTAACATGGGAATCCTCAACAATGTTCCAGGCCGGGGTAGAGTTTAGATTAGGAACCTGGTTAGATGCGACTTTTGATTATTATAGAAAGAATACTGAAAACTTATTGTTTGAAAGAAGAGTTGCACCATCAACAGGTGTTGCTATTATTGATGTAAATGATGGAGAATTGCTTAACTCAGGTTTTGAATTTGATATTACTGCACACGTAATTAGTACTCAGGACGCTTTCTTTGATGTGACTCTGAATGGAGCATTTGAGAACAACGAATTATTAACTATGCCTATAGCTCCTGAAACAGGTGAGCCAAAAGTATTAGATCAGGCAGGTATCTATGGTAGAGCTGAAGGAAAGTCTATTTATGACTTTTATACAAGAGATTTTGTAGGGGTAGATCCTCAAGACGGGCAATCTCAATGGAGAGTGTTTTATACCGATAATAACGGAGATGGCGCATTCCAGGCTGGGGAACAAGTAACTAACCTTACTAACTATTTAGCAGATAATCCTGAAGTAAGTAGAGCGGACCTTTCTGAAGGTACTACTAAAACCTATTCTCAGGCAACTCAATACTTCACCGGTGAATCTGCTATTCCAGATGTTCGTGGTGCTTTTAACCTCGCGGCTGGATATAAAGGATTTACTGTGAGTGCACAGTTCCTGTATCAAATTGGAGGTCACGCTTATGATGGTGCTTATGCTACTTTAATGAATAATGACGTAGTTGGTGGAAACAACTGGCATACAGACATTCTTAATAGATGGCAACAACCAGGAGATGTAACAAACGTTCCTCGTTTATCTAACGATTATGATCCAAATACGAATGCACAATCAACTAGATTTATCACTAAAGCAGATTTTCTTGCTTTAAATAACGTGAGAGTAGGTTATTCTATCCCACAAACTTTCACAGAAAGTATTGGTGTTAACTCTTTATCGATTTTTGTATCAGGAGACAACTTATTCTTAATGTCAGAACGTGATGGATTTAACCCATCTACTAACATTGCTGGATCTTCTAGTATGTATAGATATTCTCCGTTATCTACCGTTACCGGAGGAGTTAGAATTAACTTTTAAAAAATATTATGAAAATGAAATTTAAATATTATTTAGGACTTGCAGCGGCCGCACTAACAATGGTTGGTTGTAGCGAGGAATTTTTGGATACCGAACCAACAGAGTTCGTTTCCAGCTCTCAAATTGCTGAATATTCAGAAGCTAATCCCGGCCTTCAGGCTGCGAACGTCTCTGGTATCTATGCAACAATGTATGAAACAGGTACAGGTGGAACAACCGGTCATGACGATTATGGTCAGAAAGGTTACGATTTGTATTCAGATATGCTTTCTTCAGATGTAGTATTAGCCGGTTTAACTTACGGTTGGTATTCTGATATTTCGCGTATGCAGGTAACTCAGGATTATACTATCCAGGATAATTACCAGGTTTGGAGATATTACTATAGAATTGTATTTGCCGCAAATAACGTAATTGATGGTTTAGGTGGTAATGATGCTATGCCAGAATCTGAAGCTGGTAAATTATACCTTGGCCAGGCAAAAGCGATGAGAGCTTATGCATATTTCTATTTGTCTCAATTCTTTGCGGAAGAATATGATCCGGCTCAACCTATTTTGCCAATTTATACCGAGCCTGTAACAGAAGCTAAAGGTTTAAGTACAACTTCAGAAGTTTTTGATTTAATGATTTCAGATTTAAATCAGGCTATTGAATTGCTTGATGGATCTTCTGTTGCAGCACTACAGGAAGTTGATAAAGCAGTTGCTCAGGGATTATTAGCCTATGTATATGGAGCTATGGGTGAGTATGAAGAAGTTCAAACTATTACTGAAGATGTAATTAACACCAGTGGTCATTCTATACTTTCTGCTGAAGAAGTTGTTTATGATATGGAAACCGGAACCGGTGGAGGTGGTTTGAATACGGTAAATAACAATAGCTGGATGTGGGGTGTAGACCTTACAAGTGACCAGGGTCTAAACTTAATTTCCTGGTGGGGTCAATTTGATATTTTCACCTATAGCTATGCATATGTTGGTGATCCTAAATCTATAGATTTGGGTCTTTACAATGCTATCCCTGATAATGACGTTCGTAAGAATCAATTTCAGGTTGTAGACGGTTTTGGTGAAAATCACCCATTGCCAATTAATAAATTCTATGCTACAGGAAGAACATTAGGAGGTCAACGTTATATTGATACCGATTATGTTTATATGAGAATAGAAGAAATGTACCTACTTCACGCTGAAGCGGCTGCAAAGAATGGTGATGAAGAAAGTGCTAAAGATGCACTTACTACATTGCTTTCTGAAAGAATGGATGATGTTTCTTATTTAGATGGTCTTTCTGGTCAAGCTTTAGAAGATGAAGTTTATCTTCAAACCCGTATCGAGCTTTGGGGAGAAGGAAAATCTTACTTAGCTATGAAACGTAATAAAGCAACTATAACCAGAGCTTCTAACCATCTAACAGATGCTGGTGCAGAAATTCCTTATAACGATGATAGGTTAACTTTTGAAATTCCTTTAAGTGAAATTCAAAATAACCCAAATATTAATGAACAATAGTAATTCTTTTGTTCTTATAAAAAGAGGCTGTCTGAAAAGGCAGCCTTTCTTGTTGGATTATTTTGAGGTTTTTATTATTTTCATGTAATGAAAGCTAAAGTTGTATTTAAGACCTATAACCAGTCGCAGTTAAGTCTTTTACCTCCCAGTTATGATGATTTGGTTCCTGTAAATCATCCCGTTAGAATCGTCAATACGATTATTGATCAAATCGACATCGCTGACCTGGAGCGAAGTTACAAAGGAGGTGGTACTTCCAGTTACCATCCTCGGATGCTTCTTAAGGTGATCATCTATGCGTACCTGCGCAATATGTATTCCTCTCGTAAGATAGAACAGGCTCTTCTGGAGAACATTCATTTTATGTGGCTCAGTGGTCAAAGTAAACCTGATCATAATACCATCAATGATTTTAGAGGAAAACGCTTAAAAGGGAAGTTTAAAAATATTTTCAACCAGGTGGTTCTTTTACTGGCTGACCAGGGTGTATTATCTTTAAAGGAACTCTTTGTGGATGGCACTAAGATAGAGGCCAATGCCAATCGCTTTACTTTTGTATGGGGTAAATCTATCAAGAACAGTAAAGAGCGTATTAAGAAACAGCTTCGGGAACTATGGTCTTATGTGGAAAAGGTTTATGACCAGGAACAATTGCTTCCTAATGAGCCTGATTTTGAGGCTATCGATCCGGATGAAGTAGCCAAAACCATTGATGCCATTAATGACGCATTAAAAGATAAGGAGGTCGATAAAAAAGTAAAACAAAAGCTCAACTATGCCAAGAAGAAGTGGCCTGGGAACCTGAAGAAATACCAGGAGCAGGAAGCTATCCTGGGAAAACGCAACAGCTATAGCAAGACCGACCCCGATGCCACTTTTATGCGGATGAAAGATGATTATATGCAGAACGGGCAGTTAAAACCTGGGTATAACCTTCAGGCTTCCACCAACAACCAATTCATTACCAATTATACTTTAGCCCAAACCACCGCCGATACCACTACCTTAAAAGACCACCTGCAAGATCATATAGATTCCTACGATCAAACACCTGAGAGCCTTACCGCAGATGCCAGCTATGGCAGTGAAGAGAATTATACCGATTTAGAAGAAAAAGAAATTACTGCCTATGTGAAATACAATTACTTCCATAAAGAGCAACGCGATAAAAAGCACAGAGAAAACCCATTTCATCCGGACAATCTGTTTTATAATAAAGAAACCGATACGTATTATTGTCCGATGGGCCAGGCGATGAAGAAGGTAAGAAGGTATGAGAGTGAAACCACTACCGGTTTTAAGCAGCAAATCCATCGGTATCAGGCCGCCAACTGCAAGGGATGCCCTTTGCGAGGCAGCTGTCATAAAGCCAAAGGGAACAGGACTCTCGAACGTAATCACAACCTGATTCGCCTCAAGGAAAAGGCCAGGAACCTACTGCTAAGTGAAGAGGGAATAGCACATCGCAAAAGAAGATGCTGGGATGTTGAAGCCGTCTTTGGAAATATCAAGCAAAATATGGGCTTTAAGCGGTTTATGTTGCGGGGAATGGATAAAGTAACTACTGAGATAGGATTAATAGCTATGGCGCACAACTTAAGAAAATTCAGTATCGCATAGCAAGGGGGCGCTGCTTTGCCTTTTTTTATCAGAAAGAAGATTTACAAAAAGAAGAATCGCTTCCTCTTACAAAACATTTATAAAGAAAAAGGGCCATCTAAATACTTTTTAGACGGCCTCTTTTTTATTACCCCTTTTCTTAAGTTCATTAAATCAAAAAAACTAAATTTGCGGAAAGCAGTTTTAATGAAAAAAATTATTCTTTTTCTAATCCTGATGAATCCGGGTTTAATTTTGGCGCAGACCACTTTAGGAGGATCTCCCGATTCGGAAACTGATAAAGACACTATTAAACCCCCAATTTCTGCATATAAAATTATTTCGGTAGCTAACGATACTACCTTCGTGGATACTACACTTACTATAGAAAAAGATTATAAATTCAATTACCGTCGAAAAGATAATTTTGAATTGTTGCCTTTTTCTAATACCGGTCAAACTTATAACCGGTTGGGAGCTGAATTTGATGCAAAAAAATTATATCCTGAATTCGGGGCTCAGGCCAGGCATTATAATTTTTTAGAAATAGAAGATGTTTATTACTATCACGTGCCTACTCCGGTAACAGAGGCCTATTTTAAAACTGTCCCAGAACAGGGCCAGCAATTAGACGTTTTGTTTACTATTAATACTTCAGAGAGATTAAATTTTTCTGTAGCCTATAAAGGTGTGCGCGCATTAGGTAGGTATCAAAATGCACTTACAAGTACAGGGATATTTCGGTTTGGCTTAACTTATAAAACCCTGGATAGGAAATATCAGTTAAGAACGCACTTTGTTTCTCACGATTTAATGAATCAGGAAAACGGCGGACTTTCAGATTTAGCGGTTCAGCAATATATTGATAAAGAAGAGGAGTTCGAAGATCGTTCCTTACTGGCAATGAATTTCGAAAATGCTGAAAGTACTTTATACGGAAAACGTTTTTACCTGGATCATTTTTATCACCTTACCAGGCCAGATACACTTTCGTCTAATGCATTAAAGGTTGGTCATATTTTTAATCATGATTATAAGAAATTCGATTTTCTTCAAGACAATGCAGTAAACGATATTTTTGGTCCTTCTTTTCAACGAAGTAATTTAAGGGACCGGGTGCGTTTAACCGAATTTTATAATGAAGCTTATGTACAATGGTCCAATAAAACCTTGGGAGAAGTAAAAGCTAAAGCCGCCGTTAAGAATTTTGAATACGGTTATAAAACATTCTATATAAGGGAAAGCGATACAATTAATAATAAACTTACGGGATCAAATTATGCAATAGGGGGAGAATATAGAAAGAAAATAGGTGGTTTTGATATAAAGGCAGATGCCATGCTTAACCTTGCCGGTGATTTTACGGGGAGCTATTTGTCGGCACACGCTGGTTATAGTTTAGATGAAGAAAATAGGTTAGAGTTTGGGGTTAATCAAAATAGCCATATGCCCAATTATAATTTCCTATTGTATCAGAGTAACTATATTAATTACAATTGGCAGAATGAATTTGATAATGTAAATACGCAAAGTATTTATGGAAAATTACGTTCTGAAAAGTTGTTGAATATTGAAGGTAGATTAACGCAAATTCAAAACTATACCTATTTTACTGAAGGAGAAGATTCCTTAGTAAAGCCATTCCAGGCAGGAGACCAGGTGCGTTATTTAAAGCTAAAAGCAAGTAAAGATTTTGATTTTGGCCTTTTTGCCATAGATAATACTTTAATGTATCAAAATGTTCTAGATGGCAAGTCGGTGCTAAATCTTCCTGAATTCGTTACCCGAAATTCTATTTATTACAAAGATGAATGGTTTGACAAAGCCCTCTATCTCCAAACAGGATTTATTTTTAAATACTTTACTAATTATAATATGAATGCCTACGATCCTGTTCTAGCCGAATTCTATGTGCAGAATTCAGCCGAATTTGGAAATTATCCCGTGGTAGATTTCTTTTTTAATGGAAAAGTTGATCAGACTCGAATATTTTTTAAGCTGGAAAATATTAATTCTTTATTAGATACCAATAACAACTTTGTAGCGCCGCGCTATCCCTATAGGGACTTTTTACTTCGATTTGGTGTTGTTTGGAACTTTTTTCTTTAATTTTTTTCTTCGGAGGCAATTCTCATTTGAATGTTTTTTAACCAATTGTTTGCTTAATTAGAAGGGATGGTGCGTGTGAAGCATGACATTTATGAGAATAAACTAACTTCAACTGAAATTTCCTTAAAAATATCTAAAACTGAATAAAGTCTTGTGCATTTAAAAAACAGCAGTATATTTGCACCCGCTTTGGGACACAACGAGGGTTGGGAAGTAAAGTGGGAAGTTCATTACATATTGGGATACGGTGATTTTTTAAGGAAATAAAAGCTTAAAAAAATAAAAGTAAAAAAACTTATTTTTTTACTTGCCAGAATCAAAAGAGGGTGTATATTTGCAGCCGCAAAAACAGCGAAGGTTTTTAAAGAAAACGGGAGTTGTTTTTAAAGTTCTTTTGAGAATGGAAAGCTTTAAAAAAAAGTCAAAAATTTTTCTAAAAAAGATTTGGCGGGTAAAGAAAAAGCATTGTATATTTGCAGCCGCTTACAGCGGAAACAAGTTCCCAAAAATACTGAAAAGAAATCCCGGGTGGGTGAGATAGAGAGAGGTTCGAGTCCTTTAATTTCGACAAGAATATCCCGAGTAAAATTGGGGAAGTTCATTGATTTATTGAATTGACAGCGCGTACATTTTTCGAGAGAGAAATGATACAAATAATTTAGAATTAAGACTAGAGAAGTCATCTTTGAGTACAGACGATTTGATTGTTGTAATTATATTTAAGAAACAACGATGAAGAGTTTGATCCTGGCTCAGGATGAACGCTAGCGGCAGGCCTAACACATGCAAGTCGAGGGGTAACAGGGAAGAGCTTGCTCTTTCGCTGACGACCGGCGCACGGGTGCGTAACGCGTATACAACCTACCTTTTGGAGGGGAATAGCCCAGGGAAACTTGGATTAATGCCCCATAGTATGGGAATATCTCCTGATATTTTCATTAAACATTTATGGCCATTAGATGGGTATGCGTCCTATTAGTTAGTTGGTAAGGTAACGGCTTACCAAGGCAGCGATAGGTAGGGGTCCTGAGAGGGAGATCCCCCACACTGGTACTGAGACACGGACCAGACTCCTACGGGAGGCAGCAGTGAGGAATATTGGACAATGGGCGAGAGCCTGATCCAGCCATGCCGCGTGCAGGAAGACTGCCCTATGGGTTGTAAACTGCTTTTACAGAGGAAGAACCACTCCCACGTGTGGGAGTTTGACGGTACTCTGCGAATAAGGATCGGCTAACTCCGTGCCAGCAGCCGCGGTAATACGGAGGATCCAAGCGTTATCCGGAATCATTGGGTTTAAAGGGTCCGTAGGCGGGCAGTTAAGTCAGTGGTGAAAGTCTTCCGCTCAACGGGAGAACTGCCATTGATACTGATTGTCTTGAGTTATTATGAAGTGGTTAGAATGAGTAGTGTAGCGGTGAAATGCATAGATATTACTCAGAATACCGATTGCGAAGGCAGATCACTAATAATATACTGACGCTGATGGACGAAAGCGTAGGTAGCGAACAGGATTAGATACCCTGGTAGTCTACGCCGTAAACGATGGTTACTAGCTGTTCGGCCCGATTAAGGGCTGAGTGGTTAAGCGAAAGTGATAAGTAACCCACCTGGGGAGTACGTTCGCAAGAATGAAACTCAAAGGAATTGACGGGGGCCCGCACAAGCGGTGGAGCATGTGGTTTAATTCGATGATACGCGAGGAACCTTACCAGGGCTTAAATGTAGTCTGACAGGGCTGGAAACAGCTTTTTCTTCGGACAGATTACAAGGTGCTGCATGGTTGTCGTCAGCTCGTGCCGTGAGGTGTCAGGTTAAGTCCTATAACGAGCGCAACCCCTGTGGTTAGTTGCCAGCGAGTAATGTCGGGAACTCTAGCCAGACTGCCGGTGCAAACCGTGAGGAAGGTGGGGATGACGTCAAATCATCACGGCCCTTACGTCCTGGGCCACACACGTGCTACAATGGTAGGGACAGAGAGCAGCCACTTCGCGAGAAGGAGCGAATCTACAAACCCTATCACAGTTCGGATCGCAGTCTGCAACTCGACTGCGTGAAGCTGGAATCGCTAGTAATCGCATATCAGCCATGATGCGGTGAATACGTTCCCGGGCCTTGTACACACCGCCCGTCAAGCCATGGAAGCCGGGGGTACCTGAAGTCGGTCACCGCAAGGAGCCGCCTAGGGTAAAACTGGTAACTGGGGCTAAGTCGTAACAAGGTAGCCGTACCGGAAGGTGCGGCTGGAACACCTCCTTTCTAGAGCAATGCACTTTAAGTGCAACGCGCAATAATCAAAAGGGAAGTTCTTAAAGACCTTTTTTGGTCTTGATTCTAAGCTGTCGATTTAATATTTAAAGAATAAAGGACAGTCTCATAGCTCAGCTGGTTAGAGCGCTACACTGATAATGTAGAGGTCGGCAGTTCGAGTCTGCCTGAGACTACGACGCGCTAAAGCGCAGTTCAAAGTTAAAGGTTCATAGTTCAAAGTAATTTGAATTTGAGACAACAACGTTCATTACAAATTGAAAGGAAATTTTAGAAGTTGGGTAACCCAGTTTGCAGTAAGCAGGAGCAGTTAGCAGTAATAAAGACTGCCATACTGAATACTGAGACTGCCGACTAACAAATGGGGGATTAGCTCAGCTGGCTAGAGCGCCTGCCTTGCACGCAGGAGGTCATCGGTTCGACTCCGATATTCTCCACGATTCCTTAAGATCTAGGGGAGATAGGTAATACAAACATCAGGAAACGCGTAAGCATATTCGTTTGTTTGCCATTGATTTTAGGTTGCTTAAGAGGGAAAAAGTTCATTGACATATTGAGAAACAAAGAATACGAGAAAACTACAGTTATAGAAGTTTACTTTTATAACGAGGTAAATTAATTAAATTAATAGAATATATTGTGATTTAAGGTCACGAGAAATTCGAGCATAAGCAAGAAGCATACAAGCTAGATAAGGGCGTATGGGGAATGCCTAGGCTCTCAGAGGCGAAGAAGGACGTGATAAGCTGCGAAAAGCTGCGGGGATTGGCACATACAAGTTGATCCGCAGATATCCGAATGGGGCAACCCGGTATACTGAAGGTATATCATCCGCAAGGAGGCAAACCCGGAGAACTGAAACATCTAAGTACCCGGAGGAAGAGAAAACAATAGTGATTGCGCTAGTAGCGGCGAGCGAACGCGCATTAGCCCAAACCATAAGGTTTACGGACCTTATGGGGTTGTAGGACCACAACATTTGTTGCAAACAGAATTAGAACAGGTTGGAAAGCCTGGCCATAGACGGTGACAGCCCGGTATAGGTAAAGAATGTAATGATAGTGGTATCCTGAGTAGTGCGGGGCACGAGAAACCCTGTATGAATCCGGCGGGACCATCCGCCAAGGCTAAATACTCCTGAGAGACCGATAGTGAACCAGTACCGTGAGGGAAAGGTGAAAAGAACCCTGAACAAGGGAGTGAAATAGATCCTGAAACCATACGCTTACAAGCGGTCGGAGCCCTTCGGGGTGACGGCGTGCCTTTTGCATAATGAGCCTACGAGTTACCGTTTCCAGCAAGGTTAAGCAGTTCAGCTGTGGAGCCGTAGCGAAAGCGAGTCTTAATAGGGCGCTTTAAGTTGGTAATGGTAGACGCGAAACCGTGTGATCTACCCTTGGGCAGGTTGAAGCTGTGGTAACACATAGTGGAGGACCGAACCCGTTGACGTTGAAAAGTCTTGGGATGACCTGAGGGTAGGGGTGAAAGGCCAATCAAACTCGGAAATAGCTCGTACTCCCCGAAATGCATTTAGGTGCAGCGGTATAATAGTTTTATAGAGGTAGAGCTACTGATTGGATGCGGGGGCTTCACCGCCTACCAATTCCTGACAAACTCCGAATGCTATAAAATGTTTTATATCAGTGAGGGCATGGGTGCTAAGGTCCGTGTCCGAGAGGGAAAGAACCCAGACCATCAGCTAAGGTCCCCAAATATATGTTAAGTTGAAGAAACGCGGTTGGACTGCCCAGACAGCTAGGATGTTGGCTTGGAAGCAGCCATTCATTTAAAGAGTGCGTAACAGCTCACTAGTCGAGCGGTCCGGCATGGATAATAATCGGGCATAAACATATTACCGAAGCTATGGATTTCATATTTAGATATGGAGTGGTAGGGGAGCATTGTAACAGAGATGAAGGTGTACTGCGAGGTATGCTGGATTGGTTACAAAAGAAAATGTAGGCATAAGTAACGATAATGCAGGCGAGAAACCTGCACACCGAAAGACTAAGGTTTCCCCAGCTATGCTAATCAGCTGGGGGTTAGTCGGGACCTAAGGCGAACCCGAAAGGGGTAGTCGATGGACAACAGATTAATATTTCTGTACTTGCCCCACGTTAAAGCGGACGGAGGCGAACAGTTGGTGCGTGCTGACGGAATAGCACGTTGAAGGGAGTGGTAACACCCCGATAGTACACAAAAGCTTCGGCCGGCGTGATAATCCAGCGAATCGACTTCCAAGAAAAGCGAGTGGTGGCAACCCGTACCGTAAACCGACACAGGTAGTTGGGATGAGAATTCTAAGGTGCTCGAGAGATTCATGGCTAAGGAACTAGGCAAAATGGGCCCGTAACTTCGGGAGAAGGGTCGCCCCGCTTCGGCGGGGCCGCAGTGAAGAGGTCCAGGCGACTGTTTATCAAAAACACAGGGCTCTGCTAAATCGAAAGATGATGTATAGGGCCTGACACCTGCCCGGTGCTGGAAGGTTAAGAGGAGATGTTAGCTTCGGCGAAGCATTGAATTGAAGCCCCAGTAAACGGCGGCCGTAACTATAACGGTCCTAAGGTAGCGAAATTCCTTGTCGGGTAAGTTCCGACCTGCACGAATGGTGCAACGATCTGGACACTGTCTCAGCCATGAGCTCGGTGAAATTGTAGTATCGGTGAAGATGCCGATTACCCGCTACGGGACGAAAAGACCCCGTGCACCTTTACTATAGCTTAGTATTGACTTTGGACAAGTGATGTGTAGGATAGGTGGGAGACTTTGAAGCGCCGTCGCCAGGCGGTGTGGAGTCATTGTTGAAATACCACCCTTTACTTGTTCGGAGCCTAACCTCATTAGATGAGGGACAGTGCTTGGTGGGTAGTTTGACTGGGGTGGTCGCCTCCAAAAGAGTAACGGAGGCTTCTAAAGGTTCCCTCAGCACGCTTGGTAACCGTGCGTAGAGTGCAATGGCAAAAGGGAGCTTGACTGAGAGACATACAGGTCGATCAGGTACGAAAGTAGAGCATAGTGATCCGGTGACACCGCATGGAAGGGTCATCGCTCAAAGGATAAAAGGTACGCCGGGGATAACAGGCTGATCTCCCCCAAGAGCTCACATCGACGGGGGGGTTTGGCACCTCGATGTCGGCTCGTCACATCCTGGGGCTGGAGAAGGTCCCAAGGGTTGGGCTGTTCGCCCATTAAAGTGGCACGCGAGCTGGGTTCAGAACGTCGTGAGACAGTTCGGTCTCTATCTGTAGTGGGCGTTAGAAATTTGAGTGGACCTGATCCTAGTACGAGAGGACCGGATTGGACCAACCTCTGGTGCACCAGTTGTTCCGCCAGGAGCATTGCTGGGTAGCTACGTTGGGAAGGGATAAGCGCTGAAAGCATATAAGCGCGAAACCCACCACAAGATGAGATTTCTTTAAAGGACCGTGGGAGACGACCACGTTGATAGGCCATAGGTGTAAAGGCAGCAATGTCATAGCCGAGTGGTACTAATAATCCGTAAAGCTTGATGCGACGCTTCCTATCCTGCAAGGGATGGGAAGCACTTGAATGCTTTTACCGCAGTACTTTCTTTATTCTTTGTTTCTTATATATGTCAACTTATTAGGTATGACATCTAGTAGGGATCAGAGGGCAACTGCCCACTGGTTACTGAACACTGCATACTAAAGACTTAAGGTGGTTATGGCAACGGGGCTCACCTCTTCCCATTCCGAACAGAGAAGTTAAGCCCGTTAGCGCAGATGGTACTGCTATTTGTGGGAGAGTATGTCACCGCCTTTTTTTAGAAGACCCTTACATTAAGTTGTAAGGGTCTTTTTTTGTTTTAATAAGTTTGGTCCGGTAATATCTTTAGGCTCTAAAGAAACCTTTGCTTTATAAGAATTTACTACCTTATTTAAATTTCTCTATTAATACTCAATACCGGAATATCGTAATTATTAATTATCTCTTCAGTAATACTCGGGCTAAAAATAGTGTCCAGGCCAGAACGTTGATGGGTTATGCTTGTAAAAAGATCTGGTTTTATCTTGTTTATAGCCATTCCTATTCCGCGGGCTTCATTATTAGCACTTAGAGATTGTGTCTTTATATTTTTAACGCCACAATTCTTTAAAAAGTTGCTCATTAAATTCTCTATCTCTTCATATTCTTTGAAATTATAAGGTGTATTTATATAAATCAGATTTTTCTCTGTATTTAAATTCCCAAGGATTTTGAAAATATGCTGAAAGGCAGATTGTGACTCTTCTTTTAAATCGGTAGCGATTAGTATTTTCTTCAGTTTTGAAATATTAAACTTGTACTTAATCGCCAATACGGGAACTTTAGATTGGCGAATAAGTTTTTGAGTATTTGAACCTAATATTTTTTCAAAACCTTTAGTACCGTGCGTACCCATAATTACTAATTCATAGTTTGCAGGATTAACGTAATTATTCAGTTCTTCCATACCGGTATTGAAGATTAGAGTATGCTCTGCTTCTACGTGTTTATCCTCTGCTTTTTTCTCTAAACTTTTTAATTGTTCCTTTGCGTTATTAATTTTCGCCTTGGATTCTGGATATTTATCTTCGTCCTGCTTGTTTAATTTAGACCAATCTACCGGCGTTTGAATATTATGAAGAAATTTTATTGGAAGGTCTAGCAACTTAGCCAATTCAATTCCAAATTCTGATGCATTTCTTGAAGATTCAGAGAAGTCTGTGGGTATGAGTATGTATTTCATGACGCTAAATATTTACCTATAAAGTTATAAAGCTTTATGGCTATATAAAATGATAAAGATCAGGTTTATTCCATAGGAAATTCTGTAGAAAAAATTATTCTGTTATTTTTGAATTCTTATGAAAGTAGACAATTTAGAACAGGGATTTTTCGGCATAGGAATTCAAAATGGTAAAACTCCCGAAAACCTGGGCGTTCTATGGCGCTCGGCCCAAAATATGGGAGCCAGTTATATTTTTACTATTGGGAATCGTTATGCGAAACAGGCTTGTGATACTCATAAAGCAGTGGGTGCAATGCCATATTTCCATTATAAAACTTTTGAAGATTTTTATTCAAATTTACCTAAAGGTGCTATGTTGGTAGGTGTTGAACTTACAAAAGATGCAGAGCCTCTTGAAACTTTTAACCATCCCAGGCGTTGTGTTTATTTACTGGGAGCCGAAGATCATGGTCTTTCTAACCAGGCTATAGAAAAATCCCATTTTTTAGTGAAGTTTAAGTCTAGCTTAAGTTTAAATGTTTCGGTAGCAGGAAGCATTATCATGTACGATCGTAATAGTAAACTTTTTTAAACCTGTGTCTACAAAAAAAAACCTGGTATTGAGATTATTTCTTCGGTTTAAGACATTTGATTTTTCAGATTTAATATTCCTTTATTTTTATTTTTTGTTTGAGTCTTATATAACCGAATTTTGAGGATTTTTTAAACAGTTTGGTTAAATTAGCGGCAATTACAATAAAACTTAAAAGAATGAGATATTTATCCAGAGCTTTGCTTGGCCTTGCCGTAGCAGGAATGTTTAGTACCGGCGCTAAAGCCCAGGAGGTTGTAGGAAACAACCAGGGAGATTTTAATGAATTTATGGACCGTAGTGGTAATATGTACCGCGCTGCTTCAGGAAGACCGGGCCCCGAATACTGGCAGAATGAAACCGATTATGATATAGATGTCACTCTAAATGACGAAGAACATACCATTAAAGGGAAAATCACATTAACCTATACCAATAACAGTCCGCATGAATTAGACTTCATCTGGATGCATTTAGAGCAAAACCGCTTTACCGAAGATTCTCGTGGTACACTAACTACCCCAATTCAGGGCAATCGTTATAACGGAGATATTGACGGGGGCTATACTATCTCAAATTTAGAAGCCAAAGTAAAAAGAAGTTCATCTTCAAATTACTTAATAAACGATACCAGAATGCAGGTATTTTTTGAAGATCCTATTCCTGCAAATGGTGGAAAAGCCACCGTCTCTATGAATTTTGAGTATAAAATACCAGTAGAAGGAATGGACCGTATGGGAAGACTGGATGTGGAAGACGGGACTATTTACGCTCTCGCACAATGGTTTCCTAAAGCGGCGGTTTATGATGATGTGGAAGGATGGAATATAGAACCCTATCTTGGTGCAGGTGAGTTTTACTTAGATTATGGCGATTACGATTATAAAATTACTGCCCCGGCCAGCCATATTGTGGTAGCTTCGGGTGAATTACAGAACCCCAGGCAGGTATTGTCTTCTACCGTAAGAGATAGAATGGAAAGGGCTAAAGAAAGTGATTCTACGGTTTATTTAATTAAACCTGAAGAAGTAAATGATATGTCGTTACGCGCTAAACAGGAAGGTACGCTAACCTGGCATTTTAAAATGGAAAACACCCGTGATGTAGCTTTTGGTTCTTCAAAAGCATTTATCTGGGATGCGGCTAAAATAGATTTGCCTAGCGGGAAAAAAGCAATGGCGCAATCGGCTTACCCAAAAGAGAGTGATGGGCAGCATGCCTGGAGCCGTTCTACTGAATATTCTAAAGCTTCGGTTGAACATTATTCTGAAAAATGGTTTGAATATCCTTATCCGGTGGCTGTGAATGTTGCTGCTGATATAGGCGGAATGGAATATCCCGGACTTAACTTTTGCGGTTGGAAGAGTGAAGGTGCTTCGCTTTGGGGCGTTACAGACCACGAATTTGGTCATAACTGGTTCCCGATGATCGTTGGTTCTAACGAAAGAAGATACGCCTGGATGGACGAAGGGTTTAATACTTTTATTAATTATTACAGTACCTTAGATTTTAACAATGGCGAATATCCTGCGAGATTAAATAAAACCAGGAATATGACAGGCTGGTTTACCAGTGAACAAAGAGAAGGAATCGATACTTATCCAGATGTTTCTAACTTAAGAAACCTGGGAATGATCGCTTACTACAAGCCCGCAATTGGCTTATTATTACTTAGAGAGTATATCTTAGGAGAAGAGCGTTTTGATAATGCTTTTAAATCTTACATTGAAACCTGGGCATACAAACACCCTCAGCCAGCCGATTTCTTTAATCATATGGAGAATGTTTCAGGAGAAAACCTTTCCTGGTTCTTTCAAAAATGGTTTTACGGTACAGGTAATATAGATTTAGGTTTAGATGGAGTGAGACAATATGAAGGTAATTACGTTATTTCTTTAACTAATAAGGGTGAAATCCCAATGCCGGTTAAAATGGAAATTACTTACGAAGATGGTTCTTCAGAAAATGTAACTCTTCCGGTAGAGATTTGGCAGCGTGGGGATTCATGGAATTATCTACACCGCACCGATAAATCTATTGAAAATGTAGAGTTAGATCCTAATAAAATTTTACCAGATGTAAACTCTGGCAACGATGCCTGGCCAAATTCTTTTTACCAGGATTAAAAGCTAAAAATCTTAAAATGAAAAGCCGTTTAAATTTTATTTAAATGGCTTTTTTATTCTTTAGAAATACTTCTGAAAAAGGTAAAGGTGGTTTTTTCTCTACTTTCATCTAAAAAGTTCTTTTTCTTTAATCATTTTTGTAGTGCTTTCCGGCAGCATATCTTCCCATTCGGTTTTCCCTTCTCTAATCATTTGATGTACTTTCCTGGAGTGAATATCCAGGGTTTTAGGATCGTAATCTTTAATGTCTACAACGCGGCCATTATCTTTAAAGTATTGATAAAGCTCCTGCATCCTTGGATGGACCTTTAGGTTTTCACTGGTAATAATCTCTCCGGTTTCCTGGTCTTTAAGCGGATATAGATATATTTTTAAACTTTTAAAGAATAATTTCCCAAAGGCTTCAAGAATTCCGCCGCTTAAATGGCGGTAATATCTTTCGTCAAAAATGTCCTGAAGTGTACTTACACCCATGGTAAGGCCCATTCTTTCTTTTGTATGTTGGCCAAAATACTCTACCACCTTGTAATATTCCTGGAAATTAGAAATCATTACCGTTTGGCCTAAAGAACCCAGTAAATCGGCACGATCCAGGAAATCCTGCTCGTCTATTTCTCCTTCACCTTTTAAATTAGAAAGTGTAATTTCAAAAATAACTACCGTTTTATCCTTATCAACTTTTCTTTCATTCAGGAAAAGTTCTAGCGATTTTTCATACATCGCCATATTTACTTTAGTAACCGGTCTAAAACTTCCGCGTAGCGTTAAAATATTCTTTTTATAAAGTAAACTGGCCGGTAAAATATTGTTGCCATCGGGAGCGAACATAATGGCTTCTGTAATGCCTTTTTTAACCAATTCCAGGCTCATTAATCTATTATCTACGTCTTTAAAAACAGGGCCAGTGAAATTAATAGCATCAATTTCAATCTTGTCGGTGGTTAGATGATCAAATAAATGATTGAGTAGTTTTTTAGGATTATCGTAGTGATAAAAAGCGCCGTGAATAAGATTCACGCCCATTATCCCCAGGCTAATTTGCTGGTGCGAAGCATTGTTTTCGTGAAACTGCACATGCAGAACAATTTCGCTATAATCTTCTCCCGGTTTTGTTTGAAATCTTACTCCAAGCCAACCGTGGCCTTTATATTTCTTTGCCCAGTCTATGGTTGCTACGGTATTGGCATAGCTAAAAAATAATTTATTAGGATGTTTTAGACGGGATATACGCTCTTCAATAAGTCCCGTTTCGTAGCGCATCATACTCGTTAACCTATCCTCTGTCACATAGCGGCCGTCATCTTCAATCCCGTAAATAGCATCGCTAAAATCTTTATCGTAGGCACTTAGGGTTTTTGCAACAGTTCCGGAAGCATTCCCTGCCCGAAAGAAATGCCGCACGGTTTCCTGCCCGGCACCAATTTCAGCAAAAGTTCCGTAGATATTTTCATTTAGATTAAGGCGCATTGCCTTGTTCTGCACAGAAGTTATTTCTTCGAACTTCTTTTCTCCTTCAGCAATTATAGACATCGTGTGTATTTTAGTTGAAGTATAAAGTTAAGGAACTTAAGCCTTATCTACCGCAACTTTATAGGTTGGATCTTCTAAAATGTTTACATCTATAATGGCATCGGCATTACTAAGCAGTCTTCGACAATCCTGACTTAAATGTCTTAAATGAAGTTTTTTGTCTTGTTTATGGTATCTCTCGGTAAGCTTGTTTAAGGCTTCAATCCCCGACATATCTACTACACGACTTTCAGAAAAATCTATAATTACTTCTTCAGGATCGTTTAAAACATCAAATTTATCATTAAAAGCTTGCACAGATCCGAAGAAAAGCGGGCCGTAAATCTCGTAATGTTTTATACCATCTTCATCAATACGCTTTCTGGCTCTAATACGTTTTGCATTGTCCCAGGCAAAGACAAGTGCTGAAATAATAACTCCTATCAATACGGCTAAAGCAAGGTTGTGAAGAATTACAGTTACTACCGTAACCAATACCATTACCAAAATATCAGATTTAGGCATTCTTCTAAAAGTTCTTAAACTGGCCCACTCAAAAGTTCCAACTGCAACCATAATCATAACCCCGGTTAAGGCGGCCATTGGAAGTAATTCAATAACCGAAGAGCCGAACATAATAAAGATCAATAAAAAAACAGCAGCAACAATACCCGATAATCGGGCACGTGCTCCAGAAGAAACGTTAATTAAACTTTGACCAAGCATTGCGCAACCACCCATCCCAGAGAAAAAACCTGAAAGTACGTTGGCCGTTCCCTGGGCCACACATTCTTTATTTCCGCTTCCCCGGGTTTCCGTAATTTCGTCTACAATATTTAGAGTTAATAAACTTTCAATTAAACCAACTCCGGCCATAATTGCGGCATATGGAAAAATAAGCATTAAAGTATCCAGGTTAAAAGGTACCATAGGAATATGGAAAGGAGGAAAACTACCTTTAATAGAAGCAATATCACCCACAGTTTTAGTATCTATTCCCAGGGCAGCTACAATCCCAAAAACTACTAAAATTGCAACTAGAGTGGCCGGGACTACTTTTGTAAGTTTTGGTAAAAGCCAGATAATTAAAATGGCAACACTTACAAGCGCAAGAAATGTATACATTGGGGGACCCGTCATCCATTCTAACTCGCCGGTAACAGGGTTTAAAACTTTAAATTGGTCTAATTGGGACATAAAAATAATAATCGCCAAACCGTTTACGAAGCCAAATATCACAGAGTGGGGTACAAGCCTAATTAATTTCCCAAGTTTTAGAACTCCGGCTAAAACCTGTATTAATCCGGCTAAAACTACTGTAGCAAATATATATTCTGGTCCATGAGAAATTGAGAGACCCACTATAACCACAGCAACCGCTCCTGTAGCGCCAGAGATCATCCCTGGACGACCACCTAAAATAGCTGTTACTAATCCCATAACAAATGCGGCGTATAAACCGGTTAATGGCGAAAGCCCGGCGATTAATGCAAAGGCAACCGCTTCTGGTATTAATGCCAGCGCAACGGTAAGCCCTGCTAAAATTTCGTTTTTGTAATCTACTTTTTGTGAAAAATCAAACAGGTTGAAGATTTTTTGCATCAGAATATAATTTTAATAAATAATGGAAAGCGGATTCTCTTCCGCAGAAAATAAATTTTCGGAATCTAATAGAAATGAAGACTTAACTGCCTAGGGCGGCGTAAGTGGAGACGATTGTATATTTCTTCTTTGCTTCATAAGAGCCGGCTAAATTAGCCAATTATTTTTGTTAGCCAAGTTTGTAGCCACTTTAGTAAGAATTTTTAATGTATTAATAATATGAAGCTATCTGATTATCAAATTACTAATAAATTTAGGTAGAAAATTAATGCAAAACCTATTTATGAAATAAATTTAAATCAAAAGCAGATAACTGTAAGTGAATCGTCTTACCTTTGCAGCATAAAAATTATCAAAATGGCACATAAGGCAGGATTTGTAAATATTATTGGGAACCCTAATGTGGGGAAATCTACTTTAATGAATGCTTTTGTAGGCGAAAAATTGTCTATTATCACTTCTAAAGCGCAAACCACCCGCCACCGTATTCTGGGAATTGTAAATGGTGAAGACTTCCAGGTGTTGTTAAGCGATACCCCCGGAATTATTAAACCGGCTTATGAGTTGCAGGAATCTATGATGGGTTTCGTAAAATCTGCTTTTGAAGATGCCGATGTTTTGATATATATGGTAGAAATTGGGGAAAAGGAACTTAAAGATGAAGCCTTTTTTAATAAAATTATAGGAACCGATATTCCTGTTATTTTATTGCTGAATAAAATTGATAAATCTAACCAGGAAGAATTGGAAAGTCAGGTACAAATGTGGACAGAGAAAGTGCCCAATGCGGAAATTTTCCCGGTTTCGGCTTTAGAAGGTTTTAATGTTGCTGAAGTATTTAACCGAATTATTGAGTTATTACCAGAATCTCCGGCGTTTTATCCAAAAGACACGCTTACCGATAAGCCTGAACGTTTCTTTGTAAATGAAATTATTCGCGAAAAGATTTTAATGCATTACAAAAAGGAAATTCCTTACGCGGTAGAAATTGATACGCAGGAATTTTTTGAAGAAGAGAAAATCATTAGAATGCGTAGCGTGATTATGGTAGAGCGCGAAACCCAAAAAGGAATTATTATAGGTCATAAAGGTGCCGCTTTAAAAAGGGTTGGGGTAGAAGCCCGAAAAGATCTTGAGAAATTCTTTGGGAAACAGGTTCATCTTGAACTTTACGTAAAAGTGAACAAAAACTGGAGAAGCGATCAACGCCAGTTAAAGCGTTTTGGGTATAATGAATAATTTTTCTGAATTAATTTTCTAAAAGTTTTTATCTAAAATTTTCAATTTAAATACTTCAATTTTTTACAGAAAACTTCCGTTTTCTAAGTTTCGGGTAAACCCGAATTTTTACACTAATTTTGCAAACAATTGCATTTTCTGAATAAATTCAGAAAACAAACCTCTTTGAGGCAATAAAGAATAAATATTATGGGCAATATTGTAGCCATTGTAGGAAGACCAAATGTTGGAAAATCTACTTTTTTCAACCGATTAATTCAACGTCGTGAGGCGATTGTAGATTCGGTTAGTGGGGTAACCCGCGATCGTCATTATGGAAAATCTGATTGGAATGGTCGTAATTTTTCCCTTATAGATACCGGTGGATATGTTGTGGGAAGCGACGATATTTTTGAAGCCGAAATAGACAAGCAGGTAGAACTTGCTATAGATGAAGCCGATGCCATAATTTTTATGGTAGATGTTGAAAGTGGCGTAACCCCTATGGACGAGGATGTTGCGCAATTGCTTAGAAAAGTAGATAAACCTGTTCTTCTTGCTGTTAATAAAGTAGATAATAATAAAAGGCTGGAGAATGCTGTCGAATTTTATTCTTTAGGTCTTGGCGAATATTTTCCTATTGCCAGTACAAACGGCAGTGGTACCGGAGATTTACTTGATGCTTTAGTAGAAGCGCTCCCTGAAACCGAAGCCGAAGAAGAAACCGAATTACCAAGATTTGCTGTAGTGGGACGTCCCAATGCCGGGAAATCTTCTTTTATCAATGCACTTATTGGCGAAGAACGTTATATAGTTACCGATATTGCAGGGACAACCCGCGATGCTATGGATACTAAGTATAATAGGTTCGGGTTTGAATTTAACCTTGTAGACACTGCCGGGATTAGAAGAAAGTCTAAGGTTAAAGAAGACCTTGAATTTTACTCGGTAATGCGTTCGGTTCGAGCTATAGAAAATTGCGATGTATGTTTGGTAATCTTAGATGCTACCCGCGGATTTGACGGGCAGGTTCAAAATATATTTTGGCTGGCACAAAGAAACCGAAAAGGAATTGTAATTCTTGTAAATAAATGGGATTTGGTTGAAGATAAGGAAACCAATACCATGAAAGAGTTTGAGGCCATGATTAGGCGTGAAATAGAACCTTTTACCGATGTGCCTATCGTCTTTATGTCGGTGCTTACCAAACAAAGAATCTTTAAAGCTATAGAAACGGCGGTAAAGGTTTTTGAGAATCGTAGTAAGAAAATTAAAACCCGCGAGCTTAACGATATAATGCTTCCTATAATTGAGCAAAATCCTCCGCCGGCTTATAAAGGGAAGTATGTAAAGATAAAATTCTGTACCCAATTGCCTACCCCACAGCCGCAGTTTGCTTTTTTTTGTAATCTTCCGCAGTATGTTAGAGATCCTTATAAACGTTTTATAGAGAACAAGTTAAGAAAGGAATTTGATCTTACGGGAGTACCTATTTCAGTGTATTTCAGAAAAAAATAAAATTAGCTGTTAAACTTTGTAACAAATTGAGAGTCTAACTACCAATATAGTTAGTGAGGCATAACTTTGTCTTGATTTTTTTCAAATTTTAACACCTAAACCCTCCATGAGAATTCTTCTTTCCCTTGCCTTTCTGTTTTTGGCAGGAAATCTAACAGCCCAAAATTTTGAAATAAATGGTAAAATAACCGATCCGCAGGGAGCACCCCTGGAATCGGCAACGGTTTACCTGGAGAAACCGGCAGATAGTAGTTTGGTTACCTATACAATTTCAGACAATACAGGAGAATTTCAACTTTCTGGAAGTTCAGAAAGTAAGGAATTAAATTTACTTATTTCCTATGCCGGCTTTAAGACTTATGCTCAGCAGGTGCAAATTAATAGCGAGGTAAATCTTGATGTTATAAAAATGCAGGTAGCCGATAATGCTTTAGATGAAATAACAATTACTTCTTCTCGCGCGCCGGTAACGATAAAGAAAGATACCCTGGAATTTAATGCAGCTTCTTTTAAAACGCGTAAAGATGCAAACCTGGAAGAATTACTTAAAGAACTTCCCGGGGTAGAAGTGGCTACAGATGGTAGTATTACCGTAAACGGAACCCCGGTTTCGCAAATTAAAGTGAACGGAAAAGAATTTTTTGGAGACGACCCAAAGATCGCTACCAAAAACCTGCCTAAGGAATTGATAAATAAACTTCAGGTGGTAGATAGCAAAACTAAATCTGAAGAATTTACCGGAAAAGAAGGAGATGCCGAAAACAAAACCATTAATATTACCATAGACGAAGATAAAAACCGCGGATTTTTCTCCAGGCTTACTGCAGGCGGCGGAACCGATGAGCGTTATGAATTAAGCGGAATTGGAAATTATTTTAAAAATGATATGCGCGTGAGCCTTTTGGCGAGTTCCAACAACATTAATTCTTCCGGGTTCTCATTCGATGAAATTTATGATGCGATGGGCCGTAATGCTTATTCCATCAGTAGGAGCAGAGGTGGAAATTTCAGCATTAACGGAAGTAATTTTGGATCAGCAAACGGGATTACAAAATCTGATAACGCCGGATTTAGTTTTGTAAACGAATGGCCACAGGAAACCGAACTTTCTTCTAATTATTTCTATAGTCGTGCTGATAATAGAACCGAAAGCCGAACTCAAAGAGAAAATATTTTGCCAGATAGAAGATTCTTTAATAATTCTGAATCTAGCGGAAACAGGGTGAATAATAATCACCGATTTAATTTAGGATTCGAGATTCAGCCAGATACTTTAACAAGGATTTCAGTGAGACCAAATATAAACACCAATAACGGTCGCTCTTCTAACCAATCTTTCACAGAATCTGTTGCAGAAGATGGTACCCCAATAAATACTGCTTTAACCGATAATTATTCTGAAGTTCACAGTGTGAATTTCTCGAACCGATTGAATTTTACAAGAAAATTTGGTAAAAACGGAGGTTATTATAGTTTAGGATTTAATAATCAGAATAATACACGTTCACAGGATAACAATTTCTTTTCTGAAAGAGAAATTTATAATCAGGAAGGTGAATTGGTAAATACAGATATTCAGGATCAATTAATTTCCGAAGAAAACAAGGATAATAATTATGGGGTTGATGTAAGTAGTCGTTTCCCTATTACCGAAAAATTAATGCTGGATGTAAGTTATAATTTTGATAAAGCCGACGGCCGAAATGAACGTCTGGTTTACGATGCTAATGATACGGGCGATTATACTTTACTTGATGATGAACTGAGCAACGATTTTAAATCTGAATCTTTTACGCATCGTCCGAGCTTAGGTCTTGCGTATAACGGAGAGAAATTAAGAACAAGTGTTTCTGGAGGTTTCCAGAGTATCAGGCTAAAGAATGAAGATCTTTTTACTGAAACTTCTATAGATAATACCTACGAAAATTTATTTGCAAACGCTTATTTTAGGTATAACCTGGCGCAGGGGAAAGCTATTTATTTTAATTACAATAATTCCTGGGATGCCCCGTCTTTAAACCAATTGCAGCCGGTTACAAATACTATAAATCCGTTGAATATCGTTACGGGTAACCCAGATCTTAGACCAACTTTAAGACATAGGTTTTACCTTAACTTCAATAATTTCGATTTTAAAACCCGTTCTGGTTTTTACGCTTATTTAGGTGGGAATTTTACTAATGACCAGGTGGTAACCAGAAGTACGGTTGACGAAGATTTAGTACGAACCACCACATATACCAACGTAGATGGTGTTTACAGCTATTTTGGGGGAGGAAATATTGACAAAACCTTTGAGTTGGAAAACGAAAGCTCTATTAAAGTTCGAGGAGGACTCTATGGTAATTATAATAAAAATGTTGGCTTTACCAACGAGCAGCGTTTTACCTCTAAAACTTTAAATCTTACTCCTAATTTAGGGCTGGAATATAATTTTAGGGATTTGGTAACTATAGAACCCTTTTATAGCGTTGAATTTGTAGATGCTGAATACAGTTTTAACAACAGGGAAGAAAATTATAAAAATCAGAATATTTCATTGGCGCTAACTTCTTTTTGGCCAGAGAAATTTGTGATAGGAAGTGATATTGCGTATCAATCTATCGGGAACGCTTCTCCCGGGTTTCAAAATTCGTTCTACCTATGGAATGCAAGCTTAGGATACGAAGTTTTTGGAGATAATGGCACGCTAAAAATAAAAGTATTCGACTTGCTGGATCAAAACATTGCCACCCGAAGGTTTACCGGAGACGATTTTATTCAGGATACGCAAGAGCTTGTTTTAGAACAATATTTTATGCTAAGTTTTACGTATAAAATAAGCAAGTTTGGAGGAAAAGACCCGAATAATAATAGAAGAGGAAGGTAATTGAATTTTATCTAAAAGTGAAAAAGACTGTTTGAGATGTTAGTTTGAATCGTCATCCTGAACTTGTTTCAGGATCTAAGATGAAAATCAAGTTAGAAGCTGAAACAAGTTCAGTTTGACGGAACTAAAACCTTTCAAACAGTCTTTATTTTTATAGGTTTTTCGGCTAAAAACGTAGCAAACTGTTAACTGTCTACTAAATTACTGCCAACTGAAATTACCAGCTTCCACCGGCACCGCCGCCGCCAAAGCCTCCACCGCCGAAACCGCCACCAAAGCCGCCTCCGCCGCCAAAACCTCCGCCAGAGCTACCACCGCCAAAAGTACCGCGTCCCAGAGAACTTAAAATAATAGCATCTAAAAAAGTGCTGCCGGCACTTCTTCTACCACCGTTTCTTCCGCCTTTATTTTTATTGGCAAGGGAAACAATAATTACTAGCAAAATAATTCCCATAACAAGAAGCTGTACGGGTATTCCATTAGATTGGCTACGTCTTTGTGGTGTGCCTTCAAAAGTACCGGCCAGGACCTGGAAAATAGCAGTAGTTCCCGCATCAAGGCCGTTGTAATAACTGCCGCTTCTAAATTCAGGAAGAATTACCTGCTGAATTATTTGCCAGGTTTTGGCATCGGTCAAGTATTCTTCGAGTCCATAACCTGTAGTAATCCATATCTTTTTATCTTCTTCAGCGACAATAACTAGCAAGCCATTATCTTCTGCACTTTGGCCAATTCCCCATTCCTGGGCCCATTTAGTAGCATAATCACTTTGATTTTCTCCCTGAAAGGAATTAATAGTTGCGATTACAATTTGGGTTGAAGTAGTATCTGCATAATTAACCAATTTCTGTTTTAACTGGCTTTCTTCCGAAGAAGATAAAATATCAGCCTCGTCATATACGCTCGTTTCTTCAGCTGGTTTAGGAGGGACATCGCGCTGCGCATATATAAACCCCGAGAAAACCAGGAAAAACAAAAATATTAGTTGGAATCTTTTAGTGAATTGTGGCATTTATCCTTTTGAAATTTCATTGGAGAGTTCGTCCCGGGTCTCATCGCTATACGGGAAATGTTTTTTAAGCTGCTGGCCTGCGGTTAAAATTCCGTCTACCAGGCCTTGCTTAAATTCTCCTTTTTTAAATTTTTCTACAATGGCATCTTTGGTGCTTTCCCAAAAATCGTCTGGAACAACATCGTTAATTCCTTTATCGCCGTAGATCACAAAGTTATGATCTTCTACGGCAACATATATCAGCACGCCATTATCGTGTTTGGTATTATCCATTTTCAGCATATGAAAAACCTCCATAGCGCGATCAAAAATATCCATCTCGCCGGTAGTTTTTTCCAGGTGAACCCTTACTTCACCAGAGGTGTGGCTCTCTGCCGTTCTAATGGCTTCAATGATTTCCTCTTCGTCTTTTTTACTTAAAAAATCCTCTACTTTACTCATTTCGCTTAAAAATCAAATTCAACATCTGGAGCATTTTCTGCACCTTCTTCTGCTTCAAAAGCTGGTTTTCTTTCAAAACCGAACATTCCGGCAAAAATATTATTCGGGAATTTTCTAATATAAGTGTTGTATTGTCTTACCGCTTCATTGTAGCGATTTCTCGCAACGCTAATTCGGTTCTCAGTTCCTTCTAATTGCGACTGTAATTGAAGAAAATTCTGATTCGATTTTATATCGGGGTATCTTTCAACCGAGACCAAAAGCCTGGATAAGGCATTAGATAATCCGCCCTGAGCTTGCTGGAATTGCTGAATTTGCTGCGGATCTAAATTTCCCGCATCAACATTTACCGAAGTAGCTTTTGCTCGCGCCTCAATAACATCGGTTAAAGTTCCTCGTTCAAAATCGGCTGAACCTTCTACTGTGCTAACTAAATTCGGGATAAGATCACTTCTTCGCTGATAGGCATTTTCAACATCGGCCCAATTCTTAGATACATTTTCTTCATATTCTACTGCGGTGTTATTTACTCCTGCGGTGAGGCTGTAAACGATAATACCAAGAACTACGATTACTATTACAGGGATTAACCATTTTTTCATTCTACAACTGATTTTTAAGATTGATTAGTTTTGCTTTTACTCCTTCCAACTTACGAATAATTTCGAAGTTGCTAAGGGTTTTGTGTTTTTCTTCTTTTAAATGTGTTTTGGCACCTTCCAGGGTGAATCCGCGTTCTTTTACCAGGTGATAAATAAGCTCTAAATTCTTAATATCCTCGGGTGTGAATTTGCGATTTCCCTTGGCATTTTTTTTAGGCTGAATTACATCAAATTCTTTCTCCCAAAACCTAATTAGGGAAGTGTTTACCTTAAAGGCTTCTGCAACTTCGCCAATGCCGTAATATCTTTTATCGGGTAAATTAAGATGCATTAATCCAGGGATTGGTTTTCTTGTTGTGCTTTTTCCAGAACCTTATCAAATTCTTCTGGCGAAAGGTTTCCATAGTAAAAATTAATCGGGTTAATTCGGTTATCATCTTTAAATATCTCATAATGTAAATGAGGTCCCTGGGATCTGCCCGTGCTGCCCACGTAACCAATGATATCCCCACGTTGAACCCGCTGGCCAACCCGTACATTATATTTATATAAGTGGGCGTAAAGGCTGGTGTAGCCATAGCCGTGATCTACTCTTATATGATTTCCATAACCGGTAGCGCGGTTATCTGCTCTTTCCACCCTGCCATCTCCTGTGGCGTAAACCGGCGTTCCTCGAGGCGCGCTAAAATCCATCCCGTGGTGAAATTTTCTCACTTTGGTAAATGGGTCGGTTCTCCATCCGTAACCAGAAGCAATTCTGCTTAAATCTTCATTTTTTACCGGTTGTATAGCAGGAACCGAAGCTAAAAGACTCTCTTTTTCCTTTGCCAATTCTGCAATTTCATCTAAGGATTTAGATTGTACCACCAACTGTTTGGTGAGAATATCCATTCGCTTGCTGGTTTCAATAATCAATTTAGAATTATCAAAACCTTCAAGGTCTTTGTAGCGGTTAATTCCGCCAAAACCTGCTCTTCTTTGCTCTTCAGGAATTGGGTTTGCTTCAAAATAAACCCGGTAAATATTATTGTCCCGATCTTCAATATTTGCCAGAACATTCTGGACCTGGTTCATTTTTTTATTCAGTAATCCATATTGTAATTCCATGTTTTGAAGTTCGCGTTTTAAGGCCTTTTCTTTTGGAGTTACAATCTGAGGAATATTTAAATAAATGACCAGTAATAAAAAACCAGAGAGGAAAGATCCCAGGATACTAAGCAGCACAATCCCTATGCGGCGGCCCTTTCGGCGCTCTATTTTTCTATAGGATTGCGTGTCGCTATCGTAATAATATTTAACCTTCGACATGAGTCAAATTTATGCTATTTTTGCCAACAATAATTAGCAATTACCGTGCTAAGTTTAGTCTGGTAAACGAACAAATATAGGAAATTGTTTCAGCACCAACACAAATTAATAATTTTAGATTAGAGCAGCTAGATGAAATCTCAGGAAATAAGAAGCCAGTTTTTAGAATTTTTTAAATCCAAATCTCATAAAATCGTTCCCTCAGCGCCTATGGTGCTAAAAGACGATCCCACTTTAATGTTTACCAACGCCGGGATGGTTCAGTTTAAGGAGTATTTTTTAGGAAATAGCGAGCCTTTCAGTTCCCGAATTACCGATAGCCAAAAATGCCTTCGCGTAAGCGGAAAACATAACGATTTGGAAGAAGTGGGAATGGATACTTACCATCACACGATGTTCGAGATGTTAGGGAACTGGAGTTTTGGTGATTATTTTAAAGAGGAAGCCATAAACTGGGCCTGGGAATTGCTTACCGAAGTTTTTAAAATTGCTCCTGAAAATCTTTATGTTTCTGTTTTTGAAGGAAGCGAAGAAGATAAATTAGGATTGGATACCGAAGCCCTGGAACTTTGGAAAAAGATTGTTCCTGAAGATCGCATTGTTTACGGCGATAAAAAAGACAATTTCTGGGAAATGGGAGACCAGGGACCTTGCGGACCTTGTTCTGAAATTCATATTGATATTCGATCTGAAGCTGAAAAAGCTAAGAAACCCGGAAAAGAACTGGTAAATGCAGATCACCCACAAGTGGTAGAGATCTGGAACCTGGTTTTTATGCAATATAACCGTAAAGCTGATGGTTCTTTAGTAGAATTACCGGCAAAACATATAGACACCGGGATGGGTTTTGAACGTCTTTGTATGGTTTTACAGGGAACACAATCTAATTACGATACCGATGTTTTTACGCCGCTAATTGCTGAACTGGAAAAAATCACGAATTTTCAGTACGGAAAATCTAAAAAAACCGATATCGCGATTCGGGTAATTGCAGATCACGTGAGAGCGGTAACTTTTTCTATAGCCGATGGGCAATTGCCATCAAACACCGGTGCCGGTTATGTGATTAGAAGAATTTTAAGACGTGCCATTCGTTATGGATTTACATTTTTAGATACCAAAGAACCTTTTATTTATAAGCTTGTTGAGGTGTTAAGTAAGCAAATGGGCGAAGCATTTCCTGAGCTTAAATCTCAAAAAACTTTATGCGAAAATGTGATTAAGGAAGAAGAACAATCTTTTTTAAAAACATTGGACCAGGGCTTGATTTTGCTGGAAAATATAATTTCAGAAACCAAAGGAAAAACGGTTTCGGGGAAGAAAGCATTTGAGCTTTACGATACTTTTGGTTTCCCTATAGATTTAACAGCACTAATTTTACGTGAACGCGGATTCGATCTTGATCAAAAGGAATTTGAAGTTCAGCTTAAGGAGCAAAAAGACAGGTCTCGTGCAGCAACCCAGGTTACTGCCGGCGACTGGGAAGAAATAAACCCTGTAAATGCTGAAGCCTTTGTGGGATATGATTATTTAGAAACTGAGACCCAAATTGCACGATACAGAAAAGTGGAAAGCAAAAAAGGTGCTTTTTATCAAATTGTGCTTTCGCAAACTCCGTTTTACCCTGAAGGTGGCGGACAGGTTGGAGATAAAGGTTTTCTCATTGATAGCGAAAACAACAAAATAGAGATTACCGATACTAAAAAAGAAAACAACTTAATTGTTCATTTTGCTAAATCGCTTCCTAAGAATCCAAAAGATAAATTTAGGGCGGTTGTAAATTCAAAAAACCGTGCGGCTACCGCGGCTAATCATACGGCCACGCACTTATTGCACCAGGCGCTTCGGGAAGTTTTGGGAACTCACGTAGAACAAAAAGGTTCTCTGGTTAAAGGAGATTATCTGCGCTTCGATTTTTCTCACTTCAGCAAAGTAAATAAAGAGGAATTAGAGCAGGTTGAAAAACTGGTAAATCAGCGAATCAACGAGCAATTACCTTTAGAAGAGCAGCGAAGTATTTCGTTTAAGGAGGCCGTTAACCAGGGCGCTTTGGCGCTGTTTGGTGAAAAATACGGAGATTCGGTTCGTGCCATTCGCTTTGGGGAATCTATGGAGCTTTGCGGCGGAATCCACGTACAAAATACTTCAGAAATATGGCATTTTAAAATTATTGCGGAAGCGGCGGTTGCTTCAGGAATTAGAAGAATTGAAGCTATTACGGGAGAAGCGGTTAAAGAATATTTTGCCAATCAGGATGAGGTTTTACAGCAAATTAAGGTAGAACTGAAGAATGCAAAAGATCCTGTAAAAGCGGTGAATACTCTACAGGAAGAAAATGCAAGTTTGAAGAAGAAGGTTGAAGCTTTATTAAGAGATAAGGCTAAAAATCTAAAGACCGCATTAAAATTAGAAATTTCAGAAATAAACGGGGTGAATTTCCTTGCTAAAAAAGTAGACCTTGATGCCGGCGGAATAAAAGATTTGGCCTTTCAGTTGGGTGATGAATTTGAGAATTTGTTTTTATTGTTTGGAACCGAACAAAACGGAAAAGCACTTTTAAGTTGCTATATTTCTAAAGATATCGTTCAGGAAAAAGATCTACACGCGGGGAATATTGTAAAAGAACTTGGTAAATATATACAGGGCGGTGGCGGTGGCCAGCCGTTTTTCGCAACTGCCGGCGGTAAAAAACCTGAAGGAATTGAGGAAGCTTTACAGGAAGCCAAGTCTTATTTGAAATAGAAAAGACGCACCGGTTTGTTTCTGGAACCGGTTGAATTGAGATGATTTATGGAATTCAGGACCAAAATACCTATACAACAGGCTGAGCCTAAGATAGATTACGAATCTAAGCTGTTTCTTATCGGTTCCTGTTTTGTAGAGAATATCAGTAAAAAACTGGATTTCTATAAGCTGCAAAATTTACAGAATCCCTTCGGAATTCTTTTTCATCCTTTGGCTATTGCAAAGTTTTTTCGAAAACTTAACGAAGCCGCGTTTTATACTGAGAAGGATATTTTTCAGCACCAGGAGCGCTGGCATTGTTTTGATGCGCATTCTTCTTTAAGTAATCCTGATCCTGAGGTTTTACTAAATAACCTGAATTCCGCATTAAAAAACGCTCGTGAGTTTCTTCAGCAAAGCTCACATTTGGTAATCACTTTGGGTACTAGCTGGAGCTATTTTCATTTAGAAAGTGAACAGAGCGTTGCCAACTGTCATAAAGTTCCGCAGAAATCTTTTAGGAAAGAAATACAATCTATAGAAGAAATTGAGCGAGCTTTAAATGAGATTCTGGAAGACGCACACCAAATAAACCCTGATGCTGAAGTGATTTTCACCGTTTCTCCAGTTCGGCATATTAAGGACGGATTTGTTGAAAATCAGCGTAGCAAAGCGCATTTAATTACCGCTGTTCATAAGGTTTGCGAAGAAAGCAAGAAAACCCATTATTTTCCATCTTATGAATTGATGATGGATGAACTTCGGGACTATCGGTTTTATACTGAAGATATGTTACACCCTTCTCAAACAGCCATATACTATATTTGGAAAAGACTTACGGAAACCTGGTTTTCAGAAGACTCTCTTTCGATTTTAAATGAGGTGGAAAATATTCAAAAAGGATTAGCACACCGTCCATTTAATCTTAATTCTGAAGCGCATCGTAAATTTCTAAAAAATTTGAATTCTAAAGTTTCAACACTCCAAAAGCGTTATCCGCATCTTCAGTTCTAAATTAAGTTATCGTCAAAAAAACATTAAATTAATTTCGGAATTGTTTATATATTAAATTTTTTTGTATTTTTATCTTAGAATTTTAGATATAAGTTATTGATAACGAATGGCTGAGAAGTCGTTTTTTATGACTGTATCTTAATTCGTTTTCTAAAATTTGTTGGGGTAGATTTTAGAAAGTTAAAAACTTATGGACGGGTGGGGCCGTCCATAAGTGTTTTAAAAAAGTAATGTTTTCTTCAAAAACTCCAAAATTCACATTCTTTGTACCTTTAGAAAAAATTGATAAATGAGAAATTTCCTTATAGGTGCCATTTTGGTCTTGCTTGTGGTTTTTGGTATTCGCTATTGTGAAAACAGAAATAATGAAAAAGATCAATTAGAAGAAAGTACAGCCTTGCTTCAGCAGCAAATTAAAAATGTGGGAAAATTGGTAGTGACCGAAGGCACTTTTTCCCAGGTTTATTCTTATAAAAATTCAAAGAAGTTTTATCTCGATATTTTTTCGGCAAGGAAGAAAGCGCTTATTATTGTAAATGCTACGGCAACGGTGGCTTACGATCTAAGTAAATTAGAAACCGAAATTGATGAAGAAAATAAAATTGTACGCATCACTTCTATTCCTAAAGAAGAAATTACAATAAATCCTGAGATAAAATATTACGATGTTACCCAGGATTATTTAAACCAGTTTGATGCGGAAGATCACAATAAAATTAAGGGCCGAATTGAAAAATCTATTAGAGAAAAGGTAGAAGCTTCTTCGCTTAAATCTAATGCTGAAAACAGGCTAATTAGCGAATTGCAAAAGATCTATATTTTAACCAACTCTATGGGTTGGACGCTGCAATACAACGACCAGAATTTCAATGATTCCGAAGAATTCGAAAAAATAAAACTCTAGTCTGCTTTTTCGGAATTTAAAACTTGAATGTTATATTAACTTACCAATTGGCTGTTTATAAGGCTTATTCCGCCATCAATTAAATGTGAAATATCCGGTCTTCGAGATTTTACATCCTCTAAATTATTTAGAGCTTCTTTAGCGAGTTTTTCATCTTTCCCTACTGCTAGCTCATATATTTCTACGGAAAGCAACCAGTCTTTTGGGTGATGTTTTTTTACAAGTTCTAAAGCAGCGTCTAATGAAAATTTCGCATCTTTTCCTTCTCTTATATTTCTAACGGAAGCATAAAGTGAATTAAGTTCTTCGCGTTCTGGTGTACTTTTGCTTTTTATTGTAGTAGTTGAGGTTTTGTGGGTAATTAGATCAAAAGAAAGATTATCGGCGGGGCCGGCAAAGGCTGAAATAACTTCTTTCCCAATCGCCATATCATATTTGCCCCATTCCGGTTTAAATAAAATTTCTTCGCCATAAGTCACAGTGCAATCTTTTAGGCTAATAATGATTATTTTCCCCTGGAGATTCCTGGTGCCGGTAATGATCTCACCTTTTACTTTTATCCCACCTTCAAATTCAAATTCAATCTTTTCACCTTCATAAATATCATAAGCCCTAAGATCACGCGGGCTCATATCTTCAATCGCTAAATTGATTCCTTTTAAAGAGCCAATTGGCGAACCAAATCCGTCAGGGTGATTTTTTACACCGTGACCTACCAGTTCCTTTTCCCGATGGGAAAGGGCAGTTTTCCCTGAAGTTTGAATATAAATTGGTTTGCCATCGTGTTCAATAACTTTTGAAAAATCTCCTGAGATCTGTAAACCGGTACTTAATTCTATAGTTCCAAGATTTTTAGAATCTATCAATTTTTGAATTCCTTCAAGACCGCCTTTTCTTAAAGCCATTTTATTAGCAAATTCCTCTAAAACTGAGCTTAAATGAGCAAAATCAGGCGTTACATAAAGCTGAGGCTGAGGTTTGGTAATATCAAATTCCTGTTTGCAAGCTTCAATAGAATATGGAATCTTCTTCACTTTATCTGTCATACACCAGGCGCTTTCTCCAATAGAAGAGAGTAAACCGGCGCCATAAATTTTAGGATCTTCAAGCGTTCCAATCAACCCGTATTCAACGGTCCACCAGTGCAGGTTTCTTATCTGCGCCATCTCGCTGGGTTTCCCCATATTATTTTGCAGGTAATCTACTTTCTTTTCAGCTTCTTCAATTTCTTGTTTAGGTGTATCTTCAGCTTCCTTAATAATAGAAAGATGCCTTATGGCTTCATACATTTCATAATCTTTAGCGCTGGAAATCGCTTTACAGCCAATTTCGCCAAAGCGTCTAAGATATTCTGCGTATTCTGGGTTAGCGATAATAGGGGCGTGGCCGGCACCTTCGTGAATAATATCTGGAGCAGGAGTATATTCTATATGCTCGAGCTGACGAATATCGCTCGCAATTACCAAAACGTTAAAAGCCTGGAATTCCATAAAAGCAGCCGGCGGAATAAAGCCGTCTACCGCTACAGCAGCCCAGCCAATTTCTTTTAAAATTCGGTTCATACCATACATATTGGGAATATGATCTATAGAAATGCCGGTTTGCTTTAAACCATCAAGATAAGATTCGTGCGCAACTTTGCTTAAGTAATCTACATTTTTACGCATTACATAACGCCAAACCGCGTGGTTTACCGGGGTGTAATCATCGTAATTCTGTGGTTTTATATATTGCTGAAGATGGGCCGGCAAGCGGTCTAAAATCGCATTAGATTCAACTTTATCGAGCATAAGGGTGATTAACTAAAATTCAATATAAAGATAAGAAATTAACCTGAAATTCATAAAATGATAACTAAAGCCGTGTAAAAATAAAAATGCTCCTACAAGAGGAGCATTTTTGTTGAAAAATTTGTGGGGTTAATTCTTTATTTCTGGAGGATACTTTTCAAGTATTTCAGAAACAATTTCGTTTATCCTTTTTTGTTTTTTATTCACATCACTGGCTAAAGCGGCAGTTCCCATTCCCTGCCAAACCAGTTCTTTTCCTTCAGCATCAATTAGATCTATATAAAGAGTGCCTTCGCTAGTGCGGTTTACGGTATTAAAACCTGAGCCCCAATACCAGGGATGCCATCCCCAGCCATATCCCCAGCCCATCATATTGTTCTGGTAGATATTAATATTTTCATTGGTTTTCGTAAAAATGCTTACTAAAAGATCTGGATCCTCAGATTTTGTAAAACCTTTACGTTGCATTTCAGCTTCTATGGCTCTAAGGATTCGTTTTTTATCTAGATCTGATATTTCAGCTTTATCTATTCCAGGTTTAAAAAAAGCGTAACTTTCATATTGGTTAAAGTTTACTTCCCTGTCATAATCTGAAGCAACTCTTACGCTACTACAGGAAGTTACCAGGATAGTTAGCAGTAAAAGAACCGGTGTAATTTTTAAGACTTTCATAAAATATTATTTTAGGTGTTAGTGTCAAAAAGAGCCGGATCTACCAGGTTTGGGATAGTTACCTTTAGTTTTGGTTCCATTTGCATAGCCCTTTTTGCAGCGAAGAGCGCTTCTTTGTTTCGGGCCCAGCTTCGGCGGGCAATTCCATTATTAACATCCCAGAAAAGCATAGACTTTAGTCGCTCCTCCGATGCTTTATTTCCTTCAAGAATCATACCAAATCCACCATTAATCACCTCGCCCCAGCCAACTCCGCCGCCGTTATGAATGCTTACCCAGGTGGCGCCTCTAAAGCTATCTCCAATTACATTTTGTATCGCCATATCGGCTGTGAACTGGGATCCATCGTAAATATTTGAAGTTTCCCGGTATGGAGAATCTGTTCCGGAAACGTCGTGATGATCACGTCCTAAAATAACCGTTCCTATTTCTCCATTTCCAATAGCATCATTGAAAGCTTTGGCAATCTTCATTCGTCCTTCGGCATCGGCATAGAGAATCCTGGCTTTAGATCCTACTACCAGTTTGTTTTCTCTTGCGCCCTTTATCCACTGAATATTATCAGCCATTTGCTGCTGAATTTCCTCTGGTGAATTCTTTTTGAGTTCTTCTAAAACCTGAGTCGCGATCTTATCGGTTTTATCCAAATCTTCTTCTTTTCCGGAAGCACAAACCCATCTGAAAGGCCCAAAACCGTAATCAAAACACATAGGCCCCATAATATCCTGCACGTAGCTCGGATATTTAAAATCTTTGCCGTTTTCAGCTAAAATATCGGCTCCGGCCCGGGAAGCTTCTAATAAGAAAGCATTTCCGTAATCAAAGAAATAGGTGCCCCTAGCGGTATGTTTATTAATCGCCGCGGTTTGTCTTTTTAAACTTTCCTGTACTTTTTCTTTAAATTTTTCAGGTTCTTCGGCCATCATGGTATTGGCTTCTTTTAAACTTAAACCTACCGGGTAATAACCGCCGGCCCAGGGATTGTGCAATGAAGTCTGGTCACTTCCCAAATCGATATAAATATTTTCTTGCTCGAAATATTCCCAAACATCTACGATATTTCCCTGGAAAGCGATAGAAACTACTTCCTTATTAGCTTTGGCTTCCTGCACTCTTTTAGCAAGTTTTTCTAGATCAGAAATTACTTCGTCTACCCAGCCCTGGCTATGGCGGGTTTTTGTAGCTTTTGGATTCACCTCGGCACACACGGTAATACAACCTGCAATATTTCCGGCTTTTGGTTGCGCGCCGCTCATCCCGCCAAGACCGGAAGTCACAAATAATTTACCTTCCAGACCTTCTCCAGATCTTGATATTTTTCTGCCGGCATTTAAAACTGTGATCGTGGTACCGTGCACAATTCCCTGTGGGCCAATGTACATATAACTTCCAGCCGTCATTTGCCCGTATTGCGTTACACCCAGCGCATTAAATTTTTCCCAATCATCAGGTTTCGAATAATTTGGGATCATCATTCCATTAGTAACTACTACTCTTGGGGCATTTTCATGAGAAGGGAATAAGCCCATAGGATGTCCGGAATACATCACCAAAGTCTGATCGTTTTCCATTTCGGCTAAATATTGCATAGTGAGCAGGTATTGCGCCCAGTTTTGAAAAACCGCCCCGTTGCCCCCGTAAGTAATCAATTCATCGGGATGTTGCGCTACTTTAGGATCCAGGTTGTTTTGAATCATGAGCATGATTCCTTTTGCCTGTGTGCTATTTCCGGGATATTCTTCAATATTTCGGGCATACATATCATAGTCCGGCTTCAGGCGATACATATAAATTCTCCCGTATTTTTCCAGTTCGTCCTTAAATTCAGGTAGCAATTCCTGGTGATGTTTTTCTTCAAAATAACGAAGGGCATTTTGAAGTGCTAATTGTTTTTCTTCGGCGTTTAGAATAGCCTTTCGTTTAGGAGCGTGATTTACCGAAGTATCGTATTCTTTTTTAGGTGGAAGTTCACTGGGAATTCCCTGTAGTATTTTCGCTTTAAAGTCCATTGATTTTCTGTTTGCAATAGGTTTCAATAATAGGAAGAAATGTTAAATTAAAGAGTTTTAAATTTCATTTTCTATAAATTTAGCGCTCTTTTAAAGAAATAAATTATGAAATCTATTATAATTCTTCTTGCTCTTGTTTGTCTTGTTTCCTGTAAAGATGAAAACAAAGAATTGGAATTAGAAACTACTGAAATTTCAAAGAAAAGCGAAGTAACACCTTCAAATGATGTTTTTAGTGCCCGGGATTCACTGGATTGGGCCGGTATTTATGAAGGGTTTTTGCCTTGTGAGGATTGCGAGGGAATTGAAACATCTATTGAGATAGAGAAAAATCGTGATTATACACTTTCTCAGGAATTTAAAGGCAGAGCAGGTGATAACAGCCTACAGGAAACCGGAAAATTTGAATGGGATAAGCAAGGGAATACCATTAGTTTAGGAGAACGCCAAAAACTCTATTTTAAAGTAAGCCAAAATTACCTTTTACAGGTTTTTAAGTATGAATCTAAAGTAATGGGAGATTCTGCAATCAAATACCGTTTAACAAAAATTAATGAACTATGATTGCTTGCCGGTTTTTTTATTAAATCCGTAGGGGCAATGCCGGCAACCACTTTCGCAGCAATAGCCACGCTTTAAGTGATATTGCTCGGTAAAACAACGATAACCTTCAGGAGTGGTGTAGTAATCTCCTTCTTCTAACGGAATTCTTTTTTTGAAAAAACTCATATCGCAAAAATACAATTTCTTAACTTCCACACGTGATTCTAATCGTTAACAAATATCTCCTGGGAAAATCATTTAAGGGCGTGAGTTTATGGCCTTTTGTGATTCTTAAAAATAGTGAGCTAAAAGATGATTTTAATTTTATTAACCACGAAAAAATTCATTTAAGACAGCAGTTAGAATTACTTATTTTGCCTTTTTATATCTGGTATTTAATCGAATATTTACTGCGTTTATTTTATTATAAAGACCGCTTTCTGGCATATAAAAATATAAGTTTTGAGCGCGAAGCTTACAGCCAGGAAATGAAAGAGAATTATTTGGAGGAGCGTAAATTCTGGGCATTTTTAAAGTTTGTTTAGGTAGCTCGTCTTAGAATTCGGATATTTGCTTATGCCGAAATCTTCAAACATTTTTACTGGAATATCTTCTGAAAATCAGTTTGTTGCTGAGTTTCCTAATGAAATTTCGCTCTATTTAAAACGTGAAGATTTATTACATCCTGAGGTTTCAGGAAATAAATTTAGGAAATTAAAATATAATATTGCCAGAGCGCTTGAACAAAAGCAAAAAACACTGCTCACTTTTGGCGGAGCTTTTTCAAACCATATCTCAGCAACGGCCGCCGCCGGGCAACTTTTCCATCTAAAAACAATAGGAATTATTAGGGGAGAAGAATTAGGCAAAGATTTGGAAAATACTTTAGCACAAAATCCCACACTTAAGTTTGCTAAATCTTGCGGAATGCAATTTAAATTTGTTTCCAGGGGTGATTATAGAGCAAAAGACACCAGGGAATTTCAGGAGAAGTTAAAAAATGAATTTGGTGAATTTTATCTTGTGCCTGAAGGGGGAACAAATGATTTGGCCGTAAAAGGTTGCCAGGAAATTTTAAACGAGAAAGACGAGAAATTTCATTTTATAGCAGCTTCAGTAGGTACCGGTGGGACTCTTGCAGGCTTGATAAACGCTTCAGATATAAACCAGAAAGTTTTAGGTTTCCCGGCTTTGAAAGGTGATTTTCTTTCCGAAGAAATTGAAAAATACAGTATTAAAAATAATTGGGAATTAAAAACCGACTATCATTTTGGGGGGTACGCTAAGGTAGATTCGGAATTGATAAATTTTATTAATAATTTCAAAAAAAAATACAAAATTCAATTAGATCCGGTATATACGGGAAAGCTAGTTTTTGGTATTTTTGACCTTATAAAAGGCGGGTATTTCCCTTCTGGAAGTAAGATTATGGCCATTCACACCGGCGGTTTACAGGGAATCCAGGGAATGAATATGATTTTAAAAAAGAAAAAATTGCCTCTAATCACTTTTTAATATGAGAATTAACCGGTTTTTTGTTTTAATTTTTCTCGCCGCATTTGCGGTTTCCTGCGGAAGCAAGAAAAAAGTAGTCACCACTAAGAAAGATTCTAACAGGGAAAATACTTTCACTGAATCTTCAAATACCGCAATAGAACGGGTAAAACCTTTAGATGGAGAGCCTATGTTGCCCCCGGTAAATCCACGTCTTTATACGGTAGAGGATTATATTCGGGATTTTGCTGCGGTAGCGATGGAAGAGATGCGGCTTTACAACATTCCTGCGAGTATTACTCTGGCCCAGGGAATTTTAGAATCTGGTGGTGGTAAAGGAGATCTCACTATGCGCGCAAATAATCATTTTGGAATTAAATGTCACGACTGGAAAGGCGCTAGAGCTTATCACGACGATGATGCCCGCGGTGAGTGTTTTAGAAAATATAAAGATGCTCGTTATTCTTACAGGGATCATTCACTTTTTCTCACAGAAAGAAAACGTTATGCAGAACTTTTTGAATTAGATGAAGACGATTATAAAGGTTGGGCTAGAGGTTTGAGAAAGGCAGGTTATGCTACCGATAGACGTTACCCAGATAAATTAATTAGTCTAATTGAACGTTACAGGCTTTATCAATTTGACGCAGATGTACTTAAAAGGCCATCTCCAAGTTATACCTATACGCCCGAATCTCCAGAGTCGGTTACTTACAAGGTTAAAAAGGGCGATACTTTATACAGAATTGCAAAGCAACATAATACCACAGTAGAAGAATTACAGCGATTTAATAATTTAAGAGACACTAATATTTCCGTAGGGCAAATGTTGGTGATTATCTCTGTAGAATAAAAATTTATGATCTATAAAAGAAGTAGCGAATTGTTCGCTTCGGCACAAAAAGTAATTCCCGGCGGAGTGAACTCACCGGTAAGAGCATTTAAAGCAGTGGGTGGAGATCCCATTTTTATTAAAAGAGCCGAAGGAGCTTATTTATATGATGAAGACGGAAATAAATTAATAGACTATATAAATTCGTGGGGGCCACTGATTTTAGGTCACGCTCACAAACCGGTAATAGATGCGGTAATTGATATTGCCAAAAAAGGAACTTCTTTTGGAACACCTACTGAAATTGAAACTAAAATCGCAGAACTGGCGGTAAAACTGGTTCCCAATATCGATAAAATTAGAATGGTAAATTCGGGTACTGAGGCCACAATGAGTGCCGTTAGACTTGCACGTGGCTATACCGGAAAAGAAAAGATCATTAAATTTGCCGGTTGTTATCATGGGCATAGCGATTCTTTCCTAATCCAGGCCGGTAGTGGTGCGATCACTTTCGGTACGCCAAACAGTCCGGGAGTTACTCAGGGAACAGCAAAAGACACCCTGCTTGCAAGATATAATGACCTCGAAAATGTAAAATCTTTAATTGAAGCCAATAAAGATGAAATTGCCTGCATAATTATTGAGCCCGTTCCCGGAAATATGGGGTGTATTCCTCCAAACGAAGGTTTTCTGGAAGGTTTACGTGAACTTTGCGATGATCACGGTATTTTATTGGTTTTTGATGAGGTGATGAGCGGTTTTAGACTTGCTCCCGGCGGCGTTCAGGAACGAATGGGAGTAAATGCTGATATTGCCTGTTTTGGAAAAGTTATTGGTGGAGGTTTGCCGGTTGGTGCTTTTGCTGCGCGAAATGAAATTATGGATTATCTGGCTCCCGTTGGGCCGGTTTACCAGGCGGGAACTTTAAGCGGAAATCCTTTGGCCATGGCTGCGGGACTTGCGATGCTAACCGAACTGGATAATAACCGAAGTATTTTTGAAAATATAGACAAGAAAACCGAATATCTTCACAAAGGAGTAGAAAAAGTACTTTCAGAAAATAATGTTGCACATACCATAAACCGTGTAGGTTCTATGATTTCTATTCATTTTGGGGAAGAACCGGTAGTAGATTTTGAATCTGCCGCTAAATCTGCTGGAAATGGAATTTTCAACAAATTTTTCCACGGAATGTTAGAAAACGGAATTTACATTGCGCCAAGTGCTTTTGAAACCTGGTTTATAAGTGATGCTCTTTCTTATGAAGATTTAGACACTACAATTGAAGCGGTGAATAAAGTTGCAAAAACACTTTAATTAAAAAACCTCACAGATTTTTAAACCTGTGAGGTTGCATTTATTTAATTCATCCTGAATTTATTTCAGGAACAGGATTTCTTAATTTCGTTTGCCTCGTTTAAAAAAAATAAAAGCGCCCGAAACCCGGACGCTTTTAACCTACAATTTATTCAAAATTCAAATTAAGCAGCGGGAAGATCACCTTCTCCTTTTCTTGGTAACAGAGATTTTCCCATTAAATATTTATCTACGTGGTAAGCAGCTTCCCTACCTTCAGAAATTGCCCATACAATTAGAGATTGGCCGCGTCGCATATCACCGGCGGTAAAAATATTAGGAATGTTGGTTTGATAAGCTTCGTCTCCCTTAATATTTGTTCTGCTATCAAGTTCCAATCCTAATTGTTCGCTTAAAGTTTTTTCCGGACCTGTAAATCCTAAGGCTAAAAGCACCAGTTCACAAGGCCATTCTTTTTCAGATCCTTCTACTTCTTTTAGTTGAGGTCTTCCGTTTTCCCCTTTTACCCATTCTATATTTACCGTTTTTAAAGCTTTTAAATTTCCTTCTTTATCACGAATAAATTCTTTGGTATTAATGCTCCAATTTCGCTCAACACCTTCTTCGTGAGAAGAAGTAGTTTTTAGTGTAAACGGCCAGTAAGGCCAGGGATTTTCCCTGTCTCTATGTTCTGCCGGCATCGGCATAATTTCAAAATTAATTACCGATTTTGCGCCGTGACGGTTAGATGTTCCCACACAATCTGAACCCGTGTCACCACCTCCAATAACAATCACATTTTTACCTTCGGCAGAGAATTTTTCGGTTTGTTCTTTTAAACCGTCTACAACTTCGTTGTTATTTTTTAGGAAATCCATTGCCTGCATCACACCATCACCTTCGGCTCCATCAATAGGAAGATTTCGGCGTTTAGTGGCGCCCCCACATAGTACTACGGCATCAAATTCTTTAAGTTTTTCGGCTTCATAATTTTCACCTACATGAACTCCGGTTTCAAATTTGATTCCTTCTTCTTTCATAATATTTACCCGGCGATCTATCACGTGTTTTTCCATTTTAAAATCAGGAATTCCATAACGTAAAAGTCCGCCGATTTTCTTGTCCCTTTCAAAAACAGTAACCTCGTGACCGGCCCTGTTAAGTTGTTGTGCTGCTGCAAGACCTGCAGGACCCGAGCCAACAACTGCAGCTGTTTTTCCTGTTCTGGATTTTGGAGGTTGTGGTGTTACCCAGCCTTCTTTAAATCCTCGCTCAACAATATATTTCTCAATAAGTTCAATCGCCACCGGCGGATCTGTGATTCCCAAAACGCAAGCCGATTCGCAAGGGGCTGGGCATAATCTCCCGGTAAATTCAGGGAAATTATTGGTGCCGTGTAAAATACTAAGTGCTTTTTTCCAGTCGTTTTTATAAACTGCATGGTTAAAATCTGGAATTAAGTTTCCAAGCGGGCAACCGCTATGGCAAAACGGAATTCCGCAATCCATACACCTTGCTCCCTGGTCTCCCAATTCTTCGGGAGACATTTCTTTTGTAAATTCTTTATAATCTTTAACTCGATTTTCAACAGCTTCTGTCTCTTCCACCTTGCGGTCGTATTCCATAAAACCTCTTATCTTACCCATAATTATGCTGTTTTGAGTTCTACTTGTTCTTTTAACATTTTCTCTTCTTCCATTTTTTGTAAAGCCTTTTTATATTCTGCAGGCATTACTTTTATAAACTTACCGGCATTTTCTTCCCAGTTTTCCAGGATTTCTTTTGCTACATCGCTCTCGGTGTAGCGGTAGTGATTTTCAATAAGTTCTTTTAATTCTTTTTTATTTTCTTCTGAAGGATCTTCTAATCCAATCATTTCCATATTGAAATTATGATTGTCTAAAGTATTATCGGCATTATAGATATAAGCGATTCCCCCGCTCATTCCAGCAGCGAAATTTCTTCCTATTTTTCCTAAAATAACGGCTATACCTCCGGTCATATATTCACAACCGTGATCTCCAATTCCTTCTATCACCGCTTTGGCACCTGAGTTTCTTACGCAGAAACGTTCTCCACCCATTCCATTGATATAGGCTTCGCCATCTGTAGCGCCGTAAAGGGCAACATTCCCAATAATTACGTTTTCATTAGATTTAAAAGATGCTTCTTTAGGTTTTCTTACACTTAAAGTTGCTCCCGAAAGACCTTTACCTAAATAATCGTTAGAATTTCCATTGATATTCATCGTTAAACCTTTGGTAGCAAAAGCACCAAAACTTTGCCCTCCCGAACCGGTAAAATTCAATGTAAGCGTACCATCGGGTAATCCTTTTGCACCGTGAATTTTGGAAATTTCATTACTTATAATAGCTCCAGTGGTTCGGTTTATATTGCTAATTGGGAAATCAAGACTCATTTTTTCCTTTCTGTAAATAGCCGGATGCGCCTGATTTAATATTTCAAAATCCAATACATTTTCCAGGTTGTGATCCTGGGTTTCTGTATTATAAAGCGGCATATCTTCATCTATTTTCGGCTTATACAGAATATTAGAAAGATCTAATCCCTGTGCTTTATAATGTTCTATTGCACGGTTCATATCCAGTTTTTGGCTTTGACCTACCATTTCATTTATAGTTCTAAAACCAAGATCGGCCATAATTTGTCTTAATTCCTGAGCGATGAAATACATAAAGTTGATCACATCTTCAGGGGTACCTTTAAATTTCTTTCTAAGTTCAGGATCTTGCGTTGCGATTCCCACCGGGCAGGTGTTTAAATGGCACGCACGCATCATAATACAACCTGATGCTACCAGGGGAGCGGTAGAAAAACCAAATTCCTCGGCACCAAGCAATGCGGCAATCGCTACATCACGACCGGTTTTTAACTGGCCATCACACTCTACAACAATCCTGTTTCTAAGATTGTTGATAAGCAGGGTTTGTTGAGCTTCGGCAATTCCAAGTTCCCAGGGTAAACCTGCGTGTCTTAGTGAGGTGAGGGGAGAAGCTCCCGTACCACCATCAAATCCTGAAATTAAAACAACATCTGCCTTTGCTTTTGCTACACCGGCGGCAATTGTTCCCACGCCAACTTTAGAAACCAGCTTTACATTAATCCTGGCTTCGCGGTTCGCATTTTTAAGGTCAAAAATTAATTGCGCCAAATCCTCTATAGAATAAATATCGTGGTGTGGCGGCGGTGAAATTAATCCTACATAAGGAGTGGAATTTCTTGTTTTTGCAATATCGGGGTTTACTTTTGGACCCGGTAATTGCCCGCCTTCCCCGGGTTTTGCACCCTGGGCCATCTTAATTTGAATTTCTTTAGCGTTACTCAAATAATTAATAGAAACTCCAAATCTTCCTGAAGCAACCTGTTTTATAGCTGAATTTCTCCAGTTTCCATCAAGATCTTTATGAAAACGCTGCGGATCTTCACCACCTTCACCCGAGTTGCTTTTTCCCTGCATACGATTCATCGCAACCGCAAGGTTCTCGTGCGCTTCTTTACTAATAGAGCCAAAAGACATGGCCCCGGTTTTAAATCGTTTTACGATCTCTGTCCAGGGTTCCACTTCCTCAATAGGAACAGGATTAAGGTCACGGAATTTAAACATTCCGCGAAGCGTCATTAAACGTTCGCTTTGGTCGTTTATTAATTTTGAATATTCTTCGTAAGCTTTAGTGCTGTTTTGTTTTACCGCTTGTTGTAGTTTAGCTACACTTGCCGGATTAAACATATGTCTCTCACCGGTTCTTCTCCAGCGATAATCACCACCAATTTCCAGATCCAGATCGGTATCTGTTTTCTTGGGAGCAAATGCGTTTTCGAAACGTTTTTGAATTTCTTTTTCTACTTCATACAATCCAATTCCTTCGATTCGAGTTGGTGTATTAGTGAAATACTTATCTACAAATTTTTGGTTTAAGCCAAGAATCTCGAAAATTTGTGCGCCGCGGTAGGAGTGAAGGGTAGAAATACCAATCTTATTCATAATCTTCACAATTCCTTTTCCAATGGCTACATTAAAATTCTCTACAGCAACTTCAGGATCATCAACTTCAATTTCTTTTTCTTCAACCAGGCTGTAAATAATTTCATTCACCATATACGGATTAATGGCGCTGGCACCATAACCAAATAACAACGCGAAATGATGCGGTTCCCGTGGCTCAGCCGATTCTATTACAATTCCGAAGGAAGATCTTCGGTTATGTTTTTTCACGCCGTGATGCACAAAAGAACAAGCCAAAAGTGACGGAATAGGAGCCAGTTTTGGATCGGCATTCCTATCAGTAAGTATAATTACATTACAACCTTTATCTACGGCATCGTTTATTTCGTAAATAATTTCATCCAGTCGTGTTTCCAGTCCGTTAAGACCTTTATTGGCCTCATATAAAATAGAAATTGAAGCGGTTTTAAAATCTGGATGTTCTATGTATTTTATTTTATCTAAATCCTCGTTGGAAATAACAGGATTTTGGATCCTAAGTTTCTTGGATTGTTCAGGAATGATATCAAATAAATTTCGGTCTTCCCCAATAGCTAAACTAATATCGGTGACAATTTCTTCCCTTATTCCATCTAAAGGAGGGTTGGTTACCTGGGCGAATAATTGCTTAAAATAATTAAATAAAAGCTGTGATTTATCTGAAAGAACCGCCAATGGAATATCGGCTCCCATAGAGCCAATAGCTTCTTTTCCCTGGAGCGCCATTGGGCTAATTATGGTTTTGATGTCTTCCTGGGTATAACCAAATAATTTTTGCCGGGTGTTAATATCTATTTTCTCTACCGGGGTTTTGTTACCGGTATAAGGAACTTCAGAAAGATTAAGTAAATTTTCGTCTAACCATTTTCTATAAGGTCTTTCAGAAATAATTTTTTGTTTTACTTCTTCATCGCCTATAATTCGGCCTTCCTGCATATCTACAAGGAACATTCTTCCGGGTTCAAGCCTACCGTGTAGTTCAACATTTTCGGGTTTAACCTCTAAAACACCGGTTTCTGAAGACATGATTACGTAACCATCTTTAGTAAGCGTGTACCTTGAAGGGCGTAATCCGTTTCTGTCTAATAACGCTCCTATATATTTTCCATCGGTAAACGGAATGGAAGCCGGGCCATCCCAGGGTTCCATAATACAAGCGTTGTATTCGTAAAATGCTTTTTTCTCATCAAGCATAGACGGATTTTTCTCCCAGGCTTCAGGGACCATCATCATTATTGCTTCTGGAAGAGATCTTCCTGTTTGTAATAATAATTCCAGCACCATATCCATAGAAGCTGAATCTGATTTACCTTCAGGAACAATAGGAATAACTTCTTTTAGATCTTCGCCAAATTTTTCGCTTTCAAAAAGCTCTTCCCTGGCTTTCATTCGGCTTAAATTTCCGCGTAGCGTATTTATTTCTCCATTATGACACATATATCGGAAAGGTTGTGCCAAATCCCAGGTTGGGAAGGTGTTTGTAGAGAATCGTTGATGAACCAAAGCAAGTTTGGTAACTACATCTGGTTCGTTTAGATCGCGATAGTAAACGTTAATATCCTGTGGCATCAACAAACCTTTGTAGATAATGGTATTGGTTGATAAACTTGCCAGGTAAAAATATTCTGATTCAGAAAGTTCTGATTTTTCAATACGATGTTCAGCGATTTTTCTCGCAGCAAAAAGTTTTGCATTAAAACTTTCTTCTGAAACATCGTCTCCTTTTCCTATAAAAACCTGTTGTACACTTGGTTCAGAAAGTGAAGCAATGCTTCCCAGGCAGGCTCTGTTTACGGGTACTTCCCGCCAGCCTATAAGATTAAGCCCCTGGCCAATAATCTCTTCTTCAAAAATCTCTCTGCAAATTTTTCGTTGATTCCCAGATTGCGGAAGAAAAACCATTCCTACCGCATATTCTTTAAAATCAGGAAGTTTGAATTCACATGTTTTTTTGAAAAAATCGTGAGGAATTTCTATTAAAATACCGGCGCCATCACCTGTTTTACCATCGGCACTTACCGCACCTCTGTGTTCCAGGCGAATAAGAATATCCAGGGCTTTATGAATTATATCATTAGTTCGTTTGCCTTTTAGATTACATATAAAGCCTGCGCCACAATTATCGTGCTCAAATTCGGGTGAATAGAGCCCCTGTTTTTTTAATTTCATGTCCTTTTCGTCCTTAAGTTATCGTCTCAAAATTACCTAATTAGATAAATATTATGAAGCGTTTCTAACTTAAAGTAAGAAGAAATTCAGTAAAAACAATTAAAATTGTTATAAATGATAATTATGTAATTTGACCCCTTTTCTATTATTGATTCTATAAACATAGCAGGTAGTCTTAGTCCATAAAAAAAGTCCGATTTTAGAAAAACCGGACTTAAATTCAATAATTAACAAGAAAATTAATCTTTAAGGATAGCCCTTGAAATTACAATTTTTTGAATTTCTGAAGTTCCTTCGTATATCTGGGTAATTTTTGCATCGCGCATTAAGCGCTCTACGTGGTATTCTTTTACATAGCCGTTACCGCCGTGTACCTGTACAGCTTCAGTAGAAACATCCATTGCGGTTTTTGAAGCATAAACTTTAGCCATAGCACCGGTAAGGTCGTAATTATTGCCCTGGTCTTTATCCCAGGCAGCCTTCATTACAAGGTGTCTTGATGCTTCAATTGAAGTATACATATCGGCTAGTTTAAAAGCAATTGCCTGGTGATTACAAATTTCGGTACCAAATGCTTTTCGTTGTTTAGAATAATCTAAAGCCAACTCGTAGGCGCCTGAAGCAATACCTAAAGCCTGGGCTGCAATCCCAATTCTACCACCAGAAAGTGTTTTCATAGCGAATTTAAATCCGAATCCATCTTCGCCAATTCTATTCTCTTTTGGAACTTTTACATCATTAAAATTTAATGAATGCGTATCGCTTCCGCGAATTCCCATTTTTTGTTCTTTGGGTCCAATTTCAAAACCTTCAACTCCTTTTTCTACTATAAAAGCATTAATCCCTTTATGTTTTTTCTCACGATCGGTTTGTGCAATTACAATATAATAGTCGGCTGAATTTCCATTGGTGATCCAGTTTTTTGTTCCGTTCAATAAATAATGGTCTCCTTTATCTATTGCTGTAGTTCGTTGTGAAGTTGCGTCACTTCCGGCTTCGGGTTCAGATAAACAAAAGGCTCCAAGTTTTTCGCCGGTGGTTAATTTAGAAAGATATTTTTCTTTTTGCTCCTGGTTTCCGTAGGTATCAAGGCCCCAGCAAACCAAAGAATTATTAACCGACATCACTACAGAAGCAGAAGCATCTATTTTCGAAATTTCTTCCATGGCAAGAATGTATGAAATGGTATCCATACCGCCGCCGCCAAATTCTGGAGAAGCCATCATGCCAAGAAAACCAAGCTCTCCCATCTTTTTCACCTGCTCTGCGGGAAACTCCTGTTTCTCGTCTCTCTCTATCACACCGGGCAATAATTCGTTTTTGGCAAAATCACGCGCGGCATCGCGAATCATTATATGTTCTTCTGTAAGTTTGAAATCCATATTATTATTTTAATTTAGGAAAATCTAATTTTGGTAGCCAAAGATAAAGTTTTGGTATGTAATTTTCAATTTAGTTTAATTAATTTTACGAATATGAAAAAAGCAAATTATAAAGTTATTGGTGTAATGTCGGGGACATCCTTAGATGGCATCGATTTGGTCTATGTGAATTTCGATTTTAAAAACTCCTGGAGTTATAAGATTTTGAAGGCTGAAACCATTCCTTACCCGTTAAATTGGCAGGAAACTTTAGCGGCCGCTATTAATTATTCTGAAGAACGCTTAGAAGAGCTTAACAAAAAATACACGAATTTTCTCGCCGGAATTATTTCCCGGTTTATTGAAAATCATCACATTAAAGATATTGATGCGGTTTGTAGCCACGGGCATACCATTAAACATGAGCCTGAAAATAATTACACCTTGCAAATTGGGAATTTACCAGAAATCGCTTACCTATCTGGACAAACCGTAATTTGCGATTTTAGAGTTCAGGATGTAGAGTTTGGCGGGCAGGGTGCTCCGTTAGTGCCAATTGGCGATCAATTGCTTTTTTCAGATTATAAATATTGTTTGAATTTAGGCGGATTCGCAAATATTTCTACCGACAAAAGTGGGGAACGTTTGGCTTATGATATTTGTGCCGTAAATACCGTTTTGAATTATTACGCTCAAAAATTAGGAAAAGAATTTGACGAAGGTGGAAAACTGGCGGCGGCTGGCAATTTGAATGAGGACTTGCTTAAGAAGCTTAATAAGCTTGCATTTTATGCGCAAAAACCACCAAAATCCTTAGGAATAGAATGGGTGAAGTCTGAAGTTTTCCCTGTTTTGGAAAAACACGAAGAAAACCTCCAGGATATTCTTCATACTTATACTGTTCACGTGGCTAAGCAAATTGCAAAAACCCTGGATAACGATCCCAATTCAAAAGTTTTTATGACCGGCGGTGGGACTTTTAATAATTTTTTAATCAGGCTTTTAAAAAATGAGTCTAAATGTCATTTCACGATTCCTTCAGATGAAATTATTAATTATAAAGAAGCTTTAATTTTTGGACTGCTTGGCGTTTTAAAGCTTCGGGATGAGGTAAATGTATTAAAATCGGTCACCGGGGCTAAAAAAGACCATTCTTCCGGAGTAATTTATGAGATCTAAACTTTTTGCTGAAAAATTAAAAATATACTACTTAGTTTATATATTTGCGAAAAATTAGAGTATAAATGAAGGAATTATTAAAATTATACGAAAATAAAGAACCCGAAATCGTTTTCAACTGGAAAGATTCTGAAACCGAAGCCGAAGGTTGGGCGGTAATAAATTCTCTACGCGGTGGTGCTGCCGGTGGAGGTACAAGAATGCGTGTAGGATTAGATCAAAATGAAGTGCTTTCACTAGCCAAAACTATGGAAGTGAAATTCACCGTTTCCGGACCTCCAATTGGTGGCGCTAAATCGGGTATAAATTTCGATCCTAATGATCCTCGAAAAAAAGGCGTTTTAGAGCGTTGGTATAAAGCGGTTTCTCCATTGTTGAAGAGTTACTATGGTACCGGTGGCGATCTAAATGTAGATGAAATAAATGAAGTAATTCCAATTACTGAAGATTGTGGTGTATGGCATCCGCAGGAAGGTGTTTTCAACGGGCACTTTAAACCCAGTGAAGCCGATAAAATTAATAGAATTGGCCAGTTACGCCAGGGAGTTATTAAAGTTTTAGAAAACACTCGATTTTCACCAGATGTTACCCGTAAATATACGGTTGCCGATATGATTACCGGTTACGGCGTAGCCGAATCGGTTAAACATTATTACGATATTTATGGTGGCGATGTAACCGAGAAAAAGGCAATTGTTCAGGGCTTTGGAAATGTTGGTTCTGCCGCAGCTTATTACCTTTCGCAAATGGGTGTTAAGATTGTTGGAATAATAGATCGCGTTGGCGGTTTAATTAACGAAGACGGATTTACTTTTGAAGAAATTAAAGAGCTTTTTCTTAACAAGGAAGGGAATACAATTAAACACGATAATTTAATTCCTTTTGAAGAAATTAATGAAAAGATTTGGGAGCTTGATGCGGAGATCTTTGCACCTTGTGCCGCTTCCCGATTAATTACCCAGGATCAAATTAATAATTTGATAGAAAGAAAGTTAGAGGTAATTACAAGTGGAGCCAACGTTCCTTTTGCTGATAAAGAAATTTTCTTCGGTTCGATTATGGAATCTACCGACGAGAAAGTCAGCTTAATCCCTGATTTTATTGCAAACTGTGGAATGGCGAGAGTTTTCGCTTATTTTATGGAAAGAAGAGTACAAATGACAGATGAGTCTATTTTTAATGATACTTCTATGACCATTAAAAATGCCATACAGAATACTTACGATAACAATAGTAGTAAAACCAATATCAGCAAAACAGCTTTTGAAGTAGCGCTGAAGCAATTGGTATAAGTTTTTGATTAATCTTGTAATTTTAGTTGATTGAGATTATTTCTGAAGATCCCGCTTTTGAGCGGGATTTTTTTATGAATAAAATCATTTAAAATGCGCTTTAAAAAATAAAAAACTGCCATTTGAGACAAAGCGGTTTGCACTGCTGATTATTTTACTAAATTTGGATTACAATTAAATCTGGTTTATCACGTTACATTAAAAACCCTAATAGAAACCTATGCTATACTTTTTTCAGCAGAACGGCGTTGCCGAAGCCGCCCAGGAGGCAGAACCGGTAGTGGAAGAAAAAACCCTGTCTTTATTCGATTTAATGCTTAGTGGAGGCCTTGGAGGCCAAATCATCATCCTTATTCTTTTTATCCTGTTGTTTGCGGCAGTTTATATTTACTTCGAGAGGCTGTTTGCGATAAAGTCGGCCAGCCAGGTAGATAAAAATTTTATGCTTCAAATAAAGGATAACGTTTTAAACGGAAATATAGAATCGGCTAAAATGCGCTGTGCACAAAGTGATTCTCCAGTGGCCAGGTTAACCGAAAAAGGAATTTCCCGAATTGGAAGTCCGTTAGAAGATATTAATACCGCCATAGAAAATGCAGGTCGCTTAGAAGTTTACAAACTGGAGAAGAATGTAAGTATTTTGGCTACTATTGCAGGTGCAGCTCCAATGATTGGTTTCCTTGGAACAGTTATAGGTATGGTAATTGCATTTCATGAATTGGCAACAAGTAGTGGACAGGCACAAATGGGAGCACTCGCTGAGGGTATTTATACCGCGATGACCACAACCGTTGCCGGACTTATTGTGGGTATTATCGCTTATATAGGTTATAACCACTTAGTGGTGAAAACCGATAAAGTTGTACACCAAATGGAAGCTACCGCAGTAGATTTCCTTGACCTGTTAAACGAGCCCGCTTAATATGAATTTAAGAGGAAGAAATAAAGTAAGCCCCGAGTTCAGTATGAGCTCAATGACAGATATTGTATTCCTGTTGTTGATCTTTTTTATGCTCACCTCGCCGGTAATTACTCCAGAAGCCTTAGACCTAATACTTCCAAAGGCTAAAGGAAAAACAACCAGTGTTCAAAATGTAGCGGTAAGCATCACTAAAGACCTTCAGTTCTATGTAGACGATGAACGTATTTCACAGTCGGCATTAGAAAGTACTTTAAAAACCAAACTGGCAGGCGAAGAAAAGCCAACCATTATTTTAAGAGCAGAAGAAGGTGTGCCAATAGAAAAGGCAGTAAATGTTATGGATATCGCAAACCGAAATAGTTATAAAATCGTTCTGGCGGTTAAACCCGAATAAATCTAATCATGTTAGAAACCAAACACGAAAAAAAATCTTTTACCATCACGGTTATCTTACACGTGCTGTTAATTGCATTGCTATTTCTGTTAGGCTTTAAATATTTAGATCCCCCACCAGAGAGTGGTATTGCTATAAATTTTGGAACTTCTGAAGTTGGTTCAGGAGAAGAGCAACCTACCGAGCCGGTACAATCTGCTCCTCAGCAAACTACCGTTCCTGAAACTCAAACGCAGCCAGAACCGGTTGTGGAAGAAGAAGTGGTGACACAGCAAATTGAAGAAGCTCCGGTAATTCAGGAAAAACAAAAGCCAAAGCCAGTAGTTGAGAAGAAACCGGAAAAGCCTGTAGAACAACCACCGGCTAAAAAGCCAGAACCCAAACCAGACCAATCTACTACCGATGCTATGAGTAGTATTTTAAACGGTCCCGAAAGATCGGGAACCGAAAGTGGTGGAGAAGGTAACGATAATCAGGCCGGCGATAAAGGCGATCCAGATGGTGATCCTAACGCGAGTTCCTATTATGGTAGTGGCTCTGGCCTGGATGGTGATGGTAATTATCGCTTAGGTGGAAGACGGGCAATAAATAAAGAAAAATTTGTACAGGATTGTAATGAATCCGGGATAGTGGTAGTGCGTATAGAAGTTAACCAAAACGGGCAGGTTATTAATGCCACGCCGGGTGTAAAAGGGACAACTAACAGTGCGTCCTGTCTTACAGATCCTGCAAGAAGAGCTGCAATGGCTACTCGCTTTAATAGCGATAACAACGCACCTTCGCGCCAGGTGGGCACAATTATTTATAACTTCAAACTTTCTGAATAAGTGGAAGCATATACCAAAACTGTTGAATGGATGTTTCAGCAGTTGCCTATGTATCAAAGAGTAGGAGCACAGGCATTTAAGAAAGATCTTTCCCGCACCATTAAACTTGCCAAACATTTAGGCAATCCTCATCAAAAATTTCAATCGGTTCATATTGCAGGAACTAACGGGAAAGGTTCTACAAGCCATATGTTAGCTTCGGTTTTACAGGAATCTGGCTATAAAGTGGGTTTATACACATCTCCGCATTTAAAAGATTTTAGAGAGCGCATTAAGGTAAACGGAAAATTTATTCCGAAGAAAAATGTTGTTGGATTCATCAATGAGAACAGAGATTTTTTAACTGAAAATGAACTTTCCTTTTTTGAAATGACCGTAGGGATGGCATTTGATCATTTTGCAAGGGAAAAGGTAGATATTGCTGTAATTGAAGTAGGCCTGGGTGGTCGTTTAGATTCTACTAATATAATTACTCCTGAAGTCTCGGTAATCACTAATATAGGCTTAGATCATACTGCGTTCCTGGGAGACACCTTAGCCAAAATTGCTTCAGAAAAAGCCGGAATTATAAAAGATAATATTCCTGTAGTTATTGGTGAAAAACAAAAAGAAACTACAGATATTTTTACTGAAAAGGCTAAGCAACATCACTCAGAAATTTATTTTGCTGAAGATTTAAAATTCGATAAATATCATACTGATCTTAAGGGCGATTATCAAAACAAGAATATAAAAAGTGTACTGGGAGCGGTAAAAGTATTACGTAAAAAAGGCTGGGAAATTCCCGAAGATGGTCTAAGAAACGGACTTAATAGTGTGAAATTGCATACTTCCTTGCAGGGGCGTTGGGATATATTAAAGGAAAAACCAAAAGTGATTTGTGATACTGCACATAATACCGAAGGTTTAAGCCTGGTTTTTAAACAGCTTAAAAAAGAAAAGTTTCAACACTTACATATTGTATTGGGTGTGGTAAACGATAAAGATTTAGATAAAATTCTTCCATTATTTCCTACATCGGCGATTTATTATTTTTCAAAACCTGATGTTCCTCGAGGATTGGAAACTGAAATATTGCAACAAAAAGCTGCTAAATTTGGGCTGGAAGGAAGCTTATTTGATTCGGTTTCAGAAGCCTACGAAGCTGCGCTGGGAACGGCCTTAGATGAAGATCTGGTGTTTGTTGGAGGAAGCACTTTTACCGTTGCAGAAATAATTTAATTTTTTTGAAATTTTTCTTGGTGTAGATTAAAAACTAATCTATATTTGCATCCGCATTCAGGAATAGGGCGCGTAGCTCAGTTGGTTCAGAGCACTTGGTTTACACCCAAGGGGTCAGGGGTTCGAATCCCTTCGCGCCCACAGAATTAAAAAGGCTTCTATAAAAGGAAGCCTTTTTTTAGCTTATTGAAAGCTTTAGTTTTATTGATATTTAGGGCGCGTAGCTCAGTTGGTTCAGAGCACTTGGTTTACACCCAAGGGGTCAGGGGTTCGAATCCCTTCGCGCCCACAATAATTTAAGATTTCCAAAATTTGGAAATCTTTTTTATTTTTACAGAAAGTTAGCTCAGTTAGTTCAGAGCATCCCGATTTTACATCGGGAGGGTCAGGAATCCAAATCCCTTCGCGCCCACTTTTATTCCCAAAACCCAAAGTTTATCTTTTTTAGGGATTTTTTTATGCCGAAATTTTATGGGATCAAGCTTAATTGTTGTGTTTAGGCAAAAATTGTAGTTAAAATATTTAAGAAGAAACCTCACGAGGTTTTCTTAGGCTTGCGTTTTTTCTTCAGCTTCAATATAATTAGCAAGATATTGCGCGTCTTTTTTAATTCCGCCTAAAGTTGCCGAGCCTCGTGTATGCAGCCAGGGAAGACCTATAAAGTATAGTCCTTTAATATTACTAATACCGCGATTATGTTTTGGGTAGCCGTCTTTAGAGAGTTCCAGGCCTTCTATCCAACTGAAATTTGGTCGGTAACCGGTGGCCCAGACGATATTTTTTAGCCCTGCGATTCTTCGATTTTTAGTAATTATAATTTCGCCTTTTGCATCTTTTGTTTTTCCAACAGGAATAACGTTCTCTCGTTTTAGAATACCTTTTACATCGGTCCCAATAATAGGTTGCTTAGACTCACTCAACTTTTTCCCTAGCCAGGTATTTCGGCTAAAACTTAGAAAACCAATTTTTGTGAACCACCACCATAATGTTTTTCCTAAAATTTCTTGTGGAAGTACTCGAACGTTGGTGGCGCCAGAAAAATAAGTGGTTCTGTTAGTTTGAGAGATTTCATCTAAGATTTGAAATCCCGAATCTCCTGCCCCTACAACCATTGCTGGACCTTCTTGTAATTGACCGGGATTTTTATAATAATTACTATGAATCTGGAAAATAGCTGTTGATATTTTCTTAGAAAAAGATGGCGTGTATGGAATATGAAACGGCCCTGTAGCAATCACTACATTTTTACAATGTATCTCGCCGTTTTGATGCTTCAGAATAAAATAATCTTCTCTTTGCGAAATATGCTCTATTAATGTATTTAACCTAATTTTAATATCAAATTCGGCTACATAATTTTTAAAATATTCAGCAACATCTTTTTTTGTTGGGTAATAACCTTTTTCGGCAGGGAACTCCATTCCCGGAAGCTTGTTAAATTCTGAAGGTGTAAAAAGTTTAAGGGAATCCCAACGGTTTAACCAGGAAGCACCAACTTCCTTTTCCTTATCTACCACAACATAATCCTTACCCATTTTATTAAGGTAATAAGCCATTGAAAGTCCGGCCTGTGCACCGCCAACAATTACAAAATCCAGCATCGATTTTAATTTTAATCAAAGATAGGTTTTAATTTCTGCCCTTTAAATCTTACAGAATCGCTTAGAATTATTAATTTTAAATGAAATTAAGTTTATGGAAAGAAAGATAAGGCCTTACGTTTTGGCCGAAACCAATTGGAAACATATTAAAAACGAAGATTTTAGCATAGCTGTTTTGCCCTGGGGAGCTACCGAAGCACATAATTATCATCTGCCGTATGCTACCGATAATATTCTTGCCGAAGAAGCTGCAATAAACTCAGCCCACAAAGCCTGGGAAAAAAATGCAAAAGCCGTAGTTCTACCTACCATTCCGTTTGGAGTTAATACCGGCCAAATGGATGTGAAATTATGTATGAATCTTAATCCCAGTACCCAATACGCTATTTTAAAAGATTTAGCGCAGGTTTTAGAAAAACATAATATCAATAAACTGGTGATTTTAAACGCCCACGGCGGTAATAATTTTAAACAACTAATCAGGGAATTAAGTCTTGAATTTCCAGATATCTTTGCCTGTGCGGTAAACTGGTGGCAGGTTACAGATGCAAAACCTTATTTTGAAGAGCCTGGTGATCACGCCGGAGAATTGGAAACCGCGGCTGTTATGCATTTGCGGCCTGAGCTAGTCTTACCTTTAGAAGAAGCGGGAGACGGCAGCGCCAAAACTTTTAAGATTAAAGCTTTAAAAGAAGGTTGGGCGAGTGCACAACGGGAATGGACTCAAGTTACCGAAGATACAGGGGTAGGAAATCCTAAAGCTGCAACTGCTGAAAAAGGAAAGATTTTCTTTGAAAAAGCAACCGATATGATTGGCGAATTCTTCGTAGACTTACACGAAGTCGACCTGAAAGATATGTATCAATAAACCAGAGATGCTCAAAGCTTTAGCTTATATTTTTGGATTTTTACTTTTAGGTGAGTTAATCACCTATTTTTTTGAAATCCCAATCGCCGGCAATATCCTGGGAATGTTTCTTATTTTCCTGGCTTTACGGTTAAAAATCATAAAGCTTCAGAATGTGAAACCGGCCTCAGATAAGCTTATAAAATACCTGGTGTTATTCTTTATTCCTTATGGGGTTGGCTTAATGGTGTATTTTGAGATTATCGCCGATTACTGGTTACCCATTTCAGTAGCTGTAATTGCCAGCACCGTAATCACTCTTTATATTTCAGCAATAATTATTGAAAAATTCGGGAAATAATGCAAGAATTTTTTCAATTACCAATATTTGGTGTTTTTATAAGTCTAATCGCTTTTGCGGGTGCACGTAAACTTCAGAAAAAATTTAATTACGCGCTACTGACTCCAGTTTTGGTAGCCATTGTTTTTATTATTTGTTTTCTGTTGATTTTCAATATTGATTTTGAAGATTATAATCGCGGCGGAAAATTTATTAGTTTCTTCCTGGGACCATCGGTAGTGGCGCTTGGTGTGTTTTTTTATGAAAAATATGAAGAAGTAAAACAGAATTTAAAAGTGTTCTTGCTTTCGGTAGCCGTTGGTGGAATAAGCGGAGTTTTAACTGTAATCATTTTTCTTCTACTTTTAAAAGTCCCTGATTTTATAATTGAATCGTTGGCGGCAAAATCGGTTACTACGCCAATTGCTATTGAGATCACCAAACTTACCAATGGAATTCCAGAGATTACCGCCGGACTTGTAATTGCCGTGGGAATTTTTGGAAACGCTTTTGGACCATTTATTCTGAAGAAATTAGGAATAAAAAGCAAAATTGCTATTGGTACTGCTTTAGGTACAGCTGCCCACGGAATTGGCACCGCCCGGGCCTTTGAAGAGAGCAAACTCGCCGGGGTTTACAGTGGGTTGGCTATGTGTGTAAATGGGATTATCACCGCGCTTATTACTCCGTATTTACTTCAGTTATTCCTTGGGAGTTTCACCTGATTCGTTTTTGTTTTGTTCTGTTTTTCGTTTAAAATATTCAATAATTGAAGGAGCAGTAAAACCGTGAACCACTATAGAAATTAGAATAATATATGCGGTAATAGAATAGAGTTCATTTTTATGTTCAAAACCTTCAAATTCAACGAAAGCCCAGGCGAGATAAAATACGGAGCCAATTCCCTTAATTCCCAGGAAACTAATGGCAAGTTTATTCTTAAAACTGTCTCTAATCCCCGTCATACTTATAATTCCTGCCAGGGGCCTAATAATTAAAACAAAAGCAAAAGCGAATACAATTCCACGCCAATCGGTAAGGCTTAACATTCCATTCATAATGGAGCCACCAAAAAGAATAATCCAAACCACGAGTAAAATGCGTTCTATTTCGTGAACAAAATCGTGCATTTTTGTCTTGTAATCTCCGCTAACTTTTTCAAAATGTCTTAGGCTTAAACCGGTAAAGAAAACAGCAAGAAAACCATACCCATGCAGGAGCTCTGCTGCGCCATAACTAAAAAGGGTAAGAGAGAGTGCAAGAAAACCGTCAAATGTTTTTATACCCGTGTATTTATGTACCCTGTCCAGTATAAACCCAATAGCCTGTCCTATTGCAAAACCTATTAAAGTGCCAATAATTATTTTTAGAAAGAACTTATCTAGTATCCAATCGGTAAAATCAAAAGCCGCCCAACCTCCGGCTTGTGCAACCAATACAGCCATATAAGTGAAAGGAAAAGCGAGACCGTCGTTTAAACCGGCTTCTGCAGTAAGTGCAAATCTAATTTTGCCTTTATATTCTTTTTCTCTTTCGGGATCATCAAGTTGAGTTTCAGCGGCTAAAACAGGATCGGTAGGAGCAAGTACTGCCGCAAGTAATAAAGAGGAAGGAACACTAAGAAATAGGAAATTTTGTCCCAGGAAATATGCCGAAATCATACAAAGGGGCATAGTTAGAAACACGAGTAACAAAGGTCTTTTCCAGGCTTTAAAACTATAATTATTTCCAATTTTTAAACCAGCGCCCATTAGGGAAATAATCACTATCATTTCAGAGAAATACATGAGTCCCTCATCTGCCCATAAGGGATCTGGCCATCCAATAGGTAATCCTATCCCCACTAAAAGAAAGCCAATGAGTAGTAAAATTATAGGACCGCTAACCTTTATTTTTTTTGAAATTGAAGGCAGCCAGGCCATGATAAGGGTGGTGAAACCAATTCCCGCTAAGATCCAGTAATGTTCTTTCATATAATTATAAAAATAGCTGAATTTAATTGATCTTGTTTAAAGCCTATTAAATTTTTACAAAAGTCTAACAGTTGAAATAAGATGAATTATTAGTTATTCAGCTGATATTTATCATATTAAAATCTTTTTATACAGGTTAACTTTGAGAGAATAACCAAGGCCTGTAAAAGATGGATACTTCCTTATTTCTCGCTAAATTTTGGGGTTGGTACCTTTTAATTTTCTTCTTTGTACTAAGCTTCAACCCTAAAAGAATAAAACAAATTTTTGAAGATTTAAAAGATCAAAAATTTGTGATATTGGCTGCCTTTGCTGCTATAATTATAGGTTTACTCAACATATTATTTCATAATATCTGGGAACTAAGTTGGAAGTTTATAATAACCGCCCTGGGTTGGACCTCACTTTTTATAGGTCTTGGCCTCTTTGTTTTTCCTGAATCTACTACGCGCAAACTTGCTGTATTAAATTTCAAATTTGTACAGACAATTTATGTACTGCTTTTCCTATTGGGAATTTTCCTACTCAATATGGGTTATGAACTCGTGTTACAATAAAAATTAAGCTTATGAAATTCATTAAAAAATTTAGAGAGATATCTATAAAAGATGTCACAAAGGTTGGCGGGAAAAATGCTTCTCTGGGCGAAATGTATAACGAATTATCTTCTGAAGGTGTTCTGGTGCCAGATGGTTTCGCTACCACTTCAGAAGGTTTTTGGACCTTTTTAAAGTCGAATAATATTGAAGAAGAAATAAAAATTTTATTGAAAAAACTTGATAGGAAGAATTATGAGAACCTTAGCAGTATTGGCTCTGAAGCCAGGGAGCTGATTTTACGGGGAGAATTTTCTAAAGAATTTTCCGAAGAAATTATTGCGGCATATAACGATTTGGGAAAAGGAGAAAACATCCAGGTTGCCGTGAGAAGTAGTGCCACGGCCGAAGATTTACCGGGTGCGAGTTTTGCCGGCCAGCATGACACCTTTTTAAATATTAAAGGAAACGAAGCATTGCTTGAGGCGGTTAAGAAATGTTTTGCTTCCCTTTATACCAATAGGGCCATTAAATACCGGGAAGACCAGGGCTTTTTGCATCACGAAATAGCACTTTCGGTAGGTGTACAAAAGATGGTTAGATCTGATATTAGTTGCTCGGGGATTGGCTTTAGCCTCGAACCCGAATCTGGTTTCAGAAATATTATTCATTTATCCGGTGTTTGGGGATTAGGTGAAAATATTGTGCAGGGATTGGTGAATCCAGACGAATTTGATGTTTTTAAACCAACTATTGATAAAGCTGAAAATCCGATTATTCAGAAAAAACTGGGGCACAAAGAACTTTCTATGGTTTATGCCGAATCCAGCGGCCATTCTTCAACAGTGAACATTGAAACTCCGCTCGAAAAACAGGATAGTTTTGTTTTAAATGATGATGAGGTAATTAAACTTTCCCGATGGATTTTACTTATCGAAAAGCATTATAACCGCCCAATGGATGTGGAGTGGGCAAAAGACGGTTTAACCAACGAACTTTTTATTACCCAGGCCCGCCCCGAAACGGTACATAAGGATGAAGATAAACGCTTTTATATTGAATATCACCTAAAGCAAAAAGGAGAAATTTTAACTAGCGGAAGCGCTATTGGTTCCAGCATCGCCACCGGTAAAGCGCGATTTTTGAAGTCACCTGAAGAAGGACATAAGTTAAATCCCGGGGAGATTCTTATTACCAATAACACCAGCCCAGACTGGGATCCGCTATTAAAATTGGCAGCTGCAGTTGTAACCGATAGAGGCGGAAGAACCAGTCATGCGGCAATTGTAGCCCGCGAACTTGGTGTGCCGGCCATAGTGGGTACAAACGATGCTACTACAAAAATTAAAGACGGGGAAATGATTACCGTTTCCTGTGAAGGCAAAACCGGTTTTATTTATAAAGGGGCCTTGGAGTTTGATACCAGGGAAATTGATTTTGGAAAAATTTCCCTTCCAAAAACCGAAGCTAAATTCATTCTATCAGATCCAGACCGGGCCTTTCAACTTTCTTTTTATCCAAATACAGGAATTGGATTATTACGAATGGAATTTATAATTACCCATAAAATAAAAATTCACCCAATGGCTTTGGTGAAATATGATGAGGTTAAAGAAAAAGCTGCAAAAAAGGCCATAGACGAACTAACCTGGCAATATAAAGATAAACGTGATTTTTTTGTTGAAGAATTATCCCGCGGAATAGCCGTAATGGCGGCCGCATTTCACCCAAAAGAAGTAATTGTTAGGCTTAGCGATTTTAAAAGTAACGAATACGCAAACCTAATTGGAGGCCGTCAATTTGAACCTTTAGAAGAAAATCCTATGCTTGGTTTTAGAGGCGCTGCGCGTTATCCTCATCCTAACTATAAAGAAGCTTTTGAGCTTGAATGTAAAGCTATTAAAAGAGTTAGGGAAGAAATGGGTCTTGATAATTTAAAAGTGATGATTCCTTTTTGCAGAACGATTGAAGAAGCAAAATCCGTAATCGAGCTTATGAAAAAATTCGGTTTGGAGCGCGGAAAGAATTCCCTTGAAATCTATATGATGGTGGAAATTCCCTCTAACGTAATTCTCCTTGAAGAATTTGTAGAACATTTTGACGGATTTTCCATAGGATCTAACGATCTCACACAACTCACGCTGGGTGTTGATCGCGATTCAGAATTAATGGTAAGTGTTTTTGATGAAAATAATGCTGCTGCTAAAGAAATGGTTGCCACAGCGATACAAAAAGCCAGGAAAGTTGGGAAGAAAATAGGACTTTGCGGCCAGGCGCCAAGTGATTTCCCCGAATTCGCTTCATTTCTGGTAAAAGAACAAATAGATAGTATTTCGTTTAATCCTGATGCACTTTTAAAAGGTATTGAAAATATTAATAAGGCCGAGGCCGGGCAGTAAACAACTTCAGAGAAAGTTAACGAAGAATTGATATTGGAAAATATAATCTAATTTCGAGGCAAGCCCCGGAACATTTAATCTCGATTATCGAGTAAAATACTAAGAAATGTCTAAAGATCTGCACACGCTCGCTGTTGAAAAAATCCTGTCGGAATTTAATGTAGATCCCAATAATGGATTAGATAGTTCTGAAGTTAAATCAAGATTAGAAAAACACGGAGCTAATCGATTAAAAGAATCGAAATCTAAAAATATCGGACTCATATTTTTAGAGCAATTTCTTGATCCTATAATTTATATTCTGGCTGCCGCGATGGCATTGGCTTATTTCTTTGGCGAATGGCTGGAAGGCACGGCGGTATTAATAGTGATCCTTATTACTGCGCTTATTGGATTTTTTATGGAATGGCAGGCGCTTCGTTCGGTAGAGGCTCTGCAGAAAATGGTAGAAACACAGGCCAATGTTCTGCGTAGTGGTAAGGAAGAGCAAATTAAGGCGGCAGGATTGGTTCCCGGCGATATTGTAATTCTGGAGAGCGGCGATGTTATTCCTGCCGATTGCCGAATGCTGAAAACCGAAAGTTTTGCGGTAAAAGAAGCTATTCTCACCGGGGAAAGTAATCAGATAGAAAAAAATATTGAATCACTTCCCGAAAAAGTTCCTCTGGCCAATCGTAAAAATATGTTATATAAAGGTACGATTGCGGTTAGGGGAAAAGCAAAGGCCATTGTAATAGCAACAGGAATTAATACCGAAATTGGCCGTATTAGCGAACTCACCAGTAGTGCTAAAAAGCAAAGTACGCCTTTAGAAAAAAAGTTGAAAAAACTAAGCAGATGGCTTATATGGCTCACTTTAATTCTTGCTATGCTAATTGTATTAACCGGCTACTTTCAGGGCAAAGATTTAATGCTGATGATAAAAACCGGAATTGCCTTAGCGGTAGCAGCAATTCCTGAAGGTTTGCCCATTGTAGCGACCATAGCTCTTGCAAGGGGGATGCTTCGACTTTCTAAAAAGAATGTAGTGATTAAAAAATTGGAGGCGGTTCAAACTTTAGGCGAAACAGGGATAATTTGCACCGATAAAACTGGCACACTTACCGAAAATAAAATGAGCGTTCACCATTTAATGTTGGGTACTTTAGATTTTCCGGCAACCGAAGCAGCAAATTTCAAAACAGATCCTGCTTTTGAAAAACTGATACAAATTGGTAGCCTCTGTAATAATTCAAAATTAAAAGATAATAAATTCACTGGAGATGCCGTGGAGATCGCGTTAGTTGAATTTGTTGCCGAGATGGGATTTGATTATAAAAAACTTCAGCAAAAATATCCGAAAATACAGGAGGTTCCTTTTGATGCTGAAATCAAAAAAATGGCCACTTTACATAATTTTGAAAGCAAATATTTAATTTGTGTGAAAGGAGCTTTGGAGGCTTTGCTTGATTCCTGTGATTTCATTTTAACCAAAGATGGGGCAAAGAAATTTCTGGATAAAGAGGAATGGCAAAAACAGTCAAAATTAATTGCAGCCGAAGGTATGCGTGTCCTGGCTTTTGCTTTTAAACAAACTGTTGCAAAGCCAGATTATGAAGATTTAATGAATAATCTCACCTTCGTGGGAATTTTAGGATTTTTAGATCCGCCGCGAAAGGATATAAAACAAGCAATTGAAACTTATAAAAACGCGGGAATACGGGTGGTAATGGTAACCGGAGACCATCCTGATACTGCTAGAAAAATAGGTGAGGAAATTGGATTAATAGCTGAAGATGCCCCTGAAGAAATGGTTGTACATGGTGCCGATCTCGAAGAAATAGGCAGTTTACCTGAAGATAAGCAAAAGACCTTGATGCAGGCGGGAATTTTTGCAAGAATGGTTCCCGGCCAAAAATTAGATTTAGTAGAATTTTATCAAAAAAATAAAGCCATTGTGGGAATGCTGGGAGATGGAGTAAACGATGCCCCGGCCCTTAAAAAAGCAGATATCGGCATTGCCATGGGAATTAGAGGAACCGAGGCTGCCAAGGAAGTTGCCGATGTGATCCTGATGGACGATAAATTCACCTCTACCGAGCTTGCCATAAGACAGGGACGTACCATTTTTGAAAATATCAGGCAATTTGTGATTTTTTTACTTTCGTGTAACCTGGCAGAAATAATCTCGGTAGCCCTGGCATCCTTTAGTAACTTGCCCATGCCCTTACTTCCGCTCCAAATACTTTTTCTAAACCTGGTAACCGATGTTTTCCCGGCATTAGCGCTGGGTGTGGGTAAAGGAGATCCAAACATTATGAAAGATCCTCCCAGGGATCCGCAGGAGCCAATACTTACTAAAAAACTCTGGACCGCTACAGTTTTATATGGTTTAAGTATTACAGCGGCGGTAATTGGCGTTGTGGCCTACACACATTTTAAAATGGGTCTAAGTGCTATTATGGTAAATAATATTGCTTTTTATACCCTTATTTTAGGTCAGTTACTGAATGTCTTTAATCTACCCGGACGAAAAATATCTTTCCTAAAAAATGAAGTTACCACCAACCCGTGGGTTTGGGGAGCATTGGTTTTTTCGGTTTTAACTATGGTGCTGGTTTATCATATTCCTTTAATGTCAGAAGCTCTATCACTGGTACCACTTTCAGCGAATCACTTTATAATTATCGTGGTTTTTGGGTTTGCTTCATTAGTGTTATCCCAAATTTTAAAGTTCCTGAAATTGGCGAATTAAACTTACTTGCGACTGACGAAAATCATACTTTTTTAGATCGTATTATATTAATTTCAATGTATTATAAAACTATTAATTATGGAAAGTATAAGGAAAAGGCCAAAGGGCGATTTTATTGCCGAAGCCAATATGGAGCAGCTCTATACGCTCACTAAACACTGGAATTCAGATTTACATTTTTTCAGGGACGATCTCACTTTTCTACATAAACTTTTAGATAGCTATTTTATATGGATAGATAAAGATGAAAATTATAAGGTGGCCTCAAAAATGAAGAATGAACTTCTAAAATTAAAAGAACGTTGCCAGGATCTATTGGAGAAAACCGATAAGCATAGGCAGCAAATAGGGAAAATGATTCTTGAAAAAATGGAAGATTCCAGGGTTTTTAGAATGGAACACGAACATTTGGAAGATGAAATCGCAAGTTTTGTAAAAGCCTTCAGGTTAAACAGGTTAGAACTTTTTAAAATTACAGAGTATATAAAAGATACCGACAAGCGACCTGAATACTCATAAATTGATCGTTATGATTTGGTCTAATTGAATCCAAAGTGACCTTTATCATATTTAATAAGAAACCTTAAACCTAATTTTGAACTAACAATTAAAACCTACTACTATGTTCATCAATATTCAATTTATAAAAACAAAAGGAAGTCAGAATTTAACTCAATTTGTATCAGAACACTTAGATAAATTATCAGAAAAATATGAATGGCTTATTAGAGCCGAAGTTTATTTTAAAGAAGAAAATGACCCAACGGGAAGATCAAAAATTTGTGAGATCGAGCTTAGTGCTCCCGGCCCCAGGATTTTTGCTTCCTCAACAGAAGAAAGTTTTGAATTAGCCATCAAAAAAACCATCTTCGAACTTGACCAGCAGCTCAAGAAAAGAAAGGCTGTTTTTGTAGCACATTAAGATGCTTGCAGAGGCTGTTTAAAAATAACAGGTTTTACATCTCATTTTGTTTAGCCCAAATTTACCAGACTTTAGTTAAACCATTTTTAAACAGCCTCTTTTTTAAAATATCAATTCCCTAAATTCCCAGGCTTTATAGCTGAAGAAAATTAAAAACCCTACCGCTACTACCAACTCCATAAATGTAGAAGCAAGAAGACCAATAAAAGATCCGTAGGCTGCCCGTAAAGCCGATTTAGAATCAGATTTATTAATAATTTCCCCAATAAAGGCTCCTGCAAAAGCTCCTATTATTACTCCCAGCGGGATTGGAACAAAAATCCCGATTACCAATCCAATAGTAGCGCCCCACATTCCGGCTTTACTTCCGCCGTATTTTTTTGTTCCCATTGCCGGAATAATAAGTTGAAGGGCATAAATTATGGCAGCGAGTACAAAAGCGATGCCTAAAACCCAATAATTTATAGGGACAGACGGTGCTAAATAAAGAAGCAATAATCCCACCCAACTAAGCGGTACACCGGGCAAAACCGGTAAAAAACTTCCCAGAATTCCAAGGATCATTAAAACCGCTCCAACTCCAAATAATATTAGATCCATAGTCTTTTAAATGTTTTGATTATCAAATATAATTTAATTCCGAAGAAGTTTTTAACTAAATTATTAGGTTAAACTAAAATGTTAGTTTATATTAGCAGTGTTGAACTTGAATTTTACGACATCCTGAACTTGTTTCAGAGCCTGCTCCGAATAGATTCGGAGATCTAGTTTCAATTAATCCTGGAATCCCGAGTTAATTCGGGATAAAGTCTGAAATAAATTCAGCTTGACGTGGAATAAGAATTAAAGGTTTGGATATAGATTCGACCTGCGTGGGAATGACAAATGAATATAATAAGAGATTTCCGCCTGCGCGGAAATGACAAACATTAATTATGAAACAACTAACCAAAGCCGAAGAAGAGATTATGCAAATTCTCTGGAAACTGGAGAAAGCCAATGTCGCTTCAATAATAGAAGAAATGCCAGAGCCTAAACCGGCTTATAATACGGTTTCTACCATTGTGAGAATCCTGGAAGACAAAGGTTTTGTAGATCACGAAAAGAAAGGGAAGGGCTATTTGTATTTTCCGCTTTTGGCTCGTGAAACTTATAGCAATCAAAGCATCAATAAATTGATGAACAATTATTTTAACGGCTCCTTTAAAAGTATGGTTTCTTTTTTTATGAAGAAAAACGATATGGACACTAAAGACCTGGAAGCCATTTTAAAAGAAATCAATAAAAAAGAAAAGTAATGTTAGATTATATACTTCAGGTAGTTATGTTTCAACTCGGTTTTTTGCTGATGTATGAACTGCTGCTAAAAAAAGAGACATTTTTTACGATAAACAGGCTGTATTTATTAGTAACACCGCTTGTTTCACTTTTACTGCCATTATTGAAATTTGAAAGTTTATCGGCGCTTGTTCCGGCAGACTCTATTTCTGCACTTTCACAGGTTTTGCTTCCCGAAGTTTATATTGGTGGACAACCAGAGAATATTCAGCAATTGCCTACTGTAAACTTAGTGCAGGAGCAGGGTTTACAAATAAACTGGTGGCTGGTAACCTATGTTTCAGGAGTGGTACTTAGCTTAATTTTATTGCTGAAAAAATATCAAAACTTAAATCATCTATTCCGTTTTAGAAGAATTTCAGAAGATAAAGAGCTACGAATTATTGAAGTTCCAAACTCAAACATTGCCTGTACTTTTTTCAAAACCATCTTTTTAGGTGATAAATTATCTGAAGCAGAAAAGCAGCAAATTTTGTCTCACGAGCTAGTTCACGTAAAACAAAGGCATAGCCTGGACCTGGTATTTTTTGAAGCTTTAAAGATTATATTTTGGTTTAATCCGCTGGTTTATATCTACCAAAGCAGGATTGCCACTTTGCACGAGTTCATCGCCGATGCAAACGTGGTGAAAACCACAACCAAACGCAGCTATTATGAACAGTTGCTTAACACCGCGTTTAACACGCAGAATATTTCATTCATCAATCAATTTTTTAATCATTCATTAATCAAAAAACGAATTATTATGTTACAAAAATCAAGATCAAAAACAATTGCGAAATTCAAGTATTTATTTGTGCTGCCTTTACTCTTTATGATGCTGACTTATGTTTCCTGTTCAGAAAATAGAGAAGGTCTGGAAGAGAATCAGTCCATTTCAGAACAATTAGCAGAAATTAAAATGGCCATTGATGATGGTAAGAAATTATCAGACACCGAAAAGCAGCAATTATTTGAAATTCTAGATGCGATGAGTCAAAATGAAAAGGGATCAACGCCACCACCACCGCCATTGCCGCCTATCGTTACAGAAAAAGAAGTTGGGGTGCCATTTGCAGTAGTAGAAGATGTGCCGGTATTTGTTGGTTGTGAAAACCTAAGTACTAATGAGGAGAGAAAAGAATGTATGAGTCGCCAGATTTCCCAATTTGTAAATAAAAATTTTAATACCGGTTTAGGAAAACAATTAAACTTAAAAGGTGTTAATCGCGTAATTGCTCAATTTAGGATAGATAGAACCGGAGAAGTAGTAGATGTAAAAGCACGAGCTTCACATCCAGCTTTACAGGAAGAAGCCATAAGAGTTATTTCTGAACTTCCACAGATGCAGCCGGGGAAACAAGATGGTAAAGACATAAGTGTGATGTATTCTCTTCCTATAGTTTTTCAAGTAGGTAGCAGTGAATAGAGTTAGTCTAATAATTATTTTAATGTTAGTAGCCTTTAAAGCCGAAGCTCAAACTTCGGCTTTGGCTGTTTCAGACAGTTTGTATGCCGTGGGAGAATATGCTGAGGCCATAAAAAAACTTCAGGAAATAGCTCCTCAAACAGAGAAAACCTACTTAAAACTGGCTAAAAATTATGCTGCCAACCGGCAGCCGGAGATTGCACTTGAGAACTACAAAAAGGTTTTAGACCAAAATCCAGATCGCATTCTAACCACCATAGACTATGGAGAATTACTGGTCAAAACCGGGAAACTGGAAGCTGCCGACAGCCTTTTTAAGGTTTTGAACGAAAAATATCCAAAAAATGCCAGTTTTAAATATCAGCAAGGATTAATCAGGGAAAAACTAAAGGATAGTACTGCGATTCATTTTTTTACGTACACTATAATGCTGGACACCACGCACCAGGCAGCGCTTTATAAAGTAGCTAAAGATAAATTAAGGAACCGGCAGTACACTATGGCAGAGCATTATAGTAAACGCGGACTTCGGGCAAATCCCAATAATCCTTCTTTACTTTCTATTCTGGCACAAACTTATTCTTCTTTGAAACTTTACAAAGAAGCGCTCCAGCCTTATGAAAAGCTGATAGAAATTGGGCAGGATTCAGAATTTATCTATAGTAAACTTGGGTTTGCGTATTATCGACTTAATGAGTATGAAAAAGCAATTAAAAACTATAATAAAGCTTTGGAGATGGAAGACCGAAATTCAGACACACATTATACCCTCGGGAAATTATATGCCCTAACCGGGGATTTAGATAAATCTGAAACCCATTTATTAATGTCTATTCTTATAAAGAAGCAACCGGTAGATGCCGAATATTTGAGTTTGGGACTAACCTATAAGATGCAGGAAAAATATAAAGACGCGTTAGATTATTTTAATAAAGCCCTGGAAGAAAACCCAGATAATGAGAGAGCTTTATACGAACGTGCCGTAGCTGCCGATAATTATATGGCAGACGATTCAACCGTTATAAATTATTACATAGCTTATTTTAATAAATATGAAACCATTGGTAACGATGGAATGTTATACAGGGCAAAAACCCGGGCAAGCGACCTAAAGAAAAAGATGCATTTAGCTGAGAATTAATTTAATTTTCCCCATCGAGCATTTGAAAATAACTTTGAATCAACACCTATGAAATTTAAAATTACTTTACTTTTTTTCAGTCTTTTTCTCATTGCTAATACAGGGCTTTCCCAGGAAGCTTTTGAAATCAATGTTTTTGTAGACGCCGATAAAAATATCTATTTGGAAGAGCAAAAACTGAGCATGAACGAACTTTTAGAAGAAACAAAAACTTTGGTTTATAAGCAGCCAGCGGTGAAATATAACCGACTTGTTTATAATATTTATGCAGACAAGAACCTGAAACACGGTTTTATTATGGATATAAATCATCAACTTTTACGGGCCGTGGAAGGTTTGAAATCAAAAACGAATAAATATCTTTTGGAGTATAAAAACCTGGATCTTGATGAGGCTGCATGGCAGTTAGAAATAAAGTCTTTAAAACTGGATGCAATAGAAGATTAGCTTTTTATTTTCCCCAGCCTTTCTCCTAATTTTCCTTACTTTTGCTTAAAGTCCAAGTGCGTTTGCCAATGAAAAAAGCTTTACTCGATAATCGAGATTTAAATGCTCTGAAACCTATCTCAAGATTTAAGTCTTATTTCTTCTGCCATTCCCTTTTGATTTTGTTTCGACGTGGATTATTTGTAATTGCACTTTTCCTAATTTCCTCCTGTAATTTTGAGACCAAGAAAATTTCTTCTGAAGAGGTGCTGGAACTGGAATCCCGAACACTTAATTGGAAAGAAGTAGACGAATACCCTACTTTTGAAGACTGCCAGGACGAAACCGAACTACTTGCGGCCCGGGAATGTTTTGAGCGGGAAGTAGCCGAAAATATTTATGCTTATCTTTCTAAACAACAACCGGTAGTTACAGAATCTATAGACGATACGCTTTATCTTTACCTGGAAATAAATAGTGCTGGCCGTCCCGAGATCGATTCGGTTAAAATAGATTCTACCTTGAATAATCAACTTCCAGAATTGCGAATGTGGTTAGACCAGAGCATAGATTCTCTACCAAAAATTTATCCCGCCAGTAAGCGCGGTGTACCGGTTTCTACCGTTTTTAAAATGCCAATTGTTATTAAGGCGGAATAGATTAATCCCCAATCACCACATTCCATTTTTTTACCAACCAGCTTTTAATAAGGCCGTTTTTTACATAGGGATCGTTTTCTGCGAAAGCTTTGACAATTTTATCAGAGTCAGCTTTAAAAACTAATACCGCTTCGTTTGCCGAGTCGATGGCTCCTCCAAGTATTAAATAGCCTTCATTAAAATATTCGGTGGCGTGATTTAAGTGTTCTTTTCGGTATTTCACCCTTTCCTCCAGGTAATTATCAGAGGTGATATAATCTAAAATATAATAATTCATCTTTAGTTTTTAAATTGTCTTCCCTTCCAGGAAAAGTCCGAAAATAGGGATTTAACCCCGACGTAAGTGCTAAAAAAAGGATAAAAGATGCTGCTCCAAAAATAACTTCGCAATACTGTTTCTCGCTGAAAAAATTTAGCTGAACTGTAGATCAGTATAAAATCAAGATTAAATTTTATTAGAAAAATAATCAAAATAGGCTGGTAGGGCAGGATTTGAAAGAAGACTAAAAAAAGAGCGATCACAAGACTTAGGTTCATCAAAAGTACGCTTACTCCGGTGAATTTTGCAAATAAACCTTTATAAGCCGGCGCTTTAGAAGCCCAACGAATTCGCTGTGACACCAAATTACCAAAACTTTGTTGAGGTTTGGTATAAACGAGTACTTCTTTACTTTTTAAAAACCCGATTTTATAATTCTCCTGTTGAAATTTTTGAAGCAAAAAAACATCATCACCGCTTGCAATGTTATCATTTCCGGTAAACCCTGAAACTTCTAAAAAGGCATCTTTCTCATAACATAAATTTGCGCCATTGCACATAAATGCTTTCCCGATACCGAAGGCTCCGGCAGTAGATGCCTGCAGACTTAAAACATCTAACTCTTCAAAGTTCCTTAAGATATTTTTACGTTTTATATTTGTGTTTGCTGTTGGAAGAGAACTTAAAGCCACCGGCCCGGCAATGAGTTTATTTCCGGTTTTAAGGATAAAATCATTGTAGCTTTTTAACCAGTTTTTAGGAATCTTACAGTCGGCATCTGTGGTAATTATATATTCAAAATTAGCAGAATTAATCGCAGTGTTAATGGCGTTTTTTTTTGGAGAATTGGAAACCCGTTTGTTTTCTAAAAGTTTTACACCGAATTCTGAATGATTCTCCTGAAATTCCTCGATGATTTCCACCGAATTATCTTCAGATTCATCGTTCACCAGGAGTATTTCAAACTTAGATTCAGGATAATTTATCCGGGATAAGGAATTCAATAAATTCGGTAAATTTTCAGTTTCATTTCTAAAAGGAACAATGATCGAAAACCGAATTTCCGCAGGGGAACTTTCCGAAGAGAATTCAGGAATTTTTTTCCAGCCGTAAAGCAGCATTAGCATTAAAACCGAATAACAAATACAGATTATGATAAAGATGAACATACTCGGTTTTTAAAGTCTTAATTTCCCTGTAAAGTAAATCAAATCACTGCAAATTGAAGAGCAGTAGAAAGAGAAAATATCTTAACTATGGCGTATTTGAAATCTCGCTTAGCGAGTAAGGAAATGAAATTGCTTAGCTTTGCTAAGCTACCTATAATTTGGTGAATTTTAAATTGAAAAAAGTATTTTGAAAAGCGAAAGAATCATTTTAGGAATTGATCCCGGTACCACCATTATGGGCTTCGGACTCATAAAAGTGGAAAACAAGCAGATGAAATTTATGCAGCTAAACGAGTTGCAGCTAAGTAAATACAGCGATCATTACGTTAAACTAAAATTGATTTTTGAACGTACCATAGAGTTGATAGATACTTATCATCCAGATGAAATTGCAATTGAAGCCCCGTTTTTTGGTAAAAATGTACAATCTATGCTTAAGCTGGGAAGGGCACAGGGCGTGGCTATGGCCGCCGGACTTTCAAGAGAAATACCAATTACTGAATATTTACCCAAGAAAATTAAAATGGCAATTACCGGGAATGGGAATGCCAGTAAAGAGCAGGTGGCAAAAATGCTGCAAAGTTTATTAGGTTTGAAATCATTACCAAAGAATCTCGACTCAACCGACGGACTTGCAGCTGCGGTTTGTCATTTTTACAATTCAGGTATAACCGAAGTGGGGAAAAGCTATTCCGGTTGGGCTGCCTTCGTAAGGCAAAATGAGCCACGAGTTCAGACCCCTAACCCCCAAAGGGGGAAAACCTCTGGCCCCCCAAAGAAAAAATGAAATTCCCAGACCAGAAGTAGGGTGTTTATGAATTAATGAAAGAGGTTAAAATTTTGAGAGAAAAGTTATTATATGGAATTGCTGATAACTCCTCCCCTTCGGGGAGGCCGGGAGGGGCTGCGGGCTTGTACATTCACATTCCTTTCTGTAAGCAGGCTTGTCACTATTGTGATTTTCATTTCTCTACCTCTTTAAAAAAGAAGGGAAAGCTTGTGGAAATGTTATGTAGGGAATTAGTGCTGCGGAAAAATGAGCTTAACTCTCCTGAAATCCAGACGATCTATTTTGGTGGCGGAACTCCCAGTTTGTTAGAAGCGGAGGAACTTCAACAAATTTTTGAGACTATTTACTCGAATTATAAGATTGCTGAAAATCCTGAAATAACCCTGGAAGCAAATCCCGATGACTTAACCGAAGAAAAGTTGAAAATGCTTAAGGCTTCTAAAATAAACCGGTTGAGTATTGGAGTTCAATCTTTTTTTGAAGAAGATTTAAAGCTGATGAACCGCGCGCATAACTCCGAGGAAGCTTTAAAAAGTATAAAACTCGCAAAATCATATTTCGATAATATTTCTATAGATCTTATCTACGGAATCCCGGGAATGAGTGTACAACAATGGCAGCGAAATATAGAAATTTCGTTAGAACTTGGTGTACCGCATATTTCCAGTTATGCACTTACCGTAGAACCGAATACCGCGCTTCAAAAATTTATTGAAAGAGGAAAAATAAAACCGGTAGATGATGAAGCCGCTAAACTTCATTTCGAAATCCTGGTGGAAACCCTTACAAAAAATGGTTTTGAACATTACGAGTTTTCTAATTTCGGCAAGCCTGATTATTTTTCAGAAAACAACACTGCATATTGGCTGGGGAAACCTTATTTAGGTATTGGTCCTGCCGCGCATTCTTATGATGGGGATTCCAGGAAATGGAACATCTCCAATAATCCTTTATATATAAAAGCCCTGGAAAATGATAAAATTCCCCAAGAAACTGAGACCTTATCGCTTTCAGATAAATACAACGAATATGTAATGACGCGGCTTCGCACAAAATTTGGAGTAGAGCTTGCTGAGGTTTCCGGGAAGTTTGGAGAAAAATATAAAGCCCATTTTTTGGAACTTGCTAAACCGTTACAAAAGGAAGATCTACTTCGGGAACAAAATGGGATCTATCATATTACTTCCAAAGGGAAATTTTTAAGCGACGGGATTGCTGCAGATTTGTTTTTCCTGGATTAAGAAATGCTTGTTTTTGACTTTCAATTTAAAAACTATACAACAAACTCAAACCTCGTCAAGCTGAATTTATTTCAGCTTCTAACATGTTCTAGTTACTAAAAACTTAGATCCCCGAACAAAATCGGGGCAGGCTCTGAAACAAGTTCTGGATGACAATCAGATGACATTTGCCAAAGATTCTTATTATTCCATTTTCATATTTAATAGCAGAAACTTTTTAATACATTTATCTTGTGAAAGCAAGTATAGAACTCAACAGGAAAACTTACGAAACCGATCTTTCCAAACCAATTGATATTTCCATTGGTTTGCGGGGCGATGCTAAAAACCCGGTGGCCTGGTATTTAGATGCTCCTAAAATAAATCCGGTTAAAGACGGTGATTTTATTGGGAAAGTTTCAGAAGGAGCCTCGGTTAATTTTAATAATATTCAGTTTAATCCGCACGCTCACGGTACGCATACCGAATGTGTAGGTCATATTTCCAGGGAATTTTACAGCGTCAATCAAACCTTAAAAACTTTCTTCTTTCTTTCTAAACTGATTTCAGTAGAGCCTGAAACAAGAGGAGAAGATAAGGTGATTTCCGAGGCAATTTTGAGGGAGAAAATTCAGCCTAATGAAACGGAAGCTTTAATTATACGCACGCTGCCCAATTTCAGGGAAAAGCAGACTAAAAAATATTCACATACCAATTGGCCTTATCTTAGTGAAGAGGCCGCGGTTTATCTTAGAAATTCCGGTGTAAAACATTTGCTTATAGATTTACCTTCGGTAGATAAGGAAAAGGATGGCGGGAAATTATTGGCGCATAAAGCTTTTTGGAATTATCCGAAAAACACTCGGTTTGATGCTACTATTACCGAACTTGTGTATGTTCCTAATTCTATTGAGGATGGGGATTATTTGCTAAACCTGCAAATAGCTTCTTTTGAAAACGATGCCAGCCCCTCAAAACCTGTTTTATATAAATTCTTATGAAAATAACACTCGCACTTGAAGAACTCGGAATGTTAATATTGGGAATCTTCGCTTTTAGCCGATTAGACTTTGCCTGGTGGTGGTTTTTAGTTTTATTTTTTACACCAGATTTTGGAATGCTTGGATATCTCTTCAATAATAAAATTGGTGCTTTAATTTATAACCTTTTTCATCATAAAGGATTTGCGATTTCAATCTGGTTCCTGGGATTTTACCTGCAAAATGAAGTATTTCAATTAATAGGTGTAATTTTGTTTTCACACGCGGCTTTTGATCGTATTTTAGGCTACGGGCTCAAGTATGAAAAAGGCTTCAAGTTCACTCATTTGGGAGAAATAGGAAATTAATATGGAATTTTTATTTATCGGATTGGCCGTGGGAGCGGTCGTGGCTTATTTTATTTTTGCCAGGTTTAATAAGGAGAAATCAAAGCTTAAAACCAATGAGCAGTCGTTGGTGATTATGGATAAAATAAGGAGTGTTTGCAAATTTATAACCGTTGAAGGCGATTTTTCTGAAGTCTATCATTACGAGAATTTAAAGGAAAAATACCTGAGTTTGCTCTTAGGAAAGAAAAAGGCCATAGTGTTGGTTAATGCCAAAGCACACGTAGGTTTTGACCTTAGTAAAGTGCGAATGAATAGCGAGAATGAAAAGAAAACCATTGTGCTCACCAATTTTCCGCAGCCCGAATTACTTACTGTAGAAACAGATTTTAAATATTATGATAAGCGCGAGGGATGGGCAAATCCGTTCACTACTTCAGATCTTACTGATATTAACCGCGACGCCAAAAACTATATAGTTGATAAAATTCCCCAAAGCGGACTTTTAGACCAGGCGAGAAAAGAGGCGCTGGATACTATTTTATTGATGGAAAAAATAGTGGAAACCATAGGTTGGAAGCTAGATTATACCGCGCTGACTTTAGAAGATAGAAATCAAGCGAAGATTGAAAATTAGACGGTGACGTCATCCTGAACTCGTCACTTCGAGCTTAGTCGAGAAGTCAGGATCTAGCATATTGATTATTAGATAGATTTCCGTCTTCACGGAAATGACAATTCTTAAATATATGGACATCGAAACCCTTAGAAACTACTGCATCAGTAAAAAAGGCGTGACAGAAGGCTTACCTTTTGGTCCAGATACGCTGGTTTTTAAAGTTATGGGCAAGATGTTTGCACTGACTGGTCTTGATGCGATTCCACTAAGTGTAAATTTAAAATGTGATCCTGAAACAGCGATAAGATTGCGGGAAGAATACGAGAATAATATTTTACCCGGTTACCATATGAACAAACAGCATTGGAACACAGTGATCCTGGATGGTCACTTAAAGCCCGATTTTATTTTTCAATTAGTAGACGATTCTTACAATTTGGTAGAAGCGGGATTAACCAAAAAGCAACAACAAGAACTTAAAGATTTAGATGAATAACCCATTAGAATTTTATTCAAAGCAAAAAGAAATACACCAGCAGGAATTAAGCAAGATCTCCAAAAAATTGCTGATCTCCAGTTTAATCAGGCTTTTTATTTTTCTAGCAATATGTTTTACGATCTATTATTTTTTCGGAAATATGAATGTGATCGTTCCTGTAGTTATTGGTGGGATTGCACTTTTTTTATTCCTGGTTTCCAGGCACAGCAATCTTAAAGATAAGAGTGATAAGCAAAAGGAAATCATCAAGCTAAACGAACTGGAAATTGATATTTTAAAAACCCGGAATTTTCAGGATTTACCCGAAGGCAGTGAATTTGAAAATCCCGTTCATCCTTACAGCCAGGATATCGACTTATTTGGAAGGGGTTCCTTTTTCCAGTATTCCAACCGAACCGCACTTTATGAAGGTACTAAAAAGCTTGCTGGTATTTTTACTGAAAATAGCATAGAAGATATTTCTCAGAAACAGGAAGCCGTTAAAGAACTTGCAACTAAAGCTGAATGGAGGCAGGAATTTACGGCCTTAGCCAGATTGGTAAAAACTGAGACCCCATCAAAAACCGTCATTAAATGGTTTAAAAATTATAAAAATTTTGTTCCGAATTATATGAAATGGTTGCCCACTGTCTTTTCGGTGATTTCCATTCTAGTGATCGCGGGTTATTCTTTTGATTATTTAAAGGGAATTCATCTTTTTCTGTGGTTCTTAGCCGGCTTACTTTTTACAGGAATTTACCTGAAGAAAATCAATTTACTTTCGGGGAGCGTAAGTAAAGTTCAGGATACTTTTCATCAATATCATTTGTTGCTGGAACTTCTTGAAAAAGAAGATTTTTCTTCAGAAATTTTAAAGAAAAACCAGTCGCTTATTCATTCAGAAAAGAAAAAGGCATCCGCAATTTTCAAAGAATTTTCCAAAGCGATCGATGCATTAGACCAGCGAAACAATATGATTTTTGGCATTTTTGGTAACGGTTTTTTACTCTGGGATCTTCGCCAGAGTTATAAACTAGAAAAATGGATTTCAGCATACCGCCAAAACGTTGAAAAATGGTTTGAGGTAATTGAATTTACCGATGCTTATAATTCCCTGGGGAATTTCGTGTTTAATCATCCAGACTATGTTTTTCCTGAAATCATCAACGAAAAAAAGGGAATTTCAGCTAGCAAAATGGCACATCCGCTTTTAGATCCTAAAAAGAGGGTTGCCAATGATTTTGCGATTGGAGACGAAGAATTCTTTATTGTTACAGGCGCGAATATGGCCGGGAAGAGTACATTTTTAAGAACGGTTTCCCTTCAAATTTTAATGAGCAATATTGGGCTTCCGGTTTGTGCTGAAGCTTGTAAGTATTCGCCGATTAAACTCATTACCAGTATGCGCACCAGTGATTCGTTAAATGACGACGAATCTTATTTCTTTTCAGAATTAAAACGCTTAAAATTTATAGTAGACGAGATTAAAACCGATCGGTATTTTATTATTCTTGATGAAATTTTAAAAGGAACCAATAGTAGCGATAAAGCTATAGGCTCTAAAAAGTTTATCAGGAAACTGGTGAACTCTAATTCAACCGGAATCATTGCTACCCATGATTTGAGTTTGTGCGAAATTACTTCGGAATTAAGTCAGGTGAAAAACCACTATTTTGATGCTGAAATTATCAATGATGAGTTACATTTTGACTATAAATTTAAAGATGGAATTTGCCAGAATATGAATGCCTCATTCCTTCTAAGGAAAATGGAGATTGTTGATGATTAAATGCTAGAATTAAGGATTTTGGAACCTTTTCTAAGCTTTAGTTGAGATTATATGGAATGTCTTATTTTCGTCAAGCTGAACTTGTTTCAGCTTCTAACATGATCTTATCAACGTATTAGATCCTGAAACAAGTTCAGGATGACGTGATTAAAACTTTATTACTATCTAGTTTTCTTTTGGAAAAGTAGAAGTTACAAATCAGAGAAGAAAAAAGTCATAAATGGATTCACTAACACAAATAGTCTTAGGCGCTGCGGTTGGCGAAGCGGTTCTGGGGAAAAAAGTTGGAAACAAAGCGATGCTTTATGGAGCCATTGCGGGCACAATTCCCGATCTGGATACTTTTGCCAGCGCTTTTACCGATACTATTACCGCTATTGAAATTCACCGCGGCTTTACACATTCCATCGTATTTTCTATACTTTTTGCACCCATTTTTGGTTGGCTAATTTCAAAGATTGAAAAGAAATCTATTGCAACCTGGCAAAACTGGTCCTGGTTGATGTTTTGGGGCTTTTTTACGCATCCGCTTCTAGATTCTCATACAACCTGGGGAACACAGTTATTTTGGCCTTTAGAAGTCCGTTTGGCCTATAAGAACATTTTTGTAATAGACCCTTTATACACTTTGCCATTTTTAGTGTTCTTAATCCTGGCGATGCGACAAGCAAAAGGAACTGAAAAAAGAAGAAAACTAAATAATCTTGGCCTCTTAATAAGTAGTATTTATTTGTTAGTTATTACCCCGGCCTTAAAACTTTATACGTTTGATAAGTTTACTGAAGCTTTGGAAAACCAGGATATTGCCTATTATAAAATTGAAACGAAGCCGGCCCCGCTAAATGCTGTTTTATGGTCGGCTAACGTGGAAGTTGAGGATGCATATTTAATTGGGAACTATTCAATTTTTGATACGCAACCAATAGAGTTCGTAGCACATCCTAAAAACCATCGTTTGCTTGGAGACTGGATTGAAAAGCGAAATGTAAAACGGCTTATTGATATTTCGGAAGGTTGGTATACCATTTCAGAAAGAGAAGGAGAAATCTATTTTAACGATCTTCGTTTTGGGACTTTAAGCCCGATAGCCAGGGCAGATGCCGACTTTGCTTTTAGCTATAAACTGATTAAAGAAAATGGCGAAATTAAAGCCATAGAAACTGAAAAGACCAGGGGAGATGCAAAGGAATTATTATCGCAGCTGGGGAATAGGATGTTGGGAAATTAAATTATTCAAGATCATGATTTCACAATTGTTTCAATAAAATATCGATATATTTTAAAGAAATCATCCAGCCGCGCGTCATTGCGAAGAAAGAATGACTGAAGCTATCTTTTCAGATCGTGGGAAAAACTTCTAAATAAAAGATTACCACGCTCCTTCGTCGCTTGTAATGACTACTAGAAACGATGATCGAATATTATAAGATAATATAGGAGATTCATAATGCCTGGAAGAAAATACCTATTCTATCAAAATTGGTGTCATTGCGAAGGAAAAATGACTGAAGCAACCTCTATCGATTTAATCGGTAGACTTTAGTATTTAGACGCTAGTTTCATTATATCAAACGCCTAACAACTACAGACTATTGACTAAAATATTCGTGTATTCATGGCAATACAACTCCCTTACCAATTTCCTTAGAAACCTTATCTTTATTGAAAATTCTACTTTTTTATGAAAAAACTTTTCAGCATTGCCCTCGCTTTCGTATGTATTTCCTTTCTATCTGCACAGGAAGCTTCAGAAAAATTGGATTCCATCCTTAGTGAAATAGAAGATCATAAAGCTTACGATCGTGAAGAATTTCCTTTGGGATTATTTACCGAGAAATATTACAAAGAAGAATCGGAATTTGCTGAGAAGCAGTTGGAGCAACTCCAGGAAATAAAGGCCGATTCTTTAAGTGAAACCGAAAAGATTTCTCTGGAAATGCTAAAATTCAAGCTTCAGGAAACCGTAGATCGCTATAAATACGAAGCTTATTTAAATCCGTTGCTTTCAGATTCGGGATTTCATTTAAGCCTTGCTTACCAGGTTAGAGATTTAAATAATTATAATCAGGTAAAAGCATATTTGAATAAATTAAATGCGATTCCCACTTATGTAGATCAGCATTTCGTCTTATTGCGTGAAGGATTACAAAAAGGAAATACTCAGCCCAGAATAATTTTTGAAGGATACGAATCTACTTATAACGACCAAATCGTGGAAGATCCAAAAGAAAGCTACTTCTATGAACCTTTTGAAAATCTTCCGAAAACGCTTTCTGAAGTGCAAAAAGATTCTGTTTTAAAAGCCGCAGAAGAGGCAATTGGTAAGAATGTGATTCCCCAGTTTAAAAGAATTAAAACATTTTTTGAAACTGAATATCTACCAAATACGCGAAAAAGTTTAGGCGTTTCTGAAATTCCAAATGGAAGGGAATATTACCAAAACAGGCTGGATTATTATACCACTTTAGATTTATCGGCAGAAGAAATTCATCAAATTGGTTTAGAGGAAGTAGCGCGAATTAATTCAGAAATGAAAAAAATAATAGCTGAAGTTGAGTTTGAGGGTAGTTTCGAAGAATTCATTCATTTTTTAAGAACCGACGTACAATTTTACGCTAAAACCGGGGACGAATTATTAATGGAAGCACGTGATATTGCTAAGCGTATTGACGAGAAACTTCCAGCTTATTTTAAAACCTTACCAAGAAAACCTTACGGAGTGACAAAAGTACCTGATGCTATAGCGCCAAAGTATACCACGGGGCGTTATATTGGTGCTTCAAACGAAACACAGCCGGGCTATTACTGGGTGAATACCTATAATTTATCTAATCGTCCGTTATATGTTTTACCTTCTTTAACCGCCCACGAAGCCGTGCCGGGACATCATTTACAGAACGCGTTAAATGCCGAATTAGGCGACAGTATTCCAAAATTCCGAAGAAATATGTATTTATCGGCTTATGGAGAAGGTTGGGGCTTGTATTCTGAGTTCTTAGCTGAAGATATGGGGATTTACACTACGCCATACGAGATGTTTGGTAAGCTTACTTACGAACAATGGCGTGCTTGCCGATTAGTTATCGATACAGGAATTCACGCAATGGGTTGGAGTAGGGATGAAGCGGTAGAATATTTCGAGAAAAATACGGCGCTTTCTATGCATAATATCAATACAGAGGTAGATCGCTATATTTCCTGGCCTGGCCAGGCTGTTTCCTATAAAATAGGAGAAATTAAAATCAGGGAATTGCGTAAAAAAGCAGAAGAAGCCCTTGGGAGTGATTTTGATATTCGCGATTTCCACGAAGTGATTTTAGAGCAGGGTGTGGTTACGCTGCCAATTTTGGAAGAACGGGTGAATGCGTTTATTGAAAGTAATAACGATTGATAGGTACCAAAAATTAAATAAAGAACCTCTTCGATATTAGATCGAAGAGGTTCTTTATTTTTTAATCAGTTTTTCTAATTCTCTTTATCGGTTAAACTTACTACTGGTCTTTCCTTACTGTTATAAGTAATTTCCACATTCACCTTTTTTTGATCTTCCACCAATTCTCGTGCTTTTTGCGGTTCAATAATATTCCCCTGGTAATAAAAAGTCGCACCATCTGCCAGTAATTTTTCAAAGCTTGGTGGAGCCGGCGGTGGTGGAGGAAGAATTTCAAATTTGGATTGCACGGCATTTTCCTTTTGTTCGAGGGTCATTAGACTTAAGATTTCTATAATCCGGTTATGATTTTTTTTGTTTAATCATTCCCGTCTCATTTAAATTCCTGATGATTTTATTATACTCTGCAATCATCTCAGGTGTGGCTTTTTTATTTTCAACCACTTCTATAATTTCTACTTCAGGAAAAATTTCCGCATTTTTTTTCTGCTCTGGAGACATAAGATTATAAATTTCGCGCATTTTATTATAACCTAGAATCGTAAAATGGAAATAAAAAAAAGTGATGTATTTTACTTATATTTAAGTTGTTAACACAAAATATAAAATAAAACAAACATCACTTTGAAGGTGAAAAGTACAAAGAATAAACTAAACGGAAAAGCGAAAGTTGTAAAGCATTCATTCTCAGGGAATCGTCTTACTAAATACGCAGGTCTCAACCCTATCCTCCGATTTATGAACAAACAGGGCTTGGTGCAAATGTTCAGTAGTTCCTTCCCCACCCACTGGCAAAACGCCACAAAATTCGGTAAAGATCAGATTTTATTAGTTATTGTAATGGCCTCCATAAGCGGAGTCAGTCGGATCAAAAAAATCTCCAACTTCAGTAATGATGGACTGATTAAGACCTTATTGAAACTTGACAAAGGTATAAACCAGAATGCAATATCGGCCACCTTAAAAAAAATGGGACAAGGTGGTGCACGCAAGTTACAGGAGCTGTTACTTGGCAAAAATGCAGCTTGGTTGAAAAAGAGCAAATTGGCCAGCATAACTTTGGATGCCGATTCGACCGTCAAAACAGTTTGCGGCAATCAGACAGGGGCCGCCAAAGGATATAATCCTATAAAGAAAGGTTCCAGGAGCTATCATCCACTCTTGATTTTTGTAAGCGAATTAAAAATGCTCTACCACAGTTGGTTCAGGACCGGTTCAGCCTTTACTTCCAACGGTATCACGGATTTTTTACAGGAAGTCAAAGCCAGTCTGCCCAATACTGTCGATAAGGTATTCTTCCGTGCCGACAGTGGCTTTTTCTCTGGAGATCTCTTTGACTTGTTGGAGGATTACAACTGGGACTATTTGGTAAAGGTAAAGCTGAAAAATCTCAAAAAACTGCTGGAAAGGCAAGAATGGACAATGATAGATATGGAAAAGGATATTGCCATCTGTGAGTTCTCCTATAAAGCGAAAGGCTGGAAAAAGACCAGGAAGCTCAAGGCCGTACGTACGGTCAAAGAGTATATAGAGGTGGAGTTTCTTGGAGGACGGGATGTTGTTCCGTTGTACCAATATGCCTGTTATATCAGTAGCTATGACAAAGATGCCACACAACTGCACGAGATATATAAGCTGCGTTCGATCAGCGAAACCTGGATTGAACAAGTGAAAAGTCATACCATGGCCGGAGGTACATTAACTAATAACTTCTGGGCAAATGATATCCTCTGGCAATTAGGAGTCTTAGCTTATAATATTTCTTTAATGATGCGCCAGAAGAAAGACAGGTTCAAAAAACAGGAACACCGTACCTTTATGGAATGGTTTGTCGAGGTTCCGGCAAAGGTAACTTCAAGTGGCCGCAGTATAGAGCTTAAGATGTACGAAAATCATTTCTTTAGAGAGGACTGGGAGGAAATGACGAGTTTACTCGAAGCCGCATAACCAAAACAAAAAATCAATATCATCATACATATGCACAGGGATAGGTATGTCCAAAAAATACGTAAAAACAAAAAAATCCCAAAGACACAATAAAAATTACCCCTAAAATAATTATGTCTCCAGAATATTCAGACCAAAATCATAAAAAACATCATTACCAACCAATTCGAAGAAATGACTTTAGCCTAAAAAGTTCGTTTTACATTTTTAGGTATAATCAGTAACTTCGACAGGCTTAGCATCCTGCGAATTATACGACTTAGCGATCTCGTTGTACTCACTTACCATTTCTGGGGTAGCTTTTTCTGCAGATTGACTATTGACAACAGGTTCACGATTTGTTTTTTCCTCTTCCTCCCTCGTGCTACAACTGTAAATTAATAATCCGATTAAAGGCAAAAGAAGTAAACCTTTTGTCCAAATTGTTTTTTTAGATGTTTGTGTTTTCATAACTATAAAACGTTTTTTGATTGATGAATAATTAATGGGATTTACAAAGTCACTATGTAAATGTCCTGATGAAAATGATAATAATGTGGTTTGATATTCGGCTTTTTGAATTCCTTTTTTAAGTACCTCGCGGTCGGCCAGGAACTCGTGATTGAGTTTGATGAAATCTATTAAGAAAAATATTAGCGGATTTATCCAGAAAATAATCTGCAGAAATTCCACGAAAAGAATATCCAAACTGTGTCTTTGATTAGCGTGTGCTTCTTCGTGAATAATTACTTCCTTTGGAATTTGTTTTTGATCATACTTCTTTTTGTTTAGAAAGATATAATTCAAAAAAGTATGTGGATCAATCTCTTCCCGTACTAGTATTCTCGTTGAACCTTCTTTCTTTACTTTGGGATTCCTCCTAACCTTCAATAATAATTCTTTTAGATTTCTTATAAATTTTATACTGAAGAAAGTCACTCCCAATGCATAGATGGTCCAAAGAATGAACGGCAGGTAATCCATAAAAGATAGATCTTCTGCTATTGAGATTTCCTCGGAAGATTGAAGTAAGGCAGGGTCAAAATTTTGAGAAGTAGGTTCAATATAGGTAGTAATGGTAATAAGGGGAATTCCAATAGATGCTATTACCGCAAAGAGTAAATAAAAACGCTTGAACGTATGCATATCCTCTTTCTCAAGAAGCAACTTGTAAAAAAGAAGTAAAGTAGTCAGGATCGTTACAGATTTTAAAATATACCATTCCATAACTACTTATTTTTTATTTCGTTATCTATTAACTTCTTTAAATCCTCCAATTCTTCTTTAGTTAAATTGGTCTCCCTGGTGAAAAATGAAGCAAACTGGGAAGCAGAATCATTGAAAAAATTCTTAATAATTCCATTAAACTGTTTAGAGAAGTAATCTTTCTTTTTTACCAGGGGAAAATATTCTCGGGAACGGCCATATTGTTTGTAGTCCACGAAACTTTTGTCCTGCATCCTTTTTAAAAGTGTGGCAATAGTTGTAGGTGCGGGTTTAGGTTCTGGGTATGCTTCTATAAGGTCTTTCATAAAAGCCTTTTCCTGTTTCCAGAGGATTTGCATTAATTGTTCTTCAGATTTTGAAAGACTCATTTTCTACAAGTTTAGATCGTTCTCTACAAATGTAGAATAATTATTTAATTCTACAAACATAGAATTAAATAATTTTAAAATCTCCTTTAATCAGCTGAGTTACATTGAAATGTTTTTTTCAAAGTAAGATGAATTGGATAATGATGAAGATTATTTAACTAATGAATAGGCTACTTATGAAATTGCGAAATGGCTGAAGAAGTAATTTCTTCTTTAATACCTATCTTCGCGACTTCAAAAATCAAGTATGAATTTAGAAAAAGAATTAAGAGAACGCAGCGATAGTACCTGCGAACTTTGTAGCGCTACAGATAATTTACAGGTTTATAGCCTTGAGAATTTCCCGGGAGAAGCTACCGATGGAAGTTTTATGGCGTGCCACGTTTGCACCGATCAGCTGGAAGATTTTGATAAAGTTGAGGTAAATCACTGGCGTTGTTTAAACGATTCTATGTGGAGTACGGTTCCTGCTGTTCAGGTAACTGCTTTTCAAATGCTAACCAGACTTAAATCTGAAGGCTGGCCCCAGGATTTACTGGATATGATGTATATGGAAGACGAGCTGAAAGCTTTTGCTAAATCCCAGTTGGTCTCCAAAGAAAGTACTACACCGGAAGTTATTCATAAAGACAGTAATGGAGCAGTAATCGAAGCCGGTGACACCGTGGTGCTTACTAAAGATTTAAATGTGAAAGGCAGTAGTTTAACCGCTAAACGTGGAACTGCTGTGCGCCGGGTTTCTTTAGTACACGATAATGCAGAACAAATTGAGGGAAAGGTAGAAGGACAGCAGATCGTAATCTTAACTAAATTCGTTAAGAAAGTATAAGTTGAATCTTTTGAACAGCTACTTCAAATAAGCGTCTTCAATATTTTTCATATAAAAAGCCACGAACACAATTTATATTCGTGGCTTTAAATTTTAAAGAAAAATTAAAGAAGGGAATTTAATAATTTTCGCTTCTTAATTTTTACTCCGCTCCGGCGTCTTCTTTCAAAAAGTTGTATTTCTTAGAATACTCCAGCATTTGCCCTTCAAAGCTTTCAGGCTGAGTTACCTTAATAGTCGTAATTTCACCACTTTCGTCCGTTTCGGTTACAAGCTCAGGATTTACAAAACCGCTGTAAGGCGCTGACTTAAAGACTGCATTTCGTTCTAAAACTTCTTTGTGAATTTCCTGATCTACTTTTACACCATAATTTTCTACCAGGTTTTTGGCAGCTTCGTAATCACCTTCAGATTTAATTCTTTGGGTTTCACGTAATAACTCTCCAAAAAGTTCTCGAAGCTTCTCGTAATCTTTAATGTCGTAATAAGTTTTTCCGTCTTTTTTAACTTTTTCGATCACTCCATCTTCTTTCCCTTTTTCAATAACCCAGGAACTTACCCACATCCTGTTTCTCATGTGAGCTTCCTCAATGTCTTCGCCCATCTCTATCCTGGTTAATTGGCCCAGCATTCCATTCCTGATATAATCGTTGTAAGCCGCTTTCCCCAGCTTCGTATGATCATCAGTTAATCCTAATTCTTCTAATTTTGGATCCATCAGGTAATAAAGTCCCACTAAATCAGCACGACCTTCTTCCATAGTAGAGGCATAACTTTTTAAAGTTTCTTTGGTCTGACCAACTCCCTGATTGATTTTACCCGATGCGTGGCCCACTACTTCGTGAAGTGCAGTATGCAATTTATCGGCCTGTTCGCCGTACTGCTCACTTAACTCAATCTCTTCCTCATCGTGAGAAAACTCTTTAAGTTTTTCGCTTCCGCCAGCTTTGCTATAGGCGTTAATAATATTACCTAAAGAAACAGATTTGCTTCCGTGTTCCTGTCTTATCCAGTTTGCATTAGGAAGATTTACACCAATGGGCGTGCTCGGTGAAGCATCTCCGGCTTCCCCGGCAACAATAACGGTTTTGTAGGTTACGCCAACTACTTCTTCTTTTTTGTGCTCATCCATGATAGGCGCGTTGTCTTCGAACCATTGCACGTTATCTTCCAAAACTTTCATTTTTTGAGACATATCGAAATCTTTTATCTGTACAATATTCTCATAAGAACCGCGGTAGCCTAACGGATCATTATAGACTTCGATAAATCCGTTGATATAATCGATATTTCCCTCTGTGGCTTCAACCCAGGCAACATTATAATCGTCCCAAACTTCAAGATCTCCGGTTTTATAATATTCTATAAGAAGTCCTAAAGCATTAGCTTGTTTTTCGTTTTCGGCAACCGCTTCAGCTTTTTCTAACCATTTGATAATTTCAGAAATTGCATCGCCATATAGACCATCAACTTTGTAAACCTGTTCCTTTAATTGCCCGTTTTCTTTGACAAGTTTAGAATTGAGACCGAAAGAAAGCGGTTTCTCGGGATTAGGGGATTTTTTATTTGCATAGAATTCTTCAACTTCAGCAGCGGTAACATCCGCTCCGTAAAAATTGGTGGCAGATCCCGAAAGTAAACCTTCGGCTTCATCTAAGTTTACTTTTTTAGCGTCCTTATCGTTAAAAATAACTTCTAAAGGCTCTCCACTAAGTTCAGTATTGGTTTCTGATAATAATGTTTCAAGGTATTCTTTATCAAAATCAGGCTTGATCTTATTATTAGAATAATGATGATGAATGCCGTTTGAAAACCAAATTCGTTTTAGGTAGGTTTTAAAAGCTTTCCAATCTTCAGAATTTTTGTCGCCTTCGTAATTGGCATACACATTCTCTAAAGCTTTTCTAATCTTTAGATTGTGTTTGTAGTTTTGAGCCCAAATAATATCTCGTCCCGCAAGGCCTGCCTGGGTAAGATAATAAACTAATTTTTGCTCTTTGAGATCTAGATTTCCCCATCCCGGTATTTCGTACCTAAGAATCTTAATATCTGCGAATTCATCTACTTTAACAGAACTATTCTCTTTAGTTTCGGTTTGTTCCTGGTTAGTATTCGTTTCTTTTTCCCGGTCATTACAGGAAATAAAAATGCTTGCAAGTGCAAGCAGAAAAATTGAAAATTTATGCTTCATTGTGGTGAATATTTAGACTTCAAAGTTAAGAATAATCCTCTTTATGTGAAGCTTCCGGATGTGGAAATCAGCCCCATTGTAATTCCAGAAAACATCTTGGTAATTTCTGAAAAATGCAGAAGTCTGGCTTTTATGAAACCTTTTTTGAGTCAGATGAAAAAATCTGATTTAAGGAATTTTGGAAAGAAATTTATCCGGATAACCGCTTATTGGCTAATAACCTCTTTTCGATCATCACTTTCTACCATTCCATCTCGAAGACGAATTACCCGGTGGGCATGTTCAGCAACTTCTTCTTCGTGAGTAACTAAAATTACTGTATTTCCCGCGGCGTGAATTTCATCAAAAAGATTCATGATTTCTAATGAAGTTTTTGAATCCAGGTTTCCGGTAGGTTCATCGGCGAGAATTATGGAAGGTTTGTTAACCAGGGCTCTACCAACAGCAACTCTTTGGCGCTGCCCTCCTGAAAGTTGATTTGGTTTATGGTCCATTCGGTCTCCTAAGCCAACATTAGTAAGCACTTCCTCAGCACGTTTTTTTCGGTCGGTTTTGCTGTAACCGGCATAGATCATTGGTAAAGCAACATTCTCTAGAGCGGTAGTCCTGGGAAGCAGGTTGAAGGTTTGAAAAACAAAACCGATCTCTTTGTTTCTAATTTCGGCAAGTTCATCGTCACCCATTTGGCTCGCATCTTTTCCATTAAGGATATAGGTTCCGGAAGTTGGCGTATCCAGGCAACCCAATAAGTTCATTAAGGTAGATTTTCCCGACCCTGAGGGGCCCATAATGGCTACATATTCACCTCTATCAATATCCAGGTCTATCCCTTTTAAAACTTTAACCACTTCATTTCCGAGTGGAAAATCCCTGGTAATTTGCCTAATCTCAATGACTTTACTCATGCCAAAATAATTTTGTGTATATAGGACGCTGGTTTGCCATTTTTGTTACAACCTTATTGTAAAATGCTGTTTTACCTGCTCTTTTCTAAAAAATACAAGTCCGAGGAAAAATGTGTCAATAGTTACTCTTACTTCTGGATGCGCTTTAATTTCTTCCCAGGCTTCTTCCATCTCTGCAGACCAGTGAATATCATCTAGCACAAAAACCGAATTATTATGAGCGGTAGGTAATAATTGTTGAAAATATTTTAATGTAGCTTCTTTGGTGTGATGGCCATCGAAATAAATAAGATCGAAGGTTGTTTGGTGTTTATTGTTTTTTGTTTGTTGTTGATGTCCTTGTGAATCTTTGGAAGTCTTACTTTTTTCCTCAGGTTGGGTCACAATTTTAGAAAGAATTTCTTCAAACTCCCCAACAATTAGGTTTGCATTTTTAATGTTGAATTTTTTCAGTTGTTTCCGTGCTACTTCAGCGGTTTGGGGGCAACCTTCAATACTTACTAAGTTACTTTTTTTATCTGCAGCCAGAGCAGCGGCACCTATTCCCAGGGAAGTACCTAATTCAAGATTATTTTTACAATCTAAGTAAGTAATCAAACGAAATAAAAACCTGGCTCTTTTCTTCGGAATTCCTACGTTTTTAGCAATCGCTGAAATTGTACGTTTATTAGAGGTAAACACTCGACTCCCGGCACCAAAATCGGTCACCTGAATGGTGGTATTATTTTTTAGAAGATCTTTTCGGTATTGCTTTAACAGCTTATATTCTTTGTATTTCCTTTTATCATAAAAGCAATTTGTTACCAAATCATACACAAACGGCGAATGCAACCCATGCTGATTTTGGGATTTTAGAAGGAATTTTATGTAGGATTTTAATTGCAGAGTTTCTGGTAAATTATTTTTTTATTAATTGAGATTTAAGTACTTAAATGCTTATTCCGAAATCGATTTATTTTTCAAAACTATCTCCTGGACCTCACTAGAGGTAGTTTGCTTAAGTTACTATATTTTATTTTGAACAGTTCGAAAAGCGACATTTCCGTCATCCTGAATTTATTTCAGGATCTAAGATGAGGATAATTCTATCAAGTTAGAAGCTGAAATAAATTCAGCTTGACGATTTTTAAACTATTAGATAATTTATACAAACAAAATTTCATTTCAGACTGTCCAAATTTTTTAGTGTAATACTGCTTACTGTCCACTAAAAACCGCCAACTGAACTACTCCGCCTTCGCTCCAAGCTCAAACCAGCGTTCGGTTTTGGTTTCTATGGCGTCATCTATTTCCTGCAGTTTTATTGAGTTTTCTTTAATTTCATCGGGATCAAGATCTTCTAAGAATTTTTGCTGAAGTTTCTCTTTTTTCTGCTCTAGTTTTGCGATTTCTTTTTCCAGTTTTCCAAACTCTTTTTGTTCGTTATAACTTAGTTTAGTACCGGAACTGGTCTTTTTCCAGTCTTTCTTATTATTATCGCTTTCTGAAGTTTCTTCCCTGGCTTCTATAGTAGCACTATCTTCATAAGCGCGATAATCGGTATAGTTTCCTGGAAAATCCTGAACTTCTGCATTTCCCTGAAACACGAAAAGGTGATCAACGATCTTATCCATAAAATACCTGTCGTGTGAAACCACTAATAAACAACCCGGAAAATCGAGTAGAAAGCTTTCCAGTACATTCAGCGTAACAATATCAAGATCGTTTGTAGGTTCATCGAGAATTAGGAAGTTGGGGTTTTGAATAAGCACTGTACAGAGGTAAAGTCGTTTTCGTTCACCTCCACTTAATTTTTCAACAAAATCGTATTGTTTTTTCCGGTCAAATAAAAAGCGCTCTAAAAGTTGTTGAGCCGAAATTTGCCGACCCTTTTTCAAAGGAATATAATCACCAAACTCCCGAATCACTTCAATAACTTTTTGACCGGGCTTAATATTAATTCCAGATTGAGTGTAATAACCGAATTTTATGGTTTCCCCAATAACTACTTTGCCGGTATCGGGTTTAATTCCTCCGGTTAGGATATTTAGGAAAGTTGATTTTCCGGTACCGTTTTTTCCAATAATACCAATGCGTTCCCCACGCTTAAAGTTATAACTGAAATTTTCCAGCAGTTGTTTATCCTGGAAAGATTTACCAATATTATGAAGTTCCACAATTTTGCTTCCCAGGCGTTCCATATTTAACTCCAGCTGCACTTCGTGATCCTGGCGGCGTTTATGAGCCCGATCTTTAATATCCTGGAAATCGTCTATCCTCGATTTAGATTTTGTGGTACGCGCTTTAGGTTGGCGACGCATCCATTCCAGTTCTTTTTTGTAAAGCTGTTTAGCTTTTTCAGTATTAGTGGCCTCCTGAGCCATCCTTGCATCTTTCTTATCAAGGTAATAGCCGTAGTTCCCTTTATAGGTGTAAAGGTTGCCGTGATCAAGCTCAACGATCTCGTTACAAACTCGTTCCAGGAAATACCTGTCGTGAGTAACCATAAAAATGGTAAAGTTCTCTTTCTTAAAATATTCTTCCAGCCACTCGATCATATCCAGATCTAGGTGGTTGGTAGGCTCATCCATTATGATAAAGTTTGGTTTTTGCAGTAACATCACGGTAAGCGCAAGTCGCTTTTTTTGACCGCCCGATAGATGTTTCACTTCTTTAGAAAGATCGTCCAGTTTTAGTTTAAACAAAATTTGTTTGTACTGGGTTTCAAAATCCCAGGCTTGAGCAGCGTCCATTTCTTCAAAAGCCTTTTGATAAGCTTCAGCATCATCAGGATTTTTAAGCGCTTTTTCGTAGCGGTTTATAATGTTCAGAATTTCATTATCTGAAGAAAATATAGTTTCTTCCACCGTCAAATTCGGATCTAAATTGGGTTCCTGCGGAAGAAATGCAGTAGTGATATCCTTCCTATACACCACTTTACCCGCATCTGGCGCATCGAAACCTGCCAGGATGTCCAGAAGCGAAGTTTTTCCGGTTCCGTTTTTAGCTATAAATCCTACTTTTTGTCCTTCATTGATTCCGAAGGAAATATCTTCAAATAAAACGCGTTCCCCGTAGGCTTTAGCAATATTCTCTACACTTAAATAATTCACAGACTTGAGTTTTGTGCAAAATAAAAGGAAAATTGCGACTTAATTTTATTATTAGCCTACAAAAACTATATTTGTTAAAACTATCTAAATTAAGATGCTTGGCTCGCTGTGAAAATAGGCGTTGGTCGATTTAAATCATCTTGATATCCCGAATCAATAGCAAAATATGCTGAAAAGATACTATCTCATTTTAATCTTAATGGCGGGAGTTTTAAGTTTCTCGTCTTGTATTTCTACTAAAAAAACAACTTACCTGCAGGGTAAGGACCGGGAAATGGATAGTATTATCCAGATTCAGCAGTTAAAAAAGCCATATCGCATCCAAACTGGCGACCTTTTAAGTATTCGGGTGAAAGCGCTAGACCAGGAACTGGTGGGGATGTTTAATCCCGTTGGAGAAGCAAATCCGAATGCAACAACTGAAGAAGCTGTTTATTTTGATGGTTTCACGGTAGACGATCACGGCAATATTCGTGTTCCCACTTTAGGCGAAGTAAATGTTTTAGGTTATACCGAAAGAGAGATAAGAGAGAAAATAGAAAATTTATTACTGGAAAATTACTTTAGAGAGGAAGCCAATCTTTTTGTTACAGTAAAACTGGCGGGGATAAGATATACCACTCTGGGCGAAATAGGAACCGGCAGCCAGGTAATTTATAAAGAAAAAGTGACCATCATGGAGGCCGTGGCTAATGCGGGGGGAATTTCTGAATATGGCGATATGGAAAATGTAAAGATTATAAGGCAATATCCATATGGGGAAGAAGTTCATAAAATAGATCTAACCGATATTGATGCGACCCAAAGTGAATATTATTATATACAACCCAACGATCTTATTTTGGTAAATGCTTTGCCACAAAAGGCGCTGGGATTGGGCACCACCGGATTGGAAATATTTAGAACAGGAGTTACCATATTATCTTTTGTAACCACAACCATCTTATTATTTAGCAGGATTTAAATGGCGCACGAAGACGATCACATATCAGATGTTGGCTCAACCTTCGATTTTAAAGGTTTTGTACTAAAAGTTATAAGTTACTGGAAGCTTATTTTACTTTCAGTGGGGATTAGTTTGGCGGTTGCCTACTATAATAACGTTAGGAAATTACCGGTTTATAACCTGGGTAATTCCATTTCTATAAAAGACGATCAGAATCCTTTTTTTACCAGTAATACCAGTTTGACTTTTAACTGGGGAGGAACTTCAGATAAGGTGAATACCGCAATGACCATCTTGCGATCGCGGTCGCATAACGAAGAGGTGGTAGAGGAACTTCAGTTTTATACTCAATATTTAAAAGAAGGCGAATATCAACGTATAGATGCTTATGGCAGCACCCCATTCACAGTGGTGGCAGATACGGCAAAGGCCCAGGCTACAAATGTGACGATGACAATTACCTTTATAGATTCGGTAACCTATAATTTAAAAGCGAATGTGCCTTCGAGTTTGAGCCTTCAGAATTATAAAACCAAAGAGAAAACTTATAGGGAGGTAGAACCTAAAGAATTCAGTAAAAATTATAAATCTGGGGAGCTGGTTCGGCTTCCATTTTTTAGTGGATCCATTATTAGGGTAGACCAACCTTTACAGGCAGGAACTCCTTTCTACGTGAGTTTTATGAATTTTGATTCTGCTGTTGGCAGGTACCGAAATGTAAATGTTAGCCCCGAATCCCAGGGTTCTTCGGTTTTAAGAATGAATCAAACCGGTGGAAATAAAGACCGGATTGTAGATTATCTCAATGGAACCGTTCGTGTACTTAGTGAAAATATGCTGGCGCGGAAAAACCTTTTTGCAACCAAAACCATTCGATTTATAGATTCCAGTTTAGCAGTACAATCTGAAGCATTAAAATTAGTTGAAGCAGAGCTGAATCAATTCAGGAATGAAAATGCAATAATGGATATTTCTGCGGAAAGTTCCCAGCTTTCCGACAGGCTCTCAGCTTTAGACCTTAGAAAAGAAGACATCAGGCGGCAACTTTCTTATTACGAAACCTTAAGAAATTACCTGGAAACCCGAAATGATTACTCCAATGTGCCAGCGCCTTCTGTAGCGGGGATCTCAGAAGGAAGTATTGCCAGTGGTGTATCCAGAATTATTGGCCTGGCAGAAGAAAGAAGTAATTATCAGTATTCACTTAAAGAGAATTCCCCGGTTTTTGACGATATAGATCGGCAAATCAATTCGGTTAAATCAATTTTGCTGGAGAATATCAGTTCTTCAAGAGGTTTGTTGAGGGAGGAGCAGCAGGATATTAACCGACAAATCGCCCAACTGGAATCTGAGATAAGTAAACTTCCGCAGGAAGAACAGGATCTACTTAAAATTCAGCGCCGTTACAGCCTTAACGAGAAATCTTATAATATGTTTCTTGAGAAGAGGAGCGAAGCCGGACTAATAAAAGCTGCGAATGTAAGTGATGTGATGGTGATCGATTCGGCTAAAGATACCGGTGGTGGGCAAATTGGCCCGAATACCCAGCTAAATTATGTTATGGCTGTGCTGGTTGGGGGCGTAATTCCCTTAACTTTTGTATTCCTGCTAGTTTTTATGAATACCAATATTCATAATGCACAGGAAGTAACGCGTTTATCTCCAATTCCTATTCTTGGTATGATAGGAAAAAGTAAAACCGATTCTAATCTGGTCGTTTTTAATAATCCAAAATCATCTATTTCGGAAGGTTTCAGAGGTTTGCGTTCCAGTCTTCAGTTTATGTATAAAAAACAGGGTGTTACAGGTTCCAAAACTTTGCTGATTACTTCTTCAGTTTCGGGAGAGGGAAAGACTTTTTGCGCAATGAACCTCGCAACGGTTTTTGCTCTTAGTGAACGAAAAACGGTGCTGGTTGGGGTCGATTTAAGAAAGCCGAAGATCTTCGATGATTTCCAATTGAATAACGATTTAGGAGTTGTGAATTATTTGATAGACCAGGCGAGTAGTGATGAGATTATTCAGCAAAGTAAGATTCCATATCTAGATGTAATTACCGCCGGGCCGGTACCGCCAAATCCATCAGAGTTGCTTATCAACGAGCAAATGGATAAGCTGATGGAAGAATTAAAGCAGAAATACGACTATATTATCCTGGATACGCCACCTATTGGGATGGTTGCCGATGCTTTAAATCTGGTGAAACATGCCGATGCTACAATTTATCTGGTGCGCCAGGATTACACCAAGCGTGGCATGCTGGAGTCTATAAACGAGAAATACGGTAAAGGGGAAATTAAGAACATCAGTTTTGTATTAAACCACTTTGTTCACCGTGCTAAATATGGTTATGGCTACGGCTATGGTTACGGCTACGGCTATGGTTACGGCTACGGATATAACCGGTATTCTAAAGGCTACGTAGAAAAATCTGATCCCACCCGGAAATTCAAACGCTGGTGGAAGAAAGCGATGCGAAATTTCGAATAGTTGGTTAAGCGTGAATGGTGAAGTGTGAAGAGAAATAAATAACAAGATGAATCATAAAGATCTGGATGTTTGGAAAAGGAGTATGGATTTGGTGGAAGAGATTTATAAGGTGACTTCTAATTTTCCTTCTTCAGAAATTTATGGCTTGACAAATCAGCTTAGACGAGCTTCAGTTTCAATTCCTTCGAATATTGCTGAAGGAGCAGCCAGAAAGGGTAATAAAGAACTACTTTATTTTATCAATGTTGCAATTGGTTCAATTGCCGAAATAGAAACTCAATTACTTATTGCGGTGAGGTTAGAATATATAAATGAAGAAGATATCATCTTTGAGTCAGCTACAGAAGTTCGTAAGTTATTGCTGGGTTTCAGAAATTATTTAAACAAAAAGTAATGAATATATTATTTTATATTTTCATCTCTTCACTCCTCACTCTTTACTAATAATACAATAATGAGCGAAGCGAATAAAACTAGCCGAACTTTCCAAAATGATTAGTAGTTTGAAGCAATATTTGAAGAAATAAGAGTTTTTAGTCTGTAATGATTAGTCGTTAGAACCATAAGAACTACCGTCTAAAGACTAAAGTCTAGCGACTTTTTTTACGCCACGAATCCACGAATATTTAGTCTTTGTTCTTTATTCCTGGTTCTTGTTTCTCGTCATTACGAGCGACGCAGGAGCGTGGTAATCTTATGATTGAAAGTTTTCGAATAAAGAGATTGCTTCAGTCGTCCCTCCATCGCAATGATGCTTTTACTTGATAATCTAGATTGAAAACTCCGAGGCTTGCCTCGAAATCAAATTATATTTTCAATAATAGTGCTTCGTGAGCTTGCTCCGAAGTAGTTTGCTGATGTTTTGCCACGAATCCATGGATTTTTTAATATTTTGTTGCTTATTTCGAGATCAGGAATAAAAGCTCCTTCCCTTTTTCAAGGGAAGGTGGCACATCTTCGATGTGACGGAAGGGTTTTTGCGTAGTTAGAATGCTTCTTGTTCCGCTAAAGCTAATCAGAATCTCACACTATATTATATATTAGATGTTAGAAAAAACCTACCGACTAATAACTAATTAAAAATCCTTAATTTCGTTGCTGAAAAATTTTCCCAAAACACCTTGACAGAAAACAACGACTGGCTATACGAAATCACCCCAAAGCGAAAGCTGATCGATCTTAATTTTAAGGAGATCTGGCGGTATCGTGACCTGTTGATTCTTTTTGTGAAAAGGGATATAGTCACGGTTTATAAGCAAACCATTTTAGGGCCGCTTTGGTATTTTATCCAGCCGCTATTTACCTCGATAATCTTCACTCTTGTTTTTAATAATATTGCAAGTATTCCTACAGGAAATGTGCCTTCCTTTCTTTTTAACCTTACAGGAATAACCGCCTGGAATTATTTTAATCAGTGTCTTAGCGGAACCTCTAATACCTTTACAGCCAATGCAGGTATTTTTGGAAAGGTCTATTTTCCACGAGTAATTATGCCTTTAAAAACGGTAATTTCCAATTTGTTTAAATTCGGAATCCAGTTACTGATTTTAATTATTTTCTATTTCTATTTTCTATTTAATGGAGTTGAGTTAAGTCCTAATTCTAATCTACTCTTGTTTCCGGTTTATGTGTTAATGATGGCTTTACTGGGACTTGGGGCGGGAATGACGATTTCTGCATTAACCACAAAATACCGGGATTTGACGGTGTTGGTAGGTTTTGCCACTACTTTATTAATGTATATCTCTGCCGTGCCTTATCCTTTAAGTGAAGTTTCCGAAAAAATGCCCGACTGGGCCTGGTTAGTAAAATACAACCCCTTAACGCAAATTATTGAAGGCTTTAGGTATATGGTATTGGATACGGGCACATTTACCTGGCCTGGCTTTTTATATACTTTAGTGGTTTCAATTGTACTTTTTCTGCTGGGGTTAATAATTTTTAACCGAACGGAAAAGAATTTTATTGATACTGTTTAAAAGTGATGAGGAGTGAAGTGTTCTACGTGAAGAGTGAAGGGTTGAATTTTTTTAGTCAATTCAAACTTTAGTCCACTTTGGCTGATTCTATAGATTTTATTTTTGCGCCAACTTTTGCAGAAAAGAGTTGAGCTCCTTTGTTGTTTAGGTGGTTACAATCATAAAAGTAATCTTCGGTACTAAATAGTCTGGAAAAATTCCAAAGTGTAGGTAGCTTTCTTTTAAGTTTAGATATATAATCAAGATTTTTAGTTTTAGGACAAAAAGGCGCTGTAAAGTAAATTACATTTATATTTTTCTTATTGGAAAAATTATTTATAGCATTTACATAGGTATTTAAATTTCCAATAGATTTTGAAAGTTTCCCCTTTAGAGGAACTCCACTATAGCCATACTTTGGAAAATAACCATTTGCAAAGTCTGTTTTTGAAGGTTTCTGAATGCCTGAACTAAAAACTTCTCTAAAACCAATCTTATAGTCATATTTAAGATATTTATAAAATGGAAAGTTTATAACCCACCAATAGTCGTCAGTGGTTTCTTCCAGATGATTACTTATATGAGCATTTTGGGTATAAGGCATTAGATAACTGTTGAGAATCTTAGATTTCCCGCCCAAATCAAAACTATAGTCTATCTGAATAAATATCTTTTCCGTTTTAATATTTAGTTCATCAATTAATTTTAATAGTAAATAAAAATCATTCGGTTCAGTCGCTTGAATCCCAAGATTTAAAGCCTTTTTTCCAGTAATATCTTCAATTATTTCCGCATCAATTGTATTGTCTACTCTGGAAGATCCGAGGAAAATATAATCAATCTCTTTCCCTTCTAAAGACATTAGATATGATATTTTATTCCTGGGTAACCCATTCTTATAGACATAACTATATAGCTGATCTAATGTGAAAAGTAAGAACATTAAAGCAATTAAAATCGAGAGTATGTAGGCAATAAATCTTTTCATTTAGAATTGGAAATAAATAAAATCGGAATGTTCAGAATAAACCCCAAAGACAAGAATGAAAAATAGAATTGAGGTTGTTTTCAGCAACCTGTACTTGCCATAGATAGGCTGTTCTTTTTGTTGAGAAAACCATTCTATACCTACAAAAAGAATTATAAGAATCATCATTTCTATATTATAGCGCTCTATAGTGAGGTATTGCAACTGGAAATTCATATTGGTGAACATACGCTTTAGATAGTCAAAGCTAGTATTTATTGTGGGAGAACGGAAAAATATCCAGGCTAAACATATTGTTATAAATGTGCCTGAAATTTTCAAAAAGTCTTTAAAATGAGCTGAAATAGAAGACCTTGAGTGATGAGTGTTTTTCTTCACAAAAAGGAGCGGTATATAAAAAAGCGCGTGTATAGCACCCCAAAAGATAAAAGTCCAGTTAGCTCCATGCCATAAACCGCTAATCAGGAAAACGATACTAATATTACGAATTGTTTTATTACGACTGAGTCTGGAACCCCCTAGAGGAATAAAAACATAATCGCGAAACCAGGTAGAAAGCGAGATATGCCATCTTCGCCAGAATTCTCCCAGGTTTTTAGAAAAATAGGGATAATTAAAGTTTTGCATAAGGTCGAACCCCAGTAACCTGGCACTACCAATAGCAATATTGGAGTAGCCTGCAAAATCTCCATAGATCTGGAAAGCGAAATATACAGCTCCCAGAATAAGACTTAAAGAATTCAAATTTTCATAATTTGTAAAAATTGTATTTACATATGTGGCACAATTATCTGCGATCACTATTTTTTGGAAAAGTCCCCAAATTATAAGTTCTATCCCGCTTCTTGCCTGAATAAAATTGAAATTTCTCATTTTTTTAAACTGGGGAAGCAAGCTGGACGCACGCTCTATGGGGCCTGCTACTAATTGTGGAAAAAAAGAGACGAATGCACTAAAGGCGATCAGGTCTTTGGTAGGTTTAATGCGCTGTTTATATATGTCTATAGTATAGCTTAGTGTCTGGAAAGTATAGAAGGAGATACCTACCGGCAATATTATATTAAGCGTATTAAAATTAATGTTCAAGCCTATGATAGATGTGAATTCAACCCAGCTATCTATAAAAAAATTATAATATTTAAAGAAGCCTAAAAGAGAGAGATTTGTAAATATGCTTATTGCCAATAAGTAGCGCCGCTTGCCAGGGGTTTTCTGTTTGTTTAGTTGAATTCCTACAAAAAAGTCTACCAGGGTACTAAATATAATTAGTACAAGAAAGCGATAATCCCAGCAGGCATAAAAGAAATAACTGGCAATAAGAATAAATAGGTTTTGAATATTAAGTTTTTTCTTTAAAAGCCAATAGATGGTAAAGACCAGAGGTGAAAATAGAAGATAGGAGATAGAGTTAAATAACATTCTTACATTTGAAGCTTGAGGAAAGTTTTATTGATATAGGATCTATAATTATTACTGAAAATTACCAGGATTAAAAATAATCAAATATTTTTGTCTTGATACCTATGCTTATAATAACTTAAACGGTTTTGGTTATACTTTTACTACTAGGATTAACCGCACCGAGAAAAAAATATAGATACAGTTGAAATTATATTCTCAACCTAACAAAGTCTCCCATGAAAAAGCTTATTTATAAAGCAATAAATAGATTAGGTTATACTTTTTATAACAAGAAAAATAGGGAGCAAGAAATTAGAGGAAAGTTAGAAAAATTTGAGGTTGAAATCCATAAAAATTTACTGCTCTATTCCTATAAGTATATAAATCTTTTAGCTAATAAATTTCCAGATTTAAGTATAACTGATGCCGAAAATAGTCTTAAAGTCTGTTTTGAAGATCTTACCTTTTATATTGAGAGTCAGGAGGAATTTTTGATTTTAAAGGAAATTTTTATCGATGAAGAGTATAAGTTTATAATAAAAGAAAAGTGTGTTTTAATTGATATAGGTGCTAATATAGGAATAGCTTCAATGTATTTTTCGCAGTTTGATTATATCCAAAGAATTTATGCTTTTGAACCCGTAAGAGATACCTACGACCTAGCGAGGAAGAATTTTAAAGAAAATAATATAACTAAAATAGCGGAATTTAATAATTATGGATTAGGTGCAGAAGATAGGGAAGAAAATTTTTTGTACAACAAATCCGTCAAAGGGAATAGTGGGATAAGAGGAAAATTAAGTCCCAGCCACACTAATCGTGAAAGTCCTGAAATTAGAAAAGTACAAATAAAGGATGTTGATAAAGTTTTGAATCCCATTATAAAAGACAATAGAGATTACAAAATAGTAATTAAGATGGATTGTGAGGGTGCAGAATATGAAATAATGAATAGATTAAGTTCTAATAGTCTATTAAATCATATAGATATTATTATTTTAGAATGGCACGATTTCAAAGCTGAACCATTAGAGGATGTCTTAAGAGAAAATAACTTTACTGTTTTTTCAAGAAATCTTGATTCCATTTCCGGAATAATATCTGCTGTAAAGAATTAACCATTTTGTAGGAATTTGATGAATATTATTTTAAAAGCTGAAAATATTTCTAAACAATACCGTCTAGGTACTGTTGGTACCGGCAGTTTACAGCACGATGTAAACCGGTGGTGGCACCAGATTCGAGGCAAAGAAGATCCATACTTAAAAGTTGGTGGTGTAAACGATAGGAGTGCTAAAGCTACTGAAGATTATGTATGGGCTTTGCGCGATATAAATTTTGAAGTTAAACAAGGAGAGGTACTCGGGATCATTGGTAAAAACGGAGCTGGGAAGTCTACCTTGCTAAAACTCCTTTCCAGGGTTACTGCTCCAACTACAGGCTCAATTAAAACCAAAGGTAGAATAGCTTCTTTACTGGAAGTGGGGACTGGATTTCATGGTGAGCTGACCGGCCGGGAAAATATCTTTATGAATGGAGCTGTATTAGGAATGTCTAAAGCAGAAATTAAAACTAAATTAGATGAGATCATCGCTTTTTCCGGTTGCGAAAAATATATAGATACCCCGGTAAAAAGGTATAGTAGTGGTATGACGGTACGTTTAGGTTTTGCAGTTGCCGCACATCTTGAACCGGAAATCTTAGTGGTAGATGAGGTGTTAGCGGTGGGTGACGCTGAATTCCAAAAAAAGGCCATAGGCAAGATGCAGGACCTTTCTACTGGTGAGGGGAGAACAGTGCTTTTTGTAAGTCATAATATGGCGAGTGTTAATAGTTTGTGTACAAGAGGTATCGTGTTGGAGGATGGGAAATCTGTTTTTAAAGGTCGCACTAGAGACTCTATTGATTTTTATCTTAATAATAAAAACCAACACAAAAAAGATCTGAATTTTTATGATCTAGATAAGCAAAAAGGTATTTATAAAGTAGAATTTTTGGACAAGGAAAATAAACTAATTAATACTGTCCAAATAGGACAGGAAGTAAGAATAAGAATAAAATATAAAAATCCTACAGGAAATAAAACATCTCTTTCGATAGCATTTTATGATGTTTATGAAAAGTTTCTATTCGCTTGTAGAAGCGACGTTGTAAATAAAAAATATTCTAATGAAACTGGGGAAGGAGTGTTGATAATTAATAAATGGCCTTTAAGCACAGGTGTGTATACATATAATACAGGTATGTTAGAAGCTAACATAATGATTGAAAATTTAAAGGAGCTAGGAAAGCTTACTGTAGAAAATGGGGATTTTTATGGTTCAGGCAAATTACCTGCTCCTAACAAAAGAGGATTTTATATAGATTTTAGATGGCAATAAAAAGAATCAAATCTTTTCTATTTAGGTTGAAGAAAAAAATCATTATTTTTTTTAAATCTTCTTATCGAAAAAAAAGAAGAGAAAAAATTGTTTTTGTATTAAGTACAGGTAGATGTGGTTCTACCAGCATTACAAGAATGTTCAATCAGCATCAAAAGTTTACGGCTTTTCATGAAGTTATACCAGAGCTAATTAAATTAAGTACAAAGTTAGCAGAAAATCCTAATACTAAAATCGAAGTTTATAATGAACTTAAATCGATATTTAGAAAAAGAAAGTGGGAAGGGAAAAAAAAACAGGTACTAATACATTCAGACCACAGAATGTGGAATTTGGTTGAATTTTTATCAGACTATTTTCCAAACTCTTTATTTATACATTTAATGCGTAACCCTTATGATTCTGTTCAATCCTTTTTGCCAAGAGGTTGGTATACAGAAAAAGATAATAGGATTGAAAATAATTTTGGTCAATTTAGGTTGAAAGGAGATAAAATTGGTGCAATGTCTTCTGCGGAATGGAAAAATTATTCACGTCTAGAAAAGTGTACATGGTATTGGGATTACGTAAATACACGTATAGAAAATCAACTCAAAGATTTAAAAAAGGAGCGTGTTGAGGTGATAAAGTTAGAAAACATTCAAGAAGATATGAATGAAATAATAAAAAATAAATTCGGCATTTCGCCAGACTTTAAATTTTCCAATATTGTTACTAATAGAGGTAAATATGATATTAAAAACTCAGTAGAAGATGAACAAGTGAAAAATGCACTCCAAAAAGTAGGAACTGGATTTTATTTAAGATATTATAAATAATGATCAACAATATAAAAAATAAAATAAAAAGATTTATTGATGTTAGAGTTAGACTTCTTAGGGACCAACAACATCAAAATCAGCAGGTTTTATTTAATGATAGCCAGCTTAAGCAACTATATAGCGAGGATTGTTTTATACCGTTTTCGGGATGGGCAATTTCTCCAAGTACTATTCTTCACGTTCTAAATGATATTAGTATTAATAAGCGAAAATGCATTATTGAATTCGGTTCAGGAGCTTCAACGTTTTATATTGCAAAATTATTAAAAGTTTTAAAATCAGATGCTGTTTTTTACAGCGTGGAATCAGATGAAAAATGGGCAAATGAATTGAAAAGACAGCTACAAATACATAGTGTTTCTGATTATGTAAAGGTAATATATGCTCCACTAGCCAAAGTTCCGGATAATTATTCCTTAGAAGAACAGGAAACCTGGTACGATATTCAAATTTTAGAAAAAACTTTTACTGGGGAGGAAAAATTTGATCTTATTTTAGTAGATGGCCCATTTGGTGGAAGTACTCCTTATGCTAGGTATTCAGCAATTCCTTTTCTAAGAAAACTAACTTTAGACCAAGCCAGTATTTTCCTGGATGACGTCCAAAGGACCGATGAGGCATTTATTTTAAAGGAATGGGAGCAATTATTAGGTAGAGAAGCTAACATTCAAGAGAGATATGGTTTTTTCAAAAATCACACATCCTTTGATGTTAAGCCTTTTCAATTATCGAAACCTGCTTTATAATTTTTAAATAACTTTTTTGAAGTCACTAGTTTCCATAATTATTCCCACTTATAACCGGGCTCATTTAATTGGAGAAACCCTAGACTCTATTATAAACCAAAATTATCCTAATTGGGAATGTTTGGTAATAGATGATGGTTCTAATGATTATACAAAAGAACTAATGGAGTTCTATTCTAAGGATAAGAGGATTAAATATTGTCATCACCCAGATAATTACAAGAAAGGGGCAAATGCTTGTAGAAATTATGCTCTAAGAAATTGTAAGGGTGATTATATCAAATTTTTAGATAGTGATGATCTTTTAATTACAGATTCATTGCTTATTCAAGCGGCTCATCTACAAAATAATCCTCACCTTGATGTTTCTATAGCTTATGTAAATTATTTTAATGGTAGTTTAGATTCTAATTGGAAATCTAAGCCTAAAAAGTTATTTTCAGACGATTTAGTTTTTGATTATGTGATGGGGGATTTTTTTTTAAGTACTGCAGGACCACTCTGGAGAAGCTCCTTTTTGAAGGAGCATCATTTTTTTTTTAATGAAAAATTCTATAGACTTCAAGACACAGAATTTCATTACAGAATTATTTTAAAAGGATTAAATTTTGAATTTTTAGATAGAGCTGTTGTGAACTATAGATTCAATACTCCAGATGCAATTACCTTAGATTCTTCTGATAGAAATTTGGGATCTATCTTTAAGTATTGGCTCTATGTATTAAATACCGCTAAATGTCAAAACACCACTAATCAAAAAAGAATGGAAAGATTTGTTGCTAACAACATCTCCCTGGTTTTTCATCGAATTTTACTAAATCAAGACTCAATTTTAAATAGACTAAAAACAACATATATATATTGGAGAGATTTGATGTGTACTTTGAAGAATGCCAATATTCCAGCTGCACAAAAGCTTAAGTTTTATGCAGGAATTATTATTACAATTATAACTCGTAAGGGCCTGCGATTTTTCAGAATTACCTAATTACATTTAATATTTTGGAAGAATCACCCTTATTTTCAGTAATAATACCTACTTATAATAGAGCAGATCTATTAGGCGCTACTCTTGAATCTATAATTAATCAGGAATATAAGTATTGGGAGTGCTTGGTCATAGATGATGGTTCGTCAGATTTTACTAAGGAGTTAATGACATTCTATGTAGAAAAAGATGAGAGGATTCGGTGCATTGAAAGACCAGAAAATTTAATTAAAGGAGCAAATTCTTGTAGGAATTATGGCTACGATTTATGTAGGGGAAGTTTTGTCTTATGGTTTGATAGTGACGACGTTATGTTGCCGGGGTATCTAGAAGAAGGTAGGATTGCATTATCAAACTCTGACATACATTTATTTATTTGTTCTGGATATTTTACAGATTCCCAATTAGATAATAGAACTCCAATGAGTTTAGATCTTAATATTGAGCTATTCAAGGATTATGTTATTTGGAACCAACAAATTATTACAAATTCAGTTATTTTTAAAAACTCTTTTTTAAAAGATAAAAAGCTTTTTGATACAAGGCTTACACGAGGCCAAGAAGCTGAATTATTTTCAAGAATATTCTTTTCTATTTCTAAAGAGCAGTATTTTATATCTTCGAGGAAGTTATTCTTGTATAGACAACATAATGGCACAAAAACTTCAGAGAATTTAAATTATAATAAATTAAATAAAGAATCTGAAGCGATATTTTTGATAGAGAATTTAAACAGGGCTATGTGCCTTAATGATTTAGACCTTCTAAATAACCTTTATAAAAGATTGATTGAACTATTTTTCTTAGGGATACATAATTCTCATTATGCAAATTCTAAATATGTAATTAATAATATGTCAAGAATTTTTCTTGGAAAGAAATTCTTTCTAGCTATAGAACACTTTGTTTTAGGTAATCTTCTAATACATTGTAAAAGAAGTAGCTATAAAATCGAAAAAAAATGGAACAACAGAATTATTTAAGAATATAATTATGATGGAACCACTCATTTCTATTATTGTGCCATGTTATAATCAAGCCGAATTTCTATCTGATGCATTAAATTCTGTCTTGTGTCAGGAATATAAAAACTGGGAGTGTATTATAGTAAATGACGGTAGCTCAGATAATACTTTGGAGGTGGCATCTGTTTGGTTAAAAAAGGATGAAAGATTTAAATATTTGCAACAAGAAAATAATGGAGTTAGTAATTGCAGGAATAATGGAATTCTAAAATCTAGAGGTGAATTTATTTTACCATTGGATGCTGACGATAAGATATCTAACAACTATATTTCATTAATTATTCGAGCTTTTCTAAGAGATTCTAATTTAAAAGTTGTCTATTCGGAAGCGGTTAAATTTGGAGAAGTAGAAGGAAGATGGGATTTAAATGATTTTTCATTAATTGAGCTTGCTAAATCAAATATGATATATAGTTCTGCAATTTTTAAAAAATGTGATTGGTTGCGTGTTGGCGGATACGATGAGAATATGCATTCGGGTTTAGAAGATTGGGAAATCTGGATTGCTATTTTGAAGGAGGGTGGAGGTGTTAAACGTTTGGGGTTCGATGGTTTTTATTATAGGGTTAAAAAAAAATCAAGAACTACAGGAGTTAGCAGTAAAGATTTTGTGTCAATTTATGAATACTTAAGTGTGAAGCATGCTGATTTTTATGTTAAGAATTTTGGTTCCTTCCATCACCTTAACGATCTACTTCTTAAGCAAAATAAAAATTTTGAGGAAAAATTAAAGAGTGAAAAATTTATAATTGACGTTTTTTGTAAAAAGGTTTTTAATAAAAGTTTATTTGGAAAATATGATTAATCGAAAATTAGCCATAGTCATTCCTTATTTTAAAAACGAATATTTCAGAGAATGCTTAGAGTCTTTGGAAAAACAAAACGACAATAGATTTAATGTTTATATAGGTGATGATTCATCACCACAAGATCCTTGGATTTTAATTAACTCATCACAAAAGAAACTAAACATTACTTATAAGAGGTTTGATAAAAATTTAGGTTCAATTTCTCTTACACAGCAATGGGAGCGTTGCTTGGGAATGATAAATGGTGAAGAGTGGATTATGTTGCTTTGTGATGATGATGTACTATCTGAAAATGTCGTTAATTCATTTTATAAAAATCTAGATGAAATAGAGGATGCCAAATCTAAGGTTGTTAAATTTGCATCACAGGTAGTTGATGAATACGGCAAACCAGTGACAGAAAAGTATTGTCATCCTAAATTACAAGATTATCGGGATGTTTTTTATGATCGTTTTTTTAATGCAAACAGAAGCTCGCTTTCCGAACATATATTTAGACGGACTTCATTTCAGAAATATGGATTTCATGATTACCCATTAGCTTGGCATGCAGATGATATGGCTTGGCTGGAATTTTCAGAATTTGGAAAAATTTATTCGATTAACGAGGCTTGTGTTTATTTTCGTTCATCTGCAATACATCTTTCCCGATCAGATTTTTTATTAGAGGAGAAGAGAGATACTACCTACTTGTTTTTTAATAACGTAATTTATGAGTATTTAGAAAATTTCAATCAATATCAGATTACAGCAATATTGAAAAGATATGAATTGTTAACATTTTCGTTTAAAAAGGTTAATTTCAATTTTGTATTTCAATTTTTTCGCCTAAAACTTAAGCATGAAGGAATTTATGAAGCCCTTAAATTTATCCGTCGTATTTGTATAAATAGAAAAGAACTTAAATGAGAAAAGTTTCTATCATTATACCAAATTTTAATAGGGCGCATCTCATATTAGAAACGTTGCAAAGTGTTGTTAATCAAAACTATACTAATTGGGAATGTGTAATCGTGGATGATGGGTCTACAGATAATTCCTTGCAAGTGATTCAAGATTTTATTTACAATGATGATCGATTCACGCTATTAAAACGACCTCTAAGTAGAAGGAAAGGAGCAAATGCCTGTCGAAATTATGGGTTTGAAAAAAGTGATGGTTATTATGTTCAATGGTTTGATAGCGATGATATAATGACAATTGATCATATAGAAAAATTAGTATCTGCTATAGAGATTAATAATGTTGACTTTGCTGTGGGGGATAGTCAAAATTTCCAAACTGAAAAAGGAAAATTAGGCAAGCCATATAATTTTGATAGAAAAAGTGATAAGATTAATGCTAATAATTTTGGAAGACAGGTAATAGGATGGATAACTGATGATTTTTTAGGCAAAAGAGAGGTGTTATGTTTTCTGAAATTTAATGAAGCAATTATAACAGATGGGGATGAATATAATTTTTTCACTCGATTTTTGCTCTTAAATAAGAATGGGATATTTGTGAATGAAATCTTAACATATGCAAGAATTCATGATGTAAGTTTAAGTACAATCAGTTCTATCACTCCTTTACTAAGAGTAAAATCAACCGCGTCAGTGAAAATTTTAACCCTTGATGATATTAATAAAACTTCTCCTTTTTTATTAAAGGAATGGTATTTATCGGGTTATGCGCAGTATGCTTTCAAATTAGCTTTGGAAAAAGAGAACATTCCATATTTTTTAAAAAGTATAGTTTATTTTACCAGAATGAAATCTGTTACAAAAATGCTTTCTTTTGTTTTGGGAATATCGTTGGCTTATATTGTAGGAAAAGGATATAGTTTCATAAAATTTGCGAGAAACTAATGACACCTGAAGTAACCATCATTATTCCACTTTATAATAAAGAAAATTATATCTTAGAAACTCTTCAGTCGGTTTCCAATCAAACATTTAAAAATTGGTTGTGTATTATTATTGATGATGGATCTACGGATGATTCATTTCAAAAAGCCAATAATTTTATTAAAAATGATTCACGCTTTATCTTAATAAGGCGACCAGATCATAAAGTAAAAGGAGCTAGTTCTTGTAGAAATATAGGTATCCAACTTGCCAAATCTACTTATATTCAATTTTTAGATGCAGATGACATTATATCAGAAGAAAAAATTGAGGACCAAATAAAATTACTCCAAAATGAAAACACATTTAGTATAGCTATATGCAGTTGGGGAAGGTTTGGAAATGAGAAAAAATTTTATGATAACTTATCTTCATATTCAGATTTTAAATTACCTGAAGATTTTCTAATTTCACTGATAAGCTCTAAAGGTTATTTTCCAATTCATTCATATTTAATACATAGAGAAATAATTGAACTGACTGGACATTGGAATGAGTGTTTAAAGTTGAATGATGATGGAGAATTTATTTTAAGGGTAATAGCCAATTCTTATAATATAAAATTTAGTGTAAAGGGAATTGCTTGGTATAGATGGGCTACAGATAATAATTTAAGTTCTTTTTGTTCAAAGAATAATGTAGAAAAAGCCATTTTAAGCTGGCAATTAATAGAGGCCCAGTTAAAAATTAAATTCGAGGAAAGAGTAGATGAGTTTATTGATTGGAACAAGGAACAGTTGTATAAAAACGTAAAATCTTCATATCCAGAATTATTGAAAAAGCATTATTTCTTTTTCATAAAATCAATTAAAAAGGATAATAATCTATTAATATTTAGGATTATAAATAAACTTGAAATGTACAAACGATGAATGCTGTAATATCAATAATAATTCCCTGTTACGATGATGCAGAGTTTATTGAACAAGCAGTAAATTCGGCGATAGGTCAAAATTATCCATATAAGGAAATAATTATTGTAGATGATGGCTCAAATTTAGAAACTAAAAGAGTTTTAAAGAATCTCGAACATAAGATTGATCTTCTAATTACTCAGGAAAACAAAGGTCCTAGTTCTGCAAGAAACATTGGTATTCAAAATTCTTCAGGAAAATTTATTTTGGTATTGGATAGTGATGACTATTTCGATTCAAAATTTTGTGAATTAGCAATAAAAAGTTTTGAAAAAAATTTAAATATTAAGATGATTACCTGCTATGCAAGGTGGTTTTGGGATGATAATAATTTTCAATTATTTAAACCTGAAGGGGGGACAATACAGAATTTTTTGTTTAAAAATTCATCCTTAGGAACAATTTTCAGGAAACAAGATTGGAAAGAAGTGCTAGGTTACGATGAAAACATGCGTAATGGTTTCGAAGATTGGGAGTTTTATATACGAATTCTAAAGAATGGTGGAATTGCGTATGTAATTCCGGAAGTTTTATTTCATTATAGAAAAAAAAATGTATCAAGAACTACTTATGCTAACAAAAATAAATACTCATTGATGGAGTATGTTTATATAAAACATTCTGCCTTGTATATAGAGAATTTTGAAATTTTCGCTAAATTCTTATTAAATAAAATTAAAGCAGAAGAAAAGGGAAAAATAAAAAATATTAATAGGCTGGAATTCAAAATTGGTATGGCAATTTTAAAACCTTTACGATATTTTAAACATAAATTGGGCAGATATTGAAAAATTCTTTAGTATCCATAATTATGGCTACTTATAATAGAGCGCATTTCTTAGAAGAGACTTTAAAAAGTATCCAACAACAGTCATTTTCCAATTGGGAACTTTTGATAATTGATGATGGAAGTGCTGATGGCACCTTTGAACTAATTCAAGATTTCATTAGAAAGGATGCTCGAATAAAATATTACAAAAGATCTACTTCTCATAAGAAGGGGTTGCCTGGCTGTCGTAATCAGGGATTAGAAATTGCTAAAGGAGATTATGTGATTTTTTTTGATGACGATGACATTACCCATCCATTACTATTAGAATTAAGCGTTCATGAATTAGAGAAAAATTCTGTGGATTACTGCAGATATCTCCGAACTGTTTTTAAAGGTGAATTTATTTATGATTTTAATTACTCTATTGATTATTTACTAAGTATTTTGACTATTAAAAACCTTGATCAAATTGTTACAGGTGCTGTTCCTCTTAATTCGTGTCAAGTTTTATGGAGAAAAGACTGTTTTCAAACACATCGTTTCAATGAAGATTTAATGTATGCTGAAGAGTGGGAACTTTACGCTCGTATTCTTTCTGAAGGTAAAATAGGGGTTAATATTGAAAAAATATTGTTTTTTGGAAGAAAGCATCTACACTCTAATACAGGAGAATTTGGGAATAAGAAGAAAATTAGGATTGATTCCTATATAAAAGCAATTTTACTAACCATAACTAATTTGAAAAGCAAAAACCTTTTAAATCATACTTTGAAACATTTCTTTATTAGGCTAGGTTTTCGATTAAATTCTATTATTATCATCAAAAATATATTAAATGCAACCAACACTGGAGAATTGGAAAAAATAAAATATATTTTTGGTTTTAAAATGTATCCCATTCTAAGACCAATTTTTTATATGAAGGGGAAAATACTTAAATTTTGAAAATACTTCTTTGTTTCGGTACTCGTCCAGAAGCTATAAAAATGGTTCCAATTATTAAGGAACTCCAATTTCGAGGATTAGATTATAAGGTATGTGTTACCGCTCAACATAGGGAAATGCTGGATCAGGTTTTAGATTTCTTTCAAATTGTTCCCGATTTTGATCTGGATCTAATGACACCAAAACAAAGTTTGAATACCCTTAGTGCTGCTGTTTTAAATGCAATAGATCCAATATTCGATAATTATTTACCAGATGTTGTACTTGTACAAGGAGACACTACCAGTGCTTCTATAATTGCGCTTGCAGCTTTCCATAGATCGATCTCGGTTGCACATGTAGAGGCGGGATTAAGAACTTATAATAAGAGATCGCCATTTCCTGAAGAAGGTAATCGACAAATTATAAGTAAGATTGCCGATTATCATTTTACTCCAACCCAAAATGCTACTGAAAATTTAAAACAGGAAGGAGTCAATGATAAATCTATTATCTGCACGGGTAATACCGTAGTAGATGCACTTTTTTGGACGCAAGAACTACTTGGAAGGGATTTAAATTTTAATGAAATTAAAGAACTTAGATCTCATTTAGATCAAACCAAGAAGCTTATTTTAATAACCGGACATAGAAGAGAAAGTTTTGGAGATGGGATATTGAACATATGTAAAGCGCTTTTAGAGATATCTAAAAGAGAAGATGTGGAAATAATCTATCCTCTGCATCTAAACCCTCAAATTAAAGAACCGGTAATGAACTTGCTTGGTGGTAGTTCCAACATTCATTTGGTTCCTCCGGTTTCTTATCCTGCTATGATTTGGTTGATGGAACAGTGTTATATGATAATCTCAGATTCTGGAGGTATTCAAGAAGAAGCTCCGAGTTTTAAAAAAAAGGTTGTGGTAACCCGAGAGTATACAGAGCGTATAGAAGCTGTAGAGGCGGGGTTTTGCTATTTAACAGGAACAAATAAGAATAAAATTATAGATAAAGTAATGAGTATTTTAGACGATCCTGTAGTGTTATCATCAATTCCTAATCCTTATGGTGATGGAAAAGCAGCAACACGCATTGTAGAATTTTTAATAAATTTAGAATAATCATACATTAGATTGTGACAAGTTGAGTCTCCTATTATACTGAATATTTAAAAAGGGATAGTTATTATATTCTCAAATAAAAATATATCCAAATACCTATCTTTAACCAAAAGTAGAATCCTTGATCCCTCAAACCAATAAGAAAATATTAATTATTGCAGAATCTATTAATGTAGAAGATAGCAGTGGATCTAAAGCTAATGTAGCTCTTATTGAGAATTTAAAGGAAGCCGGGTATGAACTAAAAGTATATCATTACAGTAGAAAAGAAATTCAACTTAATGCTATAGAATGTATAAACATAAAAGAGATTAAATATGGATCTAATTATTTTTTGAGTAGGTTACAAAGGAAGATCCAACATAACTCAAATCTTAATTTAGCCAAGCGTTTGGAGCCTATTTTTGGGTTTTCTTTTACCTTCTTTAACGATACTAGAAGTATTGGTAAAGCTTTGAAAATGGAGAATGTTCAGGACTATAATCTGATTCTAACTTTAAGTAAAGGAGCTAGTTTTAGACCTCATTATGCCATCTTAAAATTGCCAAAATTCCATTCCAAATGGATGGCTTATATTCACGATCCTTATCCGTTTCATTTATATCCAGAACCCTATAATTGGGATGAGCCTGGATATCTTAAAAAAATAGATTTTTTTAAAGACTTAGCTGCAAAGTGTAGATGGGCTGCATATCCAAGTTTGTATTTGCAACAATGGATGGAAAGTTATTATAGCATGTTCAAAAATAAAGGTGTAATTATTCCACATCAATTAAAGAAAACTTATGAATTATCAATGTTACCAGATTATTTCGATCCTTCAAAATTCAATTTATTGCATGCCGGTAATTTGATGAAGCAAAGACCACCTTTTGCTTTGATCAATGGATTTTTAAAATTTCTTAAAAAAAATCCTGAAGCTGAAAAAGATGCTCGTTTGTTGTTGATTGGGAGTTCTTCTTATCATAAAAAAGAATTAGATATATTAACATCTAATATATTAGAATTATACATTAGTAATGGAGTTGTAAACTACTCAACCGTACTTACCATGCAGAAATCTGCTAGCGTAAATATAATTTTAGAATCTAAAGCGAAACTTAGCCCATTCTTGCCCGGAAAATTTCCTCATTGCATAAAATCAGGAAATCCTATAATGATATTAGGTCCCGCAAAAAGTGAAGTAAGAAGATTGTTAGGTCAAGATTATAAATGGTGGGCAGAAATAGATGATGTTCAACAAATAGAGAGTTTAATAAGTAGCCTTTACTCAATTTGGAAAAATTATAGTGTACAAAATAAAGAATATGAACACTTATCTTATTATATGTCTTCAGCTTATTTAAGGGATAAGCTGAATAAAATAATACTATAATGAAAGATTTTAGTATTTTAATTACTACTTATAATAGATTGCAAGAATTAAAAATTACTCTGAGTTCACTATCCGATATTATTTTAAGTGAAACTAATATTTTGATTTGTGATGATGCTTCCACCGATGGGACCTATGACTGGTTAAAAATTAATTATCAAAATATTGAGGTATATAGAAATGACAATAACAGGGGATTAATTTATTCTCGAAACTTTTTATTGAGCAAAGTAAATTCAACTTTTGCCATTTCACTTGATGATGATTCGAATTTCTTAAGTATTGATCCTTTAGGTAAAATTAAGGAGCATTTTCAATATAACAATCGTTGTGCAGTAATCAGTTTTAGAATTTTTTGGGGTTTGACCGTACCTACATCGATTCAATCAAATGAAAATTCATCCATTGTTAAAAGTTTCGTCGGATGTGGCCATGTTTGGAATATGAAAGCGTGGAATGATATTCCCAACTATCCCAGTTGGTATAAATTTTATGGTGAGGAGGCATTTGCATCATTTCAGTTAGTCCAAAAAGATTGGGAAGTACATTATTTACCATCAGTTTTAGTACATCATCGAGTTGATAATAAAGCTCGAGTAAATAATAAAGATTATTACGTTAGGCAAATGTTGGCTCTGAGAGCAGATTGGTTTAATTATTTAATTTTCTTTCCAAAATTATTTATGGTTAAAAAAATATTTTATTCACTTATAATGCAGCTAAAAAAAGCTGTACAATATAAATCGTGGAAAATTTTCAACTTAACATTAAGGGCCTTATGGTCTATATTTGAAAATTATAAACTTATAAAGTTCTCAAGAAACTCCCTTTCAAAAAATCAGTTAAAAAAATGGATAGATTTACCACCTGCTAAAATTTATTGGAAGCCAATAGGAAATTATATTGGAAATGGAAAAAATTAAATTTTAATTATGAAAATTATTGCAGAAATTGGTCAGGCGCATGAAGGCAGTCTGGGTATAGCATTAAGTTATATCAGAGCACTCGCTGAAACGGGGGTAGATGCCGTTAAATTTCAGGTTCATATAGCAGAAGCAGAAAGTAGTGAATTTGAACCGTTTCGGGTTAAGTTTTCTCAGCAGGATAAAACAAGGTTCGATTACTGGAAGCGGATGAGTTTCACAGAAGAAGACTGGAGACTTTTAAAAAATGAATGTGATAAAAATAAGGTGGAATTTCTAGCATCACCTTTCAGTAATGAGGCGGTGGATCTTTTAGAGAGATTAGGTGTAAACCAATATAAAATAGGTTCTGGGGAAGTAAATAATTTTTTATTGCTTCAAAAAATTGCCGATACGGGAAAACCAGTAATTCTATCTTCTGGAATGAGCTCCTTTAATGAGCTGGATGATACTGTAAAGTTCTTAAAAGAAAAAAAAGTCGCTTATTCTATTTTACAATGCACCACTGCATATCCAACAAAACCTGAGGAATACGGGTTGAATGTTATAGCGGAATTGAAGGAAAGGTATAATGTATCTATAGGCTATTCAGATCATTCTGCGAAAGTAGAAACCTGTATTGCAGCTGCTGCTTTGGGTGCAGAGATTTTAGAATTTCATGCTGTTTTCTCCAGAAAGAGTTTTGGTCCCGATGCGACTTCTTCTCTGGAAATAGAGGAAATCACTACTTTAGTAAATGCTGTAAGAAATATTGAAAAGGCAAGAAATAATCCTGTGGATAAAACTGATAATTCAAAATTCACTGCTTTAAAAAATATTTTTGAAAAGTCTTTGGCGGTAAATAAAGATATAAAAGATGGCCAGGTTATCCAATTTGATAATCTGGAAGCAAAAAAACCTAAAGGTTTTGGAATTCCTGCTTCCGAATTTGAGAAGGTGATTGGTAAGAAGATTAAACAGGACTTAAAGCAGTGGGATTTTTTACAAGAGGAGGATTTGAAATAAAATATTTTATTATGCGAACCGTCATTGCGAGTCCACCGCTGGTGGACGTGGCAATCTGCTGTAAGTTGTCTCCTAACACGATCGTGACTAAACTGCAACGGATTGCTTCGCTTCGCTCGCAATGACGTCTTCGCATGGAGGGTTTCTGAGATACATCACTTCCAATGACGTTCATAAACAAATTTCCTACTTTAGCAAAACTAACTGAGAACTAAAATGCCAAAACGAAAAATTTGTGTAGTAGTTACCGCCCGTCCATCTTATAGTCGAATAAAGTCTGCACTTACTGCAATTAACGCACATCCATCTTTGGAACTTCAGCTTGTTTTAGCAGGTTCTGCATTATTAGATAGATATGGGAATGCTGCAGATTTTATTGAAAAAGACGGTTTTAAAGCAAGTGCCAAAGTCTTTATGGTCCTTGAGGGGGAAAATCCTACAACAATGGCGAAAACTACCGGGATAGGTGTGATGGAGCTAACAAATGTATTCTATAATCTTCAGCCTGATGCGGTGGTGACTATAGCCGATAGGTTTGAGACCATTGCTACTTCCATTGCTGCCGCTTATCAGAATATTCCCCTGGTTCATATCCAGGGCGGCGAAGTTACCGGCAGTATAGACGAGAAAGTAAGACATGCTAATACCAAACTAGCTGATCTGCATTTAGTTTCAAGTGATGATGCCAGGGCCAGGGTAATCAAATTGGGTGAGAACCCGGAAAAAGTTATTAATACTGGTTGTCCTTCCATAGATTTAGTGAAAGAGATTTGTGCTGAACAGACACTGAATTTTGATCCAATTGAAAAATACGGCGGTGTAGGAGAAGAACTCAATTGGAAAGATGGCTACGCCGTGGTAATGCAGCATCCGGTAACTACCGAGTATCAAAAATCCCGAGAGCATATTACTGAGACCCTTGAAGCTATTAATAAATTAAACTATCCTGTTTTTTGGTTTTGGCCAAATGTTGATGCCGGTTCCGATGGCACCTCTAATGGAATTAGAACTTTCAGGGAAATGGTTAAGCCAAAAAGCATTCATTTTTTTAAAAATATGGAACCATTGGATTTTCTGAGACTCCTAAAGCATTCAAGTGCCTTAATTGGAAATTCAAGTGCAGGGATAAGAGAATGTTCCTACCTGGGATTACCGGTAGTAAATATTGGAAATAGACAAAACCGAAGGTTACGAGGGAAGAACGTAAGAGATGTTTCGCCTCAAAGGGATGAAATTTATGATGCGCTGAAAGAGATTATTAACTATAATAAATTCCCTGGCTCTCAGATTTATGGCAACGGAGAAGCCGGAAAGAAAATAGCAGAGATTTTGGCAAGCTCAGAACTCAGCTTTAGTAAAACAATAAATTACTAATGAAGATTCTTGGAATTATACCTGCCAGGGGCGGAAGCAAGGGAATTCCTGGTAAGAATATAAAGGTTCTGGCAGGAAAACCACTTTTAGGATATACTATCGAGGCAGCTTTAGATTCAAAACTGCTTACTCGATGCATCTTAAGTTCGGATTCTCAAAAGATTATAAATACTGGAAAACAGCATGGGATAGAGGTGCCTTTTACCAGGCCTTCTCAACTTGCCGAAGATAATACTCCCTCTCTTGATGTTGTAAAGCACGCTTTGTCATATTTTGAAAATGCCAATGAGGATTATGATGCTGTTTGCCTCCTTCAGCCAACAACTCCTTTTAGAAAAAAAGGCTTAATAGATGAAGCTATCAAAGAATTTGAGTCAGGAAATCATGATTCTCTTATAAGCGTTCGGGAGGTTCCTCACGAATTCAATCCGCATTGGGTGTTTGAAGAGCAGAATGGAGCACTGCAAATCGCTACGGGGGAGGAGAATATTATTTCACGCCGGCAGGAATTGCCGAAGGCATTTCATAGAGATGGGGCTATATATTTAGTCAAAACAGATATTATACTCAAAGAAAATTCGCTTTACGGAGAGAATATTGGATTTATTGAAAATTCAGATACTGATTATGTGAATCTTGATACCGAAGCCGACTGGATGAAAGCGGAAAGTATACTAAAAAGCAGGTCTTAATGTGCGGCATAGCTGGAATTATATCTCCATTTGATCGTCAACGGGATCTGGAGCAAATGCTTGAATTACAAAAGCATCGTGGACCGGATAACACGGGGAAAGTTCATGATATTGGCTTTGCTTATCTTGGACATAACAGGCTTTCAATTATAGACTTAAACGATGCTTCAAATCAGCCATTTTCTGATAATTCAGGTAGATACCAATTAAGTTTTAATGGTGAAATTTATAATTACCTTGAACTGCGTGAAGAATTAAAACCATTCTACGAATTTAAAACTGAGTCTGATACGGAAGTTCTAATGGCTGCCTATATTAAATTTGGGCAAGATTTTCTGAATAAACTGAATGGGATGTTTTCTTTTGCGATATGGGATACAAAAGAAAAATCTTTATTTGCTGCCCGTGACAGGTTTGGAGTTAAGCCATTTTATTATTCCAAAAATGCGGAAGAATTTTTCTACGCTAGTGAGATCAAGAGTATAAACGGAATCCTCAGAAACAATGAACCATCCTTAAAAGTATGGGCAAATTACTTCGCGTATGGATCATATGGTCTTCCCAGTGAAACTTTTTATCAGCATATTTTCCAATTACCGGCGGGGCATTTTCTAAGCTTTAAGAATGGTGAGCTGAAAATTCAACAATGGTATGACTTCGTTGAGAATGTTCAGAAAGTTAAAGTTTATAATAATATTGAAGAAGCCAAAGCGAAATATCTTAGCCTCTTAAAGGACAGCATTTCGTTAAGGTTTAGAGCCGATGTAGAAGTTGGTTTTAATATAAGTGGAGGATTAGATAGTTCCCTTTTACTAGCTCTTGTGAATCAATATCAGGAGAAAGAAAAGATTAGTGCGTATACATTCTATTCAGATGATGAACGATATGATGAGTTACCCTGGGTAAAAAAAATGATATCGCAAACAGGAAATCCTTTATCAAAAATTCGACTTGATGTTAATGAAGTTAAAGAATTATCGAGAACCATAAGCACTATACAGGATGAACCATTTGGGGGATTTCCTACGATTGCTTATTCAAAAATATTCCGGCAGTCAAGACAGGATAATGTGTTGGTACTTCTGGATGGTCAGGGGATGGATGAGCAATGGGCTGGATACGATTATTACCGTGGTGGAGGTCCTTCTGATACTATTCAGGGGCAAAAAAAGAATTTCTCTCCTTTTAAAATAAATTGTTTTAGTAAAGAATTATTGAAATTTGCCGAAAAACCAAATTATCCTAAGCCTTTTGATAATCAACTCCAAAACCTACAATATAGAGACATCTTCTATACAAAAATTCCAAGAGCCCTAAGATTCAATGATAGAATATCTATGGCTGCCAGTACCGAACTCAGGGAGCCATTTCTTGATTACCGATTAGTAGAATTTGCCTTTGCTCAATCTGAAAATTTTAAGATTAAAGGGGGTATAAATAAATACCTGTTACGTGAACTCGTAAAAGAACTGGTACCTTTAGGGATTTCTTATGCACCAAAACGTCCCTTGCAAACACCTCAACGAGAATGGCTTGGTGACGAATTAAGTGTTTGGGTAGAAGCACAACTAAACAGAATAGCGGAAAGCCAATATGCTGATTGGTTTGATCTTGATGAATTGCAGAAGGAATGGCTAAAATATAAAGAAGGAGAGCGGCATAGTAGTTTTCACATCTGGCAATGGGTGAATGCAAGTTTTTTGCTTCATCAATAAACTAATCGCTTAGGCTTGTAGTTAATTTCTAATTATATTTGAACACGAATTTAGCCTAATATTAGTGTAAATGCTTATTCAAGAAAATGACTAAAAAAATGGATTCCGATAACACTTTAGGCTTGGTGATTACTGACGGGGTTGGTTTTCGGAACTTTTTTTTAAGCGGTTTTTTAGAAGAAATAAAGTCGAATTTTCAGCAAATAATTATTTTTTCTGCGCTTCCCAGCTCAGTTTTCAACGAATTTGATCTTTCCGGTTGTGTGTTGGTGCATCTGGAAGATTATCGTGAATCAGGTTTTAACTGGTTTTTTAGAAAAACCAAGGAGCTAGCGCATCTTAAGAAAAATGCTGGGAATAATTTTGGGTTTCAGGATAATCTAAGGGCAAATTATACTGAATCAAATTCAAGAAGGGGTAAACTTGTTAGATTCGCCTATAAGCTTAGCGAGCGTTTTAATTCTGAAGAATCAATAGAGAGGTTCTACAGGCTTCAACAAAAAAGTTTTGCAAATCATCCTTCAACTAAAAATTATAGAAAACTTCTAAGTAAGTATAAACCTGGTCTTCTTTTTTTTACTCATCAAAGACCTCCTTATATCGCTCCACTTTTATACGCGGCGGAAAAAGAAGAAATAAAAACCTGCAGCTTTATTTTCAGTTGGGACAATCTTGCTTCTAAAGGAAGAATGGCGGGAAATTTTAATCATTATTTGGTATGGAGTGGGTTGATGAAAGATGAACTACTTCAGTTTTACGGTAGAATTTCAGATAAACAGGTTCAAGTTGTGGGAACTCCACAGTTTGAACCTTATGTGATGCCAGAGTACAGTAGTACTAAAAATGAATTCCATAATCGGTTTGACCTGGATTCTGAATTGAAGACTATTTGCTTTAGTTGTGGAGATGTCTCTACCAGTGCAAACGATCCGTTATATATTGAAACCATAGCCGAGGCTTTAATAAAAAATGAAATTGAGGAAAATCTTAATTTTCTTGTAAGAACCTCCCCGGCAGAGGAACCTGAAAGATTTACTTATTTAAGAGAAAAATATCCTTTTATAAAGTGGAATTATCCCGCCTGGACCCAAAGCAGAAGTAATCATTCTGAAACCTGGTCGCAACGAATTCCCTCAACCAAAGATCTTAAAGACCTTAGGATGATTTTAGAATTTTCAGATCTCGGTATTAATATGTGTTCTACGATGAGCCTAGATTTTATGGTTTTTGATAAACCGGTGATAAATCCCGTTTTTGGTAGTGAAAATAACGGACTTTATAACGATCAGCGCTTTTTAAAATATGCCCACTATAAAAAAGTGGTTGAAAGCGGTGCGGTTATAATAGCTGAAAATAAAAAGGAATTAATAGCAGGGATAAATACATATTTAGAAAAACCAGGCTTGCATTCCCCGGAACGTAAATCTTTGTTGCGATTGCAAATTGGTAAACCTCTTAAGGGAACTAGTGCAGGGATTGCCGCTTCACTAAAACAACTTTCCACAGCTTGAAAATTTCAAAACATATAGCAGTAATTTGTAACTACGAACTAAAGTCGGAAAGGATAGGTGGAATGGATCGCTTCTTTATGGCCTACAACCAGGCTTGTAAAGAAAAAGGTTATGAAGTAGATTGGTTTTTTAGTAACAGCCAGGTTCATTCTTTTTATAAAAAATTAAAGGTTTTTGCTTCTGAAGGAATTTCTGCAGAAAATCAGTTTCTTGAACATTCAAAGAATTCAAAGCGATATGATATTGTAGTTACTCATTTCGTCGCCTTATGCACACCATTTTTTCAGAAGCTCAAAAATAAACAGGAAGCTTATATAATCGCCGTAGATCATAATCCAAGACCCATTAATGGTTTTCCTATTAAAAAGAAGCTGAGAAATAGGCTAAAGGGGCTTTTATACGCTAAGTATATTGATTGTTTTGTGGGAGTATCAAAATATACCATTAATTGCATTCTAGAAGATTATGGCAGTCATATAAAAAGGAAGACGGCACTCGTTTATAACGGAATAAAAGCTTCTTTATATGAAGAAAAAGCGAACGAAAATTTTGGGAAGATGGTCGTGGCTTCTCATTTGAGAGAATCAAAAGGGATTCAGGATCTCATTGAGGCTGTGAATTTGCTGGCTGAAGAGAATAAAGTCTTACTCCATATTGATATATACGGGGAAGGCCCAATGCAAATGGAGTTAGAACGTAAAGTGAAGTTATATCATCTGGAAAATAAAATCACTTTTAAAGGAAGTTCTTCTGAATTGCCTAATCTGTTGCAAGAATATTCTTTTTTATTGCAGCCTACCTATATGGAATGTTTTAGCCTATCAATATTGGAAGCTCTCGCGGCAAATGTACCGGTAATTACCACTCCAGTAGGGGGGAATCCTGAGGTAATCAAAGAAGGAAAAAACGGATTTATTTTTAAAGCTGGCCATATACAAACCTTATCTTCTATTATAGACAAGGTTTTGCAAAAGCAATATAGAATTGATAAGAAAGTAAACTTGTTGGTTAAAGAGCAATTTTCTCTGGAAAGAATGGTAGAAGAACATATAAAATTGTTGCCATGCACATAGGATTTCTTACCCCTGAATACCCACACCCTAAATCTACATCATCGGGCGGACTCGGAACAAGTATTAAAAATCTTGCATCTTCTCTTGTAGCCGAAAATATACGAGTAAGTGTATTTGTCTATGGGCAAAAAACACCACGCAGGTTTAAAGAGAACGATATTGAATTTCATTTTATAGAACAGCGAAAATATAAGTTTTTTGGATGGTACCTTTATAGAAAATATTTGCAAGCCTATCTTAATACTGCGATAATTAAAAATAAAATTGATCTTATAGAAGCGCCAGACTGGACAGGGATCACTGCCTTTATGAAATTTCCATGTTCGTTGATTATTCGAATGAATGGATCTGATGCTTATTTCTGTGCCCTGGAAAGTAGGAAACAGAAATTTAAAAATCGCTTTTTTGAAAATTCAGCATTAAAATCGGCAAATGCTCTTGTTTCGGTAAGTCGTTTTACTGCAGAGAAAAGCAGGGAAATATTTAAGTTAAAAGAGGATATAGAAGTTATTCCAAATAGTATTGAGGTAAATAAGTTCTCAGGAGCTGAACAAGTAGAGATTAAAAATAGGGTTTTGTATTTTGGGACCCTTATAAGGAAAAAGGGGGTGCTGGAACTTGCCGAAATTTTTAATGAAGTAATTTATGGAAATTCGGAAGCAGAATTATTTCTTATCGGTAAAGATGTGGTAGATATTTTTGAAGACAAATCTACCCTGGAATTGTTTCAAGAAAGATTAAGTGTTGAAGCTGCAAACCAGGTTAAATATTTTCCCGAAGTAAGTTATTCAGAGATAAAAGAACATATCTCCAGGGCAGCTGTAATCGCTCTGCCCAGTTTTGCAGAGGCTTTACCCATGACCTGGCTGGAAGCCATGGCAATGGAAAAGCCACTGGTTACCTCAAACATTGGTTGGGCAAAAGAAGTAATGCTTAACGGGGTAACTGGATTTACTGAAAATCCTAAAGATCATAAAGCTTATGCAGAAAAAATCCTTTACTTGTTAGATAATCCTTGTGAGGCGGCTGAAATGGGTAAGGCAGCTAGAGATAGAGTGAAAAAGAAATTTTCAACTGAGGTAGTGGTTAAAAGAAATTTAGCCTTTTATAAGAAGATCGTTGAAAATGGAAAAATATAAATGTTTGATAAAATGGAACTAAAGCAATATCAAACGAAAGATGGAGAGTATTTACTCTATACAGGAGAACCTGATTTTAATCTTCTGGAAGATCTGGTTTCCGGGCCTGGTGATCTATGGCACAGTTCGCTGACACAAGGTTATCAAGATATTTTTCCTGAACTGGTTTATCAAACAGCTGTGTTTTGGTTTTATTTAAACGATTTGCCTAACCTGAATTATTCTGTGAACTGGAGGATTAACCCACATAGTTTTGTGGTTAGAAAAAAAAGTTGGGAATTTTTTAATGGATTTAGTGAAGAATATTTTTCAGTATCTACCGCTGCCCTAGACCTTGGTTATAGGATGTTAAGGTTTGGCGGTGCCGTTCCGCTCTTTGTTGATGGACTTTTTTCAAGCGAAAATAATGACCCGATTATTTCTGCAGAAGATCGTTATTTATTTTTTCTAAAAAATTTTAAAAAACGACATAGTTGGTATATGTATCTGAGAGAATCTGTAACTGCTCCAATAAGAGAATTTAGGTCCTATAATAAATCAAGAGGGAAAGAATTCAAAAAGCATAATTCTGTCAGTTTTCATTCAAGACCGCTTACTAACTTAATTGGTAAGCCAACTGTAGATGTAATTATTCCTACAATGTTTCGCCAGGATTATACGTTGCAATTGCTGGAAGATTATAAACATCAAACTTATTTACCCAAACGAGTTATTGTTGTTGATGCTACACCAAAAGAAGAGAGGGACATAAGTTTGTATAAAAAATCTGATTATCCTTTTGAATTGATAATCAAATGGCAAAAATCTAAAGGAAGTTGTAAAGCCAGGAATGAGGCGATTGAACTGTGTAGATCAGATTATATAATTTTTGCAGATGATGATACACGAGTCCTCTCGGATTTTGTTGAGAATCATCTTAGGTTTCTCCAAACTTATAAGGTTGAGGGTTGTACTGGATTGGATATTCAAGCCTCAGATTATCGTCAGGATTTAGATGATTTGCGTAGAATTTTAAAAGGAAAGGGGAGAGAACGCTATAAGGCAGGGGCTGCTCAAACCTTTAATAATGCGAATTCTTGCGTGAAGAGGGAATGGGTAGAAGAAATTAAAGGAAATGATATTAATTTTGATGGCGGTTACGGAGAAGATGCTGACTTTGGTTTCCGGCTTATAAAAAATGGTATGCTATTAATGTTTAATCCTTATTCGGTTAACTTACATCTTAAACCACCTTCAGGAGGATATAGATTTTGGGGAATGCAATCTTCAGTTTTAGGGAAAAAACGAAAAAGACAGCCATGGGAGTTAGATAAGCCAGTAGGTAAAATTAGACCGGTACCAAGCCCTACCATTCTTTATGGGATTTTAAAGCATTTTAAGCCTGAACAAGTGAAGGAATATAAAAAACGTTATCTCTTTTTGTACCTTTTGAAGGATTTTAAAAAAACACCTTTACGTTTTCTTAATCTACCCTTTAAAATCCTGCAATTTAATAAAGCCATGTTTTATGCTCAAAACCTTCTGAAAAGAGGGGAGCGCTTTTAATAGCATTTAATGAAATTCACCTTAATCGTTTGCACCTACCAGAGGCCGGGACCTTTGTTAACATTACTTAAATCAGTATCCAAACAAACACTTTTTCCGAATCAAATTCTAATTATAGATGGTTCTAAGAATGATGAGACCCGAAAGGAACTTGAAGGGTATTCTATTAAAAACCTGGAATACTTCAAGGTGGAAGAAGATAATCGGGGACTCACAAAGCAGCGAAATTTCGGTATAGAAAGAGTAGTCACTTCTTCGGAAATTGTTTGTTTTCTGGATGATGATATTGTGATTACTCCAACATATTTCCAAAATCTTTTAGATACTTACCAAAAATTTCCTGATGCCCTGGCAGTTGGGGGATATATTAAAAATGAAGTAGAATGGAGAAAAGATAAGGAGGTTATAAAATTTGATGATTTTGAATATGACGGATTTACAAGAAAATTGGGAAGTAGGCACCTGCTTAGAAAGAAGCTAGGCTTACAGCCAGATGTTCCACCGGGATATATGCCCAAATTTTCTAATGGCTATGCCATTGGATTTCTACCGCCTACCGGAAAAAACTATAAAGTAGAAAGTTTTATGGGGGGTGTGGCGTCCTACCGAAAAGATCTTTTTAATAAAATTAAATTTTCATCTTACTTTGAAGGCTATGGCCTTTATGAAGATATGGATTTTTGCCTGAGAGCTTCAAAATTAGGTCAGCTATACGTTAATACTGCAGCACAACTTTATCATTATCACAATGAATCTGGTCGTCCCAATCAGTTTAAATACGGCAAAATGGTAATAAGGAATGGTTGGTATGTATGGCGGGTAAAATATCCTTCACCGGGTTTAAAGTCGAAGATAAAATGGCACGCTACAGCTTTTTTATTAACTTTAGTTCGATTCAGTAATGTCCTTAACACTTCACAAAGAAAAAAGGCTTTTACCGAGAGTCTGGGACGAGTTATAGGATGGTGGAGTTTGCTAATAAATAAACCAGTTTAATGAGAGGAGTTATAAAATTTTTACCCAAATTTATGACGGAACGAATTAAAGTTTTTTACTATAATTCAAAACAACCCGGATATAAGTTTAGCCTTAAAAACAATTCTTACAAGACAGAAACAGCTTCTTGGTCTATTTTTTCTTCCACTCCCTTATATTTTATTACAAAGGAAATTGAGCGTTATGAACAATATTATAAGATTGGTAGAGATGATACTGTAATTGATGCTGGCGCTTTTAATGGAATCCTCAGTTTGGTATATGCTGAAAAAGCGAAATCTGGTAAAGTATTTTCATTTGAGCCCGATAGAAAGAATTTACAAGGATTGGACGAAAACTTAAATTTAAATGGAAACCCAAAAAATATTCAGCTTATTAAAGAAGGGCTTTGGTCTTATAGGGGAGAAATTAAATTTTATGAAGCGGGCAGTGTCGCCTCTTCATCATTTTATAAAGCTGAAGATTCTCAGGAAAATATAATTTCAGTTACAAGTCTTGATAATTTTGTTGAGGAAAATAATATTAAAAAAATAGATTTTATTAAAATGGATGTTGAAGGCGCAGAGCTAAATATCCTAAAGGGAGCAAGAAAAATGCTTTCGAATTTCAAACCCAATTTAAGTATTGCAACCTATCATCTAGTTGAGGGGGAATTAACTTATAAATCAGTTGAAGAGTTTTTTAAGGAGATGAATTATCCTTGTGAAACTGTATTCTTCAATGATGGTGAAATTATAACATATGCAGGTCCTCAAATAGAAAATTGAAAATGAGAAAAATTTTAATATGGTTTATTAGTTTTTTTTTATTCATTCTGATAATCCTTTTAATCTTTAATTATAGATATCCTTTTATAACTCCGGCCGTAGGAAATTGGTCAGTTGGTTATATGCAAACCCAAAAGTTCTTTTCTGCACCAAAATTGGACAAAAACAACATTTTTAGTTACAAAGAAATCGATGCTTTAATTCCTGAAGATATTAATTATATAGCTGATCCCTTTTTTATTCAGGATAGTTCAAAATTTTATTTGTTTACAGAGTTAAAGGGAAGAGGCAATGCCAATATTGTTTTGTTCTCATCAGAGGATGGAAATAAATATCAATACCAGGGAATCGTTCTGGATGAAGATTTTCATCTTTCTTATCCGCAAGTCTTTAAATATAAGCATGAATATTATATGCTCCCGGAAACTAAGGGAAGCGGAAATGTTTTATTATATAAAGCAAGAAAATTTCCATTGGAATGGGAGGTAGAAGATACTTTACTACATAATACTGGAATTAAAGACCCTTCTATTTTATTAAGTGAAGAACTGAACCTTATAGTAGGGGTAAATGATAATCTTGAACAACTTTTTTTCACGGCAGATTCTTTAGATGGAAAATGGAAAGAACATCCAAATTATAAATCGAAATGGGGGAATGAGAGTAGACCCGGAGGTCGATTTTTTAAATTAGATGAAGAATGGTATTTGCCTGTTCAAAACAGGACACTGGGATATGGAACCGGTATTTCAATACATAAACTGAAGAACAATTCCGGGCAATTAGAGTTAACTTTAGCCCACAAAATGTATCTAGGTCCTCAACCAGAAATTCCCTGGTTTAATCGGGGGATGCATCACCTGGATGTGCAGTCAAACGAAAAAGGATATTATATGGTATACGACGGGGATAGAAATACAAGTGGAGAAAAGGCTTTTCAATATAAAAGAACTTTAAAATTTAATTTTGTAGATCTTTATAATCTTTTTCAATAAATGCGTTTCGCTGTAATTACATATATTCCCCATTCAATACAAAATAATAAATACTACAGCTATTCACCATATATTAGAGAGATGAATATATGGTTTCAGCAGGTAGATGAGGTCTTGATACTTGCACCTGAAAATAGTTTAAAACCAATAAATAATGAAGAAGCCTATAGAACTAATAGTCTTAATTTTTTCAAGGTTCCAGCTATAAGTTTTACAGGAATAGGAAAGGTTCTTACTTCATTAATAAAGTTACCTTATATTTTTTTTTCTGTATTTAAAGTAATGCAGAAAGCAGATCATATCCATTTGCGCTGTCCAGGCAATATTAGTTTAATAGGATGTCTTCTTCAGGTCTTTTTTCCGAAGAAACCTAAGTCGGTTAAATATGCAGGAAACTGGGATCCAGAGGCTAAACAACCCTGGACATATAGGTTTCAGAAATGGATTTTAGGTAATAGGTTTTTGAGTAGGAACATCAAGGTACTGGTCTACGGGGAATGGCCGAATCAATCAGATAATATAATACCTTTTTTTACTGCGAGTTTTTCAGAAAAAGCCAGAGAATCGATAGTAAAAGATTTTAAACAACCTTATAAATTTATTTTTACAGGGAATCTGGTGGATGGCAAAGGAATTTCTGAAGCTATTGAACTTATTGATAGTCTTAAAAATAAGGGAGTGGTTTCAGAACTTGATATTTATGGTGACGGAGTACTGGAAGATTCTTTAAGATCGTATATTCAAAAGAAAGAACTCCAATATCTCGTAAAACTAAAAGGTCGTAAAAGTCTGGAAGAATTAAAGCAGGCTTATAAAAAAGCACATTTTGTTGTTTTACTCTCAGATAGCGAGGGCTGGCCTAAAGCCCTGGCGGAAGGGATGTGGTATGGCTGTATTCCCCTCGCTATGCCTGTTTCTTGTGTGCCCTGGATGCTAAATTACGGGGAGCGGGGTATAATAATTCCGGGTATAGATCAGAGAATAAAGAGTAGAGAGAAGAGAGGGATTTTACTAAATAATATACATTCAGATAAATCTCAGAAAGGCCGTCAGTTCGAGTGTTCCGACGTGAGTCGGGATGTATCGAGAATAGGTTTTTCTGAAAAAGACTTGTCAAAAATAATCAGCCTAATAGAGAATCCAGAAAAACTGAAGCAAATGTCTATTGCCGCCCAGGAATGGAGTCAGCAATATACTTTAGAAAAATTTGAAAAGGCAATCCAGAAAGTTTTAGGAAAGCACAACCAACAACCCATAACCTACAACCGAGAACTCACAAACGATAACTCCAAACAACAAGCGCCAAACACCAAACGGAGAAACGAAAACCCACAACCCACAACGGATAACATTCATCGAGAAACCCCAAACCGGGAACCATTAAGAGTACTGCAATTAATTGATAGTTTACGCCCCGGTGGTGCAGAGCGAATGGCGGTTAATACCGCTAATTCGTTAGAGCCATTCGTGAATGGATCTTTCATTTGCTGTACACGGCAGGAAGGTTTACTAAAAGAAGAATTAAAACCTGAGGTGGGATACCTGTTTTTGGATAAAAAATCCAGTCTCGATCCAAAAGCGATTCTAAAATTCACAAAATATATTCGTAAGAATAAAATTGATATTATTCATGCTCATGGAACCTCCTGGTTTTTGGGAGTGTTGATGAAGTTATCGAATGAAGTAAAACTCGTATGGCATGATCATTATGGGGAAAGTGAAAATTTGGAAGCAAGAAACATAAAAGTGCTTAAGCCACTTTCAGGATATTTTGACGGAATTATATCTGTAAATAAAGTTTTAAAAAAATGGGCCGAAAAAACACTGAAGGCTGAACGGGTAATTCATTTAAATAACTTTATTGTTGAAAATGGAATAAAAAGTCCATTTCCTAAATTAAAAGGAGAAATTGACAGGTTTAAGATTATTTGTGTTGGAAATATAAGACCGCAAAAAGATCATCTTAATCTCTTGAGGGCTTTCGATATAGCGGCGGTATCTAACCGGATGATTAGTTTACATTTAATAGGGGAAGATCCTGACACTGTCTACTCTAAAGCTGTGCTGGAAGAAATTTCTTCATCTGCAGCCGCTGATAGAATCTTTTTCTACGGAACCCAAAAGAATATCTCTAAAATATTAAAGCAGGCGGACCTGGGAATTTTATCCTCTCGTTCGGAAGGTATGCCTTTGGCATTAATGGAATATGGAATGGCCGATCTGCCGGTTGTATGCACAAATGTGGGGCAGATTCCAGAAGTAGTTGGAAACGCCGGAATTTTGGTGGATCGGAAAAACTCCGAAGAACTTGCTCAGGCAATTTTAAGTTTTGCTGAAAATAAGGAACTTTGTTTACTTAAAGGAGCAGAACTAAAAAGTAGAATAAGTTCTCGATTTGGAGAAAATTCCTATAGATTAGATTTACTTAATTTCTACAAAAGAATTTAAGTTTATTCAAGCGAAATCTTATTGAAACAAGTGAGTAAATAAACAGGTTCTAGAATATTAAAATTTATTCGATGATTTCATCCTGAGATTATATATAAAAGGAAACCCTATTAAAAAACTAGAATACATAAACTATCTAAAATTACTATTGCTTCATCTTTTGATAGCAGTGGTGGTATATATGTATAGACCGGCGGGCCAGTTTTTGTTATTCGGTACGTTAGGCTTTTGGATATTTTATGTCATTCTAAAAGAAAATAAAAATAATGAAGCCCTAATGGCAGCGGCCTATATTTCCGGGGCTGAGGTTTTTTATCGTATGACCGGTTCTATGGTTTTTTATGAAACCGGTAAATATTCCGTCATTTTGTTTCTTCTCATTGGAATGTTTTACAAAGGAACTTCGGTAAAAACTGTCTCGTATTGGTTTTATCTCCTTATTCTTTTCCCTGGTGTGGTCGTCGCTTCGTTTACATTAGAGTATGATGTGGTTTTTAGAAAAGCTGTAGCTTTTAATCTTAGCGGTCCGGTGACTTTAGGAGTGTCAGCATTATACTGCTATTATAAGAAGATAACTAAAACGCAGTTTAATTATGTTTTGTTAATGCTTTTACTTCCGCTAATAGCAAATATGATCTATTTGTTCTTATATACACCAAGTATTGGAGAAGCTTTAATGAGTGGCACAAACTCTAATTACGCAACTTCGGGTGGTTATGGGCCTAATCAGATTTCTACGGTCATGGGAATGGGGGCAATAATTCTATTTACGCGTTTTTTTCTCATTAAGAATAAAACAATAAATTTTATAGATCTGGGTTTGCTTGCACTAATGAGTTATCGCGCTATCATAACTTTCTCCCGGGGAGGAGTTTTAACTGCGGTAATTTGTATCATGGCTTTTGTAGTGGTATATTTTTATAAACAGGATAGCAAAGAACAAAACAAGATCGTATTTAAAATGGGGCTCTTTGCGGTAGTTGGTGTTATTATATGGTTGTTTACTGCTGTTAAAACCGAAGGCCTTATTGTAAATAGATATACCAACAGGGATGCAGCCGGAAGACTGGAAGATGATATAACTACAGGTAGAACGGAGCTTATTATTACCGAGCTCCAGGGATTTTATTATAATCCCGTAATTGGGATCGGCGTTGGAAAGGGAAAAGGAATGCGAAGTGAAATGACCGGAACTGCCACGGCTTCACACAATGAAATTAGTAGATTGCTCTCAGAACATGGACTTCTAGGATTGGTTGCGATTCTAATTCTTATCTTAGTTCCTATAATTTTCTGGACAAAGTTTAAGAACAATTATTATTTTTTGGCGTTCTTAGCATTTTGGTTCTTAACCATTAATCATTCGGCTATGCGAATTGCCCTACCGGGCTTCGTTTATGGACTGGCTTTATTATATATAGTAGATGACAAAAAGCATCCTGTACATAGGAAACGACTTACAGATTAATAGCTTTACGGCTACCTATATTTCTTTCTTTAGTAAAATGCTGCGTAAGGAAGGTTATAAGGTTAAAACAGCTTCTACCCGAAGCAACAAAGGTCTGCGTTTAATCGAAATGCTCGGACTTATTGTTCGCTTTCATAAAACTACCGATGTGGTGCTTATTGATACTTATGGGGCGATGAACTTTTACTATGCCTATCTGGTGGCTAAAACCTGCCAGGCATACAATTTAGAATATATACCCATTTTACACGGTGGTAACCTTCCGGAACGCTTACACGCTTCCAAAAAATATAGTAAGAGTCTCTTTGGAAAGGCGAAAATCAATATAGCGCCTTCTAAATTTTTGTACGATATTTTTAAGGCTGAAGGTTTTAATAATACCAAAATTATTCCGAATGCGATTCAGATGGAAAATTATCCCTTTAAAAAACGGGAAGATTTTCAGCCTAAATTATTGTGGGTTAGACGTTTTCAGAAACGCTATAATCCGGTAATGGCTTTAGAAGTGCTTTTATTGTTGAAAAAAGATTATCCAAACGCCAAACTTTGTATGGTGGGACCCGATAAGGACGGAACGATGAAAACCTGTAAGAAGTTTGCCGCCAAAAATCAACTTGACATTGAGTTTAAAGGGAAATTGAAGAAAAAAGCCTGGGCAAAACTTTCAAAAAACTACGATTTCTTTATCAACACCACAAATATAGATAATACTCCCATTAGTGTTATAGAAGCAATGAGCCTCGGGCTGGCAGTGGTTTCCACAAATGTTGGAGGAATGCCTGTTCTTATTAAAAATAATGATGATGGCTTACTGGTACCGGTGAATAATGCCCAGGATATGGCTGCCGGAATTGATAGGCTTATAAAAAACCCGGAAAAAGCACAATCTCTTACCGAAAATGCCCGAAAAAAAGTTGAAAATTTTGCCTGGGAAAAAGTAAAAACCGATTGGAATAGAGTGCTCAATTCATGAAACCACCACAATGCTGGACCCAAAGATTGGCCACAAGCCGAAGTATAATTATAAATTTGTTCCTAATTCCAACCTTGGGTTAAAAATATAAACAGATGAAAAAACTGCTTTATATAGGCAATGAACTGGAAGACCGGGGCGGGGCGCCAACTTTTATAGATAAATTATCTCCATTATTAAAAAATGAAGGTTTTGAAGTAAAAACTTCATCTTCCCATAAAAATCAGGTGCTGAGGTTATCTGAAATGTTAACTTCTATTATTAAAAATAAAACCTGGGTAGATTATGTGCTAATTGATACCTACAGTACGCGAAATTTCTGGTATGCAGTGCTGGCGGCCCAACTTTGTAGAAATTTACAGCTCGATTATATTCTTTTACTCCACGGTGGTGAACTTCCGATGAGATTAAAAAAAAATCCTCAACTATCTACCTCCTTATTTAAGAATGCTAAACAAAATATTGCGCCTTCACGCTATCTTTTTGACATATTTCACAAAGCAGGATTTACAAATCTGAAATATATTCCGAATTCTATTTTTTTAAAAGATTATCCGTTTAAGCCGAGGAAAGTCTTAAAACCAAAACTCCTTTGGGTTCGTGCTTTTGCTGAGATCTATAATCCGATACTTGCACTCCAGGTTTTGGAAAAACTTTTAAAAGAATTCCCTGAAGCCGAACTTTGTATGGTGGGTCCTGAAAAAGACGATTCTTATAAGGAATGCGTGAATTATGCTAAAAAAAATAAGTTACCGGTAAAATTCACTGGAAAATTAAGCAAGTCTGAATGGATCGCACTTTCAGAAGGATATGATATTTTTCTAAATACAACTAATGTAGATAACACCCCTGTAAGTCTAATTGAAGCAATGGCTTTAGGTTTCCCAATCATTTCTACAAATGTAGGTGGGATTCCTTACTTACTTCAGGATAAAAAAACAGGTTTGCTGGTGCCGCCAGATGATAAGGAATCAATGCTAAGTGCCATTAAAGAATTACTTATAAACCAGGATTTAGCCGAAAAAATTAGCAGAAATGCCCGACAGCAGGCAGAAAAATTTGATTGGGAAATTGTGAAAAAGGATTGGAAAGAAGTTTTAGTATAAATATTCGCTTCTCTGGCTGTATTATATAAAAAAAGCTGCCTAAAAAGTAAATAATAGACGTCATCCTGAACTTTTTCAGAGCCTGCTCCGAAATTTTTTCGGAGATCTAAGCTGTTTTAAGTAATAACATGTTAGAAGCTGAAACAAGTTCAGCTTGACGAAACCAGGTCTTTCCGGAAAGTATCTGATTTTTTCCGCACAGCGTAAAAGTTGGTGGGTTTCTTCATTTTAAGCAAAAAGATATTCGTGCCTTTGTGGCCAAAATACTCCTGTTTCATTTTCCTGTAATAAGAATGGTAGAAATCAAAAAAATTCTATCTTTAGCCCGTAAGTAGGTAAGCTATGTCCCAACGGCCACTTGTACATTTTGAAATCTCTGAGCGTAAGGTATTACTACGTTTGTTAGACTCGCTTTGTATTTTAACCTGTCTCAGCCTGATAGGAATTATCTTTGAATTCGATTATTTTAGAATAGATTCACAAAACTGGTATTGGACCCTCGTTTTACTCCTTTATTTTAATCTTTTTGCCAGCATTTTTGAACTCTACGATCTTCAAAAAGCGTCAAATTTTGATAGCGTATTGCAGAACTCATTGTTAAGCTCTGGAGCAACGGTTTTGTTCTATATCCTTACGCCTTTTTTAACGCCAAGTTTGCCTGAAAATCGCTTGCAAATTCTCTTTTTCTTTCTCGCAATTTTGATTCCGCTGTTACTATGGCGACTGGTTTATATTACTTTAATTTCTTCTCCAAGGTTTTATAAGCGGGTACTGGTGGTAGGCAATTCTTTTGATATAAACCTTATTAGCTCCGATCTTCAAAAATCTGATCCGAATTACGTGGTGGTGGGTTATATTAAAACCGAAGACCGGATTTCTTCAGAAATAGATGAAGATAAGCTGATTAGGTTTGAGGTGGAAGACCTTACAGAAGCTATTAAAGAGCATCATATAAACGAAATTGTGGTGGCCAGTGGCTACAAAGAAGGTTTGATGCTGCCATTGTATAACCAGTTAAGTGTTTTGCTGAAGGCGGGTTTTCCTATTAAAGATTATACACAGGTTTACGAAGAAATTACCCAGCGCATTCCCGTGCAGCACGTAGATAAAGATTTTTACCGATATTTTCCTTTTAGCCGAAGTAATCAGAATAAATTTTATCAATTTTTCTTTAGAATATTCGATATTATTATCGCGATAATAGGGCTAACTTTTTTGATACTAATGCTGCCAATTATTTTAATAGCTAACTTTCTGGGAAACCGTGGATCCCTTTTTTATAGGCAGGAAAGGATTGGTAAATATGGAGAAGTTTTCAGGATTTTGAAGTTAAGAACTATGGTAAAGGATGCCGAACCTAACGGACCTCAATACGCCCAAAAGAACGATTTACGCACTACTCGCTTTGGAAAGTTTTTAAGAAGGTCTCGTCTAGATGAAATCCCGCAGTTTTATAATGTATTAAAAGGTGAAATGAGCCTGATTGGGCCTAGACCGGAAAGGCCGGTTTTTGTGAATGAATTATCTAAAGTAATCCCTTTTTACGAAACGCGACACGTGGTAAAACCGGGTTTAACCGGTTGGGCGCAGGTAAAAGCAGATTATGGGAATTGCCATACCGATAGCCTGGTAAAGCTTCAGTATGATCTCTATTACATAAAACATCGCGGAATTTTTCTTGACCTGAATATTATCCTGAAAACCTTAAGCACGGTAATTTTTTTCCGGGGACAATAGTTCAGTTCTCAGTTGGCAGTGCGCAATAGCAGTAAGCATGAAAAGCTTTATGAAGGCCTGTTTCGTTTATACTTTACTATCGCAAAGAGAAAAATAAACAAAGCCAGGAATTGCGCTACTCTCGCTAAATAATCTCCATATTCTACGTAAAAAGTTTTTTCTGAATTAAGATGAATATCAGCCTTGATGCTGCCTTGTTCCTCATAACCCAGACTTTTTGTGATTTCTCCTTTTTGATTGATAAATGCTGAAATCCCAGTATTTGCACTTCGCACTACATCGCGACGGGTTTCTATGGCACGTAATTTAGCATAACTAAGATGCTGTTTGTGGCCTTGTGAGTTTCCCCACCAGGCATCGTTCGTAATAATGCTAAGAAAATCTGCGCCATTTTCTACATATCCTGTTACATATTCTCCATAAACGGATTCGTAGCAAATAATGGGGCCCGTAGCCGAATTATTATCCAAAGCGAAAACTTCCCGGTCTTCCTGTGTGGTCTTCATCGCTACGGTGCCACCGAGATCTATCATAACATCACCTAAAATAGGTTTCAGGATTTCCTGATAAGGAAAGTTCTCTACGCCAACTACGAGTTTAGATTTATGATAAAGCTGCGGAATATCTTCCGTATTCATTAAAAAAGCCGAATTATAATCATCATACCAGACGTTTGGCCCTAATTGATTGCTTTGTTCCCTAACTTTTGCCGGATCACTGAACCTTTCATAAAAAGAAATCCCACTAAGAAAATTAGTTTGAGGATATTTATTTATAAGTTGTCTGGAGAAAAAAGCTGCTTCAGATTGTTCAAAATTTGGCAGCACGGTTCCATCGGCAAAAACGGTTTCTGGAGCTAAAATAAGTTTAGTTTTCTCACTCACTTTTTCTTCACTGAGCTTCAGTAGTAACTCGCCAATCCGTGTATCGGTGGTATTGTATTTTTCGGTATACGGATTAATATTTGGCTGCAGGATAACCACTTCCATCGTTTCTCCTTTTTCTTCAACCTGGCTTAATAATAAATAGGAAACACCAATAGGGATTAAAATCAGTAATACAATTTTGAAGATTCCACGGTAAATAAAATCTTTATACTTGAATTCTTTGTAGAGTAATACCGCTTTAAAGCAAGCGATATTGGCGAGCCAAACCCAAAGTGTGCCGCCAAAGGTTCCTGTATATTCATACCACTGCACCCAGTTTTGGAATTCAGAAAAAGCATTTCCCAGGTTTAACCAGGGCCAGGAAAATTCCCAGGCGAGATGCAGTTTTTCGAAAACTATCCAAATACTAACCAAAAAGGCTGATGCAGCGCTAAATCCGGTACGTTTTGCTACTATATGATAGAGCAAAAATACCAGTGCCATTAGGAGGGAATTTACCAGGACGGCAAAAGCACCGCCAAATGCGGTAGAAAAATAGAGCCAGTATGTTGTAATGAGATTCCAGAGGAAAAAGCTTAGATAAGCCAAGCCAAGCACCCTCCATTTAATATATTTCTTTTTTGAATTTCTAACTTTAAATTCTGCATAGAGCATTGGGACAAAGGCAAAAAATAAAAGCAAAGGAAAGCCATAAGTTGGCCAGGCAAATGCTAATAAAAGTCCGCTTGAAATTGCATAAAGAAGGTTTTTCATACTTAGGGAATTCTGTTCAAAAATAGCAAACTATTATATTTTAATCCTTCATTGAGGGATTAATTCCCGACACCTGCCCGGAATGGCGGGCTTGTACCGAAGGTCAAGATTTTTTTCCGATTCCCGAGGTTGTGTGAAACGCCAGATTTCGTCAAGCTGAACTTGTTTCAGCTTCTAACATGGTTTGATTATCAACATCTTAGATTCTGAAATAAATTCAGAATGACGATTTGCAAAAAAAATCAGTCATCTTTATTTGGATTTTAATAATTTCTTTGAAGTTAAAGCTTTTGTAATTGTTCTTTCTGAAATTAAAAAAACTTGTAGAAACAGGTGGCAATTGATTAGTTTAGTGTTTCAGAAATCAATCTATGAGCAATCTATGAGCATAAAAAGACATATTCCGAATTTAATTACGCTTTTAAATCTTCTCTGCGGAACCATCGCGGTTATTTTCGCTGTACAGGGGAGTCTCATTATGGCCGCTATTTTTGTAGCCGGAGGAATTTTCTTCGATTTTTTTGATGGGCTTGCAGCCAGAAGCTTAAAAGTTTCCAGTGATATTGGGTTGCAACTTGATTCTTTAGCCGATGTTGTTACCAGTGGAGTAGTGCCGGGAATTGTAATGTATCAATTGCTAGATAACGCCTTGCCGGGAAATTCGGGGGTAGAAAACACGGGTTGGGAAGTGAATACCGGTTGGTGGGATTGGAATTTTAATACGCTTGCTTTAATTGGTTTGCTCATTTCTTTAGCCTCGGCTTACAGACTGGCGAAATTCAATGTAGATGATCGTCAAACCGATTCATTTATTGGCGTTCCCACTCCGGCAAATGCACTACTGGTTTTAAGTTTTCCACTTATTTTAACTTATCAACCCGATAGTTTTTTAACCGGTTTAATTTTAAATGAATGGTTTTTAATTGCTATTACGCTTCTTAGTTGTTATCTCTTAAATGCCGAAATAAAACTTTTTGCCCTTAAATTTAAAAACTGGGGATTTGCCGATAATAAAGTACGATACTTCTTTCTTTTATTATGTTTGGTGTTAACCCTGGTATTTCAGTTTGTAGCCGTAACCTTAATTATTTTTAGTTATGTGATTTTATCGGTGGTTTTTCCGAAGAATGAGGAGGTATGATAAAGGTTTTTAATGTAGGTATACTTTTTATATTTTATTTTTAACGCAGATCGTATCGTCACCCTGAACTGGTTTCAGGGTATAGGTTGTTTCGTAATAGATGCTGAAACAAGTTCAGCATGACGTTCTTTTGTAGTTTTTACTTAAATAACTTCTTTTTTCTTAACTCAAAGTTTTGTCCCAGGTAAACTTTTCTCACCATTTCGTCTTCGGCGAGTTCTTCGGGTTGGCCGTGCTTTAGGATGCTTCCTTCAAACATCAGGTAAGTTCTGTCGGTAATCGCCAGGGTTTCCTGCACGTTGTGATCGGTAATAAGAATCCCGATATTTTTATCCTTTAACTGTGCTACAATTCTTTGAATATCTTCTACAGCAACGGGATCTACGCCGGCAAAAGGTTCGTCGAGAAGAATAAAGTTAGGATCGGTTGCGAGGGCACGGGCAATTTCGGTACGGCGGCGCTCTCCACCACTTAAAAGGTCACCACGGTTTTTTCGAATATGGCCTAAACCGAATTCTTCAATTAGGGTTTCCATTTTATGGTGACGCTCTTCTTTAGAAAGATCTGTGAGTTCCAGTACACTCATAATATTGTCTTCAATACTAAGTTTTCTGAAAACCGAAGCTTCCTGGGCTAAATATCCAATCCCGTGCTGTGCTCTTTTGTACATTGGATATTTAGTGATATTAACCTGGTCTAAAACAATTTTTCCGGAATTTGGCTTTATTAGACCCACAATCATATAAAAAGAAGTGGTTTTACCGGCACCGTTTGGTCCCAGTAATCCAACAATTTCTCCCTGGTTTACTTCCAGCGAGATTCCTTTTACAACTTCTTTTCCTTTATAGGCTTTAACTAAATTCTCGGCGCGTAATTTCATTCAAATAGCATTTTAGAGCTAAGTTACATTTTTTATGCCAGCCTGTTATTCTTTAGATTCCTCTAAGGCTTCCCAGTATTCGTGGGCACGACGCAGATGAGGGATTACAATTGTACCTCCAATTAAAGTTCCAATACTCAGGGTTTCCATAACCTGCTCTCGGGATAAACCTTCTTTGTAACTGGATTCTAAGTGGTATTTTACACAATCGTCGCAACGTAAAACTAATGAGGCAACAAGGCCTAATAATTCTTTTGTTTTTTTATCTACCGCGCCTTCTGTAAAAGCGTTGGTATCTAAATTAAAAATCCTTTTGAGTACTTTATTGTTCTCACCAAGAATTTTATCATTCATCTGCTGACGGTAAGCATTGAATTCGTCAACTTTATTAATCATAGCTATTTTTTATTAAATTTTCTTTGTTCTTGTTTGTAGATTACTTTTGAAATAATAATACTTACTTCATAAAGTATCAATACCGGAATTGCCACAATTATCTGGCTAACAATATCTGGAGGGGTGATTATTGCTGAAAGAATTAGCACAATTACCAAAGCATATTTTCGGTATTTTTTTAGGAATTGTGGCGTTACCACTCCAACCCGGGTAAGGAAATAAATCACAATAGGGAGTTCAAAAATAAGTCCGCTGGCTAGTACTGAAGCTCTAACCAAACCTATATAACTACCCAAATCAAAATCGTTGAAAACCGTTTCACTGACCTGATATTTTCCGAGGAAATTTATAGATAATGGCGTAACCACATAGTAACCAAAAATTACTCCTATAAAAAATAACAGGGAAGTAATAAATATAAATCCTTTGGCATGTTTGCGTTCATTATCGTGCATTGCCGGGGCCACAAATAACCAAAACTGGTATATTACATAGGGAAAAGCAATAATAAACCCTGCCGTTATAGAGGTCCAGACGTGGGCTGAAAATTGCCCGCCCATGGTTCTACTTTGAATTCTAAACGGCATCTCGTCAAAACAGAAACCGGCATCTAAGCCAAGCGAAGTAGAAATTCGGCAAAGAATATCATAAGAGAAAAAATCGCCTCTACTGGGGCCAAAAAGTAATACGTCAAAGATAAATCCCTTTAAAAGAAAAGCTATAGAGCCTGCCACAACAATTGCTACAACAGATCTTATTAGATGCCATCTTAAATCTTCTAAATGGTCCAAAAAGGACATCTCTGGTTCAGGGGTGCCAATTTGCTTCATTATAAAATTCCTTCTCGAATTAGGTTATGTATATGTACTACACCCGCGTAGGTTTGGTTATCCAGGGCAAGTAACTGGGATATTTTATTTTCTTCCAGCATTTCTAAAGCGTCTACCGCCAGGGAATCGTGGTCTATGGTTTTTGGCGCGGGACTCATAATATCTCTTGCTGTAAGATTTTTGAATTCGGTATTGTTTTTAAGCATTCGCCTAATATCTCCATCTGTGATTATACCAATAATTTTATTGTTTTCAATTACTGCGGTAACTCCAAGCATTTTTTCTGAAATTTCTATTATTGCATCGGTAACTGAAGTTTCTGGTGAAACCCGGGGTTTCATATTTTGTGCGGTAATATCGCTTACCCTCAGGTAAAGTTTTTTACCAAGCGAACCACCGGGATGGTATTTTGCAAAATCCTTTCTTGAAAATCCTTTCAATTTTAAAAGACAAATTGCCAAAGCATCTCCTATAACCATTTGTGCCGTTGTACTTGTTGTAGGTGCCAGGTTATTTGGGCAGGCTTCTTTTTCTACATAAGAATTCAATACATAGTCAGATTCCCTTCCAAGAAAAGATTCTTTATCGGCCGTAATTCCTATAAGTAGATTATTGAAATCCTTAATATAAGGTACCAGTACTTTTATTTCAGGGCTATTTCCGCTTTTAGAAATACAAATTACGACATCGTCTTTTTGTATGGTTCCCAGGTCTCCGTGAATAGCGTCTGCAGCGTGCATAAAAATTGCAGGTGTGCCGGTAGAATTAAGTGTAGCTACTATTTTTGTGGCAATTACGGCACTTTTTCCTATGCCGGTTACAATTACCCTTCCTTTAGCTTTATATATTTTTTCTACGGCTTCGGCAAACTCACTATCAATAAAATTTTCCAGGTTTGCAATTGCTTTGGCCTCAATGGAAATGGTTTCTTTTGCAGCAATAAGGATTTTTTCCTTCAGTTTCAAATTTAGATAAAATTAAGGATTGTGAGTTTAAAGAAATATGTATCTTTAGTTATGCAAATGTATGTAAAATTGTAACACAATTGAATGAGTTTGACGGAAATTGATTTACACCAACAGCTAAAGAAGTACTTTGGGTTTAGTCAATTCAAAGGCCTTCAGGAAGAGGTGATTACCAGTATAGTGAATAAAAATAATTCGTTTGTGGTAATGCCGACCGGAGGAGGGAAATCCCTATGTTACCAACTCCCTGCGTTGATTGAAGAAGGAACGGCAATTGTGGTTTCGCCCCTTATCGCTTTAATGAAGAACCAGGTAGATGCTATACGTAGTATTTCTGCAGAGCACGGCGTTGCGCATGTGCTAAATTCCTCTTTGAATAAAACCGAAGTAAAACAGGTTAAGGAAGACATCGCTAACGGTGTTACCAAGCTGCTTTATGTAGCACCTGAATCACTTACCAAAGAAGATCATGTTGAGTTTTTAAAACAGCAAAAGATTTCTTTTTTGGCTATAGATGAGGCGCATTGTATAAGTGAATGGGGTCACGATTTTAGACCAGAATATCGAAATTTACGAAGTATCATAAAACGTATAGGCGATAATATTCCAATTATTGCCCTTACGGCTACAGCGACTCCAAAAGTACAGGAAGATATTTTGAAGAATCTTGGTATTCCAGATGCAAATACCTTTAAAGCGAGTTTTAACCGACCGAATTTATATTACGAGGTACGGCCAAAAACCAAAAATGTTAATGCGGATATTATCCGTTTTATCAAACAGCACCGCGGTAAATCTGGGATTATCTATTGTTTAAGCAGGAAAAAGGTTGAAGAGCTCGCACAAACACTGCAGGTTAACGGGATTAATGCCGTACCCTACCACGCGGGGCTGGATGCCAAAACCCGAAGCAGACACCAGGACCAGTTTCTTATGGAAGAAATTGATGTTGTGGTGGCTACTATTGCCTTTGGGATGGGAATAGATAAACCAGATGTTCGGTTTGTGATTCACCATGATATTCCAAAAAGTATAGAAAGTTATTACCAGGAAACCGGTCGGGCAGGAAGAGATGGTGGCGAAGGCCATTGTTTGGCTTTCTATTCTTATAAAGATATTGAAAAGCTCGAAAAATTTATGAGCGGAAAACCAGTAGCCGAACAGGAAATTGGTCACGCTTTACTTCAGGAGGTAGTTGCCTATGCAGAAACTTCCATTTCCCGCCGAAAGTTCATTTTGCATTATTTTGGGGAAGAGTTTGACAGCGAAACCGGCGAAGGCGCCACTATGGACGATAACGTTAGGTATCCTAAAAAGCAACATGAGGCTGGCAAAGAGGTAGAATTACTTTTAAAAACAATAAAAGAAACAAAGCAATTATACAAATCTAAAGAAGTTGTAAAAACACTTATAGGAAAATCTAATGCGGTTATTTTATCACATAAAACCGATGCTCACCCACTGTTTGGAAAGGGAAAAGACCGGGATGGGAAATACTGGATGGCTTTAATTAGGCAGGCTTTGGTAGCCGGTTTATTAAAGAAAGATATAGAAACCTATGGCGTAATAAAACTTACTTCTAAAGGAGAAGAATTCTTAGAGAATCCAACTTCTTTTATGATGACAGATGATCATATTTTTGATAGTACTACTGAAGCTGTTCCTACTGCAAGTCAGTCGGGAGGTTCTGGGGTCGATAAAACCCTGGTGAAAATGCTGAAAGATCTTCGGAAAAAAGTAGCAGTAAAAAACGAGGTGCCTCCTTTTGTAGTTTTCCAGGATCCTTCGCTGGAAGATATGGCTATAAAATATCCGGTAAATATTGAAGAGCTTACCAATATTTTTGGAGTAGGCGAAAACAAGGCCAAAAAGTTTGGGAAAGAGTTTGTAGAACTTATTCAGCGTTATGTAGATGAAAATGAGATTGTTCGTCCAGACGATTTGGTGGTGAAATCTACCGGAGCAAATTCAGCTTTAAAATTATATATAATTCAGAACGTAGACCGCAAATTACCTTTAGATGATATTGCTTCTGCCAAAGGAATGGAGATGAAGGAATTCATCAAAGAAATGGAAGCAATTGTTTACAGCGGAACCAAGTTGAATATAAATTACTGGATAGACGATATTTTAGATGAAGATCAGCAGGAAGAAATTCATGAATATTTTCTGGAAGCTGAAACCGATAAAATAGATGAAGCCATCCAGGAATTTGATGGCGATTATGACGATGAAGAACTTAGGTTATACCGCATTAAATTTATAAGTGAAGTAGCGAATTAGATTGTAAGGGTATAGGAGTATTTAATCGTCATCCTGAACTTGGTTCAGGACCTAAGATGTTTGTTGTTTGTAGTTCTAAACAGGTTAGGAGCTGAAAAAAGTTCAGCTTGACAAGGAGTTAAACTTGACAAAGATTCAAAACTATCGTCCCCCGGCAGCTTGCAGATCTCTAATACAGTGCATTCCTAATTGTGGGATACGCCCTCCTTCAATTTCATCAATAATTCCGCTTCCAAATTCTATAGAAGCGCGCATCAGGCAGTCGGGAACATTGCAATGGCCTTCGTTATCATCATCTTTATGGTCAGATTGCGGTTCGGTACCAATATCTACCAGGCCAAATAAATGCCCAAATTCGTGGTTTAAAACTGCTGCTTCTATATCACTTTCAATCGGAGCGTTAGGCCTTGCCGCAAAATCTTCAATAGTTCTTCCGAAAATCACCATAGATGTATTTCTAAAAGCTGAACCCAGGGTGAATTTATTTTCTTCGTCTTTTTCACTTTTTCCGTCAGCAAAATAAATATACACCGCAATTTCATCTCCCGCATTGTACACAGTACGGGTTTCTTTTTCTATTTCTACAATTTCCTCTATAGAAAAAGGAGCTTTGCCAGATGAAGAAACTGCTCTTAAACTAATATTTATACCATCGGGTTTAAAAGTTCGTTCTTCAAGAAAACTTTTAAAATTTGATAGAGCTGCCTGGTTAGGAGCATACCCGTTAACATAAACAATTTCTATATTCATTGAAGTGAATTCAGCATCGCTTAAAAGGTGGGAAGCTGAATCTCCCAAACCTTGCAAATTGGCTGTTTTATCTATTCCAACCACTCCATCATCATCATTTTCACCTGAATCTGAAGTACAGGAAAAGCTAAACAATATAATTAAAAGAAGAAGGCTGTATTTGTATTTAGACATTGAAAAAGCAATTTTGGTAAAAATATAAATTTATTGTTTTAAAGCTTGTAATTCAGCTAAATAATCGTAGTGTTTTCCCTCTTTTATTCGTTTACAACTAAAGTTATTGGTTTCAGCGGCAAATTTTAAAGTTTGAAAATCTATATAGAGCCAATTGAAATAAGCAGAATTTTCTCCTTTATAACTCACTTTAAATTCCAGTTCACCGTAATATGCAGCTTCAGAGTCTACCCAAATTCCGCCATCTTCATCCCGGTCAAATAAATAACTTAAATCTGAAGAATCTAAAAGGACTTTACCATTGGGATTTAGCAATTCCCTGGTTTTTTTAAAGAATTTATCAAGCTGGTTGAGCTTGCCAATTATTCCGCTGCCATTCATTAACATCAAAATAGTATTAAATTTTTCATTTTTTAAATCGAAAAAACCAATGTTTCGAGCATCTTTAATTCCGCGAAGACGCGAAATTTCTATAGCGCCTTGAGAAGTGTCAATGGAAGTCACATGTAATTTTTTCTCCTGCTGAAGATAAAGCGAATGGCTTCCTGCACCGCTGCCTACATCTAAAACTTTTCCCTTTGCAAGTTGCAGCGCTTTTTGCTCTAAGGGCGGCATTTCAGCATAATTTCGGAACAAATAAGGAACAGGAATTACATCATCATCAAAGTCGGGGGAATGTACCTGGATATCGGTAGTATCCTTTTCGTGATAGTAAGCTGAAATAGCTTTTCCAAAAATGTCTTTTACTGAAGTTTGCTGATTCATTGATGAGGTGTAGCTTGGTTTTATATCTTTGCCTAATGGAAGAAATTCTAAAAAATCTCCCTGAAAAGGCCAAAGATAAGCATAAGGAAAATAAAAAGTTTTTTGCAAAGCTTAGAAAAAAGCCACCAAAAGATTTGGATAGGCAGATGCAGGAAATGCACGAGGAAGAATTTTCACGCACCAATTGCCTGGACTGTGCAAATTGCTGTAAAACTACCGGCCCTTTATTTACCAATAAAGATATAGAGCGCATTAGCAAGCATTTAAAATTAAAGCCGCAACAGTTTATTGAGCGGTATTTGCGAATAGATGAAGATAATGATTATGTGTTGCAACAAGTACCCTGTACTTTTTTGGCTGCAGATAATTACTGCCTAATTTATGATGTGCGACCAAAAGCCTGCCGGGAATTCCCACATACCGACCGGAAAGATTTTCATAAAATTTCTAATCTTACCATTAAAAATACCGCTATTTGCCCGGCGGCATACAATATTGTGGAGGAGATGAAGAAGAGGATTAAGGGGTAGAAGGATTATTTTTTAGGGTTTGGTTATGATTAGATTGTAGGGTTTTTCTTGATTTTGCCTTTACTGTTGCGCAGTACGGGTTGCGTGTTTCACGGTTTTATTAAATAATAATAAAATTTCTAAATTGGAGAATTACTATAAATTGCAAAAGTATGAGCTCGAGTTACCGTGATCTTGATATTTATAATGCTTCCCTGAATTTATTCTTTAAAATTCATTCTCTAAGTTTAAAGCTTCCCACATATGAATTGTACGAATTGGGGAGTCAAATAAGAAGATCTTCAGATTCTGTAGTTACAAATATTGTGAAGGTTATGGAAGAAAACGGTACAAAGCTGACTTCATTAAGTTCTTAACTTATTCCCACGCCAGTAACGATGAAACCATTTTACATTTTAATAAGTTATTACACCTTTATCCTGCTATTATGGGACCTCATCAAGACCTAGTTAAGGACTACGAAATTCTGGGAGCAAAAATTAATAAATTCATCCAATATGTAGAATTGAACTGGAAAAGTTAATAACCCGCAACCCGCAACTCGTATCCCCTTAGTAAATTAAGTATTGCTTTCTTTTAACTTCAAAATTTTCCAAACCTTGCTGCCAACTATCCCTTATTTCTTCAGCAGATAAACCGGCTTCAATTTGAGTTTGTAATTCTTTGGTTCCCGCCAGTTTGGTAAAAAAAGCATTGAAGAATTCATCTTTATTCGCGGTGTTTTGATAGGCTTCAATTAGCCATTCTAAATTTATTTGATCTACCCGCGCTATTTCACTAAGATCCCGACCATAGCATTCTTTCCCGAGATGTTTTGGGCTTTTTGCGCCAGGCTTAGATTCTGGAGTGTAAGCAAAATCAAAATAATTTTCATCTAAAAACGGCGAGCCGAATACCTGGAATTGTTTATCGGTACCACGACCGGCATTTACGTTAGTTCCTTCAAAGAAACATAGACTTGGGTATAAATTTATAGCCTGTGCATTAGGTAAATTGGGTGAAGGTTTCACCGGAAGATCGTAAGCTTTAGAGTGGTCGTAATTTTCCATTTCAATTACTTCCAATTCGCATTGAATGCCGTCTTTTAACCATTTTTCACCATTAATCATTTTAGCGTATTCCCCCATCGTTAATCCGTGTACTGTAGGAATTGGGTGCATCCCAACAAAACTTTTAAATTCAGTTTCTAAAATTGGGCCGTCTATATAGTGTCCGTTTGGGTTTGGGCGGTCAAAAACGATAAGTTGTACGTCATTTTCGGCGCAGGCTTCCATCACATAATGTAAGGAAGAAATATAGGTGTAAAAACGGGTTCCTACATCCTGTAGGTCAAAAATTAAAACATCAAGATCTTTCAGCTGTGCTGCTTTCGGCTTTTTGTTATCGCCATAAAGCGAAATTACCGGTAAGCCGGTTTGAGCATCTTTACCATCTTCTACTGCTTCGCCGGCATCAGCAGTGCCACGAAAACCGTGTTCTGGGGCAAAACCTTTTACCAGATTCACTTCTAAGGCCAGCAAGGAATCTACTACGTGGGTAAATTCTCCCGCTTCATTTTTCATAATTGAAGTCTGGTTTCCTACAATCCCCACTCTTTTTCCATCCAGTAAAGGAAGGTAAGCTTCGGTACGATTGGCTGCGAGAATAATGTCTTTAACAGCCGTTTCATCTTGATTATTTATTGCAATTTCTTCTGAAGATTGCTCTTTCTTATTTTGGTTTCCGCAGGAAAGAATACCTATAAAAGCGAATAAAAATGTACTTTTGAATAACCTTTTAAGCATCGTGATAATTTGAATTTCGAATTTTTTGTTGTTAAACGCCTTATCGGCGGTAAAAGCCATAAAAGTAGTATTTCTGCGCCTATTATAAAAATAGCGATTGCGGCAATTGCTATTGGTGTGGTGATGATGTTGGTTTCTTTTGCTACCGGGCTTGGTTTGCAGGAAAAAATAAGGGATAAGATTGCGGCTTTTAACGGGCATATTAATATTTCTAATTACGATAATAACAGCTCGCAGGTTACGCTTACCCCAGTTGATAAAAACCAGGATTTTTACCCTGAATTTAATACTGTTGATGGTATTGCCTACGTACAGGCGGTGGCAACAAAATTCGGTATAATTCGTACTGAAACAGACTTTGAAGGAGTTGTGGTAAAAGGTGTGGGCACCGATTATAACTGGAGTTATTTTGAAGATTTCCTGGTTAAAGGTAAACTGCCAGAGGTTGATAATAAACTGAATGATGAGGTTTTAGTTTCAGCATATTTAGCGAACAGGCTTCAATTAAATGTAGGAGATAAAATTCCAACTTATTTTCTACGCGATGGCAGCGATAGGCCGCTAACCCGTGGTTTTGTGGTTACCGGTATTTATGATTCTGGGTTTATGGACTTTGATAAACTCTATGTGCTGGCCGATATTCGACATATTCAACGTCTTAATCGCTGGGGAGAAAATGAGGTTGGCAATTTTGAAGTTTTTCTAAACGATTTTGACGAAATTGATGAAAAAGGCCAGGAAGTTTATGAGAACACGGGGTCGTTTTTAGATACGCAAACCATAAACCAGAAGTATTATTCGATATTTGAATGGCTGGCGCTTTTCGATTTTAATATCGCCCTTATTATTGGAATTATGATTTTGGTGGCTGGCATTAATATGATTACTGCTTTGCTGGTTTTAATTCTTGAGCGCACCCAAATGATAGGGATTTTAAAAGCCCTGGGCGGTAACGACTGGAGTATTAGAAAGATTTTTCTTTACAATGCAGGTTACCTTATTATTAAAGGACTTTTCTGGGGAAATTTAATCGGAATCGGAATATTATTGCTGCAGAAATATTTTAAACTGGTACCATTAAATCCTGAAACCTATTATGTGACTGAAGTTCCCGTTTATCTAAGTTGGGACTATATTTTAGCGGTAAACCTGGGAACCTTAATTTTATGTATGCTGATGTTGATAATTCCATCAGTAATAATTTCAAAGATTTCTCCTTCCAGAGCAATTAAATTTGAATAAATTATAACAAATCGAGTGCTTTTGGTGATTCTATTGAAGTAAATTCAATTTTTTACCTTTGCAACTTCAAAAATAAAGAAATGGATTACGTAGAAAATATATTGGGGACTATTGGGAATACGCCAATGGTGAAAATGAATAAGATCACTAAAGATATAGACGCTTTGGTTTTAGCAAAATATGAAACTTTTAACCCGGGAAATTCGGTTAAAGATCGTATGGCGGTGAAAATGGTAGAAGAAGCTGAAGCCAACGGACTTTTAAAACCGGGCGGAACTATTATTGAAGGAACATCTGGAAATACGGGAATGGGCCTTGCCCTCGCAGCCATTGTGAAAGGTTATAAAATGGTTTGTGTACTTTCTGATAAACAAAGCAAGGAAAAAATAGATATTTTAAAAGCCGTAGGTTGCGAAGTGGTAGTTTGTCCCACTGATGTTGCCCCAGAAGATCCACAATCTTATTATTCAACCTCTAAAAGAATGGCTGAGGAAACTCCAAATTCCTGGTATGTGAATCAATATGATAACTTGGCAAATACCAAAGCACATTACGAAAGTACCGGTCCTGAAATTTGGGAACAAACCGATGGGAAAGTGACTCATTTTGTAGTAGGCGTAGGTACCGGCGGAACTATTTCTGGAGTGGGAAAATATTTGAAGGAGAAAAATCCGAATATTAAAGTTTGGGGAATTGATACCTATGGTTCTATTTTTAAAAAATACCATGAAACCGGGGAATTTGACGAAAAAGAGATTTACCCATATATCACCGAAGGGATTGGAGAAGACATTTTACCAAAAAATGTAGATTTTAGTGTGATTGATGGATTTACCAAGGTAACTGATAAAGATGCCGCTGTTTATACTCGTAAATTGGCCGAAGAAGAAGGTTTCTTTTTAGGAAATTCAGCCGGCGCTGCAGCAAAAGGATTGCTTCAACTTAAAGAACATTTTACCAAAGATGATGTGGTGGTTGTTTTATTTCACGACCATGGCAGCCGTTATGTAGGAAAGATATTTAACGATGAGTGGATGAAAAAACAAGGATTCATCGATTAATTTTTATATGAATTCTGAATTAAATGTTCAGAAATTATATTTAGCTGAGAGTATTAAAAATATATATTATTATAAATTTTTAATACTTTCATTTTTTTATGCAAATAATATTATATCAGATAAATAGTAAAGAAATTTAGTTTATGAGGAATTTATGGCTTTTTACCAGTATATTTTTAATGTTAACAGCCATTACCGGGGCACAGGAAAACACACAAAATAATTCTGATTTACAGGTAGAAGTAACTCTTTCAAACCCTTCACGGGAAATTAACGACGGGATAGCCGAAGTTATTGTAACCGGGGGAGAAAAGCCATACCAGTATAAATGGACCAATCAATCTACTGCCTTAGATGCCAGGAAATCTACTGGTTTAATTGAGGGAATGGAACATACCATTAAAGTGACAGATGCGAATAATAAATCTGTTTCTAAATCCTTTACAATTCCTGCCGAATCTATTACCGAAATTTTTAATAGTAATGTACAGCCCGCCGTAGATTTTCTTGGCGGGATTTTATTTTGGGATCCATTTGCTTCTTTGGGTATTTTTGATCCCGTGGTGTATACTCCCACTAAACAAATTCCTATTCCCGAATGGGATGCTTTAAGCAATAATTCCTATACTTTAAAAGAATGGTTAATCACAAAAAATGCCGAGGTTAATGAAGGCGATAAAATTGCCATAATCCAAACTAATACAGGGGAAGAAATTGAAGTTTTTTCGCCGGTAAAAGGAAGACTCAATTACCTGGTTAAAGAAGGCCACGTAATTTTTGATCCAAATAGTACCAGTGATGTTGTAGAACAGGATGCACACGTTTTTGCAGAAGTAGTTTACGCTGAGCCGCAACCCTTGTTACATCCTAATGGAGATGTGAAGATGAATGCGATTCCCTTTATTGTAATGTGGTTAATTATAGGAAGTATCTTTTTTACGATTAGACTTGGGTTTATAAATATCCGTGGGTTCAGGCATTCCATAGACCTGGCCAGGGGGAAGTATGACGACCCAAATGCACCGGGTACTATTACTCACTTCCAGGCTATGGCAACTGCTGTTTCTGCAACAGTTGGTCTAGGAAATATCGCGGGCGTGGCAGTAGCTATTTCCCTTGGTGGTGCCGGTGCTACCTTTTGGATGTTTTTAGCAGGATTTTTTGCTATGTCTTTAAAATTTGTAGAGTGTACTTTAGGGGTAAAATACCGATTTATAAATAGTGAAGGCCGAATTTTTGGCGGACCAATGAATTATTTGAGATATGGCCTTGAAAAAAGAAATATGAGAGGTCTTGGTAAATTTCTTGCCGGCCTTTTTGCCGTTCTTGGCGTTGGGGCTTCATTTGGCGGGGGCAATATGCTACAATCTAACCAGGCATTTAAAATTGTTTCTGAGCAATTACCATTTCTACAGGGTCACGGTTTTTGGTTTGGTGTAGGCTTCGCTATATTAGTTGGGGTGGTAATAATTGGCGGTATTAATAGTATTGCTAAAGTTACCGGAAAAGTGGTTCCTTTTATGGCCATGGTATATATTCTTGGATGTGCTATTGTAATTGGCACCCATATAGAAAATATAGGTGGTGCTTTCTCTGCAATCTTTAATGGAGCACTCTCTGCAGATGCACTTAAAGGTGGATTTATTGGAGTGTTAATTATTGGTTTACAACGGGCAGCGTTTTCCAGTGAAGCCGGGGTTGGTTCGGCTGCAATTGCGCATAGTGCTTCAAAAACCAATAATCCTATAGCCGATGGTTTTACTTCTTTGGTAGAACCATTTATAGATACTATGGTGGTTTGTACTATGACGGCTCTTGTCCTTATTTTCACCGGTATGCACGAAGTGAATGGGCTTGGAGGAGTCGAGTTAACCTCAGATGCATTTGGTAGTGTGATCTCGTGGTTTCCCGCAGTTCTGGCTTTTGCCGTTTTCTTATTTGCATTTTCAACTATGGTCTCCTGGTCTTATTACGGAATGAGATCCTGGACTTATCTTTTTGGGAAAAGTGTGAAATCTGAAACCGTTTATAAAATTATGTTCCTTCTATTTGTGGTTCTTGGCGCTTCTACAAGTCTGGGGGCCGTACTTAGTTTCTCTGATATGATGATTTTAGCCATGTCTTTTCCTAATATCATAGGTTTATATATAATGTCTTCTGAAGTACGGGAGGATATGAAAATTTACCTGAAACGACTTAAAGCGGGAGAAATTTACATCAGTGAAAAATTCAGGAAAGCAGCTTAAGGAGGTAAATTGACTCTATAATCGAGATTCAATTGCTATGATGCTTTGCTCGGAATAGAATATTATTCTTTTTAATAGCTTCGTGAGCTGGCTTCGAGGTTGTTTGGTTAAGTTAATTTCTGAAGAAAATAAAAGAGAAAACTTCCAATTAAATATAGAAGCACGTCAATTATATCGGCCGTGTATCTCCAGTGTAGTGGTGGTAGAATAACTTCAAAATAAATAGCATACATCACGAATACTGAAAGTACAGTTATAAGATTTAAACGTAAAGTTTTATCCTTTTTAAGAAGCTGTACCGTATAGAGACAAATGCTTAATACAATAGGCATACAAAGAAAATTTGCCAGGTAGAAATTGATGAAATCGGGGAGCGGGATCTCAAAAAAATAAAAAGTTTGGAGAAGAGCAAAAAGAAAGCAGCATATAAAAAAGAATGTTCTTAGACTTTTCATAATACCAGGAGGGAAACCAGGAAAGCAATTATACCACCAACTATCATTACCGCTATCCAAATTGAATACCCCACTTTAGAAAAGAAACGTCCGAATCCGGTTTTAGGTTCTTCTTTTTCCTGGGTTGGTTCTGAAGTAATATTGGAAGTGGTTGTTTTATTTTCTTGGTTGGGTTCCATAATTGAGTTGCTGGTTCACTTTGCTAAAAAAGATAAACAAAAATTCCAAAAAAGGAATTATTTCCGCAGGGTTTAACCGCAATTTAGGTATTGCTTACAAAATAATCTTAAATATTATTCTTCCCATCCCCAGGGAGCATCAGGTGTTTTTATTGGATTGGAAAGATCAAATTCTACACTAAAATTAGTTTTAGCACCAATTCTTTTAAGATTGTAACTAAAAATTTCATCATCTAAGCTTATCCACCAAACATTGGTTGCCGCAGCGGGAAGTAATTCGGCCGTTTCGTCATCAGCAGGAAATACCTGGATGTTGGCTAAACCGTTGTTAGAAGCCGTGCCGCCGTACTGCGTTATTTTATCTTCGCTGCCATCGGGTTTGCGGTGATCATGTTTCAGCTCAATTTTATTATCTTTTAATCGTAAAATCCAGGTCCGGGATTTATTTTCTCCTACAAAAAATGGGATTTTAATTTCATTTTCCTCGCAAGACCTCACGTGCATAATTAATTTCTTGCCATCAAAATCAGCGTTGCCTATTCCCTGGGTTATAGTGCCTTCATAAGATTTACCGCAGTGTTGCTGAAGTTGGTTCCAAAAGCTTTTTGCCGGTGTTTCCTGGGCAAAGACTGCGCTGCTTAAAAAGAATAAAATGAAGTATAATTTCATATTACAAATGGGCTAAATGTTTTAAATTGCTGCAAAATACACTATTTAAAGCCCTAAAAAGATTCTGAATGAAAAATTTCTACTTTATAATTTTAGCATTTTTAGTAATTGGTTGCAACACCTCTAATTCTGTCACCCAGAATACAGAAACCGATAATTCTTCAGGTATGGATTATAGTTACCTTGCCCTGGGTGATTCTTATACCATTGGTGAAAGTGTACCCGAAAAAGAGCGCTGGCCGGTACAGTTGGTGGCTCAACTTAACGAAAGAGGTTATAAAGTAGCACCGCCGAAAATTATTGCCAAAACCGGTTGGACCTCTGGAAATTTATTAGCCGCAATGCGATCTGAATTGAATTATACCCGAGAATTTGATTTAGTTTCTATTTTAATTGGAGTTAATAATCAGTACCAGGGACAAGGTATTGAAGATTATGAAGAAGAATTGCGCGAGATTTTTAAGTTGGCGCTTAATCATTCTAAACGTAGGGAAAAAGGCGTTTTTGCTTTGAGTATTCCAGATTATGGAGTGACGCCTTTTGGAGCAGAAAATGCAGAAACTATTGGCGAGGAAATAGATGAGTTTAATGCGGTTTTTAGAAGAATTGCGGCAGAATTTGAGGTTGATTTTTATAACATTACGCCAATTTCCCGTGAAGCTGAAAGAGATGCCGCCCTTATTGCCGAAGATAATTTACACCCCAGCGGATTGATGTATCGCTTTTGGGTGGAAGAAATTATAGATGAAATCCCCCAAATGTTCCCCCAGTAGCTTAAAAGACTGGTCTTAAAGCGCATTTTTCTAATTTTAGAAGATGCGCGAAGATTTTTTACATTATCTATGGAAATACAAGAAATTCGATTTCACCAATGCAAAAACCACGCAGGGAGAAAAAATACTTCTAATAGATAGTGGAACTCATAATTTTAATTCGGGCCCCGATTTCTTCAATGCGCGCTTAAAAATTGGAGACCAGCTATGGGCCGGAAATGTAGAGTTGCATATCAAAGCATCAGATTGGTATTTTCACCAACACGAAAAAGACACAAATTACGATAATGTTATTTTACACGTAGTTTGGGAAGACGATGTTGACGTACAAAGGCATAATAAAACTTCTATACCCGCTTTAAGCTTAAAAAGTCTTGTAGATCAGGATTTACTTATGGGTTATCGCCAACTTTTTGCTTCTCCTGAAAACTGGATTAATTGCGAGAAAAATTTTAAAGAAGTAGATGATTTCACGCTGCGCCATTGGCAGGAGCGTCTTTATTTAAAGCGTTTAGAAGAAAAATCTATACTTATTTTAGATTTATTAGGGAAATCTGGGAATAACTGGGAAGCAGTTTTATTTCAGATGTTAGCTAAAAACTTTGGGCTTAATCTTAATGGAGATGCGTTTCTAAGTATGGCGCAAAGTCTGGATTTTTCTGTGGTGCAGAAATCCTCTCAAAATAATTTACAACTTGAAGCTTTGTTTATTGGCCAGGCCGGCTTGCTTAGTAAGCAATTAAATATCCCTTATTATAAAAAACTGCAGCAGGAGTATGCTTATCTAAAACATAAATACAAACTCTCAAATTCTGGCGTGATTCCTCCAAAATATTTCAGGTTACGGCCAGATAATTTTCCGAATATTAGGCTGTCTCAGTTAGCTTCGCTTTATTTTAAGCAGAAGAATTTGTTTTCAGAATTAATTGCTTCAAAATCTTTAGAGCCTATTTATAAAATTTTAGATGTAGAAACTTCTGAATTTTGGCGACAGCATTATTCATTTCCGAAGAAACATAGGGAAAGGGAAAAAAGGCTAAGTCCGTCTTTTAAAGATCTGGTACTTATAAATACTATTATTCCGCTTCGTTTTTGTTATTCCCAATCGCGCGGTAATGATGAAATTGAAATTTTACTAGAGCTAATAGAAAAAATACCTGCCGAGAATAATAAGATTGTTCAGAATTTTAATAAAATTAAAAATGGCAGTACGCAAAACGCTTTACATTCCCAGGCTATGATAAACTTAAAAAAGAATTATTGTGAAGCCAATAAATGTCTTGATTGTGCTATTAGTGTAAAATTACTGCAACGAAAGACTTAAAATCTTATATTTGTAACGATGACAAAAATGGTGCACAATATTCGTTATTTTTTTGAAAGACATGGTTTTTATGTGTCTTCCCGAGTGGCCGATAAAATGGGAATGCGCGCCAAAAGTGTACGCTTGTTTTTTATTTATGCCTCGTTTGTAACACTGGGATCCTGGTTTGTGGTGTATTTGGTCCTAGCATTTTGGTTAAAGCTTAAAGATTTGGTGTACACTAAAAGAACTTCAGTTTTTGATCTATAACCGGGATTTAACTGCATTTTTATCAATAATTTTAAGTTTCTTCAGGATTTAATCAAACTAAATTTAACAATACCTTTACATTTTAACTCCCAAAAATTTGAAAAGGCCCATTTTTTTAGCATCTTGCTTCGCGGAAATTATCAATCTAAATTAAACAACCTTTATACTATATGAGAAAGTATCTGCTTTCAATGTTCTTTTTGTTTTCAATTTTAGCGATTAATGCACAAGAACTGGATGTCCAGGCCAAAGTTGGCAATCCTTCCAATATTATTAATAACGGGTTTATTGATCTTGAGGTTGAAGGAGGAGTACCTCCTTATAAATACCAATGGTCTGATCCCGAAACTTCTTTAGAATCATCCAGAGCAGAAGGTCTTACCGAAGGAGTACCTTATGAAGTAACAGTTACCGACAGTGAAGGTAATTCTGTAACAAAAAGTTTTGAAATAAAGGCTGATGCTATTACCGAACATTTTAACGGTACTTTTGTTCCCATTGTTGAAGGAATGACGGCTATTCTTTTCTGGGATCCATTTACCGCTGTAGGAATCTACGATCCAAAGGTATATGCAGAAAGAAGTTTTGTTCCTACTCCAGATTGGAGCGCTGATACAGAAGATAAATTCATCTTAAAAGAATGGCAGGTAGAAGAAGGAGCTCACGTAGATGAAGGTGATCTTATTGCCATTGTAGGATCTCAAAATAGTGGTGATCTAGAGGTTATGGCCAATGCTACCGGAACAGTAGAATATCTGGTAGGAGAAGGCGAAACAATATGGGATTATCAAAATAGTTCAGATCTTATTGAAACAAACGCCCATATGTTGGCCCAAATTCAATATGATGAACCGCAAATTCTAACCAATCCTAACGGAACTCCACAAAAGCATAATATTCCTTTTATTGTTGTTTGGTTAATCTTTGGTGCAGCATTCTTTACTGTAAAGATGGGCTTCATCAACTTTAAAGGATTTAAACACTCTATAGACCTTGCCAGAGGGAAATATGACGAGCCTAACGCGCCGGGTAGTATTACTCACTTTCAGGCGCTGGCAACCGCAGTTTCCGCTACAGTAGGTTTGGGTAATATTGCCGGTGTTGCCGTTGCAATTTCCCTTGGTGGTGCAGGAGCAACTTTCTGGATGATTATTGCAGGTTTACTGGGTATGGCATCAAAATTCGTAGAATGTACGCTTGGTGTAAAATATCGTTTTATAAACTCTGAAGGGAGAATCTTTGGAGGACCAATGAACTATTTGCGCTACGGACTTGAAAAAAGAAATATGCGTGGTTTAGGTAAATTCCTTGCTGCGTTTTTCGCTATTTTAGGTATTGGTGCTTCATTTGGTGGTGGAAATATGTTCCAGGCCAATCAATCTTTTGAAATCCTTTCTGGCCAGTTTACATTCTTAATTGGTAATGGATTTTGGTTTGGAATTGGAGTAGCAGTTCTTGTAGGTATTGTTATTATTGGAGGTATTCAAAGTATTGCTAAAGTAACCGGTAAGGTGGTGCCATTTATGGCTGCAGTTTACGTTCTTGGTGCTTTAACTGTAATATTTATAAATATAGAAAATATTGTTCCGGCATTTGGAGCTATTTACGATGGAGCTTTTAACGCTACAGCGATGAAAGGTGGAATTATAGGGGTGCTAATTGTTGGTTTTCAACGTGCAGCATTCTCTAACGAAGCTGGTGTTGGGTCGGCAGCGATTGCTCACTCGGCAGCAAAAACAAATCACCCGCCATCTGAAGGTTTTGTCGCTTTATTAGAGCCTTTTATTGATACTGTAGTGGTTTGTACTTTAACTGCTTTAGTATTAATCTTTACCGGAATGCACGAAGTAGAAGGAGTAGGTGGGGTTCAATTAACCTCAGATGCTTTTGCAAGTGTAGTTTCCTGGTTCCCTTATGTGTTGGCAATGGCAGTTTTCTTATTTGCATTTTCAACAATGATTTCCTGGTCTTATTACGGGATGCGTTCCTGGACTTATCTATTCGGAAAAAGCAAAAAAACAGAATTGGCATATAAAATACTATTCCTTGTATTTGTTGTGGTAGGAGCTTCCATTAGTTTAGGAGCCGTATTAGATTTCTCTGATATGATGATCCTTGCGATGTCCTTCCCGAATATTATAGGACTTTATATTATGTCTAGTGAAGTAAGAAAAGATCTTAATGAGTATTCCCGAAAGCTAAAAGCAGGAGAATTATTCAAGAAACAACGAGAGGCAAAAGCCAGCTAACCTTGTAAAATTATGAAATTGATAAAATCCCATTTTGTGTTCAACAGGAGCCAACAAAATGGGATTTTTCTTTTGGTAATAATTATAATTCTTTTTCAGGCGATTTATTTTTTTGCTGATTTTTCTTCGGAAAGTGATTCAGAAGCTTTATCCCGGGAAGAAATTGAAGCTTTCCAGGCTCAAATAGATTCTATAAAATTAGCCAGGGCAGAGGCAGATACAATTAAGATATTTCCTTTTAACCCTAATTACATTACAGATTTTAAAGGCTACACTTTAGGAATGAGTGTTGAAGAAATTAATAAACTTCATCAATTTAGAGAAGAAAATAAATGGATTAATTCTGCAAAAGATTTTCAAAAAGTTACGGGTGTTTCAGATTCTTTACTTGCTACAATTTCTCCGTATTTTAAATTCCCAAATTGGGTTACTGAAGCCGAAAAGAAAAAAGAGAACAATAGAAATATCCCTTCTGTAAAAGTTTCAGATTTAAATACAGCAAAATAAGAAGATTTACAAAAGATAAATGGAATAGGGGAGGTGCTGGCCAATAGGATTATAAATTATAGAAATAAAATTGGTGGTTTTAGGAGCGAGATTCAGTTAAATGATATTTATGGTTTAAATTATGAAACGCGGGAAAAGTTGCAGCAGCAATTTAAGGTTTTTAAAGATGAAGATTTCAGCTTAATAAATATTAATAAAGCGAAAGTTCTAGACCTGGTAGATGTTCCGTATATTAAATATGAGCTTGCGAGGGAGATTATAGATTACCGCCAACTACACGAAGAAATTAGTTCTTTTGAAGAATTATCAAAAATAGAAAGTTTTCCTTCAGATAAAATCGATAGAATTCAATTATATTTGAGCTTAAATTGGATATTCGGAATTTTAGCATTCTTAAATATTTATCCGTGGATTAATTACTATAATAAAAATTGATTTTATTTTAGTGGCCCGGAAGTTTGCTTCCTTTCTAAATAAAAGAAAAAAGAAAATAGCATGAATACATTGTATTTTACAGAGGAACACGAACTTTTTAGAAAAAGTTTTCAGGACTTTTTACAGAAAGAAGTGGTGCCTCATATTGATAAATGGGAGAAGACAGGAACAATAGAAAGCTTTATCTGGAAGAAGTTTGGTGAAATGGGCTACTTTGGCCTTAACCAGCCCGAGGAATATGGCGGGATGAATCTTGATATTTTCTATACCGTGATCTTCCTGGAAGAACTTCAAAAGATTAATAGCGGTGGCTTTGCTGCTGCTATGTGGGCCCACGCTTATTTGGCAATGACGCACGTAAATAAAGAAGGTGACGATGCAATTAAGAAAAAATATCTTACCCCAAGTATTGAAGGAGATAAAATAGGTTGTCTATGTATTACCGAGCCTTTTGGTGGCTCTGATGTTGCCGGAATGCGAAGTACCGCAATTAAAAAAGGCGATAAATATATTTTAAACGGTTCCAAAACCTTTATTACCAACGGAGTTTATTCAGATTATTTAGTAGTTGCCGCCAAGACCGATCCGGATAAGGGAAATAAAGGGATGAGTATTTTTATTGTAGATAGGGAAACTCCCGGAATTTCTGCTTCAAAATTAGATAAACTGGGTTGGAGAGCTTCAGATACTGCAGAAATTGCTTTTGACGATGTTGAGATTCCTGCTGAAAATCTAATGGGTGAAGAAGGAAAAGGTTTCTCTTATATTATGCAGCATTTTGCTTTAGAGCGTTTAATTATGGGAATTAACGCCCACGCTCGTGCTGAATATGCCCTGGATTATACATTAGGCTACATGGCCGAAAGAGAAGCATTTGGCAGAACCATAGATAAATTCCAGGCTTTGAGACATTCGGTAGCCGATATGGCCAGCGAAGTAGAAATGAATAAGGAATTCAATTATTCTATTGCGAAACGCCTTAATGACGGGCAATATGTGGTGAAAGAGGCCAGTATGTCTAAATTACTTTCAACAAAAATGGCCGATAAGGTTATTTACGATTGTTTGCAGATGTTGGGAGGTTATGGGTATATGGAAGATTATCCATTGGCAAGAATGTTTAGAGATAGCCGTCTAGGCCCAATTGGTGGTGGAACTTCAGAAATTCTTAGAGAGATTATCGCTAAAATGGTGATCGATAAAAAAGAATACAAGCCAGCGGCGAAGTAATCTTTTAGATTAACATTTTTGCGAAAATTCTACTTTTATCGCTAAAATGGTGATCGATAAAAAAGAATACAAACCAGCTGCGAAATAGCATTGAAAATAATTAAAATATTGGTTGTGGGTTCTTAGATTTAAATTATCTTTGCAGCCTATTTCTAAAGAAAGGGGGTGATGACACTATGTTAATAATACCAGTAAAAGACGGAGAAAATATTGATAGAGCGCTGAAGCGTTTTAAGAGAAAATTCGATAAAACCGGAACAATGCGCCAGCTGAGAAGCCGCCAGCATTTCACGAAACCTTCTGTTGCGAAGAGAGCTCAGGTTCAAAAAGCCGAGTACATTCAGCATTTGAGAGATCAGGAAGATATCTAGTAAAAAGATATAATCGAATTTTTCCGAAGCTATTCGGAAAAACAAATATAACTGTTGATAGATTAAAGTTTGCTAACTTTGTCTATCAACAGTTTTTTTATGCCCTTTTCCCAGTTTTTAGATTACCTGCAGTTGGAGAAAAAATACTCTCCCAATACACTAACCGCCTATAAAACCGATTTAGAATCTTTTTCAGAATTTATTTTATTTGAGTTTGAAGAAAAAGATCTTAGAAATGTTCATTATTCCCAAATTAGAAACTGGATTGTTTCATTGGTAGATCAGGGTGTATCTAATAGAAGTATTAACCGAAAGATTTCTTCTTTAAAAGCTTACTACCGCTTTCTTCAAAAAACCGGCGATATAGAATTTTCTCCCCTCGCAAAACATAAAGCTTTAAAAACTGCTTCTAAAATTCAGGTTCCATTTTCTGAAGCTGAAATAAGCCAGGTTTTGGAACAAATTGATATTTCAGATTTTGAAGGTTTGCGGGACCGGTTAATTGTAGAGCTTTTTTATACTACGGGAATGAGGCGTATTGAGCTAATTGAAATTAAACTTCAGGATGTAGATTTGAGTGGAAAGTACGTTAAAGTGCTTGGTAAAAGACAGAAGGAAAGAATTATACCATTATTGCCTGGCGTGATTTCTAATTTAGAAAATTATATAAGTAAACGATCAGATTTGGTGAAAGGGCAGGAGCCATCCTATTTATTTGTAACTCAAAAAGGTATAAAATTATACGAAAGCCTTGTGTATAGAATTATTAATAATTATTTTAGTAAGGTGTCTGGCAAAATAAAAAGGAGTCCGCATATTCTGCGGCACTCATTTGCTACACATTTATTGAACCAGGGCGCCAACCTAAACGCGGTTAAAGAATTACTTGGGCATTCCAGTCTTGCTGCTACGCAGGTATATACCCATAATAGTATTTCAGAACTTAGTAAAGTTCATCAAATGGCGCATCCCAGGAACAAAAAGACCAATTAAAATAATGTTTAATTAAATTCTACCGAAGATGAAAGTAAATGTGCAGTCTGTTAACTTCAACGCCGATCAAAAATTAATTGATTTCATCCAACGCAAATTGGATAGGCTTGAAAATTATTACGATAAAATTATCTATGCTGATGTCTTTTTAAAAGTTCAGAATACAAGTGGAAAGGATAATAAGATTACCGAGGTTTTATTAAGTATCCCCGGCGGAGATATTATGGTAAAAAAAACCTGTAAGAAATTTGAAGAATGCGTAGATGAATGTGCTTCATCACTACAAAGGCAGTTAATTAAACGCAAGGAAAAATTAAGTGCTCACGTTTAAATATTTTTTTTGCAGAATTGTTTTGTGAAAGGAATAATTTGTATACATTTGCAGTCCGTTAGAAATAGCGGACTTTTTTATGCTGAAAAAGTAGCGTAAAGGCCGATGTAGCTCAGCTGGCTAGAGCAGCTGATTTGTAATCAGCAGGTCGTGGGTTCGAGTCCCTCCATCGGCTCTTGAAATTTTGAAATAAAGTATTTTTAGTTTAATCTCCTGGAGATTAAATGAGTAAGAAAAATATCGAAAAATTTTAAAAAATGCTTTGGACGGTGCTGTAAAATTATGTTTATTTGCAGCCGTTAAAAAACAAACCGTCATAAAGCTTAGCTGGCAAGCCGGCTACGGTTCTATGAAATAGTGGAAAAATAAATTTGGGGAGATACTCAAGCGGCCAACGAGGGCAGACTGTAAATCTGCTGTCTTTCGACTTCGCAGGTTCGAATCCTGCTCTCCCCACAAGAATTGTTTAAAGTTCCAGATTCAGGGATGTGAAAATCCGGGAACTTTAAATTTATAAGCCCTGAATCGATAATGCGGGAGTAGCTCAGTTGGTAGAGCGTCAGCCTTCCAAGCTGAATGTCGCCGGTTCGAACCCGGTCTCCCGCTCTTAATTAGAAAACAGGAAAGTATATTCTTGTTTTCTAAATTTATTTTTCCGGTTTAAGTAAAGTTAAACATCCGTAAACCAGTATTGGTTTATGGTTATTCTTGTTTGAACCGGTGAACCTTGAAAGTGGAGACTTTCGGCTTGCCGACGTAGCTCAGGGGTAGAGCGTTTCCTTGGTAAGGAAGAGGTCACGAGTTCAATTCTCGTCGTTGGCTCTAGATTGTATTAAATTGAACACTAATATATAACTAAGATTAAATAAGTATTAATTATGGCAAAGGAAACTTATGATCGTTCCAAACCGCACCTTAACATAGGTACAATTGGACACGTAGATCACGGAAAAACGACTTTAACAGCAGCGATTACTAAAGTAATGGCTGATGCTGGATATTCAGAAGCTAGTGCTTTTGATCAAATTGATAATGCTCCTGAAGAAAAAGAAAGAGGTATTACAATTAACTCTTCTCACGTAGAGTATCAAACTGCTAACCGTCACTACGCACACGTTGACTGTCCTGGTCACGCCGATTATGTAAAGAACATGGTTACTGGTGCTGCTCAAATGGACGGTGCAATTCTTGTAGTTGCTGCAACTGATGGGCCTATGCCACAAACTCGTGAGCACATCCTTCTTGGACGCCAGGTGGGTATTCCAAGAATTGTTGTATTCTTAAATAAAGTTGACCTTGTTGATGATGAGGAGCTTTTAGAATTAGTAGAAATGGAAGTTAGAGATCTTCTTTCTTTCTATGAGTATGATGGTGATAACGGTCCTGTAATTTCAGGTTCTGCACTTGGAGCTCTTGAAGGTGATGAGAAGTGGTCTAAAACCGTTCTTGATTTAATGGAAGCTGTAGATAGCTGGATTGAATTACCAGAGCGTGATGTAGATAAGCCTTTCTTGATGCCTATTGAAGATGTATTCTCTATTACAGGTCGTGGTACTGTTGCAACTGGTCGTATTGAGACTGGTGTTGCAAACACTGGAGATCCTGTAGAGATTATTGGTATGGGAGCTGAAAAACTTACTTCTACTATTACTGGTGTTGAGATGTTCCGTAAGATCCTTGATAGAGGTGAAGCTGGAGATAACGTTGGTATCTTATTAAGAGGTATTGAAAAGTCTCAGATCTCAAGAGGTATGGTAATTACCAAGCCTGGATCTGTAACTCCTCACGCTAAGTTTAAAGCAGAGGTTTATATCCTTAAAAAAGAAGAAGGTGGACGTCACACTCCATTCCACAACAACTACCGTCCTCAGTTCTACGTACGTACAACTGATGTAACAGGAACAATTAACCTTCCTGATGGAGTTGAAATGGTAATGCCTGGTGATAACCTTACGATTACTGTAGAGCTTATCCAGACTATTGCAATGAATGTTGGTCTACGTTTCGCTATCCGTGAAGGTGGTAGAACTGTAGGTGCTGGACAGGTTACTGAAATTTTAGACTAATTACAGTTTAAATATAAAAAGGTTTCCCGCTCGGGCGGGAAACCTTCATTTATATTATATTTACGGGTTTAGCTCAGTTGGTAGAGCACTGGTCTCCAAAACCAGGTGTCGGGAGTTCGAGCCTCTCAACCCGTGCAAATACCTTAAGAATCACATGGCAGGAATTGGCAATTATATATCAGAATCTTATAACGAATTAAAAAACCACGTTACCTGGACAAGCTGGCCCGAAGCACAGAGGCTAACCATCCTTGTAGCCGTTTTTTCTATTATTTTTTCACTGGCTATTTGGGGTGTAGATACCGTATTTAGTTCGGCTATCGAAGAATATTTCAAATGGATTAAATCTTAAAGATAGTAGGATGGCAGAAGGAAAGGAAAAAAAGTGGTATGTGGTTCGTGCCGTTAGCGGTCAGGAAAACAAGGTTAAAGACTATATTGAGAAAGAGGTTAACCATCTTGGGATGGAAGATTATCTGGATCAGGTTTTAGTTCCTACCGAAAAAGTTATCCAAATTAGAAATGGTAAGAAAGTAAACAAAGAACGTGTTTATTTTCCTGGGTATGTAATGATTCAGGCTAGTCTTGAAGGTGAAATGCCTCACGTGATTAAAAATATTAATGGCGTTATTGGATTTTTAGGCGAAACAAAAGGAGGAGATCCTGTGCCGCTTAGAAAATCTGAAGTTAATAGAATGCTTGGTAAAGTAGATGAACTTTCAGTAAAAACTGATAACGTAGCAATACCTTTTACTATTGGAGAAACCATAAAAGTTATAGACGGACCGTTTAATGGCTTTAATGGTACAGTAGAAAAGATAAATGAAGAAAAGCGTAAGCTTGAGGTAATGGTTAAGATTTTCGGAAGAAAAACACCATTGGAATTAAGCTATATGCAAGTAGAAAAAGTATAAAGATTTTAGTTACATATTTTTTGATGGTTTTTTAAAGCTTCCACTCTAACAAACTATCACCTTAAAAATTAAGAAAATGGCAAAAGAAGTAAGTAAAGTTGTAAAACTACAAGTTCGCGGAGGTGCTGCTAACCCATCACCACCAGTTGGACCTGCTTTGGGTGCTGCCGGGGTAAATATCATGGAATTCTGTAAGCAATTCAATGGTAGAACCCAGGATAAACAAGGTAAAGTATTGCCGGTTGCGATTACGGTTTATTCAGATAAGTCTTTTGACTTTGTGATTAAAACTCCTCCAGCTGCAGTACAATTGTTGGAAGCATCTAAGAACAAAAAAGGTTCAGGAGAACCAAACAGAAAGAAAATAGCAAGTGTTTCTTGGGATCAGGTTAGAACTATTGCAGAAGATAAGATGCAGGATTTAAATGCCTTCACCGTAGAATCTGCAATGAAAATGGTTGCTGGAACAGCTCGTTCAATGGGAATAACTGTAAAAGGTGATGCACCGTTTTAATCCAAAAAGAAATTAAAAATGGCAAAATTAACTAAAAAGCAAAAGGAAGCCCAATCTAAGATCGAGAGCAATAAAGCTTACTCGGTGGCAGAAGCTTCAGCTTTAATTAAAGAAGTTGCTAACGAAAACTTCGATGCATCTGTGGATTTAGCGGTTCGTTTGAATGTAGATCCAAGAAAGGCCAACCAAATGGTAAGAGGTGTTGTAACCCTTCCACACGGTACAGGTAAAGATGTAAAAGTACTTGCGTTAGTTACTCCAGATAAGGAAGAAGAGGCTAAAGAAGCCGGAGCCGATTATGTTGGTCTTGATGAATATCTTGACAAAATAAAAGGTGGATGGACAGATGTTGATGTAATTATCACTATGCCTAGCGTAATGGGTAAATTAGGACCTTTGGGACGAGTACTTGGACCAAGAGGATTAATGCCAAACCCAAAAACAGGAACAGTAACTATGGATGTTGCAAAAGCAGTATCTGATGTTAAAGCGGGTAAAATTGACTTTAAAGTTGATAAAACCGGTATTGTTCACGCTGGAATTGGAAAAGCATCTTTTGAAGCTGAAAAAATTGCTGGAAACGCGAGAGAATTATTAACTACTTTAGTGAAGTTGAAACCTCAGGCATCTAAGGGTGTGTATATTAAGAGTATACACATGTCTTCTACAATGAGCCCGAGCGTTCAAGTTGATACTAAAAGGTTCACTGAGCAATAATAGTATAGATTATGACAAGAGAAGAAAAATCAATAGTAATTGAAGATTTAACTGCCCAGTTAACAGATAATTCTGTGGTTTATTTAGCAGATATATCTGGCCTTGATGCCGGAACAACTTCAAACTTGCGTAGAGCTTGTTTTAAAGCTAACGTAAAGCTGGCTGTAGTTAAAAATACGTTGCTTGCTAAAGCGATGGAAGCTTCAGATAAAGAATTTGGAGACCTTCCTTCAGTATTAAAAGGCAACACTTCCATAATGTTTTCTGAAACCGGTAATGCGCCGGCCAAAGTAATTAAAGAATTCAGAAAGAAAAACGAAAAACCACTTCTTAAAGGAGCTTTTGTTGAAGAAGCTGTTTATGTAGGAGACGAATACCTTGACGCACTTGTAAATATCAAGTCTAAAGAAGAGGTTATTGGAGATATCGTTGGACTATTACAATCACCTGCTAAGAATGTTATTTCAGCACTTAAGTCTGGTGGCGGTAAAATCTCTGGAATCCTTAAGACACTTTCAGAAAAGGAAGGATAAATTAGTACGCACTTTTTAACAAATATAAATTAAAGAACTTTTTAAAAACGATAGAAAATGGCAGATTTAAAAGAATTCGCAGAACAATTGGTTAACTTAACCGTAAAAGAAGTAAACGAGTTAGCTGATATTTTAAAAGAAGAATATGGTATAGAGCCTGCAGCTGCTGCAGTAGCTGTTGCTGGTGGCGGTGCTGCTGGTGGTGGTGAAGAAGCTGAAGAGCAATCTGAATTTGATGTAATTCTTAAGGCTCCAGGTGGGTCTAAACTAGCAGTTGTAAAACTTGTAAAAGAACTTACAGGTCTTGGTCTTAAAGATGCTAAAGCATTAGTAGATGGCGCACCAGCTCCAGTTAAAGAAGGAGTAGCTAAAGACGAAGCAGAAGCACTTAAAGCACAGCTAGAAGAAGCAGGAGCTGAGGTTGAGCTTAAATAAGCTTGCCAGCAGCAATATTATTTAGGTTTAGACCTCAGGAATTCGTTCCTGAAGGTCTAAACCCTTTTGCGTATATAGGGGATTAACTCCTTGCGCGCCCGTTTTTTTATAAATTATAATCCGTCCATTGATGTTAGCAAAGCAAACTGAAAGAGTGAGTTTCTCTTCTGTAAAGAACAGACCTGATTACCCGGACTTCCTGGATATCCAGATCAAGTCTTTTCAGGATTTCTTTCAACTAGAAACCAAATCAGAAGAGCGGGGAAATGAAGGTCTCTATAATACCTTCCTGGAAAACTTCCCAATTACGGACACCCGTAACCAATTTGTACTAGAATTTTTAGATTATTTTGTGGACCCGCCAAGATATTCCATTCAGGAGTGTATAGAGCGTGGTTTAACATATAGTGTGCCTCTTAAAGCAAGATTAAAACTATATTGTACCGACCCTGAACACGAAGATTTTGAAACCATCGTACAGGACGTTTACTTAGGAACTATACCTTATATGACTCCAAGTGGTACTTTTTGTATCAACGGGGCAGAACGTGTGGTAGTTTCTCAGCTTCACCGTTCACCAGGAGTTTTCTTTGGACAATCGTTCCACGCAAATGGAACAAAACTTTATTCTGCCCGTGTAATTCCTTTTAAAGGTTCATGGATAGAATTTGCTACCGATATTAACAGCGTTATGTACGCATATATCGATAGAAAGAAAAAATTACCTGTTACCACACTTTTCCGTGCCATAGGTTTTGAGCGCGATAAAGATATTTTAGAAATCTTTGACCTTGCAGAAGAGGTGAAAGTTTCAAAAACAGGACTTAAAAAAGTATTAGGTCGTAAACTTGCGGCCCGTGTATTGAATACCTGGTATGAAGATTTTGTAGATGAAGATACAGGAGAGGTAGTTTCAATAGAACGTAATGAGATCGTTTTAGATCGTGATACAGAACTTGAAAAAGAGCATATAGAAGAAATTCTTGAAACCGGAAGTAAAACTATTCTTCTTCATAAAGAAGATAATTCTACCGGAGATTATGCTATTATTCATAATACATTACAAAAAGACCCTACCAACTCTGAAAAAGAAGCGGTAGAACATATTTATCGTCAATTACGTAATGCAGAACCGCCAGATGAGGAAACTGCTCGTGGTATTATCGATAAATTATTCTTCTCAGATCAGCGTTACAGCCTTGGAGAAGTTGGTCGATATAGAATGAACAAAAAATTAGGTCTTGATGTTGCTATGGATAAGCAAGTGCTTACCAAAGAAGACATTATTACCATAATTAAATACTTAATCGAGCTTATTAATTCTAAAGCTGAGATTGATGATATTGACCACTTATCTAACCGTCGTGTTAGAACTGTAGGTGAGCAATTATCTCAACAGTTTGGAGTTGGTCTTGCTCGTATGGCACGTACCATTCGTGAAAGAATGAACGTTCGTGACAACGAGGTGTTTACCCCAATAGATTTGATTAATGCGAAGACATTATCTTCTGTGATTAACTCTTTCTTTGGTACCAACCAGTTGTCTCAGTTTATGGATCAAACCAACCCGCTTGCCGAAATTACGCACAAGCGTAGACTTTCAGCATTAGGGCCAGGTGGTTTATCTAGAGAAAGAGCAGGGTTTGAGGTACGTGATGTTCACTATACTCACTACGGAAGACTTTGCCCAATTGAAACTCCTGAAGGTCCAAACATTGGACTTATTTCTTCACTTTCAGTTTATGCTAAAGTGAACGGAATGGGCTTCATTGAAACGCCATACCGTAAAGTTGAAAATGGAAAATTAGATTTTTCAGAAGAACCTATTTATTTAAGTGCAGAAGAGGAAGAGGACAAGAAAATTGCCCAGGCTAACATTCCACTTAAAGAAGATGGAACTATAGATTCTGAAAGAGTAATTGCTCGTATGGAAGGTGACTTCCCGGTAGTAGACCCAAAAGAGGTTCATTATACCGATGTTGCACCAAACCAGATTTCATCTATTTCGGCTTCGTTAATTCCGTTCCTGGAACATGATGATGCGAACCGTGCGTTGATGGGATCTAATATGATGCGCCAGGCATTACCATTATTGCAAGCCGATTCTCCAATTGTTGGAACCGGATTGGAACGCCAGGTAGCTACAGATTCTCGTGTATTGATTAATGCTGAAGGAGAAGGTGAAGTAGAATATGTAGACGCTAAGAAAATTATTATAAAGTACGATAGAACTGAAGAAGAACGTATGGTAAGCTTTGATAGCGATTCAAAGTCTTATGATCTTATTAAGTTCCGTAAAACCAACCAGGGTTCTTCTATTAACCTCAAGCCAATCGTTAGGGTAGGAGATAGAGTAACTAAAGGTCAGGTTTTATGTCAGGGTTACGCTACAGAAGCCGGGGAACTTGCTTTAGGTAGAAATATGAAGGTTGCCTTTATGCCCTGGAAAGGTTACAACTTTGAGGATGCGATTGTAATTTCAGAAAAAGTGGTTAGAGAAGATATCTTTACTTCTATCCATATTGATGAATACTCACTCGAAGTTCGTGATACAAAATTAGGTAACGAAGAATTAACCAACGATATTCCTAACGTTTCAGAAGAGGCTACTAAAGACCTTGATGAACACGGAATGATTAGAATTGGTGCAGAGGTTAAACCTGGCGATATTCTTATTGGTAAGATTACTCCAAAAGGAGAAAGCGATCCAACACCAGAAGAAAAATTACTTCGTGCTATCTTTGGAGACAAGGCCGGTGATGTAAAAGATGCATCGCTTAAAGCTTCTCCTTCTTTAAATGGTGTGGTAATAGAGAAGAAACTCTTTGCCCGTGCTATTAAAGATAAACGTAAAAGAGCTCAGGATAAAGAAGATGTTGCCGCGCTTGAGAAAAAGTACGACGCTAAATTCGCCAATTTAAAAGCTGAACTTGTAGATAAGTTATTCGCTATTATAGGCGGAAAAACTGCTCAGGGAGTTCAAAATGATCTTGGAGAAGAGGTAATGCCAAAAGGTAAGAAGTATACGTTGAAAATGCTTAATGCAGTAGACGATTATACTCACTTAACTCACGGTACCTGGACTACAGATGATCACTTAAACACTTTGGTAGCAGATCTTATTCATAACTATAAGATTAAGGAAAACGATCTTCAGGGTAACTTGAGAAGAGAGAAGTTTACCATCTCTGTTGGAGATGAACTTCCTTCTGGTATCCTTAAACTTGCTAAGGTTTACATCGCTAAAAAGCGTAAACTAAAAGTAGGTGATAAAATGGCGGGACGTCACGGTAACAAAGGTATTGTTGCAAGAATAGTTCGCCAGGAAGATATGCCATTCCTTGATGATGGTACACCGGTTGATATTGTGTTGAACCCACTTGGGGTACCTTCACGTATGAACATTGGTCAGATCTACGAAACTGTACTTGGATGGGCAGGACAAAAGCTTGGTAATAAATATGCAACTCCAATTTTTGATGGAGCTACCATAGACCAGATTAATGAGCTTACTGATGAAGCTGGAATTCCAAGATACGGGCATACCTATCTTTATGACGGTGGAACAGGAGATCGTTTTGACCAACCTGCAACAGTAGGGGTAATCTATATGTTGAAATTAGGACATATGATTGAAGATAAGATGCACGCCAGATCTATTGGACCATACTCGCTTATTACTCAGCAACCACTTGGTGGTAAAGCACAATTTGGTGGTCAGCGTTTTGGTGAGATGGAGGTTTGGGCACTTGAGGCTTATGGAGCATCAAGCACCCTGCGTGAAATCTTAACAGTGAAGTCAGATGATGTGATAGGAAGGGCTAAAACTTACGAGTCTATCGTAAAAGGAGAGCCTATGCCAGAACCCGGCCTGCCGGAATCTTTCAACGTACTTATGCACGAATTGAAAGGTCTTGGTTTGGATATTAAATTAGAAGAATAAAATACTGTTTTAAAGGGGCGTTACGGCGCCCCAAAAACAGATTTTTCACAATAATTATAGCAGCAGAGTTATTATGGCTAGAAATAATGATAAGAATACAGTAAAGAGATTTGATAAAATCTCTATCGGTTTGGCTTCCCCGGAATCTATCCTCGCAGAATCTCGTGGTGAAGTTCTAAAACCGGAAACTATCAATTATCGTACGCACAAACCCGAACGTGACGGTTTGTTTTGTGAGCGTATTTTTGGTCCTGTAAAGGATTACGAATGTGCCTGCGGTAAATATAAAAGAATACGTTACAAAGGAATTGTTTGTGACCGTTGTGGGGTAGAAGTAACCGAAAAACAAGTACGTAGAGACCGTGTTGGGCACATTAATTTGGTAGTTCCTGTAGCACATATCTGGTATTTCCGTTCTTTACCTAATAAAATTGGATACTTGCTTGGTCTTCCATCTAAGAAATTAGATATGATCATTTACTACGAGCGTTACGTAGTAATTCAAGCCGGTATTGCTAAAAACGAAGAAGGTGAACCATTAAAGAAAATGGATTTCCTTACTGAAGAAGAATATCTAAACGTTTTAGATAGCCTTCCGCAAGAAAATATGTATTTAGAAGACAGCGACCCAAATAAGTTTATCGCTAAAATGGGAGCCGAATGTCTTATTGAAATACTAAGAAGAATAGATCTTAACGAACTTTCTTACGAGTTAAGACACAAGGCAAATAACGAAACTTCAAAACAACGTAAAACCGAAGCGCTTAAACGTCTTCAGGTTGTAGAAGCTTTCCGTGATGCCAATAATAATCGCGAGAATCTTCCAGAATGGATGATTATGAAAGTGGTTCCTGTAATTCCACCAGAATTACGACCTCTTGTACCTCTTGATGGTGGGCGTTTCGCGACTTCAGATTTAAATGATCTTTATAGAAGAGTTATTATTCGTAACAACCGTCTAAAAAGATTAATGGAGATCAAAGCTCCTGAAGTGATTTTACGTAACGAAAAACGTATGCTTCAGGAATCTGTAGATTCATTGTTTGATAACACAAGAAAATCTTCAGCGGTAAAAACAGACTCTAACCGTCCGTTAAAATCGCTTTCAGATTCTCTTAAAGGTAAGCAGGGACGTTTCCGTCAAAACTTACTTGGTAAACGTGTAGATTATTCAGCACGTTCGGTAATTGTTGTAGGACCTGAGTTGAAGATGCACGAATGTGGTCTTCCAAAGAACATGGCAGCTGAACTTTACAAACCTTTTGTAATTAGAAAACTAATTGAAAGAGGAATTGTAAAAACAGTAAAATCTGCCAAGAAAATAATAGATAAGAAAGAGCCGGTAGTATGGGATATCCTGGAGAATGTTCTTAAAGGACACCCTGTATTGCTTAACCGTGCTCCTACGCTTCACCGTTTAGGTATACAGGCATTCCAGCCAAAACTTATTGAAGGGAAAGCGATACAATTACACCCATTAGCCTGTACGGCATTTAACGCCGATTTTGATGGTGACCAGATGGCGGTTCACTTACCGCTTGGGCCAGAGGCTATTTTAGAAGCTCAGTTATTAATGCTTGCTTCTCATAATATCCTTAACCCTGCAAACGGTTCACCTATTACAGTACCATCTCAGGATATGATTCTTGGTCTTTATTATATGACCAAGTCTAGAAAATCTACAGACGAGGTTAAGGTTAAGGGAGAAGGACTTACCTTCTATTCTGATGAAGAAGTGGTAATCGCTTATAACCAGAAGAGAGTAGATCTTAATGCCGAAATCAAGATTCGTGCTAAAGATTTTAATGAAGTAGGTGAGTTAACTTACCAAATTATAGAAACTACAGTTGGTAGGGTATTGTTTAACCAGGCTGTACCAGAAGAAGTTGGATATGTGAATACAGTATTAACCAAGAAAAACCTTAGGGATATTATTGGTGATGTATTGGCAAAAACCAGTGTTCCTGCTACAGGTGAATTCCTTGATGCTATTAAGGAAATGGGTTATGGATACGCTTTCCGTGGTGGACTTTCCTTCAGTTTAGGTGATATTATTATCCCTGAAGAGAAGCAAACTATGATTGATGAAGCTAACGAGCAGGTTGAAGGTATTGTAGGAAACTATAATATGGGTCTTATTACTAATAACGAACGTTACAACCAGGTAATTGATATCTGGACTTCTACCAATGCCGGTCTAACCGAATTGGCTATGAAACGTATTCGTGAAGATAAGCAAGGTTTCAACTCTGTGTTTATGATGCTTGATTCTGGTGCTCGTGGATCTAAAGAACAGATTCGTCAGTTAACCGGTATGCGTGGTCTTATGGCCAAGCCTAAGAAATCTAACTCTGGTGGAGGTGAAATTATTGAAAACCCAATTCTTTCTAACTTTAAAGAAGGACTTTCAATTCTTGAATACTTTATCTCTACTCACGGTGCACGTAAAGGACTTGCCGATACCGCACTTAAAACTGCCGATGCTGGTTACTTAACCCGTAGATTGGTAGATGTTTCGCAAGATGTTATTGTAAATGAAGAAGACTGCGGAACTTTAAGAGGAGTAGAAGTTAGACCACTTAAAAAGAATGAAGAAATTGTAGAATCTCTTGGAGAACGTATTTTAGGACGTATTTCTCTTCACGATGTTCTTAATCCTTCTAATAATGAACTTTTAGTAGCTTCAGGCGAAGAAATTACTTCAGAAATTGTTACAAAAATTGAAAACGCTCCAATAGAAAGCGTAGAAGTAAGATCTCCATTAACCTGTGAAGCTAAAAAAGGAATTTGTGTAAAATGTTACGGAAGAAACCTTTCTACCAATAAACTGGTACAAAGAGGTGAAGCTGTAGGTGTTGTTGCTGCTCAATCTATTGGAGAGCCAGGTACACAGTTAACACTGCGTACATTCCACGTGGGAGGTATTGCAGGTAACATTTCAGAAGATAATAAACTAGAGGTTAAATTTGACGGTATTGCCGAAATTGAAGACCTTAAAGTTGTAAAAGGAGAAGCTCCAGATGGTAGCCAGTCTGAAATTGTGATTTCAAGAACTGCCGAGCTTAAAGTAAAAGATAAGAAAACCGGGGTGGTATTGAGTAATAATAACATTCCTTATGGTTCTCAAATCTTTATAGATAACGGTGCTGAAGTTTCTAAGGGTGATGTAGTTTGCCAGTGGGATCCTTATAACGGGGTTATTATTTCAGAATTTGCCGGTAAAATTAAATATGAAAACGTTGAGCAGGGTGTAACTTACCAGGTAGAGATAGATGAGCAAACAGGATTCCAGGAAAAAGTAATTTCTGAATCTCGTAACAAAAAGCTTATTCCAACTTTACATATTTTAGGTAAAAAGGATGAAGTAATTCGTTCTTATAACCTTCCGGTTGGTGCCCACCTTATGGTAGACAATGAAGAAAAGATAAGTGTTGGTAAGATTTTGGTTAAGATTCCGCGTAAATCTTCTAAAGCAGGGGATATTACCGGTGGTCTTCCAAGGGTAACCGAGTTGTTTGAGGCTCGTAACCCATCTAACCCAGCAGTTGTTAGTGAAATTGATGGTGTTGTTTCCTTCGGAAAAATCAAAAGAGGTAACCGCGAGATTATCGTAGAGTCTAAATTAGGAGAGGTTAAGAAATACTTAGTGAAGTTATCTAACCAGATTCTTGTTCAGGAAAACGATTATGTTCGTGCAGGTATGCCACTTTCTGATGGTTCTGTTACTCCAGAAGATATTCTTAATATCAAAGGACCAAACGCTGTACAACAATATCTTGTTAACGAAGTTCAGGAAGTTTACCGACTACAGGGTGTGAAAATTAATGATAAGCACTTTGAGGTTGTTGTAAGACAAATGATGCGTAAGGTTAGAATTCAGGATCCGGGAGATACTATTTTCTTAGAAAACCAACTTGTTCATAAATCAGATTTCATTGAGGAGAACGATAAAGTCTTCGGAATGAAAGTGGTTGAAGATGCTGGAGATTCAGAGAATTTAAGACCAGGACAAATCGTTTCACCAAGAGAACTTAGAGATGAGAACTCAGTGTTAAGACGTGAAGATAAAAACCTTGCAACTGCAAGAGACGTAACTGCGGCAACCGCTACACCGGTTCTTCAGGGTATTACTCGTGCATCGCTACAAACAAAATCGTTTATCTCTGCGGCTTCCTTCCAGGAAACTACCAAAGTATTGAACGAAGCTGCCGTAAGCGGTAAAATCGATAAGCTTGAAGGATTGAAAGAAAATGTAATTGTAGGACATAGAATTCCTGCAGGTACAGGTATGCGAAAGTACGATAGCATTATCGTTGGTTCTAAAGAAGAATTTGACGAAATGATGGAACACAAGCAAGAAGTTAATTATAACTAATGCCTATAAAAAGAGCCGCAAACGCGGCTCTTTTCTTTTTATAAAATAAGGAATCCCGACCTATAGTCGGGATTTTTTGTACTTTTATATTACGCGATAAATAGAGCGTTCCGAAGATTGCTTCGGAATCTTTTAAATAAAATTCAATTATATTATGAGTGAAGAAAAAAAGAAACCTAAAAAAGGTCAAATAAACATAGAACTTGATGAAGCTGTAGCTGAAGGAACGTATTCCAACCTGGCTATTATTAATCATTCGGTTTCAGAATTTGTGGTGGATTTTGTGAATATTATGCCTGGTAGGCCTAAAAGTAAAGTAAAATCAAGAATTATTTTAACGCCACAGCACGCAAAACGATTATTAAAAGCTTTAAACGATAATATTCAGCGTTTTGAAAAAGTGCACGGCGAAATTAGGGATTACGAAAAAGCACCAATGCCATTAAACTTTGGTCCAACCGGCCAGGCCTAATTCAGCCTAAAATATATTTTTTTGAACCCACAGAGTTATAAATTCTGTGGGTTTTCTATTGCACCAAACCAGAGAAAATAATTTTAATAAATATTGCCTAATTTAGAAGTATAACAACTTAGAATAATTCTTCAGTTTAAAATATCGTAAAATGGCCAAAAAAGCTTCCAGTTCCAAACCCAAAAAACGCATAGCGGCAATAGATCTTGGTACCAATTCATTCCACGCCGTATTGGTAGATATTTATCCCGATGGTAGTTTTCGTACGGTAAATAAACTAAAGGAGATGGTTATTCTTGCAGAAAAAGGCCTGGAAGATAAATTAAGCCGGGAGGCTATGGACCGCGGTCTTGATGCGCTTAAACGAATAAAATTTTTATGCGATAGCCATAATGTTGAAAATATTCTCGCTTTTGCCACCAGTGCTATTCGGGAGGCAAAGAATGGAGGTGATTTTATTAAAGAAGTGGGAGAAAATGTAGGGATAAGAGTGAGAGCAATTTCCGGAAAAATGGAAGCCGAAATGATTGGGCTGGCCATTAGACATAGCATTGTTTTAGGAGATGAAATGGTGCTTATGGCCGATATTGGCGGTGGTAGCGTTGAATTTATTATTGGTAACCAAAAAGAATTTATCTATTATAATAGTTTAAAACTGGGTGTGGCAAGAATGGCCGCTGCGTTTGTAGATTCAGATCCTATAGAAGAAAAAGACGTTAAAAAGCTTCAAAAGCATTTTGCCAAAGAACTTGCTGAAGTGTTGAAATTGGCCAAAAAACATAAAGTAAAGACCATTATTGGATCTTCGGGAACTATGGAGAATATTGGCGAAATGGTAGCAAATAGAAATTCTATAACTGCTAAAAGGAGTCTTAACGAACTGGAATTTAGCGCAGCCGACTTTAAAGATTTATATAAGGATTTTATTAAACTGAATAAAAAAGATCGTCTTAAAGAAAAAGGCCTGGAAGAAAAAAGGGTGGATATTATAAACCCCGGAATGGTTTTGCTGAATTTTCTGATAGATAAATTTAAGATTGAAAATATTAAAATTTCTGAAGGTGCACTTCGGGAAGGTATGATCTTAAACTTCATCAACAATCAAAAAGAGCAACTCAACCTTGATCTTGTAGCCAGTTTTAAAGATCCCAGACGCAGAAGTATTTACGAACTATTAAGAAAATGTAACTGGCCTGAAAAACATTCCCGGCACGTTTCAAATTTTGCATTGCAGCTTTTTGATGAATTTAAAGAAGAATTAAAATTAAAAGAATCAGACAGGGAATTGCTGGAGTATGCCAGTTTAATGCACGATATAGGGTATTATATTTCTTATAGAAAACATCATAAACACGCTTTGTATCTTATTCGGTATTCAGATTTACTGGGTTTTAAAGAAGATGAAGTAAATATTATGGCAAATGTTGCCAGGTATCATAGAAAATCAACACCAGCTAAGCGCCACGAACATTATAAACAATTAAATAAAAAAACTCGAAAGCGGGTAAAGAAACTTTCAGCAATACTTAGAGTTGCTGATGGTTTGGATAGAAGCCATTATCAAAATGTAGAAAAATTGGAAATCAATAATAAGAAGAACAAAATTCAATTAATTATCACCACACATAGTGATCCCGAACTAGAAATATGGGGAACTTTAAGAAAAGGCGACTTACTAGAAAAACTAACTGATAAGAAACTTGAAGTTTTTCATGTTGTTGAAAATGAAAAAAAATAATTCAGCGGAGTATACCCTAATCTTTATATTTCTTAAAATAAATTCGCGCAGCTTTCATCACTCGGGGCGCAAGGATTAAAGTAGAGATCATCGTTGGTATTGCCATTAAAGCGAAAAAACCATCAATTAAATTAATCATCATACTTAAAGAAGTAGTTGCACCTAAGAGGATACTAATAATATAAAAATAGTTATAATAATGTTTGTTTTCAGCCCCTGCCAGGTAAGAAAGACATTTTGTTCCGTAGTAAGAGAAGGAGAACAAAGAAGAAATACTAAAAGCGGCTATACAAAGTAATAGCAGGTAATCTCCCACATAAGGAATAGAATCTTCAAAAGCGGCTGCGGTAAGGCTTACACCATTTACATCTGTAGTCTGCCAAATTCCCGTTACCAGGATACATAGGGCAGTAAGTGTACAAACCACCAGCGTATCAATTGCCGGCCCCAGCATTGCTACCAATCCTTCTCGCACAGGTTCAGAGGTTTTACTCGCTCCGTGAGCCATTGTGGCGGTTCCTATCCCTGCTTCATTAGAAAAAGCACCTCTTCTTACCCCCAGGATTATTAAGCCGCCAAGAACGCCGCCAAGCATAGGTTCGCCTTTATAATTTTCGGCAGCAAAAGCATCGGTAAAAATCGTTGAAAAGTAATAAGGAACAACATCGTAATTAACGATCAAGATAATAATTACCGAAACAAAATAGAGGGCTACCATTGCAGGTACCAATCTTGAAACAGTTTTGCTTATTCGCTGTAATCCACCAAGAATTACTACAGAAGTTAAAATAACCAAAATAATCCCGATAATAAGGTTTGTGCCAAAACCGGTGGGAATATTATTAGGTTCTAAAAGAATAAAATTAATAGCCTGCGTAAGCTGATTTACATTAAAAACCGGTAATGCTCCAATAAGGCCAGCAACACTAAAAAAGATGGCCATAAACTTCCATTTCTTTCCAAGACCTTCTTCAATAAAATACATCACCCCACCCTGAATATTTCCCTGGGTATCTTTTCCTCTGTACATTACCGCCAGGGTGTTGGTAAAAAATTTTGTGGCCATACCCACCACTGCACTAACCCAAAGCCAAAAAATAGCTCCTGGGCCACCTAAAGCGATAGCCACGGCTACGCCAGCAATATTTCCCATTCCTACGGTAGAGGAGAGGGCAGTAGAAAGTGATTGGAAATGATTGATTTCCCCGGGATCGTTAGGGTTATTATATTTCCCTCGTAAAAGATCTAAGGAATGTCCTAAATATCGAAAGGGAAGAAAATTAGATAAAATAAGCAGATAAAGTCCGCCGCCAATTAATAAAATTACCAAAGGAAGTCCCCAAACCGCCGAAGCAAATTGGGAGACAAATTCATCTAATTGATTCATAAAACCTTAATTATGCTGAAAATATATGAAATTAAGTCCTATTAAACACAGCGTACTAATAGGTTTCTTTCAATCTAAGCATTACTGGTTTAGAATCAGAAACTTAAAATTCTGAAGTAAAATGGAATTTAATTGAACGATACTTGTCCTGCGTCATTTGTAATGAAAATTGGGAATCTGCTAAGAATACCAATTGTCCCTTTTTATCCTTCGCAAGAAATTTAGCTTTTAAACGCTTAAAATCTTTAAATTCTTCGCTTTTTTCATCTTCGGCTTCAACCCAGGTTGCTTTGTAAACGTTTAAATTTTCGTAGGTACATTTGGCGCCATACTCGTGTTCCAATCTGTATTGAATAACCTCAAACTGAAGCGCTCCCACTGTTCCAATAATCTTTCTTCCGTTGAGTTCTAAAGTAAAAAGCTGCGCTACACCTTCATCCATCAACTGGTCAACTCCTTTAGCGAGCTGTTTGGATTTCATTGGGTCGGCGTTGTTGATATATCTAAAATGTTCTGGAGAAAAACTTGGAATTCCGCGGTAATTTAAATTTTCACCTTCGGTAAGTGTATCACCAATTTTGAAATTTCCGGTATCGTGTAAGCCTACAATATCACCGGGATAAGAAACATCTACAATTTCTTTCTTTTCAGCAAAAAAGGCGTTTGGGCTGGAAAACTTAAGATTTTTATTGTGTCTCACGTGCAAATAAGCTTTATTTCGCTCAAACTTTCCAGAAACGATCTTTACAAAAGCCAGCCTGTCGCGGTGTTTAGGATCCATATTGGCGTGAATCTTAAACACAAAACCGGTAAATTTATCTTCGTCTGGTTTTACTAAGCGTTCTTCACTTTCTTTTGGTCTTGGAGTTGGAGCAATGTTGATAAAGCAATCTAACAATTCACGAACTCCAAAATTATTTAAAGCGGAACCAAAAAACACGGGCTGTAATCGGCCTTCCAGGTAAGCTTCTTTATCGAATTCAGGGTAAACGCCCTGGGCAAGTTCCAGTTCTTCTCTTAAATTATCGGCTGCTTTGTTTCCTATAAGTTCGTCTAATTCTTTAGATGATAAATCAGAGATTTCAATAGTATCTTCAATATCTTTTTTAGGATCACCGGTAAACAAGTTTACATTTTTCTCCCAAATATTATAGATTCCTTTAAAGTCGTAACCCATTCCAATTGGGTAGCTTAAAGGAGTTACAGTAAGATTTAATTTTTGTTCAATCTCATCCAATAATTCAAAGGCATCTTTCCCTTCCCGGTCCATTTTATTGATAAAAACAATCATCGGGATGTTTCGCATCCTACAAACCTCTACCAGTTTTTCAGTTTGTTCCTCTACACCTTTTGCAACATCTATTACCACAATAACGCTATCTACAGCCGTTAAGGTTCTAAAAGTATCTTCAGCAAAATCCTTGTGGCCCGGAGTATCCAGGATATTGATTTTAATATCTTTATATTCAAAAGCTAAAACCGAAGTCGCTACCGAAATTCCCCTTTGGCGTTCAATCTCCATAAAGTCACTTGTAGCGCCTTTTTTGATCTTGTTAGATTTTACCGCCCCGGCTTCCTGGATAGCACCACCAAAAAGCAGTAATTTCTCAGTAAGCGTGGTTTTACCGGCATCGGGGTGAGAAATAATCCCAAAAGTTCTTCTTCGTTTTAGTTCTTTTTGAAAACTTTTCATCTATAAAATTTAGAGCAGCAAAAGTACTATTATTTTGAAGAAATTTAAGGATAAATTATCTACTCCTTTGGGGGAAGAGCCTTCAGCATTTCAGTAAAAATCTATTAAAAACTTACGGCTTTAAAAACATTCAGTAATTTTACAATTATGGGGCAGTATTTTATAAGATCAATAGTTTTTTTGAGTTTGCTATTTTCGGGCTACCATTGCTTTGGGCAGGGAACTGAACAGGTAATAGCTCCCGGTGCCTATGTGATAAATATGGGCTCAAAACCCCAAACCGCAGAGAATTCTTTGCAGGCTTATGGATTGCTCTATAATTTACTTAAAAATAAAAAAATTGAAGTAAAATGGATCATTAACCCCCAGAAAGAAAAAGACGGGGTAGATTTTACTTATAAGGATACTGATTTTAAGGGGAGTGTTTTTATTATTCCGGTTTCTTATATCACAGAAGATATTAAAAACTTAATTGCAGCCTGGGAAGAGAAAGGAATTGTGGGAATTTATTTAGAAGAAGCTATTCGCGTGCCAGTTTTCACCAGCCTATCGGTTGCTCCAAGGTGGACCCTGGATAGAGAAAATGGTTATATAGCTGTGCCGTTTTTTAAAGCGGCGGCAATTCCTGAAGAAGCTTATGGTGGGAATAGCAGTAAAAACTGGAAGTCTCCGGAAGATCTTGGAGTTTGCGACGATATTTTTGTAATGCCCCATGCCGATCCTGCTTTTTCAACACATAAAAATCTTTATAATTGGAATAGTAAATATAAAGGTGCAATTTGGGCCGGTTGTCACGCGGTAAGTATATTAGAAAATCTTACCGGAAATATTAAGCTGAAAGAGAGTGATAGCACAGAATTTGTTCAGTTAAATTTTTTGAGTTCTGGGTTTCCGGGAGCTCAAAGTGCAGGTTTAATTCCCTATAAAAAACATAGACACGGTACGCCACCTTATCAAAATTTATTGCCGGCCGATCCTGTTGCGCAATACATTGGCAGCCCAGATGCTGCACATCTTAATGGTTCTGAAAGAATTTTTCTTCCGAAGAAAATTAACAGATGGCGAAAAGAAACAAAGAAAATTGTAATAGATGAAGATGCGCCAGATATTCCTGAGATCGCTGAAGATACCGCGGTAGTTGCAGCTTATGGTCCTGCTTTTGGAAACCCTGAAAATGGATTGGTGATGTACCAGGCAGGGCATAGTATTTACGACAAAGAACCTTCAAATATAGCAGCATTACGAGCTTTTTTTAACTGGAGTTTTTATGCTACAGACATTAAACGAAGAAAGAATGTGCTGGAATTTGGTAATTTGGAAGGTAGGCCGGTGCTGGATGCTAAGGTAGGCGATGATCTTGCGGGAATATTGCGCCTAAAACCTATTCATTTTGATTTAGATAAAGCCGAAATTAGGAAAAGTGATACCCAGGCCCTGGATAGTATTGCAACATTTATGAAAACGCACCCAGAATTATTGCTTGATATTAGGTCGCATACAGATAGCCGGGCAAATGATAGCTATAATATGCAACTTTCTGAAAGAAGGGTTGAAGCAACATTTAAGTATTTAACAGAAAAAGGAATTTCTAAAGACCGAATTACGGGGAGAGGATATGGCGAAACAGAGCTTTTAAATAATTGTGGAAATAACAGTAATTGTCCTGAAACCGGGCACGAAGAAAACAGGAGATCAGAATTTATTCTGGCTATAGATTGTGATATTTACGCAAAAAATGAATTTTAAAGGATTTTACTTGTAAATAAATCAACATAATTTTAGGAAATGTAGACTTGTAAAACCCCCGCTTCATTTCGTACATTTGGCACTCAAAGAAAAAAATGGGAACAGATAAAGTAATATTAGTAAACGAAAACGACGAGCAAATTGGTGTGATGGAGAAGATAGAAGCTCACGAAAAAGCTTTACTTCATCGGGCATTTTCAGTCTTTGTTTTTAATGAAAAGGGCGAGTTAATGATCCAACAGCGCGCACATGCTAAATATCATTCTCCAGGATTATGGACTAACACTTGTTGTAGCCACCAGAGGGAAGGGGAGAGCAATGTTGCTGCGGGAAAAAGAAGGCTTCAGGAAGAAATGGGCTTTAGCACAGATTTAAAGGAAATTATGTCTTTTATCTATAAAGCGCCTTTTGATAACGGACTTACAGAGCACGAATTCGATTATATTTTAATTGGGAATTATGAAGATGATCCCAACCCTAACCCCGATGAAGTGGCCAGTTGGAAATGGATGAGCCTGGATGCTATAAAATCTGATATGGAAGTAAATCCAGGTGTTTATACCGAATGGTTCAAGATTATTTTTGACAAATATTATTCAAGTATTCAAAAATGAGATTAAGCGTACATAGAAAAGCTCATTTTAATGCGGCGCATAGGTTATATCGCAAAGATTGGAGTGATGAAAAGAACTTTCAGGTTTTTGGGAAATGCAGTAACCCGCATTATCACGGGCACAATTATGATCTAATTGTAAAGGTGACCGGTGAAATAGACCCGGAAACCGGTTTTGTAATGGATCTAAAACGGCTTAAAGATCTTATTTATGAAGAAGTTGAAGTACCTTTTGACCATAAGAACTTAAACGAAGAGGTGCCACCTTTTAACGATCTAAATCCTACGGCTGAAAATATTGCGGTAGTAATTTGGAATAAAATAAGGGAGAAATTAAAATCTGAGCTCGATTTGGAGATCACTTTATACGAAACTCCAAGAAATTACGTAACCTATAAAGGAGAATAGATGGCACTTAAAATTGGAGATAAATTACCTAGGTTAACTTTAAAAGATCAGGACGGGGAAAACTACCATTTTTCCAGGGTAGAAGATAAAGCTTTGGTAATCTTTTTCTATCCAAAAGATTTTACTCCCGGTTGTACCAAAGAAGCCTGTAGTTTTAGAGATCATTATGAAGAATTTCAGGATTTGGGAGCAGAAGTAATTGGGATAAGTACAGATAATGAAAACTCTCATAAAAAATTTGCGACAAAACATCAACTTCCGTTTGTGTTACTTTCCGATAAAGAAAAGCGTGCGAGACAGGCGTTTGGGGTAAAAGCAGGTTTATTGGGCTTGCTTCCGGGTAGGGAAACTTTTGTTTTTGATAAGAATAAAAGATTGATCCATAGATTTAATAGTATGGGAGCTTCACAGCATATTCCCGAGGCACTTAATTCATTAAAGAAAATTCAGGAAAAATAATTTTAGTCTTGCTGTAATTTGTATTGAAAAATAGCCTAAATTCGCAGCCGAAATTTAAGTGATATGGCAAGTAAGAGATTATTAAAAAGAGATGTGAATTACGTAATGGGAGACATTATTGATGCAGCATACATACATCAAATGGCTAACCCTGATGACGCATCTAAAACTGAAGCGATTGTAGACGAAGCCATTGCAGATTTTGATGAGTTGATCACTAAAATCAACCAAAAAGATGTAGAGAATAAAAAGCAACATTTTAAAGCGATATCAAAAGAGCTGGAAGCAAAAGCTGAAGCTTTAATCGCGAAAATAAACGCTTTATAGAAATTTAAGTTGCCGATGTAGCTCAGCTGGCTAGAGCAGCTGATTTGTAATCAGCAGGTCGTGGGTTCGAGTCCCTCCATCGGCTCTAAAAGAGGCTGTCTGAAAAGGCAGCCTTTCTTGTTGGATTATTTTGAGGTTTTTATTATTTTCATGTAATGAAAGCCAAAGTTGTATTTAAGACCTATAACCAGTCGCAGTTAAGTCTTTTACCTCCCAGTTATGATGATTTGGTTCCTGTAAATCATCCCGTTAGAATCGTCAATACGATTATTGATCAAATCGACATCGCTGACCTGGAGCGAAGTTACAAAGGAGGTGGTACTTCCAGTTACCATCCTCGGATGCTTCTTAAGGTGATCATCTATGCGTACCTGCGCAATATGTATTCCTCTCGTAAGATAGAACAGGCTCTTCTGGAGAACATTCATTTTATGTGGCTCAGTGGTCAAAGTAAACCTGATCATAATACCATCAATGATTTTAGAGGAAAACGCTTAAAAGGGAAGTTTAAAAATATTTTCAACCAGGTGGTTCTTTTACTGGCTGACCAGGGTGTATTATCTTTAAAGGAACTCTTTGTGGATGGCACTAAGATAGAGGCCAATGCCAATCGCTTTACTTTTGTATGGGGTAAATCTATCAAGAACAGTAAAGAGCGTATTAAGAAACAGCTTCGGGAACTATGGTCTTATGTGGAAAAGGTTTATGACCAGGAACAATTGCTTCCTAATGAGCCTGATTTTGAGGCTATCGATCCGGATGAAGTAGCCAAAACCATTGATGCCATTAATGACGCATTAAAAGATAAGGAGGTCGATAAAAAAGTAAAACAAAAGCTCAACTATGCCAGGAAGAACTGGCCTGGGAACCTGAAGAAATACCAGGAGCAGGAAGCTATCCTGGGAAAACGCAACAGCTATAGCAAGACCGACCCCGATGCCACTTTTATGCGGATGAAAGATGATTATATGCAGAACGGGCAGTTAAAACCTGGGTATAACCTTCAGGCTTCCACCAACAACCAATTCATTACCAATTATACTTTAGCTCAAACCACCGCCGATACCACTACCTTAAAAGACCACCTGCAAGATCATATAGATTCCTACGATCAAACACCTGAGAGCCTTACCGCAGATGCCGGCTATGGCAGTGAAGAGAATTATACCGATTTAGAAGAAAAAGAAATTACTGCCTATGTGAAATACAATTACTTCCATAAAGAGCAACGCGATAAAAAGCACAGAGAAAACCCATTTCATCCGGACAATCTGTTTTATAATAAAGAAACCGATACGTATTATTGTCCGATGGGCCAGGCGATGAAGAAGGTAAGAAGTTATGAGAGTGAAACCACTACCGGTTTTAAGCAGCAAATCCATCGGTATCAGGCCGCCAACTGCAAGGGATGCCCTTTGCGAGGCAGCTGTCATAAAGCCAAAGGGAACAGGACTCTCGAACGTAATCACAACCTGATTCGCCTCAAGGAAAAGGCCAGGAACCTACTGCTAAGTGAAGAGGGAATAGCACATCGCAAAAGAAGATGCTGGGATGTTGAAGCCGTCTTTGGAAATATCAAGCAAAATATGGGCTTTAAGCGGTTTATGTTGCGGGGAATGGATAAAGTAACTACTGAGATAGGATTAATAGCTATGGCGCACAACTTAAGAAAATTCAGTATCGCATAGCAAGGGGGCGCTGCTTTGCCTTTTTTTATCAGAAAGAAGATTTACAAAAAGAAGAATCGCTTCCTCTTACAAAACATTTATAAAGAAAAAGGGCCATCTAAATACTTTTTAGACGGCCTCTTTTTTATGGAATCCTTTAAACGTCATCCTGAATTTATTTCAGAGCCTGCTCCGATTTTATATCGGGGATCTAGGTTGTAACTAATTAAAACATGTTAGAAGCTGAAACAAGTTCAGCTTGACGCAACCAGGTTTTTAAAACCTCTTTTATAGTGAAAGTGGATTTCTGTCTATTAATGTAAAACCTCCAACTCCAGTTTTTTAGAAGAATTTGCCTGTACTTTTTTAAATTCAGTTATATTTTCTTCAATTTCTTTATTCCAGAAAGGAATCATTTTTGAAAGTTTTTCCTGCCATTTTTCAGATTTTATTTTCTCAGGAAAAGCAATATTAATTACATTCAGCATTATAGAAACCGCTACTGAAGCTCCCGGCGAGGCGCCCAGTAAAGCGGTAATAGAACCATCTTTGCTGTGAACTACATCGGTTCCAAATTCCAGAATTCCACCCTGTTCTTCATCTTTTTTAATAATTTGAACCCGTTTTCCTGCTACTTTTAATTCCCAGTCTTCCGGCCTGGCGTCTTTTATAAAAACCCTAAGATCTTCCATTCGGTCTGAATGATCCATAGTGACTTGTTTCATCAGGTATTTTGTAAGCGGTAAATTATGCCAAAAAACTCCCCACATAGAAGGAATATTTTCTTTATTTATACTTTTTGGAAGATCTAATTTAGAACCTTCTTTTAAGAATTTAGTTGTGAAACCGGCAAAGGGCCCAAAAAGTAATTCCTTCTTTCCATTAATATATCTCGTATCAAGGTGAGGAGTAGACATTGGGGGAGCATCTGGTCCTGCTTTACTGTAAACCTTAGCCCAATGTTGGTCTATAACTTCCCGGTTTTTGCAAACCAGCCACTGGCCATCTACAGGGAATCCACCATACCCGTCTTTTTCCTCTATTTCTACTTTTTGTAGTAGTGGCAATGCGCCGCCGCCGGCCCCTATAAAAACATGTTCGGCATCATAATATGTAACTTTACCTGAATCTAGATTTTGAGCTTCTACCGTCCATTCCAGGGTTTCATCGGGATCTACATCTAAAACATCGGTATTTCTTAAAACCGGTACATCAAATTGTTCTTCCAGAACTTTAAAATATTGTTGTGAGAGTGTTTCAAAATTAACTTCAGTGCCAATTTCCATTCGCGTTGCAGCCATTTTCTCATTCTCACGGCCTTTCGTAATTAAGGGAATCCATTCTTTTAATTTCTCTGAATCTTCAGAAAATTTCATTTTCTCAAACATGGGTGTTTGGGAAAGAATTTCAAATCGTTTTTTAAGAAAATTGATATTATCATCTCCCTGCACCCAGCTATGATGTGGAACTGAATGAATAAAGTTTTCAGGATCTTTTATAAGCTTTTGGTCTACCAGGTAAGCCCAAAATTGTTTGCTGGTTTCAAACTGACTAAAAATTTCGATTGCTTTACTAATATCTATGCTACCATCAGCATTTTCTGGGGTATAATTAAGTTCACAAAGTGCCGAATGCCCGGTGCCGGCATTATTCCACGCGCCAGAACTTTCTTTAGATACTTCGCCCAGCTTTTCAAAAATAATTATTTTGATTTTAGGATCTATTAACTTCAACATTAAAGCGAGTGTAGCGCTCATAATACCGCCACCTACACAAATAAGATCGTAGTTATTCTCTTTTAGTACTTTTTGATTCATAGCCCAGTTTTTCTCAAACTTAGAAAAATACCAAACCAATCTTACCCAATAAAATATTAAAGCTCGTGAGATTTAATTAGTCTATGGTAATATTTCACTCAGATGTTGAGGTTTTATACTCGAGTTCTTGATGCTCGGTTCTAACTTTTTTTACACTTCTGTCTAGCACTAAACTAATAATTAATGCCACGATGATTAAAGCAGTAAAAACATAGAAAACGGGAATGTAACTTCCTGTACGGGTATAGATTTGTGAGACCAGGGTTGGACCAATAAGTCCGCCCAAAGACCAGGTAGTTAATAAATAACCGTGAATTGCTCCAAGTTCTTTCGTGCCAAAAAGATCGCCAATAAAGGCCGGGAGATTAGAAAATCCGCCACCATAACAACTTACTACAAGAAAAATAAATATTTGAAAAATAAGAGCACTTGTAATAATTGGCAGGGTGATAAAAGCCACGAGCTGAATTATAAAGAAAATAATAAACACTTTAGGGCGCGAAATATAATCTGAAGCGGCAGCCCAACCTAATCTTCCTCCGCCATTAAAAATCCCCATAATTCCTACCATAGTAGCTGCTGCACCGGCTGAGAGGCCAACGATATTTTGAGCCATTGGCGAAGCTACAGAAATCATCATAATTCCTGCGCTGGTGTTTATAAGCATCATCGTCCAAAGCATCCAGAAATGCTTGGTTCTAACGGCATCACCAGATGTAGCTTGCGACAGATCTCTTTTTATTTTTTTGGTCCCGGCTTTTACCGCTGCTTCCATTCCCGTAGGCATCCAGTTTTTGGGCGGTGGTGCGATATAAGAAGCGCCAAGCATCATTAAAATGAAATAAGAGGCTCCTAAAATGTAAAAAGTAGTACTAATTCCTATAGATTCTATTAAACTCGCTGCAACAGGAGCAGTAACCAGAGCTCCGGTACCAAATCCCAGAACAGCCATTCCTGTGGCTAAACCTCTTTTGTCTGGAAACCATTTTACTAAGGTTGAAACGGGCGCTATATAACCAATTCCAAGGCCCAGCCCGCTTAATAAACCATAGGAAAGCAGGAATCCTGTTAATGAATCCATTGAAATTGCGAATCCCGATCCCGCCTGGCCTAAACCAAATAAAACTGCGGCCAGCATAGCCGATTTCTTTGGGCCGCTTCGCTCTACAAATTTTCCGAATAATGCAGCAGATCCTCCACCAAGAACCATCATTATGGTAAAGGCGGTGGTAACCGATGCCATAGACCAGCCCTTGGTTTCTACAAGGGGTTGGGTATAAACACTGTAGGCGTAAGCAGCACCTATTGAAATATGAATAAAAACTGCCGAAGCGGCAATAAGCCATCGGTTTTTGTTTGGAGCACTCATTTTAAAGAATTTTGCAAGGTTATATTGTTATTAAATTGAATAGGACAACAAGTATAAGTTTTTATTGCGGAAATATAAATGAATTGGCTGCAGTATTATTAATGAGGTAATAAAAAAGCCCGAAATTAATATTTCGGGCTTTAAGATTATTAAGTTAAGACGCTGAATTAACTAATATCGTTTTCTTCAGTTTCTACGGGTTCAACGCTTTCGCTTGCTTCTTCTTCCTCCCGTCTTTCTTCAAGGAAATCTTTCAATTCTTTCCCGTACATAGATTTTTTCACCTTTGGCTCTAAAGATTTATAGATGGTATCTAAATACTTAATGTTAGCATCAAAAACTTCAGAAAGAGCGAGATAAGGAGCTATTTCCAGGTCTTTATTGTTAATCGCAAAATTAACGGTGTAAAGATATTTACGTTTAAGTAAACTTTCATACTGTTTATTCACGTCAATCAGCTGTTCTTCGTTTTCATCGCGTTGGGCTTCAAAGTTTTGCTGAATAAGTTCCAGGTTTTTATCGTTGAAGCGTTGCATCATTGTGCGATATTCTTCTAATTTTTCCTGATTTTTAGCGCCGATAATTTCAGCATCGGTCACAAAATTCTCTAAAGTAGTGTTGATGGTTACTTCACCTTCTTCAGCAAAAAAATCTATACGGTCGTCATATTGAGAGTTGCTTACTTTTTTAAGATAGAGATACATCATTTGAGGGCTCCCTATATAGGTTTCCAGGGTTATATTAGCATTGCCGTCAATTGCTACTGAGTCTACATCAATCATAAGAGTATCCTCTATCTTTTGAAGATAAACGGTTCCTTTTTTTAGGCCGTCAATATTGGCATTTACTATTAAGTTGCTTTCTTTATTATTACAGGAAGTAAGGGCGATAATAGCCAATAAAAGAATGCTTAATTTTTTCATGTGTTTTATAATTTTCTCTGGTATTGGGAATTTATCACAAGCTAATAATTCATACTGTGAACTCCCATATTTACTCTCCGGCAACTTGCTGGTTTCAGGTTTCTGATTTAGGCGGCAAATATCTTATAATTTTCTATTTTAAACTAACTCCCGGCGGCGATTTGCATTAAAATAGTAGTAAGAATTGCTCCATAGGTTCCAACTACGTATCCAAATACGGCTAATAAAACTCCAACGGTTGCCAGGGAAGGGTGAAATGCCGCAGCTACAACAGGGGCCGAGGCTGCACCACCAACGTTAGCCTGACTTCCTACAGCGAGGAAAAAGTAAGGTGCTTTAATGAGTTTTGCGGTACCAAAGAGAAAAATAACGTGAATAGACATCCAAATAAGTCCAATACCAATTAGTCCTGGATTATCGAATACCATCCCAAGGTCCATTTTCATACCTATGGTAGCTACCAAAATATAAATAAAAATACTGCCTAACTTACTTGCTCCCGCACCTTCGTAGGTTTTGAATCGTGTAAACGAAAGCCCTATTCCAATTGCGGTAGCGATGGTGATCATCCAAAAGAAGGAAGAGGAAAAGGATGAAAGCGCACTTTTACTATCATTAAAAATTTCAAAATTTGAAGATAGATATACCGAAATTTCATCGGCTCCCCAATGTGCAATTCCCACCGTTACAAAGGCCAGGGCAAGCATAATCATATAATCGGGTAGGTTGGGATTTCTGGTTACACTTTCAGCATAATTAGAAACTTTGTTTTTAAGTTCTGTAATTGCTGAATTATCGGCTTTTAGCCATTTATCAATTTTTTCGGTTTTACCAATTCCCATTAACAGTCCTGCCATAAGAAGGTTGGCTACTACAATATCTACTAAGACCATTCCGCCGTAAAGATCGGGGTTGTATTCGTAAATTTCCAGCATAGCAGCCTGGTTTGCGCCACCACCAATCCAACTACCGGCAATGGTAGAGAGACCTCGCCAAATAGCATCGGGACCAACACCACCCACGGTTTCTGGAGAAATAGCGGAAACAATTAGAATAGCTAGCGGCCCACCTACAATAATTCCTACCGTACCCGCAAAAAACATAATTAAGGCTTTTGGACCCAGGTTAAAAATTGCTTTCAGGTCTATGCTTAAAGTCATTAAAACAAGGGCAGCCGGTAATAGAAATCTACTGGCTACATAGTAAAGTTGAGAAGTACCATCGTCTATAAGTCCCAGGGAATTAAAGATTGCGGGAATTAAATAGCACATTAAAAGAGCCGGTACAATGCCATAGAATTTTTTCCAGAAACCAGCTTCTTTCGAAGAGGTATAAAACACAAAACCCAAAGCGAGCATTAAAAGTCCAAAGACTATAGCATCATTGGTAAAAACGGGAGTATCTTCCATAGGAAATTTTTATAAGCGGCGCCAAAATACAATTTTTCTTAAACTCTTCTTAAAGAATTACGGGAATCCTTCTGTTAGATTTGAAACAACTCTTTTAGGCTATTGGCTACGCCATCTTCCTTTCCGCTTTGGGTAACAATATTAGCAACTTCCAAAACTTCTTTTCTAGCATTACCCACGGCAACGCCCATTCCTACGCCTTTAATCATTTCTACATCATTATAATTATCTCCAAAAGCAATACTTTGCTCTGGCGTTAGATTGAAATGATTTTTCAATAAAAATTTAATAGCCGTAAGTTTTGAAATCTTTTTATTGGCAATTTCAAGGTATGTGGGTTTAGAACGGTATAAATGAAGTTCTCCAGGAAAATTCTCTGATAAATAATCTTTAATTTTATCAATATGGGCTTCGTCTCCCATTGCCATAATTTTATGAGCTCCTTTGTTATCTTTTTTCCATTCTGAAATTACTTCGCGATTAGATCTAAGTTCGGGTTTTACTTTGGTGTTATTTTCTTCCCTAGCAGCCCACTGGTCGTATTGCGGAACGTACCATTCGTCACTATTATATAAACTTAAATGGCAGTTCATACTTTTATTGAAATCAGAAAGATTTTCCAGCGTATTTAAAGAAATTTCAGTAGAACTTATAGCTTTCCCATCTACCAGTATTAATCCGCCGTTATAACAAATAATAGGTTGTTCTTTTATTTCAAGATCGGCTTGCAAATGTCTCATTGCTGCTGGCATTCGGGCTGAAATAAGTACGAATGGTAAACTGTCTTTTAAATTTTTTATTGTTGAAATTGTGTTGGGAGATAATTCCCGGTCGTGGTTTAGTAGAGTTCCATCTATGTCTGAAAAAACGATCTTATATTGCATTATTCTTCTTCTTTTTTATTTTTTGGGTGACGTTTTGCTTCTTTTAGGGCTTTATTTAGCATCCACTCAATCTGCCCATTGGTACTCCTGAATTCATCAGCAGCCCATTTTTCAATGGCTTTCAGCATCTTCTCATCAACTCGTAGGGCGAATGCTTTTTTATTACTCATTTTATTTATTTTCCAGATTCTTAATAAAATCGGTTAAAACCGGAATTATTTCGGGATGCAATGGTAATTCAGGATTATTGTAAGTTTGATAGTTTTTAGTCAAATCTTTAGAATTCACTTTTCTAAAAACGTGGTTCATATTTTCCAATAGAACTAATTCTGAATTTTCGGCTGCTGTATGCAGTAATTCAGCCTGTCCTTCCTTTACCTGGGCGTCATTTGTTCCGTTTATAATCAAAACCGGAATTTGCAGTTTTGCAATTTCTTCAGCAGGATCATATTTTATCCAGGAGGCTAAAAAAGCCTGGTTTTGAGGACTAAATAATGAACCTAATATTGATGGGTAATTTGAACTACTTCCATTTTCTTTTATCTCCTTGAGGGCTTGCTCAATATCATCTTTAAGCTGAGGTAATTGAGCCGAAAGTTGTGCAGCCAGAATATTGTCTATACTTTCTCCCGCACCGGCAATAGAAATAAGGGCATCGGCATTATTTTTTGAAGCCAAAATGCCTATTAAAGAGCCCTGGCTATGCCCGGCAATAATTATATTGCTGAAATTTCTGTCTTTTTTAAAATGAATTAAAATATTTTCAACATCCAGTATAAGATCTTCAAACGAAAGTGAATCTAAATTTAACTCCTTCGCTTTCATAATACGTTTATCAAATCTAAAACTTGCAATTCCTTCAGCTGCTAATTCGTGTGCTATTTTTTTAGCAAAATCACTTTTATTATTCATCCCTTCGGGAGAATTCCCATCACGATTTGTAGGCCCCGAACCCTGAATGAAAATTACCAGTGATGGATTTTCAAATTCCGAAGGAGATGTAAGGGTTCCATCGGTAAATTTATCTACCGTAATTTCTTCTTCGGTAAATGTCTTTTCTTGTGCGGAGACAATAAAATTTCCGAAGAAAATTAGGAATAAGCTGAGGATTGAATTTCTCATACAATTTCTAATGATTTAAAGTGCCCGCGTTTACCACCGGCGTTGCATCTTTATCGCTACAAAGTACCACCATTAAATTGCTTACCATAGCGGCACGTCTTTCGGCATCAAGATCTACAAGATTCTTTTCGCTTAACTGGTGTAACGCCATCTCTACCATTCCCACTGCACCCTGTACAATTTTATGACGGGCGGCAACTATTGCGGTTGCTTGCTGGCGTTTAAGCATTGCACTGGCGATCTCATTAGCATACGCCAGGTAACCAATTCTGGCTTCCAAAACTTCAATTCCGGCAATATTTAAACGTTCTTCGAGCTCCTTTTCCAGGGCGTCACTTACTTCGTTTACGCTGGAACGCAGGGTGATATCCTCGTCTAAGCCTTCATCTGCAAAATTATCATAAGGATAGAGACTGGCAAGTTTTCTAACTGCAGCATCGGTTTGTACCACCACAAAATTTTCATAATTATCTACATCAAAAGAAGCTTTGTAGGTATCACGAACGCGCCAAACCAGGATGGTGCTTATCATTACCGGGTTGCCTAATTTGTCGTTCACTTTTAGGCGCTCGCTATCAAAGTTTCGGGCCCTTAAAGAAATTTTCTTTTTGGTGTAAAATGGGTTCACCCAAAAGAGTCCGTTCTTTTTAACCGTTCCCTTGTAATCACCAAAGAGTAAAAGCACTCTGGAGCCATTTGGATTTACCAGGATTAGCCCGGGTAGGATAAAAAGCGAGATAATGATTCCCAAAATAAACCACGCATTATTTAAAATAATAAATCCGATAATGCTTCCGAAGAATAATAATAGAAAAACAAACAACATAATATAGCCGTTTGAAGCATGGAGATCTTTTTCCTGAGTCATAATATTTAAAATTGGTTGATATTAAAATGATATCATAAATATATTGCATTAATTCTTAACTCAGGAAAATTTAACATATTAAAAATTTGGGCTTCGCTATATTTGCCGAAAATCTAAAGGAGATTCACCTATATCTTCTTAATCTTTAAAAATTCAATAAATGAAAAAATTACTGCTATTTGCTTTGTTGGTTATAATTGGAAACACCGGTTTCTCTAATGATAATGAATGGGGGAAAACCGGGCACAGGGCTACCGGAGAAATCGCCGAAAATTATTTAAATAAGAAAGCTAAAAAAGCAATAGATAAAATTTTAAACGGCCAAAGTTTGGCCTTTGTGGCGAATTATGCCGATGATATTAAAAGTGATCCAGATTTTAGGCAATATGGCCCCTGGCATTATGTGAATTTAGCCGAAGGACAAACTCAATATGATGAGGAAACCGCCAACCCAAAAGGAGATCTTTACCAGGCTATTTTAAAATGTAAAGAGGTATTAAAAGATGAAAATGCTTCAAAAGAAGACAGGCAGTTTTATCTGAAAATGCTGGTTCATTTTGTAGGGGACCTTCACCAACCTTTTCACGTGGGAAGAGCTGCCGATAAAGGCGGTAATGATGTGCAGGTTCGTTGGTATAACGAGGGATCTAACATTCACCGGGTTTGGGATAGCCAGATGATAGATTCTTACCAAATGAGCTATACAGAGCTTGCAGCAAATACCAAACAATTAAGCAGAGCTCAAATTAAAGCTATTGAAGAAGGAGAAGTTATAGATTGGGTGTATGAGTCTGGTGAAATGGCAAGCGAGCTTTATAATTCAGTTGAAATGGGGGAGAAATTAGGTTATGAATATATGTATCATCACCTGCCTACTGTTTTGCAGCAATTGCAAAAAGGCGGAATTCGTTTGGCAAAAATATTAAACGAGATTTACGGATAATTTGATTCCAAAACATTCAAAAAAGCCATAGTGGAAACTTCTACAATGGCTTTTTTTATTGAATTTGTCTAAAAGTTAGATTAATTCTGGGTGAAACTTCTTTTTTGGTTTTTGGCAGCTGGTGTTTCCAATAATGTTGCATACTGCCTTTCATAATTAAGAGGCTGCCGTGCTGAAGTTCAATTTTTTCTTTCAGGTTTTTGTTGGTTTTATGTTTAAACTGAAAGCTACGAACGCCGCCCAAACTTATTGAAGCAATTACGGGGTTTTTGCCTAAAACTTGTTCATCATCGGCGTGCCAGCCCATACTGTCGTTTCCATCACGATAAAGGTTTGCCAAGCAGGTATTGAATTCAAAGCCGGAAACTTCTTCGGTTTGTTGTTTTAGATCTAAAATTTCTGAAGAAAAAGTTTCGGGTTTTAACTGTAAGCCCGAATAGGTATAAGAAATTCCTTTTTCAGCAAAAAAAGCGGTTAAACGTGGCTGCGGAATTTCTTTGCCGAAGAGTTTAATATTTTGCTGTTGCCAGGAAACTTCCTTCAGCAATTTTTCGAATAAAAAATTGGCCTTTTCAGTATTAAGAAAATGGGGGAAATATTCTAATTCTGCTTGTGGCAAGCTAAAAATTTTAGACTTCATCTTTAAAATTGTAAATAAAACCAGGCCCAGTACATTAGAAAAAACTGTAACGGTATTCTTAAAATTAAAGCCCATTTTGGGATGTCCGCGCCGGCTTTTTTGGAAGAAAGCATATAAAAATGTACAAGTAGAAAAACTAGGAGCATTAAAATAATCCCGTAGATGGCCAGGTCTTTGGTTTCAGAAAAAAAGAGTAGAAAACCCAGAAAAATTTCTGCCAATCCGCTTAAAAAAACCAGTGGTTTATGCGCCGGTAAATATCGCGGCATAATTCGCATATACATTTGAGGTTTTATAAAGTGAATAATACCGGCTACGATGTACATCGCGCCCATTAGGTAAAGGTGCCAGGGATATTGCATAATTTAAAGATAAAAATATATTTTTATGAGAGCGTGTAATTATAATAATAATACCGCTAGGTATTAAAAATTTTGTGTAATTCGCTAAAATAGAGTAATTTTCGGCTCCCAATTTACAACCTAACTTAATCTATATTGAAACATAATTACCTGCTATTTTTATTAGATAATTGAGATTAATATGCCCTGAGGTTTGTCTCATACATTAAATAATTTGTTCGCTACAACGGCTCGTTAAATCGAAGCCGCGTGTTGGAATAGGTTATATAGCTCAAGATTGTTTCCTCAATAAAAAGGGAACTTTCTCTAATCTCTACACAGTTCAGTCTTAGAAAGTAAGGCTAATAAATTGGGAATTTTCAGCACTAAATTAATCTGTCTTAAAAAAGATGGGTACTTAATATTATTGGTCTTTTTAAAAGAAAATAGAGTTTTCAGAAAATATCTTTTTTTACAAAACTTTTACCGTTTTAAGATGAATCCTAAAATTAAGGGAACTATTGGTTGGTCAAATATTAAAAAAAAGTTAATTTAACATAGTCTATAGCCCCTGGGTAAGAACTTAACAAGGAAAATAATTGAGTATAAAATACATTTCTGTTTTACTAATTTCCCTGGTATCCGGCATTGCTTTCTCACAGTCTAAAGAAAGTGAAAGCTGTGATAGTATTAAGGAACTACTAGACTTATCTACAGATGCCATGTATTCCTATGAATATAACAAGGCCATTGATTATTCCCTGAACTTAATTGAGCTTGCCGAGGAAGAAAAAGATTACTACCACCTTTACCACGGCTATAATAACCTGGGAATTACATACGATGAATTGTATGATACTATTAGGGCTAAAGAAAGTTATGAGAGCGCGCTTAAGTATGCTAAAATTGTAGAGAACGATACTTTACTTTGGTGGGCATACAACAATCTTGGTAATATGTTTACTTCCAATAAGCAAACTATAGACCAGGGTTTTGCATATTACGATAAAGCGATAAAAGCTGCGTCTAACCTTGAAGATGCAGATAGTAGAGCCACACCGCTTATGAATAAAGGCTGGACGCATCTATATTTAGAAGAGTATGACGAAGCTTTTCCCTATCTAGTACAAGTCGAGAAACTGGTAGAAGATATCGAAGATCCTTATATGCTAAGCCAGGTTGCGTCCCTTTTTGGAACCTACTATTTGGGAAAAGAGAATTTAGAAGAATCTAAGAAATATTATGACAAAGCTATTAAAATAGCTGAAAGAGATTCCCTGTATTATGAGGCGGTAACGGCTTATGATGGTTATGCTGAAGCTTTGTTTAAAAATAACGAATTTAAAGAAGCTTATAACGCGTTAGATAAATATATAGAATACGATGCTGAACTTTATGAAAAGGAAAAGCTGGAACAAATGGAATCTGCGCAGGCGCGGTTTGAAACCAAGCGCTATCGCGAAAATCTTGAAATAGCCAAAAGGGAGCAAAAGTATAAAGATGAGGTAATTGCCAAATCTCAGCAAAATTCCATCATCATGATTATTTCTTTAATCGTGATGTTATTTTTTATAATCCTGCTTGTTAGAAATAACAACTCAAGGAAAAAGCTAATTTCCCAACTAAAAAATAAAAACAGCGAATTATTTTCGGCCAAAGAAGAAGCAGAGCGTTTATCTATGCTAAAAAGCCAGTTTTTCTCTACGGTAAGTCACGAGTTGAGAACCCCTCTCTATGGGGTAGTAGGACTTACCTCGTTATTGCTGGATGATAAAAGCCTGAAAAAACACGAAAGCGATTTAAAATCCTTAAAATTCTCAGCCGATTATCTTTTGGCGCTAATTAACGACGTGCTGCAAATGAATAAAATGGAATCTAAACAGGTAAAACTGGAAAATGTTTCATTTAATCTTCATGAATTAATATTAAGTATTGTAAATACTTTTGAATTTACGCGACTCCAGAACAAGAATAAGGTACATTATAATATAGATGAAAACGTACCCCAAAATCTTATTGGAGACCCCGTAAGGCTTTCTCAAATTTTAATGAACCTGGTGGGAAATGCGGTGAAGTTTACCGAAAATGGTAACATTTATATAAATGTAGAGTTACAGGCTAAGGTAGAAGATAGAGCGATAATTTATTTTGAAGTAAAAGATGACGGAATTGGTATTCCAAAAAGCAAACAAAAATTAATTTTTGAAGAATTTTCTCAGCTTAAACCTTCAAATTATAATTACCAGGGAACCGGCTTAGGTTTGCCTATAGTAAAACGCCTATTACAGTTATTTGAATCTCAAATTCATTTAAAAAGTAAAGAAGGAGAAGGTTCTGTTTTTTGTTTTAGTTTAAGCCTTAAAGAAGATAAATCTTCAACAAAAAAAGCTGGATTTGCGCACGAAGTATATTTGGATAATCTAAAAGAAAAACAAAAAATACTTATTGTAGATGACAATCGAATAAACCAGGTAGTAACGCGACGAATATTAGAGAAACAGAATTTTGAATGCGTGGTTGTTGGCAATGGGGTAGAAGCTATTGAAAGAGTTGCTGCCATGGATTTTGACCTTATTTTAATGGATCTAAATATGCCGGGAATTAATGGTATGGAAACTACCCAGCGCATTAGAAACCTGAGTAAAGACATACCCATTGTTGCGCTTACTGCAGTAGAAATTGAAGAAGTAAGAAATGAAATCTTCGCAGCCGGAATGAATGATATTATCGTAAAACCTTATGATATAGAACGATTCTACCAAACCATAAAGCGTAACCTAAACGCAAATTTAGAGACAAGCTCAAGGAATTAAAGTCTATTGGCAAACTTTCCCTTTGTATTAAAGCTTAATCATATAAAATAAAAAAGCCTGGAAAGTCTTGTTACCGTATAGCTGAACTTGTTTCAGCTTCTAACATCTTAGATACTGAAACAAGTTCAGGATGACGATTAAATCAACTTTCCAGACCTTTCTAAATTTTCCTTTTCAAGGAAATTATTTTACCATATCAAAACTACGTTTTACGAAATTGGTTAACTCTTCCCCTTTAAGCAGGTTTTGAGATAATCTCGCAAGATCCAGAGAATGCTTGATTAAGCGTTCCTGTTTCTTTTCGGTTTTGGTATTTAGAATATCACAAATTAACGGGTGATTGGTATTTACCACAAGGTTATACATTTCTGGCATATTCCCCATTCCAAACATACCACCGCCACCGGTTTGCTGCATTTCCTTCATTCGGCGCATAAACTCCGGTTGTGTGATTAACAAAGGAGCAGCATCACTATCCATAGCTTCCAGTTGTACGGTATATTTTTCCTTCGGAATTACTTTTTCAAAGTCTCCTTTTAATTTCTCTTTTTCTTCTTCAGAAAGTTTTGAAATCTTCTCTTCGTCTTTTTTGATAAGGTTATCTACCTGATCTGAATCTACACGAACAAAAGTGATTTTCTCTTTTTCACCTTCCATTTTTTGAAGCAGGTGAGAAATAATTGGAGAATCTAATAACAACACTTTGTAACCTTTGGCTTTAGCTGCCTCAATATAACTGTGTTGCTCGTCTTGATTAGAAGCATAAAGCACAACCAGGTTTCCATCTTTATCGGTTTGGTTGACTTTTATTTTCTCCTGAAGTTCTTCAAAAGTGAAGTATTCATTCTCTACCGTTGGGTAAAGTGCAAACTTCTGTGCTTTTTCGTAGAACTTGTCTTCAGAAAGCATTCCGTATTCAATAACGATCTTAATATCGTTCCATTTTTGCTCAAAATCCTCACGATTATTATTGAAAAGAGATTTCAATTTATCGGCTACCTTACGGGTAATGTAGCTGGAAATCTTTTTCACAGCACCATCTGCCTGTAGGTAAGAACGGGAAACGTTTAACGGAATATCTGGAGAATCTATAACCCCGCGAAGCATCGTTAAGAATTCAGGAACAATTCCTTCAACATTATCGGTTACATAAACCTGGTTTTGGTAAAGCTGAATTTTATCCTTTTGAATATTCATATCCTGCGTCATCTTAGGGAAATAAAGAATCCCGGTAAGATTAAACGGATAATCTACATTAAGGTGAATGTGAAATAAAGGTTCCTCGAACTGCATTGGATACAATTCACGGTAAAAACTTTTGTAATCTTTATCTTCTAAATCGTTTGGTTGCTTAGTCCACGCCGGTTCAGGGTTATTGATAATATTATCTACCGTTTTGGTTTCTGCTTCGGCGTCTTCAGGAGCATCTTCCGGAAGTGGCAAAGTTTCTTCTTTTGTTCCAAATTTAATTGGGATAGGCATAAACTTGTTATACTTCACCAATAATTCCTGGATCCTGTTTTCTTCCAAAAATTCTTCATCTTCTTCATTTATATGAAGAATGATTTCGGTTCCTCGCTCTTTTTTATCGGCATCGCCAAGTGTGAACTCGGTTGTTCCCTCACAAACCCAATGCGCTGCAGGTTCATCTTTGTAAGATTTGGTAATGATTTCTACTTTATTCGCCACCATAAAGGCAGAATAGAAGCCAAGTCCAAAATGGCCAATAATTCCGCTGTCTTTAGCCGAATCTTTATATTTTTCAAGGAATTCCTCAGCGCCAGAGAAAGCTACTTCGTTAATGTATTTTTCAACTTCTTCTTTCGTCATTCCAACACCCTGGTCTATAACGTGAAGTTTCTTTCCTTCCTTGTCTACTTTAACCTCAATTACCGGGTTACCGTACTTTACATCGGTTTCCCCAATATCGGTAAGGTGTTTTAGCTTTAGAGTTGCATCTGTTGCGTTAGAAATCAATTCTCTTAGAAAGATTTCGTGATCACTGTAAAGAAATTTCTTTATCAGTGGGAAAATGTTTTCTACAGAAACATTAATTTTTCCGGTTGCCATATATTTTCGTTTTTAATACTATTTATTGTTGCTTACCTATAGTCAAAAAAAATACCATTAAAACTCCGCTGACAAACTGACATAACCTGTAATTAATAAAATATCATTTCGTCTAAACTGCTGAAATTCAATTTTAATAGGCAGAGATATTTTTAACAAACATTTTGTTTAATATTATGAATTAAAACTTAAATAAAAGTGTATCTTTGAAAAAGAAATAAAAATTATGGTTACAGCTAAAAAAAATACAACCAGGAAAGTTTTAGATAAAGACAAGCTTATTGCGATGTATATGGACTATGTATTGGAAGAAGAGAAGCGTCCTAAAACGGTTTATAAATTTTGTAAGGAGAATAAGATCAAAGAAGAGGAATTTTATAATTTCTACGGAAGTTTTGAAGGTTTACAGAAAGGAATTTGGGAGCGGTTTTATGAGCATACTATGAATGTGATTAATAAAAGTCCTGAATTTGACAGTTTTTCCAACAGGGAAAAAATGCTCACTTTCTATTACACCTTTTTCGAAATACTTACTGCAAATAGGAGTTACGTTTTGTTCTCATTAAAAGAACATGAAAGTCAGTTAAAAAACCTACAGCAGTTAAAAGGATTAAGAAAGAACGTGAAATCTTTTGCAACGGAACTTATTCAGGATGAAAATTCAGAAAAAGCAATATCAGCTTTACAACAATCAGAGAGAATATTTTCTGAAGCAACCTGGGTACAATTGATGTTTTTAATGAAATTTTGGATGGACGATAATTCTCCTCAATTCGAAAGCACCGATGTTGCAATAGAGAAATCTGTAAACACTGTTTTTGATGTTTTCGATAATACCCCGCTGGAACGGGTTATAGATTTAGGAAAATTCCTCTGGAAAGAAAAAATGGCTTAATTAAAGTCTACCCCAAATTATCATGAAAACTATAGATAAAATACCCACAGGCAAAATTGGCCGAACTTCAAAACTGGTGCAAACCGGAGTAAAGTTGGGAGGCAATTACCTTAAATATTACAGTAAAAGAGCTTTTGATTCTGAGCTTACCCGCGATGAATTAGACCAAAGCAATGCCGATGATATTTACGACAGCCTAAAAAGTTTAAAAGGAAGCGCGCTAAAAGTAGCCCAAATGCTTTCTATGGAAAAAAGCCTTTTACCAAACGCTTATGTTGAGAAATTTAGCCTGGCACAATTTAGTGTGCCGCCACTCTCAGCGCCTTTGGTGAGAAAAACTTTTAAAAAATATAACGGAGCTTACCCTGAAGAGTTGTACGATAGATTTGCTTCAGATTCTGTGAATGCGGCCAGTATTGGCCAGGTTCATAGAGCCGAAAAAGATGGGAAAAAACTTGCTGTGAAAATTCAATATCCCGGCGTGGCAGATAGTATAAGTTCAGATTTGGCGATGGTTAAACCTATTGCTACCAGAATGTTTAATCTTCAGGGTAAGGATTCCGCTAAATATTTTAAGGAAGTAGAAGGAAAATTACTTGAGGAAACCGATTATATTTTGGAAGTAAAACAGAGTAAAGAAATTTCTGAAGCCTGTGCGCATATTCCAAACTTAAAATTTCCAAAATATTACGAAGATTTATCCAGTGAGCGAATTATCACGATGGATTGGATGGATGGAAAGCATCTAAGTGAATTTGCGAAAGAAAATAAAGATCAGGAGAAAGCTAATAAGGTAGGGCAGGCGCTTTGGGACTTTTATATGTACCAAATGCATAGATTGAAGGAAGTACACGCCGATCCTCACCCAGGGAATTTTCTAATTGATAAAGATGCAAACCTTATTGCTATAGATTTTGGTTGCATAAAGCAGGTTCCTGAAGATTTTTATGTGCCATATTTTGAATTGGCAAAAAAGGAAAATATTAATAATCCTGAATTTTTCAACGAGAAATTATTTGAACTGGAAATATTAAGGGAGGATGATTCTGAACGGGAAATCAAATATTTTTCAGAATTATTTTACCAAATGCTGAATTTATTTACAAGCCCGTTTCACGAAGAAACTTTTGATTTTGCCGATGAAACCTTTTGGAATTCAATTACAGCATTGAGTGAAAAGTATAGTAAAGACACAGAATTACGAAAAATGAATGGGAATAGAGGCAGTAAGCATTTCCTTTATATTAATAGAACATTTTTCGGTTTATATAATTTATTGCACGATCTGGAAGCGAAGATCGAGGTTAACAAGTTCCGCGATTACATGTCATAATTGTTGGTTTTATTTATTGGTTAGGTTGTGGAAAAGCGTTATTACCATCTCTGGTAATGGCGCTTTTCCTATTTTTAAACCTAATTGACTTTGTGAAATAAAAAAGCTGTTTGAGAAGGTTTTAAAAACGTCATCCTGAATTTATTTCAGGATCTAACAAGTTGATTACTGTACTCATGTTAGAAGCTGAACCAGTTCAGCCTGACGGAAAAAAACATCTCTCAAACAGCCTAAAAAGTTGGCTATAATTTAGAATTTTAGTCTTTTAATTCTGCTGAAGTTTCAATGTTTCCAGATTCTTCTCTGTTTTTTACATATTTCTCTAACCATTGGTCTTGTTCCCAAAGCACGTGCAAAACAGATTCTTTTGCGCTATAGCCGTGGCTTTCTTTTGGTAGCATCACCAGGCGAGCTGTTGCTCCCAGCCCTTTTAGCGCATTAAAATAACGTTCACTCTGCATTGGGTAAGTCCCTGAATTATTATCGGCTTCCCCGTGAATTAATAATAGTGGAGTCTTCATTTTATCGGCGTGCATAAAAGGAGACATATTATAATATACTTCTGGTGCTTCCCAGTAGTTTCTTTCTTCACTTTGGAAACCAAATGGAGTTAGCGTTCTGTTATAAGCACCACTTCTGGCAATTCCCGCTGCAAAAAGATTGGAATGTGATAAAAGGTTTGCCGTCATAAATGCACCATAACTGTGGCCACCCACGGCCACACGATCACGATCTACATAACCTTTTTCAGCTACGGCATCTATTGCAGCCTTTCCATTTGCCACTAATTGTTCTCTAAAACTATCGTTTGGTTGTTCATTACCTTCCCCTATAATTGGAAAAGACGCATCATCTAATACCACATAACCTCGATTTACCCAGTAGATTGGCGATCCATAATAAGGATAAGTGAAATCGTTGGCGTTGGAAGTATTTTGCGAAGCTGAATTTTTATCCTTGTATTCTCTTGGGTAAGCCCAAACAATCATAGGATGTTCTTCGGGGTTTTCTTTATCAAAACCTGCCGGAAGATAAAGCGTTCCGTTTAATTCCAGGCCATCTTCGCGCTCGTACGTAATCACCTCTTTACTTACATTTTTAAGACTTTTAAAAGGATTTTCAAAAGAAGTGATTTGTGTTAAGTCTTCTTTATCGTCTATATCCCTAATGTAATAATTAGGATATTTGGTAGCCGATTCTATTCTTACCAGGATTTCCCCATCTTCAATATCTAATGCTTCTACAAGAGTTTCTTTTTTATCGTTGTATTCAGATTGGTATAAACGTTCAGTTTCACCATTTTCCAGATCTATTTTATCGGCAAATGGAAACTGACCTTCTTCACTATAACCTGCGCCAAGTAAAAAAGCATCTTCTCCGTCTAATTTTAATACATTTTGCCCAAATTCATTTTTAGTGGTTACAAATCGCCCGGGATCGCTATATCTATCCTGGTAATTTCTGTCAAAAATAACTTCAGGTTCTTCTGATGCATCAGATGGATTAAATACATAAGTTCTGGTATTTCTTGTATTCCACCAGTAATCATCAGCAAGAGCAATTTCATCATTTCCCCACGTAATTCCAGAAAAACGATCTTTTGTTTTTAAAATAGATTTTCCTTCACCCTTAAACGGAGCTTCCAAAACAAAAACCTCATCTCTATAATCTACTTCTACCTCCGGATCACCTTCATCCAAAGCTTTTACATAAACCAGGCTTGCCGGTTTGTCGTTTCTCCATTGCACGCTTCTTCTCCCGGTTTGAGTAGACATAAAACCTTGCGGAAGATCTTCTAATAGCGGTTCGTCGTTTACCTGGTTTACCAATTCTCCTGAAACTTTATAAATATTAGTTTCTGAAGGGAATCTATAATAAGGTACCAGGTAGGAAAAAGGTTTTTTGATATGATTAACCATCACATATTCTCCATTGGGAGAGAAGGAAACGCTGCTATACATTTTGGCATCCATCCATTTTTCGGAAGTACCGTCTAAATTAATTTTCACCAATTCTGAACGCGCTAATTGTTCAAAATTATATTCATCATTAGGATTTTTAAGTAAATCCTGGTAAGTACGGTTCTGAGCTTCTTTCCCATCACTCACAGAAATTGTTGGTCCGGTTGGAACTGCGGTCTCGGGATCAATTAAATCTTTACGATCCTCTGGAAGCATTTTTACTAAAACGGACGAGTTGTCTTTAAACCAGTTAATAACATCACGCATATTTGCGTTTAGGTTTGCATCGGTTAATTTTCTCGCTTGTGCATTTTCAATATCTAATACCCAAAGTTCTACGCCGGTATTTGTAGTATGGGTAAAAGCGATCCTGGATTCGTCTGGAGACCAGCTGAAATTTGATAACCTAGGATTTTCAGGCAGGCCCTTTACCTGGGTTGGTGTTTCGGCTTCAATTTCTTTTAATTCAAGATTGTTATAATAAGTTGCACGGCTGCTAATATTAGTTACAGGGTTAATTCTTAATCCGCCCAGTCTCAATTCTTCTTCGCTTAATTCAGCAATAGATTTATATTGGTCGCGATATAAAAAGATCATCATTTCCCCATCACTATCTAAAATTGTAGAAGGCGCCAGGGGTACATCTACCAAATTCAGGATCTCCTGTGGCGGTTTCTGGTAAGTTAAATTTTCCTGGGCAAAAAGCGTGGGCAAACTTAGCAATAGGCTAAAAATGCTTAAAATAATTTTTCTCATAAATTTGTGGTTTTAGGAAATGAAAATAAAAATGCGTCATAATCGCAGTCATGCTAATCTTTAGTATATTGCGGACCCATTTTTTATTAAATGCTTAAATTTAAATTCAATAAGGTCTAAATATACTAAACAATAGAATATGTATCAATCTAAAATAGCCGGAGTTGGGAGTTACGTGCCAGAAAATGTTGTTACTAATGATGATTTGGCTAAAAGAATGGATACCAACGATGAATGGATCCAGGAAAGAACAGGTATCAAAGAACGCCGACATATAAAAAAAGGCGACGGTAATTCTACCGCTAAAATGGGCGTAAAAGCCGCTAAAATTGCTATTGAACGTGCTAAAATAGATAAAGACGATATAGACCTAATAGTTTTTGCAACCCTAAGTCCAGATTATTATTTTCCTGGTTGTGGGGTTCAGGTTCAGGAAATGTTAGATATAAAAACCTGCCCGGCATTAGATGTGAGAAACCAATGCAGCGGTTTCATCTATGCACTTTCTACTGCCGATCAATTTATTAAAACCGGAATGTATAAAAACGTTTTGGTTATTGGAAGTGAAAACCATAGCGGTGGACTCGATTTTACCACACGTGGCCGGTCTGTTTCAGTGATTTTTGGAGATGGAGCAGGAGCAGTGGTTTTAACCCGAAGCGACCATAATGGAGAGGGAATACTTTCTACACACTTACATTCTGAAGGAAAACACGCTTTAGAACTTTCTTTAAAAGGCCCAAGTACAGAGCACTGGGTTCCTGAAATTATTGCTGAAAACCCACAGGGAGACGATATTCCTTATTATCCATATATGAATGGGCAATTTGTATTTAAAAATGCCATTCAGCGTTTTTCTGAAGTTATTATGGAAGGTCTAAAAGCGAACGGACTTGAAGTGAAAGATATTGATATGTTAATTCCGCACCAGGCAAATTTGCGTATATCACAATATGTTCAGCAAAAATTTAAATTGAGTGACGAGCAGGTGCATAATAATATTCAGAAATACGGGAACACTACTGCAGCTTCTATTCCTATTGCTTTATGCGAAGCCTGGGAACAGGGCAAAATTAAAAATGAAGATATAGTGGTTCTTGCAGCTTTTGGGAGCGGATTTACCTGGGCAAGTGCTGTAATTAGCTGGTAAGAATATTAATTACTAAGATTAAAAAAGGTTATTTCGTTGCGCGAAATAACCTTTTTTATTTTCTAAATTCTTATAGAAATTTCTTCTGAAAGATTGATTCAAACTTTCCTGAAATATCGGAACAGGTCGTAAAGTCCAAAAACTATAAAACCAACCGCGAGTACCGAGCCAAAATTATCGGTTTCTTCTGCAGATAGGTGTGAATAGAGTCTATAAACTCCATAAACCAGAAATAGAATTCCCAGTATTAAATACCATTTATTACGTCTTCCTCCTTCGTTGAGGTTACTCATCTGTATAATCTTTTGGGAAGGTGGTTTTAGCTATTTTCAAGGCTTCGTCGTAATGATTTTTAACTACAAAAAGTTGCACCTGTCCTCGTAGGCCTCCGCCAAATCCGGCTCGTAATCCTGAATCAAAATCGTTTCTAACCCGGGAAGAAATATTGGCTTTATCAAATAATTCCTGCAAATATTGCACATTGGGCTCCGAACCCGTATATACTCTTTCGTAAGATTCGTCTAAACTCATAATTAATAGTTTTTAGTCCTATCTAAAATACAAATAACAATATAGCTTAATGTGTATTTTATACTGAGTTTAACGTTCTATGCGTTATAATATTTACTTCGCCAAATAGCCGAACTAAAATTCTTTCCTTTTTTGAAGCCATAGAAAATTGAAAGTCCTGCCACCCATTTAAAAACAAAGAAAAAGATCAAAAAAAACTGGGTAGTGGTTTGCTGTGGTGAGAAAAGTCCGTCGGGAATTAAAAGTGCAATTACAAAGCTAAGCACAAGCAAGAAGCCAACAAAATTCTCAAGATGTCTAAACGGCCACATTAATAATTTTCTCAATGGATGTAGGTCGTTGCCCCATTTATGTATTAGGTAAAAATAATCGTTCCCCATGGGAGCGAAAAGTAAGGGATCGTCGGCATTTTCCAGTTTAAAAAGTTTAGATGGCGCAACTATTTTAAAACCTTTCAGGGTAATTTGTTGTTCCTTTTCTATAGCCTTAATCCTGCTCACGGCTTCATAAGGAATTTTACCTTTAAAATAACTGCTGTCTAAGAAGCGTAGGCGATAATCAATACATAGTTTTTCAATATCTGAGAGATGAAAAATTCTAGAGCTTTCTAATAAATCAAGATTAAAATGGTTGTTTCCAGAATTTCCACCTTGAATCTCTTTTAGAATATTATCGTCCTTAGTGGTTTCCTGTTCAAAGATTTCCTGAACCTGTTGCAGAATATTTTCAGAAGAAACTCTTTGTTTTCGGGATTTATATAATTGCTCTTCCAGATTAGTGCGGCGCAAGCCTAACTTCAACTTCATTTTCTTTTTCTTTAGCATCTTTCACTAAATTAAGTAATTAAGATGATTCATGCAATCCATTTTTTTAACCGAATGCATGTTAAACCTTTCATAATTGGTTAAATTTAAAAACTGTTTAACTAAAATAGAATTAAATTAGACAAAAATTAGATAATTAGGTTTTCTGAATAAATATTCGCAGAACAGATTTTATCTAATAAATCACTTAAAAATAATTGTTATGAGAAAATTAAAACACTTAGGAATTCTTTGTTTCCTATTTATTGGAGGGACTTTAATGGCCCAAAACGGATCTACAATGGTTGGTGGTGCAGAAATGTACCCCAGCAAGAATATTGTGGAAAATGCTTCACAATCTAAAGATCATACCACCCTCGTTGCAGCAGTAAAAGCTGCCGGTTTGGTAGAGACTTTACAGGGCGATGGTCCTTTTACCGTATTTGCTCCCACAAATGCGGCATTTGAAAAACTACCTTCTGGAACCGTGGAAACTTTACTAAAGCCAGAGAATAAAGCTAAACTACAAGCAGTACTTACATACCACGTAATAGCTGGGAATTTTAGTGCTAACGATGTGGTAGCGGCAATTAAAGAGGCTGATGGTAAAGCCACTTTTGAAACGGTAAGCGGTGCAAAACTTTATGCTATGATGGAAGATGGTAAAGTAAAGCTTAAAGACGCTTCAGGGAATGTTGCAACTGTAACTATTGCAAATGTGAACCAGTCAAACGGGGTTATTCACGTAATTGATACTGTAGTATTACCGGGGAAATAAATTGCTATTGAAAGAAAACTTAAGAGCGGCCTAAATGGCCGCTTTTGTTTGTTAATTAAATATCAATTAGGAAAGATCCTTTTTTTAATTATAAAGTAAAACTTATTTTCATTTAAAATTGAAACCTATGAAGAAATTGAAACTTTTAATTACCACAATTATGGTGGCTGCTTTTTTGATGTCTTGCGGCTCTGGAAGCAATATTTCTAAAGATTCTTCCAAAAAATTAAAAAATTACGATACCTATTCTTATTTGCCAAATCAGGACACTATTTTGAATCGGGATTATAATAATGACCGTGTACACGAGGTGATTATCTCTACCATAAACAATAATATGGCTAGCGAAGATTTTGCAATAGATAATCGTCAACCCGATGTGTTAGTCTATGTGCACACTATGTTTGATGAAAAGGTAGATGTAAATGCGAATCCTGTGTATACAAATTTCTCATATTATCGTCCGGGACTTTATATAGGGCCATATTATGAAGATTATACCTACGAGAATTATTTTACGATTCAGCGTATTGGAGCCGATGGTGCCATTAGACAAATACCTTATAAAGAAAAATCTATTGTTATAGATTTTATAGACCGCAGAACCAATCAAATCTTATGGCGTGGAACCGCCGATGAGGAAATTGGGTCAAGAAGATTAGAAAGAGATCTAAGAAATTATGTAGATGAAATCTTTAAAAAATTTCCATAGTTTATCTTAGCTAAAAATAGAAATTGGCTGTTTAAATGCTCCTAATGTCACTCTGAACTTGTTTCAGAGTCTAAGCTAAATTGAAACTTAATTCAAGTTAGAACCTGAAATAAATTCAGGTTGACGTAAGATGGAAATTTAAACAGCCAATTTTATATAATTACCTCAACTCAGCCTGAAGTTCTTCTTCAAATCTTTGCTGAAGCTTTTTCATCATTTTATCTACCTGCTTATCGGTAAGGGTTTTGTGTTCATCCTGAAATTTAAAACTCACAGCGTAACTTTTCTTGCCTTCGGGAAGATTTTTTCCCTGGTAAACATCAAAAAGATCAACTTCTTTTAAGAGTTTTTTCTCTGTTTTTAAGGCTATTTCTTCAATTTGATCGTAAGAAATATTATTATTCAGTAATAAGGCAAAATCACGTCTTACGGCCGGATATTTAGGAATTGCGCTAAAATTAATTTTCCTGGATTTTACAACGTCCAGTAAAGCATCCCAGTTAATATCGGCATAAAGTACTTCCTGCTCAATATCAAAATGCTTTAAAACCTTTTTGCGAATCACTCCAAAAGAAACCAGATTGTTTTTTGCTGAAGAAAATATAAGTCCTTCAGAAAATACATCAGATTTTACTGCGGAAGGCTTTAAATTTTCAATTCCAAATCTTTGAAAAATTGACTGAATTACTCCTTTCAATAAAAAGAAATCTGTTCTGACAGAAACTGAATTCCAACGTTCGGCATTTCGGTTTCCACTAATAAAAATGGAGAGGTGTTTGTTTTCTACACGGCTTCCATTAAAATCGTGATACGTTTTCCCGAATTCAAATAATTTAAGATCACTGCGTTTCCTGTTAATGTTATAACTCACAGACTCCAGTCCCGAATATAACATAGATTGTCTCAAAACAGATAAATCCTGACTTAACGGATTTAGCATTTGAACATTCTGAGATTCTTTAATTTGCTCACTCAATCCAGAATAAGCCGGTGTAGTTAAAGAATTGGCCATGGTTTCATAAAAACCCTGACCCACCAACTGGTTGGCAATTATATTTTGAAGTTTATAATCTTCATACTTTGAAGAATTAGCAACTGAAGCATTTAGTTTTTCGCCAAATTTAATATTGTTATAGCCATAAACTCTTAAAATCTCCTCTATTACATCGGCTTCCCGCTGCACGTCTACGCGATAAGAAGGAATGGTAAGTCCCATCCCGGTTTCGGTAACATTGTTTACCCTAATTTCAAGCGACGCAAGGATAGATTTTATAGTTTCTTCTTCAAGATTTTCCCCAATTAGTTTATTCACTTTATCAAAGGTTAGGAAAACCTGGAAATCTTCAATTTTCTTAGGATAAAGATCATCAATATCACTGGTTACTTCGCCGCCGGCAATTTCTGTAATTAAAAGTGCAGCGCGTTTTAAAGCATATTCAGTAATGTTGGGGTCAATTCCTCGTTCAAATCTAAAAGAAGCATCGGTATTTAAACCGTGTCTTTTTGCCGTTTTTCTAACGCTCACCGGGTTAAAATAAGCGCTTTCTAAAAAGATTTGGGTGGTAGCCTGGGTTACCCCGCTGGTAGCACCGCCAAAAACTCCTGCAATACAAAGCGGTTTTTCGGCATCACAAATCATTAAATCTTCTTCGTGAAGCTCTCTCTCTACTTCATCCAAAGTGGTAAATTTCGTTCCTTTTTCCAGGGTTTTTACATTGATTTCATTACCGGCAATTTTTGCAGCATCAAATGCGTGTAGCGGTTGCCCAAGCTCGTGCATCACGTAATTGGTAGCATCTACCACGTTGTTTTTTGGGCCAAGACCTATCGCTTTTAATCTATTCTGAAGCCATTTTGGTGATTCTTCTACTTTAAGCCCGGATATAGTAACGCCGCAATATCTCGGTGCCAGCGCCGAATCTTCTACCTGTATCTGTACTTTTAAACTTCTGTTGTCTACATGAAAACTACTAACTGAAGGGGTGATTAGTTCTAAATTCCTTCCTTGTTGGGTGTAACCGGCTTTTAGATCTCTGGCAACGCCCCAGTGGCTCATTGCATCGGCACGGTTTGGAGTAAGACCAATTTCAAAAACCTGGTCGTTTTCAACATCAAAAATTTCGGCAACAGGAGTTCCGGGAATTAGGTCGTCTTGCATCACCATAATTCCTTCATGGCTTTGTCCCAGGCCAAGTTCTTTTTCAGAGCAAATCATCCCGTAACTGGCTTCACCTCTAATTTTACCTTTCTTAATTGGCCAGGCTTCACCTTTTTCATCATAGAGAGTTGTACCAATAGTCGCTACAGGAACTTTTTGCCCAGCACCAATATTGGGTGCACCGCAAACAATTTGTACGTGCTCGCCATTTCCTAGATCTACGTTAGTAAGTTGTAGCTTATCAGCATTTGGATGACTTTTACATTCCAGCACGTGGCCCACAACAATACCTTCAAGACCACCTTTAATGCTTTGAAAAGGCTGTAGTCCTTCTACTTCAAGGCCAAGATCGGTGAGTAATTCTCCCGTTTTCTCCGAATCTTCGGGAAGTTTAATAAATTGTTTAAGCCAGTTATATGAAATTTTCATGTCTCAATATTTTCAGTTCGCAAAGATAGTATTACGAATAGTTTTGGCATAATTTCAAATTTTAATTTTATGCCTTATTTTAAGAAATGTGAGAATTAAGAATGAGGAAGAAGATTCATCATTTTTTTAAACCTTAAGTCTAGCTAATATAATTCCAGATATTTTTATGTTTTGCCACCTGCGCGTAAGTAAAACGAAGCACTTTATTCTTTTCCATAGAGAGGTTAGAATCCTCTTTTAAAATCTTCATAGCGTGATGTCGCGCCAATTTTAGGATGTCATTATCCTTAACAATATCGGCGATCTTTAAATTTAAAACACCGCTTTGCTGGGTGCCCATAATATCGCCGGGGCCTCGTAATTTTAAATCAACCTCGGCAATCTCAAATCCGTCGTTGGTTGCGGTCATGGTTTCCAACCTGGTTTTACTGTCGTTAGATAATTTGTGACCCGTCATTAAAATACAGAAACTCTGTTCGGCACCACGGCCTACACGTCCTCTCAGCTGGTGAAGCTGTGAAAGCCCAAATCGTTCGGCACTTTCAATAATCATGACACTGGCATTTGGGACATTTACTCCAACTTCAATTACAGTGGTGGCGACCATAATTTGAGTTTCGCCTCGTACAAAACGCTCCATTTCATAATCTTTGGCGTCCGATTTCATCTGGCCATGAACTATAGAAATTTGCTTATCTGGAAACTCCCGGGCAATACTTTCATAACCATCCATTAAATCTTTATAATCCATTTTTTCCGATTCCTGGATCAATGGATAAACGATATATACCTGCCGACCTTTTTTTATTTCATCTTTTATAAAAGCGAAAACTTTAAGTCGGTTGCTGTCATAACGATGTACGGTTTTAATTGGTTTTCTGCCGGGTGGTAATTCATCTATTACCGAAATGTCTAAATCGCCATAAAGACTCATCGCTAAGGTTCTTGGAATTGGAGTAGCGGTCATCACTAAAATATGGGGTGGCACCTGGTTTTTTCGCCATAATTTGGCCCGTTGCGCCACGCCAAAACGATGTTGTTCATCTATAACTGCCAGCCCTAAATTTTTAAATTTTACTTTGTCTTCCAGCAAAGCGTGAGTACCAATTAGAATATCTATTTCCCCATTTTCAAGCTTTTCGTGAATTTCGCGGCGGGCTTTAGTTTTGGAAGAACCGGTAAGTAAATAAATACTGGTGTCCAGGTTTTCGCAAAGTTCTACTAGACCGTTATAATGCTGAATGGCGAGAATTTCTGTAGGTGCCATTAGGCAGGCCTGGAAACCATTATCTAGCGCAATAAACATAGACATTAAGGCCACAATGGTTTTTCCTGAGCCTACATCGCCCTGCAGCAAACGGTTCATTTGCGCACCGCTGCCAAGATCGGCTCTAATTTCTTTAATTACTCGTTTTTGAGCACCCGTAAGTTCAAAAGGAAGATGGTTTTTATAGAATTCACTGAAATTCTGCCCAATTTCTTCAAAAACAAAACCTTTTATTTTTTGCTTCTGAAGCATATTTTTAATCAACAATTGCAGCTGAATATAAAATAGTTCTTCAAATTTTAAGCGGAATTGTGCTTTAGCCAGCAGTTCCTGGCTCTGCGGAAAATGAATATTAAATACGGCTTCTGCTTTTGGAATAAGTTTTAATTCTGAAGTGATTTCTTCAGAAAGCGTATCGTAGAATTTCCCTTTGGTTTCAATAAAAAGTTGCTGCATCAGTTTATTGATAACCCGGTTGGTAATGCCTGATTTTGCTAATTTTTCTGTAGAAGGATAAATTGGCTGCATCGCGGTACGCAGTTGCTTTTTATATTCCTCTACCGGTTCCATTACCGGATGCGGCATACTAAAAAGACCGTTAAACCAATTGGTTTTTCCAAAAATAACATAAGGTGTGTTGATCTTTAAATTCTCCCGAATCCATTTTTGGCCACGAAACCAAACCAGTTCCATTTTTCCGGTATCATCAATAAAATCGGCTACCAGGCGCTTGCCGCGTTTTTGTTCTACACTTCTTATATGGGTGATTTTGCCCACCACCTGCACTTCAGCCGAGTTTCTTTGCAACTCGTTTATTTTATAAAAACGGGTTTTGTCCAGGTAACGGTTTGGAAATAAATTTAATAGATCCTGGTAGGTATGAATGCCAAGTTCTTTCCGCAGTAAATCTGCGCGGTTTGGGCCTACCCCTTTTAGATAATCTATGGGTGTTTGCAAAATATTGGCGTTCATGCAAACGAAGATATTAAAATCAGGTTTTTTAGGCTGAATTTCACTTAAAAATTAAACCTGAAATTTTCAGCGATTAAATTTATCCAGTTTTTGTAATTTGTGCCCTGTAGTTTTTTAGTATGAAATATTCTTTTATCGCCCTCCTTTTTTGCTGTAGCTGGAACTTTTATAGCCAGGCTCCCATTGCAGATTCACTCAACCAAGTTGAAAATATAGATTTTATAACCGCTGATGCAGAAATTTTTGTAGATCCGGTAAATAAAGAGGTTTCGGGCGAGATTAATTACGAGTTCGAAATTATAAAAAGCATCGATTCCTTCTATGTTGATGCGCGAAATATGAATTTTGATGAGGTTTTGCTGAACGGGGAACAAAAGAACTACAGGAATTCCGGGGGACGTATTTGGATGAAAAATGAAATAAATCCATCAGAAAATAATTCTCTTCAACTTAAATATTCTGTTAAACCAAAAGAAGCGGTATACTTTATAAATTGGGATATAGACGATTCTATAACGGCTCCCAAACAAATATGGACACAGGGACAGGGGAAATACACGTCTAATTGGTTGCCTTCTTTTGACGATCAGCGGGAAAAAGTAGAATTTGATATCACGTATCATTTTCCGAATGATTTAGAAGTGATGGCCAACGGAAAACTTTCTGGTACATCGGTTAGTGATTCTTTAAAAAGTTGGAATTTTGATATGCAACAGCCTATGAGCAGTTATTTACTGGCTTTTGCAGCGGCAAATTATGTTGTGGAAGAAAAGAAATCTGCTTCAGGGGTTTCTTTACAGTTTTATATGCCGATTTCAGAAAAGAAAAATATGGAACCGACTTATAGGCACAGTAAAGAGATTTTCGACTTTCTCGAAACTGAAATTGGGGTAGCATATCCGTGGCAAAATTACAAGCAGGCACCGGTACGCGATTTTCTATATTCTGGAATGGAAAATACTACGGCTACTATTTTTGACCACGCTTTTATTACCGATTCGATAGGTTTTACAGACCGAAATTATGTGAGCGTCAATGCACACGAACTGGCCCACCAATGGTTTGGAAATTTGGTGACCGCTGAAACGAATAACGATCACTGGCTACACGAAGGATTTTCTACTTATTACGCGCTGCTGGCCGAACGTGAAATCTTTGGAGATGATTACTATTACTGGCAACTTTATGAATCTGGTGAAAAACTGAAAGAAATAAGCGATAGCGGAAAAGGTGAACCGGTTACCAAAGCTAGGGCAACATCCTTAACCTATTATCAAAAAGGAGCCTGGGTTTTGCATATTTTGCGTGAGCGAGTGGGAGATGGGGCGTTTAAAAAAGCGGTGAAAAATTATTTGGAACGCTACAAGTTTCAAACCGCTACTACAGAGAATTTTATTGCTGAGGTTGAAGCCGCTGGAAATGTTAGCCTATCCGATTTTATGGCAAAATGGTTAAACCAAACCGCTTTTCAGGGTTTTGCAGCTTTAAATTCTTTGAAGAATTCAGAATTCATTCAAAATCATTTAAATATTCTGGCACTGCGAGAAACACCTATAGAAAAAAAGGAAGAACTTTTAAGTGCAGAACTCGATTTCCCGGTAAGCGATTATACCGGCCAGGAAGTGGTTTATCAATTAGAAGGTGAAACTTCTGCCGGAGCTATAAATCTTTACAAAAAAGCATTTGAAACAAACAATATTTACGTTCGCCAGGCTATTGCCACCAGTATGGAGAGAATTCCGCAGGAATTAAAATCAAAATTTGAATCTCTGCTCAAGGATGAATCCTATGTTACTAAAGAAGCCGCTCTGCTTAAATTATGGATGAATTTTCCCCAAGAAGTTTCCACCTATTTAGATCAGACCAAGGGAATCGAAGGATTTACCAATAAAAATGTACGAATGCTCTGGCTTACCTTAAACCTGGTGACACCAAATTACGAACCTGAGAAACAACAGGAAACATATAATGAGCTTTCGGGTTATACCGCTACCCATTTTCCAATTGAAGTAAGGGAGAATGCTTTTGGCTATTTATACCAGATAAATAGTTTTACCAATCAAAACCTGCTGGACTTGATGCAGGGAACCCAGCACCCAACTTACAGGTTTAGAAATTATTCCAGGCAGTTATTAAATGAGCTGCTTAAAAACGAAGAATATCGTAAGAAATTCTTAGCTTTAAAGGATAGTCTTTCTCAAAAAGAACAGGATTATTTGCAAACAAAACTCAATTAATGAGGGCATTGGTAATATCGGGAGGAGGCAGTAAAGGCGCTTTTGCCGGTGGGGTAGCCCAGTATTTAATTGAAGAATTACAGCGCGATTACGAACTATATTTAGGAACTTCTACGGGGAGTTTACTTATTTCTCATCTTGCTTTAAATAAGTGTGAAAAAATAAAAAACATTTATACTACGGTAAATCAAAGTAGTATCTTTAGTAATCGCCCTTTTCTTATAAAAAGACGTCACGGCTACGATCAAATTAGCATAAATCACTTAAACGTACTTCTAAATTTTCTAAAAGGAAAAAAGACTTTTGGTGAAAGTAAAAACCTTAAAAAACTTATTGAAGCCACTTTAACCAAAGAAGAATTCTTAAGTTTACAAGCCGCGAAAAAGGATATTGTGGTAACGGTTTCTAATATTTCTTTAAATACGGTAGAATATAAATCGATTAAAGATTTTGAATACGAGGAGTTTTGTGAATGGATCTGGATTTCCTGTAATTACACGCCTTTTATGAGTCTTGTGCAAAAAAATGGTTGCGAATATGCCGATGGTGGGCTGGGAACGATGGTCCCAATTGAAGAAGCAATAAAAAGAGGCGCTACCCATATTGATGCGATTATTTTACAAACTGAAGCTACTTTTTATAATAGGATGCCTTCTAAAAACGTTTTTGGACTCATTACTAATTTGTTTCGGTTTATGTTGGACAGGATCGAATCTCAAAATATTAAAATAGGGAAATTTGCGGCAGCCAATAAAAATGTAACTATAAATTTTTACTACACCCCTACGGTATTGACTACCAATTCCCTTATTTTTGATGAAAAGCAAATGAAATCCTGGTGGAAAAGCGGTTATAAGTTTGCCGAAGAAAAAAGCGAGGAAATTAATCAAATTGAACCTTAATGCGTGCACTGGTAATATCTGGCGGGGGCAGTAAAGGCGCCTTCGCAGGAGGCGTTGCTCAATATTTAATTCAGGAAGAGGGCAAGAAATACGATTTGTTTCTTGGTACTTCAACCGGGAGCTTGCTTATTCCGCATCTCGCGATGGGAAATATAGATAAGGTTTACGAGATCTACACCAATGTAAACCAGCGTAAGATTTTTAGCATAAATCCTTTTGTAGTTAAACGAAAAGAAGGAAGGGAGTATGTGACCATCAATTACTTTAATATGTTCTGGCAGTTTGTGCGGAAGAAAAGAACTTTTGGAGAAAGCCAAAACCTTAGAAAACATATAAAAAGAAATTTTTCTGAAGAAGATTTTAGTAAGCTTAAAAACCAGGTTGAAGATGTAATTGTAACAGTTTCCAATTTATCTAAAAACCGCGTAGAATATAAGTCGATTAACGATTTTTCTTACGAAGATTTTTGCGACTGGATTTGGATAAGTTGTAATTATATTCCATTTATGAGCCTTGCTAATAAAGACGGATTTGAATATGCCGATGGCGGACTTGGTTGCGTGGTACCTATACGGGAAGCCATAAAACGCGGCGCAACAGAAGTTGATGCGATTATTCTTGAAGCCGAAAATATGGAGTATAATAAGGTTCTGGGGAAAAATCCTTTTTCGTTAATGATCAACCTTTTTGGGTTTTTACTGGATCAGGTAGAATACCACGATATTGTAGAAGGAAAACTGGCGGCTTTAAATAAAAAAGTAAAACTGAATACCTATTACACTCCAACAAAATTGACCGAAAACTCACTGGTTTTTAATAAAAAATTAATGGGGGAATGGTGGCAGCAAGGTTACGATCACGCCAAGGAAAAGCATTTGCAATTTCTGGCAACCAAACGTAAAAGTTTCTTCGGATTGTTTTAAATGAAGCGTTTTACTTCATTTTTTAAGTAAGCGATCGCAGCTTCAGTAGGAGATTGTTTTTCCATTAGATTCTTCAAAATTATTTCTCTTAATTTATCGGCATCAGTAACACTTTCCTGTTGATTAGCTTTTCTAATAATTCCGATAGTAGCATTTTTAGCCGTTTTAATATAATCCCAACATTCAACCGAAAGATAAATTTGCTGCGCCAGGTTATGTTCAAATTCCTGTTCAATTGTATTAATTAAGGATCGTTCATAGGCTTCTTTATCATTAGAATTGGGTTTTACCCTAAATAAAATTTTTCCGGGTGAAATTCTTTCTAAAAATAACGTCATCCTTTCGTAAGCCTGCAACTTTAAAGGAAGCGAAGTTTTCTGATTTTCTCTATGTAAAAGAAAGCGTCTTCTGTTTTCTTCATTTTTGTTATAGGAACTAAAAAAATAAAAGGCTACTACACCAACAATTAAAGCCGGTAAAATAGCTAAAAGTATTTGGGAAAGTTCTATCTGGTTCATTCGTTCTTATTATGGGGTGCGGTTTCTTCGGTTTCGGCTTCTTTGGTGGTTACTTCTTTTTGCTTATGAATTCCACCCAGATGTGGGCTATCCATATGCGTTTGAATACCCTCGAAAGGTACTTTTTCTTTGTGATATGCAAAAGTGATGGCCAGGGTTTTTGCCAGGTTCTTATCGCTTAAATTTATCTCCACATCGTCCATAGTAAACTGCGCCGGATGCTCGTAACCACAGGCATGTGTAATCTCTAAAAGCTCTTTTCTAAACTTGGTAAAATAGTAATTTACCCGTCGTGCCTTGTCTTTTACATTAATTCCCGCCTGCAACCATTTGTTTTGTGTAGCAACGCCGGTAGGGCAGGTGTTATTGTGGCAGGCCTGCGCCTGTATACAGCCAATGCTCATCATTGCTTCCCGGGCCACGTTTATGCAATCGGCGCCAAGGGCAAAGGCCATTGCGGCTTTTGCGGGGAACCCGAGTTTTCCACTTCCAATAAAGACAATTCTATCGGTAATCCCTTCATTTAAGAATATTTGGTAAACATCGGTAAATGCGTAAATCCAGGGTAGTGAAACGTGATCGGCAAAACTTGGAGGCGCGGCCCCGGTTCCGCCTTCGCCACCGTCAATAGTAATAAAATCGGGTCCTCGTTTGGTTTTTGCCATAAGAGCGGCAAGTTCTTCCCATTGATTTAACCTTCCCACGGCCGATTTAATCCCTACCGGAAGTCCGGTTGCTTCAGCGATATCTTCAATAAAATCTACCAATTCTGGAATATTGTCGAAAGCAGAATGATTTGGAGGGGACAGGATGTCCTGCCCCATAGGAACGTGCCTAATTTCAGAAATCTCTTTAGTAATTTTTGAAGCAGGCAGCACGCCGCCTTTTCCAGGTTTTGCACCCTGCGAAAGTTTAATTTCAATAGCGCGGATTTGAGGATTCTCTTTTACAAGCGCCACCATTCTATCCATAGAAAAGTTTCCTTTTTCATCGCGAACTCCAAAATATCCGGTTCCAAAATGAAATACCACGTCTGCTCCTTTTTTGTGATATTGCGAAAGTCCGCCTTCCCCGGTATTGTGGTAGGCTCCGGCTTCTTTACAACCTGCGTTTAGCGATTCTATTGCCCTGGCAGAAAGTGAACCAAAGCTCATTGCCGAAACATTGATGATAGAGGCCGGTCTAAACGGACGCTTTCTTTTGTTAAATTCGCCCATCACCTTTGCACAGGCAATGAAATTAGGGTCTATTCTGTTGGGATGCTTTTCGTCCAGTTTAAAAGGAATCATCGCATTATTTATAAAAATATAATGCGTTGAAAAAATATCCTGATCGGTTCCAAAACCTTCGTAATTGTTTTCATTTTTTGCTGAAGCATAAATCCAGCCTCGTTCTACCCGGTTAAACGGTAATTCTTCCCGGTTGCTGGCAACGATATATTGCCGCAGTTCCGGGCCAATTCCTTCCAAGAAATACCGCAAATGCCCTACCACAGGAAAATTGTGTTTTATGGTGTGCGCACGGCTAAAGAAGATATCTTTTATAGCAATTAAAACAATAACGATAAGAATCCATCCCCACCAGGGAATACTTCCAAAAAAATCTAAAATACTTTCCATAAATTATTGGTTTAGGTAATCTATAGCCAGTTGAGACATTGTTTTTACACCCAGTAACATTCCGCTTTCATCTATGAAAAAGTCGGGAGTGTGGTGGGGTGCCGGTTCATTGGAATCTAAAGGTTTTCCACCCAGGAAATAATAGAACCCGGGAATTTCTTCCTGGAAGAAAGAGAAATCTTCCCCGCCGGTTGTTGCTTTGGCCAAAACCACATTTTCTTTTCCGGCTACTTTTTGTAATGTCGGTAGCATTTTGCTTGTAAGTTCGGGGTCGTTATAAGTGATCGCAGTATTATTTTGAATTTCAACCGTAGCTTCCCCACCGTAAGCTTCAGCAATTGCAGGAACCATTTCGTTCATTCTTTTCAGAATTAATGCTTTCATATCAGGATCCAAAGTTCTTATCGTCCCAATCATTTCGGCAGTTTCAGGAATTATATTGAAGCGAACGCCACTGGTAATTTTTCCTACGGAAATTACCGCAGCGGCATCTACTAATTTAGATTCCCGGCTGATTATTGTTTGCAAACCATCTATAATTTTTGCTGAAATAAGAATAGGATCGGTCCCGCTCCAGGGAGCAGATCCGTGGGTTTGTTTTCCTTTTACATTTATTACAAAACGTTCTACAGCAGCCATAGTGCCTTCAGGTTTATAACGAATTGTTCCCACGGGTGTTTCCGAATTAATATGAAGTCCGAAAATTGCATCTACATCAGGATTTTTAAGAACGCCCTCCTTAATCATAAGGGAAGCACCACCTTCTTCTCCCGGTGGCGGGCCCTCTTCTGCAGGTTGGAAGATAAACTTTACCGTACCATTTATTTTATCTTTATGCTTTGAAAGCACTTCAGCAACACCCATCATAATTGCGATGTGAGTATCGTGACCACAGGCGTGCATCACCCCGGTTTCTGAACCTAAAAATTCTGTTCTTACTTCAGATTTAAACGGGAGATCATTTCTTTCGGTTACTGGGAGCGCATCAATATCTGCTCTTAAAGCCACGGTTTTGCCTTCATTATTGCCTTTTAGAATTCCTACCACGCCGGTTTTTGCTATTCCGGTAGTAGTTTCAATTCCCAAACTTTGTAAATGAGCTGCAATTTTTTTAGCGGTTTCGGTTTCCCGGTTGGAAAGTTCAGGGTGCTGATGAAAATCCCTTCGCCACTCAATCACCTGTTCTTCTATTTCTTCAGCAGCCGAATTAATTTCGGGATTAATCTCCTGCGCCGCTAAAGTGAAGCTGAAAAGCCCAAGAAAGCTGCATACAATTTTTTTCATAGTAAATTTATTTAGCGTTCAATTTGATTTGCAGAATTTTAAAGATATTAAAAACTTAAGCAATTGCTCAAAGCTAATCTGAGTTTGTTTAAAACAAAGTAGGTTTACGGGTTTATAAATTGTATCATTTTGGTTAATTTCACGCATTTAAAAAACTGAAGAGATTGGAAGCTTATTTAGCCGAATTAAATGATGCACAACGTGCGCCTGTACTGCAAAAGGATGGCGCAATGATTGTGATTGCAGGAGCAGGATCTGGAAAAACGCGGGTGCTTACTTACCGTATTGCTTACCTTATGAGCCAGGGCGTAGATCCTTTTAATATTTTATCGCTAACCTTTACCAATAAGGCCGCCCGGGAGATGAAAACCCGAATCGCTAAAATTGTGGGTAACAGTGAAGCGAAAAATCTTTGGATGGGAACTTTTCACTCAATTTTTGCAAAAATTTTACGGTTTGAAGCCGATAAATTGGGTTATCCGTCAAACTTCACCATTTACGATACTCAAGATTCTCAAAGCGTGATCAGGGCGATTATTAAAGATATGCGCCTGGATAAAGACGTTTATAAATATAAGCAGGTTTATAGTCGTATTTCTTCCTATAAAAATAGTTTGATTACCGTAAAAGCTTATTTTCAAAACCCGGAATTGAAAGAGGCCGATGCGATGTCTAAAAAGCCGCGTCTTGGTGAAATTTACCAGGAATATGTGGAGCGTTGCTTTAAAGCCGGTGCGATGGATTTTGATGATCTTTTGCTCAAAACCAATGAACTGTTAAACCGTTTTCCTGAAGTGCTTCATAAATACCAGAATCGTTTTAGATATATTCTGGTTGATGAGTACCAGGATACCAATCATTCGCAGTATTTAATTGTAAAAGCACTCTCAGATAAATTTCAGAATATATGTGTGGTAGGTGATGATGCGCAGAGTATTTATGCTTTCCGCGGAGCAAATATTAATAATATCCTGAATTTCCAGAAGGATTATGATAACGTACAAATGTACCGGTTAGAGCAAAATTACCGTTCTACCAAGAATATCGTTAATGCGGCAAACTCTATTATTGAAAAGAATAAAACCAAACTGGAAAAAATAGTTTGGACGGCAAATGATGAAGGGCCAAAAATTGTGGTGAATCGCCTGCTAACTGATGGGGAAGAAGGAAGATTTGTTGCCGGTTCTATTTTTGAGAACCGAATGCAAAATCAGATGAGTAATGGCGATTTTGCCATTCTCTATAGAACCAACGCGCAAAGCAGGGCAATGGAAGACGCGCTTAGAAAAAAGGAAATTCCGTATAGAATTTATGGTGGACTTTCATTTTACCAGCGTAAAGAAATTAAAGACGTCCTGTCTTATTTAAGATTGCTGATCAACCCAAAAGATGAAGAAGCTTTAAAGCGGATAATTAATTATCCGGCTCGAGGAATTGGACAAACCACGATGGATAGGTTAAGCATTGCGGGAAATCAATATGGGAAAACCATTTTTGAAATTATTGAGAATATAGATCATCTGGATCTAAAGATCAATAAAAGTACGCAGACCAAGCTGAATAATTTCGTGAATATGATTAAGAGTTTCACGATTTTAGCCGAAAATGCCGATGCCTTTACTGTTGCAGATACTGTAGCCAAAAAAACAGGATTGGTTCAGGAATTAAAGAAAGATGGTACTCCAGAAGGAATTGCTAGAATTGAAAATATTGAAGAGTTACTTAACGGGATTAAAGACTTTGTAGAAGGCCAAAAAGAGCTGGCAGATGCTGATGGTTCTTTAGCTGAATTTCTGGAAGACGTCGCCCTGGCTACAGATATGGATAAAGATACCGGTGATGACGATCGCGTGGCGTTAATGACCATTCACCTGGCAAAAGGACTGGAGTTTCCTTATGTATATATTGTTGGCTTAGAAGAAGATTTATTTCCTTCAGGAATGAGTATGAATACCCGAAGCGAACTGGAAGAAGAGCGCCGTTTGTTTTATGTAGCCCTTACCCGGGCCGAAAAACAGGCTTACCTGACCTATACGCAGTCACGTTACCGCTGGGGGAAACTTGTAGATGCCGAACCTAGTAGGTTTATTGAAGAAGTAGACGAGCAGTATATGGATTATATGATTCCGCAGGACGATTATAAATATAAACCGTTGATAGATACTGATATTTTTGGGGATGATATTGATAAAAGCAAACTTCGACAGAGTAAACCTAAAAAGGGAACTCCGCCTCCGGCGCATAAACCAAGCGAATCTCAGTTAAGAAAACTTCGAAAATTAAAACCCGCTAGTCCCGAGCCTCAAAAAGCTACAAACGCTATAAAACTCGAGGCTGGGAATGTAGTGGAGCATATGCGTTTTGGAAAAGGAAAAGTACTTGCTATAGATGGGATAGGGCAGGATAAAAAAGCCGAAATTGATTTTGAAAACGGAGGAATTAAAAAATTACTTTTAAGATTTGCTAAGCTGAAATTGATCTCTTAGAACTCGTTAAACTTCTGTTATATAAAGCCGCTTCATGCGGCTTTCTTTTTACCTTCAAAATAAAAAATGATTAAAGAAGGAAGCACTGTTAGTTGGAAATGGGGAAACGGTAAGGCTAAAGGGAAAGTAACTGAAACTTACACTAGAGAAATTACCAAAACAATAGCCGGAAGTGAAATTACCCGAAAAGGCGAAGAAGGCAATAAAGCACTTTTTATAGAACAGGAGGATGGAAGTAAAGTGCTGAAGCTGGAAAGTGAAGTTTCTAAATTAGATTAGTTAGTCTATTTCAAAAATATCTGCACGAAAATTTGTAAATTCTCAATTACTAAAAAATTATAATTATGGCTGAATTACTTAAAATTTATGACGAAAATCCGAGTCAGAAACATATTAATAAAGTAGTAGAAGTCCTAAGAAAAGGAGGGCTTATAATTTATCCAACAGATACTGTTTATGGTCTTGGGTGCGATATAACCAATACCTCGGCATTAGAAAAAATCGCCCAGATCAAGGGCGTAAAACTTGAAAAGGCTAATTTCTCTTTTATTTGTGAAGATTTAAGCAATCTTTCAGATTATGTGAAACAAATAGATTCTGCAACTTTTAAAGTGCTCAAAAGAAATCTTCCCGGCCCTTATACGTTTATTTTACCCGGAAATAATAACCTTCCAAATGTCTTTAAAAAGAAAAAAACAGTAGGGATTAGGGTGCCCGATAATGCGATTTGTAAAAGTATTGTCGCCACTTTGGGGAATCCGATTGTTTCTACCTCTATTTACGATGAAGATGAAGTAATAGAATATACCACAGATCCTGAATTAATTAAAGAAAAATGGGATCATCTCGTAGACTTGGTAATTGATGGTGGTTATGGAGACAATATTCCCTCTACCGTTATAGATCTTACAAATTCTGAACCTGAAGTAATAAGGGAAGGAAAAGGAAGTATTGAAATTATGTAATTTTAAATCTCTCATTGAGGGTTTAATTCCCCGAGAATGGTCTCGAAATTATAAAATAGTTTTCTAGTTCATACCTCCTAGGTTTCCCCTGGGTTCTTGGTTAAAATTTTGAAAACACGTTAAAAGCCTGCTAAATGCGGGCTTTATTTTTTTAGACTAAGCTTTAGTGCATAACTTAATAAAAAAATAAGCAATGAATTATATAGAGACTAAAAACGAAGAGAAAGGAAATAAGATTAAACTTTTCTATGAAGATTATGGCGAAGGGCAACCGGTGATTCTAATTCACGGCTGGCCTTTAAGTCATAGGATGTGGGAATACCAGATAGAGAAAATTGTAGATGCGGGGTTTAGATGTATAAGCTATGACCGTCGAGGATTTGGCGACAGTGATAAACCCTGGGAAGGTTATGATTACGATACTTTGGCATCAGATTTAAACGATGTTATCACTGTATTAGGACTTTCAAAAACAATTCTCGTAGGTTTCTCTATGGGTGGAGGAGAAGTAGCCCGCTTTATTGGAAAATATGGAACTGCAAATATTGAAAAAGCTGCCTTGATCTCTGCTGTGCCGCCTTTTATGCTGAAAACAGACGATAATCCTGATGGGCTTGAGAAAGAAGTTTTTGAAGGTTTTAAAGAGGAGATTAGAAAAGACCGCGCAGGTTTCTTAGCGGGGTTTGGTGATAAGTTTTACAACTTCAGCAAAAATAAAGATCGTATTAGTGAAGACCAGAAACATTATGACTGGAGTATTGCTTGTAAAGCTTCAGCTAAAGCCACACTAGATTGTGTAGATTCTTTTGGATTGACAGATTTTAGAGAAGATCTAAAACAGTTTGATGTACCAACGCTAATAGTCCATGGAGATGATGATGAAATTGTGCCAATAGATATTGCCGGTAAGAAAAGTAAAGATCTGGTTAAGGATAATACTTTTGAAGTAATTAAAGGCGCACCACACGGCCTGGTGATGACGCACAAAAAGGAGTTTAATGAGATCTTATTGCGCTTTTTAAAGAAATAATATTATCAACCTGTTAGAAAATAAAAAACCCCGCAATTGCGGGGTTTTTCTATATTTAAAAGAATCAAAGCTTATTTAGCAGATTTCATTCCTTCTTCGATCATTCCGTAGAATTGATCAAGTTTAGGAAGAACTACAATTCTTGTTCTTCTGTTTTTAGCACGACCTTCAGCAGTTTCGTTGGTTGCAACAGGTACATAGTAACTTCTACCAGCGGCAGTCATTCTAGCTGGCTCTACACCAAACTCATCCTGAAGAATTCTAACTACAGAAGTAGCTCTTTTCACACTAAGATCCCAGTTATCTTCAAACATTGAAGTTTTGATAGCTTTATCATCAGTATGTCCTTCTACCATAAACTCGATGTCTGGCTTGTTTTTAACTACAGTAGCAACTTTACCAAGTACTTCTTTAGCACGGTCGGTTACATTGTATCTTCCACTGTCAAATAAAAGTTTGTCAGAAATAGAAACGTAAACTACACCTTTTTCAACATTTATTTCAATGTCTTCATCGGCCATATTACCCAAAGCACCTTTTAAGCTTGTTACAAGCGCTAAAGTTACAGAGTCTTTTTTGCTAATAGCATCACGCATACTCTGGATAGCAAGGTCTTTTTCTTTAATGCTTTCAAGAGAACGCTCAAGGTTTTCTGCTTCTTTCTTAGAAAGAGTGGCAAGGTCACCTACGTTGTTAAGCAATGCCGCGTTGGTATTGTTAAGTCTTGTGATTTGCTGGTTAAGGTTTTGTTTATCTTCTAAACACGCATTTAATTTAATGGTTGCAGTGTTTAGTTCATCCTGGGTTTGTTTTTGTTTTTCTTCCAGTTCAGCGTATTTCTTATTAGATACGCAAGAGGAAAACAAAAGAACGGCGGTTGCCGATAAAAGCATAATTCGTTTCATAATCTTGTAATTGTTATTAATGTTAGATGATTCAAAAGTATCAAAAAAAAGTAAAGCGGAAAAAGAAGCTTTACTATAAGTTTGAATACCTTTATTTTAATTTAGAAAATTCATTTTTGCCTAAACAAAAATAAGACCAAATAATAGATTTTACCTGATAATATTCAGAGTTTTTTGTAATTCCTCTTCGTTTTCTATGCATTTTTTGAAAATTACGGTAAAAAGCGGTATGCGCCTGCAGGATAGCATATAAATGTGAGAATTTCCCATTTATCAGAAACTTGATTCCCGCAATCCCATCCAGGATCATTCTCATAATTAAAATGCCGTAAACATTAGGTGTGGGAACATTCTTTAAAAGCATATATAAACTGTTTCTGAAATTGAAAAACGTCTTCCTGGGATTCATACTATCCAGGGTAGCACCACCCACGTGGTAAACGTTGGAAATTCCAGAAAATTTTATTTGATAGCCTAAATTATGGATTCGCCAACATAGATCTATTTCTTCCTGGTGGGCAAAAAAATCTTCATCGAGCGCACCGGCCTCCCAATAAACTGTATTTCTAATTGCAAAACAAGCACCGCTGGCCCAAAAAATAGGAGTATCGTCATTATACTGCCCGTGGTCTTCTTCTAAAGTATCAAAGATCCTCCCACGGCAAAATGGATAGCCATATTTGTCAATATAGCCGCCGGCTGCTCCTGCATATTCAAAGTAGTTTTTTCTTTTAAAATCAAGTATTTTTGGTTGGACTGCAGCCGTTTTAGGTTCGTTTTTAAAGATTTCAAGAATAGGGTTTAGCCAGTTTTTAGTAACTTCTACGTCACTATTTAGCAAGACAAAAATATCTTCGGATAAACCGGAAAGCGCATCGTTGTAACCTTTGGCGAATCCGCCGTTTTCCTTATTCTGAATAATTTTGACCTGCGGAAAATTTTCCTGTACAAATTCTACCGAATCATCTGTAGAAGCATTATCAGCTACGTAAATATTGGCACCTTCAGAAAAACGAATTACCGAAGGCAAAAACTGCTCCAGTAAACTGCGGCCATTCCAATTTAAGATTACTACTGCGGTGCTCATTGTTTTTCAGAAGTTTTAGAAGAAATATAATCGGGAATTTCAGGTAGAAAATGATATTTTTCTTCTTTGTAATCAAGTTTGCAGAAGTAATGCTCCAATCCGTTGGTAAGCATTAAATAATCGGCTTTTAAACTCAAATTATACCTGGCGATCTGGTCAAAAACTTCCTGGGTTATTTTAATATGTGGGGCTTTACATTCTATCACCACTTTTATTTTTCCGTCAGGATAAAAAACTACCGCATCATAGCGTTTAGTAAGCTTTCCAAGCTTAAGTTGTTTTTCAACATTAATATGGTTTTTAGGATAATTCTTATCTAAAGTAAGGAATTTAACCACGTGTTGTCTCACCCATTCTTCGGGAGTTAAAACCACAAATTTTTTCCGGAGTTCATCAAAAACGGCTATTTTATTTTCACTATTTTTGAACCGGAACGAATATTTTGGAAAATTAAGCGCTAACATAGGCCAAAAGTAAAAAAGAAAACCACAGCGCAGCAAGCTTCAGTTTAATTTAAAATTCAAAAATCCTTCACCTTAATGGAAGAAGCAAAAGAGATTGTAAATAATATTCAAAAAGGTAGTGTATCGCCGCTTTACTTTTTAATGGGCGAAGAACCTTATTATATAGACAGGATCTCAGATTTTATAGCGCAAAATTTACTGGCAGAAGAAGAAAAAGGTTTTAACCAAATCATTATGTATGGCCGCGATACCAATATAGATGAAATTGTGAGTAATGCCAAGCGCTACCCAATGATGGCCGAAAGACAGGTGATTATCGTTAAAGAAGCACAGGACCTTTCCAGGAGCATAGAGAAACTGGTAGATTATGCCGAAAATCCTCAGCCTACCACCACTTTGGTTTTTTGTTATAAATACAAAAGCCTGGATAAGCGTAAGAAACTTTCTAAAGTTCTAAAGAAAAGTGGGATTTTATTTGAAAGTAAACGCCTCTATGAAAACCAGGTGGCAGACTGGATCATGAAAACCCTGAAGGCAAGAAATTATACCATTTCTCCAAAAGCAGCACAAATGCTGGTAGAATTTTTAGGAATTGATCTGGGGAAAATTGATAACGAATTAAATAAACTTCAACTAATTACGCCTGAAGGAACTCAAATTACCCCAGAGCTTATTGAGCAAAATATAGGAATAAGTAAAGACTTTAATAATTTTGAACTGCGGAAAGCCATTGGAATGCGAGATTCTTTAAAGGCGCATCGCATTGTAAATTACTTCGCGCAAAACCCGAAAGACAACCCAATGGTGGTGACCATTTCGCTCTTATTTTCTTATTTCTCACAAATTATGCAATATCACGGCCTCCCCGATAAATCTAAGGCTAACGTAGCCAAACAGCTAAAAGTGCATCCTTATTTTGTTGGGGATTATATAGCCGCAGCAAAAAATTATCCGATGAAAAAAGTGAGTCAGGTAATTGGCTTGCTGCACGAAAGTGACGTAAAAGGAAAAGGTGTGGGCGCGGTGAATATTTCTCACGGCGATTTGCTTAAAGAATTAATGGTTAAGATCTTAAATTAAAATGGGTAAAATAAATTCATGGATTAGCGCTGCCCGGTTAAGAACTTTACCATTATCGGTTTCCGGAATTATTGTTGGAACCACCATTGCGGTTAGCGAAGGTGTTTTTAGTATTACTATTTTTAGTCTTGCACTAGCCACCACTTTAGGATTACAGGTGCTTTCAAATTTTGCCAACGATTATGGCGATGGTGTAAAAGGAACCGATAATGAAGATAGGGTAGGCCCGCAACGTGCTATACAAAGCGGACTTATTTCTCAAAAGGAAATGTTTCAGGTAATTGTAATCACTGCAATTGTTACCTTATTATTTGCTGTTTTACTTATTTATGCTGCTTTCGGGAAAGAAAATTTAGGTTATGCTTTATTTTTTTTCCTACTGGGAGTTGGGGCAATTGCTGCAGCCATTAAATATACCGTAGGTAAATCGGCTTACGGTTATCGGGGGCTGGGAGATGTTTTTGTGTTAATTTTCTTTGGTCTGGTTGCCGTTTACGGTTCTTATTTTTTATACGCGCATCAATGGAACTGGTTAGTGTTGCTTCCGTCATTCAGTATTGGTTTTTTAAGTATGGGGGTTTTAAATCTCAATAATATGCGCGATAGAATTTCTGATGAAAAAGCGGGAAAGAATACTCTTGTAGTGAAACTCGGGGCTAAAAATGCCAAAAACTATCATTATGCACTTATTCTGGGAGCCATACTTTGTTTGGTTTTATTCACCGTACTTACCCTAGAAAGTGTAAACGATTTTCTTTATCTGCCGGCTTTTATTCCCTTAATACTACATCTTAAAAGAGTGGTAGAAAATGAAAATGCTACTTTACTTGATCCAGAACTTAAAATTTTAGCCCTTTCTACCTTTGCTACCGCTATACTTTTTGGTTTAGGCCAGATATGGTAAGAAGTTTAACAAAATTATATATTTGGTCATTTCTAACCTTTTTCAGCGAATCCTTAAATTAGGGCGAACATAAAAATTATATTATGAAAATCACGTATTACGGACAAAGTTGCTTCGGAATTAAAATAGCAGATATCAATGTTTTGGTAGATCCGTTCATTACCGGGAATGAACTCGCCAAAGATAAAATCAATATCAAAGACATTAAAGCTGATTATATTTTACTCACCCACGCACATCAGGATCATACTTTAGATGCTGAAGAAATTGCCAAAAACACAGGCGCTGTAATTGTGAGTAATTTTGAGATCGCAAATCATTACGAAGAAAAAGGCATTGAGGTTCACCCAATGAATCACGGCGGAAGCTGGGATTTTGAGTTCGGAAAAGTAAAATACGTAAATGCAATTCATACCAGCTCTTTTCCCGATGGAAAATACGGCGGCCAACCCGGCGGATTCGTAATTGAAGGAGAACACAAAAATATTTATATTGCCGGCGATACTGCGCTTACTATGGATATGAAATTGATTCCGCAGCGCACTACTTTAGATCTTGCAATTTTGCCTATTGGCGATAATTTTACAATGGGTGTAGAAGATGCCATAGTAGCCAGTGATTTTGTAGAATGTGACAAAGTTTTGGGTTGCCATTATGATACTTTTGGTTATATTGAAATAGACCACGAAGAAGCAAAAAGAAAATTCTTTGATGAGGGTAAAGACCTTATGCTTCTTGAAATAGGAGAGAGCCTGGAACTTTAATTTCCACTTTTTTCCCAATAAAAATATATGCAGGCAGATTATAAAAAGTATATCTTAAAATTTAAGCGCCCCAGCGGAACTTCGCGGGGCGTTCTTACTACTAAAGAAACCTGGTTTTTAAAAATAACCGATGCTGATAAAGTTGGTTACGGTGAATGCGGTATTCTTAGAAGTCTGAGTGTGGATGATAGGCCAGATTATGAAGAAAAACTGCAATGGGTTTGTAACAATATTAATTTGGGCGAAACGATGCTTTGGGAAGAGTTAAAAGAATTCCCCAGCATCCAAATAGGAGTAGAAATGGCTTTTAGATCTTTAAATGCCAAAAATCCTTTTGAAATATTTCCTTCAGAATTTACAAAAGGAAAAGCTTCAATTCCCATTAACGGATTGATATGGATGGGGGAGAAATCATTTATGAAATCCCAGATTCAGGAGAAAATTGAAGCGGGATTTGATTGTATTAAAATGAAAATTGGTGCGATAGATTTTGAAACCGAACTGGAGCTTTTAAAATATATTCGCTCTGAATTTTCTTCCAAAGAAATAGAATTACGCGTAGATGCAAATGGAGCTTTTAAACCTAAAGAAGCCCTGGAAAAACTGAAGCGTTTAAGTGAATTTCAATTACATAGTATAGAGCAACCTATAAAACAGGGACAGCTGAAGGAAATGGCAGATTTATGCCGGGAAACTCCGCTGCCAATTGCTTTAGACGAAGAATTGATTGGCGTTTTTAATGTAACAAAGAAGAAAGAATTGTTACATACAATAAAGCCACAGTATATAATTTTAAAACCCAGTTTAATCGGTGGTGTTAAAGGCACACAAGAATGGATAGATTTAGCCGAAGAAAACAATATTGGCTGGTGGATCACCAGTGCTTTAGAAAGTAATGTAGGGCTAAATGCAATTTCCCAATTTACTTATACAAAAAACAATAAAATGCCCCAGGGACTTGGCACCGGAAGTTTGTATACCAATAATATTCAAAGTCCGTTAGAGGTAGAAAAAGGAAATATTCAGTATAATCCAGCTAAAAGCTGGGAATTTAATTTTTAGTAAATGTATATAGCGCAGGCGTTTAGGTGTCACCATGAATTATGGAGATACATTATTGGGGTAGTTATAATTATGATTGCGGTTTTTATGGCCCAAATCCCGTTTCTGATAGCTCTTTTTTTGGAAGGTGGTTTTGATGCCGCTATGGACGAAACAGCAGTTTTAAAAGTCTTTGATTCTAATTTAACGTTGTTTTTCTTATTATTACCTTTTGCAGCCGGACTGGTGGCGGTTTTTTTCAATGCAAAATACCTGCATTCGCAGCCATTAAAAACCTTAACCACTACTCGAAAGAAGCTAGATTGGAGCCGGTTTTTCTTTGCTTTTACCCTGGTAGCTATCTTTACTATCTTAACCACCCTGGGATATTATTTCTTTTATCCTGAAGATTATCAGTTAAATTTCGAACCCACCTCATTTCTTATTTTGGTAGGAATTGCCGTTATATTTATTCCACTGCAAACCAGTTTTGAGGAATATATGTTCCGTGGATATTTAATGCAGGGATTGGGTGTGTTTGCTAAAAATCGCTGGGTTCCATTATTTCTAACTTCTATCATTTTTGGTGGGCTGCATTATTTTAATCCAGAGGTAGGCCAGCTGGGAGATATAATTATGATACACTACATTGGCACGGGATTCATGCTTGGCATTATGACGCTAATGGATGAAGGTCTTGAACTGGCGCTTGGCTTCCATGCCGCTAATAATTTGGTTGCGGCGCTATTGGTTACTGCCGACTGGACTGCTTTCCAAACTGAATCTATATTTAAAGACGTTTCTGCGCCCATAGCAGGTTTCTGGGATGTGGCTATTCCAGTATTTATAATTTATCCCCTTTTTCTTTTCATAATGGCTAAAAAATATGGCTGGAATAATTGGAAAAATAAACTTTTCGGAAAAGTAGAAAAGCCAGAAACCTTAAAACTTTCAGAAGAAAGTTAAATTTATCATTACAATTTGCTAACTTTCAATATGTAGAAATGTAACATATTTGGTTTTAAATATGGCAGATAAATACAAAGTACCGGAAACTCATCCCGATTTCAGGCTGAATAAACGACATTATTCCAATGCCGAACTGCATTTAGTGGCCTATAGCTTTATAAAAGAAGGAGAGGCATTTGAAGAGAAAATAGGAAGTTTCCTTTTAGACTGGATCAAGCCTTCAAAATATGTTGAGGTAAAAACTTCTGGCTCTACCGGGAAACCAAAAATTATAAGGATCAAAAAAGAGCAGATGATCAACTCTGCCATTGCAACTTCCCGTTTCTTTGATCTTCCTGAGAAAACTACTGCTTTACTATGTTTGCCCGCTACCTATATTGCCGGGAAAATGATGCTGGTTCGGGCAATGGTTTTGGGCTGGCAATTAGATATGGTGCCACCTTCCTCAAATCCTTTAGACCAGGTTTTTAAACGTTATGATTTTTGTGCAATGACGCCGTTTCAATTAGATAATTCGGTTGGGCGTCTGCATCTTATAAAGAAACTTATTGTTGGCGGTGGTGCGGTTTCGCCCAGGCTTCAAAAAATGGTAAAAGAAGTTAGCACCAAGGTTTATGAAACTTATGGAATGACGGAAACCGTTACCCATATTGCCGCAAAAAGGCTAAATCCATCAAAAAACAGGAAAAAATCCCGTCCTTTTAAAGTTTTGCCGAATATTAATATTTCGCAAGATGATAGAGGTTGTTTAGTGATTAAGGCTCCTAAACTTTCAGATGAAATAATTACCACTAATGATGTGGTGGAGATTCTTACCTACAAGAAATTTATTTGGAAAGGGAGAATAGATAACGTGATCAATTCTGGCGGAATAAAACTTCATCCAGAACAAATTGAAAAGAAGCTTTCCAAAATTATAGATCAGCGCTTATTTGTAACGGCAATGCCAGATGATTCCTTAGGGGAAAAACTGGTGCTTTTTGTTGAAAATGAATTTTCAGAAGATTTTCTGCAAAAACTAGAAAGAGAGATTAATGAATTAAAAAGTCTGGAGAAATACGAGCGGCCTAAAAAAATCTATTTTATAGAAAAATTTGAAGAAACGCATACGGGTAAAATTCATAGAGAAAATACCTTTAAAAGCAAGGTAAATTAATTCCATATGAATAAAAAAAAACCTGCAGCATTAAATAATCTGCAGGTTGTTGAATAAACTAGTTTTCTTATTTATTTTATATAAGCAGAAGTTATGTAAAATTCCAGTTCGTTAACTTTTATTTTTTCCAGCGCAATATTCTGTTTTAAATTCTGCCACTCGTTTGTAGGATAAATTCTAATTTCCATTCCATCAACCAAAATATCTACCGGCATTTTAAAATCTTCAACCTCGGCTATCCATCTCGCCTGGGTTTTACCTTCTTTTTTTCTGAATTCAAGTTTAGGCAAATCAGAATGCCGTAAATATTGATCAAAAATAGGTTGTAAATCTACTTCAGTTGCCTTATTAAAGAAGTTCTCTGTAGTTTCGGTATCTATAATTTGATGTTTGTAGGTTTCGGTGTAATCTTTTAGTGTTTTCCACCATAATTCATCATTATCATAAATGCTGCGAATGGTATTTAGTAAATTGGCACCTTTAAAATACATATCACCGGAACCTTCACTATTCACACCATAATCACCAATAATTGTTGCGTTATTCCCGAGTCCGCGGCGCGTGCCTTTTAGATATTCGAGGGCTTCTTCTTTTCCCCAGCGGCACTCTACGTAAACAGCTTCGGTATATGAAGTAAAACCTTCGTGAATCCACATATCGGCAATATCTTTTGCGGTAATACTGTTGCCATACCATTCGTGACCCGATTCGTGGATAATGATGTAATCCCATTTTAAACCAATCCCGGTCCCGGAGAGGTCGTTGCCTAAATAACCCATTTTATATTCGTTTCCGTAGGCTACTGCACTTTGGTGTTCCATCCCCAGGTAAGGAGTTTCAATTAGTTTAAATCCATCTTCCACAAAAGGATATTCCCCGAATTTTTCATAAAAGCAATCCATCATTGGTTTAACTTCCTTGAATTGCTCTTTGGCTTTTTCCAGGTTGTAAGGCAAGACATAATAATCGAGATCTAGATCACCATACGAATCAGAGAAATGCTCATAATTCGCAATATTGATCATTACGTTGTAATTATTGATAGGATTAACGGTTTTCCAGCTCCATTCTGTAAAACCATTTCCTAAATCTTTTTCACCTAAAAATTGCCCGTTAGAAACGTTCATCAATCCGTTTGGAACTGCGATATCTAACTGAACTTCTTCCGGCTCGTCACTTTGATGGTCTTTATTTGGATACCAAAGACTGGCACCGGTTCCCTGTACGGCAACACCAATCCACGGATCTCCATTATCGTCTTTATCCCAAACAAAACCGCCATCCCAGGGCGCATTTTTTGCTACAATAGGTTTTCCGGAATAATAAAATTGAATATCTCCTTTTTCATTGGCTTTTACCGTTTCTTCCAACTCGATAAATACCGCATTATGTTTACGTTCAAAAGCTAAAACTTCATCATTCTGAAGAATAGAATCCACCTGCATGTTTTCAAAAAGGTCTATTTGAATGGTTGAAAGATCATCTTCAGCAATAAAACTAATAGTATTTGAACCTGAAATAAATTGCTTTTCGGGTTCAACTTTAAGCTTTAAATGATACTTCTGAACATCGAAAGCACGTTCAGGTCTTAACGATCCTCTAAGTGAATCGGCTTCAGTATAGTTACCTTCTTTGTTGCTTAAAACCTGGGCGCAGGAAGTATTAGATGCGGCAATGAAAACGGCCAGCATTAAAACTAAATTTTTCATTTTTATTTCTGAAATTATGTTTGAATTACTCCTAAATTAAAGTCTTTTTCAATAGGCGCGTGGTTGGCGGCTTCAATTCCCATAGAGATCCATTTCCTGGTATCTAAAGGATCTATTACGGCGTCTGTCCATAGACGTGCAGCAGCGTAATAAGGCGAAGTTTGTTCATCATAACGTGATTTTATCGCCTCAAAAACTTCTTTTTCTTTTTCTTCATCAACCTTTTCGCCTTTTTTCTCCATTGCAGCCGTTTCAATTTGCGCTAAAACTTTTGCTGCTTGTGTTCCTCCCATTACTGCAAGCTCGGCACTAGGCCAGGCTGCGATAAGTCTAGGGTCGTAAGCTTTTCCGCACATGGCGTAATTTCCTGCACCATAAGAATTCCCCATGATAATGGTGAATTTAGGCACTACAGAATTACTAACTGCGCTCACCATTTTAGCGCCGTCTTTAATAATGCCGCCGTGTTCACTTTTGCTGCCTACCATAAATCCGGTAACATCCTGAAGGAAAACCAACGGAATTTTTTTCTGGTTGCAATTTGCAATAAAACGAGTTGCTTTATCGGCTGAATCTGAATAGATCACACCGCCAAATTGCATTTCTGTAGGTTTCGTTTTTGATGCCGTAGTTTTTACAATTTTACGCTGATTAGCAACAATACCCACGGCCCAGCCATCTATCCTGGCGTAGCCGGTAATAATGGTTTGCCCGTAACCTTCTTTATATTCTTCAAATTCCGATCCATCTACGAGACGGGAAATTATTTCCCTAACATCATATTGATCGCTTCGTTTTTTAGGTAGAATTCCGTAAATATCTTCCTGTTTTTCTTTTGGTTTAACGGGTTTTTTATGGCTAAATCCGGCTTTATCGAAGTCGCCCATTTTATCCATAATATTTTTAATGCGGGTGAGCGCGTCTTTATCATCTTTCGCTTTATAATCGGTCACCCCGCTAATTTCAGAATGTGTAGTGGCACCACCAAGAGTTTCATTATCTATAGATTCTCCAATTGCAGCTTTTACCAGGTAACTTCCCGCGAGGAAAATACTTCCGGTTTTTTCGACGATAAGTGCTTCATCACTCATAATAGGCAAATATGCGCCACCGGCTACACAGCTTCCCATCACCGCTGCAATTTGAGTAATTCCCATACTGCTCATTACCGCATTATTCCTAAAGATTCTTCCGAAGTGTTCCTTGTCCGGAAAAATTTCATCCTGCATTGGTAAATAAACTCCGGCGCTATCTACAAGATAAATAATTGGCAACCTGTTTTCAATCGCTATTTCCTGCGCTCTTAAGTTTTTCTTTCCGGTTATAGGAAACCATGCTCCTGCTTTTACCGTAGCATCATTGGCAACAACAATACATTGTTTCCCTGAAACATAACCTATCTTAACAACAACACCTCCCGAAGGGCAGCCCCCGTGCTCTTCGTACATTCCTTCGCCAGCAAATGCCCCAATTTCAATAGCATTGGATTTATCGTCTAATAGAAAATCAATACGTTCGCGGGCGGTCATTTTTCCTTTGGCGTGGTGTTTTTCAATGCGCTTTTCACCACCACCGAGCTTTACGCGTTTAAGTTTATGATTTAATGAAGAAACCAGGAGTTTGTTATGGTCTTCATTTTTATTGAATTTCATATTCATATATTATGATTTTTTATTCCTGAAATTAGAAATATCTTCTAAATAGGTAGATATATTATCAAAATTTCAGTAAATTTTAAATTTGCAGCCGTCTTTTGGCTAAAATACAAAATAGCGTGAATTCTAGTTGTGGTTTGGGAATGTAAAATAGCCGATATTTGTATAAAATCTTTAATATGGGAATGAATAAGAATACCATTTTCGCCTGGGCATCTTTTGCTTTGTTCATTATTGGTGCCGCTATTATTTTATTGGGTGTGCTTAAATATCGAGATTACGCCATTGGTTTCTCGGTCACGGGAATTGGATTTTTTGCCATTTCCTGGGCGTTTAACGCATTAAAAGGTAGAATTTAAGTCAATTATATGTCAGATTCCGCAAGTAAAAAACAATTAATTAAGCATTTAGAAGGAGGTGAAGCTTTTATGGCTTTAGAAGACTTTATCGATAAAATTCCTTTTGAAAAATTAGGAGAAAAGCCTTGTAATTTACCCTATTCCTTTTACGAGCTTTTCTATCATATCTCTTATGCTCAAAAGGATATTTTGGAATATACTACTTCTGAAGCTTATAAAACCTCAAAATGGCCCGACGACTATTGGCCGAACGAATCGGCTCCCCAAAGTAAAGAAGACTGGGGAAAATTAAAGAAAGATTATTTTGAAGATAGGGAGCGTTTTAAAAATTTTATTTTAGATGCTGACATTGATTTAAATCTTCCGGTTAAAAACTCTGACAATCATAGCTTACTGCGGGAAGTTATGCTGGTTATAGAACATACGGCCTATCACACCGGGCAAATGTTAATCATCTTGCGCTTACTTGGCCTTTATAAATAATCAAACCGAATTCTGACTTTAATTTCAGATATTTGCAAATCTTAAAATAGCTTAAAAAATTCATTATGGCAGACGATAAAAAAGTGATCTTTTCAATGTCTGGGGTTACCAAGACTTATAAAAATGCGAATACCCCGGTTTTGAAAAATATATACCTTAGTTTTTTCTACGGTGCAAAAATTGGGATTCTTGGTTTAAATGGTTCGGGTAAATCTACTTTACTTAGAATCATCGCCGGCGAAGATAAAAATTACCAGGGCGATGTGGTTTTCTCTCCTGGCTATTCCGTTGGTTACCTTGAGCAGGAACCAAAGGTAGATGAAGATAAAACCGTACTGGAAGTGGTAAAAGAAGGAGTCGCCGAAACGGTGGCCATTCTTGATGAGTACAATAAAATTAACGACCAGTTTGGATTGCCCGAGGTTTATGAAGATGCCGATAAGATGCAGAAGCTTATGGATAAGCAGGCTGCGCTTCAGGATAAAATTGATTCTTCTAACGCCTGGGAACTCGATACAAAACTGGAAATTGCAATGGACGCTTTAAGAACTCCTGAAGCCGATAAAAAGATTTCGGTGCTTTCAGGAGGGGAAAGAAGGCGTGTGGCGCTTTGTAGACTCTTGCTTCAGGAGCCAGATATTTTACTCCTGGATGAGCCAACTAACCACTTAGATGCTGAATCTGTACATTGGTTAGAGCATCATTTGGCCCAGTATAAAGGGACCGTTATCGCTGTAACTCACGACCGTTATTTCCTTGATAACGTAGCCGGTTGGATTTTAGAACTGGACAGGGGCGAAGGTATCCCATGGAAGGGAAATTATTCTTCCTGGTTAGACCAGAAGTCTAAACGTATGGCGCAGGAACAAAAACAAGCCAGTAAGCGTCAAAAAACCTTAGAACGAGAATTGGAATGGTCTAAAATGAATCCGAAAGGACGTCAGGCCAAGCAAAAAGCGCGTTTAAATAATTATGATAAGTTGTTGAGCCAGGATCAAAAGCAAATGGATGAGCAGCTGGAAATTTATATTCCTAACGGTCCAAGGTTGGGAACCAATGTGATTGAAGCCAATGGAGTGAGTAAAGCTTTTGGGGATAAATTGCTTTATGAAGATTTAAATTTTAAACTTCCGCAGGCTGGAATTGTTGGGGTAATTGGACCCAACGGTGCTGGTAAAACCACGATTTTTAAAATGATTATGGGCGAAGAAGAGCCTGATAAAGGAAGTTTTGAAGTTGGTGAAACCGCAAAGATAGCTTATGTAGACCAGGCGCATTCTAATATTGATCCCGAAAAAACTATTTGGCAGAACTTTAGCGATGAGCAGGAGTTGGTTATGATGGGCGGTCGCCAGGTAAATTCAAGAGCTTATCTAAGCCGATTTAACTTTAGCGGAAGTGAACAAAATAAGAAAGTAAATATGCTTTCTGGTGGAGAAAGAAACCGACTTCATTTGGCGATGACGTTAAAAGAGGAAGGAAACGTTCTACTACTCGATGAGCCTACTAATGATTTAGATGTAAATACGCTGCGAGCGCTGGAAGAAGGTTTAGAGAATTTTGCCGGTTGCGCAGTAGTTATTTCCCACGACCGTTGGTTCCTGGACAGAATTTGTACACATATCCTGGCTTTTGAAGGAGATTCTCAAGTCTATTTCTTTGAAGGAAGCTTCTCTGATTACGAAGAGAACAAGAAAAAACGTTTGGGTGGAGATATTATGCCTAAACGTATTAAGTATAAGAAGTTGGTGAGATAATTTTTTTAATCTCGCAGAAAAAAACGTCAACCTGTCCCGAAGCTTCGAGACAGGTTGACGTAAGCTAAAAAACCTCACAGATTTAAAAACCTGTGAGGTTTTTTATGCTATTCTTTCTCTGGTTTCTTTTCTTTCTTAGGTGGCATAGGGCCGCGAAGGTGGATTATGAGTCCGTTTAGGAAATTCCGAAGAAATTGATCGCCGCACTCTACGTATTTTGGATGGTCTTCGGCTCTAAATATTGCACCTAATTCACTTTTAGTTACTTTAAAATCTACCAAAGCGCAAATTTTTACAATATCGTCGTCTCGTAATTTATGAGCGACTCTTAATTTTTTAAAAATATCGTTGTTTGTTAATCCCATAGCGCAAATTTAGCTTTTTCCTGAGTTTTGCTTTTAACTTTTCAGGTTTAATTGTTTTTCAATTGCGTTTATTTTTTTGAGATCCGCCTCATTCTTAATTACAGACTTTGCATCGCCAAACAGGTTTTTAGCTTCAATATCTAATACTTCATAATATTTTGCGTTAACTGCTTTTTGAGATTTCAGATAATAAAATAGCATTCCCAGTTTTTGAATAATAATTATATCGTGTTTGCAATATGCTCTTATAGGCGCTAAAACCTGATATAAAAGTTCTTCAAAATCTACACTCCGCATCTTGATTAAAACTTTTTTATCTGCTTTTAAAAATTGTCTGTTTTGTTTTTGCATTCGTAAAGCCAAAAGCTCGGCCAAATAATCCAGCGCGTTAAGGGCGGTTCCGGGATCGTTAATTCCGGGAGACATGGCTTTTACAATAACCTCGGTAATTTGTTTAAATGCGAGTACATAATTGGTGTTTACTAACTCCCCGCGGGCAAGGTTAAAATTAGCAAGTACTTTTTTTAATGTTTCGTCGTCTAATTTTTCTTTTGATTTTAAAAGCGGAATTCCCTTTAAAATAAAAATTCCTTTTACAGGAAGAATTTCAAACTGGGTGTCTTTTTCGTTACAGATATCTAATAAATTATCCGAAGATAAATTCTGAAAATACCCACTTTTTTCAGAATGGTACTCGTACCATTCTTTCGTGTCAGGGAATTCCTGATCTTCGTTTTCTTCAGTTTTTAGCAGAAAATTTAAACGTGTTTTTGCCTGTCTAAAAATGCGATCCAGGATATTGTTAATCTGTATGCTTTGCGAAATATTATGAATAAAATAAATAAAGGCACCAATACAAATCACGGTAAAAATAATTCCGACTAATACCGAAAAACCTGGGGTTTGATAAGAGTCTCCTTCGGGCTGGATAGAAACCGCCACGAAAATACAGTAGAGTATAGTGGCCAGGTAGATTCCTAAAATAACCTGATGATTTTTATCAGAAATAAGTCCGGGAAGCAACCGGGGAGAATAATTACTCGCCGCCTGATTTAATAGTACCATCACCATAGAAAAGCTAAAAACCATCATAGAAATAAGGCCGGTAATGCAGGCGGTTAATATGCTAAGTGCGGTGTTGCCATTATCTACCACCAGCATTGGGATATGATCTAAAAGATACCTGGATACACCCTGATTTTCTATATAAATAAGCGCGAAAGCTATTAGGAAACCAAAAATTGCAAAAACACTGGGATAAAAAGCAATTTTACTTTGCAGGTTGGAAAGGAGAATATAAATGCGATTGAAAAAATACTTCATTTAATTTTATTGGAAAGTTACTCAAAAGTCAATAGAAATAAGCTTCTTTAATTCAATTGACAAATTGTCTGTTTAATTATGAATAAAAATGCCAAAAAGGCATAAAATTAAGATTGGAATTTAAATTGCTAATAATTTATCAGAAATAATAAAAAATAAAGTCTAACAAAAACATAAAAGCTATGAGTTTAATTAAAAGAAATGAGGCCAATTGGCTGCCATCGGTTTTTGACGATATGTTTAAAACCGATTGGTTAGGAGGAACTACAAATGTTAACAGTATAGGAACCAGTATTCCTGCTGTAAACATTCAGGAAACCGAAGACAACTTTAGCGTTGAAGTTGCTGCACCGGGTAAAACTAAAGAAGATTTTAATATTGAGCTAGACAACGATGTATTAACCATTTCTTCTGAAGAGAAAAAAGAAAATGAAACTTCAGAAAAAAATGGAAGGTACACCAGGAAGGAATTTAGCTATAGTACCTTTAAAAGAGCTTTTAGTTTACCAGATTCAGTAGACAGTGAGAAAATTTCTGCTTCTTATAAAGATGGGGTTCTTATTATAGAACTGCCAAAGCGGGAAGAAGCTAAAGTACAGGCTAAACGAATGATTGAGATTGCGTAATTTAGATAATTAGTTTGATTAGTTAAAAAAACGTCCCTAGCCGGACGTTTTTTTTATACTGATTATTTAGGTATTTAAAGTTTCTTTAAATCGTCTAATTATATTTATATGGAAGATATATACGCAATTGAATTTTTATGCGTTAAAAAGAAACCGGGAACTCTATTATTATTTTAGATAATTGATATATTTACCCGCGAAGAACAGACCTATAAATCTATTTTTATGAACAGATATTTTCTACTGATTATTATTAGCATTTTTTGCGTGTCTTTTACTCAGGCCCAGGAGTATAGTTTTGGGATAAAAGGTGGTGGTAATTATGTCATGGGAGGCGAATTAACCGGACTTGATTCTGGGGAAGGATTTAACTCAGATACCTTTAATGCTGAATCGCAGTTTGGTTTTCACGCCGGTATATTTTTTGAATTGAATTTCGATAAATTCTTCGTTCGTCCTGAAATAATTTACAATTCTATGGAAACTGTATTTCCCTTTCCAAATCAGAATTCTACCTATGCTGTAGAAAAATTAAGTATTCCATTATTATTTGGCTATAATATATGGGGCCCTGTAGATGTTTATGCCGGACCTGCATACCAGAATATAATGAATGCAACTCTTGAGGGTACCGAGCCATTAAATCAAACTATTGTAGCACAAAATACTCCACTCGCGGCTCAGGCTGGAATAAAGGTGGGGTTTGGAAGATTTGAAATTGATCTTCGTTATGATAGAAGTTTAGCTTCAGCAGAAATTCAAGATGTAGATATTAATAATGGAGATTACGGTGTAAACCGGGCAGAATTTACAGACACCAGGTTAAATCAATTCCTGCTTAGCCTTAGCTTTAAAATTGGCGATAGTGAATCTAATACCGGGCGAAGAAGAGGTAGAGGATGTTATTTCTAACCGAAAAGTAAAAAGTAAATATCAAGCCTTAATTGTTAATTTTTCAATTAAGGCTTTTTTTATGAGGATAATCATAATATAAATGACTTAAAATCATTAAATTGATAGGTATATTTGCATGCCTAAATTTATTAAAATGAAAGACCTCTATTCCATAAAGCCAAAAAAGCGCAAACGTCTTATTTTATTGTTAAGTGCTTTTTTTGCGTTCTTGCTAATTACCGAATTTATTGAGAAAAGGAGTTTGAAAAGCATAGATCAGGATTTTTCTTCTCTTTATCAGGATCGTCTTCTACCTGCATCCCAAATTTATGAGCTTTCTGAAATTCTCCATGAAAAAAGAATGCTCTTTGAAGATATTAAGGACAATGGGGAGTATAATGCAGCTTTCAATTTAAACGAAATTACGACGTATAATTCTAAAATGGATCAGGTTTTACAAGATTATAGTCAAACCTATTTAGTAGAGCGGGAAGAGGTTTACTTTGAAGATTTTCAGAAGCATTATAAAGAATACCTGGTTTTGGAAAACACCATTCTTGAAAATTTAAGGGAAGAAGATTTTACTACTGCCAGTTATCTTATTAATAAAAATGCAAACGATTATTTTAAAGTTTTAAACCTGGATTTGCATAATATTGCCAGCATTCAACCGGAAGTAGGACAACAATTAATGGCACATTATAAATCCAGTTCGGGAATCACTTCATTACTCTACTATTTTAAAATAGCATTAACCATTTTAATCGGTGTTTTTGTACTTCGTCTTTTAGGTTTAGAAAAGCTATTACGTCAACCCAAACAGCAATTTGAGCTGAATTAATATTGAAAAAATTCAAAAAAAAATAAACCCCATAATTTGATAATTATGGGGTTAAATTATTACCTGATTTTTAGTTATTAAATATCAAAACGATCTAAGTTCATAACCTTATCCCAGACTTTCACAAAGTCTTTTACAAACTTCTCCTGTGAGTCGTCACACCCGTATACTTCTGCTAAAGCACGAAGCTCAGAATTTGATCCAAAAATAAGATCTACTCTTGTGCCGGTCCACTTCACTTTTTTACTGGTACGGTCGCTTCCTTCAAATTCGGTTTGAGAATCTGATGTTGCTTTCCAGGTAGTTCGCATATCCAGAATGTTCTTAAAGAAATCGTTGGTTAGCTGCCCTGGACGATCTGTAAAAACCCCATGTTTAGAGCCGTCAAAGTTTGTATTTAAAACACGCATACCTCCAACTAAAACAATCATTTCTGGTGGGGTTAAGCTTAATAGCTGAGCTCTGTCTACAAGCATTTCTTCAGCCGAAGCTGAAATATTATCCCTGTTTCTCGCATAATTTCGGAAACCGTCGGCATTAGGTTCTAAGGGTTCAAAAGCTTCCACATCGGTTTGCTCTGCCGTAGCATCTGTACGTCCCGGGGTAAATGGGACCCCAATATCAAAACCGGCATCTGCTGCAGCTTTCTTAATAGCCACGCAGCCTCCAAGTACAATAAGATCTGCAAGGGAAACCTTTTTGTTTCCGGTTTGCGCATCATTAAATTCTTTTTGAATATTTTCAAGCTTTGTGATTACCTGTTGCAATTGTGGCGGATTGTTAACCTCCCAATGTCTTTGTGGTTCAAGCCTTATACGCGCACCATTGGCTCCTCCTCGTTTATCTGAATTTCTAAAAGTAGAGGCCGATCCCCAGGCGGTAGATACCAACTGCGATACTGTTAAACCTGAATTAAGGATTTTTTTCTTAAGTTCAGCTACGTCTTTATCATTAATCAATTCGTGATCTACTTTTGGTACAGGATCTTGCCAAATAAGCTCTTCTGAAGGAACTTCAGGGCCCAAATAGCGCGAAAGTGGTCCCATATCACGGTGGGTTAATTTATACCAGGCTTTAGAAAATGCTTCTGCAAATTCTTCAGGATTCTCGTAAAAATTTCTGGAAATCTTCTCGTATGCCTCATCTTCCTTTAGAGATAAATCGGTAGTAAGCATAAAAGGAGCGTGACTTTTAGAAGGATCGTGTGCATCTGGAATTGTACCTGCACCGGCATTATCTTTTGGTTTCCATTGGTAAGCTCCACCTGGTCCTTTAATGCATTCCCAGTCATATTTAAATAAATTGTCAAAGAAGCTGTTGCTCCATTTGGTAGGGGTATTGGTCCAGGCTCCTTCAATTCCACTGGTAATGGTATCTTCAGCATTTCCTTTTCCCATACTATTTTTCCAGCCTAATCCCATTTCTTCAATAGCGCTGCCTGCAGGTTCTGCACCAACATATTGCTCGGCGTCTCCGGCACCGTGGGTTTTTCCAAAAGTGTGGCCTCCGGCTATAAGTGCAACCGTTTCATAATCGTTCATCGCCATTCGGCCAAAAGTTTCGCGAATGTCTTTAGCCGCTGCAACCGGATCGGGATTTCCGTTAGGTCCTTCCGGGTTTACGTAGATAAGCCCCATGTGGGAAGCTCCTAACGGACTTTCCAATTCGTTATTTTCAGAATATCTTTCTTTATTTCCCAGCCATTCACCTTCAGAACCCCAATAGATATCTTCTTCCGGTTCCCAAATGTCTTCCCGGCCACCACCAAATCCAAAGGTTTCTAATCCCATAGATTCCAGGGCGCAGTTTCCGGTAAGAATCATAAGATCTGCCCAGGAAATTTTTCTTCCATATTTTTCTTTAATTGGCCATAGTAAAAGTCGGGCTTTATCCAGGTTAGCATTATCTGGCCAGCTATTTAATGGGGCAAATCGCTGTGAACCAGAACTGGCACCGCCGCGACCATCGCCTATACGGTAGGTTCCGGCACTATGCCAGGCCATACGTATAAAGAAAGGACCATAATGACCATAATCTGCCGGCCACCATTCCTGGGAATCTTCCATTAACTTAAAAATATCTTTCTTTACAGCTTTTAGGTCCAGACTTTTAAATTCTTCTGCATAATTAAAATCTTCGTCCATAGGATTGGACAAATTGGAATGCTGTCTTAAAATTGACAGGTTTAATTGGTTGGGCCACCAGTCGCGATTAGAGGTTCCGCTACCTGCGGTTTTATCAAGTGCGCCACCCATAAACGGGCAACGGCTGGATTCGTTTACTTCCCATACCTTATGATTATCGGGATGGTTTCTGTGATCGTTTTTTTCCATAATTTGGAGAGTTTTAAAGGATTAATAGGATAAAAATACTATAATTATTTCCTATGGAAATTTACTCTTCATATTAAATAACTATAGTGGTTATAGTTAAAACTATAATATAGTGAAAAATGCCGAACCTTTTTTTACTTAAAAGATTTCTGTTTTTAGCACCTCTATTCAATTTATTCCATTTAAAAAACAATTTGGTTTTAATTTTCTTTAACTCTTTGTGCTAAAAAGCTAATGTTAAGCAAAATAACAATCGATTAACAATTTTTGTTTATGGATATGGCTAATTTCAAAAGGAAACCAAAAACTAATGAAGAAATGAAAACACTAACCAACAATTTTTACAAACCAGTATTTGTATTTGCACTTTTACTTTTTGCAAGTTGTGGAAGTATGCAAAATACTGAAGATGATCTTAGAAGTGATGCCAGTGATGCAAGAAATGAAATTAGGCAGAATCACACTAACGCCTCTGAATTGCTAAATAGCTCTGCCGGTTACGCTATTTTTCCAAACGTGGGAAAGGGAGCTTATGTAATTGGAGGAGCTTCCGGTAATGGCGTTGTTTATAAAAACAATACTATTATAGGATATGCAGACCTTAAACAGGTAGATATTGGCTTGCAGGCTGGAGGAAAGGCTTTTATTGAAGTGCTTTTCTTTGAAACCGATGCCGATCTGGAAAGATTTAAAGATGGAGATTATGAGCTTTCTGCAAATGCATCTGCGGTAATACTTGATAAAGGAGCTTCTCAAAGTATTGATTTTCAAGACGGAGTTGCCGTAGTTACCATTCCAAAAGGTGGTGCAATGGCAGGAGTTTCTGTAGGAGGGCAGCGTTTTTCCTTTCAACCTAGATAGAAAGTAATTATTTGTAAATACGAAAGCGGCTTTAGAGGCCGCTTTTTTATATTATACCCTAATTTTTAAAAGGTATTTTTACTTTGCTACATCAAACTTAACCCAAATTAATTTAGCTTAAGAAATCCCCTTATCTTTGCTAAAAGAATCCTGTTTAAGATGATACCTGAAAGTATTTCTGTAGAAGAGAAATTGCAAGAGCGAATTAAAGAACTCTCCTGTCTTTATCAGGTTTCATCGGCTATAAGGGAGTTTGAGGGTTCTTATGAAGCTACTTTAGAATCTATTGTAAAAATTCTTAAAAATGCCTGGCGTTTTCCAGAATTGGCTACTGTAGAGATACAATGTGAATCGTATCATTTAAGTTCTAACCCGATTCCAAAAGAAGGTTATTCTCAAAAAAGTATTATTAAAATTTCAGAGAATGAAATAGGTTTCATAAAAGTACATTACCCGGCCTCAGACTTATCTAAAGCGCATTTTTTGGTAGAAGAACAGCGACTTTTAGATAAAATAGCCGATGAAATTGCGCTGTTTTTTGAACGCCAAAATATTAAAATACAGGAAGAACATTTAAAACAAACCGCTGCGAGAAATGACCGGTTGGCTATTCTGGGAGAAATTACCGCGGGAATAGCGCACGAGCTTAATACTCCCTTAGGTAATATTTTAGGTTTTGCTGAATTTATTGAAGAAAAAACGGCTGAAAAGCAAACAAAACGAGATGCGCAAAAGATCCTTAATTCAGCAATTTATTCCAGGGAAGTTGTAAAAAAACTTATGTTTTTCTCCTGTGATATGCCACAAGATATTAAAAAGATTAAGGTGAAGCCAATAATTACCCAGGCACTTTCGCTTTTAAAACCTAATTTCAAAAAAGCTAATATTCGGTTTAAATTTAATATTCAGGATCCTGCTTTAAAAGCACAGGTAGACCCTATACAATTAACCCAGGTATTTTTTAATTTAGTGATTAATGCGATTTATTATTCTCCGGAAAATTCCAAAATTGTTATTTCCATTAATAATAACGAAACACATTATACTATTGAAATTGCCGATGAAGGAAAAGGAATTGCTCCTGAAGTGAAAGATAAAATTTTTGAACCTTTTTATACTACAAAACCACTGGGAGAAGGTTCCGGTCTTGGATTAAGTGTGGTTCACGGGATAATAAAAAGTCATAAAGGAGAAATTAGCATTGCCGATAACATTCCAAAAGGAACTATTTTTAAAATAAAATTACCATTGAATTTCTAATATGTCTATACGCAAAGAAAACTTACTTATAGTAGATGACGATTATGATATGCTTGAAGTACTGGACCGCCACCTAAAACAGGAGAATTACCATACTTACAAGGCGGGTTCGGTGATGGAAGCTATAGATATTTTAAAGCACAGCAGTATAGATTTATTGATCACCGATTTACAAATGCCGGGAATGAACGGAATGGAATTGGTGAAATATGTAGACGATCATTATCCTGAAATTCCTAAACTTGTAATTACCGGCTATCCTTCTATAGATAATGCACTTACCGCAATAAAATCTGGTGCTTTAGATTATTTGCCTAAACCATTTACTAAAAACGAGTTACTTACTTCAGTTAAAAAATCTTTAGTCAACCGTACATCAACGAAAAAAACCGCTTCTTCACCCGAAATTAGAAATAATTATGGCGGAATGGTTGGCTCTTCAGCAAAATTTGAAGAGTTGGTAGATATTATAGAAAGAGTGAAAAATAACCGTGCTACAATTTTAATAAGAGGAGAGAGTGGTACCGGGAAAGAACTGGTGGCACGGGCAATTCATTATAAAGGTTCTTTTGCTCAAAATCCATTTATTGCAGTTAACTGTGGTGCTATTCCCGAGAATTTACTGGAATCAGAATTATTTGGTTCTACTAAAGGAGCTTATACAGGTGCTTCAGAAACCCGCGAAGGTTACTTCCAGGCTGCTAATGGCGGTACTATTTTTTTAGATGAAATTGGTACAGCCTCACTGGCGGTTCAGGTTAGGTTATTGCGTGTGCTTCAGGAAAAAGAAGTAAGAAAACTGGGCGGTAGAAATTCAGAAAAAATCCAGGTTCGGGTAATTGCTGCAACAAACAGCGATTTACGGGAAATGGTAGAAAGAGGAACTTTCAGGGAAGATCTTTACTATCGTTTAAATGTGGTAGATATTCTTACCCCGCCTTTACGGGAAAGAAAAGAAGATATTGTTCCCCTTACCAAAACTTTTCTGGATAAATACCAACAGGATTATGGCAAAACCGGTTTAAAATTATCAGATAAAACTGTTGAAATTTTAAAGCGTTACAATTGGCCGGGGAATATTAGGGAATTAGAAAACGTGATTCAACGAGCCATAATTATGAGTGAAGATGAAATTCTTCCGCAAGACCTACCTGCTTCGGTAAAATACCAGGTCCCGGCTGTAGATGAAGAATTAGTTGCCTTAAAAGAAGTAGAAAAAAAGCATATTTTAAAAGTTCTTGCAGCGGTAGATCAAAACAAATCTAAAGCAGCAGAAATCCTTCAAATAGACCGTAAAACCTTACGGGAAAAGATTAAATAAGCTGCGGGTAATTATCTCCCACCCGGGTAATTTCTTTCCAATACAGAAAATAATAGGAATTCAATTTTACTTCTTTGAGTTCTGATAATCAATACTTTAAAATATATATTCTCATTTTTTAATTTTTTGGGCACAGCTTTAGCTTTAGTGTATTCCAAAATACAGATTCTATGAATATAGTTGAAATGGAAAGACCGGCAGTTTTGGAAGAAAGTGAAAAGGAACTGGAGCATGCAGGTAGCGAACTCTTTAAAACGCTTTGCTTTAATTGCGATTTAAGGCACCACTGCAGCTGGAAAGATAACAGAAAAATGTATTGTGAACATTTTCAATAAAATTATAAAAGAATGATAGCAACAAAATCAATGCCCAAACAAAGTATGTATGATACGGTTATTAAGCAGTTTAATAAAACAGCCGATATCATAGATCTAAATCCAAATATTAAGAAAATACTTGAAATTACCAATAACGAGATCGTGGTACATTTTCCCGTGAAAATGGATAATGGTAAAGTAGAGATTTTTACCGGTTACCGGGTGCAGCATAATAATGCCCTGGGACCATATAAAGGCGGCTTACGATACCACCCAACGGTAGATGTAGATGCAGCCAAAGCCCTGGCCATGTGGATGACCTGGAAAACCTCGTTGGCAGGTTTACCCTATGGAGGTGCTAAAGGAGGAATCCAGATAGATCCCCGTAATTATTCTGATGCAGAACTGGAACGTATTACCCGTAGGTTTACCTATGCATTAGGTGAAAATATAGGACCGGAACATGATATTCCTGCGCCAGATGTAAATACCAATGCGCAAACTATGGCCTGGATTGCAGATACTTATATGTCTACAATCTCTACTTCAGAACGTTCGCAAAATCAGCACGTGGTAACCGGGAAGCCGGTAGGCTCTGGCGGTTTGGAAGGCCGTGATCGTGCTACTGGTTTTGGGGTGTATTTAACCACTAAAGAACTTGTGAAATCTCGTGGAGAATCTCTAAAAGATAAAACCTTTATTGTGCAGGGATTTGGAAATGTAGGCTATTGGGCTTCCAAATTCTTAATCGAAGACGGTGCTAAAATGATTGCTGTACAGGATGCCCACGCCACATTGTATAATGAAGAAGGAATTTCAGTAGAAAAATTATTTGAACATTCAAGTCCAAGAAAAGGATCTATCCAGGGCTTTACTGACGCAAACGAAATGAATCCTGAAGATTTCTTTGGCCTGGAATGCGATATTCTAATTCCTGCTGCTCTGGGTAACCAGATTACCGGTGATAATGCTTTCAAAATAAAAGCTTCAATAGTTGCTGAAGGTGCTAATGGACCTACAAACGAAGAAGGTGAAGCGATTCTTTTGGAGAAAGGAATCACCATTATACCCGATATTTTATGTAATTCTGGAGGTGTGATTGGTAGTTATTTTGAATGGCTGCAAAACCGTAATGGTGAATTATGGGAGCTTGATGAAGTAATGCAGAAATTAGAGAAAAAATTGCTTCAGGTGTTTAAGAAAGTTGAAAAAGAAGTTGAAGAACGAAAAACCGACTGGCGAACTGCTGCTTATATTCTGGCTATTTCCAGGATTGAGACGGCCTATAACCAGCGAGGTATTTTTCCTTAATTAATTGTTGTGAAGAAATGAAATATGATGTCATTATAATTGAAAAGGTAGAATATGAGCTTTTAAAACGTATAGTTTCCATGGCGCAATATTATAAAGATAGTACCTACCGTGCGTCTATAGAAAAGCTAAAGAACGAACTTGAATTTGCTAAAATTGTGAGTGAAAAAAATATGCCCGAAGATGTGGTGAGATTCAACTCTAAAGTTGAAATAGCTACTCCTTTTGGTATTAATAGAACATACCAAATTGTTACTCCAGATCATAGCAATATTAAAGAAAATAAGATTTCTATTCTTGCTCCTATGGGTCTGGCCTTATTTGGCTATGCCCAGGGAGATAAGGTAGAATGGGAATTCCCAACTGGTAAGAACGCTATTGATATTATAAAAGTAGAACAGATGGTAAGGGAAATGAAAATGCAAAAATAAAGGAAGATGAGGGAAAAATTTCAGGAACATCATAATGATGAGGAAATACAAATTTTAAGTATCCAAACTGAATCAGAAGACTGGGAAGAACACCTAATTTATATAAGTGAGGAAATTAATTTCTTCAGCAATATTTTGAAATCAGGTTTAAAAGAAACTATTAAGGTAGAAATAAACCAGGAAGATGCTTCTTACTTAAAGAAACAACTGGAGTTAATAAATAAGGCCAATGAGTTTCATTTAACCACCTTCTTTGATTATAAAAATAAATTGGAGGGATTAAAAGAATGTGACGATGTGCAGTGTGAAAACTTTTATTTAAAAGATCACCTGGTTTTTAAAACTACACTTAGAAAACATTTTAAAGATTTTCGACAGCTTAAAGTTTTGATATTTAAATTCTTAAAAGTTAGTTTCAACTAGTTTTTAAATTTGACTGTGTTTGGTTGACTAATGTGGGGCGATTTTTAATCGCCCCTTTTTTGTTTTTAAAAATGAATAGTAGCCTCTACTACTCAGAATTAGATTCATTTTAAAATACAGAAATATTTTATTAAAAATTACCGTAAAACTTCACTCCATATATTTAATTTAAATACCTTATTAACAGTGGCTTAAGCAGTTCTGTTTCAGTTGATCCCCTTCCTTATGATTGGGGTCATAAAATAAGATTGACTTCTCGGGTAATTTTACCACCGAAATCAAAATCTATAACTATGAAATTAATTGTAAAAATAGGATTGGCTGTAGCGCTGGTATTTTCTTTTGTGGCTTGTGGCAATTCTGAAAAAGACGAAAAAGAAAGCCTACGCCTGGACGATTACTCTTCACAACCAAAAGAAAAAGAAACTGAAACCACAGAAGCTGCCGCAGATTCGGGAGACGATTTATCTAATAAAGGAATTGGCCCGGTAAAATCTTTGGATTTGCCAGAAAGCATTAATTCTGATATGGCAGCCAATGGAGCCAGTATCTTTAAGAATATGTGTTCTGCCTGCCATAAAATGGATAAGAAATTTGTTGGTCCGGCTATAGAAGGTGTAACCGAAAGAAGATCACCAGAATGGATTATGAATATGATTCTTAATCCCGAAGAGATGATTAAAAAAGATCCTATCGCCAAAAGATTAATGGTAGAGTCTAATATGGCAATTATGGCCAATCAGGGACTGGAAGAAGATCAGGCCAGGGCTATTGTAGAATATTTTAGACAGTATGATGCCGAAAACTGATGATACTCATAAAAACCTATAAACCTACACTTTAGTTTTGAACCATATTTGAAATAATACCTAATCATATGAAAACAATCACAAATTTTATCGCCGTATTTGCACTTGCCGCAATCTTTACATCCTGTAACCAGAATGATGAAGGAGGGAAATCGGGTGCTATGGCTTCCAGCGCTGCAGAAAAAGTTTATGTTAGCCCTGGAGAACACGACGAATACTACGCTTTCCTTTCTGGAGGTTACAGTGGGAACCTAACCGTTTACGGGCTTCCATCTGGAAGGATGCTAAAAGAAATTCCTGTATTTTCTCAGTTTCCTACCAATGGGTATGGTTATTCCGAAGAAACTAAAGATATGCTAAAAACCTCGTTTGGTATGGTGCCGTGGGGAGATTCTCACCACCCCGATATTTCTCAAACTAACGGGGAAATAGATGGAAGGTGGATTTTTATAAATGAGAACAACACCCCCAGGATTGCCAGAATAAGCCTGGAAACTTTTGAAACCGAAGAGATTATTGAGATCCCACACAGTGCGGGTAACCACTCTTCTTCTTATGTTACCGAAAACACCGAATATGTGGTGGCCGGTACACGATTTTCAGTGCCTTATCCTCAAAAAGACATGCCTATAGATGAAATGAAAGGAAATTTTAGAGGGCCCTTAACTTTTATTGCAGTAGGCGATGATGGCCATATGGAAATTGACTTTCAAATAGATATGCCCGGCTTTAACTATGATCTTTCTCACCCAGGGCGTGGGGAATCTCACGGTTGGTTCTTCTTTACTACGTATAATACAGAAGAATCACATACTATGCAGGAAGTAAATGCTTCGCAAAACGATAAGGATTTTATTGCTGCAGTTAACTGGAAGAAAATAAGCGAATATGTAGAAAATGGAGGCGGGGAAACTATGGATGCTGAGTATGTTCATAATGTGTTTGACCACGATACTCAAACTACTATTTCTACCACCAAAAACGAAGTGCTTAGAGTAGATCCTCGTGATATACCCGGTGCAGTATATTTTATGCCAACTCCCAAATCTCCTCACGGTTGTGATGTAGATCCTTCAGGAGAATATATTATTGGAAACGGAAAACTTTCCAGTGACCTTACCGTGCATTCATTCAGTAAAATGCTTGATGCTATTGAAAATGAAGAATTTGATGGAGATGCTTACGGAATTCCAGTACTTAATTTCGAGTCTACCTTAGCAGGAACCGTTAAGGAAGCAGGTTTAGGCCCATTGCACACCGAATTTGATGATAAAGGAAATGCTTATACTACATTCTTTATCTCTTCTGAAGTTGTAAAATGGAAATTAGATACCTGGGAAGTTGTAGATAGACAGCCTAGTTATTACTCTGTAGGTCACTTAATGATTTCTGGAGGAAACTCAAGAAAACCAGATGGAAAATATATGATTTCCTTAAACAAAATTACCAAAGACAGGTATTTACCAACCGGCCCCGAGCTAGAACACTCTGCGCAGTTGTTTGATATTTCAGGTGATAAAATGGAGTTGTTACTTGATTTTCCAACACACGGTGAGCCGCATTACGCAGCTGCCATTAAAGCCGATAAAATCAAAGAAAATTCAAAAAAGATTTATCGTTTAGATGAGAATAATCACAAGTATGCCGCTGTTAATGAAAGTGAAACCAAAATGGTTCGTGAGGGCAATGAAGTTCACGTGTATATGACCACGGTAAGAAGCCACTTTGCTCCAGATAACCTTGAAGGTATTCACGTGGGAGATAAAGTATATTTCCACGTAACCAACTTAGAGCAGGATTTTGATGTACCTCACGGTTTCGCAGTAATTGGAGCTAATACATCAGAGCTTTTAATAATGCCCGGACAAACAAAAACCATTACATGGGAACCTAAGAAACCCGGTGTATGGCCATTCTATTGTACCGACTTCTGTTCTGCACTTCACCAGGAAATGCAGGGTTACATAAGAGTTTCTGCAGAAGGAGCTAATACCCCGATGAAATGGGGCTTAGATGACGAATATACAAGTAACTAGTTAAAGGTTGTTTTTAGATTGAAAAAGGAGGGTGGCGGCCAGTTGTTTGCGCCCTCCTTTATTTTTTAAAGACTTTCTAAGACAATACTTTTTTATAGCCTCCCAAATCTGTTTAATAATACATAAGCATATGAAACCATCTGCAATTTTAATGATATTGGGCTCACTTCTCCTGTTAGGCCTGTTTTATTTTCCTTTATGGAATATTCAACTTGGCGCACCCCAATACCCCGATCCTATGGGAATGGATATTTTTATTAGCGGGATAGAAGGAGAAGAAGAATTTGATATTCAGAATATAGACGGGGTAAATCATTATATAGGAATGAAGAAAATTCCAAAGCCGGCTGAAATGTGGGAGTTCCAGGTTTTTCCCATAGTCATTGCGGGTATGGCCATATTAGGAGTTCTCTTAGGTGCTTTAGGATTTTTTAAAAAAATCTCCGCTTCCTGGTTTTTAGGTTGGTTTATCTTAATGCTTGTTCTTGGTTTGCTGGGAATGTACGATTTCAATAACTGGTTGTTAGATTATGGTACGGATCTGGATCCTAAGGCAATTATAAAATTAACCGATTCTGAGGGAAACCCTATAAACTATAAACCACCATTATTCGGTACGCAAAAAATTCTGAACTTTACCGCCCATTCGTATCCCAGAACCGGTGCTTATCTAATGTTTATTGGAATGTCTTTAACTTTGGTAGCCTGGTGGATTCGTAAAAAAGCTTTAAAAACCCTGAAATAATGAAATTTTCATTTTACATATTAGCCATAGTCTTTGTTTTTTCGGCCTGTAGTTTTGAGCCAGAACCAATTAAGTATGGTAAAGACCATTGCCACTTTTGTCAAATGACGATTGTAGAGCAGGCTTACTCGGCACAGCTAGTGACCGATAAGGGTAAACAGTATAAATACGATGCTATAGAATGCCTGGTGAATGATATGAACCAGAGAGAATACCAAACTTCTTTTCTTTTAGTTTCTAATTACGATAAACCCGGCAACATGCTACCGGTTTCTGATGCCGGCTTTGTGCAAAACGATAGTTTACGAAGCCCAATGGGAGCTAACCTTGCCGCTGTGAAAAAAGAAAGCCGTGATAACGGAGAACTTCAGGACTGGGAAGAATTGAAAAATAATTTTAAGTAATTTACCATGAAAGCTGTGCTCTTCATCTTCCTTTTTTTTATTAGTTTCAGCTTTTACGCTACAGAAATTACGGTTTGTGAAACCTGTGAAATCAAATCTATCAAAAACGCGGTTGAAGTTGCGAAATCTGGGGACACCATTAGGGTAAAACCCGGTGTTTACAAGGAAAATGATATTGTTATAAGTGATAAATCTTTAACCCTAATTGGCGAAGATTTCCCGGTTATTGATGCTGAAATGCAAGGTACGGCAATTAGTTTTAGGGCTGATGCATTTACAATTGAAGGCTTTAAAATCATCAATATAGGGAGAAGTCATACCAGCGATTTTTCCGCAATTTTAGTCAGTAATTCCACTAATTTTGAAGTTAAGAATAACCGTTTTGATAATATTTTCTTCGGAATTTTAATAGAACGTTCTAATAACGGGCGTATTGTGGGTAACCAGGTGACCGGTAAAGCAACCAGCCAGGCTCATTCCGGCAATGCTATTCATCTTTGGAAAACTTCAGAAATGCATATTGAAGATAATCACCTGGAAGGCGTTCGCGACGGAATTTACCTGGAATTTACAGACGATACCGAAATTATAAATAATGTATGTAAGAATAATTTAAGATACGGGCTGCATTTTATGTTTTCTGATGGTAATACCTATTCCGGGAATCTTTTTGATAATAATGGAGCAGGAGTAGCGGTAATGTATTCAAAAGAAATTTTAATGTACCGCAATACCTTTAAAAACAACTGGGGAAGCGCTTCTTATGGTTTGTTGCTGAAAGACATAACAGACTCTGAATTAAAACAGAATACTTTTGAAGAAAACACCGTAGGCATTAGCGCCGATAATACCAACCGGATAAATTATATAGAAAACAATTTTAAAAGTAACGGCTATGCTGTGAAAATTAGAGGTGGCTGCTACAATAACGTTTTTAATCGAAATAATTTTTTATATAATTCTTTTGATCTTACCTATACTGGGCATAGTAACGGAAATACTTTTAACGGAAATTATTGGAGCAATTATTCCGGCTACGATCTTGATAAAAACAATTTTGGAGATATCCCTTACAGGCCGGTGAGTTTATTTTCTTATTTAGTAGATAAAACGCCTGAAAGTATTGTAATGCTTAGAAGCCTGTTTATAGACCTAATTGAATTTTCAGAAAAAGTTTCTCCCATTTTTACACCGGCCAATGTGCTGGACCAACAACCTTATATTAGAAAAATACAATGGTAACGGTAACAAATCTTCATAAACGTTTTGGATCCCAAAAGGTTTTAAACGGCCTCAACCTGGAGACCAATGTCGCGGGAATAATTGCGGTGCTTGGTCCCAATGGTTCAGGAAAAACCACTCTTATTAAAAGCTTGCTGGGTATGGTAATTCCGCAACAAGGAAAAATCGCTGTAAATGGTAAGAAAATTCGCCGGCAAAGTGACTACCGGCAGGAGATTGATTATCTACCGCAAATTGCCAATTTTCCCGGCAACCTTACCGTAAAAGAATTGATTGGAATGATCAAGGATTTAAGGGGAAAACCTGCCCGGGATAAAGAACTAATTGCTTTTTTTGGTATAGAAAATTTTCTGGATAAAAAACTGAGTAAACTTTCTGGTGGTACCCGCCAAAAAGTGAATATCGTACTGTGTTTTATGTTTGACAGTCCGTTGATAATTTTAGATGAACCTACCTCGGGGCTGGATCCTGCTTCTTTAATAAAACTAAGAGAGTTATTGCAAAAGGAAAAAGCTGCCGGGAAAACAATAATTATTACTTCTCACATTATGAATTTCGTAGAAGAAACAGCTGATAGAATCTTATTCTTGTTAGAAGGCGTAATTTATTTTAACGGTAGTATTACCGAGCTAAAAACACAAACCGGTCAGGATGATCTTGAACACGCTATTGCCCAAATATTAACCTAAGCCTTATGTTTAAAATTCTTAAATACAGTTTTTTTGATCTTTTTAGAAGTCGGTGGAGCTTTGTTTATTTCTTCTTCTATCTGTTATTAGGTTTGGTGTTATTGTTTTTAAACAACGACCTTTCTAATGCGATCATTACCTTAATGAATGTTATTATTGTTCTGGTACCGCTTATTGGGACTATTTTTGGGATTATGTATTTTTATAATTCCCGGGAATTTACCGAGCTGCTCCTGGCGCAACCCATAGCCCGTAAACATATTTTTTTAGGGCAATATTTAGGCGTGGCAATATCGTTGGCTCTTAGCCTGGTTTTGGGGCTGGGAATTCCTTTTATAATTTATGGCTTATTGGAATCTTCAGCCATTTGGGATTTCCTTTCTTTATTGGTAGTGGGTTCTTTTCTAACTTTTATTTTTACCGCACTTTCCTTTGGAATTGCTCTCAGGTTTGAGAATAAAATTAAAGGTTTCGGGATGGCAATTTTAATGTGGCTTTTCCTGGCAATTATTTACGACGGAATTTTCCTTTTACTTTTAATGTATTTCCAGGAATATCCTTTAGAAGATTTTGCCTTGGCTGCAAGTGTACTAAATCCTATAGATTTAAGCAGAACCTTAATTTTACTAAAATTAGATATTTCAGCACTTTTAGGATATACCGGTGCAGTGTTTAAATCATTTTTTGGTACAACCAAAGGGAGTATTATAAGTTTTGGGGTGTTGCTGGCCTGGGTAATTCTACCGGTTTGGGGAATGCTACGCCTGGCTTCAAAAAAAGATTTTTAACCGAATTAACGATAAACTTTTCCGCTTCTAATTTTTAGTTCACCTTTCTTTTCCAGCCCTTTCATAGCCCTAATTACAGTTTCTACTCGAAGTCCGGTTAAATCTGCTATCTGTTGGCGGGTCAGGTTTACTTTAAATTTAAACTGCCCTTCAATCTGATGTACGTAACGCTTTAGATAATCCAGGATCCTGATTATTCGATGCTCCGGATCCTGGCTTGAAATTTCTGAAACCATAATCGCTTTGTAAAAAAGCCTTTCAGCCAGGGTGCGGGTGAGTTTTAGGTGGGTTTCGGGATGCTTTGTAAGTAGCTCCAGGAAATTTAGTTTGGGGAGTTTTAAAACTTCAGAGGTTTTTATAGCTTCAGCATTGGCGGGATATTTCACATCGGCCAGCAAGGGTGGTTCGCCAAAAGTTTGGCCGTCAGTAAACATTCCCTGTATAAACTCCTTTCCGTCGGCATTATAATTATTCATCTTGATCTCCCCGGAAATAATTTGAAAGAAATTAAGTGCAATTTCTCCTTCCCTAAAAAGCTGGTCACCTTTATGGTAAGTTTCTCTTGAAGCTCCAAATTCCAGTAAAATATTTTCCGCAACCATATTTTAAATTTTAATCAAAGCAAACTTATAAAAAACAAGGAAACCATAGGTTAATGTGGTCAAAATTTGAGATAGTTGGTGACAGGTAGTAACAGCCTAAGACGTGTGATCACTTACATTTCTATTGAAATCTTTACTTTTCCTCCGAGCCCTTTTTCCACGATATCGTAGAGAGTTTTTAAAGTTAAATTACTGCCGTTGTTTTCTACCCGGGAAATATATGTGCGTTTCTTGTCAATTAATTCTGCTAATTGGTCTTGGGTAAGGTTTTTTTCTTCCCTCGCTTTTCTTAGTAAAAGACCTATTTTAAAAGATTCAAAATCCCTGTCTAATTCATCTCTTCTTGGAGTTCCTTTCTCTCCGTAAACTTCATTTTCTATTGTTTTCCAGTCTTTTGCATCCATCATTTTTTCTTTTTATCTAAGTAATACGATTTCATTAATTTTAAAGCTTTGTCTATTTCTCTTTTCGGAGTTTTCTGTGTTTTTTTAGTGAAACCATTTAGTAAAATCACTAATTTTCCTTTGTCGAAAAAACAGAAAACCCGCCAAATATCAGAGCCTAATTTTATGCGTGCTTCGTAAAGCCCGTTTGTCTCTTTTAGAGCTTTTAAATAATGTGATGGAATGCGGTCAAATGTTTCTATAGCTTCAATTAATTTATAGATTTTATCCTGAACTTTTATAGGTTGTTTGCTCAGGAAATCTTGAAAATAATTCTTGTATGCTATTACTTTTCTAATTTTTCCACCAATACAAATGTAACTTAAAAGTTACTATTTTCAAAATAGATATAAATCATCGTAAACTACCTCGGAGCATTTAAATCTCGATTATCGAGGAAAGAAAATTAATTATTCTTGAGGCGGCCTTTTCAACAAATTCACTCCTAAAATCCATCCCACGGCAATAGGCATTAAGGCACTTACTAAAACCAGTAAAAAAAAGTAATTACCAAAAAAAGGCAGTCCTAACCAAAGTACCAGGCCCTTGTAGAAAATTAGTGCTTCTGAAATTAGAAAACCGCTGAGGTAAAGGTAAAAAGCATTTTTCGGGATTCGAATTAGCTTGAACCAGTTTAGGAAAGCGAATAAAGCCAGGGAAACAAAACCCAGGAAAACCCAGTGCAAATAGCCAATTACAAAGTCAAGATTATTAAAAGCCAAATCGGCGAAGAAGGGTATGGCGCTAAGGCTTTGCATTAAAATTTTACCGACTAACAATATGCCTGAAATCATTAAAAGTCGATAACTAAATGAACTTAATCCTGTTTTTAGAAGATTTCTATTCCGCAGTATAAAGGCGAAAAACTGGTAAAAAGCGATGAGGAGTAAAATCACTCCGAGCCCACCCATTAGATAAAATATTAACGGTGGGTTGGTCCAGTAAGTGGAAAGAAAAAAGCTTAAAATAACGCCGGAATTCAGCAACAGGAAAAACCGTTTAAATTTCTTTCTGCCAAAATCTATATTTAATTTTTGAAAGAGATAAAATAAAATTCCCAGTAAGGCCACTAAAAACCAGGCATTATACTGAAAATGCAAATAGAAATATACAGCGAGTTTATACCAAATTGAGGTATTGCCCAGGGTACTCATAATCCCTCCAAGCGCCCAGGGTCCTATGCTGGAAATTACCATATACCATAAGGCTGCTTTTATAAGTTTAAAGCTTTTAGTTGTACTATGCTTCTTTGGAATATTGCGGAGCACAAAGCCTGCATAAAAATAGGAGCAGATTAGGAAAAGTGTTGAAAAAATTATGGAAATCACCGCATAGCCCTGGAAGGGAAAACTAAACAACATTCCTAACAAACTAATATTTGTAGCCAGGAAAATATAGATGTATTTTCTTGAAAGTTCAGTTTTATGAAAAAACAATCTATAAATAATGCCGGTTAAAGCGAGATACACCCAACCCAATAAAGCAATATGGGAATGCGTGTGAAGAATGTATTTATAATTCCCGGGAACCGGGGTTACGTAAAATAATCTCAGGAAAATTCCCAGCAAAGCGGCCAGGAAAAAATAGGCGATAGCTATTTTGTGATGAGCTTTTAAATCCAAACGCAACATAGGCCGAAAGATACTAAAAAGAAAAGAAGTTAACTTAAAAATTGAACTAGGAACACCATACCGAGTAAGGTTAAGCAATCACTCCCGGTTTGAGTAAAATTTATAGATTGCTGCTCCCGGTAAAAATCGGGATTACAATGAGGGTTATGGCTGTATTGTTGCAATTATTAGCAAAAATTAACCCCGTAACATTGCTGCTACGGGGTTTCATCAACACAATTAAAACATTCTAAAATAAAAAACTAAATCTACCCTGGCATGGGGATTCCAGGATATAACAACCTTTAACTGTTTAAACTGCGTTCAAGCTCAATGGCCTTAGGGAAAAGTATATTGTTTTCTAAATGCACGTGGTGATGCAGGTCGGTTTCAAATTCTTCCAGTTTTGCATAAAATGCCCTGTAGGTATTACAAGCCCATTCAGGATAATTGTAATTATCGCTTAATTCTGAAATTTCTTTAAAAATGGCACCGGCATCATCGTGCTCAGTTTCCATCATTTTAATAGGATTATCAATTTTTCCAAATTGCGGTTTTGGTGCCGGTGTTCCTTCTTCCTCGGCTCTTACCAGTTTCTTGATAAATGGAAATAGAATAAGTTCTTCTTTCTTTAAATGGGCGCTTAATTCCTGGGCAACTTCGGTAAATAATTGCTGAATTCTTATAAGTTCTGGTCTTTCGTGGCCGTGCACTTTGGCAACACGCGCCGCATATTGAATAAGTAATGGGATATTTTCTTCTACATACTGGTGATGTACGTTTATAATATGGTCGGTTAAGAAATCCAGTTTCCAGTTTTTGTAATCGTAACCGGGAGTGGTAACCGTGGCTGTTTCCTCTAATTCTTTCTTCAGTACCTCAAGGCTCACATTAGCTTTTGTCGCAGCCTGGGCTAAACTAATTCCGCCACCGCAACAAAAATCGATCCCGTGTTTTTTAAACAAGTGCGCGTTTTTAATATTTTCGGTAACATAATCGGCTACGGTTTTTACAGTTTCGGTATTCATAATAATAACTTTAAGTTGAACAATATTTCTCTACAAATATCTGCCTTGACTTCCTGCTATTTTATGAGTCTGGTCATAAGCCTAAAAATTGCCCGATAAACGCAATTTAAACCTTCCTGAATTCGTGGTAGGAGTTGCTGAAAATCCCCAAAAAACCGATTAAAAATTCAACTTAAAAATTTGTGCGCTTAACCCTGGTGCGGAAGATGCGTATTGCATTTCAACTTAAAAAAATATGAATTAATTTACCCAAACCATTCTTCGGCTTCGCGTTCTTCCACTTCTTCACCGGTATTCAGGTCTAAACGGGTAATGTTCTTTTTGGTGTTTAAATACCGGTTCACAATCCTATCGGCATAACTGGAATTTGTTTGCGGTACCAGGTAATCTTCAAACTGTTCAGGACCATTAAAATCATCAGAATTTTCTACAAATCCGTAACCGGCATAGCGACCTTTCTTGAGATAGATAAAAGATTTTTCAGCTTTAGTTCTTCCTTTTTCTACCAGCAAACAGGAATTTTCATATTGCTGAATATATTCTACCGCCTTAGAAACCCGCCGGTTGTATTCTTCTTTATCAATTTCACCTTTACACATCCCGCTGCAACTGGTTATTTTGTAATGGCTGCAATGTGATACACCGGTTTGCAAGCCGCAATACCGCGGGCATAAATCAAATTCCTGGCAAATATTTTCCAGGAATTTTATAGCTTCTTCGCGAGTATAGAACTTCATCCAACTTACCGGTGAGACTTTGTTTTTATGAATCACAAATTGCTCAATCCCTTTTTGGTTGTGGTAGGAGGTAAGCGTATAAGGCCTGCTCACCTTTTTCTGGGCTTTATTGAATTCAGGGAAATATTTTAAAATTAAAGCAGATTCCCGTAAAAGTGCCAGCAATTCACTGCCGGTAAGTTCGTAGTCTATGCTGTAAGTGGCCTGCATCAGCTTATATTTCCGGTTAGATTTTTCCTGAAAATGAGATTTTATGCGGCTTTTAATATTTTTAGCTTTCCCTATATAAAGTGGAATCCCATCTTTATCTTTAAAGAAATAGACTCCGGTTGTAGCGGGTAATTTTTCGAAATCTGAATTTTTAAAATTGGGCGGAAGATAAGAAGCCGCCGTTCTTTGATTTAAAAATGCTTTAAAAACCTCATAATCGGGATCCAGGTCCAGGCAACGCTGAAAAAGCGTGACTGTAGCCTCACAATCGCCGCGCGCCCTGTGCCTATCTACGTGCGGAATATTTATAGAGGTGCAAATATTTCCCAGGCTATAAGAAAAAAGCCCCGGAATTAGTTTTTTGGCCAGCCGTACCGTACACAGGCGTTTTCTTTGAAATGGCAGTTCCAGATTATTAAATTCTGCCTTAATAATATTATAATCAAAATTCACATTGTGGGCCACAAACACACAATCTTTGGTGATTTTATCAATTTCAGAAGCTATTTCGGCGAATTTTGGTGCATCGGCCACCATTTTATCATTGATGTTGGTAAGCGTTTCAATGTATAGCGGAATCTCGGTCCCGGGATTTACCAGGGAGCTGTACTCGTCTATAACTTTTCCGTTTTGCACTACCAGCACGCAAATTTCGGTGATCTTATTGCCTTTAATGCCGCCGCCGGTGGTTTCAATATCGGTAATGGCAAATTTCACATCTTTCATGCGGCCAAATTATGATTATTTCTGAAAGTTTAAAAGGAAAAAATACTAAATAATGGAAATATTCCTTATCTGGTTGGGTTTCGTCAGACTGAAGCCTAGAGAGATCTCGACTGTGCTCGACCAGACAAGGTTTGATTTTTCCCTGGTTCGTCAGGGTGACGGTGTCAACTCTATTTTTCAAAAACCTAAACCTTTAAAAACCCGCGAAAACCCCTGGCGGCGTAATAAGATTCGGCGCCATTATGGTAAATAAAGACTTTTCCATACCTAAAATCTCCAAAAATGGCTCCACCAAGTTCTCTTATTTCGTTTGGTGTTTTGAGCCAACTGGAAGTTTTAGTGTCAAATTCTCCCAATTGCTGTAATTCCCGGTATTGCGCTTCATCTAAGATTTCAATACCTATCTCGGCTGTCAGGTCCAGGGCGTTGTTTTTTGGTTTAAATTTTTTCCTGGATTCCAGGGCTTCGCGATCGTAGCATAAACTTCTCCTGCCTGTGGGACTTTCTTTTGAGAAATCACAAAAAGTAAACTCGTTGGTTTTAGCATCATAACCAAGTAAATTGGGTTCCCCGCCGGTTTCTTCCATCTCGCTTAAAACCCAAAGTTTCTCAGGATTTGCCTTTAGTTTTTCCTCAATTTTAAGCCATTCTAATTGCTTAAAGCGGGTTTTATGCTTCTCAAAACGGCTTTTTAGCATTTGAATTATTTCTTCTTCCCCGTCTTTAGAAAGTGATTTTCTCTTACTCATCTCCAAAATTTTTTTCCAGCATTAATTTAATAATTATTTGCTTTAGGTGAATAGACTTTTGATGGCTAAAAGATTTTCTTCAGGATTTTCTATAAAAATTTAATCTTCTTCTTATATTGTTAAAAATTTAACAGCGGTAGTTGTTTTTAAAACAGCAACTATCAGAACAGCCATCCCTACAGGCTGTTTGTTTTATCAAAATCTCATATTTCTGAATTTTTTGGAATAAGTAAGCTTATTCCGGAAGTTTTTAAAATGCAAATTTTTGCGACTTAATACTTGCTATTCGTGGAGAATTGCTGTTAAAGAAATAGGGGATTAATTATAATGAGTTGTGCTTCATTCAAAAAACCAAACTAGATGCATATTGAGAAAATAAAAATAAAGAACTTCAAATGTTTCAGAAACGAGTTTGAGTTGATATTAAACAAAAATGTTAATATCATTGTTGGAGAAAATGAAGCAGGAAAATCAACAATTATAGAAGCCTTAAACCTTATACTTTCTGGTTGGTTTAAGGGTAGATATATTCACAATGAACTAAATGAATATATATTTAACAAAGTAATAGTAAAAGAGTATATTGAAAGTCTTCAAACTGAAACACCATTAGCACCGCCTTCAATCAAAATTGAAGTTTTTTTATCGCCTGATGCCCCTTCAATATTCAAAGGAGATAAAAACTCTGAAAAATCCAATTCAATAGGACTATCATTTAATATTGAATTTGATGAAAAATATTTCCCAGAATATCAGATTTTAATTCAAACTGAAAGCATAAAAAGTTTGCCCATAGAGTACTATAATTTTTATTGGGAATCCTTTGCAAGAGATGAAAGAGTCACACCAAGGCTCATACCAATTAAACCTGCATTGATCGACTCATCAAATGGTAGATTGCAGAATGGTTCTGATATCTATATAAGCAGAATAATAAAAGACTTTTTAGACCAGAAAGAAATTGTAGATGTATCTCAAGCGCACAGAAAAATGAAAGACGTTTTCATGCAAGAGGATTCAATAATTAACATCAATAAAAAAATTCAAACTGATTCAAATATTTCCAACAAGAGGGTAGAACTGTCAGTAGAACTTTCTTCAAAAAATTCTTGGGAAAACTCTTTGGTTACATTTTTAGATGAAATTCCATTTCATCATATCGGAAAAGGAGAACAATGTGTAGTAAAAACCAAATTGGCTTTATCACATAAAAAAACATTAGAATCCAATGTGCTTTTAATTGAAGAACCAGAAAATCATTTATCTCACACAAAATTAAATGAACTAATTCATGACCTAAAACAAGGTGCAGAAAACAAACAAATTATTGTAACTACTCATAGTAGTTTTATCGCAAATAAACTAGGCTTAGATAGCTTAATCTTATTAAACGAACAGAAAACGATAACTTTTAAAGATTTAGAAGATGACACTTTTACTTACTTCAAAAGACTAGCTGGTTACGATACCCTTAGATTAATTCTGAGCAATAAGGCAATACTTGTTGAAGGCGATTCAGACGAACTAATCATTCAAAAAGCATATTCTCAAAAATACGGTAAACTACCAATAGAAGATGGAATAGATGTAATTTCAGTCGGTACTTCTTTTTTAAGGTTTTTACAAATAGCAGAAAAAATTAATAAGCCAGTAATCGTAATAACGGATACAGATTGGAGTCTCGAACAACTTGAAAAAAAATACGAAGATTATATAGGAATAAACGCTAAACCTAATATTACAATTTCTTATGATAGCGAAATGGATGAAGGTGATTTTGAAATTTATGGTAAACCATTTAATTACAACACCCTAGAGCCAAAATTATTAAAATCAAATTCTATTGAGTTATTCAATTTGATTTTCGACAAAGCTTATACGGCTGATGACGAATTTCATAAATATATGAAGCTCAATAAAACAGAATGCGCTTTAAAATTATTTGATTCACAAGAAAAAATTTCATTCCCTAATTTTATTTCAGATGTTATTTAAAAATGATTAACGAATTAATCATAGCATCAGCAGGCTCTGGAAAAACAACAGCTTTGATCAAAAAAGCGTTGTTATATCCTGAAAAATCCATTTTAATAACTACTTACACGGAATCAAACGCTCAAGAAATTAAAAATAAATTTTTTGAATTAATAGGCTGTATTCCTTCAAATATTCATATTTCTACTTGGTTTTCATTTTTAATCAAGCATTGTATAAAACCCTATCAGACAACTCTATTTGACTACAAAATAAAGGGACTTCTACTTGTAAACGAGAAATCAGGAATTAGATACACAGACAAAAGAACTGGAAGAAAAATTCCTTATGCAGAAGCTGATAATTTTGATAAATTCTACTTTTCAAAAAACAAAAGGATTTATTCTGATAAGGTTGCAAAACTTGCTATTAGAGTAAACAAAGAAACAAAAGGCAAAATAATAAACCGCCTTACAGAAATATATGACTACATACTAATTGATGAATGCCAAGATTTGGCAGGATATGATTTGGAATTACTAAAGACTTTTGGACAATGTAGTTCAAATCTATCATTAGTTTGTGACCCAAGACAAGTTACCTATTTAACCCATAATTCTGCAAAACATAAAAAATACAGAAATGGATTATTAAAAGAATTCATTTTAACAGAATGCAGTAAATTAGGTTTCCAAATTGATGACACATCACTTTCTGAATCTTACAGATGCAATCAGGCTATATGTGACTTTGCGAATAGACTTTATCCTGAACATAGTCAATGTGGTTCAAAACAAAATGAGACAACAGAACATGATGGTATTTATATAGTTAAGAAAGACAAAGTTGAGGAATATTTAGCTAAATATAATCCTGTTCAATTACGGTGGAACTCTTTAACAAAGAATACAAATCCTGAATTTACAGTTACTAATTTCGGACAATCTAAAGGTTTAACTTTTAAAAGGGTTTTAATTTATCCAACTAAAGGAATGCTTGGATGGATAATGAACAATGATATTTCAGTCAGTAAATTTAGTAATGAAGCCCGAGCGAAATTTTATGTAGGAATAACAAGAGCGAAATATAGTGTTGGAATAGTCTGTGATAAAACTGATGGATTTGTAAAAAACGGAGCAAATGAATATGAATAAATATCGAAATTTCATAAATAAATGAAAATAATAACGGTCTAACCGCTTAAATCGAAATAAGTAAAAATTAAAAAAGTCTGTGTTTAACCGAACAGTTAGTGCGTGAAAATCCGCTACTATTCTTATAACGGGCCTTTAGTTTAATTAACAATTAAAGCCACCAAGGAAGAAATATGAAAAAATTTCTATTAATAGGCATCATGATATTATCAACTAATTCAATTTTTGCACAAGAATTAAAACAAGATTCTGAGACAGAACAATATATTTCTCAGGGAGTCATTGAAATTGATGATTTAAACTCAGAAGAAATATATAATAATGCTTTAGAATGGATAACAATAAATTATAATAGTGCCAACGATGTTATACAGTTAAAAGATAAAGATTTAGGTAAAATAATTCTAAAAGGAAATTTCTCAAGTTCAATGTTTGGTAAAAAAGGTTGGATTCATCATACTTTACAATTAGAATTTAAAGATGATAAGTTTAGAAATACTTATTCAGATTTTTCATATGATAGTCCAGGAAGCGGAGAAATTGCTTTTGAGGGGAAGATGTTTTCAAAAAAGAAAATGATAAAAAATACAGAAGAAGATATAAAATCATCAATTAAGGATTTGACCGCATACATCCAGAAAAGTAAAGAAGATAATGAATGGTAATAAATAAAGATGACAACTATTCACCGCAAATAAAGAGTATCTAAGAAATAGAATATTTTTAGAAGCATTTGCAATTTTTCCTGGAGTATTAATCGACTTATTAGCATAAATTAATAAAATGAAAAACATAAAACTACCTAATTTCTTTTTTACAGTAATAGCCATAATACTTGGAGCAGCTTTGTATAAACAATTTGATTTTGGCAATCTGAAGTTTGAAAAACCGGCATTAGCAATTTTGTACGCTATTGTTCTTATATTTTCAATTTACGGTATAGTGAAGAACTACAAAAAACCAGCTGATAAATAAAAACTGACACTAATCTCGGTTCTTCTGAAATTACAGGTATTGAAAAATGTAATTTTAGAAATCCTGAAAGAAAGTGGTAATATGATAATTCAACAGCACTTCTATTTAAAAAACTGCATACAACAAAAAATCAACTAGAAAATTATGATTTGGTTTAACCTCAAGAAACTGGAACGACTATTAATTCAAAATAAGATCACCGAATCAATTTCTTACCAGTATTTACTGGTTTTCCTGGTATTGATCACCTTATCCACAAATGCACCCGAAACTGATTTTTCACATTACGGCTGGGAGATCTCTTATATTATCCTGGAGTTATTAATCACCATTGTAGGAACCTATTTGGTATTTAAGGTAAATTCAGACGGAGAGAATCGCGATTTCCTAAAACGCTATTTTTCGCTCTCCTTTGTAAACGGACTTCGACTGGTAATATTCTACCTGGTTTTGAGGCTGATTTTTAAAATAATTATGTTTGTAATTCCGCTAGATCTTTGGCATAGTGTCAATGATTTCTTAGGAGAAGATGCCGGGGAATTTTTCTTCGATATTATTTTCTCTTTAATCTTCTACTGGTTGCTTATGAGCTCTTTTAAAAGAGTGAATACAGGAAGAATAGAGGGAAAAGTTGCAGTACAGCAGGAAGATTTAAAGTAGGCTTAAAATCTTTCAGTATTTTCCCAGCTTAAGCATTAAAAATTAGCATTTCTTAGCTTTATACTTTTACCGTGCTGATTGCCCTACTCACCTAAAGTATGATGAGCAGGGGAAAGTAAGTTCTCGATACGATTTTTTAATAACCCCATTTATTTATCATCCAACACATCTTCCCAATCCCAGCCATCTTTTTTGATATACCCCAACAATTTCCCCCGGCGTTTATTGAAATCTTCATCTTTGGGAATTCCGGGATCTTCTTCAAAATTCGCCTTTAATTCATCGGGTAAATCATTGAAATAATCAAAATCAGGCGGATCGTCTGCCAGCGAGGTATAACTTTCATGAAGCCTAACCGCAAGATTATCCATAGCTCCCCGTATAACGCGCCAGGTAAATGCATTAGCCGATTTATCTAAATGATAAGCTTCCTGTATATTTAAAGCTTCATCTAAAATAGCGAGATTCAATCTTATATTATGCGATCTTTTATTGGTATGAAAATAGTGAAGAATAGGGTAGGCAAGGTGATGCTCCCCGTGTTTTAAAAGCAGGGATTCCAGATTTTGTAAGCGATTGTATAGCGGTGAAAAATCTTTGCCGTTAAAACCTTTATTAATAATTTCTTTTGGCGAATTTCCCAGTTGATAAATATAAACGGCAAGGGTTCTTTTATCTATAACCGCCTGGAGTACGGGCAGCAAATAGGAGATTCCCAAACTTATAAAGATCATACTATTCATGCCCATAATGTTAGAAATAATACGCCAAAAGGCGCTACCGGCCCTTAGATCTCCGTTTCCTAAAGAGGTGAGCGTATAGCCTACGTAATAAATATTCCCAATAATATCGGCATTTTCGCCGGTGCTGCTTTCTAAAACAGAATTGGGATCTGAAAGGTAAATTAAGCTATAACCTACCCAAATTAGAAAGATCCACATTGCCACGAGGCCCATTAAAATGGTACCGCCGGCAAAATTTAAAATAGGAGCTTTTCCCTTACCGCGGGCCATTTTAAAATATACCCACCATATTTTTCTTGCGGTGAAAGAAGACAACCTTCCGCCACCATTAATGTAAAGAATAGTTTTAAAAATATCTACAAGAGCAACTATAAGAATAAATAACCCTAACGGAACTAGTAGGTAACTCATTTCTATTGATTGTGGTTTAGCTTTCAAATTAATAAGTGTTGCTGAAAACCAGTGTTTAAGGAAACTTAATTCTTTGTGAAATGATGCAAAGAGGTATATATTTATTGCTGATTTTTTACTCCAATTCCTTTAAAATTAATACCGGTACCTTTGGATTAAAATCTATTTCTTCTTTAAAGCGCTGCGAGAATAATTTGCTAAAAAACCCTTGTTTGCGTTTATAAAGCGCCAGGAAATTGCTATCCCGACTTTCAGTAAAAAGATGAATCCCAGTAGTTTCGGTGGTTTGTGTGAGTTTATGAAAACTAAAATCTACACCTGAAAAATAAGTTTTTAGCGCTTCCTGGTTTTGTTCCTGTTCTTTGGTAAGCGGCCTGCCATCGCTATTAATATATAAGATCCTAATGCTGGCATTTAAATTTTCGGCCATATCTATAAGCGCCGCAACTTCTTTATTTTTAAACGGAAATTTATAATTGGTAGGAAAAACAATTTCACGCTTAGAAGTAGGCAATTCCTGCATTTTTTCGGGCAGAATTAAAAATGGACAATGCTCTACTTTTTCGGTTACTTCAGAAATTTCATTTTCAAAAGCTGCGTTTATAGATACATTTTCTCCCCGGGAAACCATTAAAATCAAGTCTATATTATGTGCATCTATGGTTTCCTGAATAGCTTCAGCCAGGTCTTTATTCCTGGAAATTGTTTCAAACTTATGTTTGGGATTTTCTTTCCTGAAGTTTAAACCCTGCAATGTTTTCTGCAAGCCGTTTTCCGATTCAGCCTTTGCAGCTTCCAGTTCTGCGTTATGATTCCGTTTTAGTGAAATTCTTACAGGAACTTCATAAGCATTAAGAATATAAAAAGTACAGGGAATGTTTTTGTAAAGGTTCAAAGCATACACCAGGGTATTCCAGGCGTGTTTTGTAAAATTAGTAGGAATAAGAATTTTCTTTTCCATTGAAAAAATTGATTTTATAAGCAATTCCTGTAAATATACTAAAACTTACTTCCCAAAATTTCTATTTTAATGCGGAAAAAGGTAGAAAAACGAAGTTCTCTGAGGAGACGGCATCCTGAACTAGTTTCAGGATCTAACATGTGGATAATTAAAACATATTAGATTCTGAAATAAATTCAGAATGACGTGATTTTTTAGACAACGTAGCTATTAAGATCCTTACTCGCTTAACAAGTAAATCCTCCAATCAATCTACTCTTGCTTCATTTCAGTAAAATATTTATAAAACCAGGGGATGGTTTCTATTCCTTTTAAATAATTCCAAATCCCAAAATGCTCGTTAGGGGAGTGGATGGCATCGGTATCAAAACCAAAGCCCATTAAAATAATTTTACTTTTTAATTCTTTTTCAAACAAAGTCACAATAGGAATGCTTCCCCCACTTCGCTGCGGAATAGGTGTTTTTCCGAAGGATTTCTCATAAGCCTTGCTGGCTGCCCGGTAACCAATATTATCTATTGGCGTTACATAAGCCTGGCCGCCGTGATGAGGTTTTACTTCTACCTTAACCGCGTCTGGAGCAATACTTTCAAAATGTTTTTTAAAGAGTTGGGTAATTTCTTTCCAATCTTGGTTTGGGACAAGGCGCATAGATATTTTTGCATAGGCTTTTCCCGGAAGCACTGTTTTAGCGCCTTCGCCAATATAGCCGCCCCAAATGCCGTTTACATCTAAAGTTGGGCGAATGGAAGCTCTTTCTAATGTAGAATAACCTGCTTCCCCGTGGACATCCTTAATATCGAGTTTCTTTTTATAAGCATCTTCGCTATAAGGAGCCTCAGCCATTTTAACGCGTTCTTCCCTGCTTAACTCTTCAACCTTGTCGTAGAACCCGGGAATGGTAATATGGTTGTTTTCATCGGTTAAAGAAGCGATCATTTTACTTAAAATATTGATAGGGTTTGCTACTGCACCGCCATACAAACCTGAATGTAAATCCCGGTTTGGCCCGGTAACTTCCACTTCAATATACGAGAGGCCGCGAAGTCCGGTAGTGATAGAAGGCGTGTCTTTTGCGATCATCCCGGTATCTGAAATTAAGATTACATCGTTGGCCAGTTTTTCTTTGTTGTTTTCTATAAACCAGCCTAAATGTTCACTTCCCACTTCTTCTTCCCCTTCAATCATAAATTTAACGTTGCAGGGTAGTTCATCATTTTTGGTCATATATTCCAGCGCTTTTACGTGCATAAACATCTGGCCTTTATCGTCACAAGCGCCACGGGCAAAAATAGCTCCGTCGGGATGAATTTCGGTTTCCTTGATCACGGGTTCAAAAGGAGGGGAGTTCCACAGGTCTAAAGGATCTGGCGGTTGCACATCGTAATGCCCGTAAACCAAAACTGTGGGCAGATTTTTATCTATAATTTTTTCGGCATATACTACAGGATGGCCGGGAGTTTCACAAATTTCTGCAGCATCACAGCCTGCCTGCAATAAATTTTCTTTCACCGCTTCGGCGGTTTTTAGCATAGAATCTTTGTAATTAGAATCGGCGCTTATGGATGTAATTTTCAGTAAATCAATGAGTTCGTTTAAGAAACGATCTTTATTTTCTTCAACGTAAGATTTGATGTCTTTCATTTTTTGAAATTTTGATTGAGATAAAGGTAAAAAAAATATTTCCAGACTATTTGTGAATTGAAACATTTATGTATATTTGCATCCGCTTACAACAAGCAAACATATTGAAATGCGGGCGTGGTGGAATTGGTAGACACGCTAGACTTAGGATCTAGTGCCTTACGGTGTGAGAGTTCGAGTCTCTCCGCCCGCACAAAGGGATAAGCCGACTTGAAAGAGTCGGCTTTTTGTTTGCCCTGCATGCAAACAATTCCGGGACTTGAAAGAAAGCCCGCTCACCTGATCGGAGGGAAGAGCAATGTAAAGTCAAGTGCGTCACTGGCAACGGTGGGGTGTGAAGGAAGACCTAGCAAGTTAGTGGAACATAGAGAAATCGAACCGATTCTGGCATATATTGGGGGTAAGGTTGCAAAAAGTGCCGATGCCCAAAATCCGAATAGCAATATATGTTAAAACGGATGGCTTCACTAACAGGAATGTTTGCTTAACGGGGGAAGCCTGATTATTCGCCTTTCCAGGCTAAGCAGAAACAAGTCGAGAGACAAGGATTTGTTATGGAAAATCAGGTGGCAGATGAGTCCGTAGTAGTGAGAAAATTTAGGCCTGAGAAGCACTGGTGACAGTGTGGAGGAGAAAACCCAAATGACATTGCACAAGAATCGCATAATCGGTTGCAATGACTGTCACAGATTAACTGTGGCGGATGCGAAGGGACGAAGTTAAATTAAGTACAGGAAGTTCTTTAAAGGAATTAGCCATAAGCGAAGACAATCGGAATTGAAACATTCTGAGGAATTGCAGCAAAGAGGAGTGACGAGCTAACTCTGGCTGTTAATCCGCGCGAGTATTGAGTAGTAAGATTTTCTTTTACTGTTATAGATTGCCACAGTGCTAAAGACAACAGTATACCTTATGAACAAACAATCTGTCTAATTCTGCCTAAAGAAATAAACCGTACTGCAAAGAAGAGAAAGTTTCATTATGCGAAAATGGTACAGTCTTATAGACAAGGTATATGCATTACCGAGGCTGGAACAAGCCTACCGTGAGGTAAGGAAAAACAAAGGTTCCAGAGCCAAGGGAGTGGATAACCAAAGTATAGCTGATTTTAGTTCAGCTTTAGAGGAGAATTTGTGCCAACTCTCCAGGGAACTGAAAGAGGGGAGATATAGGCCACAGCCGGTAAGGCGGGTCTATATCGATAAACCAGACGGGAGCAAGAGAGGATTGGGTATCCCAACCATCAAAGACCGCATTGTACAACAATCGCTGCTTAATGTGTTGCAACCTATCTTCGATCCCGAATTCCATCCCTCCAGTTATGGGTATCGTCCTAAACGAAGTGCTCATCATGCCATTGCCAAAGCAGAGCGCTTTAGTCGGTACTATGGTCTGGATCATGTAGCAGACATGGATTTATCCAAATGTTTTGATACTCTAGACCATCGGCTGATAGTGCAAAGCGTGGGCAAACGGGTAAGCGATGGAAAGATACTTAAACTGATAGGGAGCTTTTTAGAATCCGGCGCACTTGATGGAGCGCGCTTCACACCTACAAAGAAGGGGAGCCCACAAGGGGGAATTATCTCACCGCTTCTGATGAATATCTATCTGGACGCATTCGACCAGCATATGAAAAATTCAGGCATACGAATGGTGAGGTTTGCTGATGACGTGCTGTTGTTTGCACCAACCAAAGCTCAAGCTGGAAAATACATGGCTAAAGCCACGAGTTATCTGGAAAAAGAGCTTCGGTTAGAAGTGAATAAAAACAAGAGCAGTCTGACAAACCTTGAAGAAGGCATCCACTATTTAGGTGTGGTGATAAAGCCCTATGGAGTAGTGGTATCCCACAAAAGCATCAAGAGGTTCAAAAAGAAAGTAAAATTACTAACCCCTCGAACTAAAGGGCAAAGTATAGCTTTCTATATTAAAGAACTGAACCCGCTATTAAGGGGTTTTGCCAATTACTTCCGAATAGGCTTGACCAAAAAGCTGTTCCAGGATCTTTTAAGCTGGATCAGGAGAAGGTTACGAATGATGGTGATGAAAAGCTGGAAAAGCTGGAAACCTCTTCACCGACAACTAAGGCGTATGGGCTATAAGGGGAATTTTCTTAAGATATCGGTAACCCGATGGAGAAACTCCTCCACCAATTTAATACACTATGCCCTGCCCAATAAGTACTTCTCAGAATTAGGGTTGTACGCAATGGACACAGTTGAAGGGAATACTTTGCATCAGTACTATCAAACAGTACTGAATAAGATTTAACATGAGCCGTGTACGAGACCCGTATGCACGGTTCTGGAAGAGGGATGAAGATAATAAATGCTCAAATATTTATTATCTTCACCCTACTTGATTATTTGGGTAACACAGAGGTAACACAAAAAGGCAAATTTTAGCCAAATATTAATTTTTAACGGATCAAGCCTAATTGGTGTGTTTAAGCAAAAATTGTGGTTAATCTATATAAGAAGAATTCAACATTTTTCACTCCTCTAAACTGAGCCCTAAAGGCTTTTATCTTTGCATTAAAGGATTCTGCTGAAGCATTCGTACTTCTATTGATAAAGTAATTGAGAATAGACCTGTAATTAAGGGTGATGGTGTTGGCTATGGTATTAAAAGCCTTAAACCCGTATCCTCTACATCCTTGTACCAGTGAGCTAGTTTTGTATAAGCCCCTTCTTTTGATTTCGCATGGTTAAATATATTTCTAAGCCTTTGTGTAAGCTTAAAGGCCAACTTTATATCCGCGTATTGCTCGAAGAGTATTTTGCTGCGCTCGTGCTGGTTCTCTGTCCAATTCGAAGGTGCTTTATAGAGCAGGTATCGGCTGCGGGCCAATAATTGTTTTCTGGTATCTCCATTAGCAAAGGTTTCTGGACTAAAACTTTTCTGTTTTAACCTGGCTTGTTTAATTTGTTCGTTCTCCAGATCTATAGCTTCCCATCGGTGCTTGATCCTAATATCCTGCAGGGCTTCAAAGGTGAGTTTCTGCACATGGAAGCGGTCGGTGACCTGTACGGCCTTAGGGAAGCATTTCCTGGCAATGGTTTTCATAGAATTGGCCATATCTAAGGTGATTTCCTTGACTCGTGCTCATTTTGAAGCGGGTATTTTAAGCAGTTGTTCTATAATGGGTTCTACCTTTGTTCCTGAGAAAATTGCTACGATACTGCCCTTTTTACCCTTAGCTTTTTTATTGGTAATAATGGTATAGAGCTCCCCTTTGGAGAGTGCTGTCTCATCTATAGAGAGCTTTGAGCTGATATTCTCGGGGAAGATGAGCCATTCTTTGGAATGTGGTTTTTGATCCCACTCTTTAAAATCACTTAAATAATCTTTGTACTGGCGCTGGAGCTTCTTTCCATTTACCCCGTAAAATCCACCGATGGTATGACAGTCGTAGGCTTTAGTACTGACTAAGTACTTTTAAAAAAGCAGCGAACTCGACGGTCATACGGGTTCCCTGTGCTACTAAGTTCCAGTCACGCTGAATAACCTGTTTGCTTTGTTTATTGAGCCAGCGACGGCGTTTTATATGCAGGAAAACCTTTTTACCACGCACAGGAAAATCCTGAATTGTTATTTCTTTATGGAACCCGTGTGCTATGACCAGGTTGGAAGAAAACTCTTTAGGAATTTCCGGCTTCTCTTCAAAATGCAGGTGTAGTATATCTCCTTCTGTTTGATGTCCGGTAAGATCAAAATGGGTGATTAATAATTCTGGTAATAATATCTTGAGTAGGTCTATATATGGATCCAATGCTTTCTGTTTAGAAAACAAAAATCAAAATAATATTTCAATTCACACACAACTTTTGAGAATGATCCTTTTTAACATAAATTCTGATTTTAAATTATATCCGACTTATTTATCTAAATTTTTGAATCAGCCTAATTTTTTAAAACTGATATTTTATTTAGATAGGATTATTAAGAAATTGGGTCTCTTATGAAATTCAGCAACTTAAATATTATTTTTTAGGTATTCAGACGGGGTTATACCCGTACTTTTTTTAAAAATCCTATTATAATAAGATAAACTGTTAAACCCAGATGCAAAACAAGATTTGGAAATTGAATAGTTGCTATGTACTTCTTTTAATAATTTACAGGAATAATTTATTCTTAGCTCGTTAAGATAGGTGATAAAAGATTTTCCGGTATGTTGCTTAAAAAATCTGCAAAATGCTGTTTTATTCATACCGGCTATGCCTGCAATTTTTTCAAGACTAATATCTTCTTTAAAATTCAACATTAAAAACTCCATGACCTTGCTTAAACGTTGATCTGATACCTGATGATGATTTAACCAGTTTACACTTCCTAAATAAGTGTTGTTAGAATGAACAGAAAGCGAATAAAAAACCTGAAGTATGTTTATTGCTTGTAATGGCACCGGCAGCTCTCGCAATTGAAAAAGTAGATTTTCAATTTTATTCTTTTTAAAACTGTGAAAAGTGGCCCCTCTTTCGCTTAAGTTATGAATAAGTCTTATATATTGAAATTCCTCTTTGCTACTTTCAATGGCCTCAAAAAATAACTGATTTAAATGAAGGACATAGGCTTCAGAAAAATTTTTAGAAGAGCTTTGGAACATATGTGGAATATTTTTTCCTATTAAAAATAGGTTTCCTTCTTCAAAGGTCCCAATAAAATCTCCTGCAAAAAGGGTTCCTTTTCCCTGTTTTATATATACCAGTTCAATTTCGGGATGATAATGCCATAAGCGTAGAAACTGCCTCTCTTTATGATGGCTAAATTCGAAGTTGCTTTTTAAATTTTTATGAAGAAAATGAAGTTTCATTTTTTTTTAAAATTTTAAGACAAGGCTATACGGTAATTTTCAAATTTATTAAATAACTGCTTCAAATGAGCAAATATTGTACAATAGAATGCAAATTAATGTGAAAGAAATGAGCTGGAAGAAGTATAATTTTGGTAGGGTATTTCTTTGAATTTAATGAAAAGCTGCTTGTAGCTTCAATAGAAGTGAATTAACCCTTATCAAGCCCTGGACTCTTTTTAAAAGGAAGATTTCTTCAAGATTCTGGTCTTTAGGTCTTTAGTGGTGAGGTGATGTTGATTAATTATAGCTTATAAATTTGGAGCAATACGAGTGTCTGTGTTATTATTTAAAATTTATTATGAATAGAATTTTATCATTGTTTTTGTTTTTTACCTCTGTAGGCCTTACTGCCCAGGAGAGGGAGGGGAACATTGTAGAGTATTTTGGAAAAGAAAAGGTGGAAGATGTGCACGAAGGAAAAGTGCTGCACGTTTTTACCGAAGCCCTTATTTATAAAAAACAACAACTTCCAAAGGACACCGAGGCAGTAGAATATGATCCTCTTTTCGCGAAATTTATAGGTAAAGCTAAAAGCGGAATAAAAAAGGGAAAGTCAGCCGGTAAAAATTATCGCGGACAAGCCATAAGCTGGGAAGAAATAGAAGTAAATGAAAATAATGAATTTCAGGATCCCGGGTTGAGAGATGGATATTTGTATCTTGAGTACGATGCTGCTGCTGCAGAAGAAATAGTCTTATTAGACGCATCGGGTCATACCAGTGTGTTGATTAATGGTTTTCCTCACGAAGGGGATTATTATGATTTTGGTTGGAATCTAATTCCTCTTAAATTAAAGAAAGGAAAGAATGAGTTTATTCTTTCTTCCGGTCGTTTTTCCCGAATGCGTGCAAGGCTTATAAAGCCAGAAAAGGAGCTTCAATTTACGCAGCGCGATATGACTTTGCCCGAAATCTTAATAGAGCAAAAAGAAAATTTCCCTGCAGCAATTAGAATAGCAAATGCAAGCGAGCAAAATATAGAAAATATAAAATTAGTAGCCCGTGTAGCCAATGCTGTTGCTGAAACGGCTATAACAGAAATACCAGCTTTATATGTTAGAAAAGTACCTTTTGAAATTCCTTTTGCAGAAAATTATAAAGATAAAAAAGAGGTAGAGGTTGTACTGGAGCTGCTTGATTCTAATGGTAAAAAGTTAGATACTGATATTTTATTGCTTCCGGTAAAATCAAAGTACGAGCACCATAAAAAAACCTTTGTGAGCGACATTGATGGTAGTGTACAATATTATAGTATGGCACCTTCTTTAGATACTGTTAGTGAAAACCAGGCTATGTTCTTTTCTTTGCACGGAGCTTCGGTAGAAGCTGTTAATCAGGCTAATGCTTATCAGCAAAAAGATTGGGGGCATATTGTTGCGCCTACCAATAGACGACCGTTTGGTTTTGCCTGGGAAGATTGGGGACGTTTAGATGCTCTTGAAGTTCTTGCTCATTCAGAAAATGAATGGAAAACCGATGCTGCACACACTTATTTGACCGGTCACTCTATGGGAGGTCACGGTACCTGGTATTTAGGCGCAACTTACCCCGATAAATTTGCGGCCATTGCGCCTGCAGCCGGCTATCCTGATTTACTGTTGTATCGTGAAAGCTTTAAACGGCGAATTACCGATAATCCTGAGTTGCTTCAGGAAAGGTTTAAAATGGGGGTAGAGGAATTTAATAAAAGAACTGCCGTTCAATTAAATTCAAAAAAAGAGGAAGACCTAAGTGCAATAATTAAAAGGGCCGGTAACACCAGCCGTACTTTAAAATTAATAGAGAATTATCTAAACTTTGGTATCTATGTGCTGCACGGCGAGGTAGATTCAGTTGTTCCAACATTTATAGCGAGAGATATGCGCGAGCGTTTGGGTACTTTTCATAACGATTTTGTTTATTATGAATATCCCAAGGGTACTCATTGGTATGGTAATCACAGTATGGATTGGCCGTTAATATTTGACTTTTTTAAGGCGCACGATAAAAAAACCGACGAGAACCAAAATGATTTTTCATTTAAAACGGCTTCCCCTGGGGTTTCAGAAAAAGCACATTACATAAATATCCTTCAGCAAGAGCGTCCTTTTGAAATTAGTGATATAGCGGTAGAAAAGGATAGTATTTTACTCCAGATTTCTACGGAAAACGTAAAAACTATTCAAGTTGACTTTTCAGAGTTTTCTGTAAAACCAGATTCTATAGCTATAGATGAGGTTCGTATTGCCGTAAATAAAGAGCTGGAGTCTTTGGTGATGAAAAAAATGAAATCTTACTGGGAAGTGAGTAAAAAGCCTGGATACCAGGAAAAAGGCCCGCATAGGTATGGCGGCTTTAAAGATGCCTTTAAAAATAAACCTGTTTTGGTTTATGCAACCCAGGGAAGTGACAGGGAAAACAAATGGTATTATCATCGTGCAAAATTTGATGCCGAGAAATTTTATTACCGTGCCAATGGAGACCTAACCCTGGTAGCCGATGCAGAGTTCAATCCGGAAAATTACCCAGATCAAAATATAATCTTATACGGAAACAGCGATAATCATGCAAGTTGGAAAACTTTGCTCAAAGATTCCCCTATTAAGGTTTCTAAAGGGAAAATGACTGTTGATACGAAAACTTTGAAAGGAAATAATCTAGGAGCGTATTTTATTTACCCTAGAAAAGATAGTGAATTTGCAAGTGTTGGGGTAATTACCGCTACCGGAGAAAAAGGAATGGAAGCTGCCTGGGGTAACGATTATTTGTTAAACGGTACGTTTTATCCGGACTTTATGATTTTTAAAGACACGATGATACATGAAGGGCTTCAGGGAATAGAAGCTGCCGGCTTTTTTGATAATTCCTGGAATATTGAAGAATACGATGTGATATGGAAAGAGTAAACTACCTGAAAGATAGATAAACAACACAAAAGCTAAAAATTTGAATAAAATTTTAAAAATAAGCGAACAGGATAACGTTGGTGTGGCCTTGTGCAATTTAATGGCGGGTGAAATTATAGAACTTTCGGGAACACAAATAGAGGTATCCCAAAATATAGCGATTAAACATAAAATTGCCCTGCAGCATTTTAGTCCCGGTGATATTATTATAATGTATGGCGTCCCTGTAGGGGAAGTGGTGTTGTCCATTGGTTGTGGGGATGCTTTGACTACTGAAAATATAAAACATCGTGCTGCCGATTATAAATATGAGGACAGAACTTACAATTATAATTCGCCAGATATTACCTCTCTTCAGAACAAAACTTTTATGGGGTATCATAGAGAGGATGGCCAGGTTGGTACTGCTAATTACTGGCTATTTGTGCCCCTGGTTTTTTGTCAAAACAGGAATTTAAAAGTTTTAAAAGAAGCCTTTGAAACTGAGTTGGGTTATAAGCAGGAGAATCCATATAAATTACAATTGAGGCAAATGCTCTCTGGAGACTCTGATGCAGCAGCTAGTTCTGAAGTCATTAATGAACAGGTCTTTAAAAATATTGACGGGATTAAATTCCTGGCTCATGAAGGTGGTTGTGGTGGTACACGGGATGATGCTCAGGCATTGGTGAATTTACTTGCCGGATATATTAAAAACCCCAATGTAGCAGGTACAACGGTATTGAGCTTAGGTTGCCAACACGCCCAAATGAGTTTACTGGAAGAAGCACTGGCTAAATTGAATCCGCAGAAACCGGTTCTTTATTTTGAACAGCAGCAGTTTTCTTCGGAAAAAGATATGCTACAGAAAATAGTTTCCAAAACCTATCCCGAGTTGGAAAAAGCTAACAGCATAGAAAGAAAACCTGCAGGTTTGGATAAACTCAATATCGGTTTAGAATGTGGCGGATCTGATGGATTTTCGGGCATTACCGCCAATCCATTAATTGGCTATATAGCCGATAAAATTACTGCGGTAGGTGGCCGCGCAATGCTCTCTGAGTTTCCGGAGCTATGCGGGGTAGAGCAAGATTTAATAAATCGTTGCGAAACCGAAGAAATGGCAGATAAGTTTATAAAATTAATGGAGACTTATAACGCCGAGGCAAAAAAAGTAGGTTCCGGCTTTGATATGAACCCTTCCCCGGGCAATATAAAAGATGGCTTAATAACCGATGCAATTAAATCGGCAGGTGCAGCGACCAAGGCGGGTAGGGCACCAATAAGCGGAATCCTTGATTATACAGAATATCCCGTAAAAAGTGGCTTACATTTGCTATGTACTCCCGGAAATGATGTAGAATCTACCACCGGATTGGCCGGTTCTGGAGCAAACTTAATCCTATTTTCAACGGGGTTGGGAACACCAACAGGGAACCCGGTTTGCCCGGTCATTAAAATATCATCAAATTCTGAATTGCCAAAGAGGATGATGGACATTATAGATTTTGATGCCGGTAAGTTAATTTCAGAAGAGGCAGATATAGAAAATTTATCAGAAGATCTCTTAAATCTAATTGTTGAAATAGCAAGTGGAAAAACAGCAACCTGTGCGCAAAAATTGGGACAGGACGATTTTATTCCGTGGAAAAGAGGGGTTTCACTATAAAATTTAATCAACTTATGAAAAAGCCAATTTTATTTATTTTAATGCTGATTCATTTTGTGGTTTTTGCACAGGGGGATGAGGATTATATTCCGGCAAAAGAAAATTTAGAAGCGCGAGAATGGTTCCAGCATGCCAAATTTGGAATGTTTATCCATTGGGGAGTATATAGTGTTTTGGGAGATGGAGAATGGGTGATGAACAACCAGAATATCTCTAAAGAAAATTATGAGAAATTGCCTGGTTTTTTCAATCCTATAAATTTCGAGGCCGCAGAATGGGTGAAGATGGCTAAGAATTCAGGTGTGAAATATATTACAGTGACCACACGTCATCACGATGGCTTTTCTATGTTTAACACCGAGGCTTCATCTTATAATATTGTAGATGCTACGCTATTTGGCCGGGATGTGATAAAAGAGCTTGCTGAAGCCTGTAGAGCAAACGATATTAAACTGTTTTTCTACTATTCCCTGTTAGACTGGCACCATAAAGATTATTACCCACTGGGAAGAACAGGCAATGGAATTGCGGATAAAAATACCACTGGTAACTGGAAAGATTACATAGCATTTATGAAACAGCAATTAACCGAGTTACTTACAAATTATGGTGAAATTGGAGGTATTTGGTTTGATGGGCATTGGGATAAGAAAAATGCCAATTGGCATTATGATGAAATCTATGAATTGATCCATGAGCTTCAACCACAAGCTTTAATAGGAAACAATCATCATATAGCACCAATAATGGGAGAAGATTTCCAAATGTTTGAAAGGGATTTGCCTGGTTATAATACCACAGGTTTTGGAACAGCCAAAGAAAATATAGGAGAACTACCTAAGGAAATTTGTGAAACAATTAATGGTTCCTGGGGGTTTAATCTGCAGGATTCTAAACATAAATCTCAAAAAGAACTGGTTCGTTATTTAATTAAATCTGCAGGATTTGGTAGTAATTTGCTGCTTAACGTTGGGCCTATGCCCAATGGCGAAATTCAAAAAGAACATCAGGAATCGTTTCTGGAAATTGGAGATTGGCTGGAAACCTATGGAGAGGCAATTTATGGAACCAGGCAGGGGCCGTTAGCACCCAGGGAGAATATGGTGTCTACCCTTAAAGATAATGAAGTGTTTTTATGGCTTTTGGGCGATAATGATACGTATTTTATTGAAGACTTTTTTCCCAAAACAAAAACAATGGTTCATTGGAAGGATGGATCCACAATAAATTTTCAAAGGACAAAATTCGGAACTTTTATAGAAATCCCGGAGGCTAAGAAAAATGGCATAGCAACATTGGTGAGTTATAAAATAGAAAAAGATTAAGTAAAATAATATGGGTCATAAGTTAAAAGGAAAGTCGAGCGTAATTACAGGTGGAGGAAGCGGTATAGGCAAAGCAATTTCAATGGAATTTGCGAGTGCCGGTGCCAATGTTTTTATTTTGGATTATAATGAAGAGACAGCAAAAAATACGGTAGAAGAAATTACTTTGGCCGGTGGTAAGGCAAGATTTTTTGGTTGTGATGTAACCAAAAAAGAACAAGTTGATAAAATAATGGTTGAGATTGCCGCTGAATCATCAATTGATATTCTGGTAAATAACGCAGGTATTGCCCACGTAGGTAATGTAGAGAATACTAACGAAGAGGATTTAGATAGAATTTATGAGGTTAATATCAAGGGTGTTTTTAACTGTTTAAAATCGGTTATTCCCTATATGAAATCAGCCAGGAAAGGCTGTATTATCAATATGGCGAGTATCGCTTCTGTAGTTGGAATTCAGGATCGTTTTGCCTATTCCATGTCTAAAGGTGCTGTACTTACCATGACTTACTCTATAGCAAAAGATTATATAGATTATGGTATACGCTGTAATAGTATTGCGCCCGCCAGGGTACATACCCCGTTTGTAGATGGTTTTATTACTAAAAACTACCCTGGGCAAGAACAAGAGATGTTTGAAAAACTCTCCAGAACTCAACCTATAGGACGTATGGGAAGTACTAAAGAAGTGGCAAATCTTGCCCTTTACCTGGCTTCAGATGATGCAGCATTTACAACAGGAACCAACTTTCCAATAGACGGAGGTTTTATAAAATTACAAGGATAATATATTGTAGATATGAAAAAAGTATTAATAGCTCTTAGTATTTTAATCGGCTTGCAGGGATATACACAATCTCCCGAAGAAAAAGCTATAAATGAGCATGGCTATCCAGAATGGTTTAAGGAAGCAAAACTCGGTATTTTTATTCATTGGGGCTTGTATTCAGTACCGGCTTATGGGGGTAAAGAGTCTTATGCCGAATGGTTCTTGAGAGGAATGCAAACCAATGATAGTTTACGTAACGCTTTTGTAGATGAGCATTACGGAACTAACTTCACTTATAAAGATTTTGCAGGTGAGTTTAAAGCAGAACTCTTTGATCCCCAAGAATGGGCTGAAATTTTTAAAGAGGCCGGTGCTAAATATGTGGTATTGGTTTCTAAACATCACGATGGCTATACCTTATGGCCAAGTAAATTTAACCGAAACTGGAACAGTGTCGATACCGGCCCAAAACGTGATATTGTAGGAGAATTAACAGAAGCCGTTAGGGACGAGGATCTTAAAATGGGATTATATTACTCTTTAGCCGAATGGAACCATCCTTTACACCGCTGGTATACAGATCCGCACGATAGTATTGGACGATATGTTGAAGAATATATGGTGCCGCAGTTTAAAGAATTGGTAAAGAAGTATAAACCTACATTGATTTTTTCTGATGGCGAATGGTACAATACAGCCGAACAATGGCAAGCTCCACAGCTAATAAATTGGTATTACGAAACAGTAGGAAAAGATGCCATAGTGAATAATCGTTGGGGCCATGGCCTTGATGTTGGTTTTTTAACCCCGGAATATAGTTCAGGAATTGTAGAAACCGAAAGACCCTGGGCAGAGGTAAGAGGAATTGGCCGTAGTTTTGGCTTAAACCGAAATGAAAATTTAGAGGCCTACGGAACCGGAAAAGAACTCATTGAAAGGTTTGTACAAACCGTTGCCAATGGTGGTGGAATGATCTTGAATGTTGGCCCAAGGGCCGATGGGCAAATTCCTATGATTCAACAGGAACGTTTAAAACAGTTGGGAACCTGGTTGGATATTAATGGAGAAGCTATTTATGGTGCTGAAGCCTATTCAAAAACCGGGGAAGAAAAAGAAGTTAGTTTACAAAGAGTAGATAGTGTAATTAACTTTAACTGGGTAAGAAATTCACCTATAAAAGGTATACGCGAAGACGATTTTCAGGCAACCTGGGAAGGCTTTATTGTAGCGCCAAAAACAGGGAAATATACTTTTGAAATTGAAGTAGATGATGAGGCTATGGTGCAAATTGATGGCAAAACCATTATTAATAGTAATTATACAGCACCCGATAATGAAGCTGAGGTTATGGGAGCCAATACCGGGACTTCAGATAAAGGCACAATTCGTTTAAAGGCCAACGAGCGCACTCCAATTAAAATTAATTACCGCGAGAAAAAGCAAAACGCCAAGATTAAATTGTTTTGGAGCACGGCTAACACTGAAAAGGAGCTAGTTCCTTCTAAGGCATTTTTTATTGATAAAAATGGGCAGGAGAAAGGTTTACAAGTGCAATTCACTTCTTTAAAAACCTATTTAAGTTATACAAAGAATAACGATGCTTTATATGCTATAAGTTATGAATGGCCAGATGATGAGTTGGCGTTGGAAATAGACAAACCTGCTAAGGGTACAAAAGTTCATTTGTTGGGCTTAGATAGGGAATTACCCTGGACATACAGCAACAATACATTAATTATAGATACATCAGGTATTAAATATGGGGAATTGCCCGGTCACGATGCCTGGACTTTTAAAATTCAGTAAAAAATAGATTATGAAATTAATACGATTTGGAGCTCCCGGACGGGAAAAACCGGGAATTGAATTAGAAACAGGAAAAAGAATAGATGTTTCGGCATTTGGAAAAGATTATACCGAAGATTTTTTTGCCGAAAACGGTCTGGAAGATCTTAAAAACTGGCTTTCAGAAAATAAAGATAATTGCCCTGAAATAGATTTACAAGAACGTTTGGGAGCACCGGTTAAACGTCCTTCTAAATTGGTTTGTATTGGTCTAAACTATGCGAAACACGCCGAAGAAAGTGGTATGGAGGTACCATCAGAACCGGTTATATTTTTTAAAGCAAGTAGTGCTATTGTAGGACCTAACGACGATTTAATTATTCCTAAAGGCAGCCAAAAGACAGACTGGGAAGTAGAATTGGGAGTAGTAATTGGTAAAAAGGCCAGTTATGTTTCTGAAGAGGAAGCCATAGATTATGTAGCCGGCTATGTGTTGCATAATGATTATAGCGAGCGAGAATTTCAATTAGAGCGGTTAGGGCAATGGGTTAAAGGAAAAAGCTGTGATACGTTTGCACCCTTAGGACCATTTTTAGCTACTAAAGATGAAATTCCAAATCCGCATAACCTTGATTTATGGCTAAAACTGAATGGTGAGATTAAGCAGCAAAGCAACACTTCAGACTTTGTTTTTAACATACCTCAGGTAATTAGCTATGTAAGTCAGTTTATGAGTTTGTTGCCCGGCGATATTATTTCTACCGGAACCCCATTTGGGGTAGGTATGGGCTTAAATCCGCAGCGCTACCTAAAACCCGGAGATGTTGTAGAATTGGGTATAGAAGGCCTTGGGACTTCTAAACAAGTGGCAAAAGCTTATAAAGAATAGGCAATGAGAATAGATAGCCATCAGCATTTTTGGAAGTTTGAGAAAGAGAAAGATGCCTGGATTCCCGATGAGATGTCGGTAATTAGGAAAGATTTTTTTCCTGAAAACCTGAAGCCTGTTCTGGAAAGGAATAAGGTAAATGGTTGTGTTGCAGTGCAAGCTGCTCCCACTGAAAATGAGACCAAATTTTTGCTGAATCTGGCTAAAGAATATGAGTTTATAAAAGGAGTTATAGGTTGGGTTGATTTTACTGGCGATAATCTTGAGGAGCGCCTGGCTTATTTTTCAAAAGACCCTAAATTTAAAGGAGTTCGGCATTTATTACAGGCTAAACCGGCTGGTTATATGCTTCAACCCCAATTTTTGAAGGGAATGGAAGCTTTTGGAAACTTCAACCTAACCTACGATCTTTTGGTTTTGGAAAATCAGTTGGCCAATACTATTGAATTGGTTTCTAATTTTCCAAACCAAAAGTTTGTTTTAAATCACCTCGCTAAACCTAATGTTTCAAAGGGAATTTCTAAAAAATGGAAAGAATTAATAACAAAACTGGCAGATAAAAAGAATGTGTCTTGTAAGCTTTCCGGTCTATTAACTGAAACTGAGAATTTTAATTGGAAACCCAAAGATTTTTATCCTTTTTTTGAATTTGCTTTGGAGGTTTTTGGATCCGATAGATTAATGTTTGGATCTGATTGGCCGGTTTCTTTGGCAGCCGGACAATATTCTGATACTGTTAATATTACTGAGGATTTTTTTAAAACTAGAAACGAAATCGTTTTAGAAAAAATAATGGGGCTTAACGCAATTAATTTTTACCAATTATGATCAAAAAATCATTGCTTTTAATTCTAGCACTCGGGCTGGGATGTTCGGCTCCTAAAGAGAAAAAAGAAGATAAAGAAGACTTAAATGAACATGTGCTATGGTATGCGCAGCCTGCATCAAACTGGATGGAGGCACTGCCCATAGGGAATGGTAGACTGGGGGCAATGATTTTTGGAGACACAATTAATGAGCGAATTCAATTAAATGAAGATTCGCTCTGGCCCGGTGGCCCTGATTGGGGCGATTCAAAAGGAGGCCCGGAAGATTTGGATTACATCAGGCAGTTAATTTTAAATGGAAAGACCAGTAAGGCCGATAAAGAAATTATAGATAGGTTTTCGAATAAAGATATTGTGAAATCCCATCAAACTATGGGAGATCTTTATTTGGATTTTGAACACTCCGGAAAAGTTAAAAATTATAGGCGAAGCCTTAGCTTGAATGATGCTTTGGCAGAGGTGAGCTATACTATAGACGGCGAGCAATATCATCGTAAAATTTTTGCAACCGCAGCAGATGATGCCATTATAGTTCAATTAAGTACAACGGCAAAAGCAGGATTAAATTTTAGTGTGAACTTAGATCGCCCGAAAGATGAAGGTTATAAAACAGTAGAAGTAAGTAGCCCTGCCGAGAACCAAATTTCCATGTTAGGTGAAATTACCCAGATGGGTGCCATAAAAAATTCAAAACCTAAACCTTTGGATTATGGGGTTAAATTTGAAACTTTACTCCAGGCTGAAACAGATTCCGGAAAGGTTTATTCAGATGCTTCCGGCTTAAAAATAGAAGGTGCTAAACAAGTGACCTTGTACCTGGTGAGCAATACTTCATTTTATACTGAAGATTTTCAGCAGAAAAATAGGCTGACATTAGAGAAGCTTAGTATAAAAACTGTTGATGAATTATTAGAATCGCACAAAAAAGATTACCAGGAATTATTCACAAGAGTAGACTTTTCCCTTAACAAAAATGTTATTGACAGCATACCAACCGATAAACGACTGGAGGCTTTTAAGAAAGGAAAGGAAGACCGGGCGCTAATTACCGACTTGTTCCAATATGGTAGGTATTTGCTAATCTCCTCTTCCCGGCCGGGTACTAATCCTGCAAATTTACAGGGGTTATGGAACCAACATATTGCCGCACCCTGGAATGCCGATTATCACTTAAATGTAAATTTACAAATGAATTACTGGCCGGCAGAAGTCACCAACCTAAGTGAACTTCACGAACCGTTATTTGATTATACTAAACGTTTGGTTGAGCGGGGAAAAAACACGGCTAGAGAACAGTACGGTTTAGAAGGAGCGGTGCTTCACAATGCTTCAGATCTATGGGGGGCGCCCTATATGCAGGCTCGTGAGGCTTATTGGGGCAGTTGGATTCACGGCGGCGGATGGCTTGCACAACACTTTTGGCAACATTACCTGTTCACTCAGGATAAAGAGTTTCTTAAAACTACTGCTTATCCCGTTTTAAAGGAGTTTGCTACATTTTATGCCGGTTGGTTGGTGAAAGATGAAAAAACTGGAAGTTTTGTTTCTTTCCCGGAAACTTCTCCCGAAAACTCTTACATCAATGAGCAGGGAGAAAGAGTGGCACTTTCTTATGGTAGTGCTATGGGGCATCAAATAATCGCCGAAGTATTTGATAACACCTTAAAAGCTGCAGAAATTCTAGATATAGAAGATGCTATTTTAGGAGAAATAGAAGAAAAAAGAAACAAATTAACCCCAGGGTTAAAATTAGGACCTGACGGCAGGATTTTAGAATGGACTAAGCCTTATGAGGAACCTGAAAAGGGACATAGACACCTTTCTCATTTATACGCGCTTCATCCAGGTTCCGGAATCACGGTAGCCGATTCCAATTTATTTGAAGGTGCTCAAAAATCTATTGATTATAGATTAAAACATGGGGGTGCAGGAACCGGTTGGAGTAGAGCGTGGATGATAAACTTTAATGCGCGATTATTTGATGCTGAAGCTGCAAGGGAAAACATTCATAAGTTTTTTGAAATTTCTCTGGCAGATAATTTATTCGATTTACATCCTCCTTTTCAAATTGATGGAAATTTTGGCTATACCGCTGGTATTGCTGAGATGCTATTGCAATCTCATGAAGGTTTTCTACGGATACTACCGGCATTACCTGAAGCCTGGGAGCAAGGACATATTAAAGGATTAAAAGCAAGAGGTGATATAGGTGTCGATATACTTTGGGAACTGGGTAGATTAAAGCAACTTACTTTAAGAACAAACAAAAAACAACAGGTTAAAATTAAATATGGCCAGGAAAAAATCAAAATTAAACTTCCCGGTAATAATCTAGAAGTAATATTGAATTCAGAATTAAAAATAATCCGTGATTTATGAAAAACCTCTATTTTATATTTTTTTACATTCTATTTATCATTTTTTCGACTTTAAATGCTCAGGAACAAAAACCGAATGTGGTTTTGTTTCTTGTAGATGATATGGGCTGGCAAGATACTTCGGTTCCATTTTGGACAGAAGAAACAGCATTTAATAAACTTTATCATACTCCAAATATGGAGCGTCTGGCAAAGAAGGGAACTAAATTCACCCAGGCCTATGCAACTCCTATTTGTTCTCCTTCAAGAGTAAGTATTTTAACAGGAGCCAATGCAGCACGGCATCGAGTTACAAATTGGACGTTAGATAAAAACGAGTCTAAAGATGCTGCTGATGAACACCTGGAGTTTCCACAATGGAACATGAATGGAATTTCCAAGAACGAAGATGTTCCTAATTCTTTTGTGGCAAATACTTTACCTGAGCTTTTAAAAATGAATGGTTACTATACTATTCACGCAGGGAAAGCGCATTTAGGAGCTAAAAATACACCGGGTGAAAATCCTTTAAATTTAGGTTTTGACGTAAATATTGCGGGTCACGCCGCCGGGGCACCGGAGAGTTTTTTAGGAACGGAAAATTTTGGAAATGGAAAAGCCGGCAAGTCAGAGTGGGCCGTACCCGGTTTGGAAAAGTATCACGGTAAAGATATTTTTTTAACCGAAGCTATTACGCGTGAAGCATTGCAAAGTTTAGATGAGGTGGTTGGTAAAAAGCCTTTCTTTTTACATATGTCACATTATGCCGTGCACGTGCCTATTATGGCTGATGAGCGTTTTTATCATAAATATCTTGATACAGGTCTGGATAAGACTGAAGCTAAATACGCTTCTATGGTTGAAGGAATGGATAAGAGTTTGGGGGATATTATGGATTATCTGGAAGAAAATAATTTAGAAGAAAATACGATCATTCTTTTTATGTCAGACAATGGCGGGTTAAGCGCACACGCTCGTGGAGGAGAACCACATACGCATAATGCACCTTTAAACAGTGGTAAGGGTTCTGCCTATGAAGGAGGAATTAGGGTGCCTATGTTGGTCTACTGGCCTGAAAAAACCAAACCTGCATCCAGTATTGATGATTATGTTATAATTGAAGACTTTTTTTCCAGTATCCTGGAAATGACCAAAAGCCATATACCTGCTTTAAAACAAAAAGTGGATGGCCAAAGTTTTGTGTCATTAATTGAAGAAAATAATCAATCTCGTAATCAACGTCCATTATTCTGGCATTTCCCTAATAAATGGGGTGGTAGTGGTCCTGGAATTGCCACATTTAGCGCAATTAGAAAGGGAGATTATAAACTTATTTATTACCATAAAGATCGCCGTTTTGAATTATTCAATATTAGAAAAAACATTGGGGAAACCACCAATATATCAGAAACTCATACTAAAAAAACAAAGGAATTAGCTACAATTTTGAGTTCATATCTAGAATCGGTTGATGCGCAAATGCCTTTAGATAAAAGAACCAATAAGAAAGTAGAACTACCTATTAAAATATTTAAATAATGAAAAATCCAAATTTGTTATTGCTGTTATTAGTATTAATCAGCTTGATTTCATGCAAAGAAAATGTAAATGAACCGGAAGCGGTAGGACCTGTTCCATCACAAAGGCAATTAGCCTGGCAGGAGTTGGAATACTACGGTTTTGTTCATTTTAATATGAATACGTTTACCGATATGGAGTGGGGCGAAGGCGGCGAATCTCCAAAGAATTTTAATCCTACAAATCTCGATACAAGGCAATGGGCAAAAACCGCTAAAGATGCCGGGATGAAAGGAATAATCTTAACGGCAAAACATCACGACGGATTTTGTCTTTGGCCAACAGAAACCACAGAGCATTCAGTTAAAAATTCTCCCTGGAAAAATGGCGAAGGAGATTTAGTGAAAGAACTGGCAGAAGCCTGTGAAGAATTCGGACTAAAATTTGGCGTTTACTTATCACCATGGGATCGTAATCATCCTGAGTACGCCAGGGAAGAATATGTGAAAGTTTTTCATAAACAATTGGAGGAGCTTTTAACAAACTATGGACCTGTATTCGAGGTATGGTTTGATGGAGCGAATGGCGGGACCGGTTATTATGGAGGTGCTAATGAAAACCGAAAAATTGATGACGCAACCTATTATGAGTGGGATAAAGTAACCAAAATAGTTAGGGAGCTTCAGCCTGAAGCAGTAATTTTTAGTGGCGGGAATCCAGATGTGCGTTGGGTAGGTAACGAACATGGCTTTGCAGCTGAAACAAATTGGAGCCCATTTACCCCAGGGAGTGGAAATCTCCAAAATGGAGATGATGACGGGACACATTGGATTCCCGCAGAAGCTGATGTTTCCATTAGGCCGGGTTGGTATTATCACGCCAGGGAGGACCACCAGGTAAAAACATTACCACATTTGTTGGATATCTATTATAAATCGGTTGGTAGAAATGCCTCACTTTTATTGAATTTGCCGGTAGATACTCGCGGACTTGTACACGAAAAGGACGTAGAACAATTGATGAAGTTGCGGAAGCAGTTAGATAAAGATTTTGCTGAGAATTTGGCTACAGATGCTATAGCTACAGCTTCTTCAGAGGCAGGCTCTCATTATAGTGCTCAAAATGCTATTAATGGGGATACTAAGGCTTATTGGATGCCGCAAAAGGAAACCATAAAGTCTAACATAACGATTGAGTTTGACGAGCTGCAGGAAGTTAACCGGTTTGTAGTTCAGGAATATATTGCTTTAGGACAGCGTGTGAAGTCTTTTACTTTAGAAGGGAAGATTAATGGAGAATGGAAGGAAATAGCATCTGAGACTACCATAGGCTATAAGCGAATATTAAGGTTTGATCCTGTTGAAGTTTCTGCCTTGCGTTTGAATATTACAGATGCTAAAGCACGACCTTTAATTTCAAATATTCAGGTTTATAAGGCACCTTTAGTGATGGAAGCTCCGGAAATTGTTCAGCATAAAGATGGTTTAATTAGTATTGAAAGCTATGATAAAAACCTGGAGCTTTATTATACCTTAAATGGAGAAGAGCCTAACAAGGATTCTAAACCTTATTCTGAAGAATTTTTATTGCAGACTCCTACCCTTGTAATGGCGGTAGCATATAACCCCGGAACTAATTCCTATAGTGAAATTTCAAACATTAGGCTGGATATACCCAAGAAGGATTGGAAAGTATTGAATGAAAATGACGATGCAGGAAAAATTATTGATGCCGATGAAAATTCAGTATGGACAAAACAAGGGAAACTTCCGCAGGAGGTAATAGTAGACCTCAGTAAAACCTATAATTTAAAAGGATTTACTTATTTACCCCAACAAAGTAGATGGCCTCAGGGTGTAATTGCAGATTATGAATTTATGCTTAGCGAAAATGGAAAACAATGGAAGAAAGTAAGTGAAGGTGAATTTTCAAATATTAAAAATAACCCTATAGAACAACTTATTGAATTTAAAACGACAAAGGCACGATATTTTAAATTCCTAGGAAAACGAAGTGCTGATGATACGGAAGTTTTGGGAATTGCTGAAATAGGAGTAATTACAGAATGATAAGATTTAAGGAAATAGATTTTTTAAAAAAAAAGTTCTGATATGGATTTAGGATTAAAGGATAAAGTGATTTTAATAACTGGCGGTACTAAGGGTATAGGCGGAGCTATTAGTAAAGCGGTTGCTGGGGAAAATGCAATTCCAGTGTTTGTTGGCCGTGGGGAAGCAAGCGGTAAGGAAATGCTTGAAACCTTTAAAACCAGTGGAGTTAATGCTCATTTTATACAAGCCAATTTAAATGAAGAAGGCCAATGCAAAAGAATTGTTGATGAAGTTTTAGAGATCTTCGGAAAAATTGACGCACTGGTAAATAATGCTGGAGTGAATGATACTATTGGTCTAGAAACTGGTAACCCAAAGAAGTTTGCAAATTCAGTCTATAATAATTTGAATCATTATTATGAGATGGCGCATTTTTGCCTTCCAGCGCTTAAAAAATCAAAAGGGAATATTCTAAATATTAGCTCTAAGATAGCCCTGGTAGGTCAGGGAGGTACATCGGGTTATGCAGCATCAAAAGGTGCGCAGTTAGCGCTAACTCGTGAATGGGCTGCAGAATTACTGCCATATAATATCAGGGTGAACGCAATTTTACCAGGGGAGGTTATGACGCCTCTATATAAAACTTGGTTGAATTCTTTTGACAAGCCCGAACAAAAATTAAATAAAATCACCCGTAATATTCCAATGGGAAATCGAATGACTCTTGATACTGAGATAGCCGATTTGGCAGCATTTATCCTATCTAAAAAATCTGGACATACTACCGCAGAGTGGTTTTCTCCCGATGGTGGTTATGTGCACTTAGACCGATCCTTAACTTAATTCCTATGTCGCAAGATTCTTTGGTTTCACGGAAAGTTCTCTTACCGTTTATTTTAATAACGGCTTTATTTGCTTTATGGGGATTTGCAAATGACATCACTAACCCTATGGTCTCGGCCTTCAAAAAAGTTTTAGAACTCAATAATTTTCAGGCCTCATTAGTTCAACTTGCATTTTATGGGGGCTATTTTACGATGGCCTTACCAGCTGCGCTCTTTGTCAATAAATTTTCTTATAAAAGGGGAGTGCTTATGGGGCTGGCTTTATATGCTTTGGGAGCCCTACTGTTTTATCCGGCTGCAATTTACCAGGAATATATTTTCTTTTTGTTTGCCCTATATATTCTAACATTTGGACTTGCTTTTTTAGAGACCACTGCCAACCCCTATATCCTAGCTATGGGAAGCGAAGCAACTGCTACCAGGCGTTTAAATCTAGCCCAGACATTTAATCCCATGGGAGCTTTAGGCGGCTTAATTGTAGCACAACATTTTATTCTGGGAGCTTTGGAATCGGATGATTTAGACTCAGATGGAAATCCTATATATAGTACACTTTCTAAAAATGCTAAGGCTAGCATAAGGAATTCTGATTTAGAAGTTATAAGTACTCCTTATGTGTTATTGGGATTGGTAGTTATAATATTTTTCCTGGTTATACTTTTAGTTAGAATGCCTGAAAACAAAAAGAAAGAAGCCCGGGTAGCCGTAATACCAGCTATAAAAAGACTCTTTAGCAATAATAAATTTGTGGGTGGGGTGATAACCCAGGCTTTTTATGTGGGGGCGCAGATTATGTGTTGGACCTATCTTTATCAATATGCCGAATCTATTGGTATTAATAATAAAAGTGCGGTAAATTATGGAATTGCCGCTTTGTTGGTATTTCTTATAGGACGTTGGTTAGGTACATTCCTTCTCCGCTATATAGGCTCAGGTAAATTGTTGATGGTATTTGCATTCGGTGCGATTTTAACCTGTCTGCTTTGTATTTTTAGTCAGGGATTGATTGGTTTATACGCCTTGGTAAGTGTTTCCTTTTTTATGTCAATAATGTTTCCAACCATATATGGAATTGCCTTGGAAGGCCAGGGTAACGATGCGAAATTCGGGTCTTCATTTTTAGTAATGGCAATTGTAGGCGGGGCACTAATGCCAACTTTACAAGGTATGGTATTAGATATTGGAGGTTCCGGTTATACAGATACTACAATATTAGGTGTACCAGAAATAAATTTCTCGTTCTTTTTACCTGTTTTATGTTTTATAGTTGTTGGGATTTATGGTTATTATATTTTTAAAAAAACAAAGCATGAAAACTAAGAAGTATGTATTGGCTTGTGATTTAAAGGATGAGGTTGAACTAATTAAAAAGTATGAAGAGTATCACCGTGAAGTCTGGCCAGAGATTATTAAAAGTATACATGAAGTAGGTGTTTTAAATATGGAAATTTACCGCACAGGTAACCGTTTGATCATGCTTATGGAAACTCAACATGATTTTTCTTTTGAGATGAAAACTAAAGCGGACAGACAAAATCTTAAGGTTCAGGAGTGGGAAAGTTTAATGCAGCAATATCAGCAGGCTATTCCATCGGCAAAAAATGGCGAGAAATGGACACCCATGGATAAAATATTTGATCTAAAAAACACCTAGAAAATATGGCTAATAATTTCAATTCTCAATATCCTTCTATAGAAGATCTTCGAGCAAAAGCTAAAAAAAGAATCCCCGATTTCGCATTTGAATACCTGGATGGTGGATGCAATGAAGATGTAAATTTAAATATTAATACATCTGATATTCGTAAAATTCAGTTAGAACCGCGATATCTTCAAAATTATAAAGAAGCAGATACGACTACAAAATTATTTGGAAAAGAGTATAGTGCACCTTTTGGAATTTCACCCGTAGGTTTACAAGGACTAATGTGGCCTAATTCGCCTGAAATACTCGCCAAAGCGGCTTTTGAACATAATATTCCCTTTATTTTAAGTACGGTTACTACTATGAGTATTGAGCGTGCCAGTGAACTTACACAGGGTAACGCCTGGTTTCAGCTGTATAATCCGGTAGAAGATGAGGTTAGAAATGATATCTTAAAAAGGGCGGAAGTAGCAGAGTGTCCCGTTTTAGTACTTTTATGTGATGTGCCTACTTTTGGTTACAGACCCAGGGATATTAGAAACGGGCTGGCATTACCACCAAAAATGTCGGCGAAAAATATCTTTCAAGTTTTAGGAAAACCAAGTTGGACATTAAATACTTTAAAACATGGAGTGCCTACTTTTGAAACCTTAAAACCCTATACTCCCGAAGGTTTAAACCTTAAACAGCTAGGGAAATTTATGGATAAAACCTTCTCCGGAAAATTAAATGCTGAAAAAATTAAACCTATACGGGATAAGTGGAAAGGCAAGTTAGTTCTTAAAGGAGTTTCTGCACCACGTGATGTGGAAGATGCTATAAAAATGGGATTTGATGGTGTAATTTTATCTAATCACGGCGGGAGGCAGTTGGATGCAGCGCAATCAACTATTTCAACTTTACCCAATATCGCTAATAGATATGGTGATAAAATTGAAATAATGATGGATAGTGGTCTTAGGTCTGGACCAGATATTGCCCGTACTATGGCTGCTGGAGCAAAATTCACCTTTATGGGAAGATCCTTTATGTATGGTGCCGCAGCTTTGGGGAATAAAGGAGGAGATCACACTATAACTATGCTAAAAACACAATTTAAACAAGTAATGGATCAGTTATGTTGCGAGAAGGTAGAGGAACTGCCAAATCATTTCATACTTAACTAACGAAGAATTATTACAAAAATTAAAGCGCTTAGAGTTGTAGTAATTTATCCTAGGCTGTTTTTTTGATGTTTTAGACATTTAATGTGCAACCATATTAATCTAATTTTCATTAGTGGTTCACGGTTTTATTGACTCAGGTAGAGGTAAAATGGCTGGATGCTATTAAACCGGAATATGATTTCAGTGTTTTAGACCTGTTAACTCCATTCCTGGAAAACTAGATTTTAGATAATTCGAAAAAGATTGAAATTATTGAAGCTATTTTAGTGGTAGATACTTTATTTGAGCCTGCAGTTAGGGAAAAGTTTCCTGTTTATTACAAAGTTTAACGCAAAAATGCTAATTACTGATAATATTTGAGGTTGATTTATAAGTATGTTTTTTTGAGACACTATTCTTGGGACACACTCCTTAATAAATATTTTTAAATTTCTGAATCTGCACCATTTACATTATATTTCCTTATAAACCCGCACCCAATCTACCAGCATTTCAATGGGCAAATCTTCATCTTTAATGCTGCCAACCCAGTTTCCCCCAAGGGCCTGATCCAGAATAATAAAGAACTCCTGGTTGAAAGGCCATTGCTTTGAATCGGCATGTTCAATTTTTGGATAAGAAAATGTCTTTTTTCCATTAACAAAGAAATCTAAGCGATTAGGGTACCATTCCACCCCATATACATTATAGGTATCTATCTTAAATGGAATCGTGGTGAAATATGACGGATACTCCTTTTTTTCCTGAATATCTATATAATTGGTATGCAAAGTTTGATAAACGATGGTATCATAGTTTAGATGTTCCATAATATCTATTTCCCCACTATGTGGCCACCCACCATATTTGGGATCTTGAGGCATCATCCAGATGGCAGGCCAGGAGCCTTTTCCTTTATCCAGTTTAGCTTTCACCTGAATTTTCCCGTATTTAAAAGAAAATTTATCGGTGGTTCTAATACAACCGGTATTGTATTTTACCGTATCATTTTTATTGGTATTTATAATGCCACGCAAATGTAATTTGCCATCTTTAACGAATCGTGTAGCATCTGAGTCTGTACAAAAGCGTGCCCAATCTGCTGAATTTCTGGGTGCGTGAGACCATTTCTCAGTATCGGGTTTACCTTCATTTTCAAACTCATCCTGCCAAATTAGTTCCCATTTCCCATCGGGTTTATCCTGGATATTTCCTGTACCACATGCGGCTAAAAGACAGGCAAAAAATATAACTACTATCTGTTTCATCTGATTTAAAAGGTTTTGAAGATATTTTTAATATTCCGATTGTTCAAAAAATTCTGGGTGGAACCTAACTCCATTAGTCTTCCATCTGGTGTAGTGCCCCATATTTAAACGCCGGGTAAATTCCGTAAAATTTTTGTCTTTCCTATTGCTCCAAACCGCTTCGCTAAAGGCAGCCATTCTTGGTAATAACATGTATTCTAAATGTTCTACCGATGAGATAAACTCGGTCCAAATTGCAAATTGTGATCCTAAAACGTATTTAGCCTCTTTTGCACTTAAAGCTTCTGGTACCGGTTTGTAATTATAAACTCGTTCTAGGGTGTTGATAGAGTAGGGGGCTGCCTGTGGCTCTAGTTCGGGATCAGCTTGGTAACGGTTAAAATAGAGAGGATCACTAGGGCTCATAACTACATCGTGACCAGATTTTGCAGCAGCAATTCCACCTTTTTCCCCCTGCCAACTCATTACGGTCGCGTTTGGTGCCAGGCCACCTTCCAGAATTTCATCCCAGCCCAGGAGTTTACGGTTGTTTGCCTGTAGAAATTTCTCCATGCGTTTTATAAAATAACTTTGCAGTTCTTTTTCATCTTTCAGGTTTTCATCTTTAATTCTTGCCTGGCAGGTTTCACATTTTTTCCAATAAGATTTATCTACTTCATCTCCTCCCATGTGAATATATTCTGACGGAAAAATATCCATAACTTCTACTAATACATCTTGTAAAAACAGGAATGGAGCTTCTTTCCCGGCACAATAATTAAACGCCATATTTTCGGTGTCTATCACATCGTTCCAGAGGTTTGATCCTGGAGGATCCTGTTTTGGCTGTGCGCAGGAGAATTCTGGATAAGCGGCAAGAGCTGCGGCAGAGTGTCCCGGCATTTCTATTTCGGGAATTACCCTAATATTTCTTTTTGCTGCATAAGCAACCACTTCCCGGGCTTGTTCCTGAGTGTAAAACCCGCCATAACGGTAAGGCTTCCCGGTTAATGGTTCAGCATAAGTAGAATCTTTTTTGTAAAAAACACTACCCGGTATTTCTTCCCGCCAGGCACCAATACTGGTTAATTTTGGATATTTTTTAATCTCCAATCGCCAGCCTTCATTATCGGTTAGATGCCAATGAAAAGTATTTAGTTTATAAAAAGCCATTAAGTCCAATACCTCCTTAATAGTTTCTACGGAATAAAAATGCCTGCTTACATCCAGCATCATACCACGCCAGGCAAATGCCGGTTCATCGGTAATTTCCATAGCCGGAAGCGTAATTTTTTCGTTGGTACGAATGCCTGGAAAATATTGCAGAACGCTCTGCACTCCATAAAACACACCGGCCACAGCAGGTGCAGAAATAACAATACGGTCGGTGGATATTTGTAATTTATAACCTTCATTTTTTAGATCTAAATTTTTATCTATTTCCAGTTTTATCGTCTTGCCTGCAGTTTGGTTTATAGGGAGCTGAATTCCGCTTAAGCGTTTTATCTGTTTTTGGAAGTAGGTAGTCATCTCTTCTAAACCATGTTTTTTGGAAAATTGAAGAGAAGTATTTTTATCTACTTCAAATGCCCCTGCTGCAAGTTCCATTTTTGAAGGCGCAGGGATAAGTTGAGCTTGCATTAAATTAGATACTCCAAAAATAAACAGAAAAAGAATTAGAGTGCTAAAGCTTTTTTCTAGCCACAAACTTTGCGGTGGCGGAATTAGTTTTACTGTAGTTTCCGGCACTTTTAGTGAGAGCAACTCCGGAGCTAAATTTGGGGAGTTGTTATTAAAATTGATTTTCATAATTACTACTTATTTATCTTCGTAGACCTTAATAAACTGCTTATCCAACTCTTCAGAGTCTTTATATTTTTTTCGAGTTTCTTCTAACTTTTTCATCATCATTTCTTTTACTTCGGCATAATCTGGATCGTAGAATACATTGTGCAATTCTTGCGGATCATTTTTTCGGTCATAAAGCTCCCATTCATCTACATCATAATAGAAGTGGATAATCTTATAATCTTTAGTAGCAATACCATAATGTCTTTTTACAGTATGCTCGCCAGGATATTCATAATAATGGTAATAAACAGCATCTCTATCCCAGGCCTGCTTTTCACCTGTTAGTAATGGTAATAAACTCTTACCCTGCATCTCATCTGGAGCATTAACACCTGCAGCATCTAAAAAGGTTTGTGCAAAATCCAGGTTCTGCACCATTTCCCCTTCGGTGATACCTGCTTTTATTTTATTTGGCCATTTTATAAGTAAAGGAGTTCTAAAAGATTCTTCATACATAAATCTTTTATCGAACCAACCGTGCTCTCCCAGATAGAAACCCTGGTCTGAAGTATAAACAACTATGGTGTTATCAGATAGGTTATTGTCATCTAAATAATCCAACACCCGACCTACATTCTCATCTACTGAGGCAATAGTCCCCAGGTAATCCTGCATATAACGTTGATACTTCCATTTCATTAAATCTTCATCATCCATCTCTGGATATTTCTCAGCAAACTCTTTATTTATAGGATCGTAGACCCTATCCCATGCAGCTTTTTGCTCTTTATTCATCCTATTGGTAGGATCTCCCAGGTAACGCTCTTTTATTCCCAGTTTTTGAATTGTTGTATCCTTCAATTTATTATCATTAGTTAGGATCATGTGGGTAAGAATATTCATTTCAGCCGTTTTTGCGGCTGTACTTTTACGGCTTTTTGGAGGGGCTAAATTGTATTTTTTAGATGCTGCATCGGGAGAACTAGCTTCAAGGTCTTCAGGATGGATACGGGTGTAATCATCAAAAAGCGTTTCGGGTAATGGGAATTCTTTTTTAGTAAATTCTTTATAATGTCTTTCTGCCGGTAACCAGGCCCGGTGTGGCGCTTTGTGTAGATACATTAATAGGAATGGTTTTTCTTTATCGCGTTTTTCCTCCAGCCAGTTAATAGTGAGATCTGTAATTATATCGGTAACATAACCATCTATGACGGTATCCCCGTCTTTGGTTATAAAGCGAGGGTTATAATAACTACCCTGGCCGGGTAGGATTTTAAATTCATCAAAACCTTTTGGATTGTTTCCAAAGTGTAATTTTCCAAACATTGCTGTTTGGTAACCGGCATCCTGTAAGATTTGTGGGAAAGTTATATTAGTAGTATCAAACTTACTAAGGTTGTCAATTTTCCCATTTAAATGACTGTGCTTGCCAGTTAATATAACAGCTCGCGATGGGGCGCAAATAGAATTGGTTACAGAAGCATTGTTGAAAAGAACCCCTTCACTGGCCAGCCTGTCAATATTTGGTGTATTGATAAGTTTATCATTATACGCACTTATTGCCTGGTATGCATGGTCGTCAGACATCATAAATACAATATTTGGCCGTTTGTTTTCTGTCTTTTTCTGTTCCTCTTGATTTTTACAGGAGAATAAAGCTGCTACTATACATAGCGAGCAAAGGAATGTTTTGTAATTTAACATATAACTTAATTTAGATTTTCGCTTATTTAATGCTAGGAAATAAAGGTTCGGAAATGGGTTACCAGCATTTTGTAAGATTTATATTTCCGGGTTGTCAGTCAGTTGTGCTTGTGCCTAATACTTTAGAATCTCTAATTTTATTGAGGGCTGCTGCCATTTCTTTTGTTTTTTCTGGCATTTTTGAAGCCAGGTTTTCTGTTTCACCCGGGTCTTTTTTAAGGTTATAAAGCTGTGGCTCTTGATTAAAACCCGTTTCTATTTCTACACCCCAGGGCACCATTGAAGGTCCAGAATGAGGTTCTATATATTTATAATTCCCCTCAATATAAGACAGGACATTTCTAATCGCTTGTTGAACCACGGACTTTCTACCTTTAGCTTGTTCTCCAATTAGAGTGTTCCAGTGGTTTTGACTGTCTATAGCTATATCTTTAGGAAGATTTTGTCCTGTAAAAGTGGCAAAGGACCTTAAGAAATCTACCTGGCTCATCAATGCAGTAGATTCCTGATTGGATTTTACTTTACCTTTCCATTGCACTAGAAAGGGTACTCTTGTGCCGGCCTCGAAGGTGCTGTATTTTCCACCACGAAAGTTTGCGAAGGGATCGTGTTCTGCTAATCTTTCTGCAGCGCCATCGACATAACCATCATCTAAGACGGGACCGTTATCACTGGTGAAAATTAAGAGGCTGTTTTCTTCTAAACCTAATTCTTTGAGCTTTTTTTGAACTGTGCCTACCGTATAATCCAATTGCACAATTACATCACCACGCGCACCTTTTCCGGTAGTGCCGGCAAAACGCTTATGGGGTACACGGGGTACATGAATATCATGGGTGGCCAGATAGAGGAAAAATGGAGAGTCTTTGTTCTCTTCTATAAACCCAACCGATTTATTTATAAGAACATCGGCGATATCTTCATCCTGCCATAAGGCTTTTTCCCCGCCGCTCATATAACCAATTCGGCTTATCCCGTTGGTGATACTTTGGTTGTGTCCATGGGAATACATCATTTTTAATTGTTCTGGGTTTTTACTTCCGGTAGGACCCTCATCCAAGTTTTTGCGATAGCTTACAGTTATTGGATCTTCAGGGTCCAGGTTTACTACACGGTGGTTTTCTACAAAAACGGTTGGTACCCTATCACCTGTAGCGGGTAGGAGGTATGCATAATCAAACCCTATTTCCAAAGGGCCCGGTTTAATATCTTTGTTCCAATTAACCGGCGCCTTTTTTCCCAAGCCAAGATGCCATTTTCCTACTACCGCAGTTTTATAGCCAGCTTTTTGCAAAACTCCCGGCAAAGTAGTGCTTCCGGGCAATATAAGACTCGTAGCATCACCTGGCGCCACTCCTGTACCCTGCTTTCTCCAGGCATATTCCCCGGTAAGCATGGCATATCGGGAAGGCGTGCAAGTTGCTGCAGCTGCATAGGCGTTGGTGAATTTTAAACCATTTTTAGCTAAGTTGTCTATATGCGGAGTAGGAATATCTCCTCCATAACTGCTAATATCTCCGTATCCAAGATCATCCGCATAAATTAGTACGATATTGGGAGAGGTGATATTTTGGCTTTTCACTTGTAAGGGAATAAGCCCCAGGGAATTAAATATTAAAAGATATATATAAGATTTTAGATAAATTTTCATCTATATAGTTTAAAAATACGTTGCAGTTCTATCATTCAATTTATATAAATTTTGAGTTATATATGTTTAAGATTTTTTATAAAATACTGGTAATAAAAAGACAGGTTACTATTTCAAACCTGTCTTTTATGGCTAATTACAAATTAATTGGTTATTTTAAGATTCTGGGAAAATTAACGTAATATTTTTTATAGATGTTTTTTATTCCCAAGCTGGGTTCTGATCTAAATTTGGGTTAGCATCTATTTCTTCTTGTGGAATTGGGAAATAATCATACTTCTGCGTATAATCAGATCTTTCTAAATTGTTAAGAAAGACATCATCTCCTATTCCCCATCTAATAATATCATACCATCTTTCTCCTTCAAAATGAAATTCAAGTGCCCGTTGATGTCTAATTTCTGCTAAAATTTCCTCTTGGGACAAGTCTCCATTTAATGGGGATAAATTAGCTCTTTCGCGTATACTATTTGTTGAACTTATAGCCGATGGAAGGTTGCCTAATTCAGCTTCAGATTCTGCGTGCATTAGTAATACATGACTCAATCGCATAATACGTTCATTTATTTCTGATCTCCAAAGAGAAGCTTCTGAAATCGGTTTATCCCATAATTGAAATTTTTTCCAAGCGATGTAATCTAAATCTTCTGCAAAGAAATCTTTAAATGGAACCTGGTAAATCTGAGCCTCAGGATAGTTCCAGATAAAGGTGTCGTACATCCTAGGGTCAATATCACCATCAACAGTTTTTTCTTTCTGGAACTCCTCAAAAATCCACTTACTGGGACTTAATACGTAATATCCACCAACACCAGCAGGAGCAAAATGTACCGCTCTTTGATTATGTTGAGAACTCACGGAGGAAAATGTATATTGAATTTCAAAAATAGACTCACTATTATTTTCATGGCTTTCATCCCAATTATAGTAACTATTTTCTACCAGGGAGAACTGCCCACTATCTATAATGTCCTTAAAAGTATCCGCTGCAAGTTGCCATTTTTCATTATATAAATATGCTTTTCCCAAAAAAGCCTTTGCCGCCCAAGAAGTAGCGTGGCCGGTTTTATCTAAAGAATAATCATTGGGTAATTGGGTAGCGTCCTGGAAATCAGTTTCTATTTGGCGCCATAGTTCTTCTTCGGTAGCTTTTTCAGGAAATTTCGTTTCTGGTACAGAGGATACTATTAAAGGCACTTGCTTAAAATTGGTTGCTAGAACAAAATACGCTAAACCTCTTAAAAATTTTGCTTCAAGAATGATCTCATTTTTTCTTGTTTCATCCATTTGAATCCCAACTGCGTTATCAATAACTTGATTTGCGCGGTAAATTAAAATATAGGACTCTTTCCACATATCTCTCGCAAAAGTATTGGAAGGATCATTTGTGAATAAATCTGGTCTGTAAATCTGTGGATTTTGAAGTCGCGCTACAATATCATCACCTCTGGAATTCATATTTTTATAACCTTGACTACTCCATAAGTAAGTTTGTTTCAGTGCACTATATGTTGCTGTCAAACCTTTCTCAAGTTCATTTTCTGTATTCCAGAAAGTTGCATTGGTGATTTGAGATGGGTCTTGTTCATCTAAGAAATCCTCACAACTGGTAAATCCAACAAGAACTATAAATATGCTTATTATTTTGAGTGCTTTCATAACTTAATATTATTTTTTTATAAAGAGATTTGTAAACCTATCCTATAGGTTTTCGAATATGGGTAAATACCTGTATCAACTCCACGATCTAACAAACCAGAACTTGAATAAATGTCCGGGTTATAGCCTGAATATCCTGTAAGGGTAAAAAGGTTTTGTGCTGCTATATAGATTCTGAAATTACTAATACCTTCAATTAAATCCTTAGGTAAGGTATAGCCTAGTTGTAAATTTCTTAATCTTAAATATGAGCCATCCTCTAAAAATCGATCACTAGAGCTACGTCCATTTCGATTGGGATCTAATCTGGTTAACCTCGGTATATTAGAGGGATTGTCCTGGCTCCAGGCATCTAATAGTTTAGTGCCCAGGTTTGTGAAATTGCTCATTCCTTCGATAGAATAGGCCGTTCCATTATATATTTTATTCCCATGAGAACCGTTGAGAAATGCATTTATATCAAAATTCCGCCAATTTAATTGGACATTAAATCCATACGTAAAATTAGGCATTGAGGATCCAGAATAAACTCTATCTTCTGAGGTTATAACTCCATCATTATTAGCATCTTTAAACCGAATATCTCCTGGTAAGGCATCGGGTTGTATGGGATTTGTGTTTCCGGATTCATCGGTATAGGTATAATTATTTATTTCCTCTTGATTTTGAAAGACTCCGTCAGTTTCAATTAGGTAGAAAGCTCCAACCTTTCCACCTTCTTTGGTCAAGGTGGTATTTTCGGCTAAATGGTAGGGTGCCCCTGCCCAAATTGTTTGTTCTCCACTACCTAACTTAAGTACTTTGTTGTCTACAGTACTTAAATTAGCAGACAGATTTAGGTTCATTTCGCCAATATTTTTATTCCAGTTAACATCAAATTCCAATCCTCTATTTCTTATTTCTCCGATATTTTCATAAGGATATAAGTTTGATCCATTGGAAAATGGAATTGGTACTCTTAAAAGTAAGTTTTTTGAATTATTAGTATAATAATCTGCCGTAATAGATAAACTATTCTGGAACATGCTTAGATCTAAGCCTATATTTTTACTTACATTGGTTTCCCACTTGATGTTTGGAGAAGCTAAATTTAGTTGAGTAGCACCAAAATCAAGACTTTGATCCCCTCCAAAGGGATAGTGTTGTGTAGAATTTATTAGTGCAGAGAATGCATAGTTGCCAATTTCTTGATTTCCCAATTCTCCATAGCTAACGCGTAATTTAAGATCATTTATTAGATTTTCTTCAGGAAAAAAGTCTTCATTTGATATCCGCCAGGCAAACGAAGCTGATGGAAATAGGGCCCACCTGTTTTCCTCCGCAAAACGCGAAGACCCGTCTCTTCTTAGTGTTGCTGAAGCCAAATATCGATCATCAAAATTATAATTAATACGTCCAAATTGAGATGCTAATGTATGATTCCATTCCAATCCAGAAACAGATAAATCTTGTGTGCTAGCTCCAAGAACTAATATATTATCTGGTAATCCATTACCATAACCATATGTATTTCTGAATGATTCTTTTTGAGAAGAAACTCCTAATAAAAAATTGAAGATGTGTTCTTTAATTTCCAATTCATAATCGGCAGTCCCTTCAACAATCCATGAGATATTACGATTTCTATCCTCGCTCATATTATTGAGTGGATTCTGTAATGTGCCAAGATTATATTTTTTTACATGAGTTAGGTTGTAACCATTATTTAATGTACCACCTGTATTTAATTTTATATTTAAATTATTTATAGGCTCATAATTCACTGTGAAATTTCCTCTTATGAAATCGTTATTTGTATAATTAGTATATATATTCTGTGCAGCTACAGGGCTTATAATATCGAACATCGCGCCGTAAGTACCTCCATAACCTCCCAAATTGCCAGGATTGTACACAGGAACCGTGGGTGGCATTTCCAAAACTCTCCAAACAGCATTTGCGTTTGTATTATCTGTCCTACTAATAAAGGCATTAAGATTTTCAGAAAAGGTAAATTTTCCCTTTTTAAACTCCGAATTTATCCGAGCAGATAGTCGTTCAAAACCGGTGTTTAGAGCTATACCATCCTGATTAAAATAATCTATTGAAGTATTTACTTTCGCCTTTTCGGAACCACCGGAAAAATTCAAATTATAATTTTGAATTGGAGCTGTAGCATAAAATTCTTTTGACCAATCTGTACCAGCGCCATAGGTCTCGGGAGAATCTGAATAGAATGGCTCTAATCCATCATTAACAAAAGCCTGATTGATGGTTCTCACATGTTGCTCGGCATTCATAACCGGTATGCTTTTGCCTAGGTGATCGAAACCAAAATATCCATTTACTGTTAATTTAAATTCCCCACTCCGAGCTCGTTTAGTTGTGACAAGAACAACCCCATTGGCAGCTCTTGAACCGTAAATTGCCGCAGAAGCTCCATCTTTTAGAACTTCTATAGATTCTATATCATTAGGAGAAATACTATTTATATCACTTGGTATACCATCAATAATATATAAAGGATTATTATTACCTAGGGAAGAAGTTCCCCTAATTTTAATATCTACTCCTGCCCCAGGACCGCCTGAATTTGAAGTGACTTGTACACCTGCCATCTGGCCTTGGATAGCATCACCTACATTTCCAGTGCCGTATTTTTCTATTTTTTCCTGCTTTATTGAAGAAACTGCACTCGTTAAATCACTTTTTTTAACTGTACCATAACCAACTACAACCACTTCATCTAAAGCTGCGGCATCTGTTTCTAGAATAATATCAATTTCTTTTCGGCCATTTACTTTTATCTCTTTACTGGCATAACCTATATAGCTGACTTCTAGAATAGCATCGTCGGGAATGTCAATTGAAAAATTACCATCAAAATCACTCATTACCCCATTGGAAGTACCTTTCTCCAGAATATTGGCTGCGGGGATAGGCATTCCAGTTTCAGCTTCGGTTACTTTTCCCGATACGGTAATAGACTCCTGTGCTATTAAAATTGATTGACACGATAATAAGATCGTGCAAAAAGTCAAAAATCTTTTCATCTTATAAAAATTTATTGGTATTTAGTTAGTAAAATCTCCTGTTTTTCAACCTGTTGAAAATTAATTAGTAGTAAGTATTTTTTCATGCATATTGTTTATGTTAATTTTTAAGGATTAAAATTTAAGTTTAGTTAAAATTGCATCTCAAAAAGTTTCGATTTTATAAGAAACTGTAGGCTATATCGTTTTCGGGTTAATTCTTTGTGGAGACGAATTTATAGATATGTTAAATAAATTTGTATTTTGCGGGTATACATTTGGGTTACATTAACATTACTTTTGAGTTAGCAAATACCTATAAATTACTCATAATCATAGATATATGTTTTTATATCCATTTACAAGGCTAGAAATTTTGTTATTTAATAGTTTCACTTCACACTTTTTTAAGAGTATTTTTTTAAAAATCATATTTATTTTTGTGTCAATAGTAACTTATGCGCAAGAACCTGTTTTGCAGTTTGAGCATTTAGATATGAGTGATGGTTTTTCTGATAATAGAATAAATCAGGTGATGCAGGATCAAAATGGAATTATTTGGGCTGCTACAAAATTTGGTGTCAATAGCTACGACGGAGATCAGGTAAGATTGTATCCTTTAGATAAGAGCATTACTATTTACAAGTTACAGGTAAAAGGAGAAAATAATATCTTGGTTGGAACCGATAGAGGTTTATACAACTATAATAAGGAAAAAGACCGATTTGAGCTTTATCGTTCCGTGGATAAGAAAGCCACTGATCCTATCTTTAACCAGAAGATTTTTAGCATTTCCATTTCCAATTCTCACGATTTCTGGATTGGGGGAAGCACTGGAAAATTTTATTTTATTCAGGAAGGTAAAAAGAATTATAGCTTTAATGCCTGCCGATTGAACCCGAGCTTTCCCAATGCGGATATTATTTCCCTTTCACAAGATAGGTATGGAAAGATATGGCTGGGAACCAGTAACGGTGAAGTCTGGAGTTTTGATCCACGATCAAAAGCACTGCATCCTTTACAAGAAATAGAAAATCATTATCCCATTAGTGATATTTTGGTTGATAGTCAAAGTCAAGTATGGATAGCTAGCTTAGGTAATGGCCTTTATAGATATAATTTGGAGTCCAAAGAATTAAGTCACTATACAGCTAAGGCTAAAAGAGGAGAAAGTATTAATAACAATGTAGTTCTGGGATTATATGAGGGTAATAATGAGCGGTTTTTTATAGGGACTGATGGAGGTGGGATTAATTTGTATGAGCCGGTAAAGGACAAATTCACCTATTTTAAACAGGAAGATGGTGAATGGGGATTATCGGATAATTCCATTTTTTGTTTTGGTAGGGGGATGCATAACGTAATATTTGCGGGTACCGTTCACGGTGGCATTAGCTACTTTAAGGATCGTATGAGTGTATATAATGTTTCTCCGCATAAATTAGCTTTTGAAACCGATAAACAAGGCTCCCGAATTCTTGAAGATTCTCAGGCTAATCTGTGGATCACAGCGGGGAGAAATGGCTTACGGAAGTATAATCCACAAACTGGTGAGGTTAATATTTTTATTGATGATAAAAATAATGCCAAGGATCTATCGGGCGATATTATTCTTTCCATGCTGGAGGATGAAAAAGAGCGTATTTGGATAGGCTCATTAAGAAAGGGTTTGAATATTTATGACACCAATAAACATAAATTTATAAGTTTCATAGGAAAAGAAAATTTAGGTGGTATTTACGCTATTGAAAAAGGATCAGATGGAGATATTTGGGTAGGAACTTCAAATGGAATTGTAATATATAATGAGCAGCTTAACATTATAAAACGACTCAATACCCATACTTGCGAAGGTTTAAGTGATAATAGAATAACTAGCCTTTATAAGGATGCAAAAGGGGAAATCTGGGTAGGTACTGAAAATGGGCTAAATATTCTATCTGCAGAAGGTAAGTGGTTAGAAAGTTTTTATACTTCTAATAAGGACAATACAAGCTTAAGTGGAAACCATATACTCTCAATTCAGGAAGGCCCGGATTTATCGGTTTATGTAGGAACCTATGGTTTTGGATTAAATAGGTATTCCCGAAGAGATAAAAAATTTGAACGAATAGGGGTGCAGAAAGGCTTATACGGAAAAATAGTCCGCGGCATTCTAATAGACCATCAAAAAAATATTTGGCTTAGTACCAACCTCGGGTTAAGCCGAATTAATAATGACACGATTAGTAATTTTGGAATACAGGATGGGATTACTCCTTTTCGTGGAGGGGAGGCGAGTTTAAGTAATTCTGGTCGTGTTTATTTCGCGGGAAATGAAGGTTTATCATACTTTGAACCGGAAAGCTTACATCAGGAAATATCTCAACCACGTGTTTTTTTTACGGGTTTTAAAATAGTTGAAGAAGAAGGTTCTAGAGAAATAGAACCTTCCGGCTTTTTGGATAAGCAAGGATCGGATATTTTAAAACTCCAGGCGGATTTTAGCCTTTTCACCGTTAATTTTTCGAGTTCCAATTATTTCGATCTTGAAGACACAGAGTATTTTTATAAGTTAGAAGGCTTAAATAATGAGTGGCAAGCATTAAACAAACTTAATTCCATAACTTTTTCCAATCTTGCTCCCGGAGCATATAATTTACATGTGACAACTAAAAAGGGTACAGAAGAACCCTCCATTCATAAAGCAAATATTGAGTTTTTGGTGTTACCTGCTTTTTGGCAACGCCGGGAAGTGCAAGTAATCTCAATATTGTTATTAGGCTTGAGTATATTTTTTCTTACCAACTGGCGTAATAGAAATATTAAAAAACAGCGTGATGATTTTAAAAAGATTGTTGCTATTAGAACCCGGGAAGTAGAAAAAGAAAAGGATAAGGCCTATAAAAATGAATTGGAATTATTGGAAACGGAAAGACAAAATGAGCAACTCAAGCAAAAAAGGTTGAGTGATGAATTGAAATTTAAAACTGAAGAACTTACTAATAGTACCCTGAGAACCGTTCATAAAAATAACTTACTAGTTGAAATAAAAGAAGATTTCATTGCGGAAGGAAAAAAGCATATTGAGCTTAAAAAATTTTTCGATCAAATCGTAGGAAAAATAGACGATAGTTTGGCCATCGATACCGAATGGAAACAATTTTACTCCATATTTAAACAGGTACATCCCAGTTTTATCCCCAGCTTAAAAAAGGAGAATCCTTCTCTTACTGATAGGGAATTGCGTCTATGTGCACTGATTAAATTAAATTTTCCTTCTCAACAAATTGCTACATTATTTGGTATTTCCCTGAGCTCTATTAAAGTGGCTCGGCACAGATTAAGAAAAAAATTAGAGATAGAAGAAGGTATGTCTTTCGAAGATTTTTTTGAGTTTAAGGGACTTTAATTTAAAATCTGATATTTACCTAATAAAGATAATTATTTTTGGTGGGAAGGATCTTTGTCCGCACCAAAAAAAGAGGCTGTCTAAAAAGTATTTAGATGGCCTTTTTTATTGATAAAAGTTTTTGTGAAAGAAGTGCTTCTTCTTTTGTAGATATTCTTAATGATAAAAAAAGGCAAGGAAGCCCCCTTCCTATGCTATACTGAATTTTCTTAAGTTGCCGCCATAGCAATTAACCCTATTTCAGTAGTTACTTTCTCCATTCCCCGAAGCATAAATCGCTTGAAGCCCATATTTTGCTTGATATTCCCAAAGACGGCTTCCACATCCCAGCACCGACGTTTACGATGTGCTATTCCCGCTTCACTTAATAGTAGGTTCCTGGCTTTTTCCTTGAGACGGATCAGGTTATGATTGCGCTCGATAATCCTGTTCCCTTTGGCTTTATGGCAAGCACCGCGAAGCGGGCACCCCTGGCAGTTTTGAGCCTGGTAGCGATGAACCTGCTGCTTAAAACCCGTAGTGGTTTCACTCTCATAACGCTTTACTTTCTTCATCGCCTGGCCCATAGGGCAGTAATATGTATCGGTTTCTTTATTGTAGAATAGGTTGTCCGGGTGGAATGGGTTTTCCCGATGCTTTTTATCGCGTTGTTCTTTATGGAAGTAGTTGTATTTCACATAAGCAGTAATTTCCTTTTCCTCTAAATCGGTATAATTCTCTTCACTGCCATAGCCGGCATCTGCGGTAAGGCTTTGAGGTGTTTGATCGTAGGAGCCTATATGATCTTGCAGGTGGTTTTTTAAGGTAGTGGTATCTGCGGTGGTTTGGGCTAAGGTATAATTGGTAATGAACTGGTTATTGGTGGAGGCCTGAAGGTTATACCCGGGTTTTAATTGCCCATTTTGTGCATATAATCATCTTTCATCCGCATAAAAGTAGCGTCGGGATCTGTCTTACTATAGCTGTTACGCTTGCCCAGAAGGGCTTCCTGCTCCTGGTATTTCTTCAGGTTCCCTGGCCAGTTCTTCCTGGCATAGTTGAGCTTCTGTTTTACTTTTTTATCGATCTCCTTATCCTTTAATGCGTCATTAATGGCATCAATGGTTTTGGCTACTTCAGCCGGATCGATAGCATCAAAATCAGGTTCATTGGGAAGCATTTGTTCCTGGTCATAAACCTGTTCCACATAAGACCATAGTTCCCGGAGCTGTTTCTTGATACGCGCCTTGCTGTTCTTGATCGATTTGCCCCATACAAAAGTAAAGCGATTGGCATTGGCCTCTATCTTGGTGCCATCCACAAAGAGTTCCTTTAAGGACAGTACACCCTGGTCGGCCAATAAAAGAACCACCTGGTTGAAGATATTTTTAAACTTCCCTTTTAAGCGTTTGCCCCTAAAATCATTGATGGTATTATGATCGGGTTTACTTTGACCGCTGAGCCACATAAAATGAATGTTCTCCTGAAGGGCCTGCTCAATTTTACGAGAGGAATACATATTGCGCAGGTAGGCATAGATGGTCACCTTGAGCAACATCCGGGGATGATAACTGGAAGTACCTCCTCCTTTATAACTTCGCTCCAGGTCAGCGATGTCGATTTGATCAATAATCGTATTGACGATCCTAACGGGATGATGGGCAGGGACCAGATCATCATAACTGGGAGGCAAAAGACTTAACTGCGACTGGTCATAGGTCTTAAATACAACTTTAGCTTTCATTACATCAAAATACTAAAAACCAGAAAATAATACAACAAAAAAGGCTGCCTTTTCAGACAGCCTCTTTTTATTTATAAGCATTGAAAAATGCTGAAAGAATAGAGGACTTAACTATAGATAGCTTTTAGAACAATATTATCTAACGATTAGAGTCTTCTGACCTTACTTCGCAAGTTCCGGTAGAACAATTTCCTCCCACACAGGCAAGTCCAAAAAGCCCCATAGCAGCAGGCCAGGCGCCGAGAAGAATACCAATCCATTCTCCTTCAAATGCGCTTTGCACAATTACAAAAGTTCCTATTAAGAAATAGGCAGCTCTTATCCAGGTCCAACCGGTAGCAATTCTTTTTAGCATATCAAGATGATATTTTACCGTTTAGTGCGGCCCAACTTCCACCGTTATGAACATTTGAGAATCCGTTAGATTTTAGTACACTTTTAGCTGAAGCACTTCTCATCCCCGAAGCGCAACAGGTAATTATTGGCTTATTTTTATCTTTTAATTTTTCAAGATTTGCAGATAGTGTTTGTAAAGGAATATTTTTTGATCTTTTAATATGACCGCCCGAGAATTCTGCTTTACTTCTTACATCTACGATAATTCCGCCTTCCTGCAGGAGTTCTTTATAATTAGGCGCAGGTTTTATTCCTAAAAGCTCTTTAAGTTTTGAAATCATAATTAGGCTGTTTCTGAAGTTAAAAAATTAACTTCAAGCCACGATCCGCCATTTACACAATCAAATCCCTTGTTGCTTAGATAATTTGCAGCCTGTCCGCTTCTATTTCCCGAGGCACAACATAGAATCAAAGGAGATTCCAATTCTTTTAACTCATCAAGCCTTAGTGGAATTTCATTTAACGGGATATTTACGGCTGTAGAAACACTTCCTCCCATAAATTCGTTAACGGTTCTTACATCTACTATTGTTCCCTTATTATTTTTAATTAAATCTTCTGTTTTCATCTTTAAATATTTTATTTGAAAATCATTTTAATCTGTATTGAAGAATACAGAATTGAAAGACAAAATTACTACGAATGCCTTCTTACTACAGTCACTTTTGTTACATAACCGATTAGAAAACAAAGAGAAAGCAAAAAAATCAGGATGGTATAATTACCATCCTGACATTAAGATTTAAAAAATTTGATGCTCAAAATCTAAGAAAGTCTTTCAATCACCGTTTTTAGTTTAGAGCGCACGTCTTGTGCAATATCTCCAAGTTTGTGGTTCTCTACGGCACTCATAGAAGCCACAGGATCTACTGCAGAAACTTCAGTTTTTCCATCTTCTGTTTCCTGTACAATTACGTTACAGGGTAGCATGGTGCCAATCTTGCTTTCAGCAGAAATTGCCTGGTGGGCCATTTTCGGGTTGCAGGCTCCAAGAATTCTGTACTTTCTAAAATCTACATCGAGTTTCTTTTTGAAAGTTTCTTTTACATCTATTTCAGTAAGAATACCAAAGCCTTCTTCTTTTAATTCTTTGGTCACTTTATCTATAGCCTCATCGAATGAATCGTTGAGGACTTTTGAAAAATAATAGCTCATAATATAAATTTTTTGGTTACCCTTAAAGTTAATTTTTTTCTAGCGAGGGAAGAAAAAGGAATTATTAATCTTGTGTGAATTTCCTAAGAATTTTTTCTCCTCAAGCGTATTTTTAGAAAATAATCTAGATCCAGTTTAAAACTATTTTTAAGCTGAATTCCAGGAATATGCTCGATTATTTAGCACTTCTGGCCGGGTTTCATTTCATCTGTCACTCCCAATCTTTCCAGGATTTTATCCATAAGACACCAGTGGGTAAGGGAAGATTGAAGCAGGTTTGCCCCTACAAAAGCGGTAAACCACAACCAGTTAATATTTACATAAACGGCTAATAGAAGGCTAACAAGTACAAAGGTTCCTGCTATTCCACGTACAACTCGATTTTTCATTTTAAAAAGTTTTTAGGTTAGATATAATTTTCAATGTTCACCACGGCAGCTCTGATGGGATTATTGGTTTCCAGGTTCTCATTAAATTCTGAAACCAAATCAAACAGCAGTTCGATCTTTTCATTTTCGGTAAAAGAGAAGAACATAAGCGATTCGTTCCCGCCTTTTTCTCCCGGAAACCAGCTCACGGTAGCAATGACCGAGTTGGTGTTTTTATAACCGTCTATTTCAGTACGGCTGAAGGCTTCAATATTTGCCTTTTTAAAAATGCTGAGGATCTCTTTTTGAAATTCCGCAACACTTGTTACAATTAGTAGTTTCATTTTTTTAAGGTCTAATGTTCAAAGTTTAATGGTGATTCAGTTCTCAGTTTTAGGTTGTGAGTTATCAGTTATTGCTTTTCCAGCGCTCATCACCGACAACCCACAACTCCAAACTGTCTTACATCACTTCCTCAGTTTTTTTCTTCAACAACAATTTCTTTTTTCTCCCGTGTTTCATATTTCTTGCGCTCTATGATATAATACACTAAAGGCACTACCAGCAGCGTAAGAATCGTAGAGACAATAGTTCCTCCCATTAATGAGATTGCCAGCCCCTGGAAAATTGGGTCAAATAGTATCACGAATGCACCTATTACAACAGTTCCTGCAGTTAGAAGAATAGGAGTAGTTCGCACAGCACCGGCTTCTATCACTGCTTGTTTCAACGGAATTCCGTCTTCCAGGCGTAGGTTCACAAAGTCGATGAGCAGCACCGAGTTCCTAACCATAATTCCTGCAAGGGCGATCATCCCTATAAAAGAGGTAGCGGTAAAGAAGGCTCCCATGATCCAGTGCCCAAGTACGATCCCAATTAGGGAAAGCGGAATGGCCACCATCATCACGATTGGCGCACGATAGTTTTGGAACCAACCAACAATTAGGATATAGATGATAAAGATCACTCCCAGGAAGGCAATTCCAAGATCTCTAAAGACCTCAAGGGTAATTTGCCATTCTCCATCCCATTTTACGGTATAATCATCTTCCATTTCGGGTTGTTGTATGTAAAGCTCGTCTAGCTCATAACCGGGAGGAAGTTCGATCTTTTTTAATTTCTCCTCCATTCCTAAGATGGCATAAACAGGACTTTCAAGCTCTCCGGCCATATCTGCCAGCACATACACCACTCGCTTTTGATTCTTTCTGAAAATGCTTTTCTCCCTCACCTTTTCCTCGATTTGAACAAGATCTGCCACACTCACCATTTGTCCGGTTTGTGATACCATTTTGATCTGGGAAATATCTACCGGAGTGGATTTTTCCTGCTCTGCCAGAGCAAGAAGGATTCCCACTCTTTGAGTAGCATCTTCATCATATAAATGTGCAATTGCTCTTTCCCCCAAAGCGGCATTCATTGTATAAACGATTTGCTGCGGAGCAATTCCATAGCGCATTGCTTTCTCTTTGTCGATCTCAAAATGATATTCAGTCTGGTCTGCCTCTACCATCCAATCCACATCTATCACATCTGGGGTTTGTTTTAATATGTTCTGGATCTCATCAGCAATTTCCATTTGCTTCTCGTAATCGGGTCCGTAGACTTCAGCAACAATTGTTGACATTACAGGAGGTCCCGGTGGTACTTCCACGATTTTCACATTGGCATCAAATTTTGCCGCAATCTTCTGAATATCGGGTCGTAATATTTTCGCGATGTCGTGGCTTTGCTCACTTCTTTCGCTCTTGTCTTTCAGGTTTACCTGAATATCGGCCGTATTACTTGCACCTCTCAGGTCATAATGTCTTACTAGTCCGTTAAAGGTTATGGGTGCAGATGTACCCACATAGCTCTGATAATTCACCACCTCCGGTCTTTGGGACAGGTACTGCCCAATTTCCCTGGAAACAGTCGCAGTTCGCTCTAAAGTTGTGCCTTCGGGCATATCTATCACCACCTGGAATTCATTCTTGTTGTCAAACGGAAGCATTTTCACAGCGACCGATTTGGTAAAGAACAAGGCAACAGAGCCCAACAACAACAGCATAGTGGTACCCAGGAAGATCCAGCGGGTCTTTTTGTTGTTAATAAGCGGCCTTTCCAGTTTATTATAGATCTTATATATTCTAGTGTCCTCAATTTGTTCTGCCGATTCTTCCTCAACACTGTCTTTGCCTTTGCTTTTCTCTCTTAAAAAGATGAGCCCCAGGTATGGTGTAATAGTTAGTGCTACGAATAATGACAGGATCATTGCAATGGAAGCTCCAATAGGCATCGGGCTCATATAAGGTCCCATCAATCCACTTACAAAAGCCATTGGCAATACCGAAGCAATCACCGTGAAAGTGGCCAGGATAGTCGGGTTCCCCACTTCGTTAATGGCATAAAGCGCCGCCTGCTTGAACGGCAGCCGTTTCATCTTGAAATGCCGGTGCATATTTTCGGCTATGATAATGGAATCATCTACCACGATTCCTGTTACAAATACAAGAGCAAAAAGGGTAATTCTATTAAGCGTGTAATCCAGCAAATAGTAACTAAGCAGCGTAAGTGCAAAAGTCACAGGGACAGAAAGGAAAACCACTAGTCCGCCGCGCCAGCCCATAGCCAGCATCACCACCAGGGTAACTGCGATAATGGCCCCGATCAAATGCAGCAGTAATTCTGACACTTTATGAGAAGCTGTTTCTCCATAGTTTCGGGTAACTTCAACGTGTACATCATCAGGTATAAGATTTGTTTTCAGGTGTTCCACCTTATCAATGATCACATCGGCTATTTTCATAGCATCCGCCCCTTTGATCTTAGCCACCGATATGGTCACTGCAGGATATTCCGAAGAAAAATTACTTCCCGCTGCAGAGCCTTTTCCGTAGCCAAAAGAAACATATTCCTTGGGTAATTCCGGTCCTTCGATCACTTCAGCAATCTGGTACAGATAGACCGGTTGTTGCTGTTGAGTGCCAATGATCAGGTTCTCCACATCTTCAGCAGATTCGAGGAAACTTCCGGTGTTCACCAGAAATTCAGTATCATTTTGATTGAAACTGCCGGAGGAAAGCTGCTGGTTGCTGGCCTGAATCATTTCAGCCACCCCAAGAAAATCCACTCCACTGGATGCCATTTTATCTTTGTCCAGCACGACGCGCACTTGTCTGCTACGACCACCAATCTTGTTAGTAATGGAAACATCGGGCACTTTTTCTATTTCGTGCGTAAGCTCATTGGCAATTTGCCTAAGCTGGTAATCATCATAAGTTTCACTCCACAAAGTAAGGCCCAGCACGGGTACATCATCAATGGCGCGGGTTTTTACCAGCGGCATCGTGGCGCCCAGCGGCATCTGGTCCATATGCTTCATAAGTTCATTATAAAGCTTTACATAGGAGCGTTCAATATCTTCGCCCACCAGGAATTGCACGGTCACCATTCCCTGTTCCTTCATTGAAGTGGAGTAGATATATTCTACCCCGGGAATATTGGAAACCATTTTCTCCAGCGGTTGTATCACCCGCGACTCAAGTTCTGTGGAGCTTGCACCTGGATAACCAACAAAGATATCGGCCATTGGCACGTCAATCTGGGGCTCTTCTTCCCTGGGGATCAAAAACGAACTGTACACTCCAATGACCATAAACACGATCATTAGTAGCACCGTAAGCTTCGAATCCATAAAACCTTTGGCAATTTTGCCTGCTAATCCTTCTTTCATTTCTTAGTAGTTTTTTTGCTGAAGGCTTATCGAATTTCGAGTTTGGCCCCATTATATAATTTCCCTTCGGCTGAAGAGATATAAGACTCCCCGGCATTAAGACCTGAAAGAACTTCCACCTCATCCCCAACCGTTCTGCCCAGACGCACCCATCTTAGAATGGCTGTATTTTGCTGGCTAGGAGTATAAATTCCTTGGAGATCGCCACGTGTCACAAGTGCTGAAGACGGAATGAGAACAACGTCCCGGTGTTCTCTAGCTGTGGTAGGAAACTGAACGCTGGCATACATCCCCGAATAAATCGAAGCATCGGTCTCGTCTAATGCGACTTTTACCACATACTGCCCGCCTGAATTCTTTGCGGAAGTGCTTATTTCTGAAACTATTCCTTTTAAGGTTTCTCCTGAAGATTTCACCTGTACATCCACTTGTGTTCTCTGTTTAACCGAAGCTATTTCAGATTCCGGAACACTTGCCCTTACTTCAAATTTTCCCGGAACTTCCAAGTTTAGCAACGGCATACCGGGATTTGCCATATCCCCAACCTCAACATTTTTTGAAGTAACTATCCCACTAAATGGTGCGACAATATTGGAATAAGCGAATTGCGCGTTGATCTCGTTTTTTTGCTGCCTGGCACCTTCAAGCCTGGCCTTTGCCATTTCATACCGGGCGGTGATATCATCCATCTCCTTTTGGGAAGCGCTGTTATCTGCAAACAATGAACTGTATCGCTCATAATCTTTTTCTGCATTTCTAAAGGCCGCTGTGGCTTCAGTAATTCCTGCATTTACCTGCGCCCGCTTTGCCTGCAGGTCCGCATTATTGATCTCGATAAGCAGCTGACCTTTTTTTACCTTATCGCCTACTTTTGCATTTACGCGGGTTACATAGCCCATATTTCGGGTGCTTAAAGTGGCATTTTCAACGGCTTCTATTTTTCCGCTAAAAGTGAGGAAAGATTGATCAGATTCTGAAGGAGTTTCTACGGTAACTTCCACTGCCGGAGTATTTTCTGTAATATTTTTTTCTGAAGAGTCCCCGCAACTAAAGAGTAGGGTCGTTGCTCCCAAAAGACTCAGGATATATAATTTGGTTTTCATAAAAAGACTGTTATTTAATTAAAAAATCGAGTTGTGCCTGTGCGTAATTGTATTCGAAGATTGTTTGTGCGTATTCCAGTTGTTTTTGGGAATATTGTGCTTCGGCCGTAAGCAGGTCGCTGGTTTTTTCAAGCCCCTGTTCAAACCTGTTGGAGCGTATGCGCAAAGATTCTTCAGCTTGTTCCAGTGCAAGTCGGGTTAGGTTCAGCTTATTTTCGGCATCCTTTACTGCCCGGCTTGCCCTGTTGCGTTCCATTTCGCTTTTGGAAACATAGGAATCATATTCCAGCCTGGCTTTTTCATAAGTTGCCTTACTTTTCTGAAGTTTTCCGAAGCGCTTGTAACCTTCAAACAAGTCCCATTTCAACTGAATGCCTGCGAGATATCCGCTGGCATCGCCAGAAAATATTTCATTATCATAAAGTTCATAGCTTCCAAAGGCATTCAGACGAGGTAGAAAAAACATTTTATCTGCCTGCAGCATTTCGCCGTAAGCCTCAGTCGCCAGTTCCATTGCCCGAATATCTGCTCTGTCTTTAGAAACAGTTTCAATATTTTCCTGAACAGGAATTGAAACTTCCAAAGGATCTGTAGGTTCGAAAATAATATTTACTGGTTCGTTTAAAAGATATGCCAGATAATCTGATGCATTGATCACATTGCTCTTTGCATACTGAAGCTGATTATTGACTTCAGAAACCCTTATTTCTACTGAAAGTACATCTGATCTTTGCAGATATCCCTGTTTATAAATGTCATCCGCGAGTTTCTTATTGGCAAGTGCTGCCTTTTGGGCGCTTTCTAAAACTGTTACTGCCTGGTGTGCGAGTTGCAGTTGCATATAAGCTTTCTCCACTTCCAGCACCATATGGTTTATGGTTCGATCTGTTTGTAAAGCAGTGGCGTCCATTTTCTTTTTTGCCGCTTTTCGCTGGTAGATCCCGTCTAAATTGATAAGCGGTTGCTCCACTTCGATCTTTGTGGCAAAATTGTTGATCCTTTCAGGATTGTTTAAAAAATCAGGATTGAAGTCACTCTGCGTAACAATTTCCTGGTTCAGTTTAGACCCAAAAGCCATCAAAGGATTGGTAGTGGTCATCCCGGTATGGGAAACTGCCACGTTTGGTAAAAAGATTGAATTTGTTTGCCGGTAATCTCCCCTGGATTCGAGGAACTCCTGCTGTGAGATCTTGATCTCCCTGTTGTTTTCCTTTACCAGCTGGACGGCTTCACTTAAGGATATGGGCTTCGTTTCCTGCGCCTGTAACCATAGCCCCGGCAGTAAAGCCAACATTGTAAATATATATTTGATGTTCATCGTTTGTATATTATCTCTGATTAAAAGTTTTTGAAGAACCAGAATTTTTCATCCCACCATTTGGAGAAATGTCCCCACTGGGCGGGGGTTTTCATCTTTACCTCATTCTTCCCGGTAGCCGAAAACCTTCCTCCGGTCTCACTGGCTTTACCTTCGCCCGCTTCGATAAAGTATTTTCCTTCGGGCACGAAAGTTTGATCTGGTTTTTGATTTGAAAGTATTCTGCCAATATTATGAGCTACTACCGCTGCCTGTTGTCTTGCAAAAACCCCGATCTTTGGAAGCACAGATCCGGTTTCAGCTTTTACGTGGGTGATATCTCCTATCGCATAAACATTTTCATATTTGGTTTCCAAGGTCTTGTTATCCACATCTACCCATCCGGAATTTCCTGCTAAATCGCTCTTTTTGATCACCCCGGGTAGCTGGTGCAGTGGAGTATAGGCCAGGAGATCATAAGCATAGGTTTCTCCATTGCTGAATTCCAGTACATTTCCTGAAACAGCTTTCAGTTCGTGGTTTGGGAAATATTTGATCCCTTTTTTTCCCAGCAGTTCCTTTAGTTCCCGCGAAGCTTCAGCACCGGCGAATTCCATTGGGCCGGCTTCAGGCGTATACAGAGAAATATTAGTGGATTTAGGAAGGTTGTTCTTTCTTACGAAATCTTCTATAAGCATCGCAGCTTCATAAGGCGCTGCCGGGCTTTTAAACGGAAGGGAAGAAACTAAAATAGCAACTTCACCTCCGTCAAACTTTTTTAGTTCAGCATAAAAATCCTGAGCTCCTTTTAGGGTAAAGAAATTAAAGCCAAATTGTTCAAGGTTATAAACATCTGCCTGCTCCACGCCCAGGGAAACTACCATATGATCTCCTTTATACTGCTTCCCTTTTACGGTTACAGCAATATTTTCTGGATCTATGTTTTCTATTTCCCCTCTAATAATTTCCAGGCCTGAAGCCTGCAGTTTATCTGTACGTTCTATGATCTCCTGCTGTTTGCTTTTTCCAACCATTATCCATGGGAGAGATGGCGAATACACGTTGGTTTCCTCTTTCTCGAAAACCAGGATCTTTACAAGATTGATATCTTCTTCATTCCCGCTGTGTCTGCTCAGTTCTCTTGCAGTGACAATTCCGCCTTGTCCGGCTCCTAATACTAAGATGGTTTTCATAATTGATTATTTTTAAAATTGATGCTGTGAATGCTTATTGCAATAGCTTCAGCTGGTGCTGTGGGATGCACCATAGAAGCCAAAATTTTTGGAAATTCTATCAGGATTTCTCTTAAGTAGTCTTGTAGGTTGTTCATTATTCAATTTTTATGTTGTTGAGGTCAATCCTCAAACAATTTTATTTCTAATTAGATGACAAAATTAGTGGGTGGATTACCTGTGGGAAGCAACTTTTGTTACATACAGGTCTGGTTGTCAGGTGGGTATACGGGAATATTTTTTAGGGTCCTATGAGGAAAATCAGGTTTTTGGAAACCTGTTGAAATTTTAATTCATAGTAAGAAAATACTTACATTAAAAAATAATTTTATCCTTAAGAATCCCTGGAAATAAATAGGGCCAGACTGAAAATTTTATAAAATTAAAATAATCATATTATCAAATTATTAAGATAAAAGTTTGGAAATTGTCGATAAAGTGATAGATTAGACGAATCTATTAACCTTTTATTAATCAAACATTTTATTTTTATGGATTTAAAAAACTTTAAATCGTTCGCGGTAACTGCAATAGCTGCCGCTTTTTTTGTTTCATGTTCTCAGGACCAAGCACGAGAACAACCTATGGATGAAGAATTGGTAGCTCCTTCTTCAGCCGATATTATTGAAGGCCAGTATATCGTAGTTTTTAATGAAGATATTACCGGAAATGCTTCTTCAAAATATCCGGAAAGTTATACCAAAGCTCAGGAAGAAGTGGCTAATACTACCAAAAGGGTATTATCTGAAGCTAATATTCCTGACACTGAACTTTTAGCTGTTTATAGTAAAACAATTAATGGTGCAGCCCTTAAACTTAACCTGCAGCAGGTGGAAGCTTTAAGAGGTAAAAAAGAAATTGCTTTCATCGAGGAAGATAGAATTGTGCAATTTGCCCCTCCTTGTGGAACGCCAAACGGCGGGCCCTGTGATGAAGATCCGGGAGATGGAGACGATGGGGGAGGAGACTCTTCCCAGGATGTACCTTACGGAATTACCCGGGTTAATGGTGTAGCTTCTTACACTGGTTCTAACGTTGCGTGGGTAATTGATAGCGGAATAGACACAGATCATCCAGATCTTAATGTGGATGCTTCAAGAGGATTTAATGCATTTACCTCTGGAAGAGATGGAAAATCTACCGATGATGGCAATGGTCATGGAACACACGTTGCCGGAACTATCGCTGCTTTAAATAATGATTTTGGAGTTGTTGGGGTAGCACCGGGAGCTTCAGTTATTCCTGTAAAAGTTTTGGATAGTCGTGGTAGTGGTTCTTACTCTGGCGTAATAGCCGGTGTAGATCACGTTGCTGCTTACGGAAGTGCTGGCGATGTTGCCAATATGAGTCTTGGCGGGCCAACTTCAGATGCTTTAGATAGCGCAGTACTTTCAGCTTCACAAAACGGAATTATTTTCGCTCTTGCAGCCGGAAATGAAAGTTCTGATGCGAATACCAGTTCTCCTGCGCGAGTAAACGGAGCAAATATCGTAACGATCTCTGCAATGGATTCTAACGATAACTGGGCTTCTTTCTCTAACTACGGAAATCCGCCGGTAGATTACGCTGCTCCAGGAGTTGCGGTTAATTCTACCTGGAAAGACGGTGGTTACAATTCAATAAGCGGTACTTCTATGGCTTCACCACATGCAGCCGGAGTTCTATTATTAGGAAGTGCCTCTACTGATGGAACTGTAAATGGAGATCCAGATGGAACTGCAGATGCGATTATTGTACACTAAAAAATAGCTTAAATTTTATACTGAAAAGCACCGCTCTGGCGGTGCTTTTTTATTTAGTTAATGCTTTTATGATTCGTTGCTCATTAATTAGAACATCCAGAAATAATACATGTGGAAATTGATTGTTGTTTTTTCAGCTTCTCCTTGTTATCAGCCGCACTTAAGCTTTTTTTAATTTTGAAGGAGTTTTGATTAATCTGAAATTATTTTAAAATAAAGTCTGTTAATTAAATTCAGCACAATCGCCTGATGGCTGATAAACACCTGCTCCCTGTTGGTAAACTAAGGTGGCGCCTAAATGCCCTACATAAATAAGATAACCGGAGCCTATTGATAATGTAACGATACAAAGAATGGATAATAAATTCTTCTTTTGGGTAAGTAATCGAATTCTTGAAAATTTTAATAGATCAAGAAGGAGGGAAGCAGTAAAAAGCCAGGCGGTCACATACGCCAGGTTTTGGTGTTGTTTAAGAACTGTGGGATCACAAATTTTTCGTGAGACAATACCATCGGCTAGATTGCCGGTATAAATTGCAATCCAAACTCCTATTGTACCTAATAAAAGTAGTATAGTTCCTCCTTGTTTCCAGACTTCTTTTGCCGAGCCCAGTGCTATTAACTTAAACAAAAAAGCAACTAATAAAATGGCGATAGGAAAATGAACGGACAGAGGATGAAAAACCTCTGTCCGCCAAAAATCAGGTAACTGATTCATTTTATTCCATAATTTTTACAGAAATGGGATCTAAACGTTTTCCTACTTTTTCTACTTCTACTTCAACCTTTTGACCTTCTTTCAATTCTGAAAAATCTACAGTGCTTCCATTTCGGGTTAACTCGGTAGTTTCCTTGAAATACAACTCTAAAGTCTTGTTATCGTTTGTTTTTACGTAAATCTCATCTTTAGAAGGTTCAACCTCTTCTATTGTTCCTTGGTAAGTTCCAGATTCTACGGTATCAGTACTCTCTCCACAAGAAACCATAAAAAGAAAAATGCCTAAAAAAGCAACGGATTTAAAAATTTTACTGATCATAATTTTAATTTTTTGATTATCTAATTTTAAAGTTACAAATAATATGTTTGGATAGAATAAACCTAAAGGAGTAATTACGTGTGCAGTGAAATTTACTGCGCAGGATTTCTCCCCAGGGCCTGCAGGTACTCTGCCTGGGTTTTTAAATATTTAACCTGAAGATCTAATTGCTCCAGCCTGGCCTCTATAAACCGGGTTTCGCGGGTATTTATTAAAAAGATTGAACTTTCTCCAAAATTGAATTTACGCACTTCTGCCTGAAGTAATGCATTAGAATCTACCACCATTTGTTCTGTCATTTCAATTTGCTCTAAAAAGGCCTGAAGTTGTTGTTCCAGGGCATTAATTTTGGCTTGTAACTGGTTGTCTTTAAGGTTTAGCTCTAATTTGGCATCCTGCAGCTCAAATTCGGCTATCTTAAGATCGCCACGTTCCCTTCTTAAAAATAATGGCATAGAAAATTTTACACCCGCTTTGTACGCACTGGCATTAAAAGTTTCAAAGTTTTCGGGTTCTTCTGAAAGGAAATTATACTCCAAATCTATTTTGGGTAATAACTGATTAATGCGATAGCGTTTTTCTATTTGGAGCGCTTCAATTTTTCTCCTGTAAAATTCTAATTGCGGGTGGGTATCTAAATTTGCTTCAGGAATTTCAGAAATTAAAGTACGGAAAACTTCTTCGGTAGTTACGGGTCTTACCTGTTCCTGTAAAATAAGCGGTTGATCCTGGTTCCATAAATAGGTAGAAAGTTCCAGCCGTTTTTTTCTGAGTTCTACAATGGCCTGGTTAGCCTGGAGTCTACGTTTTTGAATATTTAGGCTTGCTTCTACGGTGTCTATCCCTGCAACTTCGCCCATTTGAGCGCCGCGCCTAATTCCGCGATAGCGTTCATTTGCATTCTCTAGAAAATCTTCAAAAATCTGTAATTTCTGGTGCGCTCTTAACCATTCAAAATATACAAACGAAGCATCCAGAAGAATATCATTTATCATTAATTGCTGCTCGGCCCGGCTTTGGTCCCGATAGGCCTGGGCTTTGCGTAAACCCGCCATTCTAGAATTAATCCAAAGTCCTTCTCCCACCGATAAAACTACGCCTGCCTGAAATAAACCGGGTTCTGGCACTTTGTTTTGCGGATTTACATAGGCGCCCTGATTTTGTTGAAATCCGCCTTTTAATTTTAATCCGTACCACATAGGTACTTGTAATTGGGCATCAAGAAGGTCGTAATATTCGGTACCTTTATACTCTTTTTCTTTATAATCTACCTCAAAGCGAGGGTCAAATGCACCTCTTGCTGCCTGTACTTCGGCATCACCTATATTTCTTACCAATCCTGCCTGGCTAACTACAGGATGTTCACTTACTACAATATCTAAAAATTCGGTATAACTCAGGCTGTCTGTTTGGGCAACTGCCGAAGAACAAATAAAGAATAGGATTGTAAAATAGTGTACAAAGCGCATTTATTTGGCTACTTTTTATTATTACTTTTTGCCGCTTGAGATTCAGTATTGTCACCGGTTCCCGGTTCGTAATAGTTAGGGGGGAAACCGTTTAAGTTTCGCCATAATTCATACCAAATAGGAACATTTTCTAAGAGGGCTATAGTTTGCGCACCACTGCCAATTCCTATTTGTTCCGGCCAGGGATTATCATCGGGATCAGGGGCGAGGAGAACACGGTATTTACCATTTTTTGAAATATAATTTTCTACCGCAACTACTTCGGCACCATAAGTACCATAAGAAAGATTGGGCCAGCCGCTAAAAATTATTGAGGGCCAACCATCAAACTGAATACGAACCTCTTCGCCCACATGCATAAGTGGTAAATCTAATGGCCTAACATACGTTTCTACCGCCATTTGATAGTTGGAAGGCATTATACCTACTAATTGCTCTCCTTGTGAAAAAGTTTCACCTAAACCTGCGCGTAGAGCTTTATTTACGTAACCATCCTGGGGTGCAAGAATATAATATAAATTGCTACGCTGTTGGTAATTTGAAAGCTGAATTTGAAGTTTATCAACTTCAGCGCGAGTACCAAATTGGTTGCTTTGAGTGGTAAAAATTTCCTGCCTGGTTTTAGAAATTTTATCAGCGTATTCAGCAGAAATTCGGTTTATTTCAATTTCAGCATTTATTACTTCATTACGGCTGGCTAAAAGTTGATTTTCTTGCGCAATTAGTTGGGCCTGGGCTTCCTGCAATCTTAAACGCCTCGCTTCCAAATCGGTTAAAGATTTTAAACCTTCTTCTTGCAGGGTTTGCATACGTTCAAATTGCGTTTTGGCAATTTCTACCTCGGTTTTTGCTGCTTCCAGTTTAATACTGTCGCTACGAACCTTTAAGCCGGCTTGCGCCAGTTTATTAGTGGCCATACTTCGCTTTAACTCCCGTTCTTGCTGCTGCGCTTCTAATTGTTGCCTAAGTGCTTCTATCTTTTCGTCATAGGAGTCGGCCGATTGGCGTTTGGCGTCTATTTGGCTGGAAGTTCTATTGATTAATAAAGGATCAAAATAATCACTACTCACCTCTGAAATTCTTAAAATAGTATCTCCTCTATTTACAAAATCCCCTTCGTTAATATACCATTGCTCAATTTTCCCGGGGATGGGAGATTGTATGGTTTGTGGGCGGTGTTCCGGGCTTAGCGTGGTAACATTTCCACTAGATCTTATATTTTGTGTCCAGGGTAAAAAGAGAATAATTATAAATAATAAAAAAAGGCCAATTAGCACCTTATTAAATATAGTGTAGTGTTTTCTATTAAAAACGAATTTCCCCGATCTAGAGTCAGAAATATCTATACGCTCGTTTAATTTTTCTTCAGAAATATTCAGCATATCTACAGGGATTTAACGATTTTACCATCCTCTAATTCCAGGCGCTCATCACAAATTTCTTTCCATAAATCATCATTACTGGCTACAATTAAGCTCCATTTTTGCTGCGGATCGGTTAAAAACTTTAATATCCTTTTCTTTTCCTGAGGTTCAAATTTCGTAAAAGGTTCTTTTAAAATAAGTATTGCAGGCTTATTTACAATAGCCCTGGCCAGGATAATTCTTTGTGAAATAAGGGAAGATAAATATCTACCTTCAGGATGAATTTGAGTATAAATACCATTGTTTTGCTCTTTTACAAAATCTTTTAAGCCAGCCTGTTCTAAAGCCCAATCTATATCCTGGTCTGAAATAGATTCATCTCCAAAAGTTATATTCTCCCAAAGACTACCTTCAAACGGAATTTCATCGGGTAATAAAGTCCCTAGATATTGCCGATATTCATTTAAAACAAGGGTGTGCCGGGCGAGATCGTTTACATAAATTTTACCTTTTGTAGGACTAAAAATACCTGAAATGAGTTTTAAAAGACTGGTTCTTCCATTTCCTGCCGGCCCGGTAATTACAAGCGATTTTCCGGGGTTCACTACAAAATTAATTCCCTTTAAAACCGAATAACCTTCCGGCTCAAATGCCACATCTTTAAATTCCAGTTTAATACCATTAGAAGCGTTTACAGAATTTTGATTTTCTGAAGGTTCTAAGGGTTTATCTACTACCTGTCCCAGTTTCTCCAGCGAGGTAAGGGTGTCATAAATATCCTCAAGGCCTCGTATCATTTTCTCTACGGAAGAAATAATTAAGAGAATAATGATCTCGGCGGCTACAAATTGACCAATATTCATTTGTTGGTTTAGAACCAACATTCCTCCAATAGCCAGGAGACCACCGGCTACCAAAACCTTAAAAATAATAAGTTTAATGTACTGAATTTTAAGAACGCCAAAATGCTCTTCCCGTTCCCTCAGGTATTTTTCGGTAAGTTTATCGTTTTTATCCAGCGCCAGCTTGCTTCGGCCAGAAATTTTAAAACTGTTTAAGTTTCGGGCAACCTCCTGAATCCAGTGAGCTACCTGGTATTTGTTTTTAGATTCGTCTAAGCTGGTTTTTAAACCTTTGGCAGCGGTAAATTTAAAGACGATATAAATTAATAATACCAGTAATAGTCCATATAAAATAAAAAATGGGTGATAAAGGGAGAGCAGTATAACTCCAAAAACAACCTGGACTGTGGCCGCCGGGAGATCTAATAAAATTTTGCTTACTCCTTTTTGAACTTTTAGGGTATCAAAAAAACGGTTTGCCAGTTCTGGCGGATAGATATTTTGTAAAGCTTCACTTTTAATTTTGGGAAAACGGTAGGAAAATTCAAAACTGGAACGTGTAAATATTTTTTGCTGAATATTTTCTGCCAGTCTAAGTTGTAGCAACTCAAAAACTCCAACCAAACCTACTGCGAGCGTAACTAAAATCACTAAAATTACCCAGCTGGTACTAACTTTTCCTCCCTGAATTAAATTCACAATAGCCTGTATACCCAGGGGAACTGCCAAATTTAATAAACCCGCGAAAAGTGCATAAAATAAAATATGACTTACATCGCGCTTGTCTAATTTTAGTAAATTCCAAAGTCTTTTTACCGGAGTACCTGGTTTAGTTTTGCTCATTAAGTAATACTATGCAGTTTAAAAAGTGATTTTCCATAATATGCAAAAATAATTTTCAAAAGAATTTTTCATTAGGGTTTAATCAAATTTTAACGCTTGTTCTTGCTTTATTTTTGATTAGGTTTCCCGGTATTATATTATTTGGGATGCAAATTTATTCCATTTTATAATGAGGTTAAGGGGTTACTTCTCGTTATTCTTATTCAAGCTTACTTTAAGGTCTTCTTTTTTACCCGCTCTTTTAATAAACAGTTCTCCGGGATTTTGATTTCCTTTTATTTTTAATTCAAATTCTGAACGTGGGGCTAAAATGAATGGGAGACTTTTGTTATTAACAATACTAAAATTATCACTAATATTTATTTCGGTAATTATAATAGCCTGGTTACCTCCTTTATGAGAAATTCTAAGACTTTTTATTTCTTGTTTTGAAAAATCAAGATTGTCTTGTGATGCTTTTAATTCCCCTGCCAGAATAGCATCGGTACTAAAATTAAGGGAATTGTCTTTGGCAAAAACTTCAAACGAATTTAACTCTGGGCCACCACCTCGATTTCCGCTTCCGGCACCAATAATAATTTGCTTATTAATGGTAATTGCCTGGGTGCCGTGCCGGCCTTGTTTTAATGGAGGCAGGCTATCCCATTTTCCATCAGCAAAATTAAAGATTTCAGCTTCATTGTGCGCTTTTTCCTGGGCATCACTTTCACCTCCCAAAATTACAGGCTTATTATCTAAAAGTCCAACTGCCGTGCCGCCTCTTGGCGTAGGAATTTCAGAAATGGTTTTCCATTTTCCCGCATTAAAATCGTAGATATCTGTGGCTTTCACTGTACCGGCAAATCCGTTTCCTTCAACACTTCCAGATTTCCTTCCGCCGGCAACAAAGAGTATATCCCCAGTTATTACTGCTTGAAAGTGATCCCGTTCATTAGGCGAATTTGGAAGTATTTTCCATTTATTTTTATAAACATCATATTCATCAAACCAATTTACCCAACCGGAAGTATGCCCATTAGTAATTCCGTTTATTAGGTATATTTTTTTATCTTTTATTGCAACGCCGGCAGCACCACGTCTACGGTCTTCAGGAATTTCGGGTCCTTTTACCCATAAATTTTCTAAGGGGTCGTAAATATAAATATTAGGAATAGGATCTTCATCTGGCCAGCCACCGGTAAATGCGCCTAATATATATACAAGTCCGTCCAGGCTCACGGCCTGTGTATGGTGAATTTCCAGGGGAGGTTGTGCTCCTTTTTTCCATTTTTGGTTTTCGGTTTCGTAGATATCAATTGGTTTATTACCGCGACCTCCAATTAAAATAAACCGCTTTCCTGCCTGTACAAAAGCATTCTCGTGGCGTTCCTGTGCTTCTCCATTTGCAGGAAGAGTTTTCCAGGATTGAGAATTAAGGCTAATTACCGAAAAACAAAGAATACTAAGTAAAAGGTATTTTTTCATCATAATTAATACTTTATCATAAATATAAGGCTTCTAACAAAACACTAAGGTAGGTTTAACCAAGCCTTAACTGCTTTAAGTCTCCCTTTTTAATAAGTTGCATAGTAAACCATAAAATCTAAATTATGAAACTGAAAGCTTTATTTTTGAATTGTACACTTAAAAAATCTCCCAAAACATCTAATACCGAAGCCTTTATTGAAGAAGCTGAAAAGGTTTTTAAAGGCCTTGATGTTTCTACCGAAATTGTTCGCGTAGTAGACCATGATGTAAAATTTGGAGTTACCTCTGATGAAGAAAATGGAGATGAATGGCCTAAAATTTTAAAGAAGGTAAAAGCTGCCGATATTTTAATTCTAGCTACTCCAATTTGGCGTGGAGATCGGGGTGCCGTGGCTAAAATGGTTGCCGAACGTTTTGATGGAATAATGGAAGAGGGAAGCGAAGAAAACGGGCAATTTCCAACTTATAATAAGGTAGCCGGAGTTATGGTAGATGGGAATGAAGACGGTGCTAAAAAAGCAATTTCCAGTATGGTTTTTGACCTCTCTGAGCACGGATTTACTGTTCCCGTAAACGGATTTTGCTATTATGTGGGTGAAGCCGGGCCCGGGCCAAGTTATATTGAAGCCGAAGGGAATAAACACGAATTCACCAATAATATGATGTTACTTATGGCTCACAACCTGGTGCATTTAGCAAAAACCTTAAAAGAAAATCCGTATCCTACTGATGTGAAAAAACTGGAAGAAAAAGCTAAAAAAATGAGTAAGTAGGGGAAACTTGAATATATACAGGAAGCTCTTAAGAATTGTCTTAAGGGCTTTTTTTAGTCTAAAGAATTCCTGGTAACCCAGGATTTCCAGCCAATAATTGCCATTTGTACTTTACTGGCTTTTCTTAGATCCAGTTCTTTTTTAGTGTAGCTGGGCAGAACCTTCTTGTTAAGTTTAGAAAGTGCTTTAAAAAATTTCTTTTTCATTTTTGGTTGGTTTACTCGATAATCGAGATTTAAATGCGCTGAGGTTTGCCTCAATATTCATATATTCAATTCTTCCTGAATTTGCCTCAAAGCGGTTTACTTCAAAGATATTGAAAATCAGGTAAAAGAAAAAAGCAGGGAATTAACCTGCCTTTAAATTCAAATTTAAATCAAAAGAAAAATTATTATTTATCTTTTTTAGTAGTAATTTCAATAACCCCGTCTTCGGCATCTTCTCCATATTTTTCTAAAGCAACTGTACCTTTAAGAACATTAATTTTTTCAACATCTTCGGGTTGTAGTTTTTCTTCCATAAACTCTGCACTTTCCTTTTTTCCATCAATTATAACTAGAGGCGAAGCTTGCTTATGCCCATTCGTGAAAATATTGGCCTTAACAGTATAGCCTGTTGAGTTATCTGATTTTTTATCTTCTTCATATTTATGAAAAGCGTTTATATCTTTGGAATTAGAAAAACTTAAACTTTTGCCGGTTATTATTTCGTAATCTGTTTTCTTTTTGAATGTTTGAAATCCGACTGAATGAGCTTGGGTTTTTATCACCTTTTTTTCAGTTTTCTTTTTAGATTTATCCAAAACCCCGGTAGTAATAATCACCGCCCCATCTTTGGCGTCTTTCCCATAAAGAGAAGTTGCGTTTTCGCCTTTAAGAACATTTACACTTTTAATAAGATCTTTATCTATTAACTCAACAATTTCTTTCTTACTTTTTTCACCGTTTAATATATAAAGGGGATCGCCGGGGATTTCTTGAGGATTTTTAGAGTTTTCGCGTAACTTTTTATTTTTGTTTTTTTTCTTCCCCTTAAAATTAGTTTGGAGGGAAATTAAACTCGGTGATCTACCGTGTTCTATTTGTAAGAATTCGCGTTTGGTTTCAGAATCCTCTTTATCAATTCTCTTTAATTCATTCTGTAAATTATCGATGATTCTTGCATTATTGGCAATAATTGCTCCGTTTTCGGCTTCATTTCCATATTTTGCCTTTGCTTCCTCAGCTAAAGAAATACTTATTCCTTGCTTAGAAATATCAAGGTGTTTCCCGTCTAATTCTTTAGAAGTATATTTCTTACTGTCTATAATATATAAGGGATGTTTCCCTAGTTTACCTAAAGCACTTCCGTTAGAAGATATAGCGCCTTTTTCCAAAAGGGTATTGGCTTTCCTAAAACCAGTTTCTTTTTTATCTGTAAAGATTTCAAAAGATTCAATTCCTTCTGTATCGTTGGTTGAGAAAGTTCCGGTTTCGTTGGTTTCTTTGTTTAAGAAGGAAACTTTTATACCGGTAAGTAGTTCGTTGGAATATTTAATTTCTGAAAACTCCAGTTCAACATTGAATTTCTGAAAAATTCCAGAAATTTTTTCCAGACCTTCCTCTTTAGAAAATTTTGTAATTGTAGCTGAAACTGATTTATTTACTTGAACAGTTTCTACAGGATTTTCAGATTTTTTTGTTTGGGCCTTGGTCTTTACATTAAAAGCGAGCATAAAAGCCAGGACAAATGGAAAAACAAGGCTTAGTTTCCAAAGTTCGGTATTTTGAGATGATTTTTTATTCAACATAAGAATTCGTTTTTTGATAAATGACTGGTAAAAATGATTGGTAAGTGCAGGTTGTAAATTTGAAATTGAAACTTTTACCAAAGCCTGCTGATAAGATTTTTTTGCCCCCGAAATAGCCACCGTCTCCCTGTCGGCTATATATTCCAGATTTTGTTCAACGCTTTTTTTATACAACCAGCTTAACGGGTTAAACCAAAGTAGGGCGGTAGTAAGATTTGCTATTAGTATATCTATAGAATGCCATTGCGCCGCGTGTATCTTTTCGTGTTGCAAAATCATTTGCAAATCTTTTTCTGAATGCGCCGCAGGATTATAAACAATGAATTTAAAGAATGAAAACGGACTTACCGTAGTATTGGTTGTAAGAAAATTAAAACCATCTATTTTATGAATTTGGCTTTTTTTAATAAGTTGCCAAATGTTGAAAAGCTGCACAAAAATTTTTGTTAGGAAAGACAGGGCAACACTTAAATAAGCAAGACCCAGGACTTCCCAGGCGCCAAAATTGGATGCTATATTTTCTGAAGTAATATTTGTGCTTGCAGGAAACTCGTGGAAGGGAAAGTTATTAGCTTCTACCATCACTTTCCGGGTAAAATAAATTGCCGGTAGAACTGCTGAAGTTAAAATTCCAACCATGAGAAAATTACGATTTATCTGGAAACTGGTTTCCTTTCTTAGTAAAATAATATAGGCCAGGTAAAAAATACTTAGCAAACCGGCGCTTTTAAGAAGATAGGTTAAGAATGCTTCCATAAGTTATTCTTTATTCTCCTTTTCTATAATTTCCAGGATTTCGCGAAGTTCCCTTGCGCTAATCTTTTCTTCTTTAGCAAAAAAGGAAACCATGCTCTTATAAGAATTATCAAAAAAACGTTTTGAGGTGAGACTCATAATGTGTTTCCTGTATTCTTCTTTAGAAATTATGGGATAGTATTGATGTGTATTTCCATAAGCTGTATGGCCAACAAAGCCCTTGTCTTCTAAATGTCTTACAATAGTTGAGACTGTATTGTAATGATATTTTTTATCCTGTATGAGCGGAATAATTTCTTTAACAAATGCTTTCTCCAATTGCCAGAGAATACGCATCACTTCTTCCTCTTTATTAGTTAATCTTTTCATTTTGATTTTGTTTGGTTATTTCAAATATAACGAAAAATATAGTTTAATTACTAATTAAGTAGTTTCTTTTTGATTTATGATGCTTTTAAGTTTAGCTCACAGGATTATTTTATCTTCGCAAAAAAAATTAGATGAGTATTGTTTTTATTCTTATTGGGCTTGTTTTGTTGGTAGTAGGTGGAGAATTTTTGGTTAGAGCTTCTGTAGCGCTATCTTTTAAGTTCAATATTTCCAAAATGGTAATTGGTTTAACGGTGGTATCGTTTGCTACATCGGCTCCCGAGCTTCTGGTAAGTTTACAGGCTGCACTAAATGGTTTTTCAGATATTTCCCTGGGAAATGTGATAGGTTCTAACATTGCCAATTTAGGTTTGGTACTGGGTATTACCGCCATAATTACCTCAATTTCTGTAGACAGGGAGTTTTACCGGTTTAACTGGCCGGCAATGATGCTTTTCTCTATTGTACTTTATTACTTTTTATATACCGGTGGACATATTTCGCGATTGGAAGGTCTCTTATTATTTATAGGTCTTATCGTTTTTCTAATTTTATTAATAAGAAGGTCTCGTAGAAAAACTGAAATTGCAGTTGAGGGAATAGACGACTCACTTAAAGAGACTTCAAATTTTAAAATGATTATCTGGTTACTAATAGGAGGCGTGGCACTTTGGGGAGGTTCAGAATTACTGGTAGATGGTGCTGTAGACCTGGCAACAATGTTGGGAGTAAGTGAAAGAGTAATCTCTGTGACTATGATTGCAATTGGAACAAGTGTACCAGAACTGGCAGCATCGGTTATTGCAGCTTTAAAAAAGGAAAAAGCACTTTCCCTGGGGAATCTTATAGGATCTAATATTTTTAATATTGCTTCGGTTTTGGGAATCACCGCAATGATTCAACCTATTTATATTCAGTCAGATCAAATACTTACCAACGACATTTTCTGGATGATTGGGATTGCTTTTGCCATTGCTCCGCTAGCTTTTTTACCAAAACGCTTTCTTTTCAACAGGTATAAAGGTGTGATTTTATTCGTAAGCTATGTAATTTTTACGGGTCTTGCATTTTTGGGTTAATTTTAAGGGGGTGTATTAATAAATACATAAAAATTTAAATCAGAGGCTTGATTTTTAACGGGGTGTCTGTAAAAATACATACATTTGGTAGCTGAAATTTAAAATTTATCAAACACACCAATATGTCAACTTTACGATTTGAAGCTTTAAAAGAAACCTTTAACCGCAAGCCGGTTAAGATTAAAGAGCCGGCCAGAAGGTCTGAGCTTTTTGGAACAAATGTGTTCAACGAAGCCTCCATGAAGCAATACCTTACCAAGGAAGCTTACGAAAATGTGATGGAAGCTATAAAAACCGGTAAGAAAATTGACCGTAGAGTGTCAGACCACATTTCTACTGGGATGAAAGAATGGGCCATTTCAAAAGGAGCTACCCATTATACACACTGGTTTCAACCATTAACCGGCGCAACGGCTGAAAAACACGATGCCTTTTTTGAAACTCAGGCCGATGGTTCTGCAATAGAAAAATTTGGTGGCGGAGCTTTGGTTCAACAAGAGCCAGATGCCTCAAGTTTCCCAAGTGGAGGAATTAGAAATACTTTTGAAGCCCGTGGTTATACTGCATGGGATCCTACTTCTCCAGCTTTTCTTTGGGGAACAACGCTTTGTATACCAACGATCTTTGTTTCTTATACAGGTGAAGCTTTAGATTATAAAACACCTCTTTTAAGAGCATTACAAGCTGTAGACCAGGCAGCAACATCCGTAGCTAAATATTTTGATAAAAATGTTACAAAAGTAACCGCTACTTTAGGCTGGGAGCAGGAATACTTTCTTATTGACTCTGCTTTGGCCGCTACGCGTCCAGACCTTTCTTTGGCAGGGCGTACTTTGTTGGGACATTCTCCTGCAAAGGGACAACAATTAGACGATCACTATTTTGGTTCAATTCCTTCAAGGGTATTGGCCTATATGCGAGACCTGGAAATTGAGTGTATGAAACTTGGTATTCCGGTGAAAACACGTCATAACGAGGTTGCACCAAACCAGTTTGAGCTGGCACCAATTTTTGAAGAAGGTAACCTTGCCGTAGACCATAATTCATTAATTATGGATATTATGAGCAAGATTGCCGAAAAACACCACTTTAAGGTAATTCTTCACGAAAAGCCATTTGCAGGTATTAACGGTAGTGGTAAACACAACAACTGGTCTTTAGCCACAGATACCGGGACAAACTTATTAGCACCGGGTTCTACACCAATGAAGAACCTTCAATTCTTAACTTTCTTCATTAATATTATTAAAGCAGTACATGATAACGAAGAATTGTTAAGAGCAGCTATTGCAAGTGCATCTAACGATCATAGGTTGGGAGCAAACGAAGCACCGCCCGCAATTATTTCAGCATTTATTGGATCTCAGTTAACCGAAGTATTGGATGAATTAGAAAAGGTAACCGACGGAAAACTATCTCCGCAGGAAAAAACCGAGCTAAAACTTAATGTAGTAGGTAAGATTCCGGAAATTTTACTGGATAATACCGATCGTAACCGTACTTCATCTTTTGCCTTTACCGGTAATAAATTTGAATTTAGAGCTGTTGGTTCTACTGCAAATTGCGCTAACCCAATGACGGTTATTAATACCATTATGGCCAAACAACTAAATGACTTTAAATCTGAAGTTGATGAGTTGATTAAAGGCAAGAAAATGAAGAAGGATGATGCTATCTTTAATGTACTTAGAGAATACATCAAGCAATCTAAGAACATTCGTTTTGAAGGAGATGGTTATGGTGAAGCCTGGGAGAAGGAAGCTAAAAAACGTGGCTTAAGTAATAATAGAACGACTCCACAAGCCTTAAAAGCTCAAATTTCTGAGAAAACAATCGCTCTTTATGAAGAAATGAAGGTGATGAACAAAGTGGAACTTGAAGCGCGTCACGAAATTGAACTTGAAGATTACGCGATGCGAATCCAGATTGAAGGTAGAATCCTTGGAGATATTGCCAGAAATCATGTTATCCCAACTGCAGTTCGTTACCAGAATATCCTTATAGAGAATGTAGAAGGCCTGAAGCATATTTATAACGAAGACTTCAAGAAACATTCTAACGAGCAACTGGAACTCATTGAAGAGATCTCTGAACATATTGCTAAGATCAATAGCGGAGTTAAAGCTATGATAGAGGCCAGGAAAGTAGCTAATAAGATAGAAGATTCTGAAAAACGAGCCTTCGCTTATTGTGATGATGTAAAGCCTTATTTTGATGAAATAAGATACCACTGTGATAAATTGGAACTTCTGGTAGATGATGAGCTATGGCCGTTAACTAAGTACAGAGAGTTACTTTTTACCAGGTAATTTTAAATATATAATTATAAAAACCACGTGTGCAAACACGTGGTTTTTTGTTTGCCCTGCATGCAAACAATTCCGGGACTTGAAAGAAAGCCCGCTCACCTGATCGGAGGGAAGAGCAATGTAAAGTCAAGTGCGTCACTGGCAACGGTGGGGTGTGAAGGAAGACCTAGCAAGTTAGTGGAACATAGAGAAATCGAACCGATTCTGGCATATATTGGGGGTAAGGTTGCAAAAAGTGCCGATGCCCAAAATCCGAATAGCAATATATGTTAAAACGGATGGCTTCACTAACAGGAATGTTTGCTTAACGGGGGAAGCCTGATTATTCGCCTTTCCAGGCTAAGCAGAAACAAGTCGAGAGACAAGGATTTGTTATGGAAAATCAGGTGGCAGATGAGTCCGTAGTAGTGAGAAAATTTAGGCCTGAGAAGCACTGGTGACAGTGTGGAGGAGAAAACCCAAATGACATTGCACAAGAATCGCATAATCGGTTGCAATGACTGTCACAGATTAACTGTGGCGGATGCGAAGGGACGAAGTTAAATTAAGTACAGGAAGTTCTTTAAAGGAATTAGCCATAAGCGAAGACAATCGGAATTGAAACATTCTGAGGAATTGCAGCAAAGAGGAGTGACGAGCTAACTCTGGCTGTTAATCCGCGCGAGTATTGAGTAGTAAGATTTTCTTTTACTGTTATAGATTGCCACAGTGCTAAAGACAACAGTATACCTTATGAACAAACAATCTGTCTAATTCTGCCTAAAGAAATAAACCGTACTGCAAAGAAGAGAAAGTTTCATTATGCGAAAATGGTACAGTCTTATAGACAAGGTATATGCATTACCGAGGCTGGAACAAGCCTACCGTGAGGTAAGGAAAAACAAAGGTTCCAGAGCCAAGGGAGTGGATAACCAAAGTATAGCTGATTTTAGTTCAGCTTTAGAGGAGAATTTGTGCCAACTCTCCAGGGAACTGAAAGAGGGGAGATATAGGCCACAGCCGGTAAGGCGGGTCTATATCGATAAACCAGACGGGAGCAAGAGAGGATTGGGTATCCCAACCATCAAAGACCGCATTGTACAACAATCGCTGCTTAATGTGTTGCAACCTATCTTCGATCCCGAATTCCATCCCTCCAGTTATGGGTATCGTCCTAAACGAAGTGCTCATCATGCCATTGCCAAAGCAGAGCGCTTTAGTCGGTACTATGGTCTGGATCATGTAGCAGACATGGATTTATCCAAATGTTTTGATACTCTAGACCATCGGCTGATAGTGCAAAGCGTGGGCAAACGGGTAAGCGATGGAAAGATACTTAAACTGATAGGGAGCTTTTTAGAATCCGGCGCACTTGATGGAGCGCGCTTCACACCTACAAAGAAGGGGAGCCCACAAGGGGGAATTATCTCACCGCTTCTGATGAATATCTATCTGGACGCATTCGACCAGCATATGAAAAATTCAGGCATACGAATGGTGAGGTTTGCTGATGACGTGCTGTTGTTTGCACCAACCAAAGCTCAAGCTGGAAAATACATGGCTAAAGCCACGAGTTATCTGGAAAAAGAGCTTCGGTTAGAAGTGAATAAAAACAAGAGCAGTCTGACAAACCTTGAAGAAGGCATCCACTATTTAGGTGTGGTGATAAAGCCCTATGGAGTAGTGGTATCCCACAAAAGCATCAAGAGGTTCAAAAAGAAAGTAAAATTACTAACCCCTCGAACTAAAGGGCAAAGTATAGCTTTCTATATTAAAGAACTGAACCCGCTATTAAGGGGTTTTGCCAATTACTTCCGAATAGGCTTGACCAAAAAGCTGTTCCAGGATCTTTTAAGCTGGATCAGGAGAAGGTTACGAATGATGGTGATGAAAAGCTGGAAAAGCTGGAAACCTCTTCACCGACAACTAAGGCGTATGGGCTATAAGGGGAATTTTCTTAAGATATCGGTAACCCGATGGAGAAACTCCTCCACCAATTTAATACACTATGCCCTGCCCAATAAGTACTTCTCAGAATTAGGGTTGTACGCAATGGACACAGTTGAAGGGAATACTTTGCATCAGTACTATCAAACAGTACTGAATAAGATTTAACATGAGCCGTGTACGAGACCCGTATGCACGGTTCTGGAAGAGGGATGAAGATAATAAATGCTCAAATATTTATTATCTTCACCCTACTTGATTGTTTCAGAACTAATTTTAAAAATTTTAATTACCTAATTTGAGTACTATTTTCATTATTTTAATTCTATTACAGAAGACTTTTTCTGTTTTTAAGAGGATTTCCGCATTTTTGGAGCTTTCCCGTACCGGAAACTACCTTTATTATTATTAAGAATTATAAGTTATTTCCTACAATTTTTATTTTAGCGTGTATTAAACTGCTTTTTAGCGCAGAATTTCTTCAATTTTTATCGGGGACTTGTAAAATAATTATAAATTATTATAAATCAGTGCTTTATGTGTGTTTTAGTCTTCTTTTGAAATGAGCTTATTATTTGGATAAATTTTATAGGAAATTTCACACCATATCGATTAATTCAACTTTTTTAAAGATTTTAGAGCGCGGCTATAATTTTATTTCTTCCTATTAAATTTTTAAAATTTTTATAACTGTAATTTTTATAAATCTACTGAAAACTAAAGATTTAGAATCTGCTTTTCAATGAATTATATAAAATATAAAGAGGATAAGAAAATTCCTACTAATTCAAATAAGTGCATACGGGTTTTCCCGTATAATTATTCCTTTAAGATTCATTTCACATCTTGTCAAAAAATGTAGCTCTTCATCGAAAAGTATATTTTCGTCCTAAAATCCATCCTATATTAGCATCAGAATTTAACACCCCCCTAAACCTTCCCCCCAAGGTTGCGTCAAATTCTAACTCCCTACACATTATGCCCCCAACATTAATTCTATTTCTATAGTATAGTTTTATTATAGTTATGAAGAAGACTCGTTTTGCCCCAAAGTGAAATTGTAAGTTTTTAATTTAAATATTTTTTTAACCTTAATTTTTTATTATGAAAAAAGTGATTTTTTGCGCTAGCGCGCTAATGTTTGGGGCAGTTGCATTTGCTCAAAGTAATTCAAGTCTTGTTGGTCAATCTGGTAATCATAACCAATCTGATGTAGATCAACAAGGATTATCTAACCTGTCTTTTGTTTCTCAATCTGGAGATCATAACTCTGCTGATGTAGATCAAAAAGCTGAGTATAATGAAGCTTTTGTTATTCAAACCGGAAGTCATAACTCTGCTATTTCAGGTCAGAATGATGATGGTCTACAAGGACCAGCGGCGAATTTCTCTATGCAATATCAAAGTGGTAACCACAACGAAGCTGTAATTTCTCAAGATTCTCCATATACAAATGGTGCAGGAAGCGGAACTGTAAATGGTGTGGCTATGCAAATACAATCTGGAAACGGCAACGATGCTAGTATCGAGCAATTAAACAGCAACCATGTTTCTATTCAAACGCAGTCTGGGGATAATAACTCTGCTGACGATTTTCAAACTGGTGCAAGTCATGAATCTTATACCTTTCAATCTGGAAACCACAATGAGAGTGATGTTTACCAAAACGGATGGGGAAGTAATTCTTACGTAACCCAAACTGGAGATCACAACACTAGTGATGTAGAACAAAAAGGAGATCGCCATATGTCCTGGTCTATGCAATCTGGAAATCATAATGCCAGCACTGTTACTCAAGGTGGTAGCATGCATATGAGCTTAGTGAACCAGAGTGGAAACCATAACACTTCAATGGTTAACCAGGGTAACTTAGTTCCATCAGCAAACTAATTAATAAATAGAAAATAACCCGGATGTATTTTAGGCGTCCGGGTTATTTTTATTTAAAAATTCATCTTATGAGAAGTATTGGTTTTAGCACTTTTTTATTACTGCTTTGTTTTAATTTCCAGTTAACTGCCCAGGATAATTTAACTCATAATCGAATTCAAAATCAGGTTGTAGTAAATCTTTTGGCAAGTGTGCAAAAGGAGAATAAACAGGTAAATAATGAAGTCTTCATAAATCAAATTGGAGATAGAAACCAGGTATATACTTCGGTAAGAGCCCAGGAGAATAAATCTGTTTACATTCAAAATGGAAATTTTAATAATATTTATTCTAATGTTACTGCCACAACCTTTTCATCTTCAATTGTACAAAATGGAGACAGGCATAAGGCTTTCAATTTTGTGAACAGTCCTGGAGAAGAAATAAGTTTAGAGCTTAATCAGCAAGGGAAAAACCATCATTTTGAACAATTTGGTTCTAATTCTATTGGAAATAATCTGAAATTTCATATGAATGGTGATTCACGCTCTTTAATTGTAAGAAATTTTAAATGATTTCATTGAGAAAAATAATATCGGGACCATTGAATTTACTGGTTCTTATTTTTTTAATTTCAGTTTCTGCTGAAGCTCAAAATTTTAATTCAGAAGTAGAAGCTTCTATTAAAACCAATGATAATAAGGATAATCTCCTGGAGATTACGGGAATTTCTAAAAATTTAACCGAGGCTACTTATAGTTTGCACTACGAGTTATCGGTAATTACTTCATCTGGAGATAATAATTCTTCCAAAAATTCTCAAACGGGCCGGTTCACTTTAGAGCCTTTTGAAACCCGGGAACTTTCTTCAACTACAGTTTCAATTAACCCACAACAACGCAGCATTATTCTTTTAATAATTTATAACGAAGATGATGAGGTTATGGGTACCAGTAGAATTGTATTTGAAGAGAAAACAGAGGAAAAAGAAGAAAACCAACTCTCTTATGAAAAAAGAAACGAAGGAATTGAATTAACCAGTATGGTTATTCAAAGAACAAAAACGAAACCCGGAAAAGATTTCTACGACTTTTTTTACCAGCAATACAGTTTAAATCCTGTAGAAGGTAATAAAATGATAGAAATAGAAGAAATGATAAGTTTTGGCCGAACAACAAAAATAATGGTAAAGGTAGATGATAAGGTGATTTATGAATTTTTTACCAGACCAAAATTAGACTATTTAAAAGAACAGGCTGTTACGGCCTTACAACAGGTGAATAGGTATATGGAATACCTAAAAAACCGAAGCGAAAAGATTTCACAATATTAATTTTTTAATCCCCCCGATTATGAAAAGATTAGTTTTAATTCTATTATTTTTTTGGTGTCTCCCAATATCTGCTCAAGAATTGGTTTATACACCTAAAAATCCCGCATTTGGTGGTGATACATTTAACTACCAGTGGCTTTTAAGCAGTGCGCAATCACAAAATTCTTTTGAAGATCCTGATGCTGCACGCAAGGAACTTTCTGAAATGGAACAATTTACCCAAAGTTTAAATTCACAGTTACTGGGCCAGGTAGGCCGGCAGTTATTTACTGAAGAATTTGGCGAAGCAGGTTTACAGGAAGGAAAATATACTTTTGGCAGTTTGGCAATAGATATTTTTCCCTCTAACGAAGGTTTGGTAATCAATATTCTTGATACCAATACCGGCGAGCAAACTCAAATAATAGTTCCACAATAAACCTCCTATTTATGAAATTTTTGCAATACTCCATTTTAGTGGGGGTAGTGGTGCTGTTTTGTTCTTGCGGATCTTATTTTAACCAACCTGTAGACTATCAGGATGCTAGAATAGGGGAGAGTACAAATGCTACAACCGCCCTTAAAAATCTCCCTCTACCCGAAGAACCGGTGGTAGTAGGAGTCTATAATTTTAGAGATTTAACCGGCCAGTATAAACCCTCAGAAATGGGGAGTACCTTTAGTACAGCCGTAACCCAGGGAGCTACTTCAATTCTTATTAAAGCTCTTGAAGACTCTAAATGGTTTACTACCATAGAAAGAGAAAACGTAGGAAACCTTTTAAACGAAAGAAATATAATTCGTTCTACCCGCCAGGAATACAGGGCTAATTCTAATACCAATGAACCGCAACTTCCACCTTTGCTTTACGCAGGAATTATTCTGGAAGGAGGTATAGTATCTTACGATACCAATATTATTACTGGTGGTTTAGGTGCCAGGTATTTTGGTGTTGGTGGTTCTACCCAGTATAGACAGGACAGGGTGACTATTTATCTAAGAGCTGTTTCTACTTCCAGTGGAAGAATTTTAAAGAATGTTTACATTTCTAAAACTATACTTTCCCAGGCTTTAGATGCCAGCTTATTTAAATATGTGAGTTTTCAGCGTTTAATGGAAGCTGAAACCGGCTTTACCCGAAACGAGCCTGTACAATTAGCGGTTACCGAAGCTATAGAAAAAGGGGTAGAAGCCCTGGTTTTGGAGGGAATTCAGGATAATTTATGGACTCCCAGAGAAGATCAGCAACCTTTAGCAAACGAATTAATCGCTCTCTATAATACCGAAAAAGAAGATGCTGGGATGGAAAGCTTATATGACCGCAAGTTTATAGATAAAACCGGCAGTTCTATTGGAGTTAATGTAGGGACTTCTTTAATGAGCGGGGATTTCTCCAACGCTGAAGCAGGTGGAATGTTAAGAGTAGATTATACCAATAATATTTTCCCTTCCCTTTCTGTGAATCTGGCAGCCAATGCTTTTGAGCTTAAAAATCAGGGCGCATTTTCAGAAAAGTTTGTAGGCATTGATGTGAATGGACAATATAATGTTTTGCCTAACGACACCTTTGGGCCTTATTTATCTGCCGGAGGCGGCGTTGTTTTTGGTTTGGATAGCGATGAGGTGCCTGATGGAATGTCTTCAACGCATTTTAAACTTCAATACGGCCTTGGGCTCGAGTATATGATTACCGATAAGTTGGGCATAAGAGGTTTTGCAGAGCATAACCTTATGTTTAACGACGAACTGGACCGGTTTGTTCACGGTAAGCGAAACGACCATTATTTCAACTTTAGCATTGGTCTTAATTTTCACCTTGGTAAAACTAAACGTGAAAGAAATAACAACTTAAACAATCAATAATGAAAAATCTAAAATATATTTTTCCGCTGTTATTTATTTTCATTTCAGTGGGGTGTAGTGAAGACACGATTGATGCTTTACAAAGTGGAAGCATAACCGGAACCGTAGTGACCGAGGGTGATTTTGAACCAATAGAAAATGTACGCATTTCAACCACACCGGCAACTTCTACTGTTTTTACCGATGAGAACGGGGAATTTATAATTGAAAACGTTCCTGTAGATGAATATTCTGTGCAGGCCAGGAAAGAAGGATTGTTAACCCAATTTGAAGGCGCTGAAGTTTTAGCAAATGCTGAAGTAAATGTTATTTTTGAAATGCAACCTGCAAATGCTAATAATAGAAAACCCGACGCACCAACTTTGTTGACACCTCAGGGCAATGCCGAAGGAATACCTACCACCGTAGATTTTACCTGGGAATCCCAGGATGCAGATAACGATACCCTTACTTACGAACTTGAAATAAGAAACGATCGTAATAACGAAGTAATGCGGTTTACAGAACTTCGTGATACTGTACAAACAGTTGAGGGATTAAATTATGGATATAAATATTTTTGGCAGGTAAAGGTTTCAGATAGCCTTAACGATCCCGTTTTAAGTGAAGTATATTCTTTTAATACGTTAGAATTTCCTAAAACAAGGTTTATGTATGTGCGGGAGATGAATAACAATAATGTAATATTTGCTCGAGATTTAAACGGAAATGAATATCAGCTAACTTCTGCCAGTCAAAACAGTTTCAGGCCACGTAAAAATCATCGTACCAATAAAATTGCTTTCCTTAGAACGGTAGGCAATCAAACCCATCTTTTTACTATGAATTTAGATGGATCGGCTCAAACGCAAATCACTTCCAACATTCCTGTAAACGGCTTTAACCTCGAGAAAGTAGACTTTTCCTGGGCTAACGATGGCGCTAGTTTGGTTTATCCAAATTTCGAAAAACTATACAGGGTAAATGTAACCGGCGGCGGAACAAGCCTAATTTATGAAGAACCTAACGGCAAGTTTATAACAGAGGTTGATGTTAGTAATGACAATACCCGAATTGCATTGTTAGTAAATAATGCCACCGGTTATAATGCTGAAATTTATACTATAGATATGTCTGGTAATTTTATAAAATCTGTAATATCTGGACTCGATGGTGCTCTGGGTGGTTTAAATTTATCGGTAGATAACCAAAGACTCTTGTATACCCGGGATGTTTCAGGTTATGAGAGTGCCGACTATCGTCAACTTAATTCCAGAATGTTTATTTATAATTTCAACACCAACCAAAGTACAGATATTAGTGATGATAAACCTGAAGGAACAAACGATTTAGATCCAAGGTTTTCCCCAAGTGAAGCCGAAGTTACTTATGTAAATACTTCTAACGATGGGATTTCAGAAATGTTTATAGAACAAACCCTTATTGAAAACGGGGGAGCATCCAGTAGGCAGGAATTATATTCTAATGCAAAGATGCCTGACTGGGAATAAAGATTTTTCTTTTCGGGGGAAAGCGGTAGCGGATTTTTTGCTATCGCTTTTTTTATTTTATAATCTTTCAGCGACTAAGCTAATCTGTTTATCTTTGGGGCTTCAACAATATAATTATGAGTCAGGAAGTTAGTAAAAGATATGCTCAGCGCGGCGTTTCAGCAGGTAAAGAAGATGTGCACAATGCAATTAAAAATGTAGATAAAGGATTATTTCCTAAAGCATTTTGCAAGATTGTGCCCGATTATCTTACCGGGTATGCAGATCATTGCCTAATTATGCACGCCGATGGTGCAGGAACAAAATCTTCCCTGGCCTATATGTATTGGAAAGAAACCGGAGATCTTTCGGTTTGGAAGGGCATTGCGCAAGATGCACTAATTATGAATATAGACGATCTGCTTTGTGTGGGCGCTGTAGATAATATTATGTTGTCTTCCACAATTGGGCGAAATAAAAATAAAATTCCGGGTGAGGTAATTTCAGCAATAATTAATGGAACCGAAGAATTGATTACCGAGTTAAAAGACTTCGGCGTTGAGATTCATTCTACCGGTGGCGAAACTGCCGATGTTGGCGATCTTGTAAGAACTATTATTGTAGATTCTACCGTAACCGCCAGGATGAAAAAATCTGACGTAATTGATAATGCCAATATTAAACCCGGAAATGTAATTGTTGGTTTATCTTCTTCCGGCCAGGCTTCTTACGAAAAAGAGTATAACGGCGGAATGGGTAGTAACGGACTTACTTCTGCACGCCACGACGTTTTTTCTAAGGTTTTAGCCGAAAAATATCCTGAAAGTTTTGATAACGATATTCCTGAAGATTTGATCTATTCCGGAACTAAATCTTTAACTGATAAAGTTGAAAATTCACCTTTAGACGCTGGGAAATTAGTGCTTTCTCCCACCCGAACTTACGCACCAATTATTAAGAAGATACTTTCAAAATTCAGTAATAATGAAATTAATGGGATGGTGCACTGCAGCGGAGGTGCCCAAACCAAAATTCTTCACTTTATAGATAATTTGCATATTATTAAAGACAATATGTTTGAGGTGCCACCACTTTTCAAACTCATTCAGCAAGAAAGCAAAACCGACTGGAAAGAAATGTACCAGGTTTTTAATATGGGTCACCGTATGGAGCTTTATGTAAATCCTGAAATTGCCGAAGAGATTATCGCTATTTCTAAATCTTTTAATGTAGATGCGCAAATTGTTGGTAGGGTGGAAGCTGCAGATGAAAAGAAACTTACTATTAACAGTGAGTTTGGGAAATTTGAGTATTAAAAACTTCTTATAGTTTATTGATAGTAGTGATTTTTAAAAAGTATAGATTGCATACAATTTCAAGCTAAGTTTTTAAGGTTTCTTTACTTACCTTTAAAAATATACCCTATTGGCGAATAAATTGAATATATATAACTCCAAATTTGTTTTTGCCTCAACCGTTGCTTGGGTTATACTCAATTTACTTAGTCTCTATTTTTTTACTGAAGAAGCCAGCAGGTGGGTAAGGGTCGCAACATCTTCGTATTTTATTTTATGGAGTTTGTCTTTCCAGGCTTTTAAATCTAAAATTCATTATGTTTTATTTTCCTTTTGGATTTGCGATATTGCGCTTCTTTTTTACGAAAATCAAATCTTTAATTTTATAACTTTTATTTCCAGATCTTTGATTTTCTTTGCGTTGATTTTAATTGTTTTTCCTAAAATTCGGGCTATAAAATTTAGATTTTTTGAATTGTTTCTGGGTCTGGCCGTGGTAGGTATTAATATTTATCTATTGTTTGAACTCTTAGATATGGTCCCAGAAGTTCATTTGTACGATTATTTTGATCCGGCCTATTTGGGCTTTACCATTCTAACGATGATGTTGGTTGGAACAGCAATTACTTATAATAATAGGTACAGCAACAAAAAAAGTTCTTATTTTTTGCTAGCTGCACTTTTCCTGGCGCTCTCTGATGTGAATTTCTTTATAGCCTTCTATTTAGATATGCCTGTATTTTATTACCCCGATAGATTTCTTCATATTTTTAGCCTTGGTTTAATTATTCTTTTCTGGATGAAACCTTTAGAATTTAATTACATTGAGGGGATTGATACTGAAATTTAATCTTTAAGTTGAAGAAAGCCTAAACTAAAATTTTCTGTTTTTAGGCTATAAATCTAAAACGTACCAACTCTTAAATACTGATAATCTTCCAAAGCTTTTTCCTCTTTAATAAGCTGTGTACTTCCATTTTTTAGAAGATAAATCTCATCGCTGGAATCCAAAATATGCCGATACATATGGTCTGTAATAATTATGGCTTTTTTTTTCTTTAATTTTTGAAGTAAATGTTTAATTTTCTCTACATACAATGGCGAAAGATGCGAAAATGGTTCGTCTAAAAGAATAAGTTTAGCTCTGCTATTTAGGCAAATATAAATTTCCACTACACGTTGTTGTCCCCCTGAAAGCTCTCGCATTTTATTGTTTTTTGCGGCCTTAAATTCAGGGAAAATCTTTAAAAATTCCCTTAGATCTACCTTAAAAAGTTGAAAGCAGGTTTCAAGTTTCATTTTGGGCGGAATAAAATTTTGTTGCGGTAAATAGTTTACCATTCCGTATTTAAAAAGTGGTTTCAGGTAAGGTTTCTTGTCAATTCTAATCAATTTGTGCCTGGGCTGAAGCCTTCCGAAGAAAATATTGAGCAAACTGCTTTTGCCGCAGCCATTAGGACCGAGTATTCCGGTAACTTTTCCTGTTTCAGCCTTTAAGTAAACTCCGTTAAGAATTTGCTTGTCGGCAAAATAAAGTTCAATATTATCAATTTCGAAGATCATATTATCAGAGAATAAATTCCGGCGGAAACTATGATGAAAATAAAATCTATAAGAAAACTAAAAAAGAACAGTTGAATACTACTTAAAGAAAGGTTTTGGTAAAGATACAACTGGTTTTTATATGAGGTTTTATAAACGTAAAATACCAGTAAACTAAGCACAAGCTTAAATATGACTATCAAAATCAACGGGTTTCTATAAAATAGAAATACAAAATTCAGCAAAATAGATATCAAAATAAATTGCTTGTAAAAATAAAATATTGCCTTGGTTTTGCTTATCATAAAAGTCGTAAGATCGTTTCAATTTACAATTCTTTTTTCAATCTTATAATTCGCCCAATTTATCGTAAATTTGTTTTCCTAAAATCAGTGTGATTATATGATTGAGAAGCTTAATGTAGTAAAGCAGCGTTTTGATGAGGTGAATGATCTTATTATTCAGCCCGATGTGATTTCAGATCAAAAGCGATACATAGAATTAAATAAAGAATATAAAGATCTTAGGGCTTTAATGGATGAGCGCGAAAGATATTTGGAACTCACCAATAATATTGAAGAAGCCAAAGAAATTATTGCCGATGGCAGCGATGCGGAAATGACCGAAATGGCCAAAATGCAATTGGAAGAAGCCGAAAAGGAAGTGCCAAAGCTGGAAGAAAAGATTAGGATGATGCTGGTTCCAAAAGATCCAGACGATGCCAAGAACGTGGTAATAGAAATTAGGGCCGGTACCGGTGGTGATGAGGCTAGTATTTTTGCCGGAGATCTTTATAGAATGTATACCAAATATGTGGAAAGCAAAGGCTGGAAGCATAATATTGTAGATTATAGCGAAGGTACCAGTGGCGGATTTAAAGAGATGATTTTTGAAGTTTCTGGTGAAGATGTTTATGGTACAATGAAGTTTGAAGCCGGTGTACACCGTGTACAACGTGTGCCACAAACCGAAACACAGGGTCGTGTGCATACTTCTGCAGCTACCGTAATGGTACTTCCTGAAGCTGAAGAATTTGATGTAGAAATAGATCCAAAAGAGGTGAGAATAGATTATTTCTGTTCTTCCGGTCCCGGTGGGCAATCGGTGAACACTACTTATTCTGCCGTGCGATTGACTCACGAGCCTACAGGATTGGTGGCACAGTGCCAGGATCAAAAATCGCAGCATAAGAACAAAGAGAAAGCCTTTAGAGTATTACGTTCCCGTTTATATGAAATGGAACTTGCTAAAAAGCAGGAAGCGGATGCTGCTAAAAGAAATTCTATGGTTTCCAGTGGTGACCGTAGTGCAAAAATTAGAACCTATAATTATTCCCAGGGAAGGGTTACAGATCATCGTATAAATCTTACGCTTTATGATCTTTCAAACATCATAAATGGGGATATTCAAAAAATACTGGACGAATTGCGATTTGTAGAAAATACAGAGAAGCTTAAAGAAAATTCAGATATATTTTAAACTGTCACCTACGCGAAGGCGGAGGTCTCTTTTTTTAAGGATTACAAATATTTTATTTTAAGAATTACTTTCCGCGAAAGCGGAATTTTCTTTTTATTTTGAATCATATTAATTACAAAAAAATAACCTATGTCCCCACAAGAATTAACTGAACAGATCTTTAAAAAGCAATCGTTTTTATGTGTGGGACTTGATGTGGATATAGATAGGATTCCCACCTATTTATTGTCTGAAGACGATCCTATTTTTGAATTCAATAGAGCTATAATAGACGCTACGCATAAATTTTGCGTGGCTTATAAGCCTAATATCGCTTTTTATGAAGCTAATGGAGTTGAAGGGTGGCAGGCTTTAGAAAAAACAATCAATTATCTTCACCACGAATATCCCGAAATATATACCATTGCTGATGCCAAACGTGGCGATATTGGTAATACTTCCAGAATGTATGCTAAAACTTTTCTCCAGGATCTCGGTTTTGATTCGGTAACGGTGGCGCCCTATATGGGGAAAGATTCAGTAGAGCCATTTTTGGAATTTGACAATCGGCAGGCAATTTTACTGGCTTTAACTTCTAATGAAGGTGCTTTCGATTTTCAAACTCAGCAAATTGATGGCGAAGAACTTTATAAAAAAGTACTTAAAACCTCTAAAACCTGGAAAAATTCTGAGAACTTGATGTACGTTGTGGGAGCGACTAAAGCTGAATTTCTGAAAGAAATAAGGGAGATTATTCCTGAAAATTTCTTGTTAGTACCTGGTGTTGGTGCCCAGGGCGGAAAACTGGAAGACGTTTGTAAATACGGAATGACTAAAAACGTTGGTCTTTTAGTAAATTCTTCCCGAAAGATTATTTATGCTTCAGAATCTTCAAATTTCGCTGAAATAGCTGGAGCCAAAGCTGAAGTGCTTCAGCAGCAAATGGCAGAAGAGTTGAGTAAACTTTAAAATTCTAACATGGAAGTGATAGATCAATTACAAAGAAAGATTTCCCTTCCCAACGTTCCAAAACGAATTATTTCATTAGTTCCCAGTCAAACCGAACTTCTGGTAGACTTAGGTTTGGAGGAAAACCTGGTAGGCATCACAAAATTCTGCGTTCATCCCCAATATCTTCGGAAAACCAAAACCATAGTAGGCGGTACCAAGCAGGTTAAGATTGAAAAAATCAAAGCTTTAGAGCCAGATATTATTCTCTGTAATAAAGAGGAGAATACCAAAGAAATGGTGGAAGAGCTACAAGAAATTGCTCCCGTACATGTTTCAGATATTGTGAAAATTGACGATGCTTTTACATTGATGCATCAATACGGTGAGATCTTTCAGAAAGAAGCTTTAGTGGGAACAATGGTAAATTCCGTTAGGGAAAAAATTGTGGTTCTACAGGAAAAACTTCAGGATAAACCGGTAAAAAAAGTAGCCTATTTTATCTGGAAAAAACCTTTAATGGTGGCCGGTAAGGAAACTTTTATAGACGAGCTTTTAAAACTTAATAAGTTTGAAAATGTATTTAAAGAGTCTCGATATCCCGAAACTTCTTTTGAAGAAATAAAAGCCAAAAATCCCGATGTAATTTTACTTTCTTCAGAGCCTTATCCGTTTAAAGAGAAACATAAAGAATATTTTTCAGCATTAAATATTGAAATTCAACTGGTAGACGGGGAATATTTTAGCTGGTACGGATCAAGATTGGTGGGAGCAATAGATTATTTTAAAACGCTTAGAAGCTAATAATCTATTTTATCATAATTCATTCTTCGAAGTTCCCTTAGAATGGATTTTGCACGAGCGTTTAAGCGGTCACTTTCCTCTTTATCGGTAAGTGCCAGCTTGTAAGCTTTGTGCATAAGGTGAGTATACTTATCACAGAGGCATTCTTCTGTAGATTTTGTTTCAAAGATTTTGAACATAATTTGTTTTCGTCTTTGATGCAAAGATAGGAGCCAACACCGCAAAGGATTGCTAAGTCGGCGTTAATGTTCATGTAAAAAATCTTTCTTTAAGGCTTTAAATGTTAAAATATTAGAGATGCCCTTTTAATACTGGTTGTCTTGTAATGCGAATACTCGTTGTAAAAGATTTGTAGTCCTTGCAGAAACCTTTTCTCTTATTTCTTTTTCTTCAAACGCGATCATTGTATAAACACCGTTTAAAGCTTCATTGGTTACATAATCGGCCAGGTCTGGATTCACATTGCTGGTTAGCGGTAAACTGTTATATCGGTTTATAATATTGGTCCATACTTCAGTAGCACCTACTTTCTCCAGGGAATTGGTTACAACAGGATTAAATTTGCTGTAAAGAGGCTCTTCGGTTTTGCCGGTAAGATACATTGTGGCGGCATTATCCTGGCCTAATAGAATATTTCGCGCATCATTAAACGTGATCTCTTTTACGGCATTTACAAAAATTGGAGTGGCTTCTTTAACTGCTTCTTCAGCAGCCCTGTTTAATACTTTTAAGCCTTGATCTGCTAAAGCGTCCAGCCCAATATCGCGGAGGGTTTTGTCTACCTTTTGCAGTTCTGCCGGCAACGTAATTCTTACCAGATCATTGTTGTAAAACCCGTTTTCCTCGGTAAGTTTAGTGACTTGCTTTTCAATTCCCATATCTAAAGCCTGGCGCAAACCTGAAGCTATTTCGGTATTGCTAACGCCTGCTTGCGGGTAATTTTCGGCTATTGTTTGTAATTCAGCACAGGAGGAGAAAATAAATATGCTTAAAATGAGAGTAATCTTTTTCATAGAATGCTTTTTTGCAAATGTACCATTTTTGGAAAGAAACCGATTGGTCGGGAAAACAGCTGTTAAATAAAAACTATAGTTTTGTTATTGAAAACCAAGGTTTTTCTTTCAATATGATATTTCACTCCTTTGGCTAAAACAATTTTTTCCAGGTCTCTTCCTTTTAAAATAAGGTCTTTAATTGAATGGCTATGTGAAATGCGGGTGATATCCTGTTCAATTATAGGGCCAGCGTCTAGCTCTTCAGTTACGTAATGACTGGTAGCTCCAATTATTTTTACACCTCGTTTGTAAGCCAGGTGATATGGTTTAGCTCCGGCAAATGCAGGCAGGAAGGAGTGGTGAATATTAATGATTCGATTGGGAAAACGTGCTATTAAAGATTTTGGTATTATCTGCATATACCTGGCCAGGACAATAAAATCTACTTTTTCTTTTTGAAGCAATTCCAGCTGGATTTCAGCAGCTTTTTCTTTTGTCTGGGCAGTTACGGGAATATGATGAAACGGAATTCCAAAATTTTGTGCTACCAGCTCAAGGTCTTTATGATTGCTAATAATTAATGGTATAAATACCTTTAGTTCGTTTGATTTATACCTGCTTAAAATATCATAAAGGCAATGGTCGTATTTAGAAACAAAAACGGCCATTCTGGGTAGTGTATTGTCTGAATACATTTCCCAGGACATATTATATTTTTCAGCAACAGTTTCCTTAAATTCTTCTTTGGTGGCGCTAATATTGGTTTCCGCATTAAACTCACATTCCAGACGCATAAAGAAAACAGTATTTTCTACATCTACATATTGATCTATATAAATAATATTGCCCTGCTTTTTATAAAAAAAGGAGGTAACGTGAGCAATAATTCCTGAAGTGTCAGGGCAATGGATAAGAAGCGTAATTTTTGACATAGCAGGATTTTAAAAGATAAAATTAAACAATTTGAGCTGTTTCATTAGGCCTGATTTTAGAATTATATTAATATCACGGAAGGCTCCTGAGAATTACAATTTTCGTAAATTGCAGTACCAAAAACACGATATCATTACAAATGGAACAACAAAAACCATATACGCCTAAAAATAAAATAAGAATCGTTACCGCAGCTTCGCTTTTTGATGGACATGATGCAGCAATAAATATAATGCGCCGAATCATCCAATCTACGGGAGTTGAGGTAATTCACCTTGGTCACGACCGCAGTGTAGACGAGGTTGTGAATTGCGCCATCCAGGAAGATGCGCAGGCTATCGCAATGACTTCCTATCAGGGAGGTCACACCGAATATTTTAAATATATGCACGATTTGCTTGAGGAGAAGAACGCCGGTCATATCGCTATTTTTGGCGGTGGTGGCGGAGTAATTCTTCCTGAAGAAATTAAGGAATTGATGGATTACGGGATAACCCGAATTTACTCGCCAGACGATGGCCGTGAAATGGGACTCCAGGGAATGATCAATGATATGGTAAAGCGGGTGGATACTGAAACTCGCGATTTGGTTGAAGAGAAATCTGTTGCTGAAGATCTAAAAAATAAGAATGTAAATACTATTTCAAGGCTAATTTCCCTGGCTGAAAATAAACACGATTCTTTTCTGAAGCATTTTGAACCTTTAAGAGAAGACACAGATAAAAGCGAAATTCCAGTTCTTGGAATTACCGGAACCGGTGGTTCAGGGAAATCCAGTTTGGTAGACGAATTGGTACGCCGATTTTTAGGTGATTTTCCTGAGAAAAATATCGGGATTATTTCTGTAGATCCTTCTAAAAGGAAGACCGGCGGCGCTTTGCTGGGAGATAGAATTAGGATGAATGCCATAAACAACAAGCACGTTTATATGCGTTCGCTGGCTACCCGCCAATCTAACCTTGCACTTTCTAAACACGTGGCTGAAGCCGTTGAAGTTTTAAAAGCTGCTGAATTCGACTTAATTATTCTCGAAACTTCCGGAATTGGGCAGAGTGATACCGAAATTATGGATCATTCTGACGTTGCTCTATACGTGATGACCCCGGAATTTGGTGCAGCTACGCAGTTAGAGAAAATTGATATGCTTGATTTTGCCGATTTAGTGGCGATCAATAAATTTGATAAACGTGGTGCACAGGATGCTTTGCGTGATGTGAAAAAGCAATATCAGCGAAACCACCAATTATGGCATGAAGACGCTGAGAAACTTCCGGTTTTTGGAACCATCGCCTCTCAGTTTAACGATCCGGGGATGAACACCCTATATCGTCAAATTATGGATAAGATTGCTGAAAAAACTAAAGCCGATCTGAATTCTACTTTTGAGATTTCAGCAGAAATGAGTGAAAAGATCTTCGTAATTCCACCGAAACGAACACGTTATCTTTCAGAAATTGCTGAAAATAACAGAAGCTACGACGAGAAAGCTGCAAACCAGGCTGAAGTAGCTCAAAAACTATATGGAGTTTTCAAAACTATCGAGTCGGTTTCTGGTTTGGAAATGACAAATAATCAATCTCAATATTTAGAAAAACACGGCATTAACCAGGAAGAAATAAATGAGTTTGCCGAAGATTCCCAAAAAGATTTTCTAAAGCTTCTTTTTGCTGAATTTGATCGTGTAAAAATGGACCTCGATCCTTATAACTGGGAAGTGATCCAGAGCTGGCAGGAGAAGGTAAATAAATATGTAGAGCCTGTTTATTCCTTTAAAGTTCGTGATAAAGAGATTAAAATAGATACACATACCGAGTCGCTTTCACATACACAAATTCCAAAAGTTTCACTTCCGAAATATAAAGCCTGGGGCGATATTTTAAAATGGTGCCTTCAGGAAAATGTTCCGGGAGAATTTCCATATACCGCAGGTCTTTATCCGTTTAAGAGACAAGGCGAAGATCCTACAAGAATGTTTGCCGGTGAAGGTGGGCCAGAGCGTACCAACCGCCGATTTCATTATGTGAGTATGGGCTTACCCGCAAAAAGGCTTTCTACCGCTTTTGATTCGGTAACGCTTTACGGAAACGATCCAGATGAACGTCCCGATATTTATGGAAAAATTGGAAATTCCGGGGTTTCTATTTGCTGTTTGGATGATGCTAAAAAACTCTATTCAGGCTTTGATCTGGCAGATGCCAGGACATCGGTAAGTATGACTATAAATGGACCGGCGCCAATGTTGCTTGGTTTTTTTATGAATGCGGCTATAGATCAGCAATGTGAGAAATACATTAAAGAAAACGGGCTGGAGGATAAAGTTGAGGCGAAATATAAAGAACTCTATGATGATCGTGATTTAGACCGTCCCGTTTATCGTGGAGAATTGCCCGAAGGAAACAACGGACTTGGTTTAATGCTTTTAGGACTAACCGGAGACCAGGTTCTACCGGCAGAGGTTTATGAAGAAATTAAAGAAAAAACTATTAGCGTGGTTCGTGGAACTGTTCAGGCTGATATTTTGAAAGAAGACCAGGCACAAAATACCTGTATCTTTTCTACGGAATTCGCTTTACGTTTAATGGGTGATGTTCAGGAACATTTTATTAAAGAAAAAGTAAGGAATTTTTATTCGGTTTCAATTTCCGGATATCATATTGCTGAAGCGGGTGCAAATCCAATTACACAGTTAGCATTTACCCTGGCTAATGGTTTCACTTACGTGGAATATTACTTAAGCAGGGGAATGGATATCAATAAATTTGGTCCAAACCTTTCTTTCTTCTTTTCTAACGGAATAGATCCTGAATATGCAGTAATAGGACGTGTAGCCAGAAAAATTTGGTCTAAAGCACTGAAACATAAGTACGGTGCAAATCCAAGGGCGCAAATGTTGAAATACCATATTCAAACCTCAGGTAGATCACTACACGCGCAGGAAATAGATTTTAACGATATTAGAACTACGCTTCAGGCACTTTACGCGATTTATGACAATTGTAATTCATTGCATACCAACGCGTATGATGAAGCGATCACCACGCCAACCGAAGCTTCGGTAAGAAGAGCAATGGCTATTCAGTTAATTATCAATAAAGAGCTGGGACTTGCGAAAAACGAGAATCCAATTCAGGGTTCTTTTATTATCGAAGAATTAACCGATCTTGTAGAAGAAGCCGTTTTAACCGAATTCGATAGAATAACCGAAAGAGGCGGAGTTCTTGGCGCGATGGAAACTATGTACCAACGTGGGAAAATCCAGGAGGAGAGCTTGCATTATGAAACTTTAAAGCATAATGGCGATTATCCAATTATTGGTGTAAATACGTTTTTAAGTTCTACCGGCTCACCAACGGTAACACCGGGAGAAGTAATTAGAGCTACGGAAGAAGAAAAACAGCATCAGCTTAAAACTTTGCGTACGCTTCACAAAGCCAAAGAAGATTCAGCTGAAGCAGCTTTAGAGAAAATTAAAGAGGCCTCTATTAAAAATGAGAATATTTTTAAAGAATTAATGGAAGCCACCAAAGTTTGTTCTTTGGGCCAAATAACCCAGGCGATGTTTGAGGTTGGCGGGCAATATAGAAGAAATATGTAAGCAGAGAGCCGCATTCTCAAAGCGAAAAGCTTTGAGAATGCGTGCGAATCGCTTATCCCGATAAGCGCAGCGATATCGGGATCTTTAAAACCGGAATGTTGTTAAAGCAGTTTATTAGAAAAAAAATGAAGTGATGAGCCTGGCGATCACGGCTTTAATATTACAGAGTTATTGATAAATCATCCCAATGGGCGAAAGCCTCATTGGGATTTTTAATTTAAGAATAATTTTATCTCAGGGTTTCAGTAATATCATTCCATGAACCGCCCCGGTTATTTCTTCAATTTTCTAAAAACGGAATATTTTAATTGCAAGGTTTGAAGGTGCTTTAAAATTTTCATCTTTTTTATTGGGCAGCGCTAAAATTCAGATTAGTTTTGCAGCTTCTAAAATTTAACCTGTAACTTCGTAAGTGCCAAAAATTTAAATCTATGGAAAATATCTGGTTATATGCCATAGGTGCGTTTACCGCATTCTTCGCGATTAATAATCCCGTGGGGAATATTCCTATATTTCTTAGCCTTACCAAACAGGCCGATGGAAAAAGAAAGCGTTTTATTTCTAAAAAAGCGACTTTCACGGCATTCGTAATTGTTACAGGATTTATTCTGTTGGGAAAATACATTTTTCAACTTTTTGGTCTCACAATTCCTGCCTTTAAAATTACCGGGGGAATCCTTGTGTTTTTTGTAGGTTTTGAAATGATTAGGGCGCAGCAATCTAGTATTGATAACCAAACCGAAATTGATTTTAACGAAGGAATCTCAATTTCTCCACTGGCAATTCCAATTCTTGCCGGGCCGGGAACTATTGTAACCGCCATGAACTATACTACCACCGCTAGTTATGTAGATATGGCGATTATTGTAGCAATGTTCGGATTAATTATGGTTTTAAACCACCTGGCATTTATTTCCAGTGATTACCTGGTGCGGTTTATTGGACAAAATAAGATTATTGTGATTGAAAAAATAATGGGACTAATAATAGCAATTATAGGAACCAATATGCTTATTGAAGGGATTAAAATCGCTTTCTTCTAAATTTGAAGCTTACACCTTTCTAATTTGTTGAATCCAGTCTGCAATCATCTTATCGAAAATATGAATTTCTTTCTTAAGTAAATTTAGAAATTCATGTTCTTTAGCTCCTGAAAATTCTAGATTTTTACAGAGTAATTGTAGACTTTTACTCGCTTTCCTAATATTTCTAATTCGTTCTAAACGGGAACCAGAACTTTTTGCTGTAGCCACTGAAGCTATACCGGGAGCAAGTTGAAGCGATTCAGAAACAAGGTCTCCTGCATATCGGTCTTTAGGGCAGGCTGAAAATCCCATTTCCACAACGTGCTTATCCTGGGTAAAATGCACCGCCATTGCCCTGGAAAGTTTAAAGATTTCCAGCGCTTTCCGGTAAACCGGCATGTGATATGTATTATTAGGGAAAGCCTGAGCCATTTTTATTTAATTTCAGCATAAAATTAATGAGAAATTAAATAGTCTATCTTTGTGTTTTAATTTCAATGAGATGTTTTACCTTTAAATTTAAGGTATTTATATTTAAAAACTTTAATATGCAAGTAGATGAGCTTAACTGGGCAATCTTAACACGATTGCAGGAAAATGCCAGATATTCTTTTGCCGAAATTGGTAGGGAAGTAGGTTTAAGCTCCCCGGCCGTGGCAGAAAGGGTAAAAAAAATGGAAGATGCCGGGATTATAAAAGGCTATAAAACCCAAATTTCCTATCATAGGACAGGTTACCAGTTAAAAGCAATTATTACGCTTAGGGCTTTTATGGGAAGATTAAAACCATTTTTAGAAAAAGTAAAAGAATTTAAAGAAGTTAATAATTGTTATCGCATTACCGGTAATGAAAATATAATTATGGAAGTTGTTCTTCGGGATCAGGTTCATTTGGAAGAATTTATTGATAAACTTATTACTTATGGAGAAACCAAAACCCATATTGTACTTTCCCAGGTAGTAGATTTTGCAGCTATAAATAAGAGTAAAATAAAATGATTCTAATGTTTTTTAATACTTTCCTTTCTTTACATTTTAAACTCGCTTATTTTTAATAATTAAAATTCAGAAATTCGTTAAATCCTTTTGCTTTTTCACCTGTTTTTAACGAAATTCTTAATTCAAATTTTGTTTTAGTTAAAGTATAGCAAATTGTAATTTTGTTAATACCATGACGACTATACTATAGCTATTTTTACAAAAAAGAAATTACATTATGAGAAAGTATAGTACATTATATCTAATCGTAGCGGCATTAACCGGTGCGATAGGATTTTCCGGATTAAATTTTGCCGGTATTGAAGTAGTGAGGGTGTTGTTTTTAATCTTTGCAGACTTATTAGTAGTCTCTTTAGTTGCGCGTTTGTTTTTTAGAAAAGACCAAATGAGATTACAACGAATAAAAAAATAGAATCTATCTCACCTATATAATTATTTAGCCTTCATCTATGATGAGGGCTTTTTTATGCACGATCTTTGATATCTATGCTTATATTTATATTAATTATTTAAGATTATGATGAAAAGGATACCAATTTTAATATTGCTTTTTACTTTTATTTTTCAATTTGGCAATGCGCAAGAAATAGAACTTCCTCTTGGTAAAATTGTAGATTCTATACCAACTGCCGATACCACGGCGAGTAGTTTTGCAATTTATCTGCCACAAAATTTTAATCAAAAGGAACAATGGCCGGTAATCTTTGTTTTTGATCACGAAGGCCGGGGAAGAGCAACCACCCAGCTTTTTAGAACAGTAGCCGAAGAACAGTCTTATATAATTGCCTCTTCTAATTTAAATTTAAAACAAGATTCTTTAAAAAATAACCTGGACAAAGTAGCTCCCTTTATTAACCAGGTAGACGGGATGCTGTCTATAGATCGCAAACAGGTTTACGTGGCGGGTCTTTCAGCCGGCGGCCAACTGGCTACGGCACTGCCTTTTCTTTACAATAACGTTTCAGGAGTATTGGCGGTAGAAAATGCCTGGATAAATACCGAATATTTAAATATCAATAATAAATTTATGTTTAGTGCGTTGGCTTGCGATAGTAATAATTCTATGTTCGTTTTAGAGGAAATTGAAAACTACCTGGACAGTAAAAACTTTCCAACGGAAATAAATTATTATACCTGTGAAGAAGATGTAGAGTGGCCAGATGTGGATGTGATTAGGAATGCGGTAGCCGGCTTTACCCTGAATGCGATGAAAGAAGGTAAAAGGACTAAAGATTTAAATTTAGTAAAATCACTTTTTGATGCTGAAGTAGAATATGCCGAAGTTTTAAGGCGTACCAGAAATTATTACCAGGCTTTCGAAAAACTGAAGCAAATAGAAGATAAGTATGAAGATTTTGATATAGACGTAGATTTGCGCGATCAAATAAGAAATATAAGAAGGAATAAAGCCTTTAAAGAGCAGAGAAGGGATTACCGAAATGTAGCAGCATCTGAAGAAGCTAAACAGGAAGAATATATTTATTATATGGAAACCGATGTGGTGACTTCAAATTTCGAAAATGTGGGCTGGTGGGCTGTCCAGGTAGAAGATTTAAAGAAAAACGAAGAAAAGTTTAGCGGACCTAAACAAAAAATGGCTAGCAGGCTGCAAGGTTTTCTAGATAATCTTAGCAAAAATTATTACGATGGGTATGTGAATTCCCAGGCCACACCGCGTTCTAAAGTGTTTGTTAGTGTACTTAGAACTATATTTGATAAGGAAGATCCTGAGGCTTATTTAAACATCATTAAAATTGCGGGTCACGATGGCGATCACGAAACCGCCCTTTTATATCTTGAAGATTTATTAAAAACCGGATTTGACGATATGGAAGCTTTATATGAGATTGAGGGTATTTTAGACCTTAAATTAAGTGAAGCTTATAACGACAAAATCAGGGAATACCTGGGGGAAGCAAAATATTATAAAGCTGAAGGTTAATTCAGGAAAAAACTGCTGATGCTCACGAGTGTTGAAACGTATAATTTAATAACTACGAAACCACCAACTCCGGCGGACGGTATTCAGACTTAAGGATACCGGAGGGTGATTCCAATTTGTTGATCTTTTACTACATAATCCTTTCTATGCTAATAATTGTAATTTATTTGTTGTTAATTTCCCACCTGATAATCATTCAGAAACAACTATTTCAACAGGTATCAAAAAATCAAATATTTGTTTTAAAAAGCATAAATCGCAGCTAGCACAAAAGATGAAAGATTATCGGTTCCTTCTAAATCTGAATTTAAAAACACCGGTGATGTTGTGTTAGATACTTTATCTAAACGTAATTCAGGTTTAAGGGTAAGGCTTCCAAGAGTATAACTTCCGGTAAGGGTGAAGTCCAATGCTTCGGCATCTGCACCATAAACCGGCCCACCGTCTTCTAATTCTTTAAAATATTCTGCTCTTAAACCAATAGCAAAATTCTCTGAAGTCTGGATTTGTGGATAAACAGCTGCACCATAAAACCCTTCTCCATCAGTAGTATTATAAGTGGTGTTTAATCCCAAATAAAAGGCATCGCTAAAATCCCATCCGGTAGTTAAATCTATTTGAAAAGTAGCTTCATCTGAGAGGGGCATTTGTTCCCCATAAATTAGGTTCAAAAAAGCACTGCCTTCCCCGGTTGAATAGCCAAGTTGACCTCCAAAAGAATATTTTCCATAAGGATTAAATTCTGTCCAATCAGTTGGATTCATTACAGCCAGCATTGCACTCCAATTATCATCAATGGTGAAATCAGCTCTTATTCCGGTGTGAGAAAATGGTCCGTAAGAAAACATATACGAAGTAGAATAATTGAAGTTGGCAGCCGGAGAGATTACCTCATAACCCAGAAATGTATTGAAATTTCCCATAGTTAAAGTAACTGCGTCTGAAACGTTCCAGTAAACATATAATTGGTTTACGATATTACTGGGTGCAGCAGAAGCAAACACCGCATCTTCTCCACGAGGTCCAAAAACCAAATCGGCTACAAATCCTACTTTCTCTCCTTCATATCCTAAAATTACATTGGCCATCCCAATGGCAAAACCGGGATCGTTTGCAAAAGAAGAAGCGGGTGCCTGTGGACCTGCAATTGGTTCACCCGCATCATTATATTCGTACTTATTTAATCCATTAAAATTGGTTCTAAAATAGCTGTCTACAGAACCGCTTATACTAAATTTTGACATAAAGCTTTCAACCTCAGTTGTTTCAGTTTCCTGAGCCTGAAGGCCAGAACCTAGTCCGAAGAATACGCCTAAAAGGAATATTTTTTGGATATTTGTAATAGTAAATTTTTTCATAATTAATAGTCTTGTTTAATGAGTGAAATGTGTTGAGCAAAGCTTTATGAGAGGTTTACTTTATAGGGAGCGCTCCGCCAAGCGCTCCTTTTTTTTGAAAAATTATCTTTCCTGTACTGTTCCAAATTCGGCATAAGCATCCATCCCGTGCTCGTGAGCATCCAGGCCTTCAGTTTCTTCTTTTTCTTCCATCCTTAAGCCCATTGTGGCTTTAATAATTGAAAGAATCCCGAAAGCTGTAATGCAGCAGAAAGCACCAATTATTCCTACGCCTGCCAGTTGTATAAGTAGTTGATTAAAACCGGCCATACTTCCAAAAATTCCTACCGCCAGAGTTCCCCAAATACCACAAGCCAGGTGAACAGCCACAGCACCAACAGGATCATCTAATTTAAGTTTTTCAACCAGTGCAACACCTAAGACAATAACTCCACCGGCAACAAGACCAATAAGTACGGCGTCTAATGGTGACATAAGGTCTGCTCCTGCAGTAATACCAACAAGCCCACCTAAAATTCCATTTAGGAACATGGTAAGATCGTAGTTCTTATAAGCAATTGTAGAAACCACGAAGGCAGAAATTCCACCGGCTGCCGCAGCAAGACAAGTTGTTACAAGGGTAATAGAAGTTAAAGAAGGATCGGCTGAAAGTACTGAACCACCATTAAAACCAAACCAGCCTAACCAAAGAATAAATACTCCTGCAGTAGCTAAAGGAATATTATGGCCAGGGATGGCGTGAGATTGGCCATCTTTACCAAATTTCCCTAAACGCGCACCCAGTAAATAAATAGCTATTAAAGCTGCCCATCCTCCTACAGAATGAACCAGGGTAGAACCGGCAAAATCGTAAAAACCGAGTCCGTCTAAGAAACCGCCGCCCCATTTCCAGGAACCAACAATAGGGTAAACAATGGTAATATAGATCACAGAAAACAGCATAAAACTTCCCAGTTTAATTCGTTCAGCAACTGCACCAGAAACTATTGTAGCCGCAGTTGCAGCAAACATTCCCTGGAAGAGAAAATCTGTCCAGTAAGTGTAACCTTCGTTATAGGCTAAGTCTAAAGCACCATCTGCCACCGGCGCGCTTAACCCAAAAAGGTCGAAGAAATAATCTGGAATAAATCCGGCGATAAAAGAGCCTGGGTACATAAGATTAAAACCGATAATGGCATAAGTAAGTAGCCCGGCACAAATTATAAATACGTTTTTAAAAAGGATATTAATGGCATTTTTTTGCCTTGTAAGTCCAACTTCAAGCAGTGAAAAGCCCAGGTGCATAAAAAATACCAGCGCGGTACACACCATCATCCAAACATTATTAGTAGTAAGTAATTCCATAAAAGTTATTTTTATAATGAGTTGATTAGTTTAAGAAAGGGAATCGGTGCCTTTCTCTTTTGTTCTTATGCGATAGGCTTCTTCTACGGGAGACACAAATATTTTCCCATCTCCTACAGAGCCTGTATGCGCAGCTTTTAGAATTGTTTCTACAGTACTATGAACATTTTCATCTGATACTACCAGTGAAATTTTTCGTCTCTGAATATCGCTAGTGCTGTAAGATACTCCCCGATAAACGTGACCTTGTTTTTCATTACCTACCCCGGTAACATCCCAATAGCTAAAAAAATTGACTTCGGTTTCATGAAGTGCTTTCTTAACTTCATCAAACGTAGATTTTCTAATAATGGCTTCTATTTTTTTCATAAAAACTTGATTTTGATGATGTAAATGTATAAAAATATCATAACACCTATTAAAAAATAGGGGTCTATGCTAAATTAATGTGAAATAAATAAAAACAACCCCTAAAAAATTAGGGGTTAATTTAAATTACATATGTGTTTTGATTTGTTTCTAATTTTTTGACCAGGGCCTAGGTCAATCTTGAGAGGAAAAGACCTAAAAAGACAGCCAAAATTCCTAGAATTATGCTTCCGAAGGTGTAAAAGAAGAAATTTAGATAATCTCCGGAACGTAAAAGTGCCTGATTTTCAAAAGCGAAACTTGAAAAGGTAGTAAAGCCGCCACAAAAACCCACGGCAAGAAATAAAACAATATTAGACGAGAAAAAATCAGATTTAGCAGCGATTCCCAGGATTAATCCCAAAAGTAAACTTCCCAGGATATTTACCGTAAAAGTGCCAAAAGGAATAAATGCAGTTTCAAAATTCAAACTTTTACTGATGAGGTAGCGCAACGCACTGCCAAGTCCGCCACCTAAGAAAATCAGTAATAGTTGTTTAAGCATACCTGTTTATTTAACCGGAATATATAAGTGTGTAATCCATTTAGCAGGATTTGCCACGTTCTCTGGCGATGTTAAATGCACTTCAAAATTCTTTGTGTCTTCTGCCATTTCAAGATCGTTTGCTTCAATATAATTATATGCATTATCCCAGGCTTCCTTTAAATTCTTATAATCTCCTTTTAGGGTAGTTTTTAAAACTTTCTGGTTTGGTAAAAATCCGGTTAAAATTTCGCTTGCAGCCGGAGTAATTACTTCGCTGGGAGTGAAAATTCCTGCGGAAAAAATTACGTTTCCAGAATTTTCATTCCATTCGTTATAAAGAACAAACGGATTGCCGCTTTTTTCTATTCCGTTTTCATCCATATAAGTAGAAACTTCAGAAAACATAGACGCCATTTTTTCATCTACCTGGCTAATTTTGCTGGCAGTGGTGGTGTACATATAGTAACCGCCCCCGTGCTGAATAACTCCGTCTACATTAATAGTGTATTTATCCATCTTATTTAGCACTACACTTTCCATATTATTTAGCCCGGTCTGGAATTTTGGCCGCATCATTTCAGTAATAGATTTATCCTGGAAAGTAAAGGCCAGTTTCTCCATAAAACTTTGTTTGCCTTTCATTCCCCAGGTAACTTGAGTGCCGTTTTCTATCTCGTTGAATTCCCAGTAAACATCACTGATAGATTCGCCAAATGGAGTTTTAAAAATTATTTCCTGCTCAATTTCTGAATAAGGTTTTGCTGAAATAGTCTTAATTTCCCCATCGCCCGCGTTTTCACTTTTCCAGGAATAAGAAGCGCTATCGCCGCTGGTTTTTGCGCCGTATTCAATAATCATATCATCTGCTTCAGCCGACCAGGGTTCCCAGTTCTCCCAATTTTTAAATTCATTTACTTCCTGGAAAACCATTTCTACCGGTGCTGTAATTACCCTGGTTTCTTCAACCTGGTAATCACCATCTTTTGTAGCGATATAAATAGAACCTGCAATTATTACAATAAGCAGTAGGAAGAATAGATATTTTAAAATTTTCATATTGGTGGGTTTATAAGCGAAGATACTTAATTTAACATAATTAGTAATTCACTTTATATGAAGTAAACTACGGATTTAAGAAGCCCTTTAAAATAAATAGAAGTCCTATAAAAGCAAGAAATGCTACAAGCACCCATAAACTTCCTTTATACTGCTTTCTATGTAATACGGTGTCTTTTTTATAACTAAATGCAATTATTATTATAAAAACAAACACAAATAAACCCGCGAAAATGAGTTGGCCGGTGCTAAACATTTTATTTAATTTTATGCAAAGTTAAGGTTTTAGGCTTAACCTCTAATCGATTTTAAATTATAAACAGATGAAAAAGACACTTGCTGCGGTAAAGGAATTTCATAAAACTTTTAGGCTGGGAATTGCAGAAAATCCGCAGGCATCATTGGGAGTCACAAAGAATCGTTTGCGCTATGAATTAATGAAGGAAGAGAACGAAGAATATCTTGAAGCTGCAAGTAAGGGTGATTTAACCGAAGTTGCCGATGCTCTTGGCGATATGCTGTACGTTTTATGCGGAACCATTATTGAGCACGGCCTGGAACATAAAATTTAAGCCATTTTTAATGAAATTCAGCGTAGTAATATGAGTAAACTTGGTGAAGATGGAAACCCACTTTATAATGAGAAAGGCAAAGTTATTAAAGGTTCTAACTATTGTAAACCCAATATAGTGAAAGTGCTAAAAGGTTGAATTTATAAATTAAAACTGTTGACTAATTTAAAAATAAAATAGTATGAAAATTTCGTTACTCTCTATGTTGCTGGTACTTGCAGCTTTTGGTTGTAAAAATAATCCCGGGAGTGCTGAAACTTCTAAAGACCAAGAAGAACAGAATACTAAAAAAATCAATAATGAAGTTCAAAAATATGTTGATAGTACCTGGAATTTTGCCCTGGAATATCCTTCAAATTTTGAAGTTTTAGAAGACGAATTACCGGCAAACAGCTCTGTAGTAAATGTTTATTCAAAAAAAGTTGATATTAGTAAACCGCTCGCTATTCACGAAGAACCCGAAATAGCGTATATCGCATTATTACCTAAAGGTTTTGGCGTAGATGGGCCTTCAGGTAAACAAAAATCTTTTAATAATTGGGAATCGGTCCTGGATTTATCTTTTAACTTTAATAAAAACGATTCGCGGGTTTACCTTTTAGAAAACGGTGAGGCCTGGGCTTATTATTTAAAGTTTTACCAGTCTCCGGAAAAGTGGGATGAATACGGAGGTATTTTTGTGCATTATCAAATTGAAAATTTTAATGCTACCTGCATTTCAACCGGGGGAGAATCAAAGCCTATGCAAGAATGCGATCCAATGGGTGAAGATGAAGTGAGGTTTTCAGGAGAAATTAATGAAAAAAGTAAGATGCAACTGGATAAAATAATGAGCTCTCTTTATTTTTTCAGGAAGAATGCTGAAGAGCGTAAAGAACTTTCAGATCTTATAAAAGTTGAAAAACCTGCGGTAAATACGCTTATTAATTCTCCCATACAAATTTCTGGTGAAGCACGCGGAACCTGGTTTTTTGAAGCCGAAGCGCCTGTTAGATTAGTTGATAAAAATTATATTACCCTGGCAGAAACTTCTATAAAAGCGAAAGGTGAATGGATGACCAACGATTTTGTGCCGTTCTCTACCGAAATGTCTTTTGGCAATTTTCCTGAAGATAAAAAAGGCTATTTAATTTTTGAAAAATCAAATGCTTCAGGAAAACCTGAATTAGATAGAAAATTTACGCTGCCGGTACGTTTCCCATCGGAATAATTTAATCAGGAATAGTTCAAAATTAGAATCTGAAACAACTTCAGGTTAAAGCAAATTAAACCTCACAGTTTTTAAATCTGTGAGGTTTAATTTATATAAATCAGGAAAAATTACTTCACCTGGTATCTCCAACCGTGCTTGTCTTCAGCCTGGTTGTATTGAATTTTCATTAGGCGGTCTTTAAAAGATTTTCCGTAGGAATCTTCCATTTTTGGTAGTTCAAATTTTTCATCTTTATATCCAAAACCGGCAATCGGGTTAATAACTGTCGCGGTCCCTGAACCAAAGATCTCTTTTAGCTCACCTTTCCTTGCGGCTTCAACGATTTCTGAAACTGGAACTCTTCTAATTTCAACCTCAATATTCATATCTTTTGCGAGATCTATCACGCATTTTCTTGTAACTCCATCTAAAATTCTATCGCTGGTAGGAGCAGTAATAAGTTTATCTCCAATTCTAAAGAAAATATTCATTGTTCCAGCTTCCTCAAGGTAATCATGCGTATTAGCATCGGTCCAAATTATTTGCTGAAACCCGGCTTCTTTAGCAAGATTGGTAGGGTAAAACTGCGCGGCATAATTCCCGGCAGCTTTGGCAGCTCCAACACCACCATCGGCAGCACGGCTGTATTTTTCTGAAAACTGAACTCTTACTTCGCCGCTATAATAAGCCTGGGCGGGAGAACAAATAATCATAAATTTATATTTCGTTGCAGGATTGGCAGAAACGCATTCCTCGGTAGCAATTACAAACGGACGAATGTACAGCGAGTTCCCAAAACCTTTCTTTATCCAATCCTTATCCAATTTCAATAATTCTTCCAATCCTTGGAAGAAATAATCTTTTGGAAATTCAGGAATTGCCAATCTGGCGCTGGATTTATTTATTCTTTTATAATTTTCTTCAGGTCTAAAAAGCCAAATTTGGTCTTCATCATCTTTGTAGGCTTTCATTCCTTCAAAAACTGCTTGCCCATAATGAAATACTTTAGCCGATGGATCTAGTTGAATTGGCCCATAAGGTGTAATTTTAGGGGTTTGCCACTGGCCATTTTCATAATCACATACAAACATATGATCGGTGAAAATTTCGCCAAAAACCAGGTTTTCAAAATTTACCTCTTCAATCTTAGATTTTTGGACTTTATTAATTTCAAGCTGGTTAGTATCGTATTTCATTATCATTAATTTAGTTAACAAATTTACCTAAATTAAAACAGAATCAAAATCTAAAGTTTTGGTAAATTTGTTTACTTGCAAGGTTTTAACTAAAAATAGGAAAATGAAAAAATTCGCTGCTATATTGGCTTTATCCTTAATATTTATAGGTTGTAAAAATGAAAAATCTAATAAAGAGACAGAAATTGTAGCTGAAAACAATACCACTTCTTATAATTCTTTTGGAGCCGAAATAAGTTCAAAAAGTGCTATTTCTTCCAGCGAAGCTCTTAATAAATTCAATTCCCTGAAACCCGGTGATACTTTAGATTTAAAATTTAAATCAAAAATCAATAATGTTTGTAAAAAGAAAGGTTGCTGGATGATTTTAGAACTTCCTGAAGGGGAAGATGTAAGAGTGACTTTTAAAGATTATGGATTTTTTGTACCGAAAGACAGCGAAAATACCGATGTGATTGTAGAAGGAAAAGCTTTTATAAACCAAATGTCTATTGAAGATCAAAAACATTATGCCGAAGATGAAGGGAAATCTGAAGCAGAAATAGCAGCAATTACTTCCCCTGAGGTTTCCAGGGCGTTTATTGCGAACGGCGTACTTTTAAAGGAATAATGTGGAAAGAAAAATTATAAAGACCGGCGATGGCTCGGTTACTATTCATTTAAGCGAATGGGATGAGCAATACCACTCTAAACACGGTGCAATACAGGAAGCCCGGCACGTTTTTATAAAAATGGGCCTGGAATACTGGGTTGAACTAAATAAGAAAAAAAATCCCGCTATTTTGGAAATTGGTTTTGGTACCGGCCTAAATGCGTTTATTACTTTTTTGGAAGCTCAAAAGCTTCAATTAAAGATAGATTATACTGGGGTAGAAGCTTATCCCGTTTCAACTTCTGAAATAAAAGCACTGAATTATGCCGAAATGCTTTCCGCAGAAAATCAAATAGAAACTTTTCGAAGTATGCACGAAATTCCGTGGAATAAAAAAGTAGATATTTCAGAAAATTTTCAGCTTGAAAAACAACAGCAGCGCTTTGAAGAAATTGAAGATATTAATCAATATAATTTAGTGTTTTTTGATGCCTTTGGTGCCAGGGTTCAACCCGAACTATGGACTGAAGATATTTTTTCCAGAATGTTCGCTGCGATGAAAAATAACTCGGTTTTAGTTACTTATTCGGCAAAAGGAAGTGTAAGAAGGGCTATGCAAACTGCAGGTTTTATAGTTGAAAGGCTTCCCGGGCCTCCAGGTAAACGAGAAATGTTAAGAGCATTAAAAAAGTAGGCTATTTTGTTGTTAAATAGGTGATAAACTTTAGTGGAGGTTTATACTTGTTGCTATCTTGTAAAGAAAAATGCGAGTATTAATCACAGGAGCTACCGGTTTAATTGGATCTAAAATTAGTCGGTTGTGTCAGGAAAAAGGAATAAAAGTTCATTACCTCTCTACCAGTAAAGACAAGCTGGAAAACAAAACAGACTATAAAGGTTTTTATTGGAATCCTAACGAGAATGAAATAGACAGTAAGGCCATAGAAGGCGTAGATACTATAATAAATCTTGTTGGTGCCAGTATTGCAGAACGATGGACGCCAGAACAAAAGAAGAAAATTTTAAAGAGCCGTACCGAAACGGCAAATTTACTTTACACTTGTTTACAGGAAAATGGGCACGAGGTAAAAAACCTGCTTTCAGCCAGTGCCATAGGTATCTACCCAAGTTCCCTGGAGAAATTATATACTGAAGAAGACCAGGGGGTAGATGATTCTTTTGTAGGAGAAGTGGTGGTAAAATGGGAAGAAGCTGTAGATAATTTTAAAGACCTGGGCATTGAAGTAGCTAAAATTAGAATAGGACTTGTTCTTGCTAAAAACGGCGGAATGCTCCAAAAATTAAAAGAACCGGTAAACTTTAATGTAGGTTCTCCCTTGGGAAATGGGAAACAGTGGCAATCCTGGATTCATATAGACGATATTAGTGGGATATTTATGTTCGCTTTAGAAAAAGAGCTTACCGGCGTTTATAATGCTGTAGCACCAAATCCTGTTACTAATAAAGAACTGGTTAACGAAGTGGCTTCTCAAATAGGGAAACCAGTTTGGTTGCCTAATGTTCCTAAAGTAGCACTTAAATTAGTGCTGGGAGAAATGTCCCGCCTGGTTTTGTCCAGTCAATTGGTGAGTAGTGATAAAATAGAACAGGAAGGTTATAATTTTAAATATGTAAACCTCTCTAAAGCCCTGGAAGATTTAATTTAGGGTTACTGAAGTTTTTAAGCATTAAAAAAGGCTGCCAAATTTGGCAGCCTTTTTTTTGTATTCAAATTTTGAATCTTCTTAAGCTTTAGTAGCTTTAAGATTAACTTTTAAAGTAATATCGTCACTTACAAAGTTGTCTCCAAGTCCGTCAAAAACAGATTTAGAACCAAAATTCACATTCCAGTTTGTTCTATCTATAGTGAATTCTTCGCTGGTGATTTCAATACTATCATCAGATTGGTTAATGCTAACCGGGAAAGTAACGTTTTTAGTTTCCTCTTTTATTGTAAGGTTACCAGATAGCATTTTCTGGCCGTTTTCTTCAGTAATTTCAGTTACTTCAAAAGTAGCTTCCGGATATTTTGTAGCGTTAAAGAAATCTCCTTCTTTACCTTCTACAGTTCCCATTAAATGAGCTTCAAGATCTTTTTTATCGTCTCCTTCAAGATCGGTTACATTAATAGACTGCATATTAATCACGAAATTTCCGCTTTCAATAATGCTGTCATTAGCACTAAAAGTACCTTCAGCAAGTTTAATAGTACCAGTATGCTCACCTGTAGGTTTGCTACCTTTCCACTCAATAGTAGAAGCCGAAGTATCTACTGAAAACTCCATAGCTTCAGCTTGAGCAGTAGCTGCATCTTTAGCTTCAGAAGTTTCTGCTTTATTTTTATCGTTTTTACATCCTACAACCGCAGTTAAAAAAGCTGCAATTACAAAAGTGCTTAAAATTGATTTTCTCATTTGTGTTAAAATTTAGTTTTATTTTAGTCTGCAAAATTAAATAAACTTCATACACCCTAATGCTAAATATTTACTAAATAATTTTAAGAATTATTGCGTAGTGACATTTTGACACCGAATCATAATTGGCAATGATTTTGACCCGTTGAGGCTGTATTAAAATGCATAAAAATGAGCAATAAGAAAGAAGATATAAGAGAAGAGCAACAGGACCAACCTGTTAAAGATCAAATTGAAGATGCTATAGATGAAGCTATAGACGAGGTAGAAGGTGAAAAGGAAAACGAGGATAACAATGACGACTCGCCTGAATTTACTGAGGAAGAAAAGCTAAAAGAAGATCTTCAAAAAGAAAAAGATAAATTTTTACGTCTTTTTGCAGAGTTTGAAAATTACAAAAGAAGAACTTCTAAAGAGCGTTTAGAGCTTTTTAAAACTGCCAACCAGGAAGTAATGACCGCCATGTTGCCAGTTTTAGACGATTTTGACAGAGCTTTAAAAGAAATTGGAAAATCTGGTGATAAAAATTTAGTACAGGGCGTAGAACTTATTCACAATAAATTTAAAGAAACGCTTAACAGTAAAGGGCTTGAGGCAATGAATGTGAAAGAAGGCGATGCCTTTGATTCCGAAATTCACGAAGCTATTACCCAAATACCAGCACCTAAAGATAAGCTTAAGGGCAAGATAGTTGATGTAGTAGAGCGAGGTTACAAATTAGGAGATCGTATTATTAGGTATCCAAAGGTTGTAACCGGCAAATAAAAGCTTTTTTAGAATTCGCAAAACGAGACCATGAAAGAAGATTATTACGACATATTAGGCATTAGTAAGAATGCTTCAACCGCCGAAATAAAGAAAGCATACCGAAAAATGGCCATTAAGTATCACCCAGATAAGAATCCGGGAGATGCTGAGGCTGAAGAAAAGTTTAAAAAATCGGCTGAAGCTTACGAAGTACTTAGCAACGAAGATAAACGAGCCCGTTACGACAGGTTTGGCCACCAGGCATTTGAAGGTGGCGGCGGAGGCGGAGGCTTCGGCGGAATGGATATGGACGATATATTCAGCCAGTTTGGAGACATCTTTGGAGGTGGCTTCAGTGGTGGCGGAGGCTTCTCTGGTTTTGGTGGCGGTTTTGGCGGTGGCCAAAGACGTGCTAAAGGAAGCAACCTTAGAATTAGGGTGAGTCTTACTTTAGAAGAAATTGCTAATGGTGCCGAGAAAAAGATTAAGGTAAAAAGAAAAGTCCAGGCTCCCGGTACAACTTATAAAACATGTACTACCTGTAAAGGTACAGGCCAGGTAACTCGTGTAACCAATACGATATTAGGAAGAATGCAAACTGCATCGCCTTGTACAGCTTGTAGCGGTTCTGGACAGATTATAGACCATAGACCGCCAGAGGCTGATGCGCACGGATTGGTACAAAAAGAAGAAACTGTTTCTATTAAAATCCCATCTGGGGTTGAAGATGGAATGCAGTTAAAAGTTGCCGGAAAAGGAAACGATGCTCCGGGTAATGGAGTTCCAGGAGATTTATTGGTAGCTATTGAAGAAAAAGAGCACCATAGCCTGCAACGTGAAGGAGATAACCTGCATTACGATTTGTACATTAGTTTGTCTGAAGCTGTTTTAGGTTCTTCAAGAGAAATAGATACTGTAACCGGTAAAGTGAGAATAAAGGTTGAAGAAGGCGTCCAATCTGGAAAAATTCTTAGACTTAGAGGAAAAGGAATTGGAAATCTTAACGGCTACGGCAAAGGGGATTTATTGGTCCATGTAAATGTTTGGACCCCGAAAAATTTAAATAAAGAACAACGCGATTTCTTTGAGAAAATGGCTGAAGACGAGAACTTCCAGCCGAATCCGGAGAAAAGTGATAAGTCATTCTTTGAAAAAGTTAAAGATATGTTTTCTTAGAACCCCGGTTTTAAGAAAAAATTTATATATTTGATTATCACTAAGTCTTTTAGTGATAATTTTTCTTTTTCATAGCAATTTTTTTCCCATCCTTAATTTATTAAGGGTGGGTTTTGTTTTTTAGAGCAATCTGGAAAGTTATAATTTCTTCTTAATCCAAAACATCTCTCGGGTGATTTCAATATATTTACTCGATAATGAAGATTAACATTAGCCATAATTGCCCGGAAAATTAAACAGCTGTTTGCTATGAATGCCCGGTGAATTATCTCTCGAGCTATTTTATTTTTTTTACCAACACTTTTATATGGAAAATCTTTTAGTAGCAGAAAATATCTACAAACAATTTGGCAATTTTACTGCACTAAATAATGTCTCAATAGCCATTCCGCGTGGTAGTATTTTTGGTCTTTTAGGCCCTAATGGTGCAGGAAAAACCACTTTGCTACGTATAATTAACCAAATTACCATGCCAGATAAGGGCCAGGTTTATCTAGACGGCAAACCTTTACAGCCCAATGATATTGCGCATATTGGTTACCTGCCGGAAGAACGCGGACTTTATAAATCTATGAAAGTTGGGGAGCAGGCACTTTACCTGGCTCGATTAAAAGGACTTTCTAAAGCTGAAGCCAAAGAACGCCTGGAATACTGGTTTAAGAAATTACAAATTGAAGGATGGTGGGATAAAAAGATCCAGGAACTTTCTAAAGGGATGGCGCAAAAAATCCAGTTTATTATCACCGTTTTACACAGGCCTAAGCTGTTAATTTTTGATGAGCCATTTAGTGGTTTTGATCCTGTAAATGCTGGTTTAATTAAGAACGAAATCCTTCAGCTTAAAGAAGAAGGAGCAACTATACTTTTTTCTACCCACCGAATGGAAAGTGTAGAAGAATTATGTGATTATATGGCTTTAATTCATTTGTCCAATAAATTATTAGACGGAAAAGTTTCAGAAATAAAACGGGAATATAAATCTAACACCTATGAAGTAGGTTTGGAAACAGAAAATGATACCGCTCTTTTAGCAGAATTAAAAGAAAAATTCGTGGTTGGTAATACTAATTTTAAAAGTATAAACGACGATCTTAAATTAACCATTCAGCTTAAAGAAGGTGAAACTCCTAACCAATTATTAAATTATCTTCTTGCTAAAGCCAAGATAAATCATTTTGTAGAAGTTATTCCATCAGTAAACGATATTTTTATAAAAACCGTAACTCAACATGCGTAATTTAAAGCTTATAATTCAGCGGGAATATTTGGCGCGGGTAAGGAATAAAACCTTTATTATCATGACTTTTTTAAGTCCGCTAATTCTGGTTGGGATGTTCGCACTTATCGCTTATTTAAGTATGCTGAATAGCAGCGAACAACGTATTATTGGTTTGTATGATGAGACTGAAATGTTTGCTTCAGAATTTAAAGATCAGGAACAGGTTCAATATTTAGACCTTTCTGGAAAGAGCTTTAAAGAAGCAAAACAAATGGTTAATGAACAGGATTATTACGGGCTTATATATATTCCTAAAAATATTAATAGAGATCTTCAAGGCGTTCAGTTTTTTGGGAAAGAATCTCCCGGTTTAGGAACTATCCAGGCTATAGAAAAAACCATTGCCGATAGGCTTACACGTGAAGAACTTATTGAGCGAGGTATTGATGTAAACCAATTAAACGAAGCTAAAACCGAGGTTAGAATTGAAATTCAGAATTTCTCTGGAGAGCGTACGTCCAAAATGTCTAATTATATAAAAATGTTTTTTGGTGGCGCTGCGGGTTATTTATTAATGATGTTTATTATCATTTATGGTAACATGGTAATGCGCAGTGTTATTGAGGAAAAAACAAATAGAATTATTGAAATTATTGTTTCTTCAGTAAAACCCATTCAACTTATGATGGGAAAGGTTTTAGGTACCTCTTTAGCAGGAATCACGCAATTCACCATTTGGGTACTATTAGCTGGAGTTTTAGCAATGACTTCGTTTTACGTGTTAGGCATTGATATTTTTACTGTTCAGAAATCACAATTAGAGACGGTTGAGCAAATTGCACAACCCGAAATAGCGCAGCTGGTAATGGATGTGCTTAATTTACCAATTCTTAAATTAATTATATTTTTCCTTATTTATTTTATTGGTGGTTATTTCCTTTACAGTTCTATTTACGCTGCAATTGGTGCGGCGGTAGATAGTGAAACCGATACCCAACAATTTATGTTTCCGGTAATTTTACCTTTAATGTTAGGTATTTATGTGGGTTTCTTTTCGGTAATAGAAAATCCGCATGGTACAGTTTCTACTATTTTTTCAATGGTGCCTCTTACTTCTCCAATAGTTATGTTAATGCGTGTACCCTTTGGAGTGCCGTGGTGGGAACTCGCAATTTCTGTAGCACTTTTAATTATTACCAATTTTATAGTAATTTGGATAGCAGCTAAAATTTATAGAGTAGGAATTCTTATGTATGGTAAAAAAGCCAGTTACAAAGAACTATTCAAATGGCTCAAATATTAGAGAATGCAGGAACAGCAAAAATCAGAAACATCAGAGGCGATCTTAGAAGTGGTGGAAGAAGATATCTGGGGTAGCCTGGTGGACTTTTGGAATCTTATCCTTTTCAAATATGAGGTTAGTGGTACGCCAATAGAAATAACTGTAGGGCTTATTTTACTGGTAGTTATCGCATTTATTGTGACCAGTGTTGTTCTTAGGTTAATTAGATCTTTTATTACAAGTAAACTGGCCAAGGGAGACAAACAGAAGTTTATAAGCGTTTTTAAGTTTATAAAATATTTTGTCTATTTAGTGGTAATCTTAATCACCTTAAGCTCTGCCGGAATAAATATTACCATACTTTTAACAGCTTCGGCTGCACTTTTTGTTGGTATAGGTTTAGCTTTACAAGAGCTCTTTCAGGATATTATTGGAGGGGTTTTTATAATTATAGATAAATCGCTCTTAGTTGGAGATGTTATTGAAATGGAAGGCAGGGTAGGCCGTGTTTTTGAAATTAAACTAAGAACCACCCGTGCCCTTACCAGAGATGATAAGGTGATGATTATTCCCAATCATAAATTTATTAGCGATGTAATTTATAATTATACCCAAAACCATGCAACTACGCGGGAAGGCGTTCAGGTTGGTGTGGCCTACGGGAGTGACACCCAAAAAGTAAAAGATATTTTGTTGAAATGTGCCAGTGAAAACGAAAGTATTGTGAAAAGCCCTGAATCATTTGTTCTCTTTGACGATTTTGGAGCATCTTCTTTAGTGTTTTCACTCCATTTTTACGTAACCGATAGCTTTGTAGATCCAAAAATTAAAAGTGAGCTTAGATTTAAAATAGATGAAGAATTTAGGAAAAATAACATCACAATTCCGTTTCCACAGCGGGATGTGCATTTTTATCCTACCCAAAACCTAACCCAAAATTTATCAAAAAATGATGAAGACCTTTAAAATTATAGCTTTCCTGATGTTAGGAGCTGTAACTTTTCCGGCAACGTCCCAAACTACAGATTTAGCCCGAATAGAATATACTTATTTTCCGCAGTCAGATTCAGATAATTCATTTCGTAGATTTAGAACCTTTGTTAATTTACCCATTAAATTAAATGGAAAAGGAGCCTATTTAATTCCGGGAGTAGAATATAGAAACGTAAATTTTAAATATAAAAATAGCGAAGCTTTTACCACCAATAACCTGGATAGGTTTCAATCTTTTACAGGTAAAATAGGCTACACATTTAAAATGAACGAGTTATGGCGTTTTGGCGCTGAGACCGGGGTGAAAATTGCTTCTAACTTCGCTACCAGTGAGTTGGTTAAAGATGATTTTATTTACACCGGGTCGGTTTATTTTATAAAAATTAAAGAAGATGAGCGTTACATAGAACCCTGGCGGCTTATTTTGGGACTTAGTTATTCTACCACAACCGGTTTTCCGTTTCCATTGCCTGTAATAAATTATTATAAGCGTTTTGATGAAAATTGGTCTTATGGGCTTGGAATACCTAAAACCAACCTGAAATATTATTTTAACAACAAACATGAAGTTCAGGGATTTGTAACATTAGATGGGTTTTTTGCTAATATTCAGCAAAACTTTAATCCTTATCCGCAAACAAATCCTGGCGCAAACCGGCTTGCAGAAAGTATGTCTATGACCATAGTTTTAAGCGGTTTGGGATACCAGTATAATATCACAGATAATATAGCATTTTATACCTATGCCGGTTATACGGTTATGAATGATATTAGATTAAGAGATAAAGACAGGGAGGACCTGTATACAATAGACGAAAACAATACATTCTACGCCCGTGGCGGCTTAAAATTTAGTATTTTATAATATGGCACGTATTTTATTAATAGAAGATGAAGCAGCAATTAGAAGGGTTTTAGTTAAAATCCTTACCGAAGAAAATGATAGTTATGAAGTTGAAGAAGCAGTAGATGGCCTGGAAGGAATTGAAAAGATAAAAGACGAAGATTATGATCTTGTACTTTGTGATATTAAAATGCCCAAAATGGATGGAGTAGAAGTCCTGGAGGCAATCATGAAAATAAAGCCTGAAATTCCCGTGGTAATGATTTCTGGTCACGGAGATTTGGATACCGCCGTGAATACAATGAAAGTAGGCGCTTTTGATTATATCGCAAAACCACCAGATCTTAATAGACTGCTTAATACCGTTCGCAATGCCCTAGACCGCAAAGAGCTTGTTGTAGAGAATACACGGCTTAAGAAAAAAGTTAGTAAGAATTTTGAAATGGTAGGCCAATCAGAAGGGATTGAGCGTATTAAAGAACTTATTGAAAAAGTAGCTCCTACAGATGCCCGGGTGCTAATTACCGGGCAAAATGGTACAGGGAAAGAATTGGTGGCTCACTGGATACATCAAAAAAGTGAACGTTCGAAAGGGCCAATGGTAGAGGTAAATTGTGCTGCAATCCCTTCAGAATTAATAGAAAGTGAACTTTTTGGTCACGTTAAAGGGGCGTTTACTTCAGCAAATAAAGATCGTGCCGGTAAGTTTGAAGTTGCCAATGGAGGTACAATTTTTCTTGATGAAATTGGTGATATGAGTCTTTCGGCGCAAGCCAAAGTTTTAAGAGCGCTTCAGGAAAATAAAATCTCCCGCGTGGGTAGCGGCAAAGACATAAAAGTAGATGTTCGGGTTGTTGCAGCAACCAATAAAGACTTAAAAAAAGAAATAGAAGACAAAAAGTTTAGGGAAGATTTATATCACAGGCTTGCGGTAATTTTAATAGAAGTACCCTCGCTAAATGAACGCCGGGAAGATATTCCTTTACTTATAGATTATTTTAGCGAAAAGATTTCTGCGGAACATGGTTCGGGTAAAAAAGAATTTACCGAAGATGCCTTAAAAACTCTTAAAGAATATGACTGGCGCGGAAACATACGTGAACTTCGTAATGTTGTAGAACGGCTCATTATTTTAGGGGGCGATAAAATTACTGAAGAAGACGTAAAACTCTTCGGAAGCAAATTTTAGAGAATTTAATCGATTTTTTTCGGCGGCGGATTATATCTTAAAAAATACATTGTATCTCCGCTTGGGTGTTGCCATTCGTGGAATAATTCAAATCCAAATCGCTGATATACCAGTGCGTTTTTACGCATTCTGGTTTCGGCATATAGTGGAATTTGATATTCTATTGCCTGGCGGTAAAATTCGTCTTTCATTTCTTTACCAACCTGGGTATCTGCACCGCGAGATTCAGCCAAAATACCCCAGAACCAGCAGTAAAGATATTCCCCAGTTTGTGGGCGTTGTTTTTTAATATAATTCTGGTTTTTTACAATGCGATAAGCGTTTTTTATTCCGGTAACATTTAAAACCAAACCAATTTGGCTCCAAATATCTTTCAGAAAGTTATCGTCTTTTTTGCTGGTTTTAAATAAAATAGCAATTCCCATTCGGTTTTCAGAAATAATAAGAGCGTCTTTTTCAATCGCCTTCTCCACCATATGTGTGGCGAGATATTCAAAACGTTTGTGACGGTTACCTCCCTTTTTTACAATATCCATAGAGGACGGGATTTCCTTTAAAAGGCTGGTAACTTTGGTAATTATCTCTTCTTTTTCTGCTTTGTTCAAACTGCTATAATTTAGCGGCGAAGATATAAAATTTATCTTTTTTTAGGTTTAAAGTAAGTCGATTAAAATTCTGCAAATTCAAATACTTTTAAGGCATATTCTTTGTTATCACACAGGTAGCTAGAAATTGTTTCCTAAATTTTATAGAAACTATAAAGAATTAAAACAGAAGCTTCCAAAGGAATATTTATTTTAGCAGTCAAAACATGAAAATTTAAATCCTATTTTCCCGATGAAATTATACATTTTCGCCTTTTTTGGCCTTTTTCTTACACTAAATCTTAATGCACAGGCTCCTGAAACTAAAGAAGATTCTCTTAAAATTAGGGAGATATATTCTGCTGCGCTGGTAAATGGTAAAGCCTACAATTGGCTGGACCATCTTTCTAACAAAATTGGAGGTAGGTTATCGGGTTCGTTAAATGCGCAAAAAGCGGTAGAATATACTAAAACACAGTTAGAAGAACTTGGTCTTGATAAGGTTTGGCTACAACCGGTTATGGTTCCAAAATGGACGCGTGGAGCTCGTGAACACGCTTATATACAAACCGGCCCGGGAATGACTACAGAAGTAAGTATAACAGCTCTTGGGGGCTCTGTTGCCACTGCTACCGGCGGTTTAAAAGCAAATGTTATAGAAGTGCAGGGAATTGAAGATTTAGAAAATTATAAAGATGAAATAAAGGGCAAAATTGTTTTTTATAATCGCCCAATGAATCCTGAACTTATTCAAACTTTTGAGGCGTACGGCGGGTGTGTAGATCAGCGTTATTCGGGGGCTGAAGCCGCTGCTAAATACGGTGCTGCCGGCGTAATTGTACGTTCTTTAAGTCATAAAATAGATGAAAATCCGCATACGGGTTCAATGAGCTATGGCGATTTACCAAATAATAAACGAATTCCAGCTGCGGCGATTAGTACTAAAGATGCCGAATATCTTTCCGGAATTTTGAAGCTGAAAAAAGACCTTGAATTTTATTTTAAATTGAGTTCAGAAAATCACGGCGAAGTACAATCTTACAATGTAATTGGGGAAATAACAGGTAGCGAATTTCCGGAAGAAATTATGGTAGTTGGCGGCCACCTGGATTCCTGGGATTTGGGAGATGGTTCTCACGATGATGGTGCGGGTGTAGTGCAATCTATGGAGGTTTTGCGCTTATTTAAAGAAACCGTCTATAAACCTAAAAGAACCATTAGGGTGGTACTTTTTATGAATGAAGAAAACGGTTTACGCGGCGGGAATAAGTATGCCGATGTAGCACATAGTAAAAACGAAAATCACATTTTTGCTTTAGAAAGTGATGCCGGAGGATTCACTCCTCGCGGATTTTCTTTTGAAGCCGATGATGCTCAATTTGCGCAAATTGAAAGTTGGAAACCACTTTTTGAACCTTACCTGATTCATTATTTTGAAAAAGGTGGAAGTGGAGCCGATATTGGTCCGTTGAAAAAGGGAGATATTGTACTTGCGGGATTAAGACCAGATTCACAAAGATATTTTGACCATCATCACGCGGCAACTGATACCTTTGAACACGTAAACAAACGTGAGCTGGAACTTGGAGCTGCTACAATGACTTCATTGATCTATTTAGTAGATAAGTATGGAATAAAGCGAATTAATCTGGAAAAAGATCAGAAACTTTAGATTTAAAATTTAATTATTCTTTATCGCAATTTAAATTTTAGAGCAGCAAAATCCTACTATCTTTGCCGCCTAAAATTATGTTTTGCAGCTAAGCGCCTACACACAAGAATTCAGCAAAAATTTAAATATTGCCTTACCCGTAATGCTCGGGCAATTAGGCCATGTATTAGTTGGGCTGGTAGATAATTTAATGATTGGCCAATTAGGGCCGGCACCACTAGCGGCGGTTTCCCTGGGGAATTCGCTGGTTTTTATAGCCCTCTCTTTAGGAATTGGTTTTTCTTTTGCTATTACACCTTTAATTGCTGAAGCCGATGGAGCGCAGGATATAAACAAGGGCAGAAGCTATTTTCACCACGGGGTAATTTTATGTACTATTAATGGAATTCTTCTTTTTCTCACTTTACTCATAGCGAAACCGGTATTGTATTATTTAGACCAACCGCCAGAGGTGGTAGAACTTGCCATTCCATATCTTAATATCGTGGCGTTTTCAATGATTCCGTTAATGATTTTCCAGGCATTTAAGCAATTTGCTGACGGACTCTCGCAAACAAAATATGCCATGTATGCCACTTTAATCGCTAACGTGGTAAACGTGATTTTTAATTACCTCTTAATCTACGGAATCTGGATTTTTCCAAGGTTGGAGCTGGAAGGTGCAGCAATAGGTACATTAATCTCCCGTTTCTTTATGTTATGGTTTGTTTGGGAAATTTTGAGACGAAAAAAGAAATTTGCCGAATATTTCAAATGGGGAAAAAAGGAATCTCTAAACTCTGATGTATTTAAAAGATTATTAAACCTCGGTTTTCCAACGGCGCTGCAAATGCTTTTTGAAGTTGGGATTTTTACCGCTACCGTATTCCTTGCCGGTTTGTTGGGTACTAATCCACAAGCGGCAAACCAAATTGCTTTGAATCTCGCTTCAATGACTTTTATGATTGCTGTTGGACTTGGAGTTACAGCTACTATTAGGGTAGGAAATCAAAAAGGTCTTGCTAATTTTAAAGATTTACGTAGAATTGCATTTTCAACATTTCTGCTTGTATTTTTAATTGAAGCAGTATTTGCTTTAGGCTTTATTCTGCTTAAAGATTGGCTGCCTACATTTTATATAGATAATGCCGAGGTGATTTTACTTGCTGCCCAATTATTAGTTGTAGCTGCGTTATTTCAGCTTAGTGACGGTTTGCAGGTGGTTATTCTGGGAGCTTTAAGAGGTCTTCAGGACGTGAAAATTCCCACGGTAATTTGTTTTATTTCTTACTGGATTATTGGCTTTCCTGTTTCCTGGTATTTTGGCAAAGCCGAAAATCTTGGAAGTATGGGAATCTGGCTTGGGCTCCTTGCCGGGCTCTCTGTTTCGGCATTAATGTTGTACATTCGATTTAACTATTTAACAAAAAAACTTATTTTGCAAGAGTCTAGTCTTGTTCAATCAAAAATATAATTATGGATTTCCCTAAATTTCTTCTCGGTGATAATACCGACTATCCCACTGCTATCTTCGTAATACATACCGAATTCCCACGATTTATCATTAATCTTGAGAACGATGAAGTAGAATGGCTGGAAGAATTTGATCAGCACGATGAAGAAGAACTAGAAAATGAAACCGAAAACCTTATTAAAGAAGCTTCAGAATTTTACGATAGGGAAATTGCAAGATACGAGGACGATTAATGGAGAAATTAATAGAGTTAGATCATAAATTATTTCTTTGGCTAAATAATCTCGGTAATGAAACCTGGGATTGGCTTTGGCTGCTCATTACCGATAAATGGACAGCAATCCCGCTATACGCTTTACTTTTATTCCTTATTTTCAGGAAATTCGGTTGGAAATCAAGCCTGGTCACGGTGGTATTTATAACCTTATTAATTACCGCTACAGATCAATTAGGAAATGTTTTTAAAGATGCTTTTGAACGTTTAAGACCCTGCCGGCAGGAAGGCATTATGGAATATACCCGGTTTGTGGCGGTTCGTTGCGGTTCTTATGGTTTCTTTTCAGCACACGCTTCTAACTCGATGGGCGTTGCTATTTTTCTTGGATTATTATTTAGAAAAGTCTTTCCTAAAATGATATTTTGGTTAGTTGCCTGGGCTTTACTTGTAGCTTATAGTCGGGTTTATCTAGGAGTGCATTATCCGGGAGATATACTTGTAGGAATGTTGATTGGTGGGCTCTTAGGCTTTATTTTCTATAAACTTCACGAATGGGCACAGCAGAAAATTTTCAAAAAGAATTAATCCAGATTTTCAAACTTTTCAATTAATAAATCGGCTGCGGCGAAAGCGGTTATCTTATTATTTTCTATAGCTTTTAATTGAATTTCAAGTTCGTTTTTCATCACAGGATTTTGGTAAAAGCGGTTTTTTAGATGTGCGTTTATAGTTTGTAGAAGCCAGAATTTATTCTGCTCTTTTCTGTTTTTCAGGAAAAAACCATTTTCTTTTCCTAGCTTTTCAAATTCTTTAATCAGTTCCCAAACACTATCAATTCCCGTTTGCTTTAAAGCACTGCTAAGAGCAACTTTTGGTTTCCAGCCGCTTTCTTTGCTTGGGTAAAGTTGCAGCGCACGGTTAAACTCCAGTTTTGCCTCCCTTGCAGCTTTTATATTGTCTCCATCAGCTTTGTTGATCACAATTGCATCGGCCATCTCTATAATTCCTCGTTTTATGCCTTGTAGTTCGTCTCCGGCTCCGGCCAGTTTCAGCAATAAAAAGAAATCGGTCATACTGTGCACCGTGGTTTCACTTTGGCCAACCCCAACGGTTTCAATAAGCACAACATCAAAGCCTGCAGCTTCACATAGAATAATACTTTCGCGGGTTTTTTTGGCCACCCCACCAAGAGAAGAACCCGAAGCCGATGGCCGTATAAAAGCATTTTCTTCTTTTACAAGGTTTTCCATCCTGGTTTTATCACCTAAAATACTTCCGTGGGAAACACTACTACTGGGGTCTACCGCCAGTACCGCTACTTTTTTTCCTTGTTCGATTAAATATGAGCCAAAACTTTCTATAAAAGTACTTTTGCCCACGCCGGGCACGCCTGTAATTCCAATTCGAATAGATTTTTGAGAATAGGGCAAGGCACCTTCCAATAACTGTTGCGCCTTTTTTCTATGTGAAAATTGATTACTTTCTACCAAAGTAATTGCACGGCCTAATGCAGTCTTATTTCCATTTAGAAGTTGCTGAAGCAAATCTTCTTCCTCAAATTTATTTTTTCGGGAAGCTCTAATCTTTTGAGCTGATTTTGGATTCACATTCGCCGAGACCGGCTTACTGCCAGATTCACTTAATGCCGATTTTTGGTTCTTCTCGCTCAAACTATACTTATTTATGACAAATTTATGAATTCGATCTTTGGGAGCCTTGTTTATGCTTGGTATATTCAGGCCTAATTAATGTAACTTAAATAACGATGAAAAATTTGTATAAAACAACGGTAACTACAAAAGGAGCAAGAAAAGGCCACGCCAAAAGTGATGATGGAATATTGGACGTAAAATTAAGTATGCCAAAATCTATGGGCGGTGAAGGCGGAAATTATACCAATCCGGAGCAATTATTTGGAGCGGGGTATTCTGCTTGTTTTGGAGGTGCATTGCAGTTAGCTGCTAAGAATCACGGTATAGATATAGATGAAAATGTTAGTGTGAGCGCAGTAGTAAAATTAGGCCTGACTGATGAGGAAGAAAATTTACAACTATCTGTAGTATTAGACTGCTATTTACCAGGTGTAGATGTTGAAACCGGTGAAAAAATTGTAAATGAAGCTCACGAGATTTGCCCTTATTCTCGAGCCACAAGAGACAATATAGATGTGACGCTTAATCTTTTAGTAGACGAAGATTAAGATGAAATTTTTAAAATTTCGTTATCGTCATGCTGAACTTGTTTCAGCATCTAAAACTTTAGGAAATTAGACCCTGAAACAAGTTCAGGGTGACTTAAATTATAAACCTCACAGGATTTTATGACCCTGTGAGGTTAATTTTTTATGCTTTTTCAGGTTTTATAGGAACACTAACCAGGGTTTCGGCCCAGGCCAGGTTTAAATTTATAAATTCATTTTCTTCATTAAAAGCTATAGTAAATTGTTCAATAGTTCTTTGTAAATCTTTGGTAGGAACTTCCAGTACCAGCGCATCAAACTCAGGATCACGATAGGCTTTTTCCTCCATATCAATTCCCCAGGGGTACATATTTTTATTAAAAATCACTTTCCAGGAATCTTCCATAGGGATAGTCCATAAGGTATATTTCCCGGCTTCTAAAAGTGAGCCATCTACCATTATATCTTTATTGGTTTCAAAAGTAGTGGCTTCGTTGGCACCGGTACGCCATACTTCATTATAAGGTACCAGTTCACCAAAAATCACCCGTTCTTTTTTATAAGGGCGGTTATAAAAAACTTCTATTTTCAAATCACCCTGTGTATAATTTACGGTGGCTTCGGGACTATGAGCTTTAGTACTGTAGCGCATTATAAATACCACTACAGCGGCTAAGACAATAATAATTCCGCCAATCTTTAAAAACGTTTTTACCGGTTTTTTCATTATTATTTTATTTTGAAATACTACAGTTCAAAAAGCGTGCAAACTAATTTTTCAGGCTTTAAAAAGGAAAAAACGTATTTTCAGCTACAAAATAACAGAAGCTTGCAACATTGCAAAAATAGTTTCGTCTTTAAAGTACAACCAATCAAAGAAAATGATACAGCATCAATTAATAGAAGCCTGTAAAAACAAAGATCGCAGGGCCCAGCTGAAGCTCTACAATCAGTATTGCCAGGGAATGCATTATGTGGCCTTGCGTTTTTTGAAAGATCCTTATGAGGCAGAAGACGCGATGCAGGAAGCTTTTATAAAAGCTTTTGCAAAACTGCAACAATTTACGGGGGAAGTTACTTTTGGCGCCTGGCTTAAGCGTATTGTAATTAATAAGTGTATAGATAAATTAAAAGCGAAAAAGCTGGAATTAGTTGCTATTAATGAACAGGTATTGAGCACAGCCGAAGAAGACGATAATTGGCAGGTAGACGATGGGATTGGAATGGAAGAAATAAAGCAAAGTATGGAAAAACTTCCCGAAAAATATAAATACCCACTGATGCTGTTCTTAATGGAAGGCTATGACCACGAAGAAATATCAGAGATTTTAAATATTAGTCCGGTAGCCTCGCGGACTTTAGTGCACAGAGGTAAGAAAAAATTGCAGGAAGAATTAAAGACTATAAAAAATGGCACAGGATATTAGAGAAATGTTCAGGAACGAGAAGGAGCCTAAACCCAACACTTTACCAAAAGGGCACCAAAAGCGATTTGAAGATCGCCTGGAGAAAGAATTTCCCGTAGAAAAGAAGAATAATACGTTCTTTTTTCTAAAGATCGCAGCGGTTTTAATTGTTGCGCTGGGCGTGGGATTCTTTTTTCTGAATTCAGGGGGAGATAATTTTACGAATGAGCCATCGGTAGCTGACACTCCAAATCAGGAAAATTCAGAAGAAAAAGAAAATAAGCCGGAAACAACTGAAAATAATTTTCAGCTAAGTGAAGTTTCACCTGAATTCAAGAAGATTGAAGATTATTATATGGCCAGTCTTAATATTGAACTTTCCAAGATCAATATTACACCCGCAAATAAAGCCCTTATAGATTCTTTTATGAACCAAATGGCTGAACTGGATAAGGAATACCAACGCTTAAATACAGAAATTAAAGAAGCGGGGCCAAACGAGCAAACCCTGGAAGCGATGATAGCGAATCTTCAGCTTAGATTAGACTTGCTATATAAGCTAAAAAGCAAATTAAAGGAAATTAAACAATCAAAAGACAACGAATATGAAAACTACGAGGTATAATTTAATAGTTGCGCTGCTGCTCTGCCTTCCGGTAACATTGAGCGCGCAAACAAAAAAGCTGGATAAAACTTATAAAACCTCCGGCGATGTAGAAGTGAAAATTGATGCCAGTCACACCAATATTATTGTAGAATACTGGGATAAAAATGAAGTGCAAATTGAAGCCTCTCTGGAAACTGGTGAAATTGAAAAAAGTGAAAGAAAAGATATTCTTGCGGCCTGGAAATTAAATACTTCCGGAAATGCTTCAGAAGTAAATATTTCTTCAGGCGGGGGAATGCAGTGGAGCGGAGATATAGATCTAAGCGGATTGGAAAAACCACTGGCCAGTCTTCCGCAGATGCTGGAGCCATTAATGAATAATTTGGTGACGCCTTTGATGCAAAGTATGGGAGAAAGTATGGGAGCGCCGCTTCCGCCAGAATTCAGTGAAAAAATGGGCAATATCAAATTTGACTATGAAGCTTATAAAAAAGACGGTGACAAATACATTGCGAAGTTTGAAAAGCAAATGGAAGCGAATTTTGGTGAAGATTTTGAAAAAGATATGGAAAAATGGGCTTCTCAGTTTGAAAAAAATGCCGAGAAATGGGAGAAGAATTTTGAAATGAAGATGGGAATAAATAGTGAAGAGCTTGAAAAGTCTATGGAAAAATGGGCCGAAAGTTTTGGTAAAGATATGGAAGCCTGGGGCGAATCTTTTGGAGCGCAAATGGAAGCCCGTTTTGGTGATACAGAAAATGGAAAACCAAAAGTGATAGGTTTAAGTAATTCTAAGGCCAAAAAGACCATTAAAGTAAAAATGCCTAAAAACGCAAAGCTTAATCTTGATGTACGCCACGGGGATGTAAACCTTTCGGGTACAACGAATAATCTTCACGCCGATCTTTCTCACAGTAAACTAACCGCCGATAGGATAAGCGGTAAAAGTACTAATGTAGAGGCAGCTTACACTCCGGTGAACATCAACTATTGGACTTATGGAATAATGGATGCCAGGTATGTAAAAAACTTTAAAATTAAGAAGGTTAAAAGCATCAAATTAAGTTCCAATTCCAGTAATGTAAATATTGAGGAGCTTGAAGATACCGGGATTTTATCGGGAAATTTTGGGGAGTTGAATATTGCAAGAGTAGGGGCTAATTTTAAAAATCTAGATATTAATTTAGAGAATAGCGATCTGGAACTTGGTTTGCCTTCATCAGCTTTTAATTTTATGTATAGTGGCACCCAGAGCGATATTAAACATCCTGGTTCTTTAAAGGTAACAAGTAACGAATCTTACGATAATAAAAAACTTACGGGATTTCATAAAACTAAAGATTCGGGAGGGAATATTAGCATTAAAGCTAATTTTAGCGATGTCTTGTTAAATTAAATTTCAAGGTGTAATTTTAGCGATTCTTAAACGGCAAATCGTTTTAAAGATCGCTTATGGGAACCACAAATTTTTCTGAATTTCTTTCGCAGTTAACACCGGGTTTTACCCAGGTTCTGGATGTGAATTTAAAAGAAGAAGATTATATAATTATAGATTTATCTGAAAACAATGTAGAGCTCGGGAAAGTAGATATTTCTTCTTCCCGGGCTTTTTCTAATTATATAGCCGAATATTTAAATGCCTTCGAAAAAAAGGTGGCTTTTGGAGGCTATTCTGAAGTACGAAAACTTTATAAGAGAAGTGAGCTTTTTACAACTTCTGAAGATGAAGATTCTAACAGGAATATACACTTAGGCCTGGATTTTTGGGCTGATGCACATACCGATGTTTTAGCGGTTTTAGATGGAAGAATTCATAGTTTTAATGATAATTCCAGTTTCGGAGATTACGGCCCAACCATAATTTTGGAACACGAATTTGAAGAAAAGAAGTTCTATTCCCTTTATGGTCATTTAAGTAAATCTTCATTAAACGGTCTTTTTCCGGGGAGTTCTGTGAAAAAAGGCGAAAAAATTGCTGAATTGGGAACACCTGAAGAAAATGGCGATTATGCACCACATTTACATTTTCAGATAATTGAAGATTTAGTTGAAAAAATAGGGGATTTTCCCGGGGTTACTTCCCGCCGGGAATTGGACTTTTATCTACAAAACTGCCCAGATCCCAATTATTTGCTCAAATTGAAAAACTCCTGATTATTTTTTTCTTAAAATCAATGCAACAATAGCTGAGGTTACTACACCCATCATTAATGCACCGGCTATAGATTGTACTATATATGAGCTTAAGTTAAAATAAGCTTCAGCATCTTCCTGCTTCATAGCATTTCTTTCTACGCTGCTTTCTATAGCGTTTTCAAAATATTCGGGAGAAATAAGATAGTGTGTAATTAGTTGGCCAATAGGAGAGAGTAAGGCAATAACAATACTTAAAATTACTCCCGAAACGAATCCCTGTCTCCAGCTCATTTTTCCGCGGAAAAAATTCTTTCTTTTATCATGAATGGCAAAGAAGTAAATTGCTATTGCAATTAAACCGAAAAAGTTGGTGTAAATAGCGTGTTTGGCAATGAGCACATCGTGCCAGCCCATGAGTTTCTCAAAATACATCCAAAGTAAAGATGCAGCGAAGAAAATTACGCCCCACTTTATTTCTATTTGGTAGTTTTTCATTTTTTTGATGATTGGTTGAATGAAAAGCTAATGTACTCAAAAAAAGAAAGGGCTGTTTAAAAGTTCCTCTATTTAGGAGGTTTAAACAGCCCTTTTGTATAATTTAAAATTAAATTACTGATTCACAACAACCCAATCTCCTTTTTCAATAAGCGGAATAGCCTGTTTGTATTTAAGAGTTTTATTCTCGCCACTCATTACATTTTTTATAGTCACTTTATCATTACGGCCAATCTTTGGTTGGTCTCTGGTAATGGTTTCGGTCACCTGTGGGCGGCGTTGCTGTTGGGTGTTCTCAGCAGCGCGACTTTGAGCAGCTCTTTCGTCTATATTAGGAATTTCATCTTTTTGAGTTTCTACTTTTTCTTTTTTGCGTTGTCTTGCTTCCTGGATATTTGAAACATTTCCTTCTGGAATTTCACCTTTGAAAAGGAAAGAAATTACATCCCGATTTACGTGATCCAGCATAGATTTAAACAATTCAAAAGCTTCAAATTTATAGATCAATAATGGATCTTTTTGCTCGTGAACCGCTAATTGAACGCTCTGTTTTAACTCATCCATCTTGCGAAGGTGGGTTTTCCAGGCATCATCAATTATTGCAAGACTTATATTTTTCTCAAAATCTTTAACCAACTGAACACCTTCGGTTTCGTAAGCTTTCTCAAGATTCGTAACTACCTGAAGCGTTTTTTGCCCGTCTGAAAATGGTACAGAAATTCTTTCAAAATTGTTGCTTTCGTCTTCGTAAACCTGCTTAATTACCGGGAAAGCCCTGGAAGCGCTGTGCTTCATCTTTTCCTGGTAATGCTGGTAGGCTTCTTTATAGACAATTCCGGCAATTTTTTGTACGCTCATTTTCTCGAATTCTTCTTCTGAAACCGGGGCACTCATAGAGAAATACCTAATCAGTTCAAATTCAAAATTCTTATAATCCTGGGCAACTTTATTATTTTCGGTAATCGCTTCAGAAGTATCAAAGATCATATTCGCAATATCAACCTTAAGCCTGTCGCCAAATAATGCGTGGTAACGACGTTTGTAAATCACTTCCCTTTGGGCGTTCATCACATCATCATATTCCAACAAACGCTTTCTAATTCCGAAGTTATTTTCCTCTACTTTCTTTTGGGCACGCTCAATGGATTTTGAGATCATGGAATGTTGAATTACTTCACCTTCTTCCAGACCCATTTTATCCATTAATTTTGCGATCCTTTCAGAGCCGAATAGACGCATTAGATTATCTTCCAGAGAAACATAGAACTGAGAACTTCCCGGATCTCCCTGGCGGCCTGCACGACCTCTTAACTGGCGGTCTACACGCCGTGAATCGTGACGCTCTGTACCTACAATGGCTAAACCACCGGCTTCTTTAACTTCTTTACTAAGTTTAATATCGGTGCCACGACCTGCCATGTTAGTGGCGATAGTTACAATACCAGATTTACCTGCTTCGGCCACAATATCGGCTTCTCGTTTATGTAGTTTCGCGTTAAGCACGTTGTGCGGAACATTTCTCAATTTCAGCATTCTTGAGAGTAATTCTGAAATTTCTACAGAAGTTGTACCAATAAGTACGGGTCTTCCTGCATTAGAAAGCTGGGTAACATCGTCTATTACCGCGTTATATTTTTCTCTTTTGGTTTTGTAAACCATATCGTCCTTATCCTTTCTGGCAATAGGACGGTTGGTAGGAATCTCTACCACATCTAATTTATAGATTTCCCAGAATTCTCCAGCTTCAGTTACAGCTGTACCGGTCATACCAGATAACTTGCTGTACATTCTAAAGTAATTCTGAAGCGTTACTGTTGCAAAGGTTTGGGTAGCATCTTCAATTTTTACGTTTTCCTTAGCTTCAATTGCCTGGTGTAAGCCATCGCTATAACGGCGCCCGTCCATAATACGGCCGGTTTGCTCGTCTACAATTTTTACTTTATTGTCTATAACCACATATTCGTCGTCTTTCTCAAATAGAGTATAGGCTTTTAGAAGCTGGCGCAAAGTGTGAATACGTTCACTTTTTACGCTGTAATCTCTAAAAAGTTCTTCTTTTTTCTCGGCTTCTTCTTCTTTAGAAAGTCCTTCTTTTTCAATCTTGGCGATTTCCATTCCCATCTCTGGCATAACAAAGAAATCGGAATCCCCATCGGCAGAAAGAAACTCAATACCTTTATCGGTAAGGTCTATCTGATTGCTTTTTTCTTCAATAGTGAAATAAAGGTCTGCATCTACTTTTGGCATTTCACGGTTGTTGTCCTGCATGTAATGATTTTCGGTCTTCTGCAGTAACTGTTTTATACCTTCTTCACTAAGAAATTTAATAAGTGCTTTATTCTTTGGTAGACCTCTATAAACTCTTAGTAACAAGAATGCACCATCTTTGGTGTTTCCTTCTTTGATAAGTTTTTTAGCTTCAGCAAGAACCTTAGTAAGGTGTTTACGCTGAAGTTCTACAATATTAGAAATTGCAGGTTTGAGTTCGTTAAATTCGTGAACATCACCTTTTGGGATTGGCCCGGAAATAATTAAAGGTGTACGCGCATCATCAATTAAAACCGAATCTACCTCATCTACAATGGCAAAGTTATGCGGGCGTTGTACGAGATCGTTTGGAGCGTGAGACATATTATCACGCAAATAATCGAAACCAAATTCATTGTTGGTTCCGTAAGTAATATCGGCATTATAGGCTTTTCTCCTGGAGGCTGAATTTGGCCTGTGGTAATCTATACAATCTACACTTAAACCGTGAAATTCAAAAAGTGGCGCCATCCAGGTACTATCCCTTTTTGCCAGGTAGTCGTTTACCGTTACAAGGTGCACTCCGTTTCCGGTAAGAGCGTTAAGATACATTGGTAAGGTTGCCACAAGGGTTTTACCTTCACCGGTTTGCATCTCGGCAATTTTTCCCTGGTGCATAGCCACACCACCAATTAGCTGTACATCGTAATGAATCATATCCCAGGTTACCGGTTTTCCGGCAGCATCCCAGGAATTGTTCCAGATTGCGTGATCGCCTTCAAGATTTACATAATCTTTTTCGGCAGAAATCTCGCGATCAAATTCTGAGGCGGTAACTTTAAGTTGTTCGTTATGAAAAAAGCGTTTTGCGGTTTCTTTTACCGTTGCAAAGGCTTCGGGTAGAATATCGTTAAGAACCCCTTCAGAGATCTCATAAGATTTAGCTTTCAGCGCATCAATTTCAGCATAAATATCTTCCTTTTGGGTAATATCGTCACTGGCATCGGCCTCGGCTTCCAGCTCTTCAATTTGTTTATTTATATCTTTTAGAGCTTCAGCGATCTTCGCCTTAAAGCTTGCTGTTTTAGCCCTAAGTTCGTCTATAGAAAGGGCTTCAAACTCACCTTCCAGCGCCTTTATCTTATCGACTATAGGTTGTATTTCTTTGACGTCTTTTTTAGATTTATCGCCAACAAATACTTTTAATACAGAATTTAAAAAACTCATAATAGTTTTTGTTTAATACGGGGTTCAAATGTACGCAAAAAAAAAGCCTCACTTTGGAGACTTTTTTCTATTTTTTGCGTGTTATTATTTAATATTCATCCTCATTCCAAAGATAATCTTCATCAGTGGGATAATCGGGCCAAATTTCCTCAATAGAATCATACGAATCTCCTTCATCTTCAATCGCCTGTAGGTTTTCTACTACTTCTAGTGGAGCACCTGTTCTAATGGCGTAATCAATTAATTCGTCTTTAGTTGCAGGCCAGGGTGCATCACTTAAATAAGATGCTAATTCTAAAGTCCAATACATGGGTTGCTCAGGTTTATTATTTTTGCAAAAATAAATTTTTTGTGGTAATAGCCAAGAAAAAAATCTATTATTTAATCAATACTGTTAAGAACATACGCTAAAATTATAGATTTTACTGAATAATTCTTGCTGAAGCCTTAAAATAAGAACTAAGATTTTTCGGGAATCCATTTTACCTCTTCGGCCTCTAATTTTTTAGACAACATCCGTGCCAGTACGAATAGATAGTCAGATAGTCTATTTAGATATTGTAAAACCTTATCGTCAAAAGCTTCAATTTCGTGTAAAGCTGTGGCAAGTCGCTCTGCACGCCGGCATACACACCGCGCTATGTGACAGAATGACACGCTTTGGTGGCCTCCCGGAAGCACAAAATGAGTCATAGGAGGAAGTTCCTCATTCATTTTGTCCATTTCTTTTTCCAGCATTTCTATATCTTCTGCCGAAATTTTAGGAATATTTAATCGCTCTTTTCCGTTTTTTAATTTTTGTTTTTCAGAATCTGTCGCCAGGGTAGAGCCGATAGTAAAGAGCCTATCCTGAATTCTGCTTAAAACCTGTTTGGTATGTTCGCCGGTATCCTGATCGCGAACAAGTCCAATATGAGAGTTAAGTTCGTCTACAGTGCCGTAACTTTCTATGCGAATATGGTGTTTGGGAACCCTGGTGCCTCCAAAAAGGGCAGTAGTACCTTTATCACCGGTTTTTGTATATATCTTCATATAAATGTTTTGTTTCTTACTGGATAATTGAAATTAAAATACTCAAAATTCTTACTTGAATTCCAGGCTTTTTCAAATTAAATTTTTAGTCCCGGGCCTAAATTATTTTACTTAAGACTTTGCCTTCCCTGGTAAAGTAATTTACTTTTCAAAAGTACAAAATGAAGAATTAAGGCGGCAATTAATGAGGCTAAGAAGTTAAATATTAGTTTCAGATTTTTCCTCTCTTCGGCGTTCCATATAGCGCCTTCTAAAATTTCTGTTCTTACGAGCCTTACGGTTCTTTTTTGCTCTACGGGAATTCCAAATAAAATAAACGAGAAAAGCCGCAATAAGCGCGAAGTAAATCCAGGTTTCCTGGTCAAACTCAAACATGATAAACTGTTAATTTTTTACAAGATATGAAATTTTGAGTTTTTAAGGAATTAAATTAAATTTTTCAATAGATGCATACTGAAGAGGAAGTTTATGTAAAAATTAAAGTCAGCATAGAAAATTTTTCTATGCTGACTTTTTTATAACTCATTTTTTAAATTTTAATCTTCGGTAGAAGTGGTTACCTGCGGGCCAATCCCACTTAGGTTTTGGTTATAAACCCAAAGTTCCTGAGAAGCGCCATTGGTAATATTCATCCAATCTTGTGTAAAAGAATTAAAAGAACCAGCCCCGTGAACTTCCTCAAACTTCTCTTTAAGCTTTTGATCTTTTCCCAGCCAGGCAAAATCATCGAAGAAATATACTACAGAAAGATCCTGGCCAGAGTTGGTAGACGAAAATTCATTGGTGTAAATTGCGAAAGGCGTTTCAGGTGATTTTTCCTTTAAAACTCCTGTTACCATTTCTAGCTTAGAAATCATATCTTCATATTTTCCTCTTGCTATGTCCCAAACGCTTACTCTAAGTTTGCTCATTTCAAAATTAGAAGGAAAATGAGATAATTTATTATGGAATCTCCAAAAAGTCACTTCCTCTTCGCTCTCTAAATAAGGGATCACATTATTGGTCCAGTCTTCATCATGTGCTTCCTGGGTAGGGCTGGCTTCATCAAAAGCACTCCACGGCATTGGCCCAATTACCGCCATATAATCATACGCATTTTGGCCATTCATGATTGTAAAAATTCGTACTCCCATAGCTCCTTCTGCATGAAACTGCTCATTGTGATTTTTCATACCTTCAGAAAACTCTTTTATTTTATCGCTTTTTGCTGAAAAAATAGTGGATCCAACAATGAGATATTCCTCATTGTTATCTGACTGATTTTGGGAAAATACCAAAAAAGGAATTAGCATCATCCAGTAAAAAATTGACTTCATAACTGTGTATTTAAATGTTAGTAATGCAGCTATGATAGATGAGGCTTCAATAAATAGGTTGTATAAGTTACTGAAAAATAGTGATATAAGAGGATGTAGTATAGGGTTTAAATTAAAAAACGCCCAAAAAGGGCGTTTTAAGTTAAAAACAAAAGATCGTTTTCCTACAAGCCGAAGCTAAGCGATAAAATCACTTTGGAGAGGTCTCTGTCTATATTTGCCGTATTGGTTAAACCAGTTTCATAAAGTCTTGCATTTTCCTCGTAATTTGCGTTGGTGTAGGCAAGGTCTAATTTCATACTTCCAAAATCGTAGCCAATACCACCCGAATAGCCGGTTAAATCGCCTACAGTAGATTCGTTAGCGTAGGGACTTTGCTCAAAACGATAACCGCCTCTTAAGCTCCAGTTATTGATTCTATATTCTCCACCCAATCTAAAAATAGAAGCCGCCTGAAGTTCTTCTGAAATAAGACCATTTTGAAAATCGAATTCGGGATCATCTGTAGGTCTAAATTCAGTTGCTGAATAATCTTTGTAGGAATAATCAAAACTAATTAATCCTTTGGTACCGAATAGTACAGCAAGGCTACCGGTAATTTTACCGGGAGTTTTAAGATTGTAATCAGGGTAGAGGTTTAAAACGTTGGGGTCTACAACCACCCGCTCATTCGCTTCGTTATTTGTTTCGAGATACTGGGTAGCCTCTTCCACGATACTAAACCAGGTGGGAGAGTGGTATGATGCGCCAACTCTAAATCTATCACTTACTTTGGCAATCGCACCTAACTGAAAAGAAAATCCGTCTCCGGTTGTGCTTAAGTTGTTATTAAAAATTACCTGATTGGTAGCACTACCTGAATTACTGTTGTTTTCTCTAAACCTTGTACTACGGTCGTAGTTTAAAAAATGGGTATTTAGGTTAGCACCCAGGTATAAGAAATCTTTAAACTGTGTCCCAAAATTAAAAGAAAATTTTCCGTTTAAACCGGTAGCCACAGAACGATATTCCTGGTTAAAATTCCCGGGGCTTATAAAGGAATTATACTCGGTGTTATCTGGTGAATCCTCTGCCTGATCTATAACATAGCCCTGGTATCCTAAAAATGCCTGTTGCGCTCCAAAACCTTCGTTTTCTCCTAAATAAGAATAAAGATCAGAGATGCTTTCATCTTCACGGGTTTGGAGTAAATCTAATGGTATGCCGTTAGCATAATTTAGAAAATACTGGTCTATAGAAGTCTGGCTTGTTCCAGTAGCCAAAAAAGCATCGTCAAAATTATTGGTCTGACTATAATTTAAACCTAAACTAAATTTTCTCCAGGGACTATCACTTCTTGTATCAAAAACAAGTACACCACCGGCCTGATTAAAGTTAAAATCTGAATTTTCATTTGTAGTACCGGTTCCAAAATAATCTACATTTTTATTGGTAGAACGGTGAGACAAAGTCATAGTTCCAAAAGAATTAAGGAAAACGGCAGAACTGGCCGGGTTTACTGTAATGGCAGATAAGTCTCCCCCAAGTGCTCCAAAAGCACCACTAAGTGCCTGGAACCTGGCGGTTCCGTTCAGTTCTTCAGAACTGTATCTATAAGCATCGGTAATGTTTTGAGCCTGGGCGCTTCCTGCTAAAAGAATGCTCAATATTATAAATATCTTTTTCATAAACTATTTTTAAATCCTTTTACGGTTTACCGGGTTTTAGACCGGAGTATATTTATTGATTTCAGAAAAAACCTTACAGCGGGAAACTGTAAGGTTGATTCAATTTTTTTTAAAATACTTTCACGCCAGAAGTTGATTATCCTCTACCGCCACCTCTGGATGAAGAAGAACGACTACTTCCGCCTGAACTTCTTGTACCAGAACTTCTGGAACTACTAGAGCTACTGCGAACAGTACCGCTACTTCTTGAAGAACTATTAGAAGATCTATTATAAGTAGAGTTAGATCTTGAACTTCTATTAGACCTGTTTATAGCCGAATTTGTTCTTGAAGAAGAAGTGTTGATTCTAGATGGTTCGCTCCTTCTGCTAGATCGGGAATAAACGTTAGAATTATCTGAATTACTTCTGGTATAACTTCTACTTCTTGAAGCATTATCATTGCTTCTAATATTTCGAATGCTTCTGGAATAAGAAGATTCGTTAGTTCTAATACGGGAAACATTATCCCTTGAATTTGTACCATAATCTGAATAGCTGGCTCTTCTTCCGCTATTATAAGCTACGTCTCTGTAATTGTTACGATAGCCATAATATGGGTTGTTTAAATATCCTCTTCCTATATATGGGTTATAAAAGCCTCCAAAGCCTCCATATCCAAATCCGAAGCCAAAGTGGTTACCCCAGCCCCATCGTGAGCCGTATGCAAAACCGCCACCCCATGGGCCAAATCCTCCGCCCCAGGGACCAAAACCGGCACCCCAATAACCTGGACCATAAAATGGATCCCAGAAAAACGGATCATTCCAGTAACCTCCAAAACCGTAACCATATCCAAAACGATTCCATCTCCATGGATTGTAAAATCCACCGTGGAAACCGGTATTGTAAATGTTTATAGTATATTGATCTGGATCTTCACCCCAGGGAGCTCTTCCGCCAACATAAGCTTGTTGGTCTTCATAATAAACTTCATCCTCTCCGCCTTCTGCAGAGGAGTAAGATTCTACATCGGTAAAGATTATGTTATCGGCCATCTGGCCATAAAATTCTGATTTTTCTGAAAAAAGGTTCTTATAGTATGAATTTCCCTGATCCTGTTTATTATTATTATTAGCATATTGGGATGGCTCTTCAGAAGTTGATTGCTGTTGGTTAGAATCACCATAGATCCCATCCTCATAACCAGAATACTGGTAAGAACCGCAAGATGCTAACAATAGCAAGAACATAGGAGCAACAAATAGAATTGCTTTTTTGTGTAAGTCGTAATTGCGTATCATTAGCTTAGTATTTTATTGTTGAACATTACAAAAATAGTTAGTTTTGCGCTAACTAAACCTGCATTTAGATTGTGTTTAACAAAATACAAGATTTATGCCAAATCCAGAGAATGAGTAAAAAGTTAACCAAAAGAAGCGAAGATTATTCAAAATGGTACAACGAATTGGTAGTAAAAGCTGATTTAGCTGAAAATTCCGCAGTACGAGGTTGTATGGTAATTAAACCCTACGGATTTGCCATTTGGGAGAAAATGCAGGCCCAGCTTGATAAAATGTTCAAGGAAACCGGACATCAAAATGCTTATTTTCCGCTTTTTGTTCCCAAGCATCTCTTTGAAGCTGAAGAAAAAAATGCCGAAGGTTTTGCGAAAGAATGTGCCGTGGTTACTCATTACAGGCTTAAGACAGATCCTAATGATAAATCTAAATTAATAGTAGATCCTGAAGCTAAACTGGAAGAGGAACTTGTAGTTAGACCAACTTCTGAAGCTATTATCTGGAATACTTACAAAAACTGGATTCAGTCTTATAGAGATCTTCCTATTAAAATCAATCAATGGGCTAATGTGGTGCGTTGGGAGATGCGAACCCGATTATTCCTGAGAACTTCAGAATTTCTCTGGCAGGAAGGGCATACCGCCCACGCCACCAAACAGGAAGCCCTGGAGGAAACTGAATTAATGAATAATATTTATGCCGAATTTGCCGAGAAATTTATGGCAATGCCGGTTATAAAAGGAAGTAAAACCGAAAGTGAACGCTTTGCCGGTGCTGTAGAAACTTATTGCATTGAAGCAATGATGCAGGACGGGAAAGCTCTGCAAGCAGGAACCTCTCACTTTTTAGGTCAGAACTTTGCAAAAGCTTTTGATGTAAAATTCACTTCTAAAGAAGGAAAATTAGAAAATGTTTGGGCAACCTCCTGGGGTGTTTCTACACGTTTAATGGGAGCGCTTATTATGACGCATAGTGATGATAACGGTTTGGTACTTCCTCCAAATTTAGCGCCTACTCAGGTAGTAATTGTTCCTATATATAAAGGAGAAGGACAATTAGAAGAAATTTCTAAGGTAGCCAACAAACTGGCTGATGATCTTAAAGAAGCCGGTATTTCGGTGAAATACGATGATAGAGATACGCAAAAACCAGGTTGGAAGTTTGCTCAATACGAATTACAAGGAGTGCCGGTAAGATTGGCTATTGGGCCAAAGGATCTTGAGAAAGGAAGTGTTGAACTTGCAAGAAGAGATACCCTCGCTAAAGAGTTTGTAAACCAAACAGAAGTAGTGGAGAAGGTGAAGCACCTTATGGTTGAAATGCAGGATACTTTATTTGATAAAGCTTTCAATTTTAGAAACGAACATATCACCGAGGTAGATTCTTTTGATGAATTTAAAAAAGTTTTAAAAGAAAAAGGAGGATTTATTTCTGCCCATTGGGATGGAACTGCAGAGACAGAAAACAAGATAAAAGGGCTTACCAAAGCCACAATTCGCTGTATACCATTTAATTCCGAAAAAGAGTCGGGAAGCTGTGTGCTTACAGGGAAACCGTCTGAGCAAAGAGTGCTTTTTGCGAAGGCATATTAATTTTTAAAATTTTTTTGTGGAACTCTTGCGGCATTCAAAAATAGTTGTATTTTTGCATCCGCATTGAAACAAAAAAATGGTCCGTTCGTCTAGGGGTTAGGACGCCAGGTTTTCATCCTGGTAACAGGGGTTCGATTCCCCTACGGACTACAACAGAACACAAGTTTTAGTTTTGTGTTTTTAAAGTCCTGAAAAGGCAATTTGAAATAAATTAATGGTCCGTTCGTCTAGGGGTTAGGACGCCAGGTTTTCATCCTGGTAACAGGGGTTCGATTCCCCTACGGACTACTTTAAAAAATAATTAAAGCAATTTTGTAATGGCAAATCACAAGTCAGCATTGAAGAGGATTCGTAGCAATGAGACCAAACGTCTTAGAAACCGCTACCAGCATAAAACTACCAGAAACGCAATTAAAAAGTTGAAGGAGTCTGAGAAGAAAGAAGCTGAAGCTCTTTTGCCTTCTGTTATCTCTATGGTAGATAAATTAGCAAAGAAAAATATTATACATGATAATAAAGCTGCGAACTTAAAATCGCAACTTGCTAAGCACGTAGCTGCGCTTTAATAATATTACAGTGTTCAATTATAAAAAAATGCTTTCTGCGTTTGCGGAAAGCATTTTTTTATTTTTAATAATTTTTGGGTTTAAAAAACCGAAAGACCGGTTAGCGAAGTAAGGCGTTCTAAAGCCTTCATTCCTAATTCTGAATTTCCTTTTTCATTTAAAATAGGACTCCAAACCGCTACTGAATACTGGTCTGGATGAATGGCTACAATACCTCCGCCAACACCACTTTTCCCCGGTAATCCTACTTCAAAACTAAATTCCCCGGCTTCATCATAGAAACCACAGGTTTGCATTAAAGAATTTATCCTTTTTACAGAGGTAGGCGTTAAAATTTCTTCATCTGTACTTAATATTTTACCCTTATTAGCGAAAATCATAAAGGCCTGGGCTAATTGTTTGCAGGACATTGCCAGAGAACAGAGGTGAAAGTAAAAATCTACAATAGGTTCAACTTCACATTTAATATTCCCCAATGCTTTCATATAATTTACCAGTGCTACATTTCTATATCCTGTAGAACGTTCTGAAGCTGCAATTTTGAGATCAAAATTAATGCTATTATCTTCGGTAATTTTCCTTACAAAATCTAATAATTCCTGTTTTGGATCTTCTAATTGATCTACTAAAATATCTGAAATTACCAAAGCGCCGGCGTTTATAAAAGGATTTCGGGGCACACCGCTTTCGTATTCTAACTGGCTTAACGAATTAAATGGATCTCCCGAGGGTTCTACATCTACCCGGTCCCAAAGATCTTCACCCATAATACGCATAGCCATAGAAAGGCTAAAAACTTTAGAGATACTTTGAATAGAAAAAAGCTCTTCGCTATCTCCAAAACTAAAATGTTGCCGGTCTCCACAATAAACGTGCATACCAAATTTACGCGGATCTACTTTGGCGAGTTCAGGAATATAAGAGGCAACTTTGCCGGTTACATCCCGGTAACTCAGTTCGTCATTTATAGTATTTAGTATACTTTGGTAGTCCATATTAATTTAATTCGCTTAAGTCTGAATTGGTTTCTATCTCGAAAGGTAATTTTTCTGATTTAAAAATGCGAGCGCTCAAGCTACCTTTTAACTCAATTTTATTATCTGAAACCAATATCCAGCTACCTTCCCTAAGTCCAATTACGGGTTGCGTATTTATAGTGTGGAATTCTTTTATTCGTGTCTCCCGGGTTTCTCCTTTATGCGTAGAATTTGAATCGGGATCTAAATAATGCGGATTAATATTAAAAGGAACTACTGCCAAAGTTTTAAAACTCGGCGGATAGACTATGGGCATATCGTTGGTGGTTTGCATTGTTAAGCCCGCGATATTCGTCCCTGCACTGGTGCCCATATAAGCTGCGCCATTTTGAATACTTTCTTTAAGCGGTTGCATTAATTTATTTCGGTAGAGCTCAGAAACCAGTAAAAAAGTATTACCCCCACCGGTAAAAATTCCTTTAGCTTGAGTTATAGCTTCAGTCATATCTTCAAATTCGTGAATTCCACGTAAGTTAATTCCGGCTTCGTTAAAAGCTTCGGAAGCTTTTTTAGTGTATTCAGTGTGCGAAATTCCGCCGGGGCGGGCAAAAGGAATAAAGATCACTTCATCTATATTTTTAAAAAATACCTTTAATTCCGGAATTAAATATTCCAGGTAGTCCTGCCCATGTAAAGTTGAGGTGCTGGCCAATAATGCTTTGCTCATAAATGCTTTTATTTTTCTAATGCTAGTATAATATATATTGACTTAAAATTAGTCTAAATAGGGGTTTTAACAAAAGTTTACAAGCTGCTTTACTATAAATAAGGACTAAGAATTGTTACTTTATTAATAGGAAAACCACAACTATGTTAAAGAATACATTTTTTATTATTTTTATTTTATTCAGCAGTATTTTAATTGCCCAGGAGAAGGAACGCACTCTGGTAAACGGTAAAATTATTGTTCCTGAAGAAGATACTCCAGAGGGAATGACCATTTTTAACCGAAACACCGCACGCGGTACCATATCTAATCCCGACGGGGAATTTAAGTTAAGTGTTGCGCTTAATGATACGGTAGTATTTTCTTCCATTCAATTTGAAGAATTTAGAGTAGTTGTAGAAGAAGGCGTTATAAATTCTGGTGAAATGAATGTTTTTCTAACAGAATCTGTTACCGAACTGCCAGAGGTGCTGTTATCTGATAATAAACTTTCTGGAGATATTAGGGTAGATGTTAGTCGAATTGCTGTTAGTGACCCAGATGTTCCCCGGTATTCTGCAGCCGAATTGGAAGCCTTGAATGTTAGAAGACAACCCGATTCTTTAATGGGACCCGGAAGAAATGCAGCTCTGGCTGCCGGAAATACCAGGCTGGTAAACGGACTCAACTTTGTGAACATCTTTAAATTCCTTGTAGGGGCTGAGGTTGAAAACAATCCTTTTACGAAACAGGAACTCGACGAAAAATTACGGGATCTTTATGACGATGAGTTTTTTAGAACCAACCTGGATATTGAAAAAGATAAAATAAATGATTTTATTTACTACGTTACAGATCACGGTTTAGATAATGACTTATTGGAAGACGGAAACGAATTAAACCTAATTGAATTTCTAATAGAAAAAAGTAAAGAATATAAAGCATTTCACGCTCGGGAATAATACTTAAAAACCTTCATCAATCATCATTATTCATCATCAACATCAATCAATGAAATATTTTTTATCTATTTTATCGTGTTTTTTTGTACTTGCAGTAAGTGCCCAGGAAAAAATACAGCTCACCGGTAAAATTAAAGCCGATAGTATTGAAGCTCCTATTCACATCATTAACATAACACAAGAAAAGGGCAGTGTAAGCGATAAAGCGGGAAATTTTAAGATAGAAGTTTCAGAAAACGATTTGCTGTTAATTTCTTCGGTGCAATTTCAGCGAAAAGAAATAAAGATTACTTCTAAAATTCTTAATGAAGAAACACTAAATATAAAATTACTTCCTGCCCTAACCGAACTCGAACAGGTAAGGGTTCATAATCTTAGTGGAAACCTGGAAGAAGATATTGCCAATATTAAGGTAATAAATATGCCGGTTATTAATGTGCCGCCTTCCCCTACTAGCGTGATTCCACGAGGTACGCCTAACGCAGCATTTAATGCCAGCCAAACCCATGCACCGGCGGGAGCGAATATTTTAGGGTTGGTGGGATTAATAATAGGAAAACCAAATTTTGGCATAATAGGAGCCAAATCTAAATCTCCTGCTAAAAGGGAAAAAGAGATTGTAAATAATCTGCGTAACAGGTTTGACGATTATTTCTTTAATAATCATTTAAAAATTGATACCCCTCATATAATGAACTTTCTAACCTATATTTTTGAAAATGGTTTTCAGGAAAAATTTTTAAAAAAAGAACACGCTTTAGAACTTGTGGTGTTTCTGGAAAATAAAAGTGAATCTTACCGCAAACTTATAGTTGAATAGATGAAAAGCAGTTTCTTTCTTGTATTTCTACTTATTTTTTCAGCTCATTTATTTTCCCAGGATCGTGTACTACTAAAAGGGGAAATTCTTGCTGATTCTATTGAAGCACCAATTCATATTATAAATATTACTGCTGAAAAAGGCACGGTAACCGAAGCAAACGGTGAATTTTCTATAGAAGTAAGAGAAAATGATTTGCTATTATTTTCATCAGTACAATTTCAGAAAAAAGAAATTTTAATTACTGCTGAAATTTTATCTTCCAAAGTTTTAAAAGTTGAATTGCAAAAAGACCTTACAGAATTAGACGAAGTTAGGTTGCACCAATTAAGCGGAAACCTGGCAAGTGATATTGAAGAAATTAAAACCTTTGATCCACGAATCATTGGTTTTGCCCTTTCTGATAGAGAACCACTAAGTATTGAAGAGCGCAAATTGGTTGCAATGAGCAGTCCTATGGATCCTGTTGGTCTCATTTTTGGAGCGCTTTCTGGAGAAAGGGAAAAACTTAAAAAAGCTATAGAAAATAACAGAGTAAGTGCACTGGTTTATAAGGCCAGGGAATTTGTGCCTGATGAGTACTTTACTGAAACCTTGCTTTTACCCTTGAATAAAATTATGGATTTTCTCTACTATTGTAGCTTAAAACCAAATTTTGAAGAATTAGTCAAAAAAAATGATCCCCTGGTTCTAATGGAATTTCTTAAAGAAAAGCTTCCAGAATATAATGAGTTTATCAAGGATTAAAAGCATTAATTTTTTCTTTATACTGTTGCTACCTTTTGCTGGGTTTTCCCAGCAAGAAACTATTTTTTCAGGCCAAATAATTACCGAAGAACCACTTTTATCTCCGGTTCACATAATTAACATTACCCGGCAAAAAGGTGGAGTTAGTGAACTTTCAGGTCATTTTTCTGTAGCGGTAAACAAAGGTGATTCTTTAGTTTTTTCTTCGGTTCAATACAAAAAGAAAACGATTGTAATAGATCGTGAAAAACTTCAGCAGAACAATTTTACAATTAAACTGGAGGAAGATCTTACTGAATTAGATGAAGTAAAACTTCATAAGCTCTCAGGAAGTCTGGCAAAAGATATTTCAGAAATTGAAACTTTTAATAAATTCGATTTAAATGCACCAATGCGCAGAAAACCGCCTCCATCTCAGGTAGAAAGGCAATTATATACCGCTACAACAGGTCCCGGTGGCACCAGGCTTAGTATTTTGGGGGTATTAACCGGAACGATACCTTTAGACCCGGTTATAAACGGGATTAGTGGTAGAACGGCGTGGTTAAAGAAGAGAAAAACAAATGACGAATTTAAATTTACTATTGAAAAAGCCATTTATTTAATTCCTGAAAATACGCTAATTGAAGACTTCGGAATAGCGAAAAGTGCGGTGATGAATTTTGTGTATTATTGTGCAGAAAATTATGATTTGGAAATTCTTCTTGGAAATCCTTTAGAATTATATGAATTTTTTCAATCCAAATCAGTTGAATTTAAAGCTTTAGGTGCTTTGGATTAATATTTGTTATAGAAGAGAAAAAGATTAATGAGAAAAATAAGCCTAATCCTGGCCAGCTTTTTTTTGCTTTCAGCATTTAAATCTGGCGCTCACGAGTTTTACCTAAGTGTTACAGAGATTGAATACAATAACGAGGAGCAAAGTTTACAAATTATTACCAGGGTTTTTATAGACGATTTTCAGAATGTTTTAAACGAACGTTTTGATGCCGATATTCAGCTTTCTCAAGAAGCAGAAGAAGGCGCCGTAACTGAACATATTTCTAAATATCTTAATCAGAAATTAAGGTTGAAAATAGATGGCGAAGAGCTTCAGCTTAATTATTTGGGAAAAGAATACGATGCCGATCAACTGGTGCTTTATATTGAAGTGGAAAACGTAGCTGCTTTTGATGAAATTGAAGTCACCAACGAGATTTTAACCGATTTGTTTGATGACCAGAAAAATGTGGTGCACGTAAAAGTAAATAACAAAACCAAAAGTTTATTACTTATGCGGCAGCAAGAGACAGAAAAACTCACATTTCCTTAAGGAAAACCTGATTAAAATATTTATTTTTAGCAATCTTTAAATTAAAACATAATTGATGAACAAATTAAGACTCTTAAGTTTCGCTTTAGTGATGCTTTTTGTAAGCGGTCTTCAGGCCCAGGAATCGGAAGCCGAAGAGCAGCAACCAAAACAGGAAGGTCACGAGAATAACAATAAGTTTAAACAACTTTACGAGACTTTCGCAACTCCCAATCAATACCGAACCGGTGCCGGAGCTCCCGGAGAAGCTTATTATCAAAACCAGGCCGACTATAAAATGGATATCGTTTTGGACGATAAAAATACCCGTTTAGATGGTGAGGCCGAGGTTACTTATTATAATAATTCTCCCGATAAACTAGAGTATTTGTGGGTGCAATTAGACCAAAACGTACGTAAGAAAGATGCACCGGCTTTAGAGCGAAATCCTAGTGGAATGAGTCCCGTGGCTACTCCACAACGTTTTGTAAGTCAGCATATGGAAGAGTCGTTTGACGGCGGTTTCAATATTGTAGGTTTAACTCACGATGGCGATAAATTAAATTACACCATAAATCAAACGATGTTAAGAATAGATTTGGAAGAGGCTTTAGAGCCCGGTGAATCTTTTGAGTTTGAAATGAAATGGTGGTACAACATCAATAACCATATTACCGATAGGGCTAGAAGTGGTTATGAGCATTTTCCTAAAGATGGTAACAATGCTTATGTAATTGCACAATTCTTCCCAAGAATGGCGGTTTATAACGATGTTGAAGGCTGGCAGAATATGCAATTTTGGGGCAGTGGTGAGTTTGCCCTTCCTTTTGGTGATTACGAAGTGAATATTACCGTTCCTGCAGATCATATTATGGAGGCTACAGGAGAACTTCAAAACCGCAAGGATGTTTATACCAAAGAAATGATGAGCCGTTATGAAAAGGCAAAGAAATCTTACGATAAGCCTGTAATAGTTAGAACTCAAGCTGAAGCCGAAGAAGCCGAAAAGTCTTTTTCTAATAAAACCAAAACCTGGAAATATAAGGCCGAAATGGTTAGAGATTTTGGATTCTCTACTTCAAGAAAATTTATTCTTGATATGATGGCTACAGATGTTGGTGGTAAAGATGTAATGGCAGTTTCTTTATATCCTAAAGAAGGAAATCCACTTTGGGAAGAATGGTCTACAAAGGCAGTAGCCAGCACTTTAAAATCTTATTCTAAGCAAACTTTTCAATATCCATATCATAAAGCGGTTTCGGTTCACGCTAGAAACCAGGGAATGGAATATCCAATGATTTGCTGGAATTATGGTCGTCCCGATGAGGATGGAACGTATTCCGATAGAGTTAAATTTGGGATGATAAGTGTAATTATTCACGAAATTGGACATAACTTCTTCCCAATGATTGTAAACAGTGATGAACGCCAGTGGGGTTGGATGGACGAAGGTTTAAACACCTTTAGCCAGTATCTTGCCGAGCAGGAATTTGGAGAAAAATATCCCGAAGCTATTACTCCTTTAGAGCAATATCCATCTCGAAGAGGAATTCCGGCGAAAATTGTTCCTTATATGAAAGGGAATCAAAAGTATATCGCACCAATTATGTCTAATCCAGAGAATGTTTACCAGTTAGGAAATAACGCTTACGGTAAGCCGGCAACCGCGCTAAATATTTTGCGAGAAACTGTAATGGGACACGAGCTTTTTGACCACGCCTACAAAACATTTGCTCATCGTTGGATGTTTAAACACCCCACCCCTGAAGATTTCTTTAGAACAATGGAAGATGCTTCAGCCGTAGATTTAGACTGGTTTTGGAGAGGATGGTTTTATACTACCCATAATGTAGATATGGGAATTAAAGAAGTGAAGAAGCTTTATGTTACAGATAATGCTACGAAAGAAGGAAAAGAATTCCTGGAACGTTACGGCGCAGATCCTGAAGAAATTGATGCAATTTATGTAGTAGAAGAAGATAGTGAAGAGTTTGATGAAAACTTAAAGGGAAAATCTGCTTTAGAGAATTCATCTACTTTAAAAGAGTATGTGATGGATAATTTTTCTGAAGAAGAACGAAGGAAATTAAAAGATCCTAAATATTTCTACCAGGTAATTTTTGAAAAACCGGGTGGAATCCCAATGCCTTTAATAGTAGAATTCACTTACGCCGATGGTTCTACCGAAATGAAAAGATATCCCGTACAGCTTTGGAGAATGAACGATGAGGTAGCTACAAAAGTTATTGCTACCAATAAGGAAATCGTAAAAATGGTGGTAGATCCAAATTTAGAAACCGCCGATGTTGATGTAAACAACAATACCTGGCCTAAAGAAGAAACTACCAGTAAATTTGAAGAATTCAAGGAGAGCCTTGGAAACTAAAATCTAAAATAAATTTAGCCGACTTTAACGAGTCGGCTTTTTTTATACCTAAATTTGTGGCTATATTTGTTTTGCTATGAACATCATACCTCTTTTTATTAGTGGTGCCGAAATTGCCTTTATCCTGTTTATTCTGGTAATGGTTTTTGGTGCCGATAAGATTCCCGACATTGCCCGTGGTATGGGTAAAGGGATGAAAATGCTTCGTAATGCCTCTAACGACATTAAAACAGAAATTCAGAAAAGTGCCGAAAAGCAAGGCATTGATACCGATATTTCTAAAGATGTGAGAGGAGAGATAGATAAAGTGAAAGAAGATATTGACGAGATTACCGGTTCAGTAAAACGTAGATTTTAATTACTATTTATGTTAGAACAGCTAAAACAATGGGACCGTGAGCTGTTTGTTTATCTCAACGGACTGGGAATTGAAACTTACGATAATTTTTGGATCACCGTAACTACTATCCAAAACTGGATCCCGCTTTATATCACTTTTTTTATTCTTTATTTTGTGGCTTTTCACTGGAAAAAGGCACTTTTTACCACTTTTTTTATTCTTGCAACGGCGCTTTCAACTTATGGTTTTACCAACGTTGTTAAAAACTTTTTTTTACGTCTTAGGCCTAACAATCAACCCGAAATTGCTGATGTTATTAGAATCCTGCAAACTCCAGATAACTATAGTTTTTTCTCCGGGCATTCTGCGGTTTCTGCCGCTGCGGCCCTATTTTTCATCCTTTCACTAAAAGATAAATACCCCTGGATTTGGGTAGTACTTATCTGGCCGTTATTATTTATGTTGAGTCGAATTTATGTAGGCGTTCACTATCCCGGTGATGTATTAGTAGGTGCGGCTGTAGGAATTATTTTCGCAATTATTTTCTTTATGCTCTACCAACGTTCAGGAAAACGCTTTATTTAACGCGCGTTAAAGTTAATCCGTCGCGAATAGGCAAAATCACCGTTTCTACGCGTTCATCTTCCGCCAGCATTTTATTATATTTTAAAAGGGCTTGTGTAGATTCATCTTCAGCTTTAACCGGTTCTACAACTTTACCGCTCCATAGAACATTGTCAGATAATATTACTCCGCCGGGATTCATTTTCTCAATAATTAAATCGAAATATGCGGGATAGTTAGGCTTATCGGCATCAATAAAAACTAAATCAAATTTCTCCTCAATTTGCGGAATTATTTCCTGAGCATCTCCAATATATTGCTTAATCTGATTTTTGTATTCTGAAGCCTGGAAATATTTCTGCTGAAAATCGTATAATTCTTCATTGATATCTATGGTATGCAAAATTCCCTCTTTGGGTAAACCTTCAGCCAGGCATAAAGCCGAATAACCCGTGTAAGTACCAATTTCCAGGATAGTTTTTGGAGCTATTATTTTTGAAATAAGGCTTAAAATTCTTCCCTGATAATTTCCGCTTAACATTCGTGGTTGCAAAACTTTTTGATTGGTTTCGCGATTAAGCTTTGCCAAAAACTCAGGTTCTTTAGCCGAATGTTCTAAAATATACTGGTCTATGGCTTCAGGAAGAAAATGCATAAGATTCAATTTTTACCAAATTTAGAGAATTTAATGTTTTTAAAATAATAGCTTTCTACACAAATACCAATTGGTTTTCACTTCGGGTGATTTCTGCCAATAAATTGTATTTTTACTTCAAACTAAAACCACACATGCAATTTCAAAATACACTTGAATATGCCCGGGAACTGGATTCCCAGGATAAAATAGCATCATATCGTGACCAATTTATTTTCCCACAGCACGAAGGGAAAAATGTGATTTATTTCACCGGAAATTCACTTGGTCTTCAACCAAAATCAGCAAAAAAATATGTAGACGAAATAATGACCGATTGGGCAAATCTTGCCGTAGAAGGTCATTTCTATGCCGAAAAACCCTGGTGGGACTATCACGAAAGGTTTTCAGAAAAACTAGCTAAAGTTGTTGGTGCTAAACCAGCTGAGGTTACGGTAATGAATACCCTTACGGTAAACCTGCATTTACTAATGGTTTCCTTTTATAGACCTGAAGGAAAACGCTATAAAATTATATGTGAAGAAAAAGCTTTTCCCAGTGACCAGTATATGATCTCGAGCCAGGTGCGTTTTCACGAGTATGATCCCAAAGACGCTATTGTTGAAATTAGAAGGCGCGATGGTGAAAATAATTTTAGAACTGAAGATATTATAGCAAAGATCAATGAAGTAGGAGAGGAGTGCGCTTTGGTTTTAATTGGGGGTGTAAATTACTATACTGGACAGGTTTTAGAGATGGAAAAAATCACAAAAGCGGGACACGAAGTTGGCGCTTTTGTAGGTTGGGATCTTGCCCACGCCGCCGGAAATATTGAGCTTAAACTTAGTGAGTGGAAGGTTGATTTTGCTGCCTGGTGCAGTTATAAATATATGAATAGTGGTCCGGGAAATGCTTCCGGATGTTTTATAAATGAAAAATATCACAACCAAAAAGACATTCCGCGTTTTGAAGGCTGGTGGGGACATAACAAAGAACGTCGCTTTTTAATGGAACCAGAATTTCAACCCGAAAACGGTGCCGATGCCTGGCAAATTTCTAATGCCCCGGTTTTGGCACTTGCACCATATTTGGCTTCGTTAGAAATGTTTGATGAAGTGGGAATGCCGGCTTTAATAGAAAAACGAAATAAGATCGTTGCGTACCTTGAATTTGTTTTACACGAAATTGACAAGGAAGTGGAGAGTAGTTTTGAAATAATTACTCCTTCGAATCAGGAAGAGCGCGGTACCCAGCTTTCGGTATTTTTACACGGGGAAGGAAGGGAATTATTTAATTATTTAATGGAAAACGGCGTAATAACTGACTGGCGAGAACCGAATGTAATCAGGCTGGCTCCAGCACCATTTTATTGTTCTTTTGAAGATATGTACCAATTTGGGCAAATTTTGAAGAATGGAATTCTTAAAAAGACCAAAGAAGATAGAGTTTCGAAAAGAGATTAAAAATGTTTTAAATTGAAATAAATTAACCTGGATTTAAAATAATTCATTGCAAAATGAGAAAGCTAATACTTACTACTCTTATAGCGATTTTTTTTATTGCTGAAAATATCGCTCAACAGGTTGAAGTTGATTCAATTCTTGAGCAGAAATTAGAAGAATTAACAGCATCATTTAAAGGTGATGTTGGTGTTTATGTGAAACACTTAAAAACGGGAAAAGAAGCTGCAATAAACGCCGATAGTATTTTCCCTACCGCCAGTATAGTAAAAGTGCCTATCCTGGTAAAGATTTTTGATAAAATTGAGGAGGGAGAATTAAGCTATAGAGATTCACTGGTTTATTCAGAAGATAGAATTTATGGCGGTTCGGGTTTGATGCAGTTCTATAAAGATAGCACTACAACCGATCTTAGAACTTTGGTGGCCTTAATGATTAGTTACAGTGATAATGTAACTTCTTTATGGAACCAGGAACTTGCCGGTGGTGGAGAAGCTATTAATAAATTAATGACCGAACTTGGCCTAGAGCACACCCGGGTAAACTCAAGAACAGAAGGTCGTGATAAAGACTGGGAAAAATATGGCTGGGGACAAACTACTCCGCGAGAAATGGCTTCAATTCTAGAACAAATTAGAAAACGAGAATTGGTAAGTGCTGCAGCAAGTGACGAAATGTATAGGTTGCTCGGTAATTCTTTTTACCAGGATTATGCTTTATCACAAGTGCCGCCTTATATACAGGTGGCGGCAAAACAAGGAATGGTCAATAAATCCAGGTCTGAACTTTTTATGGTTAATGGGCCTTCTGGAGATTATGTGTGTTATATAGCCACAAAGAATAATGAAGATGAATCCTGGGATGAGGATAACGAAGCCTGGCAATTACAAAGGGAGATTTCAAATTTATTATGGAACTATTTTGAACCCGATTCTAACTGGAAACCGGCAGAAGGAGCCGGAGAAATTTTGAGCGGTTTAAAATATTAAAACCTCTTTTTAGAAAAAATAAAAAGCCACGAATTCAGCGATTAATGAGTTCGTGGCTTTTTTATTTCAATCTTTATTTTACTACAATATCGGTAAAGAACAATTCAAAGCTACCATCGGGAGATTTATGGGATTTAGAAATTTTTAAGCCCTGAAAATCTTCAAAATCTTCCCAGGTAGTAGGCATTTCCCGTTGCCCATCTGCAGATTTGTAGATCCATTCCTCTAATAAATAATCGTCTTCGTAATAAACTACATAAGTGTCACCAGGAGTATAGCCGCCTTCACCTTTATAAGAAACCTCGAGATATTTCATCTCTTTTTTACTAATTGGTGCAAGGCCGGTTTTTTCTTCAGAAATTTCAGCGTCACTCCACACCATTTGGAATGGAAAGAGAAACCAGTAAGAATCATTGATAAACTTCTGGTCTATATCTTTATCCTCTTCAGCAATATCGCCGGTTTTGGTGTAAGTGCGGCTAATATCACCTTCGGTAAGTCTAATCTCGTCGGTTTTGGGTTTCCAGGTCCATTCCCGGCTGGTTCTAAGTGAATCCCCAACCTTTACATTAAAAGTAAATTGAATTTCCTCAACTTCTTCAAAATTATTTAATCCGTGTGCTTCGGCTATTTGTTGCTCAATGCTTTTTTCGGCTTCAGTATCAACTTCCTGTCCTATTTTGGTTTCGTTATTTTTACAGCTTATAAATACTGAAAATAGAAAAGTAACAAGTAGTAGTTTTTTCATGGTGTTGGTTTTCCATTAAAGATACAAAAAACTGGGTTTATATTGCATTAATGCTCATTCCACCATCTGCGATAATATTTTGCCCGGTGATATAAGACGATTTGTCCGTTGCCAGGAAAGCAATAATCGAAGCAATTTCGCCAGCTTCTGCAACTCGTTTTAAAGGAGTTCTTCTAATAATAGGATCCATTCTATCGCTCTCGCTTAAAAGTCCCTGGGTGAGTGGCGTAACCGTAAACCAGGGTGATACTGCGTTTACCCGAATTCCATCTGCGGCCCATTCTACTGCAAGACTTCTTGTTTGCTGTAATAATCCAGCTTTAGACATTGCATAAGGCGTACCAGTACCAACATCCTGCAGCGCTGCAGAAGACGCGACATTTACAATCTTTGCACTGCCACTTTTTTGAAGTAGGGAGTGAAGTTTTCGGCTTAGTTGAAAAGGAGCGTTAAGGTTTATTTCCATTACTTTTCTAAACTCTTCTTCAGAATAATCATTTGCTTTTTTCCTGATATTTATCCCGGCATTATTTACCAGAATATCCAATTTGCCCCAGACTTTATCAATAAAATTGTGCATTTTTTGCCGGTCTTCTGCTACGGTAACGTCAGCTACCATTCCGTAGATTTTTTTATCGTATTCTTTTAATTCCTCTAAAACAAGGTCAATATCCTTTTGTGTCCTGGAAGTAAAGAGTACTTCTGCTCCCAATTCCAGGAATTCCAGAACTGCAGCTTTACCTATTCCTTTAGTGCCACCGGTAATCAGGGCATATTTATTATTTAAGTTCCACATATTAGTTTTTAATTTCGAAGATAAGGTTTAGCTGGTAAATAGGATATGGGAAAGCTTTTAGGATTAGATGATAAAACAAAAAAAACCCTTTGATGTTCTCAAAGGGTTTATAAGATTCGAAAAAATTCTTACTTACAGGCGGCGCCCGGTTAATAATTTATACAAAATTAGGATAACGGCTATAACAATTAGAATGTGGATTATGCTTCCCAAATCTGGAAATGCAAAATAGCCAATAAGCCATCCTATTACTAATAATACTACGATAAGCCATATTAAATCTCTCATACTGGTTGGTTTTGTGTAGCTATGCTACGTTGGTTAATTGTTTATACAAGTTAATAAATAAATTCGTGTTTTAAAAAGACTGAAAAATATAAATTTTTGGTTTACAGTCTTCTACCGGTCGCCAAACGATATAAAATACCAATTATGGCCAGGACTAATAAAATATGGATTAGGTTTCCTACGGCTTCCCCAAATCCAAAATATCCTATAAGCCATCCTATGATAAGGATAACTACAATAAGCCAAATTAAATCCCTCATATTATAGTTTTAATAATTAGCTATGAACGAATTTATAGAATATGTTACTTGAAAGAATAGCTTTTAACTAGTGTTTAACTCAAATGTTAAAATTTTTGAATAATATAGATATATAGGTAATCTGTGCAGTGAGTTTAATTAGAATTGGTTAGTCTTCTTTCCTAAAAAACGACTTGATCTCCTGGCCCGGCCTGGCGTAATGAAAGCGATCTAAAAGATTAGGAAGGGCATAACCATCTAAACCATTTATAGCCACAGTCTCTGCATCGTCCAACCTCAACCAGCCATCTGGCGCCTGTATACTTTCATCAAAATAAATATGCTTAATAGCGCCAATAAGCATTACCGTTTCATTTTCTTTAATGTAGTATTCATTCACGTATTCGCATCCTAATTTTATATTAGACTGCTTAACATAGGGTGCAAAAAAATTGTCCAGATATTCTTCTTCCAGGCCGGTTTGCTGGAATTCAGAAATTTCTTCATCATATTTAGCAGCGGTTTGATGGGCGCTTTCTATCATATCCTTTTGAATATGATTTACCGTAAAATATTTATTCTCTTTAATATTTTTATAGGTATTCCGGGCTACCTCTTTAGTTGGCCGGGTAATAAAACCAAGTAATGCAGGGTTGCTTCCCAAATGAGTAACCGAACTAAAAACCGCCACATTTACACCTTTTTCCTCTGATTTTGTAGCGATAAGATTAGCCGATTTATAACCGGTTACACTATTAATTAGATTGAGACGGAAAAGTTTTTCCATTTCCCCTATTTCTGCTGAAGTAATATGTTGCATAAGAATCTGTTTAATAAAAAAGATGACTAAAAATAAAAATACCTGTTATCGGCAAATTTATGCTTTAGTCATCTTAAGACTGGAATCATTAGCTTTTCTTTAAAAGTTGATTAGCCTTGATTTTCCAGTTTATTAATTCTCATTTCATATTCTTCCATAGCCTCACGAACCGCATCTACGTTATCTGAAGATTTTTGGTGCGCACTGTTCATTGCTTTCTCCAATTCTTTATCGGGATGTTGAAACAAATCGGTAATCACGTGATTTATCTTATCAATAATACTTTCCTGGCTGTTTTTAATGTCTTCCAGCTTATTCAAAGTGGACCTCATTTGTTCAATTTTCGACTCATCCATATTTTAAGTTTTATAGGGTTGAATATTAAATTTACTTTTTTCTGGTTAGACGTTTCCTGCAATTAACCTGCTTTTAAGGACATTTAATCTAAAATTAAGAATTTCCTATTTAGGTTTTTCAGAATCGTATTCGGGATAATCTGTGTAACCTTTTGGGCCTGGCGTATAAAAAGTATCTTCATCCCATTCGGCCAAAGGTGCATTCTTAGAAAAGCGCTCTGGTAAATCGGGATTAGAAATAAAAAGTTTAGCGAATGAAACCATATCAGCATTACCTTCGTCAATAACTTTATTTCCTGATTCTTGATCAAAGTCTGCGTTAATCATTAATTTTCCTTTATAAATAGGGCGGTAATGTTTCGCAATGTTTGTTTCCAGGTAATCTATCTGGCTAACATCTGTAAAAGGTTCAGAGAGATGTAAATACGCTAAATCGTAAGCATTTAATTTTTCAATTAGGTGATCAAAGGTTGCAATTGATTCTTCTGAAGCTGTAATTCCAAAGGCGTCGTTTAGCGAAGGATTAAACCTTACTCCAATTCTATTTTCTGGCCAAACTTCACTTATCGCTTCAAGAATTTCAAAAAAGAAACGTGCCCGGTTCTCGATACTTCCACCGTAATCATCGGTTCTAATATTTGCATTTTTATTGAGAAATTGATGAATTAAATAACCATTAGAGCCGTGAATCTCTACCCCATCAAAACCGGCACGTTTGGCATTTTCTGCGGCGTGTTTAAAATCCAGGACGGTTTGTTTTATATCGGCTACACTCATCGCTTGTGGTTCTACAGTGTCTTCAAAGCCATCTGGGGTATAAGCTTGCGTATTTGGATTCACGGCGCTTGGCGCCAATGGTTTTTCTCCATCGTGAAATTTAGGGTGAGAAATACGGCCGCAATGCCATAATTGTAAAAATATCTTTCCTTCATTTTTGTGAACAGCTTCAGTTACTTTTTCCCAGCCTTTTACCTGGTTTTCGGTATAAATTCCCGGGGTATTTATATAACCCACTGCGGCATCAGAAATTTGAGAACCTTCAGAGATTATAAGTCCGGCACCGGCGCGTTGCGCATAATATTCGGCGTGTAACTGGGTAGGTGCATTATCTTTATTATCAGCGCGATTACGTGTCATTGGAGCCATAATAACCCGGTTTTTTAATTCCAGGTCTCCAATAGTAACCGATTTTAGTAAGGCTTGAGTACTATGCATATTAAATAAATTTTAATATTAAATTTAAGGGAAGCATATAGTAAGTGCTGTTAATTAAATGGTAAATAGGTTTTTCTTAAATAGCTGAGAGAGCCTTAAATTGAGTAGAAATAAGTAAATTCGTAACTTAAAATTGCATTTTCTAATAACCGTTTTCTGGAAAATGTACAGCAAGAATTTATGCAAACACCCAAAAAAATCGCCATTGTTGGCTCAGGCCTGGTTGGATCTTTACTCGCTATTTTTCTTAGAAAAGCCGGCCATGAAGTTGAGGTATTTGACCGCAGAAAGGATATTAGAAATGTAGAATTTTCCGGTAGGTCTATAAATTTAGCCATGTCTAACCGCGGCTGGAAATCTTTAAGGGCTGCCGGCATAGAAGATGAAATTAAAAAACTGGCGCTTCCTTTAGATAAAAGGGCGATGCACGTTAACGATAAACCGCTTTATTTTCAGAAATACGGAAAAGAGGAAGAAGCTATTTATTCTATTTCCCGTGGGGTTTTAAATCGAAAAATGATCACCCTGGCCGAAGATGCTGGGACCACTTTTAGGTTTGAAGAAAAAGTTTGGGATATAGATATGGCGGAAGCTAAATTGTATACCGGTGAGAGTGAAAAAGGGGAGTGGAAAGAATATAAATTTGATCTTATTTTTGGTGCCGATGGAGCTTTCTCCCGGGTTAGACATAAAATGCAACGGCAAAGCAGGTTTAATTATTCGCAACATTTTATAAATGTTGGTTATAAAGAATTGAGCATTGCGCCCAACCCAGATGGAAGCCATAAACTGGATAATGCCTCTTTTCATATTTGGCCTCGTGGGGAATTTATGCTTATTGCAATGCCTAATTTAGATGGTAGTTTTACCTGTACTTTATTTATGCCTTTTGAGGGCGAAAATTCTTTTGAAAGCATCAAGACCGAAACCGATGCCGAGCTATTTTTTCAGAAGCATTTTCCAGATATTAACCAGGAAATTGAAAATTTAAAAAAGGATTTCTTTAAAAACCCTACCAGCAGTATGGTTACCATAAAATGTTATCCCTGGTCTTATTGGGAAAAAGTGACTTTGGTTGGAGATTCAGCGCACGCAATTGTACCATTTTATGGGCAGGGAATGAATGCGGGTTTTGAAGATATTCTGGTATTAAACCAAAAAATGAAAAAATATGGGGACGATTGGGAAAGTATTTTTGAAGAATACCAAAAAGCCCGAAAACCCAATACAGATGCCATTGCAGAACTTAGCTACCGTAATTTTATTGAAATGAGCAGCAAAACTGCAGATCCCGATTTTCTACTGCGGAAGAAGATTGAAAACTGGTTTTCTAACAAACATCCCAACACCTGGGTACCGTTATATTCCCGGGTTACTTTTTCTGATAAACCTTATGCTGAAGCTCTGGCAATTGGGGATTATCAACGTAAAATTATGGATGAGGTGATGGAGCTTTCAGGGATTGAAAATAAATGGGATTCTATTGAAGTTGAAAATAAAATTCTTAACCTACTGGATAACAAACCGGCTTTTTCATTCTAATTTTTCTTCAAAATCTGGTTCTATATTCAGGCTTTCATAAACACCTTCCATGGTTCTGTGATCTTCGGTTAAAACAACCAGCATATCATCTGCTTCAATAACCGTATTTCCGTTTGGAGTAATAAATTGATCGTCTCTTGAAATCATGGCGATTATTGCTTTCTTTGGAAATTGTAATTCTACAATCCTTTTGCCTACCGAATGGTTTTGTTCGGGAATATTAATTTCTCTTAAAAAAGATTTAGCCCCATCGGCCATAAATGCATCTACCGGTGATTTTTGTTTGGCCTTCATTGGTAAAGCCACGTGCAACCAACGTGCCACCACAGATAATGTAGTTCCCTGGATTAATACCGAAGTTAGCGATACAAAAAATACGATGTTAAAGATCATATCGGCTTTTTCAATTCCCGCAAGTAGCGGATAAGTGGCAAATACAATAGGTACAGCCCCTCTAAGCCCCACCCAGGAAATATACCAACGGCGGCGCATTTTCATTTTAAAGAATATTAGACTTAAAAAAACGCCCAGAGGCCTGGCTATAAATATTAAAAACACAGAAATAAAAATACCCACGCCTATAACCGGAACAATGTGCGATGGATAAACCAGCAATCCTAAAGTAAGGAATAGTACAATTTGCATTAACCACGCAAGCCCATCAAACATCCGCATGATTGTCTTTTTGTGAATAATGTTGTGGTTTCCAAGGTAAACTCCGCTTAAGTAAACCGCTAAAAATCCGTTGCCACCAAGTGCATCAGTAGCAGAAAATACAATAAACATTAGCGCGATAGCGAGAACGGGATATAAACCTTCAAAATCTAATTTTATACGGTTAATTACCAATTTACTCAACTTTCCGAAGATAAATCCGAGAGCGGCACCAATTAAAATTTGCTGAAGAAAAAGCGGAATAATACTATAAATACTTTGATCCTGGTTCACCACCAAACCTAAAAAGGCAATGGTAAGAAAATAGGCCATAGGATCGTTACTACCACTTTCTAGCTCCAGGGTTGGTCTTAAATTAGATTTTAAGGCAAGGTTTTTAGCCCTTAAAATGGAAAATACCGCGGCGGCATCTGTAGAAGAAACAATGGCGCCAAGCAATAAACCTTCGTAAATAGTAAAATCTGTTATGTACCAAACAAAGGCGCCAACACTTACCGCTGTAAATAAAACTCCTAGAATGGAAAGAGAAATTCCCTGCCACATTACCGGTTTTATAGTTTTCCAGCTAGTATCAAGTCCCCCGGAAAATAAAATAAAATTAAGGGCAACAATTCCTATAAATTGAGCGAGTTGTGGGTCGTTAAAATAAATTCCACCAATTCCCTCTGATCCTGAGAGGATTCCAACTGCAAGAAAAAGTACTAAGGTAGGTACGCCAAAACGATAAGATGTTTTCCCGGCCAGGATACTAATAAATAACAACAGAGAGCCTATTAAGAGAATGTTTTCTATTGTTATGCTCATTGTTTATCTGTTGTTTTAATCAGTTGGTGGTATTTAAAATACATCAGTGAACCGAAGTTTTTTAGCCGAAAGGTTTCCTGTTTTTTCCTAAACGATTTCTGTGGTAAAAATACATATTCGGCCCTATTAAATAAAGCCGAATATATTTATTATTAAAAAGCGTTTAGAAAATTTAAAACGAAAATTAATGCGAATTATCTTTCAGGATTTCGGGAAACTTTTCTTTAAAGCGGTTTAATCTTGGAATAGAAACCTTTTGAATATAGGGATTGTTAGGATTATTCTTTTCGTAATTTTGATGATAATCTTCTGCTATCCAAAATTTTTGAAACGGTAAAACTTCAGCAGCAATGGGTTGCTCATAATCTTTTGCTACTTCAGTTTTCACCTTGTTTATAATATCTTTTTGCTCCTTATTTTGATAAAAAATAATAGAACGGTACTGCGAACCAATATCGGGTCCCTGGCCGTTTACCTGCGTGGGATCTTGTGAACCAAAATAAACTTCTACCAAAGTTTCAAAACTTACTACTTCTGGGTTATAAATGACTTCTACAGCTTCAGCGTGACCGGTTTTGCCGGTATTGCTGGATTCGTAAGTTGGGTTTTTTGTATGCCCTCCGGCATAACCGGAAACAGCTTCCTTCACGCCTTCAATACTTTCGTAAACTGCCTCAACACACCAAAAACATCCGCTGGCAAAATAGGCTTTTTCATATCCATTTTCTGCCGGTACTTCCACAGGATCGGCGTTAGCAATTTCGGGTTTGGTAACTGTTTTTTGCTGGGCGTTATTTCCGCAGGAAATCAAAAGGAATATAAATGTAGGTAAGAAAAATCGTTTCATTAATTATTGTTTTTTATAAGTTCCTTCAAGTGTTTTTTTGCCATAAATGGCGTAATCTACCGCAAGTTCACCATCTATGTAAAAACCTTTCCAGTCCAATTCTATATTACCATTTTTAGCGGGACTTAAAACGGCAATAGGGGTATTGGTATCAAAATCTTCCCAGGGTAGATCTTTATTAGTGTTTTTGTTAGACGGGCTCACATAAAATATATTAACTGAATTCCCTGTTTTTGCATACCTGGCATTGATAAACATTTCATTTTCAGCCAGGCATAATTCTGTATTATTATTCATATCTAATTCCAGACAGTAGCAGCTACAATTTGCATCGCTTTCATCTACTTTTATATAAGTAGCGCCGGGATCAATTAATATAGAAGAAGATGCTTCGGTTTCGTTGTTATTAGTATCTGACGCTTCTAAGGTTTCCTTTTCACTTTTATTATAATTTGAATTGGCTGAAGTAGAATTTTCAGTATTTACCTCTGTAGTGGTTTTATTTTCAGTTTGTTCCGTTTTAAAATCAGGATCACTTTCCGGGTTTTTATCTTGGTTTTTACAGGATACTAACACTAAAATTAGGCAAAGTAGGCTTGCATAATATCTCATAATTAAGGGTTTTAGTTAGTAGAAATAAAGGTAGCTTTAAAATAGATTAAAAATGTGAAAAGCTTGTTAATCAATATAAAACCTTGAATTTTGGGTAATTTAAGAGGTGCAGCTTATTATAAAATTTAACTAGAATAATTTATTAAATGAATTTCAAATAAATTAACAAATTTTAATAGATTTACATAATAATCAATTGCTTATAGCTGGAAATTTATAGAGACTGTTTAAAAATGAATTACATTAGAAGTATAGCATTACCCAGCCTGTAACTTCTAAAATTTTTAAGTTAGAAAAGCAGTGATCTAGCGAAAATTAACTGATTTAAAATAGAATAACTAATTAACACCAAAATCGAAATGAAAAAAATTACACAATCACTTTTAAGTATTTTAGTACTTAGCGTTATCCTGCATTCCTGCAGTACAGATTCTGAAGAAAATCCGGCTGCCAATCAGGAATTGGAAAAGGAGTTGGCTTTAGAAAATGACGGCGTTCTTAAGATCCAATCGGCTACTTATATTTTTAAGAACACCGGTGAAACCGCTAAATTTATTAGCCAGGATAGGGATTTTAATTTCAAATTCGTAAATGAGTTATCTTTTGAAGCTAGTCAAAACAAACACGCTGTAGAAGGACTTAAAATAACGAATCCTGAAACCGATGAGTATTTAATTTTTTTACATTTTGAAGAATTAAAAAACGGTTTCGTGAAATTTGATGCAGAATTAAGTACCGGGGAAGTGCTTAGATCATTAATGTATAAACCGGGTAACGCTAACGGCTCGCCAAACAAATGGCACGATGAACCCGCTATAGGTGTTACTCCTCCGGTGATAGGCGCTATGATAGAATACTCACAGCAAGAACAATTAAAAAATTGTAGGGCTGCTTTACAGGTTTGTGCTAATACCAATGGTTTTCCTACAGTTGCTTTAACTAACGGTAAAGGTTGGTTTACATCAATTGAATCTTGCGCGATAGACTGTCACGATTAAAATAAATTCAGCTCAGCAATTATTAACCATAAAAAAAGCCTCAAAATTGGAGGCTTTTTTTATTGTATTTCTTTTCTGCTAATTAAACTTTAGCGAAAAGATTTTGCATTTTTTCCTGCTCTTCTTTTGCAAGTTCTTCGTCTACCAGGATTCTACCGCTGTGTTCATCGGTAATAATTTTCTTTCTACCGGCAATTTCCATAATTACCTGTGGCGGAATGGTAAAATAAGAACCTCCAGAAGCACCACGTTCTACAGGCACAATAGCAAGTCCGTTTTTAACGTTGCTTCTAATTCTTTTATAGGCATTTACTAAACGATCTTCAATATTCTTCTCGAATTCTGCAGATTTCTTGATTAGTGCTTGCTCTTCTTTTTCAGTTTCGGCAAGAATCTCGTTAAGTTCGCTTTTCTTGTGCTCAAGGTGTTTTTTCCTTTCATCAAGGCGCTCCTTAGTTTGCTCGATAACCTCTTTTTTCTGCTCAATTTGAGCGCGGTATTCTTTGATGTGTTTTTCGGCAAGTTCTATTTCCAATTCCTGGAATTCGACCTCTTTGCTAAGCGCATTAAATTCGCGGTTGTTACGCACGTTTTTTTGCTGCTCAGCATACTTCTTCATGGTCACTCTAGACTCATCAATAAGATTCTTCTTGCTCTTTATATCGTTCTCTATTACCTCAATATCGGCATCCATTTTATCCAAACGCTTGCTCAATCCGGCTACTTCATCCTCCAAATCTTCAACCTCCAGCGGAAGCTCACCGCGTACGTTTCTTATTTCGTCAATTCTGGAATCAACCAGTTGAAGGTCGTACAACGCTCTTAACTTGTCTTCTACAGTAACATCGTTCTTTTTTGCCATAGTTATATATACTTGATTGGATTGGTGTTTGTCTCTCCTAAAATAAGTGCAAAATTACTAATTTTTTTTGTAAGATAAGAATGTAATAAATCTTTTGTGTATTGCTCACTTTCGTAGTGTCCAATATCGGCTAAAATGAAGTCCTTATCACCTTTATAAAAGTCGTGATATTTTAAATCTGCAGTAAGGTAAATATCGGCTCCTGCAGCTTTTGCTTTACTTATAGCAAAACTTCCGCTACCGCCCAAAACTGCTACTTTTTTAATTGGTTTTCCGCGTAATTGAGAATGCTTTATACAGCCACAATTAAATTCGTTTTTTATGCGTTCTAAAAAGCTTTTTTCATCTTCAGGGCTTGCTAATTCCCCAAACATTCCCATTCCCAAATGCTGATTTTCGTTATCTAAAGCACTTACTTCATAAGCTACTTCTTCATATGGGTGAGCGCTAAAAAGTGCCTGAAGCAGCTTTTTCTCAATAATAGATGGATAAATAAGACTAATTTGTGTTTCTTCTTCCAAATGAACTTCCCCACGTTTTCCTATTACCGGATTGGCTTCTTCATTAGGCTTAAAGCTGCCTTCTCCTTTTAAATTAAAGCTGCAATTATCATAATTTCCAATATTTCCTCCCCCAGCTTCAAAAAGCGCTTTTCTTACTGCTGAAGCCTGTTTATTGGGAACAAAAGTGGTAAGTTTTTTAATGCTGTCTTTCCGCGGAATTAAAATTTTCCGGTTTTTTAGGCCCACTTTTTCGCAAATCATATCGTTCACACCCTTGTATTGGTTGTCCAGCGCGGTGTGAATGGCATAAATAGCAATATCGTTTTTAATGGCCTTAATTACTGTTTTTTCTACATAGTCTTTCCCCGTAAGCTTTTTTAAACCCGAAAAAATAATAGGATGAAAGCTAATAATAAGGTTGCATTTTTTTTCAATAGCTTCATCTACCACTGTCTCCAAGGTGTCTAAAGTGATAAGCGCGCCGGTTACATCAGCATTTTTATCGCCCACCAAAAGACCTACATTATCAAAATCTTCGGCGTACGTCGTAGGCGCAAAATCTTCAATTATATCAATAACTTCTTTTACAAGCATCTTGTTTTTTGGTTTTTATAGACTTAGCAGAGTTGCTTTTTATTAATTTCGTAGTAGTTAATTTCAGCCCAACTTCAAATATAATTATTATAGCCTGCCCTGTATGAAGATTTTACGAAAAATGCTACTTCCTTTTGCTTTGTTGTACGGATTTGTAACCTGGAGCAGAAATTTCTTTTATAACTCTGGAATTCTAAAATCTAAATCTTATAAATTTCCAGTGATATGTGTGGGAAATCTTAATGCAGGAGGAACCGGAAAATCTCCAATGATAGAATATTTGCTGAAGCTTTTACTACCTGAATTTAAAGTGGCTACGTTAAGCCGTGGATATAAACGAAGCAGCAAAGGTTATAGATTATTAAGCGGAACGGAAACTGCCACAGAAGCAGGGGATGAGCCTTTACAATTTAAAAGAAAGTTTAAAAATGCACTTATTGCGGTAGATGCCGACAGGCGGAATGGGATTGAAAAGCTTCAGCAAGAAAATGCTGAAATTGTTCTACTGGACGATGCTTTTCAGCATAGAAAAGTACAGGCTGGACTCAATATTTTACTCACCGCTTACGGCGATCTCTATGTAAACGATTTTATGCTGCCCACCGGATATTTACGCGAACCTACAGTAGGTGCAGAACGCGCAAAAATAGTAGTTGTTACCAAGTGCCCTCCAAATCTCACCAAGACTGAAATGGAATCGATTAGAGTTAGGCTTAAATTACAGAATTATCAGCAGCTTTATTTCAGTTTTATTGATTATGGGGAAGAAATTATTTCTGAAACTACAATAGCTCCCTTAAGCAGTTTAAAGGATAAAAATTTCACCCTCGTTACCGGAATAGCGAACCCTAAACCTCTCACAGATTACCTGGAAGCACAAGAACTTGATTTTAAACACCTCGCTTTTAACGATCATCATAATTTCACCAATACCGAAATAGTGCGTTTACAAAAGGAATCACTGCTTTTAACCACCGAGAAAGATTATGTTAGACTACGCGAGAATTTCGAAAATGGACAGCTATTTTATTTACCAGTAAAAACTTCATTTTTAAATAAAGAAGAAGTTTTTAAACAGGAAATTTTGAGTTTTGCACATAAAAAATGAGGTGAGTTCACACCTCATTTTTTATTTTGGCTAATTCAAACTATATATGTTTTTCTTTGATATAAAATTTAATTAAGCCTGAATTTACAAAGCGCGTACCAAAGGATTAAACAGCACTTTCCCTAATTGCTAATTGTCTGTTAATTTTAAGGAAGAATTCTTCAGTTTTATAGGGTTTTGGGATAATATCACTAAAGCCATTTAAGAAAAATTCATCAAGGTTTTCATCTAAAGTTACTGCGGTTAGCGCAACGATAGGAATTTCAGAATTAAATTTCCTGATCTCTTTTGTAGCTTCAATCCCACTAATTCCCGGCATATGGATATCCATTAAAATAAGATCGTAGTCTTTTTCTTTTGTTTTTTCTATCGCGATAGTTCCATTATCTGCCACCTCACAAGTTACCCCTTGCTTTTCTAAAATCTTGCGGGTAATCATTTGGTTTATCTTATTGTCTTCCACAATAAGAATATTTTTTCCATCTAATTTATCTTCTAGGGGCTCGGCTTCAATTCTTGGGCTGTTATTAAGTTGATTTTCAACCTCTTTTGCTTCAAATTTTAACTGAAAAGCAAAAGTAGATCCTTCGCCTAAATCGCTTTTTAATTCTATCTCACTACCCAGTAAACTTAGTAAGTTTTTCACAATAGAAAGACCTAAACCTGTTCCTCCAAACTTGCGGTTAATTTGAGTAGAGCCCTGGGTGAAATTTTCAAAAATAGCTTTCTGTTTCTCCTTACTTATGCCTTCCCCATTATCTTTTATTTCAAAATCCAGCAGCACAAAGTTCCCTTCCCGACTGTTTTTAGAAACATTAATCCAAATATCACCGTCTTCAGTAAATTTTATGGAGTTCCCGATAAGATTTATAAGAATCTGGGAAATTTTTAGCGGATCGCCTTTTAATTCATGCGGAATAGAATCATCGTAATTAAAATGGATTTTGGTATTTTTTTCATCAGCCGAATTTTTTAGAGCTACCAAAACATCCGAAATTCGTTTTTTAAGATCAAAAGAAGCTTCCATAATCTCCACTTTGTTCGCTTCTAATTTGTTTAGGTCTAATATATTATTGATAAGTGAAAGCAGGTATTCCCCAGAAAATTTTAGCGAATTAAGATGTTCTTTTTGATTTTCGGTAGGGCTTTCTTCTAACAATAAATGGGTGAGGCCCGTTACTGCATATAAAGGAGTTCTTAACTCGTGGGTAATTGTAGAGAGAAATTGCGCCTTAGCCAGCGAAGCTTTTTCGGCATTTTCCTTGGCTTTTGTAAGTTCAGCATTTTTCTTTTGCAGCAACTCATTAGCGCGGGCTCTTAAATTATTATTCTTATATAGGGAAAGAGTTAAAAGTGATAAAATAGTGATAAGAGCCACACTTAAAATTGTGGTTAGCTTATTCACTTTTAAATTTCTTTCCTGTTCTGCGTTTTGAAGACTTAATTCATTTAGGCTACTTTGTAACGCATCTACACCGTACCTGGCATTAACCTGTTCGGCCAGTACTGCATTATTCATAGCGATTATAGAGTCCTTACGGGCAAAACTTTTTTGTAAAAAAACTAATGAAGATTCAAAGTCTCCGGTTTCTTCGTATAGCTTACTCATTAGTTTATTGGCAGACATAATCATCCCGCCAAAATTTTGAGCATAGGCAATCTCTAAAACACGTTTATTATTTTCTTTGGCTAATGCATAATTTTTTAATTCTAAATGAGCCCGGGCAGTATAATAATAGAGGCGAGAAAGTTCATATTTCTTATCGGTCTCTGAAAGGGTGGTCCTTGCCTGCAGAAGAAGATTTAATGCTTTTGCTGGTTCATTTTCAGTATTAAGGATTATGATGGCACGGTTTAAATTTACAATACCAAGGTATACTTCGTTATCTAGTTTTAGATATATTTCTTCAGCAAGATTCAGGTAGCGATTAGCTCTTTCCTTATCTTTTTGCCCCATTAAAATCTTGGCAAAATTCACATAACTATATGCCAAACCATTTTGGTCTTCAATATCTCTTTGAATCGAAATTGCTCGTTGCAGCTCGGTAATGGCTTTATCAAAATCGTGCCTTAAGTAATAAAGTTTGGCGAGAATACTGCTGGAGAGTGCAATAGCACGTTTATCGTTAATAGATTTTGAAAGTTCCAGGGAAGAATTTAACTGCTCAATAGCATTATCAAAATCTAGCATATTTACCGAAACTTCGGCATCGTTAAGTAATTGTTGAATTCTCTCGTTAGTTATTTGAGAATCTTCGGTTTCATCTTGCTGAATTGCATAAGCGAACGAGCACCAACATGCGAGAAGTAGTATAAGAGTAAAGTTCTTCATTCGGGAAATTCAGCTAAAAGCTTAATTGAGATAAATATAGTTATTTATCATTAACGATAGAAATTAAATCGATAAGACGACTGGAATACCCGATTTCATTATCATACCAACCAATTATCTTAATTAATTTCCCATCAATTACCGACGTCATTTGAGCATCAAAAATACAGGAATGCGGATTATTATTAATATCAATAGACACTATTGGATCTTCGGTATAACTAAGAATTCCCTTTAACGAACTGTCTGACGCTTTTTTGAAGATTTTATTAATTTCTTCAATATTGGTTTCTTTGCTTACATTAATCGTCATATCGGTCAAAGAACCATTAGGTACGGGAACTCTAATGCCGCAACCTCCAATAACATCACTAATATCAGGAAAAATGCCAGTTAAGGCTTTTGCTGCTCCCGTGGTTGTTGGGATTATAGATTGTGCTGCGGCACGGCTTCTTCTTAAGTCGCGATGAGGTTTATCGTGTAAACTTTGGTCTGAAGTATAAGAATGTATCGTGGTGATGTAAGCCTGTTGGACTTTAAAATTTTCGTGAATTAACTTCAACATTGGCGCTGCGTTATTCGTGGTGCAGCTGGCATTAGATATTATTTTTTCAGTGCCGTCCAGGATATGTTCATTTACTCCTAAAACCACCATTTTAATTTCTTCGTCTTCTGGTGGAACCGATAAAATCACTTTTTTCCCTCCGTTTTCAATATGATGCTGGAGATCTTTAGCGGTTTTAAACTTTCCTGTAGATTCTACCACCGTATCCACCTTATATGCACTCCAATCTATGTCTTGTGGATGAGCATAATTTAAAAGTGGAATAGGTTGCCCATTAACAATTATATTGTTTCCTTCTGAAGAAATTTCCGCAGGAGAAACACCGTGAATACTATCGTATTTTAATAAATGAGCAAGGGTTTTTGCATCGGCGAGGTCGTTTATTACAACCACATTGATGCTTTTATTTTCGATTAAAAGTCTAAAAAGGCTGCGTCCAATACGGCCAAAACCGTTTATGGCAATATTGATGCTTTTATTCATTTATTTCAGAAAAAACTTAGTCGATATGTTTGTGTGCTTTGTAAGAAGAGCGAACCAAGGCGCTACTTTCTACATGCCGAAATCCCAGATCAAGACCAATAGCTTCGTATTTCTTAAACTGGTCTGGTGTAATAAATTGCTTTACCGGTAAATGTTTTTTACTGGGCTGCAGGTACTGGCCTATAGTAACCACATCTACATCTACACTTCTAAGATCGTGCAGGGTTTGAATAACTTCATCTTCCTGTTCACCAAGACCGAGCATAATTCCAGATTTAGTTCTATTAACTCCCTGTTGCTTTAAATATCTAAGCACTTCAAGACTGCGATCGTATTTTGCCTGGATCCTCACTTCACGGGTTAACCTTTTTACGGTTTCCATATTATGAGAAACAACTTCTGGCATTACTTCTACAATTCGGTCTAAATTACGCTCATTTCCCTGAAAATCTGGGACAAGGGTTTCAAGTGTGGTTTCAGGATTCATTCGGCGAATAGCCTTTACGGTTTCTGCCCAAATAATAGAACCCATATCTTTAAGATCGTCGCGGTCTACACTGGTTACCACGGCGTGTTTAATACCCATAATTTTAATAGAGCGGGCTACTTTTTCTGGTTCGTCCCAATCTACTGTTTCAGGGCGGCCGGTTTTTACACCACAAAATCCGCAGGAACGGGTACAAACATTACCCAAAATCATAAAAGTAGCGGTGCCTTCACTCCAGCATTCACCCATATTTGGGCAACTACCCGAAGTACAAATGGTGTGCAAATCATATTTGTCTACCAGGCTGCGAAGTTCGGTGTATTTTTTTCCGGTTGGAAGTTTAACCCTTAACCATTTTGGTTTGGCTTTCGGCTTTTCTTTTACTGGGCTTATAGTGTCTGTACTCATAGCAAAAATCTAGGTTTCAAAGATACAATAATCTACCGAACTGCATAAATTAGAACGTTAAGTCGGTGATAACTTACACCGATTTTCGGGCTTCAATAATTTCAGCAAGTAACTTTTTAGCTCTCAGGAGTTTAATTTTCACATTGTTCATAGGTTCGTCAAGGCTCTGGGCTATTTCTTTATAAGATTTCTCCTGAAAATATCTAAGATTGATCACTTCCTGGTAATGTGGCTTCAGTTGTTTAATATCGGTAAGCAGTTGCGCTAAATGTTGCTCGCTAATTAATTTATCTTCAATAGTGGGTGTTTCATCAGCAATACGGTACACCTTATCATTTTGATCTGAAGTGGTTTGAGACCTTATAGAAGACTTTTGCTTTCTAAGCATATCTACATGAATATTCTTTGAAATGGCAATAAGCCAGGTGCTAAAAGAATAATCTTCATCAAAGGTGTGAATTTTATTAAATGCCTTGGAAAAAGTTTGAATGGTAATATCTTCAGATTCGTAGGCGTTGCCGGTTTTTTTTAACTGAAAACCGTACACGTTATCCCAAAAAGTATCAAGCAAATAATTAAACGCTGATTGACTCCCTTTTTTGGCAGCCTTAATTTTGGTAAGTAGCAATTCGTGATTTATTTCCAATGCGTAGGTTTTGAAACGCTGTTTGCTATAAATATGCCAAATTGGGTAAATATTAAAAATACTTCTAAAAACGGAAATAACCAAACCACATCTGTCTCCTCAAGTTTTTTTGCCGATTTAGCGTAGACCACCGCCTGTACCAGTAATACAAATCCTGCAACTCCTAAAACAAGTTGCCAATGAAATTGAATTATTAATAATGCAGCTAATAAGATCCAGAAAAAGAATCTGGAAGCGTAAAATAAACCCAGTAAAACTTTATCTTTTGTTTTGTAAAAACCGGCTACTGAGGCGTGCCTTCTTTTTTGCTTAAACCAGGATTTTAAATCGGTTTTTGGGACACTTCGTGTGCTTGCTTCGGGATGATGACAAATAAAAGTATTCTCTTCGTTGCCTCCTTCATTTACAAAAAGATCATCGTCCCCGGAACGTAAGTGCAAATGATTAGCAAAGCCTTTTTGGTCATAAAACTGTCTGGAGGTATAAGCGAGATTTCTGCCTACACCCATATACGGATTTCCTAATTTTGCATAAGAAAAATATTGAATAGCGGTGAGTAAAGTTTCAAACCGAATAAGCTTGTTAAGTAAAGATTTACTGTTTTTAAAATAACCACCGTAACCTAAAACAATACTTTTTTCTTCCACAAATCCGGCAGCCATATGGGTAATCCAGTTTCGGCTTTGTGGCGCGCAATCGGCATCGGTAAATATTAAATAAGGATTTTTCGCTTTTTTAATTCCAAGCGTCAGTGCATACTTTTTATTAGCCCAAAAAGCTTCGTTATTCTGAACATCTACCAGTTTCACTCGGCCATCCAGGGCCTGGAAATTTTCAATAACTTCTAAAGTTTCATCGTGGGAAGCATCATTAATCACGATAACTTCAAAATCGGGATAATCCTGATCCAGGATAGGAGGAAGGAAGTTTCTAAGATTTTCTGCTTCGTTTTTTGCACAAACTATTACCGAAACAGGCAGGTTCAATTTCCCGGGCTTTTTGGGGGTGCTATTGGCAAATGCGAAAAAGGCCAGGTAATAGGCCAGGATAATTAAGGAAAATAATAAGAAGAATCCCAGTAAAAGTGTTGCCATTTAATCTAATTAGCCGCTTTTTTTTCTCCAGAGCAATCAGACATTTCATCGGGTAATTTACCGCAAAAACTGCAGGCTTCACCTTCTTTATTTAAAAACGGACTTTGGCTTGCGCAGGTTCCTGCAAATTTACCGTCTTTCTTTCCCCATATTTTTATGGCAATTCCGGCAAAGGCCAGTCCTAAAAGTACTATTGTTATTAATAATAATTTCATAGCTATATTTTTCTAAAATCGCTTTTTTAGAGCAGATTTTTATTTTAATAATTCCCGAAAATTATCGGGCGTATTACTAATGCAAAAATAACAATAAAATGACGTTTGGGAAAATTAGAGCGCATATTAGTATAAGCTTTACATACTTTAACTAAAATTTAATCGTAAAACCCTAAAAATGTCGAGATTAGAGAATAAATTAGTTCGATTAAACTACTAAAAACTAAATTTATGAAAACTAAAATTTTAATAATTCTTCTGGCAGTTTTTGCTTTCAGTTTTGCTTCTTGTGAAGATACCAAAAAGAAAGAAGAAGAAAAAGCTAAAATGGAGCAGCAGGAAGCCGAACGCCAGGCTGAAATGGCTGCAGAAGAAGAACGGATGGAAATGGAGTCTAACAGTATTGCTGCAAAAGCAATGGAGACCGATTCTTTAAGCACTCTTGTAAGTGCATTACAAAATGCTGATTTAGCTGATACTTTTACCGAAGATGAAGGCCCATATACGGTTTTTGCTCCCACCAATAGCGCTTTTGAAAAAGTTGACGAGGCTACAATGGATGAATTGATGAAGAGTGAAAATCAAGACCAATTAGCTACTGTCTTAAAATACCATGTGATAGATGATGAAATAACAGCTTCAGATCTAAGCCAAATGATTGAAGATGGCGAAGGAGAAGCAAGTATTTCTACCTTGGATGGTGCTGAACTTAAGGTAATGAGGGAAGGAGACAATATTGTTTTGCAAGATGAAAATGGAAACAAAGCAACTATTATTGCTACAGATATTGAAGCCTCTAACGGAATGGTGCACCTAATAGATGGGGTGGTAATGAAGAAAAAAGAATCTTAGTTAGATAAAAAGATTGATTTTGAATAAAATCCACTGGTAATATTTTACCGGTGGATTTTTTTTGGAATTATTTTAAAAAAGAAAAGCTTCATTTTCTTTGCGGAAAATGAAGCTCTCTCTTAAAAGACAATAAAGTCTTTACAGATTCAATATTTCCTACGCTGGGATTAACCAGATCAGGTTTTACGGGTATATCTCAGCCTAAGCACCCCGATATTGATTTTATAAATATAAGATTATTTTTGAATGTAAACTGCTAATTGTAAGTTAATTAAGGAAGTGGTTTTGTAGGGGAAGCGTTAATTTTTTTCCTACAAATATTTAAAATACATTAACTTCAGGTTCAAGTTTGACATTGTAATTTTTATAAATTTTATCCTGAATTTCCCTGGAAAGTGCTAAAATTTCTTCCCCGGTAGCGTTTCCATAATTAACCAATACCAACGCCTGGTTTTTATGAACTCCTGCATCTCCCTGTCTGTAACCCTTTAAGCCAGCCTGGTCTATTAACCAACCTGCGGGAATTTTTATGTTATTTGCCTGCAAGGCATAAAAAGGCATTTCTGGGAATTTTTTTTGAAGTTTTTTAAATTCAGCCTCTTTTATCACCGGATTTTTAAAAAAACTACCGCTGTTTCCTAATTCCCTGGGATCGGGTAATTTTTGCTGCCTAATGCTTATAACAGCATCAGATACATCTTTAATGTTAGGTTTTTTAATTTGCTTCTTATCTAATTCAGCCTGGATGGCACCATATTCGGTTCTTAATTGATGATCTTTTTTGCTTAATCTAAAATTAACCGATGTGATAATATATTCTCCCTTCAGCTTATTTTTAAATACTGAATTACGATAATCAAATTCACATTGTTGCAGGTTAAAAGTTTCAATTTCCAGGGTTTGTATTCGCATAGCCTCGCAAGATTCAAATGTATCTTTGAGTTCCACGCCATACGCTCCTATATTTTGAACGGGTGCTGTGCCCACATTTCCAGGTATTAGGGAAAGGTTTTCTAATCCGCCGTAAGCCTTTTCTATACAATAAAGCACAAATTGATGCCAGTTTTCACCGGCACCAACTTTTAAAACTACTTCATCCCGACTTTCAGAAATAAGTTCTATTCCCTTAATGCCAATATGAACCACTGTTTTATCTATATCCTGGGTAAGCAACATATTGCTGCCGCCGCCAAGTACAAAAATTTCTGAGGCATAGGTTTGCTGTAAAACATCACGCAATTCATCAGTAGAATGCACCGAGACGAATTTCCGGGCATTTACATCTACTCCAAAAGTATTGTGTTCTTTCAGTGAAAAATTTTCAGCAACCTGCATAGCCTATTTATTATATTCTTCCAGGGCTATTTTTAGAATTTCTATGGCTTTTTCCAGGTTTTCTTTTTTCAAAACATAGGCAATTCGCACCTGGTTCATACCGGTATTTGGAGTAGAGTAGAAGCCGTTAGCAGGAGCTACCATTACTGTTTCCCCGTTATACTGAAAATCTTCAAGTAACCACTGAGCAAATTTATCGGCGTTTTCAATGGGCAATTCTGCGATGCAGTAAAATGCACCTTTGGGTTTTGCTACTTTTACCCCGGGAATTTGCTCTAAACCTTCAATTAAAAGGTTTCTTCGCTCGGTATATTCCTTATTTACTTCTTCAAAGTATTCATCTGGAGTATCTAATGCAGCTTCAGCGGCAATTTGAGCAAATGTAGGCGGGCTTAATCTTGCCTGAGCAAATTTCATCGCGGCAATCATAACTTCCTTATTTTTTGAAACCAGGCAGCCAATTCTTGCACCACACATGCTGTAACGTTTAGAAACAGAATCTACCATAATAGCGTTTTGATCAAGACCGGGAATGCTCATAATTGAATGATGCTTAACCCCATCGTAAGCGAATTCACGATAAACTTCATCTGCAACAATAAACAAATCGTGTTTTATTGCTAAATCTGCCAACTGCTGAATTTCATCACGCGTATAAAGATACCCGGTTGGGTTTCCAGGGTTACAAAGCAAGATCGCTTTAGTTTTATTGGTAATTAATTTCTCAAACTCTGAAATAGCAGGAAGCGAAAAATTATCTTCAATAGATCCTTTTATAGGCACGATATCAACTCCTGAAGCTGTAGCAAATCCGTTGTAATTTGCATAAAAAGGCTCGGGAATTATAACTTCATCGCCGGGATCGGTAATGCTTCCCATAGCAAATAATAAAGCTTCTGAACCTCCGGTGGTTATAATAATATCTTCAGCATCTACCGGGATATCATTCTTACGATAGTATTTCGCTAATTTGGTTCTATAAGATACAAAACCCGCAGAATGGCTATAAGAAAGAACATCTATATCATTATTCTTAACCGCGTCTAATGCTGCTTTAGGTGTTTCAATATCTGGTTGCCCAATATTTAACTGGTAGATTTTTTTTCCTTTTTTTACTGCTGCTTCAGCAAAAGGAACTAGTTTTCTTATGGGAGATTCGGGCATATTGCGCCCTTTGTTTGAAATACTTGGCATGAGATTGTTTTTAATACTGTGCAAAAATGCAAAATTCCTTTAAAATTTTAGGCCTATTTATGTTATAATCGGCCTGAAAAAAATATGTAAATTTTTAAGATGAAATGTACAATTATGAGCGTAAAAAAGCCGTTTGAAAAGTCTTATTTCTGTCAGGCTGTTCCCATCGATTTAGGATGGTTTCAGCTTCTAAGATTTTAGATCCTGAAATAAACTCAGGATGACTTTATAAAAACATTTCAAACGGCTTTTTATTTCTTCATCTTAAAATTAACGGCTGCTATCGTCCTCGATAACTCTACCTTTAATTTTAAGCGATTTTGTGGCTTCTTCGGCATTAGAATAAACGGTAACCGTTTTTCTAATTGGGCCCACAAGTTGAGTGTTATATTTTACCTGGATTTCGCCGGTTTCTCCCGGTTGAATTGGTTCTTCTGGTTTCTTTGGAATTGTACACCCACAACTTGAAGTTACATTGGCAATAACCAATGGAACATTCCCCGTATTGGTGAATTCAAAAACGCGAACACCGTCACTTCCTTTTTTTATTTCGCCATAATCAATAGTTTCACTCTTGAATTCTATTTTGGCTGTTTCCTGCGCCATTGCTGTGCCTAACCCGGCAACAACAAAAATGGCAATTGCGATTAACTTTTTCATAATTTCTGGTTTTTAATAAACGAAAGGTAAAGATAAGTTGAAATGACGTACACTCAAAATTATATTCAAATCAACTTCTTTTATAATCCTTAAGTTATAATTACTTTTGCCTTTATTTTTCAAAAACCAGACCAAATATGGCGATTGCTTCCCAATACGATTCAAAAAAAGTAGAAGATAAATGGTATAACTACTGGATGGAAAACAAGTATTTTCATTCTGAAGTAGATGAGCGTGAGCCTTACACCATTGTAATACCGCCGCCAAACGTGACCGGGGTTTTACACATGGGCCATATGCTGAATAATACCATTCAGGATGTTTTGGTGAGACGCGCCAGGTTAAAGGGCTTCAACGCTTGCTGGGTGCCGGGAACAGATCACGCTTCTATTGCAACTGAAGCTAAAGTAGTGGCAAAATTAAAGGCTGAAGGAATTGATAAAAACGATCTTAGCCGTGAGGAATTTCTACAACACGCGTGGGATTGGACGCATAAGCACGGTGGTATTATCCTAGAGCAATTAAAAAAGCTGGGCGCATCCTGTGATTGGGACCGAACCAAGTTTACGATGGATGATAATATGTCAGCCTCTGTAATTAAGGTTTTTGTAGATCTATATGAAAAAGGTCTTATCTACCGCGGTTACCGAATGGTAAACTGGGATCCCGTAGCGAAAACCACACTTTCTGACGAAGAAGTGATTCATATTGAAAAGCAGGGAAATCTTCATTATTTAAATTATAAAGTAGAAGGCAGTGATGATGTTTTAACTATTGCTACCACACGTCCTGAAACTATTCTTGGTGATACTGCGATTTGTATCAATCCAAACGATGAACGTTTTACACATTTAAAAGGGAAAAAAGCAATAGTGCCAATTTGCAACCGTGTAATTCCAATTATTGAAGATGAATATGTAGATGTGGAATTTGGTACCGGGTGTTTAAAAGTAACGCCGGCACACGATGAGAACGATAAAATGCTTGGAGATAAGCATAACCTGGAGGTAATTGATATTCTTAATGATGATGCCAGCCTAAATGCCCACGGAATGCATTATGAAGGCAAAGACAGGTTCCAGGCCAGAAAAGAAATTGTAGAAGAATTAAAAGAAATGGGTGTGCTTACCAAAACTGAAGAGCACATTAATAAAGTAGGAACCAGCGAGCGTACCGGTGCGGTAATAGAACCAAAACTTAGCGATCAATGGTTTTTAAAAATGAAGGAGCTGGCTAAACCGGCAATTGATGCCGTGGTTGGCGATGAAATTAACCTGGTGCCAGATAAATTTCTGAATACCTACAAGCACTGGATGGAAAATGTGCGGGACTGGAATATCTCACGTCAGCTTTTGTGGGGGCAACAGATTCCCGCTTATTTCTACGGAAGTGGAAAAGAAGATTTTGTAGTTGCTGAAACTGCTGAAGAAGCCCTGGAAAAAGCAAGAGAAAAGTCAGAGAATGCTGATCTAAAGGCTGAAGAATTAATTCAGGATAAAGATGCACTGGATACCTGGTTTTCTTCCTGGTTATGGCCAATGAGCGTTTTTAACGGTATTCTGGAGCCAGAAAATGAAGAAATTAAATATTACTACCCTACCAACGATCTTGTTACCGCCCCCGAAATTTTATTTTTCTGGGTAGCACGTATGATTATGGCAGGCTATGAATATAGAGGTGAGCGTCCTTTTAAAAATGTCTATCTCACGGGAATTGTACGGGACAAGCAACGTAGAAAAATGTCTAAGTCGCTGGGGAATTCACCAGATCCGCTGGGACTAATTGAACAATATGGCGCCGATGGCGTTAGGGTAGGAATGCTATTGAGTTCTCCTGCCGGGAACGATTTAATGTTCGAGGAAGACCTATGTAAGCAAGGAAGTGCTTTTTCAAATAAGATATGGAATGCCTTCAGGCTGGTAAAAGGCTGGGAAGTTTCCGAAGAAAAAGAGCAGGACGAAACATCTAAAATCGCGATAGACTGGTACACAGCCAGGTTTAGAAAAACGCTTGTAGAAATTGAAGACCATTACTCTAAATACAGAATGAGTGATGCTTTAATGAGCACTTACAAATTAATTTGGGACGATTACTGTTCCTGGTTTCTTGAAATGGTAAAACCCGCTTACGGGCAGCCTATAGATGTAAAAACATATAAAGCGGTAATAGAAATTTTAGAAGATAATTTAAAGATTCTTCATCCTTTTATGCCGTTTGTAACCGAAGAGATTTGGCATGAAATTACCGAAAGAAAAGCATCTGAAGCTTTAATTATCGCAAAATGGCCTGAGCTTAAAGATTTCAATGAAGAAATAATCAATGAGTTTACTTTGGCTTCAGAAGTTATTGCGGGAATTAGAAAAATAAGGAAAGAGAAGAATATTTCATTCAAAAATACCATAGATCTTATGGTGATGAATAATGAAAAAGCTTCAGAATTATTTGATCCCGTAATCTTGAAAATGGGAAATATAGACGCTTTTAGCTATGTAGATAAGCAGGTTGAAGGTGCACTTTCATTCCGTGTAAAATCTAATGAATATTTTATTCCAATTGCCGGTTCAATAGATGTGGAAGCTGAAATTGAAAAACTGGAAGAAGAATTAAAATACAATCAAGGCTTTTTGAATTCCGTGGAAAAGAAACTTTCTAATGAGCGTTTTGTAAATAACGCCCCGGAAAAAGTGGTTGCTATAGAAAAAGCGAAAAAGGCAGATGCTGAAGCTAAAATTGAAGCGATTAAAGCCAGCTTAAAAAGTTTAAAATAAAATTAAGGGAGATTTTGGCGAGGTAGCTATGGGGTTACTTCGCCAATATGTTCTTCTACAAGTTCTACATATTTTTCGCGAGCTTCCTGCTTGCTTAAATTTTTCACCTGTAATAAAGCGTTTATTTTAAAAGCATTTCTAAGATCCCCTTCGTTGGTAGGCGGGACGTAAAATCCGTTTACCTGAGTGGCTTTCTTGTAATAGGCGTAGAAATGAAGCATAACATCTGGCGCAAATTTTTGCGTGGTTTTGCTGGCCATATCATAGGCTTTTAAAAATTTTTCATCTGTTGTTTCAGGCATAACGTACTGCTTATTCATCAATTTTGGCTATTACACTTAGCCCACCTTTTACCTTCTGGTTAAGTTTCACCGAAATTGGTGTGTTTAAAGGTAGAAACACATCTACCCGAGAACCGAATTTTATAAATCCGCTGTCACTGCCCTGGATTACTTCATTTCCAACTTCAGCATAGTTTACAATTCTTTTTGCCATTGCTCCGGCAATTTGCCGGTATAAAACTTCGCCGGCAATATCATTTTCAACCACTACCGTTGTTCTCTCATTCTCTTCACTGGATTTTGGATGCCAGGCCACTAAAAATTTCCCGGGGTGATATTTACTGTATTTTACTTTTCCACCAATTGGATGCCTGGTTACGTGCACATTTATTGGTGACATAAAAATAGAAACCTGCAAACGTTTGTCTTTAAAGTATTCTTTCTCTTCTACTTCTTCAATGGCCACTACTTTTCCGTCTACCGGAGCAACGACGTGAGCATCGTTTAAAAGTGTATTCCGTTTTGGGTTTCTAAAAAATTGAATAATTAGAAAAAACAGTATTATGGTGGCTACCAGGATAGCAAATTTTATCCAGTATGTATTTATTAACGAATAAGATACCACGTTTATTGCAATAAGCAGCAAAGCTGCCCACGCCATTATTTTATAACCTTCTTTATGAAACATAATCTAGAATATATAGATAAGCATATACAAATGGACTCGAAAAAATAATACTGTCTAATCTGTCAAACAAGCCGCCGTGTCCTGGCATTAAGGTGCCGCTATCTTTCACACCGGCCTGCCGTTTAAATTTTGATTGAATAAGATCTCCAAGAGTTCCAAAAACACTAAGTATTATGGCCATTCCCAGCCAGATAGGGAAGGTGAGGAACTGGGTGTAATAAAATATAAAAAAACTGGCTACACCACTAAAAATAACTCCGCCCAGAAAACCTTCTACAGTTTTATTGGGAGAAATACGTTCAAAGAGTTTTTTGCTTCCAAAATTCTTACCAACAATATAAGCAAAAGTATCATTAGTCCAAATCAGGATAAAAATACCTACTACCAATTTTGGAATAAAAACGCCTTCTATGGTTGGAATTAGCGTGAGAAAAATTACCGAAGAAATTAGGTAAAAAATAATAATGATATACTTCTTCTTTTCAAAAACAGGTATTTTTCTTACTACCAGTAAATCTTTTACAAGAAATAAGTTTACGAATATGGTAATAAAGAGCAACAGGATTGTAGCATCCTGATTAAATTTTAAATAGCTGAAAAGATAAAAAAGTAAAGCTTGTACACCATAAAGTGCATAGCTTTTTAAATGCAGAAGTTTTTGCATTTCTATAAGACAAACTAGTCCTAAAAGATAAAATAAGCTGATAAAAATTAATTCTGAAGAAAGTATAGAAGCCACCAATATGGATACGTACAACAATCCTGAAATAGTTCTAATAATAGCTTCCCTCATGTGTTATAAATCTTCCAGCAGGAGCAAATATAGGTTTTTTGTACTACTTCCATAGCTCATAAAATCACCTTCTTTCTGCGTTTCAAAATTTTTGATGGTAGTAATATTAGAAGGAATTCGCTGTTTGTTTCTAAATTTAATGCCGCGAAGGCCTTCGCCAATTGTATCTATTAACTGGCTTGTAGAAGAAATAATAACAAAATTATCGGGTAAATCGTTGAGTTTGCATTCTTTAATCTGGTTAGAAGAAATAAGTATAGAACCATCGTTTGCTACCAGGTACTCACAGGTAGAAAGAAAGAATGGAGCCGAACCAGACCTGGTAAAACTAAGGTTGAAACCTTTAAATTTATCCTGAAGATTGGGATCAAGACAAAAACATTCTTTTTCGTACCAATCGTTTTCCAGTAAAATATTATCAAAAGCTTCTTGCATCTCTTTATTGTCTTCACAATAGAGAAATTTACCCCCATTATTTTTAAAATTGAGCATAAAGCGCTCATCAGTAGGGAGTTTTACCTCTGGCATGTATTTTCCCCGCTCAGCTTTTTCAGGAGATTCCTGTTTTTTGTCTGATTTAGATTTAGGGTTAAGAAATCTTCTAAATAGACTCATAGAGTTTTGGGTGTGGTTCTCAACGTCATTTTAACCAAAGGTAAAAAATCTTAATTTAACACTTAGATAAATTAAGATTTTTTAAACCGTGGTTGTGAACTATTTATTAACTGAATTATTTTCAGTTATCGTGTTCTCTTCAGAATCACTTCCGGGGGTGGGATTTTGTTCTTCGGTTTCAGCGGCTTTTTCTTCGATTTTAGGAGTTTCTTCTTTCTTTCCTAAAACTTCAGTTTTTTCCTTGTCCTTATCATAAGGTCTTTTTCCGAAGATAGTTTCCAAATCATCTTTAAAGATTACCTCTTTATCAAGAAGAATATCGGCTAACTGTCCCAGTTTATCTTTATGTTTGGTAAGTAGATCTATGGCTCGCTGATATTGGGTTTCAATTAAATTTGAAATCTCTTTATCAATAAGCTCAGATGTACTTTCACTATATGGCTTGGTGAAATTATATTCACTCTGGCCAGAAGAATCGTAATAAGTAAGGTTTCCAACTTTATCGTTCAACCCATAAATAGTAACCATTGCTTTAGCTTGTTTAGTTACTTTTTCAAGATCACTTAAAGCTCCGGTTGAAATTTTATCAAAAACCACTTTCTCTGCGGCACGTCCACCCAGGGCAGCACACATTTCATCCAGCATTTGCTCTGGTCTTACAATAAGACGTTCTTCAGGCAAATACCAGGCGGCACCAAGTGATTGTCCACGCGGAACAATAGTTACCTTTACCAGTGGCGCAGCATGCTCTAACATCCAGCTTACAGTCGCGTGACCGGCTTCGTGGTAGGCAATTGCTTTCTTCTCGTCTGGAGTAATTATTTTATTCTTTTTCTCAAGTCCTCCCACTATACGGTCTACCGCATCAAGAAAATCCTGTTTTCCTACCGCTTTATTGCCTTTACGTGCAGCGATAAGTGCAGCTTCGTTACAAACATTGGCAATATCAGCTCCAGAGAATCCCGGAGTTTGTTTTGCTAAAAATTCAGTATCAAGTTCTTCGGCTACTTTTTTAAGTGGCTTTAAGTGAACTTCAAAAATTTCTTTTCTTTCATTTAAATCTGGAAGATCAACATAAATTTGTCGGTCAAATCTTCCAGCACGCATTAGCGCTTTATCCAGTACATCGGCACGGTTGGTTGCGGCAACTACAATAACGTTAGTATTGGTTCCAAAACCATCCATTTCTGTTAATAGCTGGTTTAAGGTATTTTCACGTTCATCGTTAGAACCCGAGAAATTACTTTTTCCTCTGGCACGTCCAATAGCATCAATTTCATCAATAAAAATGATGGAAGGTGATTTCTCCTTGGCTTGCTTAAATAAGTCACGAACCCTTGAAGCACCAACTCCTACAAACATTTCTACGAAATCTGATCCAGAAAGTGAGAAAAAAGGCACTTTAGCTTCTCCTGCAACTGCTTTTGCCAACAAGGTTTTACCGGTTCCCGGAGGTCCTACAAGTAGAGCTCCTTTAGGAATTTTACCACCTAGCGAAGTATATTTCTCTGGATGTTTAAGGAAATCTACTATCTCCTGAACTTCTTCTTTTGCGCCTTCCAACCCGGCAACATCTTTAAAAGAAGTTTTTACATCGGTATTTTGGTCAAATAATTTTGCTTTTGATTTACCAATATTGAAAATCTGGCCTCCCGCACCGCCACCGGCACCAGAGCTCATTTTTTTCATTATAAAAATCCAAACACCAATAATGAGGATAAAGGGTAATAATGCCCAGAAAATCTCGCTCATTACGTTACTTTGCGTATCGTAAACAACAGTGGTATCTAAATTATTTTCAGCTTTTATTTCCTTGATATCGTCTTCAAGGTTTTGCAAATCACCAAACTCAAAACTATAAGCCGGAGTTTCACCACCGGTGTTAAAAAGTTCGGGATCGTTAGCTTGCCTATGTATATCTTTTTGTGCTGCCTCTTCGGTTAGATAAACCTTAGCTTGTTTTCGGTTTACAATCTCTACCTTTTTTACATCACCGTCTCTAAGGTAAGATAGAAATTCAGCCGGGTTGGTTTGCGCTGGTTCACTAAAACCGCCTCCACTAAAGAAATTGATTCCTATAAATATAATAATTATAGCGGCATAGATCCAGTAAGCATTAAACTTAGGCTTCTTGGGATCTGTATTTTTTTTGGGTTGCTGTTTCGCCATTCTTGGTAATTCTAAATTAAATAATTAGTAATTGGTTTCTATGGAAGTGATTTTAGCATCACCCCAAAGACTTTCAATATCGTAAAACTCTCTAATATGCTTCTGGAAAACGTGAACAACCACGTTTACATAATCTAAAAGTACCCACTCTGCATTTTCTCCGCCTTCTACGTGCCAGGGTTTGTCTTTAAGAGCCTTACTTACAGTTTTTTGGATGGAATTCACAATGGCGTTTACCTGTGTGTTGGAAGTCCCGTTGCAAATTATAAAATAATCACATACGGTATTTTCTATTTGCCTAAGGTCAAGAATATCAATGTCGTTACCTTTTACTTCTTCAATTCCTTTAATTATATGCGCAATAAGTTGATCGTTGTTCGCTTCTTTTTTTGCCATTAAAATTAATTATTTTCGCAAAGTTATTACTTTTTAGCTGTTTATAGGCTTAGTTTACATAACATTTAACGCCCGTTTCATTTCTTACTATTACTATGCGTATAATCAAAGTTAATGCCACCAATTCTACTAACGAATTTGCCCGGGAGCTCTACCGGGGCAATACCTCTTTTGAGTCTATATGTGTAGTGGCCCAAGAGCAAACCAAAGGCCGCGGCCAACGCGGGTCTGGTTGGGTTTCAAATGCAGGGGAAAACCTTACTTTTAGCGTTTTATATCCAAAAATAAAAGTTGGGGTAAACCATCAGTTTTTAATGAGCGCCACCGTTTCACTGGCAATTATTGAAGTGTTAAACAAATTTAATGTGCCTGCCTTAAAGGTAAAATGGCCTAACGACATAATGTCAGCACGCTATAAAATTAGCGGAATTCTTATTGAAAACATCCTGAAAAATAATGAAATAGTAGCTTCTATAATTGGAGTTGGATTAAATGTGAATCAAACTGAATTTCCCGGCCTTCCACAGGCTTCTTCCTTAAAATTAGTCACTGGGAATAATTTTAACCTGGATGAATTATTAAAAAGAATTACCGATGAATTTGAAGATAAATTAACTCAAATTAATGCTGATACTGAAGCCTCAATTTTAGAAAAATATGCCAGGAATATGTTTAGGCGGGATTTGGTATCTACCTTTCAACTGCCAGATGACACTTATCTCACGGGAATTATTCGCGGTGTCACCACTTCAGGTAGGTTGAATTTGGAAATAGAAGATTCGGTTTTTAAAACCTTTGATTTAAAAGAAATTAAACTGATGTATTAAAAAAACTGTTTGAAGGCTTTATTTCCGTCAACCTGAACTTGTTTCAGGTTCTAAGTCGAATAAAAAAACATTCAAACAGCCTTTTAAAATTTATAGCTTCCCAATATTTTCAGCTAAAGTATTTATGAATTTGGTTAATGGTTTTTTCACCATCATCGCCATCATCGCATTAAATTCACCATTAAATTCCATCTTCACTTCACTTTGATTTTCGTTTAAAGCTTCGATATGCGCTTTTAATTTAAAATCAAATTTATCTGATGTAGAACCTAATACAACCAATTCTGGCTCTATGGTTTCCTGGATTTCTAATTTTATAACGGGCATTCCTTTAAGGCCAAAAACAAAAGTTTTCTCATCTCTAACTTCAAATACTTCCTTGCTCTCAGGCATTAATTGTTCATAATTCTCAACCTTGGTCAAAAAATTGAACATTTCCTGCTGACTTTTATCTGCAGTAACTTTTGGGCTTTCTATATCCATTATTTATTTTTCCAGTTTGCGGGATCCTGACGCCATTCTCTTAAAATACCGGCTTCAGTTGCATTAATATAATTGGTGCGTTGTGCAGTTTCCAATAAAAAATCATAATCGCTAAGCGTATGTAATTCTATTCCTTCTTTTTCAAAATTTTCATCGGCAGTTTTAAAACCGTAAGTAAAAATGGCAAGCATACCTTTTACATTAGCTTTGGCTTCTTTTAGAGCTTTTACCGCGTTTAAACTACTGTTTCCGGTACTAATTAAGTCTTCAATTACCACCACGGTTTGGCCCTCAGAGAGATTTCCTTCAATCTGGTTTTTTCGTCCGTGGCTTTTAGCTTCTGGGCGAACATAGATAAACGGAAGACTTAAAATCTCGGCTACCAACATCCCAATACCAATGGCGCCTGTTGCTACCGCTGCAATAACATCAGGTTTTCCATAAAGCTCTTCAATTTGGCGTGCAAACTGTTCCCTTATGTGATTTCTAATTGGCGGATAGGAGAGAACTATTCGGTTATCGCAGTATATTGGCGATTTCCAACCGCTGGCCCATGTAAATGGTTCTTGTGCATCTAATTTTATTGCTTTAATTTGCAATAACAGTTCAGCAGTTGTTCTGGCTGTTTCTTTATTTAAAATCATACTGCAAATGTATAAAGTTTTTGTAAATGATATTCCCTTAATTCTCTCTACAAAGAAAGATTTAGGTGAAAACTATGTATCACTGCCAATTAAGAAGGTTAGAATTAAGCGGATAATTAAAAAGATTACTAAAGGTGAACTGCTTTATGTGAATCTTTACCACGAAAAAGAAGAAAAACTATTAAAACATTTGTTTAAAAAGTTACGCGTGGTTACCGCCGCCGGCGGAATGGTTTTAAACGATAAAGATGAAATTCTTTTTATCTACCGAAAAAAACGTTGGGATCTTCCAAAAGGTAAGACTGAAAAAAACGAAACTATAGAAGCTTCTGCGATAAGAGAAGTGGAAGAAGAAACGGGGGTTGAAGGTTTAAAAGTGACTAAATTTCTACAGAAAACTTACCATATATTTAAACGAAAAGGACGTTACAGGCTTAAAGTTACCCATTGGTACGAGATGCGTACTTCTTATGATGGAGAATTGAGGCCCGAAACCAAAGAAGGAATTGAAAAAGCAAAATGGAAAGATTTGAAGAAAAGCCAAAAGGCCCTTCAAAAATCTTATGCAAATATTAAACTTCTTTTTTCTGAAAAATATTTAACGAGGCATTCTGAAGATAGGGTAGCGTAAATGCGCCGTTTCATAATGTTTAGATTGTTTATGCAACCAGTCTAATTGGTAGTAAGAGTTGTTTGAAAATTCTGCGTCATTACGTTTCTTTTCTTCAAAACGTTCTTTTAAGTCGGGATTTTTATCAAGCATTTTTTTAGCGACATCTTCAAAAACATAAGGTGAAAACCCTTCTTTTTGCTGCAGAACGGTATCAAAGAAATTCCAGTTAAAGAAAGAATCCGGCGCTTCTGGCTCTAAAGTTTCAATTAAATAGCGCGCACCTTCCTGAAAGGTTTTAACCACAAAATCTCCTTTTCTAAACCTTACTGAATCCATCTTTTTAGAAACTTTGGTTTCACTATGCATATAATGGCCTTCATAAGCCTGATCTCTGGTTTTAAAATCTTCTATTTTATAAGTTTCAACATATAAAGTGGTATCGCTTTGTAGTGGTTCCAGTTTAATTTTGTTCAGCTTTAAAAGATCGGTGAGTTGCCACCATCCTTGCGGAACAATATAAGCCCGGGGAATTTCAATAGTGTCTTCAGCAATAAAATTATTATAGTAGTCTATTTCTTTGGTAAAAGGTTTTTTGCTGTCATACTTTAAACGTTCGCCACCGGTAACTTCACTGGCAATCATTTCACCTTCGTAACCTTTAAAACTGCGCCGGCTGGGATTTTCCGTATCAGGTTTAAAATTTATAGGATACCAGCGATCTGTGAGATATTTCCTGGAGGCCCGGTTGCGAATATCTTTCATGCGTTCCCTGTCATTTTCAGCAATGCCAATCATACTGCGAATCAGCTCATATGTTCCTCTTACACGTTTTGGATAAGGTTTTAGCATATGTGTTTCTACCATCATTCCAATGGTGTTCCAAAGCGTGGTATAACCTGTAGAATAACGAGCATGATCGTTGAACTGCGAGAATCCTTCTTCAGGTACTTCATTAAAAACATTCACATAAGGCGTAATATCCCAGTCTTTTTTAGCTAATGAATCCTCTAACGCAGGCATAATTTGTTCATCTAAATAAGCACCAAGCTCGCCGCCAAGTTTATTATGTTGAGTAAAAAGATGGGTGAGGGTGTATTGATAATCGGCGCCATTACTTACATGATTGTCAATAAAGATATCGGGTTTTACGTGGTGAAAAATCTCGTAAAAGCTTCGGGTGTTTCGGGTATCGGCTTTTATAAAATCCCGGTTTAGGTCGTAGTTTCTCGCATTTCCTCTAAAACCGTATTCAGCAGGACCATTTTGATTGGTTCGGCTGGTAGAATTTCGGTTTAAAGCGCCACCTATATTATAAACAGGAATTGTTGCTAAAACGGTATTTGTTGGAGTTTTAATAGAATCTCCCGCCAGATCCCTAAAGAGCATCATCGTTGCATCTATCCCATCACTTTCCCCCGGGTGAATTCCATTATTTATTAGAATTATACTATTTTCTTCTCTTAATTCTTCAAAATCAAAATCTTCATTTGGGCTGTAAATGGCAAGATGAAGCGGTTCGCCACTGTCAGTTTTTCCGAATTCTTCCAGGCTTATTTTGCCAGAGCTTTCAGCAAGTTGGGTGTAAAAATCAATAATTTCGTCATACGTACCGGTTTCTTTACCACCACTTTTTTCAAAACGGGTTTCAAGATCATAATCGGTAACTAATTGATATTTTTCTAAATCGCAGGAAATCAGCGAAAGTAGCCCCACACTCAAAACGAGAATTTTTTTCATAGTATCCTTTGCAATTGAAAGTATAAACTTAACTAAAACGTGCCTAGCCACCAAAAAACTTGGACTAATTGGCGTTTGTTAAAGTAAACCTAATCTGCTTTAAAAACTTTTCAGCCGAAATATTAAAAGCTAATTTTAAACTAAAATGCTGAAATTATGAAAAAGCTTACTACAATTATAGGCCTTTCTCTTTCCTGCTGCTTAGCCATTCCGGCCCAGGCTCAGGTAAATACAGACCTTAGTGAAGAGAAGAAAAAAGAACTGTCGCAACAACCTGCAGACGTAGTAGAAACTGCAATTGGCGAACTTAGGTTAGTGCCACCTTTTTCTTCAGAATCTGTTACTAAAGAGAGTGAAGTTATTGGCTGGGGAGATAAAAAACCACAGGCGCCCGCGGGATTTAAAGTGACGATGTTTGCAGAAAACTTAAAGCATCCGCGTAGAACTTATATCGCACCTAACGGTGATATTTTTGTTGTTGAATCTAATACAAAAAACAGCGCCGACAGGATTATCTTAATTCGTGATAAAGATAGTGATGGTAATCCAGATTATCAGGATGTATTTTTGGATGACTTAAATCAACCTTACGGAATGTTAGTTTTAGATAATTATTTCTACGTTGCCAATACCGACGGACTTTACCGATATCCATATACTGAAGGGGATATGAAAATTGAAGCTGAAGGAGAGAAAATTCTTAGTCTTCCTGCAGGTGGGTATAATAATCACTGGACGCGTAATTTACTCGCTAATGAAGATGGAAGTAAAATTTATGTGTCCGTAGGTTCTGCCAGTAACGTGGGTGAATACGGAATGGATAAAGAAGAAAGACGTGCCGCAATTCTGGAAATTAATACCGACGGAAGTGGGGAGAAAATTTATGCTTCAGGATTAAGAAATCCTGTTGGAATGGACTGGAACCCGGTAACTGGGGAACTTTGGGCTGCCGTAAATGAACGAGACAAAATTGGAAATAATCTAGTGCCAGATTATATTACTAGCGTAAAAGAAGGCGGCTGGTATGGCTGGCCTTATTCTTATTTTGGGCAAATTCAGGATCCTCGCTGGGCCGATGATCCACATATGGAGTTGGTGAAAAAAACTATTGTACCAGATGTACCCGTGGGACCACATACCGCATCTTTAGGATTGGCATTTTACACCAAAGATAAATTCCCTGAAAAATATAAAAACGGTGCTTTTGTAGGGCAGCATGGTTCCTGGAACCGGGCCGTTTTCTCCGGTTACAAAATTATTTTTGTGCCTTTTGATGAAAATGGAAAACCAGGCCAGCCCGAAGATTTTCTTACCGGATTTATAGCTGATGAAGCAGAAAGTAAAGTCCACGGGAGACCTGTAGGAGTTACAGTTACTCCAGACGGAGCTCTTTTGGTAAATGATGACGATGCAAATGTAATCTGGAAAGTTTCAGCTGAATAAAATATAAAATATTGGAAAAAAAATTACTGGCACTTTTGTGCCTACTTTGGATAGGAAACCTGTTTTCTCAGGAAAATCAATTTAAAATACTGAATGCGAATAATAACGAACCTATAGAAGATGTTTCAATTTACAAGGCTTCATCGCTGGTTGCTGTTACAGATGAAGATGGGAATTTCAGCTTTACTTCAGGGGAATTACCTGGGGATTTTCAGATTTCCGCCCTTGGTTTTGAAACCCTAGAAGTTGAACTTACCTCAAGCACTCCGCAGGAAATATATTTGAGTCCGACTTCCGAAACGCTTTCAGAAGTTGTGGTGCGTAGTACCGTAATTCCGAAATCACTTAGAGAAGTTCCGGCTTCGGTGAATCTTGTAACACAAACAGATTTTAATAGAACCGATGCTACCAACGTTCTGGAAACTTTTAATAATGTCCCCGGAATGTTTGTAAATCAGGGAGCTTTAAATACCAATAAGATCAATATTCGTGGTATTGGTGCGCGTTCGCAATACAGTACCAATAGAATTCAGGCGTATTTTGATGGTATACCGTTAACAACTGCAGAAGGAGAGCTCACCTTAGACGATTTTGACCAGGAAAGTTTAGATCGAATAGAAGTGATAAAAGGTCCTACTTCCAGTATTTACGGCGCTGGATTGGGCGGTTCCATAAATCTATACTCCAAACAGTTAGGAAAAGAAGAAGCCCGCTTAGGATTAAAAACGCAGTATGGAAGTTTTAATACCCGCAAACAGGTTTATCAGGCTTCAAATACAACCGCTAATTCTGGTTTATTTGCAACTTTTAGTAATTTAACCAGCGATGGCTACCGCGACAATGGAAATTACGATCGGAAGTCGGCTTTAGTAAACGGAAGTCTTAAAACCAACGAAAATGGAAGTTTATCTTATCTCGCAAATTTCACCCGCTTAAAAGCTTTTATTCCGAGTTCTATTAATGAAGAAGATTTTTTAAACAATCCGGGACCCGCGGCATTTACCTGGGGCCAATCGCAGGGATATGAATCTTACGATCGTGGCATGCTGGGAGGTTCTTATACACATTCACTTTTTGATAATTTAAAGAATACCACAAGTATATTTCTGAGTTTTAGAAATGCCTACGAGCCGCGACCATTTGACATTTTAAAGGAAGAGCGTGTTTCGGCGGGGGTTCGAACTAAGTTCAATTTAAATACCCAGGTTTTTGAATTTCCTTCAGAAATTAGTTTTGGTGCCGAATATTATAATGAGTGGTATGAAACCGGAACTTTTGCTAATTTATACGAAGATTTTCCCGGCGAAGGAAGTGTTTTAGGTGAGCGTGAAAGCAACAATGAACAGGACAGAAATTATGCTAACTTTTTCGCTCAAATTAATTTTGAATTTACTGATAAATGGAACCTAGAAGCAGGTTTTAATTTAAACACCACAAATTATAGTTTAACCGATCTTTATACGCAAGACGAAGTAGACCAAACCGGGGATTACGGTTTTGATCCTGTTTTTTCGCCAAGACTTGGAACAAGTTATGAAGTTGGCGCCGGAAAGAATATCTACGCGTCCATAAGCCACGGATTCTCAACACCCACCGTTGCTGAAACCTTAACTCCTGAAGGGCAGATAAACACCAGTCTGGAACCCGAAACCGGAATCAATTATGAAGCCGGATTTAAAGGAAATTGGCTTCAAAATAAATTATATACAGAAATTTCTGTGTACTCCATTCAGATAGAGAATTTGCTGGTTGCGCAACGCGTGGCAGAAGATCAATATGTGGGTATAAACGCAGGAAAAACCAATCATAACGGAATTGAGTTTCTTACTAACTACCGTTTTTTAGTTGGTCCTGGTATTTCAATTAAACCTTATGTAAACGGAGCCATAAACTTTTTCGAATTTGATGAATTTGTAAATAATGATGAAGATTTCTCCGGAAATGAACTGCCCGGTGTACCAAAATATACAATAAACCTTGGAGTCGATGTTCAGAGCGAATCAGGTTTTGAATTTTTTGGAAATTTTAGAAACGTAGGAGAAATTCCTCTGGATGATGCCAATTCAGGTTACACAGATGAATACAGTTTAGTAAACTTAAAAGCTGGTTATACTTTCAATATTTTTCAGGAACTAAATTTAAATTTATACGGCGGTGTAAATAACGCCCTGGATGAGCATTATGCCGCGAGTGTATTAACCAATGCCGTTGGCTTTGGGGGTGCCGCTCCACGTTATTATTATCCCGGGAATCCCAGAAACTATTTTGGAGGTGTTCAACTGAATTATATTTTTTAAAAACTCAGGAAAACCTCACAGGGTTCCTAATCCGGTGAGGTTTTTCTAAATTTTAATATTAAACGTCATCGCAAGCGAAGATTGAGCGCGGCGATCTTTTTTAGTTAAAAGTTAAAAGTTAAGAGTGAAGAGTGAATAGTTAAAAGTGAAAAGGTAAGAGAGAAAAGTTAAGAGTAAAGGATAAGAGAAAAAAGCTAGAAAAAAGAGAGTAGGGGTTAAATTCTGAAATCAACATTACCAACTACTAATTCAAGACACAGAATAGATTGCCGCTTCCCGCTACTGCATTCTCGCAATGATGCGCAACCCAAAATAATAAACCCTCAACAACAAACATACAAGAACCAAGAACTCACAACCGATAACCGAAAACTCAAAACTCACAACTGCCAACCGGGAACCCACAACCGAAAACCGAAAAAACTTTTATATAAAATTTAGCATAAAAATATCCCATACTTCTGAATGTTTTAATAGTTTACGGCAATAACTAACTATTGCTAATTAACTCAGCCAAAACATGATGATTCAAAAAGTATTAGTAGCCAATCGTGGGGAAATCGCGATTCGAATTTTTAGAGCCTGCACTGAAATAGGAATAAGAACGGTAGGTATCTTTACCTTTGAAGATCGCTACTCCCTGCACCGCTATAAGGCCGATGAATCTTACCAAATAGGCCCCGATAAAGAGCCCTTAAAACCTTACCTGGATATAGATGCGATAATCAATACCGCCAAAGAGGTGGGGGCTGATGCTATTCATCCCGGTTACGGATTTCTCTCAGAAAACGCCGATTTTGCTCAAGCCTGTAAAGACAACAATATTATTTTTATTGGGCCAGAGGTTTCGGTATTAAAAAGCCTGGGCGATAAAGTCACCGCCAAAACAGTAGCGGTAAAAAACAATGTGCCGGTGATTCAGAGCAACGAAAAAGATCTGGAAAGTCTGGATATTGCTATTGAAGAAGCCAACCGTATCGGCTATCCCATTATGCTGAAAGCCGCCAGCGGTGGTGGAGGCCGCGGAATGCGAGTGCTTAGGGAAGAAGCTGAATTGAGAAGAGCTTTTTCAGAATCTAAACGCGAGGCACTGAATGCCTTTGGAGATGATACTGTTTTTATTGAAAAATTTATTGAAAATCCGAAGCATATTGAGATCCAGATCGTGGGAGACAACCACGGGAATATGGTGCACCTTTTTGAGCGTGATTGCTCTGTGCAACGCCGTTACCAAAAGGTGATTGAATTCGCACCTTCCTATAACCTTGACCAAACTACCAAGGAGAAACTTTATGAGTATGCCGTGAATATTTGTAAAGCGGTGAATTATAATAATATTGGTACAGTAGAATTCCTGGTCGATCACGATGGCAGTATTTACTTTATCGAGGTGAATCCACGAATTCAGGTAGAACATACCGTTACCGAAGTCGTTACCGGTATAGACCTGGTTAAAGCGCAGTTGTTTATTGCCGGTGGATATAAACTAAGTGACGAGCAGATAAAAATTAAAGATCAGGAATCGCTTAGCACAAACGGATTTGCCCTGCAATGCAGAATTACTACCGAAGATCCCGCCAACGATTTTCAACCCGATTATGGTACCATTACCACCTATAGAAGTGCCTCTGGATTTGGAATTAGGCTGGATGCCGGGAGTTTGTATCAGGGCGTGACTATTTCGCCTTTTTTTGATTCTATGCTGGTAAAAGTTTCTGCCAGCGGTAGAACTTTAGACGGTGCCTGCCGTAAAATGCGTCGGGCTTTAGCTGAATTTAGAATTAGGGGCGTAAAGACCAATATTCCGTTTTTAGATAATATTCTTCAGCATGAAAAATTTAGAGAGGGAAGCGTAACGGTAAATTTTATCGCCAATAACCCCGATCTATTTAAACTGAAAGAAACCCGAAACCGCGCTACCAGGATGGTTGAATTTCTAGGTGATGTAGTGGTGAATGGAAATCCCGATGTAAAGGAAATAATAGAAACACCAAAACTAATAAAAGCCGATGTTCCTGCTTTTGATCACAACGTGGCGTATCCAAAAGGAACCAAAGATTTGCTTACCGAGTTAGGCCCCGATAAGTTTGCCGAATGGTTAAAGAATGAAAAGAAAATTCATTTTACCGATACAACTTTTAGAGATGCCCATCAAAGCTTACTGGCCACCAGGATGCGAAGTACAGATATGCTAAAAGTGGCTGAAGGTTTTGCTAAAAATCATCCCGAAACATTTAGTATGGAAGTTTGGGGAGGCGCTACTTTTGATGTTTGTCTTAGATTTTTAAAAGAAAATCCGTGGGAACGTTTGCAATTACTGCGAAAGGCGATGCCGAATATCTTGCTGCAAATGCTAATGCGAGGTTCAAACGGTGTTGGCTATACCGCTTATCCCGATAATTTAATCGAAAAATTTGTAGCTGAAGCCTGGGAAAATGGGGTAGATATTTTTAGGATTTTTGATTCCCTGAATTGGATGAAATCTATCGCGCCCTGTATTGAATATGTACGCAAAAACACTTCAGGCCTTGCGGAAGCTTCAATCTGTTATACCGGCGATATACTTAACAAAAACAGTAAGTATAATTTGGAGTATTATCTTCAGCTGGCAAGAGACATTGAAAATGCCGGGGCACATATTTTAGCGATAAAAGATATGGCCGGACTATTAAAACCTTACGCTGCCGGCGAACTGGTTTCCGCATTAAAAGCTGAGATCAATATTCCGGTGCATTTGCATACCCACGATACTTCGTCTATACAGGCGGCTACTTATCTGAAGGCCATAGAGGCCGGGGTAGATGTGGTAGACGTTGCGCTGGGTGGACTTTCGGGGCTTACCTCGCAGCCTAATTTTAATTCCCTGGTGGAAATGACGAAATCTGGCGAGCGTAAAGCTGATTTCAATATGGAAAAACTCAATGAATATTCGCATTATTGGGAAGCGGTAAGAAAGTATTATTTCCCATTTGAAAGCGGACTTAAAGCTGGTACTGCCGATGTTTATAAACACGAAATTCCCGGCGGACAATATTCTAATCTTAAACCTCAAGCCGAATCTTTAGGCCTGGCTTCAAGGTTTCACGAAATCACCGCGATGTATTCTAAGGTGAATAAGCTTTTTGGCGATATTATTAAAGTTACGCCAAGTAGTAAGGTTGTGGGCGATATGGCGCAGTACCTGGTGAGTAATAATTTGAGTATAGAAGATGTGATGGAGAAAGGTGAAAACCTTTCTTTCCCGCAGTCGGTGGTAAATTTCTTTAAAGGTGATTTAGGGCAACCTCACGGCGGTTTTCCTGCTGAGGTGCAAAAGATCATTCTAAAAGATCAAAAACCTTATACCGATAGACCGAATGCACATTTAGAACCTATAGATTTTGAAAAAGAATTTAAGGAATTCTGCGATATTTTCAAGGAAGGAATGGGTCGAAAACTGGAAATGACCGATTTCCTTTCGTATAAATTATATCCAAAAGTATTTACCGAATATTTTAATCATTACCGAAAATTTGGAGAAGTAATGAATATTCCGACGCCAAATTTTTTCTACGGAATGCAACCCGGTGAAGAGATTACCGTAGAAATGGATAAAGGAAAAACCTTGCTTATCGAATTCTTATCGGTGGGAACTGCAGATGAAGATGGACTCGTAGATGCGTTTTTTAAGGTAAACGGCCAGACCAGAACGGTGAAAATTCAGGATAAATCGGTTAAGGTTGAAAAAGTGGTTCACCAAAAGATCGATAAGTCTAATGATAAAGAAGTAGGCGCTCCAATTCAGGGTTCAATTTCCTCAATTTTAGTCGAAAAAGGACAGAAAGTCAAAAAGAACGAACCTTTATTTGTGATTGAAGCCATGAAAATGGAAACCACCATCACGGCGAATAAAGAAGGCGAAATAGACGAAATAATACACAAAGAAGGTACCATGGTCTTTGCCGATGATTTGGTTATTAAGCTGAAAGAATAGGTTGAATTTATATTCAATTAAAATCCTTTTTCGCAGAATATGTAGCCAAAACCTCGAGATTCAGAAAGTCCGATTTTTTATCGGATTTTCGCGAGGTTTTGGCTACGGTTTTTGGCATTTTTGCCAAAAAATTCCTTGCAAAAGGCGTCTTTTTCTTTGCTTCGTTTCTTTTGGACGAGCAAAAGAAATGAAGGGCAGATACAACCAAACACAGCTTTTGTCACGGAAGATTAAAAAATAACAAGAAACCAACGTAAAAAACGAAGCAGAATGTTTCACCACACACATCCTTATAAACCTTTTATTCCGGAAAACGCTACAAAACTAATTGTAGGCACATTACCGCCCCCAAGATTTACGAAAGGGGAATTTAAGGAAGGAGACGTGAACTTCTGTTACGGCAGTCGGGACGGACTTTTATGGATTGTTTTGGATAATATTTTTGATCTCGATCTAAAATTTGAAACTACGAAGGCAGCTATAAAGCAACGCAAAGAATTTCTTGAAAAAAGAGGAATTGGTATCTGCGATATGGTAGAAAGCAGTAGGAGAGAAAAGGTAGATGCTTCCGATCTCGGGATGCAAAAGGTGGAACTTAGAAATATGGTGGGAATTTTAGAAAAACACCCAAAAATAGAAACCCTGCTCTTTACCGGTGGAAATTCCAAAAATGGTCCTGAGTATTTTTTTAGAAGACATCTAAAGGAAGTTGAAAGTGATATTAGGTTAAAAGTGATTTCTAACGAGGTGCCCAGGATTCACCAGTTTGTGCTAAAGGGCCGACTTATAAAAACGGTTTCTCTAACGGCACCATCGGGTTCGGCCAATCGAGCTATTGGTAGTATGGAGCTTTATAAACAACTGAAACAAAAGAATGAAGATTTTAATACGATAGATTTTAGAGTGATGCAGTACAGAGAGTGGTTTTAAAGTATTTAATATTCGTCATCGCGAGCGAAGGCACGAAGCACGGCGATCTTTTATTTTGAGTGAGGATTCAAAAAAACTATTTTATCAAGAAGAGATTGCCATGGCGCCTGCGTCTCAATCGCAATGACGATCCAAAATATTCGGAATTCGTGGGGCAGTTTCATTACCATCATCGCGAGCGAGCCACACGTCAAGCTCCAAAATAAATTCGGGGTGACGAATGATACGTCATCCTGAACTCGTTTCAGGATCTAAATTGAAATTCTACCTACTTTTACCCTGAATGAAAGATTGAGTGAGACTTTGAAATGATTTAGAGAGAAGAACTTATAAATTTCGTTTAAAAAATAATCTTAGTAAAAACAAAAACCCTGAATCTAAAAGTATAAACTTTCAAATTCAGGGTTTTCAGACGTAGTCAACTTACAACTACTGTAATTCTTTCTTTTCCTGTTCGGCCATGGTGGTTGGTTTTACCTTAAATTTTTTACGTTTAGGTCTTAATTTTCCATGAGTACCGATCGCAATTTTTCCGCGTTTCGTTTTTTTGTCTCCACGTCCCATAAATTACTTTTTATTCTGTTGGTCTTTTATGGTTTTTTCATCAATATCAACCTTATTGGTCTGTTTATCAGTTTTCCCCGTTGGGTTGGTTGGATTTTCCTGACCTTTCTCTCTTTTTCTTTTATTATCTTCAATTGGACCGCCCATAATTGTTGTTTTTTTGATTCACTTACTAAGATAATAATTCAGAATCTTAAAACCTGCCAAGACCATGTTAGAATTTGGTTAAACCGGTCTGATGTTTTTCACAAAATCGCCTATATTATTTTTCCCATTAGCATTAAGATGTTTGATAAATGCCGAACCAATAATAGCGCCTTTTGCATATTCCGTAGCTTGGTTGAAGGTCTCTTCGTCGCTAATTCCAAAGCCTACAATTTGCGGATTTTGAAGTTTCATTGCTGAAATTCTTTTAAAATAATCTCTGGTCTCCTCACTAAATCCGGAAGTAGAACCCGTAACACTCGCAGTACTTACCATATAGATAAATCCGTTAGAAACAGAATCAATAAACCGAATACGCTCTTCAGAAGTTTGCGGCGTGATCAGGAAAATATTCTGAAGCCCGTTTTCTTCAAAAATCGACTTGTATTCTTCATTATACACATCAACGGGTAGATCCGGAATTATAAGTCCGTCAATTCCGGTTTCAGCGCATTTTTTGCAGAATTTCTCTACACCATACTGAAGAATTGGATTAAAATATCCCATAATAACCAGTGGAATTTCAACAGAGTCCCTAATTCCTTTAAGCTGTTCAAAGAGTCTATTGGTAGTCATTCCGCTTTTCAGCGCCTTGGTAGAACTCTCCTGAATAGTTGGGCCATCGGCCAGGGGATCGCTAAAAGGCAAACCGATTTCAATAAAATCCACCCCGTTCTTTTCTAAATCCTGAATAATGGAAACTGTATCTTCGAGTTCAGGATAACCGGCGGTAAAATAGATAGAAAGCATCTTTTGCTCTTCCTGAAGTTTTTTATTTATTCTGTTCATTTTCAATATTCTTATAAATCGTCATTCTGTCCCGAAACTTCGGGATATTTCAGAATCTAATTTGTTTTCAATTTTTTCGCCACGAATACACTAATATTTTTTATTCCTAAATTTTTAGCACTCGTAGCAATCTATATTACTGTATACGTCATTCTGAATTCATTTCAGAATCTAAGTTGTTGTCTTATTTTCTTGCCACGAATACACTCATCCCTATTATGTCATTGCGAGGGCAGCGCCCGTGGCAATCTTTTTACAAATCGAAATAATCAATATAGGTACTCAAATCTTTATCGCCACGACCCGAAAGATTGATTACTACTACATCATCTTCTTTAAATTTTCGGTTTTCAAAAATCGCCAGGGCGTGAGAAGTCTCAATAGCAGGAATAATCCCTTCCAGTTTTGCCAGTTCCTGGCCGGCATTCATAGCCGCTTTATCGGTTATGGAAATAAACTCTCCACGGCCACTTCTAAACAAATTGGCGTGCATTGGTCCCACACCCGGATAATCGAGGCCGGCAGAAATAGAATACGGCTCAGTAATTTGTCCGTCATCGGTTTGCATCAGCAGCGTTTTACTGCCGTGAATAATACCTTCTTTTCCTAAAGCTGAGGTTGCAGCACTTTCACCGCTTTGTATACCTTTTCCGGCAGCTTCCACCGCAATAATCCCAACTTCCGGATTGTCTAAATAATGATAGTAAATTCCGGCTGCATTACTTCCTCCACCTACACAGGCCACTACATAATCAGGATTTTCCCGATTTTCTTTTTCTTTCAGCTGAACTTTAATTTCCTCAGAAATCACCGCCTGAAATCTCGCTACCATATCGGGGTAGGGATGAGGCCCAACCACGGAACCAATGATGTAATGAGTATCCAGCGGGTTGTTGATCCAGTCTCGAATCGCTTCGTTCGTGGCATCTTTTAAGGTTCGACTTCCCGATTTTGCCGGAACTACTTTGGCTCCAAGCATCTTCATTCTGGCCACGTTTGGCGCTTGTCGTTCAATATCAATTTCGCCCATATAGACAATACATTCAATGCCCATAAGCGCACAAACGGTAGCCGTAGCTACACCGTGCTGGCCAGCACCGGTTTCAGCGATTATGCGGTCTTTTCCAAGGCGTTTTGCCATTAAAATTTGTCCTACGGTGTTATTGACCTTATGCGCACCGGTATGGCATAGATCTTCCCGTTTCAGATAAATTTTTGTGCCGTATTTCTTACTGAAACGCTCTGCATAATAAAGCGGTGTTGGGCGCCCTACATAATCGTGCAACAAATCTTTAAACTCTTTCTGAAAAGATTCCTCTTTCATAATATCCAGGTATTGCGAACGCAACTCCTCTACATTGGGATAGAGCATTTCGGGAATAAAAGCTCCGCCAAAATCGCCGTAATATCCTTTTTCGTTAGCCTGATAGCTCATTTTTATTTTTTTTATTTGAGTGCTTCGAATGCACTAATTTCTTTCTAGTTATTGCGAGGGCAGCGCCCGTGGCAATCTTTATAATTTTAAACAATAGATTGCTTCTCCCCATCGGGATTGCAATGACGTAGTTATTATTAAAACCGCTTTTTAAATTCTTTTAATTTTTCAACATTCTTAAAACCAGCTTTCTCTTCAAATTTACTATTTACATCTATGGCGTAAAGCAAATTTTCTTTACCATTTTCTACAAAATAGGCTTTAAGCTCTTGAATTGCTTCAACTTCTTCCGGTCCAATTCCTCCACTTAAAAAAAAAGGTTTTGTTGAAGGATAATCTTTTAAAACCTCCCAATTAAAAGTAATTCCGTTTCCGCCTTTATTTTTCCCTTTAGTATCAAAAAGGAAATAATCTACAACAGTTTCATATTCCTTTAAACGCTCAAAATCGAAATCGTCTTTAATAGAAAACACCTTTATAAATTCCACTTCAGTTTCGATCAAAAGCGTTTTTAGTTCAGCGCAAAAAGCAGCGCTTTCCTCACCGTGTAACTGAATAGCATTTAGTTCATGCTCTTTAATTCTCTCAAGGATAATATTGATCTCTTCATCAACAAAAACGCCGGTTTTTTTAACTGCTGAAGGAATTTTAGGCATCTTAGCCTCGAAATACCTGGGAGTTTTTTCGTAAAAAATAAACCCCATATAATCAGGCTGAAGTTTTGCAACTTCGCTGATGTTTTCGGGATGCTTCATCCCACATATTTTGAGTTTTATGTTTTTCATTTTTAGCGTTCTTTTATTCTCCACCTTAGCTTCGGAATTACTGAAAGTCTATTAAACGTCATCCTGAATTTATTTCAGGATCTAAGTTATTGATAATCCAAATTTGTTTGAATCCCGAAGTAAATTCGGGATAAAGTCTGAAACAAGTTCAGCTTGACGAAAACCAGACTTTAGGATAGCCCAACTATTTTATTATTTGCTCAATTCTCTCACAAACTCAGCCGCAGCTTTTCCCGGATCATCAGTTTTCATAAAATTCTCACCGATCAAAAATCCTTTGTAAGCAAATTGCTGCAAATCTTTGATTGCGTCAACTGAGCTAATTCCGCTTTCAGAAACTTTTACAAAATCATCGGGGATCTTTTCTGAAAGCTTTTTGCTAATATCGGTAGATACTTCAAAAGTCTTTAAATTCCTATTATTTACACCCAACATATCTAAACTAGGCATAATAGACTTTTGCAATTCTTCTTCGTTATGCACTTCCAGCAATACTTCCAGACCTATACTTTTTGCAAATTCTGAAAGTCTTTTAATTTCTTCCCGTTCCAGCACCGCAGCGATAAGTAAAATCACATCGGCACCGTGAGCTCTGGCTTCCAAAAGTTGATATTCATCAATAATAAATTCCTTTCGCAATAAAGGCATTTTAACCGCCGCACGGGCATAAAGCAAATCGTCTAGAGATCCGCCAAAATATTTGCCATCGGTTAATACAGACATTCCGGAAATTCCTGCATCTTCATAGCCTTTAGCTACATCTTCAACATTCAGATCCTGATTAATTACCGATTTTGAAGGGGAACGTCTTTTATGTTCAGCAATAATCCCGGTTTTACTGGTTCTTAATTTTTCTGCCAGAGAAATTGTTTCGCGCTCAAAAAGCGCCGATTGTTCCAATTGTGACACGGGAACTACCAGTTTTTTTAAGACCAGTTCTTTATGTTTGTCGGCAATTATTCTATCTAGAATGTTCATTTTTATAATCTTTGTTCTATAAAGTTTTTTAATACGTCATCCTGAACTCGTTTCAGGATCTAAGTTGATTAATAATCAAAACATGTTAGAAGCTGAAACAAGTTCAGCTTGACGGTCGTAAGACTTTCTACCTCTTTTTAATGCTAACTTCTTTACTCGATAATCGAGATTGAATGCTCTAAGGCTTACGTCGAAATCAAATTATATTTTTCAATAATAATGCTTCGTGAGCTTGCTCCGAAGTATTTTAATTGCTCAATTCCTGTAACTTCTCCAATACTTTTAAAGCTTTCCCTGAATTTATAGATTCCCGGGCGGTTTCAAAACCTTCTTTAACACTAATTTGTTTAGCAGTTGCGATTGCCATTCCGGCGTTAGCGCAAACCACGTTATTTTGGGCCTGGGTACCTTTTCCTTTTAATATATTCACGAAAATTTCTGCAGAACTTTCAATGGAACCGCCACCGGCAATTTCTTCCTGATTTAAGGTTTCTACCCCAAAATCTTCCGGACTCAGCATTCCTTCAGAATTATTGGAAATTGTTTTGGTATTTCCGGTAAGGGAAATTTCATCATAACCATCTAAAGCATGCAAAATAGTGAAATTCTTATCGGTGTTTTGATATAGGTAACCATACATTCTGGCTAGTTCCAGGTTAAAAACTCCTACAAGCTGATTTTGCGGAAAAGCAGGATTTACCATTGGCCCAAGCATATTGAAAAAAGTCTTTACCGCAAGCGACTTCCTGATTGGCGCCACGTTTTTCATCGCTGGGTGGAATAGGGGAGCGTGTAACACACATATCCCGGCTTCGGCGATACATTTTTCAAGAAATCCGGCATCATTACTAAATTTAATTCCCAGGCTTTCCATAACATTAGAACTACCACTTACCGAAGAAACTCCGTAGTTTCCGTGTTTTGCCACATTTACTCCCGCTCCTGCCGTTACAAAAGAGGAAGTGGTAGAAATATTAAATGTATTTTTCCCATCACCACCGGTTCCGCACAGATCTATCGGGTTATAGTCACTTAAATCTATGGCTACACAAAGTTCTAAAAGCGCATCCCGAAATCCCTCCAGTTCTTCTATAGTAATGCTTCGCATCATATAAACCGTGAGAAATGCAGCGATCTGACTTTCGTTATATTCTCCATTAGAAATACTGAAAAGCGCCTGCTTCGCTTCATCTTTGGAGATGGTTTCGTGATTAATTAACCTGTTTAGTAGTTCTTTCATATCTAATTTTGTCATTCCCGTAAAGACGGGAATCTGTTTAATTGGAATTTGTAACTCCCGCGAAAGCGGGAGTCTTCTTAAGCATTACTATCACTTCTTAGAGATTTCCGCCTGCTCGGAAATGCCTATGATTCTACCCAATTCTGAATCATTTTTTTTCCATCTGGAGTCAATACCGATTCTGGGTGAAACTGCACTCCACGCACATCAAACTCACGGTGACGAAGGGACATGATTTGTCCTTTTTCATCGTAGGAAGTTGCTTCCAGGGAATCGGGAAGCTCTTTTAAAACTACCCAGGAATGGTAACGGCCTACGTTCATTCTTTTTGGAAGATCTTTAAAAAGTGGTTCATCGTCTACACAAAGATCCATCGTGGTAGCAATGCCGTGATAAACCGATTCCAGATTGCCCAACGTCCCGCCAAAAACTTCGCCTATGGCTTGTTGCCCGAGGCACACACCTAAAATGCTTTTAGTTGAAGCATATTTTTCTATAATTGGTTTTAATAATCCGGCTTCACTTGGAATTCCCGGGCCGGGAGAAAGCAGGATCTTATCATATTCCTCCACGTCTTCCAGCTCTAACTGGTCGTTTCTTATTACGGTGACCTCGCAATCTAATTCTTCTAAATAATGTACAAGGTTGTACACAAAAGAATCGTAATTATCTATAACTAATATTTTTTTCATTCTACCTGGTGTAAAATTCTATTTTTAATTCCTTTATATATCTTCAGCGATATCCAATGCCTTGGTTAATGCCCCTAGTTTATTGTAAACCTCCTGTAATTCGTTTTCTTCTACAGACTCTGAAACCACGCCTGCGCCGGCTTGATAATGCAATTGGTGATCTTTACTTACAAAAGATCTAATAATAATCGCGTGGTTAAAATTTCCGTGGAAATCCATAAAGCCAATAGCACCTCCATAGGCATCACGATTTACATTTTCGTATTTCTCTATGAGTTTCATCGCGCTATGTTTTGGGGCACCGCTTAAAGTTCCCGCCGGGAAAGTATCGGCTACCACCTGCATTGTAGGCGTTTTAGGGTCTTTGGTGCCGGTTACTTTGCTTACCAAATGTATGACGTGAGAGAAAAACTGAATTTCTCTATATTTTTCAACCTTCACATTACTTCCGTGTCGGCTTAAGTCGTTACGAGCCAGATCAACCAACATCACGTGTTCAGCATTTTCTTTTTCGTCGGCGGCTAGTTTTTTGGCTAGTTCAGCGTCTTCTTCATCGTTTCCGGTACGTTTAAAAGTTCCGGCTATAGGATGGATTTCTGCCTGCCCATCCTGAACAACCAATTGTGCTTCAGGGGAACTTCCGAAGATTTTAAAGTTTCCATAATCAAAATAGAAAAGGTAGGGTGAAGGGTTTACGCTACGTAAAGCCCGATAAACATTAAATTCATCTCCCTTAAACTTCTGAGAAAACCTGCGCGACAGTACAATTTGAAAAACGTCACCACGATAGCAGTGCTTTTTTCCCAGTCGTACATTTTCCCTGAATTCTTCGTCTGTAAGGTTTGAAATTGGTTCCTGCTGACGTTCAAAATTATAAGTCGCGAAATTTTTGACTTTTATCAGTTGCTCGATTTCAGCGATCTTTGAATCGGTATCGTAACTGTGATCAAAAATATAAGCTTCATTATTAAAATGATTTATAGCGATAATATTTTGATAAACTGCGTAATAAATATCCGGAAGTTTAAGATCACCATTTCGCTTTTTAATCTCTAAATCTTCAAAATACCGAACTCCATCATAAGCGATATAGCCAAAAAGACCGTTGTTGATAAATTTAAAATCAGAATCTTCAGTTTCGAATTGCTTTGAAAATTCCTGGATTTGTTGCGGTACGTTAACTCCAGGAGTGATCTCTGTTGCTTTTTTGCTTCCGTCAGGAAAAACTTCGGTAATCACTTCGTTTTGAATCTTAATAGAAGCGATAGGATTGCAGCATATATACGAGAAACTATTATCGTTGGCGTGATAGTCACTACTTTCCAGTAGGAGACTGTTAGGATATTTGTCCCGAACTTTTAAATAAACACTTACCGGTGTAATGGTATCGGCAAGAAGTTTTTTATAGGTGGTCTTTAGTTGATACATAAATTATTTATTTCTGTCGCTCCCGTTAAGGCGGAGGTTAATTTTCAAATTTCTTATATAAAAAAAGGCTTGTCGTGAGACAAGCCTTTTGTATGAGATTATACTATAGCGATGTTACTTCACGACGTTTGACGTAAATTTTTCCACCACCAGGTATTTGTTGTAATTGTTTTCATAAAATATAATAAATGCCAATTATTGGCTTTCATTGCTTCAAAGATAGAAAGCTCTTTTAAATAAACAAGGAGATTTTATAAAAAGAAAAGCCGGAAAAGTAAATTTAACTTTTCCGGCTGGAATTGTGCAATCTAATTATTAGAATTTCAACTCAATATTTAAATCGAAATTATCGTAAATCGTTTGATCTCCAAGTCCGCTAAAAAAGCTACCGGAATTGTATTTCACATTGTATTTAGAACGGTCTATACTCAATTTAGTAGTCGCAGTATTTCCGTTTTTATCCAAATCGAAAGTTACCGGATGGGTGTTTTCTTTAATAGTAAGATCTCCAACCACACCATATGTGCCATCGTCTTTTTTAGCTACGCTGGTAATTACCAGTTTTGATGTTGGATGATTATCTACTCCAAAGAAATCATCTGAATTTAAGTGACCTTCCAAACCTGCTTTATCGTCTCCTTTAAGATCGGTTACGGTAATTGTGGTCATATCCATTACAAATTCACCTCCTGTAATTTCGTTATTTTCCAATGTTAATTTACCTTCTTTAAGATCTATAGTTCCTGAGTGTGATCCTAAAACTTTTTTTCCTTTCCAGGCGATATTACTAGCCTGGGTATTGATTTGTTTTTCCATAATAATTATTAATTTTTCTTTTTCTTTTTCAATTTTCTTTATAGCAATTAATTTCCCTTTAGAATTAGAATTTTAATTCTACCTCAAGTTCAAAATTATCGTAGATGGTTTGGTCACCAAGGTTATCAAAGAAACTCCCTGAACCATAACGAACATCGTATTTAGAACGGTCTATAGTTAGCTCTGTAGAAGCTGAATTATCTTCCCAATCTAAATCGAACGTCACGGGATTCGTTTTATCTTTAATAGTAAGATTGGCTACCACCCCGTAAGTTCCATTGCTCTTTTTAGCAACGCTTGTAATAACCAGTTTTGAAGTTGGATGGTTTTTTACTCCAAAGAAGTCATCAGATTTTAAGTGACCTTCTAATTTTCCTTTATCTTCACCAGTAAGATCGGTAACGGTGATAGAGCTCATGTCTATTACGAATTCCCCTCCGGTAAGTTTACCATTTTCCATAGTAAAATGTCCGTTTTTAAGGTCTATGGTTCCGTAGTGAGAGCCGGTTACTTTTTCACCTTCCCAGTTAATGTTGCTTTCTTTTACATCAATTTTTTTATCCTGAGCATTCACTGTTGTAAACGATAAAAATGATACAAGAAATGCAGATGCAAATACAGTTTTTAAAAGATTCTTTTTCATAGCAATTTTTAATTTAAATTAATTTGATTTTGGTTTATATTAAATGGAATAATTCTTCTTCTTGTTTTCTAACTTTTTTTGCGTGTTGCAATTGGTCTTCTTCACTTCGGTACCCGGCTGTAGCGATCACTGCAGTAGTTAAATTTGTTCCTGAAATTCCCAGTATTTCATCGAACTTTTGCGCGTCAAAACCTTCCATAGGGCAGGTGTCAATTTTTAAATTTGCTGCTGCAGAAAGTAAATTTCCAAGCGCGATATAAGCTTGTTTCTGCGCCCAAACAGATTGTTGTTCTTCGGTCTTACCTAAAATATTAGAGGTTAACATATCTTTTAATCCGCTTAGATCCTGCACCTGAACTTCTCGAATTTTACTAATATTCTCCAGATAAGCATCAATATAAGCCTCATTCAATTTCTTAAGTCCTGCGAAGACAAATACGTGTGAAGCATCAGTAAGTTGAGACTGGTTCCAGGCAGCCGCTTTTAATTTCTCTTTGGTTTCCCTGTCGGAAATCACAAATACCTCGTAAGGCTGAAGTCCGTATGAAGAAGCAGAAAGCTGAATGCTTTTTTGAAGTTTCTCTACGTCTTCCTGATTTAAAGATTTTTCTGCATCAAACTTCTTGGTGGCATAACGCCAGTTTAAATTTTCTATATAATTTTCCATAGTTATTTTCTTATTTTATTTAAACAATCAGTAACAATTTCAATTTCTTCTTCGCTAATATCCTGAATTAGCTCTTTTTCTACTGCATCAACTTTTGGGTCAATTTCTTTCAAAAGCTCTAAACCTTTTTCAGTAATACTTATTTCCACTTTTCTACGGTTAGCTTCGCAAATAACCCTTTCAGTAAGGCCTTTGGTGATAAGTTTGTCTACCAACCTGGTGGTATTACTCATCTTACTCACCATTCTTTCCTGTATAGTGCTAAGATTTGCCGGTTTTCCTTTTTGCCCTCTCAATATTCGAAGCACATTAAATTGCTGTATAGAAATATCAAAAGGCTTAAGGGCAGTAGCTACTTGCTCGTCTATAAGATTTGCAGTAACCAAAATGCTAAGACTTAGCTTCCTGGCCGGTGGTAAATTGTTCGTTTTTAATTGATCTTCTATCTTCATTTGTCTAAACAACATTTGTATGTACAAATATAAGCTAGTTTTGTAATTTAATTCCAAAATAAATGTTAATTTTTTTCGGCCGGAATCGAAGGCAAATGGAGGCGCTGTTTTTTAAAACTTTCAATATCTTTACACTGAAAAATATATTAGGAATCACAGATCACCTTTGTTTAGGGGATTAATAAAAAATAAAATTTATGAAAGAACTTAGTCAGGATGAATGGCAGTCACAGCTGAAAAAAGATGAAAACGCGGTGATTTTAGATGTAAGAACCGAAGAAGAAGTAGAGGATGGGTATATCCCTAAAGCTAAAAACCTCGATATCTATAAAGGCCAGGAATTTGTAAATGAGGTTGAAAAACTTGATAAAGATAAGAATTACTATATCTATTGCCGTTCTGGAAAGCGTAGTGCACAGGCTTGCACAATTTTAGATCAGATGGGTTTTGCTAATACCTACAATCTTGAAGGCGGCTTTATGGAATGGGAAGGAGATAAGGCTGGAGATTAAGTTATTAAAAAGCAGTAAAATCAATTTTACTAGATAATCGAGATTTAAATGCTCCGAGGCATACCGCGAAATTTAAACAATAGTTTTCACTGAATGCCCCGTGGGCTTGCTCCGAGGTAGTTTTACTGCTTTTTTATTTAATTAGATCTATCAATTAACAACCAACGTGTTCCTATACTTATTATAGTAAGGATTTTACCATTTGATTTACTGGTTATACTATTATCCTGCATATCGTCCAGTTTATCTCCATTTACGAAATTAAGCGGCGTGGTACTACTTCCCTTACCTATTAATACCAGTTCCCGACCTTTATTGGACGAGGCATCAGGAAATGTAATTGATGAAATATTCGGGTTAATCCTTAAGAAATAAACTTCTTCCCCAATGGTGTAAGTTCCAGTTTGACTTCCTGTACTTATAAAATTTCTGGTGTGGTTGTGTTTCCAATTGAGATTACCTGAATTATCTGAAACTAAAATCTGATTTTCTGCTCCCCGGGAATCCGGAAAAATATATTCTTCAGCCTGAGTTCGACCTATTCCTATACGGCCAGCGAAATATCCGGCAAAAACCCTCGAGCTAGAATTGCCTTCGGCACGAGCGTAAATTCCGTAGATATTTCCTCTTCCGGTGGAAGTTCCAATTTCAGTTAAGATTCCGTAATTATTGCTGTTTGCACCTTCTGTTCGTCCTACTTTATTGTAAATCCCAAAAATATCACTGCTACCGGTTGTTTTATTGGTGTTAAGATGAAGACCATATCGCTCACCCTCTCCCTCACCGGAAATATTTAATTTTATGCCATACTTTATAGCATTGGTTTTACTACGATTCCTTATTTCAATTCCATAAGTATTTCTGGTTTCAGCAGAATTATTATTATCTATTTCAAGGCCTTTTTTAATATCCTGGGAATCATCTGGATTTATGGCAATTTGAAGTTTGCTTTCAATCTCTTCAGTCCCGATACCAATATTTCCTTCCCTGAAGATATTATCTACAATATTGCCCGGACTTTCGGTAGAATTAGGTTTATAAAAATTTGCTGCTTTAGCATCATCAACTATAGATTTCCAGATATTTTCCCGATGATGCCAGTAGTAAAATCCTGATGGTGAATTATTAAAATTCTCACTAAGAAAAATTAGCATTCCGTGTTGTGCACTTCCGGGATTTTGAGCGGGAAATTTTTTTAGACGGGGAATTAATATTCCGTCTATGCTGGACGGGCTGTCCTTATCTGAAGCAACTATATCTAATTGAGCTCCCGGTTCGGTAGTTCCAATTCCTACCTGGGAGAAAGCTGTGGTGGCTAAAATTAAAAAATAGAAAAGTATAATTTTTTCATCCTACTAAAAATACCGGTTAAGACTAAGGTGTTTTTTAGTTAGGGGTGTTTTGGATTTTTAAATATACTTCTGAAAAATATTTTTTACGGCTTCAACTAATAATAAGGGATTTCCCTAGCTCTGTGTTTCTTTAATTTTATTCTGAAGCATTTTTATTTCGTCTCTATGTTTTGCCGCCGCCATAAAGTCCAGATCTTTTGCTGCTTTTTCCATTGCTTTTCTTTTTTCCCTAATTCTTTTTTCCAAATCTGGTTTGGTCATATAGGCTACTTCGGCTTCGGCAGCTTTAGTAGTTAATGGTTTTTCAGCGTCATAAACATCCAGTTTTTCTTTAATTAGTGTACTGTTCTCTAATCGTTTAACCAATGCCGTTGGACGAATGTTATTTTCTTTATTATAATTTATCTGCTTGTTTCTTCGATATTCGGTTTGATCTATGGTTTTTTGCATACTGTCGGTAATTTTGTCGGCATACAAAATCGCTTTTCCTTCTACGTGACGTGCGGCACGACCAATAGTTTGGGTAAGGGACCGGTTGCTTCTAAGAAATCCTTCCTTGTCAGCATCAATAACCGCTACCAGAGAAACTTCCGGAAGATCCAGACCTTCTCTTAGCAGGTTTACTCCAATGAGAACATCAAACAATCCCCGGCGTAAATCCTGCATAATTTCTACTCGTTCCAGAGTATCAACGTCTGAATGAATGTAACGGCACCTAATATTAATACGGGTAAGATATTTAGTGAGTTCCTCTGCCATTCTTTTAGTAAGCGTAGTGACTAGCGTTCTTTGATCTTTCTCGTTCCTGGTGTGAATTTCTTCAATGAGATCGTCAATTTGATTTAAGCTGGGACGTACTTCAATAACAGGATCTAGAAGTCCTGTGGGTCTAATTACCTGTTCTACGTAAACACCTTCAGATTTCTGTAATTCGTAATCGGCAGGGGTTGCACTCACATAAATCACCTGGTTTTGTAGCGCCTCAAATTCTTCAAATTTTAAGGGTCGGTTGTCCATTGCGGCCGGCAGCCTAAATCCATATTCAACTAAAGTCTCTTTCCTGGACCTATCGCCACCATACATAGCGTGTACCTGCGGAATGGTTACGTGACTTTCGTCAACTACCATTAAAAAATCATCTGGGAAATAATCTAAAAGACAGAAGGGTCGTGTACCGGGTTGCCTGCCGTCAAGATAGCGAGAATAGTTTTCAATACCTGAGCAATAGCCCAGTTCCCGAATCATTTCCAGGTCAAAATTGGTTCTTTCGTCCAGGCGTTTTGCCTCCAGGTGTTTACCAATATCCCTGAAATAATCAACTTGTTTTACAAGATCGTCCTGAATGTGGTGAATCGCATTTTGCATCACATCAGGCGATGTCACGAACATATTGGCAGGATAGATATTCAGGCGTTCGTATTTCTCGATAATATCGTTGGTGCCGGGATCAAAAGCTTCAATTTCTTCAATTTCATCTCCAAAAAAATGTACGCGGAAAGCATTATCGGCATAACTAGGGAACACATCTACGGTATCCCCTTTAATCCTGAAATTACCGTGGGAGAATTCAGCTTCGGTACGGGAATACAAACTTTGAACCAGTTGATGTAAGAATTTGGTGCGGGAAATTTGCATATCCCTTTCAATAGAAACTACATTTTTACGAAACTCAACCGGGTTACCAATGCCATATAGGCAGGAAACCGAAGCCACGACAATCACATCCCTTCTTCCACTTAACAGCGAAGAAGTAGTACTGAGTCGTAATTTTTCAATTTCTTCATTAATCGAAAGGTCCTTTTCAATATAAGTTCCCGAAGTAGGAATAAAAGCTTCGGGCTGATAATAATCGTAATAACTTACAAAATATTCCACCGCATTATTCGGAAAGAATTGTTTGAATTCTGAATAAAGCTGAGCAGCAAGTGTTTTGTTATGTGCCAAAACCAGGGTAGGTTTTTGGACTTCCTGAATAACATTGGCTACAGAGAAAGTTTTACCAGAACCCGTCACTCCCAGCAGGGTTTGGTATTGGTCATTATTATTTATTCCGGTTACCAGTTGTTCTATCGCTTTTGGCTGGTCGCCGGTGGGTTTGTAATCTGATTCTATCTTAAACTTCATTCGTGTTCCTCGCTTATTCTCACGAAGCTAATCAATAATCCTGCCTATTCAAACTGATAAACTTTTCCTTAACGTTTTTATTGCGAAAGCTTTAGAAACCAAAACTGATATTGCTAAAATGTCATATTTTTTGAACTACAAATCGCGCTTTTTAAGTAAACGGTATGAAAGAAAAACAAAGATGGTAGTCCAGAAGATAACAATTAATAGCTGATCCCAATGGATTCCATAATCTTTATCAAATTCAGATCCTAATTGGGTGGCGGCGGTTTGCACCGCAGATAACCTGGAGAACGGTTCTTTAATGAGATTACTCATAGATTCCAGCGGAAAAAATCGTGCGATATTATCGGCAATTTCGGAATCCCTAAAAATCTGCCATTTTAAAACTCCATAGACAATACTTTCCAGAATCCACCAGATAAAAAGAAAACCAAGTGCGAAAGCAGAACGTTTAATAAGAATTCCAAGAAACATACAAAAGGCAAAAAAGCCGGTAAGTTTCACGAAATAGGCGATCATATATTCCATATCTGAAAAGATGATGGAAGCTTCTGTAAAATCTGAGAATGAAAGTCCTAAAATCAACGAAACGATGAATAGAAATAAGGTCGAAATTAAAGAAAACACCGTGACAGTTAAGAATTTTGAAGCGATGAACTCCTTTTTGCTCAGGCCGTCTATCAGGTTTTGTTTTAAAGTCCGGTTGCTGTATTCATTAGACATCATCGAGACGATTACGATGGCCAGGAATAGTTTTAACAAAGCCGCGATATAGGAATTAAAATGCCAGATATATGGGAAATTAAAAATCCCCTGATCGGCAACGCGGAAGTTTATTGCACCTAGATTGAATTCAATAGAAGCAATTAAAGCGATAAAAGTTATTAAAATAAAATAGGTGAAAACCAGTATTTTTGCCGAGCGGCTATAGCGTAATTTATGATATTCTATCTCTAAAAGTCGTAGCATTATGCAGATGGAGTTTGATTGGTTAATGTAAGGAATTGTTCTTCCAGGCTTTCTTTACGTTTTACCAGGTAAGAAAGTGAAAGTCCTTTTTCAAACAAATATTCGTTAATAGTTTCAGCATCCATAGGTTCCTTCAGAATAGCCGTAACAATATTTTCTTTTTCTGAAACATTTTCTATTCCGGGATGCGCAATAAGTAATTCCTGAAGAAGTTTCATATTTTTTGCCTGCAGTTCAAAGAAACCGTGGCTGGCATTTATAGCATCTACAGGGCCGCTGTAAAGTTTCTTCCCATTTCTTATAATAACTACGTGAGAGCAAACTTTTTCAACTTCGTCAAGTAAATGGGAAGCGAGTAAAATGGTAGTTCCTCCAGCTGCAATTTTCCGGATAATCTCCCGAATTTGATGAATTCCCTGTGGATCCAATCCATTTGTAGGTTCGTCTAAAATTAGAATTTTCGGATCATTAAGCAGGGCAGAAGCAATGGCCAGGCGCTGCTTCATCCCCAAAGAAAAGGTTCTAAATTTACTGTCTTTTCTATCCAGCAATCCAACAATTTCCAGTTTTTCGTCAATTTTATCTTTTGGAACATCTTTAATCTTACACACCAAAGCCAGGTTTTGCGCAGCTGTCATATAAGGGTAAAAATTGGGATGTTCTATAATGGCGCCCACTTTCTTTAAAGCTTCGTGCGTATCTGTGTTTCCGTTAAACCAGGCAAATTCGCCAGAAGTTTTATTGACTACGTTAAGTACCATCCCAAGCGTAGTAGATTTTCCACTTCCGTTAGGCCCTAAAATACCGTAAACATTGCCTTTTTCTATGGTAAAAGACAGTTTGTCTACCGCGGTAAGTGCGCCATATTTTTTAGTAAGGTCTTTGAGACTTAGAATTGTTTCCAAAATTGAAGAAAAGTTTAAAGTATGACGACAAAGTTATGGAATTGTTACAGATTTCGCTTGAGAAAGCTTATTTTTGAGAAAAAGCATACATAATATGGAAGAAAAGCTGATGTCTAAAAAGAAACCTTCATTTGCCGTAAATGAAAGGTTGAACCGATATCTGGCCAAACATAACCGAAACACTAAAATTCCGGTTTTCTATGATGATTTATTGCGCTTTTCCGGATCGGTGGTGGTGTACGATCAGCACGAAGAAGATACATTTTGGGTACGCTGCTATTATCCAGATTTTGAACGGGAAGAAATAGATAACAGCCTGAAACAGGTGTACACCATTATGCATTCAGATGGGAGTGACGACTCGCTGGAATTCTTAAATGTTGATGCTATAGATTATTGCACCTTCGGAAATTCAAAACCTTTTCGTATAAAAGTGCGAAATATTTTGAATGATAGTTTTACTTATTTTTATGTAAAAAAAGCTGATGCTTCCAGGATCTATGGACTCGAATTTGAACATTTGCTTTCTCCACACCGAATAAATTTTCTGGTTTATAAAGACACTTTAATTGAAGAACATATTGCCGGAATTCCGGGTGATGTATTTATTGAAGATCATTTGCCGAGTTGTGATAATAGGGCACAAACGCAAATTGCAAAACAATTTGTAAAGTTTAATGAACGTTGCACCGTAAGGCTTTTGGGCGATATGCGTTCTTATAATTACGTGGTGATTCCCACGCACGATTTTGACCATGTGGAATATCAAATTAGGGCAATAGATTTTGACCAGCAATGTTTTGAAGGGAATTTAAAAGTTTATCGTCCGCAGTTTTTTAAAGAGAATTTAAAAATGGTGGAGTTGGTGCAGGACAAACTCCAGGAATCTTCAATAGAACAGTATAGAAAAGAAGAGCGTTCCCTGCTGGCAAAAAGGATTATTAATACCCGCCCGCGATACAAAGAATTGCTGCGTTGTATGATTAACGATCACGTTTCTACCCAGGCGAATGTAAAAACCTTAAGAAGCGACCTCTATAAATATACCAAGGATATTAAGTTTAAGCGTGCCAGTACTATGGGCCAGATTCTTAGAACGGCGCTAGATTTTGTACGCCGCAATTATGAAGATGTAAATATGAAACGTTTGCTGGAAAGTTCGTAGGAATAAAAAAGCCCTCACAGGTATCAAAAATCTGTGAGGGCCGGTTATCTCTCTAAATCCACAAAAATTATTGGTGGATTCGTGGCTATTTTTTCAGAAAATTTTCTTAACTTTTCTCTTCCTTATTAAAATAAACAAGGTAGTAATACATTTGCTTTTCTTCGTCCCAGCCTTTTTCCACAAACTTATCGGCAGACTCTGCGTTTACAAAGTCCATTTTAATCTGAATATGCGTATCAAGATTAATTACGCTTTTAATTTTCTTTCTCGCATCGGTTACTGCTTTGTTGGCGATAGGGAAATTGGTAAGATCTTCAATTTTGTATTTTGGTGCTTTTTCGGTTTTATAATGCTGAAATTCAGGTAATAATTCGGGATTATCTATTACCGAATTCAGGAAATTACTTTCTTCAAAATCATCGTTTTTCGCGAAGTAATCCATACTTCGGTTCATAAACATCACCTCTTCTTTTTTATCTTCGGCAGGTAAAACTACATCTTTAGCGAAGTTCTTGCAGAAGTTTAGATAACTTTTGGTATTGTAATTCTCATCGCGCATTACATCTACCCCTAAAAAGTTTTCCAGCCAGTATTTGGTATCGTATTTATTAGAATCTACTGAAAGGATTTTATAACCTTCTTCACGGTTTTTATTGAAAATTAGTGCGCCTTTATCGAGTTTGTTGAGATTTATTCCTTGTTGAACAATCATCTCCAAAATACTGCCATTTTCTTCAAACTGAAGAAAATCGTGCTTTAATTCAGATTTAAAAATCCCGATTCCGGAAACCTTTTCATTATCTATTTGAAGGTTTTCAAAATAAACCACATAAACTTCACCGCTTTTTATGTGCGGGTGAGAAGATTGCTCAAACAATAAAGTAGTGATCTTTTTTGAAGCTTCGTGAATATTTCCCGGATCGTCAAAAACTGCATTCGCCAGGTTATATAATTCGTTGAATTCAAGATCGGTTTCGTGAGAAAAATTGAAATAATTTTCCTCTTTTTCTCTAAAAGGTTTTAGAAAATATTCCTTTATCAAAGGAGTTATTTCATCGTTTAATTGATAAGGAGCCGCAGAGAGAAAAATATTCTCGTTTCGGCTTTTGTTCCCAACCCTGTGAATAGAAAGGGATTCAATTTGCGCATTAAAAAGGTTGATCATTCAGTATATAATTTTTGTCATTTCCGAGAAGTCGGAAATCTATTTTAATCATCTCCGTCCCAATAAATATCGGGATAAACTGCAGCGGAAATCTTATTTTATTAGTAAGGTATGACGAATTAAATTTAACATCAATTCATCATTGCGGATTACTTCACTCCATTCTTAATTACGATTCTTAATGAAATAGGAACGACTTAGATCCTGAAATAATCCCGACGCCTCGGGACAGGATAATGGTAAACCAAGATCCCGAAACAAGTCCGGTATAATTGCTTCGCAATTAATTCCAGTTTTCATCAAAAGAAAGATCGTCGTAATCGTTGGTGTTAAATCCCTGGTCAAACATATCTCCACCACCGGCGTCTTCATCGTCTTCGCCTACAAAATCTTTATCCGGTGCACTATCAGGCAATTGGCCGTGAACAAACATAAGGTTTGGGTAATCTCTACCAGCTTCAATTTCACCAATCTGGGCAAGTTCAATTAAGAAAGTCCACATCTTTAGAAAATCGTAAATATAGATTATATTTCTATTGTCTTCATCTAAAATAGACTCGAGGCTGGTTTCGTTCATTAATCGTACTTCACCGCCCATATCAAACTGAGAGAATTCTTCTCCCTGTTCCCATTTTTCATCGCTTAAATAGAAGGAAGCCATTTCTGTGCCATCAAAGCCAAACGACTGTAAAATGGTGTTATGAAGGTCTTCCAGGCTACTTTCCTGTAGTATTTCTATATCCCTAAATACATCTTCTTCAGCATCAAGAATTACTCTAAATCGGTAAACCATAATATCAAATTTTAAGGGGCAAAGTTACAAAGTTTTCAACTTTCTGCCCGCCGCAAAGCTTTCCAATAATAAATAAAACTGAAATCCGAACAATATTGAGGCAATTACTAAATGGAGCGGTTGCGAAAGAAATGGAAAATCAAAATTATACATCGCAATTCCGGTAGCGATTTCTAATAATAGTAGTATTAAGACCCAGTTTATCTTTCCAAATTGAAGCTGAAGTTTTCGGTTTTTCCACCATAGAACAAGGTTTACAAAAAGAACAAGAATTGAAAAACTGCGGTGTACATAGAAGTTAAGGTCGGGATTAGCTAACCATAATTCTTTTGCATCGTATCCAAGTATTTTAACCTGTTCATCAACCAGCTGTCTTACCTGGGTTCCTAAAACCACCTGGATTAGTGTTAATCCCACGGCGAGAATCATTAAATTTCTAAATGTTCTATTCGGAACTTTGTTTTTTACTTTTTCTTCGGCAATAAATAATAAATAGAGAAGAAGGGCCACAATTACCAGGGCCATAATCATATGAATGGTGATTCTAACCGGCGATAAAACAGAATACACTACGGTGGCACCCAGCCACGCCTGGAATCCCATAAGAAAAACGCTAAGCCAGGAGAGGAGAGTGATTCGTTTTCTTTTTTTCCATTTTTTGAAGGAAAGTACTGCCATAATTAGCACGGCAAAACCGGCTAAAGCACCCGCGAGCCTATTTATATATTCCACCCAGGTATGCGCAGGATTAAAAATAGCGTAATCGTGTTTGGTGTAAGTTTCCCAGTTTTCTTCGGAATATTTTTCTTCAGAAGTAAAATCGGTTGCGGCTACTTTCAAAGTCTCATCCACAATTATCACCTGTCCTTTTTCATATTCTCGATTGGCCTGAAATTCCAATTCTGAAACTTCTGTAGGTGGAATATAATAACCGAAACATTTTGGCCAGTCTGGACAACCCATTCCTGACCCTGTCATTCTTACCACTGCACCGGCAATAATTACCAGGTAAACCAGGATAAGGGAAATTTTAACCGATTTTCTATACATTTTATTCAATCTTTATTTCTAGTGCAAACTGCCTACTGAGACTGCCCACTGTTTACTGATAAGCCCAGTTCTTTTCCCTTTTTTAGCATCAATTCCCTGGCCGCTTCGTGTTCGTTGGGAATTTCTCCTTCCAGAATTGCTTCTTTAATGGTTTCTTTTATTATACCTATTTCCCGGGAAGGTTTAATATTAAAAGTTTTCATAATTTCTTCGCCACTTACCGGAGGTTGAAATTGACGAACGTGATCGCGTTCTTCTACCTCTTTCATCTTAGTGCGAACCACCTTAAAATTATTGTGGTACTGTTTATAGCGCTTCGGATTCTTAGTAGTTATATCGGCCTCACAAAGTGTCATTAAATCTTCAATATCTTCTCCTGCGTCAAAAATAAGTCGGCGAACGGCAGAGTCGGTTACGTCGTTATCCACAATCGCAATAGGACGGGAGCTCATTAAAACCAATTTCTGAACATATTTCATCTTATCGTTAAGCGGAAGACGAAGTCGTTTAAATAGTTTGAAAACCATTTTTGCGCCCACAAACTCGTGCCCGTGAAAGGTCCAACCGATTTTCTTATGGAATTTTTTAGTCGGCGCTTTTCCAATATCGTGTAATAAAGCAGCCCAGCGAAGCCAAAGATCATCGGTGTTTTCTGAAATATTATCCACTACTTCCAGGGTATGCCAGAAATTATCTTTGTGTTTTTGGCCTTCAATTTCGTCTATGCCTTCCAAAGCGGTTAATTCTGGCATTATAATATGAAGTAATCCTGTTTTATGTAATAGCGAAAAACCATTTGAAGGTTTTTCGGCCAGCATTATTTTATGCAGCTCCTCGGTAATTCTTTCTTTCGAAATAATCTTGATGCGTTTCTTATTTCTGGTAATCGCATCTAAAGATTCCTCTTCAATCTTAAAATTAAGTTGCGTGGCAAAACGAATAGCACGAAGCATTCGAAGTGGATCATCAGAATACGTGATATCGGGATCTAACGGAGTTTTAATGATTTTAAACTTCAAATCTTCAAACCCATTAAAAGGATCTAAAAGATTTCCGAAGTTATTTTCATTCAAACCAAGCGCCAGAGCGTTTATAGTGAAATCTCTACGATTTTGGTCATCTTCTAAAGTACCGTCTTCCACGATGGGTTTGCGACTGTCTTTTTGATAGCTTTCTTTGCGAGCGCCTACAAATTCAATTTCCATATCATATGCGCGGAGCATCGCAGTACCGTAATTTTTAAAAACCTGTACTTTTGGTTTATGCGGAAGGAGTTTAGCTACTTTTCTAGCTAATTCTATCCCACTGCCCACCGCAACTATGTCAATATCTTTAGGCTCACCACGTTGCAAAATATGATCCCGAACAAAGCCTCCTATAACATAACTTTCCAGATTGAGTTCTTCTGAGGCCTGGGTAATGACTCTAAAAATATTGTGGGTTAAGGCTCCTTTATAATTCTTCACTATTGTAATTTCTTTGTAAACTTTTAAATCGTTAAAGCCCTTTCATTTTGAACTCTTTTGCGGGGATTCTTAGGAAACGTCATCCTGAATTTATTTCAGGATCTAAGTTGTTAATAGTTAAAAGATCTTAGAAGCTGAAACAAGTTCAGCTTGACGGAAAAAAGTTATTTAATTGCACTTATTTCCTAATCACTTTTACCTTCCCATCATTGCTTAATTTAATGATGGCCGAGGGTTTAGCCGATTTTTTATTTTTCTGCAAATTTACTATATAGTCCACACCTTCTAAAATTTCGGGGCTTATTTCAGCGAAAGATCCGGGTGTTTTTTCACCACTTATGTTGGCCGATGTAGAAACAATTGGTTTTCTAAATCTTTTTGCCAAATCGTTACTGAATTTATCTTTTGAAACCCTAATTGCCAAAGAATTATCATCGGCAATTAAATTTTCGGCTACGCGAATTGGATCGTCATAAATAATGGTTGTGGGTTTTCTGGCAAATTTTAAGATATCGTAAGCTACTTCCGGCACATCTTCTACAAATTGATTGAGCATTTTATAATCTGAAACCAGGCAAATAAGCGCCTGACTTTCATGTCGATTTTTAAGTTTATAAACTTTTTCTACCGCTTCAGCATTGGTGGCATCGCAACCAATTCCCCAAACCGTATCGGTAGGGTAGAGTATAAGTCCGCCGCGCTTTAAAGTGGCTAAGGCGTTTTGTATTTCGGTTTTAAGATCTTCCATAAAGGACGTTTTTGTATTCTTGTAGTGTTTGTTTTGCCATTTGTTTAGTAGTAAAATTTTCTACCAATTTTCTATGCGCATTTTCAGTAAGACGCGGAATTAACTCCCGGTTTTTTTCTAGAAACAGGATATGTTCAGCCAGTTTTTCAGCATCCAAAGCATCGGCTAAAAATCCGTTTTCTAAATGGCTCACAATTTCGGGAATTCCACCCACATTTGTAGCAATTACAGGAACTTTGTGGTAAAAAGCTTCGTAGATTACATTGGGGAGACCTTCTACCTGGGAGGTTAAAAGGAAATAATCAAAAATTTTAAAGAATCTTGATGCATTATTTTTAAATCCGTAGCATTTAACGTGGTCTTCCAGTCTTAGTTCTTTCAGTCGTTTCAACAAATGCGGGGTTTCCCTAAAATAAAATCCAATTTGTACAAAGTAAAGATCTGTGCGGTTTTCGGTATAAATTAAATGGTGCGCGACTTTTAGAAAAGTTTCCAGGTCTTTTGGCCAAATATGGTTAGCAATGTTTCCTATAATGGTTTTCTCTTTCGGAATATTCAATTCGGCTAAGAGGTCTTCCCTCTTGCTCTTAAATTGCTCTCTTTCCAGTCTAAAACCGTGATAGATTTTCACAAGTTTTGAAGAATCATTAATATTTTCTCCAATTATGTTTTTACTCTTTTCGGAAACACAAAGTATCTTTTTAATTTTTGGATAATTGTATTTATAAAGAGTACGTTTTCTATCTCTAATAGGAAAAGAGGTTTTTTTGCTGAAGATAAAAGGTGGTAGTGATGTAAACTTATCTGCGAATACAGCAAAAGCCAATGCTGTAGGATCGTGAATATGAATAAGGTTAATTTGCTTTGTTTTAACCAGGCTAATTAATTTAATAATATATCGAAAATCAAAATTGGTTATAATAGGCGCAGCGGCATACGGCAGGTTATTATTTTGAAGGCTTTTTTCAAATAGATCACCTTTTTTGCATAGAACAAAATTGTTTACTTCCGGGTTTGATTCAGCCAGTTCCAAACATAAATTCTCAATATGTTTTTCCCCACCGCCCCAGTTTCTAACAGCCGAAAGATGGAGAATATTCATATTTTATAATTGATTATTTGGACTGAAATTAAGGACAAAACTACGGTAAAATTACAAATATTTTAATGCCAAAGGCCGGGTTAGAGTAATTGTTATAGCTTATTTCTTTTGAAATTGCGCTTTAATTATTGGCATCCAGAAATCAACAACTTTTGGTTTATTAAATCCATGGCAACCCAATGGTAATTGGCCTGCATTTATTTTTAAACCAATTTTAGGTTTTCTATCCAGCGCAAATGCAGCAGCAATTTTATAGTCGGGAATGTTGAAATTTGGGAAATATTCAGGTACTTTTAAAGACCAAAATACATCTTCAATAGCATAAATTTCATCTTTTTTCTCAAGCTGTTCTTTAATTAGAGGGGCAAGTTCGTTGGAAATTTGATAAAAAACCTGTGTTTTACGCAGGGAAAGCCCTCCATTTCCTACCTTATAAAAAATAGGAGCCCTTTTTTTCTTCTTTTTAGATTGAAAAGGTTTTAAGATTTTGGAAGTAAGGTTATTGGTAGCCAACCAGGGTGCTCCAATATAATCGTAAGATTTACTACACCAATTTTCTAATTCATTTTTAAAGATAAAAGCATCTAATTGATGAATTAAAATATAGTCATAATTTAGAAAGCGTTCGTAAAAGTGAGAGGCTAACATTAAGCTATTATAACCAGAAATACCTTTAAAATAATGAGTTTCAAATTCTTCAAAAGTTAGATTAAATTTTTCGTAAGATTGTTTATTAAAATTTTTTGGGCAAATAATAAATACTGGAAAATCGCCAAGAATTTTTAAGCATTGCATCAATGAAATTTCTTCCATTTTAGACATTTCTTGCTTGTAAACAGGAATCACAACTGCGGCGCTCATTTCGTCATATTAACTTTAGGGACGAATATAATATTAAATTTGTAGTTTAATTATTCTAAACCATATCTCGCTTAACCTAATTCATTATTTGAATTCAAATTCAACAAAAACGCGGCTGTATTCATAATATTTGGTCGCTATTTATACTTTTGGATATATTATATCCTAAATTTGCCGCTATAGCGATTTTAGCTTAATTAGTTTCTATGAAAATTATAACTTCAGAAAATCACCGGCATCTCCAGGCTGAAATTGAAAATTTAATTCACAATTTTAATGAAACCGGTGACATGCTGGTAGACGGGAAGCGTAATAAACTGAAATTATTTGAATTAAAAGGAATTAAGGTAAACGTGAAATCTTTTAAAATTCCCAATGCCGTAAATAAAATAGCTTATCGCTTTGTTAGAAAATCTAAAGCCGAACGTTCTTTTAAATATGCTGAATATTTATTGAGTAAGAAAGTAGGTACTCCTCAGCCTATTGCTTATGTAGAAGAGACCACTGCTTTTTCTTTTTTACGAAGTTTTTATTTAAGTGAGCAGCTGAGTTATGATTTGACATACAGAGAGATTGATTTAAATAAATCCGGTCACGAAGCCATTTTAAGAGCATTTACACGGTTTATTTTTGAACTTCACGAGAAAGAAATTGAGTTTCTGGATAATTCACCCGGCAATACATTGATCAGGTTAAATGAGGGGAATCCTAAATTTTTCCTGGTAGATTTAAATAGAATGAATTTTAAAGCTCTTAATTTTTCAGAACGAATGAAAAATTTCTCGAGGCTAACGCAAGAAAAGGAGGTGGTGAGAATTATGGCCAACGAATATGCGAAGCAAATTGATAAAAATGAAGAAGAGGTTTTTGAGGCTATGTGGTTTTATATTAGAAAATTCCAGGAAAGTTTTGTTCGCAAAAAAGCATTTAAGAAAAAATTCAAACTTTAAAGAGTCAATTTTAATTTACAATTATGTTTCAACACTATATTCTTACACGCTTTAATTTAAGAGCTGAAGACTGGACTACCACAAAAAATAATGAAAAAGTACTCACCGAAGAATGGTTAGAAGAGCGCTTTGATTTATTTAAAAATTTTTGTTTTACATCGGTTAAAAATCAAACTAATCAAAACTTTAAATGGTTAGTTTTCTTTGATATTAATACTCCTGAAGTTTATAAAGAAAAAGTAGAAAATTATAGAAAATCTTACGATAATTTTCTTCCATTTTTTATTGATGGAATGAATAATTTTTTACCGGAAATTGTAAATAATATTAATAAGCTCGATTCCCAGGAATATATAATTACCTCCCGGCTTGATAATGATGATTGTATTCATGAGAATTATACCAATGTAGTGCAAAGCTATTTTAAAAAACAAGATCACCAGGCGCTTGATATCATTGAGGGCTATACCCTGGAAACAGGAAAAAACACACGTTTAGGAGCTTTAACAAAATTGAATAACCCTTTTATTAGCCTCATAGAAAAAAAGGAAGATTTTAAAACGGTTTGGTTTAGAAATCGTCATGGTTCCTGGAAATATGAAAAAAATATGACCAGAATTAAAAACCAAAGACTCTGGTTGAGTATTATTCACTCAAAAAATAAAGTAAATAGATTTTCGGGCTACGGAAATGTAGACCCTAAAAAACTTTATGAATTCCATATTTCAAAAGAACGAACTGCAGAAATTATGGAGAATTTAGTGAGCTTTAATTCCTGGAGAATTTTGAGCTTTAAAAACAGGCTAAGCTTAACAAGTAAAAGATATTACAAAGATTTTAAAGCCTTTATTGGTGTTTATAAAAATAAGTAGTTGGGATTTAAATATTTTCAGGATAAAGTTATTTTCTGTTTAAATTACTACCGAAATTTCATCTACGGAATTTTAATCATTGAAAAATATCTCCTTAATTAATAGGTAGGAGGTTTGCGATAAGTTTTTATGGGGTAGAAGCCCAGGTTTTTACGCACTTTTAGTTTTCGAATAATATTTAATGGTTTTGGTTTTAAATAGCTTTTATCGGCGTGTAAGAAATCTATAGCAGCTTCAATAAGTCGTTCGCTGGATTTGCCATCCTTATAAGGATGCATGTTTGCATTGAATTTTCGAATTTCTTCCAATAAACTCACATCAGGATCAAGTGCATTTTGCAAGGCATTCTCAATTTTATTAACTTCAGTTATATTAATTAAATGGGGTCCGGGTTGGCTGTTTCTAAAAGTTACTACCGGTTTTTCCTGAAGCAGAAATTCAGTAACCACCGAGGTTGAATCTGCTAAAAGCACATCGCTTTCCTGGAACAACGGAATAAGATCTGTGGTGTCATAATACTTAAGGTTTTCGTTTTCAATTTCCCTAAATTTATCAAGCCTTTCCTGTGGTAATTTGGGATGAAGCACAACCTTAAATTGCCATTCTCCATTTTTAGAAATACGTTCTATTTCCTTAATCACTTCGTCGTTATAAGCCAGGCTAAGCTTTTTGCTAAAAGTGGAGGATACTAAAATTGTTGGTTTCTCGTGAGGCACTTCTACCAGCGGAAATAAAGGATCAAGTTTTGGCCAACCTGTTTCCACCACTTCAAAATGCTGATGTTTTTTTTGTAGGTCTTTAAAGGGTTTAGTAGTAAATGGTCCTTGCGTGGTATAAAGATCAAAAAAACCACGAATTCTAAAATGCCCTTTGGTAAAATTTCGTTTACTCGGAGCTATACCATGAAAAACCTGCACTTTTAAACCCGGCAGAAAATCGGCAATATTATTGGTAATACTTAAAATAATATGCGGTTGGTAATCTATAACCGACTGGATATTTTGTAAAACCACTTTGTCTTTACTAAACTTTGCTTTGGTTTCTTCTACATCGGCAAACCATTTTATCTCATACCCCCGCTTTTGGATTTCCTTTTCTAAAGGCTCTCCAATGGGAAATGCATAGCTATAACTTATATATATTAAGAATTTATAATTCATTATTTAAGTCTTTCCAGAAATTTTATTAAATAAGGCTTAATAAAATGCGGTTTAAATTTTTTGTAAAGTGCCGGAGTTTTTTTGCGTATCTGTTGTTTAGATTTGTTTTTAAATTCTTCGGGAAAATAGTCTTCAAGATGAGTAGACACCTGTTTTAGTCCATCTTCATAAATATTCCAGTTTATTCTTTTAATTGAAGGAGAAAAAATTGCGAAAGTGGGAATATTAATTGCTTTTGCCATATTTATGGCACCTCCTTCATTACCTATCATTGCATCGCAATAGCTTGTTAATGCCATAAACTCCCTTAAACTTTTTCCGAAAATCTTTAGATGAATATGTTGTTGCGTTCCAGGCAAACAATGATTATAAACTTTTAAAGCTTTTTCTGTTTGAGAAGGAATATAATTAAATAAAAGATTTCCAGAGGTTTCCTGTACAATTACATCTAATAATTCAGCCAAATACTCAGCCGGATAGGTCTTTTCTGAAGAACTTCCCAGTACTGAAATCATAAAGAGTGATGTTTCACCTAAAAGCCCTTTATCATCTAATATACTTTTCGCCTTTAGTGATTCTTCTTCAGTTAAATATATTTTAGGTTTTATAGCTAAAGTTGGGCTTAAATTTAAAGGCTTTAAAAACTGAAGTCGTTTTTCTATAGCCACCCCAGCTTCTATTTCGGGCTTTATATTTCTATTAAATACCCTGTTATATAAAAATGAAGTATACCATTTTTTATAGGAAATCCTCATTTCAGCATTAGTGAAACCCGTTATGATAGCTGAGTTTGCTTTAGAGTAAACATCTATAACCACCTGGTACTTTTCTTTTCTAATCTTAAAAAGAAATTTGAGAAAATTAAATGGATTTTTGTATTTCTGTGGATGAAACGAAATAACCTTGTCTATAAAAGGGTTATTTTCTATTACGGGTTTAGTATGCGGGTAAATTAAATAATGTAATTCAGCTTCCGGATACTTCTTCCGAATGGCTTCAAATAAGATTGAGGATGTAAGAACATCCCCAATCATTTTTTGCTGAATTATAAGTATTTTCATTGGCAATTCTACTCGTAGCTTTCCTATAACTAAAATTACACCGCGACATTATATTCGCGCAAAGCATCATTTAGCGAAGTCTTTTTATTGGTAGACTCTTTTCGTTTTCCAATAATAAGGGCGCAGGGTACATTATATTCTCCTGCAGGGAATTTCTTGGTATAACTACCCGGAATAACTACCGATCTTGCCGGTACAATTCCTTTCATTTCTTTAGGTTCATCGCCGGTAACATCAATAATTTTAGTTGAAGCAGTTAGCACTACATTCGCGCCTAAAACGGCTTCTTTTTCAACTTTAACACCTTCAACCACAATACTTCTTGATCCTAAAAATGCATTATCTTCAATAATTACCGGTGCAGCTTGCAATGGCTCTAAAACACCACCAATTCCAACGCCACCACTAAGGTGGACGTTTTTACCAATTTGAGCGCAACTACCAACGGTAGCCCAGGTATCTACCATGGTACCTTCGTCTACATAAGCGCCAATATTTACATAACTCGGCATCATGATTACTCCACTGGAAATATAGGCTCCATGTCGTGCTACAGCATTAGGAACCACTCGAATTCCCTTTTCTTTATAACCTCTCTTTAATGGAATTTTATCATGGTATTCAAAAATCCCGGCCTCTAAGGTTTCCATTTTTTGGATAGGGAAATAAAGCACCACTCCCTTTTTCACCCATTCGTTTACCTGCCAACCGTTTTTGGTAGGTTCGGCGGTTCTTAATTTACCTGCATCTAATAGAGATACAACTTCGCGAATGGCCTTTATGGTTTCTGTCTCTTTTAGTAAATCCCGGTTTTCCCAGGCTTCATTGATCTTAGCTTCTAAATGATCCATTTTTCTTGATTTTTAGCAAATATAAGAGCTTAAGGCTAAATTTTGGTGGTAAAGCAATATAAACATTACCTTTGCGCAAATTTTGCAGATGGCACGAATTATGGCACTTGATTTTGGGACAAAACGCACCGGTATTGCCGTAAGTGATGAACTAAAAATGATTGCTTCGGGACTTACTACAGTAAAGACTCCTGAATTGCTTGAATTTCTTGAGAAATATTTTACTGCAGAAAATGTTGAATTGGTGTTGGTGGGAGAACCCAAGCAAAAAGATGATTCAGCTTCTGAAAGTGAGGTGTATATACAGGAATTTTTAAAAGTTTTTACTAAAAAATTTCCGAAAATGCCGGTAAAAAGAATAGATGAACGGTTCACCTCAAAAATGGCATTTCAGTCTATGATAGACAGCGGACTCAAAAAGAAAAAGCGTAGAGATAAGGCACTTATAGATGAAATAAGCGCGACGATTATTCTGCAAACTTATTTATACGAATAATTAAATAAGGATAAATAATAAATTAGAAGCTGAAACATCCTGAAGTTTCGGGACAGCTTAACATTAAAAAGACTTTTTTAAAAAGGTTATTATAAAAAAATAAAATCAAAAAAATGATTTTACCAATTGTAGCTTACGGAGATCCGGTTTTACGAAAAAAATGTAAAGAAATTCCGGAAGATTATCCAAAACTGGATGAGTTAATAGATAATATGTGGGAAACCATGTATAATGCTTTTGGAGTAGGTTTGGCAGCACCACAAATTGGTCGCCCTATTCGGTTATTCCTTGTAGATTCAAGTCCGTTTGCAGAAGATGAAGAACTGGAACTGCAGGAACGGGAAGAACTCAAAAAACTTAAAAAGGTTTTTATTAATCCTAAGATCGTGGAAGAAGAAGGGGAAGAATGGGCTTTTAACGAAGGTTGTTTAAGTATTCCTGAAATTAGAGAAGACGTATTTAGAAAGCCAAAGATTACTATAGAGTACCAGGATGAGAATTTTAATTCACATCGAGATACTTTTACCGGTTTGGCAGCGCGGGTAATTCAGCACGAATACGACCATATTGAAGGAATTTTATTTACCGATAAACTTTCCAGCTTAAAAAAGCGTTTGCTAAAAGGAAAACTCGCCGGCATTTCAAAAGGGAAAATAAAAATAGAGTATAAAATGCGTTTTCCGGAAATGAAAAAAGGCCGGTAATCACTTTGATAATTAGTTCTGGCAGCTGATATTTGCCAGCCAAAATTTAACACACACTTTATGGGATTAGATAAAATATTAGCGATTTCGGGAAAACCCGGTTTATATGAATTAACCGCTCAAAGTCGTGGCGGATTTATTGTAAAATCAATTCCTGACGGAAAAAAAATGGCCGTGAACATTCGCCATAACGTAAGTTTATTGAGCGAAATTGCTATTTATACGTACACGGAAGAAGTTCCGCTTGCAGAAATCTTTGAAAAGATCAAAGAAAAGGAAGATGGAGGAGAAGCAATTAGCCATAAATCTAATAAAACTGAATTGGAGAATTATTTCGCTGAAATTCTTCCGGATTATGATGTAGACCGGGTTTATGCCAGTGATATGAAAAAGATCTTTCAATGGTATAACCTTCTAATTAAAAACGGCATTACCGATTTTGCTACCACTGAAGAAGAAAATTCAGCCGATAAAGATAATTCCGGGGAAGAAGAATAGGCGACCTATGTTCCACTCGTCATTGCGAGGAACGAAGCAACCTTCTTAAAGATTTTTCATTTCTATGACATTCAAAAAAACCTCAGAGGTTCAAAATCTGTGAGGTTTTTATTTTATAAAATATTATAACCAAAATTTAAGGTGATTGGATTTTTTAGTTTACCGTTAAAGCCCTCATTTCTCATTACATTATTTATTGAATAAATAATTTCTAAACTCATTTTCTTGTACCTAATCCCAGTCCCTAGATCTATATTAGGATCTGCAATAGTTTTCTCAAATGTAAAATTCGATTGAAAGTTCTCCAAATTATAGGCTCCAGAAGGGTCTGTTAGGATATTGGCAACAGCAGCACCCTGAAGATATAGGTTTATATCCTTTTCCAGATGATAATAATACCTAATTCCCAAAGGAATTATTATACGAGAATAATCTATAAATAAGTCTTCCTTTTCTCCTGCCCAGGCGTCTGGATTGGAGGGTGTAAATCCTTTTTTGTAAATTAATGTTTCATTTGAGGTTTTGCTGTATTGAAAAGACGGAGAAGATAAAATAGAAAATTTATTATTAAGGAAGGGGAATATGTATTCTATTTCTACACCTAATCGTGGCGATAAGAATGAATCTGAATCTTGTTCATTTGAAAAAGATCCCATTTGTACAAATTTTATAGCCGAATAATATACTCCCGCTTTTACGGCCAGGTTCCATTCTCCTTTTCTTCTTTTATCGGTAAAATTCACGAATTTTTCTTCTTGACAATTGTTGTATTTAGTGAATATTTCAATTAATGAATTGTCTTTATATTTTAAATTAGAGAATTGTACCGGATCTATAGAATGGCATTCCAGATTATTTATTAACTGCTGTTTGTATCTATTGTTGGTTCTTATTTTTGTATCATCAACTAAATACTTTTTAAAAATTAGCGGTTCGATTTTTCCCTTATCCATACTATAGAAAAATCTTGCAGGGAGATTTTTAGATTTGTAAGAATATAAACTTGCTTTACCTTCTATAGCAACCTGCAGGAATAGTGTATCCAGAGTGTAGTTCGGATCTCTCTTATCATCCAAATTTTTATGGTCATCTTTAGAAAGATCTAAATTTACGATGGCTCTTTCAAATTTATAGGGTGTATTTAATATTTCAAAGACTTTTACTTCCTCAATTGATTTGTCTTTAATTTCATCATTTTGGGATAATTTATATTGAAAACCTTCTGGATTTTTTATTGCTTCAGGATTATCAATTAAACATTCTATTTTTTCTCCCTCATTATCGATAAAATATCCCGGTTGAAAATTTTGTGAATAAGATGATAGGCTAAAGCATAAAAGTGTAAAGCTTAATAATAATTTTTTCATTTTTTTTGAAGATGATTAGTGATAGCGAAGATATCTATACATCTTTTTTTAACAAAAAATTAAGGCTTTAATTTTAAGAAAATTAGTCCAATACCCCCAAAAACTTCAGTCCAAAAATAAAAGCGCCTTCCCGTTGGCCATCCATATTGGAGATCACGTAATCTAATCTTAGCAGTCTGTATTTTCCAAAACCGAGATTATCTATACCTACAGAATATTCAGAATAAGGTTTTTGGTCTTCTGTATAAAGTGCGTGCGCCCCAACAACTAAATTATAATTCAACTGATTTAAAAAGGGAATTTTCCCTAAAATCCAGCCTTTAAAATCGTGTTCGGCGTGAGCTTCAGCATAGGTATTATTAGTACTCATCGCATAATAGGGTAAAAGATTAAACCTTGATAAATTGATGAATCCATTGTTTACCCGCGTTTGATTGCCAATAAAATGGCGGTAATCTACAAACGCCATATCTTCAGCATTTAAAAACGTTCCCCCATTTAAGTTATAACCAAATTCACCTTTATTGCCCAGTTTAAATGTTTGTGTAACCGAAGCTTTAAATTGATCGAAATTATATTCTTCTATACTTGCACCAAAACCTTTTTCATAGCCTAAATACAGTGTAGGATATTTCTCGTTGTTAATATTAAATTTCCCACTTGGATAACTCATATATTTTTGTCCAAACCTAATTCGGGTATTAAGGTTTAGTTTAAAAATATCGTGTTCTCTAAATGGCACCGAACCCAAATTATCGGGTTGCAGAGGATTGTTTGAAGTGTATTGCACATCGTCATTATCAATGATTACCTGATCGGTAGTGTTGATTAATGGGTTCCTGCTTTCATAACTAAAGTCTCCAAAAAAATAGAGCCCGTTCATTATTTCCTGCTGATAAGCAATTTCAGCAAAGGAACGTTCGTAAAGCTTCAGGTAATTTCTTTCAAAAAAGATAGTGGTAATATCGTTTAATCGTTCAGAAATTGGAGTTCTGTCATTAATTTGTGCGGTTTCAATTCCGCCGGAAATACTTAAAACTGGCCTGCTGGAATTATTAAATTGTTTCTGAAACCCACCTTTTATCCTAAAGCGGTCATCACTGAATCCATAATTAAGTGTAGAGTACAAACGCCAGAATTCCCCGGAATTCTCATTTTCATTATCATTTTGGCGGTAAGAAATGGTGGTAGAAGTATTCCAGCCCTGCACGGTATTAAAGTGTGTACCCATAAGCGGGGAACTTATATTAAAATACCTGTCTTTGTGGGAATTTTGCCAGGAATAACCGAAAACAGGATCGGTTAAATTGAATTTATTTCGCACGTTATCTATAGAATCTAAATAGGGCATAGAATTTCTAAGTGTTTGAATGCTGTCTTTCTTTACATAATCGTTAATTTCTTCATCTGTTAAAGGCACCGGTCGCAATTTTTCCCAGTAAGCCGAATCTTTTTTATTGGCAGCTTCGGCAAAAGACATTATCTCTCTGCCAAAATCTTTTTTATTGAATTCTGGGTCAAAATTATAATCGCTGTAAACCGCTGTAAATCTTCCATCTCCTGAAATTCCAAACATGGCAAATTCAAAATCTACCGTTTGTGAAATTTGAACATAAAACCCATTTTCTTTAGAAAAGCGGTAGTTCTGTTTAAAATCTAAAGTCTCAATGGGAGGCACCTGTATGGCCTGACCGGTGGTTTGCAATTCTACACCAAAAATTTGCCAAAGCTCTTCAACAATATAAATATGGCCTGAAAAAACACGGTCTTTTTCACGCTTCGGACTTACTTTTATCTTGTTGATGAGGTTCCCATTTTCATCATAAAAAATTCCATCTAACTTATAATCGTAATAGTTAAAAGCATATTCTGCGATTGGAGAAACCATTTCACTATTAATCTCAATGGTATTTTCATAAAATGAAAAATAAGATTCCTGCGCCGAGTTTAAACTGAAACCATTATCGTCGCCACTCACTTTAGAAGCAATAATCTTTTCCTTAAAATCATCGGGACGTTTGTATGAAATTTCAGAAATTGTTTCACTTAAATAAACGATACCGCTTCGGGTAGAGTCGAGTCCGCCGCCAAGATCGCCAACTTCCTGTCCCAGTATTTTTTCCGGGGCATTTTTAATTCGCCATAATCCGCGGGAATAATAATCGGCGGTATAAGCTTCAAGTTTTTCGGCGTTTCGTTTTCTGAAATCTATCGCTTTTCTGATTATCGCGTTTGCGGGATTTTCACCTGAAGAAATATTTACTTCATCCAGACTGGTAGTTTCGGGTATTAAGCTTATATCTAATTCGTGGGGAAATTCTTCAATTGAAATAGTTTTTTTCTGAGTTTGATAACCCAAAAACTGAAAGACTAAATTGTAATCTCCCGGCCTATTTATTTTTAGTTCATAAACGCCATTTTCATTAGTCGTAGTTCCAAATCTCCCATCTTCAGTATAAATATTGACATAGGGGAGCGTTTCGTTTTCCGTATCGGTAACCTTGCCGGTAATTTGGGCAGTTAAGTTAATTGATGAAAGAATAAGAAAAATGATGATGATTTTTTGATGCATGATGATGAATTTAAGAAGTGGCCAAATTAGGCAAAATAATTATGCTTAGTCTATTTATCTGTTTGCTAAAGCTGTACTTTTTTCTGAAATAATCCCCACAAACCCAGGGCAGGTCCTATAGCAAGCAAACTTAAACTATACACCGGTTCCAATTGATTCAAATAAGTAATTAACTGGATACTCACAATAGTAATGGCAAAACCTATGGAATTTACAATGGTAAGGGCTGTGCCTTTAATTTCCGGTGGGGCGTTTCTAGCTACCAATGTTGAGAATAGAGGTGAATCGGCGACTACCATAATTCCCCAAAAGCATAAAAATGAGATGAGTATTGTTGCTGAAGGCTGTAGAAAAATGAAAGGAAAAATTATACAACATAAACCCGATAGGAGTAAAGCGGTCGCAGCGGTTCGTTTTATCCCGGCAATTTCTGAAATATAACCACCCAAAACACAGGAAAGTCCGCCAATTCCAATAATTATAAATGACCAAAACGGAATATCAAAATTACTTTCGGGAAACGAAATTTTATAAGTCGCTAAAATAATTGGAACAAAAGCCCAAAAAGTATAGAGCTCCCACATATGCCCGAAATAACCAAAAGCAGCGCTAAGCAGATTTTTATTCTTAAAAACGCTAAAAACAGCATCAACTTTAAACTTGCCCTTTGCTTTTCTAAATGGACCGTTGGGAACAAATAGAAAAATTAAAAATCCGCCCAGAAATGCGAAACCGGAAGTGGCAATAATAACATAACGCCAGGGTAGGTTTTCGGTACCGGTGAAAGTCTTTAAAAAATGCGGAAAAGCAGTACCTAAAACCAGGGCTCCAACCAAATAACCGAGCGATTTCCCGAGGCCCTTGTCATAATAATCTGCAGCGATCTTCATTCCTACAGGATAAATTCCAGCCAGGGAAAATCCTGTGAGAAAACGCAGTAGAAGTAAGGAGTTTAAATTGTTGTTTTCGAGAACAATTCCTAGGTTAAAAATTGCTCCAAAAACCGCAGAGATAAAGAAGAGTTTTGAAGGTGGAAACCGGTCGGCAAGGCTAAGAAAAGCAAAGAAGAGCGTGCCCAGAATAAAACCGAATTGTACCGCAGAGGTTAAATGTCCTAAAGCTTCGTCTTGTAAATTAAAATTGAGGTAAAGCTCAGGCATCACCGCATTACCGGCAAACCAAAGCGAGGTGCAGCAAAACTGGGAAAAAACGATTAGCGGTAGAATCTGTTTTGCCGGCTGCATCCAGGATTTATTTGTATTCTTTCTTAATCCTGTCTAATTTTCGTTTGCTTTCGCGGTCTTTAATAGTCTCTCTTTTATCGTAGAGTTTTTTACCTTTTGCAAGCGCTATTTGCATTTTCGCGAGTCCGCGGTCGTTTATAAAAACTCGCAGCGGAATAATGGTAAGTCCGGAATTCTTTACTTCTTTTTCTAGTTTTCGTAATTCGCGGCGCTGCAAAAGGAGTTTCCGCTCACTTTTTGGATTATGGTTAAAATGAGTGGCGTGAGAATATTCTTCAACGTGCATATTAATCACGAATAATTCGTGATTCTGAAATTCACAAAAACTTTCGGCTATAGAAGCTTTTCCCTGCCTAATGGCTTTTATCTCGGTACCGGCCAGTTTTATCCCGGCCACATATTTATCGAGGATTTCATATTCAAACCGAGCCTTTCGATTTTTTATATTTATGGTATTGCTGGTCTTCTTCATAAGAAACAAAAATAGGAAGCTTTACAGAAACATTACCTGTATTTACAGAATTCGTAACACTTTATATCGAATTTCCGTTGGATTAGCCGTTATTCCCTTGTAAACCTCTGTTGTACCACTTCTTCTTCCCCGTCATCATCAACATCATCCATTCCTTCTACGAGGAGCGTTTCAGAATTTAGGGTAACAATATCCATAACAACCACATCATTTCCAGAAACGGTAAGACTAATGGTGTTACCAGTCGCGGTGTATGTTCCTTCCTCATCAACGTCTTCTTCACAACCCCATATATCAATCTGTCTGTAAGTTCCGTCTTCGTTGAATTCAACATAATCCTTACCGCAATCTTCGTGGTCGTTATAAGGTGTTTCTTCACCTTCAACAATTAGAGCGTCTATATACCAGATGCCCAGTAATTCTTCATTAATTTGCGGTGTTTCATTTGGTGAATCATCATCTGTGTCACAGGCTGTGAATAATCCAAAGCTTAAAAATGCTAAAAGTAAAATTTGTTTTTTCATAGGTGTATTTAGTTTGAAGCCGCAAAATAGTAAAATGAAAATGAAATAAGGAAAATCACAACTGCTATGTGTGACTAATGTTACCCGTCAATTCATCATTTTATTTACCTTTGCAAACCATTTTGTTATCTCAACAGCCTGTAATCTTTATAATTTTTAAGATGAAAAAATACTTTTTAGGAGCACTTATTATAGCACTCACTTTTGCATGTAATTCTAATGAAGAAACTGCGCAGCAAATTATAGATAAAGCCATTGAAAATGCAGGCGGAGAAAATTATAAAAAGGCCGAAATAAGTTTCGATTTTAGAAAAGGTTCCTATAGCAGTAGTAGAAAAGGTGGGAAATTTGAATTAGAGCGCATCCTGGCCGATTCTACCGGCACCCAATACCGGGACGTAGTAAAGAATGAAGGTTTTACCCGTTATTACAAAGATACCGCAGTACAACTTTCAGATTCTATGAAAAACGTTTATGCAAATTCAGTGAATTCGGTTCATTATTTTGTGCAGCTGCCTTTTGGTTTAAATGATGCCGCAGTAAATAAAGAATTAATAGGAAAAGACACCATTAACGATAAAGAATATTATGAAATAAAGGTTACTTTTAATGCAGAAGGTGGTGGTACAGATCACGAAGATGTTTATATGTATTGGATTAATACCCAAAATTACCACATAGATTATCTTGCATATAGTTTTGAAGTTAATGAGGGCGGGTTGCGATTTAGAAAGGCTTACAACCCCAGAACTATAGAGGGCATTCGGTTTGTAGATTATGAGAATTACAAAACCGATGATTTGGATACTCCTCTAAATGAACTAGATGATCTTTACGAAGCCCGGCAACTGGAATTACTCTCCAAAATTGAAAACAGAAATATAGAAGTCAATCTTTTGAATTAAATTCTGAAGAATATTCTTACGCACACCTGTTAATTCTTCCTAATTAACGTGTTGTTTTAAAAGCTTTAACAACGCCTTAGTTCACATTCTTTGCCTCAGTTCATAACTTTAAATTTCCAAAAAAATAGTTATGAAAGAGAAAACATTGAAAACCATTAACCCGGCCACGGGTAAAGAATTAGACACTTACGAATATTTTACAGACCAGGAAGCAAAAGATGCCGTGGAAGAATGTCACCAGGCATTTTTAAAATGGCGTGAAAAATCTCCAAAACAAAGAGCTGAGGTAATTAAAGCAATAGGGGAGAAGCTAACCGAATACAAAGCCGAATTGGTAAAATTAATGACTGCCGAAATGGGTAAATTACTCAAGCAAGGAGAACAGGAAATTGATCTTTGTGCAGGAATTTGTGAATGGACAGCAGCCAATGGTCCCGAAAATTTAAAAGATGAAGAACGTGAGTTGCCAGATGGCGGTCGCGGAATAATCACTTACTCACCTATTGGAGTAATCTACGGAATCCAACCCTGGAATTTCCCCGCTTACCAGGTAATTAGATATACAATTGCCAACCTTATGGCTGGAAATGGAGTTTTACTGAAACACGCTGAAAGTGTGACCGGTTCAGGATTACTTCTCGAAAAAATATTTAAAGAAGCCGGTTTGCCCAAAGACCTTTTTAAAGTGCTTTTAATAGACCACGACCAGTCAGATTCTATAATTGAACACGATCTTGTGAGGGGTGTAACCTTAACCGGAAGCCCGGGAGCCGGGAAAATAATTGGTGAAAAAGCAGGCGCTAACCTTAAGAAAACTGTTTTGGAACTCGGTTCTAATGATGCTTATTTAGTACTTGAAGATGCCGATATTAAGAAAGCTGTGGAATGGTGCGTAAAAGGTAGAGTTTATAATAATGGCGAAACCTGTGTGGCTGCCAAAAGATTTGTGGTTACCGAGAAAGTCTACGATGAATTTAAAGAAGCTTTTGTAGAAAAGATGAAGAATTTAAAAGCTGGAGATCCAACCAGTGATGAGAGCGACCTTGGGCCAATGGCACGAGAAGATCTTCGCGAAGAATTGCACGAACAGGTTGAAGACAGTGTGAAGAAAGGAGCGGCAGTACTGTGCGGCGGTAAAATTCCCGATGGTGATGGCTTTTATTATCCTGCTACCGTTTTGGCAAACGTAAAGCCGGGCCAACCTGCTTACGACGATGAACTTTTTGGACCCGTGGCTTCGTTGATAAAAGCTAAAGATGATGAAGATGCAATGCGAATTGCTAATGATAGCCGTTTTGGACTTGGAGGGGGAATTTTCTCTGAAGATGTAGATAAGGCCGTAGAATTGGCCAGTAAGCACTTTGATACCGGGATGGTATTTATTAATTCATTCGGGCTTGCACAACCAAATATGCCTTTTGGCGGAGTGAAAAATTCAGGTTACGGCCGTGAACACGGTGGCTTCGGACTTAAAGAATTTGTAAACGCCAAAGCGATTAATATTCTAAACGGATAATTTTTCGTAATAATTATATAAAAATGTAGTTTGAAAGCTTTTAGTTTTTAAACTACATTTTTTAATTCACATATAAAACTTGTGAAGTTCTTGAATCGTCTGGATGTACGGTTACTATAAATAAACTACCGTAAACTTTTTCATCAATATCCTGGTATTTTTTTCTTCCTAAGATGTAATTTACCCATTCGGGGTTTAGGTTGCTATGCCCAACTACCAAAACTGTTTTATTTTTTGTGTTTTTCTGAAAATCTTTATCGTTTAATTTTTCTGTATTGTAGAACTTAACCTCTTTGTTTTTAGCTTCAGCTATAGGCCGGGCGGTATTTAAGGTTCTTTTGTATTCTGAACTATATATAAGATCAAAATCTATATCTTTAAAGGTTTTTACCCAATCCTGGGTTCTTTTTTCACCTGTTTCGGTTAATTCGGGGTCTTCGTTTTGAGCATCTGTGGTATCCTTTTCAGCATGCCGAATAAAATAATAGGTGGTAATTGCTTCTGAAGGATCTTTGGCAGCTTCCATAATTTCCTCTGGTTCTTTATCTTCAAAATTGCAGGAGGTTAAAAAAATAAGACTCAAAACTAAAAGATATGGTTTCATATTTATTTTATTTCCAGTTCTAAAAGAATAAACTGCGTAATTTGATCACTAAAGCTACTAAAATTATCGTCTGAAACCAGCAACAAAGATTTTTTTCCGTTTAGTAAATCGGGGCCAAAGGTCATTCCTTCAATATTATCTATAGTTTCCTCGGTGAGGAAATTTTTAACCGATTTAAAATCGAAAACCAGTCTTTTTTCAGCATACTGGTAATTAGATTTACGAAGATTTTCCAGTGCTAAAGTATTGGTAGCTTCTGAAGCATCTACATCAAAAATCTTGACCGTATTCCCGTTAGAGCCATACCCGGCAGAATAAGCGCGTTCCAGAACAAGAAATTTATCTTCAGCATATTCCAAAATTTCGGTAACCCCATTTACAGCAAACCAGTTAATTGGAAACTTTGAAATTCCGTCTAATTTATATGCGAATTGTCGTTCTGGCTTTTGCGTATTTTTATTGTATTTGGTAATTCTTACCGGCGAGTTTGTAGCATAGATTTTAGGTTTAGGACCATCTTTTTCCAGTGGAAGTTCCATTGCTACCCAATAAGCTTTTTTATCAAAACTTTCGGCTAAACCTTCAAAAACTCCATTATTTCTGGGTTTTTGTTCTCCCGAAGCTTTAAAATATTCCGGAATTTCGTAAGCTGATAAAAATTCTCCCTTGGTAGAAATATGAAAAACGGAGGGATCTTTCCCATTTTGAATAGAACCTTCGGCTGATAATACTAATTCATTTTTTTCAGCATCAAATCTAAACCCTTCTAGATCGGGCGTGTGTTGTTTGTAAAACTCATGGTTTCTATTCAATTTAATAACTTCAGTAATTAAAACTGTGTCTATAGATCGGTTCAACAAGGGAATTTCAGCTTTATAAACTCGCGGATTGGAAGCCTGGTCGCAAACAAGGTAATAACTGCCATTGTGAAAATCTATACCTGAAAGTCCGCCCACTATGGTGCCTTCAACTTCAAGATTTTGCGGGAGTACCACATCGTCTAAATAGCGCAATTTAATATTTGAATTGTCAATATTTTTTGTTGTAGCGCAGCCAAAAAAGCTTACAGCCACCAGGAGTAAAAGGAGTCTTTTCATCAAGGTATTTTAGCTTCAAAAATAACAAATCCTTAAGAGAAATATGGGAGTTTATTGAGAGTTTAAGCTGGCTTCATATTGTAAATTGAAATTATTATTAACACCTAAAACCATATATTATGAATAATGATCAGTTAGAAGGAAAGTGGAAACAAGTTAGAGGTCAGTTTAAGCAAAAGTATGGTGATGTGACCGATGATGATACCACTTATTCTGAAGGAAAATTCGATGAAATGCTTGGTCGTTTACAGGAAAAAACTGGTAAGACTAAGGAAGAATTAAAAAGAGAAATTGATAGTATGTAATTTGCAACTATGAAAAAGAGAAAAGGCTGGATAAATTTTTATCCAGCCTTTTTTTTTGATTTTCATCTAAAATTATTCGGTTTCTACCGGGTTGGTTTCATTTCTAAATACCAACTCCTCGTTAAACTCATCTATTAGAATAATACTGTCGGTTTTAATATTTCCCGCGAGAATTTCTTTAGATAGCTTATTTAAAACTTCCCGCTGAACTACTCTTTTTACCGGCCTTGCGCCAAACTGTGGATCAAAACCGCGACTGGCAAGGAAACTAATTGCTTCATCTGTAGCATCAAGAACAATGTGCTGTTTTTCAAGCATTTTCTTCACCTCTTTAAGCTGAAGTGAAACAATTTTCCTGATATCTTTTTGCGTTAAAGGACTAAACATTATAATATCGTCTATCCTATTTATAAATTCTGGTCTTACGTTTTGCTTCAATAACGCCAGAACTTCAGTTTTTGCAGATTCCATTGCGGTATCCAGGTCTTTCATATTTTCATATTTATCCTGAATAATATGGCTTCCCATATTGGAAGTCATAATAATAATGGTGTTTTTAAAATCGGCCAGGCGTCCTTTATTATCGGTTAGCCTTCCTTCATCCAGCACTTGCAATAAGATATTGAAAGTATCTGGGTGGGCTTTTTCAATTTCATCTAAAAGCACCACGGAATAAGGTTTTCTTCGCACTGCCTCGGTAAGCTGGCCACCTTCGTCATAACCTACATACCCTGGAGGCGCTCCTACCAAACGACTCACAGAATGCCTTTCCTGGTATTCACTCATATCAATACGTGTCATTGCAGATTCATCATCGAATAAGTATTCTGCAAGCGCTTTAGCCAGCTCGGTTTTTCCAACTCCCGTGGTTCCAAGAAACAAGAAAGAACCAATTGGCCGTTTTTGATCCTGTAAACCAGCCCGGCTTCTTCGTACCGCATCACTTACAGCAATTATGGCTTCTTCCTGTCCAACCACACGTTTATGTAATTCGTCTTCAAGTTTTAATAACTTTTCACGATCGCTTTGCAACATTTTAGTCACCGGGATTCCGGTCCATTTTGCCACAACTTCAGCAATATCTTCGTTGGTTACTTCTTCCTGGATAAGTGATTTTTCATTCTGATTCTCGGTTACGGTTTTTTGCAATTCTTCCAGCTTCTCCTGGGCTTCTTTGATCTTTCCGTAGCGAATTTCGGCTACTTTCCCGTAATCGCCTTCACGCTCTGCACGTTCTGCTTCAACTTTAAAGTTTTCAATATCAGATTTTAAATTCTGAATATTATCTACCACGCCCTTTTCATTCTGCCAGCGCGCGTGCAACTCGTTTCGCTCTTCTTTTAGGTTTGCCAGTTCAGCCCGTAGTATTTTTAGCTTATTTTCATCTTTTTCGCGTTTTATTGCTTCAATTTCAATCTCCAGCTGCATAATTCTTCTATCCAGAACATCGAGTTCTTCGGGTTTAGAATTAATCTCCATCCGTAGTTTTGATGCCGCTTCATCCATTAAATCAATGGCTTTATCGGGCAAGAAGCGGTTGGTAATATAACGCTGAGATAATTCTACCGCGGCAATAATTGCTTCGTCTTTTATTCTAACCTTGTGGTGAGTTTCATATTTTTCTTTAATTCCGCGTAAAATAGAAATTGCACTTTCAGTATCTGGTTCATTTACAATAACTTTCTGAAACCTTCTTTCCAGGGCTTTGTCTTTTTCAAAATATTTTTGATACTCATCTAAAGTAGTGGCACCAATAGCACGCAATTCTCCACGAGCCAAAGCAGGTTTTAAAATATTCGCGGCATCCATAGCGCCCTGGCCGCCACCGGCACCCACAAGCGTATGAATTTCATCTATAAAAAGCACGATATTCCCATCACTGGAAGTTACTTCTTTAATAACTGCTTTAAGGCGTTCTTCAAACTCTCCTTTATATTTTGCCCCGGCTATAAGCGCTCCCATATCCAGGTTATAAATCACCTTATTTTTGAGGTTATCTGGAACATCGCCGGCAATAATTCTATGTGCCAAACCTTCGGCAATTGCCGTTTTACCGGTTCCCGGCTCTCCAACCAGCATTGGGTTGTTTTTAGTTCTTCGGGAAAGGATTTGCAAAATTCTACGAATTTCTTCGTCACGGCCAATTACAGGATCCAGTTTTCCTTCTTCGGCCATTCGGTTTAAATTATTGGCGTATTTATCTAAAGAATTATAGGTTTCTTCTGCGCTTTGTGAAGTTACACGATCACCTTTTCGTAATTCTTCTATTGCTGCTTTTAAAGATTTCTCAGTCGCGCCCTGGTCTTTTAAGATCTGGGCTACTTTACTGGAAGATTTAAAAATTGCGAGAATAAGATGCTCAATAGAAACATATTCGTCATTCATCTTCTTAGCGATTGTAGAAGCTTCGTTAACTGCTTTTCCTGCTTCGCGTGAGAGAATAATATCGCCTCCGCTTACTTTGGGAAAACTCTGTAAGGTTTTATCTAAAATTTCGTTGAAGAGGTTGACGTTTATGTTTAATTTTTTCAATAGAAAAGGCGCTACATTTTCGTCTACAATACTTATTGCTTTAAAAATGTGTTCATTTTCAATTTGCTGATGGCCTAACTCCTGAGCAAGTTGTTGTGCCTGCTGGATGGCCTCCTGGGATTTTATGGTAAAATTATTAAAATTCATAGTCGTTTATTTTTTGAATGAATAGAGCAATTGATATACCATTAAAAAATTAAGACAAAATGGCTGTTATTATTCAGAAATTAACGCCAAATTGACACTTGGGTTAAAGTTTTGAAAATAATTTTGATTTGAGAAGGAGATTAAATTTATTAAGAATTAATTTTATACGAAAGAAATAACTATGGGATTACTAGATAAAATTTTTAAAAGTGATGGGGATGAAGCGAAAGAAAAAGCTGAATTTCCCTGGACAGATTTAACCGATAAAGACCAAATTACCATTGCGAAGGAAGAATCTAAAGAAAGAACGATAGGAATTTTTAAGCATTCCACCAGTTGTGGAATTAGTAAAATGGTGTTGAGGAATTTTGAAAGGGAATATGAAGAAAATGAAAATACGAAACTTTATTTTCTGGATCTAAGAAAGCATCGTGACGTTTCTAACGCGGTGGCCGATGAGTTGAGTGTGAGACACGAAAGTCCGCAGTTAATTATTCTGCAAAATGAAGAAGTAGTGCACCATGCTTCTCACCAGGATATTGATGCCACAAAATTGAAGGATTTATCCTAAAAAATAAATTCTTGTTAAAACTGCCAGTAAGCTGAGTTTGATGAAATTCCATTTGTATCTTTTATCTACAAAAACCAATAAATTAAACTGTAATGGCTAAGAAGGAAGATATTAAAAAAATGGAGGAGAACTGGGAGTCTTTAAAAAAGGAGGATAAAAACCGGGAGCAGGAAGAATTCCGTGATCTTAAGCAAAAAGAACGCGATAGGGATAAAAGCAAATCCAAGAAGCAACCGAATAAAGAAGATTCTACAAAAATTGGGAAAGCTAATGCCCGTGAAGAGCGCGAGTTTATGGATCAAACCCAGAAAGAGAAAACGGCAAATAAAGATAAATTGTAGAGGCCTTAGAATACTTTATATTTAGTTCAAAATTTTATAAGACCTGCCCAGATTATTCAATGGAGCAGGTCTTGCATTTCATTTTTTCAGGAAAACGATTAAGAGTTATTCTTTTGCACTTTCCTGTTTTGCATCTTCAAACTTAATATCGGCGTCTATAGATCCTTTGAAAGCTTCAATCCAGGCATTCTTAAAGATATTTAAGACTGTTGTCCAAACGCCAGATTCAACATTATTTAGGTCTCCTTCTAAAGGAACACGGGTGGCCAAAGTATCAGTGCCCTGGTTTTTGAGAGCGAACTTTAAAAAACCGACAAAACCTTCCCATAACTTCTTGAAAATTCCGCCATCATCATCTTTTTCAATAAGCTTAGTGTTAATCAACATGGGTTTTATATAACCTTTCAGAAATCCATTGGCTATAGCAAGTTCACTGTATAATTCAAAGGTTCCACTTTCAAAATCCACTCCCGCGTAGCGGCGGGTAATTTCGTTTAACGATGTAGCCTCAGCTTTTTTTAGACTAAATTCCATATCCATATCGGGAATTTGTTTTAGTAAATTTAGATTTCCATGAATTCCTACATCGCCACCGCCCATAGAAACAGCATTGGCCCATAAATGGGAAGGAAGTTCTTTTTCCCTGTCTACAACATTGCTAAGATTATGTGCTTTTAAACTAATTTTTTCTAAAAACAAACTAATTTGAGGCTCTGTAGATACTTCTACAAAATTCGCAGTTCCGTTATGTACTACAAAATGGTTTATATCTATAGGTACTAAATTGGTGAGAGCTTTAGTCCAGTCTTCAACATCTGCTTCATCTTTCTTTTCCTGGTTTTCAAAAATGTAGTTGAAATTAGGATCTTGCATCTCAATTTCACTCACAATTTTGCCTTTAAACAAAGAGCGCCAATCTATTGAAATATCACTATAAGGAAAGTCTAACAGCGGTTTTTCTCCCTGGGAGTTTTCTTCCATTAAGATTAACCTTCAATTTGGTAAGCGCCACGCCAAAGAGAAAGATCAACATCTGAAACACTACCTTCATAGCCCGGAATATTATTGAGGGTTTTAGTAACATAATTTTCTAAAATATAGGGAAGTGCAATCCTACCAATAATCAATAGCACGACGATAAGAACTGGTAAGACATACCTTTTTTTAGTGTACTTTTTTCTTTTCTCATTTTTACTCATGCCCAGAAGTTTATGCTAAAATGAGATTAAAAATCAGTATGTTAAGTTAAAAAATTTTTAAAAATGCATCAGCAAAAAAAAGCTAAGGAATATTAACCGTATAGGACGCTTCAAAAGTTTTATTGGCTTCTAGAATTTCAATCCCTTCTTTGGTTTTTAGGTTTTGATCGGTGCCCTCAATATCGGCAATTCCTAGCCAGGGTTCAATGCAAACATAGGGTGCGCCCGGTTTAGCCCAAATTCCCAGGTTTTTAAAATCTGAATATTCTACTGATAAAATTGCACCAGAATTTTTACTTTTTAATGCAACTTTTTTAGACCTAATATTTTTGAAAATCAGTGCGTCTTTGGCAAAAAGCTCTTTATGTAGTCTAATTTTATCTTCGTTGTCTAATATTCCCTCGGTGTTATAACTTACCAGTCCATTTTTGCTTAAAACATGGGTTCGTAAGTCCATTTTTTGATCAAATTCCAGGTAATAATCTTCGTAAACTTCATTTTTACTAATAGGAGTATTAAACGCAGGATGCCCGCCCAGTGAAAAATAAAGGGGTTTTTCGTCTAAATTGAAAACTTGATGTTTAATTTTCAGGCTTTTTTCATCCAGAATAAATGAGATTTCAAACCTAAATTTAAATGGATAAATTTCTAAAGTTTTTTCTGAATATTCCAGTTGAAATGCTAAAGAATTTGAAGTTTTTTCCTTGAATTTAATTTCTTCATTATACCTAATAAACCCGTGTTTAGGCATTTTATAAGTTTTTCCGTCAAAAATATATTCCCCGTTTTTTAAGACACCAATTACTGGAAACAAATTAGGCGCCTGGCTTGCCCAAAATTCAGGATTTCCCTGCCATAAATGTTCTATTCCGGTTTCCAGGTTTTTAAGGCTGGATATTTCTGCGCCAATGGAATTTACGTTAATACTTAAGAACTCGTTCTGTAACTCGTGCATTTCAACAATTATTTTTTCTTTCTCCTGTTCGCATTTTTATCCCCGCGAGTTTTTGGCTTTTTATACTTTTTGGCAATTTCTCTTCGGTAAGATCCGCCAAGATTCTCTTTCCTGTTTTTTTCTTTCTTCTCGTGAAAAGCAGGGCCGGGAGCGTTTTCGTCCTTATTTTTCCCCGGGTTATTAATTTCAAAAACCTTAGGTTGCTCTTCCGGAATTAATTCTGAAGAAATTTCAATTTCCGCAGGTAATTCTTCCTGCGGAACTTCCATTTTCATCAGAGCTTCAATTTTTTCAAGTGATTCCAATTCAGCTTCCGTAGTCATTAATATCGAATTCCCTTCCTTTTCGGCCCTTCCGGTACGGCCAATTCGGTGCATATAATTTTCAGGATATTTTGGCGTATCAAAATTGATCACGTGGCTTACCGATTCAATATCAAGTCCACGAGCCATAACATCGGTTGCAACTAAAATTCGGCAAAATCCGCTGCCAAATTGTTTGATACTACGCAAACGATAATTTTGGGTTTTATTGGAATGAATAACCGTGCATTCATCATGGAAATACTGTTCTAATTCCGGGTAAAGTCGGTCGGCCATTCTTTTATAAGCCACAAAGATCAAGACCTTGGAGTAGGTTTCTTTATCGGCTAAAAGATGTTTTAGTAAATTTACTTTAGTATAGAAGTTCGGGATTTTATAACCGGTTTGTTTAATATTATCAAGGGGCGTTCCACTGGCAGCGACAGAAATAGTTTGCGGACTTTTAAAATTAGCCTCGATTAGATTTTCAACATTTTCAGTAATTGTTGCTGAAAACATAATGTTTTGTCGGTTCTGCGGAAGCAATTCAAAGATATTATTGATCTGAAATTTAAAACCCAGGTCTAACATCACATCTACTTCATCTATCACTAATTTTTGAATAGATTTTAACTGAAGCGCGCGTCTAAGTACAAGATCGTACAATCTTCCCGGTGTGGCTACCACAATATCCTGGCCCTGTAAAAGCGATTGATGCTGCGTGTTCATATTTACACCACCATAAATACCGGTGATACGAACATTCATATAAGCGGTTAGTTTTTCAATTTCTTCAACTACCTGCACCACAAGTTCGCGCGTAGGCACCAAAACCAGTACCCGCGGATTTTTTTGTTCCGAATATTTAAGCATTCGTAATATTGGAAGCATATAGGCAAAGGTTTTCCCGGTACCGGTTTGCGCGATGCCCACCATATCTTTCCCAGACATAATTGTAGAAAAAGATTCCTCTTGAATAGGTGTAGGCGTGTTAATGCCAATATCTTCCAGCGCATTGCGCAGGGGAGTGGTAATATTTAAATCCTGAAAAGTCACTAAATGAAGTTTTTATGAACCGGCAAAGTTAGTGAAACTCTAATTTAAAATTGCTCCTGGCAATTTTAAATTAGTTAGTTGAACTAATCCCGTGGCAGGACGGGAAATAATCTATAAAAGTTCTGAATTATTTTATTTTCAAAAACCGTCTTGCTGAACTTGTTTCAGCATCTAAGATGAATAAATGTAAAACTCAACTAAGACCTCCGATAGAAATCGGAGCAGGCTCTGAACCTAGTTCAGAGTGACGAGGAATTACAAACTTAGAATAAAATGAAAGCTCACAAGTTTTTCAATTCTATCAATAAGGAATCATTTCATTTATTTCGGTATTTTTGATAAAAATCATTTAGATGAAAAAGATTCTTGCCTTTACCGGTTCCAATAGTAGTACTTCCATTAATTTTCAGTTATTAACACATGTAGCTAATCGCATACAGGGGCACGAGGTGAAAGTTCAGGATTTTACCCAGTATGAATTACCAATTTATAGCGTCGATAGGGAAATGGAGAAGGGTATGCCTATAGGCGCCACCATAATTAATAATATTATTAAGGACCACGACGCATTGGTAATTGCGGTGAATGAGCATAATGGCAATGTTTCAGCTTACTTTAAAAATATAATCGATTGGCTTTCCCGATTAGACCGTAATTTCCTTGAGGGAAAAAAGATTTTATTGATCAGTACTTCTCCCGGCAAACGTGGAGCCGCATCAGCTTTAGAATATACTAAGGGGATTTTACCAAGATTTGGCGGCGAGGTGATAGAAAGCTTCAGTTTACCTTCCTTTAATGATAATTTTAAAGACGGGAAGGTGCTAAATGAAGTACTGGATATGGGAATAGAAGATGTGTTAATCACTTTTTCTCATCAACTGGAAGAATAAAATTATCTCGCTTTTTTTATATTGAATTCTTCGTTGGCCTTGCCAATACTGGACAATTCAGTTTCAGATTTCCCTGTAAGTCCCATATCTTCCTTGTGTTTGTCTACCGGGCTTCCGAATAATATAAGCCAGGCTTCTTTTAGTGATTTAGCCTTCCAGATATCCTTGCCAACCTCAATCCATTCGTGGAAAACGAGGAAAAAAGGATTGTAGGAGTTTACCGGTTTGGTAATACCATAACGGGGTTTTTCATCTTCTTCCTGGAAAGTTCCGAAAATACGATCCCAGAATATAAAAGTAGAACCATAATTTTTATCCAGATATCTTTCATTTACCGAATGGTGTACCCGGTGGTGCGAGGGCGTAGTAAAGATATACTCGATTGGCCGGGGTAATTTTTTTATTAATTCGGTATGAATCCAGAATTGATAAAGTACTTCCAGTTGATGCACAATAAAGAACACCAAGGGATGAAAGCCTAACAATACTACCGGTAAAAAGAAAATGATCTTTAAATTCTGCGTCCAGGATAATCTAAAAGAAGTTGATAAATTATAATGTTCAGAAGAATGATGAACCACGTGTGTAGACCACCAAAAACGTTGTTCGTGAGCAAATCTATGTGCCCAATACCTGCTAAAATCCAATAATATTAAACATAATACATAAGACCACCAGGTATGTGGAATTTTAAACGGCGCCAGATTAAAAAAGAAAAGGAACACCATAAAGACTCCTATTTTCATAAACCCGTTCAGGATTAAATTACCAATCCCAATGGCTGTAGAAGCCAGGAAATCTTTCCCCGAATAAAGATTTTTGTACTTTTTTCTACCAATAAGGAATTCAAGTAAAACAAAAAAGAACATAAGTGGGGCCACAACCCAAATAACAGTAGTGAAATCAAGGTTTTCTATATCGGCTAAAGTAAGTTTTTCTGAATCTGTAAACATTGAAAATATTGGATCTTTATATTGAATTTTGCGCTTGGGAGGACTTGTCTTAATATTAAACTTTTTTCCTGCGATTTCAAAAGTATTTTTAGTTAATTTTTTTCTGCTTTAATAAGGCTTTGTTTTCAATTAAATTTTTGGCAAAATCACAAAAGATTTTAAATATGTGCTACGTTAAATTGTTCTTACCTTTGCGCCCAAAATTGAAGCCAGGTGCGTACTAAACTAACTTATACTTTAGAAAAGCCGTTAAAATTCAAACAGCAACTCTTGCAATGGAGTAAGCAGTTTGAAGAAATTGCCTGGCTGGACAGCAATAATTACCATCAGGAGCATGGCGAATTTGATGCTTTGCTGGCTGTGGGCGCATTTACCGCAATAAAAACCGATTACCACCAGGCTTTTGCCACACTTCAGGAATACCAGCAAACCACTAAAGATTGGATTTTCGGTTACCTGTCTTACGATCTTAAAAATGACGTGGAAAGACTTTCTTCTAAAAACCACGACGGATTGGATTTCCCGGATCTCTATTTTTTTCAGCCTCAAAAACTATTCTTGCTGAAAGGAGACCAGTTGGAAATGCATTATTTAAATATGCTGGACGATGAAATTGAAGAAGATTTTACCGAGATTTCAAATCTATCAATAAACCAGATTGAAACCGGAAAACCGGAAACCGAAAACCCGGAATCAAAAATACAGGCTAGAATCTCTAAAGAAGAATATCTTCAAAAAGTCGAAAAAATGCTCGCTTATATCCAGCGCGGCGATATTTATGAAGCAAATTTTTGCCAGGAATTTTTTGCTGAAAATAGAGAGATTGAGCCTTTTAAAGTTTTTCAGGACCTTAATGATCTCTCGGGCCCGCCATTTGCGACTTTTCTCAAACTGGAAGAACATTATTTGCTTTCGGCTTCGCCAGAGCGCTATTTAAAGAAATCAGGATCAAAATTAATTTCCCAACCTATAAAGGGCACAGCCAGGCGCTCGCAGAATTCAGAAGAAGATATCAAAATTGCCGAGGAGCTTTCCAAAGACCCGAAGGAGCAATCTGAAAATGTGATGATCGTAGACCTGGTGCGAAATGACCTCTCTAAAATTGCGAAAATAGCCAGTGTAAATGTAGATGAACTTTGCAAGGTTTATTCCTTTAAACAAGTGCATCAAATGATTTCTACAGTTTCTGCGGAACTTGATGACGGCATTCCGCCGGTAGAAGCTTTACGAGCAACATTTCCTATGGGAAGTATGACGGGGGCGCCAAAGATTTCAGCAATGAAAATTATTGAAGAGCTGGAAGAAACAAAACGCGGACTCTACAGTGGTGCCGTGGGTTATTTTACTCCAAACGGCGATTTCGATTTTAACGTGGTTATACGCAGTATTTTATATAACTCGGCGAAAAAATATGTGTCTTTTTCGGTTGGAGGCGCAATTACTGCCGGTTCTAAACCGGAGAAAGAGTATGAGGAATGCCTGTTAAAGGCAGCCGCAATGCGGCATGCTTTAGAATAAATTTTTCAAGAATTTCAAATAATCTTGGCCAAAAAGGTATTTTAAAGTCCTCCCTTTCGGGGAGGATTTAGGAGGGGCTTTTCGTATCTTTGATTTTCTATGGAAAAAGCTTTCAAAAATGAGATCAAATCTCAATTCCCGTACTTGTGTAACACCAGGCTTTTGCTTGCAGTAAGCGGCGGGGTAGATAGCGTGGTACTGGTCCATTTATGTAATTCGGCTAAACTTGATTTTGCTTTAGCACATTGCAATTTTAACCTTAGAGATGAAGAAAGTGATGCCGATGAAGATTTTGTAACCGACCTTGCAAAAAGGTTAAAAGTGAAGCTTTTTGTAGAGAATTTTGATACCGAGCAATACGCTAAAGATAATGGCCTATCCATTCAAATGGCGGCACGAGATCTTAGGTATGAATGGTTTGAAGAATTAAGAATAAAACATCAATTTGATTATACCCTCACGGCTCATCACGCGAACGATAGTTTAGAAACTTTTTTTATTAATTTATTACGAGGTGCCGGTCTGGAAGGTTTAAGCGGTATAAATGCTGACAGTAATAAGATAATAAGACCTTTGCTTAATTTCTCCCGAAAAGAAATAGAAGCTTACGCGAGAGATAATAATATTGCCTGGCGAGAAGATAGCACGAATGCTTCTACAAAATACCTTCGGAATAAAATTAGGCACGAGCTTGTACCTGTTTTAGAAGAAATAAATCCGCAGTTTTTAGAAACTTTTTTAATAACTCAATCTCATTTAAAAGAAAATGAGGAATTGGTAGAGGATTATATGAGTTTGCTCTACCCAAAAATTATAGGTAAAACAAAATACGGTTACAGCCTGGATATAAATTATCTTAAAAAAGTACCGAATACTTCAGCCATTTTATACCAATTGCTTAAATCTTTCGGCTTTACCGAATGGAACGATGTTTACAATTTATTAGATGCACAACCGGGAAAAATGGTTTTTTCAGCATCACACAGGTTAATAAAAGATCGGGATTATTTGCTGCTTACCGAAATTGATAAAACGGAAAATAAAACTTATAAAATTGCGAAAAATGAAGATTTTGCAATGTTGCCAATGGGAACTTTTTCATTTTCAGAAGTTAAAGAAATAACAGAAAAAACTTCAAATTGTATTTATGTAGATCCTGAAAAATTGGATTATCCGCTCATGGTAAGAAAATGGCAGGAGGGCGATATATTTTATCCTTTTGGGATGAAAGGAAAGAAGAAGTTAAGCGACTTCTTTAAAGACAAAAAATTATCTTTGCCCGAGAAAGAAAACAGCTGGTTGCTGTGCTCTGGCGAAAAAATTGTTTGGGTGATTAATCAGCGTGCCGACAGGCGTTTTTCAATTACTTCACCCGATCAAAAAATTATAAAAATCACTTTCAGTTTATGAAATATCTGGCGAGTCTGCTCTTATTTTTTATTCCATTTATCCAATTACAGGCACAATATTTTGACGACGGGAGCGGAGATTCCCAAATGGCAGATCCCATAAGCTGGGAAGCTTCCGTAGAAAAGGAAAACGATAGTATCTTCACGCTTATTTTTACTGCAAATCTTGAAGATGGCTGGCATTTATATTCGCAAAAGGAAGCCGATATTGATATTGCGCCTATCGCCACGACTTTCTCTTATAATAATACTGAAGAAAATTTTGAACTTATTGGTGAAACTACAGAGCCAGATATAGAACCTATTTACGACAAGGTTTTTGAAGCCGATATCACCTATTTTGAAGATGAAGCGGTTTTTAGGCAACAAATAAAAGTACAGCCTGAAAGTGATCCTGAAATTATTGCCGAAATTTATTTCTCTGTTTGTGATGATGAAAAATGTTTGCCTCCGGAAACCGAACGTTTCAATATTTCTCTTGAAGACAATGAAATAACCGCAGGTTTTACCGACCTGGAAATTTCTGAAAAAGACAAAGAACTTACCGAAGCATTAAACATTAATGTTTCAGGAATGGAAAAATTTGCCCCTGAAGAGGAAGAGGGCAATAATTTTCTAAATATTTTTCTGCTTGGTTTTATTGGTGGTTTAATCGCTTTGCTTACACCTTGTGTTTTTCCTATGATTCCGCTTACGGTTTCTTTTTTTACCAAGGGCGCTAAAAACCGACAAAAAGGATTGGTTAACGCGATTTTATACGGTTTTTTCATATTCATTATCTATGTTTTGCTCAGCTTACCTTTTCATTTACTGGACAGTGTAAATCCTGAAATTCTCAATAATATCTCCACAAATGTTACGCTGAATATTATTTTCTTTATCATTTTCATCATTTTCGCGTTCTCTTTTTTCGGTTATTATGAGATCACCTTACCGAGTTCCTGGAGTAATAAGATGGACGATAAAGCTTCTAGCGTGGGAGGTTTTGTAGGCATCTTTTTTATGGCACTTACATTAGCTTTAGTTTCTTTTTCCTGTACCGGCCCTATTTTAGGTTCACTCCTTGGTGGATCGCTTACCAGTGATGGTGGTGCGATGCAGCTTTCTATGGGAATGGGTGGTTTTGGTCTTGCGCTGGCGCTTCCTTTTGCACTTTTCGCTCTATTTCCTAACTGGCTTAATTCTTTGCCAAAAAGTGGCGGTTGGCTAAATACGGTAAAAGTAACCTTAGGTTTTATAGAATTAGGACTGGCCTTTAAATTCCTTTCTAACGCCGATCTTGTGGAACATTGGGGACTTCTAAAGCGTGAAATTTTCCTTGGAATATGGATTCTTGTAGGTTTAGGACTTATGGCTTATTTATTCGGATTTATTCGTTTTCCTCACGATGGGCCTAAAAAGAAAATCAGTAAAGTTAGATTTGGTGTGGGCGTGCTTACTTTCTTATTTGTACTTTATTTAATTCCCGGTTTAACCAATACTTCTGCAGCCAACCTTAAATTATTAAGTGGTTTTCCTCCACCATTATTTTATAGCATTTACGACAAAGGTACCGAAGCACCTTTAGGCCTGGAAGCATACAAAGACTGGGATAAAGGCCTTGAAGCCGCCCGGGAGCAAAACAAACCTATAATCCTGGATTTTACCGGTTGGGCCTGTGTAAACTGCCGGAAAATGGAGGAGCAGGTTTGGAGTAATCCAGAAGTTTTTGACGTTTTAAATGAAGAATATATTCTTATTTCCCTGTATGTAGACGATAGAAAGGAACTCCCCGAGGCAGCGCAGTTTAATTATCTAAAACCAAAAGGAGGAATAAAACCTATTGAAACTATTGGTGATAAATGGGCAACTTTTCAAACCCTTAATTTTAAAAATAATTCCCAACCATTTTATGTGTTGCTGGATAATGATGTAAATCTTCTTAACGAACCTGTTGGTTACACGCCAAACGAGTCAGAATATCTTACCTGGCTTCAAGAAGGTCTTACTAAATTCCAGGAGACAGCGGTAAAATAATCTAAAGCGGGTTAAGCCAGGAAGGCATAAAAGGGAAAATGTTTTTAATTTAGAAGCAGGCCTTGACGCATTTAAAACTCGATTATCGACTAAAATTCCTTTAGGTTTGTCGGGGTAATTTCTATCTTAGGGGCTTAAAATATCCCTTAACTATGAAATTATTCCGTTTAAGTTTTATTCTTCTGTTTTTGAGTTTTTTACCCGTTCATCTTATTTCACAAGAAGAATATGATGTAAAAGAACATTATAACAAAACAGAAGTAGATATCCCAATGCGGGACGGAACTTTGTTACACACTACCATCTATTCCCCAAAAGATACTACTAAAGAATATCCTATTTTAATGCAACGAACTCCATATAGCTCCCGGCCTTATGGAAAAGATCAATTTCGTTCGCTTATTAGCCCGAATGAATATTTGATGAAAGAAGGGAATATAGTGGTTTACCAGGATGTACGGGGCCGCTGGATGAGTGAAGGGAGGTATGATAATATGCGGGCAATTATTCCGAAAAAATCTGGAAATGAATTTGACGAATCCAACGATACTTATGATACTATTGAATGGCTTATTGAGAATGTAGATAATAATAATGGTAGGGTAGGAACCTGGGGAATTTCGTATCCCGGTCACTACGCTGTTGCTTCTTTAGTAGATGCTCACCCAGCTCTAAAAGCCTCATCTCCACAAGCCGGAATAGGTGATTTCTTTTTTGACGATTTTCATCACAATGGGGCTTATTTATTGAGTTACTGGAGAGCAACCGCACTTTTTGGATATGACAAAACCAGCCCTACTACCGAAGCCTGGTACGAATTGCCGGGTCTTGGTACCCAGGATCAGTACCAGTTTTTTTTAGATGTGGGACCACTTAGTAATCTGGACGAATATTATGGAGAAGACAATATATTTTGGCAACAACTAAAAGAGCATCCAAATTATGATGAATTTTGGCAGAGTCGCGGGATTATTCAGCATTTAGAAGATATTGAACCCGCCGTAATGGTTGTGGGCGGATTGTTTGATGCTGAAGATCTTTACGGTCCTTTTAATACTTACAAGAAAATTGAAGAAACCAGTGATAATTATAATATCATGGTTTTTGGCCCGTGGAGCCACGGCGATTGGGCGAGACAAACCGAAAGGCAGGCTGTAGGAAATGTTTATTTTGGCGATAATATTTCTGAAAATTATCAAAGAAATATTGAAACAAAATTCTTTAACCACTTTTTAAAAGAAGACGGCGATGGTGATGTAGATCTAGCTGAAGCTTATGTTTACGATACCGGAGCCCGAAAATGGAATTCTTATGAAGCCTGGCCTCCAAAAGAAGCAGAATCTAAAGTTTTTTACCTGGGAGATAACCAGGAATTAACCAACGAAGCTACCAATAATGAAGAAAGCTTTGTAAGTGACCCTGCAAAACCTGTATCATATAATAATGAAATTAAAGCGGTGTTCACTCCAAGAGAATATATGACAGGCGACCAGCGTTTTGCCGCCAGGAGACCAGATGTTTTGGTTTTTGAAACCGAAGTACTGGAAGAAGATATGAAACTTACCGGTGAGATTTTGGCACGTTTAAACGTGGCAACCACAGGAACTGCGGCAGATTGGGTGGTAAAAGTAATAGATGTTTACCCGGCCGACTCAGAAGATTACGAAGAAACCATGGACCATCTTGATATGGACAACTACCATATGATGGTGCGTAGTGAAGTGATGCGAGGCAGATTTAGAAACAGTTTTGAAAATCCCGAGCCATTTGAGCCTAACAAGAAGACCCCGGTAAATATTACGCTGCAGGATATTAACCATACCTTTAAAAAAGGACATAAATTACAAATTCAGGTGCAAAGTACCTGGTTTCCGCTTATAGACAGAAATCCTCAAACTTTTGTGCCAAATATTTTTGAAGCCGAAGAAGAAGATTTTCAGAAACAAACCCACACCATTTATGGAGATTCTGCAATAGAATTTTCAATATTAAAAGAATAGCCTATGAGTATTAGATTTATTCATAAAATCCTTCTAATCAGTTTCCTGTTTTTAGGTATTTCATGTAGTCAAAAAGAAGGAAATTATTCCGAAGAAGAAATAGCAGAACATTCGGCAGAATTAAATGAATATTTTGAAAAAGAATTTCAAAAAGACGTGGAAGAATCGCCTATGATGCAAACCCAATTGGGACAAAAAACCAATTATGGGAAGTGGGACGATTTTTCACACCTTAAATATGCCGAAGATCGAAAAAAAGCTAAAAAGCGTTTAGAATATTTAAAGAAAGTAGATGCTTCAGCCCTAAACGAGCAAACGCGTTTGAGTTACGATTTATACCTTCAGAAATTAGAAAATGAAGTCGCCGATTATGATTTTCGGTTTTATAATTATCCGGTAAACCAGATGTTTGGGCGCCATGCCGAGCTGCCAGCTTTTTTAATTAATATGCACCGTATAGATTCTATAAGCGATGCCGAAGCTTATATATCCAGGCTAAAGGGGATTCCCAAGGTTATGGAAGAGGTTATTGGAAATCTAAAAATTAGGGAACAAAATGGGATTGTTCCGCCGGTTTTTGTTTTTGACAGGGTTTTGGAATCCAGTAGAAATGTAATTAAAGGCAAACCCTTCGGCAAATCTGTAGAAAACAGTGCCTTACTCAACGACTTTAAATCTAAGCTATCTAAGCTGGAAATTACAAAAGCGCAGGAAAAAGAACTCATTTCAAAAGCTGAAAATGCTCTGGTTAAAGAAGTAAAACCCGCTTACGAAAATTTAATTTCTTTTCTGGAAACTCAACAAAAACGTGCAAATAATGATGCTGGCGCGTGGAAATTTCCAAAAGGAGACGAGTTTTATGCCAATGCTCTTAAAAGAACTACAACTACTAATCTTTCGGCCCAGGAAATTCATCAAATAGGGTTGGATGAAGTAGCACGTATTCACGGCGAAATGGAAAAAATAAAAGAAGAGGTAGGCTTTGAAGGCACACTACAGGACTTCTTTGAGTTTATGCGTACTAATGAGCAATTTTATTACGCCAACGATTCTCTTGGTAAACAAAAATATATTGCTGAAGCTACCGAAATTATAAACACAATGAAGGCGAATTTAGAAGAACTTTTTCTCACAGAACCTGAAGCAGAACTGGTAGTAAAAGCGGTAGAACCTTTTAGAGAAAAAAGTGCCGGGAAAGCATTTTACCAACAACCTGCAAAAGATGGTTCAAGGCCGGGAACTTATTATGCTAATTTATACGATATGGCTGCTATGCCTACTTACCAAATGGAAGCTTTGGCATACCACGAAGGTATCCCAGGCCACCATATGCAAATTGCCATAGCCCAGGAGTTGGAGGATATTCCGCAGTTTAGAAAGTTTAGTTTTTACACCGCTTATGTGGAAGGTTGGGGCCTCTACAGCGAATTATTACCAAAGGAAATAGGGTTTTACAAAGACCCTTATTCTAATTTTGGTAGATTGGCAATGGAACTCTGGCGTTCTTGCAGGCTAGTGGTAGATACGGGAATTCACGCTAAAAAATGGACCAGGCAGGAAGGAATAGAATATTATAAAGCGAATACGCCCAATGCAGAAAGTGACTGCGTGAAAATGGTAGAACGACACATTGTTATGCCGGGGCAGGCTACAGCCTATAAAATAGGAATGAATAAAATACTGGAGTTAAGGGAAGAAGCAGAACAAAAACTAGGTGATGATTTTGATATTAGGGAATTCCATGATGTAATTCTATTAGATGGAGCTTTACCTTTGAATATTCTGGAAGAAAAAGTAGATAACTGGATTTCCGGTAAAACCAACTAAAAAAAATAATTTGAAAACTCAAAAAGAAGATTTAAAAACGGTAGCTATTGTTAATAATAACGGGAGTGAACTCCAGGTTCTTAACTATGGTGCTGCTGTTATAAGCCTTAAAATAAAAGATAAGGCCGGGAATAAAGTGAATGTGGTGGTTAGCCCGCGGGCAGAAGAATTTATAACTTCGGCCTATAAAGAGCATAATAAATGTTTTGGTGCTTCGGTGGGGCGTTATGCCGGTAGAATTTCCAATGGGGAGTTTCAGTTGGATAATACTACCTATAAATTAAATGAAACCAATAATGTTCATCTTCATGGCGGCGAGAATGGATTTCAGTATAAAATATGGAAAATTGAAGAAGAGGAAGTGGCGCCCAATCCTTCAGTAAAACTAACTTATTTCAGCAAGGACGGGGAAGAATATTATCCTGGGAATTTACAGGTTGAGGTTAAATATACGCTTACTGAAAATGATGAATTGCTTATAGAATATTCGGCTAAAACCGATAAAAAAACTGTGATTAATCTTACCAATCATACTTATTTTAACCTTAATGGAGGTGGCAGTATAAGCGATCATTTTTTAAAGATTGAAGCTGAAAAAATCCTTGAAGTAGATAAAAACTTATTGCCTACCGGTAATTTAACCAAACTTAAAAAGCATCCTAAAAACTTTATTGAAGGTAAATTAATTGGAAACAGGAGCCTGGATGATACCTATGTTTTAAAATCTGATAAAGATGAAGTTGCGGCAAGGCTTTTTGCTCCTTTAACCGGAATAAAGATGGAAGTAAAAACCAATCAAAAAGCACTGGTGGCTTATGCTCCAGAAAACCTTCCGGAAGATTTGAATTACCATACCGAAATCGCTGAAGAATATCCTTCGTTATGTTTAGAGGCACAAAATTTCCCTGATGCTCCTAATTTTAGAAACTTTCCTGAAGCGGTTTTAAAACCGGGAGATCAGTACTACAATTGGATCTCATATAACTTCTCGGTTAGCGGTCAATAATAAGTTTATGCCTTAAGTAGGATCAAAACTCATATATAATTTTATATTTAACAAAATTTTTAAATAAGCTATGGTTGGAATTTTATCATTCATTGGTTTTACCCTATTAGTGGCTGTAATTGCCTATTTAGCCACCAGAAAAACCGATGAAAGTACAAGTGATGGATATTTTCTTGGTGGAAGGAGCCTTACTGCAGGAGTTATTGCAGGTTCGGTTTTACTCACAAATTTATCTACAGAACAAATTGTAGGTTTAAATGGCCAGGCTTTTAGTGAAGGAATTTTAGTAATGGCCTGGGAAACCCTTGCAGCCATAGCCATAGTAATAACCGCATTATTCTTACTACCACGTTATTTAAAAGGAGGGCTAACCACAGTACCACAATTTTTAGAAAAACGTTTTGATAGAGGAACCAAAACCCTGGTTTCGGCGCTATTCCTATCGGGGTATATGATTATTTTCTTACCTATTGTTTTGTATTCCGGTGCATTAGCAATTAGTACGATGTTCGGAATTCCTGAAATGTTGGGAGTTAGTGCAAATACCGCCTTATGGCTTACGGTATGGGGGATAGGGATCGTAGGATCTATTTACGCAATTTTTGGAGGGTTAAAAGCTGTAGCAGTTTCAGATACTATTAATGCTGTAGGTTTACTCGTAGGAGGTTTGTTAATTCCCATTTTTGGACTTATGGCTATTGGAGACGGCGGAATTATTAATGGGCTGGAAGTTTTAGTAGATTCTAATCCCGAGAAGTTTAATTCTATTGGAGGGCCTGAAGCTTCGGTTCCTTTTTCAACAATATTTACCGGAATGATGCTTGTGCAATTATTTTACTGGGGAACCAACCAGGCAATTATTCAGCGAGCTCTGGCGGCTAAAAACCTTAGGGAAGGCCAAAAAGGTCTAATGCTAGCTGCTTTTATAAAGATTCTCGGGCCAATTATCGTAGTTCTTCCGGGTATTATTGCCTGGCATATGTTTCAGGGCGATTTAGATAATGCCGACCAGGCATATCCTGCTTTGGTAAATGCGGTACTTCCACCGGTACTTACAGGATTTTTTGCGGCTGTGCTTTTCGGTGCAATTTTGAGTTCTTTCAATTCAGCATTAAACAGTTCGGTTACCCTCTTTGGAATAGATATTTACAAACAATATTTTAACCAGGAAGCCAGTGAAGCCAAAGTAGTAAAACAAGGAAAACGCTTTGGAATATTCCTGGCCATTGGAGCTATGCTTATTGCGCCTTTTATAGCCAATGCGCCCCAGGGGCTTTTTGGGTATTTGCAGGAAGTAAACGGAAGTTACAGTATTCCAATTTTAACTATTGTTATTGTAGGTTATCTTACTAAACGAATTCCAGCGATTGCGGCTAAAGTGGCTATTTTTAGTGGGGTTGGGTTCTATTTAATCTATTTGGGACTAAAATATTTTGTTGTTGGGGAAGATGCATTACCGCATTACCTTCACGTAATGGCGATATTATTTGTTCTAAACGTGCTCATTATGTTTATAATAGGGAAATGGAAACCAAGAATTGAACCTTTTATCTTAGATTATACAAAGCAGGTAGATATCCAGCCATGGAAACTGGTAAAACCAGTTGGGCTGGGAATTGTGGTTCTTGTAGTATTTATTTATGCTTATTTTGCCCAATAACCATGCTGAAAATATGAGCTTTAGGAATTTTCATATCTTAGTCTAAACATCAATTTTTAATGAAACCGTTTCAAAAGGATTTCTACATTCAGGAAGATAAAATGTACGTAGCTACAGACTGCGTAATTTTTGGATTTGATGAAGGAAACCTGAAGCTTCTCATTTTTAAAAGAAGGGTTAAACCACTTATGGGAACCTGGTCTCTTATAGGAAGTTTTGTGAAATTGGATGAAGATGTGAAAGAAGCCGCAAAACGTGTTTTAAAGGAAATAACCGGCCTGGAAAACGTGTTTATGGAAGAACTAAAAACCTATGGCACCACGTTTCGTGATCCTGGATATAGAACTATTTCTATTGCCCAGTATGCTTTAATAAGAATTGGCGAGTATGATAAGGAATTGGTAGAAAGACATGGAGCGCATTGGTATGATATAGAAGATGTGCCAGATTTGGTGCTGGAACATAACCAGATGGTGAAAGATGCCCTGGTTAGAATACGCAGAAAAGCCAGGTATAAACCCATAGGATTCGAATTACTTCCAGAGAAATTTACCATTCCGCAATTACAAAAGCTTTATGAGGCCGTTTATCATAAAGAAATCGATTCCCGAAACTTTAGAAAAAAAGTACTTTCCTTAAATGTGTTGGTTAAATTAGACGAAAAAGATATGTCTACTTCGCGGCGAGGTGCATTTTTATACAAATTTGACCGCAAAAAATACCTGAAACTTCAAGAGTCCGGCTTCAATTTTGAAATCGCGTAAGTGAAGTTTTTTCTTCTAAAAATGTGTTAAGAAAATTTTAAAAAAATCTTTTCCGAAAAATTTGTTTTCTGAAAATTAATTGTAATTTTTACGTTTATAATAATTTGCTAAGAAAAGATAGTTGTGGAATACATATTTGAGTCAATCGTTTTTCCTTCAGCCTTGTTTTTATAATTAAAGTCTTATTCCCGGTGAGTTTCACCTGAATTTTGACTTTTCTATTTTATTATACCAACTTAATATATAAATAATGGACAAGAAATTCACAAGACGTAATGCGTTAAAAAGTATAGCCATTGGTTCAGGGATTTTGAGCCTGGGTGGAGTAGCATCTTCTTTTGCTGCTATGAAATATATAGATAACAACAGCTTACCTAATAGAAAAAAGAACAATGTTAAGCATTCGGTTTGCCGATGGTGTTTTCAGAATATTCCTTTAGATGAATTTGCAAAAACCTGTGCGAGTATGGGAATTCAGGCAATAGATCTTTTAAAACCTTCAGAATGGGATACAGTGGAAAAATATGGCCTGGTTTGTTCTATGGCAACAGACGATTTTGCCAGTATTGAAAATGGATTTAATGAGCCAAAAAACCATAAAGATCTTCAGGAAAAATATAAGGGTTTAATTGATAAAGCTTCAAAACATAACATTAAAAACGTAATTGTTTTCTCGGGAAATAGACGCGGAATGGATGAGAAAACCGGAATTAAAAATTGCTCAAAAGGTTTAAAGCCGCTGCTTAAATACGCTAAAAAGAAAAATGTAAACCTGGTAATGGAGTTGCTTAACAGTAAGGTTAATCATCCAGATTATATGGCAGATCATACCGAATGGGGTGTTGCCCTGGCTGAAGAAATGGGAGCAGATAACTTTAAATTGCTCTACGACATTTACCATATGCAGGTAATGGAAGGAGATATTATTGCTACAATTAAAAAGCACCATAAACACATAAATCATTATCACACTGCCGGAGTTCCCGGTCGTAACGAAATTGGTGATACCCAGGAACTTTTTTATCCTGCAATTATGAAAGCCATTGTAGAAACCGGTTTTGAAGGTTTTGTTGCCCAGGAATTTATTCCTACCAATTCCGATGAAATTTCTTCATTAAAGAAAGCTATTGAAATTTGTGATGTTTAAAATTTATATATGAAGAAGAGATTTTTGCTGAGTTTTATATTTTTTGTAATCAGTTTTATAAGTTTTGCCCAGGAAAAAGAAGATGTTTACGTAGATAATGAAGGCCTGATGCGTTGGGGGCATAACGATGCAGAAGTCAAAGGTTTTGGAGTCAATTATTCGGTACCTTTTGCGCACGGCTATCGAAGTGGTGAGAAATTAGGTGTAGATCTAAAAAAAGCGATAGATAAGGATGTTTATCATTTTTCCCGACTCGGTTTTGATCTTTATAGAATTCACGTTTGGGATACTGAAATTAGTGATGAAGAAGGCAATTTAATATTAAACGAACATCTCGAGTTATTTGATTATTTATTGAAAAAGCTCAAGGAACGTGATATAAATTTCGTGGTTACACCCATTGCTTATTGGGGAAATGGCTGGCCGGAACCCGATGAAGATACTCCCGGATTTTCTAACAAATACGAAAAAGCCGGAAGCTTAACTGAGCCCGGTGCTATTAAAGCTCAGGAAAATTATTTGAAGCAATTCCTGAATCACGTGAATCCGCATACGGGCGTAGCTTATAAAAATGAGCCAAACCTTATTGCTTTTGAAATTAGCAACGAACCGCACCATAAAGGAGAGCCTGAAGAAGTGCAGGAATTCATTGAGAAAATGGTGAAATCAATGAAAAGCACCGGCTCTAAGAAACCAATTTTCTATAATGTAAGTCATAGTATTCATCTCGCCGAATCTTATTTTGATGCTGGAATAAATGGCGGAACTTTTCAATGGTACCCAACAGGATTGGGGTTTCAGAAGGAATTGGAAGGGAATTTGTTACCAAATGTAAACGATTATCATATTCCGTTTAATGATGTAATTGAAGAAAATAACGCGGCGAAACTCGTGTACGAATTTGATGCCGCCGATGTGATGAAATCTTATATCTATCCTGCAATGGCAAGGAGTTTCCGGGAAGCCGGAATCCAGATAGGAACTCACTTCGCTTACGATCCTACTTATTTGGCGTTTGGAAATACCGAATACAATACGCACTATATGAACCTGGCCTACACGCCACAAAAAGCCCTCTCCTTAATGATTGTGGGAGAGATTTTTCATCAGGTTCCTGTAAATAGTGATTTAGGTATTTATCCAGAAAACCTGGAATTTCAGGATTTTACGATTGATTATGAAAAAGATCTCGCGGTATTAAATTCTGAAGAAAAATTTATTTATACCAATACGAATGATAATCAGCCAAAATCCTTAAAAAACCTCAAGCAAGTTGCCGGTTTTGGTAATTCTGAAGTGGTTAAATATGAAGGTAAAGGCGCCTATTTTCTCGATAAATTAGACGACGGTGTTTGGAGATTGGAAGTAATGCCTGATGCTATTTTGGTCGATAATCCTTTTGGAAGCAACAGCCTTGAAAAAACCGTTGCGGTGATCAAATGGAATAAATGGGAAATGACTTTAGATCTTGCCGGTTTAAATGAAGACTTTAGCCTGAAAGTTTTAAACAAAGACAATGAGTTTACACCTGAAGTTAACGGGAAAACTTTTAAAATTCGTCCCGGAACTTATCTTTTGAAAAATAAAGGAGCCGAAATTGATGAAAATTCAGATATAAATTTAAGGTTCGAGCTGGAAGAGTTTACCGCTCCGGAAAGTACCGTAGCGCAAACTTATGTTATGCACGAGCCGATAAAAGAACTTAGGGAAAATTCTTCATCTGAAATTACTGCAGAGATCGTTTCAGACAAAGAAATAGAAAAAGTAGAAGCCTGGTTGCAAAACGGGAATACTTATGAAGCTATTGAGCTTAAAAATAATAACGCTTATAATTATTCGGCGGAAATTCCGGAAAATGTGTTGAAAAATGGCTTTTTGGAGTATCGAATTATCGTTACTACTAATAAAGGAAAAGAAACTTTCCCCGGTGAAGTTTCTGGAAGTCCTGAAGATTGGGATTTTTATTTTGAAGAGGTATATACCACACAAATTGTAAAAGAGACTAAACCGCTTTATATTTTTAATGCTTCAGAAGACGAAGATTATGTAGTAGGCGAGTGGAGCCCTGAAAATAAGCTCGTGCCAACTGATATTCCGGGCGAAGCAGAATATCAGGTAAAAGTGGAGAAACTTTTTGAAAAAGATGTTGAAAACCCTGAGGCAGAACCGGTTTACGATTACTCTTTTCGATATAATTTCAATAGAAAAATTACCGGTCGTAAAAGCGAGTTAAATTCCAAAAATAGCCTTGTGATCAAAGCCAGAGCATTAACCGAAAGAACAGATAAACTTCAAATTGCCTTGGTAATGAAAAACGGAGCGGCTTTTGGAACTACATTAGATCTTGACCAGGAGACCAAAACTTATAAAATTGATCTTTCCGCTTTAAAACCGGTTAAAACAGTGAGTCTGCCAAGACCTTATCCTTCATTTTTACCGTATTATTTCGAACATTCTTATGAAGGCGATTTTGAATTAGAAAATACAGAAGCGCTGCAATTTTCAATCGGCCCGGGAATTGAAGATATTAAGCTGGAAAAGCCGCAGGGAGTTGGGATTATTTCGGTGAGTTTGGAATAATAAAATGAAAAAGGCGGTTTGAATAAACTTCATTCGTCAAGCTGAACTTGTTTCAGCTTCTTGTTCTAATTGCTAGCATCTTAGATTCTGAAATGAATTCAGAATGACGAGTTAAAAATATTTTCCTTCCTACAAACAAAAATGCCTTTTGAAAATTTTCAAAAGGCATTTTTTATCTAATCTAAACAAGAGACTATCCGCATTTGGAAGAGCCGCAATCCTGACAGGTAAGGCAGCCTTCCTGATAGATAAGATTAGATGAATTACAATTGGTACATTTTTGTTTCTTGGCAACGGTACCATCGGCGATAAAGCGTTTTAGCGCCCTGGCAACTCCGTTTTTCCAGGTGTTTATAGATTCACTGTCTAGCTGCAGGCTGCTTATTAAATCTACAACCTTTTCAATTGGCATCCCGTGTCTAAGCGTGGTAGAGATCAATTTAGCATAATTCCAGTATTCCGGGTTGAATTTATGCGATAAGCCTTCTATAGTTGTCTTGTAACCTCGTTTGTTTTCATATTGGAAATCGTAACGAGAAGTTCCATCTTCATTTCTGGCTTTTATAATAGTCCCTTCAGTCACCCAGCGCGGAAGTAGAATTCCTTCTTCATCATCGGCAAAACCGGTAAAGATCTCGTATGGTCTATCGTCTATTAGGCCAATAAATGCAATCCATTTGTCCTTATTATTCTGGAAACGAACCACATCTGCGGTTAAGCTTTGCGGACGAGTAGTTGGGAATGGTGTATTGTTTTCTTCTTCAGCTTCCTCTTTTTTCTCCTCGTTAGAAATAAGAACTCCAGAGCGAGAACCATCACGATATACGGTAACTCCTTTACAACCGGCTTGCCAGGCTTCTAAATATAGTTGACCCACCAATTCTTCGGTAGCATCGCTTGGTAAATTAATGGTCACACTAATAGAGTGATCTACCCATTTTTGTACAGCTCCCTGCATTCTTACTTTACTCAGCCAATCAACATCGTTAGAAGTGGCTTTGTAGTAAGGAGAAGCTTTTACAAGTTTGTCCAGCTCGGCTTGTGTATAATCATCGGTTATTTCGTGGCCATTAACCTTCATCCATTCTTTAAATCGATGGTGGAAAACCACGTATTCTTCCCAGGAATCGCCAACTTCATCTACAAAATCTACACGGGAATCTTTATCGTTAGGATTTACTTTTCTTCTTCGTTTGTAAACAGGCATAAATACCGGCTCAATTCCAGAACTGGTTTGCGTCATTAAACTCGTAGTACCTGTAGGAGCAATAGTAAGTAAAGCAATATTACGGCGGCCGTATTCCAGCATATCATAATACAATTTCTCATCTGCCTCTTTAAGTCGAAGAATAAAAGGATTTTCTTTTTCTCTTTCTGAATCAAAAATTCCGAAAGCACCTCTTTCTTTTGCTGCATAAACTGAAGCTCTGTAAGCTTCAATAGCGATGTGCTTATGGATTTTTACTGAAAAATCTACACCTTCATCACTTCCGTATTTAATACCTAAAGCGGCAAGCATATCACCTTCAGCAGTGATGCCAATTCCGGTTCTTCTACCTTCTTTAGCTTTGGTTTGAATGTTTTTCCAAAGATTATATTCTACACCTTTAATTTCTGAACCTTCAGGATCTGCTTCAATTTTAGCAAGAATTGCATCAATTTTTTCTAATTCAAGATCAATGATATCGTCCATAATGCGCTGTGCAGCGGCAATATGTTTTTTGAAAAGTTCAAAATTGAAAGAAGCCTCTTTAGTAAACGGATTTTCTACATAAGAAAATAAGTTTATAGCTAACAGCCTACATGAATCATAAGGACAAAGCGGAATCTCCCCACATGGGTTGGTAGAAACCGTTTTGTAACCAAGATCGGCATAACAATCTGGGACCGATTCGTTAATTACGGTATCCCAGAAAAGAATTCCAGGCTCAGCCGATTTCCAGGCGTTATGTACTATTTTTTTCCAAAGCTTATTAGCTTCGATCTCTTTAGATTTCTTCGGATTTTCGCTAAAAATTGGATATTTCTGAACATAATTGCGATCTTCTTTAACCGAGCGCATAAATTCGTCATCAATTCTTACCGATACATTGGCGCCGGTTACTTTTCCCTGCTCCATTTTTGCATCTATAAAGTCTTCAGAATCTGGGTGATTAATAGAAACAGAAAGCATAAGCGCTCCACGACGCCCATCCTGCGCAACTTCACGAGTGGAGTTAGAATATCGTTCCATAAAAGGAACGATACCGGTAGAAGTAAGGGCAGAGTTTTTTACCGCCGAGCCTTTGGGGCGAATGTGGGAAAGGTCATGACCAACACCACCACGGCGTTTCATAAGCTGAACCTGTTCCTGGTCTATTTTCATAATCCCTCCATAAGAATCTGAATCGCCATCGTTACCAATTACGAAACAGTTAGAAAGGGAAGCAATTTGGTAAGGGTTACCTATACCGGCCATTGGGCTACCTTGAGGGACAATATATTTAAAGTCTTTAATAAGGTCAAAAACCTCATCTTCACTCATTGGGTTTGGGTAGCGTTGCTCTACACGGGAAATTTCTTTTGCAATTCTACGATGCATATCGTTTGGCGTAAGCTCATAAATATTCCCCTGGGAATCTTTAAGCGCATACTTATTTACCCACACCCGTGCGGCTAAATCATCTCCTTTAAAATAGTCTAACGAAGCTTTAAAAGCCTCATCCTGGCTATAAGTCTTAGGAGCGGCGGTAGTAGTGTTCACACCCATATTAATTTTAGATTTTGGATTAGTAATAGTTTCAAGCGGAATGTAAATATAGACAAAGAAGTACAAGAATATAAAATCTTGTTTAAAAAAGTTATCAAACAAAAATTGTTAATAAGCTTGTTATCAGTTAAATATGAATTTATCAACATTTGAAAGTTGACAAATTTGTAAAAAAATAGAATTAAAGTTTGTGCGGGAGTAAATTGCTGAAGCTGAAGTAGAGAAAGTGATTTTTTACTGGATAATCGGTACTAAATGCTCCGAGGACTGCCTCGAAATCAAATTAAATTTTTCAATAATAATGCGTGAATTTGCTCCAAAATTCTTTACTGAATTATAGCTTAAAATCTACGAATATTTTAGTTGAATTTAAACAAAAACGGTCACCTATGTAATAACATCTTTAAAGAAAGATGCTATTACATAACCACAAAGATTTATAGAAAGCTATTATTTAATTTTATGTCCTTTAACTGCAAAAAACCATATATATAAATAACTTGGGATAACAATCCAGTAAGCTGATTGCGGATCAAAGGTATCAGCAAGATAGCCATAAATAAGTGGTAAGATTGCACCTCCCGCCAGGGCCATAATTAAAAATGAAGATCCAATTTTAGTAAACCTACCCAATCCGTGTAGTGCAAGTGGCCATATGGCCGGGAATACCAGGGCATTAGCAAGACCTAACAAAGAAATACTTAAGACCGATATGTATCCATTTGTAAAAATGGCGACCAGGCCCAATATTATTCCTAATATTCCAGAGAGCTGTAAGGCATTCTGCTGACTAATATATTTTGGAATCGTTACGGTACCAATTAGATAACCAACGATCATTGCAATTAATGTATAAGTGGTGAAAAATTTAGCTACATTGGTAGGGATATCGTGGGCATCTCGGGCATAGCTAATCACTGTATCCCCGGCAATTACTTCCACACCAACGTAAAGAAACATTGCAAGGGTACCCAATAATAAATTAGGGAATTGTAAAACATTGGTTTTATTTTTATTGGCGGCTGCGAGAGTTTCATCTTCTTCATCAGTTTTAATTTCAGGTAATGATGAATAGTAAATTAAAACAGAAAGGCCTATAAGGATTATTGCCATTACAATATATGGTGTTATTACCCGTGCTGAAAGCGCATCCAGTTCAGCGGCTTTTTCTACCGCATTCATCCCAGTAAGGCTCGCTTCCACTTTGTCCATATTTTTAAGCAAAATAGCACCAAAGATGATTGGGGCCAGTGCTCCTGCAAGTTTGTTACAGATTCCCATTATACTCATCCGTTTTGCCGCACTTTCAATAGGACCTAAAATGGTAATATAAGGGTTAGCAGCAGATTGCAGCAGGGCTAAACCAGTGCCTTGAACAAATAATCCGAATAAGAATAAAACGTAAGTTCTTGATATAGCCGCTGGAATAAAAATTAGGGCACCAACAGCCATAACAACTAATCCCGTAGACATACCCTTTTTAAATCCTATTTTTTTTAGAACCCATGCCGAAGGTATTGCCATAACCAGATAGGAGATGTATGAGGCGAAAGCTACAAGGTAGGATTCAAAATTATTGAGCTGACTCGCTGTTTTGAGATATGGAATTAAGACAGAGTTCAACCAGGTAACGAAGCCGAAAATGAAAAATAATATTCCAATTATGATGATGGATTTGTTTGTTTCTTTAGTCATGGATTTATTTTTAATATTCTATTTACTTAAAACAGTATTGTGATAAAGGCTTAGCTCATTGCTCAATTTGCCTTTGGGTTATTTTATGATAATCGGTACATATTAGAATTTTAAGCGAAAAATTTACCAGTAACCCCGGTTACTGGATTTATAAAGAATACACTTAAAATTTTCCTAGCAATATTTTTATAAGTTCTGTAAAGCCTTTTGAGCTTTATCTATCATTACAGAAGCTGATTTATTGTTAAGCTCATCTATTGTGAAAGAGGACAGTATTTTATCAATTTGTAAAAGCGCTTCAGTATTATTATTCCTTTTAAATTCAGACTTTAAGATTTGAATTTTTTCATAGGCTTGTATTCCAGCTAATAGCTTTTCAAAGCGTATAGATGTTCTTCCGCCCGGATAAATAAAATAGGTGTCTCCAGCTGCCCAGGTGGTAAACCTGCTGTCTAAAAGTGGCTCCAGAACCCAACTGTTGTAAGCCCAACGTAAAAAACCATCTAACTTTTTATTGGCGGCATACCAGCCATACCATTCGGTTTCTGAAGGCTCACTAAAAGTGAAGCTATTGGGATAGGGATGGGAGCAACTGGTATAGAAAGTACTTGTTTTCCCCTGTTTTTTACGGGATTCAATAATTTTATCGGGATAATTTTCACTTAATGTAATTGAATAATCATCTATAGCATCAAACAATTCAGGATGACTATTACCTGCAAAAGATATTTTAAAATTCTTATCAGCATTTTTTATAACTTTCATAGCCGCTTCCATAGATTCCATAGGGCGTTCATCCATAGCGATATAAGTTTTATCAAACCATCCTTTTTCTTTTAAATGGGCAGCGAAGGCTTTAAGCATAGCTGTCCAGGAATTTTTGTATTCTTCCTCGCCGGGTTTGGTTTTAAGGTGTTTTGTAGTATTGGCAGCTTCATCAAAATAAGCAAAGCTTAGTTTCCAGGGAATCATACTGTAGGCATTAATTTGTTTGGTCACGCCTGAATCCATCATAAATTCTACCCACTTATCAAAAACATCAAAACTAAAATCCCATTTGCCATCAAGCTTCTTAGTCCACCGAACCATAGAATGAAAAGCATCCTGTGTTTGGCCATCCCAGGGACGGTCAATAATACTTGCTGTAATAGATTTTCCTCCAGCATTTACATAATGATGAATATCCTCTTCCATAGCTTTAAAGTGTTCATCACTCCATAAATCGGTTTTAAAATATCGGGCTGCAGCATATGGATTTTGCCATAGATCCAGATGGAAGTTCCATTCTTTTGGAGCTGACAAACGGCGTTCTTCTACCGTAATAGTTATAAATAACTTTTTTAAAATTTTACTACCATCCTTTATTTTTAAAGTTCCCGAATAAAGCCCTGGTTTGGTATTCCGGGGAACCTGAATGGATAACCAGCCGGGTCTTGTAGTTTGTTTTAATACCTTGAAATCTTTTATTTTATGATCTATAACATCGGCCACTAAAGTTGAATCAAAGTTTGCCGGGACGCGATGGCCACAGGCTCCTTTTTGATCTTTATTAAGTTCATCGGTTAATACATAGCGAACAAATGCACTTTCTATTTGCTCCTTTGAAATAACCTGGTTATTATTTCTGTTTTTTAAATCTGATATTTCTACACTTAGGCTTAAATCTTTTTTTCCTGCTGAAACTACCCATTGGGCAGAAAGTTTTTCTCCCCTCCAGCCTTGCAGGTTTAAATTAGTTGAAAGTGAATCTTTCGATACCGGTTTTTCTTTCTCGTACCTCTTACTGGTTTTACCCCATCCCACTATAGTTCTTTGAGAATCATTCCAAAGTTTAACAGGAGTGGGAGTTGGGTTTGCTAATTCGTGATACGAATCAACTGGAAAAGGCATCTGGTTTGTGTGTTGCCCGGAGTGAGTGACTCCTTCCGGACTTTGTGCCTGAGAAAAATTGAACCAACCCAGGAGAATAATAGCGCTCCAGGTTTTTATTATTCTGAATTTTTTGAAAGTCATATGATGAAATTGAATATTATAATCAATTTAGCTTCTTGTAGCGCTAAATACTGCTTTTAGTGGATTAAAATCAATATTGATTTAGACGCTCGATTTGGTATTGATTGAACCACCATTCACCAGGTTAATAGGCTTCACATTTTATATTTTTAAGCATATCTATAGTTATTTTCTTAAGATCGTATTTAGGTTTCCAACCCCATTCCTGTTCGGCCACCTCATCATTAATGCTCTGTGGCCAGCTGTCTGCAATATGTTGTCGAAAATCAGGTTCATATAAAATTTTGAAATCTGCGATATGTTTATTGATTTCTTCAGCAAGTTCAGCCGGTGTAAAACTTACTCCGGAAACGTTATAGGATGTACGTGTTTTAATTTCTGAAGCAGGTGCTTCCATCAATTCCAATGTGGCTCTTATGGCATCGGGCATATACATCATGGGTAGACGGGTATCTTTACTAAGAAAACAGGTGTATTTTTTATCTTCTTTAGATTTATAAAATATATCTACAGCATAATCGGTAGTACCACCACCAGGTTGGGCTGAATAAGATATTAAGCCAGGGTAACGCAGGCTTCTCACATCAACTTTAAATTTTTTAGCATAGTAATTACACCACTGCTCGCCGGCCTGCTTAGAGATTCCATATACTGTACCTGGAATCATTCTAGGGTTTTGGGGGGTATTTTTACGCGGAGTGTCATTTCCAAAAACAGCAATAGATGACGGCCAGAATATTTTAAGCTGGTATTTTCTGGCAGCCTCTAAAATTCCTAAGAGACTCCGCATATTTAAATCCCAGGTAAAAAGAGGATTATCTTCCCCTTTGGCTGAAAGGATAGCAGCTAAATGATATATCTGGGTAATATTTTCAGTTACAATAATATTTTCAATGTGCTTAGAATCGGTAGCATCTAAGGTTAGAAATTTTACTGAATTAAATTTTTTAGCTGATTCTGAGTTAATATCACTGGCCAGAATATTACTGGCTCCATATTTTGAAGCTAAAGCAGTGGTGAGTTCAACTCCTAATTGTCCCGCTGCGCCCGTAATTAATATTTTTTCCATTAAAAAAGTAGTGAAAGTATTTTTAAGATTGATTTAGAGTTGTTAAGGTAAATTTTCAAAATTTATTTGTGGTGCATTCCCGGTTGCTTCCCTTTCAAAATTAGTATTGACTTCGGTTGTTTCATTAAAAAAGCCACAATTTTTCAAATAATATCCTCCTGTGGTCTCTCCTCCGGCATAATCAAGCCTATGTTTTTGATTGGCGGTGGCATCAGCTGTGAAAATGGTCTCAGTGAATTCTATCCAGCCCTGTTCCTCATCATAAAGCCATTGGTTTTTATAGTGAGCCTTACGGGAAATATCTCCGGTAGCAGGGACAAAATTTTCCAGGAAAGAATATAAACGGCCTAAATAATTACTGGATTTTGGCCTTCTAAAGCTTGCAATAAGTTCCCATTCGTTATTTTCTGGCGTATAGAAATATGCGGAATAATCTGTATGATTTGGACCTGCAGGCTCACCTTTCAGTAGGAATTTGTAAGTGGTATTGGTTTTCCACATAAATTTTTTAAAACTCTGTCCTCCAGAGCCTTCATTGCCAAACTCGCCGGTATAGACATCATCTCCTTTTTTAAGCATAATAATTTTTTGATCTTCCGGAATTTCATCAGGGTTTTGCGTCTCGTAAGGACTCCAAACCGAAAATAGGATTCGACGTTCATTTTCTGAATTTACCTGCATGCCAAAATAACCGTGAGAAAATCCATTTGCCATATAGTAAGAACCTATCACATCTTCTCCCTGTGGTACCACTATTTCATTGTAAAAATAAGTGGGTTTTTTACTTTCTTCCGGGATGGGGTAACGCAAATGAACTGAAGGGCCACGACGACCAAAATGGAAATTGTCTTCTACGAAATTCACTTCCCCCTCGGTAACCGATCCAGCCAAAAGGAGTTCTTTGATTGTTATTTTTTCATTTGATTCCGGTTCTATAACTTTAATAGATACTTGCTGGTAACCTGAATCTTCAAGTTCAAATTCACCTAAATAAACCTTCTGGAAGTCTTTGTTTTTAACCTGAATTTCGTGGCTTTCTCCAGCCAGTGATACTTTTAGTTTGGTATTTCCTGAAGTTGATTTCAGGTTAAGTCCAAGTTTTACCAATCCTGATTTGTTGGTTCTAAAATAACTTTGAATAGGTTTTTTGCCATCCCAATTATGTACACCTTCTTTTTTAATAATTTTTCTATCTTCTTCCTGATTGTTGGAAATCCACGAATTTTCACCTAAAGGAATTTGATAGGTATATTCTGGTTCCTCTTTATCCTGTGTACAAGAAGTTAAAAATATACCCAGATAGGTTATTAATATAGCAACTTTGTATATGTTAAATTTCATCAATTTTTATTTTAAGGAAACCCCAATTAATATTATTGGGGTTTCATATTAGTTTGGGGGGAAAGCAGCTTGTTTAGAGATTAATTCTAATTATCCTTTCTCATACTCAAATAAATTAATATCCTGTATTATTAGGTGTCAGTTTGGGATTCTTATCGATCGCACTTTGTGGAATAGGCAAAAGATTATTTTTAGGAGCTTGAAATTCCCTGGTCTCGATTAAATTTCGTGGTAACGTCATCGAAACATGATGATCTCCATTTGGTTGAGTAGTCTCAAGAACCCTTCCTCTTTTTGCGCCCAATAATTCACCATTCATAACTATAGACGCTATATCCCAGCGTATAATATCATCTCTACGAAGTCCTTCCATTGCAAACTCAACTCTTCGTTCATTTCTAATAAGTTTTCTCACGCTTTCCTGATCAGCATATTTTTGCTTATCCACTGCAGGCATCCCTGCTCTTAATCTCACCGCATCTATTGCTTCATAAAGTTCACTGTCTATTTGCCCTAATTCTACTTTTGCCTCTGCAATAGTCAGGAGAACTTCTGCATATCGAAAAAGAAAGATATCATTTCCCATATTCCAGAAAGGAGCACTGGGATCTATATCTATAAAAGTGGTATATTTTTTAAAATTATATCCCGTTTTTGAAGCGTTATCAGCTGTATTATAGTAATCTGGGTCATCTTCTTCAATTGAGCGGTAAACCCTGCCGGCAAATACCTGCCCGGGATAAACGACTGTGGCTCTTAACCTGGGATCACGATTTATAAATGGATTTTCAGGATCATAGTCTCCCTGGCTTTGAGCTTCCTGAATAGTTCTTCCGTCTGCCATCTCAAACGCATCAACCAAAGACTGAGTAGGAACTACAGATGACCAGCCACCAATACTATTGGGTAAGAATGGAGTAAAACTCATTGCATAAATATCAGGCGTATGCTGTACAGATAGAATGATTTCGTTATTCTGTTCATTAGCTGGATCAAAAAGGCCTTTAAAACTTGGGTGTAATGAATAGCCAGTGATGCTTTTTGCTGTTGTTAAGGCTTGTTCATAATCTTTAAAATATAGATAGTAGCGCATAAGGAGAGCTTGAGCGGCCCCTTTTGTAGCTTTTCCAAATTCTGAACCTGAATATGATTCGGGTAGAATATCGATTACTGCAGCTAATTCATTTTCAATAAATGTGCGAATTTCTGCTTGTGGATTTCGTGGCACTTTAGCTTCTTCGGGTGTAGCAAAATTTTCAGTAATTAAAGGGACATCACCATAATTTGTGGTAAGCACATAATATTCATATGCGCGAATAAAGCGGGCTTGAGCCTTATAAATTATTCTATCTTCTTCCGGAACTTCAACTGCATTATCTGCATTTTCCAGAAATTCATTACATCGGTTTATTGTGGCAAAGTTGTAATACGATGCTCCGGGATCTGCTGGTGATAATTTTCCATTCCCAATATTCGTCCATCCTTCCCAGGGGAAATTATTGAAAGCATTATCAGAACCAGCATCGCGATATAATATTGAGTTACCACTTTCAAAGCCGTTATAACAGCCTGTTAGCGCCAGATCTAAATCTTTTTTGCTTTTCCAAAAAGTGGAAGGGGAAAGTGCATCATTAGGTGCTGTGTCTAAAAAAGAATCTTCGCAAGAGGTGAATATAAAAACGATTCCTATAAAGTAAATTAATTTTTTCATCTTGTAATAATTAAAAAGTTAGATTAAAACCGATAGAATTGGTCATTACAACCGGGTATCCACTACCACGCCCGGAAGGCGCTTCAGGGTCCCATCCTTTGAGATAATTCGTAATAGTAAATAAATTCTGAGCAGTATAATAAACTCTTAGTTTTGAAATATTCCAGCCGTCTAAAACGTTGGTTGGAATGTTATATCCAAGTTGAAGATTTTTCATTCTTAAATAATCTGTACTTCTTAACCAATAGCTTGTGGTAGAATTTTGAGGCATGCTTGGTCCATTAATTGCATCAATGAGTCTTGGCACGTTAGTGTTTGTGTTTTCTGGAGTCCATCGGTTTAACCACATTGCAGATGGTTTTTGTCCGTCTCCATTAACGGCGCCAATAGCATCAAAATCCATATAGCCATAGCCACCTGTGGCTCCCTGAAAGATTGCCAGTAAATCAAAATTTTTGTAAGCTAAACTTAAATTAGCTCCAAAATTTAGAGTAGGAGTAGAGTTGCCTAGTAACACACGATCGTTGGCATCTACCTTGCCATCGTTTGTGATATCAACATAACGTAAGTCTCCTGGTTGAATCTGTCCTGGATACAAGGTATTGGTAGGATATGCATCAATATCTTCCTGGTTTTGATGTAAACCATCGGTTTTATAGCCATACCAGGAATCAAGTGATTCACCTAACTTCCGGATTTGACGTCCACTAATAACTTCATTTGTACCTGCAAGTTCTACTAATTCATTTTTATTGTAGGCTACATTACCGCCAAAACCAAAATCTATTTCGCCAAAGGTCTCTGTATAGTCAAGACTAACTTCAATTCCTCTATTATCTAACTTACCTACGTTATCATAAAAGTTATTTAATGCAAATTCGTTGGGAGCGGGCACTTGCATAATAATACCTTCGGTAAGTTTTTTATATATATCTATGGTGACATTTAATTTATAAAGTAACCTGGCATCTATACCTAATCCATAGCTTGTAGTTTTTTCCCAAATTAATGCTGCATTTTTCGCATTCGCAATGGCTGCTCCAGAATTAATTTCACTATTAAACGGATAGTCTATTCCAAGACCTAAAGTTGGTACAGTAGGATAATAGTCATTTAGGGCATCCTGGTTACCAAGTTGACCCCAGGAACCTCTAAGTTTTAAATTGTTCACAGTACTTTTTATTCCTTCAAAGAAATTTTCATCAGATATTCTCCAACCTGCAGAGAAAGAAGGAAAGACTCCAACTCTATTATCTTCTGCAAAACGAGATGATGCATCTGCTCTTAAGTTTGCTTCAAATAAATAGCGGCCTTGGTAATCGTAATTTAATCTACCAAACCAGGAGGTCATATTTAGTTCTCTTGTATAGCCTGTATTTTTCATGCCGTTTGTGGAGCCGGCATCTAAATTAGGAAGTTCATTACTTGGAAAGTTTTCACGGTAAGCTGTTGTTCTTTTAAAATTATAAGATTCAGCATGGTATCCAACCAAAGCACCTACATTATGTACATTTTCAAAAGTTTTATTGTAATTAGCCGTTAAATCAAGCGTATTTCGAGTAGTTGTTCTAAGGTCTTCGGTGAGTTTTGTTGGACCGTGGTATTTGTTCTCGTTATATTGGATTTCTTTATTCATTTCTGAATTATCCTCTTCTACATTTCTATGGGACATAAGGGCTTTAACATTAAATCCTTCGAAAAGGTCGGCTTGTATAGAACCAATTCCCACAAAGGTTTTCCGGTTATAATTAATTTGAGGCCCCATATCTATCCAGGAAATAGGGTTGCCGTCTGAAATGGTCCCATAACTGCCATCTTCATTTTTATAAGGAATCCAGGGTGCAATTCTGTTTGTTTGCCTAATAATTTGATCTAAACCGCCGCCAACATATGTATTGTTAGGCTGTTCACGATCCATTTGTGTGTAGGACAGGTTTAAATTGGTGGTTAACCATTTTTTAGGGGTGATTGTAAGATTTACTCGAGCATTATACTCATCTTTCCCTGTGTGCTTTATTATCCCATCCTGTTTTTGATAATTTAGGGATGCTCGATATTTAGTGTATTCTGTACCACCTGATATGCCTAAATTATTTGTGGTTACAAATCCCGATCCCTGGTACAGTAAATCCTGCCAATCTGTATTTGGATGGCTGTAAGGGGCACTTCCATTTTGAAAAAGTTCAAGGTCATTTTCATCAAATTTTGGGGCTTTACCACTATTTGTTAAGGCTTCATTATAAAGCACAGCATAGTCGTACGATCCCAGATAATCTGGTAATCTAGTAGCAGATTGCCATCCAAAATTACTTGTTAGTCGTACTGAAGGTTCTCCTGTTTTTCCGGTTTTAGTTGTAATTAAAATGACACCGTTAGCAGCTTTTGAACCATAAATAGCAGCTGAAGCAGCATCTTTTAGTACTGAAATATTTGCAATATCGTTTGGCTGAACATCATTCAAGGAACCTTCAACTCCATCTATTACTACCATAGGAGACGCCTGGTTTAAAGTACCAGTACCACGAATTCTTATAGTACCACCATCGTTACCCGGCATACCTGATGATTGGTTTACCGAAACACCCGGCAACAATCCAGAAAGTCCGGCAGATACACTGGTCATAGGTCTATCCTCAAGCATATCCCCATCTACAGATGCTACGGAACCTGTTAAGTTTACTTTCTTTTGGGTGCCAAATCCTACCACAACCACTTCGTCTAAAGCTGCAGCATCTTGCTCCAGAACAATGTCGATATTAGTTTTGCCATTAACCTCTATTTCTTTTGTAGCATAGCCCATATAGCTGATAACTAAAACTGCATTACTGGGCGTTTGAATAGTGTAGTTTCCATCAAAATCTGTCATTGTGCCGTTGTTGGTACCTTTTTCTACGATGTTAACACCAGGAAGGCTCATACTGTTGTCTGTAACAGTCCCTGTAATTTCAATGGTTTCCTGCCCTAACATTATGTAAGGCAAAAACACGACAATGAAGGTTAGTAGTAATTTTTTCATAAAATTTATTAGTTATTATTTAAAGGTAAATTAATAAAATGAAAGTTTTAACTTTCGTATAGTTTGCAATTTCAAACGTTTTCTTTACTTATCCAAAATAAATTATTAAAAAATTGTTTTTTGTAAGTTTAATTTTTTTTAATTCTTTTTTATTGAAATATTTTATGTAAGATTTTTGTTTAATTAATTTTTAAACTATTTAAAAACAAGGTGTTGGAATTATCTTAAGAGTAGGTGTATATATTAAAGGTTTTTAAAATTATATTCGTTAAGAGAAGAAGGGGAAATTTGGATAAGAGAAAGTTTAAATTTTATAAGTTCAATTTTAAGTTGACAGAAGTATTCTTTTGGCGAGAAGAATTAAATGAAACTCTAAACAAGGTTTTGATTGTTTTATATGAATAATTATAAAATATGTATTAAATAAAAGCGTCTCGTTAAAATTTTAAACGAGACGCTTTTTAAAAAGAATAGAATTTGGCTAATTCTATATTTGAAAGTAAAACGTTACCTTCTTTTAGAGCAACAAGTCTTAACAGGTTGCAATTAAATATTTACGCTTACTATTGGGTTGGATTTTGCGTAAGGGTACCCGGGTATGAATTGATGGCATCCTGCGGAATATAAAACAGCACACGGAAATCGGTAGCGGGAATCACCTCATTTTGGTTGTGTGGTCCTGGATATTCCCGTGTTAGTGCCTTTCCATTTCGGAAAACATCATAGCTTCGTTCAGCCTGGTAAGCTAATTCAAGCTGACGTTCTTTATCAATTCTTTCACTGGCATTTGAAGCATCTAGCGAGCTGTAACCTCCGTCTACAATAGAACGCTCCCTGATCGTGTTAAGATCTTCCAGTGCTGCGCTGTAATTACCAAGTTTTGCATAAGCCTCAGCACGGTTCAGGTAAATTTCACCTAAACGACTAATGACTGGAGAGTGTAAGTGAGATTCTTCTCCTTCTAGAGAAGCTTTAGTAATGTAAAATTGTGGGTAAACCCGGTTTAATGAAATATAGTTGTCTATCACACCTGTATAAGTCTTTCCATCTCTATATTGAATAGAATAAATCTCCTGATTAGCGTCAACAGGAGTGAGTGTATAAGAATCTGTGTCGTCCTCCGCAATTATCGTGTTCCCACTACGAGTAATCTCTGCCTGTACATAATTTAAATCGTCACCATCTTCCTTGATAAAGCGGAAAACTTCAGGAGCACTATTATCATAGGTTGGCTGGATAAAGGCTGCACGAGCATCTACTAAACTGTAGCTTTCCGGGCGCCAGTCATTACGACCTGTTTCGTCTAACAAATCAATATATTTTGCACTGGCATACATTTCTCCCCAGCCCATACCGCCTATATTGGCGTACATGCCTCCAACACCATAATAGTGATCGTAACCTGAAAATTCTGATGCAACTCTTTTTATTGCGAATATGGTTTCTGCATTATTTTCGGGAATAAAGGTGTTATACTCCATAAATTCCTCTCTTGGCAATAACGAATACTTGCCGGAACCGATCACTTCGGTTGCATAATCTACAGCCAGTTGAGTATATTCAGTATTAGGAGATTCATAAGTGCCACTCATAAAAAGATAAACACGGGATAACATAGCTTGTGCTGCTTCTTTTGTGGCATAAATTGATTCTTTTTCTATTGTAAGTAATTCTTCAGCCCTTTTTAGATCAGTAATAGCTTGTTGGTAACTTTCCTCTACTGTAGCACGATCTTCAAGCTCTAAATTTATTACATCATCAGGTGTACCATTAACTATAGGAACCCCAAGGTTTGTTTGAGGATTTTGATAGTAAGGACGGCCAAAAGCACGGGTTAAGTAAAAGTACATCATTCCCCGAACGTAGTAAGCTTCGCCAAGGTTGTTATCTATCTCTTCACTTTGTCCCTCTTCAATCATATCAATAATATTTGAAGCTTGTGCGATGGCTTTATAGCCTGAGTCCCAAAATTGTGTCAGGCGATAATTGTTTGGCGTGCGAGAATATGATATAAATTCATAAAACGCATCAGTAGATGAGCCGCGAATCATCATATTGTCGCCTGCATATTCACCCATACGGTGCATAGGATCTGACCAGCTTTTTAACTGGGCATACATCCCATTCAGCAGGGATTCAAGAGAAGCATCGGGATCATTGACTATGGTCTCGGAATCCAGGCTTCCTTGAGGTAGACGGTCAATATCGCAGGCTAAAAGTACTGTCGTGGCCAAAAAGGCTATAAGTATTTTTTTCATGATATTTTTTATTAAAATGTTAAGTTAAGTCCCAGCATAAATTTACGTGTGGATGGGTAAACTCCAGGTCCGGTAGAGCCCATCACTGCTCCATTACTCGCGGGAATTTCAGGATCTACTCCTGAATAATCTGTTATAACGAACAGGTTTTCACCAGTTAAGGAAATACGTGCATTACTTATAGCAAACTGGCTAAGGTCAATATTATAACCCAGGCTTAGTGAGCGTAGTTTTAAGAAATCACCGTTTTCCAGATAGCGAGTAGAAGTAGCATTACCTTGATCAGGATTATTATACTTAGCGATTGGATGGGTGGCTATATCCCCCGGTTGTTGCCATCGGCTCCATCCAGGTCTAAGTTTCATTTGGTTACGATCTGTATATGTTCCGTCTGAATCATATTCCTGACGAGAATAGTTATATATTTTACCACCTAAAGCATAACCGAACATAGCATCAAGGTCGAATTGTTTGTATGATAGTCCAGTAGAAAATCCACCAAAAACATCAGGAGATACTCTTCCAGTTTTTTCAAATGTTGCTTCTGAGTAGTTGGAAGTGGTAGTTCTTGAAATTTCATTTCCCTGATCATCCCTTTCCACATTGTACCACAGTGGAGCTCCATTCTCAGGATCCACCCCGGCCCACTCTTTTAAGTAATAGGTGTCTATAGGCCTTCCAGGTTCTAACATGCGTTGTGCAGAACCGGCAATTCCCAACCCATCACTTATAATAATTGGTCTTACAGTATAATTTCCGCTGGCATTTTTTGTTTCGTAGAGTTTTGTGAGTTTATTTACATTATGCCCTAAATTTAAGTCTACACTCCAGGTTAGATCTTCGTTTCGGATTATATCACCGCCAATGGCAATTTCAATTCCTTTATTTTCCATTTCCCCAATGTTCTGCCAAATACTGGTCACACCTGTTAATCCCGTAATAGGAACCCGATACAGGATATTTTCAGTATTCTTTTCATAATAATCAAAGGTTAGTCTTGCTCGGTCATTAAGAAATCTTGCATCAAATCCTACGCCGCTCGTAAACGTTTTTTCCCAGGTTAGGTCATCGTTTCCTATCTGACTAATTAATGCTCCTGGGTTTTCATTGTAACTTGCATTAGTCGAGATTGAATATAGATCGTATTGCGGGTAAAGGGAACCTGGACGGTTTCCTACAGAACCATAGGCAAGACGTAGTTTTAGTGCGTCTACCCAATCTGCATTAAACCAATTTTCTTTGTGAATATTCCATCCTCCACTAATCGAGTAGAAATTTCCATATTTAGCATTATCTCCAAAATTGGATGCACCATCCCTACGAAAAGAAACCTGAGCAAGGTATTTGGTGTCATAGGAATAATTTGCGTTAAAAAGACCAGACTGTACAGCCCATTCACTAATACCTCCTCTGGTTCGTTCCGGTACAGATACAACATCTAATACCTCAAAACCAGGTATAAATCCGGTTCCATAAGCATCAAGGGTTTCACCGCGGTAGTCATTGAATTCATAAGCAAGAATTCCGTTAAGTTCATGCTTGCCCCAACTTTGGTCAAATCGTAAAATTTGGTTGGTGTATCTGCGTGTGGATTCCGATCGATAATCGGTTATTCGTCCATTAACACTCTGGCCTCCATTAGAACGCGGGTCGGTATAGCCTTTAGATTTATAGCTGTTGTAGCGATAGTTGTTAACAGAAGAAAACGTTAACCAATCGGTCAGTTCAATATCAAAATCCATATTCCCCATAAACTCATAGTTTTTGTTTGAGGAATGATTCCATTGAAGATCATACAGGTAATTCGTGCTGGCACTATTTACCCAGTTGCTAGAACGATGAGGTTCTAAATTCCCGTCTTCATCATAAGGACTGTCCCACGGAAAGTTGGAATACATAGCCGTTGTAGAATACTGCCGATCTTCCACATCTCGAAGTGAACCATTTATTGATGGTTTTATAGTCAACCAATCAGTAGGTTTATATTCAGTTCTGAATCTGAAATTGTAGCGGGTATAATCATAGCCCTTAACAGCGCCCTGCTCATCATACAAACCTACAGACATATAAGACCTAAGTGTTTCAGAACCACCCTGAACAGAAACATTGTAATTTTGTGTAAACCCGGTAGTAGTGGCTAGATCCCACCAATCGAAATTACTGTTGCGTAATTCTTCGTTCCAGCGGGGAAATGAAATCTGATCAGCGTTTTCAAATGAAGCGTAATAATCATATAACTCCGCTCCATTCATCATTTCCAAATTCCCGTTATTCAATTCATTAAAACCTATATTAGAAGAGGCGCTTATTGTTGTTTTTCCTAGTTTCGCCCTCTTCGTGGTTACCACAACAACTCCGTTAGCACCTTGAGAACCGTAAATAGCAGTTGAGGCTGCATCTTTTAGTACGGTCATAGTTTCAATATCATCCGGATTTAATTCTCCAGGCCCAGATCCAACTATAACCCCATCAATAACCCATAGTGGGCTGGTAGTTCCGCTTAAGGTTGCCTGTCCCCGAATTACCACACTTCCTCTGGACCCAGGTTGGCCAGATCCTGGCGCTACGTATACTCCTGCCGCTTTTCCGTTTAGCATATTTTCAACCGAAGGTGTTGTGATATCTCTAAGTTCATCTCCTTCCACGGTTTGTAGGGATCCTGTTAAACTTTCTCTTTTCTGTGAGCCATATCCAACTACAACAACTTCATCCAGTGCCGCGGCGTCCTGTTCTAACGAAACCTGGATTTCGGTTTGGCTATTCACTTTTACCTCTTGCGTAGCATAACCTAAAAAAGAAATTTCCAGCGTTGCATCTCTGGGAAGGTCAATTTTAAAGTTACCGTCAAAATCTGTTAAAACCCCGTTTGTTGTACCTTTTTCAATAACATTGGCACTAGGTACGGGAATACCCGTTTCAGCATCCAGAACTGTTCCTTCTACCTCTATTTTCTCCTGACTGTAAGCCGAAGAAGAAAACATTATGCAGAAAAAAAGTATTAATGAATAGCAGTTTTTCATGATATAATTTTGTTTTTGTTAGTAAATTAGCGGTAATTATCTATAAAAGCAAATAAAAACCTTCGAAAACTTTCGCTAATATATTGATAATAATTTATTAACAAAAAAATTAACAAAAAAAATAGAAAATAAAGATGGTTGGGGTCTGTTAGTCATAGTTTCGGAAGAATAATAATAGTATGTATAAGAAAAGTATTTATAAAATTTAAAAAATTGATATAATGAAAAATAAAAAATTTCGTAACATTGTTTTTTAAAATATTTTGTAATGATAAAGATAATTTTTTCTGTTTCTTTTTTCTTCCTGTTTTGTTTCACCTCGATATTTGCCCAACACCAAAACGATGTAGATGTCTTCCAAAATCCAAATTATCAGGAAGAGAACCGCTTACCTATGCGGGCTTCCTATTTTCCTTTTGAAAATGAAGAACTTGCCCATCTCAGAGATAAATCAAAATCAAATAGATTTCTAGATCTTAACGGCACCTGGAAGTTTCTTTGGAAAGAACATTATAAATATCTTCCTGAAAACTTTCAAAGGGAAAGTTTCGATGATTCAGACTGGGATGATTTTAAAGTTCCAGCTAATTGGGAGTTTAATGGGTATGGCACTCCCATATATGTGAACCATCCTTTTGAGTTTGCGGTAGATAATCCAAATCCTCCATTTATAGAAAACAAAAAACAACCAACAGGTATTTACCGCCGTAATTTTACACTGCCGGAAGCCTGGAAAGATCAACAAGTTTTTCTCCATCTAGGAGCAGTAAAATCTGCGTTTAAGCTGTATGTGAATGGTGAGTATGTTGGTATGGGGGAAGATAGTAAGCTGGAGTCAGAGTTTGAATTGACAAATTATCTTCAATCAGGTGAAAATTTAATTACGCTGGAAGTAAGACGTTGGAGTGATGGTAGTTATCTGGAAGCGCAGGATTTTTGGCGAATTAGTGGAATTCAGAGGAATGTTTATTTGTATTCGCGTCCCCAGGTACATTTTTACGATCTTTTTGTAAAAAGTGGGTTAATTAATAATTATCGAGATGGAGAATTAAGCTTTGATATTGAACTCTGGAATCGAACTAATACCGATCAGGGTGAGAATATTGTTGAGGTTCTTTTAAAGGATAAGAATGGTGTTCTTCTCTATAAAGAAGAAAAACCCACTATTGGCTTAAAGCGTAAAAATGGAAAAACCTTGCTGCGTTTTGAAGAGAAAATAAAGAATGTGAATGCCTGGTCTGCTGAAACGCCTTATTTATACGATCTCATTATTAATTTAAAATCACCAAAAGGAAAGACTATAGAAAGTATTAAACAAAAAGTCGGTTTTAAAACTTATGAAGTGAAAGGCAACCAATTTTTGGTGAATGGTAAACCCGTTTTGTTTAAAGGAGTAAATAGACATGAATCTCATCCTGAAACTCACCATGTGGTTACCGAGGAACAAATGCTTACAGATATAAGAATAATGAAAGAGCTTAATATGAACGCGGTTAGACTTTCTCATTATCCCAATGACCCTCGGTGGTACGAGTTATGTGATCAATACGGTTTTTACGTCATTGATGAAGCAAATATAGAATCTCACGGGATGTATTATGACCCTGAACGTACCCTTGGAAATGATCCTGAATGGGAGCACGCGCATATGCTTAGAATTAAACGGATGGTAGAGAGGGATAAAAACTTTCCTTCTATTGTGGCCTGGAGTATGGGGAACGAAGCCGGGAATGGTTATAATTTTTATAAAGCTTACAATTGGATTAAAGCTTTTGATCCTACACGGCCGGTTCAATACGAACGTTCCACTACCGAATGGAATACAGATATAATTGTACCCCAATATCCTCACCCCAATACCATGAAATATTATGCTGAAAATGGTTTGGAACGTCCGTATATTATGAGTGAGTATGCACATGCCATGGGCAATAGTATGGGTAACTTTAAAGAATACTGGGAGGTTATCGAAGAATATGATGGCTTACAGGGCGGTTATATCTGGGATTGGGTAGACCAGGGGATTTACAAGGAAGTAGATGGAAAGAAAATTTTTAGTTATGGCGGGGATTGGGGTCCAGAAGAAACCCCCAGCGATAATAACTTTTTGGTTAATGGAGTGATTATGCCAGATCGTACCTGGAATCCTCATGCGTATGAGGTTAGAAAAGTACATCAGGAAATTGGCTTCGAATTTAATAATGCAAATCGAAGGATAGAAATTACTAATAAGTATTTTTTTCGTGATCTAGCTAATTTTAAATATGAAATAGATTTGCTTAAAAATGGAGAAATAGTAAACTCAACTAATGTTGCGCCCATATCTCTTGTTCCGCAAAATATAACTGAAATTCCATTAGATTTTGAAATTCCAACGGATACTACTGCCGAATTCAGAGTACATATTAAAGCTAAACTTGCCAGTGATGAAAATTTAATGGAGGCGGGTACGCTTTTAGCAGAAGATGAATTTGCTATTACTAAACCGGTATCTACCGCGCCTAAATTAAACCCGACGACCTTTAATGTAGAAGAAACTGAAGAAATTTTGAAAATCTCAAAAAGAAGGTTTTCTGTGAAATTTGATAAAAAAACAGGTCGGTTTTTTGATTATGAATATAAGAGAGATATCCTAATTGAAAAAGGACCTAAACTTTCTCTTTTTCGACCCTTAGTCGATAATGATTTTGGTGCGGGCTTAAATAAAAGTTTGGATTATCTAAAAAACCCAGGTTTAAAGATTAAGAATTTTAGACATGAAAACCTTAAAAGTGGAGGGTATCTAGTAGAAGTACACTATTCTTTACTCAATGATGATGCTGAATTTATTCAAACTTTCGAGTTATATGATAACGCAAAAATAAAAGTAACGAATAGTTTTAAAGCCCTTGGGGGAGACCATAAATTATTGTTGAAGGTAGGAAATTCTATGCAATTACCTAAGGACCTGGAAGACTTCAGCTGGTATGGACGTGGCCCCTGGGAAAGCTATGCCGATAGAAAGTTTAGCGCTATGGTAGGAATTTATAAAGGCCTGGTAAAAGATCAATATCATCCATATATCCGTCCGCAGGAATCGGGGAATAAAACAGATGTACGTTGGGCAACAGTTTCTCAAGGAAAGAAAAAAGGAATAAAAATAGATTATATTGATAAGCTATTAAATGTTTCCGCATTGCCTTATTCATTAGAACAACTTTATCCATCGGCAAAAAAGAGCCAGGAGCATTCGCGACTATTGGAAGAAGATGATGTAATTCATCTCGATGTAGAACTCAAACAAATGGGTGTGGCCGGCATTAATAGCTGGGGTAGCCTTGCTTTAGAAAAGTACCGCATACCTTTTCAGGATTATGAGTATAGCTATATAATTTCTCCCCTGGAATAACAAGGATTATTAACAGGCTTAAAAATTTAAAATGAAAAAAATAATTCATCTACTTGGGTTAAGTTTTCTTATTCTGGCTTGTGGAGATAACGCTAAACAGCAAGAGGAGAAATCACAAAAATCAATGCCAAATATAGTTTTTATTATGGCTGATGATTTAGGTATTGGAGATATCGGGGTCTATGGTCAGAATATTATTAAGACTCCCAATATTGACCAACTGGCGACAAATGGGATGAAATTTGAAAACTTTTACGCAGGTAGTACCGTTTGTGCGCCGTCTAGAGCGGCATTGTTAACAGGGCAACATACTGGAAATACTGAAGTAAGAGGGAATGGGGAATTTCCGCTAAATCCCGACAAGAAAATTATCCCCGAAATTTTAAAGGAGCAGGGATATACCACTGCAATGTATGGGAAGTGGGGGCTAGGGCTTGCCGGTAGCACTGGTTCACCCGAAAAAAGGGACTGGGATGAATTTCTTGGCCATTTGCACCACGTAGACGCCCATTATCAACAACCCGATTCCCTGGATGTGATAGAAAACGGACTATTAACTAAAGAGAAAACCCTTCCTAATAGTTACGCCAATGAACTGTTTACCGATGCTGCAGTTAACTTTATTGAAGAACGGAAAAAAAATGTTCCATTTTTTCTGTATTTATCGTTTACCATTCCTCACGCAGAACTTGTTGTCCCTAACACATATATAGAGCCGCATTTAAACAAAGATGGCTCAAGCAAATATGAGCCGGAGAAAGCCTGGCCTGAAGGACGACATTACGGTTCACAAGAATATCCTAAAGCGGCCTATGCGGCGTTGGTGGAAAGTATAGATGCTTACGTAGGGAAGGTGATAACCCAACTAAAAAAACAGGGGCTTGAAGAGAACACTATAGTCATTTTCACTAGTGATAACGGTACCCACCTGGAAGGCGGACGACGCCAGGCAGATGTTGACTTTTTTAGAAGTAGCGGTGATTATCGTGGAGTGAAAAGAGATTTATATGAAGGAGGAATTAAGGAGCCATTTATTGTTCAGTGGCCGGGAGTAGTAGAAGCCGGTAGTACCAGCGATTTTAAAGGAGCATTTTGGGATGTTTATCCTACTCTTGCAGAAATTACTGAGGCCAAAATTAAAGGAAATTCAATTGACGGCCTTTCTTTTTTACCGACACTTACGGGAAAAGGAAATCAAGAACAACACGAATATTTATACTGGGAGTTTCACGAGTTTGGTGGGAAACAAGCTTTATTACAAGAAGAATGGAAAGTTATTCGTCTTAATGTAAATGAAAATCTAAATGCTCCGGTAGCGCTATTTAATATTGAATCAGATCCAGGGGAACAAACGAATCTCGCAGAAGAATATCCTCAAAAAACTCTTGAACTATCGCAATTAATGAATTCTGTAAGAACACCGAACAAGAACTTTAATTTTTAGAAAAAATACCATTAATATCTAAATCAAAACTTTCGTTTCGTTAATTAAAAGTTTAAAAAAATCTGTAAAACGAAAAAAAATTTTTCGTTTTCAATTTTTTTTGTTTTATTTGAAAAAAGAAAGTTGGAGGTAACTTATAATATATATGAAGGAGAATAAATCAGGAGAACAAAGTGTCTCACATACCAAACAAGAAATAGAAGGTCAACCAGAATTATGGCAATCGGTTTTTGATCTAATTCAAGCACAACAAAAAGAAATCAAAGCTTTTTTAGACCCAATCTTGAATAAGAATGGTTTAGAAATAATTTTAACCGGGGCTGGGTCTTCAGCTTTCGTAGGAGAAGCAGCTCAAGGGCTGGTTCAAAAAAACAGCAAACGTACTACACGTGCCATTGCTACAACCGATTTAGTCACCCATCCTGAGCTTTTTTTTCCTAAAGATCATCCAGTGCTTTTAGTATCTTTTGCTCGTTCCGGTAACAGTCCGGAAAGTGTTGAAACTGTAAATTTAGCCGACAGTTTTTGCTCTGAAATTTTTCATTTAGTGATTACCTGCAATAAAGAAGGGGAGTTATTTAAATATACCAGAGCTAATACAAAAACCGCTTTAGCCATTTTACTCCCGGAAAAAGCGAATGACAAAAGCCTTGCAATGACTGGGAGTTTTACTTCAATGTTACTAAGTATATTATTGGTTAGTGATCTAAAGAATTTGGAAAGTCATAAACTGGAATTGAAACGAATAATGAACCAGGGGAATCTTCTTCTGGATAGTGCAAAGGCTTTTAAAGAAATTTCGGCGAAATATTTTGAACGCGTGGTATTTTTGGGTTCTGGACCTATGCTAGCAATTGCCCGGGAATGTCATTTAAAACTTCAGGAATTAACAGATGGTCAGATTATTTGTAAACATGATTCCTTTTTAGGTTTTAGACACGGTCCGCGTGCAGTGACTAATGAACAAACCTTATTGGTTTATCTTTTCTCGCCTAGTGACCATGTTTATAAATATGAATTAGATCTTGCAAAATCTATTGCAAAAGATCCCAGAACGATAGAATGTGTAAGTATTGGCCGTTCAGAAGATAAAGTCCTCCATTCCTGTCTAAATATAGATTTAAATTTAAATTCAAATCAGCAGTTAAATATTGTACCTGCGACTCTGGTGGGCCAGATTATGGGTTATTATAAATCTTTACAGTTAGGTCTAAATCCAGATAACCCCTCGATTTCTGGAGCAATAAGCCGGGTAGTGCAAGGCGTGAAAATTTATGAATATCCTGAAAAAATAGAGCATGATTCTTAATCTTTGTCCTAATCCTTCTATAGATAGTTACGCCTGGATGAATAATCTTGTTGCCGGCCAATCAAATAGAATATCAAATATAAAAGAATATCCAGGTGGTAAAGCCACCCATATAGCCCTTGCCCTTGCAGAACTAGGAACAGAATCTATGTTATACGCCTTTTGGGGTGGATCCTCTGGAGAATGGATAAAAAAGCAATGCTTAAAGAGGGGTGTTTATATAAATGGAGTTAGTTTAAAAGACAATAATAGGAAGTGTTATACATTTTTATCGGAAAATAAAGCATTTAATAATACCGAGATTTTAGAACCGGGACCCAGCCTTACTAAAATGAACTGGGAAGATTTTAAACAGGGATATGTACGTTTAATTGAACATACCAGCATTATTTGTATGGCTGGTTCCTGGCCCAGGGGAATTTCTGCAGATACTTATGCCGAATTAATCCAGATAGGAAAGAATTTTGGCAAACGAAGCATACTTGATTGTACCGGTAAACAGCTGCACAATGCACTTCAATTAGGTTTTTTTGGTTTGCACCTTAATGAGCACGAAGCCGGGAGTCTTTGTGGTAGTGCTAATATGGAGGATTTGCTGAAGACATTGAACGGCAGGGTAGAGCTAGTGGCTTTAACCCGTGGTAGTAAAGGATTGGAACTTTTTTATAAGGGAAAACTTATCAAGGCAAATGTAAAAATAGATGAGGTAATAAGCCCTGTAGGGAGTGGTGACTGTCTTACTGCAGGTATTGCCTATGGGGTGGCAAATAACTTCTCACCATCTAAAATTGCCGCCTACGGAGTGGCTTGTGGGGCAGCAAACTGTTTAAACGAAGATTTGGGAATGTTACATATAGAAGATGTAAACCGGTTATTACCTCAGGTAGAAGTAAAAGAGATAGTATATGAGTAATAAAAAACTATTGGTAGTTGGAGAGTTGAATATTGATCTTATTTTGAATCAAATTCAGGGTTTTCCGGAAATAGGTGCTGAAAAAATTGCTGAAAACATGGATTTTACCCTGGGTAGTTCTTCAGCAATTTTAGCTTCGAATATTGCTGCTCTGGGTGTTCCTACTTCCTTTTGTGGATTGCTTGGAGAGGATAATTTTGGTGATTTTATTTTGAAAGAATTACGAGGAAAAAATGTGGATACTCGGTTTATTAGTCGTTCTGAACACCACAAAACCGGTATTACCGTAGTGATGAATTATGATCAGGATAGGGCCAATGTAACTTATTGCGGAGCAATGAGTGTGCTAAGTATAGAACATATACCCTGGGAAAATATTTCAACATTTTCACATCTTCATTTTTCAAATTATTTTCTGCAGCCTGGTATGCAGCCTTATATTACTGAACTATTTAAGAAAGCAAAGGAAGCTGGACTTAGTACTTCTCTAGATTTACAGGTAGACCCACAGGATAAATGGGATTTTGATTATAAAAATTGTTTACCATTTGTAGATGTTTTTCTTCCTAACGAGAATGAGCTTTTGAAACTTACGGGAAAGAAAAATCTAAAAGGTGCTATTGAAGCGATAAAAAACCATACTAATATTCTGGCTTTAAAATTAGGAGATAAAGGTGGTAGGGTGGTATCCGGATCTGAAGATATTACAATAAAACCTTATTTAAACAACACATATAAAGATGCCATTGGTGCAGGTGATTCCTTTAATGCAGGTTTCTTAAAGAAATTCCTAAGCGGAGCATCTTTACGGGAGTGCCTTGATTATGCTAATCTCACAGGCTCAGTAAGTACAACGGCGGCCGGAGGTACTGGTGCTTTTAGTAATGAGAAAGAAATTAAAAGCAAAATTCAACAAATCGTGAATAAGAAATTATAATGAAATTAAAAGAAAAATTACAACAGTTGAGAAGTGAAGGCCGTGGAATTCTGGCTACTAATTTTTATAACCTAGAAACCTTGCATGGGGTATTAGGTGCCGCTTCAGAAATGAATGAACCTTTAATTTTACAACTTACCCAGAGCTCTATAGATTATATGGGATTGGAAACAGCGGTAAATTTAGGAAGAACTGGATTAAAACAGTTTGGAGTAGAAGGTTGGATTCATTTAGATCACGGTGGTTCGGTAGATTTAGCGCAGCGTTGCCTGGATGCAGGTTTTGATTCAGTAATGATAGATGGTAGTGAATTAGCTTTTGAAGAGAATATTCAAATTACCCGGGAAGTTGTAGAACGGGCTAAAAAATATGGAGCACATGTAGAAGCTGAATTGGGGTACGTTGCTAAGTTAGGACAATCTCACGATGAAGAAGTTTTTACTCAACCCGAAGAAGCCAAACAATTTGTAGAAGAAACGGGAATTGATGCCCTGGCAGTTGCTATTGGTACTGCACATGGATTTTACCAAAAAGAACCTGAGCTACAATTAGATTTACTGGAGAAAATTGCAAAAGCTACTCCTGTAGGATTGGTATTGCACGGTGGTTCTGGAGTGCCAGGTTCCCAGATGCAGGCAGCCATTTCCAGAGGGATTTGTAAAGTAAACCTTGCTACAGAAATCAAGAATATCTTTATGAAAACCTTGCAAAGTGAATTGCGTAATAATGAAGAGATAGACTTAAGAAAGGTATTTCCCGTAGCAACTGAAGAAATTACAAAACTGGTTAAAGGTAAATTAGAAATTGTAAAGAATAATAGGTAAAAGCTGTTAGAATAAAGTGCAGCCAAAATCTATTTCCTATGAAGAGGAAAAAAATTAAGTGCAAATAGAATTAAAAAAAGAAAACAATATGATATCAAAATTTATAGATGCGCACGTGCATTTAAACACGCTTTCTGCAGAAAAAATGGAGAAAATGATGGAATATAATTCGGGTTTTCTTTCTATAAACACCAATATCCCATTTTTTGATGAAATTGAAGAACAGGAAAAGATCATTCTTAAGCTTCAGAAAAAATATCCGGGAAGAATAAAATATTTTACCACGTTCAATTTTAAAAAATGGGGAACTTCAGAGTTTGTAGATGATGCTATCAATCAGATAAAGCGAGGGATAGATAATGGGGCAGTAGGGGTGAAGATATGGAAGGATGTAGGTTTTGATTATCATCACGAAGACGGCAGTTTTGTAATGATAGATGATCCTGTCTTTGATCCAATTTTTGATTTTATTCAAAAGAATAAAATTATGCTTATAGGTCATCAGGGAGAGCCTCGAAATTGTTGGTTACCTCTGGATGAAATGACCGTAGATTCAGATAGAAACTATTTTAAAGACCATCCCGAATATCATATGTTTCTTCAAATGCAATATCCCTCTTATGAAGATCAAATGCAGGCCAGGGATAATATGCTAGAAAAATTCCCCGAAATAACCTATGTGGGGCTTCATTTGTTTAGCATGGAGTGGAGCATCAAAGAAGTTGCTGCTCGTTTGGAGGCATATCCAAATACTTTAACCGATGTAGCTGAGCGTGTTTGCCATTTACAATTGCAGGCTAAAGATAATTGGGAAGCTGTACGCAACTTCTGCATAAAATATCAGGATAGAATTATATACGGCACCGATGTGATTGACGACGGTAATACGCCAGCAGACGAAATCGCCGGAAGGTTTGAAAATTTGTGGCAATTTCATTACGATTTTTTCGCCACAGCAAAAACATTGAGCGCTCCGGAATTTCAAGGAGATTTCAAAGGTCTCGATCTCCCCAACGATGTTGTGGAAAAGATATTCTATACTAATGCGAAAGAAACTTATGGTTTTTCCGATTTTTAAATTGCTAATGTTTGTTTTTCCGGGTTCGCTTTAAATAGTATGAAAACATATCTTTTATGATCTGCTACTTCTTAAGTACTTAATAACTATACAGATTTTCTAGAATTAAAACTTTTATTATGAAAAATAACCGAAGAGATTTTTTAAGAATAACCGGTCTTGGCGGGCTTGGACTGGTAAGCAGTAGCTTTTTAAACTGCAAAGGGCCTGAAGCATTTTTAGCAAATGCTCCTACCGGTCCCCAACAGTTTAATATGAGCGGTTATGCCGCTCCCAAATTAGATACCGTTCGTATTGGTTTTATTGGTCTGGGAATGAGAGGTCCGGGTGCGGTAAACCGTATGAGTCAGATTGAAGGAGTGGAGATTAAAGCACTGTGTGATTTAAGACCTAAACAGGCTGAAAAAGCAAAAGAACTTTTAAAGGGAACTTCCCATAATCCCGATTTATATTCGGGGAGTGATGATGCCTGGAAAGAAATGGTAGACAGGGAAGACCTGGATTTAATTTACATTGCAACCCCGTGGGACTGGCATACGCCAATGGCAGTATACGCTATGGAAGCCGGAAAACATGCTGCAGTAGAAGTTCCAGCGGCAAAGACTATAGATGAATGTTGGGAGCTTGTGGAAACATCTGAAAGAACTAAGAAGCATTGTATGATGCTTGAAAATTGCTGTTATGATTTCTTTGAACTTTTAACTTTGAATATGGCACGCCAAGGTTATTTTGGAGAAATTATTCACGGAGAAGGAGCGTATATCCATGATCTATTAGATCTAAATTTTCAGAAAAATGCTTATGAAGATATGTGGCGTCTAAGAGAGAACTATGAAAGAGATGGAAACCTTTATCCAACTCATGGTTTAGGCCCAATTTGCCAGATAATGAATGTAAACAGGGGTGACCAAATGGATTATTTAACGTCCCTATCCAGTAATGATTTTCATATGGCTGGGAAAGCTAAAGAATTAGCTAAAGATGATTCTTTTTATGACCAATTTGTTGGTAAAGATTATGCTGGAAATATGAATACCACCATGATTAAGACCAAAAATGGAAAAAGTATAATGGTGCAGCATGATGTTACTTCTCCACGCCCTTATTCTAGAATACACTTAGTAAGCGGGACTAAAGCTTTTGCGAGAAAATGGCCAAGCCCTGAGAGAGTAGCTAAGGGACATAGTTGGTTAAATGAGAACGAAATGTCTGAACTTGAAAGTAAATATACTCCTGAAATAGTGAAAAAAGTAGGTGATATGGCGAAGAAAGTCGGTGGCCATGGAGGAATGGATTTTATCATGGACTGGAGATTGATTGATTGTCTTAGAAATGGCCTTCCTTTAGACCAGGATGTATACGATGCAGCTTTATGGAGCGCAATCACCCCTCTTTCAGTAGATTCTGTTACCAATAGAGCTCAGTCTATGGACGTGCCTGATTTTACAAGAGGAGCATGGAAGAATAATAAGCCTGTAGATGTAACTTTAAAAGGAGGTGGAACAACCAATGTAATATTAAAAGCTTAGAAATTATTTATTCATTATTACGAAAAAACTTGTATATTTTGGAATAAAACTTTCAAACGAAATATAATATTTTTTAAATTCCTGTTTTGTTGTCTATAACTAACAGGAATTTTTTATTTTTTGTCTAATTTTGGAATAAATAATAAAAAAGTAACTATACCTCTAATAGGGAAAATAGTTAACTAAATAAATCAAAGCTAATCTATGAGAAAAGCCGCAGCACGCCGATCTAAAATTTTGGAAATTTTAGATGAAACAAATAAAGTGAATGTAACCGAATTAAGTGAGCACTTTAGTGTGAGTGAAGTTACTATTCGTAACGATTTAGATAAATTAGAAAAAAATAAACTCCTTGTTAGGGCTCATGGAGGTGCTTTTAAGACAAATAACCTGGCCTTAGCGGTATCAGAAAAGAAAAGTATTAATCGCGATCTTAAACGGCTAATTGGGAAGACCGCTGTTGGTCTTATCCAGGAAAATGATTCTATTATTCTGGACTCAGGAACAACTACTTTTGAAATTGCGAGTAATCTGGGGAAGTTTAAGGAAATTACGGTTATTTCTAATGCACTGGACATTGTTAACAATCTAGCTCAGTTTGATAATTTAAAAGTTTATATGCCTGGCGGATATTTAAAGGAATTTTCCATGTCCTTAGTGGGGCCAATGGCGGAGCGCAATTTAAAACAGCTTTTTTGTAATAAATTGTTTCTTGGAGTAGATAGTATTAGAAGTAATGTCGGTTTTTTCACCCACCATATGGAAGAGGCATATCTAAATCAAATAATGATTGAGATTGCTGAAGAAGTAATTGTGGTGGCAGATTCTACTAAGTTCAAAAAAACCGGCCTGGCTTTTATTCAGAATTTTGAACATATAGATAAGGTTATTACCGACGATGGAATTGATGAGAACGACCTTAAGATGTTACAAAAGAATAACGTGGAAGTTTTAATTGCAGGAAAAGGTGAATAAAAGATAATATTTTATATATTTGATATGTAATACATAATACATATCAAATGAAAAACTTGTTTGCGGCGACTTATGCGCCTATGAAAGATGATTGGAGCATTAATCCTGGGATGGTTGGTCCGTATGCCGATTTTCTAAAAAGGAATAAACTATCTGGAGTTTTTATTAATGGTTCAACTGGTGATTTTGTTTCCTTAACCACTAATGAGCGTACAGAGCTCCTGGAAGCCTGGGCAGATCATAAATCAAATGGCTTATACTTAATAAATCACGTAGGAAGCAATAGCCTGAAAGAGGCAGAAATTCTTGCAGCTTCTTCAGTGGGAAGGGCAGATGCAGTGGCAGCAATAGCTCCTTTTTATTTTAAACCTTCAAATATCCAGCAATTAATTGACTATTGTAAGTCAATTGCATTAAAGGCAAAAGACCTTCCTTTCTACTACTATCACTTACCTGTTTTAACCGGTGTAAATTTTCCAATGCTGACTTTTGCTGAAAAAGCTAAGGAACAAATTCCCAATTTTGCTGGTATTAAATTTACTGAGAATAATCTCGTAGAATTTCAAAAAATGAGTCTGGGTCATCCTGATTTGGATATTTTCTTTGGAGTAGATGAAGCTTTTTATTCTTCACTAGGCTTACTGGCTGGTGGTTGGGTTGGAAGTACTTACAATCATTTATCACCACTTTTTTATAAAATAAAGGAAGAATTTGATAAAGGTAATCTTCAGAAAGCTGCACAATTACAGAGTTTTGTAGTCAAATTTGTAGAAACATTAAGTAGCTATGGAAGCTTTAATGGATCTGGGAAAAGTTTTATGAAGAAGCTTGGCGTAGATTGTGGCCCCTCTCGTTATCCGCACCCTACTTTAAAAGATTCTGAAATAAAAAATGCTTTCGAAACTTTTGAAAACATTGGCTTATCCGAATATTTTTCATCATAACGAAAATTTTTTTATTAAATTATTATGTATAACATAATGCTTTTATTTATATTAGCAGTGTTAAAAACAAACAAATTAAATCCTAATTTTATGAAAAAAAGATTAATTATGGATGATTGGAGATACCTTTTGAATAAGGTATTACAATTATCTCGACCAGATTTCACTAATAAAGTACTATTGGGTGGGCTTGTATTTTTGTGTTTTGGCTTTACGATGCAATCTCAGGATTTCGAAGTTTCAGGAGTTGTTTCAGATGAAGCAGGAATCCCTATACCTGGAGTTAATGTATTAGTGAAAAATACTAATCGTGGTGTTCAAACCGATTTTGATGGAGCATATAATATAGAAGTATCCCAGGGAGAAACTTTATCCTTTAGTTATATAGGTTTCAAGACTACCGAAATCGTTGTAGAAGACGGGGATTCTGAAATTAATGTTATTCTTGAAGAAGATCTATCCAGCCTGGATGAAGTGGTTGTTACCGGGTATTCCACCCAGTTGAGGAGTAATATGGCTACAGCAGTTTCCAAATTAGATACTAAGGTACTGGAAAGCGCGCCTAGATCTAATGCGGCTACAGCGCTTCAGGGTACTATTGCAGGTTTACGTGTAACTCAAAACACTGGACAACCCGGAGCTACACCAAGTATCTCCCTACGTGGGGGGAGTGATTTTGGTGGTGGCGGTAGTCCATTAATTTTAATTGACGGAGTTCCTGGATCCTTTTATGCTTTAAATTCCGACGATATTGAATCTATGGAAGTCTTAAAGGATGCTGCTTCTACTGCCGTATATGGTGCGCGAGCTGCAAACGGAGTTATTCTGGTAACTACCAAAAAAGGAAAAGCTGGACGTTCTAACATTACCTATAGGCATAGGTATACTATCAATGAAAGACGGGACACCCCAGAATATCTTGGGGCCGAAGATTTTATTATTTATAATCGTAGGGCCATTAGAAATACACAAAGAGTACTTGGTGAAGGCGCATTTAATAATTTTCTAGTAGGACCCCAGGGGATGGGAACTGGCAATAACACTACAACCTCTCCTTTTACTACAATGATTTTAGGAGAGGATAATAGATATTTGCTAGATCAGCCAGGTTGGAGTTCCATTCAAGATCCTATAAATCCGTCGCAGCAGTTAATTTTTCAAGAAAATGATATGAGTGAGTTGTTTTTTCAAAATAGTCATTCAAAAGATCATTCTCTTTCTTTTGATGGCGGTAATGAGAAAGGTACTTATTATGCCGGTTTGGGATATCTTGATGATCAAGGTATTGTTATTGGTTCTGGTTTTGAACGGTTTTCAGGAACGTTTAACGGATCCTATAACGTAAAAGATAATTTTAAAGTTTCTTCAAATTTACTTTATGCGCATTCCGAAGTTAATGGTACTTATTTGGGTAATGATAATCAAATATTCGAACGTGCGGCGGGGCAACCACCTACGTCCAGGATTTATAATAATAATCCCGATGGGAGTTTAAGTGATGATCCAAACCCTGGTACAAATACTAGTTTTGGTAATCCATTATACTATAAGGATAAATTTTTAAGTGAGAATTTGGAGCAGCGTCTTACTGCATCAGTACAATTGGACTGGCAGTTTATAGAAAATTTCAACTTAATGCTTAGGGGTTCCCATTTTACTATTAATAACACTAATGAGAGTTTTAATAAAGCGTACTTAAATGCGGGATCATTAGTAACCACTAGAAATGCTTCTGCCAGCCATCAAAAAACATTGAGGAATCAGGCCACGGCCACGGTTACTTATGATAATGTTTTTAATGAAAAACACAATGTGAATGCAATGTTGGGTGGAGAATTTTTTCGAGAAGACTATTTTGTATTGAGTGGAGCAACAAGGTTATCTCCTACCGATTTAATTACTACTCTGAATGCGGGAGCAGAAGCTAATGGAGTGCCTTCTTCCTCAAAAACTAATTATGCTATTGCTTCAGTTTTTGGGCAGGTAAATTATGATTATGATAATAGATATTTACTAGGTCTTACTTTTAGACAAGACGGAACTTCGAGATTAGGGACTGAAAAATATGATTTCTTCCCAGGGGTATCATTTGGTTGGAATCTTCATAATGAAAACTTTTATGAAAGTTCAAATGTTGAAAGCTTAGTATCGCGTATTAAGCCACGTGTAAGTTATGGGGTGAATGGGAATATAGATGTATTGAGTAATTATGGTGTTTATGGTTTATATGCGGAAACCGCTGTGTATGGTGGTCAAACCGGTTACGCTAATACCAATTTACCAACACTTGGTCTAAAATGGGAACGTGCCACTACACTCAATTTTGGATTGGATTTAGGCCTGTTTAAAAATCGTGTGAATCTTTTAGTAGATTATTTTATTCGAGATGTGGATGATAAACTTGCAGGTTTAACTTTACCTCAATGGACTGGATTTAGTTCTATCCTTGTGAATAACGGGACCTTAAGAAATAAAGGTTTTGAATTAGAATTGGATGCAACAATTGTCAATAACGACAATTGGAACTGGAATATTGGTGGTACTTATTTTACACAAAAAAGATATGTGGAATCTTTACCTGATAACGGGGTAGAAAACAACCGTCAAGGAGGGATTGAGGTTTATGACCCTGAAACCGATGGTACCCGATATATAGGTGGTTTACAGGAAGGACAACGAGTGGGAACTGATATTGTTACGGCTTATATTCAAGAAGGAGTTTATCAAACTGAAGCAGATCTGGCAGAGCACGAAGGTCGTAGAGTAGAAATGGCAACCAACCCAGAATTTCAGCAGTTAGGGGATTCTCGTTGGAGGGATGTGAATGGTGATAATATTATAGATTTTCGCGACAGGGTGAAAATTGGTAGAATTACACCAGATTTCTTTGGAGGATTCACCTCAGATCTTACCTATAAAAACTTTAACTTGTTTATAAAGACTGACTTTGCTTTAGGCCATCTAATACAAAACAATGCAAGATCCCGGGGAATGGCGCAAGTTCAAGGAAATATGAACTGGACTAACGAATTGTTAGATACCTGGACGGAAGAAAATCCAAATACAAACGTTCCCAGATACGATTTCACTGATCCACAACGTAACCACTTGTCCTTTCCGTATGGAGGACAGTACAATAGTAGTTCTCGTTATTGGGAAAAAGGGGACTACCTAGCTCTTAGGGAGGTGACCTTAAGTTACAATGTTCCAGGAGAACTTATAGGTAATGTATTCCAAAACCTTAGAATATATGGAACGGGAAGTAATTTAGCATACTTTAATGATTATACCGGTTACTCTCCAGAAAATGGAGGTATAGATAGCGGTCGCTTCCCCTTACCGGTAAGTTATACTCTGGGGGTTAATTTAAGTTTTTAATAAAAAATAATTATTATGAGGATTTATAAAATAGTTAGTGCACTTTTCTTAGTTTTTGCACTAGGAGCTTGCGAAAGCGAGTTAGATCTACAGCCAGAAAGCACCCTAACCTATAATGGGTTTTGGGAGAGTGAAGAGGCTGCAAGGGCCGCACAGGTTGGTTTATATGCTAATTTTAGAAATTATAATAGTACTTTCTGGGTTATGGGTGAAGTTCGGTCAGATATTTGGGGTGGCCCTACCTTTGAATCTCCAGCTAACCTTGATTTAATTAATCAAAATATTAGTGCTACTCAGGTGCCATTTGGAAATTGGGCTGGTTTTTACGGTTATATGCATCATATTAATGATTTTCTTTTAAATATTGAAAATATCGAATTTGACAATGAAGCCGATAAAGCTCACCTTATTGGACAGGTGTATGGAATTAGGGCATTTATGTATTTTACAATGTTAAAAACCTGGGGTGGAGTACCAATTTCAACTGAACCTTTGTTAGACGTTAATCCGAGCGAATTAGCTAAAGCTCGTTCTTCTAAAGAAGAGGTAATGGCATTAGTAAAAAGCGATATTGCCAGATCTTTAGAGGCTTTTGGAGATGATGAATCTTTTTGGAATGGGCAGCGAACCTATTGGTCTAAAGCTGCAAGTTTGGTCTTGAAAGGAAAAGTTTATTTATGGTCTGGTAAACTCCTTGGCGGGGGAGATACAGATTATAATGAAGCAAAATTAGCTCTAGAAGAAGTACAAGGAATGGGCTTTAGCCTGGTAGAAAATTACAATGATCTGTGGGGTGAAGAAAATGAAAATAATAATGAGTTCATTTTTAAATTTGATTATACACAAGATGAAGCTGGAAATTTTTATAGCGGATTATTTACTGGTCGGTCTACAGAGATAAATGCTACCTGGGATTCCTATGGTAACTCTATGGCCGATTTTATTTCTAATGGAGGTAACCGTTATGGTCCAAGTATTAAAATACTGGAAATGATTGATAATACTGAAGATGCTCGTAGGGATGAGACTTTTATTAGGCTTTATGGTAATGATGAAGGTCATATTCCATTTGATACTGAAGGGTATCAGGCCTCTATTCTGAAAAAGTTTTTGGGTGTAGTTGAAGCAGGTAGCCGTTTAAGTAATAATGATGTACCATTGTTTAGGTATGCCGATGTTATATTGCTTTTGGCTGAGGTCAAAAATAATTTAGGGGAAGATCCGTCAGAAGAAATCAATCAAATTCGAATGAGAGCTTATGGAGAGGATTATACAGAAGCCGAAGATGCTTATACAGGTGGCTCTCAGGTAGAGAATACTCGTGCAATTCTTGATGAAAGGTTAAAAGAATTTATCGGGGAAGGAAAACGTTGGTGGGATTTAAGACGTGCAGGAGGCACATTTATATTTGATGAAATAGAAAGTTTGGATGCAGCTGAAGCTTATAAATTGGAACTACCAATTTCTCCAGGAATGATAGCCAATAATCCGCTATTGGAACAAACAGAAGGTTATGAATAATAATTATACCCATGGTTATTATTTATTAGTTAGTTAGTTAGCTGAAAAGGCCGCACTTGCGGCCTTTTTTAAAATTTAATTAAATTAAAAATTATGAAAAAAATTGTATTACTAATAATGCTCGGTGCTTTTTTGCAAGGTTGCAATGATAACGCTAAAGAAAGAGAAGCCAAAATAGAAGAAATTAATGAGCCTAAAACACAGGAGTTAGTGTTTGAAGATCTTTTTAGTGCAGAAGCTAAAGAGAATATTGCCTGTTATCGAATCCCTTCTTTGATAACTGCTCCTAATGGAGATCTTATAGCTGCAATAGATGAGAGAGTACCTTCTTGTGCTGATTTAAGAGGGAGCAAAGATATAAATATTGTACAGCGTAGAAGTACCGATAATGGTAAAACCTGGAGCGAAATTGAAACGGTAGTTGATTTTCCCGAGGGAGAATCTGCATCAGACCCTTCTATGATTGTTGATGAAGAGACAGATGAAATTTTTATGTTCTATAACTTTATGGATCTTGACAATGAAGCGAATATCTATTATCTACATGTAGTTTCGAGTAAAGACAACGGCAAAACCTGGACAGAACCCCGCGATATTACTGCAGAAATTGCTAAGGATGAATGGCATAAAGATTTTAAATTCATTACTTCTGGACGTGGAACACAAACAAGCTCCGGGAGGTTACTGCATACCCTTGTAAACCTGGATAATGGTCTACACTTATTTGGTAGTGATGACCACGGAGAAAGCTGGTTTTTAATCGACACCCCAATTCAGCCTGCTGATGAATCTAAGGTTATTGAGCTTGCCGATGGAAGATATATGATTAATGCTCGAGTGAATACAGGTGAAGGACATCGATATGTACATATTTCTGATGATAAGGGAGAAAGTTGGGAAACCCGTCCCGAAACTAAATTAACCGACCCAGGAAATAATGCAAGTATTATTCGGTATACTCGTGAAGATAAGAACGAAAAAGATATACTGCTTTTTTCAAATTCCAATGATGCCGAGAAAAGAAAAAACCTAAGCGTTCGTATAAGTTATGACGAAGGAGAAACCTGGAGTGAAGGAAAAACTATATATCCTGGATCTGCAGCCTATTCTGATCTTACGGTTTTAGAGAATGGTGATATAGGTGTGTTTTTTGAAGCCGATGGCTATTCCAGGAATCTTTTTACAAGCTTTTCTTTAGAATGGTTGACTGATAAATAAAAACAATAACCAAAATACTTTCAATTATCCAGACTTGGTATTCTTTAATAATTTCACAGGTTTCCTTGATTAATTACAGTTGATTTAATTTAGCCAGTTGTGAATACCGAGATCTGGATTTTTTACAATACTAAATCAAAATTCCGCCCGGGAATTTTGATTTTGGTGTTTTTAAACTATTTTAACACCTAATTTTCCTTTTTAATATTCAGATGAAATATAATATTATTAAATTCTTTTGTTATTCCGCTAGCATTTTAATTTTGGTTTCTTGTAAAGTAAATACTTTGAAAAGTGAAAAAGATGATGGTTGGGAATATTTATTCAATGGAAAAAATCTGGATAACTGGATAGTAAAAATTCACAAACATGAATTGGGTGATAATTATCAAAACACTTTTCAGGTTAGAGATGGGGTTATTCAGGTAAATTATAAGGGATATGAACGTTTTAACGAAAGATACGGTCATCTTTTTTATAAGAAACCATTTTCAAATTACCACTTAAAATTTGAATATCGTTTTACTGAAGAATGGATGGAAGATGCGCCAGGCTACACTTACCGAAACAGCGGAGTGATGTTTCATTCTCAGGATCCTAAAACAATTTTAAAAAATCAGGATTGGCCAATTTCAGTTGAATATCAAATGCTGGCAGATGCCGGTGACGGCAATCCACGCCCAACGGGAAATATGTGTTCCCCGGGCACTGAAGTTTTTTTTGAGGGAGAAATGGATCCACGGCATTGTATTAGTTCCTCTTCAGATACTTATTTATGGAATGAATGGGTGCAAGCTGAATTGATAGTTCAGGATAGTCTTGTTATCCACAAAGTGAATGGTAAAACGGTATTGAAATATACAAAACCTCAAATTGGTGGTGGTACCACTGAAGGTTATGATCCGGAAATAAAACAAGATGGAAAACTTTTAACCCAGGGATACATTGGTCTCCAGGCCGAAGGGCAAGGAGTTGAATTTCGGGATATTAAAATTAAGCAACTGGAATAAAAGTTTATTTTTCTTTAAAAATGGAATCAAAATGAGGTTCTAAATGATGACGCATTGCATTTCTAAATGTTTCTGGTGTTCCAATTTTTATATTATCCATTAACATTCGGTGAGTAACAAAATGTCCTGAAGAATATCGATGTTTAAAATCTTGCGGAGTATTTTTTAAATGAACATATTCAAAAACGGGTAATAACAATTGCTGAAAGCCTTGGAGGGTTTTATTATTTGAAATTTGGTAAAGTTTCCCGTGAAAAGCTATTTCTTTATCAAGGCTAAAATGGCTTTGATCTGACTCCTGTTCCTCTTCCTTTACAACAATCTCTTCCAGATCATCTAAATCTTTTTGGGTTTTTCTTTCAAAAAGAAAATCTGCCATTCCCATTTCTAAGATTAAACGCAGTTCAAAAAGATTCTTTAATATACCGGTGCCCAAAAGCGTGGGATCTAAAATACGAGCAAAATTATTTATAATATCTGGTTCAGTAAGAACCATGCCTCTATGTTTTTTTGACTCCACCAATCCAAGGGTTCTTAGCCTTAGTAATGCCTCCCTTATAACCGTACGACTAACTCCCAGTGATTCAGAAAACTCAAGTTCTTTGGGAATTGGATCTCCGGGTTTTAAATTGTTATTTTTAAAAAATTCTAAGAGTCGAATTTCAACTTTATCAACCAGAGAAAGTGTATCAATAGGTTTTATGTTCTTCATAGTCATGCAAATATTCCAAAAAAGCTAAGAAATAAAAATAATTTATAAAATATCAGATAATAGAGGATAAAGATATAACTAATTTTTATATTCGTATTATGTTATACATATAATATGAATTCAACTATATATAAAAAAGCACTTTTAGAAGATGTTATTCCTTTTTGGAGCAACTTTTCAATCGATAAGACACATGGAGGTTATTTTTCGTGCTTAACCCAGGAAGGCCAGGTGTATGATACTGATAAATTTGTCTGGTTGCAGGGAAGGCAGGCCTGGATGTATTCGTTTCTTTTCAATAATGTAGATCAAAAAAAGGAATGGCTTGACATTGCTAAAAACGGGATTGACTTTTTGCGCATTCATGGCATGGATAAAAATGGTAACTTTTATTTTTCCCTTTCCCGTGAAGGGAAACCTCTTATTGCTCCCTATAATATTTTTTCCGATTGTTTTGCAACGATGGCTTTCGGGCAATATGCAAAAGCCAGTGGAGATAAAGAGATTGAAGCACTGGCTCGTAAAACCTACTATAATATTCTAGATAGAAAGGAAAATCCAAAAGGTAAATACGATAAAACTACGGGTAACCGGCCCCTTAGAAATTTTTCCCTTCCAATGATTTTATCCAATCTTGTTTTGGAACTGGAATCGGTCTTACCAAAAGAAGAGGTTGATCTGCGGCTGGAACACAGCATAACGGAAGTGATGGAGGTGTTTCTTCAGGACGATGGACTAATTTATGAAAACTTAAATCCGGACGGTTCATTTTCAGATAGTTTTGAAGGTCGTCTTATTAACCCAGGCCACGGTATTGAAGCAATGTGGTTCATGATGGATATTGCAGAAAGAAAGAATGATAAAAAATTGTTGGATGAAGCGGTCCAGGTTGTTTTAAATACCTTAGAATTTGGCTGGGATAAGCAATACGGCGGAATTTTTTACTTTCTTGATATTAAAGGTTATCCACCCCAGCAGTTAGAATGGGATCAAAAACTTTGGTGGGTACACCTGGAAGCCCTTGTGGCGCTCTCAAAAGCCTATAGTTTAACCAAGAACCAGGAAGTATGGGAGTGGTATAAAAAAGTCCATGAATATGCGTGGAGTAAATTTTCCGACGAAAAGAATGGCGAGTGGTTTGGCTATTTAAATAGGCAGGGTGAACCACACCTTAGTTTAAAAGGAGGGAAATGGAAAGGTTGTTTTCATGTGCCTCGTGCTATGTATCAATGCTGGCAGGCTTTCGAAAATATTGAAAATTCTCATTAATTAAAGGTGATTTTTATTTTTAAAGATATCGAAAGTTAAAAATTATGAAGTATAAATTTTTAATTTTCGATATGATAATTATATTTATGCAAAATTTATATATAGAAAGTTAATTATGAAAAAATTTACTGCCTTCTTAATTTTAGCTGCCACTCTTATCTCCTGTGATCAATCCAAATCTTACGATGAATTTGCACAAGTTGAAAATAAAAAGCAAGATTATGCTATAATTCCGCTTCCACAAAAAATGGAAACTTCAAATGGGATTTTTGTTATAGACGAGAATACTCAAATACAGGCAAGTGAAGAATTAAGTCAGGAAGCTGAATTTCTTGCGGATTATATTGGGGAAATTGCCGGTTTTACCCCAGCAATTAAATCTGATAGAGATGAAGTGGAAAGAAGCATTAGTCTTAAAATTTCAACTGATTTTGATCAGGATGAAGCCTATAATTTAAAGATCACACACGAAAAGGTTGTAGTTGAAGGAGCTTCAGCTAAAGGTGTTTTTTATGGGATCCAAACGCTAAAACAACTTCTTCCTTTAAAATCTAAATTTCAAAATGAATCTGCAACAATCAGTATTCCTGCCGTAGCTATTTCAGATGCACCAGCATTTAATTATCGTGGCATGCATTTAGATGTGGCCCGACATATATTTCCGGTAGCGTTCATTAAAAAATATATAGATCTAATAGCAATCCATAAAATGAACACTTTCCACTGGCATTTAACCGAAGATCAGGGGTGGAGAATCGAAATTAAACAATATCCTAAACTTACCGAGATTGGCTCTATTAGGAAAGAAACGATGATAGAAAAGAATTTTGATCCATATAAAGGTGATGGCAAAGAATATGGGGGATATTACACGCAAGAAGAAGTAAAAGATATCGTGGAGTATGCTGCCAAAAGACATGTAACTGTTATACCTGAAATAGAATTGCCGGGCCACTCTCGCGCAGTTTTAGCTGCCTATCCAGAATTAGGTAATAATACAGGCCCCTATGAAGTGGCTACAAAATGGGGGGTGTTTGACGAAATATTGGCACCAAAAGAAGAAACTTTTGAATTCCTGGAAAATGTTTTAACCGAGGTTATGGAATTATTCCCAAGTGAATATATTCATATTGGTGGAGATGAAGCACCAAAAACAGAATGGGAAAAAAGTACCCAGGCACAGGAAGTTATAAAACGAGAGGGGCTAAAAGATGAACACGAATTGCAAAGCTATTTTATTAGGCGAATTGAGAAATTTCTAAATAGAAATGGCCGTCAAATAATTGGTTGGGACGAGATTCTTGAGGGAGGCCTTGCTCCTAATGCCACGGTAATGTCCTGGAGAGGTAACCAGGGTGGGATTGAAGCTGCTAAACAAAAGCATAATGTAGTGATGACTCCAAATACTCATTTGTATTTTGACCATTATCAAGCCAATCCTGAAAATGAACCTCTGGCAATTGGCGGCAATTCTACTGTTGAACATGTATATTCTTTTGATCCCGTTCCTGAAGAATTATCAACTGAGGAAGCAAAGTATATTATGGGAGCGCAAGCCAATGTTTGGACTGAATATATGAAAGATTCAGATTACGTAGAGTATATGATTTTACCGAGAATGACTGCTTTATCTGAGGTAGTTTGGACCTATCCTGAAGAACGTAATTGGGAAGAATTTAAAAGCAGGCTAACCGAATTTAAAAAACACTACGACGAAATGGATTTAAATTATGCCACACATGTTTTTGAAGATTCTCAATCAATTAAAAATGAACCTACAGCAGCTAAATAATAATGAATAGAAGAACCTTTGTTAAGCAAAATATAGCAGCATCTGCTTTGGCAGGTTTGGCGCCGGTAGGAGCTTTTGCCGCTAATTTCAATGAAAATACTTTTTTAAATGAGGATAATTTTAATCTTGATTATGCCCCTCACCTGGGAATGTTTCGTAGCCACGCAGGAGAAGATCCCATAGATCAGCTTAATTTTATGGCTGATCAGGGTTTTAAGGCTTTTGAGGATAATGGAATGAAAGGTAGGGCCGTAGCGTTACAGGAAGAAATGGCTGCGACAATGACCAAAAGAAATATACGCATGGGTGTTTTTGTAGCCCATACTATTTACTGGACTGAGCCTAACTTAGCTAGTGGAAATAAAGACTTGCAAAATGAATTTCTAAAAGAGATAAGGGAATCGGTAGAGGTTGCAAAACGCGTTAATGCTAAATGGATGACAGTGGTGCCCGGTTATGTGGATCAACGTCTAAATATGCAATATCAAACTGCAAATGTAATTGAATCTCTAAGGCGCGCTGCCGATATTTTAGAACCCCACGGACTTACAATGGTTTTGGAGCCTCTTAATTTTAGAGATCATCCTGGTTTATTTTTGAGCGAATCCCCCCAGGCCTATCAAATTTGTAAAGCGGTAGATAGTCCGTCCTGCAAAATACTTTTTGATATTTATCATCAGCAAATACAAGAAGGGAACCTAATTCCTAATATTGAGGCCAGTTGGGATGAGATAACATACTTTCAGGTAGGCGATAACCCGGGAAGAAATGAACCCACTACCGGTGAGATCAATTATAAAAATGTATTTAAATATATCCATTCAAAAGGTTTCGACGGGATAGTAGGTATGGAACATGGGAACTCCCTGCAGGGAAAAAAGGGCGAAATCGCCGTAATAGAAGCATATAAACAAAGTGACGATTTTTAAAAAATGAGATATATAAAATTTTTTGTTACCTGTCTAACTTTGGCTTCTGTTGAATTTTACGGCCAGGACAAGTTAGAAAATTATGTTCAGGAACTTTCAGGTACAGATCTAGAGATTAAAATGATTGCTATTCCTGGCGGGGAATTTCAAATGGGTAGTTCGCCAGAAGAATTTGGTCATTATGAAGATGAAGCACCGTTACATAAGGTACAGATTGATCCTTTTTGGATGGCATCTCACGAAATTACATGGAAGCTTTTTAAGCTCTACCTGGAGCGTCCGTTAAATGATTTGCCATTAGAGAATAAGGCTAAGGATGTAACTATTAAAGTTGATGCTATTTCAGGTGCTACTGTGCCTTATGTAGATATGAGTTTGGGAATGGGAACAGGCGATGGTATGCCGGTAGTGAATATAACATATCTGGCCGCGCAAAAATTCTGTAAATGGCTTTCAGCAAAAACAGGATATTTTTATCGCTTACCCACTGAGGCAGAATGGGAATATGCTGCCAGGGCTGGGAATCAATCTGCTTACCATTTTGGCGACAATCCTGACGATTTAGATGAATATGCCTGGTTTTATGAAAATAGTGACGGTCATTATCATGCCGTGGGTTCAAAGAAACCAAACCAATGGGGACTTTATGATATGCACGGAAATGTTGCGGAGTGGACTTTAGATGCTTATAGCGCTGATACTTATAAGAACAGGGAGGATCTGACCCCTAATCCTTTTGCAGTACCAGAAAATGAATATCCTCATAGTGTGAGGGGAGGCTCTTACTATGATGATGCTGAATACTTAAGAAGTGCTGCTCGTTTCGGATCCAGTGAGAACTGGAAAATGCGCGACCCTCAATTCCCGAAAAGTAAATGGTGGAATACCGATGCTCAATTTGTAGGATTTAGGATTGTAAGAGACCCCAATCCGCCAGCAGCATCAGATTATGAAAAATATTGGGGGCCAATTACTCCTTGATTTAAAACTTTTAAAAATGAAAAAAACAGAACCAATTAAGCCAGAAATTATAAAAAATTCACGGAGAACGTTTTGTAAAACTACAGCGCTTTTTACCGCCGGAATGATGATACCTGCTATGGAAATGAATGCTATGTACAATGTTTTTAACGACAAAAAGCTGAAACTGGCTGTGGTAGGATGCGGAGGTCGCGGCACAGGTGCTGTAAATCAAGCTCTAAAAGCCGACGAAAATGTACAGTTGGTTGCTATGGCAGATGCTTTTGAAGACAGACTACTTAGTAGCTTGGACCAGTTGGAAAATGAGTTTGCTGGGTCTAATAAAGTAAGGGTTAAAGAAAAAAATCGGTTCACCGGTTTTGATGCTTATAAAAAAGCTATTGATCTGGCAGATGTAGTAATACTTACGACACCACCGGGTTTTAGACCCCACCATTTTGAATATGCCATTAATGCGGGGAAACATGTATTTATGGAAAAACCTGTGGCTACAGATGTACCAGGAATTAGAAAAGTTTTGGATTCAGCAAAAATTGCTAAAGAAAAGAAGTTGAACGTTGTTGTTGGTTTACAAAGAAGATACCAGAATAATTATATAAATATTGCTGAAAAAATTCAAAAGGGAGAAGTTGGAAAAATTCTTTCAGGGCAGGTGTATTGGAATAGTAGTGGGGTGTGGGTAAACCACAGACAGCCAAACCAAACCGAAATGGAATACCAAATGCGTAACTGGTATTACTTTAATTGGCTTTGTGGTGATCATATTTTAGAACAACACATTCATAATATTGATGTTGCGAATTGGTTTATAGGTGAGTATCCTGTTTCGGCCCAGGGAATGGGCGGTCGACAAGTGCGTACAGGACCCGAGCACGGAGAGATCTTCGATCATCATTTTGTTGAATTTAAATATCCTGGTGGGGCCGTAATCTCTAGCCAGTGCAGGCACCAACCCGGTACAATGTCTAAAGTAGGAGAGGGGTTTCAGGCCACCAAAGGTATAGTTGAAACCAATGATGCAGGTGTTGCAAAATTAGTAGATTTAGAAGGCCACGATATTTTTAAATATCGAGGTCGGAATGATCCCAACCCTTATCAGGAAGAACATAACCAATTGTTTAAATCCATTCGAAACGGCGAGGTTATAAGCGATGCTGAGAATGGAGCTAAAAGTACAATGACTGCGATCATGGGCCGAATGGCTACATATTCAGGGCAGGTAATCAGTTGGGATGAAGCACTTCAATCTAACCTGGAATTGGTTCCTGAAAATCTAAGCTGGGATTCCACACCACCTGTAATGCCAAATTCTGATGGGCATTACCCAATACCTACCCCAGGAAAAACAAAAGTTATGTAATTTTTGTGGTCACACTTTAAGTTGATTACAATTTTTTTCCTATTAACTTTAAAATCTATCATTATATATTAATCCAGTTATAGAATTCAAATGAGTTTTAAAACTGGATCTTTCTAAGATTGAAAATTTTTTCCTTCAATTGAAAGCCCTTATTATATTTTTATATATCATACATAATACAATTTACTATAGCAATGAGAAAAATAGAGATATTCGCAGTCCTTCTTTTGTATATTATAAGCTTTACAACAACTGCTCAGGAAGAATTCAAAAGTAATTTAAGTGTGGAAGAACTTAAGGAAGCACCCGTAAAACTAATGCCCTACCCAAAGGAAGTTTCATGGGGGGAGAAACCAATAGACTTTAAGCAAGTTGAGATTAATAACTTTAACTTTTTACATCCATCGGTAAAAAGTGAATTGGAACAATTGCTGTTTAAAGCCGGCGTTAAAACTAGTAAGAACAATAAGAATAAGATTAAATTTAAGAAAATTGACAGTTTAACCCGGGAGGCCTATACCCTTGAAATCACTTCCGATGAAATTAAAATTGGAGCTTCCTCTGATGCTGGTTTTTTTTACGCGTTAAAAACATTAGAACAGATTGTTGATGGGAAGAAAGGTTTTTATGCTGTAAAAATCTGGGATGAACCCGCGTTTGAGTTGCGGGGTTATATGATTGATACGGGCCGGAATTTTCAACCTATTGAAACTCTAAAGAATCATTTGGATATACTGGCAAATTATAAATTGAATACTTTCCACTGGCATTTAACAGATTATCCTGCCTGGCGTATAGAAAGTAAAAAATATCCAGAACTTAATGCAGCTGAAAATCATAGGCCTACACGGGATCCTGGACTATTCTATACTTATAATGAAATTCGTGAAGTAATTAACTATGCTAATGAATTGCAAATTCAGGTTATTCCAGAAATAGACATGCCTGGCCATAGCGATTCGTTTACAACGGCTACCGGCCATAGAATGGAATCGGAAGAAGGAATGAAGATTTTAGAAGACGTTTTATATGAGTTTTTTGAGGAAATTCCGAAAGAAATGGCACCTATAATACACCTGGGCTCTGATGAAGTTGATGTTCCCGATCCTGAAGGTTTTATGAATCGAATGCTCCATATAATTGAATCAAATAATAGATCGGCCGTAATTTGGGATCCAGGTTTACCGGCAAACGATAGAGTAATTCGCCAAACCTGGCTACCAGAACATGAGATCGAAAAAATGGACCAATCTGGTTTAAGGGGTATTGATTCTCAAAATTCCTATATCAATAACAGCGAACCAATGCTACAAATTCCGAGACTATTGTTTAAACCTATTGGACAGGATAGCAATCACAAGATAATAGGTGGAATCATCGCGCTTTGGCCTGATGTAAACCTTGATGAACCTTTTGATGCGGTGAGACATAATCCATTATACCCTTCACTATTAACCTATGCCTGGACAACCTGGACAGCCGATATTACAGAAACTTCCTCAAAATTTATAACCAGAGTACCACCAAAGAATAGTAAAGCTCATGATTATTTTTCTGCTTTTGAAGATTTCCTAATGTATCATAAAAACACCTATTTTAAAGGTCAACCTTTCCAATATGTAAAGCAGGCCGATACCGAATGGAAACTTATAGGTCCTTTTAAAAACAAGGAAACCCTGGAGGAAATACACGATTCATATGCGATTAATGATAGCATTCTTCAATGGAAAAATGCTACAGGAAATACAGTTTATATCCGTGACCGGTTTAAACAGGGTGGATTTTATCCCAAAGCGAAGCCAGGAGAAACTTATTTCGCTCATACCTATATTTATGCCGACGAAGCTAAGAATTTACCAGTATGGATTGGTTTTGAAACCCCTTTTCGTAGTAATCGGGCTTATACTGGAATTCCTGAAGTAGGGGAATGGGATGTAAGCGGAGGAACAATTTGGGTAAATGGCCGTGAAATTCCTGCCCCCAAATGGGAGAATCCCGGATGGAAACCTGAGAGAACCAGTGGTTGGGGGAGTAAAGGTGACCAGGAAGTGGCCTGGAAAGACGAAGAATTATATTGGACACGTGAACCAGCAAGAATTTCGTTAAAAGAGGGTTGGAATGAAGTGTTAATTCGTGTTCCAGGAAGTAGCGATTATCAAAACTGGATGTTTACTTTCGCACCATTGGAGCAGGAAGGAATTAGGTTTTCAACTTCAAAAAATTAAATTATGAGATGCGTATTATTAACTTTTGTTTTATTACTTGCTCTTAGACCTATGCATTCGCAAATAAATTTTGCTGATATATTTACTGATAATATGGTTCTCCAGCGGGACCAAACTATTAGAATTTGGGGAATTGCTCCTCCACAATCTAAAATTTCAGTTTATTTTCAGAATAAAGATCAATCTGTGGTCGCAGATGTTAATGGTAAATGGGAAGTAGTGTTTGATGAGGAGCCTGCGAACTCTAATCCTCAGAAACTGATTTTGAAATCTCCCGAACAAACAGTTGCCTTAAAAAATATACTTATAGGTGATGTTTGGCTATTACTCGGTCAATCTAATATGGAATGGCCAATGAGTGGGGAGATACATTTTGAAGAGGAATTAAAAGATGCCGATAACAAACAACTCAGGTATTATAATCCTAAGTATATAGGAAAGAACATTTATGGACAGGACTATAATCAGGATCAAAGAAAAAAATTGGCTGGGGGAGAATTATTCTATGTTAAAAAATGGGAGGAAAGCGATACTTCTTCTTTTAAAACGATGAGTGCTATAGGATACTATTTTGGGAAACAAATTATAAATAAAAAAGGGATTCCGGTAGGCCTTATCAATTTATCTATTGGCGGTGCACCCCTTGAAACATTCATTGCATTAGAAACTTTAAAAGAGAATAAAAAATTTTCTAAGAAAACGGGATCAAACTGGCTTTATAATGAACATCTACCTGATTGGATAAGGGAAAGAGGTCGGGAGAATATCAACGGAAATCAGGTAGAAAATAACTCCAATGGACCAAATCATGCTTATAAACCTGGATTCGCATTTAGCACAGGTATTGCGCCTATTTTAGAAATGCCAATTAAAGGAATTTTATGGTATCAAGGCGAAAGTAACGCCCAGGAACGGGCACGGGTGGAAGAATACCCAGAACTACAAAAACTAATGATAAAGGATTATCGCAAAAAATGGAGAAATCCTGATTTACCTTTTTACTGGGTTCAGTTGTCTTCAATTGATACCATAAATTATGACTCTCACTTTTGGCCTGAATTTAGGGACGGGCAGCGTAGATTACTGGAGGAAATGAAGAATGTGGGAATGGCCGTGAGTAGTGATATTGGTGCCCGTCACGATGTGCATCCACGAAATAAAAAAGCTGTGGGCAATAGGCTTGCGCGATGGGCTTTAAACAAAGAATATGGACAAGATGTTCTGGTCTCTGGTCCCTTGCCTAAAAATGCTATTTATAAAAATGGTAGTGTAGTTGTGGATTTTAAATACATTGGGAATGGCTTAAGCGTTTCCAATGGCAAATCTTTGAGGGGATTTTCAATTGATGGAAAATCGCAAGCACCGGCAAAAATAAAAGGAGATAAAGTATTTATTAAAACTTCAGAAAAACCTAAATTTATCTACTACAACTGGCAGCCCTGGGCGATCGGGAATTTGATTAATTCAGAAGATTTGCCGGCTTCGACATTTAAGATGGAAGTTATGTAAAGTGATTAATCCAAATCAAACAAATAATCTGGGTTGAAGAATTTATCTACAAAACGCTTATTTTATCTCAGTATATTTATTGCTGGATATTTTGGTTTTTTATATCTTAATTATCACATATTTAAGCTTCATTATATAATAATTGGTTTTATAATGGAAATGATAACTATTCCATTAGGGCTTGCTCAGGTGGTTTTGCTTGTTATTGCTTTTCAATATTGGAGAAGGGAGAAATTTTCAATAAAAAGATATTCCTTTTGGGCCTTTTTAATCTTATTTCTTAATAGTTTTTGGACAATTGGATCATTCTTGATATCAAGGACTTAATATTCTCTTTCTAAAATTAACTAATAGTATGAAATTTTTATCCCTCTTCTTTTTAATATTACTACTGGGTTGTACTGTTGATGATCAAAATGATAATGAATTAGAACATGCAGCGGCTATTTTATATTACCAGCCAGACTGTGCAACTATCAATGGCTATATTAATCTAAAACTTTCTGATGAAAAATATGTTTTTCAACATGAAATAGAAGAAGAATTTCGCGCAATGGGTGTAGAAATCAAGGTTGCTTTTAGAAAACATAGCAAATCAGACATTCTAACTAACGAATGTATAACTGCACCAATAATAACTATAACTTCATTAGAAAAACAATAATTTCACAAGTATGTTATAAAATAATATTTATATATGTTATACATAATACAAAATTGTTATCTTTAAGCCAAAATTTAGCATATGAATATTCGGTTGATTTTACTTTTGTTCTTCCTGTGTGGGCAACTAACTGCGCAAACTGAGAAAAAACTTGACTTTAAATGGGATACTATTGCCACGCTTAATGATGATTTAGGCGTAAATGGAGCCTTTTCTGGTATTCATAATGATGCATTTATAGTGGCTGGAGGAGCAAATTTTCCAAATGATCCAGTTTGGGAAGGAGGAGAAAAAGTTTGGTATAATACTATTGAAGTTTTACAAAAATCGAATGATAGCTATAACTGGATTTCAGTAGATGCAAAATTACCCCGAAAACTGGCTTATGGAGCTTCAGTCTCTACTCCCGATGGCTTGTTATGCATTGGAGGAAATAATTCAGATGGTACATTTTCTGAAGTTTTTCTGCTAAAATGGAACCCGAGAGAGAAGAAAATCGAAATTGAAAAGCAGCCTGATCTACCTGTACCTCTGGCTAATATGCAGGCTACAAATATAGGTGATGAGGTTTTTGTTGTTGGAGGACAGGAAGAAAATGGGAGTAAAGCAAGTAATAATTTTTTCTCTTTTAAAAATAATGAATGGCAACGTTTAGAAGATTTACCAGGCCCAGGTAGAATTCAACCCGTAGTGGTTAGCCAGAATAACGGAAAGGCGAATTGTGTTTATGTTTTTAGTGGAACTCATTTCAATCCCGATGCAAATGATCCGAATCAATTTTTGACTGATGTGTATGAATATAATCCGCTTCAAAAGAAATGGAGACAAAAAGCAGATATTCCTACCAATACTACCCCCGGGCTTTCGGGAGGATATATTGGAGCTGCGCCTGCGGTGAAACTTGGGGATGCTCATATTATTATTTTTGGGGGAGCTGGTGGAGAAAATCAACTTTGGAATCAGCGTTTAGAACTTCAGAATGAGTTGGTATCTGTAAGTGAATCTAATTATTCGGAAGCAGAAGCTCGTCACAAATCTGATTCGCTTAAAAAATTAATAGCTAATAATTTTCAGAATACATCTTTCTCTTCCACCATTTGGGCATATCATGCCATTACAGATACCTGGAGTCAAAGAGGGGAGATTCCCGGAAAATCTCCTGTAGTAACCGATGCCGAATTTTGGAATGATGAGATTTTTATTGCTGGAGGAGAGATAAGTCCTGGTGTACGTACCCCGGCCGTTCACAAAATTAGTGTGGAGCCCCACCGGGCAGATTTTGGCTTGATTAATTACATTACTTTATTTGTTTACTTAGCATTAATTGTTGGGCTTGGTTGGTATTTTTCCAGACGAAACAATAGTACAGATGATTATTTTCTGGCTGGGGGGCGTATACCCTGGTGGGCTGCTGGGTTGAGTATTTATGCAACGATGCTTAGTGCAATAACCTATCTTTCACAACCGGCTTTGGCCTATTCTTATGACTGGCAGGCCTATTTAGGTTACTTTACTATTTTGCTTACGGTGCCTATCGTCATTACCTTTTATCTTCCATTCTTTAGAAATTTAAATATTACTACTGCTTACGAATATCTTGAAAAGCGATTTAATATTGCGGTGAGAATATTTGGTAGTGCTTCTTTCGTATTGTTTCAGGTGGCGAGAATGGGGATTGTTGTTTATCTGCCAGCCCTTGCACTGTCTACAGTAGTAGGTTTGGACATCTATACGGCAATAATTATCATGGGTGTTCTTGCAATACTTTACACGGTATTGGGAGGTATTGAAGCTGTAATTTGGACAGATGTTATTCAGGTAATTGTACTTATTGGGGGTCTTATCCTTGGACTTATCTATATAGCCATAGATATTGGGGATGTAGGTTATATTTTTGAAACTGCTTATGCGGATAATAAAATGAAGTTATTCGATTTCCGATTTAGCTGGACTGAGGTCGTAACCTGGTCATTATTTTTAGGTTCTTTTGCATTAAATTTTGCGCCGTACACTACAGACCAGGCAGTAGTACAACGTTATTTAACCACAGCCAATGAAAAGGAATCACGTAAAAGTATCTGGCTTAACGGAATAATTTCCATTCCTGCTGGATTGCTTATCTTTTTAATGGGGACTTTTTTATATGTCTTTTTTAAAGACAATCCTGATTTTATAGTTGTGGGAATGCAAAATGATGGTATTTTCCCATTGTTTATTGCAAATCACCTTCCTCCCGGTGTGGCCGGTCTTGTAATAGCGGGGATTTACTCTGCTTCAATGTCTAGTTTAGATAGCAGTATGCATAGTGTATCAACGGTGGTTACGGTTGATTACTATAAACGCTTTAGTAAAAATTACTCCGAACTTACTGCTATGAAAGTTGCAAAATGGGTAACAATAACGGTTGGGGTAATTGGTACAGCAGTTGCTTGTTTAATGGCAGCTTTTCCCATTGCTTCCCTCTTTTTCTTCTTCCAGGAAGTTGTTGGTTTATTTGGAAGTGCCCTTACAGGTATTTTTATTCTCGGGATTTTCTTAAAAAGAGCTAATTGGGCTGGTACATTAATCGGGGCTTTACTTAGTGTAATTGTGGTTGTTTTTCTAAAATATCAAACTCCTATAAATTTCTATATCTATCCCCTAATCGCAATTCCGGTTTGTGTGATTGGAGGTTATCTGGCAAGTTTGATGATAAAGGTTAAAAGAAATGATAACTCTAAAAACCTGGTTTATCATAAAGGTTTGAAAGATCATAAATTTGAACAATGAAAGGATTTCTAAGCTTATTTTTAATGCTGATTTTTGGAGTTCTAACCGCACAGAATGCTACAGAATTTACCTGGTATAAAGTGGACAAAATGAAGCATGGGGGAAGAATTGATACCGAGACTTCAAATCCATTTCAACGTTTTCCCGACTCTATGAAAAACATTGTGAGAAAACGCGTATGGGATCTATCTGAAAATCCTGCAGGTGTCTATATGAATTTTGAAACTAATACTGATGAGATTATTGTGAAATACGAGGTAAAAGGACCGGTAGAATTTCCGCATATGCCTGCAACGGGGGTAAGTGGAATAGATCTTTATAAACGTGATGAAGGGAATTGGGATTGGGTAAAGGCCAATTATAATTTTGCAGATACTATTTCCTATAAATTTCGGCTAAAAGATACTATAGATTCGACTCAAAATAAGTTAAGATTATATCTCCCATTGTACAATACCGTATCTCATATGGAAATTGGTATTAAAACTAATTCTAATTACAAAGAATCTCCACGGGACCTTACAAAACCAATTGTAGTTTATGGTACTTCCATAACTCAGGGTGCTTGTGCAGGGAGACCGGGTACAGCCTGGACTTCAATTTTATCAAGGGAAATTGGAATTCCTTTATTTAATTACGGTTTTTCTGGAAATGGGCGTTTAGAAGAAGAGGTTCTTAATTTTTTAGCCCAATTAGATGCAGAAGTTTTTATATTAGATTGTCTTGCAAATTTCACATCTGGTCAGGGTTTGAACGCACAACAAGCTAAAATTCGTTTGATAGAAGGGGTTAAAACCATTCGAAAATCACATCCTGAAACACCAATAATTTTAACTGATCATGCGGGATATCCACATGGAGCAGTCCATTATCCTGAAAAAGAAAAGTACCTCGAATTAAATCGATCTAATCGGGAAGCTTTTGAGAAATTAAAAAGAGAGGGATTTGATAATATTTACCTTTTAGGATTTAAAGAGTTGGGGTTAGACCAGGAAGATTTTATTGATGGGGTGCACCCAAATGATGCTGGAATGATAAAATATGCCAATGCTTACCTTCACTTATTACGTAAAGTAATAAATTAAAAATCGCTAAGATTTAGATAAAATTTTTGAAGGTTTAAAATGTTATTCTAGATCAAGGATTTTAGCTTTTACCTCATTGAGATAGCTACGCCCAATAACATATAGAGATCCATTTATTTCCACACTATTGCCTTCCACAGCATCAACTTTATCTACTGATATGGTATATGACCTATGAATTCTTAAGAATTTTTTTTCAGGTAAACTTTCGGTAAAACTACTTAAAGTTTGGTGTACTATATATTTACCAGAACGTGTTATAATTTTGATATAATCTTTTAAGCTTTCCACTACCAGAATATCATTAAGGTAAATTTTCTTCATTTTCTTTTTGTCTACTTTTACAAAAAGATGTTCTGTTTCGGTAGGCTGATTAAGCGATTGGCGTTTTACTTTATCTATCGCCTTTAGAAAACGTGGAAAAGATATTGGCTTCACCAGGTAATCGAGTACATCAAGTTCAAAACTTTTTACTGCATATTCCTGATGAGCAGTAGTTATTATAACCATGGGTTTTTTCTCCAGGGTATTAAGAAAACTAAACCCATCTAAAACCGGCATATTAATATCAAGGAAAAGAACATCTGAAGGATTTTTTCTCAGAAATTCAAGTGCTTCTACAGCATTATTAAAACTAGCTTCAACCTTAATATCTTTAACTTGTGAAAGATGATTCTTTATAACGCTTACCGCCAGAGGCTCATCATCAATAATAACACAGCGTAAACTCATTTAGATTTTAATTTTAATGCGACAATAAAGTTCTCGTCTTTGGAGTATATTTCCAGATTATAATCTTTTTCGGCATAGCCTAAAGCCAAGCGTTTTTTTACATTTTTTATCCCTATGCCTCCGCTTTCCTTTTCCAGCTTATTATTTATTCTTTTGTCTGGTAAGGTGTTGCTTACTTTAAAGTAAATATCTTCCTGTTTCACCTGTAATTTTATAGAAATACATACATCTCCAATGTTCTTACTGGCCCCATGCTTAAAAGCGTTTTCAATAAATGGAATAAATAGCATAGGCGGAATTTTTTTACCCTCAATATCCCCGGTAACTTCCATATTTATTTTTACCTGTTCCCCATATCTAATTCGTTCCAAATCCAGGTAATTCTGAATACAAAGTATTTCTTTATCAAGTGGTTGTTTGTTATCTTTAGTTTCATAAAGTAGATAGCGCATAAGTTCAGAAAGTTTTAAAACAGTTTCCGAAGCTTTTTTAGATTGTTCAAGGCTTAGAGAGTATATATTATTTAGGGTATTGAAGAAAAAATGAGGTGAAATTTGCGACCGTAAAAAACGCAATTCGGTTTGAAGTTGCTCTTTTTCTAATCTTGCGGCCCGTTTGCTTGCACTAAGCCAATCTAAAGTTATTTTTATTGCGGTTACAAAAGAAATCACATAGAACTCTCCCAGCATCATAGTAAGGGCGTAATTAAATGTGAATTCAGAAGTAGCTTCGGGACCTTCAGGCCATACATTATTACTTACAAGAAATAGCGTAAGATAGAACTTAGCCACTACCATAATAAAAATTGATGCTAATAAAATAGTGGAAAAGCTTATAAATCGCCGTTTAAAGATAAATCTTGGAATTAAAAAATAAATGGTGAAATAGCATAAAAACATATGAATAGGAAAGCCAATCAAATTACCTTTAAGTGATAAAGCAAAATCATCGTAATAACTACCCCATCGCAGCGTATTAAAAAGAAAATATATTAACCAAAAAACCAAATGATGCCAGGCAGTAATTTTATAGTCACCCTGGTTTTGAATGGAGAAACCGTTTAAGAATTGTTTTCTGGTAAGCATTTTGATTTTTTTCGCTATTCAGCTTTTGTAAATGGTTGTTGGTCTAAATTTCTTTTTTGTGACGCTGAATATATGAATATTTAGCATATAAGTTAAAATAATGTTTACGTGATCTTAAATAATCGATTTCAAGCCCCAGGAAATTTATTAGTATGTTTTTTGGTTTTAATTTTTGCTTCCTGTGAGCAACGGGAAAAAGAAAAAAATAACTCTGATAAAACTGAAAAATTAACCGCACATGTGGATCCTTTTATAGGAACTGGAGGACATGGACATACCTTTCCAGGAGTGGCTCAACCTTTTGGGATGTTGCAACCTAGCCCAGATAATGGAAGAAGTGGTTGGGACTGGTGTTCCGGTTATCATATATCAAGCGATACCATTGCTGGGTTTAGTCAATTGCACCTAAGCGGTACCGGAATTGGTGATTTAGCCGATTTACTTTTTATGCCGGTTACCCAGGAGATTGATCTTGGCCAGAAAGTAACTTCACAGAAAGATATTCCTTATGCTTCAGAATTTCAACACGATTCTGAAATTGCCATTCCCGGTTTCTATAGTGTTTTTCTCGATAAACCTCAAGTGAAAGTTGAGCTCACAACTTTAGACAGGACTGCATATCATAAGTATGAATTTGAGGAAAACGGCGAACAAAGCCTTATTCTGGATTTGGGTTTTGCCATTAACTGGGATAAACCTACAGAAACCGCTATAAATATTGAAAATAAAACCACAATTAGCGGTTATAGGCACAGTACCGGTTGGGCAAATAACCAGAAAGTATTTTTTGTAGCAGAATTTTCAAAACCAATAACCGATCACCGATTTTTTCAGGATTATCAAGTAGTGGAAGGAGATAAAGTTTCGGGAGAGAAGACTTCAGTGCAATTCTATTTCGATAAAGATTCCGGTCGGGAAATTGAAATGAAGATCGCTGTTTCTTCGGTAAGTGTTGAAAATGCCAAACAAAATTTAGCCCAAGGAGATTTCGATTTTGAAAATATCAAAGAAGAAGCCATTCAAAATTGGGAAAAGGAACTTTCTGGAATAAAAGTAAAAACTCCGCAGGACTCCTTAAAAACAATTTTTTATACAGCACTTTATCACACCAAGCTTTCCCCGGTGGTATTTAGCGATAGCAATGGAGAATTTAGAAAAGAAAATGACAGTATTGTAAAGACCAATTACACAGCATACTCTACGCTTTCTCTTTGGGACACTTTTAGGGCGCAGCAACCCCTACTTACCATAACCAACCCAGATAAAGTTACCGATATTATTAATTCTATGTTGGAATATTATAAGGTTGAAAAATCGCTCCCGGTATGGACGCTTTATGGAAATGAAACCAATACCATGACCGGCTATCATTCAATCCCGGTAATTGCAGAGGCTTACTTTAAAGGAATTGAGGGGTTTGATCCTGAAAAAGCCTTTAAAGCTATGAAAACTACGATGATGCAAGATGCTCGAGGACTAAAAGCTTATAAAGAGCATGGGTTTATCCCATATGATGCGAGTGATGAATCTGTTACTATGACTTTAGAATACGCCTATAACGATTGGTGCGTAGCGCAAATGGCGAAAGCATTAGGGAAAGAAGAAGATTATGAATATTTCTCCAATCGGGCCAAAGCTTATGAAAAGGTTTTTGATAAGGAAACCGGTTTTATGCGCGGAAGAAAAAGCGCAGAAAATTCGTGGAATGAGCCTTTTGATCCAAAACATTCTAACCACCGTGTAAATACAGACTATACCGAAGGTAATGCCTGGCAACATAGCTGGTTTGTGCTTCACGAGCCGGAAAATCTTATAGAATTACACGGTGGGGAAACTGCATTCAACGAAAAACTGGAACAGCTTTTTACAGAAAGTTCTGAGATTACCGGAGATCATATTTCGGCAGATATAACCGGTTTAATCGGCCAGTATGCTCACGGAAATGAACCGAGCCATCATATTGCTTATTTGTTTAATAAAGCAGGGCAACCCTGGAGAACACAATATTGGGTGCGAGAAATTTTAAAAACCCAATATAGCACCAGGCCAGATGGACTAAGTGGAAATGAAGACGCAGGACAAATGTCGGCATGGTATGTTTTTAGTAGTATGGGCTTATATCCTTTTAATCCTGCTTCAGCAACTTATGAAATTTGCAGTCCAATCTTTGAAGAATCAGAAATCCGTTTAAAAGGCGGAAAAACTTTTCGCATAAAGGCTGAAAATGTTTCCGATGGAAATATCTATATACAATCGGCCAGTCTAAATGGAGAAGAGTTCAATCAAACCAATATTTCCCATGAAAAGATTTTAGAAGGAGGAGACCTCGTTTTTAAAATGGGGGCTGAGCCTAATAAAGAATGGGGTACTAAGAAAAGCAGCTCGAACTAATGGCATTTTGGGATGTATTTATAATTATTGTATACGTGGCCGTTACTCTTGGCCTGGGGATTTATGTTTCCCGTAAGGCTTCTAAAGGTCTTGACTCCTATTTCTTAGGTGGAAAAAGCATAAAATGGTACTATTTAGGGCTAAGTAATGGATCAGGAATGTTTGATGTTTCCGGAACGGCCTGGATGGTGGGAATTTTATTTCTATACGGGGTAAAAAGCTTTATGTTTATGTGGATGTGGCCAATCTGGAACCAGATTTTTGTCATGATGTTCCTGGCGGTCTGGATTCGTCGTTCGGGTGTGATGACAGGTTCTGAATGGATCTTAACCCGCTTTGGTGACGACAGGGCAGGAAGGGCTTCTCACCTAATTGTGGCAATTTTTGCTGTAGTAGCGGCCATAGGTTTTATAGCTTATTTTTTTGAAGGTGTAGGTAAATTTATGACTGTAATATTACCCTGGAGTCTGGATTTATTTATTGGCGATTTTTTATTGCTAACATCTGAACAAGCTTACGCACTAATTATAATTTTTCTTACTACTATTTATACCATTAAAGGGGGGATGTTTTCGGTAGTAGCGACAGAAGTTTTACAATATTTAATTATGGTATTAGCAGGAATCCTGATTGCCGGCTATACTTTTTTTGTAATAACCGATGTGGAAATTAGTGCAGCGATTCCCGAAGAATGGAAAAATGTTGCCTTTGGAAATGAACTGGAAGGTTTTTGGAGCGGTAAAAAGGATGTTTTTAATGAACTTATTGATACCGAAGGATATAAAATGTTTGGAGCTTTTATCGGGATGACCCTGTTTAAGGGTTTTTTCGCAAGTGTCGCTGGTCCAACGCCCAGTTATGATATGCAACGTATACTCTCTACCCGAACTGTGAGAGATGCTGCTTATATGAGCGGATTCACAAATTTGGTACTTTTTATTCCGCGTTATTTACTGGTTGGTGGAATCGTGGTTTTGGGGCTTGTATTTCTCGCACCAGAAATTGCTGCGCTGGAAAATTTAAATGGAGGTGATATGGAATTAGTATTACCTCAGGTTATTAATTATGAAGTGCCCGTTGGAATTAAGGGTTTGTTGCTGGCTGGGCTTTTAGCTGCTTTTATGTCAACCTTTTCAGCTTTTGTAAATTCCGGGCCTGCATATATAGTAAACGATATTTACAAAAAATATTTTAAACCTGAAGCTACCGATAAACATTATATAAGGGCGAGCCATATTTCTTCATTTTTGGTGGTAGCACTTGGGGTAATTATGGGCTTTTTTGCCGATTCAATAAATTCAATCACATTATGGATAACCAGTGCGCTGTACGGCGGATATATTGCTGCAAATTTTTTAAAATGGGTGTGGTGGCGTTTTAACGGTTGGGGTTATTTTTGGGGCATGCTCTCCGGCTTAATAATCGCTACCCTACAATTTTTTGTAGATAAGAATAAGGAACATTATATGGAAGGTAGCTGGTTGTTTGAAATTGCGGGTACACCGGCCATTTATCTCTTTCCTATCATTTTTGGGTTTTCCTTATTAGGCTGTATTTTGGGAACCTGGCTAACTCCAGCTACTAATTACCAAACCTTAAAATCATTTTATGAAAATGTACGCCCCTGGGGATTATGGAAACCGGTACGCAAAATGATGGAGCAGGATGGGCATCCGGTAGAGAAGAATAAGGATTTCGGGATAGATATGTTTAATTGTGCGATAGGAATACTTTGGCAATCCAGTATGATATTGATGCCAATTTACCTTGTGGTGCGCGACTTTTATCAGGTGTTAGTTTGGTTAACTGTATTTATTATAACTACGGTAATTTTAAAATTTACATGGTTGGATAAAGTAAAAAATTATAAAGAATAATATGGAAAAATTAAAAAATATTCCCTGGCAGGAGAAACCTGAAAATTGTAATACGGTAATGTGGCGTTATTCAGAAAACCCCATTATAGACCGTTATGCAATTCCTTCCTCCAACAGTATTTTTAACAGTGCAGTGGTGCCTTATAAAGATGGTTATGCCGGAGTATTTAGGTGCGATAATAAAGCGGTGCAAATGAATATTTTTGCCGGTTTTAGTAAAAACGGGATTGATTGGGAAATAAATCACGAGCCTATAGATTTTAAAGCGGGCAATACGCAAATGATAGACTCTGATTATAAGTACGATCCGCGGGTGGTTTTTATAGAAGACCGCTACTGGATTACCTGGTGTAATGGTTATCACGGCCCAACAATAGGTATAGGATATACTTTTGATTTTAAAGAATTCTTTCAGTGTGAAAATGCGTTTTTACCTTTTAATCGGAATGGGGTGTTATTTCCGAAGAAAATTAACGGTAAATATGCTATGCTAAGTAGACCTAGTGATAATGGACACACCCCGTTTGGCGATATTTATATTAGTTACAGCCCTGATATGAAATACTGGGGTGAGCATCGCTGTGTGATGAAAGTTGCTCCATTTGAGCAAAGTGCCTGGCAATGTACCAAAATTGGCGCCGGCCCAATTCCAATTTTAACAGATGATGGCTGGCTTGTATTTTATCATGGAGTAATTGCTACCTGTAACGGTTTTAGGTATTCTATTGGGGCAGCACTCTTAGATGAAAATGAACCTGATAGAGTTAAATACCGTTCTCAACCTTATTTAATGGCTCCAGCTGAGTTATATGAACTTACTGGAGATGTACCAAATGTAATTTTCCCCTGTGCCGCTATACATTCGGAAAAAGAGGATAAATTAGCTCTTTACTACGGCGCGGCCGATACGGTAACTGCAATAGCTTTTGGAAAGCTTCGTGAGATTGTAAATTTTGTAAAAAATAACAGTTTATGATAAAACAATATATTTTTGTTTTAATGGTAATTGGTTTCCTTTTTCAACAGCAAAATTTTGCTCAAAGTAAACAGGTTCCTCGTACCTACGTTGCCCATAAAACTTCAGAGAAGATAATTATTGATGGCAAGGCAGAAGAAACCGCCTGGAAGACTACACCTAAAAGTCAGGATTTCATAGATATTGAAGGTGAAAAAATCCCTACCTATCAAACCAATATGAAAATGCTTTGGGATGAAGATTACCTGTATTTTTATGCGAAAATGGAAGAGCCGCATATTTGGGCTACTTTAAAACAACGTGATACGGTTATATTCTATAATAATGATTTTGAAATCTTCATAGACCCAGATGGTGATACCCATAATTATTACGAGTTTGAAATGAATGCTCTAAATACCATTTGGGATTTATTTATTGTAAAACCTTACCGTGAACCAGCGCCAATTGTGGACAGCTGGGATATTCAAGGCCTCAAATCTCAGGTATATATACAGGGAACCTTAAATGATGCTTCTGATGAAGATGAATTTTGGAGTGTTGAAGTTGCTATGCCATGGGAAGTTCTAAAGGAAGCTAATAGCCACAATGAAATCCCAGAGAATGAATTTTGGCGTATTAATTTTTCTCGGGTAAACTGGGAATTTGATCTGGAAAATGGTACTTATTCCCGGGCCAAAGATGGGAAAGGTGGTTTTAAACACGAATATAATTGGGTGTGGTCACCGCAAGGAGTTATTAATATGCACGAACCGGAACATTGGGGATATGTTTATTTTTCAAACAAAGCTCCTGGCGAAAAAGAGGAATTCAGTATTCCAAATGATGAGAAAATAAAATGGGAGTTATATAGAATGTACCGTGCTCAAAAAACCTATAAAGATAAAAATGGAAAGTGGGCAGGAACTCTTTCAAAAATCAATGGGGATTTTGTACAGGTTGAAGGTGAAAAATTGCAGCCTAAATTAGAAGTCCACAAAACAGGCTGGAATATTTGGGTAGAAAGCCCCTTTACAGGCGATAAACTTCTTATTAAAGAAGATGGAGATTTTATAAAACAAAAAAACTAACCGGTATAAAATTTAAAAAATGAAATATATCTATTATTTATTATTGGCTTTTACAGTTACAGCTTGTGGAAATTCTTCTGCTAAAAATGATTCAGCTGCAACAAAGAAATCTGAAGAAAAAACCAATTCTTCAAACAATGATTTTAAGTATTGGACCTGGATAACAGCCAGTCCCGAAAAATCAGATAAGGAGTATTCAGAAGAATTCAGAAAATATAAAGAAAATGGAATAGATGCAGTATTAATTAATACAGAAGCTGATGCCCAATTGCTTTCAGAATTAGCTCCACTGGCTACAGAACAAGGTTTGGAAGTTCATGCCTGGATGTTTACCGTGAACCGCCCGGGAGATGAAGAAGCTCAAAAACACCCTGATTGGTACGCAGTGAGCAGGGATGGTAAATCCACTTTTGACCAACCACCTTATGTTGGTTACTATAAATGGCTTTGCCCAACCCGGGAAGAATCTAAAAATCATATTTTAAGTTTGGTAGAAGGTTTGGCCAAAGTAGAAGGTGTTGAAAGTGTACACCTGGATTATATTAGGTATTCTGATATCTTTCTTCCTATCGGGTTGCTGCCAAAATATGATTTAGAGCAAAATGAAGAACTTGCTGAATTTGATTTCTGCTATTGTGAGGTTTGTGTAGCTGAATTTGAAAAAGAGCATCATAAAAATCCGAAAGATTTTGATAATCCGGCTATTGATATGGAATGGAAGCAATTCCGTTTGAATAAAGTAAAAGCGATTGTAGATGAAGCTTATAAAATAGCCCACAAGAACGATAAATATTTAACAGCAGCTGTATTTCCTTATCCTGAAATGGCAGATCATATGGTACGTCAACGTTGGGATAAATGGAATGTTGATATGGTTTTACCTATGATTTATCAAAATTTTTATAATGAAGAAATAGACTGGATTGGTTTTGCTACAGGGCAGGGTGTTAAAGATTTAAAGGGTACTAATACTGAATTGCACACCGGGATTTACCTTCCAGAATTAAATGGGGAAGAACTGGTAAATGCTATAAAGTTTGCTTATGAAAATGGAGCAAAAGGAGCAGCATTCTTTGATGGAGGAGCCTTTACTGATGAACATTTTGAAGCACTTAAAAAAGCAAGAGAACTTCTAAAAGAAGAATAATGTATAAATTTAAAGAATACTATATTTCATTCGTGGTCGGATTTTTAGCTCTAGTACTCACAGGGCAGGACCTTTTTTCTCAAAACAAATATTATCTCGATCCTGAAATAAATCAAGAAAATAGGGAGCCTATGCGGGCTTCCTATTTTGTTTTTGAGAACAAATCATTGGCAGAAACAAATAACTGGAAAGATTCTAAAAACTATTTAAATCTTAATGGAGAATGGGATTTTAAATGGTATGAAAGTCCGGGTAAATTACCAAAAAATTTCCATACCCTCAACTTTGATGACTCTTCCTGGAATACTTTTCAGATCCCGTCAAACTGGGAGGTTAATGGTTATGGTATTCCTATTTATGTAAATGCTACCTATGAATTTGAAAATCTAATAGATATTAATCCTCCAAAAGTACCGGTGGATTATAATCCAACAGGGGTGTATCGCCGTACCATTGAAATAGACGAAAATTGGGATCAGAAAGATGTGTTTTTACACGTGGGAGCGGCAAAATCAAACCTTAAAGTTTGGGTAAATAGAAAATATGTTGGTTATGGGGAAGATGCCAAATTACCGCAGGAATTCAATATTACGCCATTTATTAAAACCGGTAAGAACTTAATTGCAATGAAAGTTATGCGCTGGAGTGACGGCTCATATTTAGAAGGGCAGGATTATTGGCGAATGAGCGGTATTACGCGTGACACTTATCTTTTTGCAAGAAAAAAAGTGAGATTGCAGGACTTTGAGGTAAAAACCGAATTGGATGAGCATTACCAGGATGCCATTCTAACTATCGTACCGGGGTTTACAGATCTCCCCAAACGTGACAAACATAGGCTGGAAATTATACTTGAAAGGGAAGATGATAAGTTATACCGGGCTGAAAAGAGAGTAAGCGTATGGCAGGAATCTTCAGAAATTAAAATAGATGTTGAAAATCCCGATAAATGGACGGCCGAGACACCAAATCTATATACACTAAAATTTACGCTAAAAGATAAAAAAGGAAAAGTACAGGAGATTATTCATCAAAATGTAGGCTTCAGGGAAATTCAGATTAAAGATGGTCAATTATTGGTAAATGGTAAGCCAGTACTTTTTAAAGGCGTAAACCGGCACGATACAGATCCTACCACTGGACAGGTTGTTTCTCGCGAAAGAATGTTGCAAGATGTAAAGAGGCTTAAAGAATTCAACTTTAACGCGGTTAGAACTTCACATTATCCCAATGATCCATATTTCTATGAACTTTGTGATAAGTACGGCCTCTATGTGGTTGATGAAGCTAATATTGAATCTCATGGGATGGGTTATGATTTAACCAGAACACTTGCTAATAATCCTAATTGGAAAAAGGCACACCTGGAACGTCTTGAAAGAATGGTTGAAAGGGATAAAAACCACCCTTCAATTGTGATTTGGAGTATGGGTAATGAAGCGGGGAATGGATATAACTTGTATGAGGGCTATACCTGGATAAAAGAACGTGATCCTTCACGGCCTATAATGCATGAACGTGCAATTTTACCTTATCGAAGTAAGGCAGATATGCAGGTTGAATGGAATACTGATATAATTGCACCAATGTATGCCTCTCCCGAGGAGATGTTGGCTTATGTACAAAAAAATCCTGATCCCGATAGACCTTATATTCTTTGTGAATATGCTCACGCTATGGGAAACAGCCTTGGGAATTTTGAAGATTATTGGAAGATAATTCGGAACTACGATACTTTTCAAGGCGGATTTATTTGGGATATGGTAGACCAGTCCATTTATAAAATATTGGAAGATGGTACTAAAATTTTTGCCTATGGGGGAGATTTTGGTCCAGAGGATGTTCCCAGTGCTAATAATTTTCTCAATAATGGCGTGTTTTCACCTGAAAGAAATCCAAATCCACATGCTTTTGAGGTTAAGAAAATTTACCAACCGGTGCGAACAAGTTTGGTGGATGCACAATCTACTAAGATTAAAGTTTTTAATGAACAATTCTTTAAGGACTTATCGGGTGTAAAATTAAACTGGTATTTGCAAGCTGATGGAGAAATTATAGACAATGGCGAATTAAAATCTTTAGAAATTGCACCCAGGGAACTAAAAGAAATCGATTTGGGCTTCCCACTTCCCAATGAAAATTATAATGAGATATTTCTCAATTTAGAATATACTCTTAAAGCAGAGGACGGACTCTTAAAAGAAAATCATGTTCTTTCTAGTGAACAGTTAGCTATTAGAGTGCGAGAGCAGCAAACACTTGAATTTTCAGAAAAAATAGCAATAAAGGTTGAGGATTCAGAAAAGAGAGTAATGTTCAAAGGTGAACGGGTTACTTTTAGTTTTAACAAAGAAACCGGCTTTCTAACAGATTATATTTTTAAAGGGAATAAAGTACTGAAAACAGGTTTTGATTTTAAACCTAATTTCTGGCGTGCACCTACCGATAATGATTATGGGGCCCAACTGACTACCAGGCTGGAAGTCTGGAAAAAGATGAGCGAGCAACCACCATTAGAATCATTTAATTATAAAGAAAAAGATGGAAGTTATATCATTTCAACAAAATATGACCTGGATGAGGTCGCTTCCAGCCTGTATATAGAATATAGCATAAGCGGATCGGGAGAGATAATAGTTAACTATCAATTAAATACCGACCCTCAAAGCGAGAAGAGAAAAATGCCACTAAGAGTTGGAATGGAAATGCAGCTACCATCACAATTCAACCGTTTGGAATATTATGGTAGAGGACCTCACGAAAATTATAAGGATAGAAAAAATTCAGCGTTAATAAAAAAGTACAATCAAACCGTCGCAGAGCAATACTATCCTTACATCCGTCCACAGGAAACTGGAAATAAATCAGACGTCCGTTGGTTAATGTTAGAGGGCAATAACATCAACTTAAAAGTTGAGGGTGAGCAACCGTTTAATATTACTGCGCTACACTATTTAATAGAAGATTTGGATGATGGGGAAAAAAGAGACCAGCGCCACGCAGCCGAGGTAGAACCGCGTGAACTTACCAGTCTGTTTATTGATACGGCACAGATGGGGCTGGGAAGCATTACCAGCTGGGGACATTTGCCTTTGGAAAAATACAGGCTTTTAGATGAAAAATATCACTACCGTTTTAAAATAACTCCTGAAACTAAGTAAGCTATGATAAAAAAGGTTACACTAATTGCACTTTGCTTGTTAATTATTTCGTGTGAAAGTAGCGAGAATATAGTTGGTTCTATTAATATTCAAATAATTCCTGAACCAGAACAAATGAGTCTAAGGGATGGTGAATTTACGTTTAACGAAAACACCAAAATTATAGCCCCCGATTCTCTAAAACCTGTTGCTGAAATTTTAACCGAAAAATTTAGTAGTGCCGCCGGTTGGAAACTTGGTATTACTAATGATAAACCTGAAAAAAATTATCTAATTTTTAAGCTTGATGATAAATTAGAAGAGGAAACATACCTTTTAGAAAGTAATGAAGAAAAGGTAGAAATTACCGCTTCAGGTTTACCCGGCTTTGTATATGGAATTCAAAGTTTAAGACAATTATTGCCTATCGAAATTGAAGAAAATTCTGTGCGGGAAATCGAATGGAGTATACCGCTCGTAAGTATAAAGGACGGTCCAAGGTATAAATGGCGGGGCAGTCATTTAGATGTGGCACGTCATTTTTTTGAAAAAGAATATATAAAAAAGCATTTAGACCGAATGGCTTTTTTAAAGTTAAACACTTTCCACTTTCACTTAGTAGATGATCAGGGATGGCGAATTGAAATTAAGAAATATCCAAAACTTACCGAAGTAGGTGCATTTAGAGTAGATCATGAAGATAAGCATTGGAATGCCAGGCCTACACCACAACCGGGAGAAAAAGCGACATTAGGCGGGTTTTATTCACAGGCAGATATTAAAGAAATTGTGGCCTATGCCGAAGAACTTGGTATTACTGTAGTGCCAGAAATTGAAATGCCGGCCCATGTGATGAGTGCCATTGCAGCTTATCCCGAACTATCCTGTTTTGAAAATGAAATTATGGTACCCTCTGGAGGGGTGTGGCCAATTACTGACATATATTGCCCCGGAAAAGAAAATACCTTTGAGTTTTTAGAAGACGTTTTACTGGAAGTAATGGAATTATTTCCCTCTAAATATATTCACGTAGGTGGTGACGAAGCAACTAAAACCAATTGGGAAAAATGTCCCGATTGCCAGGGCAGAATGCAGGAAGAAGATCTGGCGAATGTTGAAGAGCTTCAAAGTTACTTTATACAACGAATGGAACAGTTTATTAGTTCTCACGATCGAGTTTTAATTGGTTGGGATGAAATTTTAGAAGGTGGATTGGCCCCAGGAGCAACCGTTATGAGCTGGCGAGGAGTACAGGGAGGATGGGAAGCTTCAAAACAAGGGCATGATGTTGTAATGACACCTGGGTCTCATATGTATTTTGACCACTATCAGGGAGATCCCGATACAGAGCCTATGGCCTTTGGAGGTTATACCACGCTTAGCAAAGTTTATGAATTTGACCCCATAGTAGATTCTATGTCCATAGAGCAAAAGAAGCATGTGCTTGGAGGTCAGGCGAATTTATGGAGTGAATTTATAGATAGCCCCGGTCATTCTGAATATATGTTATTTCCCCGACTGGTAGCGCTTTCTGAAGTAGTATGGAGTCCAAAAGAAAAAAAAGATTGGAAGATATTTTCAGAAAAATTAAAACAAAATATCCTCCCACGTTTAGAGGCAATGAATATTAACTACGCCAAAAGTGCATTTGCCGTTACCGCAGAAACCGAAGTAGATTTAGATTCTGAAAGTTTAAAAATAAGCCTGGAAAATGAATTTCCCAATACCGAAATTAGATATACTTTAAATGATAATACCTTAAATGAATCTTCCAAAAAATATACTCAGCCCCTGGAGATTTCTGAAACCACTAAACTTAAAGCAGCTGTTTTTGAAAATGGAAGACAACCCAGTGCAGTTTTGGAAAAAACTTTTAGTTTTCATAAAGCTGTGGGAAAAAAAGTAAGGTATGAGCCCATCTATCACGATAGTTACAAGGGACCGGAAGATGTGGGCTTGGTAAATGTACTTCGTGGAAGCTTAAACTTCCATGATGGCCAGTGGCAGGGATGGTTAGTAGACGATGTGAGAATTGATATAGACCTGGATGAGTTAACAGAGATTAATAAAGTAAGTGTGGGAGCGATGGAAAATCAGGGATCTGGTATTTATTATCCATTGAAAGTTTCTGTATCCATCTCAGAGAATGGAAATAACTACCGTTCTATAGGTAGCATTTCGCGCGAATTTAAAGAAAACGGAAATCCGGAATTAAAAGATTTCAGTATAGAATTGGAGGAATCTGTAGAAGGAAGGTTTATTAAAGTAGAAGTAGATAACCTGGGTCATTCACCAGGAGGAGGAGATTCCTGGCTGTTTTTAGATGAAATAGTTGTTGAATAATTAAAAAGAGTTTTAATGAATAAATATGTATTAGTATTAATTTCTGTTTTGACTTTTTTAAGTAATGCCCTTAAAGCGCAAGAATCAGAAATTGTAGAAGTATTTAAAAACCAACCGGTAAATTTTCACGGAGAGAAAGGTGATACTTTGAGTATTAAAAGGGTACAAGATGGACGGCTTTTATTTAAAAAGGTTAAAGCTCCCGTTTTTCCTGAAGGTACAGATGTAAAACTGAAAATGACCCTGAAATCAGCAGGTGATGCCTGGGATAAATCGGGATCATTATTTGTAGTAACTGAGCCTGATAAAATTGATATAGAAGATATTGCTAATGGGACCAAAACTTTTCCAGCAGCTGCAGGCGTTAAAGATTATCCAGGAATAAAAATGACTAAAGATTATATTCCTGCTCTTGAAATTTTACGATTTATGACTCCTTTTGGGGTTGGTTATTACAGTGATGAAGAAGCGCATCCAAGAATACGCTATAACCGCCCTGTTTCGATTCCAAATTGGGCTCAAGACGTAATTTGGGAAGAAAATATAAGTCATTTGGCTTCAGAACTTACCGGGGAGTTTATAATAGGTGTTTGGATTGATACCTGGACGGCCGAAGGCTATACCATAGATGTTTCTTTTGAATACTCTGGAAGACCATTACTCACGAATAAAGTGATTCCTTTAGTAAACACCATTTATTATGCAGGGCAAAAGCACCCAGACCTTTTTGCTTATCAGGACCTGGAAACTAAATTTGAATTACCCGAAGATGCAACCAATGTAAAACTTCATTATATCACTACCGGTCACGGGGGGCATAGTGGTGGAGATGAGTTTATAAAAATTAACAATAAAGTGAGCGTTGATGGCCGTAAATTGATTGATTTTATTCCATGGCGTGACGATTGTGCTTCGTTTAGAAGGTTTAATCCATCTTCTGGAGTGTGGACGCGTCAGGATACTGCCTATGCTTATAACAAAAAGGGTAAAAAAGAATACAAAGAGATTGAAGAACGCCTGGCTTCTTCAGACCTTTCTCGTTCTAATTGGTGCCCCGGCTCAAAAGTTAGTCCTGAAGTTGTGAATTTGGGTAATATGAAAAAAGGCAACCATACATTAAAGATTTCTATTGATGGGACGCCTATAGAAGGCGAAAAACTCAATCACTGGCTGGTTTCGGCTTATTTAACTTATGAAGAATAAACATGAAAAAGTTTTTAGTTGTATACGGTTTACTATTATTCCAATGGGTAACCGCTCAAAATGAACCGGTAGATTATGTAAATCCATTTATAGGTACCTCTAATTTCGGAGCTACACATCCCGGGGCAATAGCCCCGAGAGGGATGGCAAGTGTTTCTCCTTTTAATGTAGCAGGACGTACAGATTTAAATTCTTTAGAAAAAGATAGTAGGTGGTTGTCTAACCCGTATGTTTATGAAAATAAATTTTTAACAGGGTTTAGTCATGTTAATATGAGTGGCGTTGGATGCCCTGAACTTGGGGTTATTATTAGTATGCCTACTACTGGAGGTTTAAAAATTAACCATCTCAATTATGGAACAACTTATTCAAACGAGGAGGCTAAAGCAGGCTATTATTCGGCGGAATTAGATGAATATAATATTAAGGCTGAAATGACGGCTTCAACTAGAACGGGGGTAAGTCGCTATTCTTTTCCGAAGGGGAAATCAAACATTTTATTGAATTTAGGTTTAGGTCTTACTAACGAGCAGGGAGCTATGGTTAAAATTGTATCTCCTACTGAGATTGAAGGAATACGTACGGTAGGTTCGTTTTGTTATAATAGCCCCGAAGCTGCATATCCTGTATATTTCGCTGCTGAATTTTCAGTACCTGCCAATGAATTTGGGGCCTGGAAAACACCTTCTAAATATGAAGGTGAAGAGGTCCAATGGATGACTTACAACGGGGAAACTCGCATTAAAAAAGGTTTTACCCGGGAAGTAATAGGAGATAGTATTGGTGCCTATTTTACTTATGATTTTAAAGAACCTACCTCGGTTGAATTAAAAATTGGGGTTTCCTATGTTAGTATAGAAAATGCCCGGGAAAATCTTAAAAAGGAAACCGGTGGAAAAGATTTTGATGCGGTATATGCGGAAACTAGAAAATCCTGGCAGGATAAGCTCTCGGTTGTTGAGGTTAAAGGAAATAATGAAGAAGATAAGCATGTTTTTTACACTTCTTTATACCATATGCAAATTCATCCAAATATTTTTAATGATGTAAATGGAGAATATCCAGAAATTTCAACAGGTAAAATTGGTAAAACAGAAGGAACACGCTACACTACTTTTTCCTTATGGGATACTTATAGGAATTATCATCAATTACTCAGCCTTCTTTATCCTGAAGAACAATTAGAGATGGTAAACTCTATGTTAGAGATCTATGATGAAAATGGTTGGTTACCTAAATGGGAATTAAATTCTACAGAAACTTTTACAATGGTGGGAGATCCTGCTGCAGTTATTTTGTCTGACACTTATTTACGCGGACTTACAGATTTTAATGTAGAAAAAGCTTACGAAGCTATGCTTAAAAGTGCTACAAAAACTGAAAACAATCCATTACGACCGGGGCTTGATGAATATATTAAAAATGGCTTTGTAAGTGTAGATTCTGGTGTGGCGGGTCCGGTTTCGGTAACTCAGGAATATAATATAGCAGATTTTGCAATTGCTCAACTGGCAAAGGAATTAGGTAAGGAAGAAGGTTATCAAAAATTTTTAAAGCGTTCGGTTAGTTATAGAGAATTATATAACCCAGAGTCTCAATTCCTTCAACCTAAACATGAAAATGGTAGATGGATGGAAGGTTTTGATCCTTTAGCCGGAGCTAATTTCAGCAAAAATCCAGGGTTTATTGAGGGAAATGCCTGGCAATACCTTTTTATGCTTTCTCATGATGCTGAAGGATTAATAAAATTAATGGGTGGAGAGAAGGCCTATGAAGAAAAGCTGGATGCGGTTTTTGAAAAAGGCCACTTTGATATGGCCAATGAACCAGATTTCGCTTATCCTTATCTTTATAATTTTATTCCAGGCAGTGAAAACAAAGCTTCAAAACAAGTAAATAAATTATTAAACAAGTATTATAAAAACTCTCCTGATGGGTTACCTGGTAATGATGATACAGGTACAATGAGTGCCTGGGCAGTTTATAGCATGATGGGATTCTATCCAATTATACCAGCTAAGTCCGTTTACACCATAACAACTCCTGTTTTTGAACAAATTAAAATCAAGTTAAATCCTGATTTTTATGGAAAAGACAGTTTAATTATTCGCAAAAAGGAAATTAAAAACCAGAAAAAGAAGGTTTACACGTTGATGCGAAATAATCAAGTATTCCCTAATTTTTTCATTAGCCACGAAGATTTAGTGAACTCTAAAGAGTTAATATTTTTTACACCAGAATAAGAATAATTTAAGTTTTTACGAACTCCTTATGTTAAACGCTATTCATTTAGTTTATCGATAACGTTTTCGTTTAAGGTTATTTAGCTATTGAGCTATGTTATTAGTCGAAATTAATTTTTCATCTTAAAGATTATGACAAATTTGGGTAAAATTTAAGAAAACAGGCACTTTTCTGTTTCGAGAAATTAACCAAAAACTAATAATAATGAACAAAAAATTATTCTTGTTTGCATCTTTATTATTGTGTAGCATTCAAGTCTTGCTGGCACAATCACAATCCGTGAGCGGTAATATTGTTGATGCCGAAAATGGCATGCCGCTTCCGGGAGTAAATGTCGTGGAAAAAGGAACCAGTAACGGGGTCTCTTCTGATTTCGATGGAAATTTTACAATTGAAATAGATGAAGGGAGTATTCTCCAATTTTCTATGTTAGGATATATAACCCAGGAAATTGAGCCTGAAGGATCGGAAATTCAAATTGAATTAGCCCCCGATACTGAAGCGCTCGATGAAGTGGTGGTAACCGCCCTTGGAATTAAAAGAGAAAAAAAATCTCTGGGTTATGCGCTTCAGGAAATTGGAGGGGAATCCCTAACAGAAGCCCGGGAAAATAACCTTGCCAACGCAATGACTGGTAAGGTTGCCGGCTTGCAGGTAGTGCGAGGGAGTAATGGGCCAGCCAGTTCTTCTAAAATTGTATTAAGAGGTAATAACTCCCTTACAGGAGATAATCAGCCTTTAATTGTGGTTGATGGAGTACCAATGGATAATTTCACCGGTGCAGCTAACAATGATTTCTGGAACCCTTCACCAGATATGGGGAATGGGCTAGGAGATTTAAATCCTGAAAACATTGAAAGTATGACGGTTTTAAAAGGAGCTTCAGCAGCAGCTCTGTATGGCTCTCGTGCAGGAAATGGAGTTATTTTAATTACTACTAAAACTGGAAAAACTCAGGAAGGTTTAGGAATAAGTTATTCAACCAATATAGGTTTTCAATCAATTTTCAGTTCACCAGATTTACAAAGTTCATTTGGCCAGGGTGCCAATGGTCAATATGATAATCAGTCTGGTTTAAGTTGGGGGCCAAAAATTGAGGGCCAAACTGTTGAAAATGCGGAAGGAGAGCAAGAACAACTTCAGGCTTATGATAATTTGGACAATTATTTTGATAATGGCTTAAATGTTAACCATAGTTTATCTTTTCAGCAACAGGTTAGTGATGGGACTTCTTTATTTTCTTCAGTTAACCATTTAGACGATCAAAGTCTTATACCCGGAGCAACATTAAAACGTTTAAATCTTATGACACGTGGAGTGTCTGTTTTTGGAGATAAGGATAATTGGAAGAGTGATGTAAAAGTACAGTATATTAGATCTACTGCTGAAAATCGTCCGTTAAATGGGGTAAATGTATCTAATGCATTTTCTACAATGTATTTATTACCACGGTCTTTAGATGTTACGAAATACGAGCGTGATACTGATGAATTTGGAAATATGAGATGGTATGTTCCTTCTAACTCTATGAATCCTTATTGGGCTTATAGAAACAATTTAAACATGGACACTAGAGACCGGTTTATGCTAAACGGTTCTATTCGCCATGATTTTAATGATTGGTTATATGCTGAAATAAAAGCTGGTGCTGATCTTTATACCACTAATACAGAATCTAAGTTATACAGCGGTAGTCCTTTATCACCAACTGGTCGTTACAGTTTAGGTAAGAATACCTTTAGAGAAACCAACTATAATGCATTGATAAGTGGTTCGAAAGATGATATTATAGGAAAATGGGGTGCAGCAGTAACATTGGGAGGAAACCTTATGGAGCAAGAATCCAGTTTAATAAGTAGCAATGCTGGAGAGTTGGAAGTGCCTAATTTATTTTCATTAAACAATGGGATTGCAAATCCTGGTGTTTCTCAGGGCTATTCTAACAAAAAAATTAATTCGCTATTCGGAACTTTTCAGGTTAATTACGATGGTTTTCTTTTTGTGGACGTTACCGGGCGTAATGACTGGTCTTCTACTTTAAGCAAGGCTAATCGTTCATTCTTTTATCCTTCGGTAAGTACTTCATTAGTAATTAGTGATATGATAAAAAATACCGGTGGTACTTTACCAGACTGGATAACTTTTGCTAAAATAAGAGCATCTTATGCTGAAGTGGGTAACGATTTGCCAGCCTATCAGTTATTTAATTTTTATAATATAGGAAAAGATCCAAATGGAAATACTACGGCAGGTAGAAATGGAACGCTTTATAATCCAGATGTAAAAAGTGAATTAATTAGATCTAACGAAATAGGATTTGACGCTAGGTTTTTTAATAACCGATTCGGTATTGATTTCTCCTGGTATAAAACTAATGCAACAAGGCAGTTAATCAATTTACCTTTAAATCCTTTAAGTGGTTATGGCAGCGTTAAAGTTAATGCCGGAGATATCGAAAATAGAGGTTTCGAGCTTATGTTAAATGGACGAATTTTAGACAACCCGAATGGTTTTAATTGGGACATGAACCTAAACTTTTCAAGAAATGTGAATACGGTGAATAGACTTGCAGATGGAGTTAGTCAATATACTCTTGGAGGGTTTGATAATGTGAGCATTCTTGCCGTGGAAGGTGAGCCTTATGGAGAGATTTATGGTACAAAATACCAGCGTGTTGAAGATGAATCTAGCCCGTATTTTGGACAAATTATAGTAGATGAGGAAGGTATACCTCTTGCTAGTAGCGATAGGGAGCGTCTGGGGAATCAGCAACCCGATTTTCTTTTAGGTTTCTCAAACTCTTTTAGATATAAAAATTTAAGTTTAAGTTTTCTGGTAGATGCACGAATTGGAGGAGAGATTTTTTCAGGAACTAATCGAGCAATCCAAAATGCAGGAACAGGAGCTCAAACTGTTGTGAATGGAAATCGTGAAGATTTGGTTATTGATGGTGTAGTAGTTGATGGTGCAGGTAACTTTAGTCCAAATACTACAGGTGTATCTCCTCAACTTTACTGGATGAACCTTACCGAAAGATCAGGAAACCTTGGTATTAATGAAGCTAACATTTACGATGCTACAAATGTTAGGTTGCGATCTGTAAACCTTAGATATGATTTGCCTAACCGATGGATTGAGAATACCTTCTTTAACCAGGCTTATGCCGGTATTTCTGCAAATAATGTTTGGATGATAGACAGTAACTTAAATGGGGTAGACCCAGAGTCGGTTTTTGCTACTGCCACCAATGCCGTTGGATTTGAAAACCTGGCTTCCCCAACTATCCGAACCGTATTTTTAAATATTGGGGGTAAAATTTTAATTTTTAAAGAGAAATATTATGAAGAATATAATAAAAAGATGGACTGTTGCAGCAACAGTACTTGTTGGGATAAGTTCTTGTTCAGACTTCGAAGAAATCAATGTAAATCCCGTAGCCGCAAATGCAGATCAGGTACAGGTTGAATACTTTATAAATAATTCAATTGTATCTGCTCAACAGGATCCTCACGTGTCAGAAAGAGCATTTGTACTTTACTGGAAAGCCGCTGGAAGACAAGATAGAACTAATACATTGCCTATAGGATCATATAATGATGGCTGGAGTAATGATTATTTTAATTCTATTTCAGGGTGGTTAAATCACGCTTATACAGCAATTCAAATTGCTGATGAAAAAATTGAGAATGGAAATATAAATGAGTATACCAATAACCTAAAACAGGTAGCCAGGATTTGGAGAGTTTACTTATTAAGTGAAATGACTGATAATTTTGGGCCTATTGCTATTAACGGTTTCCAGGGAGAAAATCCTGATTTTAACAGTGTAGAGGAAGTTTACGATTTTATGTTAACTGAATTAAAAGAGGCCGTTGCTGATATGGATGAAGAGGTAACTGTTCCATCAAATGTTCAGGATCTTGATCCCGCGTATGGATATAATTTTCAATAACTGGAAAAAATATGCCAATTCCATGAGAATGAGATTAGCAATGAGACTTTCTCAGGTAGATGAAGCTAAAGCCCAGGCTGAATTTGAACTTGCGGCTAGTGATGAGTTTATAACCAATTGGGATGAAAGTTTTAAAGTTGCTGAAAGACCTGGTTGGGATGCATTAACAGGAGTTATGACAAGAGAATGGAACCATCAGTACCTTTCTCCTACACTTAACAACTTAATGATTGGTTTAGGTGGAATTTCTTCTGAAGAATTATTACCCTCAGATTTACATCAATATATTAAACCTGAAGGTTATTTTGGTCGCAAATATGAAAATCATTTTACTACTTTAACTAATAATCCTTCTGCAGGATATTGGTTTGATGGTTTACATCCCGAAATAGATCCCAGGGCTTATAAAGCTTATATAATTCCGGGTTGGTTTGACAATCCTGAAATGAACCGATACCCATCCTGGGATCTTTCTGCAACCGGAACCACGACCAGAAATTTATTGGATGGTGATAATGTTGTAGAAGAAATAGATGCAGCCTTTACCTGGAATGCACCTTCTATAGGAGATTGGGGTGAAAAAGGTTCTAGAAACCAGGTTTATAGCTGGCCAGGAACTTTGCCTCGTTTAGCCAATAAATTTAGAAATAGTACTTCTGAACGAGTATTCTTTGGATCCTGGGAAAGCTATTTCTTAATTGCCGAAGCGGCAGTTAGAGGATGGAATGTGCCACACGATGGCCAAATTGCATATGAAGAAGGTATTAAGCAAAGTTTTGATTATTGGAATATCTCCTCTTATACTGAAGAATATGTAGCTTCAGAAGATTATAACCGCGCAGGTACTTCGGTTAGTTGGAGCCATACGGCTGAACCTATGAGTAGAACTGTAACTTATATTAACGGGTATACCGGGAGTGAAGAAACAACAACATTCTCTTATCCAAACAACCACCTTTATCAAAATGGAAATGTGAAGAATGATCATTTAACTAAAATTATAACACAAAAATTTATAGCTCAGGTTCCCTGGCTACCTCTTGAGACATGGAACGACCATCGACGTTTAGGTTTACCATTTTTCGAAAATCCGGCAGTAGAAAATTCCTTACCAAATTTACCTGCACTGGGACAAAATAATTATAATGAAAGTAGACAGGAGTTTTTTCCACAGCGTTTAAGATATCCCGGTAACTTACAAAATAATGTTCCAGAAGGTTATCAACAGGCTATTAATCATTTAGGAGGAGACGATAGTGTACTCACCCCTTTATGGTGGGCAAAACCTGAATAAATAGATAATTTTAAGGAATTGTTGTATTTTTTAAAATTCTGAATTCTAAAAATTATTACACGAAGTAATTGTTTCTATATCATTCATAAGGGTCATCGATTAATTCCGATGGCCCTTGAATTTTTTAATCTTAAACTATTATTATATGAAAAGGCGTAGTTTTATTAAGTCTGCCGGTACTATAAGCCTGGGTATCCCCTTTTTAAATTCCTGTTCCAGTTTACCTGCTTTTCAACAGGAAGATTTCTCTATTAAAACTGGTCCCGTTAGTATTAATACCTGGAATTTTCAGGAAGCTGGAAAGACAGCAGGGGCCACATTGATCCAGGGGGGCACGGCATTAGACGCTGTTCAACGAGGAGTAATGGTAGAAGAAGCCAACTTAGATAATACTACGGTGGGTAATGGCGGCGCCCCCGATAGGGAGGGCGAAGTTACCTTAGACGCCTGCATTATGGCTCCCAATGGTAATTGCGGCAGTGTTGCTTATCTTAAAAATATAGAGCATCCGGTACTTGTTGCTAGAAAAGTGATGGAAGAAACTCCTCATGTGATGCTGGTTGGAGAAGGTGCTTATAACTTTGCTATTCAAAATGGCTTTAAACCAAAAAATCTTCTGACTGAAAAATCAGAAAAGGAATGGAGAAAATGGTTGAAAGAGAAGGATTATAAACCTATTATCAATATTGAAAATCACGATACTATTGGAATGTTAGCAATAGATCAAACCGGGGATATAGCTGGAGCCTGTACAACTTCAGGCTTAGCGTATAAAATGCAGGGAAGAGTAGGTGATTCTCCAATTATAGGCTCGGGCTTATTTTTAGATAATGAAGTAGGGGGAGCGGTAGCTACTGGTATGGGAGAAGAAATCTTAAAAAATGTAAGCAGCTTTTTAGTGGTAGAATTAATGCGCCAGGGAAAATCACCACAGGAATCGTGTGAGCTTGCTATAAAAAGAATAATTAAAAATAATTCGAAATATAAAGATTTTCAGGTGGCTCTGCTGGCTGTAAATAAAAAGGGAGAAGTAGGTTCCTATTGTATTCATCCAGGGTTTACTTATGTAGTAAATAGAGCTGGAGAAAACAGAAATATTAAGAGTGAATCTTACCTATAAAAAGCCGATCCTTAAGCCTTAAACGTGCTTGGTTTATAGTAAATATTAAGGATTATTTCTGAGTTAGAAAAGAAAAAGAAATACCATTAGCCATTTCCTTCAATGATGGGTATCCATTTTATATGGAATTAATGCCAAACAGTATTTTAGGAAATACAATATTTAATAATTAAAAAATTTTCTCGTGTAAAATGAAAATATTCAATGACCAGCGAATAGTATTAACCTTAGATGCTGGAGGTACAAATTTTGTTTTCTCTGCCCTACAAGGTGGTAAGCCTATAACTGATTTATTAACCTTACCTTCTTATTCTAACGATTTAAAAAGATGTCTTAATACAATCATCACCGGATTCGAAAAAATTAATGGAGCCATATATCCTGAAAAAGCGGTAGCCATAAGTTTTGCTTTTCCCGGTCCTGCTGCTTATAAAAAAGGAGTTGTTATAAATCCGCCAAATTTTCCAGGCTTTAAGAATAGTGTTGCGTTAGGGCCTTTCTTAGAAGATTATTTTAATCTACCTACTTTTATTAATAACGATGGAGACTTATTTACCTATGGAGAAAGTATTGGTGGTTTTCTAACAGAGGTTAATAAGGGTTTTAGAGATTTTGAAATCAATAAAAAGTTTAAAAACCTTATTGGTATTACCCTGGGCACTGGTTTTGGAGGTGGTATTGTAATTAATAATCAAATTTGCGAAGGCGATAACTCGGCTGGAGGGGAGGTCTGGTTAATGCGCAATTTATTAGAGCCCGAAATCATAGCAGAAGAAAGTGTTAGTGTACGAGGAATTCAACTTTATTATAAAAATCTCTCGGGCAAAAGCGAGGAACGCAGTCCGAAGGAGATCTTTGAAATAGCAATTGGAAATGAAAATGGAAATAAAAAAGCTGCAATAACGGCTTATGATAATATGGCCCAGGTGGCGGCTGAAGCATTAGCAAATATAATAACCTTAATAGACGGTGCAGTGGTGATTGGCGGAGGGATGTCTGGTTCTTCTGAATTATTACTTCCTCAAATCTTAAAACATTTAAATGGCGAAATTAAAACTCGTAAAGGAGAAAAGTTGAATCGAATAGTATCCCGGGCTTTTTCTTTTGAAGAGAAGGAAAGCAAAAACGAATTTTATCGCAGAGCAACAAAAAAAGTAAAGATTCCATTTTCTTCCCGTGAAGTAGAATTTATGGCGAACAAAGGAATTCCAATAGGGATTTCCCGCTTGGGAACAAGTAAAGCAATTATGCTTGGCGCCTACGCCATAGCTTTAAATCAAGTTGAAAATTTTACCCTAACTACAAAGAAGTAGAGGGATAAATTATATAATAAAAATAGTAATTAACAATCAATTAAACTTTGATTTTACCTGAATATCTTTAACGGGGAAGCATTTATAAACTTAGACGGATAATGAAATTGAAAAAAACGATAATATTTCTCGGTATTTTAATTGGTTTTCAGGGATTTGCACAATCTCCGGAAGAAAAAGCCATAAAGGATACCTTATTCTGAAGAATTTTTACTGCGGGATCCTACCCGTGTAATAGCGGTAGCATATAACCCCGGAACTAATTCATATAGTGAAGTTTCCAACATTAGTCTGGATATACCCAAGAAGGATTGGAAAGTATTGAATAAAAATGATGATGCAGAAAAAATTATTGATGCCGATGAAAATTCAGTATGGACAAAACAAGGGAAACTTCCGCAGGAGGTAATAGTAGACCTCGGTAAAACCTATAATTTAAAAGGATTTACTTATTTACCCCAACAAAGTAGATGGCTACAAGGTGTAATTGCAGATTATGAATTTATGCTTAGCGAAAACGGAAAACAATGGCAGAAGGTTAGTGAGGGTGAATTTTCAAATATTAAAAATAACCCTATAGAACAGCTTATTGAATTTAAAACGACAAAGGCACGATATTTTAAATTCGTAGGGAAACGAAGTGCTGATGATACGGAAGTTTTTGGAATTGCTGAAATAGGAGTAATTACAGAATGATAAGATTGTCAAGCAGAAGTATTAGGACAATAAAAATGGGAATTAGCAGGTTTACAACCTGAGGCTGCTCAATTATTTTATTCTTTAATTGATATACTGGTCTATAATCTACACTTGATGTTTCTGAAGTAGGCGATTCCAAAGTTAATTATAACTATTGGGTACAATGCAATTTCAATAATGCATAAGCTGTGTTAGAAGAATCTTCAAATCCTTTAATTTAGCTAAAAAATTGGAGAATATCTTCTCCGTAAGGTACCCAAATCTGGAGTTGAAAATTTCATATTTCAATAGATTATGTATTAAACAGTTATTTATAAGATTACATTTCTCTTAACTTTTAAGTACCAAATAATTGGAAGAAATTGAGAGATAGATCAGCGAAAAGACTCTAAAACTCTGGCTTTTTTCACTAACTTTCTCCCTCAGAAAAACCTTCTATTAGTAAATTATGAAGAGATTCTTCATTTTTGTATTCATTGTGTGGAGTGTTTGCACTTTTGGACAGGAGAAACACCCTGATTCTTTGTGGCTTTTAAAAACTGGTAGTTCTAATCCTTTATCTGATTTACAAAAAGGATATAATACATTTTACTTTGATGCTGTCTCGGAATTAAAAAATAATGAAGACGGTTTTAATCAACTTTTGAGTACACAGCGCCAGGTTCTTTTACTGTATAATCGCCACAGAGAAAAACTACAGGATTTTTTAGACGATTCTCTCAAAATTTTTACAAAACCGCCAGGTTCTTCTAAAGAAAATGAAATTATTGGAATTGAAACAAATCAACTAAATTATATTCCTTTTGTAAGCGATTCATTATCCGAGATTGAGGTTTGCAAAGAATTTAATCTAATTTCCGTTGATAGTTTAAAAAGTAAAAAAGAAATTGATTTTTTTCTTGAAGAACTACTTTTCAGCAAAGGAGTGGTTCCCGATATTATTTCTTCACCTTTTATCAAAGATATTGAGTATTTAAAAAAAGAATTTTATAAGAAGCCAATATATAAAGCTAGGATTACTTATAATAATGAAGAATTAAACAAAGTTGGTTGGAAAGAATTCCCCCATCTGGAAACTTGTGGTGTTTTTAGGACCAGTGCTTCTACCTTATCACCCCAAAAAAGGGGATTTATGTTCTCTCCTGATATCTATAATTTTACCGATGAAAACAGAAGAATTTCAGGACCAAAAACATTTCGGGCCATAAAATATGAGATAGAGGAAAAGTTAAGGTATTCCCTGCCCCTGGATGGACAAGTGGCTAATTTAGCCAATAAGGATGATAAAAGCACCGCTACTGATGTTGAGTTTGAAAAAGATACATTTAGAGATAAACGCGTCAGTATTTTTAACGGTTCCTCGAGTTATATAGACATTAGGAGTAGACCGGAGGATAGGCTGGAAGAAATAAGTATTAGCGCCTGGATAAAACCAGATGAGGTAGATGGAAGTTTTAGTTTAATTGGAAAGGGGGAAGCTTTCTCAGCAAAAATTTATGATGGTAGGTTACAATTTACTACTACTGGAATTAAAGATCATACTACCTCAAAAGCTGTAATCAAAAAAGGAGAGTGGAGCCATGTGGCCTTCGTATATGTGCCCACACAAAAACTCCATGTATATGTAAATGGGAGCTTGGTAGAGGAAATTGCTGCCTCGGATATTCGGCAGACCGATCATGCCTTACTTATAGGAACAAATCTCTGGGGTCAATACTATTCCGGGCTAATGAGTGATTTAAAAATATGGGATAGAGCATTAAGTGATGATGAAATCAAAAGTGTTTATTTGAAAAAAACGGGTAGCGATCAGCATTCTTTTTTTACCAATAATTGGTTGTATTTAACGGGTCTTTTTTTGATTTTAATCATCCCCGCATTCTTTATTTTCCGAAGAAAGCCAACAGTAAAACCAGAAACCCAGATCCCGGAGGAAAAACCCCTGGCTCCAGTTCAGCAAAATATCAAACTAAACAGCATTAACTTATTAAATGGGTTTAAGGTGTGGAATAAAAAGGGAGAAGATATTACATCAAAATTACCTCCAAAACGGAGAGAATTATTAATCTTGATTTTACTATTTACGCTACGCGATGGTGGGATCACTTCAAAAAAGCTAAGCGATATCCTGTGGCCGGGTTTTCCATCTGAAAACAAAAAAAATAATAGAAGTACTCAAATAAAAGAATTGAGAAAAACCCTGGAAAAGCAGCTTGATGCTGAAATTTTATTTGAAGATAAAAAATGGAAATTTCAATTTTCAGAAACAGGTAAAGTAGACGTTTTTATCTTAAATAATGTACTACCTGATTTTTGGTCATCAGAAAAGGAAATTCATTCTGAGATTCATGCTATTGAATTTGCCAGAATTGTTTCTAAAGGACCTTTACTTCCCCAGGTAGAGGTAGAATGGCTGGATGCTATTAAAGCAGAATATAATTCCAGGGTATTAGACCTGTTAACTCCGTTCCTGGAAAACGAAGTTTTAGATAATTCGAGAAAGATTGAAGTTATTGAAGCTATTCTGGTGGTAGATCCTTTATTTGAACCTGCAGTTAGGAAAAAAGTTTCCTGTTTATTACAACAGGAAAAATACGGTTCCGCAAAGAAGACCGTTGAAAACTATAAAAAACTTTACGAAAGTTATTATAATGAGACTATTGACCCGGAATTTATGAAATTAGTTAAATAAATCAGAAATTTTCGGGCTTATTACCCCTTTTATTACCCTTAATATTACGTCTTCCCCGGTTAGATTTACGCAGTTAAAAAAATAAATCTATCTAATAACTATGGAGAATAATAGACGTTCTTTTATTAAAAAATTGGGAGTAGCAGGAGCCACTGCTGCCATTATCCCTTCAAGCTTTGCTTCCGAAACGAAACCGGTAAATTTACTTAACCGGCAAACTAAATTTACTGGTAACAAAACCTTAAATATCGCCTTAATAGGTGCCGGGGGAATGGGAGTGGCAGATACTACTACTGCTTTAAGCCATGACAATATTAATTTACTTGCCGTTTGTGATTTATACGATGCCAGGTTGGAAGAATCAAAACAGCGTTGGGGAAACAGCTTGTTTGTTACCAAAGATTATAAGGAAATTTTAAAACGCAGTGATATTGACGCAGTTATTATAGGAACTCCAGATTTCTGGCATAAAAAAATGAGTGTTGACGCCTTAAATGCAGGTAAACATGTGTATTGTGAGAAACCGATGGTACACAGCGTAGAGGAAGGTAACGAAATAATAAAAGCCTGGAAGAAATCCGGTAAAATTTATATGGTAGGTAGCCAAGGGATGTCTTCTCTAGGCAATGAAAAGGCTAAAGAATTATTGGCGGCAGGCGCAATAGGAACTTTAAATTATGCCGAAGGTTTCTGGGCTCGTAATTCCGCATTTGGGGCCTGGCAATATCCTATTCCAGATGATGCTTCTACTCAAACCGTAGATTGGGAGAAATATATCTCCATCAGTGAAGATCGGCCTTTCGACCCTTTACGCTTTTTTAGATGGCGTAACTATTTAGACTATGGAACAGGAATGGCGGGTGATTTGTTTGTGCATTTATTTTCCAGCCTGCATTTTATCACGAACTCTTATGGACCTAACAAAATTGCAGCCACCGGAGGTTTACGTCATTGGGATGATGGACGGGAAGTTCCGGATGTACTTTTAGGAATGTTTGATTATCCCGATACTAAACAACATCCGGCTTTTAACCTTTCCCTGCGTTGTAATTTCGTAGACGGCACCAGTGGTAGTACGTTCTTAAAACTGGTAGGAAGTAAAGGATCTATGGATATAGCCTGGGATAGTCTAACCTTAAAACGCAATGCTGGTGGTGAAAGTGATGATCCATTTTTGGCAGAAAAAGCAAAAGAAGAGTCTGGACGACCAGACCGCAAAAAATTGGTTCCACCACTGGAAACTATTTATAAAGCGCAAAACGGTTATAAAGGAGCGCATTACGACCATTTTGCTAATTTCTTTACCGCAATTCGAGAGAATGGTTCCGTAGCTGAAGACCCTGTTTTCGGATTTCGCGCTGCTGCCCCGGCTTTACTTTGTAATGAAAGTTATAAAAAGAACGGATTTATAAATTGGGATCCTGAAAAAATGAAATTAGGTTAATCCTAAAAGTTCATAATAATACTTCAACCTAAAATAATTCAGATGAAAAAAATAATGGTATACGTGCTTTTGGCAGCTTCGACCATAGCGTGTAAAAATTCAGATAAAAAACAGGAAGAAATTGAAACCAATAACCAAAATCAGGAAAATACTGCCCAGACTCAACAAAAAGAGGGAGACTGGCAATATTTATTTAACGGTAGTAGCCTTGAGGGCTGGCGAGGGTATGGCGAAGAAGAGATGCCACCGGGTTGGGTCATAGAAGATAGTATATTAACCTATAAAACCGATCTTGGGAAAGAAGAAGATTATACCGGAGGCCGGGACATTATCTATGGTGCTGAAGAGTTTGATAATTTTGAACTTTCCCTGGAGTGGAAACTTCCGGAAGGGGGAAATAGCGGGATTTTCTACCATGTAAAAGAGGGCTATGAAAACCCATCAAAAGTAGCTCCTGAATATCAGCTTATAGATGATGAAAATTATGAGAATATTCATGACCTTGTTAGTTACAATAAGAGTCTTGGTCATACTGAAAACCTTTCAGAATTAAAGCCATTAAACAAAACAGCTGCCGATTATGCGATGTACGCACCCTATTCTGAGAAGAAAAAATTGAATCCGGTTGGAGAGTGGAATACCAGTAAGATTGTATATACCCCAGAGAGGGTTGAACATTGGCTTAATGGGGAAATGGTAGTGTCATTCAATCCTAAATCTGAAGACTGGCAAGAGAAAAGAGATTCAGGTAAATGGAAAGGCAGTCCCGATTATGCAAAGTTTAAGTCTGGTTATATCGGTTTGCAGGACCACGCCAGCCCCATCTGGTTTAGAAATATTAAAATTAAAAGATTATAAATTCAATTATCCTAAAAATTAGATAAACGGATAATTATATTAAAAAATATAAAATGAAAAAAAATAGTTTAGTTGCGATCTTATTGAGTATTGCATTTATGGGTTGTCAATCTGGAAAAGATCTTTTTAACGGAAAAGATCTGGAAGGATGGAAAATACATGGTACTGAGAAATGGTATGTAGAAGATGGATTGTTGATCTCAGAAAGCGGTCCCGATAAAGCATATGGATATCTTGCCTCTAAAGAAAATTACAAAGATTTTGAATTGAATTTAGAATTTAAACAAGAAGCGGACGGGAATAGTGGAGTATTTATAAGGTCTGAAATTGAAGGCACCAAGATAGCTGGTTGGCAGGTAGAAGTGGCACCACCAAATCTTCATACAGGTGGGATCTATGAATCTTATGGACGTGGTTGGTTGATTAAACCAGCCCCAGAAAAAGAAGATGCACTTAAGTATGGAGAATGGAATAAATTAAAGATAAGAGTAAAAGGCAACCAGGTAACCAGTTGGTTAAACGGCGTGGAAATGGTTGATTTTTCTGATGAAAAAATAGGAGCTGCTACCGGTAAAATCGCTTTGCAAATTCACGATGGGGGAGGGATTAAAGTGTACTGGAGAAATATTAAACTTAAACAAATTTAATTCAGAAGTAATTTAAAGATTTCAATTACAGTAATATATAAAGTTAAGTAGTTTTTTCAATGTATCCAGTCGGCTAAGTGCCCCTTGTAATTCTATAATAATCTTTTAAGCTGTATTTGTTTATTTACTCAGCTGTAATTTTTTATAATTTTGTGGATAGAGGTTCTTAATATCCTTGTACTTTATGGTCATGATATTCTCTAAGGTATATTTTAACCACTCATAGGGATTCACCTCGTGTTTTTTACAAATAGCAAAGAAGGAATAAATTGCTGCAGCTCTCTGAGCAGCCTTATGAGATCCGGCAAATAAGTAATTTTTCCTTCCCAGGGCAACTGGACGAATTTTATTTTCTATGAGATTATTATCAATAAGTAAATTCCCGTCATAGAGATAAGCACATAGTGCATCCCACCTGAAGACGCTATAGGCAAGAGCTTTTCCTATCAGGCTTTTAGGCAGCGTGCGAGCAAGCTGCTTGGTCATCCATTTCCCAAACTCATTAATTACCGGTAACGCTTCCTTAAGCCTTACCTCTTTAATTTGATCCGGACTAAGATTTGCCTCTTTGATTTTTCTTTCAATAGCATATAATTTCTGGATCTCCTTTAAGGCGTGTGTTGCCCTTTTGGGATCATTGTCCAGCGATTTTTCATAATAACGGCGGGCGTGTGCCCAGCACCCCAAATGGGTTACCCCTTCTTTTTTGGCATAATGATCATAGACCACATACCCATCTGTCTGAAGATAGCCTTTAAAATTATCGAGCATAGCTTCAGGTGCCTCTTGCCCACGGCCAGGCTGATAGTCAAAGACTACATTACCATCGATGGGACTGTGATATACCCAATAATATCCCAGATGAGTTTTTCCTTTTTTTGTCTCATCCAGCACTTTTATTGTTGTTTCATCTACCTGCAAGTATCCTTGAGATTTTACATCGGCTATGAGTTCTTCAAAAAGCGGAACAATGCGATCGAGCCCCCTGGCACACCAGCCATTCATAGTAGAAGCAGCAATGGGGACTTTTTCTCTTTTAAAGCGTTCAAGCTGCCGGTAAAGCGGTAAATAATCGAAGAATTTATCAACGATGATGGAAGTTATCAGTCCTGACCCTGGAATACCTTTATCGATCACCCGCTCGGGAAGTTCTCCTATGATCACACCTTCTCCGGATTTGTGAGCGTATTTATACCGGATATATCTGCGAATAAAAAAACGTGCAGGCTCATATTCCAATTCATCGGTCTCTTCCTGGCCGATACATTTCATCTGGGAGATATCTCCCTCGGGATAGATCTTCACTTCCTCTACCGGAAGATGATCTGGAAGCGGCTGACGCCCTTTATGATTGGCATTTTTTTTCTTACGCTGGTAGGTAATCTTTTCTGTAAAGGCTTCTTCTCGTTTTTCAAGATCCTGGGCAGTAACCTCAAAAGGCAAAGCTAGCTGATCCTTATCTTCAAAACGCTCGCGTTTCTGACCGAACTGCATCCTTCGGAACATCTCCAGCTGGCTCTCCAGGTAGGCCACTTTTTCCTCTAGAACTCCGGACTTACTCAAATAGCTGCGAAGATGCTCATCAGCCCGGGCAAGTTCCTTATCTTTTTGCTTTAATTCTTTATCTTTTTGTTTTAAATTCTCTTTTTGAAGCTCTAATTCCTGCTGAGATTTTTGAAGCTCTTTTTTATGGAATGTCGCCTGCGCTGATTGCTCTTCTAAAAGCGCCAACAGCTGTTGTTTTGAAAGGGTTTTCAGGGATTTTTCCATAGTATAAAAGTACGGATTTCCCTGCTTTTTTACAATAATTATTTTGTGTTTTTATCAGTAAAATCAAGGGATTCGGGAGGATTATACCGACTAAGGTGACGCAGCTTTTCTGCCTTGATTCCCTCGATCATCAGCACCAGCTGACTCCAACTAACACTACCTGACTTAAGCATTTTAGGAAGCGAGAATGTTCCTTTCTCAAGACGTTTATAATAAATTACAAAACCCCCGGACTCCCAGTGCAGAAGTTTGATATGAGTAGCCCGGCGGTTGATGAATATAAAAACATCGCCACTGATGGGATCCTTTCCCATCTGAGCGGTAACCAATCCCGATAGGCCATGGAAACCCTTTCTCATATCGCAGGCCTGGTTATAAAGGTAATATCGGTTGGAGGAACTTAAACTGAACATGGGACTACAAGTTTACCAGGGCTGCTAGTTGATTCAAACCAATACCACTGACTTCTAGCTGTACTCCATTGGGATATCGCAGGCGATACTGCGAATGAAAAATAGCTGCTTTATCAGGAGTGATATCCACAAATCCATCTGGAGCTTCCGATTTCCTGTTCTTCCATTTTTTAATCCAGTAGTAAAAATTACTACGAGTTATCCCATGATGGTGACAAAAATCTTTTTTACTTAGACCGCTAACTTCCCATTTCTCGATTAACTCATACATATAGGCTTGCTTATCCATTTCTTTTTTGTGGGCAAGCTAGAATTTATCTTAAGTTTACAAAAGATGTACTTAGCCAACTGGATACTTTTCAATAATGTGTTTTAGTTTGAAAGCCGTCTTCAATTTTTGAAAGACGGCTTTTTTTAAATATGCGATAATCTTAATTAATAAATAGACTGATTTTTGGGACAGGGTAATTGATTTGGTTAATAGATAAATTTAGGAGAAAACCGGGAAGAAAAAATTGATTAAATGAATAGTGAAAAGAAAATAAAAGCCGAATGTCTCCAAAAAAAAAGAGGCTGGTTGAATTAACAACCAGCCAGTCTTTGAATTAACACCTATGAAAATTCAAAATAAAACCTATTTCGTGATGGAGTATATTGAATATCCATTCGCCGGAGCTTCAATTATTGCCATTCCGTTTTCATCGGAGGTAGGGGTGTATGTTGTGTTACCACTATAATCAATTAAGGTAACGTTATTCCAATTAGTTTGAACGTTTCTACGTTTTGTAGAATTTCCGGTGCTAATATATAGAATTAATCCGGGGTTTTCAGCATTCCCTTCCCTTTTCATTACATATTCGTTATTATCTACATGAAGTACTTCTACATCACCAAGTGCCAGACTATTATGAATCTCGATTAACTGCTTAATTTCTTCGTTGAAAGCTTCATTTTCGTAATCTGAGTAGAAAATTGTAGGATATCCGTCGTGTGTTAAAATATAGGCATAAGCTTTCATTTTATTCTCTGTAGCGATGCGATTGTCTTCATTTTCGTCTTTTTCGGTGTCATGATTCGCTACAAAAGTCACAGCTTTGTCAGGATTAACCTTACGAAGTGTATTTCCGTCTAAATAATTTAGGTCGTCAAAACGATCAAAAGCTTCTTCCATTTTATAGAAGGCAGCAAAATCGAAAGCTGAAACTCCAGTGGCGTCAACCCAGTCTACCAGAACATCTGCATTTCCGTCAAAATTCTCTCCAACAGCAAATCCGCCAACTTCGTTCATCCAATCTTCAATCACCCAGGTTCCAAAACCTTTTACGTAATCAAATCGCCAGCCGTCAAAACCCATTTCATTTTTGTAATATTTTGCGACAGAATTTTCATTCTTCCAAAACCAGTCCTGTACATAAGGAACATCGTGATCTACATCCTGTTCAGAAAAGAAAAGATCTCCCTCATCACTTTGGCTTACATCGTTTGGATGAAAATGTTCGTAGTTTCTATTGAACATCCCTGAAGCGTTTCCATTTTCTTCGTTGAATAGGGTATAGGTATCCTTTTCGCGATATGGATTGTATTCCAGGCCGCCGCCCGAATTATGGTTTAAAACGATATCTGCAATCACCTCTAAGCCCAGCTCATGAGATTTAGAGATAAGATTTTCCAGCTCTTCGCGAGTCCCAAAACGTGTAGGAACAGTCCCGTGTTGATCGTATTCTCCAAAATCGAAATAATCTGAAGGGTCATAGCCCATAGAGTAACCGCCAGACTGACCTTTGGTAGCTACGGGAAGCCATATTCTATCTATCCCGGTATCTGCCCAGCCTTCAACTTTATCTGAAAGGTTATTCCACCATTCAAAGCGTGGTTCTACATCCCAGTAAAAAGTTTGCATCATTACTTTTTGCCCGCTGGAATATTGGGAAAGGTCTAAGGCTTCAGGATCATTAGGGGTTTCTTCCGGTTCTTTGCCACCGGTAATATCATCTGTTTCATCAACAACTTCATCGTCATCTTTAGAACAGCCAGATACCACTAAAAGCAAGCTGAAAAGAAAAGGGAATAAAAATTTAGTTTTTTTCATAATTAATAAGAATTAAAAAGGGCTGCACGCGGCAGCCCTTTTAGTTAATTAAGTCTTTTACTCTTCCCCTTGTGGGATAAAGATATATCGACCATTCAGTGTGTTAAACCACACATCGTAAGTTCCTGCGATCACTGGAATATTTGGTCCAGCTACTGTAGTTTCCCCGCTAACTGGAGTTGCTCCACCCCAATCTAGATCCCATGCGTCATCTGCTCTAAACTTCGCTTCACCATCAGTTAATTCAATTCCTTCGATATACCAGATATGAGGGTTGAATTCAGACTGAGTCATATCAGTATCATCATCCCACGCACCAGGAGTGGCATCGCCAATTATCCCGATGTTTGTTTGAACTTCGGCTGCACTTTCATCTATTTCTTCCCAGGTGTAAGTCATTTCATCAACATTCACCATTAGAGAATAATAGGCATCATCTTCTACCGGGAATGCATTAGGATCATTACCTAAGATATCACTGTTAGTAAGTTCACCATTAGAAAGTCCCCATTGTGGTTGCCACGCTGTAGTTTGTAAAAATTTGAAACCTTCTATATCTCCTCCTCCGGCAAATCTTCCTTCAAAGTAATAGATATTTTCATTTTCACCATCTCTAAACAAAGGAGTGTTGTTGTTTGCAGGATCCCAACCGGCTGCGGTGGCATCTCCTACAAGATAAAGTTCCATTTTAGGTGCTTCACCTTCTTCTTCGGCTTCTGGTAGCTCTACATTAAGGCCAATAGTTTCAGAAAATTCTTCTAAAGCATTTCCTTCACCGTCACCGGCAAATGCACGTACTTTAAAGTAAACGCTGCCAGTATTTGGCGCTTCGGTTTCAGGATCGTTATCAAGACCTGCATCTTCAGCAAGATCTCTCATTTGGCCAATGCTTACACCAAGATTATTATTATCTGTACTTCCTATTACCATAAAGTCTCCAAAAGCTTCATCTGCAGAGCCCTGAAGCTCATAGGTAATAGTAGTAGGTGCATTAAAATCTACTTCGTTCCAAACAAATCTTTCGGCAAGATTGTCTGGATTTCCCGATGGTAACACATAGGTGTTTTGAAATGAATTGCTAAACTGAATTCCTTCCGGGTCTGGTTGCGCAACGAATACAATATCATCGTCTTGTGTACACGCGCTAAAGCTTAGTAGCGCGATAAATGCTAAAAATAAAATTGAAAATTTCTTCATTTTAATTCTTTTATAAAATTAATATCCTGGATTCTGTTCTAAATTGGTGTTAACTCCTAAGTCTGAAGCTGGTATAGGCATTAGGTTTCTGTAACCTTGTGTAGTTGCTCCCTGTGGAACATCTCCTTTCCATGGCCAAATTCCATTTTCAGTAAATTGGTTAAACCTTATAAGATCTGTTCTTCTGTGTGCTTCCCAGTATAATTCACGGGCGCGCTCATCTAATATAAAATTTAAGCTTAGATCTGATGCGCCAACCTGGTCTGCATCAACTCGTTCCCTCAATTCGTTTACATAATCTAAAGCAGCCGCCTGGCTACCACCACCGCCTCTAAGGTGGGCTTCAGCATACATTAAATATGCATCTGCAAGTCTAAACATTGGGAAATCTGTATCAGGGAATTCCCCGGTATCATCAGATCCCCATTCGCCATCTACGGTAACATTTTTGAACTTGGTAATGGCAAAGCCATCATTAAAGCTGGAAATTTCATCTATCTCTTTAGTTTGTCCTTCTGTAAAGAAAAGTGCTCTTTCATCTTCAGAATCTGCTCCATTTGGAAATTTATCTACCAGGGCAGCGGTGGTTCTTAAACCGGCCCAACCACTACTTACTCCAAAGTCTGCAGGATCCATATCGCCACCTACAGCAGCGTGAATAATAAATGCCATACCGCCATAAGACCTGGTTTGCTGCCCATCAAAAGTAATAGGGAAGATCACTTCAGATTGTGCTCCATTGGAATCATTATCTGCCAGGAATAATTTTTGGTAATCATCTGCTAAACTATAGTTTGCGTTAATTACTCTTTCCGAATAATCTAAAGCTTCAGTATAATGAGCCTCACCGGTATAAATTTCAGCATTTAGATAAAGTTTAGAAAGCAGCATCCAAACTGCAGCCTGATCGGCACGCCCGTATTCATTAGAATTAGCGCTTACAATTTCGCTTTCTATGGCTAAAAGTTCACTTTCTACAAAATCGTATAATTCTGGTCTTTGAATTTGCTGCGGAAGAAAAGCTCCTACAGGGTCTTCTTCGGTCACAAAAGGAACATTACCAAATAAATCTAAAGCGTGATAATAATGAAGTGCTCTTAGGAACCTTGCTTCAGCACGGTAAATGGCTATATTTTCTCTTTCTTCAGCTGCAATGCCTCTAGACTCTAAAAGTTCTGGAGTGCTTTGTCTTAAAAATTCATTAGTAAGAGAAACCTGGTACAAAATCCTTGAGTACATAGTTCTAATAAACTCGTTTCCTGCAGTCCAGTTTTGGGCGTGCAAGTCCTGGATTGTACCATCGTTCCAGCCAATTACAGCTTCATCTGTAGTAAGTTCCTGCATAGACCAGTATAATCTAAGATACTGAGAGAAACCTTCGTCAAGACCAATAAGGTCTGGATCTCCGGCTGGACCTTCCTGGCCACTAACCGCAAGACCGGCATAAAGTTTAGCCAAAAACTGTTTGTAAGATGCTGGATCTTCAAATGTAGTTTCGGCCGTGAGCCTGTTATCTTCAGGCTGCAAATCTAAATCGTCTTCACAAGACCAGAGGAAACCGGCACTTATAAATAAGATTAAGAATGGTTTTAGTGTTTTTAACATAACTAATTTATTATATATTTTTTCTTAAAATGAAAGATTTAAACCAAGTACAATGGTGGTAGATCTTGGATAAAAATTGTTGTCTATACCGTTAGCAATTTCTGGATCTAAACCTTCATAATCGGTTATAGTCCATACATTGGTTGCGGTTAGTGAAGTTCTAATATCAAGGTCTTCTCCCGGGAATAAATATCCTACAGAAATGTTGTCTAGCTTCACAAAATCAGCCTTTTGAATATAATAGTCTGAAAAGAACTGGTTATTGTTAAAGTCGCTTTCTAAAACATTGCTATTAAAGTTTGAATAGTAAGGCTGCGGGGTAACTGTACCTGCGCCTACAAATCCGTTACTTGACTGGGTGTTGTTGTACATGTAATTTCCGAAGTTACCTCTAAAGGTAAAGCTGAAATCAAGGTTTTTATACCTCATAGTATTTGTTAATCCCATAAAGTAATCTGGTGTGGCTTTTTTATAAGCAACCCTGTCTTCTTCTGTAATTTCGTTATCCCCGTTCACATCTACATAAGCACCTTCTATTGGTTGCCCATTTTCATTATAAACCTGGCGGAAAACATTAAAGGTAGTAGGGTCAAAGCCTTCTTTCCATAGCTGGATGTTGTTACCAACACCACCGCTAATTTCTCCTTGTGGAATTTGGAAATTCGGGTTGTCACCCAGGGTTAAATTGGTGATTTCTAAATCCTGGAAAGTTAAATTGTAATTTAAATCCCAGTTGAAATCTTCTTGCTGAATAATTGCACCATTAATTCCAAATTCAAGTCCTTTACTTACCGTGCTACCTACGTTGGTAACTAAAAGGTCGGTAAGGTTAGCACCTGCCGGTACCGGTACTGTGGCTAAAAGATCTTCAGTTTCACGGTAATAAGCTTCTATGGTACCAGAGATCCTGTTATTAAAGAACCCGTAATCTATACCAACATTATAGGTTTGTAATTCTTCCCATTTCAGGTTAGAATCGTAAGCTTCAGGACGTAAAGTGTTATAGAATTGATTGCCAAACTGGTATCGCGCTCCACCTACACTTGGGTTATAAGTTCCGAAGTAACCATAATTAGGTCCAATTTCCTGGTTACCGGTTACCCCGTATCCTGCACGAAGTTTTAATTGGTTCAATACATTAGAATCTGCAAGGAAGTTTTCGTTATGTAATTTCCAACCTACAGATAATGCAGGGAAAATACTCCATTTATTGTCTCCTCCAAATCTTGAAGAACCATCTCTACGCACGCTACCAGAAACCAAATATTTATTGGCAATATCAAAACTGGCACGACCAAAGTAAGATTCCAATGCATTTCGATTTATATCTCTTGGGAAATCCTGAATATCGTTAGAAACTGTTTCAGTTGTTTGGCTGGTAATAAAGAATTCCTGGTAAGAATGTCCTGCAGTTAAATCAATTTCAGTATCCAGAAAATCTATATCATATTTATAATTGAAATAGAAATCCAGAAGTGTATTTCTGTTGAAACCACCATAATCTTCAAAATAAGGAATATCCTGGTTGTTTGCAGCAGAAGTTAATGGTCTTCTATTATAACCATCATTCTCTGAATAATCAAAACCTGCATTTACATTAAATTTCAATTCCGGAAGGAAATGGAATTTATATTCTGCATTCAGGTTGGTGATATTTCTTTTAGTAACTCCACGGCCATCTAATTGCTCTAAAAGTGCTAATGGGTTACGTGTAGCCTGGATTTGTTGTTGTTGAGGTGAAAGTGTGTGCTCATAATATCCATCAAAGTAACTTCCCTCATTATAAACCGGTTGGGTAGGGTCAAAGCCTACGGCTGAGCCAATAGCACCCTGATCTGCAAAACGGTTTTCATCTACAATTCCTTTAGAAGTTAAGGATAATTTTAGGTGATTATCAAATAAATCCTGGTTAAGCGCAATATTAAGAGCGTTTCTTTCATAAACATCGGTTTTTAAAACTCCTGTTTGTGAAGTGTGGTTGTAATTTATACGGTAAGTGAAATTTTCAAATCCCTGTGTTGCCGTAAAGTTGTGAATAGCTCCTACAGCGGTTTGGTAAATTTGATCCTGCCAATCGGTATTAGCATCTCCCAATAAAGAAGGGTCTGTTCCCGGGGTTTCGTTTATTAAAGTACGAAATTGATCGGCATTCAATACATCTACCTTATCTATAATCCTTCCGGCAGATACTTTAAGATCGTAAGATAAAGCCAACGGAGATTCTTTTTTACCAGTTTTGGTGGTGATTAAGATTACCCCGTTAGAAGCCCTGGAACCATAAATAGAAGTTGCAGCAGCATCTTTTAAAATTACAAAATCTTCAATTTCATTTGGGTTAATGGAGTTTAACTGGTTTCTAACACCCTGAACTCCTCTTTGGTCTAATGGCACACCATCTACTACAATAAGTGGGGAGTTGTTACCCGATAAGGAAGAACCACCACGAATTCTAATTTCAGAACCACCACCTGGTTCACCGCTTCCGGGAGTAATTCTAACCCCGGCCGATTTACCTGATATTAATTGTTCTGGTGAAACTACTGCTCCCTGGTTAAAGCTTTCAGCAGAAATCTTTTCTACAGATCCTGTTGCATCCTGTTCAGATGTGCTACCGTATCCAATAAGAACTACCTCTTCTAAAGTAGCCTGATCTTCGTCTAACTGAACATCTAAAGTTGCCTGTCCTTCATAAGGAATTTCCTGACTGGCAAAACCAAGAAAAGAAAAGACAAGAATATCGTCTTCACTTACGTTTTGAATGGTATAATTACCATCAAAATCTGTGACTGCACCATTAGTTGTTCCTTTTACAATAACGTTTGCGCCGGGAATTGGAAGGCCGGTTGCGCTTTCGCTAACAACGCCACTCACAGTCTCCTGCGCAAAAAAGCTCATTGGTAGCATTAAGAGCAACATCAACGTGCTTTTAAATAGTGTTTTCATAAATTATTTTATTGATTTTTACTAAAAATTATGCTTATATTTTTACTTCCTGAGGTTAAAAGTATGTAAACAGAATGTAAAGAAATAGGCATTCCCTTACCAGTATTTTGCGCAAACGTTTGAGTGTTGAAAACTTTTGATTTTTGCGGGTATAGCGTAATTTTTATGGTATTTTTACGACATCTTAAAAATTATCCCTGAGTTATTTTTAAATAATAGATTTTTATGAAGCCAAAATTGACCCTAAAACAAATTGCAAGAGAATTAGACGTGTCAATTTCTACTGTTTCAAAAGCCCTAAGAGACAGTTCAGAAATTGGGGAAGAAACCCGTAAAAAAATCAAGGCTTTTGCAAAATTATATAACTACCGGCCTAATAATATCGCACTCAGTCTTAAAAACCGAAAAACAAAAACTATAGGAATTATTATTCCTGAAATTGTTCATTATTTCTTTACTACAGTAATTAGTGGGGTAGAGCAGGTTGCCAACGAAATGGGGTATAACGTAATTGTATGTCTTTCCAACAATTCTTTTGATAAAGAAGTACTAAACCTTGAAATGCTGGCAAATGGCAGTACCGATGGTTTTATCCTTTCTTTGGCAAAAGAAACCATGCAAAAGGAAGATTACCATCACCTTACTGAAGTTACCAACCAAGGAATGCCCGTGGTTTTATTTGATAGGGTAGTAGATGAAATACATTGCGATAAAGTGATTATTGATGATGTTATTGGTGCCAAAAAAGCTGTTCAATATTTGCTTGATAAAGGATCGAAAAAAATCGGACTGGTTTCTACGGTAGATTATGTGAGCGTAGGGAAATTAAGAACCCGTGGTTATCTTGAAGTTTTAAGAGAAAATAATGTAGAAATTGATGATAAGCTTATCCTTAAAATAGAGGATATGGATAATAGTGAAACTGAAATTAAAGACTTTATTGATAAAAATGAAGTCGATGCAGTTTTCGCAGTGAACGAGCATTTTGCCATTTACGCGATAAAAGCCATTCAGGAAAAAGGTTTAAAAGTTCCAGAAGATGTCTCTGTAATTGGTTTTACAGATGGGGAGCTTTCAAAAAGATTTATTCCCAGCCTTACCACTGTAAGTCAACACGGCGAACGTATGGGAGCTGAAGCTGCCAGGCTTTTAATAGATAAACTGGAAAGAAAACCAGAGGAAGAAGAATCTTATAGAACAGTAATTGTAGAAACTAATTTGATAGAAAGAAATTCTACCAAATTGTAAACTACTTTTAATCCAGCCGTGGAGAGCTATTTTTGAATTTTAAATACTGTCTGGAGTATTTAATTCTCGATTCTCGAGTAATTTTCGATTACCATCTTTAAAATTTTATATATATTTACCCCAGCTTAGTTAATTTATCAGAACTTATATTTTTACTTCCTACCTAAAATAAGTTTTGATAAGCCTTATGCTTATCGTAAACGTTAATTGTACGATATGCAAAAACGTAGATTAAGTTTCTGGGAGATCTGGAACATGAGTTTTGGTTTTCTTGGAATCCAGATGGGGTTTGCACTCCAAAATGCCAACGCAAGTAGAATTTTACAAATCTTTGGAGCCGATATTCACGAGCTTTCGTGGTTTTGGTTAGTGGCGCCGGTTACCGGTTTAATCGTTCAGCCTATTATAGGCTACTATAGCGATAGAACCTGGACCAGCCTTGGTCGCAGGCGACCATTCTTTCTAACTGGAGCAATTTTAGCGGCAATAGGCCTTATTTTAATGCCTAACGCCGATTGGTTTATCGCTATTTTGCCTTCCCTTTGGGTAGGTGCCGGGATGCTCTTTATTATGGATGCTTCCTTTAATGTAGCGATGGAACCTTTTCGCGCCCTGGTGGCCGATAAGTTACCTTCAGATCAAAGAACCCTTGGCTTTAGTGTGCAAACCGTTTTAATAGGAATTGGGGCCGTAATTGGTTCCTGGTTGCCTTATGTTTTGACCAACTGGTTTGATATTAGCAATAGAGCGGTGGTGGGAGAAGTTCCGCTAAACCTGCTGCTTTCATTTGTAATTGGAGCGGCTATTTTAGTCGGGAGTATTCTGGTAACGGTAATTACTACCAAAGAATATTCTCCCGAGGAACTGGAAAAAATGGATGACCACGTTGAAGAACCGGTCGATGAAAATGAAAAATCCAGTTTGCTGGATATCTTTTCAGATTTTGCTAAAATGCCTCATACTATGCGGCAGCTTAGCTGGGTTCAGTTCTTTTCATGGTTTGGGCTTTTTGGAATGTGGGTTTTCTCAACTCCCGCAATTGCCCATCATATTTATGGCTTACCACTTTCAGACAGTAGCAGTGAAACCTATCAGGATGCCGGCGACTGGGTTGGTGTGCTTTTCGGGGTTTACAATGCTGTTTCAGCGGTTTTTGCATTTTTTCTTCCGGCTATTGCCTTAAAAATTGGAAGAAAAAGCACGCATATTATGTCGCTATTTATTGGCGCCCTGGGAATGCTGTCCATTTATATAATGCCGAATGAATATTGGCTATTGCTTTCTATGTTCGCTATTGGTATTGGTTGGGCCAGTATTTTGGCAATGCCTTATGCAATTCTTGCCGGATCAATTCCACCGAAAAAAATGGGGGTGTATATGGGGATCTTCAACTTTTTTATTGTGATCCCACAAATTGTAAATGCACTTATTGGAGGATTAATGGTAAAATATCTTTACGACGGAAACCCAATCTACGCCTTAGTTACCAGCGGAATTGCTTTTCTAATCGCCGCTATACTTACTTTTAGAATAGACGATGTGGACGAACCCGTTAAAGCATAACAATATCAGTTCGAGTAGATTTGATGAAACTTAGTGGGCTCAAAACGTCTCGAGAACTGCATCGATAAAGAAATGCTGAAATGATAATTAAAAGAGATAATTTAAGATAATGAAGACAACAAAAGGAGTAATATTCGATTTAGACGGCGTAATTGTAGATACCGCAAAATTTCATTTTTTGGCCTGGAGAAAACTGGCTAACGATTTGGGTTTCGATTTTACCAAAGCCCAAAACGAACAACTTAAAGGTGTTAGCAGGGTAGAATCTCTTAAAAAAATACTGGAATGGGGAGAATTGGAACTTTCTAAAACAGAATTTAAACGCCAAATGGCGCTTAAAAACGAAAATTATCTCTCTTATGTTGCTAAAATGGACGATGACGAAATTCTTCCGGGAGTTCAAAAGGTGATAGATTATTTAATTGAAAATAATATTCCTTTCGCTTTGGGTTCCGCAAGTAAAAACGCACGTAATATCTTAAAAAAGATCAATTTGCTGGAAAAATTTGACGCCATTGTTGATGGCAATGATGTTAGCAAAGCAAAGCCCGATCCTGAGGTATTTCTTATCGCTGCAGAAAAGATAAATATTAATCCAGAAAACAGTATCGTTTTTGAAGATTCTGTAGCCGGAGTGCAGGCTGCAAATAATGCAAATATGATGAGCATTGGAATTGGCGAAAAAGAAATATTGGTTGAAGCCGATTATGTATTCAACGATTTCACCGAAATAGATATAGATTTTATAAAGAAATTACTCAGTAATTGAGATAATTTCTTTCAATAATACAACTTAAACCTATGGGTTTGTCCCGGGTTTATCAATTAGAAATTAGACAGAAATAAAGCAATGAACCAAGATTATATACAACCTAACGAGTGGTCCATTCTGGAAGAAGGATTTGATGTAGAACGCGTAAAATCGTCTGAAAGCCTTTTTAGTATAGGTAACGGCGTTATGGGGCAGCGAGCCAATTTTGAAGAAAACTATTCAGGGCCCAGTTTCCAGGGAAGCTACATTGGTGGGGTTTACTATCCTGATAAAACCAAAGTTGGCTGGTGGAAAAACGGCTATCCAGAATATTTTGCAAAAGTACTTAACGCACCCAACTGGATTGGGGTAAACGTGTTTATAAACGATGAGGCCTTAGACCTTTTTACCTGTAAAAAAGTTGAAGATTTTAAGCGTGAACTTAATATGAAAGAAGGTTTTCACCGCCGCAGTTTTATAGCTACGCTTCCAAACGAAATCGAAATTTCGGTAAAAGCCACCCGTTTTCTTTCTATTGTTGAAGATGAACTTGGCGCGATAGATTTTGAAATTGAAGTTTTGAACAGCGATGCTGAGGTTCGTTTTGAGCCGTATCTAGATGGCGGAATCACGAATACCGATGCCAACTGGGAAGAACGTTTTTGGAAGACTTTAGAAGTGAAATCTGAAGGCAACAAAGGTTTTGTGCTTTCTAAAACTTTAAAAACTGAGTTCCACGTAAACACCTATATGCAATCTGAAGTTTTGCTGAATGCTGAAAAACAAGATGTCGATTTTACTGAAACCAAAACTGCAGATTCACTCACTTTTTCCTATTCAGTTAAAGCTGAAAAAGGACAAAAAGTAAGTCTTAGAAAATATGCCGGCTACGTAACCGATATGAACCATAAGCGTTCAGATCTCGTGGAAGCGGCTAGTAAAGTATTAGATTATGCCACTAAAGCCGGATTTTCCAAATTGCTTCAGGATCAAAAAGAAGCCTGGGAGAAAATTTGGGAAATGGCAGATATCACTATTGAAGGTGATGTAAAAGCCCAACAGGGAATTCGCTTTAATATTTTTCAGCTCAATCAAACTTATTTAGGAAAAGACGAGCGTCTAAATATTGGTCCAAAAGGCTTTACCGGCGAGAAATACGGCGGAAGTACTTATTGGGATACCGAAGCCTATTGTATTCCTTTTTATATGGCAACCAAAGATCAGCAGGTAGCCAGGAATTTATTGACCTATCGTTATAATCATTTAGACAAAGCCATAGAGAATGCCGAAAAACTTGGTTTTACCAATGGCGCGGCGCTTTATCCAATGGTTACGATGAATGGCGAAGAAAGCCATAATGAATGGGAAATTACTTTCGAGGAAATTCATAGAAATGGCGCAATGGTTTATGCCATTTATAATTATGTACGCTACACGGGCGATTTCGATTATATTCCGGAAAAAGGCCTGGAAGTAATGATCGCAATTGCAAGATTCTGGCAGCAAAGAGTCAATTTCAGCGAACACAGAAATAAATATGTAATGCTGGGTGTAACCGGGCCAAACGAATATGAAAATAATGTTCACAATAACTGGTACACCAATTATCTTGCGAAATGGTGTATTGAATATTGCCTGGAAACCATTGAAAAGGTGAAGGAGGCTTATGCCGAAGATTATAAGCGTGTAATGGGTAAAACCAGGCTCAATGAAGCCGAAATGGCGAAATGGAGAGAAGTTGCTGAAAATATGTATTTCCCATATTCTGAAAAGCACGAGGTTTTCCTTCAGCAGGACGGATTTTTAGATAAAGAGATCGTTCTAATAGCCGATTTGGACAAATCTCAACGTCCTATTAACCAAAAATGGAGTTGGGACAGGATTTTACGTTCCTGCTATATTAAACAAGCTGATGTTTTGCAAGGCTTCTACTTTTTTGAAGATCATTTTAGCAAAAAAGAACTTGAAAAACATTTTGACTATTACGAACCTATCACCGTTCACGAATCCTCGCTTTCTCCTTGCGTGCATAGCATTCAGGCTGCACTTCTGGGAAGAACAAAGCAGGCTTACGAGTTCTATTTAAGAACTTCAAGGCTGGATTTAGATGATTATAATAAAGAAGTAGAGCAGGGGTGTCATATTACAAGTATGGCCGGAACCTGGATGAGTATTGTAGAAGGTTTCGGCGGAATGCGGGTTAAAGATGATCAACTTTCTTTTAATCCCACAATTCCTGAAGACTGGAAAACCTATTCTTTTAAAGTGAATTTTAGAGACCAAATATTAAAAGTGAAAGTCTCTGCAGATAAAACGGTTTTCTACCTGGAAGGAGATAACGCGATTGAAATTAATGTAAACGGAAAAGCTGTTGAATTGCAGCCAAATCAGGAATTAGAGGTTTAATACGTCATCCTGTCCCGAAGCTTCGGGATATTTCAGGATCTAAGATGTTAGAATCCCGATGCAAATTCGGGATAAAGACTGAAATAAGTTCAGGTTGACGATAATTAGCAGAACAATTACTTAAAACAAAAAATCATGAAAAAAATACTAATCACTTTAATGCTCCTCACCGGTTTAACCGGGTTTGCGCAAATAGAGCGTGTAGAGCCGCCAAACTGGTGGACGGGTTTTGAAGAAACCGAACTCCAGTTAATGGTTTACGGCGAAAATATTGGAAATGCCACTCCCAACATCGATTATCCCGGAGTAAGCATTGAAAATGTTGAAAAAGCCGATAGCCCTAATTACCTGTTTATCGATTTGGAAATCGGGGAAGCAAAACCGGGAACTTTTGAGCTCACTTTTGAGCTTGAGGACGGCTCAGAAAAAGTATATGAATATGAATTGAAAAGTCGGGAAAAAGCTGCATCAGAATATGTAGGTTTTGATAATACCGATGCGATTTATCTAATCACACCAGACCGATTTGCGAATGGAGATACATCTAATGATAGTTTTAATTTTCTAAACGAAAAAACGAAAAACCGCGAAGATGATTATGGTCGCCACGGGGGAGATATCCGCGGAATCATCAATCATTTAGATTATATAGATGAAATGGGTTTTACCGCTATTTGGCCTTCGCCTTTGGTGATTAACGATATGAAATCGGGTTCTTATCACGGTTATGCGATGACTGATTTTTATAAGGTAGATCCGCGGTTTGGAACTTTAGAAGAATACAGAGAATTAGCAGATAAAGCTACCGTTCGTGGAATAAAACTGGTTATGGACCAGGTAGCTAATCACGCCGGCGTTGAGCATTGGTGGATGGATGATCTGCCATTTGACAATTGGATCAACTTCCAGGAGAAATTTGAAAATGGCGAAGATTTGGTTTATTCCAATCACCGTAGAACGACCAACCAGGATCTATATGCTTCAGAAACCGATAAAAAAGGAATGACTGAAGGTTGGTTTGTAGAAACCATGCCCGATCTAAATCAGGAAAATCCGTTTATGGCCAAATACCTTATTCAGAATAGTATTTGGTGGATTGAAACTCTTGGTTTAGGTGGGATTCGCCAGGATACTTATCCTTATCCCGATAAAGCATTTATGAGTGATTGGGCTGGCGCAATTATGACCGAATATCCAAACTTTAATATTGTAGGCGAAGAGTGGAGCTTGAATCCGTTGCTTATTCGTTACTGGCAGGATGGTGTGGATAATGGTTATGATTCTAACCTAAAATCTACGATGGATTTCGCAATGCAAGAAAGAATTGTAACCGGCTTAAAAGCTGAAGAAACCTGGGGCACCGGCCTGGTGGAAATTTACGAGGGCTTAGCCAACGATTTCGCGTATGCCCATCCTGAAAATATTATGATTTTCCCCGATAATCACGATAAAAGTCGAATCTATACCCAACTTGGAGAAGATGTAGCCAAAACCAAAATGACCGTAGCTTATATGGCTGTTTTGCCGAGAATTTTCCAAATGTACTACGGTACCGAAATTCTAATGGATGATACCGAAAATCCAGGCGATCACGGTTTAATTAGAACCGAATTTCCCGGTGGTTGGGATGATAGCGAAGTGAATGCTTTTACTGGTGAAGGACTGTCGGAAGAAAAGGCTGATATGCAGGAATTCGTTAGAAAAGTGATGAATTACCGCAAAAACAGCGAGGCAATTCATTCAGGAGTAACCAAACATTTTGCTCCGGAAGAAGGTACTTACCTAATTACAAGAAAGGCGGGCGATGAGGTTCTAGTGCTAATTTTGAATAAAAATGAAGAAGCAATTACTTTAGACTTGGAACGTTTCAGTGAATTAAATTTAGAAGGAAAAACTTTTAAAAATATTATTTCCGAAGAAATATTTCAGTGGGAAGACTCATTGGAATTATCGGAAGAAGGAGTTTATTTCTTTACTACGAAAATGGAGTAGTGAATTTCCTACGAGGTTTTTAAAACCTCGTAGGTATACAAAAAGGAAAACCTACAAGGTTTTAGAAACCTTGCAGGAGAAAAAGTATAGGGCACGTCCTCCTGAACTTGTTTCAGGATCTAACATGTTTGAATTTAATATCACATTAGAAGTTGAAACATCCCGAAGTTTCGGGACAGCATGACGTCAATAATAAAATAGAGTAAAAATATAATATCAACTAAATAAAGAATAATGAAAAAAACATTAATAATGCTGCTGGCTTTTACGGCCTTATTTTCCTGTAAGGAAAATGAAAAACAAGAGCAGCCAGAGCAAAAAGAAGAACAAAAAGCGATAGCTCCCATTTCTAATGAGGCGATGGAATCTGCGGTGATTTATGAGGCAAATATTCGCCAGTATTCACCGGAAGGAACCTTTAATGCCTTTACTGAAGATATTCCGCAGCTAAAGGAACTGGGTGTGAAAGTGATTTGGTTAATGCCTGTTTATCCTATTTCTATGAAAAATAGAAAGGCAACCGGAGATCTTTCAGTAGAAGATATTGAGGATCCGGAAGAAAGAGAGAAGTATCTTGGAAGCTATTATGCGATTTCAGATTATACCGATGTAAACCCTGAATTCGGGAGCTTTGAAGATTTTGAAAAACTGGTAGAAACCGCTCACGAAAACGATATGTATGTAATTCTGGATTGGGTGGCTAACCACACCGGTTGGGATCATAAATGGATAGAGGAAAAACCTGAATTTTATCATAAAAATGATAAAGGTGAAGTTACCGATCCTATAAATCCTGCAACAGGGGAATCCTGGGGCTGGACAGATGTTGCTCATTTAAATTTTGAGAACAAAGAGCTTCATAAAGCTATGGGGGAAGAAATGAGGTTTTGGGTAGAAGAATATAATATTGATGGTTTTAGAGCCGATGTAGCCGGGGAAGTACCAACTGAATTCTGGGAAAGCATTGTTCCGCAATTAGAGGAAATTAAGCCGATTTTCATGCTAGCAGAGTCAGAGGACAAGGATCTTTTTGAAAATGCTTTTGATATGGGTTACAACTGGGAAGGTCACCATATTATGAATGAAATGGCACAGGGTAAGAAAACTGCCAAAGACTGGGATGCTTATATGCAGAAAATAGATTCCACTTACCAGGAAGATGATTATTTGATGAATTTTGTTACCAACCACGATGAGAATTCCTGGAACGGAACCGTGAAAGAGAGAATGGGAGATGCTTCAGAAGCTATGATGGCACTTACTTATACTTTACCTGGAATGCCATTAATATACAGTGGGCAGGAATATGATATGGATAAAAGACTTTTATTTTTTGAAAAAGATACTATTTCGAAGGAAAAAGGAAAAGTTTGGCCTTTACTGGAAAAACTTGGAAAATTGAAAAACGAAAACAAAGCCCTGCACGGTGCAAAGGAAGCTGCTTCTTATGAAAATATAGAAACTTCAGAAGAAGAAAAAGTTTTAGCTTTTAAAAGGGAAAAAGATGGAGCTAAGTTATTTTATATTGCCAATATGAGCGATAAAAATACTAGCTTCAGCATTCAGTTAAACGGAAGTTTTGAAGATTATTTATCTGGAGAAAGCTTAGAGATTTCAGAAGATAAAAATATAGATTTGGAACCCTGGCAGTACTTTATCTTAATAAATAAGTAATAAATTTACTAAAAAACTAAAAACAGCCCTCTCGAAAGGGCTGTTTTTGTTAGTTATTAACCGAAAACGTTTTAGTTTTTTAGGAAATTAGGTTATATTGTAGAATTAAAATAGATTTGGCCTAATGGCGAAAAAAATTAATAAAATTGCAGTCTTAACTTCTGGGGGTGATGCACCCGGAATGAACGCCGCTATAAGGGCGGTTGTTAGATCCTGTTCATACTATAACCTGGAATGTGTGGGTGTTTACCGCGGGTTTCAGGGACTTATAGAAGCAGATTTTGAACCACTTAACGCAAGATCTGTTAGAAACATCATTAATAAAGGAGGTACATTTTTAAAATCTTCCCGATCTGAAGAATTTAAAACTAAAGAAGGAAGGGCAAAAGCTCATAAAAATCTTACCGATGCCGGTATAGATGCTTTGGTTGCGATTGGTGGAGATGGAACTTTTACCGGAGGCCTTTATTTTAGCAACGAGTTTAATTTTCCAATTGTGGGAATTCCCGCAACTATAGATAACGATATTAACGGTACCGATTATACACTTGGTTACGACACCGCTTTAAATACGGTAGTGGAAGCCATAGATAAAATTCGGGATACCGCGAGTTCTCATAACCGATTATTCTTAATTGAAGTTATGGGTCGGGATGCAGGTGATATTGCTTTAAATAGTGGTATTGGTGCAGGAGCCGAAGAAATATTATTGCCGGAAGAAGACCAGGGAATTCAACGAATGATGGATTCTTTGGAAAAAAGTAAAAAATCCGGAAAAACTTCCAGCATTATCGTGGTGGCTGAAGGTGAAAAGAGCGGAAAGAATATTTTTCAGTTAGCTGAATTTATTTCGCAAAGCCACGAAGAATATGACATTAAAGTCTCTGTATTGGGTCATATTCAAAGAGGAGGTTCTCCAAGTTGTTTTGATCGTGTTCTGGCCAGTAAGCTTGGTGTTGGTGCGGTTGAAGCATTAACCGATGGTAAAACCAATATCATGTTAGGCGTGCATCACCAAAAAGTGGTTCACGTGCCTTTGGAAACTGCTTTAAAAGAAGACAGGGAATTTGATCAGGAATTAAGAAGGGTGGCAAACATCACTTCAGTGTAAATTTTTAAAATTTAAATTATGAGTACAAAAATTGGAATTAATGGTTTTGGCCGAATAGGACGTATCGCGTTTAGAATTGCGGCTGAAAAAGATAATGTAGAAGTTGTTGCAATCAACGATTTACTTGATGTAGATCATTTAGCTTACTTGCTAAAATATGATTCTGTTCACGGTAGATTTAAAGGAGATGTTTCTGTTAAAGACGGAAATCTGGTTGTTAATGGAAATACCATTCGTATTACAGCAGAAAAAAATCCGGCAGACCTTAAATGGAACGATGTAGGGGTAGATGTTGTGATTGACTGTACAGGTATCTTTAAAGAAAAAGACTCTGCGCAGGCGCATATTGATGCCGGTGCTAAGAAAGTAGTTATTTCTGCACCATCTAAAACCGCACCTATGTTTGTAATGGGTGTTAACCATAAAGATGTTAAACCAGAAGATACAATTGTTTCTAACGCTTCCTGTACTACAAACTGTCTTGCTCCACTTGCAAAAGTAATAGACGATGAGTTTGGTCTTGTAGAAGGTTTAATGACAACAGTTCACGCAACTACAGCTACACAGTTAACTGTAGATGGACCATCAGCAAAAGATTTTAGAGGTGGTAGAAGTGCTCTTATGAATATTATTCCATCTTCAACAGGTGCAGCAGTTGCTGTAGGGAAAGTAATTCCTAAACTAGATGGGAAACTTACAGGGATGGCTTTTAGAGTACCAACCGCAGATGTTTCTGTAGTAGACCTTACGGTTAAGACAGACAAGTCTGTGAGCTACGAAGATGTAAAAGCTGCATTCAAAAAAGCTTCTGAAGGAGCTTACAAAGGAGTGATTTCTTATACTGACGATGCTGTGGTTTCTCAGGATTACGTATCAGACGCACATACTTGTAACTTTGATGCCGATGCAGGAATCGCACTTAACGATAATTTTTTCAAATTAATCGCATGGTATGATAACGAATATGGTTATTCTGCCAAACTTTTGGATTTAGCGGCACACGTTAATTCAATTTAATATTTTATTTTAGAGCCTGAAGAAAGCTACGCTTAGGTTATTTTTAATCTTTAGCCCTTTCCTCAGGCTTTTTAATTAAACCATATTCACACACATGATATTAATAGCGGACGGTGGCTCTACAAAATGTGATTGGATTTTACTTAGTGCAACGGGAGAAGAATTACTTAGAACCCGCACCAAAGGATTAAATCCGGCAGTATTTCCCGAGGGAGTACTGGAACAACGTATTGAAGAAAATGCCGAATTAAAAGAAGTAAAAGATAAAGTAGAACGCGTGCATTTTTATGGCGCCGGTTGTGGTACCGAAACGCCTAAAAAATTATTGGAAGGAATTTTTACCAATTTCTTTACCAATGTAGAAGAAGTTATAATCCTGGAAGATATGGTAGCTGCGGTTTACGCTGCCACTACAGAGCCAGGAATTGTATGTATACTTGGTACAGGTTCTAATAGTTGTTACTTTGACGGCAAGGATATTCACCAGGCCGTGCACTCTCTTGGTTATATTCTTATGGATGAAGCCAGTGGAAATTACTTCGGAAAAAGACTAATTAGAGATTATTATTATAAAAGAATGCCTCCAGAACTTGCTGAAGAATTTGGTAAGTTATACAATATGGAGTCAGATGAGATTAAGAAAAACCTCTATCGCAGAGAGAATCCAAATACTTACCTCGCTTCTTTTGCTGAATTTATTTTTTCTAACGAACGTAATGGTTATTTCTACAAATTAGTACACGAAGGAATTACAGATTTTATGCATTCCCGTGTAATGTGCTACAAACAAGCCCAAAATACGCCTGTGCATTTTATTGGTACCATCGCTTACTTTAGTGAAGATATTATTCGTGCAGTAGCGCAACCTTATGGAATAGAAATTGGGAATATTGTACGTAGACCTATTGATGCATTAATAGAATACTATAGAAAAGAAGTGCTTGCTCCTAATTAATTACAGTTTTTCATAAATTTTATTACATTTAAGAAATTTACACTTAAATGCTTATAAAAGTTTATGGAAGTGCCGTCTTTGGGGTAGAGGCAACTACAATTACTATAGAGGTAAACGTAGCAACCGGTATTGGATATCATTTAGTTGGTCTTCCAGATAATGCCGTTAGGGAAAGCAGTTTTAGAATTGCAGCCGCGCTACAAAATAACGGCTATAAGTTTCCGGGTAAAAAGATCATCGTCAATATGGCGCCAGCCGACTTTAGAAAAGAAGGTTCGGCTTACGATCTTAGTTTAAACCTTGGAATTCTGGCCGCTTCGGGCCAAATTAAAGCAGAAAATATTTCAGAATATATAATTATGGGTGAGCTTTCGCTAGACGGAAGCTTGCAACCCATAAAGGGCGCCTTGCCCATTGCTATTAAAACCAAAGAAGAAGGTTTTAAAGGATTTATCCTTCCGAATCAAAATGCCAAAGAAGCCGCCATTGTTAGCGGGCTTGAAGTTTATGGCGTGGAAAATATCACAGAAGTAATTAACTTTTTTGATAAAGATGAAGCTTTAGAGCGAACCATAATTAATACCCGCGAAGAATTCTACAAAAACCTGGATCATCCCGAACACGATTTTGCCGATGTTAAAGGCCAGGAATCTATAAAACGTTGTATGGAAATTGCCGCAGCGGGAGGTCACAATATTATTTTAATTGGTCCGCCGGGATCCGGAAAACGATGCTGGCAAAACGCCTGCCCAGTATTTTACCACCAATGACTTTACACGAAGCCCTGGAAACTACTAAAATTCATAGTGTGGTTGGTCGTGTTAAAGAACACGTGGGTTTAATGTCTCAAAGGCCATTTAGAAGTCCACACCATACAATTTCAGACGTCGCTTTAGTCGGCGTCGGGCGTATCCGCAACCAGGAGAAATTTCTTTATCACATAATGGCGTCTTATTTTTAGATGAATTACCAGAATTTAAACGCGGCGTTTTAGAAGTAATGCGTCAACCGTTGGAAGATCGCAAAGTAACGATTTCCAGAGCTAAATTTACGGTAACTTATCCTTCTAGCTTTATACTGGTGGCGAGTATGAATCCCAGTCCAAGCGGATATTTTAACGATTCCGATGCGCCTGCAACTTCTTCCCCGGCAGAAATGCAACGCTATTTAAGTAAGATTAGCGGCCCTTTATTAGACAGAATAGATATTCATATTGAAGTGACTCCCGTTCCATTTGAAAAATTAAGTGAAGAACGCCATGGGGAAAGCAGCTTTGAAATTAGGAAAAGAGTAACTCAGGCTCGCCAATTTCAAACCGAACGTTTTAGAGAATCTGATTCAGTGCATTACAATGCGCAAATGAGTGTACGCCAAATTCGAAAGTTTTGTGCTCTAGATGATGCTTCAAAAGCTTTGCTTAAAACCGCAATGGAGCGTTTAAATCTTTCTGCTCGCGCCTACGATCGTATTCTTAAAGTTTCAAGAACTATCGCTGATTTAGAAAATTCAGAAAATATTAAAGGGAACCATATTAGCGAAGCTATTCAGTATAGAAGTCTGGATCGAGATGGCTGGCTTGGCTAAAATCTTCTTTTAAGTTAATTTTGATTTTTTTGAAAAAAAGAAGCCATGAAATATGTCAACTTTTAAATTTATATTTACTTGCTATAAAAATTGATTAAAGTCCCACAAATTGGTTTAGGGGTAATTTATTAGCTAAGACCACGATACTATGAAAAAAAGTTTATTGTTGCTTATTGCCATTTTAATATTCGCGTGTAAAGGGGAACCCGAAGTTAAAGAAGTTTCAGAAATGGAGCGAGATACTATTAAAGAAGAAAATTCTTTAACCAGCGACCTATTAGGTGAAAATCGTGTAGAATTTACCAGGGAGGAAGCCAATAGATTAGCCGAACTTCCGCTAAATTGTATTAATACCGAATATCCTAATAAACTTAATCAAACCCTGGAAAATAAAGAGGCTATAGGGGAACCTTCTGAATTACACCCTGCATTTTACGGTTGTTTTGATTGGCATTCATCGGTGCATGCGCATTGGTCTATGGTTAGTTTACTTAAGCAATTTCCAGATTTGGAGAAAGCTGAAACCATTAGAGAGAAATTAAAGGAATCTCTTTCTGAAGAAAATATTCAGGGCGAGGTGGCTTATTTTAACAGAGAACAAAGCGATTCTTTTGAGCGTACCTATGGATGGGCCTGGCTACTGAAGCTCGCCGAAGAAATTGAAACCTGGAACGATCCCCTGGCCAAAGAATTAAAAGAGAATTTAGATCCGCTTACCAATCTTATTGTGAATAAATACTTAGAGTTTCTTCCGAAATTAAATTACCCAATTAGAGTAGGGGAACACGCTAATACAGCTTTCGGACTTAGTTTTGCTTACGATTATGCCGTAGCTACCGAAAATACCGAATTTAAGCAATTGATCTCAAATAGGGCCAGGGATTTTTATTTGAAGGACGATAATTGCCCAATTACCTGGGAACCGGGCGGATTTGACTTTCTTTCACCTTGTTTGGAAGAAGTTAATATAATGCGCCGTGTTTTACCAAAAAATGCCTTTGAAATGTGGTTGGAAGATTTTCTTCCGCAGTTAAAATCTGAAGATTTTGAAATGGAAGTTGGAGAAGTTTCTGATAGAACCGATGGAAAACTGGTGCATCTTGACGGACTGAACTTTAGCCGTGCCTGGGTTTTCTACGGACTTATAAATCAATATCCCGATAAATTCTCGCATTTACAGGAAATCGCTGATAGGCACGTGGCTTATTCTTTTCCTAACCTGGTAGGAGATTCTTATGAAGGCGGTCATTGGTTAGGATCTTTCGCTATTTACGCCCTTCAGGAATCTAAAGGTATGTAGTGCGAAATTTTTTGAAAAACCTTGGTCCGGGAATCCTTGTTTCGGCTGCGTTTATTGGGCCGGGAACGGTTACAGTTTGTACGCTCGCCGGGGTTGAATTTGGTTATAGCCTGCTTTGGGCTTTAGTGCTTTCTATATTTTCCTGTATAATTTTACAGGAAATGGCAGCCAGGCTTGGCGTGGTTTCTCAAAAGGGTTTAAGTGATGTTATTCGGGAGGAGATAAAAAAACCGATCTTCAGAGTTTTAGCAATTATCCTTATTTTTTCAGCCATAGTTATCGGGAATGCTGCTTACCAAGCAGGTAATATTACCGGCGCTGTTCTTGGAGCTGAAGCTATCTTCGGAATTCAGAATCTGCAAATTGGCGATTTTAAGCTCAACTTATGGAGTATTTTTATTGGCGCAGTCGCGTTTATACTTTTATTCACCGGAAGTTATAAAACCCTCGAAAAGATCTTTATTGGCCTGGTTTTACTAATGAGTATAAGTTTTGTGCTTACTGCTATTCTTACCAAACCTGATATTTTAGAAATTTTAAGCGGACTTATGCCTACAAGTAATGCTGCCGGATTGCTTACGGTGATGGCTATTTAGGTACTACCGTGGTTCCTTACAACTTATTTCTACACGCTTCTCTCGTTAGTGAAAAGTGGAAAGAAGCTTCTTATTTGCCAACTGCAAGGAAAGAACTCATAGTTTCTATAATCCTTGGCGGTACGGTTTCTATGGCAATTCTAATTAGCGCCGCTTATGTAGTAAAAGGCTGCTTTGGTTGGAAAGGCGGGATGAAGTCAGCGAAATTTAAATCAGTCTGGGCCTTGGTTCTTATTTTGGGTGTGTTCTTCTCTTCCCTGCAAATTAATCCTATTGAGATTATACGCTTCGCCCAAATCGCTAACGGAATCCTCTTGCCGGTAATTGCTATTTTCTTATTTTGGGTAGTCAATAAAGCCTCGGTTTTGGGTAAACACCGCAATTCTAAGCTTCAAAATGTATTAGGAATACTTGTTATTGCGCTTTCTGTATTTTTAGGAATTAAAGCGATTCTAAGCGTTTTACAAGGTTTTTAATATATCTATTTTATTTTCCTGCAAGGTTTCTAAAACCTTGTAGGTATAAAGTTCCTGATATTGTATAGAAATTTAATTAGTAGAAAGTTGCATAACTTAATATAAAAAGATGAAAAAAATCCATATAAACTGCGATTTAGGTGAAGGCGGCGACTTTGATGCAGATCTAATGCCGCATATTTCTGCCTGCAATATTGCTTGCGGTGGTCACGCAGGAACTCTTGAAACCTTGCAGCAAACTATTAAACTTGCCGTGAAGCATGGAGTAGAAATAGGGGCGCACCCTTCTTATCCCGACAAGGAGAATTTTGGAAGAAAAACTATGAAGATTTCTGCGGAAGAATTGCAGCGTTCTATTGTTGCGCAAATTTTAAGTTTAAAACAATTGGCCGAAGCAGAAGGGGTAAAACTTACCTATGTAAAACCTCATGGAGCACTTTATAATGAAGCTGCAAAAGACGAAAAAACAGCTCAAATTATCATAGATTCTTTACTGGAATTCGATCAAAATTTAGCGCTTTTTTGTCCAGTAAATTCTGTGATTTCTAAACTTGCGAAAGGGAAAATTCCAATCGTTTTTGAAGCTTTTGCCGACCGAAATTATAACCCAGATTACAGCTTGGTTTCGCGTTCAAAATCCAATGCTTTAATAAGCGAAAAAGAAGCCGTTTTTGAACATCTTTTTTCTATGTTTTCTGAAGGAAAAATTACCTGTGAAAATGGTGCTAAAATAAGTTGCGTCGCCACTACTTTTTGCCTGCATAGTGACACGCCAAATTCAGTTGAAATTATAAACTTTTTACAGCAGAAATTTGCTGAACACAATATTAAAATTAAGAATGCAAAATGAATGATTTTCCTAAAATAACACCGATGGGGGAGCGGGGAATTCTGATAGAATTTGAGCCTGAAATCAGTGAAAGACTTCTCAGAAAGCTTCTTTTTTACAAAAATAAACTGGAAGAGTTTTATGATGAAGTAAATGTTGAGGTAATCAATACATATAACTCGTTGTTAATTAGTTATATGTTCAGTATAGAAAACGTCTATAATGAGGTTTCAGCGATTAAAGAGCTGTTTGGAGAGGCTAAGATAGGAAAAATAAATAACCAGCAAATTTTCCACTTACCGGTTTGCTATGAGGAGGAATTCGGTTGGGACCTGGAATACATTTCCAAAGAAAAAAAACTCTCAAAAGAAGTAATTATCCAGCTGCATACCAAACCATTTTATACGGTGTTTTTCACAGGATTTTTACCCGGATTTTTATATCTGGGAGGCCTTGATAAAAAGCTTCAAATTTCGCGTAGAAATGAACCCCGAATGAAGATCGAAAAAGGGGCTGTTGGAATAGGAGAAAACCAGACCGGGATTTACCCGAAATCCAGTCCCGGCGGATGGCAAATTTTGGGCAATTGTCCAGTTCAATTTTTTGATAAAAATAACGATCCGCCTTGTGAAATTTTGGCTGGCGATAAAGTGAAATTTTATTCGGTTTCCAAAGAAGAATTTGAAGAAATTTCAGAGCAAATTTCCGAAGGAACTTTTCAACTAAAAAAAGAAAATTATGAAGGCTGAAGTTGAAATTTTACATCCGGGATTATTTTCAACAATTCAGGATTTTGGTCGTCGCGGATTTCAAAAATATGGAGTTCCTTTAAGTGGAGTGATGGATAGGATCGCTTTAAAAACCGTCAACCTTATTTTGCAAAATCAGGCCGATGCAGCAGTGATGGAAATTACCCAAATGGGTCCCAAACTTAAATTTTCAGCAGCTACAAAAATCGCCATTAGCGGAGCACATCTTTCTCCAAAACTAAATGATACTGAAATTGACAATAATGAAGTGGTGAAAATTCACGAAGGTGATATTTTATCTTTTGGAAGGCCGGAATACGGAATGCGTTCCTATTTAGCAATCCTTGACGGATTTAAAACCGAAAAAGTCCTGGGAAGCCGTAGTTGGTACGAAGATATTACCAGCCACGAAAAGTTCGAAAAAGGAATGAAGCTTCAATACGAAGCTTCTGAGGAGGAAAAATATGAGACTCACGCTGCCATAAAGTTTGATAATGAATATCTTAATTCTGAAGTAATAGAAGTTTTTCCCGGCCCTGAATTTGAAAAACTGCCAGAAACTTTAAAAAGTCATTTAAGACAGAGTAAGTTTAGTATTGATAAAAATAATAATAGAATGGCTATTCAGCTAAGTGAGCTCTTAGAGAACGAACTGCAGCCTATTATTACCGGCCCCGTACTTCCCGGAACCGTTCAACTCACTCCCGGCGGAAAATTAATCGTTCTTATGCGCGATTGTCAAACCACGGGTGGCTATCCTAGGGTTTTGCAACTAAGTGAAAAAGGAATTAATATGATGGCGCAGAAAAAGGCAGGGGATAAGGTTAGGTTTTTGTTTAAATCTTAATTTTTTTACGTCATTCTGAACTTGTTTCAGAATCTAATATGTTAAACGCCCCAACCCCAAAAGGGGGGAGAAGCATTATCCTGAAAAAGTAGGGTTATATTTTTCTTTATACTTACATCATGCTGAATTTATTTCAGCATCTAAGTTGGTTTGAAACCGAAAACTAATCAACAAGAGATTGCCACATCCCGCTGTCGCAGTCCTGATAATGAATTTGATAACAAATATTAGTGTATTCGTGGCAAGCTGAACTATCTTTTGGGTTTTAAGTGGTTTTGAATTCCCTGAGAACAAGACCTTGAAATAAATTCAGTGTATCGGTTGGAACAACATTAAGTTTGAGAAGATCCCGATGTGAAATCGGGATTAGTTCGCTCTAATATTTTAAATGCGGCCAGAGGCCTTTTTAAAACATAGGCTCACTAAAATAAAAAAGTGCCGCCCTGGTTACGAGAAGCTTGATTACCCTACCAATCAAACTCCTCACCGTTGACGACACTTTTTTGCCCCAAAACACTTTAGCTAACTAAAATGACTATGTCAAAAGTAGAAGATAAGTACGCTCGTCACAAGGGGAAAAATCCCCTTTCTTCTAAACGTTATGCTGAATTTATTTCAGCATCTAACATATTAGACCTCCGAATGAAATTCGAAGCAGGCTCTGAAACAAGTTCAGGGTGACGAACTGTTTTCAAGAAGAAGATAATGGGATAAATAAAAACTCCCTCTATGGACTATGGAGCTCCTACGCACAGTGATTTAAAAAAACATTCGTGTATTCGTGGCAACTTGTAATCTAGTTCGACCAAAAACTGAGAACCCATAACTGAGAACCGAGAATCGAAAACTCACAACCCACAACCAACAACCAATAATTGAAAATCAAAGATTTGCCAAAATGAAAAATTCTCCTAAATTTACCTTAACAAAAAATTAAGTTTTTAACCAACCAACTTAAAATGAAAAAACCGAAAAAATGCATTAGCGTTGACGAAGCGCGCAGGGAACAGGACGAATGGGTGAAGACTCGTGGGAAAGATATTAGGGAAGCCGAGGGTTATGAAGATACCCGCGAATTCTGGTATAGTGTGGACGAACTACAGGAATACCTGGATTACGTAAAGGAGAAATCTAAAGAACAGGGTGTAGAAAAACCGGGGATTCGGTTTTATTTAGGCGCTTATCCTAAAACTAAGGAGAAAAAAAGCTATACCACCATGTTCCTGTCCCCTACCAAAGAAGCTGTGGGAGATGCAGCAACTGCCGGGGAAGATTCTGACCCTAATAATTATGAAATTGAGCCAATGAATATAATCCAAGGCGGTCATCCGCCTCGTAATTATTAATGGAAGAACTTGGTTTTCTAGTAATTCTACTTGAAGGTTTTGCTGCTATTTCCGGATTATATTACTATCAAAAAAAACCGACTGATAAAGCGGTCGGTTTTTTTTCTTATTTTTTATTGCTTACTTTTTTTATAGAAGTACTAGCTACAATACCTGCAATAATTTATTGGAATGAATCTTTACATTTTCTGAAAAATACTTTTTTGTATAGCAATTTCTGGCTTTATAATCCTTACCTTATTATTAGTTTCGTAGTTTATATTCTATATTTCACCTGGAATATATCAAATAGAAAAATAAGACATGTTGTTAATACGAGCTTGATCTTCTACACTATTATCTGTGTTATCAATCTGATTTTTTCAGATGTATTTTTTAAAAGTCATTCTGTAGTGACCTACATTTTAGGAAATTTTTTGCTGTTAGGAGTGATTTTCTATTATTATTTTGAAATTTTACTGAGTTCTAAAATTCTAAACATCAAAAGAGAGATCAGTTTCTATATTTCCATTCCTGCACTTCTGTTTTTTTTAACTACTACACCTATTTTGATTTATTATAAATATTATACTACTCAGAGTCCGGAATTTATTAAGCTAAGTAGATCTGTTTTAATTGGTTTGAGTATTTTCATGTATAGTTCCTATAGCATTGCCTTTTTATCTCTGGCCAACAAGAGAAAACCAACTTCTAAGAATATAACAAATGCTTTCTAAAGAAGAAATTTTACTTATCATCTATTTTGTGGTAGTTATCCTACTGTTAACGGCTTTTGTAATCGTTTTTTTTGTGGTGTACCAAAGGCGTAAAAATAAAATGCTGCTAGAGCAATTTGAGGCTAAACAGCGTTTTGAGCGGGAAATTTCCCAATCGCGTTTGGAAATGCAGGAACAAACCTTAAAAAATGTGGGTTGGGAATTGCACGATAATATTGGTCAGTTACTTTCTGTTGCTAATATGCAGTTGAATATTTTTTCAAGAAGCCTACCTGAAGCCGAAAAAAACTCAGCTTTAGAAATTAAAGAAACCGTGGCGAATTCACTTCAGGAAGTGCGTTCGCTCTCAAAATCCTTAAACAACCAGGTGATTGGTTATGCCGGTTTGGTGGTTTCTGTAGAAAATGAACTGGAAAGGTTTCAGCGTATGGGCGTTATTGAAACGGAATTGAAAGTAACCGGAGAAAAACAGGAAATTCCGCAGCAACACAGCATTATTTTATTCAGAATACTTCAGGAATTCTTTTCTAACGTGATCAAACACGCAAAGGCTTCAGCATTAGATGTTCATATTGATTTTACTTCCGAAGAAATCATCATTACTGCAAAAGATAACGGGATGGGATTTGATATGGAAGGGGTAAAGAAGAATTCAGGGTTATTCAACATGGAAAGCAGGGCAGCGCTGATACAGGCAAAGTTTGAGATGGAAACTTCTATAGGCGCGGGAACTTCCTTATCTTTACGTTATTCTTTAATGGGGCAACAAGATGAATAATACAGTAGCAATTGTAGACGATCACACTTTATTTTCACAATCTTTAAAAAACCTGGTGAATTCTTTTGAAAATTACGAGGTTAATGGCGTGCATAAAAACGGGCAGGAACTGGTGACTCAATTTAAAGCCAACCAGCCTAAACCCGATTTGGTATTGCTGGATATTAGAATGCCTATAATGGATGGTCCTGAAACGATGGCCTGGCTCAAAGAGAATTATCCCGACCAAAAAGTTTTGGCGCTTACTATGGAAGACGATGAGGAAACCGTAACTTTTATGGTGAAATTGGGTTGTCGCGGTTATCTACTAAAAGATATAGATCCAGATGAGTTTAAATTTGCGCTGGATGAAGTGATAAAAGAAGGCTTTTTCTATAGCGATGCGGTTTCTGAAGCCATTAAAAATAAGGATAAAGAAAATAAACTCGTTAACCTTACCAAACGCGAACTGGAATTTCTTAGCCTGGCCTGTTCTGAAATGACCTATAAAGAAGTGGCAAACGAAATGAATCTTAGTCCGAAGACTATAGACGGATATCGCGAAAGTTTGTTTCAGAAACTAAACGTAAGAAGCCGTACCGGTTTGGTGCTTTATGCTATTAAGCATAGAATTTTGCTGTTGTAAGCTTTTTTTATCTCCATTTTAACGTCATGCTGAACTTGTTTCAGCATCTAGGTTGAAAAGTAGTTAAGCTCTACTTAGACCCTGAAACGAGTTCAGGGTGACGTCAAACTGATTTTAAAAGGTCATAGGTCAAAATAACTATTCGCGAATTCAAGTCAAATCCCTTTCCCATTTTTAATAGATAACTTTCTGCTGTATCTTCGCAATCTCAAAAAAATAATGTCGTGAACGAAACTCCCAAAATTGAACTTCGAAATTTAAAGCTTAAAGATTATCAGGAACTCAAGGTTTCTATGATAAAGAGCTACCAGAAAATGCCAGAGGAATACTGGAGTAAAGATGAAATTAGGAATCTGGTCAATAAGTTTCCCGAAGGACAGTTTTGCATTATTATAGAAAATAAAATTGCTGGTTGCGCACTTTCTATCATTATAGATTCTAAAAAGTTTGATGAAGATCATACTTACGATGAAATAATTGGTGGTGAAAATTTTTCTACACATACTAAAAACGGTGATATTTTATACGGAATAGATGTTTTTATTCATCCAGATTACCGCGGAATGCGCCTGGGAAGACGTTTATACGAAGCCCGAAAAGAGGTTTGCGAGCAGCTTAATCTCAAATCTATTGTGTTTGGTGGTCGTATTCCTAATTACGCGACATACTCTAAAGAACTAACCCCAAAAAAATATATTGAAAAAGTAAAACTGCAGGAAATTCATGATCCTGTTTTATCTTTTCAGCTTTCCAACGATTTTCACGTAAAGAAAGTGATTAAAGGTTATTTGCCGGGCGACGCCGAAAGTAAAGAATACGCGGTTTTGATGGAGTGGAATAATATTTACTACACCAAAACCACCAAATTGATAGATACGCCTAAAACCGTGGTTCGTCTTGGTTTGGTACAATGGCAAATGCGACTTTTTAAGGATTATGATGCGCTGGTTTCACAAATTGAATTCTTTGTGGATGCGGTAAGTGATTACCAGAGTGATTTTATCCTTTTTCCTGAATTGTTCAATGCGCCACTTATGGCCGAATTCAATGAGCTTACGGAACCTGAAGCCATCCGCGGACTTTCTACCTATACCGAACGTTTGCTGGAAACTTTCCAGGAATTTGCGGTGAATTACAATATAAATATCATTACCGGAAGTATGCCAATGGTAATTGGTGAACACATGTATAATGTTGGTTTCTTATGCCGCCGTGACGGAAGTTATGAGCGTTATGAAAAATTACATATCACTCCGGCTGAAGAATCGGCCTGGGGAATGAAGGGCGGTAGCAAACTCCAAACCTTTGATACCGACTGTGGAAAAATTGGGGTATTAATTTGTTATGATATTGAGTTCCCTGAAGTCGGGCGAATTTTAGCCGAAGAAGGAATGAATATTCTTTTTGTTCCGTTTATGACTGATACCCAAAATGGATATTCTCGTGTAAAAATATGCGCACAGGCCCGGGCGGTAGAAAATGAATGTTATGTTGCTATTGCAGGATCTGTAGGAAATTTACCTAAAGTAAATAATATGGATATTCAATATGCTCAAAGCGCGGTATTAACGCCATCAGATTTCGCATTTCCCGTAAACGGAATAAAAGCCGAAGCTACTCCTAATACCGAGAGTACCTTATTGGTAGATGTTGATTTAGACCTCTTAAAAGAACTTCACGCCTTTGGTAGTGTAAGAAATATGAAAGACCGCAGGAAGGATTTATATTCTTTGAAGAAGAAAAAGTAGTTCTCAGTAAGCAGTCTCAGTTCTGACTTATCAGTTTTCAGTAGGAAGTATTAGATATTTAAATTAACTTATTAACCGTCATTGCGAGGCCAGCGGCCGTGACAATCTTTTCTAAAAATGTAAATTATTTTCAGAATCTGGTATAATTATCAAATTATTAGAAATTCAGCTTAAAACATTTAAAACACAAAAAATAATTCAATAAATTAAGAATTTTTCAAAAGCCCGAAATCCAACGAATTTCGGGCTTTTTCTTACTGTAATTTTTCTTCTTGAAAATACCTTTTCAGCTATCGTAATTAAAACACGATTAAAACCCTGTAAAACAGTTATTTAAGTTAATTGTTTTTATTCCGAAAGTAGTGCTTTCTATACTGCAAATTACCTGTTGAATTCTTATCGGCTTACTTTTAATCTTTAAATCACACGAAGAAGAATAAGTAATGCACAATAAATTCAGTAAAGTTTTAACACAAAGCGATTCGCAACCGGCATCACAGGCAATGTTGCACGCTATAGGTCTAACCAAAGAAGATTTTAAAAAACCATTTGTGGGTATTGCCAGTACCGGTTACGAGGGTAATCCGTGTAATATGCATCTTAACGATTTGGCAAAATTGGTTAAGAAAGGTGCAAATGAAAACGAACTTGTTGGTTTAATTTTTAATACTATTGGCGTAAGCGACGGGATTTCTATGGGAACCCCGGGAATGCGTTATTCGCTGCCATCCCGTGATATTATTGCCGATTCTATGGAAACGGTAATCCACGCGATGTCTTATGATGCGTTAATCACCGTGGTAGGATGCGATAAAAATATGCCCGGTGCGCTTATGGCAATGCTGCGAATTAACCGTCCTGCTATTTTAGTGTATGGTGGTACAATTGCTTCAGGATGTCATAATGGTAAAAAACTGGATGTGGTTTCTGCTTTTGAAGCCTGGGGAGCAAAAACTGCCGGGGATATAGACAAAGAGGAATACGATAGTATAATTGAGAAAGCCTGCCCTGGTGCAGGTGCCTGCGGCGGAATGTACACCGCGAACACTATGGCTTCTGCAATTGAAGCTTTGGGAATGGCCCTGCCTTATAATTCCTCAAACCCTGCGGTAGGAGAAGAAAAGAAAACTGAAAGTGAGGAAGCCGGGAAAGCGGTGCGCCTGCTAATTGAAAAAGATATTAAGCCTCGTGATATTGTGAATCGTAAATCGTTGGAAAACGCGATTCGTTTACTTACGGTTCTAGGTGGATCTACCAATGCGGTATTACACTTTTTGGCTATTGCGAAATCGGCCGAAGTTGATTTTAGTTTAACAGATTTTGAAAAAATATGTGATAGCACTCCGTTTTTAGCCGATCTAAAGCCAAGCGGAAAGTATGCGATGGAAGATGTGCATAGAATTGGCGGAATTCCAGCGGTTCTAAAATATATGTTGAAGAACGATATGCTTCACGGCGATTGTTTGACGGTAACTGGAAAAACTCTTGCCGAAAACCTTGCCGATGTTCCAGATATGGAAGAAGGTCAGGATGTATTTAGACCTTTAGATAACCCGATCAAGAAAACAGGTCATATTAGAATTCTTTACGGAAATCTAGCTGAAGGCGGATCGGTAGCGAAAATTACCGGAAAAGAAGGTTTGCAATTTACCGGAACGGCTAAAGTTTTTAATAGTGAATATGATGCTAACGATGGAATTTCAGAAGGAAAAGTAAAAAAGGGGGATGTCGTCGTCATTCGGTATGAAGGGCCAAAAGGCGGTCCTGGAATGCCGGAAATGTTGAAACCTACTTCAGCAATAATGGGTGCAAAACTCGGTAAAGATGTGGCTTTAATTACTGACGGAAGATTTTCTGGGGGAACCCACGGTTTTGTCGTCGGGCACATTACCCCGGAAGCCCAGGAAGGTGGTTTGCTGGCATTCTTGAAAGATGGAGACCAAATTACCATAAACGCTGAAACCAATAAAATTGAAGTTGCGCTTTCAGCAGAAGAAATAGAGAAAAGAAAAGAAAACTGGAAAGCACCCGCTTTAAAATTTAATAAGGGTGTGCTTTACAAATATGCAAGAACGGTTTCTTCGGCCTCACAAGGTTGTGTTACCGACGAATTTTAATAAGGTGAATTATGGAAGTTAAAACAGCTAGTTTCGAAAAAACGGCTTCCCCAAAAGCAACCACGGTTTCAGGAGCTGAGGCGGTGATAAAATGTTTGCTAGAGGAAGGGGTGGATACGCTTTACGGCTATCCCGGCGGAGCAATTATGCCCGTTTATGATGAATTGTATAAATACCAAACCCAAATTCACCACGTCCTCACGCGCCACGAACAAGGCGCAACACACGCGGCACAGGGTTATGCAAGAGTAAGTGGAAAAGTAGGAGTAGCGATGGCTACGTCTGGTCCTGGAGCCACGAATTTGGTCACAGGAATTGCCGATGCACAAATAGATTCTACGCCAATGGTGTGTATCACCGGGCAGGTAGGTTCGCATTTACTGGGAAGTGATGCTTTTCAGGAAACCGATATTATTGGAATTTCTACGCCTATTACCAAGTGGAATTATCAAATTACAAAAGCAGAAGAAATTCCGGAAATTCTGGCAAAAGCATTTTTTATCGCCCGCTCTGGAAGACCGGGGCCTGTATTGATTGATATTACCAAAGATGCGCAGTTTGCTACCCTTGATTTTTCGTATAAAAAATGTTCCGGCATTAGAAGTTATAAACCTAAGCCTGAAGTTAATTTAAAGGAAGTAGAAAGAGCCGCGGAAGCAATGAATAATGCTAAAAAACCAATGATTGTTTTTGGCCAGGGTGTGATCTTAGGTGGTGCTGAAGAAATATTCGAAAAAGTAGTAGAGAAGTCGGGTATTCCGGCGGCGTGGACTATTTTAGGTCTTTCGGCTATGCCAACCGATCATCCGCTTAATGTGGGAATGGTAGGAATGCATGGCAATTACGGCCCTAATGTTTTAACAAATGAATGTGATGTGCTTATCGCTATAGGAATGCGTTTTGACGACAGGGTAACCGGAAATTTGGAGAAATATGCCAAACAAGCTAAAGTGATCCATTTTGAAATAGATCCGGCTGAAATTAACAAAAACGTACACGCTGATATTCCGGTTTTAGGGAATGTAAACGAAACGCTTAAAGTTTTATTAGAACTTTTAAAACCAAATAAGCACGAAGCCTGGCATCAAAAGTTCAAGGAGCATTATAAAATTGAATTTGATAAAATTATTAAAAATGATCTAAATGCCGAACGCGGAAAAATTGGAATGGCCGAGGTTATTGATGAGATTAATAAATGCTCTCAAGGAAACGCGGTAATTGTTTCAGATGTTGGCCAGCATCAAATGGTGGCCTGTCGCTATTCAAAATTCAACCAAACCAGAAGCAATGTAACTTCCGGTGGACTTGGAACAATGGGGTTTGCGCTTCCGGCTGCAATTGGCGCAAAAATGGGCGCACCAGAGCGCGATGTGGTTGCAGTAATTGGAGATGGTGGTTATCAAATGACTATCCAAGAATTAGGCACTATTTTTCAGACAAAAGTTCCCGTAAAAATTGTGGTTTTAAATAATGATTTTCTTGGAATGGTGCGGCAGTGGCAGCAATTGTTTTTTGAGAAACGATATGCTTCTACCGAAATGATTAATCCCGATTTTATAACAATTGCCAAAGGTTATCATATTAAGGCCAAACAGGTTAGTAAAAGAGAAAATTTAAAAGAAGCGGTTACGGAGATGATGCAATCTAAAGAGGCTTATTTCCTAGAGGTAAAAGTTGAACAGGAAGAAAATGTTTTCCCTATGGTTCCTACCGGGGCTTCAGTTTCTGATATAAGATTAGAGTAATGGAAAAGAAAAATTTTACGGTTTCGGTTTATACCGAAAACAACATAGGTTTGTTGAGCCGAATTGCTGCTATTTTTCAAAAAAGGCATATTAATATAGAGAGTATTACAGCCTCCAGAAGTGAGGTGAACGGAGTGATGCGCTTTATAATCGTGGTGCAGGTTACCGAAGATCAGGTTAAGAAAATAGTTGGTCAAATAGAAAAGCAAATTGAAGTAATTAAAGCTTTTTATCATACCGATGAGGAAATGATCTACCAGGAAACTGCACTTTACAAAATAAATTCAGCCGAGTTTGTTGATGATCTTAATATCCAGGATTTTATAAAAGAATCTAATGCACGTATCGTGACGGTTACGCCAAAGTTTTTTGTAATTGAAAAAACCGGAAAACGCCACGAAACCGATAGCCTTTACGAAAAATTAAAACCTTATGGATTGATGCAGTTTGTACGTTCAGGCACTATTGCCGTAACTAAGAACGAAATGCCAATCTCGAACATTTTAGAACAATTTGATACAACCAATTAAATAAAAGTGATGACGAATTATTTTAACAGTCTTTCTTTACGTGAACAATTAGCCCAATTAGGAACCTGTAGGTTTATGGGTAGTGATGAATTCAGCGACGGAGTGGCTGCTTTAAAAGGAAAAAAGATAGTGATTGTGGGCTGCGGCGCTCAAGGCCTTAACCAGGGTTTGAATATGCGAGACAGCGGCCTGGATATTTCTTATGCGCTTCGTGAAGGTGCTATTAAAGAAAAACGACAGTCATTTAAAAATGCTTCAGAAAATAATTTTAAGGTGGGAACCTATGAAGAATTGATTCCTACCGCCGACCTGGTAATTAACCTAACGCCAGATAAGCAACATACTTCGGTTATAAAAGCCATTCAGCCGCATATTAAAAAAGACGCGGTGCTTTCTTATTCCCACGGCTTTAATATCGTAGAAGAAGGAATGAAGATTCGGGAAGATATTACTGTGATTATGGTGGCGCCAAAATGCCCCGGAAGTGAAGTTAGAGAAGAATACAAAAGAGGATTTGGAGTGCCTACACTTATTGCGGTACATCCGGAGAACGATCCTCAGGGAATTGGTTTTGAATGCGCCAAAGCTTATGCCGTTGCTACCGGTGGAGATAAAGCCGGGGTTTTAGAGTCTTCTTTTGTGGCTGAAGTAAAATCTGATTTAATGGGAGAACAAACCATTTTATGCGGATTGCTACAAACGGGTTCTATTTTGAGTTTTGATAAGATGGTTGCTGAAGGCGTAGAACCTTCTTACGCCTCAAAGCTAATTCAATATGGTTGGGAAACTATTACTGAAGCTTTAAAGCATGGTGGACTTACCAATATGATGGACAGGCTTTCAAATCCTGCCAAGATCAAAGCCGATGAGATTTCCGAAGAATTAAAACAAATAATGCGTCCGCTTTTTCAAAAGCATATGGACGATATTATTTCAGGTGAATTTAGTAGCCGAATGATGCTCGACTGGGAAAATAATGATAAGGAATTATTAGAATGGCGTGCAGCAACCGGGGAAACCGCTTTTGAAAAATCTGAAGCAACTTCTGAAGAAATAAAAGAACAGGAATATTTTGATAAAGGTGTTTTATTGGTAGCCTTTGTAAAATCTGGTGTAGAGCTGGCTTTTGAAACTATGGTAGAAGCCGGGATTGTTGCAGATTCGGCTTATTATGAATCTTTACACGAAACTCCGCTAATCGCGAATACCATTGCCAGGAAGAAATTGTTTGAGATGAACAGGATTATTTCTGATACGGCAGAATACGGTTGTTATTTATTTGATCATTCAGCAAAACCGCTTATTAAGGATTATGTAAATGGCTTACCAAAAGAGGTTATTGGTCATTCCTTTGGAACTGAGTATACCGGAGTAGATAATCAGCAGTTAATAGCCGTGAATGATGAAATTAGGCAACACCCGGTTGAAAAAGTAGGTGGAAGGCTTAGAAAAGCGATGACTGCAATGAAAAAAATACAAGAATAAAATGGATACTTTGCTGGCAGATAAAAAAATATATAAACCTCAGTTAGAAGCTGTAAAAGAAGCGGCGGAGCGCATCTCTAAAGTGGTGGTAAAAACCCCTTTGATGCAATCTTTTACCTATAGCAAGAAATTTTCAGCAAATGTTATGTTGAAAAGGGAAGACTTGCAACAGGTACGTTCGTATAAAATTCGGGGAGCTTATAATAAGATTTCGAGCCTGCCGCAAGAACAACTGGATAAAGGGGTTATTTGTGCCAGCGCAGGGAATCACGCCCAGGGTGTAGCTTTTGCCTGTAATAAACTGCAGGTTAAGGGTGTGATCTATATGCCAATTACTACCCCAAGACAAAAAGTAGAGCAGACAAAAATGTTTGGTGGCGAGTGGGTTGAGGTAGTTTTAAAAGGTGATACTTTTGACGATTCGTTTAAAAGTTCTATGAAACATGCCGATAAATTTGGTTTGGTTTTTATTCACCCTTTCGATGATGAAAAGGTGATTGAAGGCCAGGCCACTATTGGTTTGGAAATCCTGGAGCAAGCTAAGGAACCTATAGATTATGTTTTTGCACCCCTTGGTGGTGGTGGACTCTTAGCAGGATTGTCATCAATGTTCAAAGAACTTTCGCCAAATACTAAGATTATTGGGGTAGAGCCGGAAGGTGCACCTTCTATGACTTCCTCTTTAAAAGAAGGAAAACTGGTAGAATTAAAATCCATTGAGCGTTTTGTAGATGGTGCCGCGGTGCAGAAAGTCGGGAGCCGAAATTTTGAAATTTGTAAGCAAAATCTTGATAAAATGATCACGGTTCCTGAAGGGAAAATTTGCCAAAGTATCCTGGATCTTTATAATCAGGATGCTATTGTTGTGGAACCTGCCGGGGCGATGGCCATAAGTGCCCTTGATTTTTTTGCTGAAGAAATAAAGGGAAAAAACGTGGTGTGTATTGTAAGCGGAAGCAATAACGATATCACCCGAACTGCCGAGATCAAAGAAAGAGCTTTGTTGTACGCGGGACTTAAACATTATTTTGTGATTAGTTTTCCGCAGCGAGCCGGAGCTTTAAAAGATTTTCTGGAAAAAGTTTTAGGACCTAAAGACGATATCACCCATTTTGAATATTCAAAAAAGCATCATCGTGAAAATGCCCCGGCGGTAGTTGGGATAGAATTAAACGATCCTGCCGATTTTGAGCCACTGGTAGCCAGGATGAAAGCGAAGAATTTTTACGGGGAATATCTTAACGATAAGCCTAATTTGTTTCAATATTTGGTATAAATATTTTGTTGGTTAAAATAATTATGTACTTTTACACTATGCTTTCAATGAGACAAATAATATTTCCCGTTTTTCGCTTCTTCCCGCGCCGCCGCAGGTAAGAAGTAAATCGCATTATTCTTTTTTTAATATTATTTGATTTTAATTATAACTTGAAAGATCCACAAAATATACCGTCCAATTTAAATTTCAGAATCACTTCTGAGATTACACCTATACGCCGCCGCTTCCCGCGTCGCACCTTGGTGCGTGTATAATTTAATGGAACTTAGGTGAGTCCGGTTCCCCTTTCAAAAAGAACAAATCAAATTTATTTTCTCACTAATTTCTTAGCAAATGAAGATTGTCATTGCTAATAAATCTCACGCTCAATATGCTGAGATTATTTGTACAACTATAGAAGAATCTGCGAAGGTTAGAGGCACGGGTATTGCCCGCAGAACCCCTGAATATATCATTGGTAAAATGGAAAAGGGTAATGCTGTCATTGCCTTAGACGGCGAAAAATTTGCCGGTTTCTGCTATATCGAAACCTGGAGCCACGAAAGATATGTGGCAAACTCAGGCTTAATTGTACACCCAGATTTCAGAAACCAGGGATTGGCCAAAGATATTAAAGAAGTGGTTTTTAACCATTCCAGGAAAATGTATCCCAATGCTAAAATCTTCGGGATCACTACCGGTTTGGCCGTGATGAAAATAAATTACGAGCTTGGATATCAACCCGTAACCTTTTCTGAACTTACCGATGATGATGCCTTTTGGAAAGGCTGTCAAACCTGTAAGAATTACGATATCTTAACCAGGACCGAGCGTAATATGTGCCTTTGCACAGGAATGATGTATGATCCTGAAAGAAAGAAGGATGCAAAAAAAGGAGATAAAAAGGAAAGCTTGAATGATAAAGCTTTTAAAAGGTTGAAAAATATAAAACAGACCTTGTTTTATAAAAAAGAGAAAAACGGAAATTAGAAATTAAAATTATCGTCAAGCTGTCCCGAAGCTTCGGGATTGTTTCAGCTTCTAAACTACTTAGATCCTGAAACAAGTTCAGGATGACGTAACAATAAATAAGTCAAATGAAAAAAGTAGTAATAGCATACAGTGGAGGTTTAGACACTTCTTACTGCGCAAAATATTTATCTAAAGAAGAAAATTTTGAAGTCCATGCCGTGAGTGTAAATACCGGCGGATTTTCAGAAGAAGAGGTAAAGAAAATTGGAGAAAATGCACAAAAAATTGGGGCTAAGACCTACAAAAACATTGATGCAGTTTCTTCATTTTACCAAAAAGTGGTAAAATATTTAATTTTCGGAAATGTGCTAAAGAACAATACCTATCCCCTTTCGGTAAGTGCAGAACGAATTGTACAGGCCATAGAGATTGTGAATTACGCAAAAAGTATTGATGCTAAATATATTGCGCACGGTAGTACGGGCGCAGGAAACGACCAGGTAAGATTTGATATGATCTTTCAAATTATGGCTCCCGAAATTGAAATTATCACCCCAATTAGAGATAAGCAACTCAGCCGGCATGAAGAGATTGAATACCTGAAACAGAATGGCGTGGAAATGAATTGGGAAAAGTCAAAATATTCGGTGAATAAAGGTCTTTGGGGCACGAGTGTTGGTGGAGCAGAAACGCTTACTTCAGAAAAACCTTTACCTGAAAGTGCTTATCCTTCCCAACTTCAGGAAAAAGAAGCGAAACAAATCAGTTTAACTTTTAAAAAAGGAGAACTTTCCGCGGTTAATGGAAAAGAAAATTCCCCTGAGAAGAATATCGAAATTCTGGAAGATATCGCCTCAAAATATGCGATTGGAAGAGATATTCATGTTGGAGATACGATTATAGGAATAAAAGGCAGGGTTGGTTTTGAAGCTTCCGCAGCCTTAATCACTATTAAAGCTCACCATTTACTGGAAAAGCATACGCTAAGTAAATGGCAATTACAGCATAAAGATTATTTGGCCAATTGGTACGGGACACATTTACACGAAGGTCAGTATTTGGAGCCCGTAATGAGGGATTTGGAAGCTTTTTTAGAAAGTTCACAACAGCAGGTAAGCGGAGAAGTTTTCGTCACCTTGCATCCATACCGATTTACACTGGACGGAATTAAATCTGACAACGATTTAATGAATTCCAGTTTTGGAAATTATGGTGAAGAAAATAAAGCCTGGACAGCAAATGATGCCAAAGGATTTATAAAAATCCTATCAAACGCTGGGAAGATATACCAACACGTAAAAGAAGAGAAATGATAACAGCAGGAATAATTGGTGGTGCCGGGTATACGGCCGGTGAACTTATTAGAATACTAATAAATCACCCGGAAGTTGAACTGGATTTTGTGTACAGTACCTCGCAACCGGGGAAACCTGTAGCAGGAATACACCAGGATTTACTGGGAGAAATCGATCTCCAGTTCAGCGGAGAAATCAATAAAAAAGTAGATGTGGTATTTCTATGTCTTGGACACGGAAATTCGGTGAAATTCCTTTCGGAAAACCAGTTTTCTGAAAACACTAGAATTGTTGATTTAAGCACCGATTATAGAATGAGTGGTGAACACTCTTTTATTTACGGCCTGCCGGAATTCAATAAAGAAAAAATTAAAAAAGCAAGTTTTATCGCTAATCCCGGTTGTTTTGCCACGGCCATAAGTTTAGCAATTTTGCCACTTGCAAAAGCCGGATTGTTGCAGGATGAAGTGCATGTAAATGCAGTAACCGGCGCAACCGGAGCGGGAACTTCACTTTCTGCAACTACCCATTTTACCTGGAGGGACAATAATTTTTCCAGTTACAAAGCTTTTGAACATCAGCATTTAAATGAAATAGGGCAGAGCCTAAAACTACTTCAGAATAATAAGCTCCCAGAAATTAATTTTATTCCGAATAGAGGTAATTTTTCAAGAGGAATTCACGCCACGGCTTACACGAAATTTGAAGGCAGTTTGGAGGAAGCGAAAGCAATCTATACTGAAGCTTATAAGAATTCCGCTTTTACGTTTGTTATTGAAGAAGATTTGCATTTAAAACAAGTGGTAAACACTAATAAATGTCTGCTGAAAATACAGAAATTTGGCGATAAAATTTTGATTACCAGTATTATTGATAATTTACTGAAAGGCGCTTCTGGGCAGGCAGTTCAAAATATGAACTTAATGTTTGGTTTTGAAGAGACTTCAGGATTAAAATTAAAAGCGAGTTATTTTTAATTATAAAATTGCCGTCATCCTGAACTTGTTTCAGGATCTAATTCACTTAGGACCGGGAATTAAAACCTGTGAGGTTTGACAAAAATATTTAGTGAATTCGTGGTAAGCCTAACCTACTAAAACAAAAAAAATGAAAATAGCTATTATAGGAGCCGGAAACCTGGGACTTTCCATTGCGAAAGGTCTTATTGTAAACAATGCGTTTACCACCTTGTACCTTACCAAAAGAAAAACTGAAGAAATTCAGGAATACGAGGAATATGCCAAAGTTAAGGTCACCAGTGATAATCGTGAGGCAGTTAAAAATTCCGATATCCTAATTTTTGCAGTACAACCCACGCAAATGCAGCGAATTCTGGAAGAAATTAAAGATGATCTGCATGAAAATCACGTCTTAATATCTACGATTACCGGATTTAAAATTGCGGCTATTGAAGCTATAGTTGGGGAAGAACAGTTTGTTGTACGTTCAATGCCCAACACGGCTATTGCTGTGGGGAAATCTATGACCTGTCTTTGCAGTAACGAAAAAGGGAAGAAACGCATCGCTATTGCCGAGGCTATTTTTAATCGTTTGGGAACAAGTATTATTATTGCCGAAAATAAAATGCAGGCCGCTACGGTAATTTGTGCCAGCGGGATCGCTTTCTGGATGCGGCTTATACGCGCTACCACCCAGGGAGCGGTACAACTTGGTTTTGATGCTAAGGATGCACAGCAACTGGCTATGCAAACCTGTTTGGGAGCTTCCAGCTTGCTTATAGAGTCTGGTAAACACCCCGAAGAAGAAATTGATAAGGTGACCACACCCCGTGGTTGTACCATTGAAGGACTAAACGAAATGGAGCATAACGGCCTTAGTTCTTCTTTAATAAAAGGAATCCAGTCTTCATTTAAAAAAATAAACACAATTACAACCGAATAACTATGGACTTATTTGATGTGTATCCACTTTACGATATCACGCCGGTGAAAGGCGAGGGCACCTATGTTTTAGATAAAGACGGAAATAAATATTTAGATCTTTATGGTGGTCACGCAGTAATTTCTATTGGCCATTCTCACCCCGCTTATGTAAATGCAATTTCCAAACAAGTAAGCAAACTGGGTTTTTATTCCAATTCGGTTAAAAATCCATTACAAGAGCAACTTGCAGATAATCTGGAAAAAATTTCTGGCGTAAAAGATTATAACCTGTTTTTGTGTAATTCGGGAGCTGAGGCAAATGAAAATGCTTTAAAAGTTGCTTCTTTTCACACCGGAAAAGACAGAATTATATATTTCGAAAATGCTTTTCACGGTAGAACTTCCGGAGTAGTGGCAGTTACTGATAATGAAAATATTAAAGCTCCGTTTAATCAAAATCATAAGGCTACGAAAATAGCTTTTGAAGATTCTGAAGCTGTAGAAGCTGAATTAAAAAAAGGCGATGTTGCCGCGGTTATTTTTGAAGTGATCCAGGGTGTTGGTGGTCTGGACGAGGCTTCTTCAGAATTTTATCAAAAAACAGCTGAATTATGTAAAGAATATAATTCAGTTTTGATTGCAGACGAGGTACAATCAGGTTACGGCAGAACAGGGGATTTTTTCGCCTTTCAAAAACATAATATTCGTCCTGATATTATTTCTATTGCCAAAGGGATGGGGAACGGTTTCCCAATTGGTGGTGTTTTGATAGATAATACTATTGAAGCAAAATCGGGAATGTTGGGAACCACTTTTGGTGGAAACCATCTAGCCTGTGCCGCAGGAATATCGGTTTTGGAAGTTATTGAGAAAGAAAATTTATTGAAGAATGCGGCTGAATTATTTGAATATGTAAAAGAAAAAGCGGCTGAAATTCCCCAGATTAAAAAAATCAAAGGCCGGGGGTTAATGATTGGCCTGGAATTCGATTTTGAGATCGCACAAATTAGAAAAGAGCTTTTGTTTAAACATCAAATTTTCACCGGTGCTTCTGCAAATAAAAAACTACTACGGATCTTACCACCCTTAAATATTAAAAAAGAACATTTTGATGAGTTATTTAAAGCTTTGAAGATTGTTTTAGACTGAAAAAGCACAAGAAGCGCTTTCTAAAAAAATCGTCAAGCTGCCCGGGACAGCTTGACGAGATTGAAAACTTTTAGATCGCTTTAAAAGAAGAAAATAAAATGAAGAATTACACAGAATTATCAGATATAGAAGATTTACAGCAATTAATTACTGAAGCGCTGGAACTAAAGAGAGGCACTCCTACTTTGGAAATCGGGAAAGGAAAAACCCTTGGAATGCTATTTTTTAATCCCAGTTTACGTACGCGTTTAAGTACTGAAAAAGCGGCAAAATTATTGGGAATGGAAGTGATGGTAATGAATGCCGGTAGTGATAGTTGGAAACTGGAATTTGAAGACGGTGCGGTTATGAACTCAGATAAAGCTGAACATATCAAAGAAGCGGCTGCGGTTTTATCACAGTATTGTGATATCATCGCGGTACGGGCGTTTCCAGATTTACAGAACAAAGAAAAAGATGAAGCTGAAACAGTTTTAAATAGTTTTAAAAAATACGCTTCTGTACCCGTGGTGAATCTTGAAAGTGCTACGGGCCATCCATTACAGGCACTTACAGATGCGATTACCATATATGAATTAAATAAAAAAGATCGGCCTAAAGTTGTGCTTAGCTGGGCTCCGCATCCGAAAACTTTACCGCAAAGCGTACCCAATTCTTTTGCTGAAATTATGCAAAAAATGGATGTTGATTTTGTGATAACGAATCCTGAAGGCTATGATTTGAATCCTGAAATTACTAAAAATACTCCTGTAATTCACAACCAGGATGAAGCTTTAAAAGATGCCGATTTTGTGTATGTGAAAAATTGGAGCAGTTATGAAACATATGGGAGAAAATTAACCGAGGATAAAACCTGGACTTTTTCCGCGGAAAGATTAATGCAAACCAATAATGCAAAAGTGATGCATTGTTTGCCGGTAAGAAGAAATATGGTGATTGCTGATGAGGTTCTTGATTCAGAAAACTCGGTAGTGATTCAACAGGCGGGAAATAGAACTTTTGCCGCACAAGCTGTTTTAAAAAGGATTTTAGAAGAGAAGGTAAAGCAAACCGAATTAGGTAAAAATGCTTAACCATTGCGTAGTTTGATCTAACTTGAATTGACGGAATTAAGGAATTATGAAAAACGAAGTTTTAAAAGTTATAAAAATAGGAGGGAAGCTTATTGAAAATGAAACTAAGTTTTCAGCATTCTTGGACGATTTTGTTGCTTTAGATGATCCCAAAATCCTGGTTCACGGTGGAGGAAACCTCGCTACCGAAATTGCAGGAAAGCTCGGTTATAAAACCCAAATGTTCGAAGGACGAAGAATCACCGATGCCGATTCAATTAAGGTGATCACTATGGTTTATGGAGGTTTCATAAATAAAAATATTGTGGCCAAACTTCAGGCACTTCAAAACAACGCCATAGGTTTAAGTGGTGCAGACGGTATGAGTATCGTTTCCAAGAAACGCCCGGTGAAGGAAGTCGATTTTGGTTTTGTAGGAGATGTGGAGAAGGTTAATTCAGAATTTATAACTTCACTTTTAGAACAAAATATCACCCCCGTTTTTTCGGCAATTTCCTGTACCACAGAAGGATTACTTTTAAATACTAATGGCGATTCTGTTGCTGCAGAAATTGCCAAAGCGATGAGTTCAATTTATATAACAGAACTTTATTTCTGTTTTGAGAAGAAAGGCGTCCTGGCCGATGCGGAAAATGATGACTCGGTAATTAAAAAAATCGACAGGGAAAAATATCAGGAATTACTGGAAGAAAAAGTAATTAGTGACGGGATGTTGCCAAAACTACATAATTGTTTTCAGGCGTTGGAAAGTGGTGTAGAAAATATATTTCTGGGAGATTTCAGGCTATTAAAAAATGAATCTGTTTATACTAAAATCAGTAACCAATGAAGCTCGAATTACAAAAGGATGCTTTAGAATTACTAAAAAATCTTATTAAAACACAATCATTTTCAAAGGAAGAGAATAAAACAGCCGACTTGTTGGAAGACTGGTTTCGAACTAAAGAAATGACCTTTTATCGGCATTTAAATAATGTTTGGGCCACCAACAAATATTTTGATCCAGACAAGCCTAGCTTGCTCCTAAATTCACATCATGATACCGTAAAGCCAAATTCAGCTTATACCCGGGACCCTTTTAAAGCCGAAATTGAAGACGGGAAATTATATGGATTGGGTAGTAATGATGCCGGAGGTTGCCTGGTTTCCTTACTCGCAACTTTTACCTGGTTTTATGAATTCAAAGACCTGGAATATAACCTGATTTTTGCGGGAACTGCCGAAGAAGAAATAAACGGGAAAAATGGGATTGCCTGTATGCTACCAAAAATGCCGAAAATTGATGTGGCAATTGTTGGAGAACCTACTTTAATGCAATTAGCAATTGCTGAAAAAGGCCTCGTGGTTTTTGATGCGAAGGTAAAAGGAACACCTTCTCACGCGGCACATCCCAATGATAATAATGCGATCTACAAAACCGCAGAAGTTTTAAAATGGTTTGAGAAATTTGATTTTCCGAAGGACTCGGACGCATTGGGAAAAGTAAAACTTACTGTAACACAAATCAATGCCGGCAGTCAGCATAACGTAGTGCCAGGACATGTAGATATGGTAATTGATGTTCGGGTGAATGATGCGTATTCTAATACTGAAATTGAGCAAATTTTGCAGGAAAATGCGCCGGTAGATGAGATCAAAGCCCGTTCGCTTCGATTGAATTCTTCTTCTATCCCTTCAGATCACGAGTTGATAAAAGCCGGAATTTCCTTGGGAATGGAAACCTATGGTTCACCTACACTTTCCGACCAGGCAATGCTAAATTGTCCTTCCCTAAAATTAGGTCCGGGAGATTCCACCAGGTCGCATTCGGCAGATGAATTTATTTATGTAAAGGAAATTGAAGAAGGGATTGAAAAGTATATAAAATTGCTTGCTAAAGCTTTAAAAATATAAAAAACTATAAGTAGACTGATAGAAAATATTTGCGTCAGGCTGTCCCGAAGCTTCGGGATTGTTTCAGCTTCTAATGTGTTGCGGGTATAGAACAACTTAGATTCTGAAATAAATTCAGAATGACGTTTATAATTAATTTTCAGCTTAAAATAAACACTATGAAACTCTGGGATAAAGGATTAGCTATAGATAAAAAGATTGAAAACTTTACGGTTGGAAACGACCGGGAGTTAGATATGCATATCGCTGAATACGATTTAAAAGCTTCAAAAGCACATGCTAGAATGCTTGGGAAAGTGGATATTTTGACTTCTGAAGAAGTGAAAAATATTGAAGATGAACTGGCAAAACTTCACCAGCAGCTTGAAAATGGAACTTTTCAGATTGAAGAAGATTTTGAAGATGTACATTCTAAAATTGAATTTGAACTTACTCAAACTTTAGGCGATACCGGAAAAAAAATACATACCGCTCGCTCCAGAAACGACCAGATTTTGGTGGCGATGCAATTGTATTTTAAAGAAAATTTGAAGGAAATTTCAGGTAAAACCAAACAACTAATAGATGTTCTTTTGGGTCTTGCAGAGAAACATCAGGAAAAACTACTCCCTGGATATACTCATCTACAGGTAGCAATGCCATCAAGCTTTGGTTTATGGTTTTCGGCTTATGCCGAATTGCTTATCGACGATCTTTATTTGCTGGAAGCTGGGTTGAAAGTTGTAGATCAAAATCCGTTAGGTTCTGCTGCAGGTTATGGATCTTCTTTTCCTATAGACCGTGAATTTACCACTAAAGAATTAGGTTTTTCAACCTTGAAATATAATGTGGTGGCAGCGCAATTGGGACGAGGAAAATGCGAACGAACAGTGACTTCTAATATTTCGTCTGTAGCAAATACGTTGGCTCGTTTTTCTATGGATATTTGTTTGTATATGAGTCAGAATTTTGATTTTATCACTTTCCCCGATGAACTCACCACCGGTTCCAGCATTATGCCTCATAAAAAGAATCCCGATGTTTTCGAGTTGATTAGGGGTAAATGCAATAAACTACAGAGCATAGCCAACGAGATGATTTTAATTACCAATAATTTACCGAGCGGTTATCACAGGGATTATCAATTAATTAAAGAAAACAGTATTTATGCAGTTGAAAATATTAAAGAGATCCTTGATATTTTTATTCACTCTATCGCTTTAATTAAGGTGAAAGATATCAATTTTAAGGATGAAAAATATAAATACCTCTTTACAGTAGATAGCATTAACGATTTGGTGATGCAGGGGAAATCATTTAGAGAGGCTTATCAAATAATTGGGGATCAGGTTCAGGAAGGAACTTATGAAGCTGCTGAAGGTAAAAGGCATTCGCATTTAGGAAGTAAGGATAATCTTGCTTTAGCCGAAATTAGGAGAAAAAAGGATGAGGTTTAGGAGTTTTGAATTTTTATGTGATTATAGATTAATAAGATCCCGACTGAAGTCGGGATAGTTCTACCAGCACTTTTCAGAAGCTTAATTAAACTCCTGCAAAGTGGGTATCACTAAAAAACCCCCCGCAAAACCACACGAAATGCGAAGGGTTCAAAACATAAATGAAGAAAAAATAATCTTAAATAATAGTCATTTGCCCAAGGTTCAGGTTTTCGTTGTTGATACTAATATTATCAACTTCACTAATAAGCCCCTCAAGGAAATCACCCACTTTTTCTGTGGTATAATGGTTGTCTTTGTTAATGTCTATGGTGCAAACATTTAGTTTAATACTAAGTTCTACAGCCTTTTTTACTGCTTCAGCTTCTTCTACCAAACCGAAATGCTCTAAAAGCATCGCCGCCGATAAAATGGAAGCCACCGGGTTGGCAATACCTTTTCCAGTTGCCTGCGGATAGGAACCATGAATAGGTTCAAACATCGCATTTTCTTTTCCTACAGATGCTGATGCTAATAACCCAATACTACCACCAATTACGCTGGCCTCATCTGAAAGGATATCACCAAACATATTTTCCGTAAGGATAACATCAAACTGGGTTGGGTTCAGGATCATTTGCATTGCGGCATTGTCTACAAATAGAAAATCCAGTTCTACTTCAGGATATTCTTTACCAATTGCAGTTACAGTTTTTCGCCATAATCTTGAAGTTTCCAATACATTGGCTTTGTCTACCAGAGTTAATTTTTTGGAACGTTTCTCAGCCGCTTTAAAAGCCAGGTGAGCCATCCTGGAAATTTCTTCTACCGAATAGGTACAAACATCGGTAGCGCTTTGGCCATCTTCTGTTGTAAATTTATCACCAAAATAAATTCCGCCGGTAAGTTCTCGGTAAATTACCATATCGGCGCCTGCAATGCGGTCAGCTTTTAAGGGTGATTGTTCTATAAGTTTATCGTAAGCTTTTACCGGTCTAATATTGGCAAAAAGTCCCAGGCCTTTTCTTAGTTGCAAGAGTCCTTGCTCAGGTCTAACTTTTGCATCTGGATTATTGTCGTATTTTGGATGTCCTATTGCCCCAAATAACACAGCATCAGATTTCTTGCACAATTCCAGCGTAGCTTCAGGTAACGGATTGTCCAGCAAATCTATTGCTGCCGCACCTACCAAGGCGTCTTCAAATTGAAAGTGGTGATCGAATCGATCTGCTACAGCTTTTAAAACTTTAACTGATTGCTGTGTAATTTCGGGGCCTATCCCGTCTCCGGGCAAGACTGCTATTTTTAATTTCATTTTTCTTCTTTATGTGTGGTTAATTTTTAATCCTAAACCGTCTAAGAATTATAACTCTTGTCAAGCTGAACTTGTTTCAGCTTCTAATATGTTTAATCAATTTAGATCCTGAAACAAGTTCAGGATGACCTTAATTCCAGATATCTACTCATATTCAAATCTACAAGGCTGTGGTCCCTTGTAATTTTTGTGTTCTTTTTTGTTCATATTCTTTTATTGCATCCAGTTTACTTACCAGAAAATCTATATCGTCAAACCCATTGATCATACAGGTTTTTTTATAAGGATCTATTTCAAAATTTTCTGAAATATCTTTCTTCGGAATTCTAATCCTTTGGGCTTCCAGGTCAACCATAATTTCTACGGAAGGATCTTTGGTGATTTCAGCAAAAAGCTGGTCCAAAAATACCGGACTTACCTGAACCGGAAGCAATCCGTTATTGAGTGCATTTCCTTTGAAAATATCGGCAAAATAGCTGGATACTACTACGGTGAAGCCGTAAGCTTTAAGAGCCCAGGCGGCGTGTTCCCGGCTGGAACCGCACCCAAAATTATCCCCTGCGACTAAAATTGAACCTTTATATTCAGACTTATTTAAAGCAAACTCCGGATTAGGTTCATCATTTTTATCAAAACGCCAATCCCGAAAAAGGTTTTCTCCAAACCCCGCTTTATCGGTTGCTTTTAGGAACCTTGCAGGAATAATCTGGTCGGTATCTACGTTTTCTACTTCTAAAGGAACCGCTGTATCGGTTAATGTGATAAACTTTTCCATTTAATTTAAGTGTTTTGTAAAGTCGGTTAATTTTCCTGAAACTGCAGTTGCAGCCGCAGTTAACGGACTTGCTAATATAGTTCTGGAACCCTGTCCCTGTCTTCCTTCAAAATTCCGGTTACTGGTAGATACACAGTATTCGCCTGCGGGAATTTTATCATCATTCATTGCTAAACAAGCCGAACATCCCGGTTGTCGTAATGTGAAACCTGCATTTTCAAATACTTCTCGTAAACCTTCCGCTTCAATTTGAGCTGCTACCTGTCGTGAACCCGGTACAATTAAAGCGTTTACATTTCCAGCTTTTTGTTTACCTTTTATATACGCTGCTGCCTGTCTAAAATCTTCAATTCTAGAGTTAGTACAGCTACCAATAAAAATCCAATTTATAGGTTTATCTAATAAAGATTCTCCAGGTTTAAAGCCCATATAGGCCAAAGCTTTAGCATCGCTTTTTCCACCTTCCATCGGGATTGCACCTGTGATTTTTATGCCCATCCCTGGATTTGTACCGTAGGTGATCATCGGTTCAATATCTTCTGCATCAAATGAATATTCCTGGTCAAACTCAGCGTCTTCATCGGTTTTTAAAGTTTCCCAATAAGCTTGGGCAGCTTGAAAATCTTCACCTTCCGGTGCAAATTCTTTTCCTTTTACATATTCAAATGTAGTTTCATCCGGAGCTATTAATCCTCCTCGTGCTCCCATTTCAATACTCATATTACAAACCGTCATTCGGCCTTCCATAGACATTTCTTCGAATACATTTCCGGCATATTCGCAAAAATATCCTGTACCAGAATTTGTCCCAAGTTTGCTTATTATATAAAGGATCACATCTTTAGGTAAAACCCCTTTTTTGAGTTTTCCGTTTACATTTACACGTAATTTCTTAGGTTTTTGAACCAAAACACACTGGCTGGCAAAAACCTGGGAAACCTGGCTGGTGCCAATTCCGAAGGCAATAGTACCAAAAGCACCGTGAGTAGAGGTGTGGCTATCCCCACAAACCATAGTCATTCCCGGTTGGGTAATGCCGAGTTCGGGAGCCATTACGTGAACAATCCCGTTATAGGGATGTCCGAGGCCGTAAAGCGTAATATTATTTTCTTCGCAATTTTGGGTTAATTCTTTAAGTTGTTTTCTGGACAAGAGATCTTTAACCGGTAAATGCTGATTTTCAGTAGGGGTATTATGATCCGCCGTAGCCACAATTTGATCTGGACGAAATACCGAAATATCTCTTTCTTTCAGCTCGTTAAAAGCCTGTGGACTCGTAACTTCGTGTATTAAATGTTTATCGATATACAAAATATCGGGACCATCGGGTATAGATTCTACCACGTGTGCATCCCAAATTTTATCGAATAAAGTTTTCTTCATTTTTATAAATTCAATCCTGGTTTATATTCAACTTTATACAGAATTATTAGGCTATTGCTCTTATTTTTCTTTCTGAAATTTCCATAATTTCGTGAATATCATGGTCTTCCACGCATCTTCTGGCATCAGCATAATTCAGGAATTCTGCATAAACCTCATCTAACTGAAGCTTGGTTAAATTGTAGCCCATTTTCTTGGCTTTGTAAGCTAAAGCTGCTCTTCCGCTTCTGGCGGTAAGAACAATTGCGGATTCAGTAACTCCAACTTCTGCAGGATCTATAATTTCGTAAGTTTCACGGTTTTTAATTACCCCGTCCTGGTGAATTCCAGAGCTATGTGCAAAGGCATTTGCACCTACAATCGCTTTGTTTGGCTGTACAAACATTCCCATTTCACGGGAAACCATACAACTAGTATCAAAAAGGAATTTGGGGTCTATATTTGTATTTAAATTTAAAGTTGGGTGTTGTCTTAAGATCATGACGACCTCTTCTAAAGCGGTATTCCCCGCACGCTCACCAATCCCGTTAATAGTGCACTCTATTTGGCGTGCTCCATTTTGCACACCTGCAATAGCATTTGCAGTAGCAAGGCCTAAATCGTTGTGGCAATGGCAGGAAATTCTAACTTTATCGATGTCCTTTACATTGTCTTTTAAATATTTTATTTTTCTTCCGTATTCATCAGGAAGGCAATATCCGGTAGTATCAGGGATATTAAGAACAGTTGCTCCGGCTTTGATCATTTCGGTACAAACGCGGGCAAGAAATTCATTATCTGTTCTTCCGGCATCTTCAGCATAAAATTCAACATCGTCTACAAAATTCTTTGCGTGTTTAACCGCGGCTACACCACGCACAATAATTTCTTCTCTGGTAGAGTTGAATTTATATTTAATATGTGAATCTGATGTTCCAATACCGGTATGAATACGCGGTTTTTTAGCATATTTTAAAGCTTCAGCAGCAACTTCGATATCTTTTTTAACAGCACGGGTGAGTCCACAAACGGCGGCATTCTTTGCCAGCTTAGAGATTTCGTAAACCGATTGAAAATCGCCGGGACTCGAAACAGGAAAACCTGCTTCAATAACATCTACTCCCAGCTCATCAAGGCGCGCAGCAATTTTAAGTTTTTGGGCCGTATTTAATTTACAACCTGGAACTTGCTCTCCGTCTCGTAACGTCGTGTCAAAAATTTCTACCTTTTCTGTGCTCATAAGAGATTTTTTTTACTTTATCTTTAACTAAAGTATTGTTAATCTATACACTCAAGACCTTTGCCTATAAGGTCATTACGATAATTAAACTAAAAAATATAATGTAATACTACTGTAAATCAGTTTATTACGAACTATTCTGTTACAATGACTAATGATTTAACTGATAACTTATTTTCTTTGATTAAGTCGCTTTCACCTTCAGAAAAGCGTCAATTTTCATTGTATGTTGGAAGAATTGGTGTGAATACCGATAGTAAATTTTTAAATTTATTTAAGGTGATGACTAAAATGAAAAAATACAATGAGAAAGAAATTCTTCTAAAAACTAAAATAAGTAAGCAACAATTATCTAATGTAAAAGCACATTTATATAAACAAATCCTTATTAGTCTTAGACTGAATCCTGCTCATCAAAGCATACCGGTGCAAATTAGGGAACAGTTTGATTTTGCTTATATCCTTTATAGAAAAGGTCTTTACAAACAAAGTTTGAAATTGCTCGATAAAATTAAAGGCCAGGCGCTGGAATATGAAGAGAAAAATCTGGCTTATGAAATTCTGGAGCTGGAGAAAATAATAGAATCGCAATATATTACCCGAAGTATAGAAAACCGTGCCGAAAGCCTTATTCAGCAAACCAGGGATTTGAGTGATCTGAATTTAATTTCCAGTAAACTTTCAAATTTGTCATTACAGTTATATGCTATTTTTCTAAAAATGGGATATGCCAGAACCCAAGAAGAGGCTGAAAGTATTAGAAATTATTTTTATCAAAATCTTCCTGAATATCAAATCAAGAATATAGGTTTCAGGGAAAAATTGTGGCTATATAAAGCTCATTTATGGTTTAGTTTTATCACCCAGGATTTTCTGGCTTGCTACCGCTATTCTATGAAATGGATAGATCTTTTTAACGAACACAAACATTTGGTGCCTATTCACCCGGTTTCCTATTTAAAAGGGAATCACTATTTACTGGAATCGTTATTTTACCTGAATCACACCAATTTATTCGAGAAAACCCTTAGGAATCTTGAAGGGATGCTGAAAGATGCCAAAATCCCTGACGATGATAATATAAAAGCCCTGGCTTTTCTTTATCTATACTCCAATAAGCTGAATTTACGTTTTATGCAGGGGAACTTTGCGAATGGCGATGAATTGGTAGAGAAAATCCAGAAACGAATTAAAAAATATAAGGACCGAATTGATGAGCATCACATTATGGTGTTCTACTATAAGATTGCCTGTCTATATTTTGGAGATGGAAACAATAAAAAATGTATAGAATTTCTTAATAAGATTATTAATAATAAATCGCTTGAAATGCGGGAAGACCTTATGTGTTTTGCCCGTATCTTGAGTTTGGTGGCTCATTACGAAGCCGGGCTGGACTATCACTTAGATCGCCTTGTAAAATCTACCTATAAATTTTTAATTAAAATGAACGATTTGCACGAGGTGCAGAAAGAAATGATACGTTTTCTTAGAAATTTACCAGAAGTTTCTCCGCTTGAAATTAAAGATGAATTTAGGAAACTGCATACCAAATTAAAAGATTTTGAAGATCATCCCTATGAGCGTAGGGCATTTTTATACCTGGATATCCTTTCCTGGCTCGAGAGTAAAATAGAAAACAGACCGGTGGCTGATGTTATTGCTGAAAAAGTAGCTTTGGTAAGCAGATAGTTATTTCTGAAATACGAGAGGAAGACTATAACTTACATTTACCACCTCTCCAAATTGCTTCCCTGGTTTCCATTTTGGCATTTCTTTTACAACTCTATAAGCTTCCACCATATATTCAGCGGGGGCTTCTTCAACTATTTTAATGTCAGTCGTATTTCCTTCGCAATTAATAGTAAATCTTATTACTACTCGCTGCATAGAATTATGATAAGTAGGTATTTTAATATTTTCTATTAGATACTTTTGTAGAGCTTTTTGTCCTCCAGGAAATTCAGGTGGAATCTCAAAGTGGAAATATTCAATTTCTTCACCAGCCTTATTCCAAACCGTACCTTTTTTTAGTTTATTTCGTTTGAAATAATCATGTCTCCTTTTGATCCCATTTTTCCAGTAGGCAACTAATTCTCCGTGCATTTTTCCGTTCTTAAATTCTATCGAATGAAACAATTCTCCAGATTCATAATAATGTTTATGTAATCCTTCATAGATTTTCTTTTCATCTTTTAGATCATAAGATTGCTCAGCTTTTTTTGCTCCATCCACGAAATAGGTGGTTCTTAAAAATTCATAGTCTTTGTCTGGAGTAGGAGTAACAATTTTAAAATATTTAGCATTTTCTTTCTTATCCAATTCCTGGTAATTATTATCCATATAGATAGTATCCTGGGCAAATACGGAAAATGAAATTACAGTAAGAATTAAGCTGAGGAAAAGGTTTTTCATAAGTATTTTAGGCGGGTTTTAATTTAAACAATTATTCCAAAGTACTTCATCGGGAGGAGGAGCAGTAATGTGTATTTCTTCTTTCTTTACGGGATGAATAAATTTTAGCTCCCTGGCATGTAGATGAATACTGGCATCTTTATTACTTCGGTCAAAACCGTATTTTAGATCGCCTTTAATCGGGCTGCCAATTGCCGAAAGTTGGCTCCTTATTTGATGATGCCGTCCGGTATGCAAATCTACTTCCAACAGAAAATAGTTATCTAATTTTTTTAAAAGTCGATATTCCAGAATAGCTTTTTTGCTTTCGGGAACTTCTTTAATATGCGCGTAAGATTTGTTTTGTTTTGGGTTTCTATTTAAAAAATGGACTAAAGTATCTGAATCTTTCGGGGGAACATTTTTCACAATTGCCCAGTAAGTTTTCTTCGCTTCTTTTTGCTGAAAAAGCTTGTTAAGTCTTGGTAGGGCTTTAGATGTTTTTGAGAAAAGAACAATTCCGCTGGTTGGTCTGTCTAAACGGTGAACTACGCCTAAATAAACATTTCCGGGTTTATTATATTTTTCCTTTATATAAGATTTTACAACCTCGCTTAGCGGTTTATCGCCAGTTTTATCGCCCTGCACAATATCACCGGGACGTTTATTAACCACAATAATGTGATTGTCTTCATAAAGAACCTGGAGATTATTTTTATCTGAAATTACTTTTTCCAAAAAGAAGATTTTAATTATACTGCCGGCTTTAACAATTCACTGCTTACCAAACTAGTACTGTTCATCATCAGATGGGAAACTTTTGCTTTTTACATCGTCCCGATAATTTTCAAAAGCTTTGGTCATTTCTGTATGAAGATCAGCATATCTTCTTAAAAATCTGGGGTTGAATTCGTGGGTCATCCCTAACATATCATGAATTACCAACACCTGGCCATCTACACCGTTTCCGGCACCAATTCCTATTACAGGAATACTTATACTTTCGGCAACTTCTTTAGCTAGCTTAGCCGGAACTTTTTCTAAAACTATGGCAAAACAACCCAGGCGTTCCAATAAGATCGCATCCGATTTTAATTTTTCGGCTTCAGCTTCCTCTTTAGCTCTAACGGTATAAGTCCCGAATTTATAGATAGACTGCGGGGTTAAGCCTAAATGTCCCATTACGGGAATTCCTGCGTGCAGTATACGTTTAAGTGATTCTTTAATTTCTTTTCCGCCTTCAAGTTTTACAGCGTGACCGCCACTTTCTTTCATAATTCTAATGGCAGAGCGCAAAGCTTCTTTTGGATCACTCTGGTAACTTCCAAAGGGAAGATCTACAACAACAAGGGCACGATTTATAGCTCTTACCACGCTGGTTGCGTGATAAATCATTTGATCTAAAGTAATAGGAAGTGTGGTTTCGTGTCCTGCCATCACATTACTGGCAGAATCTCCCACAAGAATTACATCTATTCCAGCACCATCTACAATTTTCGCCATAGAGTAATCGTAAGAAGTTAGCATCGCAATCTTCTCACCATTTTTTTTCATATCTACGAGAGACTTGGTAGTGACTCTTTTATATTCTTTCTTAGCTACAGACATATTTTCAATTTTGGATGGTAAAAGTACAAAAACACGCGGTTTTAAGGTAAGAAGCTGGTTTTAATGTTTTTTAAGCTCAGCATAAAGCGTTTTTAATAATTCACCATCGTCTCCGTGATATTGCCAAAACATCGCACCACCCAAATTATTATCTAAAATATAACAGGCTTTTTCTTTTATTGATTGGGGGTCATCATAAGTGATAAATGTTCCTGTAGCTTCGCGCCAAAGAAAAGGTGCTTTGGCTTCTTTCTCCCAATGGCGTTTATATTTACCAGTTTCTATACTATCTTTTAAATCTCTATAATTGATGCTGAAAGCATTCCCAAGAGCTTTTTGATGTAACCCGAAGTTTTTATTTTCTGTCTCGTGCCATCCACGGCCATAGAAAGCCATACCCACAACAATTTTTTCTGAAGGAGCGCCAGCCGCCAAATGTTCCTTCACTGCTGTTTGAGTACTCTGTTTGTAATCCTTAGGATCTGTTTCTGAAACATATAAGTTTGTATGGTGTGATGTAGAATCGTTCCACCCACCCTGGTAATCGTAACTCATAATATTTATAAAATCCAGGTAAGGATGAATTTTATCCAATTCTACATTATCTAAATATTCCTGAGTAGCAGCCGTTGCTATGGTTAGTAAGTAATTTCTCTGGTCTATTTTGCCTAGGGAATCTAATTTCTTCCTAAAAAGTTTTAAAATAGAGGTGAAGTTTTGTTTGTCCTCAGGCATATGAGGGTTTCCCGCTCCTGGTAACCCGGGATATTCCCAGTCTAAATCTATCCCATCAATTTTGTGTTTTTGTAGAAAGGAAATTCCGCTATTGGCAAATCGCTCCCTGTCAGTTCTGGTTGCCACTGCTTCAGAAAATCCACCAGACCAGGTCCAGCCCCCAACCGAAATCAGGATTTTTAAATTGGGGTTTTCTTCTTTTAAACTGTTTATTTTTTTTAATCGTTCTACATCTTCAGGATTTCCTTCTATAATTTTTCCATCTTTAATATTAGCGAATGCGTAATTAATGTGGGTGAGTTTTTCAGCAGAAATTTCATCAAATTTATCATTAACATTATCACTAATAATATATGCTACAATCTTTTTTTCCTGTTTTCCCTGGGCCTTCATGTGAAGATTATTAAAGAAAAAACAAAGACTTAGACACCAGAAAATAATCGTAATTCTTTTCATAATTGATGGATTAGCGTAAAAACTTTAAAATACTAAATTAGCGTTTAAATAAAATGAATTCTATGAAGAAGTTATTATTAATTAGTTTGTTCCTTTTGTGCCAAATTGGGTGGAGCCAAAATACCGAAAAAGAAAATCTTCAGAGTTTAATTGAAAATTTCTTTCAAGCCTTTCACGCTCAGGATTCTGTGAGGTTAAAAAGTTTTGCACATCCCGATATTAAAATGCAATCTGTAGCTATAGATAATGAAGGGAATACAGATTTATCTATTTCAGAATATTCACATTTTTTAAAGTCGATAGCTTCAATTCCTGCTTCAACTAAATTTGAAGAAAAATTACACGATTTTGATATTAATGTCAACGGAATGATCGCCAATGTAAGCACTCCTTATTCTTTTTATGTAAATGATGAATTAAGTCATTGCGGGGTAAATACTTTCCAGCTCATGAAATCCAGAGGCGAATGGAAAATCATCTATTTGGTAGATACACGTAGTAAAAAAGGCTGTAAGTAACTATTCAACATCTTTAACACACCTAAAACCTAAATGTTCTAATCCGCTCTCGGGAGTAGAGCTCATTCTTGCCGCATTCCGGTATCCGGTGCAATAAGATTCGCTGCATAAAAAAGAACCTCCACGAATTACTTTTTGTTGTTCTGGATTAAAATATTCTTTAAAGTAACCATCTGTGCGCTGTTCTAATTTTGAATACGCATTTGGATAATAAGTATCTAAAACCCATTCCCAGGCATTTCCAGAAATTTCGTAGAGTCCGAAAGAATTGGGAGGAAAACTTTTTACCGGGGCGGTTTTTTCAAAACTGTCTTTTATCTCGTTAGAAACCGGAAAATCTCCCTGGTGGAAATTCACGAATGCGGTTGCTTTCTCAAAATCGTTTCCCCAATGGTAAATTTGATTTTCTTTCCCACCTCTGGCCAAATATTCAAATTCTGCTTCGGTAGGTAAACGTTTTCCGGCCCATTTTGCATACGCCATAGCATCATACCAGGAAACCTGTACTACAGGATGATTTTCTTTGTTTTCAATAGAACTTTCTGGACCTTGCGGATGTTTCCAGTTGGCACCTTCTTTAAATTTCCACCAGGCCTGCGGATTTTCGGCATCAAAAACCATGGCACCGGGAGGGAAAGTTTTGCCGTTAATTTCAAAACTACGTTCGGCGGTAGTAACGTAACCGGTTTCTTCTACAAATTCTCTGAATTCAGCATTAGTAACCTCAGTTTCATCTACCCAAATTGTTTCAATTTTTTCTTTATGCTGCGGAAACTCATCTCGCCTGGCTTGTTGCGAATTTCCACCCATCATATATTCTCCTCCTTCAATCTTAAGCATTCCGGAGGTTGAAACTGAATCACTTTGTTTTATTTCGGCAATTTCTTCAAGATATTTTTCGTGGTAGGATTTTTCGGTTTTCTGAATATTTTCTTCAGAAGATTTAGTAGGTTCATTTTCTTCATTTTTACAACTAAAAAATGAACAGAAAAGACAAAGGAGAACGAAGTATTTTAGAAAGGAGAAACGCATTAATTGATTTTCGGCTAAAGATAAACAAGTGTGGTAAATACTTAAAATTAATTGAAGCTGCTAAGGCTGGTTTTATTTATTGTAAAAGCTTTGGAAGCAAAAAGAATACTACAATCCCGTTGTTCATGGCGTGCATTGTAATGGGCCAAAGCAAGCTTCCGTTTTCGACTTTTATTTTTCCGAAGAAATACCCGGCGATAATTCTCGGGAAAATTAACAGGAATAAAATTAGGTCAAATTGCCGGCCTTCAATATAATTCCAGATATGAACCAAACCAAAAAGAGCAGCGGTTAGTATCCATATAAACTTATAATTTCGGTAAAGCATTATACGAAATATTCTAAGGAATCTTGAAGGTTTAAGAGATTGCAAGAACAGAAAAATGATAATAGCCGATAATATTACCAGGCCATATTTAAGTAAAGAATGTGCTTCCTGCGGAATAAAACCGAGGCCTATAAATGCAAGTACTGCACAAATAAAAATGTAGATTTCGGTAAAAGAAGGCTTAATGAGGGTTCTAAACATACTTTCTTCCAAAAGGGGCGCTATAATAACCGCCATAAGAATAAATGCCAGCGGACTCTCATCCATTAAATTGAATAATTCGGTTTGCTGGTATTTCTGGAGGTCTAATTCTGGTAAAAATGTATTTAAAAATCCCAATAAAAAGAAAAACAGAAAATAAGTCCCAATCATGAACCAGTAATTGCGAAAAAGATTGCTGACTTTTGGTGGGATGTTTAGGAATTGCAAAGACTTAGATTTGATTATTGCTGCAATTTAATACTGTAAGATATTTTAAATGACTAATTCACGAATTATTCCAATGAGTTTTTTAAATAATTCAAAATTCAGAATAGCAAAACTCAAAACTGATAACCCACAACAGAGAACGGGTAATTAACAATCGCTTAAATTCACTTTAACTGCGAGTCCGCCTTCTGAGGTTTCTTTATATTTAGAATTCATATCTTTTGCGGTGTCCCACATTGTTTCAATTACTTTATCCAGTGGAACTTTTGCTTTAGTAGCATCGCTTTCCAGGGCTATTTCAGCAGCATTGATGGCTTTTATGGCGCCCATTGCGTTTCTTTCAATACACGGCACCTGAACTAAACCTGCAATAGGATCGCAAGTCAATCCAAGATGATGCTCCATAGCGATTTCTGCGGCCATTAATACCTGTTCCGGAGTTCCGCCAAGTAATTCTGTTAATCCACCGGCAGCCATTGCCGAGGATACGCCAATCTCTGCCTGGCATCCGCCCATTGCGGCAGAAATCGTGGCGCCTTTTTTAAAGAGACTGCCAATTTCACCGGCAACCAGCATAAAGCGTTTCATATCTTCAAAAGTGGCTTCGTGATTTTCTATCACCATATAATACATCATTACTGAAGGTACGGTGCCGGCACTACCATTTGTTGGTGCAGTAACCACACGACCCAAAGATGCATTTACCTCGTTTACGCTAATGGCAAAACAGCTTACCCATTTAAGAATTTGCCTGAACTTTACCTCAGTTCTTCTAATAGCGGTTATCCAATCTTCGGGCGAATCATATTTTTCTTCCCCAATAAGGCGCTGGTGCATTTCAAAAGAACGGCGTTTCACATTGAGTCCGCCGGGAAGAGTGCCTTCGGTATGGCAGCCAATGAACATAGATTCCAGCATCACATCCCAAATTTGTTTTAAGCCGGCATTTATTTCTTCTTCGGTTCTAAGAGATTTTTCATTTTCAAGAACTATTTCAGAAATAGGTTTGTTTTCAGCTTTGCAATAGGCGAGGAGTTCTGTAGCTTTTTCAATAGGAAAAGGAAATTCTAAAAAGCTTTTCATCTTATTACTAGCGTTTTTACGCTCTTTTTTTACAACGAAACCGCCACCGATGGAATAAAAAGAAGAAGAGGTTTTTTTACCGTTTTTCAGTTTAGCCCGAAATGTCATTCCGTTGGGATGAAACTCAAGGAATTTCTTGTTAAACTTTACATCGTCAGCAATGCTAAAATCGATTTCTTTTTCGCCGTTAAATTGAAGTTTTTTTGTTTCCCTAATCTTTTGAATTTCACTGTCAATTATAGAAATATCCATAGTTACAGGATCGTGACCACAAAGTCCTAAAACAGTAGCAATATCTGTAGCGTGACCTATTCCGGTAAGGGATAGAGAACCATAGAGATCTATATGTATTTGTTCTACGTCATCAAAAGTGCCTTTTTGCTTTAATTCTGCAATCCAGCGTTGTGATGCCCGCCAGGGACCTAAAGTATGAGAACTGGAAGGGCCTACGCCCACCTTCAACATATCAAAAACACTAATACATTCAATTTTTCGCATCGTATAACTCCTATTTTACTGCAAAAATAAGGATTTGTTAGTATGAAGTAGAATGAATTGAAGAAATATTAAAACGATTTCGTAATCTTGGAAGCGCAGATTTGGCAAGTACTTTTAGGAAAAAATGACAACCTGTCATAAGTTTTCTGCTGGCATAATGATTGATTTTAACACCTCGAAGAATTGAAATCAATAATATAAAATTCAACCTATAAAGTTATGAGTAAAATAATTGGAATTGACTTAGGTACTACCAACTCTTGCGTTGCCGTAATGGAAGGTAACGAGCCTACGGTAATACCTAATGCCGAAGGAAAAAGAACTACACCTTCTGTAATCGCATTTGTAGAAGGTGGCGAAATAAAAGTTGGTGACCCGGCTAAGCGTCAGGCAGTAACTAACCCAGAAAAAACTATTTCGTCTATTAAACGTTTTATGGGGAACAAATATTCTGAATCTTCTAGAGAAGCAGGAAGAGTTCCTTATAAAGTAGTAAAAGGTGATAATGATACTCCACGTGTAGATGTGGATGGAAGAAAATATACTCCCCAGGAACTTTCTGCAATGGTACTTCAAAAAATGAAGAAAACCGCAGAAGATTATCTTGGACAGGATGTAACAGAAGCGGTAATTACCGTACCTGCATACTTTAACGATTCTCAGCGTCAGGCTACAAAAGAAGCCGGTGAGATCGCAGGTTTAAAAGTAAGCCGTATTATAAACGAGCCTACTGCAGCAGCATTGGCTTACGGACTTGATAAAAAATCTCAGGATCAAAAAATCGCTGTTTATGACCTTGGTGGTGGTACATTTGATATCTCTATCCTTGAATTAGGTGATGGTGTATTTGAAGTATTGTCTACTAATGGTGATACGCACCTTGGTGGTGATGATTTTGATGAAGTTCTAATCGATTATCTTGCAGATACTTTCCAAAAAGCTGAAGATATTGATTTAAGAAAAGACCCAATGGCACTTCAGCGTTTAAAAGAGGCTGCTGAAAAAGCTAAAATTGAGTTGTCATCTTCAAGTCAAACTGAGATCAATTTACCTTATGTAACGGCAACTTCAAGCGGACCAAAACACCTTGTAGAAACTATTAGCCGTTCTAAATTTGAGCAGTTAGCTTCAGAACTGGTAACCCGTTCTATGGAGCCTGTTAAAAAAGCACTTAGCGATGCAGGTCTTTCAAAAAGTGATATCGATGAGGTAATTCTTGTTGGTGGTTCTACCCGTATTCCTAAAATTCAGGAAGAAGTAGAAGCATTCTTTGGTAAAAAACCTTCTAAAGGTGTAAACCCAGATGAGGTTGTTGCAATTGGTGCAGCTATCCAGGGTGGTGTATTAACCGGAGATGTAAAAGATGTATTGTTACTTGATGTTACTCCACTTTCTTTAGGTATTGAAACTATGGGAGGAGTTAACACTAAGTTAATTGAATCTAACACTACGATTCCAACCAAGAAATCACAGACATTCTCTACCGCGGCAGATAACCAGCCTTCTGTAGAAATTCACGTGTTGCAGGGTGAGCGTCCAATGGCGGCAGATAATAAGACAATTGGTAGATTCCACTTAGACGGAATTCCACCAGCGCCAAGAGGAACTCCTCAAATTGAAGTGACTTTTGATATTGATGCCAATGGTATCATTAAAGTAAGCGCTACCGATAAAGCAACTGGAAAATCTCAGGATATCCGTATCGAGGCTTCTTCAGGATTAACAGAAGAAGAAATCGAGAAAATGAAGAAAGAAGCTGAAGCAAATGCTGATGCTGATAAGCAAGCCAAAGAAAAAGTAGATAAGCTTAACGAAGCTGATGCTATGATCTTCCAAACTGAAAAGCAATTGAAAGAATTTGGCGATAAGATTTCTGAAGATAAGAAAAAGCCGGTAGAAGAAGCTTTAGAAGAATTGAAGAAAGCTTACGAAACTAAAGAGCTTGATCAAATAACTCCTGCTTTAGACAAATTGAATGAAGCCTGGAAAACAGCTTCTGAAGAAATGTATAAAGCACAAGCTGAAGCTCAAGGCGGCCAGGCAGGACCACAACAAGGTGCTACCGGAGCTGAAGGCGGACAGCAAGCTGGAGGAGACTCTAAAAGCGGAGACGACGTAGAAGATGTAGATTTTGAGGAAGTTAAATAAAAAAGCCCCCTCCCAACCCTCCCCCGAAAGGGGAGGGCTTAAATAAATCAAAAGCGCGACCTGAATGGGTCGCGCTTTTTTGTTTTAAGAAGTTTAAGCTTTATCATTCAGAATGATAGGATACGAGAGAATATTCCCCCTCTGGGGGTTAGGGGGCAAATGTATAATACAAATACACAAAATTAAAAACTACTAAGAGAGCGAAACATATTAAGCAGAAAATCCTATAACTCTTTCCCGGGCGGTGTTTTTTAAGCATTTGCTTTCCTGTAACCAATTTATAATTAAACCAGGCTAAAAAGGGTGCAGATAGAAATGAAAGTCCGGCGGCGAAATCTACCAAAATGGTAAAAGAACCGGAGAGGAAATACAAAATAGAAAGCGAAAGAACCGGGATAATGAAAATGGAAATTCGGTAAATTTTCCATTTTTCTTTTTTGTCTTCAGGTTTGTCTTTTTCAGGATCTTTTAATTCAGAAATTACTCTCGGATAAGCATCAGTAACTGTTAGAACGGTACTTAGCATAGTAACAAAAGCTGCTACAGAGATCAAAGGTTTACTCCATTCCCCAAGGGTTTTTCCGTAAAGTTCCACCAACTGGCTCGAGAATTCAACGCTATTGCTGGAAAACGAAGTGCCGCTGCCAAACATTACTAAAACGCCCAGCAAAAAGAAAAGTAAACCAATAAATGCAGCCGAAAGATAACCTACATTAAAATCGGCAAAAGCACCTTTTACTGAAATTTTCTGTTTGTTCTGACCCGCCTTTTCTTTGGTCCAGATGGAATGCCAAACCGAAGCATCTAAAGGAATAGGCATCCAGCCCATAAAAGCGATTATAAAACCTAAACTGGCCGTAGTCCAAAGCGAAGGCGATTCGGTAGAAACCGCATCATTTACTGTACCGGCACCAAAAGCCATAATTACGGCAGCAAGAGTAGCGAGAGTTAATAAAGTTACAATAACCTTCATACTTTTATCGAGGCCGGGATATTTTCCTATTAAAAGTAAAGCGATACACGCAATAAGAATAATCCCACTCCAAAGAAAAGGCGACCAGCCAAAATTGAATAGTCGCTCGGCTAAACCGGCGGTAACAATAGTCACCGCAGCCTGTATAATAAACATACTTCCCAGTGTAATCAGTATATAAATCCAGTATGGGAATTTACCCAGTTTTTTATATCCGGTAATCAAATGATTTCCGGTACCGGCGGAAAACCTGGGACCAAATTCAAGAAAAGGATATTTTGAAATGCAGGCTACTATCAAAACCCAAATTAAAATAAATCCATAATCGGCACCGGCTCTGGTAGCCTGCACTAAATGAGAAACTCCAATGGCTGCTCCAGCTAGTAAAAATCCGGGGCCAATACTTTTTATGATGGAAGTTTTAGAAGAAGTATTTTTTTGTTTCATTTAGAAATAATTAAATAGCTAACTTCTCGATTGCACGCGAAGTGACAGTTTCTGGCTAAAGAGTTGAATAGAATACCACCGAATTTAAGCAAATTCAGCAATAATTTTGGTATTGACTTCGTGCCCACCTTTATAGGTTTTTATTTCAAGATTATGAGGAAATATCTCTTTCAGGTGTTCTTCTTCTACTTTTACTATTCCGTTTTTGAGGTATTCATCTTCAGTTCCGTAGATAAAAGTGAAATTTGTTTGCTTAAGAAATTCAAAATCTTCAGCAGTTAATTCTGAAGGAACTTTTCCCGAATGCATAATTAATTCTTGGCATTCAATTTTTCGCCTGGCAATCCACCTTGTTGCTACTGAAACGCCCTGGGAATAGCCTAAAACTATTAATCTTGGTGCATTTTTTAGATTTTCAGCTTTATAAACTTCATCGAGATAATTGAGTACATTTTCAGTTTCTGCTTCAGTTTGTTCTTTAGTGAGCCAGGAGGCACCTACGTGTTTATACTCGTTGTTGAGGTAATATTTAGACTGGGCCTGTGGAGCAATCACATAATTTTCTATTGCATTTAAATGATTAAAATGCCTTAAGAAATACCTGCTTAAATAACCAATTCCGTGGCAAACCAACCAGACTGTTTTTGTTTTTTCAGTAAAATCGTTTAAAACGCTGTAGGTGTTGGTAATTTGGTAAGAAAGCTGCTTTTCGGTGCTCATTATTTTATGTGATTTTTAATGGGAAACCCTCAGTGGAATAGCGAGATTTTCTCATTAAATTTGAAATATCTTCGAAGATAATATTCTTAACCCCTCTGTGACCTTTTCTTATTGCAATACACCCTCATGTAATGCAATAAATTTCACCCCGGCAATTTGTATTCACAAAACTAATTAATACTAATTATTATGGAAATTTTTATAAGAAGATTATTCTTATCGTTCCTCCTATGCGTTATTTGTTTTTCGTGTAGTGAAGAGGAAGGTGTCCAGGAAGTTTCAGAAAAAGCTACGCTATCTTTTAGTCCTATTCTTAATGATCTGCTACGAAACCAGCAAAATAAACAGGAAGCTACCGAGCTTCCAGCGTGTTCTGATGATACCCCTTCCTATGTAGAAATTATTTTATTGCGAGGTGAAGAAGAAGTCGTAGGTACTTCTGGAGATCCTTTTGCAATTGATTTGGTTTCTGATGAAAATTATACTGAATATAGTCCTGAACTTGAACTTGAACCGGGAACGTATACTTTAGATCATTTTGCCGTGTATAATTCTGAAGGAGGTCTTATTTGGCTTGCACCAAAAGGAGGTGCAATTGGAGATTTATTACAGAACACTTTACCTTTAGACATTAATCTTCGTAGTGGAGTTAAAAAATATGTAGACGTAACGGTGGTTTGTTTTGATGATAGAATTGTGAATGAATATGGTTATCTATTTTTTGATCTTATTCCCACCGAAATATTTGAATTCTGTTTCTTCGCAAATTACTGTAATGAAGCCGGAAGACATTATACCGCGGCGTATAGTGTAGATATCTGGTTAGGAACAGATGATAGTGGAACTCCGCTTTATACCGATGTAGAAAATGCAAAATCTGCTGAAGGTGAAGATCCCTGGGCAGATCCATTATGTTTCGATTTACCTAATTTACAGGATTACGACGATGAAGAACCATATCTATATTATGAGGTTACCCTTAAGGGATGGCCAGATGTATATGGCGAAGTTTCAGAGATAATTATTGATGGTACGTTGAGTAGAGCCAATATTCAGGCTAATTTTGACGGGGATGATAATGTAGAATACGAGCATTTATTTTTTGGTTGTGGAGATGATGACGAACCATTAGACTCCGATCAGGATGGAATTCCCAATAGCGAAGATAATTGTCCAAATGTACCAAACCCAGACCAGGCAGACGAAGATGAAAATGGTGTAGGTGATGCCTGTGAAAGTGGATCAGATGATGATGGCGATGGCATACCAAATGATATTGATGAATGTCCAGATACAGATCCCGGAGTAGAAGTAGATGAAGTTGGATGTGAAAGTATCCGGGTTCCCGGCAGAGATGTAGTTGTATTAAACGATATAAATATATTTGATAATACCGCTCTGGAAGATCCCGATAATGTGAGATTTGTTCAAAACCTCGTTAATTATACCACTACGGGAGTAAGGAACGGTGGAGATGTAGTTTGGATAGATCGCGGGCGCAATGCAAGATGCTACAGCAATGGCGAATGTACTGAAACAGGATGGGCTACCACCGAATCTGTTATTGAAGATGAAGGTTTTACCGTAGAGAGTATTTTTTCAACGGTAGGCTCTTTAACAAGCATTCCTTCAGATGTTAAAATAGTGATGCTGGTTATGCCAACATCGCAATATACGGTAGATGAAATCAATACTTTAAAGCAATTCGCGGCCGATGGTGGAAGAATAATTTTTGTTGGTGAGTATGATTCATTTTATGCAAATATTGAAGTTGAAAATCAATTCCTTGCAAATATGGGCGCCGTTTTATTCAATAGTGGAGGACGAGTTGATTGTGATTATACCATATTACCTTCAGCATCAAATAGAGATCACCCTATTATGGCAGGTATAGAAGACCTAACCATTGCCTGCGCTTCTGTAATAGAACCTGGAGATGGTGACTTTGCCCTGTTCTATGACACTACAAATACTTTAGTTCTTGGGGGTGTAGCAAAAATTGATACAGCACCAATAACTGAACTTAAGCAGGCAGCAAGATCGAAAATTAGAGCAAAAACCACACGTATATCTAATCAATCCTCGTCTACAGGATATTAATAAATAAAACTTTAATTAAATAAAAGAGGCTGTCTGAAAAGGCAGCCTTTCTTGTTGGATTATTTTGAGGTTTTTATTATTTTCATGTAATGAAAGCTAAAGTTGTATTTAAGACCTATAACCAGTCGCAGTTAAGTCTTTTACCTCCCAGTTATGATGATTTGGTTCCTGTAAATCATCCCGTTAGAATCGTCAATACGATTATTGATCAAATCGACATCGCTGACCTGGAGCGAAGTTACAAAGGAGGTGGTACTTCCAGTTACCATCCTCGGATGCTTCTTAAGGTGATCATCTATGCGTACCTGCGCAATATGTATTCCTCTCGTAAGATAGAACAGGCTCTTCTGGAGAACATTCATTTTATGTGGCTCAGTGGTCAAAGTAAACCTGATCATAATACCATCAATGATTTTAGAGGAAAACGCTTAAAAGGGAAGTTTAAAAATATTTTCAACCAGGTGGTTCTTTTACTGGCTGACCAGGGTGTATTATCTTTAAAGGAACTCTTTGTGGATGGCACTAAGATAGAGGCCAATGCCAATCGCTTTACTTTTGTATGGGGTAAATCTATCAAGAACAGTAAAGAGCGTATTAAGAAACAGCTTCGGGAACTATGGTCTTATGTGGAAAAGGTTTATGACCAGGAACAATTGCTTCCTAATGAGCCTGATTTTGAGGCTATCGATCCGGATGAAGTAGCCAAAACCATTGATGCCATTAATGACGCATTAAAAGATAAGGAGGTCGATAAAAAAGTAAAACAAAAGCTCAACTATGCCAAGAAGAACTGGCCTGGGAACCTGAAGAAATACCAGGAGCAGGAACCCTTCTGGGCAAGCGTAACAGCTATAGTAAGACAGATCCCGACGCTACTTTTATGCGGATGAAAGATGATTATATGCAAAATGGGCAATTAAAACCCGGGTATAACCTTCAGGCCTCCACCAATAACCAGTTCATTACCAATTATACCTTAGCCCAAACCACCGCAGATACCACTACCTTAAAAGACCACCTGCAAGATCATATAGGCTCCTACGATCAAACACCTCAAAGCCTTACCGCAGATGCCGGCTATGGCAGTGAAGAGAATTATACCGATTTAGAGGAAAAGGAAATTACTGCTTATGTGAAATACAACTACTTCCATAAAGAACAACGCGATAAAAAGCATCGGGAAAACCCATTCCACCCGGACAACCTATTCTACAATAAAGAAACCGATACATATTACTGCCCTATGGGCCAGGCGATGAAGAAGGTAAGAAGGTATGAGAGTGAAACCACTACCGGTTTTAAGCAGCAAATCCATCGGTATCAGGCCGCCAACTGCAAGGGATGCCCTTTGCGAGGCAGCTGTCATAAAGCCAAAGGGAACAGGATTATCGAGCGCAATCATAACCTGATCCGTCTCAAGGAAAAAGCCAGGAACCTACTATTAAGTGAAGCGGGAATAGCACATCGTAAACGTCGGTGCTGGGATGTGGAAGCCGTCTTTGGGAATATCAAGCAAAATATGGGCTTCAAGCGATTTATGCTTCGGGGAATGGAGAAAGTAACTACTGAAATAGGGTTAATTGCTATGGCGCACAACTTAAGAAAATTCAGTATAGCATAGCAAGGGGGCGCTGCTTTGCCTTTTTTTATCATTAAGAATATCTACAAAAGAAGAAGCACTTCTCTCACAAAAACTTTTATCAATAAAAAAGGCCATCTAAATACTTTTTAGACGGCCTCTTTTTTATGAAAGATTAAAAATTTGTTTTAGCATCTTAGGTCTTTCTCAATGCTTATTTTTATTTCAGGGTTTTGTACTTTTACGATATAATCAATAATTTGAATGATGACCAATGAAGAAATTCTGGAGCTTTCCAAAAAGGTGTGTAAAAATACGCTTATGGAAACCCTGGAAATTGAATTTACTGAAGTTGGGGAAGATTATTTAATAGCCAAAATGCCGGTTACCCCAAAAGTGCATCAACCCGATGGCGTGTTGCACGGTGGTGCCAGCGTAGCTTTGGCTGAAAGTGTTGGAAGTATGGCCAGTTATGTTTTTTTAGATACCGAGGAGTTTTTTATTCGCGGTATTGAAATTTCTGCCAATCATTTAAAAAGTATTGCTGAAGGTTTTGTTTTTGCCAGGGCTTCTTTTATTCATAAAGGCCGAACAACCCAGTTGTGCGAAATAAAAATTACCGACGAAGCCAATAACCTGATTTCTATCGTAAAACTTACTACCATAGCATTGCCAAAAAAGAAATAGAAAATGAACAACGAAGAGTTTTTTATAAAATTGGAAGAACAAATTCAAAACGGAAATCCTTTTGTAGCCTATAGAAACCCTGGATCTAAAAACGAATTGACCAAAGCTTTGCTTCAGGATTCAGCTGAAACTTATAAAACTGACGATTTTACCGAAAATGGATTTGTTTTTGCTCCCTTTGAAAATACTGAAAACGCAATTTTAATCCCTTCAGAAAATGCCGAAATAATTACTACAGAATATTCGGCTGAAAGCTTTGAAGAAGTAGAAAAGGAAAATCAGGAATTCCCCCCTGCTTATACAAATTCCGAAGCCAGAATTAAACACGAAGAATTGGTTGAAAAGGGAATTGAAGCCATAAAAAAAGGAGAATTTAAAAAGGTGGTTTTGTCACGTAAGGAAGACGTGCAAACCCAACTTAAAGCGATGGAGATTTTTAAGAATTTACTTAAAAAATATAAAACTGCTTTTGTGTATTTCTGGTTTCATCCTCAAACCGGGATTTGGCTGGGTGCCACTCCAGAAACTCTTTTAAACGTAGAACGTGAAAAATTTAAAACTATGGCCCTGGCCGGAACCCAGGCCTTTGAAGGAACTTCATCTGTAAACTGGGAAGAAAAGGAAATTGAGGAACAACAAATTGTTACCGATTCGATTTTGGAGAATCTGAAACATAAAGTTTCGGGGATTATTCATAAATCTGAGCCCTATACTTCCAAAGCTGGGAATTTGCTGCATTTACAAACCGATATTACAGGAATGTTAGATCCTGAAAAATCCAGTCTTAAAAGCTTGATTTTTGCTTTACACCCAACTCCGGCTGTATGCGGACTTCCGAAGAAAAAAGCGCAACAATTTATTTTAGAGCATGAAGCTTACGATCGCGAATTTTATTCAGGCTTTCTGGGAGAATTGAATATGAAAAATGAGGTAAAGCGAAATAACAATCGTAGAAATCAGGAAAATCAAGCTTATGGCAGCATCCTGAAACAAACTTCCCTTTTTGTGAATTTACGTTGCATGAAATTAGAAGGTGGAAAAGCCAGGTTATTTATTGGTGGTGGGATTACCAAAGATTCCAGTCCTGCAGATGAATGGCAGGAAACCGTAAATAAATCGCATACCATAAAATCTGTACTTGTTAAATAAGGTCAAAACCTACTCCCAAAATGTTTTTGAAATTGTAATTTTGGGTGAAATTAAATTGCCTGTCGTCATTCTGAACTTGTTTCAGAAGCTAGGTTTTTAATTAGCTTAGAACCTGAAACAAGTTCAGGTTGACCTTATATCAAAATTATAGACTTCAAAGGTTTTAAAACCTGTGAAGTCTGGGATTCAACTCTACAAAATAAACTTTGTGAAATACTCCAAAATACCAGTTGCCAGATCTATTGTAGCCCTTTGTGTGGCTAAAAATATAAATCACGTGGTGATTTCTCCAGGTTCAAGAAATGCGCCTCTAACCATAGGTTTTACCCACCATCCCGAAATTAAACCTTACAGTATTGTAGATGAACGCTGTGCGGCTTTTTATGCGTTAGGAATGGCGCAGCAATTACAAAAACCGGTGGCGCTGGTTTGTACCTCTGGCTCTGCATTGTTAAATTATTATCCTGCAATTGCCGAAGCTTTTTATAGTGATATTCCTTTAGTGATTATTTCTGCAGATAGACCTATTGAACGTATAGATATTGGCGACGGACAAACAATTAGACAAAAAAACGTATTTGAAAACCATATTTTATATTCGGCTAATTTACATTCAGAATTAGTTTTAGATTCTGAAGCAACCGATAAAAAGCTGCAGCAAAAACAATTTGAATCGCAGAAACATAATGAGCGGGAAGTCAATTTGGCGCTAAATAAAGCGATAGAAGAGAAGGGGCCGGTTCATATAAATGTGCCATTTTACGAGCCTTTGTACGATTTGGTAGAAAATGTTGAGGTAAATCCTATCCAGATTTTGCCAGAAATTAAAGAACGAACCTATACCGCAAGTCAATTAGGCGGTTATGCCGAACTTTGGAACAAAGCAAAGCGAAAAATGGTGATCGTAGGCGTTACACAGCCCAATATTGTTGAACAGCAATATTTGGAAAAACTGGCCAAAGATGATTCGGTTATTGTATTGACGGAAACTACCTCCAATTTAAATCATCCCGAATTTTTTACTAGAATTGATACCCTTATTGGTCCTATTGAGAAAGATGAAAACAGGGAAGAATTATTCAAAACGCTTCAGCCTGAAATTTTACTAACTTTTGGCGGAATGATTGTTTCTAAAAAAATAAAAGCATTTTTAAGAAATAACCAGCCACAGCAACACTGGCATATTGATCCAAAAAAAGCCTATAACACATTTTTTTGCTTAAATAAACATTTTGAAACCACCGTAAATTCATTTTTCACCCATTTCTTTCCGTTAACTAAACAGGTAGAAAGTGATTATGGTAGATTTTGGAAACAAGTTAAGAGCAAACGCCAGGTTCGGCACGAGGAGTATATGGATGAGATTCCGTATTCAGATCTTAAAGCGATGCAGGAAATTGTGCCAACTATTCCCGAAAATTATATTGTTCATCTTGGCAACAGTTCTACGATTCGTTATGCGCAACTATTTAAATGGAAAGAAAGCTTGCGTATTTTTTGCAATCGAGGTACCAGCGGGATAGATGGGAGTATTTCTACCGCAGTTGGGGCTGCTTGTTTAAATGCTGAGCCCACCTTAATGATTGCAGGCGATTTGAGTTTTTTCTACGATAGCAATGCGCTGTGGAATAATTATATTCCGAAGAATTTTAGGATAATTATTCTAAATAATAACGGCGGCGGAATTTTTAGGATACTCCCCGGAAATAAGAATACAGAGAATTTTGAGACTTATTTTGAAACCACCCACCAGCTTCAGGCAAAATCTTTAAGCGAAATGTACGGTTTTGAATATGCTGTTGCTAAAACTTCCGAAGAGATAAATAAGGAATTGACTGGATTTTTCAGCAATTCAGATAAGCCCAAAATTCTGGAAATTTTTACACCAAGAAAAATTAACGATGAAGTACTGTTGGAATACTTCAATTTTATGAAATCTTAAGAATTTAAATTGGTAGATAAACACTCATTTAAGTAACTTGTTGAAAAATAAACCAAAATTCTTAATTATGAGTACAAAAACCGATGAAAAAGTAGGTAAATACATCCAGGATGTAAAAGACAAAACGGGCGATGAACCCGATGTTGGTTTGCTTAGAAAAGTAACCGAATCTTGTGGCCCCAGTATTTTTAGGAGTGATGCAGAAACTGTTTCCAGTTCTTCAGAATCTGAAATGGAAACCGTAAAACGCAACTTCCTTATTAAAAAATTAGGACTTAAAGATGACGAAAAACTGGATGTAGGTTTAAATGCCGTAATGGAAAAATATGGGAAATCTAACAGAAATAAATATCGTGCAGTAGTCTATTATTTACTTACAAAACACTTTAAAAAAGAAAGCGTTTTTAAATAAAATAAATGGTCTAAAACTTATAAAATCCGTTTTTCAAAGGGGAAAAACGGATTTTCCTGTTTTATAGAAAAGCCGTAAAATATAAAGTATCTTTGCACTTCAAAATATAGATTATGCTTAGAATTGGCGAAAATCATACGCTTAATATTGTAAGAGAAACCGAACCGGGACTTTTCTTAACAGATGCTGAAGGAAATGAAGTTTTACTTCCAAATAAATATATACCCGAAACCTTTGAAATAGGTGAAGAGATAGAGGTTTTTGTTTACCTGGATCACGAAGAAAGACCAGTTGCCACAACGATAGAGCCATTGGTAAAGCTTGATGAATTCGCATTTTTAAAATGTGTAGAAACCACTGAATTTGGAGCTTTTTTAGACTGGGGACTGGAAAAACATTTATTTGTTCCGTTTAAAGAACAGGCATATCCAATGAAAAAAGGTGGCCGGTATCTTATTTTTTGCTATTTAGATGAAGAAACTGATCGTTTGGTAGCTTCAAGTAAAGTACATGCTTTTTTAGATAATTCAGAATTAACCATAGAGCCTTTTGAAGAGGTAGATCTTATAATTAGTAATAAAAGTGATTTAGGCTATAATGTAATTATCAATCAGTTGCATTTAGGTTTGATCTATCACGACGATGTTTTCCAGGAAATAAATGTTGGTGATGAAATGCGCGGATTTATCACTAAAACCCGTCCCGATGGGAAAATTGATGTGAGTTTACAAAGACCGGGTTATAGAAGTATTGAACCAAATGCTGAGTTAATCCTTGATAAATTAAAGAAAAATGAAGGTTATCTAAACCTTACCGATAAATCTTCTCCTGAAGCTATTCACAGTCAGTTAGGCATTAGCAAAAAGAGTTTTAAACGTGCTGCCGGAAACCTTTATAAACAAAGAAAAATAGATATTAAAGACGACGGCCTTTACTTAAAACAAGATTAGTAAAAGTAGCGGCCCCTGGGTGAGTAATATGGAGAACCATAAAACATTCTTCGCTGGGTTTGTCTGTGAAGTGCGTTTTGATAAATTCGCTGATTTTGGTAATAAGGATTCGAATTCAGTGCATCATTGTAAACTTCGTCATTATCCCTAATTCGGTAATTATTAGAAATTTCAAAAGCTTTTTTCTTTTGATTTGTTGTAGGTAAGGGAGTGCCAATATCTACAGTACGTTTTTTCATATTTCGTTGGCTTTCAAGAATACCAACCATATCTACACTGGCGCGTTTTCCATCATCTACATTTAAAAATTCGCCGCTGGGAAGATCAAAATCTCCTTTAAAGAATTGTTGTCCAAAACTAAGGTCACTCCAGGAAGGTTCTATACTGTAATTGCTAATTTCAAAATCGGCAACATCCCAATATTCCTGGGCGGAAACCGAAGTTATGTTGAATAAAAATAGACTAAGAAATAGCAAGCGAAATTTCATTTTTAGGGCTTTTGTCTTTAATATAGCAAAAACAATGCAAATCTATTTGCAGCGCAAATATATTAAGATAAATTGAAAAGCTTATTTTTGAATAAAATAAAGACCTATGAGTGAAATCAACTGGAAAACTGTAAAAGAATACGAAGATATAACTTATAAAAAATCGGGTGGCGTGGCGCGAATATCCTTTAACCGACCTGATGTTCGCAATGCGTTTAGACCTAAAACTACCTCAGAACTTTTAGATGCCTTTCACAATGCACACGAAGATACTGAAATTGGCTGCGTTTTACTTTCGGCCGAAGGTCCTTCTACTAAAGATGGGAAATGGGCATTTTGTAGCGGTGGCGATCAAAAAGCCCGTGGGCACCAGGGTTATGTAGGTGAAGATGGCTACCATAGATTGAATATTTTGGAAGTACAACGTCTAATCCGGTTTATGCCAAAGGCTGTAATTTGTGTAGTTCCCGGCTGGGCAGTAGGTGGCGGGCATAGTTTGCACGTAGTTTGCGATTTAACGCTTGCAAGTAAAGAACACGCTATTTTTAAACAAACCGATGCCGATGTAACGAGTTTTGATGCCGGTTATGGTTCAGCTTATTTAGCAAAAATGGTAGGGCAGAAGAAGGCACGGGAAATCTTTTTCCTCGGAAGAAATTATTCGGCACAGGAAGCTTACGAAATGGGAATGGTGAATGCGGTTATTCCGCACGATGAGCTGGAAGATACTGCTTACGAATGGGCGCAGGAAATTATGGCAAAATCACCAACTTCCATTAAAATGCTGAAATTCGCCATGAACATGACCGATGACGGAATGGTGGGCCAACAGGTTTTTGCAGGAGAAGTTACCAGACTTGCCTATATGACAGATGAAGCTAAAGAAGGCCGTGATGCTTTTCTGGAAAAAAGAAAACCAAATTTTGACAAAAAATGGATCCCGTAGCCAAGGACTTTAGTAACGAACAAATAGATTTAGCTTCCCTGCCCCAATATGAGCAGGTAGCTTTTTCTTCAGTTTCGTCTAAATATCTTATAAAAATGAATATTCAGACGGGCATTTTTATGCTCGTTCTGACTATTGCACTGGGAGTGTTTTGGTTTTTTCAGCTAAATTATGCTCAGTCGGGGATTATTTTTGGCTTTGTATTAGTCGCTTTTATATTTAGATTTTGGAATAATTATAAATTGCTTCAGAGTTTGGGATATGCGATTAGGGAAAAAGACATTATTTATAAAAGAGGGTTTGTTTTTAGTAAAATCACCGTAATTCCATTTAACCGAGTGCAGCACGCATCGATTTCACGAGGAATTTGGGATAAGCTTTTAGGAATTTCCAGCCTTAATATTTTTACTGCAGGTGGAGGCGCAAGCGATATTTCTATTCCCGGTTTAGAACCCGAAATGGCTGTGCAATTAAAAGAAGCTATTGCGGTTAAGATTTCTAATGATGAATCCTGAAGCCTACAGCAATCCCCAGCGCCAATCTATAGCCGGTATTCTTCTTATTTTTATTTCCAGCATTTATAAATTATTTAGATCTTTCTGGGCGGTGGTCGCGTATTTGTTGGTTAGTGGCCCCAGTAGAACGACTTTAATTTATATTGGTCTTGCATTGCTTTTTATTGGGTTCTTAGCCCTTATCTATAGCTACCTGTACTATCGCAAATTTATTTTTTATATCGATTATAAGCGGGAGGAATTTGTATTAGAAAAAGGGATTTTTTCTACCGAAAATACTGCGATTCCTTTTGATAAAATTCAGCAGGTTTATTTTAAACGTTCTATTCTTCAACGAATAATTAAGGTTTACAGCCTGGTAATAGAAACCGCCGGGAGTAATCTTAAAGAAGTTGAAATAAAAGCGGTTTCTGAAGAAGATGCCAATAAACTTTCAAAAATCTTATTAAAAGCGAAAGCTGAAAAAACCGAAGAAACTTCATTAGAAGAAGAATCTGAAAAAACAGAGGAAAACAAAGAGGTTTTTTGGACTCATAAAGTAGGGTTTCTCACGCTCCTTAAAATTGGGATTAGTACGAATTATTTACGCGGGCTTTCGTTAGTTTTTGCTTTTGTAATGACTATTTATAATAGGGTAAATACCTATTTTAAAGATCAGGTAGAAGATGTAGAGGTTTATTTTGATCAGTTTTCCGGGGTTTTACAATCTATCGGTTTTTTAGCGATCCTTTTTGTGTTGCTTTTACTTTTAAGTATTAGTATTACGATTATTGAAGTTTTTATCAAATATTATGGTTTGACTATTCAGCAGAATAGGGATAAAATGGAGGTGGAGATGGGGTTGAAAACCAATACCAAGGTTTCCCTGCAACCGAGACGGCTTCAGTTAATGCGAATTAAAACAAACCCGGTCCAGGAGCGTTTAAATCTTTATGAGGCCCAAATTTCTTTATCAAGTAGTGAAAATGAACTACGGAAGAATAAAATAAAGATTCCGGGTCTTGGAAAAGAAATTGTAGAAAAAATAAAATATTTTTTATATCCAGAATCTTCTAAATCTAGTTTCAGCACAACCTTTAGACCAGATAAATTATTATTATTCAGAAAAATTTCCCTGGCAATGTTACCGGTAGTTATTTTTCTTGCCTTCTGGTATTTTTTAGACTTTATAAACCTAAAATTAGGTGCTGTTTTAGCAATAGCGGGAGTATATACTATCGCAGCTTTAACTTTACAAATACTCGCTTTTAGAGCCCGTAAACTTATAATCACCGAAGAATTTCTACAGAAGAAAACCGGCTTTTGGAACAAAACCGAAGAAACCCTGGAATTATTTAAGATTCAATCTATAAGTGTAAAGCAGCCTATTTGGTACCGCAGAAAGAACCTGGTAAATGTAGTTTTTCATACCGCAGGTGGTGATCTTAAGTTTTATGCGGTGAATACTGGTATAATTCAATACGTAAATTATGTATTATATAAGGCAGAGGTTAGTTCGAAACACTGGATGTGAGAAGGTAAAAAGTGATAAAAATCCTTTTTTTTATAAAACTTTACGCAACCTTTAGCACATTTTTGCATCTTTTATGAAGACATTCAATAAATACTGTATGAAGATCTCAAATTTTTTCCTTTTTTTCCTAGTGCTTTTTTCTTGTTCTGAGAATGAAAATAATAATAGTGCAATTACTGGTGAGAGCGGGGTTAGTTATAATGAAAGTAAGAAGGTGTGGAGCGAGCTCAAGAATATTAACGGAAATTCTTATAGTTATACAATTAGTTTTATTTCCTGGAGCGGATTTGGTAACCGAACAATCATATCGGTAAAAGATGGTATTATTAGTAAAAGGGAATATCTTTATTATGAACAGACATATAGCGACGAGGGTGAAATGGTAGAAGTGGAAATTAAATCTTATACAGAAACCGGTGAGGAAATTGGTAGTAATTCTGAAGGTTTTGATCCTTTGCTCATAGATGAATTATATCAAACCTGTCTATCTGATTATTTAAATATTAATAAAGCAGATAACGAGATTTATTTTAATACAGATGAAGCCGGAATAATCTCCAATTGTGGTTTTGTTGAAACAGGCTGTGTAGATGATTGTTTTAGGGGCTTTAGAATCAGTGAATTTAATTGGCTGTAAATTTCCAGAACTCCTACTAACTGAAATATCAGAAAATCAAAAATCCCCAATCTAATTTTAGACTGGGGATTCTCATTTAAACAATTAACAAGATTTATCGTATCGCCGGATATTCCTCGGGGTTTACTTCATTAAAAATCGAATAAACCTTTTCAAAAATATCTTCTGCTGAAGGTTTACTAAAATAATCACCATCAGTCCCGTAAGCCGGGCGGTGTTCCTTAGCGGTTAGGGTTTGCGGTTTACTGTCCAGGTATCTCCAGGCGTTTTGTTCATTTAAAACCTTATCTAAAATAAATGCTGAAGCTCCTCCCGGAACATCCTCGTCTATAACTAGAAGTCGGTTGGTTTTTTCTACACTTTTTACAATGTCGTGATCTAAATCAAAAGGTAGTAGAGACTGTGCATCTATTACTTCTGCATTAATTCCATATTCGCTTAATTCTTCAGCAGTTTGGCAAACTATTCTTAAAGTAGAACCATAAGAAATTAAAGTGATATCACTACCTTCTCTTACCGTTTCAACCTTACCAATTGGTGTTCTAAGATCGGGTAAGTTACTCGGTTTTTTCTCTTTTAAACGGTAACCGTTTAAACATTCTACTAATAATGCAGGGGTATCCTGTTCCAGTAAAGTATTATAAAAACCTGCAGCCTTAGTCATATTTCTCGGTACTAAAACATACATACCGCGTACCAGGTTTAAAATTCCACCCATTTGTGAACCACTGTGCCAAATTCCTTCTAAACGGTGACCACGAGTTCTTATAATTAGTGGAGCTTTTTGTTTTCCTTTAGTACGGTATTGTAAGGTTGCCAAATCATCACTCATTCCCTGTAAGGCGTACATCACGTAGTCCAGGTATTGAATTTCGGCAATTGGTCTAAGACCTCTCATTGCCATTCCTATGCCCTGGCCAAGAATAGTGGCTTCGCGAATACCAACATCGGCTACCCGTAGTTTTCCATATTTTTTTTGAAGACCTTCCAGTCCCTGGTTTACATCGCCAATTTCACCCGCATCTTCACCAAAAATTAATGTTTCAGGAATATTACCAAAAATCTGGTCGAAGTTATCTCTTAAAATAATTCTTCCATCAACTTCAGCTGAATCCTCATCATATTCCGGTAAAACTTCAGAAAGAACTCCTTTATTTTCGATATATAAATGACTGTTATAATCATTCGCCATATCTTTCTCAAAATCTGTGAACCAATCCAGTAATTGGGATTTTTCTTCTGAATTTTCTTTTCTAACAGCTCTTAAAGTTTTTCTTGCAGCAACTGCAAGATCTTTTTTAAGCGGTTCTTTATTTGAGTTAAGATCTTTTGCCAGTTTAACTACACTCTCTTTTTCTTCGGTATTCTTTGCCAGTTTAGATAGTACCGCGAGTAACTCTTTTTGCTTTTCTTTTGTAGGCTGTAAATAGTTGTTCCAGGCTTTTTTCTTGCCTTCTCTAACTTTGCGCTTAATTTCTTTCTCAATATTTTGCAGCTCTTCATCTGTGCTAATATTGTTTTCAAGAATCCATTCTCTAAACTTTACATTACAGTCGTATTCACGTTCCCAGGAAAGGCGTTGTTCATTTTTGTAACGTTCGTGAGAACCAGAGGTAGAATGCCCTTGCGGCTGTGTAAGTTCTACCACGTGAATAAGTACCGGGCAATGTTCTTTTCTGGCTATTTTTTCGGCTTTTTCGTAGGCTTCAATTAGCGCTACATAATCCCAGCCATTCACTACGATTATTTCGTAGCCTTTTTCATCTTCATTTCTTTGGAAACCTTTTACGATTTCAGATATGTTTTCTTTTGTAGTTTGATGTTTCGCGTGTACCGAAATTCCATATTCGTCGTCCCATACGCTTAAAACCATAGGCACCTGCATAACGCCGGCAGCGTTTAGGGTTTCCCAAAAATGACCTTCACTGGTACTGGCGTTTCCAATAGTGCCCCAGGCAATTTCATTTCCATTTTCTGAAAATTTTTCAGATGGAATACCTGCTACGTTTCTATATATTTTAGAAGCCTGTGCGAGTCCCAAAAGTCTTGGCATTTGACCGGCGGTAGGAGAAATATCTGCACTGGAGTTTTTTTGTTCCATCAGGTTTTTCCAGCTACCGTCTTCATTAAGGCTGTGGGTGGTAAAGTGTCCTCCCATTTGTCTTCCGCCAGACATTGGTTCATTCTCCAGGTTAGAATCGGCATACAAACCGGAAAAGAATTGTTCTATGCTAAATTGATTAATGGCCATCATAAAAGTTTGATCACGATAGTAACCAGACCTAAAATCACCATTTTTAAAAGCCTTTGCCATTGCAAGCTGTGGCACTTCTTTTCCATCGCCAAAGATCCCGAATTTAGCCTTTCCGGTAAGCACTTCACGTCTTCCCAAGAGGCTGCATTCCCGGCTGGTAACGGCAATGTTGTAATCTGCCAGCACCTCGGCCTTGAAATCTTCAAATGAAATTGAATCTTTAGTTTTTGTTTCGCTTTGCATGAACGTAATTTATGAATAATAACAAATGTAACGAAAACTTAGATTGTACACAATTCATTAAAATCAAAATATTTTAAGAAAAGTATATTTTAAAGGATTTTTATTGTATTTACTCAAATGAAATATCAGTTTTAATAGTAAATACTGATTAATATGTAATTGAATTGAAGAATGCTAAGAATTACCTAAGCATTTAAATATTTGTTAATACCAGCGACGGGTAAATAACCTAATTAATGTATTTATATCTAAGGAAACAATAAATCTTATTTTCTGATCGTAATTTTCCTGGGCTACTTCCCAGCCTAAATTGGAATAAACAGGAAAGAAAACTTCAAAATAATCGTCTACTAAACTTAAGCGTACCCCAGAGTCGTATAAAAACCGCGCATTTTGGTGCTGATTTTTAACCAAACCTACATCGCCATATATAAAAAACCATTTGTATAGGTTAGTACTGGCATTTAAAGTAGTTAGCCATTGGTTGGCATATTCAGGCTGTAATTGAGATTTGAACCCGCCTTCTGCCACTATAATTTGCTGACTGAATAGACCGGAGCCCTGGCTTCTTCCGTAGTAATTATAATCAAAAAGATAATCTGTAGGGCGATCTAAGGCAAAACTAAAATAATCGGTTTCCATATTATCGCTATACAAAAATGTACCGGTAAATAAGCGAAGATTTATTTGCCGATTATTTCTAAATAGTTTTCGATATTCCAGGCTCATAGAAATTTTACTGAATTTTTCAGCCAGTTGAAAATCAAAAGAAGCACTGTAGTAATCTACTAAATGAGGCTTACTGTACCTGTAATTAATATTAAAAACATTGTAATTGGGTTCGTCTAAAGTTTTATCAGGATCGCTATCCCGCCTTACATTTACATTTCTAATTAGCAGATTTTGACGCTCATTATCCCGTAAATATTTATCTCTAAAAGAAAAACTTAAAAATGGAGTATATTTTTCATAGAAGAGATCGTAGCCATATGAATAGCGCGTGCCTCCAATACCGTAAGAAATTTTGTAGAGTTCCTTATTTTCAAACTGGTGGGTATTGCTAAAAGAGGCCGATCCAACTATGGTTTCACTATTAAAACCATATTTAGGTGAAATATTAAAATTGAAGGTTTTAGAAAGTACTGTTTTATTATACAATTTGGGCCCAATAGAAATACCATCGTAGAGGTTATAATTAAATTCTGGCATAAAAAACAACTGGTTATACCGGGGGTCTTCTATATCCTGAAGTAATCTAAACTGAAGCGGTTTATTAAAGAGTTTAGTCACCGCTTTATAATTATCCCGTTGATTGAATTCCGGAATATTTTGTTCGTAATTTAATGCGAGCCTGTCTACACCCTGCCTTGGGATTTCAACTGTTTTGGTTTTATCTATATTATCTACCCATTTTTTAAAGATTACTTCTCCATCTTTTAAACCATATAAAGAAATAGGAAAATTGGTATTTCTTTTATTTTTAATGGTTACCCGCAGCGAATCTTTTGTTTTATTTAGTCTTTGAATGGTAAAATCTATTTTTTTATTGGAGTCTACATAATCCTGGAAAAACCACGAAATATCTTTTGTTGCATGGCTTTTTAAGCTCTGCTCAAAATCTTTTGCAGTACTGGGACGCATATTATTTTCCTGGTAGAAATCTTTAACAGCTTCTTTTATTTTATCATTTTCCAGGTAATCTTCAAGATATTTTAAGCCCACTCCTGCTTTATAGGCATTAGCAATATTTTTATTGAATTTAACCAGGGAATCCTGCGCGGTTCTAAGCGGTTGGTCTAAATTCATTCTTGCCATATTCATATAAAGAAACTGGTACTGGTCGTTAAATTCCAGGTCTGCTGCGTGAAACCATCGTATACCAATAATATTACTTAGGTTTCCTAAAAGTTTCATATTAGGATAATACTCATTTACATAATCTATCATTAAAGAAACCAGGATGGCATCATGAACCCATTGTTCTTTCCGCGGATTAATGTGCACCGAATTTTTTAGCAAATAATTAGTAATGGTTTTAAACTGCTTAATATCGTATTGAAAACCATCTGGAAAAGGACGAATAAAGCCAGGTAATTGGTTTAAACCATAAATAGGACTTATTAAATAATCGTCCCGTGTTACAAAAATGTTTTGATGAGGATATTCCCCAAGTCTTTTGTTATAGTATTTTAAAATACGATTTAATAAAATTCTTTTTATTTCAGGCTGAAGTTCATCATCATCTACATTTGTAAATATTTCGTGATCTTCGGTTCTAATAGACTCAAAAATGAAAGAGTTGGTTAGGTATAATTTAGTGTCTAATTGATCTTTCCCTGAAAGTTTTACGGTTTTTGAGCCATTACTCGTACTAACACCTTCAAAATCCAGCGCCGAGCCTACATAGTATTTAGGTGGAGTGGTAAGGGTAATTTCAACATCATGCATTGCATTATATTGATCGCCTAAATCTTTATGGCTGTAAACTTCCCAATTTCCGTTTTTGTAAACGCCAGGAGTAATATACCAATACCGGAGTTTATAATTATTATTTGAATCTACCCCGTAACGAGTAAATTTATCTATAGGAATCCTTACCTGGTAATCTAAATTAATGGTGATACTATTACCGGGTAGTAAAGGTTTATAAAGTTTAACTCTAATAAGGTCCTGGGCCAGGTATGGGCGTTCCCAAATTAAGGCTTCATCTTCGGTATTGGTGAGTTTATTAATATAGGTAGCACCTCGCTCTTCATTTTTAGCAAACCTGAAGCGTCTCGCAAATTCTTCGGCAAAACGTTTTGCAAGGGGAGTGTCTTTTGCACTAAAGGCATTTGCCCAATCGTTAAGATAAATTTGGGTAAGAGTATCGTTACTGGAGTTAGTATACACCAATTCCTGCTCTATGGTAAAAGTATGTGTACTATCGTTTAAGTGAGCTTGTAAGGAGATGGAGTTTTGTGCAAAACCCCATCCAATTCCCACAAAAAAAAATAAATAAAACAGATAAAATCTCAATGGGAATATATTTAACGTAACACAGAATTCGAGCTAAATATAATCAAAGTTTTTTTCCCTTCTTAAGATTTGATTAAAAGTTAGGGCTAAGATTATATTCCCCGTAGAATTCGTTTAGAATTTCAATAACTTCATCTTCGGTATCTACAACCTGAACAAGATCCATATCTGGAGCGCTAATGTTTTGAAAGGTATCTAAAAGTGTTTTTTGAACCCAGTCTACAAGACCTCCCCAAAAATCCCTTCCTACTAAAATAATAGGGAATTTATCTATTTTATGGGTTTGAATAAGGGTGATGGCTTCAAAAAGTTCGTCTAAAGTTCCAAAACCGCCCGGCATAACTACAAATCCCTGTGAATATTTTACAAACATTACTTTTCTAACAAAAAAGTAATCAAAATCCAGGCTTTTATCATTATCAATATATGGGTTGTCGTGTTGCTCGAAAGGTAAATCTATATTTAATCCTACAGAAGTTCCGCCTCCAAGATGAGCACCTTTATTACCGGCTTCCATAATTCCCGGGCCACCACCGGTAATTACGCCGTAGCCGTTTTCAACGATTTTTTTTGATATTTTTTCAGCTAGTTTATAATACTTTTGATCTGGTTTGGTTCTGGCTGAACCAAAAATTGAAACACAGGGACCAATTTGACTTAGCTTTTCGTAGCCATTTACAAATTCGCCCATTATTTTAAATATGGCCCATGAATCGTTTGTTTTAATTTCGTTCCAGGCTTTATTTTTAAGATTTTTATTCATATTATAATTAATATAGTTAGTGTAATTCTTTTTTAAGGAAACCGGCAGTATAACTCTTTTTTGATTTGGCCACTTCTTCTGGGGTGCCTTTAGCGATAACTTTTCCGCCATTTTTTCCGCCTTCGGGACCAATATCAATTATATAATCGGCCATTTTTATTACATCCATATTATGTTCTATAATAAGTACGGTGTTTCCTTTATTTGTTAATTCGTTTAAAACATCCATTAATACCCGAATATCTTCGAAGTGCAAACCGGTGGTTGGCTCGTCTAAAATATAAAAAGTATTTCCTGTATCACGTTTTGAAAGTTCTGTAGCAAGTTTAATTCGCTGGGCCTCCCCTCCAGATAGCGTGGTACTTTGTTGGCCAAGCGTGATATACCCTAAACCAACATCTTTTATGGTTTTTAATTTTCTATATATTTTGGGAATTGGTTCGAAGAAAGTGGTTGCATCATTGATGGTCATTTCTAAAACATCAGCAATCGACTTTCCCTTGTACCTAATTTCCAGAGTTTCTCGATTGAAGCGTTTTCCCTGGCAGGTTTCACATTCTACGTAAACGTCCGGAAGGAAATTCATTTCAATAACACGTAATCCACCACCTCTACAAGTTTCGCATCTGCCGCCTTTTACGTTAAAGCTAAATCTTCCGGGTTTATAACCACGAATTAGCGACTCGGGGGTTTTTGCAAAAAGACTCCTAATTTCTGAAAATACGCCAGTATACGTAGCTGGGTTAGATCTTGGAGTTCTACCAATTGGTGTCTGGTTAATATCAATTACTTTATCGGCATTATCAAGACCTTTAATGCTTTTATATGGTTTTGGTTCTTTTACGCCATTAAAATAATGGGCATTCATAATAGGATAAAGCGTCTCGTTGATAAGCGTAGATTTTCCACTTCCCGAAACTCCCGTAACCGCAATCATTTGCCCTAAAGGAATTTTAATAGAAACATTTTTAAGGTTGTTTCCGGTTGCTCCTTTTAGTTCTATATGCTTTCCATTTCCCTTTCTTCTTTCTTTAGGAACTGAAATTTCTTTGGTTCCGTTTAGATAGGAAGCAGTAAGCGTATCGTGTTTTAATAATTCTGAAGGCGGGCCTTCACTTATAATTTCACCACCGTGTTTTCCGGCTCTGGGCCCAATATCAATCACATAATCGGCGCGTTCTATCATATCTTTATCGTGTTCTACCACAATCACAGAATTGCCAATATCCCTTAGAGAAATAAGTGAATTAATAAGTTTTTCGTTATCACGCTGATGTAAACCAATACTAGGTTCATCTAAAATATAAAGAACACCTACTAATTGGGAACCAATTTGTGTAGCCAGTCTAATTCTTTGTGCTTCTCCGCCAGAAAGCGATTTAGAACCGCGGTTAAGGGAAAGATAGGTAAGCCCAACGTCTACCAGAAAACCAATTCTCGTTCTAATTTCTTTAATAACTTCAGCAGCAATTTTGTTTTGTTTTTCGCTTAGCTTTTTCTCTAACCCAACAAACCATTTAGCCAAATCTTCAATATCCATTAAAGAAAGTTCGGCTATATTTTTATCGTTAATTCTAAAATAAAGCGATTCTTTTTTGAGTCGACTGCCTTCACAAACGGGACATTCAACTTTATCCATATATTCTTTGGCCCAGCGTCTTAAAGAAGTAGAATCGTTATTATTAAAAGTAGTTTCAATAAAAGTTGCTACGCCTTCAAAATTAATCTTAAACTCCCGGTTTACACCAAGGCTTTTAGATTCTTTGGTAAAAGTCTCTTTGCCCCCGTAAAGTATAAACTTCATTGCGGCATCTGGTATTTTAGAAACAGGATCCGTAAGTTTAAAGTCCCAGCGCTCAGCAATTAATTCCAGCTGAGAAAAAACCCAGTTCTTTTTTTGCGGACCGTGAGGAGCCAGTGCTCCATTTTTGATCGACTTAGAATTATCTGGAATAATTTTATCAATATTCACCTGGTATAAAGTGCCAATCCCGTTACAGCTTGGGCAGGCACCTTTAGGCGAATTAAAGGAAAAAGTATTGGGCTCAGGATTAGGATAAGAAATTCCCGTTGTGGGGCACATTAAATTCCTGCTAAAATACCGAACATTTTCAGTTTCCTGGTCTAAAATAATTAGCGTATCACTACCATGATACATCGCGGTTTTTATACTTTCGTCCAGGCGCTTTTGTGCATCGGTCTTATCATCAATTTTTAAGCGATCTATTACAATCTCTATATCGTGGGTTTTGTACCGGTCCAGTTTCATTCCTTTTACCAGGTCCCTAACTTCACCATTTACCCTTGCTTTAAGAAATCCCTGCTTGGCTATTTGCTCAAATAATTCACGGTAATGCCCTTTTCTGGATTTCACCACGGGAGCCAAAACACTTACTTTTTTCCCTTTAAAATCTTTTAAAATAAGATCTTTTATTTGGCTATCGGTATAGCTAACCATTTTCTCCCCGGTCTTATAACTATAAGCTTCACCGGCACGCGCGTAGAGTAAGCGTAGGAAATCGTAAATCTCTGTAATAGTCCCAACCGTACTTCGCGGATTTTTACTGGTGGTTTTTTGTTCTATAGCAATAACAGGGGAGAGACCTTCAATTTTATCTACATCGGGACGCTCCAGACCACCCAAAAATTGGCGGGCATAAGCAGAGAAGGTTTCAATATACCGCCGCTGGCCTTCGGCATAAATCGTATCAAAAGCCAGGGAAGACTTCCCGGATCCCGAAAGACCGGTAATCACAACCAGTTTCTCTCTGGGAATATTAACATCTATATTTTTAAGATTATGGACGCGAGCCCCTAATACCTCTATAAATTCTTCGGTTTTAGCCATATTTTTTATCAAGGGGGCAAAGGTACTTAAAGTGTTGCTAACTAAAAAGAAAGGAAGTTTCTGGGAGTGTTAATTATGGTTTAAAGTTTTTTAAAGAGGAATTAGCAATAAAATTTTAGCGTGGTTAAGGTGGTGAAAAAACAAATTTTTAGAAACATAAAATTTATCGGCTATAATGCTCCTTTTATCCTTTGTTTATTCTGTTGATTGTCAGTATAATATTACTTTATTTTTTTGCATAAAATAAGGTTAATCCCCTATATTTGAGATACCAAATCTTCATGAAATTTTTTTTCATCCCCCCAGAAAAGTATTAAACCTACAAGTAGGTAGTTTTTAGCCCCATCAGTTTTGCCCCGTTATTTTTAACCCCCCCCACGTAAGATTTAAAACATCCAGACCCTTCTATTGTTATGTTTTAAATCTATCAATTTAATTTTTTGTGGACCTACTCCACAGTTTTTACTAACTGGCTAAATAGCCGCAAAATTGATGTATTATGATAACAGAAAAAAAGCAGTTGTTGCTTATAACCAACAAACAAAGTATGGTAGACTGTGTTCAGGAGGGTGTTAGTATGCAATTTGAAGTAGCTCACGCAAACTCTTTGCATACTGGCTTTAACATGGCACTTAATTTATTACCCGATATAATCTTATTAGATTATTCTTCCTTTAGATCGGGTAGGAATTTTAAGAATATCGCCAATTTTAAATCAAATCATTTTCTTACTAAAGCCTGGCTGGTTGTTTATGCCGAAGAACGATATAGGGCCGAAGCTGAAAGTAGATTTAGAAAAGTAGTAGATGAGTTTATATACTCTCCTACTATAGAGGCACTTTGCGGGAAGATTGTAAAACTGGTATATAGCAACCGTTCACTTTCCAATTATTGGAAAGACGCTTTTATGGGAATGTTTAATATTATTTCCCAACCGGTAGTGCTACTGGATCAAAATGAAATTGTAGCGATGAACGATGCTTTTAAGCAAAGTTTTGATGTGAAAGAGAAAAAGGGTTTAAAACTTACCGATTTCGTGAAATGCGAAAATGTACAAAAGGTTAAAGATAGTTTAAGAAATTTTGCCCGCGGTAAACATATAAAGGCAGCCACTAAGACTGCCTTACTATTAAGGAATGATAAGGTGAGAAATGCCCGTATTAATTTTTCTAAGTTAAACAGGAATTTTGGGCATCAATTTGTCATGTTTATTGATCTTATGGAAGAAAGCGAAGTGATTAATGACCGAATAGGCACTGCTTCTGAAGAAGTAGAAAATTGCTTCAAACAAAATAGCCAGCTCACCGATTTTAAATTCACTAATAGAGAGAAGGAAATTATTGAATTACTTATTAAAGGCTATAAAACCAAAGATATATCTGAAGCGTTGTTTATCTCCCCAAAAACAATAGAAAAACATCGTTCTAATATTATAAAGAGAACCAACTCTGATACTATCCTGGAGAGCATAATATATGCGATAAATCATAAGCTTATAGATTATCAAAAAGTCTAAAAATTAGACTTTTCGGTAAAATAGGGGAGAAAACCCCTATAGCATGATAGGAAAGAATTAGACTACATTTATCATATGAATTACTAGTCACCCCACTTCACTAGTATTTACCTCAGCCTATTTTTTTTGAGCCCCCCAACAAGTAGTATTGATATATCAAGATGCTCTTTACAGAGTCATATTTATATATATTGTTTTAACCATTCTAAATATTTATTAACCAAAACTTTAGTGTTATGAAAAACCTAAAAAATTACCTTTCAAGCGTCGTTATTATCGCGATGTTATTTGCATCTTGTAGTAAAGATGAACCCACAAACAATGTGGGAACCGATGGAGAAATGGCGAGCATTTCCCTGGGAGCAGTTTTAAACGACCTGGATAGACAGGGATTACTAAAACAGTCTATTCCTGAATGTTCCGATGATGCTCCCATGTATGTAAGAGTTATTCTAACCCATGATTTGGGCGAAGAAGACGTAGTTGTTCCTGTAAATTTTGATGGAACTACTTATTTTACAGATTATGATGAAGATCTGGCAATTCCAATCCCTGCCGGAGAAACTACTACTTCTGTTAGTGTAACAGATTTCTGGGTGTACTCCGAAGAACCGGGTGAAAGTACATTGCCAATTTGGGTTACTCCAAAAGAAGATAGTGAGTATGAAAACTTTGTAAACGATCCGCTTCCAATTAATTTTGAACTTAGAGCCGGCTCAAAGAAATATGTTGATGTAGAAGTTTTATGTTTCGATGATAGAGAAGTAAACTTATACGGATATCAATTCTTTGACCTTGTACCAATTCCGCTGATTAAATTCTGTTTATTCGGAAACTTCTGTCCTTCAGAAGATGGTAGACACTACGTAGCCGGTTATACAGTTAATGTATGGATGGGCTCAGAAGCAGTTGGAGATCCAATTTACACTGAATCTAATACTGTAGATGAAGATGACACTACAGGTGACTATTATTCAGATCCATTATGTTTCTGGTTACCTGATACCGCTGAAACTGATACTTACTATTTTGAAATTACATTAGATAATACCGATGAGTATAGTTCAGACGATGCAGGAGAAGTAATTCTTGCTGGTCCTATCACTGATGAAGAAATTAGAATGTTTTATAGTGAAGACGACGATTCAACAATGGATTATTACCACTTTAATTATGGATGTGGTGGCGATAACCCTCCACCATTTGATGACCCAAGAACAGAAGCTAAACGTTACAAAGCCTGTTTAAAGAATTTAGGTGATTCAAATGCTGTAGGATTTGCATACCTGAAGTTACAGGGGAATCAATTAACTGCTACTACAGCAGCTACTGAACTTATTCCAGGAGATGTACCACAACATATCCATGAAAATGCAAGTTGTGATGCTTTTGGTTCGCCAATTTGGGATCTTGATTATACAGGAGATGTATGGCCTGTAGCTGACGGAGCTGGAAACTTATTCTACACCAGGACTTTTACTTTAACTCCTGCTCAGGTAGCAGCTGCTAATCTAGCTAATAGAACAGCTGTGTTACATGAGTCTGATATGACACCACTAGCTTGTGGAGAATTTGAAGAGTACTAAAACTCTTATAAGGTGTCCCAGTTTTTGGGACACCTTTTTAATTCCTTTTAAAACATAGAAACAATGAAGAATTTAAAATTAATGCTGGCCATTTTCGTGGCTACGGGGATGTTATTTTCGTCCTGTAGTAAAGAAGAGACCAATGAGCCCTCTGTAAACGAGGAAATGGGTAGTATCTCTATAGGTGCTATTTTGAATGATCTTGTGAATGATAATCGTCAGGCTATTTCAGATGAAATCCCGGAATGTTCTGATGATACACCAATGTATGCCTGGATAGTACTTACCCACGAATTGGGAACTGAAGATGTAGTTGTACCTATTCTCTTTGATGGTGACACTTATTTCACTGATTACGAAGAAGATCTGGAAATTCCAATTCCGGCTAACGAAACTACAACCGCAGTAAGCCTTACCACTTTTATGGTGTATGCTGAAGAACCAGGAGAAGGTGTTTCACCCATATGGGTAGCACCAACTGACGAAGGTGAATATAAGAACTTTGTGAATGATGCTTTACCTATCAATTTTGATTTAAGAGCAGGATCTAAAAAATATTTGGATGTTGAAGTCTTATGTTTTGACGATAGAGATGTAAATCTATATGGATACCAATTCTTTGATCTTATTCCAATAGAATTATACGAGTTCTGTGTATTTGCTAACTACTGTACCGATAATGGTAAACATTATACTGCAAATTATAATATTGATATAGATTATATAAGAGAAGGAGAGGATGATATTAACTTATATACCAATAGATCTCCTGAAACCGGAAATACCGAAGATGATAATTCGGGTGACTGGTATGCTGAACCACTATGTTTAGCAATTCCGGCTCCTATGTATGACGAGTTAGACACTGAGGCATACTTAAGAGTAACCGTTACTTTGGCTAGTTGGTCTGACAATTACGGAACACCTGGTGCTGAAGACCCTGAAATCATCTATTTAAGCTGGAACGATGTACAATCATATTTTGGTGATAATGACACTATAGATTATGAACATATTTTCTTTAACTGTGGAGATGACCCTATACTTGATTGTCCAATAACTGAAGAGGATACCGATGGTGACTGCGTACCTAATGAAGATGATTTATGTGAAGGCTATGATGATGATGAAGACATGGATGAAGATGGTATTCCAGATGGGTGTGATCAATGTCCAGAAGAAGCCGGTGATCCATTAGATGGTGGTTGTCCTATTGATGATTGTGCTGGAGATGCTGATAGTGATGGATTAAATGATTGTGAAGATGAATGTCCTTACCAGGCAGGTCCAGAATCTAATAATGGATGTCCTGAAGAAGGTGGGGATACCTGCGAAACCGCCTATATGGAAGGAGATACAGCTCTTAATACCTTAGCAAATGCTAATCGATGGGGTTGGGCAGAACACTACCAAACAGGTATAGATGGAAGTAGTAATACTCTCGATATTTGGGCAGGTGCTGCACAGAATAATACTTCCAAAGGAGAACATATTGCTACAGCGGAGATCTCTGTTAATGGTGATGATATTACTCTGGAAATCACACTGGAACCCGGAGTAAGCTTAAGTGAGCTTCATATTAATTTAAGTGAAGTTGCACCATCAGGAAATGATGTTTTTGCACCCGGGCAATATAACCTTAATGATGAAGTGGATGCAAATACTCTTACCTATACCTGGACAAGAGACTATAGTAATGACTTCTATATTATTGTTCATGCCGTAGCTTGTTATTAAAATGAAAAGCCAACTACCAGGAGGGTATGAAACCTTCTGGTAGTTTATTAACCATTCTAAATATTTAATCCAAAAACTTTAATTATGATACTTCTAAGAAAATATCTGGCCATTGTGGCCGTTTTTTCCCTCTTTTTTACCTCGTGTACAAAAGATGAGGAAGGAACCTTAAACAACGATCCAGGTTCAGAGAGTTTTGCTGAATTAAGTCTGGGGGCAACCCTTAATGACTTTGTAAACCGTGCAGCGGTCAAGCAAAGTATTCCCGACTGTTCATCTGACGCTCCAGCCTATGCGCATATAGAATTAACACATAATGCAGGTACAGACCTGGAAGGTGTTATTAATGTAAATGTTCCTATTTTAAGCGAAGATGGAAGCTTTTTCACTGATTATGACGAAGATTTAAAAATTCCTGTAGCAAATGCTGATGATAAAACAGCTACGGTTTCAGTCACTACCTTCCTGGTATATGATGGTGATCCAGATGATGCAGGATCTACCGTTATTTGGGCTGCACCGGCAACTACCAGTGAATATGGAGCTTTTGTGAATCAGGGTCTTCCATATAACTTTCCAATAAGAGCAGGTTCAAAAAAATATGTTGATATTGAAGTGCTGTGTTTTGATGACCGTGAGGTAAATTTATATGGTTACCAATTCTTTGATCTGGTACCTGAGGTACTTCACGAAGTGTGTATTTTTGCAAACTATTGTGATGATGATGGAAGACACTATACTGCCAATTACAGCCTTGAGGTTATATATACCGGTGGAGACGAAGATAGAACTTTGTATACAAGCATGGATCTACCAGAAGATAGCTATGGATTTGATGAAGATACCGGTGATTATTATGCTGATCCTTTCTGCTTCGCAGTTCCAGCGCCTATGTTTGATGAAACCAGTACTACAGAATATATAAGAATAATTGCAACTTTATCAAATTGGGAAGGAAATTATCCAACTCCTGCTGAGGAAGAAATTGTTCTTAATCTTACCTGGTCACAAATAATGGAGAGTGTTCGTGAAGATGGCACTATTGATTATTTCCATATCCTATTCTGTGATGAGGATGATGATCCAGGAAATGGGAATGGAGAAGAGTGTGATCCTCAAGATCCTGCTGCTGATTGTGATAATGATACAATACCTAATGGACAGGATAATTGCCCAGCTACTCCCAATACAGATCAAGCCGATCTGGATGAAGATGGAATAGGAGACGTTTGTGATTCAGACATTGATGGAGACGAAATCTTAAATGAAAATGAGAATCCTGGGTGTGTAAGAGATCCCGATCCAACATGTGGTGATTCAGTTGCAGAGTGTCCTACTTTACCATCAGCTGGCGACTGTGAAAGAGTTTACGTAGCCGGAACTGATGTAACTGATCTTACCGAGTGGATAGCAATAACAGATTCAGAACCATTACCAATTTTCATAGGTAATAATACAACCGTAGCATTAGGCTTGATTTCTTTTGATGCTGACGGAGATATGTTACTTATAAATACAAATACCAGTTTTTATCTGAAAGATTATAGGTTGGAAATTGTAGATGAATTGGGTGACGCAATTACATGTGTATATGAAGATGATCTTACGGCACCAGAGGATACCAATGAAGCTGATGTGGATATAGAAGTTACAGGAGATTTCTCTGGAACTGTCTATGTTCGTTTTTCTGCTAACGTTTGTACAAGATCTGATACCTAGAATAAAATTACCCAGTAAATTTATAACCGGGGGGTGACTAATTCACTGGGTTTTTGTAATCCTCACTCTTGAAGATTACAAAAGAGGCTGTGCGAAATTTTCGCACAGCTTTTTGTTTGCCCTGCATGCAAACAATTCCGAGGCTTGAAAGAAAGCCCGCTCACCTGATCGGAGGGAAGAGCAATGTAAAGTCAAGTGCGTCACTGGCAACGGTGGGGTGTGAAGGAAGACCTAGCAAGTTAGTGGAACATAGAGAAATCGAACCGATTCTGGCATATATTGGGGGTAAGGTTGCAAAAAGTGCCGATGCCCAAAATCCGAATAGCAATATATGTTAAAACGGATGGCTTCACTAACAGGAATGTTTGCTTAACGGGGGAAGCCTGATTATTCGCCTTTTGAGGCTAAGCAGAAACAAGTCGAGAGACAAGGATTTGTTATGGAAAATCAGGTGGCAGATGAGTCCGTAGTAGTGAGAAAATTTAGGCCTGAGAAGCACTGGTGACAGTGTGGAGGAGAAAACCCAAATGACATTGCACAAGAATCGCATAATCGGTTGCAATGACTGTCACAGATTAACTGTGGCGGATGCGAAGGGACGAAGTTAAATTAAGTACAGGAAGTTCTTTAAAGGAATTAGCCATAAGCGAAGACAATCGGAATTGAAACATTCTGAGGAATTGCAGCAAAGAGGAGTGACGAGCTAACTCTGGCTGTTAATCCGCGCGAGTATTGAGTAGTAAGATTTTCTTTTACTGTTATAGATTGCCACAGTGCTAAAGACAACAGTATACCTTATGAACAAACAATCTGTCTAATTCTGCCTAAAGAAATAAACCGTACTGCAAAGAAGAGAAAGTTTCATTATGCGAAAATGGTACAGTCTTATAGACAAGGTATATGCATTACCTAGGCTGGAACAAGCCTACCGTGAGGTAAGGAAAAACAAAGGTTCCAGAGCCAAGGGAGTGGATAACCAAAGTATAGCTGATTTTAGTTCAGCTTTAGAGGAGAATTTGTGCCAACTCTCCAGGGAACTGAAAGAGGGGAGATATAGGCCACAGCCGGTAAGGCGAGCCTATATCGATAAACCAGACGGGAGCAAGAGAGGATTGGGTATCCCAACCATCAAAGACCGCATTGTACAACAATCGCTGCTTAATGTGTTGCAACCTATCTTCGATCCCGAATTCCATCCCTCCAGTTATGGGTATCGTCCTAAACGAAGTGCTCATCATGCCATTGCCAAAGCAGAGCGCTTTAGTCGGTACTATGGTCTGGATCATGTAGCAGACATGGATTTATCCAAATGTTTTGATACTCTAGACCATCGGCTGATAGTGCAAAGCGTGGGCAAACGGGTAAGCGATGGAAAGATACTTAAACTGATAGGGAGCTTTTTAGAATCCGGCGCACTTGATGGAGCGCGCTTCACACCTACAAAGAAGGGGAGTCCACAAGGGGGAATTATCTCACCGCTTCTGATGAATATCTATCTGGACGCATTCGACCAGCATATGAAAAATTCAGGCATACGAATGGTGAGGTTTGCTGATGACGTGCTGTTGTTTGCACCAACCAAAGCTCAAGCTGGAAAATACATGGCTAAAGCCACGAGTTATCTGGAAAAAGAGCTTGGGTTAGAAGTGAATAAAAACAAGAGCAGTCTGACAGACCTTGAAGAAGGCATCCACTATTTAGGTGTGGTGATAAAGCCCTATGGAGTAGTGGTATCCCACAAAAGCATCAAGAGGTTCAAAAAGAAAGTAAAATTACTAACCCCTAGAACTAAAGGGCAAAGTATAGCTTTCTATATTAAAGAACTGAACCCGCTATTAAGGGGTTTTGCCAATTACTTCCGAATAGGCTTGACCAAAAAGCTGTTCCAGGATCTTTTAAGCTGGATCAGGAGAAGGTTACGAATGATGGTGATGAAAAGCTGGAAAAGCTGGAAACCTCTTCACCGACAACTAAGGCGTATGGGCTATAAGGGGAATTTTCTTAAGATATCGGTAACCCGATGGAGAAACTCCTCCACCAATTTAATACACTATGCCCTGCCCAATAAGTACTTCACAGAATTAGGGTTGTACGCAATGGACACAGTTGAAGGGAACACTTTGCATCAGTACTATCAAACAGTACTGAATAAGATTTAACATGAGCCGTGTACGAGACCCGTATGCACGGTTCTGGAAGAGGGATGAAGATAATAAATGCTCAAATATTTATTATCTTCATCCTACTTGATTGTTAAAAAAATTAACAGAGTGGAAATAAGTCTGTATGTTGGCCAAAAGTTTCTGAGAATCTGCAGTTCAATTTTAATTAAAAACTGACTGAAATAATAGCAAAAACAGTCCTTTAGGAAGAGATGGAAAAGTATTTTTATTAAGTTTTAAAAATTCCCCAAATTGTTTAAAACGGAAAAATCTTCATCCTTGTAGGAATCTGACTATTAAAATTTTAGAGTTGTAAAAGCCGGTTTTTTTTTGGAATGACCTTTGTAAATCCAGAATGAAATTTATATTAATTAAATCATAAAAAAAAGTAAACCCTACTTATGAAAAAAAGCAAATTTTTGTTACTACCTGTTCTAGCGATTCTGGCATGTAGTAAAGATCCAATTTCAGAAAATCAAGAAGCAGAAACGCGACTCAAACCAGAAGAAATCTCAGATCAACAATCAGAAATGGCCTTTCCTAATGATCTGGGCCCTGTTTCCCAAATTTATTATGCCGGTCAAAAAATGCCCGTAGAAGACCATGGTGATGATTATGTTTACCAGGGTGATATTTTGATTCCTAAAGGTCAATCAAGCAAATCCCCACAATCTATTGTTTATAAAAACAAAGAGGCTATTCCGCAGGAAAAGAGTACAGGGCGTACTTCGGGAATGTGGCCAGATAATACCGTTTATTATTCTATAAATTCCAGTCTACCCGATAAAAACAGGGTTCACGATGCAATACGTCACTGGGAGAATAATACCCCGTTAAAGTTTGTTGAAAGGTCAGGACAATCTAACTACATATACTTTACTACCGGCTCCGGCTGTTCTTCCTATGTAGGGATGATTGGCGGTAGACAGAATATAACACTGTCTGATTACTGTAGCACCGGGAATACCATTCACGAAATTGGTCATGCCGTAGGACTTTGGCACGAACAAAGCCGTGTAGATAGGAATAATTATATTACGGTACACCTGGATAATGTGAGAAGCGGTACAGAGCATAATTTTCATACTTACGAAGCCAGTGGTTTTGATGGTGATGAATATACCACAAGCCTGGATTTTGAGTCTATAATGATGTATGGCGCTTATTCTTTTTCTAAGAATGGAGAGCCCACTATAACCAGGACAAATGGTAACACTTACCAGGTGCAACGTTCCGCACTTTCTTCAGGAGATATTTCTGGCATTAAAAGTATGTATACAGATGATGGGTCAGAACCCAAATATTTAAATGGAGAATATTATACTCTTAACGGATTAACGGTACTCAGAAATTATGATAGATGGTATTATAATTCTAAATGGGGCTGGAAAGAAGTAGAAATTAAATATGGTTACTGGTTTTTTGTATAATTAGAAAGAAATCAGCCATCAATAAAAACCCGGGGGAAAACCTCCGGGTTTTTTATTTCTAAAATTTTATGGCCTCTAAACTGTAGATTTAATTTCCACACCCTTTGTGGTTAAATTCCACAATTATTAGAATCAATGTAAATCAAATTGAAAGCCTACAATTTATTTATTTTATTTTTATGAATTAAGTCGTGCACAATTTCCTGTTGTTTCAAATGTTCGATGAGCATTTTAAGAATGTTTATTTAATGTTTTGATTTTCTGCGTTTTCCGGGAGAATATAAATAATTTAAGTTTATCGAGATTAATGGTATTTCATCTGGGTTTTCTTTTAGATTTTGCAAAAATGTTAGTTGATCTTTTCAGTTTTTTATATCTCTGTAGGAAAAAGACTAATAATTACTTGAATTGAATTTGGTTAATCTTACAGGGTTTTCCCCATACACTAGTTTCATTCCTCATCATAAATTAGTGTTAAGATTTAAAGGCAATATCCTACCAGCCTGAAAATTCCCCCCACTCAATTTACCCCTACACTGTGTATTGAAATATACCTGATTTGGTTCAGGTTGAATAATTAAACTATTTAGGCAATGAAAAAAATTATACGTTTTAGCCTGGGAATAATTCTAATATTGTTTTGTGTTGTTTCCTGTACAAAGGAAGAAGTAGGTAAGGAATTAGAAGAATCTCATGCTGTAGGAAAACTTTCTTTTGGAAGTGTACTAAGCGACCTGGCCAACCGTAACCAGTTAAATAAACAAACTTCCTCTGATTCTTATGATATTCCACAATGTTCAAATGAGAATCCTCTGTTTGTTAGAGTTGTTATTAAGGTAAAGGATGAAAGTGGTAAGTGGGTTTGGTATAAAAATTCTCACCAGCATAAGATTGAAATTCAAGTTAATCCAAACGGAACCGATTTGGATAATGATGGGAATTTGGATGCCTGGTTTACCCAGGAGTCAGCAGATCTGGAACTTGAAGAAGGAGAGTATAGCATAGAGTATTTTGCGGTAGCCACTGCAGCCGGCAATGATGAGGCTGACATTATTTATATGGCTCCCAGGATTCCTGATGGAGATTTAGATTATACCCAAAGTATTCAATATCACAATTTCGTAGATAATCCATTACCAATACAAGTTAAGATACGTCCCGGGGTAAAATATTACCAACCGGTAGAAGTATTATGTTATGAAGAGCACTATGCTTTTGCCTTTGGTTATCTATTCTTCGATTTTAATACAACTAATTTAATTTACCTATGTACTTACGGCAATGTATGTGATAAAGATCAAAAACATATGCCTGCGCAATTTAAAATGAAAGTATGGAAAGACTCTAATGAGGCTGACCTACTTGTTGTGGCCCAAAATGAAAGAAAGACCTTTAGTGATGAAAACGGCACCCATTATTATGCTGATGCACTCTGTTTTCCACTTCCCGAAATAGAAGAATATTATGCAAAAATATGGATCGTAGAGGATGAAACAGAAATCTTAATAAGGGAAGGAAGTTTTAATGCTGAAGATCTAACAAACATATACCAGGAAGAACAGCAACATTATTATTACCATTTTAGGGAAGCTTGTTGCGATGAAGCAGATAATTTCGATTTATTAGATGATTTAACCGATAATGAAGGAGAATGTGAAGAAGAACCCCAGGATCCGGAAGAACCGAAAGACTGTGTACCTTGTGATAACGATGAGGGTGGGAAAATAAAGGAGCTAACGGTTAAATATTTAGGTGACGATGCAATTAATTTGGTGGTAACTCATAACGGTCCAGACTCTCCTTACGTAATATTTAACGGAGTTGTAAATAAAAATGAAGAAATACTGTTGCCAGGGGAGGCAACAAATGGAGGACATCCTATTCCTTCAGTATGGACAGAATTGGAGTTTACAATTTCGGATACATCATATAATCTACATACAAGTTGTTCAGAACCATTTTATCCGGGCCAGCTTTTTGGAAATGGTCTTTTTGAAGTGATTTCAGCAATTAACGTAGATAATCAATCAATATGCGAAATAGAATAAATTTAAATATTAAACTCATAGGCCTGTCATTGGGTGGTTCTTTTTACAGGCTTATTAATCAAACCTTTTATTAATTAATCTAAATTTTTTATTATGAAAAACTTTAAAGTTTATTTGGCTTACGTCGCTCTTTTAGCGATGGTAATGACTTCCTGTAGTAAGGAAGACAATCCAGACAGTCCCGATGGACCAGCTGGAGAAGAGATGGTAGCTCTATCTTTTACAGGAATGCTTAGTGATTTTACTAGGAAAGTAGATTCTAAACAAGCCGTGGATGCACCTGTAGAAGGCTGCTTTGAAAATTCAGATCCTGAATATGTACGAGTTGGTGTTAAAGACGACTTGGGAGATTGGGTGAGTGGAGGTTATATTGATATCCCCGTGATTCCGGTTTCTGTTGATAGCGACGGTGATGGAGCTGATAATTATTTAACTTTTGAGGCAGAAGATCTCGAACTAGAGCAGGGAGATTATACCCTAGAATATTTTGCTGTATATAATGATAATAATGATCTAATATTTATGGCCCCTCGTAGCGATAATCAATACGGACCTGCTAACTTTTACAATTTTGTAGAATCACCTCTTCCCCAACAATTTACATTAAATGTTGGAACTAAACATTATCAGGAAGTTGAAGTATTATGTTATGATGAACAGGATGTTCAGGAATATGGTTACTTATTCTTTGATTTTGAAGAAGTACCTTTAACTTACATCTGTATTTTTGGAAATGAATGTGATGAAGAAACTGGTCGACACAAACCTTCTCATTTTAGAGTTAAAGTGTGGGAATATCCTGCTTTGCCAGGTGAAGGGGATATTGAATTTACAGATGCCACTGCACTAGTAAATGCTACCAATGATTTTAATAATGGAGAAAATACTGGTGAAGTTGTCCAAGCAGATCCTTTATGTATTCCTTTACCAGATCGCGATGGGGAAACCTGGTTCTACGGTGAAATTTACACCATAGACGATGAAGGTATTGAAACTTTAATTAGAAGGGGAGACTTCTCAGATGAAGACACTAAAGATGAAGCCTTCGAAATTGATGGTAAGCAGAAATACTGGCACTTTAGACAAGGTGGTGAATACTGTGGAGAGGATTCAGATCCTTGTCTTCTAAGTAGAGTAGTTACCGATTGGGCACAAGATTTCGGTACCGGAGTTGTAGACCTAACTGATTTACAAACCGATTATATTGATGTAGATACCAATAGTGATGGCGATTACACGGCGGCTGATTCTCCAGGAGCAACTGCGCCATTCGGTGGTTACTTAATTACAAATGATCCAAGTAAATACTACGATCAATTCGTAGGTGCTGGTCAAGATGGAGACGATGGAAATATGATTGTTTTTGATGGCTCTCCAGATGTCTCAGATAGAGTAATTTATACTATGGAAACTCCAGAATTGTGTGAAGGCGATACTTATTTCCTTAAAATGAGGGTAAAAGATATTAGTGCACCTGATGTAAACAACGCAAGACTAAGGGTTCGTTACCGTTCTGGTACCCCAGAATCTGCAACGACTGCGGGGGATTTTGAAATTAGTTCTTTAGCTAAAGACGCTGATGGAAATTGGAGCACCATTGGATTTATTCTGACTGCTGCGAATGATGGATCAATGTTAATTAGAATTAGAGATCGTGAAGATGATAACTCTGGCAACGATTTCGCTATGGATGATATTGTTTTATCAAATGATCCAATGACATTAAATGGAATTAATGCTGCAAACATTAATCCTTCAAATTAATTTAATAAATTGTAATCTTAAAACTGAAGAGCCCAACTCGGGCTCTTCTTTTTCTATGTGTTAATTTCAGATTTTACATAAGTCCTTAACTCTTCAAAAAACATTCTAAATTCATTTTCAAATTCTTCATAAAACTCTCTGAGTTCTTCTACTGCAAGGTGCATTTTAGCGCGATATTTAATTCTTCGGTTCATTTGAAAAAGAATTTTTTCTATTCCTTCTATTTCTCGGTAGTTGTAAAGCCAGTTATCGGCCACCATATAGGGAAGAAATTTTTGTACCGGCTTTGGTAAAACTTCATAATTATCCTTCAAAAGTTTATAAAAATCTTCGGTATACTCTTTTAACGGAATCTCAGAATATTCTACCCAGTTTGCGGCTAGAAAATGATCATATAATATATCTACAATAACCCTACTGTAATGGCCGTATCGATCAAATAAACGCTCTACACTTTTACTTACAATTGGGTGAGTGTCAGTAAAAGTATCTATAGCACGATGGAGTACTATTCCTTTTTGAATTTCGACTGGAAAATCTAAATACTGTTTTCCTTTCACCGAATCTGCAATAAAATTACCGATTTTTAATTGCGCGTTATCGCCCGAAAGATATATGTGTGCTAAGAAATTCATCTTTGAAAGTTACGTAAATCCCGTAGTTTCCTGTTTAATTTTTGTTAAGTTTTGGCGCTACCTGTCTATGCCTTGTATATTTGTTAAAATTTTACTCGATAATAGAGATTTATATATCTAGAAATAAAACACTTTGAGCTCGCCCCTGGCTGGTTCACTATTAAAAACATTTAATATAAAATAAACTTATGAGTTTAATAAAATCAATTTCAGGAATACGTGGTACAATAGGCGGAAGAACCGGAGATAATCTAACTCCTATAGATACCGTAAAATTCGCCGCTGCTTACGGAACCTGGCTAAAGAATAATTCAAAAGATAAAAAATTAAAAGTAGTTGTAGGTCGGGACGCCAGGATCTCAGGGAAAATGGTGCAGGATTTAACAATGAATACTCTTACCGGTTTAGGAATAGACGTGATAGATATTGACCTTTCAACAACGCCAACCGTAGAAATAGCCGTGCCTTTAGAAAATGCAGACGGTGGAATTATCTTAACAGCAAGCCATAATCCCAAACAATGGAACGCCCTTAAATTATTAAATAGTAAAGGAGAATTTTTGGATGGGGTAGAGGGTGCTAAAATTCTGGAATATGCCGAGCAGGATAATTTTAATTTTTCTGAAGTTGATGATCTTGGTTCCATCACCCGGAAAGATAATTATATGGATATCCATATAGAAGAGGTGTTGAAACTTAAACTTGTGGATGCCAAAAAAATTAAAAAGGCCTGTTTTAAAGTGGTAGTTGATGGAGTGAATTCTAGTGGAGGAATTGTTATCCCACAACTTTTAAAGAAAATGGGTGTTGAGGTAATAGAACTTTATTGTGAGCCAAACGGGCATTTCCCGCATAATCCAGAGCCTTTAAAAGAACACCTTACCGATATTTGTGAATTGGTAAAAAAAGAAAAAGCCGATTTTGGAATTGTAGTAGATCCAGATGTAGACAGGCTTGCTTTTATAGATGAAAATGGCGAAATGTTTGGCGAAGAGTATACGTTGGTAGCTTGTGCCGATTATGTTTTATCTAAAACACCGGGGAATACCGTAAGTAATTTATCATCGTCCCGGGCGCTTAGCGATGTGACTAAAAAACACGGTGGGGAATATAAAGCCAGTGCCGTGGGAGAAGTGAACGTTGTTAAACTAATGAAAGATTCCAATGCAGTAATTGGCGGGGAAGGAAATGGTGGAATTATCTATCCTGAATCTCATTACGGCCGTGATAGCCTTGTGGGAGTTGGATTGTTTTTAACCCATTTAGCCGAAAAAAATATAAGTGTTTCTGAATTGCGAAAAGAATATACCGCTTATTTTATGAGCAAAAATAAAATTCAGTTGACACCAGAAATTGATGTGGACAGTATTTTAAAGACTATGGAAGAAAAGTATAAAAATGAAGAAGTTTCAACCGTAGACGGAGTAAAAATAGATTTCCCAGAAAACTGGGTGCATTTAAGAAAATCGAATACCGAGCCGATTATAAGAATTTATACCGAAGCAAAATCTCAGGCGAAAGCTGATGCACTAGCTGAGGATATGATTAAAGAAATCGAGAAAATTATAGCTTAGCGAACAACAGCATTTTCGGGAATTTCTTTTCCCACATGTTTCCAGCGCTTGTGCGTCCAGAGATAGAATTCTGGTTTTTCCCGAATTTGTTTTTCCAAATGCTGAATGTAATCTAAGGTTATTTGATTGTTTTTGGTTTCAGCAGGATTATCAGAAATATTAATTAAAGAGGCCTTATAATGGCCTCTTTTTACTTTTTCTACATGGAGATATAGTACCACCATATCAAATTCTGTAGCTATTCTTTCAGAACCTGTATAAAAAGGAACTTTTTTCCCCATAAAATCTGTCCAAAATTTATAACTGGATGTTCTGGGAGATTGATCGGCTATCATAGCATAAGCCCCCCGAATACCTTCTTTTTGATTATTTGCTATTCGCAAACTTGCTTTGGAATTTTGTATTAGTTCGGCGCCAAACCGTCTTCTTATATCATTAATTAGTTTGTCAAAACCGGGATTTCTAATTTTTTTATAAATGCCAAATGCGCTGTGTTTAAGATCGTGCAGTTGTAGCGCAAAAAGCCACTCAAAACTGGCATAGTGCCCACACATAAGCATAATACTTTTGTCTAGTTTTTCTATTCGCCTAAGCTCTTCAAGATTGGTGTAAATAAATCGTTTTTTTAATTCCTCTTCAGAGATAGAAATACTTTTTATCATTTCCAGAAACATATCACACATATGGGAATAGAATTTCTTTCTTATTTTAATAATTTCTTCAGTAGATTTTTCAGGAAAAACAAGTTTTAAATTATTGGTTACTGTTTTTTTACGGTATCCTATCAGGTAATAAACAATAAAGTAAACCACATCTGAAACCAGGTAGAAAAGAGGAAAAGGAAGAATAGAAATTAGCCAAAGTAGCGGGTAAGCCAACCAAAAAACTACAGCCTGCATAAAATAATTTTCAGCAAATATATGGTATATTTGGCACTAAACTAAAGCTACTATGGGAGAATTAAACCTGGTTACCCTTATAATTATTGGTGTAAATGTGTTGGTTTCATTCAAAGGATTTAAAGACGATTCTTTTTTTCAGAAATATAAATTTAATATTGCCGATATTAATCGCGGCGCTAAATATCAAATTCTTACTTCAGGATTTTTGCATGTAAATACTACACACCTTTTGGTGAATATGCTAACCTTGTATTTTTTCGCCAATTCGGTTATCTTTTTTCTGGGAACAGTAGGTTTTATAATTGTTTACCTTGCCAGTTTGGTTTTAGGGAATTTGCTTTCATATTATTTTCATAAAAAAGATATGCATTATACGGCTGTTGGCGCAAGTGGCGCGGTGATGGGCGTCTTGTATTCAGCCATTCTCTTAAGGCCAGATATGATGTTGGGCTTATTTTTCATTATTCCCATCCCGGCATATATTTTTGGAATAGGCTATTTGTTTTATACCATTTACGGGATGAAGCGCCAGGTTGGTAATATTGGTCACGATGCCCATTTTGGCGGTGCTGTAGGCGGATATTTATTAACTCTTTTGCTAGCCAGTTGGGTTTTTGAAGAACATTTATTAATGGTATTATTGCTTGCGCTTCCCATTGTTTTCTTATTTGTGATGCAAAAAATGGGAAAAATCTAATTTGGTACTCTTATTGTATTAGCCCTTTTAACATAATAAATCACCTATGAAAAAAATAATCTTACTTATGGCCGTAATTACCGGCTTTGGAATGCAAGCTCAAAATGATACAAATCCCGGAATTCACGTCACCGGAGAAGGAGTTGTAAAAGTAGCACCCGATAAGGTGACTATAAAATCCCAAATTGAACACGAAGGCCAAAGTGCTACTTCAGTAAAATCTCAAAATGATGAAGTGGTGAATAAAGTGATTAAATACTTAAAATCTGAAGGAATTGCCGAAAAAAATATCAATACTAATTATATCAATTTAAATAAGCGCTATAATTACAACGATAAAACCTATACGTATGTAGCCAACCAGGCAATTTCAATTACTTTGGAAGATATTAGCAAATATGAATCTATAATGAAAGGTTTGCTGGAAAATGGCCTTAACGGAATTAATGGTATTGAATTTGAATCTTCAGAGATTGAAAAACATAAGGCTGAAGCCAGAAGAAAAGCGGTATTAAATGCTAAGGAGAAAGCTGAAGCACTTGCAAAACCTTTGGGCCAAACCGTAGGAAAAGCTTATAAGATTAGTGAGGGGAGTAGTAATAATTACCAGCCGGTTTATGGTGCTATGAGAATAAAAGGTTCTGCAGATGAAGCTTCTAACCAGGAAACTATGGCACCCGGTGAAATGGAAATAAGCATAGATGTAGATGTTTCTTTTCAGTTACTTATGGAATAGAATCTCAATAACTGCTAAATAAAAAAAGCGCCACTACGGCGCTTTTTTTATGTGTTGAAAACTGAAAATATTATCCTTTGTTAAGTAATTCTCCAATTTTATTATCTAAATCGTCACCTCTAAGGTCACGGGCAACTATAGTACCTTCTTCATCTAAAACAAAAGCTGCGGGAATTGCTTTAATCCCATAAAGTTGAGCAACAGGATCCTGCCAGAACTGAAGATTAGAAACCTGGTGCCACGGCAATCCATCTTCTTCAATAGCTTTTATCCAACGGTCTTTTTGGCCAGGACGATCTAAAGAAACACCAATAACACTAAGACCATCGTCTTTGTATTTATTATAAGTTCTTACAAGGTTAGGATTTTCTACACGGCAGGGTTTACACCAGGCCGCCCAAAAATCTATTACCGTTACTTTTCCCATCGCGTCTTTTAAAGAAAGTTCGTCCCCATCTGGAGTTGGAGCTGTGAAATTAGGAGCTTTGCTACCAACCGCAACTTTACTTTCTTTTTCAAGATTTTGACCAATTTGTTTCCCAATGGCAGTATTTTGAATTTCTTCAGAAAGGCCATCAAACATTTCTTTTATTTCATTTGTTGGGTACGATTTCATTCTAAGCATATCGCTAATCACCATTATTGAAACAAATGAATCGGGATTTTCCTGAACCACCTTTTTCTTATAAACCTTGTCGTTATCTATAATTTCAGTTTCAGTTTCCTGTAAGGTTGCAAGTTTAGTACTGTCTTGTTCCTGGAAAGCCTTCTGCATTTCTTTCCGCCCTTTATTGACCTTTTCAGTAGTATTTTTAATATGTCCTAAATACTCATATAATAAACGGTTCTCTTTTCCTCCATTTACTTCAGAAGCTCTTATGCTATCTTTATAAACTTTGAAGTTTATTTTTTCATTTTCAGCAATAAATATAACATTGCCCTGTATACCTTGAAATTCAAGAAAGCTTAAATTTGGAGTTTCTGGATCTTCAAGATCTAATTCAAATTCGCCATTTTCCAGAGAGGTAGAATCAATTCTTTTGGGACGATTGGTGTTTTCGTCAATTTCAGAAACATAAATCATCTTTCCGTTTTCCATTTCTGGAGCGCTTCCAGAAATAAAATATCCTTTATCTTCCTGGCAAGAGGCAAATACGGTTGCAACCGCCAGCATAACTATAATTTTACGCATAAAAATTGGTTTATTTTATAGCAAAAATAAGCATCTGTCATGGCAATACCTTCCAAATTTTATAAAAAATTGTTAATTTAAACTCTGTAAATTTGTAAGCCTTGCGGAATATGTAATTTTAACAGATATTACTTATTTATGAAAGAACAGAAACAAAATTTACCTTTTGAGATTCAAATTAGTTTTCATAAAGTTGTTGAGCAGTATAAAAAACAGCTCGAGTTTGAAGAAAATGAGATTTCCCGGAATTATATAAAAAGTATTCTTGAGCATGTGGAGGCTTTCCCTGCATTAACCGAAGGTATTAAAGATTTTGAAGAGTTAAAAAATTACAGAGAGCCGGTAAGGGTATTGTTGGACGATCTTTTTCCAAATGTACTTACCAATAACGAAATTAAAGCGGCTTCTATTCCATTTCAAAATTTCCTGTTTAATAGATCTAAGCGATTAAAGAAAATAATGGAGGATACTCCAGACGATTTTGAACTTGAAATAAGAAACCTGGATAACAAAAGTGTATATGTGCAGGAATGCATTAACATTTTAAACGATTACTACGGGTATAAAATAGACTATTCCCGCCCCCTATATTTTGATATCCCGGATAAACAAGGTATAACCAGGCGATACCGTATTGCATTAAACGGAGATTTTATTGATATCTATCCCAAAGAAAATGCAAAGAAAATTACAGATGAAGATGTAGATGAACTGCTGCAAAATGTTGAGGATATAGATTTATGGCGTAAAAAATTTCCGCCTAATAGTTGGGTGTTTAAAGGTTTTACCATCGTAAATCTTACCGATGTTACGATGGATGATGCAATATCTGAATTGAAAACTGCTTTACTTTTTGAAAAATCTTCAGAAAAAGATGAACTTCAGAAATTAGAGGAGATTTTTAGGTCTATCTACAAAATCCCTGATCTTCGGGTAGGTTTTACCGTTTATAATCCGCAGGACGAAATGTTCGAAAAGATGGAATATAAAGAAGCCAACAGTTATATTTTAAATGATGAATTGGTAAGTGAATGTAAGAAAGGCGTTTGCGAAGAAGGTTTTAATAATATTTTTAAAAATCACAGTTTTTTTAGCATTGCCAACGTAGATGAGTATGCTAAAAAAACGAAAAATAATATCCTTTCCAGAAGATTAAAAGAAGGCGACGTAAAAAGTTGTATTCTAGCCCCGGTAGTTAAAAATAATCGATTGCTGGGAATCCTGGAGTTGGTGGCGAAGAAAAAGAACCAGCTTAATAGTATTAATACCATTAAATTAGATGAAATTCTCCCTTATATAGCTACTGCGGTAGATAGAAATCGCAGTGATTTTGAAAATAGGGTAAAAGCTGTGATCCAAAGTGAATGTACTTCTATACACCCAAGTGTGCTTTGGGTTTTTGAAAAAGAAGCCAAAAAATATATTAGAGATTATGATGATGATGGATTGGCTTCCTTTAAAGACATTGTTTTTAAAGATATTTATCCTTTATATGGCCAAATAGACGTGGTGGCTTCTTCTGATGCGCGAAATGATGCCATTCAAAAAGATTTGCTTCATCAATTAAAAATTATTCAGTCTATAATAGATAAAGCTTACAAAATAGAGGAACTTCCTATTTATGAACAGGTTAAATTTAGAATTTCAGACTTTATGGACGAGCTGGAAAGTAGCCTGAATGCTTCCAGTGAACAAAAGGTTTTTAATTTGCTTCAGAAGGAAGTAAATCCTATTATGAGCCATTTAAGTAAGCAATCTTCTGAATTGAAAAAAGCGGTTGAAGAATATCAAAATCAACTTAATCCTGAAACAGGAATAATTTATGATCATCGAAAAAATTACGATGAAACCGTGCAGCAAATTAATCGCACCATGTCACGATTTTTAGACAGAAAACAAATTGCTGCGCAAAAGATTTATCCGCATTATTTTGAACGTTATAAAACTGATGGAGTAGACCACAATATTTATATTGGCGCTTCTATGGTAAAAGAAAGGCCTTTTAATAAGGTGTATTTATATAATCTTAGGCTGTGGCAATTGAGCACTATGTGCGAAATGGAAAACCGATTTTATCAGTTGCAACAAACCACACCAATTAAGCTTGATGCCGCTTCATTAATCCTGGTTTATAACTCGACAATGTCTATTAGATACAGGATGGATGAAAAGAAATTTGATGTAGATGGCACCTACAATGCACGCTATGAAATTATTAAAAAACGAATAGATAAATCTTTTATAAAAGGAACCGAAGAGCGCATTACCCAAAAAGGAAAAATTGCAATTGTATATAGCCAGCGAGGCGATGAAAAGGAATATTTAAGGTATATAAAATACTTGCAAACCAAGAATTATTTGGGTGAAGACCTGGAACTACTTGAGCTTGAAGATGTACAGGGAGTAGTAGGGCTCAAAGCTATTAGGATAAATGTTTTATATACGCCAGATAGCAATGAACCCGATAGAACGATTACTTATGAAAATTTAATGGAAGAATTACATTAGGTAAAAAGCGCCCACAAAAGCGATTACCGAAACGATAATCCCTATCATAAATACAGTATAAGTTATTCTTAGAATTTTATACTTTCTATGTAAGACTTTACCCAGTAGGTGCAGGTCTAACATTAAAGATTCGTAGACATAATCTTTATCTTTAATAATTTCCTTCATACCCCATTTAAACTGCTCAAATGGCATTTTATGGCTATTTCCAAAGAAAAGAAGGTTTACTTCCCTGTTTTTAACCTGTTCTTTGGTGAATTCTCCACTGGTTACCTGAGGCCGGGTAGATAGTACCGAAAGTATTATTGATGCCACACTAAACAAAATAAGGATTAAGGTTGGAATAAGTAGGTGTTTATTACTGGCCGCGTCTAATTTGGGAATCATATTAGCAAGCGCCAGGGAAATAATTATCGCATTTACCGAAAGTAAGATGTTGGCTTTAGTATCGGCAATATCACTCAATTTTATGTGGTTTCTAAGCGTTACCCTAAAAAGTGTTTGGATACTTCTTTCAGGATTATCATTTTTATAACGCGCCTTCATACGCGCTTTAGCTTCTTCTTTCTTTAATTTCTTTTCTTGCTTATTCTTATCGGCAATGAGCTCCAGGAGATTTTCTTCCTTTTTTGGGCCCCATTCTTCAATAGCATAATCGGTATAAAATTGATGCTTTTCAGTGAACATTCGTATGTTCTCCTGTATCCATTCACCGGTAGTAAAATTCTTAATATTATGAAGTTCTAATTCCTGCCTTAGCAGTTCGCTGGTTTCTTCAAAATACTCTTTAGCAAAATGAGACGAGTCCGCATCCCTTATAATTTTCTCGGGGAGAGTTTCAGGTTTAGATTCAAATTTTGTGGCATTTATATAATTTAGAACATCTTCAATGAGCTCTGGTGTGGCATTGTTCTGTTTTAAAAAATCTTCTGCAATTTTTATACTTTCATCTTCATGACCCTTAAAAGTTCGGGTGTAGCCGGTATCGTGTAACCAGGCTGCAAGCAACAACGCCTCTTCTTGTTTAACATTAATTTCAGAATTGGCAATTAATTCTTTAGTACTTTTAACCACCCGTTCTGTATGCTTGTAATTATGGTATATATACGTGTTCGGTAATTTTTCCTTGAAAAGATTTAAAACAAAATCATCTGCTTTCTCAATGAGATTATTCATATATTTTAGCTTGTTTTTGTTTCGCCAAAGTACAAAAAATGTTCAATACCATTTATGAAAAAAACTAACTTCTTTATGTCACTAACCGCCCTGTTAGTGATTTTTTCGTGTGTTTCATCAGATCCTAAATACCGCGAAGGAGAACCTACTTCCAATTTTGGATATCCTCAAAATAAAGAAATTGAAAAGTCTTTTTATTTATTAGGAGACGGTGGTTACTCGCCAATTGGTGGAAGCTCTAAAGGTCTTATTGCTTTTAAAAGCTATCTAGATTCTGTAAAACAATCAGATAATTATACCATTTTCCTGGGAGATAATATTTATCCTGACGGAATGCCTGAAGAAGGCCACCCGGATAGAGAAGCTGCAGAGTATAGAATAGATGCCCAATTAGACGCTATTGAAGATTATGATGGGAATGTACTCTTTATTCCCGGTAACCACGATTGGTATAATGAGCGTATTGATGGGCTGGAAAGAGAAGAGAAGTATTTAAAAGAGAAGTTTGGAGAAGACCTAATATGGAGCCCAAAAGCAGGTTGTGGCCTGGAAATTATGGATATTGGGGACGAAATTACCCTAATAGTTATAGATTCTCAATGGTATCTTGAAGACTGGGATAAAAGCCCAACGATAAATGACGATTGTGCCGAAATCAAAACCCGCGAGGCACTATTTCTTGAAATAGAAACAGAATTCAAAAAAAGCCAGAATAAGAATATTATTGTAGCGCTTCACCATCCTTTATTCACCAATGGAATTCACGGGGGGCAGTATAATTTTAATCGGCACATTTATCCTTCACAAAAGAAAATTCCTATACCAATTTTAGGTTCTTTGGCTACTTTAATTAGAACCACGGGTGGTGTTTCAATCCAGGATGCTCAAAACGAACGTTATAAATCTTTAGTTAAACGTCTGGAAACCCTTGGCCAAAAGTCTGACAGGTTAATATTTGTGAGTGGCCATGAACACTCTTTACAGTATATAGAACATGGAAAGATTAAACAAATTGTTTCGGGTTCAACTTCAAAAGCAACTTACGCAACTTTAAGTAACGATGGGGTTTTTGCTTATCCTGAACAGGGTTTTGCAGTTTATGATGTGTTTAAGGACGGTTCATCCTGGGTTAGTTTTTATGGAAATGAAGAGAATAAACCAAAACTGTTATTTCAGAAAGAAATATTTGAAGCACCTCAAGAGTTTGATATTTCTGAATTTCCGAAAGAATTTGATGACACAGTAACCACCTCGGTTTATCCGGAGAATGAAACCGATAAAGGCTCTGTTCACAGAACGGTTTGGGGAGAGAGATATCGAGAACTCTACGGTACAGATATTACTTTAGAAGTCGCAGATTTGGAAACCCTTTACGGAGGTTTAACGCCTATGAGAGCCGGTGGTGGTCACCAAACTATTTCTATTAGAATGAAAGATAGTCTGGATAGGGAATATAACTTTAGAAGAATAAAAAAGAAGGCTGTTCAGTTCTTGCAAACGGTTGCCTTTAAAAATACGCCTATTGAGACCCAGTTAGAAAATACAGTAGCCGAGGATATAATTTCAGATTTTTATACCGCGGCGCATCCATATGCATTTTTGGCTATCCCTACTATGGCTGATGCTATTGGAGTACACCATACAAATCCCGAAATTTATTATTTACCTAAGCAACCTAGATTAGGGAAATATAACGAAGAACATGGAGACGCAATTTATATGATAGAGGAGCGTCCTGAAGATCACTGGTTGGGTGCCGAGAGTTTTGGGTCTCCAAATCACGATATTCAAAGTACCGCTGGGATGTTTGATCGGTTGCGTCGGGATGAAAAATACTCTTTAGACGAACCGGCCTATGTAAAAGCCAGGATATTTGATATGCTTATTGGCGATTGGGATAGACACCAGGATCAATGGCGCTGGGCTGAAATTGAAGATGAGGAGGGAAACCGTATATTCAAGCCAATTCCCAGAGATAGAGACCAGGTATTTTCTAATTTTGATGGTGCCTTTTTTGGCACGTTAAGAGCTTTAACCGGCTTTGCTTCGCAATTTGCGGTTTACGGTGAAGATATTAATAATGTAGAATGGTTTAATGTTTCTGCTACAGGTCTAGACCGTTCCCTGCTTCAGAATGTAGGGAAAGAAACCTGGAGAGAGCAAGCTGAATATATTCAGGAAAATATGACCGATGCGGTTATTGAAGAAGCTTTTGCAAAACTTCCGCCTGAAACGTACGATGATACTACCAAAGAACTAATCAAAAAGGTAAAAGCGAGACGGGATAATATTGTAGATATTGCGATGCGTTATTACGATCACTTTGCCGATTTGGCGATTGTTACGGGCACAGATAAAGACGATTTTGTTGATGTTACCCGAATGAAGGATGGAAAAACCCGTATTAAGATTAGTAGAAATAAAGGTGGTGAAAGAGCTGATGTTTTGAGTGATAAAGTTTATAATAAAAAAGATACTGACGAGATTTGGTTATACGCCCTGGATGATGATGATAAAATTCAGGTAGATGGCGAAGGTGATAACTATATTTTCTTAAGGATTATTGGCGGCCAGAATAATGATATTTATACTATAAATAATAACAACCGACTTAAAATTTACGATCATAAATCTAAACCAAATACCATTGAAGAAGGCGGTGGCGCAAAGTTTAGGTTTACCGATGATTATGAAATAAATACTTACGACAAGGATAAAAAGAATTTTACCACGGGAGCTATTTTACCCGGTTTTGGATTTAACCCCGATGATGGTTTTAAAATTGGACTTGAAGTTGTAAATACTATTAATGCTTTTAAACGAAACCCATTTACCGCCCAACATACCTTTGGCGGTGGTTATTATTTTGCAACCCAAGGTTTTGATCTTTATTATGAAGGTGAATTTGCTCATATTCTTGGAAATTATAATCTAATAGTTGGTGCCAATTATACGAGTCCCAATTTTGCCAGGAACTTTTTTGGTTTCGGAAATCAAACGCCGAATTTTGATGATGAATTAGATTTTGACTACAACCGTGTAAAAATAAGTCGATTTGGGGTAAAGGCAGGATTTGAAAATAAAACACCTTTTGGTAGCTTATTTAGATATATGGCCACTTTTGAAGGAAATAAAGTTGAAGATACAGAAGGAAGATTTATTACTGAAGATTTTGAAACCGATGATCCAGAGTTCTTCGACAGAAAATATTTTGCGGGATTAGATGCTTTATATCGTTACGAAAGTTATGATAATAACTTAAACCCGAGTAGAGGGATGAAATTTGAACTTAATTTGGGTGGCCAAATGAATACTGCAGATCCCGATCAGGTTTATGGATATTTTAAACCATACTGGGGCTTTTATAATGCGCTTACCACAAACCGCAAACTGGTTTTAAAAACAAGAGTTCAGGCGCATTTAAATATGGGTGACGATTATGAATTCTATCAGGCAGCGCATTTAGGTGGTGAGAGTGGATTAAGAGGATATCGATTACAACGTTTTGCCGGGAAAAGTGCTTTTGCAACCGGTGCAGACCTTAGATATGGTTTTGATCAATTTACCACCAGGTTTTTACCTTTACAAATTGGAGTTTTTGGAGGCTATGATTTAGGTAGGGTTTGGGCCGATTTTGAAGACAGTAATCAATGGCACGACAGTTATGGAGTTGGTTTCTGGGTAAACAGTGCAGACGCTGTTAATGGAACCTTTAGCCTCTTTAGAAGTGACGATGGCTACCGATTTGCTTTCGGCTTTGGATTCCAGTTTTAATTCTTGATTAAAAAATTGAAAGTTAAAATTTGCAAAACTAATGAGTATTAAAAGGAAATTATATGCTGGTAAACAGTATATAAAAGCTTATAATAAAAAAAAGATTTTCTGCATAGGCGCAAATAAAACCGGCACAACTTCTCTAAAATCAGCAATGAAGGAGTTAGGTTATAGTGTGGGAAACCAATCAAGAGCAGAAAGCCTATTACCAGCCTGGGCCCAGCGTAATTTTCATAAAATAGTCAAGTATTGTTATTCAGCCCAGTTTTTTCAAGATATTCCATTTAGTTTACCTTATACATACGTGGCTTTAGATCAAGCCTTCCCCAGAAGCAAATATATTCTAACAATAAGAGATAATACCGAGCAATGGTACAACTCCATAACCAAATCCCACGCAAATCTTTGGGGGAGAAACGGAAATTTACCTACAGAGAGGGATCTTAAATTAGCTAAATACAATTATAAAGGAGGTGTCTGGCGTTCTTTTAATCTTATTTTTAATACACCTAAATCAAATCTTTATAGTAGAGAGGATTTTTTTAAATTTTATGAAAACCATAATAAAGAAGTTATAGAATATTTTCGGCATAGACCAAATGATCTCTTGATTTTAAATGTTGCTGAAAAGGGGGCATACAGAAGGCTATGCAATTTCTTGGAAATTGAGAAGCTTGAGTCAACAGAATTTCCATGGAAGAACAAAACCAAGAGTATCTAATTGAATAATAATTTAAGTCGAAATCGAATGGATTTTATATAAGTTCTACTTTACTTTAATCGTTTTTAGACTCAATTAAATAAAATAACTTCCAATCTTAATCCGGTTTCTTCATATTTAAAGTATTAGAGAAATCGATAGTTCTAATAGGGAATGGAATATTGATACCATTCTTGTCAAAAGTTTTCTTAATTTCAATAATAGCAATGTCTCGGGCAACTAAAATGTCCCGGTTTTTCTTAACATCAGTCCAAAAGCGAACTACAAAGTTAATGGAGCTATCTCCAAATTCAGTGAACATAAATTCTACCTGCTCATTTCCACGAGAAGGGAAATGTTTAGAGATCGTTTCAATCGTCATTTCTTTTACTTTTTCCAGGTTAGAAGAGTAGCCTACGCCGCAATTTAGCATTACGCGAGAGCGGTTGGTCCTAGAGAAATTTTTAAAAGGTTCTTCCACAATTTTAGAATTGGGAATAACTACGTAATTGTTATCGGCTTGTTTTACAACTATATTTCTAAGGTTTATTTCGGTTACTTCCCCGGCATAATTATTAGTTTCTATCCAATCGCCAATTTGAAGTTCGGGTAAAAAACTTAAAATAATTCCCGAAAATGTATTGTTTAAGGTTCCCTGTAGCGCTAAACCTATAGCTAAACCAACAACCCCTGCACCGGCTAGCACCGAAGTAAGCACTTTATTAAGGTCTAAAATGCCAAGGGCAATAAAAAAACCGATAAGGATCACAATTGCCTTGCTCACCTTAACGGTTATTTGTCTTATAGAATCTTGTTTAACCCGTTTTCCCAGTAGTTTACTTAATAACTGGCCGGTATATTTAGCCAGGAAAATAAATATTATAAAAACCAGGATTGCAAGTAAGAAGTTGGGTAGATTTAAAATTAAGGCATCAAGCCAACTTACTAACTTTGCGGTGATCCCTTCTAGGGATTCTCTAAGGTTAAATTCGTCTTCCAATCTTTAATTATTTGCTGGACTTATGAGAGTCTGTAGTTTTCATTTTCCAGGCATCTAACATCCAGCTTGTTTTTTCTAACTCTCTAATGTAAGCACCAATTAAATCTATAGTACCTTCATCACCTGCTTTATCTGCAGTTTCTACAACAGAGCGCATTTGCTTAAGTAAAGTCCCGTGATCTTTAAGCAGGGTCTCGATCATTTCATAATCGGTTAAATCTGCTTTAGATTCTTTTAGGTTAGATGCTTCAAGATAATCGGTTAAATTACTGATTGGTGTATATCTTAAAGTAAGAATACGTTCAGCAATTTCATCTACTTTCAATTTAGCATCATCGTATAATTCTTCAAATTTCTCGTGTAAATCGAAAAAGTTTTTCCCAATTACATTCCAGTGAAAATTGCGAAGTTTTTGATAGTATAAATGATAATCTGCAAGAAGAACATTTAATTCCTCTACAGTTTTACTTGTTTTCTCTTTATCGAGTCCTAAATAGCTCATAGTTTTAATTTATGGTTTTTAAAAATTCAATACAAAAATATAATAGTTTGAAGGATCAGCCAATAAAAAAGACTGATTTAATAGAAGTTTAACGAGGCTTAATTAATAGGGCGGTTATCTTTTAAATCAAGCTTTGCGATCATTTCTTTTGAGACCTGGCCGCTGGAAATTCCATAGCCGTCAACTAAAACTCCTTTGTAACCTTTAGAGGTAGTTATGGCGTAAAGAATGGCATTATCGTCAGGATTACTCATTCCTTCAAAACGTAAAACCTTATCTACGTCAAAATCTTCTACTCCAAAAGTTTCGTCTTTCGATTTAAGCTCTATTTCTTCGTCAAGAAGGTTGAAATCGTGTTCATAACCCTCTTCTAATTTTAATTTGTTTATCGCCTGGGAAAGCGTTCCGTAATCTTTCATCTTAAATTGTTTGATTGATTAATAATGTTAAATTACGTTTACAGGCCCTCATATGCAAATTAAAAATGCTGTTTAGGATAAGTTTAACTCCTTATGAAGCCTTATTTTTAAAGGCTTCAGCGGGAATATTAATTTCCGGTGTCAGAGATTTACCAGCTATCAATTATCTTCTTCATTTTTATTATTTCCGAAGTTGAAAAACCCTAAAGGAAACACCAATAGAAGAAAAAAATACCAACCGGTGATCAGGCCTACAATGGTGATAATAGCCGCAATTATGTAAAGCCAGTAAGATTTACGGAATTTCATAAATAAAAATTTAAATTAAGAACAAATTTATAAATAGGAAGCAATTTTGAATCTGGTTAGTAAGATTTCTATCTACATTTATAATATTTTTAAAAACCTTTTTATCTTTCAAAAAAACTTTTGTGAAGTAGGGGTTTCTTAACTCACGAATTTATTGGATATTTGCAAATTAGCGATTTCGCTAAAATAATATAAAGGAAAAGCGTTCCATTATTAAGAATTCAGCAAAATGAAAAATAAAATCACTTTAAAGGAACTGGCAAAATTACTTAATGTTTCAGTTTCTACGGTTTCTAAAGCTTTGCACGACAGCCCTGAAATTAGCCCTAAAACAGCAGAACGTGTTAAGGAACTTGCTAAACTTCATAATTATCGACCCAATCCTGTGGCGGTAAATTTAAAAAGCAGTAAAAGCGGAACTATAGGAGTGATTATTCCCAATATTTCAAATACATTTTTTGCCAATGTACTATTAGGTATTGAGGCCAGGGCCCAGAAAAGTGGATTACAGGTGATTACCTATATCTCTAATGAAAAGCTGGAAAGGGAACAGCAAATTGCAGAAATGCTAACCTCGGGATTTGTAGATGGGGTGCTTATAGCCATTTCAGAAGAAACACAACGTAAAAAGGAGTACGATCATCTTTTTAATCTTGTAGATTATGATATTCCGGTGGTTTTATACGATAGGATTAACCTGGATCTGCAGGTAGATAAAATTGGTATAGACGATGAATATAGTTTGGAAGAAGCAACACGTATCCTTCAATCCCGGGGAATTAAGAAAATAGGAATTGCTACTTCAATACATCATTTAGGTGTGGGGAAACTAAGAATCACCGGGTACCGAAATGCTCTTAAAAACCATGATGATTTTTATATTGCGAATTCTTCAAAACCTGATTCTTTAAGGGAAAAAACACAGAAACTTCTGGTTGAAGATAAGGTAGAGGCAATTTTATGTACAGATTTTGTGAGTACTATGATGGTCTATAGATTGGCTTATGAGAATAAAATTAGTATCCCAAAAGATTTAAAAGTAATTGGATTTTTAAATGCTGATGTAGCGCGTTTTTTAACACCCTCTATAAGTTATGTAGAGCAATTTCCGGAAGAAATAGGAGAGCAAGCGGTAGATTTATTAGTGAATAGGATTGAAAATCGTATTGCCGGGAAACAACCAATAAATAAAACCATTAATACTAAATTAATTCATTTAGAATCTACAGATTTTTAGGCTTTCTTCGATAATAATTGATTCCAATCTTCGAAGTTTTATTGTCAAAAACAGGGTGAAAGACAGTTTTAAAAGTGCTTAGAAAAACTATCTTTGAGGAAAAATCTATATTTTTTAAATGAAATCTTTGAAAAGAAATATTCTTATTACCGGTGGTGCCGGTTTTATAGGCTCTCATGTAGTTCGTCTTTTTGTAAATAAATATCCTAATTATCAGATATTTAATTTAGATGCTTTAACCTATGCCGGCAATCTCGAAAATATTAAAGATATTGAGAGTGCCGAAAATTATCATTTTCTAAAAGCTGATATTACTGATGCTGATAAAGTAAAATCGCTTTTTAAGGAATATAAATTTGATAGTGTAATTCATCTTGCAGCAGAATCTCACGTAGACCGGTCAATTTCCAATCCGAAAATATTCGTAGAAACCAATGTTACCGGCACTCTAAATTTAATGGAAGCCGCCTTAGGGATCTGGAAAGAAAAGCTGGAAGATAAATTATTTTATCATATTAGTACCGATGAAGTATACGGTACCTTAGGAGAAACAGGGCTCTTTACGGAAGAAACCTCATATGCTCCAAATTCCCCGTATTCTGCTTCCAAAGCGGCTTCAGATCATTTTGTGAGAGCCTATGGAGAAACATATAATTTACCTTATGTAATTTCTAATTGTTCCAATAATTACGGGCCAAATCAATTTCCCGAGAAACTTATCCCATTATTCATCAATAATATTATTGAGAATAAGTCATTGCCGGTTTACGGAGACGGAAAGTACACGCGAGATTGGTTGTATGTTATAGATCACGCCAAAGCGATAGATTTATTATTTCACGAAGGCAAAAATAAAGAAACCTATAATATCGGCGGATTTAACGAATGGCAAAATATTGATTTAATAAAGTTGCTATGTGAAATCATGGATGAAAAACTGAATAGAAGAAAAGGAGCATCTGAAGCCTTAATCACTTTTATAAAAGACCGCCCGGGCCACGATAAACGTTATGCAATTGATGCCAGTAAAATTAATAAGGAACTGGGGTGGAAGCCTTCAGTTACTTTTGAGGAGGGGTTAATGAAAACAGTAAATTGGTATTTAAATAATCGCAAATGGATAGAAGCCGTTGTTTCGGGAAGTTATAAGGAGTATTATAAAGAGCAGTATTTATGAAAGGAATTATTCTAGCCGGGGGAACCGGTTCACGCTTATATCCACTTACCAAAAGTGTTTCAAAACAATTGCTGGCGGTTTATGATAAACCAATGATTTATTATCCGTTGTCTGTTTTAATGCTGGCGGGTATAAGAGAAATCCTTATTATTTCCACTCCCGAAGATCTTCCTGATTTTCAAAAACTACTGGGAGATGGAGAAGCCTGGGGGCTTGATTTGTCTTACGAGGAACAACCAAAGCCAAATGGTTTAGCTGAAGCTTTTATTATTGGAGAGAATTTTATAGGAAGTGAGGACGTATGCCTTGTTTTAGGAGATAACATTTTTTACGGGCAGGGATTTAGCGGTTTACTGGAGAATGCGGTTAGAAACTGTAAAGAATCCGGCCAGGCTACTGTATTTGGATATTATGTAAATGATCCAAAAAGATATGGAGTAGTAGATTTTGATGAAACGGGGAATGCACTAAGCCTCGAAGAAAAACCGGAAAAACCCAAAAGTCATTTTGCGGTAACCGGACTCTACTTTTATCCTAATTCAGTTATTGAAATCGCCAAAAAATGTGAGCCAAGCGAGAGGGGAGAGTTGGAAATCACGAGTATCAACCAGGCATATTTAGATCAAAAAGAATTAAAGGTAGAAATTATAGGCCGTGGTTACGCCTGGCTAGATACCGGTACCCATGATTCTATGTTAGAAGCTTCTAATTTTGTACAAACCATCGAAAAAAGACAGGGTTTAAAAATTGCCTGTCCTGAGGAAATTGCTTTCAGAAAAAAGTATCTAGATAAAGCTCAATTACAAAAACTGGCGGTGGAGCTTGAGAAAAGTGAATACGGGAAATATTTATTGAATTTGGTAAGATGAGCTAGTATATGCCATATTGATTTACCCTGCACTATTGGTTTTTTTTGTAAGAAAACCTTTAAAATCTTCACTCAGTCTCTCGGAAGTCTATTGATTTGCTCCTTCCAATTAAGGTATTCTGATTTTTACTTAGTTAAATCTTTTATTCTATTGTATTTTACAAAGAAAATAAGCCTTGAATTAGAATTTTAAAAATTTCAATATTTAAAACCCTATTAATTCGATAGACTTATGGGAAATATTATATTTGCGAAGTAATTACAGTATTGCCAATTAGTAAATGTATGAATAACAAAGTTCAAAATAATGTTTCACAGGATTTCCTTGTGGCAATAAAAGCCGCTGTAAATGCGGGCTTAGAAATAATGAGAGTTTACGAAAATGGTGATTTTCATGTGGAGCTTAAAGATGATGATTCACCAGTGACACTCGCTGATAAATCGGCTAATGATATAATAAATAATTATTTACAACCTACCGGGATACCTATAATCGGTGAAGAAAATGAGGAGATTGCTTTTTCTGAAAGAAAAAAATGGAATAAATGCTGGATAGTAGATCCATTAGACGGTACCAAAGAATTTATAAAAAAGAGCGGTGAGTTTACAGTGAATATTGCCCTTGTGGAGAATAACCTGCCGGTTTTTGGGGTGATCTATATTCCTGTAAGTAAAGAGCTTTATTATGGGAATGTTAAGGAAGGTAAGTCTTTTAAGATTCTTATTAATAATGAAAACGAAATTGAAGGTTTGATAAATAAGGCCCAGGAAATCTCTCCAGGTTTTGTTGAAAAAACTATTAATGTGGCAGGAAGTAGATCTCATATTAATAAAGAGACGCTTAGTTTCATTGAATCGATCAAAGAAAAATATGAGCAGCAGGTTAATGTGATTCCGAAAGGAAGTTCTCTTAAATTTTGCCTGATGGCCGAAGGACTTATAGATATTTATCCAAGGTTAGGACCAACTATGGAATGGGATACGGCTGCCGGTCACGCTATTTGCAAAGCTGTTGGGTTAAAAGTGATCGATAAACAAACGGGGAAAGAAATGGTTTATAATAGAAAAGTATTGTTGAATAATTCCTTTGTAGTTTCAAATCTAGCCTAAGAAATTTAATTAAACAATGCAGGTTATTTGGAAATTGTAATGGATATGTGTTTATATTATCTTCACAAGATATTTAGTGTAAAATCAGCGGCGAAATCTGATGGTTTTTTCTGTTTAAAATTTAGAAAAGATAATATGAGCAATATCCAAACATTTAATTTTTCCCTGGGTAGAAAAGAGCGTAATAAACTAAATAACCATACTTCGTTTGTAGTTTGGTTTACAGGCTTATCAGGTTCGGGAAAATCTACCCTGGCGAATATGTTGGAGAAACTACTTTATGAAGCAAAAGTTAATACTTTTATTTTAGATGGAGATAATCTAAGAAAAGGATTAAATAAAGAACTGAATTTTAGCAATAAAGAAAGGGAAGAAAATCTTAGGGTGGCAGCTGAAGTAGCCAAGATTTTGGTTAATTCCGGCTCTGTGGTGCTGGCTTCCTTTATTAGTCCGAAAAAAACTAATAGGGATATGGTGAAAGAGATTATTGGAAAGGATGATTTTATCGAGGTTTTTGTAAATACAAGTTTAGAAACTTGTGAAAAGCGAGATGTAAAGGGATTGTATAAAAAGGCAAGAGCGGGAGAAATTAAAAATTTTACAGGTATTGATTCCCCTTATGAAAATCCTTTAAATCCTGATATTGAAATAAATACTGAAAGGGAAAATCTGGAAGAAGCAGCCAACAGAATTTTGAAACTGCTTCAAAAGAAACTTGAATTAAAGTAAAATGAGCAAATATTATTTAAATTATTTAGACGAGTTAGAGTCAGAAGCCATCTATATACTAAGAGAGGTTTGGGCACAGTTTGAGAATCCTGTAATCTTATTTTCAGGAGGAAAAGATTCAATTTTAGTGACCCACTTAGCAAAAAAAGCTTTTTATCCCAGTAAAATTCCATTTGCATTAATGCATGTAGATACAGGGCATAATTTTCCGGAAACCATTCAGTTTCGAAACGATTTAGTTGAAAAACTTGGCGTAAAATTAATTGTGGGTTCTGTTCAGGATTCTATAGACCAAGGTAGAGTAGTCGAGGAGAAGGGTAAAAATGCTACCCGAAACTCCCTTCAAATTACCACTTTACTTGACGCTATTGAAGAAAATAAAGTAGACTGTGCTATTGGCGGAGGAAGAAGGGATGAAGAAAAAGCGCGGGCCAAAGAACGTTTCTTTAGTCATCGTGACGATTTTGGACAGTGGGATCCTAAAAACCAGCGACCTGAACTTTGGAACCTGCTAAATGGAAAGCATTTTGAAGGAGAGCATTTTAGGGCTTTTCCTATAAGTAACTGGACTGAAATGGATGTTTGGAACTATATTAAAAGAGAGAATATAAGGATTCCTTCTTTATATTTTGCTCACGAACGAGAAGTTGTTTTTAGAAATAATTCCTGGATTCCTGTTTCAGAATATTTAAAGCTGGATGAAGGAGAAAAAATCGAAAAGAAGAAAATCAGGTTTAGAACCCTGGGAGATATTACTATCACCGGTGGAATAGAATCTGATGCCGACACCCTTGAAAAAATTGTACTTGAAGTTTCAGCAATGCGCAAAACGGAGCGTGGCGATCGTTCAGATGACAAACGTTCTGAAACTGCAATGGAGGATAGAAAAAAACAAGGATATTTTTAAATAGACCGTTGCGCTTAAAGAGAAAAGAATAAAGATCGCTTCGTTGTAAGACAAAGAAAATGAAACATGGAAATAAATAACAATCAACTTTTAAGATTTACAACTGCCGGTAGTGTAGATGATGGAAAAAGTACTTTAATAGGTAGACTTTTATATGATTCCAAGTCGATCTTTGAAGATCAACTTGATTCAATAACGGCGACAAGCGCAAAAAAAGGACACGATGGTATTGATATGGCGCTGTTTACAGACGGCCTAAGAGACGAAAGGGAACAGGGCATAACCATAGATGTAGCCTACCGTTATTTCACCACACCCAAGCGCAAATTTATTATTGCGGATACTCCCGGGCATATTCAGTATACAAGAAATATGGTTACTGGTGCATCTACGGCTAATGCCGCGGTTATTTTAATAGATGCCCGCCACGGAGTAATAGAACAAACCAAGCGACATTCATTTATCGCCTCCTTATTGAATATTCCGCATCTTATTGTATGCATCAATAAAATGGACCTGGTAGATTATTCAGAAGAGGTATATAATAAAATTATAGGACAGTTTGAAGAATTTTCTTCCAAACTTTTGATGAAAGATGTTCGTTTTATTCCTATTAGTGCCCTATTGGGAGATAATGTGGTAAACCGCTCAAAAAATATGGACTGGTACCAGGAAGGTACTTTGCTAAGCACGCTGGAAAACCTTCATATAAGCAGTGATATAAATAAAATAGACGCTCGTTTTGCTGTACAAACTGTTTTAAGACCTCAAAATGAAGAATTCCGGGATTACCGCGGGTATGCCGGGCGAATCGCTAGCGGAATTTACCGGGTAGGAGATGAAGTGGCCGTATTGCCTTCAGGTTTTCAATCAAAAATCAAATCTATTAATGCCGGGGAGCATGAAGTTCAGGAGGCTTATGCACCCATGAGTATTTCAATGACCCTGGAAGATGATATAGATGTAAGCAGAGGAAATATGATTGTACGGAAAAACAATCAGCCCGAAATGGAACAGGAATTTGATGTCATGCTATGCTGGTTGAATAATGAGCCTGCTAAACCCAGGGCGAAATATACAATAGTGCACACCTCTCACGAAGAGCGTGCACTAATCAAAGTGGTGGTATATAAAATGGACATCAATACTTTTGAAAGGGATAAGACCGATCAGGACCTGGCTATGAACGATATTGCCAGAGTTAAAATAAGGACCACGAGACGGATGATGTTAGATACTTATCGTGAAAACCGAAATACAGGAAGTATTATTTTAATAGATGAAAACACTAATGAAACCGTTGCGGCTGGCATGGTTGTTTAAAGTTTCCGTAAACAGTTCACTCTTATATTTTTTAAAAAATTTCACTAGTACTTTGATTTACTGAAAGTTGAAGGGCCGTGAATCATCAATCTTTTCTTATAAATTGCGAAGAGTGCAGTCTGAACTGACGATTTTTATGCAATTGATAAAAAAACAGGAGTCTTCGATAATATACTTCTGAAAATTGAAAAAAATATGCTGGAGCTGCCAACCTTAAAAAGATTCAGGTTGCTAATATTAACAACATTTTTAACGTTTTTAAAGCTTTAAGGTTTCTTTAGCAATAGCCTCATAAAGAAATTCTATCTTTGCGGCCGATAAAAAGGTAATTTAATTTTTCAAATGACTGAATTTCAGCAAAGATTAGAAGATAAAAAAATATTAGTGACTGGTGGGGCGGGTTTTATAGGTTCAAACCTATGTGAAACCCTGATAAATTTAAATGCTAAAGTTGTTTGCCTGGATAATTTTGCTACCGGTCACAGGCATAATCTTGATGCCTTCGAAAATCACAAGAATTTTCAATTAATTGAAGGGGATATTCGTAACCTGGAAACTTGTCATAAGGCGTGTGAAAATGTAGATTATGTATTACACGAAGCAGCCTTAGGTTCTGTACCGCGGTCTTTGGCCGATCCTATTATCAGTAATGAAGTTAATATTTCCGGATTTTTAAATATGCTGGTGGCTGCTAGAGATGCCGGTGTAAAAAGATTTGTTTATGCTGCAAGTTCTTCTACGTATGGAGATTCAGAAAAACTACCTAAAGTAGAAGACGAAATTGGAAAACCACTTTCTCCTTATGCAATTACCAAATATGTAAATGAGCTCTATGCGGATATATTTCAGGATGCCTATAAATTAGATACTATAGGATTAAGGTATTTTAATGTTTTCGGAAGGAAACAGGATCCAAACGGAGCTTATGCCGCTGTTATTCCAAAATTCGTAATGCAGTTTATGAAACGTGAAAGTCCGGTGATTAATGGGGACGGCACATACTCGCGAGATTTTACATATATCGATAATGTAATTCAGATGAATTTAAGGGCGCTGACATCTAAAAACGAAGATGCGGTGAATCAAATATATAACACAGCAGTGGGGGATAGAACTAACTTAGTAGAATTAACCCACTTATTAAAAAAACACCTATCTAAATTTGATCCTGAAATAGCAAAGGTGGAGGTGAAACACGGTCCTAATAGAGCGGGGGATATTCCACATTCTTTAGCTTCGGTAGAAAAAGCAAAAGAATTATTGGGATATGATCCAAGTCATCGAATTGATGAAGGTTTAAGAGAAGCAGTATCCTGGTATTGGGAGAATCTTTAATATTGAATTTGCCTATTGTACATTATGGTGAAGGATTTTGAAATATTAGATTGGGACTCTGAGTTTTTTGGATTTAAGGTTGCTAGAATAAGCTCAAATATTTCTCAAAAATATTATAAAGAATTAATATCAGAGCTTTACCATTTTAATGTGGAATTGATCTATTTTAATTCACCTTTTGATCCTTCCGAATCAGAATTTTATTCTATTCTTAAAATTGATGAGGTTGTAGAACTTTCAAAAGAATTGAAATTGAAAAAAAACTTTCATCCGAAGGTGAAATTTTTCAATCAGTCTAGGGCAACTATAGAGATGAGGAATTTAGTGAAGCGTATAGCACGACGAAGTAGGTTTTATTTTGATGATAATATCACAACGGCTAAAGTTTATGAGCTATATGATATTTGGTTAGATAAATCAGTCAATGGTATTGGCGCTGATACTGTGTTAGTTTACGAAGAGAATAATAAAATTAAAGGTTTCGCTACTGTGAAGATTAATGAAAATAATGGAACAGGTGTAATACCTCTTATGGGGGTGGAGTCTAAAAGTGAAGGTAAGGGGATATCTTTTATGTTAATGGAAGCTATTGAATCTTATTTGCTGGAAAAGAAGTGTTCAATTTTAAAGAGTAGTACCCAGGCTAAAAATTTAAAAGCTTTAAAAGTTTATGAGCGTTTTGGTATTAAATGTGAAAGAGGTTCCGTTATTAATCATTTATGGAGAAAACCTGCTAATCTAATATGATGATACCTTTTAATTTACCGTATATTACTGGAAATGAAATCTCCTATATATCTGATGCCATAGCTTCGGGTTCTCATGCCGGCAACTATCATTTCAATAATCGGGTAAAGGATCTTATTTTTCAAAAATATGGATTAAGAGGCGTTTTTCTAACACCTTCTTGTACAGCGGCTTTAGAAATGGGTGCTTTAATTGCAAATATCCAACCAGGTGACGAAGTGATAATGCCTTCGTTTACATTTAGTTCGACGGCTAATGCGATGGTTATTTTTGGAGCTAAACCGGTATTTTGTGAAGTTAGGGCTTCCGACATGAATATTGATGTTGCTCGAATTGAAAAGTTGATTACTCCCAGGACCAAAATGATAATCCCTATTGATTATGCTGGCGTTCCTTGTGATATTGATGAAATAATGATAATCGCAGAAAAATATAATTTAACAGTAATGCAGGATTGTGCCCAATCCTATGGTTCATTATATAAAGGACATATAAGCGGGAAGAGGGCTCATATAGCTTGTTACAGTTTTCATGATACAAAGAATTTCAGTTGTGGGGAAGGTGGTGCTATAGTGGTGAATAAGCCAGAATGGCGTGAACGCGCAGAATATATGGCCGAAAAAGGTACAGATCGTTCTAAGGTTGTTAATGGACTTCAAAGTAAATATTCGTGGATAGAAAAAGGATCAAGTTATCTTTTATCTGATATTTTAGCTGCAATGCTATTAGCTCAATTAGAACAGGAAGAAGAGATTAAACAGAAGCGAAAAAAAATATACGATATTTATCAGGAGAGATTAAAAAAGTATGAGGAAAAGGGTTTCTTTTTACTTCAACACCTTGAAGATTATAAAGAAACTAATTACCACTGTTTCTGGTTGATTTTTAATTCAAATCAAAAAAGGAAAGTATTTATAGATAGGATGGGAAAAGAGGGAATTGCTGCTTATACCAGTTATATTCCACTCCATTCATCTAAAATGGGTTTAAAGATGGGATATACAGAAAATGATTTGCCATTCACCGAAGATTTAGCTAGCCGTTTAGTTCGCTTGCCTCTTTACCCCAACTTAACTCAAGTAGAAGTTGATTTTATAGTCACAACCGCCGAGAAAATTTTAAAAGATTACATTAACAAAGAAGAACTGCATAAATAAAATAATTTAGTATTTATAACACTGAAGAATGGACAATAAAAAGATAGCTGTAATAGGTTTAGGATACGTAGGACTGCCATTGGCAAGATTATTTGCTACTAAATATCCGGTAGTTGGTTTTGATATCAATAAAGCCAGAGTTGAAGAGCTAATGACTGGTCATGATTCTACCCTTGAGGTGGAAGACGATGTGCTTCAGTCTGCATTGGTTAAAAAGGAAGATTTAGAAAAGGAAAATGGTTTGTATTGTTCGGCAGAACTTGAAGATATAGCAGATTGTAGTTACTATATAATTACCGTTCCTACTCCAGTAGATAAAAATAACAGACCAGATCTTACTCCGCTATATAAAAGTAGCGAAGCCGTCGCTAAGGTCCTTAAAAAGGGAGATGTTGTTATTTACGAATCTACAGTTTATCCTGGGGTTACTGAAGACGAATGCGTACCTGTGCTGGAAAAACATAGCGGACTTACCTTTAACGAAGATTTCTTTGTAGGGTATTCGCCGGAAAGAATCAATCCGGGTGATAAGGAGCATACTGTAGATAAGATTTTAAAAGTTACCGCTGGTTCAACTCCAGAGATTGGAAAAAAGGTTAATGAACTTTATGCTGATGTAATCACTGCTGGAACACATTTAGCACCTACTATCAAAGTTGCTGAAGCTGCTAAAGTAATTGAGAACTCACAAAGGGATATCAATATCGCTTTTGTTAACGAACTGGCGAAGATATTCAATATGATGGGGATAGATACCCAGGATGTTTTGGAAGCTGCAGGAACAAAATGGAATTTTCTTCCATTTAAACCCGGTCTTGTTGGTGGACATTGTATCGGGGTAGATCCTTACTATCTTGCTCAAAAAGCACAGGAAATTGGTTATCATCCTGAAATTATTCTTGCCGGTAGGAGGATGAACGATTCTATGGGACAATATGTCGCTTCAGAAGTAGTTAAATTGATGTTGCAAAATGATCAGAAGGTGAAGGGAGCAAATATCCTTGTCTTGGGAATCACCTTTAAAGAGAATTGCCCTGATGTAAGGAATACTAAGGTTGTAGATGTAATTAAAAATCTCAATGAGTATGGTACGAATGTTACTATTTACGATCCGCTTGCTAACCCGGAAGAAGTAAAACATGAGTACCGACTTAAAACTGTAAAAGAGCTTCCAAAAGAAAAATATGATGCCGTTGTTTTGGCGGTGGCTCATAAAGAATTTTTGGAAATGGACCTTGACCAATTAAAGAATGGAAATACTGTTGTTTATGATGTAAAGGGCGTACTTGGGGATAGGTGTGATAAGAAACTTTAAAAAACTATAGTTTAATCGAATTAGAGCCTGAGACAATGTTATGGCCACTAGTATAATGTATAGATAATCTTGTAAAGGAGGGTGTCAAAGTCAATTTAATATGAAGATAAAAAATATTTGCTGTATAGGTGCAGGTTATGTAGGAGGGCCAACAATGGCGGTGATCGCTCAGAAATGTCCTGAAATAAATGTAACTGTAGTCGATATTAACGAAGAAAGGATAAAAGCCTGGAATGATGAGAATGTAGAAAATATTCCAATTTATGAACCCGGATTATCGGCAGTGGTTGAAGAAGCTCGTGGTAGAAATTTATTTTTTTCTACCGATGTAGATGCAGCTATTGATAAAGCTGATATGATCTTTATTTCAGTAAATACTCCTACCAAAACCTACGGAATTGGAAAGGGAATGGCAGCTGATCTTAAATATATCGAACTTTGTGCCCGTAAAATCGCCAGGGTCTCTAAGACCGATAAAATTGTTGTTGAAAAATCTACCTTACCTGTTCGTACTGCAGAAGCTTTAAAGAATATTCTTGATAACACCGGAAATGGTGTTAATTATCAAATTCTCTCCAATCCTGAATTTTTAGCAGAAGGAACTGCGGTTGATGACCTTATGAATCCAGATAGGGTGCTTATAGGTGGAGATATCGATACGACTGAAGGAAAAGAAGCTGTGGAAGCTTTGGTTGATGTTTATGCACATTGGGTACCGCGGGAACGCTTGTTAACTACTAACGTATGGTCTTCAGAGTTATCAAAACTAACGGCCAATGCTTTTTTAGCACAAAGAGTTTCCAGTATAAACGCAATGAGTGAATTGTGTGAGAAAACCGGGGCAGATGTAAATGAAGTTTCTAAAGCCGTTGGAATGGATTCCAGAATAGGATCAAAATTTCTCAAATCTTCTGTAGGTTTTGGAGGCTCTTGTTTTCAAAAAGATATTTTAAACCTGGTTTATATTTCAAAATCTTTTGGATTAAATGAGGTAGCCGATTACTGGGAGCAGGTAATTATTATGAATGATCACCAAAAAAGGAGGTTTGCGGCTAAGATAGTGCAAACTTTGTTTAATACGGTTTCAGGTAAAAAGATAGCTATCCTGGGTTGGGCTTTTAAAAAAGACACAAATGATACCAGGGAATCTGCAGCCATTTACGTGTCAGACTATTTGTTGAATGAACAGGCAGAAATTGTGGTTTATGATCCTAAGGTGAGGACAGAGCAGATCTATGCCGACCTGAATTATTTAAACACCCGTTCATCTGAAGAGAATAGAGCAAGGGTGACAGTGGTAAATACGCCATACGAAGCTACGAAAGAATCACATGCGGTAGCAGTTTTAACCGAGTGGGATGAATTTAAGGAACTGGACTGGCAAAAAATATATGATGAGATGCTAAAACCAGCTTTTCTTTTTGATGGTAGAAGATTGCTGGAGAGAAAGACCAAGGAAGTGATAGGATTTGAATTTTATGCAATAGGGAGTTAAAAGATAACTATGAGAGTTTTAGTAACCGGAGCGGCGGGATTTATTGGTTTTCATCTTACAAAGATGTTGGCAGAGGCTGGCCATATGGTGGTTGGGTTGGATAATATTAATGATTATTATGATCCTCAATTAAAGTATGACCGGTTAAATGAGTTAGGGGTATCAAAAAAGGATGTAATAAAATTCAATAAAACCTGTAAGAGCAGCAAATTTGAAAATTTAGAATTCATAAGATTAAACCTGGAAGATCGGGATAATCTACCGAAACTATTCTCCTACTATCAGTTTGAAAAGGTAGTAAACCTTGCGGCACAAGCAGGTGTTCGATATAGTATAGAGAACCCGGAGGCGTATATCGATAGTAATTTGGTAGGCTTTGCAAATTTACTGGAATGTTGCAGGCAACATGATGTAAAGCATTTGATCTATGCCAGTAGTTCCAGTGTGTATGGACAGAATAAAAAGGTGCCATTTTCTACAGACGATAATGTAGATCATCCTATTAGCTTATATGCTGCCACAAAAAAAAGCAATGAGTTAATGGCTCATACCTACAGTCACCTGTACGGATTTTCAACTACAGGATTAAGGTTTTTCACAGTCTATGGTCCCTGGGGTAGACCAGATATGGCGATGTTTCTATTTACAGATGCCATAATAAATGATAAACCAATAAAGGTGTTTAACAATGGTAACCAGGAAAGGGATTTTACCTATATAGATGATATTGTTGCTGGAGTAGCGAAGATTGTAGACGCGAAGAATAGTAAAGGATATTCCCTATATAATATTGGGAATAGTAAACCGGTAAACCTGTTAGCGTTTATTGAAGAGATAGAACGGCAACTGGGGAAATCTGCACAGAAGGAAATGTTGCCTATGCAACCCGGAGATGTGGAAAGAACCTGGGCAGATGTGGAATCTCTAAAAAGCAGTTTTGAATATAAACCAAATACCAATATATCCCAAGGCATAGAACAGTTTGTAAACTGGTATAAGAAATACTATAAATAAAATTGGTAATATGAAAATTTTAATTACTGGAGGTGCTGGTTTTATAGGATCCCACGTGGTTCGTTTATTTTTAAACAAATATCCAGATTATGAGATATTTAATTTGGATGCCTTAACCTATGCCGGGAATCTGGAAAATTTAAAGGATATTGAATCCAAAGAAAATTATACTTTCCTTAAGGCAGATATCAATAATATAGAAGAAGTTGAAGATTTATTTGAAAAATATAATTTTAGCAAAGTAATACACCTTGCTGCTGAATCTCATGTAGATCGTTCTATTTCTGATCCTTTGGTTTTTGTGAAAACCAATGTGATTGGCACTATGAACCTGATGAATGCTGCCTTAAAAAATTGGAAAGGTAATTTTCAGGATAAGCTATTTTATCATATTAGTACAGATGAAGTTTACGGTACGCTGGGAGAAACTGGTTTGTTTACCGAAACAACTGCCTACGATCCCAACTCACCTTATTCTGCTTCAAAAGCAAGCAGTGATCACTTTGTGAGAGCGTATGGAGAAACTTATGGCTTGCCTTATGTTATTTCCAATTGTTCAAATAATTACGGACCCAATCAATTCCCAGAGAAGCTAATCCCATTATTTATCAATAATATTGTAAATAATAAATCCCTTCCTGTTTATGGAGATGGTAAATATACAAGGGACTGGCTTTTTGTTAAAGATCATGCCGAGGCTATAGATCTTGCTTTTCACTGTGGAGAAAATAATGAAACCTACAATATTGGAGGGTTTAACGAATGGCAAAATATTGATCTTATTCATTTGCTTTGCAAAATAATGGATAAGAAGTTGGATAGAAATAATGGAGATTCAGCCAAATTGATCACTTATGTAAAAGATAGGCCAGGTCATGATAAGCGCTATGCTATAGATGCTGGTAAGATTAATAAAGAACTTGGATGGAAGCCTTCGGTAACTTTCGAGGAGGGTCTTGAAAAAACTATCGACTGGTATTTAAATAATAAAGGCTGGCTTAAGAATGTTACCAATGGTGCGTATAAAGACTATTATCAAAAACAATATAAGCGTTAATTCGTTTGAATCAGTAAAATTCGAGAAGAAATGAAGGGAATCATATTAGCAGGAGGAAGTGGAACACGTTTATATCCAATTACCATAGCCGTTAGTAAACAATTATTACCGGTTTATGATAAGCCAATGGTCTATTATCCATTATCTGTCTTAATGTTGGCAGGAATAAAAGATATTCTTTTTATTACTACGCCAAATGATCAGGAGTCTTTTAAAAGATTATTGGGGGATGGTTCTCAGGTAGGCTGTAATTTTGAGTATGCCGTTCAGAAAGAACCTAACGGATTGGCTGAAGCCTTTATTATTGGAAAGGATTTTATAGGAGATGATAAGGTTGCTTTGGCGCTGGGAGATAATATTTTTCATGGTAATGGGCTTGGAAGTCTATTAAGGAGTAAGGTGAATATTAACGGCGCTTCAATTTTTGCCTACCCTGTTAAGGATCCTCATCGCTATGGCGTAGTGGAATTTGATAAGAATAATAAAGCTATAAGTATTGAAGAAAAACCTGAAACTCCAAAATCTAAATATGCTGTTCCTGGTCTTTATTTCTATGACAATAAAGTGGTGGAATACGCAAAAAAAGTAAAGCCATCGGGGAGGGGCGAAAAAGAAATTTCCAGCATCAATCAAATGTACCTGGAAGCAGGCGAGCTCGAAGTTGGAGTAATGACCCGTGGAATGAGCTGGTTTGATACCGGTACTGTAGAATCTTTAGATGATGCCACGGAGTTTATAAGGGTGCTGCAAAATAGGCAAAGTACAATGATTGGTTGTATTGAGGAGGTAGCATTTGAAAGAAAATTTGTTGGTAAGAATGAATTGATTAGTATGTTGGATAAATACGGAAAATCATCTTACGGAATATATTTGAAAGACTTAATTGAGAACTTATAATCCAAATTTGATGATTCCAGTAACTAAAACTTTCTTTCCTCCTTTGGAGGAGTACCAAAATCAACTTAAAAGAATCTGGGATAATGAATGGCTTACCAATCGTGGAGAATTGGTAAAGGAGTTGGAGGGTAGCTTGAAAAACAAATTAGAAGTGCCAAATATAACTTTAACTGCCAACGGAACCTTGCCCATTCAAATTGCTCTAAAAATTTTGGCTAAGGGAGGAGAGGTGATAACAACTCCATTTAGTTATGTAGCTACAACGTCGGCCATTATTTGGGAAAATTGCACTCCTGTTTTCGTGGATATTCATCCTGAATATTTAACTATTGATGAAAGAAAAATCGAGTCTGCCATTACATCAAAAACTAAAGCTATTCTTGCTACTCATGTTTTTGGAAACCCATGTAATGTAGATGAAATAGAAAAAATAGCCCAGAAATATAAATTGAAAGTTATTTATGATGCTGCACACTCCTATGGAGTTAAGTATAGAGAGAAAAGTATATTTAATTATGGAGATATTAGTACATGTAGTTTTCACGCCACAAAATTGTTTCATACCGGAGAAGGTGGCGCTATGTTCTGCAATGATGAGAAATTAAATCATGAATTATTTTATAGCCATAATTTCGGTCATAATGGGCCAGAAGATTTTCATGGAGTAGGAATAAATGCTAAAATGAGTGAATTACAGGCTGCTATGGGTATCAGTGTACTACCATATTTAACAAAAATAATTGAAGAAAGGAAGCGTATTATTACATTCTATAATTACAATCTAAATTTTTCTCAGATTAGAAGGTTACTAATTAGGAAAAATACCCTATGGAATTATAGCTATTATCCAATAATTTTTCCAAGCGAAAAAAAACTTTTAAAAGTTAAAGAAATATTAAATAAAGAAAATATCTTCCCTAGAAGATATTTTTACCCATCTTTAAATACATTGAATTATGTCAAAAATGAACCTATGCCGATTTCGGAGAATATAGCTAACACAGTTCTTTGCTTGCCAGTATACTACAGTTTGGGCGATGATAAATTAACCAAAATAATATCAATAATAAATAAAAATGTTTAAAGAAATTTTAATCATTTCGGATAACTTCTATTTATCCCAGAAATTTGAAGAAATTCTTAATTCGATAGATTATGAAGGTAACTATTTTTTTGGAATAAGCCCTTTTTCTAATTTAGACGATTTTAATGAATTGAAAACATCAAATTTGAGAACTTTAAATTTAAAAAGTTCTCAAGATATTGATTATATTAAATCAAAATTTGATCTTATATTTTCTTTGCATTGTAAGCAATTTTTTCCACCAACTATTGTGGATTACATAAAATGCATAAATATTCATCCTGGATATAACCCTATTAATAGAGGTTGGTATCCACAGGTTTTTGCTATCATTCATGATTTACAGATAGGTGCCACTATACATGAAATTGACAATCAATTGGATCATGGTAAAATAATTGATCGAGTTTTAATTTCCAAAGATAAATGGGATACTTCCTTGGATATTTATAATAAAGTTTTAGAAGGGGAATTAAATATTATCAAAAAGAATTTATCTAGTATAATTAATAATTCATATCAATCAAAAAGACCTGAAAAAAATGGTCGTTTGTACCTGAAATCTGACTTCGAAAAACTTTTGGAGTTAGATTTAAGTAAAAAAACTACGTATGGAGATGTAATCGATCATCTTCGAGCATTAACTCACGGGGATTATAAGAATGCTTATTTCTTTGATAAAGAAACGGGTAAGAAAGTATATGTGAGTCTAAACCTAGAAATAGATGACAAAAACTAACATTATACAAATAACTGTTTGTATAATTACTTACAACCACGAAAATTATATAGCAGAATGCATAGAATCAATTATTAATCAAAAGGGGATTGATTACGAAATTCTTATCAGCGATGATAATTCAACTGATTATACCCCAGAGATATGTCGATCATATCAATTAAAATATCCAAATTTAATTAAATTTATTGATCGACCTGTTAACCTTGGTGTCGCCAAAAACTGGTTTGACTCAATTAGGCTTTGCCAAGGAAATTATATAGCAATTTGTGAAGGAGATGATTTTTGGATAGACCCTTTGAAATTAAAAAAGCAGGTTGATTTTTTGAATGCTAATTCTCAATTTTCAGCTTGTTTTACGAATGCTATTATAATTAAAGGACAAGTTAAGACTTCAGATTTATATATAAAATCTATTATACCAGAAACCTATAATTTTAAAAATGTACTTAAACGGGGTGGTGGTTTCTATCCAACTCCAACTTTAGTATTCAAAAATAACCTTATTAGTTTTCCAAACTTTATATTTAAAGTACGATCGGCTGATAGGGCTTTAGCTCTGCTATTAGCAGAGAAGGGCAAATTCTATTTTTTAAACCAAACTACAGCTGCTTATAGGATACACGATGGTGGGGTTTTTACCAGTATTTCAATTAATAAGGAAAAGCGAATAGAGGTTGACTTTAATAATATAGATTTACTTAAAGACTTTGCAAGCTATACATCCCAAAAACGTAATAAGGAAATAGAGACTGTCATCTCGAATTATAGTCAGCGTATTTTAACTAGATACAGTAAAGAATTAATTGGAAAACGCAGAGGGCAACTCTTTAAGGATATGAATTTTAAAGATTATTTGAGATTTTTTAAAAATACATTAAATAAAAATTTTAAATGAGTACCGGGAAAAAGATTTTTTCTGGAATTTTTTGGACGTCTCTGCAGGCTATTGTTCAAAGATCATTTAGTTTTATAATCAAACTTTTTCTTGCTCGATTACTTTTTCCTGAGGATTTTGGTATTATTGGTATGGCCGTTGTGTTTACTAGCTTTATAAAAATTTTTAATGATTTAGGTTTTGGTGTAGCACTTATTCAAAGAAAAAAGGAAGATTTATCTGAGGATTATTTTCAAACAGCATTCTGGACTGGTACTATTTGGTCAGTTATAATCTACCTTATCATTGCCTTTGTCGTAGCGCCTTTTGCAGGCTGGTTTTACGAAGAAGAAATTTTAAAAAGTATTATTCCTGTATTGAGTATTGGTGTTCTTGCGAGTCCTATAAACTTAGTTCATCGGGCTCAACTTACAAGGGCTTTAGATTTTAAGAGATTAGCGATCATCAACAATTCAAGTAGTATTTTTTCTGGATTATTAGCGCTACTGCTCGCATATCTGGGATTTGGAGTTTGGTCCTTGGTTTTTAATTCTGTAGCGCATTTTATAATTGCAATGCCACAGTATTTTATAGCTACTGGGTGGAAGCCAAGATTAATTTGGAAAAAGCAACATTTTAAAGATCTATTCGGGTTTGGAGTTTTTACAACGTTTTCCGGTTTAGTATCTCAGTTTGCTTCTCAGGGAGATTATTTATTAATAGGGAAATTTATTGGAAAAGTAGAATTAGGACTTTATTCTTTTGCTTTTATACTAACGGATGCTATAAGAGCACAAATAAATTCGGTTATTAATTCAGTACTATTCCCAATCTATTCTCAATATCAAGATGATAAGATCAAACAGTTTAGTATTTATACAAAAAGTGTATTTTTTAATTCCTTGGTTATAGTGCCAATAATGAGTATTCTATTTTATGACCCTAATTTTTTATTGTTTCTATTTGGTGAAAAGTGGGCTGAAAGTTTAATTATAATCCGAATAATTTCATTATCAGTTATTGTTCAAATAATAACAGCATCTTTTCCTAGTTTATTAAGAGCAAATAACCTTCCTGGTCTTGAATTTAAAGTACAATTAATAAAGGTATTGGTATTTTATTTACCTCTGATTTTCATCGGTGTTAAATACTATGGGATTATAGGAGCGGCCATAGCTGTTTTGGTTTCGAGAATTATTGGGGCAATTATGAATTTGATCGTTTTGGAAAAGTGGCTAGATCTATCCTCTGTTAAAGTCCTGAAAGAGTTTTTTAAAGGTTTATTGCCATCTTTAATAGCTATATTAATTTGTTACTTTTTATTTGATCTTTTAAGCTTAAACCTGATTTATGAGAGCTTTTTAAAATTAATTTGCTTAGCTACTTTAATATTCATATTTACATTTTTAATTAACAAACAGGAATTAATATCACTTCATAAACTTTATAAAAAAAGAAATGATAAATAGAATTATAACTCAAATAAAGATGCTTTCCAGTAATGAGAAGTGTTTGGTCAAATGGTCGGAAAATAATGTTACTTCAAAAAATATTGGAGATGCCCTTAATCCTTTTTTATTTGAAAAGATTTTTAATAAAAAAACAACTAATATAAAAGAATCATTGAATACCGGAATTATTCCAGTTTATTCTTTTATTGGTAGTGTATTAGATAATTCAGGCGTAAAAAACTTACACGTTCTTGGGTCTGGTTTTAGGAATGAAAAATCTTCCATGCCGGTTAAGCCAGAAAAAGTTTATGCTTGTAGGGGACCTTTGACTCGGAAAAAACTAAATGAATTGGGTGTCGAAGTTCCGGAGGTTTATGGAGATCCGGCAATTCTTTTACCCAATTATTTTGATTTGGAAGTACAGCAAGAAAAAAAAATGGGGTTAATACCTCATTATGTAGATAAAGATCTGAATGTAGTAGAAAAGTATAAAGCTGAAAAAAATGTTCAATTTATTGATGTATTTTCAGATATGGAGGAGTTTGTTAGGAATATAAAATCCTGTGAATTCACAATTTCTAGTTCACTTCATGGTGTAATTATTTCCCAAGCATATGGCATTCCTTCAGTATGGGTAAAATTTAGCGATGAAATCGGTGGAGGTAATTTCAAATTCAATGATTATTTTAATAGCCTTGGAATGCAAGTGTCTCCTGTAATATTAACCTCAAAACCCCTTTCTATAGATGTTCTTGAAAAAGAGGCTATTCTGCCAGATCTTTCAAAGCTAAAAGCTGGATTAAATGAAGCTTTTAAAAAAATAAAACTATGATTTCAATTGTTATAGCTGCATATAATTCTGGGAAATCTATTGAGAAAACAATAGACTCGGTTTTAAACCAGGCCTCTGTCGACTGGGAATTAGTTATAATCGATGATGGAAGTACCGATAATACCAGGGATGTTATACGTCGTTATAACGATCAAAGGTTAAAATATTATTATCAAGCTAACCAGGGCGTAACTGCTGCTAGAAATTTTGGTGTAACTAAAACTAAAGGAGACTATTTAATATTTTTAGATGCTGACGATGAATTTTTTGAAAATACCATTGCTGATTTTATTCAAATTTTAAAGGATAATAAAAATGTAGGGATTGCAAGCGGTAGTTATATTCATTCACCAAATATTGTGATTAAACCTAGAAATAAAGGAGTGTTATTTCAAAATTTTAAATTAAATAATTTAGTTGGTTCTTATATTGTTTCCAAAGATCTTTTTAATACTGTTGGAGGATATGACAAAAATCTTTCATATTCTGAAAACTGGGAATTATTTATTAGGTTGACCAATTTTTGCAAAAAAAAAGAGCTACAGGTTGTTCGGGGTGATTTTTTGACATTTAAATATAATTATAATGACAGTGAGGTGAAAAATACACTCAGAAAAAATAAAATTATACAAACCTATATTTATTTATATAAAAAATATAAACAATTGCAAGAAACAAATTACAATTATCCTTTTTCATTTGCTGAGACTATTGCATTTAATGCATTTCAATTGGATAAAAAAAAAGAGTCTCTCTACTGGCAGGCTAAGGCGATTAATAATAATTTTACAAATCTTAAAGCATATTTAAAGTTTTTTCGCTATTTAATATTTTGATCCAAATTTAATGTATATGACTCCTACAATTAGTATAATCACACCTACTTATAACAGAGGGCACTTAATTTCCAAGGCTATAGAAAGTGTACTTAATCAAACTTTTGAAAACTGGGAATATATAGTAGTTGATGACGCATCAAATGATAATACTAAAGAAATAGTAGAATCGTTTAAGGATGATAGAATAAAGTTTATTGCATGCAAAGAAAATGGAGGAAACGCTGTTGCAAGAAATGTTGGTGTGAATGCATCTCAAGGTGATTATATTGCATTTTTAGATAGTGATGATGAATATTTACCGGTTTATTTAGAAAAAGCTTTGGATAAATTAGCTGAAAATGATGAGGCTGATTTTCTTTGGTCCGGTACAAGAACCGTTGCCATAGATGGTAGCTATTCTGATTCTATATGGATACCTAAGACCAAAACCCTGCCAGATCAATTCCTTTATGAATTACATGTGGGAATTGGGAGAGGTTTCCTTATTAAGAGAAAATGTTTTTCCGATTTAAGATTTGATGAAAGATTAAGGACTGCGGTAGATACAGATTTTTTAATTAGGCTCCGGAAAAAATTCGAATATACTGTATTAGAAGAAATTTTACTTTATATAAATACCCAACCTGGAAGTGTTAGATCGGACTTTTCAGAAAAGAAAAAATCATATGATATAATTATTAAAAAAAATAAAGAGACAATACTTAAAAATGAGCTATTAAGGTACAAATGGTATTATAAATTGCTTTGGCTTTCATTATATGACAAAGACTTTGACTTGGCCAAAACGGCATATACTAAAATTAGATTTGATGGAATTAAACCGACTATTCTCTATATATTGTTTAAAATATTCCCAAACAAAGTGGCCAGAAAGTTCCATAAAAAATTATCGAGCTAAAATGAAAGATGTAGAAAAAAAACCTATTGTTTTATTTATTATTGATTCATTAGAAATAGGGGGTGCCGAAAAAAGTCTTCTTGAGATTACGCAGAGGTTCAAAAAATACAAACCAGTATTTTTAACCTTGTATAAAGGGAATTCTTTATTAAAGGAATTTGAAAAAAAGAATATTGAAGTAATTACTTTAAATCAAAAAAAAAGTATTAAAAAGAGTGATTTATTAAATCAAATTCAGGTTCATATTAATAGAATAGAGCCCTGTATTGTGCATGCAACATTATTGACATCTTGTTTGATCTCTAGAAAACTTAAAAAAAGAGGAAATTCATTTAAACTTATTAATAGTCTAGTAAATAACACTTATAGCTTGCAGCGATATAAAACTTTAAGACCCTTAAGAGCCTTAAAGCTTTTTAAGACTCAAATTAAAGATTTTATAAGCGCACACCTTGTCGATAGTTTTTTTTCAAACTCCTTGACGATCAAAAACACCACCTCTAGAGCAATATTTTTAAAGAAAGATAGAATTAAGGTAATTTATCGTGGAAGAAACCCAAAATCTTTTTATTATAAAAAAAATGATAAATTAAAAAAGGAATTATTTCCAGATGCTGAAAGAATATTTTTAAATGTAGGCAGATTAATACCCCAAAAAGGTCAAAGTGATTTGATTAAAGCTTTCGCAATTTATATAAAAAGTACAAAAAATTTAGATTCCCTTGCGATAGCCGGTTCGGGACCAAATATGAAAAACTTAAAAGATTTGGCAAAACACCTAGGAATCTCTAATCATATTCAATTTCTGGGGCGAAGAGATGATATATCCGATCTGTTGAATATAGCAGATTATTTCGTTTTCCCATCGTATTACGAGGGTTTGCCAGGCTCTTTAATTGAGGCAATATTTTCTAAAACACCTATAATAGCGTCGAACATTCCAGAAAATTTAGAATGTGTAAATGAAGATACAGCTCTAATTTATAAAAAGGGGGACATAGATGATTTATGCCAAAAAATTAATTATGCGCGGGATAATAAATTTTTACTAACAGAAAAATTAGAGCACGGTTACAAATATGCTTTGGAGAACTTTCAAATTCAAGAAATTTGTAATATTTATGAAAGAGAATATGGAAACATTTTAGGTTATAGATGATGAAAATTCTCCAATTAGTAACTAAAAGGCAATACAGGGGAGCCGAAGTTTTTGCCGCCAATCTAAGTGCTGAATTAATTGGATTTGGTCACGAAATAATTTTTGCGGGTCTATATAAAAATGATTCTGATGTCCTTGAGGTAAAAGGAGCAACAAATATCGATTTAATAGAGAATAAATCAGGTATTCTTTCTACCAAGTTGGTAAGAGCTATCATAAAACTTATCAAAACTGAGCAGCCCGATGTAGTGCAATGTAATGGTTCTGATACCTTAAAATATATGGTAGCTGCTTCATATTTCACCAACAAGATCCCAATAACCTATCGAAATATCAGCACGATAAGCGAATGGATTGATAGTCCTTTTAAACTTTCTATCTATAAATTTTTATTTAAAAGAGTAGCGCATGTAACCTCTGTAGGTTCAGAATCTATTCACGATCTAATTAAAACCTTCAATTATCCTGCAGAAAAGACCTCTGTTATAAGGCGTGGAATTCCTATTAAGGAAGTTAAATCATCACAGATTTGGTTTAGACTTAGAAACGAATTAAAATTAAAGGATAGCGACAAAATTGTCATGCATATCGGGAATTTTAGTCCGGAAAAAAACCATATTTTTCTTTTAGATATATTTTCTGACCTTAAAAAGGAAAATCCAGAGATAAAATTAGTGTGCGTTGGGGCTGGTGTAACCTTTCATTCAATTAAAACCAAAATAACAGAACAGAACCTTGAAAAGACTGTATTTTTATTAGGTTTTCGGAAGGATATTCCCGAATTATTATCCCAGGCAGATTGTTTTACTTTAGTTAGTAAAATTGAAGGTGTTCCTGGTGTAATTCTTGAAGCTGCGAGTCAAAAAGTTCCTAGCGTTGCCACCAATGTAGGGGGCGTACCGGAAGTTTTAATTAATGGTAAAACTGGTTTTATAATTAATAATTTTGATAAGGATGTATTTAAAAAGCATCTCATCATTCTTGTAAATGACACTACGTTAAATACACGAATGGGAGAAAATGCTTTTAAGCTGATTGAAAATGAATTTAATCCGGTAAAAAATGCAAGGAAATTTGAAAATCTTTATTCGCGTTTATCAGGTAAGTCTGGTTATAAGCATAAAAAACTTAGAATACTTCAAATTATTCAAAAAAAACAGTTTCGGGGTGCAGAGGTTTTTGCCTCACAATTAAGTACTCACCTACAAAATTCCGGACATGTAGTAAAGTTAGTGAGTATTTATGAAGGAGAAGCCAGGCTTCCGTTTTCAGGAGAAATTGAATCGCTTAAACGGAATAAACTTAGAAGGACTTTTGATCCTTATGGATGGAGAAAACTTTCAGCTATCATCCAATCTTTCCAACCGGACATAATCCAGGCAAATGCTTCCTTAACAGACCTTAATTCCTTATTTTCTTTCACTAAAAATAAAAGTATAGTAATACCCGTAGGAATAGAAGAAAAACCTAAAATAGATCGTACGATTTCTAATTCCCCTTTCAAAAATAAAGAAATATTTAACCTAATTCATATTGGTTCATTTACTAAAGAGAAAAATCATATTGGCTTATTAAGAATATTTAAAAAAATTTTATGTCAAGACAGGAATGTTCACTTAAATTTAGTCGGTGGTGGCCCAATGCTGGCTAATATTAAAAATACCGTTGATAGAATGGGGATTAAAAACAATGTAGATTTTTGGGGAGATATTGAAGATCCTCAACGTTTTCTGAGCTATGCTGATGCATTATTATTACCCAGTTTGATTGAGGGATTACCCGGAGTTATTTTAGAGGCCATGTACAATTCAACTCCTGTAATTGCTTATGATGTGGGTGGGATTTCTGAGGTACTTGAGAATAATGTAACGGGAAAGCTCGTTAACTTTGGTGATGAAAACAGTTTTTATAATGCGGTAAGAGAGGTTAAAAATGACCCTGAACAGACAAGTTTAATGATTGAGAATGCCCGAATTAAAGTAAATGAAAATTATAAAAATACAGATATTAAGGAGTTGTTTTTAAAAGGATATAAGGAGTTAATTTAACTTATAAAGCTTTTCTTTTAAACATCTTGGGTTCTTTCTTAAAGGAGAATTTAAAATATTAAAAACTAATTTAATCTAACATTTTTGGGATTATATAGACTTATTCAATATTATTTTGGAAGCCGTAATTATAAAAAATTTATAATTATAGCCGCACCTAGAACCGGATCTAATTGGTTAGTTAGCCTTTTAAATTCCCATCCAGAGATTACCTGCGAAGGGGAGAAGTATAAAAATATACAAGGCCAGACTACCTTGAAGATTTGGAACCAAATCTTCTCCCGAAGAAGTAAAAAAAATAAATATATTGGTTTCAAATTATTATACAATCAACCCCCGGACCATCAGGATAAAAGTATTTGGGATAATATAAAAAATGATCAGGATATTTTAATTATTCATTTAAAACGAAATAATGTATTGGCATCATACCTCTCCTTACAAATAGGTTATAAAACCGGGATTTGGAAAGAGAATGAGGCTACGAAAAATTTGGAAGAGAAAAAGCATAATAAAGTGATTAATATAGATCCAGAAGATTGTGAATCATATTTTTCCTTAGTTACTGATTACTGGAAAGAGGTTTCCGAAAATTACGAAAACCATCCTTATATTGAAATTTTTTATGAAGATTTGGTTAAAGATAAACAGGGAACGATTAATGAAGTTTTTAATGTTATGCATTTAGAACCTCATGATGTCTCGTCTGATATGGAGAAGCAGAACAAAGAATCTCTGGAAGATTTGATAGAGAATTATGAAGAATTAAAAAGATATTTTAAGGAAACTAAATGGCATTATTTATTTGAAAATTCCCAACCCCAAAAAAGTAATAATTGAAAATGAAAAAAACTAAAATTCTTCATATTATAAAATCTCTGGGTAGGGGCGGTGCCGAAATGCTTTTACCAGAAACCCTTAAGATTCATGACAAAGAAAAGTTTGAATTCCATTATATTTATTTTCTACCCTGGAAGGATCAAATGGTAGAGACTTTACAATCTGCCGGAGGTAAGGTCACTTGTTTAGAAGCTAATGATAACATCCGTTTAATGCTTCAGTATAAAAAAATTATTTCATATTGTAAAAAACATGATATTAAGCTTATCCATTGCCATCTTCCCTGGGCTGGTTTTGTAGGAAGATTGGTTTTTAAAAAAACAGGTATCCCTGTATTATATACTGAACATAATATGCAGGAAAGATATCATATAGCTACAAAAACTATCAATAAATTCAGTTTTAATTCTCAGAGTATGGCATTCGGGGTCTCTAATGATGTGACTGCTTCTATCCAGAAAAATATTAATCCTACTATTCCTGTCCAAACGCTATTAAACGGCGTAAATACAGATTCATTTAAACCTGGACAAGAATCTTCAATAAGGAAAGATTTTGGTATTCCGGAAGATGCTGTGGTAATAGGAAATGTAGCGGTATTTCGTTTTCAAAAACGTCTTGTAGAGTGGTTAAAGGTAATTTATGAATTGAGACAGAAAAATGAAAATATCTATGGAATTATCGTTGGAGCGGGCCCATTAGCAGAAGAAATAAAAAAAGAGTGGAAAAGTTTAGGATTGGAAGGAGTGGTATTCTTCCCGGGTTTACAAACAAATGTAAAGCCTTACTTTGAAGCCTTCGATATTTTTATGATGTCTTCTTCCTTTGAGGGTTTACCTATAGCCCTGTTAGAAGCAATGAGTATGGAATGTGCGGTGGTTTCTACCGATGCCGGGGGAATTAAAGAAGTTATTAGAGATATTGAAGATGGATTGATTTGTCCGGTAGATAAATGGGAGGAGCTTTCTTATTTAAGTCAGCGTCTCATAGACCAACCAAAAGAGCTGACTAAATATAAACTTGCGGCCAGAAAAAGAGTGGTTGAAGCCTTTAGCTTAAAAAGAATGGTTGATGAATTGGAAGCTTATTATTCTGAAACAGTAAATGTTTAAGTGGTTTGATTTAGTAGAGTAATCTACCCTGAAAACTAACTTTATATTTGATGATTGAGATTTAAATGATCTTGGGCTTGCTCGAAATCAAGATATATTTTCCAATAATGCTTCTCGGGGCTTGACCCGGGGTATTTTACTTGCTAACAGGTAAGAAAGATTTTTGTTCAAATGCAAGACTTAATAAATCAAAGAAAGAGAGTAGGAGTGGTGATCCTAACCTTTAACCGAATTACACTTTTAAAAATTGCAATTTGCAAAATTTTAAATCAATCTGTTTTAGCAGATGAAATATTGGTAGTAGATAATGCATCCAATGACGGAACTTCAGATTTTTTGAGCAGTAATAAAAACATTACAAATTTACGATTAGAAGAGAATTCAGGACCTGCCGGGGGCTTCTATTATGGGATTAAATATTTTGCAGCGAAGAAAAATATTGATTATTTATGGTTAATGGATGATGATTTCTTTCCTGCATACACTTGTCTAGAGACCTTATTAGCGAAAGGTTCAAAACAGACCGTGGTTTACCCTTACGTTAGGGATAAGGACTTTAAAACAAGATTGGATCCGGCCTGGTCTGGCTTGTTAATTCCAATTAACATAGTAAATCAAGTGGGGCTTCCAAAAAAAGAGTTATTTTTTTGGGGTGAGGATACCGAGTATTTAAAACATCGCATTAATGAAGTTCATAAATTTCAATCTAGCTGGATTGCAGCAGCCAAAGGAGTGCATTTTGCTTCTAGAGGAAAAAATTCCCGGGCTCCATGGCGATATTATTATGAATCCCGAAATAATATTTATATCAGATTATATGTAAGAAGAACTTATTTGAATTTAGTTCAAAGAGTATATAAAGCTTTTAAATTTTGGCTTTTACTTTTAGGTGGGATTCTTCTCCAAGAGGATAATAAATTAGAAAAAACAAAGCTTTTTATGCTGGGAACTTTTCATGGAGTTTTTAAAAAACTTGGAAAAACAATAGAACCGGGACCAACTGTTAAATAATCTTGATTTTTAATTTCCGTTATCTACAAATAATCTTAATATATTTTAAAACTCTTGCTAACAGCATAGAATGGCTTAACTTTGCCAGTTCTTTTGCAACTCTGGATATTGAACTGCGTGAGATTACCTTAGAAGTGAGAAGAAGAAAATAAAGAAAATTAAGAATTTGGTGAATATGAAAATAAGGGAAGCTAATCACTCAGATATACCGGAGATTTTAGAAGTTTTAAAAGCCAGTTTGGGAGAAACTTCTTCAAAAAAAAACCAGGATATTTGGAGATTTAAGCATGTTGAAAACCCATTTGGAGAATCACTGGTTTTGTTAGCTGAAGAAAAGGATAATATAATTGGAGTCCGTGCCTTTATGCGATGGCGGTGGCAACAGGGGGAGAATATTTTTTCAGCATTTAGAGCGGTAGATACCGCTACTCACCCTGCACACCAGGGGAAGGGAATTTTCAAAAAGCTTACCTTAAAAGCTTTAGAACTGGGAAAAGAAAGAGGGGATCATTTTGTGTTTAACACACCTAATCAGCAAAGTAAGCCTGGTTATCTTAAGATGGGATGGAAAGAAATTGATAAATTAAATACGCAAATTATTCCTATAATCCCTTTTTTTTGGAATTCAATTTCTGTTCAGCATTATCCTAAACAAACTACAGATCTTAGTTTGAAATTGTTAAGCGTGTGGAATAGTAAGTTAGAAGATTCTTCAAATTTATATACTCCAAAAACAAAGGATTATCTTGAATGGCGTTATATAAATAATCCATTACAAGAGTATAGAATAGAAACGACTGAAAATTATTTTATAGCTGCTTATGTAAAACAGCATAAAAAATTTAAAGAATTGCGTATTTCAGAATTAATACTTGTTGATCCCCAATATAAAAAAACCTGTAAATCCTTAATTAAAAAGTGGGCTAAAGAATATGGAGTGCATTTTATTAGTTTAAATTATCCGTGGGACCCAAGCATTTTTAAATTAAAAGTTTCCGGTAAATTTGGACCGGTTTTAACTTTTAAAAATTTAGAGAGTTCTAGCATTGACCCTAAGGTTTATAGAATAGAGAATTGGGGTTACAGTTTAGGAGATCTTGAATTGTTTTAGATGATAGGAGGATTAGTTTTAATATTATTTTTATTTGCTATAAATCAGGGATTATTTAACTCTTTTTCAAAGAAACATAAATGGTTTTCAAAGAAATTGATGAATTCTCTTTTTTTATATCATTTATTTTTCTTTGGAGTTTACTATACCTATGCTGCTTTTAATCCTTCTGATTCCAAAGCCTACTATGGGAGACCTCAAATGAATGATGACTGGTTCTATTATTTTGGTACGAGTACGACCTTTATTGATTTCATTTCCTGGCCATTTATCAATTTTCTTGGTTTTTCTTATGAGATGATGATGGTACTTTTTGCCTGGCTGGGATATTTGGGATTTGTTTACGCCTATATGTTCTTTAGGGAAAATATACCAATTAAGATTAAGGTTTTTAAAAATTTTGATCTTCTAGTTCTAACACTTTTTTTGCCTAATATGCACTTTTGGACGGCGTCGTTAGGTAAGGGTGCTCCAATTTTTTTAGGCTTGATGATGTTTGCGTATGCTCTAAAGAACCCAAAGTCCAGGCTTGTAACCCTCATATTAGGATCAGTAATAATTTATTTTATTAGACCTCACGTATTCTTGTTTGTAGCAGCCGGAACAGTTTTAGGGTATATGACGGGAAAAGAGAAAATTTCCTTTGGGAAGAAACTACTTATTTATGTAGGAATGATTGGTGGATTAATTCTGGTTCAGGATCAAATTTTAGGAATGGCGGGCCTGGAAGAATCGGAAAATCTTGTGTCAGATTTTGAAGATTTTTCTGAAGATCGTTCGCAGGGTCTTAGTGAATCGGGTTCTGGAGTAGCCATATCAGATTATCCGTTACCTTTAAAGCTTTTTACATTTTGGTTTAGACCCTTATTTTTTGATGCACCGGGAGTTTTAGGCTTAATTGTTTCGGTTGAGAATCTCCTTTATTTATTGCTATTTATCAAAATTCTCAAAAAAGATTTTATTTCCTTTATTAAGAATTCACCTATGTCGGTAAAAATGAGTTTAGTTGTATTCTTTCTTTCTTCTTTTGCTTTAACTTTTGTAATGTCAAACCTCGGGATTATAATGAGGCAGAAGTCCATGGTTATGTATTTCCTTTTTTTTGTAATTTATTATTATTTAGCACAAAAAAAATATGATAGGCTTATTAAGTTGAAAAAAAGAAGAAAAGCTATGTTAAAAAGAAAATTGGAGTTTGATGCTGTTGTAAAAACTTAATGAACCTTACTAATTTCGAGGATATGAACATCTTCTGTGGTTGTGAAATTATTAATTTGTGATTTAGAGTTTTAAATATTAAGAAGTTATGGAAAATGGATCTTTAGTGATTTCTTTAGATTTTGAATTGTTGTGGGGAGTTTTTGATAAGGTGGCTTATAATGAAAAAATAGATTATTTTGAAAATACCCGACAATTAATTCCTTCCCTGCTTCAGCTTTTTGATAAGTATGATGTTCACTCTACCTGGGCTACGGTAGGAATGCTTTTTAATAATAATTGGGACGAATGGAATGCCAATATCCCAGAGTACCTACCTAACTATAATAATGAAAAACTATCTCCATATAGATTTGGAAAATCAATTCAATCAAAGAAGACAGAAAAGCTTTGTTTTGCACCCGATTTAATCAAAAGTATTAAAAACACCAAAGGCCAGGAAATTGGCACCCATACTTATTCACATTATTACTGCCTTGAGCCTGGCCAGGATTCTTTGGCTTTCAAAGCAGATTTAGAGAAAGCTACCAAATTGGCTTCTAATCTGGAAATTGAATTAAAATCTTTGGTATTTCCTAGAAACCAGTATAATTCAGCGTATCTCGAAATTTGCGAAAAATCAGGACTAAATGTGGTTAGAACGAATCCTGACAATTGGTATTGGCAGAATACTCAAAAGGACAGTCTAATTCAAAAAATTTTCAGAACTGGAGATGCTTATTTTGGTCTTCAGGATAAAACTTATAAGTCTTCCGAAATTCACAGATTTTCTTCCCAGATTACTGGGCAAAAAGCAAGTAGATTGTTGAGGCCATATTCTGGTAAAAAGTTTCTTGACAGCTTAAAATTACAAAGAATTTATAGGGAAATGGAATATGCTGCTCAACATGAAGAACATTATCACTTGTGGTGGCACCCTCATAACTTTGGGGATAGTCCTGCTAAGAATATAAGAGAACTGGAGGGTATACTTGGTTTTTATAAGAAACTAAAAAATAAATATAATATGCAATCTTTAAATATGAACGAATTAAAGCCAAAGGGTTTTTAGGTAAAAGCTTAAAAATTTCAAAAGCTCAGTAATTCTTCTTCGTTCAATATAGTAATTAAGCACCATTTTTGCATAATTATTTGACCGGGAGTGAAAATATATAGCTAATTCTTTATTCTTTTTACGTTTATAATATTTTGATAAGTACCTATAGGTGTTAAATTTGGATTTCAGTTGAATTGGTTTTTCAATCGTGCTCCACATTGCTCGCGAGTGTATTCTGTAAAGACTGGGCTTTATATCTGAAAGATATTTTCCGTCGCCATAATTTCCTAATAAACTTACCCAAAAATTATCCCCATTAAAGGTTTTAGTAAACTCCAGAGGTATGTTTTTTATTAAGTTTCTAAAACACCACGTAGATATAGGAGGCTGAATAAGTGCGTGTTCTAATTCAGCAGATGTAAAATCCCTTTCACTTATTTCTATATCTTTTTTCTTGGGAATATATTGGCCATTTTCATCTATTAATTTCACTTCATGGTAAGTAAAACTGGTTTTAGAATTAGCAAGTAAATAATTAACCTGCTTTTGAAGTTTATATTCATCGGTCCAAACATCATCCCCATCACAATAAGCTATGAATTTCCCTCTACTGGAAAAAAGGTTATATAATGAATTAAAAATTCCTGTGGGCTTAGAAGCAATATTAATATTATTCTCTCTGTGGTGTAAAAATAATCTAATTTTTTCAGGATATTTTTCAGCATAGGCAATGCATATTTCCCTTGTCCCATCTGATGAATCGTCATCACCAAGTAGCAGCTCATATTTAAAATGAGTTTTCTGGCAAAGAATAGCATCTAGGCTTTTTTCTATGAAAGAGGCCTGGTTATAAGTTTGGATGCAGATACTCACTAATGGAGATTGCTGGATTTTATTGGGATATTCAGAAACTTCTTTTTTTTCAAAGAGATTCTTAAATTGAGAAAAGTTCATTAAACTATTTATTCGTAATAAACTAAATTTATCAGCAAGTAAAGATAGTATAAAATTATACCTTTGTTTGAACAATTTCACATTAGTATGCTGTTTAAGCAATTTTTCAGAAAACAATTTAGCTACCTACTATTTTTTTATTCTTATCTTAAATGGAGAGTATTTTTAAGTTTTTTTTTAAGTTTTTTGACTGGTTTCTTAGATGGATTAGGGCTTGCCCTTTTTATTCCTCTGTTGCAAATAGTATTTAGTGAAAAGGAAGAAACTGAAATACCTGGAAGCCATTTCTTAGATAAATTATTTTTTGATTGGTTAGGTTTAGAGCCAAAATTCTTAATTGTATTTATAATTATTTTTTTATTATTCAGTTTAAAAGGAATGGTAAAGTTTTTGGATGCATACCTCGGAGTACTATGGCAGCAAAAGATGATGCGAAAAATAAGGTTTAATAGCATCTCTCTTTTTAGTAATTATAGATATCCGTCTTTTGTAAGTCTTGATACAGGGAGGGTGCAAAATACCCTTGGAAGCGATGTTGCCAGGATAAGCGTGGCTTATAAATTTTATTTTAAAACCATCAATTTCTTTGTTTTAGTCCTGGCCTATTTCTTTTTATCGATGGGTGTTGATTGGAAATTTACCCTATTGGTTGTGTTAGGAGGTCTGTTTATAAGTCTTTTTTCCAAATTTCTATATAGGCGCACCAAATATTTTTCTAAAAAACTTGTTTTGGAAACTAGTTACTACCATAAGTTATTAATAGAAAATATAAATCTGTTTAAATATTTAAAAGCCACTGGATTAATCAACTCATATGTGGATAAATTAAAGTTGAGCATTGTAAAAATGGAAAAGGTTCAAAAACGATTAGGGGCGGTAGATGCAGTTCTTATGGGAGTAAAAGAACCTTTGATTATACTCGTGATTTTTGGTGCTATTCTCTTATACATTCAATTCTTTTATCAGGAAATTACAAGTGTCTTACTAAACTTAATTTTGATTTACAGAGCTTTTTCTTTTTTTATGGCTTCCCAGCAACAGTGGAATTTATTTTTAGGAAATTCAGGTAGTCTTGAGAATTTACAAAGCTTTGATCAATTATTGCAAAAAGATCAGGAAAGTTATGGGGGCGATAAAATAATTAAAAAACTGAAGCATGGTTTAACTTTAAAAAATGTTAGTTTTAGTTATAAAATTAACCAGGACCAGACTTTAAAGAATATTTCCATTAATATAGAAAAGAATAGTAGTGTTGCTATAGTAGGATCCAGTGGTTCAGGCAAAACCACATTAATGAATATTTTGACTGGATTATTGATTCCTCTTAAGGGTGATTTCTATGTAGATGATATTAATTTTAAAGAAATTGATCATAGATCTTATAGAAACTTATTAGGGTATATAGTTCAAGATGCTACAATTTTTAATGATACTCTATTTAATAATGTAAGTTTTTGGGAAGAGAAAAATGAATCGAATCTTATTAGGTTTTATCAAGCAGTAAAACAGGCTAATATATACGATTTTATTTCAGGTTTACCCGAAAAAGAAGAAACGCTTTTGGGAGTGAATGGAGTAAACATAAGTGGGGGGCAAAAGCAAAGAATATCTATTGCCCGGGAACTTTATAAAAACGCTGAAATCTTATTAATGGATGAAGCGACCTCTTCTCTTGATACACAAACAGAATTTGAAATTCAAAAGAATATTGAGGATTTAAAAGGAAACTATACATTTATTACAATAGCGCATCGCTTAACTACCGTAAAAAAAGCCGATATGATCATTTTGTTAGAAGATGGTGAAATTCAAGCTACAGGAAGCTACGATGAGTTATTAGAATCTTCAAAGTCATTTAGGAAAATGGTTGAATTACAGGAATTATAAAATGACAAAACAATCAACTAATAAGCTAGCAATTCTGGATTGTACCCTGCGGGATGGAGGCTATTATACTAATTGGGATTTTGATGAAACCATGGTAGATAATTATCTTTCTGCGATGAACGAACTACCAATAGATATTATTGAAATAGGGTATAAATCACCAGCAAAAGACAATTATGCCGGTGGGCATTTTTACCTGCCAGATTTCGTAATTGAAAGAATAAAAAATCAGACTAAAAAAGATCTTGCAATAATTTTAAATGAAAAGGATGTTCGGGCACATGAAGCTGAAGTTCTTTTAGCACCCTGCATAGATAAAATTAAATTAATTCGGCTAGCCGTGGCTCCCCAGAACTTTCTAAGGGGCATAAAATTGGCAGAAGAGGTGAAAAAACTTGGTTTTCGGGTCGCTTTTAATTTAATGTATGCCAGTAAATGGGATGCTAACTTTCCAGAACAACAGCAACTTGAATTACTGAATAGAAACTGTAATTATTTTTATATCGTTGATTCCTATGGAGCACTGTTCCCTCAGGATATAAAAAATATTTTTAAGTATCTAAAATCAGAACTAACTATTCCTCTTGGTTTTCATGGTCATAATAATCTCGAAATGGCACTTGCTAACACATTAGAAGCTATTAATTGTGGGGTGAATATAATCGATACTACTATAGATGGAATGGGTAGGGGAGCCGGTAATTTGAAGACAGAATTGCTCCTAACTGTTCTGTACCAACGAGGTATAATGGAAATAGATTTTGATATTTTAAATAAAACAGTAGATGCCTTTCTTAGAGTAAAACCAAAGTACAATTGGGGCACCAACCTGGCATATATGGTTTCCGGCAGTTTCTCGCTTCCTCAAGATAAGGTAATAGAACAGGTTAACAAAAGATATTTTTCATTAAATGATATTGTACCGAAAGTTACCTTAGATACTGCTCATGTTGATAAAAAGTCTATGATAGAAGTGTTTAAGCCTACTACGTGTTCTTCTAAAGTTTTAATAATTGGAGGTGGAAAGTCAGCAGAAGTTCATAAGACTGCTATTTATAATTTTTTAAAAAAAGAGCCCGAGGTTCCTATAATTTTTGCCAGTTCAAAAAATTCAAAAATATTCAGGCATTTAAAAAATCCACAGATTCATTTAATTCCGGGAAAGGAATTACAACGCCTTAAAGATCATTTATCTATAGAAGAAATTAAAAACCATTCTCTCGTAGGACCACCTTCGTTTGAATTTTTTAAAGATTTAGAGGGTCTTAAAGTTTTTAAATTGTCTAAAAAAGAAAACAATTATTTTCCAGGCTCAGTAACAGAATTTTGCATAAAAGTAGCGAAAGGTTTCAAGGCTAAAAGAATTTACCTAATTGGTTATGATGGTTATGGTAATTTGTTTAATAAGGCTCAACAAGAATTATTCGAAGAAAATAAGACAGTTTTTAATCATTATCAGAAAGAAAATTTTCAGATTATTGCGATAACCCCTTCTGATTATGATGTTAAGAAATCTTCTATTTATTCTTTTTTTCAATGAAATATTCATTTTTCATCCCGGTAAGAAGTGGGAGTGAACGAGTTATTAATAAAAATACTCGTGATTTTGCAGGCGTTAGAGGTGGGTTGTTAGGTTTTAAATTAAATCAAATCCTAAATCTATCAGACGAATTTGAGATCGTGGTTTCCACTAATGATGAGGAGTGCTATAAAATAAGTAATAGTTATAAAGGAAAATTCCAAAACTTCAAAATAATTGAGAGATCAAATATCTTATCACAGTCTGATACGCCATTAAAAGAACTAATATTACATGCTGGCGAGGTATGCTCAGGGAATTCAATTTTATGGACCCATGTAACTTCACCATTTTGCGGCCCTAAGGATTATATAAAAGCGATTCAATTATATGAAGAGGGACTGAAGGAAAACTATGATTCATTAGTAAGTGGGAGAGATTATAAAGAATTTCTTCTTGATAAGAAATCAGGTGAAATTTTAAATAATAACTCGAAATTATCCTGGCCAAGAACTCAAGATTTGTCTGATTGGTTTGAAATAAATAATGCAATATTTTTAACTTCACGTAAAAATTATAAAAATGGGAATAGAATTGGTTCCAAACCAGTTTTGCACACTCAGAATAAAATCGTTTCCCATGATATAGATTATATAGATGATTTTAAGATAGCAGAAGCAATATATGATAGATTTTATAAATAAATCGGTAATATTATGGGATTTTGACGGTGTTATTTTAGACTCTATGCCTATAAGGGAATACGGATTTAAAAAAGTCCTGGAGAAATATCCAGATAATGAGGTTAAGAAACTTTTGGTTTTTCATAACGAAAATGGGGGATTATCGCGTTATGTGAAATTTCGATATTTCTTTGAAGAAGTTAGAGATGAATCATTAAGCGAAGAACAATTGAGTAGACTTGCAAATAGTTATTCTGAAATAATGAGGAAGAAACTATGTGAAAGAGAAAATTTAATTTCAGAAACTGTAAATTACATTAAGAAAAACCAGCATAGTTTTACCATGCATATTGTTTCTGGGTCAGATGGAAACGAGTTAAGGTATTTATGTAATCAATTAAATATCTTTCAGTATTTTAAAACCATAGAAGGGTCTCCAACCCCAAAAATTAAACTGATAGGAAATTTGATTCAAAAGTTTAATTATACTCCAAAAGAGCTTTGCTTAATTGGAGATTCTAAAAATGATTTGGAGGCAGCTGAAGCAAATAAAATTGATTTCTTTGGTTATAATAATAGATTTCTAAAGGGTGTGGGAAAAAATTATATAATTTCATTTTCTTGAAGCTACTAAATTCTTTTTATGCAGTTATTTTAATGTTATTATCCATAAGGGTTTTTAGCATTAAAAAGAATTTTAAGAATAAACGTATTGCCATAGTAGGAGCTGCTGATTCAGTTTTTGATGAAAAAAATGGCGATTTTATTGATTCTTTTGATATTGTAATTAGAATAAATAAAGCAGCATTGGTTTGGGAGAAAGAAAAGTCAGATTATTTAGGCTCTAAATTCACTTATTTATATCATAGTTTTTATGAAAATAGTTATAGCGGAGGAGGCCCAATAAATTTTGGCGAATTTGAAGATTTGGGTGTGAAAAAAATAATACATCCAAATTCAGATTTTAAAGGTTTAAGAACACATCTTAATTTTTATAAGAGACATTTGAAGCTTAAGAAAACATATGTATTTCCACCTGTATTGTATAAGAAAATAATAAAAGATTTGGTAGGCTTTCAGCCCACCGTGGGATTTTCGGCTATTTATAGTGTGTTAAATTCAGACTTTAAAGAATTATATTTAACTGGTTTTACCTTTTTTAAAAGTCCTTATGTACCAGGATATCGGGATGAATTTAGAGATAAAAAAGCAAATGAAGAACATATTAAAAAACAAGGGATTCACCATCCTGACAAAGAATTTGAAATTTTTAAGATGTTGTTACAAAGATCTAAAAATCGTAGAATAATTCTGGATTCTCGATTGGAAAAACTTATAGAATAATTATGCGAATACTTTTTTATACTACATCATATTTTGCAAAACACGGTGGTAGCATTCAATCCATAGAATTGCATAAACATTTAAAGAAGTTTACTGCTGTTGAAGCTATTGAGCTATTCCCGGAAGAACATGAAAGATCAGCAGTTGACCAAAATGTGTTGCATACTTTCAGGGAGGATCTAAGATCTTTAGGCATTTTACAAACATTATCATTTTTTCGAAGAAACCGATTTTATTTAAAATCTTTGATTAAAAAAATTGAAGAATTTAAACCGGATGTGGTTCTAATACGAATTGATTCCAATTTTCTCCAGATAGGTTACTTAAAAAAAAAATTCCCCAATCTTATTATCTGTGCTCAGATCAATGGATCTCCTTTTGATGAAAGCTATAAAAATATTGCTTTTAAAAGATATTTTCTTCAACTTCAACATAAAGCTTATCAAAAAAGTGATCTTAATATTTTTATTTCTGATTATTCAAGAAAAAATATAATGGGATTAGGCTATGACCGAGATAAAAATTTGGTTATCCATAACGGAACCAATGTTGCAAAATTTTATCCCATTTCTACTAAAAAAGTATTACGTGCAAATTTAGGATACCCAGAAGATGCGTTTATTTTTGGTTATATAGGGACATTAGATCATCATAAAAAAATGGAAATTTTGATAAATTCTTTTTATGATTTACTGGGGATTTATGATAATTTATATCTTATAATAATTGGGGATGGACCTGCATTTCAAAAAATAAGGCAAAGTATAGATCAGTTGGGATTAAAGGATAAAGTTAGTATGTCGGGTTGGTTGGATCATAAGGATATTAATGAGCATATTAATTGTTTTGATGTAGCCGTTCATCATTATGCAAATCCTTATATGAATCCTTTAAAAATTTTTGAATATCTCTCTGCCGGTTTACCTGTAATTGCGCCTAACATTCCATCTATTCGTAATTCTTTTAAAGATGGTAAAGATTTATTAATTACTATGGCTAAAGAAGATTCTCTAAAATCAAAAATGGAGGAGATGATGAGTAATAAAGCCTTGAGAATTCGTTTAAGTAATAAACAGGACTTAATAAAAAAAGTTGAAAATAATTTTACCTGGCATAAATATGCAGAAAGAATTTTTAACAGCATACAGGGAATTCAAGAAGGCAATTAGTTATTAGAGTTTTAATAAATAGTAAATATTACTTTTGCATTTCCAAAAACTAAATTTATGCCCAAAAAACTCATCCGCATAACCACAATTCCTCTTTCCCTTGAAAAACTCCTTGAAGGTCAACTCACCTATATGAACCAATATTATGAGGTAACCGCGGTTGCAGCTGAAAAAGAACGTCTGGAAAGATATGGAAAAAAAAATCAGGTAAAGACCTTTTGGGTTGAAATGACAAGGGCCATTACCCCAGTACAAGATATTAATGCGGTTTGGAAATTGTACAATTTTTTTAAGAAGGAAAAGCCGGAAATTGTTCATACGCACACACCAAAGGCGGGGATTGTTGGAATGTTGGCCGCTAAATTAGCTGGAGTTCCTTTGCGCTTACATACGGTAGCAGGACTACCGCTTATGGAAACTACCGGCGCAAAACGAAAAATATTAGACCAGGTTGAGAATTTCACCTATAAATTAGCGACGAAAGTTTATCCAAATTCCAGGGGCTTAAAAGATATTATTTTAAAAGAAGGTTTTGCTACAGAAGATAAACTAAGAGTGCTGGGAAAAGGAAGTTCCAACGGAATTGACACCAGGTATTTTGATCCTTTTCAATTTGATGCAACCCAGAAAAAAAATAAAAGAGAATCACTTGGGATTCCTCATGATGATTTCGTCTTTATTTTTATTGGAAGATTAGTTAGTGAAAAAGGAATTAACGAACTAGTAGAAGCTTTTAATAGGTTACAACGGGAAAATCAAAATATTTCACTGCTTTTAGTGGGACCTTTTGAAAAAGAACTGGATCCTTTAAAAGAAGAAACTTTCAAAACTATTGAACTACACGAAAAGATATTCACTACCGGTTTCCAGGAAGATGTTCGGCCTTATTTAGCTGTCTCAAACGCATTGACATTTCCCAGTTATCGGGAAGGCTTTCCTAATGTGGTAATGCAGGCTGGAGCTATGAACCTTCCGGCAATAGTGAGTAATATTAATGGTTGTAACGAAATTATCGTTGAAGGAATTAACGGAGTGATTATTCCTGTTAAAGATACTTCAGCCTTAATTACTGCTATGAAGTTATTTGTAGAAAATAAAAATTATACCGAAAGATTATCTTCAAATGCCCGTGATGAAATTTGTAAATATTACGAGCGAAAGGAATTTTGGCAAATACTGTTAAAGGAATACAAAAGCTTAGAACGGGCGTATATAAAATCTTAATTTTGGCCAGGCCAATTTTTTGCAGTATCAATTCCTAAATACACCTATGTACAGGCTCTTTTTTAAAAATTTACTTGATTTTTTTATTGCTTTTGCGGCATTATTAGTGCTTAGTCCGTTATTAATTCCAATTATAGTTTTATTAGCTTTGGCGAATCGGGGGAAGCCCTTCTTTTTTCAAAAAAGACCGGGTAAAAATGAACGTATTTTCAGTATTATCAAGTTTAAAACCATGACAGATGAAAAGGATAGAAATGGAAATCTGTTGCCCGATGATAAAAGATTAACCGGCGTAGGTAAATTTGTAAGAAAAACATCTATAGATGAAATTCCACAGTTAATTAATGTTTTAAAGGGAGATATGAGTTTAATTGGTCCCCGGCCGTTATTGCCTCAGTATTTGCCATTATATTCCGAAAGGCAAAAAAAACGGCACGAGGTAAAACCCGGAATTACTGGTTGGGCCCAGGTTAATGGTAGAAATGCAATAAGCTGGACTAAAAAGTTTGAATATGATGTGTGGTATGTAGAAAACTTATCTTTTGGTTTAGATGTTAGCATTATCTTTAAAACAATTAAGAAAGTAATTATTTCTGAAGGAATAAATACCGCCAATATGGCGACTACGGAAGCTTTTAATGGAAAAAATTAAAATGAATATTTACGGAGCCAGCGGTCACGGAAAGGTTGTTTTTGATATCCTGAGTAGTAGGAATATTCAGGTTGATTCAGTTTTTGATGACAATACAGAAATTACAGAATTTCTCGGTTTTAAAGTGACACATGAGCCTAGTGAACATCAGCTTAAAACTCCTTCAGTTTTGGCTATTGGTAATAACATAATTAGAAAACAAGTCGCGCGCAGATATACAGGTTTAATAGCTGAAGCGGTAAGTCATTCTTCAGCCATAATTTCTAAAATTATCGAGCTGGGTAAGGGCACTGTTGTCATGCCGGGAGCTATAATTAATGCAGGTACAAAAATTGGCGAACATTGCATTATCAACTCTGGTGCGGTTGTTGAACACGACGTGCACCTGGAGAACTTTGTACATATAGCTCCAAATGCGGTATTAACTGGAAATGTTAGTGTGGGAGAAGGAACACAGGTAGGAACTGGTGCCTCAATTATTCCGGGTGTGAGAATAGGAAAATGGGCATCTATTGGTGCCGGAGCAGTAATCATTGAGGACGTGCCAGACTTTGCTGTGGTTGTTGGCAATCCTGGAAAAATAATAAAATACTTAAATGAATAAAGATAAAATTTGGTTATCATCTCCACACATGGGCGGAAATGAGCAAAAATTCGTCAATGAAGCTTTTGAACAAAATTGGGTAGCACCTTTAGGCCCCAATGTAAATGGTTTTGAAGAGGATATAAAGAATTACCTTTTTAAAGAATCTGGGAAAGAAGGTGCCGTGGCCGCTTTAAGTTCTGGAACAGCGGCATTACATCTTGCTTTAATTATGATAGGCGTCAAAGCCGGAGACGAAGTGCTTTGCCAGAGCATGACATTTGCTGCTTCCGCTAATCCTATTGCATATTTGGGAGCTACTCCCATCTTTATTGATAGTGAAGAAGAAACTTTAAACCTTTGTCCAAATCAACTTAGAATAGCTATTGAGGATAGAATTTCAAAAGGAAAAAAACCAAAAGCAATAATTGCCGTACATTTATACGGAATGCCTTATCAAGTTGAAAAAATAAATGAAATAGCACGGGAATTTGATATTACTGTAATAGAAGATGCTGCTGAAGCTTTGGGCAGCACCTATAAGGGTGGGAAATGTGGAACGTTTGCAGAATGTGCAATTCTTTCATTTAATGGAAATAAAATTATCACTACTTCCGGTGGTGGAGCCCTGATTACGAAATCTCAAACTGCTAAGGAGAAAGCGGTATTTTTAGCCACCCAGGCTAGAGATGCTGCACCACATTATCAGCATAGTGAAATTGGATATAATTATAGGTTGAGTAATATTTCTGCGGGAATAGGTCGTGGCCAAATGCAGGTTATAGATAGCCGGGTAAGTGCACGGAGACAAATGCACGATTTTTATGTAGATTTGTTTTCTGAAATAGAGGGAGTTAAGGTTTTTGAGGCTCCTAATAAAGATTATTTCGCCAATCATTGGCTAAGTGTGATCACTATTGATGAAAATAAGTCGGGTGGAATAAGTAGGGAAGATTTGCGTTTACACCTCGAAAAACTAAATATTGAAAGCAGACCTCTCTGGAAACCAATGCATATGCAACCGGTATTTGAAGATGCTGCTTTTTATGGAACAGGGGTTGCAGAGCAATTATTTAAAGACGGACTCTGTTTACCATCGGGTTCCAATTTAACCGAGGAAGAACGAAACCGAATTAAATCTGGAATTTTATCCTGTTTTAGTAACAGAAGTTAATAGAATTATGGGCAATAAAATTAATAAGGCACTAAGAAATATTTTATCGGGTACCGATAATGCCCTGGATTTAAGAAATATTAAATACCTGCCAAGATGGGCAGTATATTTAATAGATCTTTCCTTAGTTGCTATTTCTACATTGTTTACTGTTTTAATTATAGTAGATCTTACTCCAAATTACTATACAATGCTTAGTTTTTATGATAAAGCATTTATCGTAATTGGTGTCCATACTTTCTATTTTTATGTATTTAAGACGTATGCGGGAATTATTAGGTATTCTTCCAATATAGATGCACTAAAATTACTATTAGCCACAATTAGTTCGTTTATCACGTTATTGATTATTAATTACGTTACTTTTTTCATCGTCGGTCAGAAGGTGTTTTTAGTTGGAGGCTTATTAATTAATTTATGTATTTCATTCTCTTTGCTTTTCCTTTTTAGATTGGGGGTAAAACAGATCTATGAATATTTTAAATTGGTGAGCCGGGATGAGGATATATTGAATGGCGTGATCCTCGGGGCCGATGAAAATGCAATTTCCATTGCCGGAGCCCTGGATATTGAAATTCCGAGAAGATTTAAAATAGTTGGTTTTTTAACTAACGAAAAGCATAATAAAAGCATTAGGCTACTTGATAAACCGGTAATTAACTATTCAGCTAAAATTCATAAAGCAGTAGAATCGGTTAATGCAGATGCTATAATTCTTTCTGAAAATAGTTTTACGGCTGAAGAAAAATTCAATTTTGTAGAAGATTGTTTAGAGCACAATATTAAAGTCTTTAATGCGCCAATTGTTTCTACCTGGGGGGAAGATAACCAACCAATCGCGAAAAAAGTGAAATCTTTACAAATTGAAGATCTTTTAGAGCGGGAACCCATAAGACTTAATCCGGAAAATAAAATTGAGCAATTAACCGGTAAAACAATTTTGGTAACCGGGGGAGCTGGTTCTATAGGAAGTGAAATTGTAAGGCAGGTTGCAAAATATAACCCTAAGAAATTAATAATTCTAGACCAGGCTGAAACGCCCTTACATTCCTTAAGTCTCGAAATTCAGGCGAAATTTCCTAAGCTTAAATGCAAATTTATTATTTGTGATGTAGGCAATTTTAAACGCCTTGAATTAATGTTTCAAAACCAGGGAATAGATGTAGTTTATCATGCGGCGGCGTATAAGCATGTTCCGTTGATGGAGGAGAATCCTCACGAGGCAGTTTTTGTAAACATACAGGGAACAAAAAATCTTGCCGATCTTTCTTTAAAATACCAGGTTTCTCATTTTGTAATGGTTTCAACGGATAAAGCCGTGAATCCGAGTAATGTTATGGGAGCATCTAAAAGAGCTGCTGAAATGTATGTGCAGTCACTTTATCACTCCCGAATAAAAGGAAATCCTGGCACAACAAAATTTATTACCACTCGTTTCGGAAATGTTTTAGGTTCCAATGGTTCAGTAGTTCCATTATTTAAAAAACAGATTGAAAAAGGTGGCCCGGTAACTATAACCCATCCAGATATTATAAGATATTTTATGACCATTCCCGAGGCCTGTCAATTGGTTTTAGAAGCAGGTGCTATGGGAAAAGGAGGAGAGATCTTTATTTTTGATATGGGAGAACCGGTAAAAATTATGGATTTAGCCATAAAAATGATTAAACTTGCGGGTTATGATCCTAATAAAAATATTAAAGTTAAGATTACCGGTTTAAGGCCGGGGGAGAAACTTTATGAAGAATTGCTGAACGATGAATGCAAGACACTTCCCACACATCATAAAAAGATTATGATAGGGCAGGAAGTTGTAAGGGATTATGAACACATTAATGAAAGAATTGAAAGCATTATTAAATCGGCCAATACCTTAAAAGCTGATAAAATGGTAAAGAAATTAAAAACCCTTATACCGGAGTTTAAGAGCAACAATTCTATGTTTGAAAGCCTGGATAATAAAGAAGAAGTAATAAGTAAATAAATATAATTGAATGTTTAAATCAATTAGGAAACTTGGATTGTTTCTTATTTCGAGTATTATAATTTCAAGTTGTGCCACTAAAGATGACGTGGTGTATTTTCATGGATCAGAAAGTCTCGAGGGTAAAGAAAACCTGTTGGATTACGAACCACGAATTGAAGCAAACGATGTTTTACGTATCAATGTTTCTTCATCTTCTGTGAATGAAGAGATAGTAGAACCGTTTCGTATGAATCAGCAAGGACAAGGCAGCGGCGGTGGTGGCGGTGGCCAAAATCTCTCTTTAACGGGTTATTTAGTTAGCCCGCAAGGAACTATTAATTTTCCTGTCCTCGGAACCGTAGAAGTAGAAGGCTTAACCCGAACAGCAATTCAGCAGAAATTGGAAGATCAGATTTCAGAATATGTAAGGGATCCCGTCGTAGATGTTAGAATCGTCAATTTTAGTGTAACAGTGTTAGGAGAAGTTGGTTCTCCCGGCAGAGTTCAAATTACCGATGGACGTATTACTATGCCCGAACTGATTGCCATGAGCGGGGATATTACCTATAACGGTAGGCGAGAGAATATTAAGATTATTCGCGAAGTAAATGGTATTAAAACTGTTGGACATATTGATATGACGGAATCTGATTTGTTTGATAGTCCATTCTTTTATCTTAAACAGAACGACCTGGTGTATGTAGAACCAACTTATAGAGCTGTTAAATCAGCTGGATTTTTTACCAGCTACCAGGGTATAATTTCAGTAGGAACTACTATTATTAGTCTTTATCTTTTAATCAATAATCTGTAAATGGAAGAACTAAACGACTTCACCGAAGAGAAGGAAGAATCGAGTTTTGATCTAAAAGCAGAGATTTATAAGTATTTAACTTATTGGAAATGGATTCTTTTAGGTTTTCTGATTGGTGGATTATTGGCCTATTTATATAATAGATATACAATCCCAAAATATAGTACCCAGGCTACGATGATGATCGTAGACGATCAGGAAAAAAATGCAATGAATGCTACCCCGTCTGGTGGTGGGGCTATTTTTTCTTTAGAAGATGACGGAATTCAAAATCATATTGAAAAACTTAAGTCTAAACAACTTGTAGAAAGCGTAGTTGAGGAATTAGGTCATAACATCAGCTATTTTATAGAGGGAAATGTAATCACTGTAGAAGCTTATAAATCCAGCCCTGTTCTTATAGAATTTATTACACCAGATACACTTGTACACTCAGCATCCAGAAATCTGGTGGTGACACCCAATTCAGATACCTCTTTTACCCTAGAAGAAGAGTCCACTGGATATTCTGAAAATCACAATATTGGAGAAGTCATTAAATTAGATGATCTGGAATTTACAATTCTTCCCAAATCAGGTGAAGAAGAAGGTACTTTTAGAAAAACGAGTTCTGTAAATATTAGAATTCAACCTTTGCGCTCAGTAGCTGCAGATTATATTTCCAAACTTCAAATTGCTCAAAAAGGTCAGGCCAAAGATATTTTAGCTTTAGGTATGGTGCAGGCATCATCAGAGAAATCGGAAGATTTTTTGAATAAATTGATGGAGCGTTTTAATGAAGAAGGAGTAAAGGATAAACAAGAGGTTGCAGAAAATACTACCAAATTTATTCAGGATAGGCTTGAAATGATCACTACCGAATTGGACTCGGTAGAAGTAGGCATAGCTGAATTTAAGCGTGAGAATCGGTTGATGGATATCTCTAGTGGAGCTTCAGAATTCCAATCAAAATTTTCTGCAGCAGAGCAGGAAATTTTTGCTTTGGAAACGGAATTATCCCTGCTAGAATCTATAGAAGAGGTTTTACGAAATCAAGGAAATTATGAGTTATTACCGGAAGTAGGGATAAGTGAAGGTGGTGTTGCTGGACTAATAAACTCATACAACACGCTTGTGATGGAGCGTAATATGTATTTAAAAGCCGGAACTGAAAAAAATCCTATTGTAGAAACTATAACCGAGCAACTTGATAGTTTACGAGAAAATCTATATGAGAATATAGAAAGCACAAGGCGTTCGATTAATGTCAGGCTGAGGGAACTTAATCAACGGGAAAATGTCGCTCAGGGCCAGTTTAGCACCTTCCCCGGTTTGGAAAAAGGGATGCGAAGTATAGAACGGCAACAGCAAATTAAAGAACAGCTCTATTTATTTCTTTTACAAAGAAGGGAAGAAGCCGCTATCTCCTTTGCAGCTACCGCTTCTGTTGCAAGAGTAATTGATGAGGCATTTACGAATAACTCACCGGTAGATCCGAAACCCTGGTTGATTTTGGTAGGTGGATTTCTAATTGGATTAATTATTCCTATTCTTATCATTTTCCTTAAGAATATGTTAGATACTAAAGTTCACCATAAAGGAGAATTGCAAAGTCTAACTAAACATGTGCCATTTATTGGGGAAGTACCTCGAATAGCCAGTGATCAAAGTGAGCAGATTGAACTTAATGATAGATCTCCCCTGGCAGAATCCTTTAGAATTTTAAGAACCAACCTGGCGTATCTAATTCAGAATAAAAATAAAGATCGGGGTGAGGTGATTTTTGTTACTTCTACTATTAAAGGAGAAGGAAAAACATTTGTTTCGTATAATATGGCCCGAACTTTACGTAGTACTGGAAAAAAAGTTCTTTTAATTGGAGCCGATATTAGAAATCCTAAATTGCATCGTTATGCCGATGTTACTGTAGGAGAGAAAGGGCTTTCAGATTATTTATATGATTTTGACGTGACTGAAGATCAAATAATTTCTAAAGATCAGGATAGCAGTATAAAAATGGATATGGTACTTTCAGGACCGATACCTCCAAACCCTGCAGAATTACTGATGAATGACCGTATGGAGGAGCTTATAAATTATGCGGCTAAGCTTTATGATTATGTTCTGGTTGATACTGCACCAACAATGATTGTTACAGATACCTTGCTTATTAGTCCGTTGGCTGATACTACACTGTATGTAGTACGAGCAGATCTAACCGATAAAAAAATGCTAGATTTTCCAAAAGAACTTAAGCAACAGGGAAAAATTAAAAGTCCGGCGATAATTCTGAATGATGTAGATTATTCTAAATTCTCTTATGGAGCAAAATACGGCTATTCTTATGGCTATGGTTACGGCTACGGGGTAGATAAAGAATCCCCTTGGCAGCGAATTAAAAACACAATGTTCGGTAAGAAATAATACATCACTAATTTGGTGATAAAATAAAATAAAATCCAGAGCTATATTTAATTAAATAAAGCTTTGGATTTTTCAATTACCGGCTGAATTAACTTTACCTGATTTTTCTTCAGTTTAAGATTTCTTATTTTTTCAAGATGTTCCATACGGTGCGCATCGCTACTAATAAAATCTATCATTCCGTTTTCCAGTAGTTGTAATGCTTTTTTGTGGATTCCCGTTCCGTAGTGAGTGCTTAGAGAAAGCATATTAAGCTGAAACTTACAGCCTCTTGCTTTTAAATCTTCATATTTATTGAGGCTGGTTCCATGATAAAATGCATATCGCTCCGGATGTGCTAAAATAAGTTTCAGATTTTTATTTTGAATTTTAAAAAGAATTTCAGCTAAATTAATTGGCGCCTGGAAATAAGACATTTCAACTAAAACATAGTTATCTACTACATTTAATACGTTTTCCTTTTCTAACTGATCTATTAAAAATTGATCCATCATATACTCTCCAGCAGCTCTTATTGAGTTTCCTTTAGGTAAATTAGTTTTTATCTTTTCCAGGGCTGGAAGTATTATCTCTGGTGTATTTGGATAGAACTCTCCCATTACGTGGGGGCTGGCTACGAAATCGGTTATTCCAAATTCGTTAAATTTTTGGATCATACTCAAAGAATCTTCAACTTCTTTAGCACCATCGTCTATTCCAGGTAACAAATGGTTATGGAAATCGGTAAAACCTTCCATTAAATCGGCTAAGAATATTTTTTTCTGAAAAATGGATAGCATTTCTAAGTTTTAGAAGCATAAAATTACATATTTTTAAATCAAATTAAGCATATTTAAAATGTCTTAAAACCTACTTATGAAACACTTTTATCTTACATTTTTATTTTCGCTCTTATTTTTATCGGTTAATGCCCAGCAAATAGATTTTAAGGGCCATGTAAATGCTACCGGCTTACTTTTTAGTGAAGACAATTCTCCTTTTTGGTTACATACCAACCAACGCGGCAGAATAGATGAACTTACTAATTTTTCTGGATTAGCCAATGTTTCAGGGATTTATAGATTTTCTGAAAATGCTAGTTTAGAAGGAGGTTTGGGAGTGCTTTATCAAGATGGTTTTACTGATAAATTACAATTAGACGAATCTTACCTTGCCTTCAACAATTCCTGGTTGGGAATTGTTGCAGGAAGAAAACAATGTAAAGAATTATATAGAGGACTAAGCGCTACAAACCAAAGTATTCTTTGGTCTTTAAATGCAAGACCATTACCCGGAATAAGATTTTTTACTAAACGCCCAATCTTTTTTAAAGACAATCGTGGGCTCGGTTTTGAAGCTTCCCTGGAGGAATATTTTATGGATGACGAGCGCTATGTTGAAGACACAAGACTTCATCATAAAAGCTTTCATTTAGTTTATAAATCTTCACCGCAATTCCAAATTTCTGCAGGGTTAAGACATTTTGTTCAGTGGGGTGGTACCCATCCCGAATTTGGCGATTTACCTTCAGATTTTAAGGCATATACAAGAGCAATTACTGGTAGAGGAGTGGGAGATGATACCGGCGATGGAATTTCTGAACAGGAAATTAATGGCCTGGGAAATCATTTGGGAAGCTACGAGGTTAATATTAAAACTATTTTGGCCAATTATAATGTTGAAATTATTTACAACCATTTATTTGAAGATGGCTCTGGAAGTTTACTTAGAAATACACCAGATGGCCGCTATGGGGTTTTTATTGAAGATCCTACAGCAGCTATAGATTCCTGGATTCAGGCGGTGATGTACGAATTTTATTATACTAAAAACCAAAGTAAGAACACCCCAACAACAGATGGTCAGGATAATTATTTTAATAATAACCTGTATCGCTCTGGATGGACCTATGAGAATAGAGTTTTAGGTCTGCCGTTTATCACCCTGGGTCCAGATAGGTATAGAATAACTAATAATAAAGTACTTGTTCACCATATTGGTGTAAGCGGAATGGCTTTCAGTAAAATTCCTTACAAATTTCTTGGGAGTTTTAGAAAGAATTACGGAGGTAAAGGAAGCGCTAATACAAACGGGCAACATGTACTTTCAACTTATCTTGACTTAAATTTATTACAAAATATAGTGAATCTAAACCTTCAATTGGGAGCTGATTTTGATGAAATTGAAGGCTCTAATTTTGGCGCAGGAATTTCTGTTTCCAAATCATTTTTATAACAGCGCCGGCAACTTTAAACTTCCCCAATGAAGAAATGCACCACGCCTGTATTAAAAATAAACGAAGCGTATAAGATTTTAACCTGGAATTCTTCTGCGGAAATTTTTGTAAGAGAAAATTTCAATAAACGTTTAGCAACTCAACTTGGTATTTCAAAAGTTTTTTCTTCAGAAATATCTAAAAGATTTAAAAGTGATTTTACTTCAGGCGATGGTATCTTTCATAAGCTATATTCATTTTCAGAATCAGAGAATTTAAAAATACTGTGTAGTCCCTGTTTAAACGAAAATGGTGATGTAGAAGCTTTTTCTATATGTTTAAAATTAGTCGATAAAAATGATGCTGTCTCACCCGAGAATATAATTCAGGCAAAAAATGTAGTAGAAAACTCTTCATTAGCAATTTTCCTTTCAGATCCTAACGGGCCGGTTATAGAGGTTAATAAAGCTGCTTGTAGGATGTTCGGTTATACTTTTGAAGAATTTAAGCGGTTAAGCAGGGAAGACATTATACTTAAAAACGAAAATTTAAAGAATGCGCTTAACCAAAGAAATTTGGTGGGGGAATTAAGACATGAATTAACAGGAAAAAAGAAAAATGGAGAGAATTTTCCGTGCGAAGTACACTCGGTTATCTATACAAATCATAATGGAGAACAGAGAACCAGTACTGCAATTATAGATATTTCAGACAGGAAAAATCAGGAAATAATTGCAGAAAACAGTATGCAGGCCTTTCAATCTTTATTCGATTATAATCCCGATGCAGTATATTCCTTTGATCTTATGGGGAATTTTATCGATTTTAATGAAACTGCATTAGAATTTATTGAAGGAACAAAAGAAAATGCGAAAGCGGCGAATTTTTTGCCTTTAATAGCTCCGGAAGATAAAGAGCGCGTGTTGAATATTTCTCTTAAAGCCGCTTCAGGAGAGATTCAGCGTTATCAAACTAATTTTATTGGTCTTAAAGGGACTAGAAGAGTTCTGGATGTCACGAATTTTCCCATATATGTTAACCGAAAAATCACTGGTGTATATGGTATTGCCAAAGATATTACCCGGCAGGTTGAAATTGAACAGAAATTAAGGGAAGAGCGTAATATGTTCCGGGCAATTATAGATTATATTCCAGACCATATATTTGTGGTGAATCAAAATCACGAAATAATTTTAACCAACTATGCTTTTTACAATAATTATTTAGGTGCTGAAACTGAGGAAAGCAGTTTAGGGCTAACTCCCAAAGATTTTTTTCCAGAAAAAGAAGTTTTAGAAATAATAGATGATAATACGTGGGTGATGAATTCGGGCGTCCCTATTATAAATCGTGAAGATATTATTAGAGATTTTAATGATAAAATTGATTATACGCTTTTAACTAAAGTGCCCTTTAAGTTTGGAGATAATAAAAAAGGATTGGTGGGAATTTCCAGGAATATTACTGAAATAAAACAAAAAGAAGAAGCCTTAGAATTATTAAACCGTGAGTTAAAAAAACATACGGAAGAGCTTGCACTCTCTAATAAAGAACTCGAGCAGTTTGCTTATATCGCATCACACGATCTTCAGGAGCCGCTTAGAATGGTAACCAGTTTTCTTACACAACTTAAGAAAAAGTACAGCGATCAACTGGATGAGAAGGCCCAGCAATATATTTATTTTGCCCACGATGGTGCTACCAGAATGCGACAAATAATATTAGATCTACTTGAATATTCAAGGGTTGGGAGAGGAGAGTATCAAGTTGTTGAAGTAAATACTAAAGATTCGGTTTCTGAAGTTTTATTGCTTCAAAAAAGATGTATTGAAGCGCAAAATGCAGAAATTAAATTAGGAGAACTACCAGATTTAAAAGTTGAAGAACTTCCTTTAAAACAGTTATTTTCTAATTTAATTGGAAATGCATTAAAATACCATTCTAAAGATCGGCGGCCTGTTATAGAAATTTCAGCTGAAGAAAAAGATATTTACTGGGAATTTAAAATAAGCGATAATGGTATAGGAATTGAGGAAGAATTTAAAGAAAAGATATTTGTGATTTTTCAGCGTTTACATCATCGTGATGAATATGAAGGCACTGGAATAGGATTAGCAATTTGTAAGAAAATTGTAGACCACTTTGGAGGTGAAATTTGGGTAGAATCAGCGTATGGTAAGGGTAGTAGTTTTTATTTTACAATCCCAAAACAATTTTAGTATATTTACTAATCCATGTAATTTAAATTCCTATTGTTTAGTCCGGGTTACCTTGTCTTTTCAATTTATAAGCTGAAAAATTTTTCAGAAGTTAGCTATTAAATTACTGAGGTTTAAAATTATTTTAAATGACGAAAAATTCCGGGGAATTAAAAATCTTGGTTATTGAAGATAACCCAGGTGATTTTATGCTTATTGAAGATTACCTGTCTGAAGAACACCATGCCCTGGAAATACAGCGTGCCGAGAACTTTAAAATTGCTAAAACGATTCTTCAGAAAACTTCAGATTTTGATACTGTTTTACTCGATTTATCGCTTCCAGATATTAATAATACTGAATTACTTGTAAAAGATATTCTTGCATTTTCTAACGGAACGCCCGTAGTTGTACTTACCGGTTATACCAATAAAGATTATGGCGTAAAAACACTTTCCTGGGGAGTTTCAGACTATTTGCTGAAAGACGAAATAAATGCCTCCATTTTATCTAAAAGTATCCATTACAGCATGGAACGGAGGAAAGTACAGCACCAACTCTATGAATCTGAAGAAAAATACCGAACTCTCTTCGATTCAAGTCCGCTGCCAATGTGGGTTTTAGATAGGAATACTCTGGAGTTTTTAAGTGTAAACCAGGCTGCTATAAATTTATACGAATATACCCGCGAAGAATTTATGCAGATGTCTGTAAGGGATTTATGGGCCGATGATGAAGCGAGAATTGAAGAAACTGTAGAAGAAAATTTTCACGATTTTTTTACTTTAAAAGTCAAGCATTATACAAAAAGTAGAAACCTGCTTTATATAGATGTGCAGAGCAATCCTATTCTATTTGGTGGGCGCGAAGCCAGGGTTACTCAGGCGCATAATATCACTGAAAAGTTAAAAGCCGAAGAAAAATTAAGGCACAGCCAGGAGCGTTTTAAAGCCCTGGTTCAGGATGGTAGCGATCTTATAAGTATTATAGATCAAAATTTTCATTATGCTTATGTAAGCCCCAGCGTAAAGAATATTTTAGGAGTAGATCCCGAAAAAATTGAAGGTAAAAATGTATTTGACTTTATACATAGGGAAGACCGTGATAAAATTGAAGGCAAAATCCAGTATTTAGGCAGCAGAAAATCCTATCAGTTACCTTCCTATAGATATAAAGATGGGAAGGGGGAGTGGCGTTGGTTTGAAACCATAATTAGTGATTTAAGAGATGATCCTGCTGTAAAAGGATTAATTGCAAACTCCAGGGATATTACTAAAGCTAAAGTACAGGAACAGCAATTAAGGGAAAGCCTGGAGCGGTACGATATCGTTGCTAAAGCCACCAGTGACCTTATTACCGATTTTGATGTTGAAAAAAATGAATTTCAGTATAGCAATGCCATATACGATATTTTTGGTTACTCCCAGGAAGAATTAGAAACCTCAAAAGAATGGTGGCAGGATAGAATTCACCCTGAAGATAAACCACGCGTTATTGAAGCTGCTAAAGGAATATACGAGCGCGGGCAAAAGATTCTTGGCATAGAATACCGTTTTAAATGTGCAAACGGAGAATACAAATACATTCTTGATCGTAGCTATGTAATTACCGATGCTACCGGTAAACCCTCGCGTATAATTGGTTCTATGCAAGATATTACCGAAAGAAGAAAATACATTAATGCTATAGAGCGCAGTAACGAAAGGCTTCGAGAAATAGCATGGACACAATCTCACGTAGTGCGGGCGCCATTAGCCAGAATTATGGGGTTAATAGAATTACTGAAAAATCAGAGAAATAACCTTGATAATATTGAGGAAATTATAGATAATATCTTAAATTCGTCTGAAGAGCTTGATAAAGTGATTAGAAAGATCACCATTAAAACTGAAGAAGAATTCTAAGCTCTAGCCCTAAATTTCTTATAATGCTTGAAGTACTTATCGTAGATGACGATCAAATTGTGGTATTTATTCAGAAGAAGATGATAAGCAACCACGAGATCGCCCAAAACCCTATAAGCTTTAGTCAGGCGGCAGATGCTTTAAATTATATTATAGAAGATCAAAATCACACCAGGCAAAAGGATTTTCTTATTCTTTTAGACATTAATATGCCTAATATGAATGGTTGGGATTTTTTAAAGCGTTTAGAAGCTCATCCGCAAAAATCCAGATATCACGTTATTATGGTAACTTCTTCTATAGATGCAAAAGACAAAGAAAAAGCTAATAATTATAGCACAGTACGTTCTTTTATAGAAAAACCAATCTCTGCTGCAGATTGTGAGAAAATCAAAGAAATCTCAGAAATAAGTCATTTTTTCGAAACGGCTTAAACACCGTTTTCCCTGGGTTCTGCATCATCAATTTTCTCCTGTGCCCATTCTTTTTCCTCTTCATCAGGTTCAGGTTTTTCCTGTTCTTCTTCGGCTGGACGTTCAAAATTTAAATTAATATACATAGGAAAGTGATCTGATCCCATAGGTTTTTCTCGCGCAATTTCTATTAAAGTAAAATCGTTGCTATGAAAAACGTGATCTAACGGCCATCTAAAAAAGCGATAACCGGCGTGAAAAGTATTAAAAAAGCCTCTCCCTATCCTGGGGTCTAATAACCCGCTCATTTGTTGAAATAATCTTGTGGTGCGAGACCAGGCAACATCATTTAAATCTCCAAAAACCAAAACGCTATCATCCTGTTCTCTAACATCCCTTCCCAACATCAATAATTCGGCATCGCGGTTGGTAGAAGTATCAGCTTCAGAAGGGCTTGGAGGTCTTGGGTGCATACAGTGAATTCTAACTTTAGTATTATCGTCTAAACGTACAAAGCCGTGTATAGAGGGAATATCATCTTTTACTAAATATCTAACTTCGGTTTCTTCTAATTTTAGTTTAGAATATAGATGCATTCCGTAGAGATTATCCATAGGCACTTTTACGGTGTATTTATACTCTTCTTCTATATCTTTAAGTGCTTCTTCCCACTTTTTATCAGATTCCAGCGTAAGAAGAATATCGGGTTGCCGCCGGTGTACAATTTCAAGAAGTTTGTGATACTGGGTATTGGGAGTGAGTACATTACTTACCAGAATAGAAATATTATCGCTGGGGTCGCCGTCCTCAAATTTCATTACTTCTTTTTTTGCGAACCAGGTGTATGGAAAAATCTTATGAAGTTGATAAATAAGACTTAGAATAATTAAAGCAATAGCTATAAAATGAATAGTTTCAGAAAAATCAAAAACCATAATAGAGATAATTATAACCGTGCTAATTAGAATTGAAATTTGAATACGAGGAAAATCGAAAGCACGAATCCACCATTGGTCAAATCGTGTGGCAGACGCCAGACTTGGAATTAGAAATATTCCGCACAATATAAGCATTATAATTTCTGAAACCTCCATAGAGTTTGCTCGATAACCGAGTTTTAAATGCTTCGAGGCTTGCCTCGAAAATTAAACAATAGTCTTACTTAGAACTTATAAGAAAGCGCAAGGCCTTTAGTGTTGATTCCCGTGCCGTTAATATTAAAATTAGCGGTAGGATAAAGATCAATATTTTCTTTGCCTTTTTTATGCAATTCAGGAATTAATATTCCGCTAACGGCACCTACTACGGCACCTGCAATATTATCTGTAAGAAAATGTTTCCCGGCTTTTGTTCTTAAATATCCCATTAAAACCGAAACTCCTGTGGCTCCACCCCAAACAAAAGGAACGGCCTTAGAATCAGGATGAAAATCATTAAAAATTTTGGCGGCAAAAAAGCTGCCGGCAGCAGCAACTGCAGTGTGCCCTGCAATAAACGAGCGTTGTGCACCACCCTCGGCACGTTCGTCCAACGGAAGATTTTCATTATAAACAAGAGGTCGGCTTTTATCTATTAAACCGGCAGTCATAGTATAAAAGACGCCCGTAGTAGCCATGGTTTCTACAAATAAAACACTTATTTGTCCAAAATTATTTCGCTCTGCTTCACCGGGTAGTAAAGCAAGCGGAGCGGCCAGGGCTGCATAAAAGGGTATATAGCTTAAAGCATCAGCTTCTTCAGAATAATTTCCAGCTGCCCAACGATCTATTCCCCAAATATCATTTTTATCTAAATCTGCAACTTCAGCTTCAGTAAGTGCATCTTTATTCTGGATAAAAGTGAATCCTAATACATTTAATCCAACGGTACCGGCAATATAGGCGCCATCTGTCCAGGCATCGGTTTTATAGGGGGAACCCTGGGAAAAACTAGTATAGCTAAGAACAAAACAAAAACTGAGTAAAAGCAAATTTTTCATTAATCTCTTATTGTGGTTTTAATTATATTCAAATCTCTTAACTACATCGTAAACACTGAAGTTTTTAAGAAAAGAATAACAATATTGGCCTTCTAAATATAATACAAGCAATTTTTAGATTAACATAAGTTTAATTCCTGTTGCAGCTAAAGATTTTCTAATTCTATATAAAATACCGTAATTTTAGAATATGAAGAAGAAAGATTATAGACAGGGAAGCGGATTTGTTTTTAATAAGTTTGAGGAGCCTGAAAAGTCACCGTTTGACAGGCTTTTTGAAGTTTTTAAAGAATTAATTACTCATACTTCAGGAGATTTAGATGAAGCCCTGGATTGGCTGAAACAGTTAGACGACGAATACAAATTAACCACGGAAGATTACACCCTGGATGATTTTGTAGAAGACCTTAAAAAGAAAGGTTACATAAAAGAGGAAACGGAAGACGAGGGTGGTGGTATGGCGATTACAGCCAAAACCGAACGAGCTATTAGAAAACAGGCTTTAGACCAGATCTTCGGAAAACTGAAGAAAAGTGCGTCGGGAAGTCATAGAACCAATCACGTAGGTAGGGGAGACGAACATACGGGTGATTTCAGGAATTTTCAATTTGGAGATTCGCCTGATAAGATTTCGGTAACCGAAAGTTTAAGAAATGCCCAAATTAATCACGGTATCGGGAATTTTAATATGACTGAAGAGGATTTGGTGGTGGAGGAAACCCATTACAAATCCAGAATGAGTACTGTGCTTATGATAGATCTTAGTCATAGTATGATTTTATATGGCGAAGATCGTATTACTCCGGCGAAAAAAGTAGCGATGGCTTTGGCCGAATTGATTACTACCAGATATCCCAAAGACAGTTTGGATATTATTGTTTTTGGAGATGATGCCTGGCCGGTTTCTATAGCCGATCTTCCTTATCTTAAAGTAGGACCATACCATACCAATACCGTGGCGGGTTTAAAACTGGCTATGGATATTCTTAGAAGAAAAAGGAGCACAAACCGTCAAATCTTTATGATAACCGATGGAAAGCCGAGTTGCCTGCGAGAACGCGACGGCTCTTATTATAAAAACAGTATGGGTCTTGATCCTTATATTTTAGGCAAATGTTATACAATGGCTCGCCAGGCAAGAAAACTACATATTCCTATTACTACATTTATGATCGCGCAAGATCCTTATTTAATGCAGTTTGTAAGGGAGTTTACCTATGCCAACCAGGGGAAAGCTTTTTACACCGGCTTAAAAGGCCTTGGTGAAATGATTTTTGAAGATTATGAAACCAATAGGAAAAAGAGAGTAAGGGGGAATTAGTAAAATTATTTTACCGTCTTCCTGAACTTGTTTCGGGATCTAAGATGTTAGAAATCATAATGTAATAGAAGCTGAAACAAGTTTAGCTTGACGTATATAGTTAGAAAAATCATTCCGAATTTTAGATCAGAAATAAAATAACAAATATGAAAATAGAAAATATAAATACACTGGGAGAACTTAAAAAATCTGGATATAAAAGTCGCGGAATTAAAGAAGAACTCAGGGCAAATTTAATTGAAAAAATAAAGAAGAACGAACCTACTTTCCCCGGAATTCACGGTTATGAGGATAGTGTAATTCCTGAAATGGAACGCGCAATTTTGTCCCGGCATAATATTAACCTACTTGGGTTAAGAGGCCAGGCAAAAACCCGTCTCGCACGTTTAATGGTGAATTTACTGGATGAATACATGCCGGTGATTCAGGGTTCAGAAATTAACGACGATCCCCTAAATCCAATTTCCCGTTATGCTACAGAATTAGTAAAAGAAAAAGGAGATGAAACTCCAATTAGCTGGGTACATAGAGAGGAACGATTTTTTGAAAAACTCGCTACACCAGATGTAACCGTGGCCGATCTTATTGGGGATGTAGACCCAATTAAAGCTGCAAATTTAAAATTAAGCTATGCCGATGATCGTGTAATCCACTTCGGAATGATTCCGCGGGCCAATCGTAGTATTTTTGTAATCAACGAGTTACCCGATTTGCAGGCGCGAATCCAGGTAGCTTTGTTTAACATTCTTCAGGAAGGCGATATTCAAATTCGCGGCTTTAAATTAAGATTACCGCTAGACCTTCAGTTTGTATTTACCGCTAACCCTGAAGATTATACCAACCGTGGTAGTATTGTAACTCCTTTAAAAGATAGAATTGGCTCCCAAATATTAACGCATTATCCAGATAGTATTAAGATTGCTAAAACAATTACCGCACAGGAAGCAAAACTGGATAAAAGACAAAGCGAATTGGTTCATGTACCGGAACTCGCTAAAGATCTTTTGGAACAAATTAGTTTTGAAGCTCGTGAAAGTGAATTTATAGATGAAAAAAGCGGAATTAGTGCCAGGCTTAGTATCACGGCTTATGAAAATCTACTAAGTACAGCAGAAAGACGTTCATTGAAATCTGGAGACGATAAAACCTTGTTGAGGTTTGGAGACTTTCTGGGTGTAGTTCCTTCCATTACGGGAAAAGTAGAACTGGTTTATGAAGGGGAAGAAGAAGGAGCGGCAAGTGTTGCCCTTCAGCTAATTGGAGATTCAGTAAAAACTTTATTTCCACAGTATTTTCCTAAGATAGAAAAGTTACAAAAGCCTGATGAAACCACGCCTTACGACGATTTAGTAGAATGGTTTTTTGAACAAAGCGGTTTTGAGTTACCCGATGATCTTTCTGATGCAGAATACAAAGAAAAACTGGATTCTGTAGAACCATTAAATGAACTGATTAAAAAGTATCAACCGGAAATTTCAGAGAAAGATTCTTACTTTTTAAAAGAATTTTTGCTTTGGGCATTAGTAGAATACAAGAAACTAAGCAAGCATCGTTTCGCCACCGGTGTTCAGTTTAAAGATCTCTACGGAAGTTATATAAGTGATCTTTAAGTAATTATTAAAATAAAACGAAAAAATACCCGGTTAAATTATTAATCGGGTATTTTTTTTATTGAATAAAATGAAATTCATAATTCTGCCGGTAAATTGTCATTTTTGTTTTTATTACACTTAAAAATATATACTTTTATCACCAGAATAAGGTCAAAAATGAAGATAACAGAAAGCATAAATTTCGGCACTTCAAGAAGCGTTTTTAACGCGGGCATTTCTGGCATGACGATTATTCGTATTACCCCTTTTGGGGTATAATTCTACATAGCACTTCCGTACACGCCTGTTTTTTTTAAACACAATCATTCTAATTTAACTAATTTGACTTATGAAAGTCCTAAAATTCGGAGGTACCTCTTTGGCCTCTCCAGAACGAATAAAACTCGTAGCTAAAACTGTTCAAAAACATTTAAAAGAAGATAAAACCCTGGTAGTTTTTTCCGCTTTTGGCGGTGTTACCAACGATTTGCTGGAAATGGCAGATCTCGCTTCTCGTGAAGATCTTGCTTACAAAGATATTCTTATAAAAAATGAAAAAAGACATCTTGAAGCAGTTCGTGAGTTAATTCCGGTAAACGCACAAAGCAGTATTTTAAGTAAAGTAAAAACCGAACTTAATCGCCTGGAAACTTTGTATGAAGGTGTTTATTTACTCAACGAACTTTCTAATAAAACCCGCCACGTAGTTGCTGGTTTTGGGGAAGTTTTATCTTCTCTAATTATTGCTGAATATTTCAAAAATCTTGGCGTAAATTCTCAATATATAGATTCTCGTGAACTAATTGTTTGTAAAAACACCAATGAAAAAGTTCAGGTAAATTATGCGCAAACCAATGCGAATATTGAAGACTATTTTGAAACAAAAGATGCTTCGTTATATATCGCACCAGGTTTTGTTTCCAGGAACGAACAAGGTGTTCCCAGTACGCTTGGCCGTGGTGGCTCAGATTTTACGGCGGCCCTTTACGGTGCTGCTTTAGATGTAAAGGAAGTGCTTATTTATACCGATGTGAACGGGATGTACACCGCCAATCCGCAAATTGTGCCACACGCATATCCGCTAAAGGATATTTCTTACCAGGAAGCGATGGAATTATCACATTTTGGTGCTAAAGTCCTTTATCCGCCAACGCTTCAACCTTTGCTGGATAAACAAATAAATATCTTAATAAAAAACACTTTTAAACCCGATGAAACGGGCACGCTTATTTCAAAATCTTCAGAGAAGAATTTCCGTTGGGTTACCGGGATAACGCATATTGATTCTATAAAACTTCTGAATATTGAAGGTAGCGGGATGGTTGGTATTCCGGGCTTTTCCAAAAGATTTTTTGAAGTGCTTTTTCAAGAAAATATAAACGTTGTTTTAATTACCCAGGCATCTTCAGAACATAGTATCTGTATCGCAGTGAAGGATGATGAAGCTGAACTTGCTAAAGAAGCTTTAGATGAAGCTTTTGAGGTTGAAATTCAGTATAAAAAAATCAAACCGGTAGAGATTGAAGAGAATGTGGCCATTGTAGCGCTTGTAGGGGATAGAATGAAGAGTCACCACGGATTAAGCGGGAAAATGTTTAGTGCCCTGGGTAACAATAATATCAATATTCGGGCAATTGCCCAGGGATCTTCAGAACGAAATATTTCTGCTGTTATTTCTAAAAAAGATGTAAAAAAAGCGCTTAATACCTTACACGAACAATTCTTTGAAGTGCCTTCTAAAGAGCTCAACTTGTTTATCACCGGTGTTGGAAATGTGGGGAGTAAACTACTAAACCAATTGAAGAAGCAGGAAAAATTCTTATTGGAAAAACTTCGATTAAAGGTTAGGGTTCATGGCTTATCTAATTCCCGAAAAATGCTTTTTGATGAAAATGGGATTGATTTAGAAAACTGGGAAAAAGCTCTTGAAAAAGGAGAAAAAGCCGATAAGGCTGAATTCTTTAAAAAAGTGGACGAATTTAATTTACGAAACAGCATTTTTGTAGATAATACGGCAAGTCCCGATATATCAGCCTGGTATAAAGAATATTTAGCAAATTCGGTTTCGGTGGTAACCTGTAATAAAATTGCCTGTGCAGATAGTTTTGAAAACTATCAGGAATTACAAAACCTGGCCCGGGAATATGGTGCTTCATTTTTATACGAAACCAACGTGGGAGCCGGTTTGCCTATTATAGATACGCTAAAAAACCTGGTTGCTTCGGGAGATAGGGTTACTAAAATCCAGGCCGTGCTTTCTGGTAGTCTAAACTTTGTATTCAATACCTATAAAGCTGAAGATCCTTTCTATAAAACTGTAGAAATGGCAATGAAAGAAGGTTATACAGAACCAGATCCTAAAATTGATTTAAGTGGTGTAGACGTTGCACGTAAAATTTTGATCCTTGCCCGTGAAAGTGGATACGAAATGGAGCTTGAAGATATTGAAAGTGAAGATTTCTTATCTAAAGAAAGTTTGGCAACCACTAATAATGAAGATTTTTTCGAGTTGCTGAAAAAAGATGAACCAAAATTTCAGGAAATCTATAGATCGGCAGAAGAAAAAGGAGAACAATTAAAATACGTGGCGCAACTGGAAGATGGAAAAGCTGTGGTAGGTCTACAATCGGTAGATTCTCAGCATCCATTTTATAATTTGAGCGGTAGCGATAACATCGTGTTATTCTTCACAGAGCGTTATCCTGAACAACCATTAATTGTAAAAGGAGCCGGTGCAGGAGCCGAGGTTACCGCTTCAGGAATATTTGCCGATGTAATAAGAATAGGAAAGAAATAGGTTATGGATAAAATAAAACTATTTGCACCGGCAACGGTGGCTAACCTTTCTTGCGGATTTGACGTGTTAGGCTGTTGTTTAGACGGCGTTGGTGACGAGATGATTATTTCGAAAAATTCAGCACAAAAACTAAGAATCACTAAAATCACCGGCCAGGATTTACCTTTAGAGGTTGAAGAAAACGTGGCCGGGGTTGCGGCAAATGCTATGCTTTCCGAATTAAATGAAAAACAGGGTTTTGATATTGAAATAAAGAAAAATATTAAAGCTGGGAGTGGAATTGGAAGTAGCGCAGCTAGCGCTGCAGGCGCCGTTTTCGGAATTAATAAATTGCTGGGTGAACCTTTTTCAGCAAATCAATTAATAAAATTTGCGATGGAAGGGGAACGTCTTGCAAGTGGAAATGCTCACGCCGATAATGTAGCCCCGGCACTCCTGGGCGGTTTTACCCTGGTGAAAAGCTACGAACCTCTGGAGATAATTAGCTTACCTGGTTTACCTGAATTAAGAATGTTGATATTGCATCCGTTAATCGAATTAAAAACCCGTGATTCAAGGTCGGTAATTAGGCAAAATGTAGAACTAAAAAAAGCAATTAGCCAATGGGGGAATTTAGCAGCACTTGTAAGTGCGCTTTATACCCAGGATTATGAACTTTTAGGCCGAAGTTTAAAAGATGAGATTATAGAACCGGTGCGGTCTATTTTAATTCCGTATTTCGATGAACTTAAAAATTTGGCTGCAGCAAATGGAGCCCTTGGTTTTGGAATTTCTGGTTCGGGACCTTCAGTTTTTGCTATGTGCAAAGGTGATACGGTAGCCGAAAAAGTAAAAGCCGAATTCCAGGAATTTTATCAGGATAAAAATATAGATTTCGATCTGCATTTATCTAAAATTAATCCCGAAGGCATAAAAATACTATCATAATGAAACCAGCATGATGCTGGACCCTGAAATTAGCACTAATAGGAGCATTATAATTAGCTCTTGCCAAAACTTAAATGGGGATAAAATTTATACAGATGAAATACATTAGTTTAAACGATAAAAATCATAAAGTTTCCTTTGAAGATGCAGTTGTTCGAGGACTTGCACCGGGAAAAGCACTCTATTTTCCTGAAAAAATTCCTAATTTATCTAAAGATTTTTTTCAGAATTTAGGAGAACTATCCAAAGAGGAAATTGCTTTTGAAGCCATAAAACCTTTTGTAGGTGAAGAAATTGATAAAAACGGTCTTCAGGAAATTCTAAAGAAAACTTTAAACTTTGAATTTCCGGTAGTTCCAATTTCAGAAAACACAGGAACGCTTGAATTATTTCATGGGCCAACGATGGCATTTAAAGATGTGGGTGCAGGCTTTATGGCGGGTTGCCTGGGGCATTTTGTAAAGAAAGGAAATCTTGGGAAAATTACAGTTTTAGTAGCTACGTCGGGAGATACCGGGGGCGCGGTGGCTAATGGATTTTTAGGTGTTGAAGGAATAGATGTAGTAATTCTATACCCTAAAGGGAAAGTGAGTGAAATCCAGGAAAAACAACTTACCACCCTTGGCCAGAATATCACCGCATTAGAAGTAAATGGAAATTTTGACGATTGCCAGGATATGGTTAAAAAAGCTTTTTCTGATGCTGAAATAAGTGAAAAACGCCAACTAACTTCAGCTAATTCCATTAATGTTGCGCGCTGGTTACCACAAATGTTTTATTACTTTTTTGCCTATAAACAATTGACTGAAAAACAGGAAAAACTGGTTTTTTCAGTTCCCAGTGGAAATTTTGGAAATATTTGTGCGGGAATGTTAGCTAAAAAAATGGGGCTTCCCATAGACCGTTTTATCGCCTCCAATAACGAAAATAATGTAGTGACACGTTATTTGCAATCGCAAGAATATAGTCCGAAACCCAGCGTACAGACTATCTCTAACGCGATGGATGTTGGAAATCCCAGTAATTTTGTAAGAATCCTGGAATTGTTCAATAATGAATTTGAACCGCTATCAAAACAACTTTCTTCTTTTAGTTATTCTGATGAAGAAACCAGAAAGGCCATTAAAGAAGTAAAGGAAAGGTATAATTATGTAATGGATCCTCACGGAGCAGTTGGTTATCTTGGGCTTCAGGAATTTTTAGCCGAAAACCCCGACTATTACGGTATATTTTTGGAAACTGCACATCCGGTAAAATTCCTGGAAACTGTAGAGGATGTGATTGGAGAAAAAGTGGAAATTCCGGCTTCCATTCAAGAAGCGATGAAAAAAGAGAAAAAGGCTTTCAATATCTCAGATTATAATGAATTGAAAGCTTATTTGATGCAATAGTTAAGAAAGAAAATGTTTGGGAAGGATTATCTGAATTTCGTCATTCTGAATTTATTTTAGAATCTAAGTTGAAGTAGATATTAGACCCTGAAACGAGTTCAGGGTGACGTTAGATGAACAATTCTTCCCAAACTATTTATTGCAATAATACTTCGCAGGAGCGCCTTCTTTTGGAAGACTGTTTTCTATAAATTCCCGAATATCCTCATTGGCATTTTTGAGATCCTCTGCTCGCAGATACATCATATGTCCGCTTTCGTAGCCTTTAAAACTAAGTCGGTCTTTCATTTTTCCGCTTGGGTCTAATTGCCACATCGTGTATTTTGCATTAAAATAGGTAGTAGCGCCATCAAAGTAACCCGATTGAATCATTACATCCAAATTAGGATTTTGCGCCATTGCCTGTCTCAAATTCTCACCGCTATTATCACCGCTGCGATCCCAGGGATGAACGGGGCCAAACATATAATATTTCAAATCTGTTTTAAAATTAAGATCCTGTCTCAGGTAATGATTTATGGCGGGAGTAAACGAGTGTAACCAGGAAGTAAGCTCAGCATTATAATCTGGAGAATCTCCGGCTTCTTTGGCGTCTATTCCAAGATATCTGGAATCCAGTCTACCAACGGTTACGCCATCTTTTCGCTTTAATTCTTTCCAGAAAAAACGATAATCTACATCAAGATTATTCTGAAGAATTACTTCTTTAGAAATTCCTGAATAATAAGCCATTTTCTCGGCTGCTTCCGCTTTTTTTGCAGTTTCAGTGAAACCGCCTTTTACAAGAACCGGCGTTAATTCATTTATAGTATATTTTTCTACTTCTTCCAGCAAATCTTCTAACTCTTTATTCTGAAGTTCTGCCGGTAAAGCATCATGGTACCAGGCTGCGGCTGCGAAATATGGCAACCTATTTGCTATGCCCACCGGGCCATCGCGATCTATGCCAATTTCGGTTGGAGAAACTAAAATTACTCCGTTAAGGTACATCCACTGGCTGTTTTGCAATTCTAGAGCTAAACCTGAAACACGGGTAGTTCCATAACTTTCACCAATAAGATATTTTGGCGATAACCAGCGTTCATTTCTGCTTACAAAAGTATTCAGCCATTCGGCTAAATATTTAATATCGGCTTGAACGCCAAAGAACTTTTCCCTGTCTACTTTTCCATCTTCATCTGGAATAGGGCGGGAGTAGCCAGTGTTCACGGGGTTTACGTAAACAATATCTGCAACATCTAAAATTGAATGAGGATTTTCCTTAATTCCATAAGGCTGAATTGGATATCCTTCATCATCAATTTTTAACACTCGTGGGCCTGTATAGGCAACGTGCATCCAAACAGAAGCAGAGCCCGGTCCGCCATTAAAAGAAATAACCAGTGGCCTGTTTTCCGTATTTTTTACATCACTTCTTTTATAATAAGTATAGAATAAACTGGCAATTGGTTCACCATCATTATTCCAAAGTGGCTGCATGCCCGTAGTGGCCGAATAATCTATATTTTTTGAATTAATAGTCACCGAATGACTGGTGGTGACCGTAGTATCTACCGGAATTTCAACTTTCTGGCTCCAGGCCGTAGTTATAAAAACAAGTAAAAAAAGAGGGGTAAAGATGTTTTTCATGTGGTTCTAATTTTTAGAACCGAAAAATACACTGAAATCCACAATTCCCCAAACAGGCTAATCTTTATTATTGAGATTTTCGTCCCGAAAAATAATGATATAACTAAGAATAATGCCTCCAACTGCTGCGAGTAAGAAGAAAATCATTGCGAGACCCGGGTAACCGAAAATTGTAAAATCTGACGGAACCTGCATAAGCATTGAAGCACCTATAATCATTGCTGCTATAATTAGGCCCAGAGTAATACGATTGGCTACTTTTTGGAAACCATCGGTAACCCGTTGTTCATCTATGGCATCAATCTTAATTTTAAATTCATTTTCAGATAAATTCTTTGAAATTGTATTTAAACGATCGGGTAAGTATTCTAGAAATTTCTTTGAAGCTAATACCGAAGAGAAAAAGTTTTCAGGCTTTAATTCTTCATACATCTTATCTCGCATTATCTTGGTAGAATGTCTTTTAATGGCATCTCTAAGATCAAATTCTGGATCTAAAACCGCGATTATCTGATCCATATTTAGAAGAATCTTTCCAAGAATATTCACTTCTACAGGGAGGTGAATTCCGCTTTCGGCTGCAAGCCTGTTTAATTGAATAAGAAGCCGACCGGTTTGCATATCTTTAGCCGTACTATGCTCGCTATCCATAATAATATCAGAAATGGTCTTTTTGAAGAATTTAAGGTTGGCATCTTCTGTAACCTCACTCATACTTAATAGAACACGAGCGGTTTCTTCTCCATTATTATTACTAATAGCTAATAAAAGTTCTAAAATATATTGTTTAATTCCCGGGCTAAACTTGGCAACCATCCCAAGATCTATCAGGGCAATTTTATCATCTTTTGTAAATTGAATATTCCCGGGGTGTGGATCGGCGTGAACAAACCCATCATTAATTACTTGTTGCAAATAGGCTTTAACCAGTTCATCTACAAGGGGCGAATAATCTACTTCAATTTGTTTAAGTGGAGATATTGAAGTGATCTTTCTGCCTTCAATATATTCCATGGTAAGGACTTTAGCCGCAGAATAGTCCTGAATAGGTTGCGGTACAATTAAATATTTAAAATCCTTTAAATTGTCTCCAAGGGTAATTAAATTCTGTGCTTCACGATGGTAATCTAACTCCTGGAGTAGAATACGCCTAAGTTCAGTTAAAACATCATCAAAGGCATATTTTTGGGCGGTTGTACTGTGTTTTACAGCCAGCTCTGCCAGTTCTTTTAAAGTATCTAAATCTGAAAGGAATTGTTTTTTAATTCCCGGTCTTTGAATTTTTACCGCCACTGGTTTTCCCGATCTTAAAGTAGCCCTATGTACCTGCCCTATGGAAGCACTGGCCAAAGGTTCTTCATCAAAACTATCAAAAGCTTTAGAAATCCTGGTGCCTATTTCTTCTTCCACAATGCGATGAACTTCTTCGTAAGGAATAGGAGGAACATCATCCTGTAAAGTGGCTAAAGCCTTTAAATAAGCATCTGGAAGAAGGTCTGGACGGGTAGAAAGCAGCTGGCCCATTTTAATATAGGTAGGCCCCATATTTTTTAGATCTTCTACCAGTTCATCTGGGCTTTGATCGTATGAATTCTGTGAATTATCTGAATCTGATTTTTCATCCATTGCCTGCGACGCGGTATTGGCAAATAGATCGCTGTTCCAGTATTTTAGCATAAAGCCTATAAATTTCTGGTAACGCAAAAGATCGTCGGGAAGTACAGACATAAGATTATTGGTTGTTATGTTATTTAGTTTTTTAAAGATATCTATTTAAAATTATAACACCAATATGTACCGAAAAGCAGTCCGTTTTTTTGGTGTTATTTAAGAAACCTTTTGAATGTTTTACAGAAATTAGTTGGTTAACCACTAAATTTCCTATTTTCAGCATTTAATTTTAATCTTTTTTCATACTTAAAATTAATGGGAAAAAATGGCAATTTTAATTTCAGGGAAAAGGTAGATCAGGCTGCTTTAAGCAAACCCTTATTCTCCCGAATGGATAAAGATATTCCTTCCAGTATTGTAGTGTTTCTTGTAGCCCTTCCTTTGTGCCTTGGAATAGCACTTGCAAGCGGTGCCCCTTTGGTTTCCGGATTAATATCGGGAATTATTGGTGGAATTGTAATAGGAAGCGTAAGCCATTCATCGGTAAGTGTTAGTGGTCCTGCTGCCAGTTTAACTGCGGTGGTTTTAGCTTCTATAGCTTCTCTTGGGAGTTTTGATGTGTTCTTAATGGCGGTTGTTCTTGGTGGAATTTTTCAGTTTATCCTGGGAATTCTTAAAGCCGGACTTATAGCCGATTATATGCCTTCCAATATTATTAAAGGCCTACTTGCAGCGATTGGAATTATTTTAATCATCGCTCAGCTTCCTTATGCCGTTGGATTCATTCAAGATTCAGGAGCAAATTTTGGAGCACGAGATAACCTTCTGGAACAGGCTATTGCTATGTTTAAAAACTTTTTTTACTCTCTGCACCCCGGCGCAGTAGTTTTGTCTATAATTTCACTAGCAATCATTATTTTCTGGGAGAAAAGTCCGCTTAAGAATTTTAAACTTTTGCCGCCTTCCTTAATTGTGGTAATTCTTGGCGTATTTTTAAATTTACTTTTCAAGTATATAGCTCCCGTACTCCATTTAAGTGAAAAATACCTGGTGAATATTCCAAAAATAGATCGTGTAAGCGAACTTGTAACTTTCCCAGATTTCAATTCTATCACTAACCCTGAAGTTTGGGGTGTTGCAATTACAATAACACTTATCGCCTCTATAGCCAGTTTATTGGCCATTGAAGCTGCAGATGAAATAGATCCGCATAAGCGGAAAACGCCTCCAAACCGGGAATTGGTAGCCCAGGGAATTGGAAATACAATAGCCGGATTAGTAGGAGGTATTCCGTTAACATCAGTAATTGTGCGAAGCTCGGTAAATATTAATGCCGGGGCCGAAACCAAGCTTTCCACAATTTTACACGGAATTTTCCTGCTTTTAAGCGTTTTGTTTTTAAGTTCCATTTTAAACCTTATTCCGCTCTCCAGCCTTGCGGTAATTTTATTGGTAGTGGGTTATAAACTGGCCTCCTGGGATGTAATTAGCACGATGTATAAAAAGGGATGGAACCAATTTATTCCTTTTGTTGTGACCGTTGTGGCTATTATTTTAACCGATTTATTAATCGGGATTTTTATTGGGTCCCTGGTGAGTATTTTCTTTTTACTGCGCAGTAATTATCACAACGCATTTTTTATTGAAAATACTAAAATATTTAAAGGAGAAACCATAAGATTAGAGCTTTCTAACGAAGTTTCATTTTTTAATAAAGCTTCAATTAAAAACAGTTTATGGAATGTGCCGCAGAATTCTAACGTGATTATTGATGCTACTTTTTCCAGTTATATAGATCACGATATACTGGAGATCTTTGAAGATTTTAAAACCACTTTTGCCGAAGAAAATAATATTAACGTAAGTATTATTGGCCTTAAAGATAAATATTCTGCAGGGAAAGAATTAGATTTTGTTCGGGAGGATATTGAAGAATCTAAAGAAAGATCTACACCGCAGGAAATCCTGGATTATTTAAAGGAGGGAAATTCAAGATACGTAGATGGAAAATTGGTTTCCAGACGACTTCGGAATAAAGAATTAATGGATTTTATCAATTCGCCGCCACTTGCTACTGTAGTAAACTGCATAGATTTAAGGGAGCCTTTAAATGTTATGATGAATACCGGGATTGGAGATTTAATTCCCATTAGAGCCGCCGGTAATCTTGTAGATAGTCATATTATTAAGAGTATTGAAATTGCCTGTAAACAGCAGGGCTCACGTTTTATACTTCTTATGGGAAATTCGTCGAATAAAATTTACCTGGAAGCTTTAAATGAATATATGAAAAACGGATATCAAAATCCCGATTCCCTTATTGCTGAAGCATTAAAAGCGAAACAAATCCCGGCTAAATTTGAAGAAAAAGATTTATATACTTATGCCGATCTTATCACACGCTGGAGTGTAAAAGAATCACAAAAGCGTATTATAAAAGAAAATCCATATTTAAGGGAACGAATATCACAGGGTAAATTAGGACTCGCCACTGCATTCTTTAACCGGGAAAACGGAAAAATTGAATTCTCTGAATTATATGATTCTGCAACAGTTTCCTAATATGAAAGCGCTTCGTTTAGCCTGTTAATATTTAACGGATTTCCAAAAATATATAATAAGTCTCCTTGTTTAATTTTAGTGTCCGGGAGAATTTCAGTAATGTATTGAGTATCTCTTTTTATGGCCAGTACAGTAACTCTAAAGTTCTTACCAATTCCGGAAGTTTGAATACTTTTTCCAACAATATCCCTGTTATTCTGCTGCACACTTAAGGTTACAATTTCCCGGTTTGGAATATGTAAATGCTGTAACGAAGGTTTATGCGGCCTTCCTTTTACTGAAGTTAACATCTCATAATCTGACGAACGAATACTGGCAGTAAAATCCATTATCTCGTTATAAGGCACCAGGTATTTTTTAAGCACCCGGTTAAAGATTTCTATAGAAGTCTCAAATTCTTCTGGAATTACTTCATCGGCTCCCAGTTTAATATTTTCTTCAATCTCCCTAACATAACGAGTTCTTACAATAATAAAAGCTGTTTTAGAATATAAACGTACGTTACTAATAATCTTTTTTGTAGCTCCCGGGTCAGAAATTGCAATAACAATAACCCTTGCTTCCTGGACGTGAAGATGTTTTAGAATTAAGGAGTTGGTTGCATCTCCAAAAATAATAGGTTCATTATTATTTTTCGCCTTTTTAAAAGTTACAGGATCGGTATCTAAGATAACATAAGGAATTTCAGCGTTTCGGGCGGCTTTCGCAATATTTTCACCATTAATTCCGTAGCCAATAATAATTAAATGATCGTCCAGTTTCTTAGGTTCATCGGTTTCTTCAGTAGTCTTAAGTTTATTTAAACTTTCCAGTCTATGCCTTACGGATGAAGGCACCCTGGCCTTAAGTATTGAATAAGTAATCTTTGGCGCCGCCGCAATTAGAAAAGGGGTAAGCCCCATAGTAATTATTGAAATCGCTAAAAAATATTGATAAACACTATTTGGTATAATATTATTATCTAAACCAACTCCAGAAAGCAATAAGGAGAATTCACCTACCTGAAATAAACTGAATAAACTTAATAAAACTGTTCTTGGCGGATATTTCAGCAATAAAACCGTAGCACCAACTACCAGCATTTTTAAAAATACAACTCCAATAACCAATAGAAGAATCATCAAAATATTATTGATAAAAAATTCTAAATTCAGGAGAGAACCAACCGAGATAAAAAAGAAACTGATAAAAATCTCTCTAAATGGCAAAACGTTTACTGTAGCCTGGTGGCTGTATTCAGATTCAGAAATAATAAGTCCTGCGAAAAAGGCACCTAAAGCAAGAGATAGGCCTACAGAAGAGGTGAGCCAGGCAATGGCAAAACAAAAAACTACAGTGGTTAATATAAAAAGCTCTTTGCTTTTTGTTTTAACCACCATACTAAAAATTCTGGGTACAATATATCGCGCCAGTAAATAAATAACCACGCCAACACCAACAATTTTAAGAATAAGAATTAAGAGGGTAGTAAGGAGATCGCCGCCATCACCGGCTAATATTGGGGTGAGCAACATCATGGGAACTACAATTATATCCTGGAAAATTAAAATTCCAAGCGCAACCCGGCCGTGCGGTGCGGTAATTTCTCCACGTTCCTGGATGAGTTTTAAAACTATTGCGGTACTACTTAAAGAGAACAAAAACCCTAGAAAAACTGCCGAATTTAAAGGTAAACCGAAAAAATAAGCAACGATTGTAGTGAATAGAATTGTGCCACCTACCTGGAGCCCGCCGCCAATTAAGACGGTGTTTTTCATAGAAATAAGCTCTTTTATAGAGAGCTCAATTCCAATAACAAAAAGCAGGAAAATAATACCAATTTCTGATAGTAATTCTACCTCGTGAGAAGAACTTATAAGGTTAAAGGCATATGGACCTGCAATTATACCAGCGAGAAGAAACCCCAGGATTGATGGCACTTTTATCTTTTGAAATAAAAGAATTATCAAAATTGAGAGTCCCAGGATAATAACAATATCCTGTAAAATAGGAATTTCCATAAATTAATCTTCAAGTTGGTTAGGTCTTCCAATTTAAAAGATAAAACCCGATTATGGAAATAAAAAAGCGACGGGAATTCCCGCCGCTGAAAATACTTAAATTAAAATCTATTAACCTTTTAACCAAGCATTTCTAAGTTTTACTTCTTTGCTACTTTCAGGCAGATCTTTTTCGGTTATTGTAGTATCGGTATCAGTGGGTTGGGCAGTAGTAGCTGTAAGTTCTACCTCTTCGCCGTCTCGCATTACTACAAAACTCACTTCTTCACCTTCTTCCCAGGATTCAGCTTTCATAATTAGATTATAAACATTCTGAATATTATATTCTTCGCCGTTTACCGTTTTGATTATATCGCCACCTTTTACACCAAGTTCCTGTAAAAACGAGTTGAACTGAATATTTTCTCTGAAAAACAATTCACCTTTAGCAGGATCACCATCTATATAAGGGGTTTGCCCTTTAATAAAATAGCCGGTATTAATTTCGGTTTCACTTTCTTCAAGTCCTACTTTGGTAAAAAAATCGTTGTAGGGAATTGGTGTTGTTCCGCTAACATAGGTTTCCAGGAAAGTTCTAATTTCAGGATAAGTAAGTTCAACAATATCATCAAATAATTCTTCATCTTCAAAAGGCTTGTCCATTCCATATCTATCGCTAAGGGCTTTCATAAGATCCAGAATTCCCATTTCGCCATCGCTTAATTCCCTTAACCGAATATCTAAAGCCATTCCAATTAAGGCTCCTTTTTGATATACGTTGTAATAACTGTCTTTATAAGGATCTTCCAGAATGTTTTGGCTCATTTCGGTAAATGGCATTGTGTCGTCAAACTGTTGCGCCGATTTTATTTTATCTGAAATTCTATCGTAAAAATCCTGTTTCTCTATAAGCTCCTGGTTTATTTGGAAAAGGTTCGCAAAATATTCGGTTACCCCTTCATACATCCATAAATGCTGAGACATTTTAGGATCGTTATAATCAAAATAATGAACTTCTTTTGAATGAACATTTAAGGGAGTAAGTATGTGGAAAAATTCGTGAGAAACCACATCGGTCATTGTTTTTTGTAATTGTTCAGGCTGCATAGCTTCGGGAAGTACAACTACCGTAGAAGTGTGATGTTCTAAAGCACCAAAACCACGTGCATCTTGTTTTTCGCTATCTGAAAGATATAACAGAATTGCATACTTGCCGGTGTTATCTACTTCTCCTAAAAAGCGTTTTTGTGCGCTAATCATCTCTTCAATTCCCGGTTTTATACTTTCTGAAGTATATTTTTCATTTGGAGAATATACATTAATGAGCACCTCCATACCTTCTACCATAAAACTAGTGGTATCTGGTTTAGCATACATAATTGGGTTGTCTATAACTTCAAAATATCGGCCCAGAGAATAAATATCTTCTTTAAATGCCATATCTTCTGAGGCAGCAACCGTTTTGCTTAAAGCTGTACCGGGAATTAAACCTTGTGGTCTTTTAATTAGAAGCCGGTAAGGTTCTTCCTGTTTATTTTCAAAATAACCTACAAATCCGTGGAGGTTAAGCATAAAATTTTCACCTGCTTCAATATTGGTTCCCGAGGGCGAGAAAACACCTTCTTCGTCTTCAATATCATAAGTATCGTTAACCTGATAGCTTACTTTGTCTAAATTTTCAGCGTTTGGAATATTCCAGGAATTATCGTCAATTTTTTCAAATTCCAGTTCATTTCCATCGTAATCCAGCGCTTTAAAATTTTCGATAAATTTTCCGTAATTATCTGTAGAGTAGGTGCCGGGCACCGTTTTAGGAATATAAAAAGTAGTATTGTCACTAGTAAACCTATCGGGATCAACGCTCACCGAAACTTTGTCTTCTTCAACATTTACAAGATCTATGCTTGCAATTACGGGTTGATTTTCTTTTGAGGTTTGCGTGGTTTTACAACTATATAGGGCGCCAATAAAGGCCAGCGTGTAAATAGCTTTTTTCATTGATAAACGTTTCTTTTTTTATAAGACTCAAGAAGTGCGTAAAAGTTACATTTATAAAAGAAAAAATTTTGTTTTTATAAAAATTGAGCATAAAAAAACCGCTGAATTTCTCAGCGGTTTTAAAGCTTATTTTAGAGAAAAAACTACTCTCTAATATGGCCTTCTCCTAATACATAGTATTTATTAGTAACCAATTGTTTTAAACCAAGTGGCCCACGGTGGTGAAGTTTATCGGTACTAATAGCGAGCTCTGCACCAACTCCCATTTGGCCACCATCTGTAAATCTAGTAGAAGCGTTGTGGTACACAGCGGCACTGTCTACCTGCTCCATAAAGTTGGCGGCTTCTTTCTTATCATCAGTGATAATCACAGCTGAATGTCCTCCTGAATATTTATTGATTTTATCCATTGCGGCGTCGTTACCATCAATAGCACCAAGTACAATTCTCATGGCCAGGAATTCTTCATACCAGGTATCTTCAGATGGTATTTTTTCTTCATTTGGAAGTATCTTAGCGATATCATCGTCTACCTGAATATGTACTTTATTCTCTGTGAACATATCATACAATTCTTTTACTCTTTTTTCAAAGTCTGGTAGGTTTTTATCAACTAATACCTTATCTAATGCATTACATCCTGAAATCTTATCGATTTTAGCATTTAACATTACTTTTTTAGCGGTATCAAAATTGGCATTCTTAGAAACATAAAGGAAATTATTTCCTCGTCCGCTAACTAAAACTGCACCTGTAGAATGTTCTTTTACAAAAGCAATAAGCTTTTCTCCACCTCTTGGAACTACTAAATCTATATGTTGTGGCGGATTTTTAAGGAACTCCTGGGTTTCGGTTCTATTCATTTGTAATAGCTCGATCCAGTCTTTTTCCAAACCGTTTTCCTGAAGCGCTTCGTGCCAGCATTCCTCAAGAATTCTATTAGAATGGTTTGCTTCTTTTCCACCTTTTAAATAGATCTTGTTATTTGCTTTAAAAGCAAGTACAGCGGCTTCAATTGTAACATCGGGACGGGATTCATAGATAATCATGATCGTTCCGAATGGTGCGGTTTTGTTGGTAATATCTAAACCGGTATCCAATCTTCTATGCTCTATAGTTTGGCCTACAGGATCTTCCTGGTCCATAACTTCTTTTACAGAGCGTATCATATCGTCTACCTTGGCATTGTTTACTACCAATCTATCACGCATAGCCTGGTCTCCTTCGCCAAAAGCGTCAAGATCTTTTTTATTTGCGGCTACTATTTCCTCACGTCTTTTATCCAAAATATTAATCATGGATTGCAAAACGTTATTTTTGGTTTTAGAATCTAATAATTTCATTATTCGATTTATTTTTAGTTTGATTAAACTTCAATTTTTATTTTTCTATGCGGTAAACTTTGTACCTACCGGTTTACCTGCTACGATATCCAGAATTACATTTTTCTGTTTACCGTTTGCGATATAAGTGGTAATGTTTTTAGCAGCGGTACCTTTGGCAATCTTAATTTTAGACTCCATACCACCACGGCCTTCACCTTCGCCTTTTCCAGATTCCTGTACGTATTTTTCTACGTTTTCATCAACCGTAACTTTGTTAAGTTTTTCTGATTCATCGTCCTCTGGATGGCCGGTATATAATCCATCTGTATCACTTAAAATAATTAAGGCATCAGCATTAATTAATTCAGCAACAAGGCTTGCAAGTTCATCATTATCAGAGAACATAGACATTGTTACCGATACTGCATCATCTTCATTAGCAATAGGGATAATTCCTTCAGATAATAAAGATTCGTAACAGTTAATCATATTTTCGCGGTGAATACCCGGGCTAAAATCTCTTTTAGTTGCCAGTACCTGTGCACAGCGCATTCCAAAATCGTGGAAGATACTATAGTAGTGACGCATCATACGTGGTTGGCCCACTGCAGAAAATACCTGTCTTCTTTTTGAGGCATCTTCAATATCTACATCTCCAAGAACTTCTTTTCCGGCAATTGCCGATCCTGAAGAAACGAGAACTACCATTACATCCTCTTCATATAGTGTAGCTATTTGTTCTACAAGATGTTTTAGTACAGGGCCTAAAATCCTGTTATCTTTATTGGTCATTACATTGGTCCCGACCTTAACTACGATTCTCTTTTTTTCCATTTTATAAAGTTATATTTAAACTTCCTTTTTTAGATTTAGATTACTCTTTTCCCAGTTCTACAGCTCTGTCAAATGCCGCGTAAGCCGCATCTTTAATTAATTCTTCAACGTTATTATCGTCCATAGAATCTAAAGCTGCACGGGTTGTCCCTCCCTTAGAAGCAACGCGCTCCATCCAGGTGCTGGCCGACAGATCTGATTCGTTAAAAAGTTTTACGGCACCTTCAAATGTTTGGCTGACCAAAACCTTAGAGTCGTTCTTGGAAAAGCCCATTTTTAATGCTGCTTCCATCATAGAATTCATAAAATAGAATACATAAGCCGGCCCGCTTCCTGAAATTCCTGTAGAAGCATCTATAAATTTTTCTGTTTCTACATGAATTGAAGCTCCCGTGGTGTCTAATAAATTTCTAACCATAAGAAGTTCTACCCGAGAGATTTCTTTTGCTTCGGTAAACGAGGTAACTCCTTTTCCTACCTGTGCAGGAAGGTTAGGCATTGAACGCACAACTTTTTTCACGTTTAAACCTTGTTGTATTTTATCTATAGTAACGCCGGCCATTAAAGAGACAAATATTTGCTGGTCGTTTACTAAAGGTTTTATTTCCTCAAATAAATCATCACAGTGATAGGGTTTTACAGCAAGGAATACGATGTCTGCCTTTGGTAAGCATTCTTCAATATCATCGTATACATCAAAATGGTCTACTTTGCTAAGTGTAGTTATTATTTCAGCCGATTTATCAAAAATCATTAGATTTCGGTGATTAAGTAAACTAGACTTCGCCATTCCTTCGGCGTAAGTAAGTCCCATATTTCCTGCTCCAATTACTAATACTTTCATTCTTTATTTTTTGGTTAATTAATTTATTTCAACTTTTAGACTTTCAAGTCTGGGCCATTAAGAACAAAGACCATGCAATGTTTCCCAATAAAACCGTACTTGCCTGCCAAAAGCAAGGATTAAATTAATTTATTTTGACCGTAACTAATAAAATATTAGGTTAAACTAATCTAAAAACAGCTGTTTTCAGAGGTTTTTAAATAAACTTGGATGGTGCTTAAGCCTTATAATTAGGTAGATCGAAGACCTTTTATTATTAGCTTTTGAGATAATAAAGATTATGAAAAACGTTAAGAATTATTGAATTTAGGAAGTTTTACTTATGCCTTTAGCTGAAAATGGAATAAAACCTAAATTTTTATTTAAATTTTATTCCATTAAAAAACTGCCATTTTTACTGCCATTATTGCAGAAAAAAGGTGCTAAATTGAACGAAAAGGTTTTCGTTGAGTTTTTGTGAATTTATAGCTGTAGCGTTACAACATCGTTAAAGGCGGGAATGCTCACTGCATAATTATAACGATCTTTTATTTTTACTCTTAATGAGTCTAAAGCGGTGGGCTCGCCGTGGATTAAAAATATCTTTTCAGGAATATTTTTTATTTCTGACATCCAATCCAATAGTTCCTTTTGATCGGCGTGAGCAGAGAGACTTTCCATCTTTAAAATTTTTGCTTTTACCGGGCAATATTTCCCAAAGATTTTTACTTCTGAAGCTCCGTTTTCCAGCTGCCTGCCTCTGGTGCCTTCGGCCTGGTAACCTGCTAATAGCACTGTGGTTTCCGGTTTGTCTATTAAATAACGAAGATAGGTGAGTACACGGCCGCCGGTTACCATTCCGCTGCCGGCTATTACAATCTTAGACCTGTTTTCATCTATAGTTTTCCAGGTATCGCGGTATGAAGTGATTATATTAAAATAGGATAGCATTTTTCTAAATTCATCTTGCTCAATTTTATGCCACTTGCTAAAACCTTCAAATAAACCAAGAACTTCATTACCCATTGGGCTATCTATGTAAATAGGAATTTTTGGGATTTTATTCTTTTTGATTAAAAGGTATAACTTGTACATAATTCCCTGCAAACGTTCTACTGCAAAACTTGGTATAATAAGATTTCCTTTTTTGTTTACGGTTTCCTTAATTGCTTCAATAAAAATTTCGTCTGAATCATCTTCGGGATGAAGTCTATCACCGTAGGTACTTTCTAAAAATAAGTAATCTGCCCATTCCGGCTTATTGGGTGCTTCTAAAAGTAAATCTTTTTCCCGCCCAATATCGCCTGAAAATACAAAGCGCTTTTCAAAAATCTCAATTTCAATAAACGTTGAACCTAAGATATGGCCATTGGTCTGGTAGCGATATTTTATATTTTCTGAAATTCTATGCCACTCATTCAGCTTTATACTTTTAAATAAACCTATAGTTTTTTCGGCATCACTCATGGTATATAAAGGCAAAGCGGGATGGTGTTTGCTATATTCTTCCTTATTGGCTCTTTCTGCATCTTCTTCCTGGATCTTTGCACTGTCTTTTAAAATAACCGCTGCAATTCCTAAAGTTGGTAGGGTGCCAAGAATAGGATTTTTATATCCCTGTTTTACCAATTTTGGGAGATATCCTGTATGGTCCAGGTGGGCGTGGGTAAGCAATATGAGATCTATATTATTAGGATCAAACGGAAAATCTTTCCAATTGAGTTCCCGCAAACTTTTAATCCCCTGGAAGAGTCCGCAGTCTATTAGGAAATTCAATTCGGGGGTTTCTACGAGAAATTTTGATCCCGTTACTGTTCCCGAACCTCCCAGAAAATGAATTTTTATTTGATTTTCCATAATTTTAATGTTTACAAAGATCTCTCATTTCTTCAAGTATTCTCTTTTTGCGAGGATTGCTGATGCCTAAATGATCCAGGTAAAAGGTATCGTTTATAAGTTCCTGGCACAAAACCACATCTCGACTTAACAAAAAGTTTTTTTCTCTTTCTGAAAGTAGGGTAGAAACAGTTATAGGGTATAAACCTAACTGGTCTATTCTATCTTTAAGTCCTTCGCCTTTTGGATAATCCCAGCTTAATAATTTAAGATTGGCACATTTGGCATATTTTACTGCATCGGATGTAAACCGTGTGTTGGTAACCACCCAACCTTCTTCAAAAGTTAATTTATTCTCTCCATTACTTCTAAAATTTTTTATATCCCGAAACCTGGAATCTATATAAAGCGGAATTTTTACATCACAATTTCTACCTGCATTGTGAAATTTACATTCTATTAAAATTAGTTTTGAATCTGTTTTGGCCTCCACGTCTATCTCGTGGGTAACACATTTTCCCTGGTATATTTTCCCGGTTTGGGTTTTATAACCACTATAACTTAAAAGCGCGGCAATAAATTTTTCAAAAGGAAATCCGGTTGGGCCCAATTCGTAAATAGCGGTTTTTAATTTATATTTTGAAGCACTGGTTTTATTATCTTTTTTGAGCAAATTAAAAGCACGATTGTAAATTTCTTTGGTGGTGATACCTTCGTACAGTTCGGTTTTGAGCTTTTCCAGGGTTTTTTGAATAAGTTCTTCATTGGCGCCAGACCTCCTTAAAGATTCTGCAACCCTGTCTATAGAAAATTTAGCTTTTTCACCAGAGGCTTTTATGATTTTTAGATTGGAAATATTCATTTTTGCAGGTTTTTCAAGAATTAATTTTGTAAAAAATTATAGATCTGAAGGCATAAAAAGCATAGGAATTTGGGGTTTTTTCCCTAATTCTTTTAGTAGAGATTTTGAAAATAAATTTTGAAAAAAGCCTCTTTTTTTATGGTTCAAAACCAACACATCACTATTTCTACTTTGAATAAAACTGTGAATTCCTTTGGTAACTTCAATATTGGTTAGGGTGTGAAAACTATGGGAAACATCTTTAAAATAGTTGTGTAGCTCTTCTTTTGTATTCAGCTGTTCTTCAGATAAATTTTCGGTATCCTGAATATAAAGAATCCTAATACAGGCCTTAAATTTCTTAGCCATATCTATTAAAAAACTTATCTCATAATCTGAAAATGATTTATCAAACCGGGTTGCCAATACCAGTTCTTTTTTTACTTCGGGTACATACACACAATTTTCTGGTATAAGTAAAACCGGCATATGGTCTACGGTTTCAATTACATTCATGCTATTTGTGCCAAAAATCCTGTCGTCTGCTTCGGTTTCTCCTTTTGTTCCCATTACTATAAGATCAAAAATTATTTCATTTTGAATTTCAACAACCGCATCGTTTAACCAGGATTCTATAATTATAGACTTAAACCTATGGTTTTGATTCTTATTAATTATAGCTACTTCTTTCAGCAACTTATTCATCAGGACTTTATTTTCGCTTTTTGCCTGGGCTAAACTAGCGCCATTAATATCTGGAGTATAGAATTCGGGTTTGCAGGCATTTAAAAAATAAAAATTACACAGCTCATTTTGAAATAAACTAAAGGCGTAGACGGTAGCTTTCCAGGCGTTAGCCGAAAAATCTGTGGGGATGAGTATATTTTTCATAACTAGTTGAATTTTCCTGATTGAATGACCATAAAGGGTACTTTAATATGAAAACCTATTTTATTAACTACCGGTCTAAAAAGAAGATTTTCAAAAAAGCTACGCTTGTTATTGACCATAAAAAGTAAATCTACCTCGTGCTGTTCCTGGTATTTTTTTATAGCTTTTGGTACGCTTTTGTCTTCAATTGTATAAAATTGGTGCGAAGTATCTTCCAGGATTTTGCTGAGGTTCTTCTTATTTTTTTCCTGATTTTGGTCTAGGTCTTTTCCAAAATAAACGTGCAAAATATTAAGCTTTGAGGTATGCTCTTCGGCTAAATTTAAAATTGGTTCCAGTTGCGCAGTGCTAAAATTCAATTCAAAATCTGTGGGAAATAGAATATTTACCGGAGGTTGATATTGATATCCCGAAGGGATCATTAAAAATGGCGTTCTTAGCTTATTAATTGCGTGCACACTATTGGTACCTATTAAGATTTCTTCAGCCCCGGTTGCACCCTGAGTTCCCATTACTACCAGGTCTATTTCTTTAGATTTCACCTGTTCTTTCATCTCATCAATAAGGAGATTGAAAGCTGAAATTTTTTCGAAATTATGCTTTGGATTATTAAAATCACGATAAATCTTCCGTTCAACTTTTCGCAATCCTGTGAGGGAGTTTTTTTTATAAGCTTCAGCGAGATTAGGTTGTGTACTGTTGTATAAAATATATTCAGAATCATACAAAACCGGGGTATATGTATTTAGAAGATAAAAAGTACATTCTACATCTTTAAATGCTTTAATGGCATAAGAAATCGCGTTATAAGCGTTTTCTGAAAAATCTGTGGGTAAAAGTATTTTTTTCATGATTTCTAAATTTTAAATGCATTCCCTATTAAAATTTTGTAATACCAGTAGTGGAACTTTAGGATGGAGACCCACTTTATCTATGGTAGAAGTAAGGAGCATATCTTCTAAGTAAGTGTGACGGGAATTCACCATCACCAAAAGATCTATATTATTTTTTACTATAAATTCTTCTATTGCTTTTTCCTTTTGCAACTCTTCACTTTGGTGTTTTTCTAAGCGAATATTATAGAATTGCTCGTGCAAGAATTCCAGGTTATCCTTTTGTCTTGCTGAAGTTGCCTTATGTTTAGATAAATACAGAAAATGAATAACAGACTTAAAATCGCGAGCAATTTCTCCCACAACTTTCAATTCACGTTTTTGATACGGAATTAAAAAATTGGTTGGAAATAAGATATTTTTTGGCTCCTGATAGCTAAAATTTTCTGGAATGGCCAAAACCGGGCATTGCACATATTTTAAAACAAGTAAAGTATTACTCCCAAAACCAAGTTTCCTATCGTTTGTAGCCCCACGAGTACCCATAATAACAAGATCGGCATTTTCTGAATTTACCAGGCTGTTTACCTCGTCTACCAGATCACCAAATGCAGCTACATATTTAACTTTATGTCTGGGATTGCAAAATTCGTCGTGAACCTTAGTGCTAATTTCATTTAAAGCCATTTCGGCCTTTGTTTTGGTAACCGCTTTAAGCTCATCTATCAATTCTTTACTTAACAGATTTTCATCGGTATACACCTTATCGGCGTAAGTGTTTAAAAGAATTATTTCACTCTTTTCATATTTAAAAAGCTGGCAGGCAAATCGCAATGCGTTATAGGCATTTTCTGAAAAATCGGTGGGTAAGATTATCTTTCTCATCTTCTTGGACTTTGAATAATAAAGTTAAGAGAACACCTAAGTTTAAACTATGAGGAAAATCAGTTTGTAATTTAATTTTAAGCTTTTACAGGAGAAGAAAGTTTTAGCTTAGTATGACGTGTATCATATTTATTATCAATATTTTGAAATACATTTAATGGTAATTTTAAAACTTTTGAAGATGAAAAATTTAATATTAGGAATCTTAATAAGTATTCCGTTTGTGTTATTTGCGCAAGAACCGAAAGAATTTGATTTTGTTTCCAATCTGGAAGATGGTTTTAGTACGGTAAGATTAGGCGATAATTGGGGTTTTATAGATACGAGTGGCGAGGTGCTGTTTGAACTTAGAAACGATCTCGTTATGAATAAGAACCCTAAAAATAATAGAATTGGCGTTGCGGGAATTGAATATCCTCAACTAAAAGAAGAAAGGGCTATTATTAGTAAAAAGAAAGATGGCGTTAACTATTATGGTTTTATAAATGCTGAAGGAAAAACAGTAATTGAACCTGAATTTCTAAATGTAAGCAACTTTTCTAAGGGGAAAGCCTTGGCATTAAAGCTAGAAGAAGAGAGACTTGGTGAGAACCAGCTTTTGGGTAAGAATGTGCTGTCTTATAAATATGATGTAGTTCTTATTGATAAGGATGGGGAAGTACTAAAATATTTAGAAGGGCCTTTTCCAGTAGCTGTTTCTAAACAAAAACTACGAGAGGCACCAGAGATTAATGCAAAATGGTTGGGCGAGAATTTGCTAAGTGTAAAAGGTCCCAATAAAAAATGGCGAATTCATAAGTTTTAAAAAGTTCCTTTTATAGTTGCTTAAATTTAATTGTAAATAGGATAGAAAGAAAGCTCTAAAAACAGAAACAGGAGACCATTGCCTCCTGTTTCTTAAGAAGATATTAAGTTTATTCTTTAACACTGGTTTGATATCAGTGATCTTACACGAAATAAAATTTGTATATCAGGTTAAAAAATACCTTTGATATCTTCTAATTTGATTTCCAACTCTGCGAGTTTAGGAAAAACAAATTTTTGAATATATATAGATAAATTTCCTGTTTTAAAAATAGACGAAAACATACTTAAAAAAAATGACAAATGTCAGAAAATCAGTATTTAACAAAAAATTAGGACTATGTGATTTCCTGTAGTTTATCTGGTTTCAGGATGTTTATTTTTTTACCTTTTATTGCAATGATTCCTTCTTTTTTTAAGCTGGAAAGGCTTCGAATAAAACTTTCGGTAGAAATACCGGCTATACTGGCCAAATCGGTTCTCGAAATATTAAGTCCTTTAAATTCTGGGTTTTGCATTTCTTCTGCAAACTGAAGAATAGTATTAGAAGTTTTTTTTAATACCGACGCATAAGCCATTTCTAAAAGTTGTGATTTTAATTCTAAAACCGTATCGGTTAAATATTGGGCTAAATCCAGGCTTAACTCCTGGTTTTGCTGTAGTATTTCCCTAAATTCAGTATATAAGATCCTGTAAAATTGAGAAGCTTCTAAGGTGGTTGCCATTTCAGTTGCAACGGGATGCTTATGAAATCCGTAAAGTCCCAATAAGTCATTTTTCCGGTAAATACCAGTAATTAATTCTTTTCCCAATTGGTCCATCCTGGAGGTTTTAACCAAACCTTGTTTAATTAAATAGATAAAACTGGAATGCCAGTTTTCGTGAAATAATATTTTATGTTTATCCAGGCTTATTAACTCACCCTTTTTTTCCATATAACTTTTTAAAGCTTCAATATTTGGAACTAAAGATTTGTCTGGCTTTTTAGATGCTCTAAAATTTTCCATTTTAGCATTGGTGAGAAATAAAATTTTCTTCTTTAGCTCCTGTTTCGAAGAATTCTCTGCTAAAAAGCGATGTTTTTTATGAAGGGGTTTTTGGGTGCCGGTTTCAGCAATAATAGAAAGTATAGGAAGCTTTAAAATCCCGGGATTTCTATGAATTACTTTAGGTGGAATAGGGTTTTTTACTGCCCAAATAAGCAAATCTGGTTTATTTTTTATTAATAAACTTTCTAAGCTTGTTGGGGAATTTGAGTATATAAATTTATAATCGAGGTTCATCGCCAATTCATCTGGAATTAGATGACTGGAAGTTTTATCTAAAATATATAGAATACGCTTCATCCCTGCAGAGCTTAAATATTAAGAATACGTTGATTGGGGATTGTTTCGCATTCCAGGCGGGGGGAAGTTGGGGAAATGCTTTAAACAACACCTAAATATACAAAGTTATTTTTAAAACGTAGATAGCGGAGAAATTATTTAAACAGCCGAAATTCAGATGTTTAATTATTATTGCTATTCTTTAGAAAAAGAATACCTCCGCATAAAAACTGATTTTTATCATTTTCAGCTAAGTTTCTGAGACTTATCTTTAAAGAGCGAATTATTTCGAGAAAATCGCGTAGCATTAACTCTCGCTAAGCGAGTAAAATTTTTATTATGGAACTATCGAAAAAACAAGTCTTCACCGAAGAATTTTATCAGAATATCGGGATGCTTTTTTACGCCATTGCGGCTTCTGATAAAGTAGTGCAAGCCGAAGAGATTAAAACGCTTAACAATCTGGTGCAAAAGAAATGGGTGCCAATAGATAATAAAACTGACGAATATGGAACCGATGAAGCCTATAAGATTGAAATGGTCTTTGATTGGCTTGAAGAAAATTCTCCTGAAGCAACATGGGCATTTAAGGAGTTTAGACAATACAAAAAGGAAAATGAAGGCTTGTTTACTTTGCCAATTAAACAGTTAATTTGGGAAACAGCAGATGCTATTGCAGCTTCGTTTGCAGGAAAAAATAAATCTGAGCTTATTATGCTTTCAAAATTAAAAATGCTGCTTTTTAAATGATTAAAATTGAACGTATTATATTAATTTTTCTTCGTATATTTTAATAAAATTAGCTGATGAAAACCTTAATTTGCCAAAGTTGTGGCTGGCCATTTACAAAAGCCACTGTAGGTACAAATCGCGATAAATCAGAAAATCCCGATTATTGTCGTGACTGTTACGAGGATGGCGCTTTTACTGATAAATCGCTTAATCTACATCAATTAGAAGTGAAATTATTAGAAATGGCAGAAATGCACGAAGATATTAGTCTGGAAGAAGCCCGGCAACTTATAAAAAAGCTACCCGAGCTTAAACGGTGGCGAATGGAACATATTTAATTCTTCCTTTCCAGAAGCATATTTCGTTTTAAAAAGAAAATTTCTGTAGAAGATTAATTATTAATTTTCTTTTTCGGCTCGCGCTTTTTGGCGTTCCAGTTTTCTAAAATATCCACGGAATAGAATATTATGCTTTAAAGCTTCCATATTCTCGTTAAAGCGATGGGTAGCTTCTTCAATATTTTCCATACTTTGATCTAAATGATTCACAAAACTGCTGTCTTTTAGCACATAATTAAGCGCTCCTTTTTCTGAATTAAGATTGTTAGAAAATTCCCCCAGATCTACGCTAATCCCCTTTATTTGCGAAGATGTTTTTTCCAAATCTTTAATAATTGTGCTGAAACTTTTTTGTGCACTGGTGTCGCTAAGAAGCAAACCCGCCACAGAATTTTCGTAATCTACATTATTTAAAATTCCATTTAGTTTTGCCAATCCCAACCTGGCAGATTTGGTTGTTTCATTTAAGTTTTCAACACTTTCCTGTACATTTTTAGCCAGGGTTTTGTCTTTGAGTAAATCTCCTAAAACGCCTTCTCCAGAATTTATACTATTTGTAATTTTTAATAAATCCTGGGTTAATAATGCTGCATTTTCATTGGTTTTATTCAGGGTGTTTAGCATATCGGCAGTTGCCACCTGGCTAATTGAAGCAAGTGTGTCGCCTTCCTTGATGGTGGGAGAAGGTGCCTGGCTTGAGGGTAAAATATTTAAAACCATACTTCCAACTAGTCCGTCTGAATTTATGGTAGCCAGTGCATTGTTTTTAATTAAATTTCCGGCTTCCCTATTAATAAGCATATCTACACAAATTGCCGTATCATTTAAAAATTTGATTTCTTTTACCGTACCAACGTTCACACCAGAATAACGAACATTATTCCCCGATTGCAATCCGTTTACGTTTTTAAAAACAGAACTTACCAGAATGGAATCTCCAAACAGGTTTTGCTTGTTTCCAATAAAGAAAACTCCAAGGGTGAAAATAATAAGCCCCGAAATAATGAGAACCCCAAGTTTTATATTTTGTGCAGAATTTGATTTCATAGCTTTTTATTTAAAAAATGCTTTAATTTTTGGATCACCAGATGCTGCCAGTTCGTTAAAAGTTCCTTCAGCATAATTTTTTCCGTCAAGTAATAAGATCATTCGGTTAGAAATTACCCTTGCACAATCTACATCGTGAGTAATTATTATAGATGAGGTTGCATATTTTTTCTGAATATTCATCATCAATAAAATAATTTCTTTTGCGGTAATTGGGTCTAAACCCGTTGTGGGTTCGTCGTAGATTATAATCTTTGGTTTAAGAATAAGTGCTCTTGCTAAAGCAATTCTACGTTGCATCCCTCCCGAAAGTTCTGCGGGCATTAGGTCTATAGTTTGTTGCAAGCCTACATTTTCCAGCGCCTCTTTTACCAGTTCTTCAGTTTTTCTTTCAGAGTTTTTTCTATGTCTTCTTAGCGGAAATTCTAAATTTTCCCTAACCGTCATAGAATCGTATAAAGCACTGCCCTGAAACAAAAAACCTATATCGGTTCTTATTTCATCCAGCTCGTTTTGTTTCATTTTAGAAATATCTTTCCCTAAAACTTTAATACTGCCCCTGTCAAAATCCATTAAACCTACCAGGCATTTTATCATCACCGATTTCCCTGAACCCGATTTTCCCATTAGAACAAGGTTTTCACCTTCAAATAAATTTAAATTGAAATCCTTTAAAACTTCAACATCGCCAAAGCTTTTGTACAGTTCTTTTATTTCTATTACGGCTTTATTTTCCATTTTTAGTTATAAAAAATATCAGTGATAAAAACGGCGATAAAATCCAGTACAAACAGTAGCATAGAAGTAAAAACCACGGCAGAATTGGAGGCTTTCCCAACTCCCGCGGTGCCTTTTTTGCTATTGTATCCTTTAAAACAACCTACCAGGCCAATGGCAAACCCAAAGAAAAAAGTTTTTACCGTTGCCGGAAGAAGATCTGTAAATTCCAGCGCGGCAAATACCTGGTTAAAATATAGTGTAAAAGAAACGTCACCTTTTATGTTCTCTATAATTGCAGAACCAATTAAGGCCACAAAATCTCCAACTATTACTAAAATGGGTAGCATAAAGGTAGCGGCCAATATCCTGGTTACTACCAGAAATTTAAACGGATTTGTTCCTGAAACTTCCATAGCATCTATTTGCTCGGTAACCCGCATAGAACCTAGTTCGGCTCCAATACTTGAACCAATTCTTCCGGCACAAATAATGGCGATAATCACCGGGCCAATTTCTCTAACTATAGAAATACTTATCATAGACGGCATCCACGAAACCGCACCAAATTCCATTAGGGTAGGGCGGGATTGTAGGGTAAACACAAGGCCTAAAATAAATCCTGTCACACTAACTAAAAGCAAAGATTTATTGCCCATTTGGTAGCATTGTTTCAGGAATTCCCTGAACTCAAACGGCCTACTAAAAAGTTCTCTAAAATACCTGCCGGTAAACTTCCCCATTTCCCCGATCTCCAGGAAAAACGAACTTAAACCCGATTGATATGAGGATAGTATTTTCATCTTAGATTATTTCAGTAGAGAACCAGGTATTTATTTTTATTCAAATAAATTGAATACAGAACTGCTTGAATACCAGGTAAATTTAGTTCTAAACGCTTTTAATAGAAATGATATAAATCAGCTTATTAAAGCTTATAAGGGAAAAATTTAGATAGAGTTGGAAGTTACCGGAACGAACTAAAATATTTTTTTAACATTTTAATTTTAAAAAACTTGTTAATTTTAGCTTTTTAAAAAATTAAATTTTGACACTGTGAAGTGGTGCAATCCGCAGTTTTAAGGCGATTTTGTTAATATAAATGGCAAATGGGTTCACATTTCTCTGACTTAACATATATTTTTGGTGTTTGCCTTTTTAATTATATAAGACTGACTTAATCATTTCTAAATGACAAAAGTAAATAACTATCTTTCTAAATCGGAGTTAGAAACTAAGCTTAAAATTGACGAACCGCGTGTTATTGCTGTAGGTGCAAGTGCCGGGGGGCTGGAAGCGCTTAAAGCTTTTTTCAAAGACATACCCGAAACCGATAAGAATGCTTATGTAGTTATCCAGCATCTTTCCCCAGACTATAAAAGTATGATGGGAGAACTTCTTAAAAAGAGCACCAACCTGCCTATTCGGGAGATTAAGAATAAAATGAAGCTGAAGCAGGGACATATTTATTTAATTCCGCCGGCCAATAATTTATCTTTTGAAAATAATAAACTTCACCTGGTAGAAAAACCTAAAGATCAAAGTTTAAACCTGCCTATAGATATGTTCTTTGAAGCACTTTCTAAAGAACGTAAAGAAAAAGCTATAGGAATAATTTTAAGCGGCACCGGCAGTGACGGTACCCGAGGAGTAAGGGCTATAAAAGAACGCGACGGAATGATTATGGTGCAGGATCCCGAAGAATCTAAGTTTGACGGGATGCCGCAAAGTGCTATAAATACAGGATTGGTAGATTATGTATTACCAATTTCTAATATGGCGCTGGAGCTTAAGAATTTTATAGATTCTCCCGCAGTTTTTCATTTCAAAGACGGTGATTATAATTACAATGAAAGCGAATTAATGAAAATTCTTCGCTTTATAGACGAAAAAACAGGTCTTGACTTTAGGGAATATAAACACGCTACGCTTGCCCGTAGAATTGCCAGAAGGGTTAATGTATGTAAATGCAATAGCCTTTCAGATTATTATCAATTTTTATTAAATAACGATGAGGAGGTAGAAATTTTACATCGTGAATTTTTAATTGGGGTTACCAAGTTTTTTAGAGATTCAAAAGTTTGGAAAATACTTAGAGAAGAGGTAATTCCTAAACTGGTAGAAGAAAAAAAGGATGGAGAGGTTATAAAACTTTGGGATGTTGCCTGTAGCAGTGGAGAAGAAGCTTATTCTTTTGCCATGCTTATTAATGAAGAAATTGAAAAGCAACGAAAAAGTATAGATCTAAAGATTTTTGCGACAGATATTTCGCAAAAACACCTCGATATTGGAAGTGAAGCATTTTATCCTGAAAGTATTGTGGCCGATATCGATTCAGATTTATTAATGAAATATTTTATAAGCGAGCCCAACGGTTATAAGGTAATTGATAAGATGCGCCGAATGGTGGTTTTCTCAAGGCATAATATTATTAAAAACCCACCTTTCAGCAATATGGATATGGTGGCTTGCAGAAACCTATTAATCTATTTCCAACCCGGAATTCAGAATAAAGCTTTAAACTTTTTGCAATATGCTTTAAAAGTTGGCGGTTATTTGGTTTTGGGCACTTCAGAAAATGTTTCGTCCCAAAAAAATAACTTTAAGGTGATAAATCGTTCGGCTAGAATTTATCAAAATGAAAATGCTGATAAGCGTCTAAACTCAAATATTTCTGCAGCAACTTCTCAAAGTAGGTCACTTTCTAATACAAAAGAAATTCAAAGGCCAAATTATAGAAAAACATCAAATCCAGTTAAAAATAAACTCACCGAAGAACTACATGAAACTATTTTAGAAACTTTTGGCGGTGCCAGTGTTTTTATAGATAACGATTTTAATATTTTACAGGCGGTAGGGGAGTTTAGAAAATATGCAAACTTACCGGTAAATGGCTTTTCGGTGAATCTTTTAGATATGCTGGGCGTAGATCTAAAGTTTATTATTCAAAGTAGCGTAAAAAAAGCTAAAAAGAATAATGAGAATTTAAGGTATCCGGATGCTGCTTTTGATCATAATGGTGAAAAAAAATCGGTAGATATTATAATAAAACCTTATCAGTATAAATTTGAAGATTCAAACGCAAGTTTTGTAATTATTTTTGTAGAGAAGGAAGTAAACCTAAAAGAGGTTAAAACACTCGATAAACTTACACTTACCAATCGCACCAAAGAATTTGTTGCAGATCTTGAAGAGGAGCTCAAAGAGACTAAAGAAGAACTGCAAACTTCCTTGGAGGAAATTGAAACCAGTAACGAAGAGTTACAGGCAGCAAATGAAGAACTCCTGGCTTCTAACGAAGAATTGCAAAGTACCAATGAAGAATTGCAAAGTGTAAACGAAGAGATTAATACAGTAAATGCAGAAAATCTTCAGAAGGTTGATGATCTGGCTGCATTAAACGCCGATATGAATAACCTGCTTGAAAGTACAGAAATTGGCGTTATTTTCCTGGATGATGAACTACGAATAAGAAAATTTACCCCTGCTATACAAAGGCATTTTAACTTAATAGAATCTGATGAAGGTCGGCCAATAGAGCACTTTACGTCCAGTATGGGTAAAAGCAATTTAATTACGCGTTGCAAACGAGTACTTAGAACCGGCAAAATTCTGGAAAAGCAAATTATGACCAAAGATGGGACTTACTATCTGCGCAGAATTTCTCCATACATTAATTCTAACGATGAAGTGAATGGGGTAGTGATAACATTTATAGATGTAGGATTGCTGCAACGTTCTAAAGAAAAATTAATTGCCAGTGAAAAACGTTTTAAATCTTTCTACGAAGAAGACCCGGTAATTCATATTAGTGTAGACCCTCAAACCCAGTTAATTGTACAATGCAACGAGATGGCTGTTAGTAGATTGGGATATACCTCTAAAGAAGATTTAATAGATAAACCTGTTTTTGATCTTTATAACGAAGAGTCTCAACTAAGAGCTTTAAAATCTAATAAAGAATTCAAAGATACCGGTGTTATTGTGAATATGGAGCAGGAAATGTTAACTGCTACAGGAGATTTACTTCCGGTTATATTAAATGCTACTGCCGAAAAAGATACTGATGGTAAGATAATGACCATTAGGTACACCTGCGTTGATATTTCTGCTCTAAAAGATGCTGAATTAAAACTAAAGCAGCAGCACGAAGATCTTGAACGTGCTAATAGAGATTTGGAACAATTTGTATCTATTTGTTCTCACGATCTCCAGGAGCCACTTTCTACCATTAAATTTGGTAGTGATGTTTTGGGTAAAATGTATTCTTCGCAATTAGACCAAAAAGGAAAAGATTATGTGAAGTATATAAAAGATGCTTCTACAAGACTTTCAGAACAAATTAAAGCTTTACTGGAACACTCCAGAATTGGCCGAAATGGAGAAAAAAGCCTGGTGAACATAAAAGAAGTTGTTGAGGTTGTAAAATATGATCTCGGTAAAAGAATAAAGGACACCAATGCCAGAGTAAATGCTGGTACGCTTCCAAAAATTATGGGTTACGAAGTAGAATTACGCCTGTTATTTCAAAACCTAATAAGTAACGCAATAAAATATACTCCAAAAGAACGCAATCCCGATATTCGTATTGCAGCTTATCGCGAAGGTAAATTTTGGGTTTTTTCGGTAATGGATAATGGCTACGGAATTTCTGAAGAAGATAAAAAGAACATTTTTACCATTTTTAACCGTGTGAAAGAAACCAATGGAAATGATGGTACGGGAGTTGGCCTGGCGCACGTAGAGAAAATTGTACAACTACACGAAGGTACCATTTGGGTAGATAGCCAGGTAGGTGTGGGCAGTACCTTTTATTTTAAATTAAAAGCATAGCTGTGTATGAGCTCAGAGCAGCTTTCGTATCCCGAAAAGATAGATATTCGAAATTGTGAAAAAGAACCAATTCATTTAATTGGAAAAGCTCAGGCTCACGGTGTAATTCTCGCGGTAGATCCTAAAACTTTTAAAATTATTCAGGCCAGTGAAAATACCTTAAAGTTTTTCGGTATCTCACATAAAGTTCTTTTGAACGACGGTCTCGAAAGCCTTATTGGTAAGGCTGCATTTGAAAAGATTACTACCGCAATAGACCAAAAAACTGGATTTAAAGCCGAAGAACTAAAAATTGGCAATAAGCATTTTATAGTCTTACCACATTTTTCAGAAGACCATCTTATTTTAGATTTTGAAGTGCTGGGCGAGTATTGGGAGCCAATGTTTCTTCAGCAGCAATTAACCAATATAATAAATGGATTAGATTCGAATGAAACTATTCCTAATCTTTGCAATACAGCCGCAAAATTAATGAAAAGCATCTTCGGTTACGATCGTGTTATGGTTTACCGGTTTGACGAAGAATGGAATGGCGAAGTAGTTGCCGAAGAAAAAGAAGAGCATTTAGAAAGTTGGCTGGATCTACATTATCCTGCCAGCGATATCCCTTCGCAATCCCGAAATTTATTTTTAAAACATAAAGTGAGAATAATTTCAGATGTGAATTATGAACCTGTTCCTATTTCTCCTTACCTTTCTCAAATTACCAAAAAACCTTTAGATCTTTCAAAATCTACCTTACGCGGGGTTTCACCCATTCATATTGAATATTTGCAGAACATGAAGGTGGGAGCTTCTTTAACGGCCGCAATAATTGTTCACGGCAAACTCTGGGGTCTTATAGCCTGCCATCATTATTCGGCAAAATTTATTAATTATTTTCAGCGGGAAACCTGTAAATTTTTAGCGCAGGTTTTTTCTAATAATATAGCTTCCATTCAAACCGGTATTTTCAATAAGAAATTCAGTGAAAATTCTGAATTAAGAGCTAAGATTTTAGCGGATCTTAAGATTGAAAATACATTAGGTGAGGGACTTGAAAATGCCAAAATTCCGTTTATTTCACTAATGGAAAATGGGGGCGGCGCAGTGGTTTTAGATGATGAAATTAAACTTTTTGGCAAAACGCCAACTGAAGCTGAAGTTAAAGATTTAAGTGATTTTCTTGCTGAAAATGAAGAAATTATATTCTACACCAAACATCTCAAAAATCATTTCTCGGCAGCCGAAAATTACAAAAAATCGGCTTCAGGAATTTTAAGTTTTAAACTGGGGCGCGCAAACAACAATTTTATAATCTGGTTTAGACCTGAAGTGGCTGAAACTGTAAGCTGGGGTGGAAATCCTAATAAAAAGCTTACTTATAACGAAGAAAAACAGCGTTTAAGTCCGCGAAAATCTTTTGAAAAATGGACAGAAAAGCTGGACGGAATTTCTAATTCCTGGCAGGACTATGATATTGAAACTGCTAAAGCTTTTCGGGAAAATTTAAACCAATGTATTTTAAAAAAGCAAAAAGAAGAAATAAGTAGATTAAACCAAAATCTGCAAGAAGCTAATAAGGATTTAGAACTTTTTAGCTACGGAATTTCTCACGATTTGCGCAGCCCGTTGCGCGGTATTAATGGTTATGCCCAAATTTTAAAAGAAGATTTTAGTGAAAATTTACCCGCAGAAGCTTTAGAAACTATAGATACAATTTTAAAGTCTTCTAACCGTATGGAAGGAATTATAGACGATATTCTTTCCTTTTCAAAGATTACCGGAGGCGAACTTCAGAAGAAAAATTTTAGTACTAAAAAATTACTGCAAGAGCTTTTAGTGAGTTTCAACATTAAAACAAATTACCCGAATTTTAATATAGAAATAGCTGAAAATCTTCCCGATACCTATGGAGACCGCCCAATGATATCGCAACTTTGGAGTAACCTATTGGGAAATGCTTTAAAATATACTCAACAAGCGCCTTATCCGCAGATTGAAATTGGAAGTTTTTCACGAGAAAATAAAAATGTTTTCTATATAAAAGATAACGGGATTGGAATTGCTGAACACCAAAAGGATCAAATCTTTAAAATGTTTTCCAGGTTTGCAAAAAAAGATTTTAAGGGCACTGGTATTGGTCTGGCCATTGTAGCCCGGATTTTAGAAAAGCATAACGGAAAAATTTGGGTAGAAAGTGAACCAGAAAAGGGCAGTACGTTTTTCTTCCACCTTTAATTAGAACTTACAATAACAAGTTTAGTATTTTTGTAAAAATTTAGAAGTAATGATCAAAACCCCGTTGCGCATAATTCTGGTGGAAGATGAGGAAACTGATGCAGTTTTAATAAAAAGACAAATTGCTAAAATTGTAGAGAAGCCCCAGATAAAAGTGGTTAAAGATTTACCAGGTTTTGAAGGAATTTTTACCAGTTTTCTACCCGATGTAATAATTTCAGACTATAACCTTCCTACCAGCACAGGACTTGATATTATGCAGTTGGCAAAATCTATAGACGAGACCATTCCATTAATTTTCGTCACCGGAGCCTTAGACGATGATGAATTGGCGGCTGATACTATTCTTTCTGGAGCTTCAGGTTTTATTTTGAAAAAGCATATGAGTGTTCTTGCCGAAAAATTAGAGCCTTTATTAAAACAGGCGATCTATAATATGGTACAGCACGACGAATTAAGGGAAAGAATTAGAAAAAATAAAATAGCCGTTCACCAAATTTATAGTTATCTGGACAGTATGAAAGCCGATGATAAAGAACAGCGGGAAAATATTGCAAAAATAAGGAAGAACCTTGATAAATTTAGTGTAGATGATGCTGAATAACCTTAGAAATGCTACCCAGAAATTACACGAAGAACTGGAAAAAGAGAATCTTGCCGGAAAGATTATTTCACACGAAATAAGCCTGGAAGATTATAAGCTTTTATTACATCAGAATTATATTGCTTATAAAATTACCGAAGCTGAAATTTCTAAATTTATTCCAGCCTGCAAATTAGATAAAAGCGATCAGCTGGCAAAAGACCTTGAGAATTTGAATGTAGATACTTCTATTTCTGAAGAATTTCAGGGTAAATTCAGCATCACATCGCGTGAAGAAGCCCTGGGAGCGGCTTACGTAGTTTTAGGTTCTGCTTTAGGCGGGATTTATATTTCCAAAGAAATTCCTAATTGCCCTAATTTAGCTCAGATATCTAAGCCATATTTTTTTAATGGCGATCGTGATGGAGTGAAATCCTGGAATAAGTTTGTAAAAGAACTTAAAGCTGAAGATTTTAATGAAGCTCAAATTGCGATAGCTTCTAAAAAAGCTCAGGAGACTTTTGAATTTTTTGGGCTTGTTTTTAGGGAAACTTCAATTATTCCCCAAAATACTTAATTTCTTATATTTTATTTTTGGGTCTTGTTTTCTGCCACCTTTTTCTTTAGGTTTACCTAATAATGGAATAAATTTCCTTGTTCTATTCGATTTTATACTACATATATCGAAATATATAAGATTCTATAACCCAAGCTTCCAAAATATATGAAACATAAGTTTAAACCTTTGTTTTGCCTTTTTCTGGCGTTCAGTTTTAATTTTTTAAGTGTAGCACAATCTGGCCGCACGCCTGTTAGGGCAGAAAATGGAATGGTGGTTACCAGTCATTATCTTGCTTCAGAAGTGGGGCGAGATATTTTAGCCCAAGGAGGTAATGCCATAGACGCCGGTGTAGCAACGGCTTTTGCACTCGCTGTTACTCTGCCTTCCGCAGGAAATCTTGGTGGAGGTGGTTTTTTGGTTTATCACGGGAGTAACGGTGATAAAACTTCTTTTAATTTTCGTGAAAAAGCACCTTTAGCGTCTACTCCAAATATGTTTTTAGGAAAAGATGGAAAGATTAAGGACAATTCTAATCACGAAGGTTTACTTTCCGTTGGAGTGCCAGGCACAGTTGCGGGACTTTATGATGCGCATCAGAAAATGGGAAGTTTGCCCTGGCAAGAACTTTTACAGCCTGCCATAGAACTTGCTGAGAACGGTTTTGAATCTACCTATAATATGAACTGGTTTCTAAATTGGGTAAAGGATAAAAAAGATGATGCTTTGTATGCGGCCACCGCTAAAGCTTTTCTTAAAAATGGAGAGGAAGTTTATAAGCCTGGAGAAACCTGGAAACAACCTGACCTTGCTAAAACTTTAAAGCGAATTCAGAAAAATGGAGCCGATGGTTTTTATAAAGGAAAAACAGCAAAATTGATCGCTGATTTTATGAAAAAGCACGGCGGACTTATCACCGAAGAGGATCTTGCAAAATATAAAGCTGAAGAGCTGGAACCTGTTACCGGTACTTACCGTGGTCACGAAATAGTTGCTATGCCTCCGCCAAGCTCAGGGGGAGTAGCTCTTATAGAAATGCTGAATATTCTGGAAGGTTTCAATTTAGAAGAAGCTGGACATAATTCTGCGGCTTCCCTGCATTTACTTACCGAAGCCATGCGCAGAGCATATGCCGACAGGGCCCTCTATTTAGGAGATCCTAATTTTAATCCTGAAATGCCTATAGAAAAAATAATCTCTAAGAAATATGCTGCTGAGTTGCGGGATGGTATTGAAATTAAAAAAGCTTCTATAAGTGATTCTGCCAATTTTAATAATGCACATTTACAATATGAAAGTCCGCAAACCACCCATATTTCAGTAGTAGATAATGAGGGAAATGCGGTTTCGTTAACCTATACTCTAGAACGAAGTTACGGCTCTAAAATCGTGGTAGAGGGCGCAGGTTTTCTGCTGAATAACGAAATGGGCGATTTTAATCCAATTCCCGGACATACAGATACTCGCGGACTAATTGGAACAGAACCTAATTTAGTTGCTCCCGAAAAACGTATGCTTTCCAGTATGACGCCTACCATTGTAGCAAAAGACGGTAAACCACTTTTGGTAATAGGTAGTCCCGGCGGAAGAACTATTATTAATACTGTGCTACAGGTAATTGTAAATACCATAGATCATAAAATGAATGTAGCTGAAGCTATTGAATCTCCTAGAATTCATCACCAATGGCTCCCCAACCGTACGCGGTTTGAAGATTGGGGGATTTCTCCCGATACAAAACGTATTTATGAAGAAATGGGACACGAAATTTATGAAGCAGGAAACCAGGGACAGGCAATGGGTATTTATATAGATTGGGAAAATAATTTAATTTATGGCGCTGCAGATTCCCGTAGCTATGATGGGAAAGCCTCCGGATTTTAATTCAATTTTATAATAACCTTAGAACTATTCGCTTTATTTTGTTTTATATTTATCTGAAAAGATTAATCAATTTTAAAAGATAAATTATGGGTCAACCAAAAGTAGCAGTGATATTTTATAGTGCCACTGGCACAAATCACCAATTAGCACAATGGGCCGGGGAAGCGGCAAAACAAGCAGGAGCAGCAGAAGTAAGGGTAAAAAAAATTCAGGAAACGGCGCCACAGGAAGCGATAAATCAAAATGAATCCTGGAAGAAATATGCCGAAGAAAATAAAGATTTCCCAACCGCAGAATTAGACGATCTTGAATGGGCAGATGCTATTATTTTTAGCACCCCAACGCGTTATGGAAACTTACCTTCACAATTACAGGCATTTTTTGATACTACCGGCGGGCTTTGGTCTAGCGGAAAATTAGCCAATAAAATTGTAAGCGGAATGACAAGTGCTGCAAACCCACACGGTGGTCAGGAAGCCACTTTACTGTCCCTTTATAAAACTGTGATGCACTGGGGTTCTATAATTGTAGCTCCGGGTTATACAGATCCTTGCTTATTCGAAGCCGGAGGAAACCCTTATGGAATTAGTGTAACTGCAGATGGGAATGCTCCCGGCGATAATATTAAAAAAGCAGTAAATCACCAGGTAAAAAGAACGGTAGAAATGGCTGGGAAGTTTAAAAGCTAGAAATTAAATCTTAAACTGGGATTATTTGAAAATGTTGAATCGTCAAGTTGAACTTGTTTCAGCCTCTAGTTTGATAACTGCTTTGATCCTGAAATAAGTTCAGGATGACAATTTCAAGTCTTCAAATAATCTCTTTTTTATAAAACAAGTTCTGTAAAAAGCCTATTTAAAGTTTTATCAAGATCACTGGTCATTCCAGGATGTGGTCGTGAAGTTTGAATTATAGAACTGCGTACCGCGGTAAGCCATCTAAACCTGGAAGCTAAATCTAATTGCGCAATGGGGCCGCCATTTTTACTTCCTTCGCAAATCTTTTTAAAAGAATCAAGATTAGTGCAAAGTTCATCTTTGTCCAGTTCTTCACAGAAAACAGCCAATCGCTTTTCATCAACTTCAAATAAAGCTTTTAAATATTTAGACTGTTTGCTAAACAAGATAATCCCCACGTTTAGAAATTCTTCGCGTTCAACCTTAGGCACCAGCCTAATTACAGCATATTCATATAAGTGCTTTTCTTGCATTTTCTGCTTCTTTTATAAAAATTTCTGAATGTGCGAGTCTAGTTGTTAAGAACTGCGTATAAACATTTTTAATTTCTTCTTCCGTTTCATCGGTATCTTCCCATTGTAGCCATTCTGAAGGAAGTAAGGATACAATTTCTTTTATTTTTTCGGGAGTAATTAATTTCCTGCAATACTCATCGGCTTCCTGCAACTTATTGGCTCTTGGAAGTAACACGTGATCTTTAATAAAGCTGAAGGGCGTTTTTGCTTTTTCCTGAACATTAGTCCACGAGTGGTGAAAATAAAATGAGGCCCCGTGATCTATAAGCCATAATTCTTTGTGCCACATCAGCATATTGGTATTTCTATACGTGCGGTCTACATTTGTGATAAGAGCATCCAGCCAAACTATTTTTGAAGCTTCAAATTCATCAACTTCGGTCACCACGGGATCAAAATTTATAGCACCAGATAAAAAATGGAGCGCCAGGTTTAATCCCTGGCTGGCTTGTAATAGATCCTGAATTTCTTCATCGCCTTCGGTTCTTCCAAAAGCTTCATCTAAATTAGCATAAACGAGTTCTGGCACCTTAAAGCCCAACGCGCGGGCAATTTCGCTCCCTAGAAGTTCAGCGATTAAAGCTTTTACTCCGTGGCCTGCACCTTTAAATTTCAGCACATATTTAAAATCATCGTCAGCTTCGGTGAGTGCCGGCAAAGAGCCACCTTCCCTTAGCGGAGTGATATAGCGGGTTACCGTAACCGTTCTTAATTCTGCTTTTTGCATAAATTGTTATAAAGCGTTAAAGTTAAGGTTTATGGCTCAATTTGAGATAATGGACATTTGGTTAATAAAGTATTATTTAAAGAGAAAATTCGGAAAGTTCTTTAACTTCACCGGCATCCATTCCTTCAAGTTTTTCGTTTCCAATCCTTACGCGCACCAATCTTAAGGTAGGAAAACCAACAGCGGCAGTCATTTTTTTCACCTGGCGGAATTTACCTTCTATGAGTGTTATGGAAATCCAGCTGGTAGGGCCATGGCGCTCATCCCTAATTTTCTTAGCCCTTTCAGGGAAGATAGGTCTATCTTCTAGTATAAAAGCTTTGCAGGGAAGCGTTTCATAGCTTTTACCGTTAATCCTTATTTCTACCCCGTTTTTTAGTTGTTGAATAGCTTTAGAAGTAATTTGTCCATCTACCTGAACGTAATATTCTTTTTCAATTTTGTTTCCGTTAACTTTGGCGCTTACTTTACCACTGGTGGTAAGAAAAAGCAAACCCTCTGAATCCTGATCCAGCCGGCCAACCGACATTGTTTCCGCAGGGAAATCACCTAACTCTCCTAAAAGTTTCTTTTTCTTTCGGGGACGTTCGTTAGTTATAAACTGACTTAAATATCCGTAAGGTTTATAGATTTTGAAATGGCGGTACACGGGGATAATTTTAGCGTAAAACCAGTTTTTTAATCAGGTCTTTTCCTAATTCCCGGTTTAGCATATTGATTATTTTCTCTTTACCATAACTAAGTTCTTCCCTTAAAACCGAAGAGCTTAATTGCACGAAAAGCGTTTCATTTTGAAGTTTTATGGCTGTAGTATATTTTTCTATTGCAGGACCCATTTCACGGTACCAGACATCTTTAACGCTAACTTTATCGAGACCACCCTGGAGTTTGTTATGGTCTACAAATTCTTTTAAAACTTCGCTTAAACTTTGATTTTCACTATTTCTCTTCTTCATTTTCATCTAATAAGGAGGTGAATTTTGTGTAATGGTAAATTTTCCCATCCCGGTTTAGTACACTAAACTTATCTTCTTCAGCAGAAATTACGGTCTCGGTCCATTCGTCAAATGGGGTTTTGTAATGTAAACGCAAACTGTCGTTTTCTATTTGTGCTGAAATTTCTTCTATATCTTCACTAGTCTTATAACTGCCATCAAATTGCGGCTTAACCTTTTTGCGAAAGCCTTCTTCGCCATCAAATTCAATATAATCTACCGTGGCATTCACCTTGTAGTTAATTACTGAATCTTCTGTAATCTCCACTCGATCAATTTCCCAGTAACCGGTAAGGTGTTCCAATTGTTCTTCAGGGTTGTTTTTCGCGCATCCTAAAAGTACGATTCCGAAGAGGAAAAAAAGAATTTTTTTATTCACAATTTAAAGAGTTTATAAGATTGATTACTGCTTTTAACCACAGCTTCTGTACGATCTGCGTGAGTGTCACTAATAAAAATTTGACCTAATTGATCTGTAGCCACCAAAGCTACAATATGTGCCACACGTTGCTCGTCTAATTTATCGAAAATATCATCGAGCAGTAAAATTGGATTTACTTTACTTATAGCTTTAATAAAATCGAATTGCGCCAATTTTAACGCAACTAAAAAAGATTTTTGTTGCCCCTGGGAGCCAAATTTTTTGATAGGGTGACCTTCAATTTCAAAACTTAGATCGTCCTTATGTGTGCCTACGCTTGTATATTGTAAGGTCATATCCTTTTGAAGGTTTGCTTCAAGTAAAGAAGCTAAATCACTATCAAACAGCTGACTTTTATAACTTATATCTACCTGTTCCTTGTTTTTAGTAATATCAGCATATCGCTTATTAAAAATAGGAATGAATTCTTCTAAAAAGGCTTTTCTTTTTTCAAAAATATACTGGCCTAGGTCACTAAGCTGAAGATTATAAACCTCTAAAGTATCACGATCAAAACTATGATTTGCGGCAAAGTATTTTAGCAAAGAATTACGCTGCGCGTTTATCTTTCCGTACTGAATAAGTTTATTGAGATAAACATTATCGCTCTGGGAGATCACACCATCCATAAATTTTCGGCGGGTTTCGCTTCCTTCAATTATAAGGTCACGATCGGCCGGAGAAATAATTACGGTAGGAATAAAGCCAATATGATCACTAAATTTTTCATAGGGCTTATTGTTCCGCTTTATAACTTTTTTTTGTCCGCGTTTAGCGCTTACTAATATTTGTTCCTCTTTTTGTGATTTTTCAAACTGTCCTTCAACCACAAAAAAATCGGCATCGTGATTAATGTTTTGGCTGGTAATTGGGTTAAAATAGCTTTTTCCAAAAGCCAAATGATAAATACTGTCTAAAACGTTGGTTTTACCTACGCCATTATTGCCTACAAAACAATTTATTTTCGTGTCAAACTCGAAAGAAGCTGAATCCAGGTTTTTGTAATTAACTAAAGAGAGTTGTTTTAAAAACATAAAATGCTGTTGTTCAGCTTTTTGATATTTGTATAATAGAATTCTGAAAGTAAAGCGAATGACCCGAAAATATTAAAAAAATACAAATAATTTCCCTTTTAATTTTGAATAAAAATCATATTTTTGCCACGCATTAAACAGTTTTTATGGCAACTTACAAGAAAAAAGGATATAAACCATCTAATAAGGAAGAACAGCAGAAACAGGTAGAAGACGAATCTACAACTGCTGAAGTATTTAACACTCTTGACGAAGGTGCTGGCAGGACCGAAACCTGGGTAGCAGAAAATCAAAAGTATATTTATATCATTGTTGGAGTAGCAATCGTAGCCGTTTTAGGTTACCTTGGTTACGAGCGTTTTGTAAGTGAACCAAAACAAGAGGAAGCGGCCAATGAAATGGCCCAGGCTCAAAACTATTTTGCTTCGGCTTTAAATGCATCTGGCGCTGAGCGCGATTCACTTTTCACGATGTCTTTGAATGGTGGTGAAGGTAAATACGGTTTTCTTGATATTATAGATAATTATGGAAGTACAGATGCAGCAAACCTTGCTACTTACAACGCCGGTTTTGCTTATTTGAATACAGGAAACTACCAGAAAGCAATCAATTACTTAGAAGATTTTAATAGCGAAGATGAAGTGCTGGCTGCTTTAGCTACTGGCGGAATTGGAGATGCTTTTATGCAATTAGAACAACCGGAAGAAGCTCTAGATTATTACGAAAAGGCTGCTTCTATGCGTTCTAATGAATTTACAACACCAAAATTTTTACTTAAAGCAGCAATAACCGCTTTAGAAGTAGGGCAACCAGCTGAAGCTGAAGAACACCTTCAGAAAATAAAAGATGAGTATCCAGAAGCTCCAGAAGCTGAGCAGGTGCCAATCTATATGGGGCAGGCTCGTGCTGCAAAACAATAATTATGGCTACAGAAGGAAATAACCTTTCAGATTACGATAAAGACCAACTTCCCGATGCGAGTGATTTTCGCATCGGGATTGTTGTTTCAGAATGGAACGATAAAATTACCGAAGGCCTTTATGAAGGCGCTTTTAACGCGCTTATAGAAAATAAGGTGCAGGAAAAGAGAATTGTTCGGTGGAATGTACCCGGCAGTTTTGAACTTATTTACGGTTGCAAAAAAATGCAGGAAAGTTATGATATGCTTGATGCGATTATTGCTATTGGAAGCGTAATTGAAGGAGAAACAAAACATTTTGATTTTGTTTGTGAAGGCGTTACCCAGGGTATAAAAGACTTGAACGTACAAAACGATACTCCAATTATCTTTTGTGTTTTAACCGATCAAAATATGCAACAGGCCATTGATAGAAGTGGCGGCAAGCACGGTAATAAAGGTACTGAAGCTGCCATAGCTGCTATTAAAATGGCTAAATTACGCCAGGACGCCAGATTTTAAATAAAAATATACATCGGCATTATTATGGTTGATTTCTTTTTAAGCTCGTTCGCTTCGGTTTTTTGAAGCAATTTGAGTAAATTTGAACTACCACAGAAAATCAACATATTTTGAAAATCAAAATTCATAAACCCAGAAAGAATGCCCGGTATAATTACACCCCACGTTATTATAAGGGGAAGGATACGGGTAATATTTATAGTTTTGATTCAAAATTTAGTAAGTATAAAGAAACTACGAATGCCATAGATTTTGGCTCTCAATGGGCTGAAGTGCGTAAATCAAGTAGAACCCGAGGAAACCGGGAGATTAATAAGCGATTGCTCATTATTATTATGGTGCTGGTTCTTATTTTTCTATGGATAATTGACTTTGATCTGTCCATCTTTTCCAATCAACCCTAAATGACAGATATAATTCAACTTTTACCAGACCATGTAGCGAACCAGATTGCTGCCGGGGAAGTGGTGCAACGCCCTGCTTCGGTGGTAAAGGAACTCGTGGAAAATGCTATTGATGCAGGTTCAGGGAATATCCAGGTGGTAATTAAAGATGCCGGAAAAACGCTTATCCAGGTTGTTGATGATGGTAAGGGAATGAGCCTTACCGATGCCAGGATGTGTTTTGAACGCCACGCTACTTCAAAAATTAAAGCTGCTGAAGATCTTTTTAGTTTGCAAACCAAAGGCTTTAGGGGAGAAGCATTGGCTTCTATAGCTGCGATTGCCCACGTAGAATTAAAGACTAAACCTGAAGATGATGAAGTTGGAACACAAATTAAAGTTGAAGGCAGTAAAGTTGCCAATCAGGATGTTTGTGTTTGCCCAAAAGGAACTTCGGTAAGTGTAAAAAACCTGTTTTATAATATTCCGGCAAGAAGAAATTTCCTGAAATCTGACGCGGTAGAAACACGGCATATTATAGACGAATTTCAAAGGGTGGCTTTGGCGCATCCACAAATTGCTTTTTCGTTATTTCATAACGGGAGTGAACTTTTTCAACTTCCGGAGACTAATCACAGGCAGCGAATTACTAATATTTTTGGAGGAAAAACCAACGAAAAATTGGTGCCGGTAACCGAGGAGACTGAGATTGTTGAAATTTCGGGATTTGTAGGGAAACCTGAGTTTGCCAAAAAATCACGGGGAGAACAATTCTTTTTTGTAAATAATAGGTTTATAAAAAGTCCTTACTTAAATCACGCCGTAGTAGCCGCTTTTGAAGGTTTATTAAAAGATAAATCTTATCCCAGTTATTTTCTTTTCTTAAAGGTTGATCCAAAAAGTATAGATATCAATATTCATCCTACTAAAACTGAAATAAAGTTTGACGATGAACACGCGCTTTATGCAATTTTAAGAAGCGCGATCAAACATAGTTTGGGGCAATTTAATGTAGCTCCTGTCCTGGATTTTGATCGCGATGCAAACCTGGACACGCCTTATGATTATAAAAACAGATCTGCTGAAGTACCGCAGGTAGAAGTAGATCGTAATTTTAATCCATTTCGGGAAGAAAATACAAGGACCCATAGAACGGGTTCAAACTCCTTTTCTTCAAACTTTAAAAAAGAGCGGGAAGAAAGTTGGGAAAGTTTATACACCGGTTTGCAAACCGAAGACACCCCTAAGCCGGATGCAGATTTTAGGGAAATAGAATTTGAAAGTGAAGAAGTAACAGGAAATTTATTCCAGCCTTCTGAAGATAAAGAAGAAAAATCTACCTTTCAGCTTCATAAAAAATATATTGTAAGTACGCTGAAGAGCGGGATTTTAGTAATAGATCAACACCGGGCCCACACCAGGATATTATATGAAGAGATGCTGAAAAATATTACCGTTTCAGCCGCGGTGAGCCAACAGTTGTTGTTTCCGTTAAACCTTCAGTTTAATACTCACGAAATTGAGATATTAAAACAATTACAGGATTCTCTGGAACAAACAGGATTTGTATTTTCTGAAGTAAAAAGTGATTCCGTAGAAATTGTAGGAATTCCAACGCTTATTTCAGAAAGTGAAGTAGAAATATTACTGGAACAACTTATTGCCGATTTTGAAAACGATGTTCCCGATAATGGTTTTTCTCAAACCGATTTACTGGCAAAGTCGCTCGCAAAGGGAATGGCGGTAAAATCTGGCACCTTATTAAACAATACCGAGCAGCAGCATATCGTTAACAGGTTGTTTGCTTGTAAAGAACCCGGGTTAAGCCCGTCTAACAGATCGGTTTTCGTTACTTTAACTGTAGACGAACTGGACAAAAAATTTATGTAAATGGGAAGAATTACCGAAACTGTAAAAGTACTTTTAATAATCAACATCATCTTTTTTGTTGGTAGCCAGTTTCTGGGCGATTATGCCTACCAGTTATTTGCACTTTGGTTCTTTGAGAACGATAATTTTATGGCGTGGCAGTTTGTTACCCATATGTTTATGCACGGCGGCCTTATGCATATTGTTTTTAATATGTATGCACTTTGGGCGTTTGGTGGCCCTATAGAACAAATGCTGGGGCAAAAGAAGTTTATTTTCTTCTACTTTTCGGCAGGGCTTGGAGCTGCATTTTTACATACACTGGTAAATTATATTGAATTTAAAACCGGTTATAATGCGCTCTTAGATGCAGGAATGAGTATGGGAAGCATAGAACAATTACTTAAAACGGGAGAATATTCTACCGCAATACTTGAGTCTGTACCCCGGGAAACGCTTCAGGGATTATATCAAAGCGTGAATACACCTGCGGTGGGAGCATCGGGTGCTATCTATGGAATTCTTGTTGCTTTTGGAATGATGTTTCCCAATGTAGAATTATTCCTTTTATTTGTGCCGGTTCCTATTAAGGCAAAATTCTTTATTCCTGCACTTATTTTACTTGATTTATTTTCAGGATTAACCGGATATTCGTTATTTGGAGGAGGTATTGCTCACTTTGCCCACATTGGTGGAGCCCTGTTCGGCTTTATTATGATGTGGTACTGGAAGAAAAACCAGTTTAACCAAAACCGCTGGGATTGATGAAAGGATCTGATAAATTTAAATACAAACTACAAACCGCAACGGTAGTTGAAAAACTAATCGCAATTAATGTGTTGGTTTTTATCTTGTTTTATCTTTTTAGAACCTTAACCTTTTTGTTTCAGTTACCATCAGATTTTTTACTGGAGTGGTTTTCTTTTCCGAAAGAATTAGGAGAATTTATTTTTAAGCCCTGGTCTATTATTACCTATTCTTTTTTACACGGTGGGATTTGGCATATTCTATCTAATATGCTCATTTTATACTTTTCCGGAATTTATTTTTTAAACTACTTTTCGCCAAAAAGGTTGCTTAATTATTTCTTTTTAGGAGTAATTATGGGCGCTTTGGTTTATATGCTTAGTTATAATTTATTTCCCGCATTTGAAGCTACCGGTAGATCTTATTTAATAGGTGCTTCTGCCGGGGTAATGGCCGTTTTAGTTGGTATTGCTACCTATATTCCCAATATGCGGGTTAGACTTCTTTTAATAGGAAGTATCAAATTCTGGTATATCGCCGCTTTTTTAGTGGCCCTGGATGTTATTCAGATTCCAATGGGGAATGCCGGGGGGCATTTAGCTCACCTCGGTGGTGCGGCTTTAGGCTATACTTATACTAAACAATTACAAAAAGGGAATGATATTGGTTCATGGTTTGAGAAAATAATGGACAGCTTTGCGGCTATGTTTCAACCTACCGAGCGCAAAGCCAAAATGAAAACGGTGTACCGAAAAACTTCAGATAAAAAATCTGGCTCGGGACCTCGTAAATCTTCTTCTTCTAAAAAGCTGGATAAAGATGAAAAACAAAAGCAAATTGATGCCATTTTAGATAAAATAAGCAAAAGCGGTTATGATAGTTTGAGCAAAAGCGAGAAAGATTTTCTATTTAAAGCCGGTAAAGAAGATTAAATGAAGAATCTTGGACTCATAGATAAGATCATTTTTATCTTTAATTCCCTTGCTGCTACGGCGCTTTTATTATCTTATTTGCTTGCTTTTATTCCTCCAAAATCTTTTCCATTACTCTCTGTTTTAAGCCTTGGGGTACCGATTTTAATCTTAATAAACCTGGTTTTTATGGTTTATTGGATTATAAGGTTGAAAAGGCAATTTTTGTTATCCTTCATTATTTTACTGGTAGGTTATAATTATGTAACTAATCTTTACCAGTTTAGCGGTGATACACTTACTTCTGATGATGAGCTGAGTATTATGAGCTATAATGTTAGAATGTTTAATTCTTATGGATGGACTGATGAAAAAAACATTCCAGAGAAAATCACCAATTTTGTAAAAGATAAAAATCCGGATATTTTACTCACGCAGGAGCATACCGTAGACGAAACCGGTTTTAAGGAAATATACCCTTATAAATTTGTACATAAAAAAGGAAGGAATTCTGAGTTTGGAATGGCCATTTTCTCTAAATATCCAATAATTGAACAGTCTTCTATAGATTTTCCACATAATGGGAATAATAATTCTATCTATACCGATGTGGTAGTGAAAAAAGATACCTTGCGTATTTTTAATGTTCATTTTCAATCCCTCAATATTAAACCCGAAATTGAAGATTTACGTAAAGCAGATTCTAAGAAATTGCTGGGTAGAATAGGGCAGGGTTTTAGTTTACAACAAGAGCAGGCCGAAATGATGATGGAAAAAGTGAACAAAACTCCTTATAAAACAATTATCGCCGGAGACTTTAACAATACTGCTTTCTCTTATGTATATGAAATGCTAAATAAAGATGACAGGTTTACCGATGCTTTTCTGCATTCTGGAGAAGGTTTTGGGCAAACATTTAAATTAAATTATTTCCCTTTAAGAATAGATTTTATCTGGGTAGATAACAACATTCAAATAAACGATTATACCCGTTTTAAAAATGAACTTTCAGATCACTATCCAATCTTAACCAGGATTAAAATTTAAGTTCCTGTGCTTCCAGGTAATTGGTGGTATTTGGCCCTTCATTAAAAAGAAGATCCAAAATACTTAAATTAGATAAAAACCCGTGTTTTTCTTTAAAAACCTGGGTGTATTCTTCCTGCTGAAACTTCAATTTTCCCTTAGCATTAATCAATGTTCTTAGGTCTTTTTTGTCTTCTGGATGAAGAATAAATTCTGAAGTTTTCTCGAAATCTAAATCCAGCTGAAGCGCATCTGTAACAAACTCCAAACAGGCATAATTGAAATCCATTAAGTAATTAAATTTCTTATGATAAAGCGGATAAATTTCATCTTCATAAAATTCAAAAAATGGTGAAGTTTGGTAAGAAGCTTTTAAAGCTCTCCAATGTTGCTTTTGCCATTCAAAATCGTTTTCAATTTTAACTTCTTTATAAAGTTGGTGCTTTCCGGCTTCTTTAGGTTCGCCAGTTAGGGCTGAGCGATGCTTAATAGGAATATTCAGCAATAATTTTCCATTGGAGTCATAGATATACATCCGGTTTCTATAGGTTTGTTTCTGGTAATTGTCTTCGTTTTCAAAAAAGACTTTATTAGCTTTTACCAGGGCAACAAACTGAGAAACCGGCCCAAAATAGGCCGGATGTATTAAAATTCTTTCCATTTAAGCGTTTTTCCTGCGTTTTTTGAAGTAATTAAAAGCGATAAGTATTACTACAATTATTAGGAAATAAGGCAGGTATGAGGTGGGTGTAGCGTCACCTTTAACGGTGGTGAAAACACGATCCCATCTAATTTTATTAAAGAAGCCCTGGGCATTGGCATCCCAACTCATCCATACAAATACAGGTTTTCCCACCACGTGATTTTCAGGAACAAACCCCCACGTACGGCTGTCTTCACTATTATGGCGATTGTCACCCATCATCCAGTAATAATTTTGCTTAAAGGTGTAAGAATTAACGGGTTGGCCGTTTAATAAAACCTGGGTTCCATTAAGACTGAGCTTATTGTTAATTCCCATCTCACTGCCTTCGTAAGTTTCTATAATTCGCTTATAAAAAGGCATTGATTCTGCAGTAAGATCTATCGTCACCCCTTCCTCAGGAATGTAAATTGGACCCATATAATCGTTATTCCAATTCAGTTTTCCATTATTCGGAAAAATGCTTCGATCTTTTGAACCTAATGAGTCAGAATATCTTTCAATACTGGTAACGTTGGGATGATTTTTAATTCGGTTATAGGCGTCTTCGGTTAAGGCTTTTATATAAAATTGATTGGTATTAGGGTTGTGGTAATAACCATCGGTAATATCATATTCTTCATATAAATACCTAGGGTTGAAACCCTGCCCGTTGGTAGTTCCAATATAAGTGAACTGAGTTTTTGCACGTCCCGGAAGCTGAAGCGGCTCGTTATTTACCACAACTTTCCCTGCACGAACTTCCAGAGAATCCCCGGGAATTCCTACCGCTCGTTTTACGTAATTAGATTTTTTATCTATGGGTTTGTAATAATATTTCCCATCACCATATTGCTGAAAAGCATTTACGGTATCTACCGGCCAGTTAAAGACTACAATATCGTTGCGCTCTATTTCTTTAAATCCCGGTAATCTCAAATATGGAATTTGAGGTTTTGTTAGATAAGATTTTACACCCAAAACAGGTATAGTATCGTGTACCATAGGAAACGCCACCGCCGTTCTTGGCAGGCGTGCACCATAATGAAACTTACTTACAAAAAGGAAATCACCTACTAATAAAGTCTTTTCTAAAGAGGAAGTTGGGATGGTAAAAGGTTGCATTACATAAGTATGCACTATGGTTGCAGCAATTACTGCAAATAGTATAGAGCTTATCCATTCGCCGGCGGCGGTCCTTGGTTTCAAGCTTCTATCTTCAATATATTTTACATCAGTTGCATAATTTATATAGTAGATATAGAAACCGAGTGTTATAATAGCTAAAATGGTATCGGTAGTGCTATGCCGGCCATAACTTCTAATGGTTTCTACCCAAATTACTGGGAACATAATAAGGTTTACAATAGGAATAAACAGAAGAATCACCCACCACCACGGGCGGTTTATAATTTTCATTAAAATTACTGCATTGTAAATAGGAATTGCGGCTTCCCAGGCTTGTCTTCCCGCTTTTTGATAAAGTTTCCAGGTACCTGCAAAGTGAATAACCTGAACCAGCAGAAAAAACAGAAACCATTGTGTAAACGTCATATTTTTATTCTTTGCTTATTAGTAACAAAATCCAGTGATTGTTACTATTTTTTGTTTAAAATTGGCTGGAAAGTACGTCTTGCATAGTGAAAACTCCTTGCTTATCCTTAAGCCACTCTGCAGCAATTACTGCCCCTAATGCAAATCCCTCGCGTGAATTTGCGGTATGCATAATTTCTATAGAATCTATATTAGATTTGTAAGAAACGGTGTGAGTGCCCGGCACATCTTCAATTCTTTTAGCTTTAATAGGGATTTCATCGGCAGCGGCGTGATCCAGTTGCCAATTGTTCTTTTTATCGTTTTCAGCAATTACTTGTTGCGCAAGGCTTATAGCCGTGCCACTTGGGGCATCTTGTTTCTGGGTATGATGAATTTCTTCAATTTCTACAGCATAATCCTCCATACCATTCATCATTTTGGCCAGCTTTTTATTCAGTTCGAAAAATAGATTTACACCTACGCTAAAATTTGAAGCATAAATAAAAGCGCTGTCTTCTTTTTTGCAAATTTCTACTGCTTTCTCATAATCATCTAACCAACCGGTCGTACCACAAACCACCGGGATATTATTTTCAAAACAGGTGGTAATATTTTTAAACGCTGCTTTTGGAACACTAAAATCTATAGCAACATCAATTTCCATTTTATTGATCTCGTAAGTATCAATATCTTCTTCAATTTTAAGAACAATTTCGTGACCACGGTTTAAAGCAATCTCTTCAATTGTCTTTCCCATTTTTCCGTATCCTAAAAGTGCTATTTTCATCTCTATAAAATTTTGATATTCTAATTAATTGGTAGTAATAAACGCTTCCTAAAACTTATAATGTAAAGATAAACCGTAGCGGGATTTACCGGTAAAATTATCAAGCCCCATATTAGGCTGTAACGTTAGGTCTTCACTAACATTAAATTGCTGCAAATGTGCATTTACGTTCGCATCAATAATATTTAATACGTAAAATCCTGCGATTACCAGTATCGAGATTTCTTTATTTCTACGGTAAAATTCCTGGGCTCTTATTAGACCATCATCAGATATTCTTTCTTCCCCATTTACGGTAAATTCATCTTTTCTTCCTGCAAGCCGATTTTTATAAGCATCCCTATACCGGTTCCATTCTTTATTGTTGTTTATATAAAAATAAACTCCGGTACCAATTCCCGCATATACCAAAGGGATTTTCCAGTATTTACCGTTATATGCCTGGCCTAAACCGGGTAGAATAGCCGAATAAAATGCTGCTTTAGCGGGTGCCAGGGCATTGTAAGGTTTATAATCCTTTTCTTCTGAAATTGTATCTATTACTTCAGGGTTTTCAATCCTTAAAGAATCTTCCTGGGCTGTTAGTGTAAAAACGAACAACAGAAAAAAGAGAAATGAAAATACCTTATTAGTCTTCACCCTGAATAAGTTTTTTTAGTCTAATAAAATCTTCTTCGGAAGAAAATGGAATACTAAGTTTTCCTGATCCTTTTTTAGTAACCTTCACATCAACTTTTGTCCCGAGATATTCTGAGAATTCTTTAATTCCTTTTTTGTAAGAAGTAGGAACTGCAGCGGTTTTTTTGGAAGTTTTTGAAACTTTTGAACCTTCGTTTACTTCACGCACCAATTGTTCAGTTTCTCTTACCGACAATGATTTTTGAAGTATTTTCTCATAAATATCCAGTTGCTTTTGCGGATCGCTAACATTAATAAGTGCGCGTCCGTGACCCATACTCATAAAGCCATCTCGCATTCCTGTTTGAATTATGGGATCCAGTTTTAAAAGACGTAAGTAATTAGCAATAGTAGAACGATTTTTACCAATGCGTTCACTTAACTGTTCCTGGGTAAGGTTTATTTCATCTATTAAACGTTGATAGGAAAGCGAAATCTCTATAGGATCCAGATCCTGGCGCTGAATGTTTTCTACCAAAGCCATTTCTAAAGATTCCTGGTCGTTGGCAATCCTTATATAAGCCGGAATAGTTTCTAAACCTACCAATTTTGAAGCACGATAACGGCGTTCTCCCGAAACCAGCTGGTATTTATCAAAATCCAGTTTTCTTACGGTAATTGGTTGAATTACTCCAAGTTCTCGTATTGAAGAGGCAAGTTCTTTAAGATTGTCTTCATTAAAACTTGTCCTTGGTTGGAAAGGATTTACTTCAATAGATTCTAAATCCAGTTCAACAATATGTCCAACCAGTTTATCGGCATTTTTATCTTCTGCAGATTGTATATCGTTTTGCGGATCTTTCAATAAAGCTGAAAGTCCACGTCCTAATGCTTGTTTTTTGGTCGCCTTCGCCATCTTCTACGAGTTTTTCTTTATAATTTCATGTGCCAGGCTCAAATAATTGCTGGCTCCTTTGCTGCCTGCATCATAGTTAATAATGCTTTCCCCATAACTTGGGGCTTCACTTAAACGCACATTTCTTTGAATGATTGTATCAAAAACCATCTCGCCAAAATGCTTCTGAACTTCTTCTACCACCTGGTTAGAAAGCCTTAAACGCGAATCGTACATAGTTAGCAATAAACCTTCTATGTCTAATTTATTATTATGAATTTTTTGAACGCTTTTTATAGTGTTAAGCAGTTTTCCTAAACCTTCGAGTGCAAAATATTCACATTGAATTGGAATTACCACAGAATCTGATGCTGTTAAGGCATTTAAAGTTAATAAACCCAGGGAGGGAGCACAATCAATCAAAATAAAATCATACCGGTCTTTTAAAGGAGTGATTGCTTTTTTAAGCATAGATTCCCTTTGATCCTGGTCTACCAGTTCAATTTCTATAGCAACCAGGTCAATATGAGCCGGTATGATATCTAAATTGGGAGAACTTGTTTTTTGAATGCAGTCTTCAGGAGCTATTGAGTCTTCAAAAAGCTGGTAAGTGCCTAATTCAACCTCTTCAACGTCAATTCCCAGGCCCGATGTAGCATTGGCCTGTGGGTCTGCATCTATTAACAATACTTTCTTTTCAAGTACTCCAAGCGAAGCGGCCAGGTTTACCGAGGTAGTGGTTTTACCAACTCCTCCTTTTTGGTTTGCAATAGCAATGATTTTACCCATTAAGTCTCTGTGATTTTTGAAGGGTAAAAATACAATTTATTACAGGTTTATAAAATGATTTTGTTAACAGCTTATACATAAAAAACCGATTGTTGCCGTAAATAGGTAACAATCGGTTTGATTCTGAAAAATTTGAATTGAAATAACTTCTATTTTAGACAGTTCTAGCTGCCTTTCTTAGATTTAATCATCGCTTCTAATTGATCCCACATTTCCTCCGGAATAGCTTCTAAGAGGTTAAACTGGCCTGCACCTTTAAGCCATTCTCCACCATCTATGGTAATTACTTCGCCGTTTACATAAGCTGAAAAGTCTGAAACTAAATAGGCGGCAAGGTTTGCCAATTCCTGGTGTTCACCAACTCTTTTTAGTGGTACTTTTTTAGCAAGATCAAATTTGTCTTTTAAATCTCCTGGTAATAATCTGTCCCAGGCACCTTTAGTAGGGAAAGGGCCGGGTGCAATTGCGTTGAACCTAATTCCGTATTTTGCCCATTCTACCGCTAAAGAGCGCGTCATAGCCAAAACTCCTGCTTTCGCAGTAGCACTTGGTACTACATAAGCAGAGCCTGTCCACGCATAGGTGGTCACAATATTAAGTACAGTTTTATCTTTTTGTTTTGTATCTATCCAATGTTTTCCAAGCGCCATGGTGCAGTTTTTACTTCCTTTAAGTACAATATCAATGATTGTATCAAAAGCGTTAGCGCTTAATCTTTCAGTTGGAGAAATAAAGTTTCCTGCAGCATTGTTTAATAAAACATCTATGCTTCCAAATTCTTTTAGAACTTCATCACGCATGTTTTCTACCTGATCGTAATGCCTTACATCGCATTGAACCGCAAAACATTTACCTCCGGTTTCATCTTCCAGCTCTTTGGCGGTGTTTTGAAGTTTTTCCAGGTTTCTGGAAGTAATGGCTACATTAGCGCCAAGCTCCATAAAGTATTTGGTCATTGCTTTCCCAAGGCCACTTCCTCCGCCGGTTACGATAATGGTTTTGCCTTTTAAAGCATCGTCACGAAGCATTTTTTTAGTAAAATCCATAATATATTTTTTAGTTGGTTAGTTTACTCACTAAGTGAGATTTAATATTTTAAGTCTTTTTATAAGTTATAAAACCTTCAAGGTTATTTTTATGAGTTTAAACTTCTTCCTCTATCAAAATTTCTAAAAGCTGAATAGCGGCATCGCTTATTTTAGTTCCCGGTCCAAAAACCGCCACAGCACCGGCATCAAATAAATATTGATAATCCTGCGACGGTATTACCCCGCCTACAATTACCATTATATCTTCACGTCCAAGTTTTTCTAATTCTTCAAGGACCTGCGGAACCAAAGTTTTATGGCCTGCTGCTAAAGAGGAAACTCCTAAAATATGTACATCGTTCTCTACAGCTTGTTTTGCAGCTTCTTTTGGGGTTTGGAAAAGCGGACCAATATCTACATCAAAACCAAGATCGGCATAACCGGTGGCTACCACCTTTGCACCACGATCGTGACCATCCTGACCCATTTTTGCGATCATAATTCGGGGTCTTCTTCCGTCCTGTTCGGCAAATTTATCGGCCAGTTCCCTGGCTTTTTTAAACGAAGTGTTCTCTTTCATTTCTTTAGAATATACACCGCTAAAGGTTTGTACTTTAGCTTTATGCCTGCCGTAAACTTCTTCCAGCGCATCGCTAATTTCACCTAATGTTGCGCGATGTCTTGCCGCCTCAACAGCTAAACTAAGCAAATTCCCGTTTTCCTTTTCGGCGCATTCGGTAAGAGCTTTTAGCGCTTTTTCAACTTTTCCGGTATTTCTTTCGGCTTTTATTTTCTCTAGGCGTTCTACCTGTTGTTTTCTTACTGTCTGGTTATCTACTTCTAAAGTAACCAGCTCATCTTCTTTTTCGAGTCGGTATTTGTTAGTGCCTACAATAATATCGGTTTCACTATCTATCCTGGCCTGTTTTTTAGCTGCGGCTTCTTCAATTCGCATCTTCGGAATTCCTTCTTCAATGGCTTTGGTCATTCCGCCTAATTCTTCAACTTCTTCTATAAGTTTCCAGGCTTTTTCAGCAATTTCGTCGGTAAGTTTTTCAACATAATAACTGCCGGCCCAGGGATCTACCGTTTTGGTAATCATTGTTTCCTGTTGAAGGTGCAACTGCGTGTTTCTCGCTATTCTTGCTGAAAAATCTGTAGGTAGTGCAATGGCTTCGTCCAAAGCATTTGTGTGTAAACTTTGCGTTCCACCAAAGGCTGCCGCTGCCGCTTCTATACAGGTTCGAGCTACGTTATTAAATGGATCCTGCTCGGTTAAACTCCAACCGCTAGTTTGCGAATGTGTTCTAAGCGAAAGTGATTTCGCATTTTTTGGGTTGAATTGCTTTACGAGTTTTGCCCAAAGCATTCTGGCGGCTCGCATTTTGGCGATTTCCATAAAATGATTCATCCCAATTCCCCAGAAAAATGAAAGTCGGGGAGCAAAACTATCTATATCCATCCCGGCTTCAAGGCCTTTTCTAATATATTCCAATCCGTCGGCTAAGGTGTAAGCCAGTTCAATATCGCAGGTAGCACCGGCTTCCTGCATATGATAGCCCGAAATACTTATGCTATTGAATTTGGGCATATTTTGAGAGGAATATTCAAAAATATCTGAAATAATCTTCATTGAAGGAGTAGGTGGATAGATGTAGGTATTACGTACCATAAACTCCTTTAAAATATCGTTTTGAATAGTTCCTGAAAGTTGTTCCGGTTTAACGCCCTGTACTTCGGCAGCAACGATATAGAATGCCAAAACCGGTAAAACCGCACCGTTCATCGTCATAGAAACCGACATTTTATCGAGCGGAATCTGGTCAAAAAGGATCTTCATATCTTCGACCGAATCTATCGCAACACCGGCTTTTCCCACATCGCCAACCACACGTTCATGATCGCTGTCGTAACCGCGATGGGTGGGAAGATCAAAAGCAACCGAAAGCCCTTTTTGCCCGGCAGCAAGATTTCTTCGGTAAAAAGCATTGCTTTCTTCAGCAGTAGAAAATCCAGCATACTGGCGAATCGTCCACGGCCGACTAACATACATTGTACTATAAGGACCCCGTAAATAGGGAGGAATTCCAGCCGCAAAATTTAAGTGTTTTAGATCTTTGATATCTTCTTTTGAATAAGAAGGCTGCAAGTTGATTTCTTCCGGGGTTTTATAGGTGTTGTTTTCACCCTCTTTTTGCCGCTTGCCAATTGCTGGTTCTTTTAATTCTATATGTTGAAGATCTTTTCTTTGCATTGCTCTTTTTTTTAATTATTCGACCTTTTCCTGCTTTATTCTTTCCTGCTCAATTTGTTCACTTATACGTCTTTCCAGGATAGGTTCTATTAGAGTTTTACGCGGATTTTGCTTTAAAAATGGATACAATTCCAGTTCATCTTTCATTTTGTCCTGCGGATTTTCGAATTTATTAGTACCTATTAATACCAATTCTCCACTATCAAATTGTTCCTGTTCCTTTTTAGCGCTTTCCTTTATTTTTCGCTGAATAGCTCCTTCTTTTAATTGCTTTAAAAAGCCACCACCTTTCTCTATTTCTTTAAAAATATCTAGGGCCATTTCCGCAAATTGTTTGGTAAGGCTTTCAATATAATAAGCACCTTCGGCAGCATTGGCAACCTTGTCAAGGTATGCCTCGTGTTTCATCACTAGCAATTGATTACGGGCAATCCTGTCTCCAAACTCATTGTTTTTATGATAGATAGCATCATAAGGCATATTATAAACCGTATCGGCACCGCCTAAAACAGCGCTCATACTTTCAGTGGTTGTTCGAAGAAGGTTTACGTTGAAATCGTAAAGTGTTTTATTTCTTTTGGTGGGTTGCGCCAGGATATGGCAGGTTTCCGGGATGTTGTATTCTGAAGCTAAAGTAGCGTATAGCCATCTTAGAGCTTTAATTTTTGCTATTTCGAAGAAATAATTTGGTCCGGAAGCAATTAGAAATTGTGGTTGTAATTTCTCGAAATTCGGGCTTTCCTGAAAATGGTTAAGATATTCGTTAACGTGCGCCAGGGCATAAGCCAATTGCTGTGGAATATTTGCACCGGCATTTTGATATAAAGCGGTATCTATACTGATTACCGATTTAAAATCTTTGGAATTAGTGAAAATACTGTTCAGGATTTCGTGGTCTTTTTGAAGATTATGGAACCAGTTTCCGGAACGGGCAAGGTTTCCTACAATATCAAATTGAAGAAAAACCTGATGCTGTTTTCCTTTAAAATACTCCCGAAAACGTTTGAAATAATTTTCAGAAAAAAAGCTGAAACTAAAGTAAATTATGGTTTTATCCAGTACTATTCCATCCAGTAAATTTTCAATAGAAATTTCTTCATTTGGAATGATAAACCAAAGGCTTTCGGTTCCTTTGTTAAGAATTTCATTTGCACGCTTATTACTTTTTTCAACAGAAACTACGTATAATCTTTCGCAAATGTTCCAGTTTTTTGGAGAAGGTGTTTTTATACTTTCTTCAACATCTTCACCACTATAAAAAGGTTTTATATTAATTCCGTCCAGGGACTTATAAACGAGTTTCTCGTTATAATCGGCTCCTTTTAGATCAAATTGTATTTTTTGTTTCCATTCTTTTGCAGAAACTTCTTCAAATTCCTGAAATAATGATTCTTTCATTGTGTGGTTTTTCTGAAAAATTAATCCTGAATTGTATCGTATTCAATGATGAATATTTCTTCATTGGGACGTTTCATATAATATTGCTGGCGCGCAAATTTTTCCATCTCTACCGAATCCTGAAGCTGTTGTATGGTTGCTTTATCTTTGGAGATTTCATTTTTGTAATACTGCCTATTTTCTTCAAGCTCCTCTACTTCCTGGTTGAGTTCATTATGGACTAACCAGGAATTACTATCTAAAAATAGCATCCAGCCTCCAAAAATAATTATTAGCAGCACATATTTGTTGCTAATAATTTTAAACCATTTTTTGTTTCTTAATTCCTTTAATTTCACACCTTCTAACTTCAGTAACTAATTAAGATTGTTTTGGTTAAACCGTAAAACTTAAATTTTTCTCGGCTATTTGGATTAAAGATACAAAATTAGGTCAAGCGGTCTTTGATTATGGTTTGCACAATATCAACAGCAACGGTGTTATAACGGTTGGTAGGAATAATGATATCGGCAAATTCTTTGGTAGGTTCTATAAACTGCTGGTGCATTGGTTTCAGCGTAGTTTGATATCGCCATAAAACTTCATCTAAATTGCGCCCACGTTCAGAAATATCTCTCTTAAGTCGGCGAATTAGACGTTCGTCACTATCGGCGTGAACGTAGATTTTAATATCAAACATCTCCCTAATATCAGGATGGGCGAAGATTAGAATGCCTTCTACAATCACCACTTTCCTGGGTTGGGTTTCCAGGGTTTGTTTGGTGCGGTTATGTTCTGTAAATGAATATACAGGCTGCTGAATGGTATTGCCTGCTTTAAGCTCTTTTAAATGTTCAACTAAAAGATCAAAATCTATAGATTTTGGATGGTCAAAATTGGATTTAACCCGCTCTTCTTTAGCTAAATGACTTAGGTCTTTATAGTAGGAATCCTGGGAAATTACATCTACCTCTTCATTTTTTAATTCGTCTATAATTTGCCTTACTACCGTAGTTTTTCCACTACCGGTTCCACCTGTAATTCCTATAATGAGCATCTAAAAAAATTTGGGGCAAATTTAAACATTTGCCCCAAATTAGAAATAAATATGATGTTTTAATTCCTAAGCTTCGATCTTAGGATTATAAATTATTCAGCTTCCTCCAGGGGTAGCAATTTTACTATACCCGTTCCTTCAATAGCAGCGTAGATAAATCCGTCAGGGCCTTGTTGAACATCTCTTAATCTTCCAAGACCTTCCAATAATTTCTCACGTGTAGTTACTTCTCCATTTTCTATGGCTAAATGTTCTAAATATTGAAATTTAAGGGCACCCACTAAAAAGTTTCCTTTAAGCTCTGGATATTTATCTGAAGTTACTTTTTCAAATCCGCTTGGTGCGATTGATGGTAACCAGTAGGTAAGTGGGTTCTGAAATTCAGGTCCCGTTCTATCTTCAGTAATAGTAGTGCCATCATAATTTTCACCATAAGTTACTACCGGCCAACCGTAATTTTTTCCAGCTTTTACAACATTAATTTCATCACCACCTTTTGGGCCGTGTTCATTAACCCAAACTTCTCCGGTTTCTTCGTTGAAAATCATCCCCTGCGGATTTCTGTGTCCGTAAGAATAAATAGCTTCTATAGCGTTTTCTTCACCTACAAAAGGATTGTCTGAAGGTACGCTTCCGTCTAAGTTAAGTCGGTATACTTTCCCACCATCTCTTGTAATATCCTGCGGATTCACATCTCTATTTCCTCTATCTCCAATAGTAAAAAATAAATGACCTTCTCCATCAAAAACAATTCGTGATCCAAAATGTTGTCCTCTGGTAGAGTTAGGAGTGGCTTTGTATAAATCTTCGCGACTGGTTAGTTGATTGTTTTCCAGTTTGGCTCGCATTAAGGCAGTATTTCCCCCTTCGCTTTCACCTTCATCTGATGAATAGGTGATATAAACCCAATTATTGTTCTCAAAATCGGGATGAAGGGCGATATCCAGTAATCCACCCTGCCCCTGATTGTAAATTTCGGGACCTCCGGTAATAGCTACACGTTTACCATTTTTAAAATGATAAATATCGCCACCTTTTTCGGTTGCAAGGATGCTACCATCGGGAAGAAAATCAAATCCCCACGGAATTGTCATATTCTCTGCAACAACCTCGTGTTTATATTCATTTTCGGGAGAAACAGCTTCCGGCATTTCTTTTGGTACCGGGTTATCAGAATCCTGAGCATTTGTTTCTGTTGGTTCTTCCACCTCGGCTTTTTTATCAGATTTTTGATTATCTCCGCAGGCGGAAAAGGTAAAAATCAACCCCAATAATAATAAAATTCGCTTCATAATAATTTTTTTTGTGATTAGCTTATCCTGCATTGCCAGCAAGATTCAACTAAGATATAAAAAATCTAAAGTTTTTCTTGTAGACTGATAAGTTTTCTTATATTTGCACCCGCTTTGGGGGATATTAATTCACTCAAGTTGAAATTTTGAAGTTTAACAATAGTTTTTACTATTATAAACTTAAGTTATCGCGCCGAGCGCGATTAAAAAATTACTCGGGGTGTAGCGTAGCCCGGTTATCGCGCCTGCTTTGGGAGCAGGAGGCCGCAGGTTCGAATCCTGCCACCCCGACTTAATATAAACCACTTAGAAAAAACCTAAGTGGTTTTTTTATGTCTTAATCTTAAGTGTTAGGACAGACTCATCCTACGCTTCGCAATTGCCACCCCGACTTTTGAATGTCAAAATGTAAAAAACACCTAATAAAAAAGGGATTCTTCATTCAGAAAAATCCCTTTTTTGGTTTAATATTTTGTAATTCCCTAATCTTTATCTTCCTCGTCGTCTTTTTCAGGAATTTCTACGATAGGCTCGTTGTAATCTGAATCGTCGTAATCGTCTTCATCAAAATTGGCCATAGTATTTTCAAGTCGTGTGCTTACTTTAACCAGGTAAATAGTGTCTTCGGTTTTTACTTCAACCGCTTCAACTGTTTCGTTTTTTGCGTTTTTAAAGGCAATTATCTGGTCGTCATCATACCCGTCTGGATATTTCTCAACCAAAAGGCCCAGGATTTCGGGAGTTAATTTTTTGTAGTCAACAATAATTCTTTTCATAAATAAAAGTTTATGAGGATGTAGTTAGTAGGTTTTAAAAATACTGTTTTTATATTATAAATCAAGTTTTCCTGTAATATTCAAAAGCATTCCAAATTAGCGTGTTAGGTACTTTGCAATCTATCTCGGTGTTGCCAATATCTTTTAGCAGAACAAAATTTATATTTCCGTGTGAATTTTTCTTGTCGTATTTCATCAAATCTATGATTTGCTGAATGTCTTCTTCCAAAAATTCTACTTTTTCGTAAATATCCAAAATTTTAATGGTGATTTCTTTCAATTTATCTTCCGGGAAACTTTTAAGTTCTTTAGAAAGATAAGTTGCCAAAACCATTCCCACCGCAATAGCTTCGCCGTGAAGTAAAGTTGTTTTTTCAGGGTGGGTTAAAAAATAAGATTCTATAGCGTGCCCCAAGGTATGACCGTAATTTAAGGTTTTTCGCAATCCGTTTTCTTCCGGATCTTCGGTGACAACTTTAGCTTTTATTTCTACCGATTCTCTAATAATATCGTCAAGATCGTCTAAAGTTAGTTCGCTTAAATTAGTCACTTTTTCCCAATAGGTCTCGCTGCTAATTAATGCGTGTTTTAGGATCTCTGCCAAACCGCTTCGCATTTCGTTTTGGGGTAGGGTAGCCAGAAAAGATGGATCAATTATCACCATTTCAGCGTGATTAATTACGCCAATCTGGTTCTTTAAATTTCCCAGGTCTACACCGGTTTTTCCTCCAACAGATGCATCTACCATTGCCAAAAGACTGGTAGGTACATTTATGTAGCTTATGCCGCGTTTAAAAGTAGAAGCTATAAATCCGCCAAGATCGGTTACAACGCCGCCACCTACATTTATCATTAAGCTTTTTCTATCGGCATCTAATTCTGAAAGTGCATTCCAAACACCACTACAGGTTTCCAAATTTTTATTGATCTCACCGGCTTCAATCTCCAAAATCTCAAAATTTTCTGAAGCATCAATTTTCTGTAAAAAAGAAGCCAGGCAATCACGATGCGTATTATTATCTACTAGAATGAAAACTTTGGAAGGTTTTGCCTCTTTTAAATAAGTATTTATTTTATGAAAACCATCTTGCTGATAGTAAACCGGCCCTTTGGCTGCCATGTTGGACATAGTTCTTGACGTTTTAAACATTTATCTGATTGGGCTTCGAAAATAAGCAGAAATATTCATAATAAAATCAAACTTCAATAATTATATTTGCGCTAATTAAGACACACCCCATGATTAATAGAAAAATTTTTAATGATACTAAAACAGCTTTTAAATTAAAATCTGATTTAGAACTGGATCGTGCTATCTTTTTATTTAGCATGATGAAGAACAAGCAACTGGTAGATGCCGGTTCCTGGTTGACTAAAATTTCTTTAAAGCTACACCTGCCTGTAGAAGGACTGATTAAAAAAACCATTTTTGAACAGTTTTGTGGTGGTGTTACCGAAGATGATTGCAAGCCGCTCACCAAAGAAATGTATGATGAAAAATTGCACGGCATTCTTGATTATTCGGTTGAGGGTAAAGAAACCGAAGAGCAGTTTGATGCTGCTTTAGATAAAAAAATGAAGTTGATAAAATTCGCTGCTGAAAGTGAAGAATTGCCATTTTCGCTCTTTAAACCTACAGGAATTGGAAGGTTTGCTATTTGGGAAAAAATCACAGAACGTATTAATTTAAGCGACGAAGAAAAAGAAGAATGGGAACGTGTTAAAGAAAGAGTTGATACTCTTTGTAAATGTGCTTATGATAATAATGTAAGATTATACGCCGATGCCGAGGAGAGTTGGATGCAACTCGCAGCCGATGAATTGATGGAAGAAATGATGAAAAAGTATAACAAGGAGAAAATTCTTATTTATAATACTTTTCAGTGTTACCGTTGGGACAGGTTGGAGTATGTAAAAAATCTTCACGAAAGAGCTAAAGAAGAAGGCTTTAAAATAGGTGCTAAAATTGTGCGTGGAGCTTATATGGAAAAAGAAAATGCACGTGCAAAAAAATATAATTATACTACCCCAATTTGCGAAAACAAGGAAGCTACAGATGTTAATTTTAATAGCGTGATGTCTTACTGTTTAGCAAACCTTAATGATATACATTTATTTATAGGTACACATAACGAGGTGAGTAATTATCTTGCGCTGCAAAGTATGGAAGATAAAGGCCTTCCTTTAAACGACGATCGTATTTGGTTTAGCCAACTTTATGGAATGAGTGATCATATTAGTTATAACCTGGCAAAGAAAGGATACAATTCAGCGAAATTAGTGCCTTTTGGTCCTGTACGCGAAGTGGTACCTTATTTATTAAGAAGGGCGCAGGAAAATACATCGGTTAAGGGGCAAACAGGGCGTGAACTTTCGCTTTTAGAAGAAGAAAAGAAACGTAGAAAGGGCCAACCAACAAAACACGATAGGGGAGAGCACTAAAAATTAAAAAGCTGTTTAGAATTTAGTTTTTTTAGAAGAATGTCATTCTGAACTTATTTCATAATCTAACATATTAGAACTCCGAACAAATTTCGGAGCAGGCTCTGAACCAGGTTCAGGTTGACGTTAAAAATAGCTAAACCTCCTAAACAGCTTTTACACTTATTTCTAAAGAAACCAACAGCCGTTTAAGCCTCAGTTTCTTCCATAGTGTGATATACATTTTGTACATCATCGTCTTCTTCCAGCCTTTCCAGTAGCTTCTCAACATCTGCAGCTTCTTCAGTAGAAAGTGGTTTGGTAACCTGTGGGATTCTTTCAAATCCTGAAGAAAGTATTTCAATCTCTCTATTTTCTAATTCTTTTTGAATAGCTCCAAAATATTCGAAAGGTGCGTAAATGTGAATGCCATCTTCATCTTCAAAAACTTCTTCGGCGCCAAAATCTATAAATTCAAGTTCCAATTCTTCCACGTCAAGTCCTTCAGCATTCAGTCTGAAATTACAAGTGTGGTCAAACATAAATTCAACTGAACCTGAAGTTCCAAGGTTTCCATCACATTTATTAAAATGAGAGCGAACATTCGCAACGGTACGGTTATTATTATCGGTAGCGGTTTCTACCAATACGGCAATTCCGTGGGGTGCATAACCTTCAAAAAGTACAATTTTATAATCGCCCTGATTTTTATCACTCGCCCTTTTAATGGCACGCTCAATATTATCTTTGGGCATATTCACGCTTTTCGCGTTTTGAATAACTGCTCTTAATTTGGCATTGGTATCAGGATCTGGGCCGCCTTCTTTAACAGCCATCACAATATCTTTTCCAATGCGGGTAAAGGCTTTGGCCATTGCAGACCAGCGTTTCATCTTACGCGCCTTTCTAAATTCAAATGCTCTTCCCATTTATTCTGAATAAAAAATTGAAGCAAAAATATAAAAAAGCTTCCAATTCAATTTAAAAATTGGAAGCTTTAAATTTCAATGCTCTTTTTTCTTAATTTAAGCCGAAGCTTCTACTATTTCTTCAATAGCTTTTGCCAGTTTAAAATCTTTTTCGGTTACTCCATCGGCATCGTGGGTAGAAAGGGAAATTTCAAGTTCATTATAAACATTTCCCCAATTTGGATGATGCTGCTGGGCTTCGGCTTCAAAAGCAATTCGCGTCATTACCGTAAAAGCGTCTTTAAAATTGGCAAACTGAAATGAAGTATGAATTGCATTATCTTTATAAACCCAGCCCTCAAGATTTTCCAGTTTTTTATTGATTTCGTCTTCGCTAAGCTTTTTCATTGTAATAATTTTTAAGGATTAGTCCTTTAAATTTAAGCAACTAAAGCCTGAATTTTCAATCTAATTAGGTTTTAGTACAAGATTAACACCTAACTCTTTATTGATGCCTTTGCGACTTGCTGTACTGAAACCTGTAAGTTTTTAGGTAGAATGTTTTCTTTAGGTAAAACCGCTAAAAACCTATCGAAATTAGAATCGTAGATATTTTTAAAAACGAGGTTTTTATAACCTAAAACTTCACAAACCTCTTCAATAAAATCTTTTTGATGTACCAGATCGCTGCTTCCCAAATGAAAAACTCCCTGTTTTTTTCTATTAATGATATAATGAATTTGCTGGGTTACTTTTTCAATTTCAGTAACATTAATCACTACGTTTGGGAAAACTTCTATGGCTTCACCCAAATCTATAAGGGTTTTAATTTGCTTTAGTCGGGGAGAATTATGGCCAAAAACCATTGGTAAACGTAAAATGTTATACTTATCGTTTGGGAGCCTTAGCAGGGCATTTTCAATCTTAATTTTAAACCTGCCGTAAATACTTTGGGAAAGTGTTTTGTCATATTCATAAGAAGGGAAATTGGTAAAAGCATCAAACACATTGGCAGATGAAATAAATAGCAATTTACATTTATGAGTGAGGATGTAATTAATTATTTCAAAATGAGCGATTATTTGCGCATCAAAATTTCCCCGAACGGCAGAGATAATAATCGTAGGTTTTACATTTTGAAGCAGGATCTCAATATTTTCAGTTTCCATATCAAAATGATGAAACTGGTGATTTTCTTCAAAAACGCGGTTTGGAGTGTGGTAGGTACCGTAGGTATCAAAAAAGGAGCATAGCTCTTTATATAAGGCGTTGCCTATAAAGCCGCTTGCTCCTAAAATTAAAATTCGTTCCAAAAACTATCCTTTATAAAAGGGCAATTTCACCTGTACGGCCGGAATGGATTTTTTTCTAACTTTTATAAAAATCTTGTTGCCAAATTTAGCAACTTCCGAAGGCACGTAGCCTAAACCTATTCCTTTTTCCAGCGATGGTGACATTGTCCCAGAAGTTACTTCGCCAATAACCTTGCCATCTTCATCTTCAATTTCGTAACCCTGGCGCGGGATTCCACGTTCTTCCAATTCAAAGGCGATTAACTTTCGTTTTGGTCCTTCTTCTTTTTCTTTCTTTAAAGCTTCAGAATTAATAAAATCTTTGGTGAATTTGGTAATCCACCCCAATTTAGCTTCAATTGGCGAAGTGGTTTCGTCTATATCATTGCCATAGAGACAGAAGCCCATTTCCAGTCTTAAAGTATCACGTGCAGCTAAACCAATAGGTTTGATACCGTAGTCTTTCCCGGCTTCCATCACGCGATCCCAAATTTGCTCGGCATCTTCGTTTTTAAAATAGATCTCAAATCCGCCGCTGCCGGTATAACCTGTAGCCGAAATAATCACTTTATCTATTCCAGCAAATTCAGCAACTTCAAAAGTGTAGAATTTCATGTTAGAAAGATCTACATCGGTTAAAGATTGCATAGCTTCTGCCGCTTTTGGTCCCTGAATAGCCAAAAGTGAAAATTCGTCAGACATATCGCGCATCGTTGCATCCATAGTATTATGTTGCGCGATCCAGTTCCAGTCTTTATCTATGTTAGAAGCATTTACTACCAGCAAATATTTTTCAGAATTAATCCTGTATACAATTAAATCGTCAACAATTCCGCCGGTTTCGTTTGGCATTACTGTATATTGCGCTTTCCCGTCTACCAGTTTAGAAGCATCGTTAGTGGTAATTTTCTGAATAAGTTCCAGAGCCTTATCCCCGGTAATTAGGAATTCCCCCATATGGGAAACATCAAAAACACCTAATTTTTCACGAACGTTTTGGTGTTCAATATTCACACCTTCATAAGAAATAGGCATATTATAACCTGCAAAAGGTACCATTTTGGCATTTAATTCTTTATGTCTGGCAGCTAGGGCAACTTCTTTCATTTTTCTAAAATTTGGGCAAATTTATTGATTTCACTTTGAATACAATATTAAAAAAATACTTTTTATGAAGAATAGTTAACATAATAGGCTTAGCACGCAGTTTTATATTTAATAAGTTTCTGTATTAAACTTTTATTGGCAAAACTCCCCGAAATTTAAGTTTAGATTTAATTTTTAGAACAAAGCTTTCAGGCTTTAATTTGTAATTTTATGAATGTAATTATTCAACCTAACCAATTATGAAGATACTCTCTGCAGAACAATTAAAAGAAGCTGATGAAGTTACACTTAAGACTGAAGGAATTTCGAGCACACGTTTAATGGAACGTGCCGCAAGTCTTGTTTTTAACGAAATTCATACCCGACTTGAAGGTGCAGATATCAATATTAAAATTTTCTGCGGAATAGGAAATAACGGTGGCGACGGACTGGTGGTGGCGCGTTTACTTCATAAATATGGTTATAAGGTTGAAGTTTACGTGGTGAATTACAGCGATAAACGATCTGATGATTTTCTTGTGAATTACGATCGCTATAAAAAAGAAAGCCATACCTGGCCTGAATTGATAAAACGAGAAGAAGATTTTCCTGAAATTTCTCCCGGTGATTTTGTGGTAGATGCCATTTTTGGAATTGGGTTAAACCGCCCCGCTGAAGGCTGGCTTGCAAAATTGTTGTTGCATATTAATGAATCTGGCGCATTTTGCCTGGCGGTAGATATGCCTTCAGGATTGTTCCCTGATAAAGTGCCGGCAGAAGATACTGCGGTGATTAAAGCAAATTATACCCTTACTTTCCAAACCCCGAAACTGGTATTTTTTCTGCCTCAATCTATGAAATATGCAGGTGAAGTACAGGTTTTAGATATTGGTTTAGATCGCGGTTATTTGAAAGAAGTTCAAGCAATGGCGCAGCTTATTGGCAAGCGTGAAGCCAGGCATCTTTATAAACCGCGTGATAAAAACTCGCATAAAGGAGACTACGGCCATACACTTGTAGTTGGTGGGAGTTATGGAAAAATTGGAAGTATAGTACTTTCGGCAAAATCTACATTAAGAGCGGGTGCCGGTTTATGTAGTGTTTTTGTTCCAAAATGTGGATACGAAATTTTACAATCTAGCTTTCCGGAAGCAATGGTAATTACAGATGAAAACGATAAAGAGCTCACCAATATTAAAACCGATCTGGAACCCGATGTGATTTGTTTTGGAATGGGAGCGGGGAAATCTTCTAATACGGTAAAAGCATTTAAAAACTTACTGGGAAGAATTAAAAACCCTATGCTAATTGATGCCGATGGATTAAATATGCTTTCTGAAAATAATGAATTACTGGGTTTGCTTCCTAAAAATTCGGTATTAACGCCGCATCCAAAGGAATTAGAAAGGCTAATAGGGAAGTGGAATGATGACTTTGAGAAGATTCATAAGATTGAGAAATTCACTAAAAAATATAAGATAATTCTGGTTTTAAAAGGAGCGCATAGCTTTGTATTTAGCGGAAAACATATCTATATAAATAATTCCGGAAATTCCGGGATGGCCACAGCGGGAAGTGGCGATGTCCTTTCAGGCATAATTGCCGGATTAATGTCTCAAAAATACGAACCCCTTGTGGCAGCAATTTTAGGCGTATATCTACACGGGCTCGCGGGTGATATTTGCGCTGAAGAAAGTGGTTATGAAGCTTTAATTTCGGGAGATATAAGCGACAACCTGGGAAAAGCATTTTTAGCTTTAATGAAGGACGAAAAGAAGTGATAGGTTCTTCTTTTAGAATTGTTTAAAACTTTTGGTTGAATAATTCTTAAAATTTTGGTTTTAAATTTGGATTGCATCAGTAGAAATATGAATTTTGGCCCGTAAATTAAAAGGATTTTATTTTATAGCTGAAATATTATTTTTAATCATTTTTCGGAATAAAATTTAATCATTACTTATTTAATAAAATTTGCCTGAATTTACCGTAATTTCAATAAGTTCAGGATATTTCTCCATTATCTAAAATTGTAAGTTATGCAGTCTCATCATTATATCAGTTCAGCCATTTTAGATTTAGAAACCATTGAAGATATAATGGTAAATAAGAAGCAATTGGCGCTTAGTGAAGAGGCTGAATCCAATATTCAGAAATCCAGAAAATACTTAAACAAAAAAATTACAGAAAGTGATACACCAGTGTATGGAATAAATACCGGTTTTGGAGCTTTATGTAATGTAAAAATAAGTCCGGGGAAGTTAACCGAGCTTCAGCAAAACCTGGTGAAATCTCACGCCTGCGGAACCGGCGATAAAGTAAATAAAGAGATTGTAAGGTTGATGCTTTTACTAAAAATTCAGTCTTTAAGCTATGGAAATTCTGGTATAGCCCTGGAAACTGTTTTAAGACTTATAGATTTTTACAATCAGGATATTTTGCCGGTGGTTTATGAGCAGGGTTCGTTGGGAGCGTCGGGCGATCTCGCCCCATTGGCGCATTTGGCCTTACCTTTAATTGGTGAGGGAGAGGTTTATTTTGAAGATAAAATAATTAGCGGGGAAAAATTACTGAAAAACCAAAATTGGGAAGCTTTAAAATTGCAATCTAAAGAGGGGTTAGCTTTGCTAAACGGAACGCAATTTATGAGCGCTCACGCCGTTTACGCCTTACTGAAATCTTATAAATTATCTTACCTGGCCGACCTTATTGGTTCGGTCTCCATAGATGCTTTTGATTGTAACTTATCTCCTTTTGATGAGTTGGTTCATTTGGCAAGGCCCCATCGCGGACAAATAAAAACTGCCGAACGTATTCGTAGATTTTTGGAAGACAGCCAGATTGCTATGAGCGAAAAGGAAAATGTACAGGACCCTTACAGTTTTAGATGTATCCCGCAAGTGCACGGAGCAAGTAAGGATACCTTGAGTTTTGTTAGAAAAACCATTAAAACCGAAATCAATTCGGTTACCGATAATCCCAATATTTTTATTGAAGAAGATAAGATTATTTCTGGAGGTAATTTTCACGGTCAGCCTCTGGCCCTGGCAGTAGATTATTTAGCAATTGCGTTGGCAGAACTTGCTAATATTTCAGAAAGAAGAACTTATCAATTGGTTTCGGGGCTTCGCGGATTACCGGCATTTCTGGTTGAAAATCCAGGTTTAAATAGCGGTTTTATGATTCCGCAGTACACCGCAGCAAGTATAGTGAGCCAGAATAAACAACTTGCAGTACCTGCTTCGGTAGATTCCATTGTTTCTTCTAACGGGCAGGAAGATCACGTAAGTATGGGGGCAAACGGCGCAACAAAGCTTTTAAAAGTTGTAAAAAATTTAAATAGTGTACTGGCCATTGAACTTTTTAACGCTTCACAAGCTATGCACTTTAGAGAGCCGGCAAAAACTTCGGCAATGCTAAGTGATGTTTTAAATGAATTTAGAGCCGAAGTTCCAATATTACATACCGATGTAACGATGGCGCCTTATATAAAGTCGGCTAAATCTTTTCTTGAAAATTTTAATTTTACTGAAAATTTCTTCGATTAAATTTCGAATTGAATCCAATTTATCGCCTGGTCTAAATTATCAAAAACCTCAAAAGAATTCTGAGTTTTATAAAACTGGCGTTCTACTTTATGCGCATTTAACCGAATAAGTTCATTTTCACTTACTACGGCAATAGCTTTTAAATTTTGGGCCTGGGCAGATTCCCGGTAAACCATAGGATCTACTGCATAAGAATTTTTTCGGAAAGAAATATATCCATAGTCTTTCCCTTTAAATACCTCTTTTCCAATAGCTAATAATTCTTTGTTATTTTCGGAGGTAAAGAGAAGACCTTCGTTTAATTCGGCAATTAGGATATTTTGAAAAATGCGCACCTGCCCAAATTTCACTTCCAATTTATCAGTAGTCATTAATGTAGGGATTAATTCTTTGCAAATTTAATATATTTCAGGGAATATATTAAAAAAAGGCTATTTGAAATGAATCTTTCAAATAGCCTCTTATAAAACTAATTATTCCCTAAATCACTAAGATTCAGTTTCTTTAACTGCCTTATCAATTTTTATAGTTAATTCATTTTTCTCTTCATCGAGATCCATAAAAATCTTATCACCTTCAGCTAATTTTGAAGTTATGATTTCTTCAGCAAGAGCATCTTCTATATATTTTTGAATCGCTCTATTTAACGGTCTTGCGCCATATTGTTTATCGAATCCTTTTTCAGCAATAAAATCTTTTGCCTTATCACTTAAAGTTAATTTATAACCAAGGCTTCCAATTCTATTGAATAATTTCACTAATTCAATATCAATAATCTTATGAATATCTTCCCGTTCAAGACTGTTGAAGATCACTACATCATCAATCCTGTTTAAGAATTCTGGAGCAAATGCTTTTTTAAGCGCGTTTTCAATTACACTTCTTGCATTTTCATCGGCTTGAGAGCGCTGGGAAGCGGTACCAAATCCAACTCCCTGGCCAAAATCTTTAAGTTTTCTTGCTCCAATATTAGAAGTCATGATGATTATAGTATTTCTAAAATCTATCTTTCTTCCTAAGCTATCGGTTAAATATCCGTCATCTAAAACCTGAAGCAGCATATTGAAAACATCTGGATGGGCTTTTTCTACCTCGTCCAGTAGAATAACCGCGTAAGGTTTTCTGCGTACTTTTTCTGTAAGCTGTCCACCTTCTTCGTAACCCACGTATCCAGGAGGCGCTCCTACTAATCTAGAAATGGCGAATTTCTCCATATATTCACTCATATCTATTCGAATAAGTGAATCGTCGTTATCAAATAACTCGCGAGCAAGTACTTTAGCCAACTGTGTTTTTCCAACCCCGGTTTGGCCTAAAAATATAAACGATCCAATGGGTTTGTTTGGATCTTTTAGACCTGCACGGTTTCTTTGAATGGCTTTTACCACTTTTCCAACCGCATCGTCCTGGCCAATAACTTTTCCTTTAATTTTCTTAGGAAGTTCAACCAGTTTATTGCTTTCGGTTTGTGCAATACGCTTAACAGGTACGCCGGTCATCATAGAAACAACATCAGCCACGCTATCTTCATCAACCGTTTCCTTGTGTTTCTTAGATTCTTCTTCCCATTTTTCCTGGGCTATTTGTAGTTCTTTTTCAAGATTTTTCTCATCGTCCCTAAGTTTAGCAGCTTCTTCGTATTTCTGCTTTTTAACTACAGAATTTTTCTTTTCGCGCACTTCTTCCAGTTTACGCTCAAGGTCTAAAATCTGTTTTGGAACATCAATATTGGTGATATGCACTCGAGAACCTGCTTCATCTAAAGCATCAATAGCTTTATCTGGTAAAAAACGATCGGTTAAATACCTGTTAGTTAATTTTACACAGGCTTCAATCGCTTCATCTGTATAAGAAACGTTGTGGTGCTCTTCGTATTTATCTTTAATATTATTTAGAATTTCAATAGTTTCTTCAACTGAAGTAGGCTCAACAATAACCTTTTGGAACCTTCTTTCTAAAGCTCCATCCTTCTCAATATACTGCCTGTACTCATCTAAAGTAGTAGCACCTATACATTGAATTTCACCTCTCGCAAGAGCGGGTTTAAACATATTGCTGGCATCCAGACTTCCAGTAGCGCCGCCCGCACCTACAATGGTATGAATCTCGTCTATAAAAAGAATAATATCGTCATTCTTTTCAAGCTCGTTCATCACGGCTTTCATACGCTCCTCAAACTGGCCACGGTATTTGGTTCCTGCTACTAAACTGGCAAGATCTAAAGTCACCACGCGTTTATCAAACAGTATTCTTGAAACTTTACGTTGAATAATTCTAAGCGCTAAACCTTCTGCAATAGCCGATTTACCAACTCCGGGTTCACCAATTAGCAATGGGTTGTTTTTCTTTCTTCTACTTAAAATTTGAGAAACCCTTTCAATTTCCTTCTCACGCCCAACAACGGGATCAAGTTTATCATTTTCGGCCATCGCAGTTAAATCCCTTCCGAAGTTATCTAAAACTGGAGTTTTAGATTTTTTGGAAGTTTTGCCAGGGCCGCTACCGCCTCCGCTAAACGGATTGTCTTTAGTAGCGTCATCGGTATTACTATCGTCGTCAGAAAATGATTCGGCCGTAGGACTATCCTGAAAATCAGTTTCATCACTGGCAATCATATACTTAAATTGATCTTTAACCCCATCATAATCTATCTTAAGCTTATTAAGTAGTTTGGTGGTGGGATCGTTCTCATTTCTTAAAATACATAGCAATAGATGCGCAGTATTTATATTAGAACTTTGAAAAAGCTTTGCTTCTAAAAAAGTTGTTTTCAGGGCTCGCTCTGCCTGGCGGGTAAGGTGCAGGTTTCTTTTTTCGTTAGAAACCGCAGTAGACTCGGGATTGGCCGGGCTAAGTATTTCTACTTTGCGTCTTAAATGACTTAAATCTATATCTAAAGCATTTAAAATATCTATGGCTTTACCATCTCCATCTCGCAGCAAACCAAGCATAAGGTGTTCAGTTCCAATAAAATCGTGGCCTAAACGCAGTGCTTCTTCCTTGCTATATGCAATTACATCTTTTACTCTTGGTGAAAAATTATCATCCATCTTTATCTTCCTTTCTCTCTAATGATTTATTCAGTACAAAACTTTCAAAAATTGTACCTAATCCTATGATATTAGCTAATTGACAAAATTACTTTCAATATTCAAAGGGTAAAATAAGGAACTTATTAACGATAGCACACTAAATATTTGTTAATAAAATTTGGGTAAACAATACGCCAAACAGGGCTTGAACATCTATAAAATATGTAAATTGGCTCGTTAGATTAGAGAACTAAAATAAACTTTACAATATGGCTGAAGGAGAAAAGCTTATTCCTATAAATATTGAAGATGAAATGAAATCGGCCTACATTGATTATTCAATGTCGGTCATTGTGTCACGTGCTTTACCAGATGTTCGTGACGGGTTAAAACCGGTGCATCGCCGGGTATTGTACGGTATGTATGAACTTGGTGTACTCTCTAACCGGTCTTATAAAAAATCGGCCAGGATTGTAGGGGAAGTGCTTGGTAAGTATCACCCTCACGGTGATTCTTCTGTTTACGATACTATGGTAAGGATGGCCCAGCACTGGAGCATGCGCTATATGCTTGTAGACGGGCAGGGTAACTTTGGGTCTGTAGATGGCGATAGCCCTGCAGCAATGCGTTATACCGAGGCCAGAATGCGAAAAATTAGTGAGGATATGCTCGCTGACATCGATAAGGAAACGGTAGATACCCAGCTAAACTTTGACGACTCTTTAAACGAGCCGGTGGTGATGCCAACGCGTATTCCCAACCTTCTTGTAAATGGTGCCAGCGGTATTGCTGTAGGTATGGCTACCAATATGGCACCTCATAATATTTCTGAAGTAATAGACGGAACCGTTGCATATATTGAAAATCACGATATTGAAGTAGAAGAGTTAATGGAGCATATAAAAGCTCCCGATTTTCCTACCGGCGGAATTATTTATGGTTATGATGGTGTTCGTGAAGCTTTTAAAACCGGAAGAGGCCGTATTGTTATGCGCGCTAAATCTTCATTAGAAGAAATCAACGGAAAAGAGTTTTTAGTAGTTACTGAAATTCCTTACCAGGTGAACAAGGCAGATATGATCAAGAAAACTGCCGATCTTGTTAACGAAAAGAAAATTGAAGGGATTAGTCTTATTAGAGATGAATCTGATAGAAACGGGATGAGAATCGTTTATCAATTAAAACGAGATGCAATCCCCAATATAGTTTTAAATACCCTTTATAAACATACCGCTTTACAAACTTCTTTTAGTGTAAATAATATTGCACTTGTAAAAGGAAGGCCAGAGATGCTTAACCTAAAAGATATTATTTATCATTTTGTAGAGCATAGGCACGAGGTTGTTGTAAGAAGAACAGAATTTGAACTTAAAAAGGCCGAAGATAGGGCTCATATCCTTGAAGGTTTAATTATCGCTTCAGATAATATAGATGAGGTAATTGCATTAATTCGTTCTTCCAGCAATGCTGAAGAAGCCAGGAATAAATTAATTGAGCGCTTTGATTTAAGCGAATTGCAGGCAAAGGCCATTGTAGAGATGCGTTTACGCCAGCTTACCGGCCTGGAACAGGACAAGCTTCGTGCAGAGTATGAAGAGATAATGAAAACCATAGAAGACCTTAAAGACATTTTGGCGCGAAAAGAACGCAGAATGCAGGTTATTAAGGACGAACTTCTTGAGATTAAAGAAAAATATGGCGACGAAAGACGTTCTACCATAGAATATTCTGGTGGCGATCTAAGTATAGAAGATATGATCCCAGATGAACGTGTGGTGATTACAATTTCTCACGCTGGTTATATAAAAAGGACTTCTTTAAACGAATATAAAACCCAAAACAGGGGAGGAGTTGGCCAAAAAGGTTCTAATACCCGAAATGAAGATTTCTTAGAATATTTATTCTCTGGAACCAATCACCAGTACATGTTATTCTTTACTCAAAAAGGAAAATGTTTCTGGATGCGGGTTTACGAAATTCCGGAAGGAAGTAAAGCCTCTAAAGGTAGAGCGATTCAGAATCTTATAAATATAGATCCAGACGATCGCGTAAAAGCCTTTATCTGTACTCAAGATCTTAAAGATGAAGAGTACATCAATAAGCATTATGTAATTATGGCCACTAAAAAAGGCCAGGTTAAGAAAACTTCTTTAGAGCAATATTCAAGACCTCGAACTAATGGAATTAATGCAATTACCATTAAAGAAGATGACGAATTGCTTGAAGCAAAGTTAACCAACGGGGATAGCCAGGTAATGCTTGCCGTAAGAAGTGGTAAAGCCATTAGGTTTGAAGAAGGAAAAACCAGGCCAATGGGAAGAAATGCTTCAGGGGTAAGAGGAATTACACTTGCCGACGATAAAGACGAAGTGGTAGGAATGATCTCGGTAGAAGATTTTAATTCTGATATTCTTGTAGTTTCTGAAAATGGATACGGAAAAAGATCAAGCCTTGAAGATTACAGGATTACCAACAGGGGAGGAAAAGGTGTCAAAACAATTTCCATTACCGAAAAAACCGGAAGTCTTGTTGCAATTAAAAATGTTTCAGATGATGAGGATATAATGATTATCAATAAATCTGGAATTGTAATACGAATGGAAGTTGCAAATCTTAGAGTTATGGGACGTGCAACTCAGGGTGTTAGATTAATCAATCTAAAAGGAAACGATGCCATTGCAGCCGTTGCAAAAGTACTGCACGATGAAGATGATGTTGAGTTGATGGAAGACGCCGAGAAGGCCGAAGATGCTGAAGAAAACCCAAATGGCACAACTATTGTAAACGATAGTGAAGAATAACTATAATAAAAACCAAAACAAGATGAAAACTAATATTTTTACTGTTGCGTTGTCATTATTATCGGTGGCTGCCGTTGCACAAAAAAGTGAGATTAGAGATGCAGGCGATGCCGTAGAAGATGGCAACTATGCAGAAGCCAAAACGCAATTACAAACTGCCGAGTCTATGCTCTCTGAAGCAAATGATAAATGGACCGAGCGATTCTACCTTTATAAAGGCCAGGCTTACTTAGGAAACGGAGAAAATGCTTCTCTGGAAGACCTGGAAGTTGCTGCAGAAGCTTTTCAGAAAGCCCAGGAAATGGGAAATGATGATGAAGCTATACAGGGTTTTGACCAGGTAAGAAATGCTTTAGTACAAAGCGCGATTAACGATCAAAATACAGAGAATTACGAAAGTGCTTCAGATAAATTGTATTACAGCTACCAGTTAAATAAGCAGGATACACTTTATTTATACTATGCTGCGGCTAACTCGTTGAACGCTCAGGATTACACTACAGCTTTAGGTTACTATGAAGATCTAAAAGAATTAGGTTTTGATGGTTCTGGTGTAGAATATCTTGCCACCAATGTAGAAACTGGTGAACAGGAAGTAATGCAAAAAGAGCAACGAGATTTAATGATTAAAACGGGCGAGTACGAAAATCCTCAAGACCGTAAAATTCCTACTAAAAAAGGAGAGATTGCTAAAAATATTGCTTTAATCTATATCCAGGAAGGTCAGGATGAAAAAGCAATTGAAGCTATCCAGGATGCTAAAGCAGAAAATCCTGACAATATTGCACTAATCCAGGCAGAAGCCGATGTTTATTACAGAATGGGTGATAAGGAAAAGTACAATGAACTAATGCAGGAAATTGTAAAGAAAAATCCTAACGATCCTAACGTATATTACAACTTAGGTGTAACAGCTGCAGATTTAGGCAATAACGAACAGGCTATTGAATATTACGAAAAAGCTCTTGAAATTGATCCCGAAATGACCAATGCAAGAATGAATATTGTAGTGGCAATTTTAGCAAAAGAACGTGAGTTAATTGATGAGATGAATCAGCTTGGAATGAGTAAGGAAGATAACAAACGTTATGAGGAGCTGGAAGAAGAGCGTAAAGAGATTTACGAGGAGGCTGTTCCATACCTTGAAAAGGTGATTGAAAATGATCCTGAGAATGTTAACGCAATTAGAACTACTATTAACATCTATACCCAATTAGGTGAAGACGAAAAAGCTGCAGAGCTTAAAGCTCGTTTAGAGTAATTTATCCTCTTACTTTATATTTTAAACCACCGGAATTCCGGTGGTTTTTTGTTTGCCCTGCACGCAAACAATTCCGGGACTTGAAAGAAAGTCCGCTCACCTGATCGGAGGGAAGAGCAATGCGAAGTCAAGTGCGTCACTGGCAACGGTGGGGTGTGAAGGAAGACCTAGCAAGTTAGTGGAACATAGAGAAATCGAACCGATTCTGGCATATATTGGGGGTAAGGTTGCAAAAAGTGCCAACGCCCAAAATCCGAATGGCAATATATGTTAAAACGGATGGCTTCACTAACAGGAATGTTTTAGCTTAACAGGGGAAGCCTGATTATTCGCCTTTCCAGGCTAAGCAGAAACAAGTCGAGAGACAAGGATTTGTTATGGAAAATCAGGTGGCAGATGAGTCCGTAGTAGTGAGAAAATTTGGACCTGAGAATCACTGGTAACAGTGTGGAGGAGAAAACCCAAATGACATTGCACAAGAATCGCATAATCGGTTGCAATGACTGTCACAGATTAACTGTGGCGGATGCGAAGGGACGAAGTTAAATCAAGTACAGGAAGTTCTTTAAAAGAATTAGTTATAAGCGAAGACAATCGGAATTGAAATATTCTGAGGAATTGCAGCAAAGAGGAGTGACGAGCTAACTCTGGCTGTTAATCCGCGCGAGTATTGAGTAGTAAGATTTTTTTTTTTTTTTTTACTGTTATAGATTGCCACAGTGCTAAAAACAACAGTATACCTTATGAACAAACAATCTGTCTAATTCTGCCTAAAGAAATAAACCGTACTGCAAAGAAGAGAAAGTTTCATTATGCGAAAATGGTACAGTCTTATAGACAAGGTTTATGCATTACCGAGGCTGGAACAAGCCTACCGTGAGGTAAGGAAAAATAAAGGTTCCAGAGCCAAGGGAGTGGATAACCAAAGTATAGCTGATTTTAGTTCAGCTTTAGAGGAGAATTTGTGCCAACTCTTCAGGGAACTGAAAGAGGGGAGGTATAAGCCACAGCCGGTAAGGCGGGTCTATATCGATAAACCAGACGGGAGCAAGAGAGGATTGGGTATCCCAACCATTAAAGACCGTATTGTACAACAATCGCTGCTTAATGTGTTGCAACCTATCTTCGATCCCGAATTCCATCCCTCCAGTTATGGGTATCGTCCTAAACGAAGTGCTCATCATGCCATTGCCAAAGCAGAGCGCTTTAGTCGGTACTATGGTCTGGATCATGTAGCAGACATGGATTTATCCAAATGTTTTGATACTCTAGATCACGGACTGATAGTGCAAAGCGTGGGCAAACGGGTAAGCGATGGAAAGATACTTAAACTGATAGGGAGCTTTTTAGAATCCGGCGCACTCGATGGAGAGCGCTTCACACCTACAAAGAAGGGGAGCCCACAAGGGGGAATTATCTCACCGCTCCTGATGAATATCTATCTGGACGCATTCGACCAGCATATGAAAAATTCAGGCATACGAATGGTGAGGTTCGCCGATGACGTGCTGTTGTTTGCACCAACCAAAGCTCAAGCTGGAAACTATATGGCTAAAGCCACGAGTTATCTGGAAAATGAGCTTGGGTTAGAAGTGAATAAAAACAAGAGCAGTCTGACAAACCTCGCAGAAGGCATTCACTATTTAGGTGTGGTGATAAAGCCCTTTGGAGTAGTGGTATCCCACAAAAGCATCAAAAGGTTCAAAGAGAAAGTAAAACTACTAACCCCTAGAACTAAAGGGCAAAGTATAGCTTTCTATATTAAAGAACTGAACCCGCTATTAAGGGGTTTTGCCAACTACTTCCGAATAGGCTTGACCAAAAAGCTGTTCCAGGATCTTTTAAGCTGGATCAGGAGAAGGTTACGAATGATGGTAATGAAAAGCTGGAAAAGCTGGAAACCTCTTCACCGACAACTAAGGCGTATGGGTTATAAGGGGAATTTTCTTAAGATATCGGTAACCCGATGGAGAAACTCCTCTACCAATTTAATACACTATGCCCTGCCAAATAAGTACTTCACAGAATTAGGGTTGTACGCAATGGACAGCGTTGAAGGGAATACTTTGCATCAGTACTATCAAACAGTACTGAATAAGATTTAACATGAGCCGTGTACGAGACCCGTATGCCCGGTTCCTGTAAGAGGGATGAAGATAATAAATGCTCAAATATTTATTATCTTCACCCTACTTGATTATGCCGTATTTCTATTAAAAAACTGAATTTACATTAATTAAATTTCAGTATTCATTCAGGAAAAATTAAATCTATAGGAGATGAAACGCCAAATTTTTGATGGGATAAAAGCAGCGATTTTCATTTAGCATAAATAATTTGATAACTTAGTTATAAGATAAAAACTATAACAGTATAAACTGCAGCCACTAAGCCGTGTGATATGTTATTAATCTTTACCATTAGTGCTTTAATTATTTTATCTGGCACTTTTTATAAAAAGCTGGAGAATCATTATATAACCGATCCCTTAATTGCGTTAATTTTTGGAGTGATCTTTGGACCCAATTTATTCAGCTTTATTTCCCTGGAGAATAGTAAATCTTTGGATATTCTCAAAACCGCTACAGAATTTACCATGGCAGTTGCTCTTATGGCTACAGCATTACGAATCCCTTCTAACTACTTTAGAAAGCATTTCAAAACACAATCTATGGTTATTGTCTTTGGAATTTTAGGAATGTTTTTATGTAGCTCTTTACTTTTATTTTGGTTGTTGCCTTTATCGTTACCAGAAAGCTGCCTTATAGGAGCAATAATAACTCCTACAGATCCTGTGGTAGCATCTACAATGGTATCTGGTGAAAATGCAAAGAGATTTTTACCGGCAAGGGTAAGAGATACAATTTCATTTGAATCTGGGGTGAATGATGGTTTGGTCTATCCGTTAATTCTATTCGTTTTCGCTTTAATATTCCCCGCGCAAAATTTACAAAACTGGGTTTTAAAAGAATTCCTTTTTGCGACGGTTTTATGTGGTATTGTAGCATTTGTTTTGGGTAAATTATTTGGGAAACTAATGCATAAGGCCCACGGGAAAGGTTGGATGTCTAATAAAGCAGTACTGCCTTTTTCTCTGGCGCTTGCATTCCTGCTATTATCTGGTTTTAATGCTGTAGGTATGAATGGAATTTTTAGCGTTTTTATAGGAGGTTTTGCGTTTTCTTCTGAAATTTCTCAAAACGAAACCATCCAGGAGGAACGCGTTCAGGAATCTATGGATCGCATTTTTACTATCCCGGTTTTCTTTATTTTTGGTTTACTTCTGCCCTGGAAAGATTGGATTGATTTAGGAATATGGACGTCAGTAAGCATAATTTTTGTTATAATTTTATTCCGAAGAATTCCCAGTTTTCTTTTATTTCTTAGGCTAACTCCTCAATTTAAATCTAAGTTTAAAGATCAGCTATTAATTGGCTGGTTTGGTCCTATTGGTGTAGCTGCGCTTTATTATGCTATCCTAACTTTAGAGAAAACTAAAGATGACACTGCCTGGATTATTACTAGCTTAGTGGTAATGGCCTCTACGTTAATTCACGGTCTAAGCAGTTTGGCCTTTTCTAAATGGTATGCTAAATTGGTTAGTAAATCAAATAAAGAATAGCCAGGTTTTCTTCATCCATACCTTATTTAATTTATTTTATAACTGAAGAATAGCTTCAGATTTCCCGATTATTTGCCGGGTAATTCCGTCTAATTCAGTAGCCGATTCATTTAAACCTTTAAATAAAAAATTACGCTCATCCTTATTTAGCTCTTCCCAGGAAGTTTCTTTTACAATACTTAGAATTTTGGCCACCGGCGCCCTAACTAAATGAGACTGGATCCAGGTAATATTCTTTAATTCTTCGTTTTGTTTTTCAATTATTTTCTGGTGTTCAATTTCTTCCGTTATATCTGTAGCCACAATTATTGCGGCTCTTCGATTCATATAAGTAATTATTTTACTATCAATCTTCACCTGGATCTCTGAACCATTTCGTTTTAAATGGATAAAAATTCTATTCCCCGCCAACTTTTTTTCAGCTTTAAAATCGCGTAAAGAAGCCTCCATATTTGGAATTTGTTCTTTTGGCCTAATATCTTTTATAGTCATATTTAAGAATTCATCCTTAGAATATCCATAATGATTTATAGCCTTCTCGTTTACATCTAAAAACTGTAAGGTTTCCAAATCGTAGACCCAGGTAGGCTGGGGATTAAACTCAAATAAATCGAAATATAGTTGTTGCGATTTTTTTAGCAATTGTAAATTTGCTTTTCGCTCTAAACTGTAAAGTATACTTTTATATAAAATATCAGGGTTTAGATTATCTTTAATTAAATAGTCTGAAGCCCCTAAAGAAATAGCATCTAACGCAAATTCTTCAAAAACTTCTCCCGTTAATACAATAATAGGAATTTCAGTAAAAAGATGGCAAACTGTGTTTACCAGGTTATTTCCTTTATTATCGGGAAGGTTCAGATCTAGTAGAATAGCATCATATTCTGCACTTAACTCGTTCTCCTTTAATGCTGAAAATTTACTATACCGGGTTAGAGAATGCTCTGGTAATTTTTCTTTTAAATACTCAGAGATTAAATAATAATCTCCATCATTGTCCTCTATTAAGAGGAAATGGTAAGCTTTATTCTTAAACATAGTTGGAGTAGGGATAGATTTTCGGTTTATTTTTCTGATAATTCTAAATACTAAATATCAAATATTTCTGAATAAATAAAAAGCTAAATACTTTAAAATCAGCAAAACTTATAAGTAGTACAAGCCGTTAAAAATAATAAATTTTTAAACAGGATATTAAGTTCATTTTTAAAGTAAGTAAACAGTTTCAGAGCAAGCTCACGAAGCATTGTTATTGATTTCGATGCAAGCCTGGGAGCTTTAGTAAATCTTATTTAAATGAAGTTTTGTATTTTTTTTATGGATGAAAGAGTTCGTTTTTATATTAAAATTGGATTATTAAGCGCTTTGATTCATTTATTTTGAAGAAACAGAAAGCTATTTATTGAAGCTTTCTTATTATTTTTTTTGTTCAAAATATTATAATTTAAATTTTAGTCCGCAAAATTACTAAGCTCATAAAAACACTCTCTTTTCATCTATTTTTTACGTAAAAATACTTAGTTTTAAGAAGGGTTTTATAAATTGTGTTTTCTAAGAATTAGATTAATCGTAATTGAAATGAAAACACTAATCAATATCCCAAAATGTACTATCGTTGGGGCTGGTCCTGGAGACCCAGACTTGCTGACTTTAAAAGCGATAAAAGTACTCAATAATGCAGGTGTAATACTTTACGACGCATTGGTAAATCCCGAAATTCTGGAACACGCACCCGGGGCTATAAAAATTTTTGTAGGAAAGAGGAAAGGGTGTCACGCTTATACTCAGGATCAGATAAACGAGCTTATCGTAAAATTTGCCAAAGAAAATGGGAGCGTAGTAAGGTTAAAAGGAGGAGACCCATTTGTATTTGGACGCGGGAGCGAAGAAAAAAAATATGCCTGTGCACACGGGGTAGAAGTAGAAGTAATTCCTGGAATTTCTTCAGCTATTTCGGTTCCGGCTTCTGTAGGAATTCCTGTTACAAAAAGACATATAGCCGAAAGTTTTTGGATAATTACCGGGACTACTTCAGGGCATAAGCTTTCTAAAGATGTGGCTCTGGCAGCTAAAACTTCTGCAACGGTGGTGATTTTGATGGGAGTGAGTAAACTCGCTCAAATTGTAGCTTTATATAAAAAAGAAGCTAAAGCAGAACTACCAATTGCAATAGTACAAAACGGTACGCGGGAAGATCAAAAACTCGTTGCCGGAAATATTGCCAATATTGAAAACCTGGTAAAAAAATATAAAATAGGAACCCCGGCCATTATAATTATTGGGGAGGTTGTTAAGGAATGTGAGGCTTATAAAACAGGAGTGAACAATACAGAAATTGATGAATTTATCTTTCAGAATCTTAATTACCTCAATTTACCCCAAACTGCATAATTATAGTTGATATTTAACTAGGCTTTTCCTGGATACGTTTTTCAAATGCTGACTTTGGGGCTTCACAAAGTGAACAAACGTAGGTTTCGGGAAGTTTATCAAAGCTGGTGCCGGCTGGTATTTCCTGAGTAATGTCACCAAACTTTGCTTCGTAAATACTGAGACAGGCCGCACATTGCCAGATTTCTTTTTTCAATTTCTCTTTCTCTGATTTTGATTCTGGTAACTTTCTGGCCTTTTCTTCTTTCTCACCCAATTGGCTAAAGTACATTTTACTTAATTCTATTAGCAAACCGGGCAATTCAACTTTGTCCACATCCTGAACATGAATCACATAATTACGGGTATTAGGATCAAAATTTTGAGCATAAAGTAAATTATAGGTGTCACGTACTCCAATCTCATTTAGAATTTCTGGTGCTTGATTTTTTTCAATTACCACAGCAGTAAAATAGTTGCTTTTTTTGGTTGAATCAAAAATCCCGAAAGTCAATCCATAGGTGCTAATATCCTTTTGATCAAAATTTGAAACCAGGTATTTTTTTAGGTTTGCGGCTTCTTCGTTATCTACCGGAATATGCCAATTTAGCTCTAACATAGAATGCCTCACATTAATTCCGTTTTTTCCCAGAAATTTCTCCCATTCAAGTTTGGTGTTTATTGGGATTCCTTTTACAATCAAAGATTTCCAGGGGGTAATTGAAATTTTTCCAATTTTAGACTCAGCGCATAAATCACACATTTCTTTGAGAAAACTGGTGTAATATTTATTATTTCGCCAATATAGTCCCAGCCAATAATTATCCATTCCAATCTTATTCATTCCCTCGTAATACGGAAAAGGTTGATATGGGATTTCCAGAGATTTATCAATTGTTCTATTATTGGTTTCAAGAGAATCACTTAGCAAATTGAAAATCATCTCTACCTCCTCTGGTTCTTCCTGGAGCAATTCTTCAATTCCATAAACAATTTCTCCCACGTCCCAGGTATAAATAAGCGCAGGATATACCTGCATTTTTTGCCATTCTGGTAGCCTGATGTACAGGTACCAATAATCTTCGTGTTCTGATGCTATAAAATTTAGATGACCGGTAAATAATGGGACCAGGCGTTGTTTAGGATCTGTAATATTTACTTTTAAATTTGGAGGAATTCTAAATTGTTCCAGCACATATAAATAACGGTCTCCGGTAAGCCAAGGTGTTCCCGAAAAAATATCTGCAGCTACATAAGAAGAAACTATATTTTCAGCTCCCTCAGTTTTTGGCGGAATTATTTGATATTTATTTTCAGCAGAAAAATTTTCAACTTCAACATCTTTGGTAATCAAAATATCCTGGCGGGACCCCAGCGAAATAGAATCTGAACCCGATGCCTCAGCTAATTCTACAATTTCCTTTAATTCTGCAGGTGATAAAACTCCTCCTTTTATAATTATTCTTGTGAATGATTTTTTCATAAATATTCTAATTAATTTAAACTGAAGCCAGAGCTATGCGAAAACTACCCGGCCACCAAAAGTTCCCTAACTTCGGTTTTACAACTTCCGCAGCCTAACCCGGCACCGGTTTCTTTGCAAAGTGTTGTAAAATCTTTATTTCCATTTTTAATGGCTTCCTGTAAGTTTCCGGCACCAACCTGGCTGCATGAGCATACAAGTTTTCCCTTTACCGGTTTACTGTTTCCTGAACCACGTAATAGCGTATCGCGCTTATCTGCCAGTTCCATTTTACTTTCAATAAGCGTTTTAAATTGAGCAAATTCATTTTTATCACCCATTAAAATGGCCCCAACAAGCAGATCATTTTTTACAATGCATTTTTTATAATATCGCTTACTAACATCGGTAAATACAATTTCCTCGTAAGCAGGGTCGTTCTCGGGTACATTTATATCTCCCACACTACAGAGGTCCAGGTTTTTAAATTTCAGGATATTCATTAGTACCGAACCCCTGTAAATACTGCCAACATCGCCAGCTAAAAAGTTAGAAAGAACCTCGGCTTGCTCTTCGGCAGCAGAAGTGATACCAAATAACTGACCTTTATACTCAGCAATTTCACCAATTGCAAATATATCTGAATTAGAGGTTTGTAAATGCTCGTTTACTTTTACGCCTCGCCCACAAATGAGACCGCTTTCCTTAGCAATTTCAATATTTGGCCGTGTGCCAATGGCATAGGCAATGGCGTGTGCATTAAGGATTTTCCCACTTTTAAGACTAATAGTTAATTCTCCGGGATTTTCTTCAACATCAAAAACAGTACTTACTTCGTTATCAAAATAAATATTAATTCCACGTTCCTGAACATCCCTGGCCAGGAGCCTGCTGGAGAGTATATCAAGCTGGCGCTCCATAAGGCGGGATGAACGTTGTACTATGGTAATATTTACAAGCTCTTTTTGCAATGCAGCCGCGAGCTCTAAGCCCAGCAAGCCACCGCCTACAATCACCACATGTTGTTCCGCTGGTGGTAAACCGGTATTTTCCAGGTAGGTTTTAAATTCATCGGCATCTGCTTTACTTCTCATGGTAAATCTTCCCGGGGAATCCAGCTGAGCATCCTTTGGAACAAATGCCCGACTACCTGTAGCAATTATCAATTTATCAAAATGATGTTTATTCCCCCGGTGGTCGGTCACCCATTTTTCGTTTTTATCTATTTTAGAAATAGAACAGGCTTTATGAAGTTGAAGATTTAATTTTCCCAATTCAACTTCCTTAATTTTTAAAAGTTTTTCCCAGCTGAGTTCTTCCGTAACATACTCAGGTAGTAAAACACGATTGTAAAACGGATGTGCTTCTTCTGAAAATACGTGCAACTCATCATCGCTATTATGGTCGCGATAATTTTGAACAAACCGAAATGCTGCCGCTCCTGCACCAATAATTATTATTTTTTCTACCGGTTTTTTATATTTTGAAACCGAAACCCTGGTAAATTTGAAATCGGGTTCTTTTGATTGCGGATCAACGTGATTAAAAGTAAGGTTGTTCGCCCGGTTAAGGTCACTTTGTAATTGTTTACCCCAATGCATTGGTAAAAACAAAACGCCAGGTCTTACGTCTTTAGTGATTTTTGCACGTAGCCTAACATTTCCATTCTCACTTTCTACTTCCACGACTTCGCCATTTTTGATGAAATTCTTAATCCCATCTACTGGATTTATCTCTAATACGGGGGAAGAATAATGGGTTCGAAGTCGGGAAACCTTTCCGGTTTTGGTCATACTATGCCATTGATCCCGAACTCTTCCCGTTGTAAGGATTAATGGGAATTCTTCATCGGGTTGTGTAGAGGTGTTATTAAACGAAGCGGGAATATTAAAAATCGCTTTTTTAGATACGGTGTAAAATTGGTGGTCTTCAAATAATCTCTTAGTGCCGGGATGGCGATATTGAGGTACTGGCCATTGAATACTCCCTTCGTTTTTGAGACGATCATAATTAAGATGGGAAATATCAATATTGGTACCTTTAGTCATTTCGCAATATTCCGCGTAAATTTCTTCTGTAGAATTATAGTTAAATTCAGAAAAGCCCATTCTTTGCGCGAAATCACAAAAAATTTCCACATCGGCGCGGGCTTCTCCGGGTGGGGTGAGGGCCTTTGGTAGATAAGAAATCCGTCTTTCAGAATTGGTCATTGTGCCTTCTTTCTCCATCCAGCCAGCGGCAGGTAATACTAAATCGGCATATTCCAGGGTGTCAGACTTATGTGAAATTTCCTGAACCACCACAAATTTGGCTTTTTTAAGTGCTGCTTCAGCTTTGCGAACATCGGGGAGGCTCACCATAGGATTTGTACAGGCAATCCAAACCGCTTTTAATTTTCCACTTTCCAGGGCATCAAACATTTCAGTTGCTGTATATCCCGGTTTTTCTGAAATTTTATCCACTCCCCAAAAATCAGCTACTTCCTGCCTGTGATCAGGATTATCTAAATTTTTATGAACTGCTAATAAACTCGCCATTCCGCCAACTTCCCGGCCACCCATGGCATTGGGTTGCCCTGTAAGAGAAAAAGGGCCATTACCGGGTTTTCCAACTTTTCCGGTTATAAGAGAAAGGTTAAGCAGTGCAAAATTTTTATCGGTTCCCACAGAACTTTGATTAAGCCCCATAGCCCACATAGTAATAAAGCCTTTAGAGCGACCTATCAATTCAGCTGCTTCTTTAATTTCTTCTACAGGAACGCCACATTCTTTAGCTGCTTTTTTAAGAGAAAGGGAATAGGCCTGTTTTTTATAATCAGGGAAATTTTCAGTATGCGCTTTTATGAATTTTTTATCGATATAACCTCTTTCAATTAAGCGGCGGCCAATGGCATTAAACAGAATAATATCTGTGCCGGGTATAAGTTGGAGGTGAAGATCGGCGAAACGTGCAGAATCGGTTTTACGTGGATCTACCACAATCACTTTCACTTCATCGGGGTTTTCTTCTTTATGCTTTTCAAGTCTTCTAAAGAGAATAGGGTGGCACCAGGCAGGGTTTGCACCGGCGATTAAAAAACAATCGGCCAGTTCAATATCATCATAAGAAACCGGCACTGAATCTTCCCCGAAAGTTTTTTTATAAGCCACTACCGCCGAGCTCATACATAAGCGGGAATTGGTATCAATATTATTTGTACCCAGAAAACCTTTAGTGAGTTTATTCGCAATGTAATATTCTTCCGTAAGGCATTGTCCCGAAACGTAGAATCCCACACTGTCAGGTCCATATTTTTGGATAAGAGTTTTGAAAACGCGAGCAGCGCGATCAAGTCCCGTTTCCCAGCTTACCCGTTCGCGCGGATGGGATTTGCTCCAACGCATTTCGGGATGCATAATCCTGTCAGAAACATTGTTGGCAACATAATCAAGGTTCATTCCTTTAGAACAAAGCATTCCGCGGTTTACGGGATGGTCTTTATCACCTTTAACCGTAATTTTATTATCGAAGCTTTTTTGGGCTATAATACCACAGCCTACGCCGCAATAAGAGCAGGTGGTTTTAAATTCTTCTTGTTGTATTTTTTTCATAAACTCAGCGACAAAATATACTTAAACGCTGGTTACTAAGCGCTTATAATTTATTAAAAGAATGGATTATTTCTGCTAAATCCTTATAAAACAGAGGTGATTATTATAGGATTTCTAAGCGTTTTGGTGCCTTAATTCTAATGCAGCTTCTTTTTCATCTTCCTTAGAAAACCGAATGGCTAAACTAATAAGACCTGCGGCCAGAATACTAAAACCAATCCACAGAAATGCGTCTGAAATGGCTGCTGAAGATGCCGAAGCCCTGGCTGCTTCTACAATTTCATTATTTCGGCCTTCGTTAGCGGCAATTGCTGCTTCTTCGGCAGCAACCGATTTAATTTTCAGGAATAAAGCTGCGAAAAATGCTCCTACATTTCCCCCGGCACCTACGATTCCAGAAATTGAACCTATAGCTTTTTTATTAATAAAAGGCACCACGGCGAAAGTAGCGCCCTCAGCCATTTGCACCGCTAAACTGAATGCAGTAAGAAGAAGAATGGCTATAATAAGACTGCCGGCCATGGAGAATAGCGAAAGTATAATTCCTTCAGCAATTAGAATTAGGGTGAGAAAGAATACCCGGCCTTTTAATCCGCCTTTTTCTCCCGATTTATCGCCAAAATATCCACCCAGGGTCCTGGCAAAAAGATTCATAAGGGCAAAGCCTAAAATAATGTTTCCTGCTGTTACGCGCTCCAGGTTAAAAGTATCTTGTAAATAGCTGTCCATGGTACCGTAAACCGTAAGCTCTATACCAAAACACACACCGTAAACTACAAAGAGTATCCAGACGCGATAATCCTTGATAGCGGTTAAAAATCCATTTTGATCTTTCTTAACCGGAATTCTTTTTCCCGATTTTTTTAGGTCTGAAAAATTTCCTTCCGGGGTGTCTTGTGTGAAGAAATAATAGACAAAGCCCATACTGAAGCATACAAGTCCTGCCACAATCATTGCATAACGCCAAACTTCGGTTTCTGCAACTCCAAAAGCAACAAGACCAGTAGCAATTAAAGGCATTCCTAACCTGTTTGCGCCTCCACCCAGGTTGCCCCAACCGGCTGAGGTTGCATTGGCCGTGCCTACTACGTTAGAAGCAAACATTAAAGAAGTATGTACTTGCGTAATTACAAACGAAGCTCCTATGAACCCCATACATAAGCGACAAAGTTGAAATTGAAATGGCGTTTGTACCTGGCCGCAGAGTATGGTGGGAATGGCTCCTAAAATTAATAACCAGGTATAGCAGAGCCTGGGACCGTATTTATCACATAACTTACCAATTAACAGGCGGGCAAAGACTGTACCTGATACCGCGAGGATAATAGCGTTCCATTTTTGGGAGGGGCTAAGGCCTAAATCTTTTTCTACCTGGGGCATAAAAGGCACTATTCCAAACCAGGAAAAAAAACAGATAAAAAAGGCAAATGCCGAAATCCAAAAAGTCCTTATTGGAATACTTTTTAAATTTCTTAAATCTAATTTTGTTGCTTTACCAGTGATCACATCCTTCATAATACTTAGTTTTATGATCTAAAATTAAGTATAAATACTTAAAAAAATAAGTAAAAATGAATTAATGCGAAAATTAGAAAATTGAGCCTTTAGAATTATAAATTTCTAAAAATAAGATATTCAAAATATTAATCTTCAGGTAATAGAAGTGTTCCTGGAGGTGCGAACAGTAAAGAAGTTTAAATTTCGGGATAATTATTTGGAGAGTGGATTTCTTAAATTAATTTTAGCTCCCGGGATTTATGAGTGAGTTCCATAAGATTTTTTACTTCTAATTTTTTCATCAAATTAAACCGGTGAGCTTCAGCAGTTCGTTTACTTATATTAAGCTCATCGCCAATTTCCTGGTTGTTTTTTCCCTTTAAAATAAGTTCAAGAATTTGTTTCTCTCTTTTGGTAAGAATATTAAGGGCCGGGTCTTGCTCCGGGGAGCTTGTCTCTAAGCGTTTTCCAGAATTGCCATTCACAAAATTGTTTACGATAATTGCAGAAATATCGCCACTAAAATATTTTCCACCGTCGGCAATCTTATTAATGGCTTTAAGAAATTCTTCTTTGCTCGATCCTTTAAGTAAATAACCATCTGCGCCGGCTTCTACGCATTGTACTACGTATTCGGTAGAATCGTGCATGGAAAGAACCAATGTTTTTACTTCAGGAAAATCTTTTTTTACTCTTTTAACTACTTCAATCCCGTTTAGCTCGGGCATTCTAATATCAACGATTAGTAAATCGGGAGCCTCTTTTTCAATGATTTCAAGGGCTTTTTTACCATTCGCTGCTTCATTCACCACAGTTAGATTTTCTTCATTTTCCAGTAAGGCAATAATGCCATCGCGCACCAGTTCGTGATCATCGGCTAAAAGAATTTTGGTTTGCGCCATAATATTTGTGTTTTATACGTACGAAAATACGCATTTTTAAATAGAAGTCTAATCTTGTTTTAGGGGAAGATTCAGCGTTACCCTTGTGCCTTCCCCGGGAGACGAATTAATAAACAATCGGCTGTCTATAAATTTTACACGTTCTTTCATAAAAGTAAGTCCCATCCCACGATTGCCGCTTTTTTCTGAAGCAATACTTTCCTGGTCAAAACCTTTACCATTATCCTCAATACTAATACTTAAAATTTCTTTGCTATGGCTTACACTTACAATAATATGGGTAGATTCGGCATATTTTATGGCATTATTTACGGCTTCCTGCGTAATGCGATAAAGGTTAATTTCAGTAATATTTCCCAGGCGCTGTGAAAACCCTGTTTTATTGAATAAAATAATATTTTTCCCGGTGAGTTTTGAAAGTTCTTCTGAGAGTTTTTGAAGCGCCGGTACAATTCCATGGTCTGTGAGTTCCGGTGGGGTGAGATTGAAAGTAGCAGCGCGAACTCCCTGAATAATTCTTGTACTTAATTCTTTTAAACTTTCAATTTTGCTTTCGGCTTTTTCGGGATATTTAAAATCTATGCTTTCAAGGTTATATTTAAGTCCGGTTAGCATTTGGCCAATTCCGTCGTGAATATCTTTTGCAATTCGGTTCTGCTCGTTTTCCTGGTTTTCAATGATTTTTTTAGCAATTAAACCCTGTTGGCGCATTTTTTCTTCGTAACTCTTTCTTGTAAGTTCTTCTATTTTTAGCTGGACTTCTTTATTTTTGGTAATATCTACGCCAATAATGGTAAGTTCGGTTTTATCTTTTTCGGGTTGAAAAGGAACGATAGATAATTCAAGCCAAATATCTTTTTTGTCTTTGGTAGTAGCTTTTACTTCCCCCTGCCAGCCCGATCTTTTATGAGCTGAAATGAGTTTTTCAATATTGAGTTGTTCATTTTCTTTGGGTGATAAAATTTCAGAAAATTTAGTCTCCATATTAAATTTTTTATACTGAAATAGCTTCGAAAACCGATCGCCTATATGCAAAACATCGCCATTTGGAGTAATTCGGGCAAAAAGTAAAATTTGATCCATTGCCTGGCCAAGTGCACGTAATTCTTTCACCGATTTTTCACGAGCTTCGCTTATGGCATCTGCATCACGCGCCATTTTTACGGCCCGGGATTCTGCGTGTATCAGGTTTTTAATATTGTTTTTAACCCCTTTAGCTGTTGGTAAGAAGATGAAGAAAAATTCAAGTAATAAAATTGACAGCGTAAAAATTGTTAAAAATAATTCCAGGTTTTGTAATTGTTCCACCCGGGTATGTGCTTCTTCATCATATTGGTTTACTATAGCCTCCATAAGACCAAGAAAATCGGCTTCGTTTTCTTTGATTTCAGTGATTTCAGCTGAAAAATCTTCTACAGGACGTCCCGGATTTTCATCTATTTTCAGCAGTAAACTTTGCGATGCTGCCCTAATTCTCTCATAATAAGGCTGAATTTTACTGAATTTTTCTTCAATTTCATCACTCTGTGCTGAAGCGATATTTAAACTGTCGCTCCCATGTTTTAAAACTTCATGAGAATGCGTCCAGCGAGTAAGGCTTTCTTCGAGGTTTTGGACAATTTTTTTGCGCTCGTTTATGCTTTCGGTTTCAAGGAGTAAAAGGCTCTCTTTGGTAAGCTTTTGACTCAACATTCTTTGGCGACCCGAGATATTGATAAGTTTAGAATCTCCTTCCTGTTCTTCAAGGAATTTACCGATAAATAACTGACTTATAATTACCGAAAGCGCAATGGCTGTTAGGGCCAGAATATATAGCTTTCTAAGTTTTATAAAGGTATGTTGGTCTAGAGAGCTATGTGACGCCATTATTTATTTTAAAGCTTCTTGTATTAAAGTTTCACTATGTGCGGAAAGAGGAAGTTTTAGGGCGGCTTTATGCCCTTCAGGAGACATTTTAGCCCAGGTTTTCTTTACAATGTCTATTATTTTATCATCATTATGTTTTGCCGCAAAATTTTCAAAATAATGTTCAAGAAAAACCAGGCACACCACATCTTCCATAATTTGAGAACCTTCGTCTTTTTTAATCTGCTTTTTCTTAATTAAAAATGAAACCCGATCCCGAAAATCTTTATCATAACCCACTTCTTCCAAAATTTCATCTGTAATTTTAGCGTGGGTTTTTTTGAGACCTTCGCGCCATTTTAAATATCCAATTCTATTTTTTGGATAGGTGTCTCGAGGAACTGTCCACCGACAAATATGCTGCGCACGTACTGCAATTTGTAATTCTTCGGAAGCCTGCGGATGAAAATCCAGTAACTTATCTGTCATTCGTTGTGAATACAATAATTCTTTCGGAAATTCTTTTCCGTTTGCTATTTCCAAATTAGGATCTTGAGCATTTTTATTGTCTATACGTTGTATGGCTTCCTGGAATTTACTCATTGGGAGGTATCTTAATCTATAAAACCAATATAGACATTTTCTGCTTCAATTTTTACCGGATAGACTGCAATTTTGTAATCTTCACCATTAAGATTATTCCCGTCTTTTAAGGAAAATGTTTTTTTGTGCATAGGGCAGGCCACTTTGGGAATTCCCTCTTTATCGCCAATCATTCCGCGGGAAAGAACCATTTCCAATTTATGCGGACAAAGATTTTGGCAGGCATACCATGTGGATTCCCGGGCAAAATTAAACACCGCAATTTGCTTGTTTTTATATTTTATACAGGCACCGCCATTTTCGGGAAAATCTTTGGCTTTCCCCACATTCACCCATTTGAGCACTTCTGGTGCAGTTACACTTTGATACTGAGCTAATAATTCTTGCATGGCTTTTAAAGTTTGAAATTAGAAGTTGATTTGAAAAAGGAAAATTTAAGTCCAGGCCTTAGGCATTTTTTGGTCTCGAAGCGGGACATAACTAATATTATCATCACCTTCATCTGAATTGACAAAGTGTTTAAAACGCTTCATCATTTCAGGATCTTCAATTGCCTGCTTCCATTCGCATTCGTAATTGGTTATTAGACTCTGCATTTCTTTTTCAAGATCTTCGGCAATTCCTAAAGAATCTTCAACTACTACTTTTTTTAGATGTGCAATTCCACCGTCTAATTTCTCCAACCAGGGCGCAGTTCGCATAAGTGGCGCGGCGGTACGTATGTAATACATCAAAAATCTATCAAGGTATTTTATAGTGGTTTCATCGTCTAAGCCTTCAGCGAGTAAAATTGCGTGTTTTGGGGTGGCGCCTCCATTTCCGCATACGTATAAATTCCAACCAGATTCTACAGCAATAATTCCAAAATCTTTTCCGCGTGCTTCAGCACATTCCCTAATACAGCCCGAAACACCACCTTTTAATTTATGAGGAGAACGCAGACCGCGATAGCGTTCTTCAATTTGAATGGCAAAACTTACGCTTTCATGCATCCCAAAGCGACACCAGGTAGAACCTACACAGCTTTTAACGGTTCTTAGCGATTTTCCGTAGGCGTGGCCGCTCTCAAAACCGGCATCAATTAATTCTTTCCATATTTCGGGCAGTTGATGCAATTCGGCGCCAAAAAGATCTATTCGTTGCCCACCGGTAATTTTTGTGTAAAGGTCAAATTTCTTGGCTACGGCGCCTATAGTCATTAATTTATCTGGGGTAATTTCTCCGCCCGGAATGCGTGGAACTATAGAATAAGTTCCATTTCGCTGAATATTGGCTAAAAATTTATCATTACTATCCTGGATAATCACCTGTTTATTGGCAGTTTCCATAGTAATACTCGCAAAAATTGAAGCCAGAACCGGCTTACATTTTTCGCAGCCATGTCCTTTTCCGAAAAGATTTAATGCTTCATCAAAATCTTTTACTTTATTAATCTTTACCAAATCAAAAAGTTCCTGGCGGTTAAAATCAAAATGTTCACAAATCACCTCTTTTACTTCTTTTCCGAGAGATTTCATGGTAGCATTAAAGAGATCTGTTACCATAGGTTTACAACCGCCACAACCTGTAGAGGCTTTAGTTTTGGCCACCACATCTTCCATAGAGCAGCATTCTCCAGCTTCCAGTGGTTTACAGATATCTCCTTTTGAAATAGCTTCGCAGGAGCAAATTTGTGCAGAATCTGGTAACTCGGTTACCGAACCAAGGCTTGAGTTTTCGCCCCCGCGGCTTCCCAAAATAAGATCTTCAGGATTCTCTGGGAGTTTCATCCCATTGATATATATCTGGAATAAATTCTGATATTCTGAAGCATCGCCGACTAAAATTCCACCGAGAAGTTTTTTGCCATCGCGGGATACGTTGATTCGTTTATAAATTCCGCTTTGCTTGTTTTCGTAGGTAATGGCAGAAACTTCTTCATTTTCAATAAACGGATCGCCAAAACTGGCTACATCGGTGCCAATTAATTTTAGCTGGGTAGACATATCTATATGAGCGGCCATAGTTTTATCGCCCCCACAAATTTGAGAAACGGCAACCTCAGCCATATTATATCCCGGCGCAACAAGACCGTAGATAGCGTTATTATAAAGCGCAGCCTCCCCAATGGCATAAACGTTTGTTGCTGAAGTTTCCATCTTATTATTAACAAATATGCCACCGCGCTCGCCAGTTTTAAGTCCTCCAGATTTTGCAAGTTCATCCCGGGGCCTAATTCCGGCAGAAATAATAAGCATATTGGTCTCGTGCCTGGAGCCATCGGAAAACGTAAGCGCATCAATTTCCTCTTTACCGCTAATTTCTGAAGTAGCTTTATTGATTAAAATTTTAATACCTAAATTTTCTATTTTACGAATAAGGGTATTACTACCAGCTTCGTCTAATTGTCTTGGCATTAACCGGGGCGCAAATTCTACCACGCTGGTTTCAAGACCAAGTTCTTTGGCTGCGTTTGCCGCTTCCAGGCCTAAAAGTCCGCCGCCTAATACAGTGGCTTTAGATTTATTGCTCTTCTGAAGTTTTTTTGCATAGGTTTTTATTGCATCTAGATCTTCTGTAGTACGATACACAAAAACCCCGGCTTTTTCTGAACCTTTTATAGGTGGAATAAATGGGGAAGAACCCGTTGCCAGTACAAGGTAATCGTAGCTTATTTTTTCACCTTTATAGGTGATAACTTCTTTTTCTTTGGTATTAATTTCTGAAATAAGCGAAGAAGTACGTAGTTTAATTTCATGATCTTTATACCAGCTTTTGGACGCCAGAAGTAATTCATCTTTTCCTTTCTCAGAAAAATATTCGCTAAGGTGAACACGATCGTAAGCCGGACTCGGTTCTTCCCCAAACACCTCTATTTGATAGTTTTCTCTATCAGGTCTGGTTACCAGTTTTTCACAAAATTTATAACCAACCATCCCGTTTCCTACTACAACTATTTTCTTCATAACTACGTAAGTTTAATTCAAATTTAAATAAAAATACGTATTAATACGTATTGAATTGAATTTTCTGCGTAGAAAAACGGAATTAAGAAAAATAGCCGCTTATAAATAAAAAATCGGTATTATTTGAAGTTTATAATGATTTTTAGTGAAATCTAATAATTTGAAGGGTGGCTTAGTATTTTTATTATTACCGATTATTTTTAGAATTTGTTAAAAGTTTAATTAAGAATCGAGATTTAAATGTTCTAGGCTTTATCTCGAAATTTAATCAATGTTTCCCTATAAGAGCTTCGGGAGCTTGGTTCGAGGTAGTTTATTTTTGATAGAGAAAAAGCTACAAAAAGAATGAGCCTGATAAGTTACCGGGCTCATTTAAAAAATATTTCAAATTATCCAGAGTTTATGTGTTACTTTCTGGACTATAATTTTTTACTAATAATCAGAATAATCGGTAGGATATAAATAGTGAATATCTATTTTAGAAACATTGCCTTGGTATTCGGGAATAGCTTCCATTTTCTTCCATACGGGTGAGTTGCCAAAGCTTTCCCAGTGCTCATCTCTCGATTCCTGGTCGCTAAATGTTGTGAGGTACATAAGATTTGGCATATGGGGCCCTGCTATCACTTCACCATAAAATACAGCATTAAAATCCAATTCATCAAAAAGCTTTATTTCCCCTCCTTCATTAAACATTTTTATCTTATTCTTCAGCAAAGCTTCGGTTGAGGATTGATAACTTCTTAGTTCATAAACCCGGTCTTTTTTTGGCCCCTCAATTGCTGAAGGTTTCATTACCGGCATATCTTTAAATGCTTTTAGCAAAATGGTACTCATCCTTTTATAAGGTGGATTATCATTTGAACCCGATATATAATCACCATCTTTTTGCTGAAAAACTTCTGAATTCTGAAAGGCTTTATTTTTTGACGCAAATTCCTCTAAAGAAGTATAAGGAATCAACACATACAGTTTATTTAGGCTGTCGGCCTTGGGTTTGAAAACACCAATATTTTTCACTCCTAAATCCTTTAAGCCGGGGAGTAGTGCGTTTTGAAGGTAATTTTCGGTCTTTTCTACCTGATCGTGGTTTTCAAATTCATAAACCTTGAGTTCATAATATTCCTGTTCTTGAGCCTGGTTCACCAAAGGAGCGATAATTAAAAGGAACAGGGGAAGTAAAGTTTTAAAATTGGAAGAATATTTCATAATGATATATTTAAAAAGTCAGGAAATGGATTTTAGCAAAGTAAAGGTTTTTAAAATTATCAAAAAAAGCGGCTGCTATCTTGTTTCCTAATACACAGGCATAAGCTTATTGTTTTCGAGTTTCTTCCTGGGTATTCTTTTAATCACTTGGTGATTACCTAATTTTTAATCCCAATCCAATAGGCGTTTTTCCCCTTCTATATTCTTAATATCTGTAATATCCTGAGACATTTCAATTACACCTTTATAATTTTTCTGAGCATCACGAACAGCAAAATACCTGATGTAGATAAGTCGACCTTTAAAATTAATCCAGAAAGATGATTCACTTTTAGTTCCTTTTCTAAATTCTTCCAAAATTTTTAAAACAGTACCTACACTTTTTGGAGGATGACAAAATTTTACTTCACGGCCAATAATACCCGCACTTCTGGGAAATACACGTTCTTCTCCACGATTGTAAAATATCACTTTATCATTCTCATCTACATAAGTAAGGTCTAACGGCATAGTTTTAAGAAGCAGGTTTACCTGTTCTACCGTCATATAACCTTCATCGTAATGGGCGGTATTCTCTAGCGAAAATGAAAGCTCTCTTTTGGTGAAATCCTGGCTGGGATGTATATATTCCTTATTAGGAAAGGCTGGTGGAATCTGCGGTAGCATCCAACCTATTTCTTCTTCGCCCGCACGTACTTTGGTCCAATCTTCTTCCGTTAGTATTTTTAGAGCGTTTGGAAATAATGTTGTTTCTTCAATTAATAACAATCTAAAAATTCCGCTGATAAGATATTGTACGTCCTGATCTATTTCTTCTATTTCCCTTGCTTCAATTTTTTTTCGCAATAATCTAAACTGCTCTCTTAAAGTGTCGTGAAAAGACCACATTCCCTGTGATGGGCCGTTCCATCCTTTTTGTTCCAGGAAAGGAAATAGTTGGTTCTCTTTTCTCTCAAAACGTCTTTCTATAGATTGCAACTGATTGAAAATATTATAGAACTTTTGATATTCAGCCGTGGGATTTGTATTTTTTAATTCTTCAGTAAGTAATTTTATCAATTCTTTTTCCTGAAAATATACACTTACCGGGTGTCCTGCAGCGAGTTTAGAAGTATCAATCGTATCATTCATTTTTGTAAAATTTAATTTTTACAAAGAAAGATTTTAAGGCATACACAAATTTATGATCGCAATCACATTGCAGAAATTTGTATAAATAGCTGTAATAGCTGAATTTTTCACTGTAGAAAAATTCAGAAATGATAAGAAATTCCTTTTTCCTGATTAGGGTCATAAATCGCAGAATAAAATCCTATTAATTTTACTCTATAATCGAGATTAAATGCTTCGGGGTTTACTTTGCAAATTTCTTAACCGTTTACGGTGAGTGCCTGGGTTTGCTGGGAGGTAGCTTAATTCAATTATATTCTTCTGATAGTTTCAGAAGATTAGATTTTCAAAAGTTTCTGAATTCTTTTTTCTCTAAAAACCATCATAATGAGTGTGTTAACGGAAAATAAATTATCACTACAAGAAGAGATTTCAATATTAAAAAAAACGAAAAATGCCGTTATCCTGGCTCATTATTATCAGGAACCGGAAATCCAGGAGATCGCTGATTTTGTCGGAGATAGTCTGGAGCTGGCCAAAAAAGCTGCTACCACAAATGCTGATATTATTGTTTTTGCCGGCGTACATTTTATGGCTGAAACTGCCAAGATCCTGAATCCGTCCAGAAAAGTTCTTTTACCCGATCTTAACGCGGGTTGTTCTTTAGCTGAAAGTTGTCCTCCTGAAGCTTTTCAGCAATTAAAAGATCAATATCCCAATTACGTGGTGGTCACTTATATTAATTGTTCTGCTGAAATTAAGGCAATGAGTGATGTGGTTTGTACCTCCTCTAATGCCGAAAGAGTGATAAACTCCATTCCTTTAGATAAGCCCATTATTTTTGCACCCGATAAGAATCTTGGCCGGTATTTAATAGAAAAAACCGGCAGGAAAATGTTACTCTGGGATGGCGCGTGTATTGTTCATGAAGCTTTTTCTATAGATAAATTGTTGGAATTGTACGCAAAGTATCCTTCGGCTAAAATTATAGCTCATCCGGAATCCGAAGAACATATTCTTAAAATTGCAAATTACATAGGGTCTACTTCTGGAATGCTCAATTTCGTAAAATCCAGTAAGCAGGATACTTTTATTGTAGCTACAGAGGCAGGAATTCTTTATCAAATGCAAATGGATGTACCTGATAAAACCTTGATACCGGCACCCGCAAAAGAAGATAATAGCTGTGCTTGCAGTGAATGTGCTTTTATGAAAATGAACACGCTACAAAAATTATACAACTGTTTAAAGGATGAATCGCCCGAAATAGTACTGGCTGAGAGCCTGATGAAAGCTGCTCACAGACCAATAAAACGTATGATGGAACTGTAAATTATGAAAACAGATGTTTTAGTTATAGGTTCAGGAATTGCCGGGTTATCATTTGCAATTAAGGTAGCTGCAGCAAAACCTGATGCCATTATTCACGTGCTTACAAAGAGTAATAATGATGTTGGTAATACTACTAAAGCGCAAGGAGGGATTGCGGTAGTACTCGATAAAATAAGGGATAGTTTTGAGCAACATATAGAGGACACCATGAAAGCCGGTAAAGGCATAAATGATCCCGAAGTCGTAAAAATGGTAATTTCTCAGGCTCCGGAGAGATTGTACGAACTTATTAATTGGGGGACCAGCTTTGACGCAAATGAACTGGGAGAACTTGAACTTGGACTGGAAGGCGGACATTCACAAAAACGAATTGTTCATCACCAGGATCTTACAGGGAAGGAAATGGAGACTAAATTGCTTCAAAAAGCAGCATCTTATTCAAATATTATTTTTTGCGATCATTATTTTGTGACCGATTTAATTCTGAAAAAAGAAAAATCTATTACAACCTGCATAGGAGTAAGGGCGATAGACAGGCAAAAGGCTGCAGTGGTAAGCATAAGCTCTCGCGTTACATTTTTGGCCACCGGCGGAAGTGGAAGAATATTTCAAAATACTACAAATCCTTCAGTTGCAACAGGAGACGGAATTGCAATGGCGTACAGAGCGGGCGCAGCAATATCAAACATGAATTTTATTCAATTTCACCCCACAGCCCTTTATACTAAAAACCAGCATTCTTTGTTCCTTATTTCTGAAGCGGTTAGAGGTTTTGGGGCATACGTAATTGACAGTGCCGGAAATAGATTCCTTTTTAAATATGATGTTAACGGAGAACTGGCAACCCGCGATATAGTTTCTGAAGCAATTATGAGAGAGCTGCAACAATCTGGTAAAGAATCGGTATTTCTTGATTGCCGACACCTTGAAACAGAAGCTTTCAAAAGTCATTTTCCAACCATTGTACAATATTGCCTGGATGAAGGGATAGATTTTAAAAAAGATCTTCTCCCTATTGTGCCGGCCGCTCATTACCAGTGCGGTGGAATTCAGGTAGATAAATTTGCCAGGACTAGCATTAATAAACTTTATGCCTCGGGGGAATGTGCACACACCGGTTTGCATGGCGCCAACAGGTTGGCTTCAAATTCTTTGCTGGAAGCTCTTGTATTCTCTCATCAGGCCGCAGGTAATGTGGTAGAAAAATTGGATTCAATCCCGTTAGAGGAATGTGAACAGGAGGTGATTTTTCAAATTGATGGAAGCAAAGAAGAAAATGATATTCTAAATAATTTCGAAAAAGAGCTAAATCGACTCATGAGCTATAATTTGCTTTATACTTCCGAAGAAAATGAAAAGAAGAGAGTATTTTCGAAATTGAAATTTTTAGATGAAAAACTTGAAAAATTATATAAGAATAGTAATCCGGAATTTTTTGAGCTAAAAAATATGATTCAAACAGCCATCATCGTGATTCAACATGCAATTAGAAGTAAGTTTTTTTATAAATAGGAAACTGAAAAACTTTCTAATTGATATTAACCTATCCATAATTTTCAAAAAATTTCAACTTACATACTGCCCTGGGTTAGGTTGTATAGGTTATAGCCAAATAAAATGAGGATGGTAAGCAAGGCAATAACAGTAGGAATGGGAATATTATTTACCTTTAGAGGAATATGAAAAGGAGCTTTTTTCTTATTTTTTCTGTTTTTATAACGAAACATTAATAATGAAAAATTCACCATTCCAAAAACAATAAAAATAAAAATATTACTGATACTGGCTACCATTTTTAAATCTCCTAACAGTCCGAAAGCAATAGCTAGAATTGCGATGGCAATAATGGCGTAATTTGGAGCATTTCCTATACCTGATATGGTTGTAAACTTTTTTAACCAGGTTACCCCGCTATCCCGGGCAACATCATAAAGTAATCTGGAAGTTCCCAATATATTGCTTAAAATGGTTTTGCTCGTGGCAAAAAGAGCCACTACAACCAGCCCTGTAGCGCCAAGCCTGCCCCATTTAGTTTCTATTACAGCAGCCAGCGGTCCTTCAGATTCTGCAAGTTTTTGCCATTCTAATACACTTACGGAACTTATGGCAATTAGAACATACAAAATAAGTACAGCCAAACCACTTAGAAGTACCCCTTTGGGCATATTCTTTTCAGGATTTTTAGTTTCTTCAGCCATTTTTACCAGATCTTCGAAACCTATATAACTAAAGAAAATTAAAGCACTACCGGCTATAATTCCATTCCAGCCAGAATCATTAAGCTTGGTAAGATCTGTAGAACCAAACTCGGGAATACAAACTACAATAACGGCGGCAAGTCCCGCCAGGGTTATTACAGTAGCAACCGAATTATAATAAGAACTGTATTTAGCGCCAAAAATATTGAAGAGGGCCATTAACGCAACTATGCCTATTACAATTATCCATGCCGGGAAATCCCATAATCTATTTAAGTAACTGGCAAAGCTAATAGCTATGGCAGCGGCGGCTACCACACCGGTAAATACCATAAAAATAGACATAAAAAAAGCCGGCTTTTTACCCAGGCTTTGTTTAATATATTCAAAACTCCCACCGGAATCTGGAAACCGACTAACAAATTCGGCGTAAGACAATCCCGTTAAAAGAGCTACTGTTGCAGCTATAATAAAACTTAGCCAAAGCATATTGCCGCCAAGTGCTGCTGCTTCTCCTATAATTGCATAAATACCGGCACCTACAATACCACCAATCCCGAACATTAAAATGTCCCATAATCCCAGGGACCTTTTTAGTTTCTTTTTTCCCATACTTACAATTTATATTTATTGTAAGAAATGACTAAATGTTTTAACGTCATCTAAGGAAAAAATAACATTCTATTTAAATTTTACGAAATTTTGGAAACGTAAGGATTTAAAATGTAATGATCTATGTGCCCTTATAAAAACCAGTATTGGAGTAAAACTAAGTTACTGCATGATAATCAATAAAAACTATAGATAAATGATAAGTGAAAACCAGGGCTGGATAATAATTAAGAAATTTCTTCTAAAATCTCTTTAGCATAGCTTTTTGATATGGGAATGCGGCTGTTATTAATAATTATTTCTTTGCTATTAAATGCAGTAACACAATCTTTATTGATTACATAGGAACGATGTACTTGCAAAAATGATAGAGAATTCATTTGTTCCAAAAAATCTTTAATACTGGACCTTATTAATTTTTCAGAATCTTTTAAATGTAATATTAGATATTGATCTTCTTTCTTTGCATATAAAATCTGATCTTCAGAAAGGATGATTTTTTTGTCTTTATCCTTCACTATTATTTGTGACTTATTTTTTATTTTACTTACAGCTAATTCAACAGCAATATATAAATCCTTATTATTAAGGGGTTTTACCAGGTAACTTGTTGGTGTTGTAGCAATTGCTTTTTTTATGGTGTCTACATCATTAAAAGCTGTTAAATAGATGAGAGGAATATCTAACTGGTTCCCTAACCATATCCCTGTCTGCGGGCCTTCTACTCTAATATCTAAAATAGCAATATCTGGTTTTAAAAGGGCAATCTCGGCGAGTGCGGTTTCTGCATTTGTTGCCATCCCACAAATTTTAAAGCCTAAATCTTCCAGTGTCTGTTTTAGAAGCTCCTGGGTTATTATTTCGTCTTCTAAAATATAGATCTTTATGCTATTCATTTTTCGAAAAATGTAAGATTAATTTAAAATTAGTAGTGTTTTCAATCTTTAATTCTCCTTTCAATTGCCTGTTCATCATTCCTATAATTTTCATACCCATAGTTTGTTTCTGGGTTGCCTGTTGGGTAAAATTACCATTGTCCAAATATATAAATACATACTTTTTATCCCTCTGCTGAAAATTTATGAATATTTCGGGATTCTTGGTTTGATGAAAAGCGTGTTTATTTGAGTTATTTATTAGTTCATTTAGTAAAAGTGAAAAAGGGGTGGCTTGAGTGACGCTTAAAATGGAACTGTCTATATCTAGATGATACGTAACATTAGTAGGAAAAAGCTTTTTGTAATAGGCAACACAGCTTTCTATATTTTCTCTAACAGAAATAAGATCCTGGTTGCTTGAATTATATAACAGATTGTGAATACCTGCGATAGACTCAATCCTGCTTTGGCTATCCTGTAATTTTACTTTTAATTCTTCGTTTTTACTGTTTGCCATTTGTAAGCCTAACAGCCCGGAAACAATTTGAAGATTATTCTTAATTCTATGATGAATTTCTAACATCATAGTATTTTTAATTTGCGCTTCGTTCAATGCAATTTTATTTTTTGTAAATAATTTCTGTTTTACTTTATATTGGTAAAATAGAAATAGAACAGAAATGACAACAAAAAGGAGAATCAATAAAATAAACCACCAGGTTTTATAAAAAACTTCTTTAGAAATTACTTTTAGAACTATCGTTTCTCCTATTTTTTCTTTAGAGGCACTGTAGGCCTCAACTTCTAAATTATAAACTCCTGCTGCCAGATTTGCGAATAAAATTTCTTTACCAGCGTAGGTGGTAAACCAGTCTGAGTTACTTCCAATATTTAATAAGCGATACCGGTACGTAATATCCTGAGGGTTTAGCTGTCCAAAAACAGAGAGTGTTGCAGAAAATCTTCTGTATTCTGAAGGCAAATCAATCTTACGAGTATTATTTAAAAAGTCTGGAGAAGTGTTAACTTCCCAGCGATCGTTTTCTGAATTAAAAAATGAGATTGAAGTAAATTGAGGTTGTGCTTTTAAATTACTTTCAACTAACTCATCTGGCTTAAAATAGCTAAGCCCTTTATTACTTCCCATTAAAATACTACCATTCTGTTCATCTTTATAGGTACTAAACCTATTGCCTTCTAGCTCATAAACGCCATCTTTTGTAGTATATCTAATAATTTTTTTTGAAGATGGGTTTAAGGATACAATCCCGGCATAGGTATTTAACCATAAAGTTCCGTTGTCATCTGCAACCATCCCAACAATGGATGCATTTAATGCATCTTTATAAAGCAGATTTAATTTTTTAGTTGTTGTATTGAATGTATAAATCTCACCGAACTTTGTGGAAACCAGAATGCCATAATCTTGCAGATAGTTTATAGATAGCAAGTGATCTGTTTCTACATTTTCAAATGAATAGGTATTAAATTTCCCGTTCTCGTATTCAAAAATTCCCTGAGCAGTGTTTGCAAAGAGGGCGGTACCATCTGTAGCAAATTCCTTTACTTGTATAGCCTCGGTATTTGCAATTTTAGTATAGCTATTTTCTTTAAGACTATATTTATAAATTCCACCTCCTGGATCTGCCGTAAATAAGGTGTCTTTTAGTTTTATAATTATTCCGCTATATATTTCTATCGTTTTGTCCTGAATTACCTCATAATTTGAATTCAGGGTATATAGATAATCAGAGTCCGCAATTATAAGATTGGTGTCTTTTCCATTGAAAATACTCCGGGAGTAATTAATGTTTAACTCGTTAGAATCGGATAGAATTTTTATTCTTTCTTCTGTATTTTCTTTTACGTCGATCTTGTAAAGCCCTTCTTTATCTGTTGCTATGATATACTTGTTTTCTTCCAATTTTTTTATTGACCGTACACTTTTATCTTTTAAAAAAGTTTTGATTTTACTTTTTATAAAAGAATAGGATTCTAAGGTGTTCCCGTCGAGTATTATCAGGTCTTTTTCAAAATCCCTGTAAGCAATTCCTGATATATTTTTTACTTTAATTGTAGTAAATAATTCATTTTGAAAATCTTTAAGGCGATATAACTCCACTGCTGTGAAGTCTCCGTCAATTTCAGTGGAAAAGCCATAGTTGAAACCTGAAGTAAACTGCAGTTTTTTATTTCCGCTTAATACACTATCAGTATGAGGTATTTCTACGAATTTTTTAAATTCTTTATTGAATTTGAAGACATTCTTATAGTTATCAATATAGGTGTAAAAGGCATCACTGACTTTAAAAGGGGGCTGTATTATTGTTGGATAAAAATTAATTCTATTTGTGGCTTCAAAATCACTTTCGGCTATTTTTTTTATGAACTTTCCCTCCTTATTCAAAAAAACGCCCTCTTTTTTGGTTTGTAATTTTATCAGGGTAAAGTCATCCATTGTGATTGGCTCAGCCAGAACCGGTTGAGCAACCGGTCTTTCAAAGGGTAAAGAATCAATAAACCTTAGACTTAACTTATTAAGTGTGGCACTATAAAATTTATTATTTGACGTAAGAACAATACGGCTTGAATCTTCAGCAGTGTAGGCTTTTGAAAATAAAAAGTTTTCGTTAAGCTTATTATATTCTTTGACAGCTTTAAGCGCTAAGGTTTCTGTATTGATATAAAATAATTCAGCTCGAGCAGCCTGATAATATAATTTTAAATAAAGTCCGTGGTCCTGACCTTTAAAGAAATAGCCATCTTTAATTTTTTTATTAAAGGTTTCAGGTAATTTTAATGTGAAGAAATTAGCCCCATCAAAACGTTGAATAATAATTTCCTGTTCTCCTAAAATATATTCGTTTGAAAGTTTGTTCTCGCCTAAAATCCATAGCCATCCGTTGGTATCGTAGATAGAGTGGAAGGGATTAGAGGTTAAATAACCTTCTCTAAACGAAAAGGTATTTTTACTAACCAATAGAGAATTATCTTCCTGACACCAAAGTGTAACTGAAAAAAGGAAAATAAATACAGCAAATAATTTTTTCAAATTTTGATTTAAAGAATATTAGATCAAATGTAAAGAAGCATTATAGTTTTTTAAGTAAAATATATAATTATTTAAAAGAGCTATAGCTATAACACTTCAATATTAAATCAATTAAAATTCTTTATGAAGAACTTATCTGTTTTAAAGATGTAAAAAATACGTTCATTATGTTTAAAATACTCGTTCACGACAAAAAAGTGGCCGTTCACGACATTTTTTTTAATCCTTTCTGCATCTTTTCTACTTTTGACGGGAAGCGTAAATATCCAACTAAAAATAGTCATTGATAAAATAAGTAATACCTGGGATATTCGAAAAGTTACTCAAATTATTATGGCCATTGTTTAGGATCAAATTAGAAGATGTTGAGTAAAGACTTCACATCTATTGAAGGTATAGAGAAGATATTCTCTAATTAATAATGAATCTTAAAAAAATGGGGCGAAGTAACGAATTACCAAATTCTCTCACATGGAGAGAGAAGGCTCTTTTAGAGGAGCAGGTATATTTAATTAATTATAACAAATATGAAAAATCACTAAAAGATAAGTTCAGTAGCATAGTTAAGTAGTTAGAGCTAGAAACTTTTTAACGATATAATTTGGGGATTAATTCGATGCATGTTTTTTAAGTATTTTTATTTGGGGATAGGAATACTTAGGTGTTAAGCATAAAGAATATGTTTTCGGATTAATTTTAAAACCTTTCCGTTCGCGGAAAGGTTTTTATTTTTTATATACTTTATGAATTTAATGTCACCAGAAGATGGGTGATTCAAACCCGCCTTTTTTTGACTAAATAATAGCCTTCCTCAATTGTCAAATTTTTTAAGTTTGGAGCAGTGAACAGCGCTAAATCTGATTTGAACCTACAAGCAAATTTTGTAATTCACATTAAAAGCGGTTAGAATTAGGTTGGAAAACAATCTATCGCTTTATATTATTACCAGAACTAATTTTCGTTTTTCTTCCAAAACTTGAGTTTTATAAATTTCTCTTTATTCCCTGACAACAGAATGAAATTTCGGTAAAGCTATCCTGTTTTTTTTATTAAAAATTTTTTAGGTGAAATTTGATTATAATAAGAATTTTCTAAAAAAATGAAAAAAAATGTATGAGGTACATTTATTTAGAAATAATATTTATATATTCATTTCCTAATAAATCTGTTAACTTAATATTAAATATTGTTTAATGTGATTTCCCACTGTTTATCTGAGCTAAATTTTTTACAAAATTTAGCTTATCCAATAAAAGATCACAAGCTATAAAACTAATTTTTTAATAACTATTTCATTCTTGTTTTTACCTACAAGTAAGCTAGACTTGAATGTAATAGGAGGAATCGGATTGGAGAATTCTGGTTATCGTTTTCAACTAAATAAATATATATGTTTAAGCCCCTCATAAACGTAGCATTTGGAATTATTTTAGGAAGTTTTATATGTACTTCACAAAAATCACGTCAATGGCAACCCCTCTTTAATGGAGAGAACTTAGATAATTGGGAAGTTAAAATTCGCGGATATGATCTTGGTGAGAACTTCGGTAATACTTTCAGAGTAGAAGATGGGAACTTACAAATTAGATACGATCAATATGACGGGGGGTTTGATAATAAGTTCGGACATATATTTTATAAGGAGTCTTTCTCCTCTTATCTCATAGGAGTGGAATATCGCTTTATAGGCGACCAGGTTACTAACAATCCAGGTGGTTGGGCCTATAGAAATAATGGAATTATGTTACATGGACAGGAGCCGACAACTATGGGCAAAGATCAGGACTTTCCTAATTCAATAGAAGTCCAATTACTTGGGGGTAACGGAGAAAATGAACGATCTACTGCTAATCTTTGTACTCCTGGAACCCAATATATAATGAAAGACAAACTCATAAAAACTCATTGCAAAGAATCTTCTTCTCATACCTATCATGGAGATCAGTGGGTTCGGGTAGAAGTGCTGGTGCTAAGAGATTCATTAATGGTTCACTATGTAAACGGGGAAGAGGTAATGCGTTATAGTAAGCCACAAAGAGATGATGGGGAGCTTTTAAAAGAAGGTACAATTTCGTTACAAAGTGAAAGTCATCCTACTGACTTCCGAAAAGTAGAAATTATTGATTTAAGTGAGTATGAAAATAAGCCAGATAAACTTCAAAAAGTGGTAAAAACACTTATCAGTGAAAAGCGAGTAGCAGGTAAGTAGTAGTAACCGTTATAGTGTTCCTCTAAGTTTATGAAATTAGAAAAGTTTTTACGAAATATAGCGTCGGGTCTTACTCTGGGATTAATCATTATAATCCAGGGATGTGAGAAACCTGGTATGTTTACAGAAATGTCTTCTGATGAAACAGGAATAGTGTTTTCTAATGATATTACAGAAGATGGACATAATAATATAATGACTTATGAATATACCTATAATGGAGCGGGGGTAGCAGTTGGAGATCTAAATAATGACGGCTTGACTGATATTTATTTTATAGGTAACCAGGTGCCAAATAAATTATTCCTTAATCTTGGAGACTGGAAATTTGAGGAGGTTACTCTTCAAGCAGGTCTTCAGGGTAGAAATGACTGGAACACAGGGGTAAGCCTGGTGGATATAAATGGAGATGGCTGGTTGGATATTTACGTTTCCTATTCTGGAAATTCCCCTTCTGAAGGATACAACAAGGCCATTGTAAAGGAGTACTCTTCCAGATCAAACCAACTCTTTATTAATGACGGAGGAAAAAAAGGTGGAACTCCTACTTTTACGGAAAGTGCTCGTGAATATGGAGTCGATGCTCGGGGTACCTTTACTTCTCAAGCCTATTTTTTTGACTACGATCTGGATGGAGATCTTGATATGTTTTTATTGAACCACGCGAATATGTTTTATTCGGCATTTTTTAATGTGCAAAAATTAAGGAGTTTAAGACATCCCTATTTCGGTAATAAATTATACAGAAATGACAATAATAACTTCACGGAAGTAACCGAAACAACCGGGATACATGGCAGCGGGCTTAATTTTGGATTAAGTGCATCAATTTCAGATATTAACAAAGATGGCTGGCCAGATATATATGTAACTAACGATTACGAAGAGCAGGATTTTTGCTATTTGAATAATAGAGATGGGACTTTTAAGGAAATTTCTCATCTCGCCATGGGACAGCTTTCAAAATACGGTATGGGATCAGATATTGCTGATGTTAATAATGATGGTCTCCCTGATATTTTTGTGGCTGATATGCTTCCTGAAGATAATTACAGACAAAAAATTCTGAAAGGACCCGATGAATACAATAAATTCTCCAAAGCGGTAGATAGCGGCTATCACCATCAATATATGAGAAATACATTTCAGCTTAATCGTGGGCTTGCCGAAGATTCAATTCCGCGTTTTAGCGAAATTGCCCAATTTTCGGGGATTTCTAATACAGATTGGAGCTGGGCCACACTGTTTGCCGATTTTGATAATGATGGTTTAAAAGATCTTTTTATAACCAATGGCTATCTACGGGACGTGACCAATCTCGATTTTGTGAACTTCACTACAAGTAAGGAAATATCCGAAGCTAATGCCAGGAATCAAACAGTTGATTTATTACCGTTAATTAGTAAAATGCCTTCTACTAAAATTTCAAATTACTCCTTTCGAAACACTAATGGAATAAAATTTGAAAACCACGCTACAAAATGGGGCCTGGATAAACCCTCTGTTTCTACTGGCGCGGCCTATGCAGACCTGGATAATGATGGAGACCTTGATCTTGTAGTTAGTAATTTAAATGATCCTGTTACCATATATCAAAACAACCAGCAGGAGTCTCATAAGAATAATTATGTTAAAATAAAGCTGAAGGGGGAAGGCCATAATACATTTGGTCTGGGAGCAAAAGTCATCACAACACTAGGAGATCAAAAGAAGCTTTATCATGAAGCCTATTATACGCGAGGATATTTATCTTCTGTTGAACCTCAATTGACAATAGGGATAGGTAAAGAAAAAAACTTAAAAAAGTTGGAGGTGGTTTGGCCAGATGGAAGAGTATCTATTCTTGAAAATATAGATTCTAATCAAGTTTTGACTATTAATCAAACTGATGCGGTCAATAAGTACCAATCACCAATAGACATCGAAACACTTTTATTTAAAGAGGTGACAAAATCATCAGGATTAGATTTTGAGCATAAGGAAAACGATTATGTAGATTTTCTTCATCAGGGATTAGTACCATATCAATTATCCCGTTTAGGAGGTAGAATGGCTGTTGGAGACGTTAATGGAGATGGTAATGATGATGTTTTTTTTGGAGGAGCTTCCGGTCAGTCAGGGCAGATGTATTTGGGAAAAGATAATGGAACTTTAGAGAAAGGGCCAAAAGGGCAGCCCTGGACGGCACCAGAAGATGTTTACAGTGAGGATGTAGGAATACACTTTTTTGATGCTGATACTGACGGTGATCTTGATATGTATGTATTGAGTGGGGGAAATGAAAAACCTGTAGGATCTTCTTTTTATGAGGATAGGCTTTATATTAATGATGGAGCTGGGAACTTTGAAAAAGCAGTAAACTCCCTACCTAATACTTCTTTCAGTGGGGGAGTGGTGGTTTCTACAGACTATGATAAGGACGGAGATCTTGACCTCTTCGTAGGAGGACGCCATAAAGCAAAGAATTATCCTTTCGCCTCGCAGAGTATATTGTTAAGAAATGACAGCCGGGATAGTATTGTGAAATTCACAAATACCAAAGAAATAGCTTTGGAAAAACTAGGAATGGTAACAGATGCCGTTTGGACAGATATTGACAATGATTCCTGGCCAGATCTCTTTATAGTTGGGGAGTGGATGCCCTTAACGGTACTTAAAAACAACAATGGTATTCTTACAGATAAGACCACAGAATTGAACCTGGATAAGACGAAGGGTTGGTGGAGTAGCATAGATGCACAGGATTATGATCTTGATGGAGATATAGATTTTCTTCTTGGAAATGCGGGGCTCAATACTCAATTTTATGCTTCCGCGACAGAACCAATGGTATACTATGTTCAGGATATAAATAAAGACGGGAATTTTGATCCGGTATTGTCATACTATATAGACGGGGAGAGTTACCCTCTCCCAGGAAGAGATGAAATGCTTGGGCAGGTAGCTTCACTACGAAAGAAATATACTTCTTATGATGACTATGCCAGTGCAACTATGAAGGATTTGCTAAAAGCAGCAAATGTAACATCTACTTCAATCCTTGAGATTAATGAACTAAGCTCGAAGTATGTAGATAATCTTGGTAATGGTAAGTTTAATTTAACCTCCCTGCCAGAGATGTCTCAATTATCAATGATCAATGCTTTTGCCTTTGATGATTTTACTGGTAATGGGAAGAATGATATCGTAGCTCTTGGAAATTTTTTCCCTTATAGAGTGAATTTAGGAAAATCTGATGCATCAAAGGGAGTTCTTTTGAATGTAATTGATAAAGAAGTTACCACTAATAACCAATTTTCGAGTTTATGGTTATCCGGAGATATTCGAGATGCTAATCTTATGCGCTTCAATAATGGAGCAAAAAGGTTAGTCATTTCCCGCAATAACGATAAGGCCAGTATATATAAATACAATTAAGAAGCACGAATTTAATATATCGTGATAGAATTAAGACCTAATAAATTATGGATGCATATTACGTATTTACTAAAACGTTTAATTAAAATTCTTCCTTATAGATGGATTTAAACATAAATGACCACATTCTAAAATAAGTATTAATTAAATCTGCCCCGCCAATGAAATAAACCAATTTAAACAGAATGCACAAAACAAAAAAAGCTTATGAAAAGAGAAAATTCATTCATTTAATTAACCAGAAACGTGGTCTTATAGAACACTGGATGCGTTTTGAAATTTAAATTTAATATGAATAAATTAATATTTTTTTACTTACCATTTATTATCTGTCCGATGGTAGTTTCCGCCACAGGAAATAGTCCAGGTGAAGAAACGCTATTTTCGGAAGAATTCGTTCCGGACTTAAAACTTCCAGATAAAAATGAATTAATATCACTGGGATATTCCCCTAAAAAATCAACTTCGAAAACCCAACAGACCGTAAGGGGTGTCGTAACAGATCCCACCGGGATGCCTATACCGGGTGCGAATGTAATAGAAAAAGGAACTACTAATGGAGTAGTCACAGACTTTGATGGAAATTATGAAATAACCGTAGGATCGGATGCGGTATTACTTTTTTCCTATTTAGGTTTTTTGACTCAGGAAGTGAGTGTAGATGGACAAGCTACTTTGGAGATAGTACTTCAGGAAGATCAGGCTCAATTGGATGAGGTTGTTGTAGTGGGCTATGGTACTCAAAAACGAGAGAATATAGTTGGATCAGTTGCTACGGTCGGTGGGGAAGAAATTCAAAAATCTGCGAACCTAAATGTATCTAACGCATTAACAGGTAGAATTCCGGGAGTTGTTGCTACCCAGGGAAGTGGTGAGCCAGGCTATGATGGCTCTAATATTAGAATTAGGGGAACCAATACTTTAGGAGATAGTAGTCCCTTAGTTGTAATTGACGGTATTCCTGCCAGAGCTGGGGGTTTTGAACGATTAAACCCAGCAGATATTGCAGATATTTCTGTTCTTAAAGATGCTTCTGGAGCTATTTATGGAGCTCGAGCAGCAAACGGAGTTATTTTGGTTACCACCAAAAGAGGAAGGGAAGGAAAGGCCCAATTATCATATAATTATAATATGGGATTCACGCAGCCTACAGTAATTCCAGATCTGGCTGATGCCGTTCAATACGCTGAGATGAGAAATGACCTGGAAGTTTATAAACTTCCTGTTAATGAATGGGAACCTGCAAATAGTGCCTTTCAGTCCACAGGTGTCTATACCCGACCTGATGGAAATGAAGTATTGGCGCCATTTACGCCAGAGGAATTTGCACTCTTTCGAAGTGGAGAAGATCCCTGGAATTATCCCAATACCGACTGGTTTGGAGAAACTCTAAAAGATTGGTCTACCCAGCAAAAACATAATTTACAAATTAGTGGGGGAAGTGAAGACGTTAACCTAATAGCCTCCATTAATTATCAGGATCAAGATGCCTTTTACAAAAATTCGGCGACAAATTATCAGCAATATGGAATTCGTGTTAATATGGATGCGGAAATTAGTGATTATATCAGCACACAAATTGGAGTATTGGGAAGAGAAGAAGACAGAAATTTTCCCACCCAGGCCGCTTCAGATATTTTCCGGATGTTAATGAGAGGTAGTCCCGTTTCCAATGCCTATTGGCCAAATGGTATGCCGGGTCCTGATATTGAGAATGGTCAAAACCCTGTGGTAATCACAACAGACCAAACCGGATATAACCGGGATAAAAGATATTATTTTCAGACCAACGGGAAGGTAGTAATTGAAGCACCCTGGGTAGAAGGGCTGAAATTTACAGGTACCGCAGCCGTAGATAAATATGTTAGGCAGACTAAAACCTGGCAAACGCCCTGGTATTTATACACGTGGCAGGGGGATTATGAAGATGATGGTGAAACTCCTGCACTCATAAGAGGTCAAAGAGGGCCGGCTGAGCCAAACTTAAATCAGGGAAATGAAGATCAGTTAAATATTCTCTTGGGTGGCGTATTGAGCTATGATAGAGATTTTGGAGATCATGAGATTAATTTGCTCGCAGGGGTAAACCGTGAAACCATCAACAATGAAACTTTTGGAGCTTTTCGAAGGTATTTCCTGTCAACTACAGTAGATCAAATGTTCGCGGGTGGTAGAGAGGAACTCAACAACTCAGGAAGCGCCTGGGAGCGAGCAAGGTTAAATTATTTTGGCAGAGTTGGATATAATTATAAACAAAAATATCTAGCTGAATTCTTGTGGAGATATGATGGTTCTTATATGTTTCCATCAGAGAACCGCTACGGCTTCTTTCCAGGTTTTATGCTTGGATGGCGTATCTCTGAAGAAAATTTTTGGAAGGAGAATGTTTCTGTAGTTAACTTCTTGAAATTAAGAGCTTCCTGGGGGCAAATGGGTAATGATAATGTATATTACGATGATGTGCTTCAGGAATACCAGTACTTTGCTACCTATGGACTTGGTTCATACGTTGCCGGCGGGGCTGTAAACCAAACTCTCTTCGAAAGTAGAGTCCCAAATCCACTAATTACTTGGGAGGTTGCTAATAACTATAATATAGGATTGGATGGACAGATGTTTGAGGGTGCGATTAATTTTGAATTTGATGTATTCTTAAACAAACGTTCTAATATTCTCTGGAGAAGAAACGCTTCTATACCGCAATCAGCGGGGATGACACTTCCGGCTGAAAATATTGGTGAAATTGAAAACAGAGGATTTGACTTTAATATTGGGCACAGTGGTAAGGCTGGTGAAGTTACCTACAATGTAAATGTTAATGGAGGATATGCCAAGAACAAAATTATTTTCTGGGACGAGGCGCCGGGTGCGCCAGAATGGCAACGAACTACAGGAAGAACAATAAATTCCGGTTTGTATTATATCTATGATGGAGTTTTTGTAGATGAAGAAGATATAGCCAGTAATACTCTTGATTATAGTGATATTACTAATACCATCCGGCCTGGGGATATGAAGTACCGGGATTATGATGGAGATGGTTCTATTACACCAGATGACAGAGTACGTCGGGATAAAAACACCACCCCAACCTTCCAGGGCGGGCTTAACTTTGGAGCCCAATATAAAGGCTTTGATCTTTCTGTCCTTTTTCAGGGTGCTGCCGGAGGAGAAATAAGAGTTGGTACTGATGAGGCCGGATCTATTGGAAATTACCTGGAGGAACATTACGATAATCGTTGGACCGTAGAGAATCCCAGTTCGGTTCATCCTCGTATCACCGATCGTGGTAATCAATATTATTCTTATAATAATACCTATTGGCTTCAGAGTACAGACTATATCCGTTTAAAAAATGTGGAATTAGGATATACACTTCCAGTTGAAATAGGGGAAAAGATTGGAATGAGTAGTCTAAGGGTTTACACAAGCGGTTTTAATCTTATTACCTGGAGTGGCATGACTGCCTATGACCCCGAAGTGACCAACTCCATTGGACATTATTATCCACAATCTCGAATTTTGAATTTGGGAGTAGCAGTAACTTTTTAAATATTCTCGAAATATGAAAAATTATAGAATGAAAAATATAGGATATTTCCTGCTCTTACTTTTTGCAGTAGTAGGTTGTAATGACGATTTTGTAGATACCCAACCTTTAGATGAATTCTCGCAATCAGATGTTTGGGTGGATGCAGCCCTGGCAGAGGCCTTTGTACTCGAAATATACAATGGTTTAGGACAGGGAGGATTTGATGAACAAATGATGGCTTCACTATCAGATGAAGCTTTGTTTACACACCCTGGTAGAGGGATTAATACCATCACCGAATCGCGATCTGGACCTGCGGAAAGAGGATTTATAAATTATACGTATAACTGGGGAGACCTATATGGTCGAATTCGTGCGGCTAATATCGCTTTAGAGAATTTGGAAGAGCCTGGTTTTGATGATCCAGATATGGTTAATCAGCTTAGAGGAGAAGCATTGTTTTTACGAGCGTATTACTACCATAACCTTTTAAGGATGCATGGAGGAGTACCTATCGTTGACAAGGTTTATACGTTAGATTCCGAAGACCTGGAGATTCCTAGAAATACATTTGAAGAAACTGTAGAATTTATTGTTTCAGACTTAGATAGTGCCAAACCTTTATTGGAAGGCTTAAATGTAGATGGGAGGGCTAGTATGGAAGCTGCGCTTGCTCTTAAAGCAAGGGTATTATTATACGCAGCGAGTGATCTTCACGATATACCAACAGCCTCGGCTAACTCGTCTGATATTGCCGGTTATTCTAATCCCGAATATCTTGGTTATGTAAGTGGAAATCAACAAGACCGTTGGAGAAGAGCACAGGCTGCAGCCAAAGAGGTTGTAGATTTAAATAGAGGATATAAAATGGATCTAATTGAACCCGTTTCTGCAGAAGAAGGCAAAGAAAACTATATGGCCCTTTCCCTTGGAGGTGGCAGTGTTATGGCAGATCCTGCAGCAGCTACCGAACTACTTTTTGCACGGTATTTTGTAGCTGCAAAAAATGAATCAGGACAACAGATAGGACTTTATAATGGTCCAAATGGTTATCATAACTGGGCGGGGAATGCTCCTACCCAAAATTTAGTAGACCACTATGAGCTCATAGATGGAAATGAGTTTAACTGGAATAATTCCGAACATGCTAATAATCCATATGATAATCGGGATCCACGATTTTATGCTACTATTTTATACGATGGTGCAGACTGGAAACCCCGAACCGCAGATGTGGCTGGTAGTGATCCATTTGACCAAATCCAGACGGGAACTTATGAAGTAAAATCTGGTACCGGAGAAACCATAACACATAATGGTTTAGATACACGTAGTAGTGCCATAGAAGACTGGAATGGAACTCATACTGGATATTATGTAAGAAAATTTACCGATCCAGATCCTGCTATCGTGGATCAGAATGTTCGTCAGCAGATTCCTTTTCCCTTTCTTAAATATACAGAAGCCGTACTTAATTATGTTGAAGCTTCTATAGAACTAGGGGAAGAAGATATGGCTAAAGAATGGCTTAATAAAATTCGTTATAGAGCTGGTATGCCAGCTATTACAGCATCTGGACAGGATTTGATGGAGCAATATAGACAAGAACGTCTGGTGGAGTTGGTTTATGAGGAACATCGTTTTCATGATGCCCGGAGATGGATGATAGCACCCCAAACCCTTGGGCAACAGGTTCGTATTATTGACGTAGAAGGGTTTCTTAAACCGGGAGCCAATATCCAGATATATAGATATGACCCTTCCAGTTATAATTACGAATATGAAGTCAGAGATCTCTCACCGGGAATAGAAAACCGTGAATGGCTCGATAAGATGTATTTCATTGCAATACCAAGGGATGAGATGAATAGAAATGATCAATTGATTCAAAACCCTGGATATTAAACTAAGTGAAAATAAACGTCGGGAATTTAAGATGATAAAATCTTTTCCTGGCGTTTTATTTAAACATATTTAATTTTAAAAGATTTAGATGAAAAATTATATAGCAATTTATATATTATCCTTTTTAATATTCTCCTGTAAAAGCCACGAAACAAAACGGAGTGACACAATCAATCTATTTAATGGGAAAGATCTTTCAGGATGGCATGTGGATGTACCTAAAATGGATGAAGATCCTGGTGCTAAAAGTCCATTTATAATTAGGGACGGCTTATTGGTTAGTTTGGGTGAACCGCAGGGGCATCTAATTATAGATTCAGTATATCAAAACTATAAACTGGACGTGGATTATCGCTTTCCGGGAGAACCAGGAAATTGTGGAGTGTTAGTACATGCATCTACCCCGCGTGCTTTGTATGGTATGTTTCCAAAATCAATAGAAGTGCAAATGATGCACGAAAATGCAGGTGATTTTTGGTGTATAGTAGAAAATGTTGAAGTTCCTAACATGGAAGAGCGTAGAGGGCCCAAGGAAAACTGGGGTATAACAGAAGGAAAAGAACGCAGGATTAAAAATTTAACCGACGATTCTGAGAATGCTTTGGGAGAATGGAATAATATGGTAATTGAAAGCCGTGCAGATACTATTAAAGTATGGGTGAATGGCGATCTGGTAAATGAAGGATTTAATTCTACAGCAAAAAAAGGACATATCGCCTTACAGGCTGAAGGTGCCGAAGTAGAATTTAGCAAAGTAGAACTTACTCATTTATAAACTCAATCCCATTTTCAACCAGTATTTATTTAAGAAGTCAGAAAATTTATAAAGATGAAAAGTAGACAAAACCTGTTTATTTTACTGTTTCTTTTAGTTGTTACAATAGCTTCTTCCCAGGAAAAGCAACTTGAAGATTATACTCAGCAAATAGCAGGATCAGATTTGGTAATTGAAATGGTAGCAATCCCTGCCGGAACCTTTACAATGGGAAGTCCGGAAGGTGAAGAAAACCGCTATATGGACGAAGGTCCTGTACATGAAGTGAAAGTAGACGCTTTCTGGATGGCCAAACATGAAATTACCTGGGAGTTATATAATTTGTTTGTGAACAGGGCAATAGATGGAGTTCCACCAACTGCCAAAGCGGGGGAGGTAGATATAGTAGTAGATGCAGTCTCGGGAGCTACTATTCCTTATGTAGATATGAGCCTGGGGATGGGTACCGGTGAAGGTTTACCGGTAGGAAATGTAACCCATCATGCGGCTTCTAAATTTTGCGAATGGTTATCTGCCAAAACAGGCCATTTTTATCGGTTGCCTACAGAAGCCGAATGGGAATATGCAGCTCGTGCGGGTACTACTACAGCGTTTCATTTTGGAGATAATATAGAAGATTTGGACGAATATGCCTGGTTTTATGGCAATAGCGAAAATTCTTATCATAGAGTAGGTCAAAAAAAGCCGAATCCCTGGGGGCTTTATGATATGTATGGAAATGTAGCAGAATGGACACTAGATCAATACCTGCCAGAAGTTTATAGAACCAGGAAATCTGTAACAATAAACCCTATAGAATTTCCTGAAACTGAATATCCACGCTCGGTTAGAGGAGGCTCTTATTATGATGATGCCGAGTATTTAAGAAGTGCCGCCCGATTGGGCTCACTAGAAAATTGGAAAATGCGGGATCCGCAATTTCCTAAAAGTAGATGGTGGAATACAGATGCCCCATTTGTAGGATTTAGAATTGTAAGGACTCCAAATCCACCATCAGAAACCGATTATGAAAAATATTGGGGTTCACAAACCCCGTAACTTTAAAACAATAGAATAATGAATAACTCTAAAAAGAACCAGAAACCTGATTTGCAATCTTCAAGAAGAACTTTTTGCAAGAATACAGCTCTTTTCACAGCCGGAATGATGCTACCCGCTATGGAAATGGGGGCTATGGCAAATGTTTTTAATGATAAAACCTTAAAGATAGCAGTGGTAGGCTGTGGAGGTAGAGGTACAGGAGCAGCAAACCAGGCATTGAAGGCTGATGAAAATGTGGAATTAGTAGCAATGGCTGATGCCTTTGAAGATAGGTTGAACGGAAGCCTACAAAGCCTTCAAAAAGAATTTGAAGGAACAAAAAAAGTAAATGTTAAGGAGAAAAATAAATTTGTTGGTTTTGATGCTTATAAAAAAGCCATAGACCAGGCAGATGTGGTTATCATGGCAACTCCGCCGGGCTTCAGGCCCTATCATTTTGAGTATGCTATAAATGCAGGCAAGCATGTGTTTATGGAAAAACCCGTGGCTACCGATGTACCTGGAATAAGAAAAGTACTCGAAATGGCCAAAGTTGCGAAAGCGAATAAACTAAATGTGGTTGTTGGTCTTCAGCGGCATTACCAAAACAATTACATCGCAATGGAAGAAAAAATTAATCAAAATGCGATTGGAAAAATAATTTCGGGCCAGGTATATTGGAACAGCGGCGGAGTATGGGTAAATCCCAGAAGAGCAGGCCAGAGCGAAATGGAGTACCAAATGCGGAATTGGTATTATTTTAATTGGCTGTGTGGAGATCATATCCTTGAACAGCACATTCATAATATAGATGTTGCAAACTGGTTTATTGGAGAATATCCCGTTTCTGCTCAGGGTATGGGAGGACGCCTTGTAAGAACAGGTTCTGAACATGGGGAGATTTTTGATCATCATTTTGTAGAATTTAAATATCCTGGGGGTGCAGTAATTTCAAGTCAATGTCGTCATCAACCTGGGACCTGGTCTAAGGTGGGAGAGGATTTTCAGGGTACAAAAGGATCTGTTCATATGAATGATGCAGGTGCTGCTAGTATTACAGATATAGAAGGTAATAATATCTTTGAATACAGAAACCGAAGGGATCCAAACCCCTATCAGGTAGAGCACGATAAACTCTTTGCTTCCATAAGAAATAAGGAGGTTATAAGTGATGCGGAAAATGGAGCAAAAAGTACCATGACTGCCATCATGGGAAGAATGGCTACCTATTCAGGTCAAATAATTAACTGGGATGAAGCTTTAAAATCAGATAAAGTTTTAATGCCAGAAGAGGTAACCTGGGAGTCTACTCCTCCAACTGTACCGGGTAAAGATGGACTATATCCAATTCCAACCCCAGGTAAAACAGAGATAATTTAAAATTTGCAAAATATATTTTTAATAACGAGCATATGGAAATTTCTGTATGCTCGTTTTTTTTTATTTTCCCGTACTAAATAGCGATATACCTATTAAAGAAATTAAATATAGGATTTTGATAATTTTTGTGATATTTTGATATCTTAAAAAGTCGGGATGACAGGGCTATTAGACCCTTCCCAGTATACCTTTAAATTCAGTACTTTTCTTAATTTTCTTTCCTTCAGGTAACCGATTAGGTAACTTTAAGGTTGATATTAATCAAATGTAAAGAAAATTAATAAGTTTTTTAAACATTTTATTTGAAAAAAATTAGATTGTTTTGTTAATCCTACTCGGTTGAAAAATTTTAGTGACTGCTTAGAAAATTATGATGACAGGTTTTTATGTTGAAAATGAAAAACCTAAATACTCTAATCCTAAACGTAAGAAATTTGATATAAAATTTAATAGCGATCGTTCTGCCTATGCAAAATGGAACCAATATAATCTTGTGGATGAAAAAAATAAGTATTACTTAAGTAGTGAATCAAGACTAATGCAAAAAAAAGACGATCAGTGGAAGATTATTAACGTGATATCTTTTTGGGATAGGGTAAAACCTATAAACCCACTTGAAATTGAAAGTCAGTTTAAGGATTAATTCATTCCCTTAAATCAAAAAGACTATAGATAAATCCAAAATGAGGCAAATACGTTCCGCATTTTGGATTTTTAATTTAGAATTTAACCATTAATTCATTGAACGATACTCACTAGGTGTAATACCAGTTTCTTTTTTAAACATTCGGTTGAAATGTTGAGGGTACTTAAAACCCAGTTCATAAGCGATCTGGCTTATTGATTTATCTGCTTCGAATATCTTTTCTTTTGCGATATCTATTAGCTTAAGGTGAATATGATCCATTGCCGATTTACCGGTTTCCTTTTTGATTAAATCTCCAAAATAATTTGAAGAAAGGTTTAATTTATCAGCAAAATAAGCTACTGAGGGTAATCCTAATTTCGTCGGATTTTCAGAATGGAAGTATTCATTTAATAATTTCTCAAAATTGGAAAGAATACCTTTATTTAAATTTTCCCTGGTAATAAACTGCCTGTCGTAGAAACGTTCACAGTAGTTCAGTAGTAACTCAATATTGTTGGCTACAATGGTTTTACTGTGCTTATCAATATTCTGATCGAGTTCATAATCGATTTTTAAGAACAGTTCTTTTATTATTTGCTGTTCTTTTTCAGAGACATGCAAGGCTTCATTAAGCTCATAGGAAAAAAAGTTATATCTGTGAATGTTTGCTGCAAGCGAGGTGCCTTTGATGAATTCCGGATGAAAAAGTAGGGCAAAACCTTTCGGATTGTAATCTTTTTGGCTTTTTATTCCCACTACCTGCCCGGGCCCCATAAAAACTAAAGTCCCTTCTTCATAATCATAATTATTTCTCCCGTACTGGAGCTGGCCACAGTTTACACCTTTTAAGAATATGGCATAAAAACCAAAACTGAAATTACCGCTAGGCAATGGCCTGGCGGTTGAACTGTCAAAAGCTGTTATTAAGGGATGCCTGGTGGGTATCTCCTTAAGTTCATTGTATTCAGAAATGGTATCTACTTTAACTAAATCCTTCATTTTTATAGTTTCTATAATTTCATAACAAATATACCAATCAGATTATTAGTAAATTAGGAGAACGGGCCATATCAGTAAAAATGGTAAGGATATCAGTATTCTGTATACAAAGTATGGCTCTTTATTAATCGATCTTTGTATAGAAATGAATATTTATCCTTATTCAGGTATATGTTCAATTCAAAATTAAAGAAATATGATATTAAAAACACATATTAAACCTAAGACATTATCTTCTGCTTTTAAGGGGATTTTAGTATTGCTAAGTTTTGTTATTTTTTCCTGTGGGGTAAAACCTAATGGGGAATTAGTTATTGCAGAGCAAGGAAGTTTTGCCGCTGGAGGCACGGTAAAAAAGAGTCCTGGAACCTTTGATCCTGTTGAGCACGGAGCATTTAATCCGGGTAACCAAAGTACGGCAGGACAAACCCTGCACGGTGACCATGCTACGGTTTTTTATCAAAAACCTGTAAACGCTCGCGAATTACCACTAATATTTTGGCACGGGTTCGGGCAATCGATGAGAACCTGGCAAACTACGTCCGATGGCAGGGAGGGATTCCAAAGTATTTTCCTTCGGAAACGCTTTCCGGTTTACCTTATCGATCAACCCAGAAGAGGATTAGCCGGAAGGAGCACAGAACCTACCACAATTTCGGCAAGTACCGATGACCAGTTGTGGTTTGGTATCTTCAGATTGGGAATGGGGACGGAATTTTATGAAGATGTACAGTTCTCAAAAGATCCCGAAGCTTTAGATCAGTTCTTCAGACAAATGACACCTGATACCGGACCCTTGGATATTGAAGTAAATATTGATGCTGTTTCTGCTTTATTCGATAAAATTGGTCCTGGTGTGCTGGTGACCCATTCCCATAGCGGTGGACAGGGCTGGCTCACAGCCTTGGAAAATGAGAATATAAAGGTGATAGCGTCTTATGAGCCCGGAAGCAATTTTGTGTTTCCGGAAGGAGAGGTGCCTGAGCCTATGCCTTATTTAGGCGGTGAATTAAGTGCCAGGGGAGTTCCAATGTCGGAATTCGAACGCCTTACCGAAATTCCGATTATCATCTATTTTGGAGATTATATCCCTGAAGAAGAAACACAAAACCCAGGTAAAGAACAGTGGCGTGTAGCCCTTGCTATGGCCAGAAAATGGACAGATGTAGTAAATGAACACGGTGGAGATGTTACGCTGGTGCATCTACCTGAGATTGGGATGAAAGGAAATACGCATTTCCCAATGTCAGATTTAAATAATCAGGAAGTGGCCGATCATTTATTCGAGTGGCTGCAGGATAAAGGCCTGGATTAAAAAATATTAAACCTTAAAAAATATACTATGAAACTCATAAAAACATTTTATTTAATCACTATGATAACCTTATTTTCCTCACAATGGTTGATGGCCCAACCTGAAATTTTTCCAAAGGGAGAAAAAGCACCCAATGTTCATCATACCGGTGATGTTTGGTTAAATCACCTGGCTGAGGCTGATGAAAATTTTGATTTTAATGTCGTACAGGCAACAATGGCAGCCGGTTCAAAGCTGAATTGGCACCTTCACCCCAAAGGCCAACAATTATATATCACAGACGGAGTAGGTTACTATCAGGAAAAAGGAAAGGAAGTCCAGGTAGTAAAACAGGGGGATGTGATAAAATGTGAACCTGAGATAGAACATTGGCACGCTGCTACACCCAACACCCCGGTTACCTATATTGCAATAAGTGGAAATGCCCCAACAAAATGGACTGATACCATTACTGCGGAAACCTATAATGCTATCAAGGCTCCGGAATTATCAAGTTCGGATACTGAAAAAGAAATCAAAGAACTTTCCAAAAAGAAATGGGATTGGATGGCCGATAAGGATGTTGAGAAACTTGAAAAGCTATTTCACGATAAAGCAAAATTTGTACATATGAGCGGTTCCTGGAAGAAAGATCGGGAACTGGAAATTATAGAAACTGGGAGCATTTGGTATAAAAAGGCTGAAGTACATGATGTAGCCGTGGAGACCTTTGGAGATGATACTGCAGTTTTATGGAACCGAATTACACTTACCGCCCATGTTCGGGGAAATGATGTGTCCAATGAATTTACCGTGACAGAATTTTATAAAAAAGAAAGTGCCCATTGGAAGTTACTCGATCTCACATTTAGTAATGTTCGGGATGACCATGAAATTCAAAAATAAAACTATTAGCTATGACAAAATTTAATATCAAAACAGTAATTATTGGAGCATTTTTAGTGCTGAACGGTATCGGAGCTACTGCTCAAAATACTGACAAAGAACAGAAAATGATCGAGCTTTCCGAGAAGAAATGGGAATGGATGGCTGATAAGGATGCCGATAAACTTGAAGACTTATTTCACGATAAATCTCAATTTGTCCATATGGGCGGAAGCTGGGGAAAAGACCGTGAAGTTGAGGTTATTCGTAGCGGTGGTATACACTATAAGAAAGCAGATATTCATGAAGTTTCTGCTGATATTATTGGCAATACAGCTATTGTATCCAGCCGAATTACCTTATTGGCAGTGGTAGGTGGTAATGAAGTAACTAATCCTTTTATAGCCACCGAAGTGTATGTGAAAGAAGGTAAAGATTGGAAATTAGCAAACCTTTCTTTTGTAAAACAGATGGGAGGTCCCGAAGATTAAGTAAATATGATTTTGAAAACTTTTTTACTCCGTGGGATCGGTTGGAAATCATAAAACAAGGAAGATAATTAAGATGAGAAGAAAAGTAAGAAATTACATTTTGATAGTTATATCTATGGTAACAGGTACTGTCAGTTTTGCTCAGACTGAGATTGAAAATCCTTTTGGGCTTGTTTATCGAGATGCCATTACTGAGAATTTACCTGGTAAGGTAAATATCCAGCCGGTCACTTATACATTGAATGGTATTGAAATCGCAGCTAATGTATATACACCTGCCAATTACGATCCGGACAAAAAATTTCCGGCAATTGTGGTAGCCCATCCCAATGGAGGAGTAAAGGAACAGGTTGCAGGCTTATATGCACAACTTCTTGCAGAGCAAGGCTACATAAGCATTACTGCAGATGCTGCTTATCAGGGAGCCAGTGGAGGCACGCCCCGAAATGTAGATATCCCTCACAATCGTATTGAAGATATTCACGGAATGGCAGATTTTATAATCCAATACGAAGGGGTGGACTCTGAAAGAATAGGACTTTTAGGGATTTGTGGCGGTGGCGGCTATTCCCTAAAAGCAGCACAATCCGATAAACGTTTTCGTGCCGTTGCAACATTGAGTATGTTCAATTCCGGTGTGGTAAGACGTAACGGTTTTAGAAACTCCCAGGTTAATACCATTCAGGAAAGGTTAAAAAAGGCTTCGGATGCCAGGGCACAGGAAGCTGCAGGAGGTGAAGTTATTTATGCTGCGGATAATGCTATTCCAACAGAAGAAGCCGAATTGGCCAAAATACCGTATGACCTATATCGCGAGGGATATATTTATTATGGTAATACTCATAAGCATCCAAATTCTACATTTCGATACACGATGAGCAGCCTGTTATATCTTATGACGTTTGATGCCAGCACCAATATGAATTTGATAAATCAACCTTTATTAATGATGGCCGGCAGCAAAGCAGATACTTATTATATGACCGATGAAGCCTATAGAAAGGTAACGAACGCCAAAGACAAAGAGTTGTTTTTAATTGAGAGTGCCACCCACATTCAAACATACTATGTTCCTGAATATGTATCGCAGGCAATGGAAAAACTCAATGTGTTCTTTGGTAAATATATAAACTCCGAAGCTTAGACTAATCAATTTGATCTGAATGTAAAAATTAAAAAATGATTAAAACTCTTCTGATTCTAATGCTCTTTTTTACTTGTTCCAATAGTGAAAATTCTGGGCACGCCGAAAATTCGCTTTCTCCTTCTTCAGGGGAAACCCTTATTGTATACCTGTCTCGAACCCAAAATACAAAAGTCGTGGCCGAGTTAATACAGAATAAGGTGGGTGGAGAACTGGTAGCGCTTGAAAAAGAAAATCCCTACCCCGAGGATTATCAAAAAATCGTGGACCAGGTAGATCGTGAGAATGAAGAAGGATACCTGCCTCCATTGAAAACAAAAATAGAAGACCTTGAAAGTTATGATACGATTTTTATAGGCTTTCCTACCTGGGATATGCAAATGCCACCACCAATGAAATCCTTTTTAACTGAAAATGATATGAGTGAAAAAACCATAATTCCATTTAACACCAATGCCGGATTTGGAATAGGCCAGAGTTTTGAGCAATTGCGAGAGCTATGTCCTGAAAGTGATATTCTTGAAGGTTTTTCGGTAGAGGGAGGCTATGAAAAAAGTGGGGTATTCTTAGCCATTGAAGGAGAACGAAAAGAAGAAGTTTCAGATCAGGTTGATACCTGGCTGCAAAAACTTGGACTACTATAAAAACTGTCCTGATAACTATTGAATCTTAAAATTTAAAAAAATGAAATATAATTTTAGAAGTATACTTTTTTGTTTGTTGATAGTAGTGCCTTTCACTATTTCAGCACAATCGGAACATGAAAAGTTAAGTCCCACTGAATATAGTATTGCCAGAATTTCTGCATCTACGGCTACAGGAGATCTCGAAACTTTAGAAGATGCTCTAAATGAAGGTTTGGAAAACGGACTTAGCATTAACAAAATCAAGGAAGAACTCGTTCATCTTTATGCTTATACCGGTTTTCCCCGAAGCCTTATGGCTATCAATACCCTCACTGAAGTATTGGAGGAAAGGAAGGAAAAAGGGATTGAAGACGAAGTAGGAGAGGAACCGACGGATTTAAAAAGTGGTAATAAATATGAAATAGGAAAACAAGTCCTGGCTGATCTAACCGGAGTAGAAGACCGTCCAAAAGCTGGTTATGCTAAAACAGTTCCTATTATTGAAGTCTTTTTAAAAGAACATCTCTTTGCAGATATTTTTAAGCGAGGGGTGCTAAGTTATAAAGAGCGGGAAATTGCTACAGTGGCTGCCCTTTTAAGTATGGGGGGTGCCGCACCTATGGCTACAGGTCATATTAAAATTAGTATGAGACACGGTGTGACTGAACCACAGATACTCCAGATTGTGGATATGATTGAAACTGAAATTGATGAAGAAACTGGTCTTGAGAGTAGGGAAGTTGTTGCCGCACTAATTTCCGGGGAACCTTCTGAAACGGAATCCATAACTGATGACAGTGAAAAAATATATCCTCGAGGGGAAAAAATCGAAAACCCTGTATTTACCGGGAATGCCTGGGTGAATTTTATAGTAACAGCCGATGAGGTAAATAAGAATTCTGTAGGTGTCGTAACTTTTGAGCCCGGAGCCAGAACTTTTTGGCATCGGCATCCCAATGGGCAGATTATACTTGCGCTTTCAGGCGAAGGTTATTACCAGGAAAAAGGAGGACAAAAAATAATAATGAAAAAAGGAGATGTGGCAAAATGCCCGGCAGATACGCCTCACTGGCACGGTGCTGGTCCGAATGACGAATTTGTGCAAATAGCCATTACCAGTAGGGTTGATGGCCCAACGGAATGGGAAGATGAAGTTTCAGACTCCCAGTATAATGAATAGATAGAAAAGAATATATTTTAAGAATGAAAACAATTATATTAAATAACGGTATTGAAATGCCAATCTTAGGTTTTGGGGTATTTCAGGTGCCGGATTATAAGGAATGTAAACAAAGTGTGTTGATGGCTCTCAAATCAGGTTATCGCTTGATTGATACCGCGGCTGCGTATCAAAATGAAGAGGCCGTAGGAGATGCTATAAAAGAAAGCGGAATTCCCAGGCAAGAAATATTTTTGACCACGAAACTGTGGATAGATCATAACGGGTATGAAGCAACAAAAAATGCGATTGATGCTTCGCTCAGTAAATTAAAAGTCGATTACATAGACCTTTATCTCATTCATCAACCTTATGGTGATGTACACGGATCCTGGAGAGCAATGGAGGAATATTATGAGGAAGGAAAAATAAAAGCTATTGGTGTGAGTAATTTTCAACCTGATCGGGTAATGGATATCATAGTTAACCATACTGTTAAACCTGCAGTTAATCAAATTGAAACTCATGTTTTTCATCAGCGTGAAGAGGATCATGCATTTATGAAAGAAAATGGAATAATTCACGAATCCTGGGCACCATTTGCAGAAGGGAAAAAGGATTTCTTTTCTAATAAAATCCTGACAGATATTGGTGAAAATTATGGTAAATCTGTAGCGCAGGTTGCTTTGAGGTGGATGATCCAGCGCGATGTGGTAGTTATTCCAAAATCTGTTAACGAAGAACGGATTAAAGAAAATTTTGATGTTTTTGATTTTGAATTATCCCAGGAGGATATGAATGTCATTAAATCTCTGGATACTAAGGAAACCCTGTTTTTTAGTCACAGGGATCCGGAAACGATTAAATGGTTTGCGAGTATGATTAATTAGTTATAAAACATTTTAAGGTCACTCTGATAGAATATATTATTTTTAGTTAACCGCCTAATATTAAGAATTATGATAACACTAACTGTCAATAACAAACAAGTAGATTTAGATATTGATCCGAACACTCCGTTGCTTTGGGTTTTGCGTGATCATCTCGATCTGGTAGGAACAAAATATGGTTGTGGGGTAGCCCAGTGTGGGGCTTGTGTAGTTCACCTTGAGGGCGAAGCAGTTCGGTCTTGTGTAACCAGGTTGAAAAGAGCTGAAAATAAAAAAGTAGTCACCATTGAAGGTTTGTCCGAGAATAACGATCACCCTATTCAGCAGGCTTATACAGAGATTGATGTGCCCCAATGTGGCTATTGCCATAGTGGACAAATTATGTCGGCCGCTGTATTGTTACGTGAAAATCCGGATCCTACCGATGAAGATATAGATATTTCAATGTCGGGTAATATTTGTCGCTGCGGGACGTATTCCAGGGTACGAAAAGCCATACACCGCGCAGCGGAAATCAATAAGGGTGAAATCTAAGAAAACCGGAATTTATATTCCCAAAAATCATATTTTATGAAGAGCAGGAAGCAATTGTCAGCATATTTAACCGATTGGAGAATGTTATGCTCCATACTAATATTAGGTGTATTGACCGCCTGTATAACCAGGAAGGAAACTAATAAAGGAGAATATGTTCAGATACCGGTAGAACAGCAGGATAGTATTGCTTCTAAGGAGGCTTTTGAAAATGTATATGCAGTTTTAAAACACCCAAGGTGTTTAAATTGTCATCCGGCAGGAGATGTTCCCTTGCAGGGAGAAGACAGTCATGTGCATTCAATGAAACCCAGGAGGGGAGAGGATGGAAAAGGCCTATATGCAATGAAATGTGCGAATTGCCATCAAAACACCAATACACCGGGTGAAAACTCACCTCCCGGCAATCCTAACTGGCACCTTCCTCCCGCTGATATGAAAATGGTTTTTGAAGGAAGATCTGCACCTCAATTAGCAAAACAACTGGTCGATAAATCGAGAAATGGAAACAAAAATATAGCAGAGCTTATTGAACATGCGGATGATACGCTGGTTAAAGCCGGTTGGAATCCCGGGGAAGGTTTGTCATTACCTCCATTAAGTCACTCGGAATTTAAAGAGGCCTGGATTACCTGGCTCGAAAATGGGGCTTATGCACCGGATTCAGAATAAATTAAAAAGATCAGATTTTTAGTCTGACCTTTTTAATTTATAACTTCAGTTATACTTCCTCCAGAACGGGGTGATTATAAAACCTTTTGTTTTTAGCCCTTGAGAAAGCATTGGTAAATGCCGCAAAAATAGGGGGGAATGGTGGTTCACCTAATCCGGTCGGGTTTTCTCCATTCTCAACAAAATGAACTTCCATATCTTTCGGTGCTTCGTTAATTCTTATCATCTTGTAATTATGGAAATTGCTTTTTTGTGGTTTACCGTCTTTAAAAGTCATTTTGCCAAACATGGCATTTCCTAAGCCATCGGTAATAGCCCCTTCTACCATATTCTTCGCTGCGTCTTTATTTATAACTATTCCGCAATCTACCGCGCTGTAAATTTTATCGAAAATCGGTTGTTCATTTTCTAATTTTAAATCAACGACGTGGGCAACATACGAGTTGTGACAATAATAAGCGGCCACCCCACGATGGATATTTAATTTTGGAGAAGCATCCCAATTGGATTTTTGCCGAACAAGTTTTAAAACTTCCATATACCGTTTTGCATCATAATCATTATTTTCACCAACAGGGCTATTTATTGCTTTTTCAAAAAGTTCTATCCGAAAATCGATAGGATCTTTTCCTGCTGCAATAGCCACTTCATCCAAAAAGGATTGCTCCGAAGCTCCCATAAAATTTGATCCCGGAGCACGGAATGCGCCAATAGTGATGTTGGAATTTAATTCCCAGGATTCTGCAAGGTAGTTTTCTACAGCCCCTGCCGGAAATCTATTTTCATGAACCGGGCCTTCAGGGATGCCGCCCCCCTTAATGTGGTAAGCAGTCATATTATTATTTTCGTCCAGTGCTGCTCTGAATTTTATATGGTATGCCGGGCGGTAAATTCCATAGGTCATGTCTTCCTCTCTGGTATAAAAGAGTTTTACAGGGCTGTTAATTTTTCGGGAAATAACCGCCGCCTCTACTAGTTCATGGGAATATGCCCTTCTTCCAAAACCTCCCCCCATGCGCGTCATAATTATTTCAATATTCTCTTTATCCATTCCTAATCTTGCTGCAACCGTAGTTTCGGTAAATTGCGGGGCCTGAAGCGGACCTGCTAAAGTTGCTTTTTCCGGGGTGACATCAGCGAAAAAGTTTATGGGCTCCATAGCATTATGAGCTAAAAAAGGAGCTGTATAGGTGCTTTCAATTATTTTACTGGCATTTTTAAAAGCTGATTCCGGGTCTCCATCTTTACGCCTTACACTAGCGGGTTCGTTGGAGCGTTGCTCCATTTTTTGCATATGTTCTTCCGAACTTTCCAGACCGGTAGGTACCGTTTTCTCAGACTTGTTGCCAAAAACATTGGAAGTTTCCGTATAGTCTTCGAAAGGCTCCCACTCCAGTTTTAGTGCTTTTTTGGCTTCCATAACTTCCCAGGTACTATTTCCTACCACGACTACCAACTTATTGAAACTTACGGTATCGAAAATATTCTTTTCATAACCTTCGTTATAGGTGTCAATGGTGAAAACCTCACTGATCCCCGGCATTTTTAACGCCTCAGAATCATCAACGGATTTTAGCTTTAACCCGAAAGCAGGTGGATGGGCTATGGTAGCATATTTCATACCGTCGACTTTATAGTCCAATCCAAATAGTGGCTTTCCACTTAACATAGCGGGCATCTCGACATTCTTTTTGGAGGTGCTTATAATACTAAAGTTTTCTGTTTTCTTTAAATCAACGGTTTCCGGAACTTTTAGTTTTGAAGCTGCGTTTGCCATTTTCCCATAAGTAGCACTTTTTCCACTACTATGTTTTAAAATTCCTTCCTCGGTGGTAATTTCTTCAGCAGATACGTTCCAGGACTCTGCGGCAGCCTCCACTAGCATTCTTCTGGCAGTTGCTCCGGCCATTCTTAAAGCATTCCAGCCTCGTCTTACCGATTGGCTTCCGCCAGCGAACTGCCGGGTAAAGAGATCAGTGTTATAAGGAGCTTGCTCCACAACTACATTAGCCCAACCGACATCCAATTCGTCTGCTACGATCATCGGTAAAGAAGTTTTTACATTCTGACCGAATTCCGGGTTTGGTGCCAAAATAGTTACTGTTCCATTGCTGGCAATTTTTAAATAGGCATTTAAATTATACCATTCTTCTGGAATATCTTCAGGGAGTATTTCTCCCGATTTTGAATATAAAAGCCAATTGAATCCCAGCATCAGACCACCGCCGGCCAGAGAGGTTGTTTTTAGGAATGAACGCCTGTTCATTGAAGTTTTTCGTTTCGACATAACTTTTTAAATATTAATCTATATTTCCAAACAAGTTTTCCTGCTTTCTAGACTTGATTTTAGCAAGCGTTAAATGGGGAAAATATTCATCTCAACAAGAAATATATTACCTGATAAGGTATCAGGATTTTAATTTTATACAATTTAAGAAATTTAATAAGCTGTTTCTGAAAAAAGCTGCGTTTAGTGTTATAAACCGTAAAATTGGTAAGTAATTCAGTAATTCGGGTTAATTGCTTCATCCTATAATTAACCAACTTTGTAATATTCAAATCTTTTTAATACCCAGGAACGAACGGGAAGAATTTTCTATTTGTCGATTTTAACAAGCTAAAAAGATTATTTTTTATAATTTAAGGGATCTTCAACTAAATATAGATAATTATGGCGCAGTACGATGTAAATATTAACGGTAAGAAACATTCGGTAGATGTAGACCCGGAAACTCCATTACTTTGGGTGCTGCGGGATAATTTAAAATTGGTTGGCACAAAATATGGCTGCGGAATTGCACAGTGTGGCGCATGTACCGTACACTTTAATGGGTCTGCTGTACGATCCTGCCAGGTTCCAATTTCTGCTGCCCAAGATAATGAAATAACCACCATAGAAGGTCTCTCCGAAAACGGCGATCATCCTGTTCAAAAGGCCTGGTTGGAGCACGATGTCCCGCAATGCGGGTATTGCCAGGCGGGGCAGATTATGGCAGCCACGGCACTTTTAAAGAATAATCCCAGTCCCAGTGATGCAGAAATAGAAGATGTAATGAACGGGAATATTTGCCGCTGCGGAACGTATAACCGAATAAAAGCTGCTATCAAATCAGCGTCCCAAACCGTATAATTAAAACCTGAAAAAATGAAAAAAGTGAAAACAGGAATGGGCAGAAGATCATTCATCAAGAATGTATCGCTTGCCGGAGGTGGATTATTAATCGGTTTTAATTGGTTGGCCTGTAAGCGTGCGGCTGAAGAAAACGGGGAGGAAGTAGCTATGCAAATGCCCGATGAGTGGTTTGAACTCAATGGATATTTGAAAATAGGGGATAATGGTATTGTAACGATCTACTCTCCCAATCCGGAGATAGGACAAAACGTGAAAACAGCGATGCCTATGATTGTGGCCGAGGAGCTGGACGTAGATTGGAACAATGTCATTGTAGAACAGGCACCACTTAACCTTGATGTTTTTACTCGTCAACTTGCCGGTGGTAGCCAATCTATTCGCCAGGGATGGGAGCCGCTAAGAATGGCAGGGGCCACCGCCAAACAAATGTTGCTGAGTGCTGCCACCAAGGAGTGGGAGGTACCTGTTACTGAACTTTCTGTGGACAAGGGAATTATTAGTCATAAAGCTAGCGATAGGTCTATAGGTTATGGTGAAATCGCTAGGGCGGCCACAAATATTGAAGTACCTGATGAAATTGAACTAAAAGATAATAGTGACTTTAAAATTATCGGTACTTCCCGAAAAAATGTAGATGCTAAAAAAATAGTAACAGGAAAACCCTTATACGGGTTGGATATTTATGAAGATGATATGCTTATTGCAATGATAGTCCAACCTCCGGCCTTTGGGATGGAGTTTAAATCTATGGATGCAGCTAAAGCAAAAGAAATGCCCGGAATAAAAGATATTTTTACCATAGATACATATCCGGAAGATATGGAGCGGGAATGGAGTGATGTGGCTGCATTTTCCAAATTGGTAGTAGTTGTTGGAGAATCAACCTGGCAGGTCATGCAGGCTAAAAAGGCCTTAAATGTGGAATGGGATTTAAAACCTGATTTAACCCATCAAGTGCAAATTCTCGAAAAGTCTCCGGGTATGGAAGATACAGGTGGCCTGGAAAATTCCGACATGCATACAGCCCTAATGAGCGATGCCGGGCCCGCGAAATCAGAAGTTGTTCGAAAAGATGGTGATCCCGAATCGGCCTTTAGCAATGCAGCAAGGGTTATTGAGCGTTCGTATTCCTGTCCGTTCCTTGCCCACAATTGTATGGAACCGATGAATTTTTATGCCAATGTAACTGACGAAAAGGCAGAATTATTAGGGCCAATTCAAACTCCTGAATTTGCTGAAAAAAGTATAAATAAACGATTAGGATTTGAGCTCGATAAGATCGATGTTCAAATGACCCGAATGGGTGGGGGTTTTGGCCGCCGACTGTATGGAAATTTCCTTGTGGAAGCCGCTGTAATTTCACAAAAAATGAAGAGGCCGATAAAATTAGTATATACCCGGGAAGACGATATGACCAACGGGGTTTATCGTCCGGCTTACAGGGTGTCTTACCGTGCTGCACTTGATGCGAATAATAATATTACCGCATTTCACGTAAATGCCGGTGGCATTACCGAAAGCCCGCTTTTTGCGAATCGTTTTCCGGCAGGAGCAATTGATAATTACCTTGCCGAGAGTTGGACGATAGATTCGAGTATTTCCACAGGAGCGTTCAGGGCACCGCGTTCTAATTTTATTGCCGGGGCAGAACAATCTTTTTTAGATGAACTTGCTGAAGAAGTTGGAAAAGATCCGATCCAGTTCCGCTTGGATTTGCTAAAGCGGGCGAAAAATGACCCGGTAGGCGAAGAGAATGATTATGATCCCGCGCGATATGCCGGGGTTCTGGAACTTGTCAGGGATAAAGCCGGTTGGAATAATGGTAATTCTACTTCAAGTAAAGGAGTAGCTGCCTATTATTGCCATAATTCCTACGTCGCACAAATTTTAGAAATGGATTTAAAAGATAACGAGCCGGTCATTGATAAAGTAACCTGCGCCGTAGACTGTGGTATTGTGGTAAATCCCGATGCCGCCAAAAATATGGTGGAAGGTGGGACTATCGATGGGATTGGACATGCTTTATACAGTGAGTTGTCATTTAAAGATGGCGGCGTTCAACAAAATAATTTTGATTCCTACCGTCTAATTCGGCATCGTGAAGCTCCAAAAAAGATTGATGTACATTTTGTAGAAAACGGAATTGATCCCACAGGACTGGGAGAGCCGCCTTTCCCACCGGTGCAGGGAGCATTAGCCAATGCCCTTTATAAAGCAACAGGAAAAAGAATTTACAAGCAACCCTTTCTACCGGAAATTAATGCGGAAAGCAGGGAATTAAAAACTTAATTGCAGCTGGCTGCCAATGAAAAAATTTAAGTTTAAATATTGGGTAGAAAATGAAGGTGAAAAATTCTATGGACCTGGACCCAATGAATTGGTAAAAAGGATTCATAAAGAAGGATCCCTTTCCAAGGCAGCCGCGCAAATGAATATGTCCTATAAAAAAGCCTGGGATTTGGTCCAGCGATTAAATAAGCATGCTGCCGAGCCCTTAGTGATTTTAAAGAAAGGAGGATCCCATGGTGGTGGCGCGGAAATAACCCCCTATGCCTTAAAGGTTATTCGGGAATATGAAAAATTGGAACAGAAGTTAAGTGAGCTTCTAGAGCAGGAAAATAATTTGCTAAAAATTATAAAATAACAGAAAATAGGGGGTTTCAGTGAAATTCCCTTTATTTTAAAAGCCGATATATACAGCAATATATAACGATGAAGTCAAAAGATAAGCCTATATACCTCGATTACAACGCAAGTACTCCGGTAGCCCAGGGAGTCGTCGAGACAATGCTGCCGTATTTTACTGAAAAGTTTGGTAATGCCGGTAGTGACCATGTCTTTGGATGGGATAGCCGCGAAGCAGTGGAACTTGCCAGGGAACAAATAAGCGGATTGTTGAACTGTAAACCCACGGGACTAACCTTTACTTCAGGGGCTACCGAAGCTGCCAATCTTGCCCTTTTCGGGTTTTGCGAGAAAAATAAGGTAAAAGGGAAGCATATTATTACCTGTGAAACCGATCATAAAGCGGTGCTGGATCCTATGCAGGCTTTAGAGAAAAAGGGTTTTGAGGTGACTTATCTTAAGGTGGATCCAGATGGGATTATTGATTTGAAAGATCTGGAAGATGCTATTTCACCTGAAACAATATTGGTTTGTCTAATGTTGGCAAATAATGAAACCGGACTCATCCATCCTATGGCTGAGATTGAAAAAATTACGCATTCAAAAGGGGTGAAATTAATGAGCGACATCACCCAGGCGGTAGGTAAGATGCCGGTGGATTTGGAAGAATTGAATTTAGACATGGCCATTTTCTCATCGCATAAGATTTATGGGCCTAAAGGTATCGGAGCGTTGTATCTAAATAAAAAGAATAAGGTAGCCATTGATCCTTATGTTTATGGGGGCGGACAGGAAAAAGGATTGCGGCCTGGAACTTTAAATGTTCCCGGAATTGTAGGCTTTGGAAAAGCTGCTGAAATAGCAACTTCCAAAATGGCAGTGGAACCAGAAAGAATAATGAAATTAAAGAATAAATTAGAAAAAGCCCTGGGAAAAATAGATGGAGCCATTATCAATTGTAAGCATGCTAACCGGCTTCCTAATACCACCAATATCTCTTTTAAAGATATCACCGGAAATATATTGCTAAGAAAATTAAAGCATTTAGCTGTTTCACGTGGTTCGGCATGTACTTCCAATCTTGTCAAGCCTTCTCATGTTCTAATGGCTATGGGCTTAAGCGATGAATTGGCTTTATCCTCCATAAGGATTAGCCTAGGAAGGGAAACAAGTGATCAGGATATTGAATTTGCTGTTAATGAGATCGAGAAAGCGGTAAATAGTTTAAAAACTGCGGCTGTATGAGAGAACTGGATGTCATAATTTCAAAATATGATTTTCTTAAAGAAAATGCTGTGGAATGTGTTCTGGCTACCGTGGTTCACGTACAGGGTTCCTCTTACCGGAAGGCTGGTGCCAGGATGCTGGTTGATGAATATGGAAATATCACAGGGGCAATTAGTGGCGGCTGCCTGGAGGGCGATGCCTTGCGCAAAGCGCTTCACGCCCTGCACAGGCAAAAAAATAAATTGATAACGTATGACACCAGTGATGAAGACGATGCTATTATCGGTGCACAACTGGGATGTAACGGTGTTATTCAGGTGTTATTTGAACCCATTGATTATTTGGATGATTTAAACCCGTGCGAACTCTTGAAAAAAGTTGCCAGACAAAATAGTCCTCTGGCAATTGTGGTGCAATTTAACCTGAACAAACAAAAAGAACAGACCGGAACAAAATTGGTGATTACCGAGGATTTAAAAGCTTTTGGACAAAAACCGGAAAAGCAATTATTTAATTATATTGAAGAACAAGCCCGGCTGAGCTTAAAGAATAATTATCCCCATTTTGCTGAATTTACAACAGAAGAAGAATCCAACCATATTTTTATTCAGAATTATCAGCCTCCTGTTAAATTAATTATTGTTGGCGCCGGAAATGATGCTCAAATTCTTGCACAACAAGCTGATTTATTGGGATGGGATGTAATAGTGACCGATGGAAGGCCAACCCACGCAAATAAAGACCGGTTTACCTCTTCCTGCCAGGTGATCGTTTCTAAACCGGAAGAAACCCTGAAAAATATTGAAATAGACCATCGTAGCTGCTTTGTACTGATGAGCCATAATTACAATTATGATTTGGCGGCTTTAAAGATGCTTATTAAGGAAAAACTTATCCCCTACGTTGGAATCCTGGGACCATTAAAAAAATACCAGCGAATGCTCAATGATTTAGAAGAAGAAAATTTTGATTTGGTAGATGAAAATTTGAAGAAAATATATGCACCGGTAGGATTGGAAATAGGTGCCGAAACCCCTGCAGAAATAGGACTTTCTATTCTGTCTGAAATTCAAATGGTTTTAACCGGTAAAAGTGCTATGCCGTTACGAGAGAAAGAGACGCCCATTCACAATAAAAAGCTTAATCATTTTACAAAGGTTGCGATATGATAGGAAAGACAAAAATCGGAGTTATTGTTTTGGCAGCGGGGGCTTCTAGAAGGCTTGGTTTTCCAAAACAACTGGTGGAATTTAAAGGCAAACCTTTGCTACAGCATAGTATGGATGTCGCCGAACAACTTGAATTCGATTGCAGGATGCTAATGTTGGGTTCAAATGCAGAAAAAATTAAAAAGGAACTGGACATTGGGAACTTTACTATTATCATTAATGAAAAGTGGGAACTTGGTATGGGCACTAGTATAAGCAAAGGGGTTTCCGCTGCGCTAAAGGCTAAAAGTGATTTGGAACATATTTTAATATTACTTTCAGATCAACCTTTTATTACCAAAGAAAAAATTCAGGAATTAATTCGGCAACAGATAGAAAATAAAAAGCCTGCGACATTTTCAGAATATGCCGGGGAGGTCGGGGTGCCTGCTATTTTTTCAAAGGAAACTTTTTCGGATTTAATGATGCTAAAAAAAGACCAGGGCGCTAAAAAATTAATATTAGACGAGAAAATAAGCTTTGAAACCCTAAAATTTGAAGGAGGAAATTTTGACGTGGATACCGCTGAAGATGTGGAACAATTAAAACAGATGGAATGAAGATAAATATTAAATATTTCGGAATGATTGCCGAAACCACGGGCAAAAATGAAGAAGCCCTAGAAGTGAATGAAGGAATTTCTGCCAGAGAGTTGAAAGCCCGCCAAATAAAAACTTACCAGATTGCCGATCCTGAATCTGTGCAACTTGCGGTGAACCAAAATTTAAATACTGAAGTTGAACTAAAAGAAGGCGATGAGGTTGCATTTTTACCGCCCTTCGCAGGAGGATGATGAGATACGATAGACAAATAAAGTTGGATGAGGTTGGTTTTTCTGGACAGGAGAAACTAAAGAATTCTAGCGTTTTAATTGTAGGGATTGGTGGACTGGGCTGTCCCGCAGCCCAATATCTTGTCGGCGGTGGTGTTGGTCGAATTGGTCTTATGGACCACGACCGGGTTTCGCTTTCCAATTTTCACAGACAGGTATTGTTTGATGAAATCGATGTTGGTAAATCCAAAGCTGCTGTGGCCAAAGAAAAACTTCAAAAACTTAATTCCGAAGTTGAAATTGAAGTTTACCAGGAAGCTTTGACTATTGTTAATGCAGAAACACTTTTTCAGCAATATGATATTATTATAGACGGGACCGATAATTTTGAAACGAAATACCTGATCAATGATGCCTGTATTTTAACGGAAAAACCCTGGATCTACGCTTCAATTTATAAACATGAGGGGCAACTTTCAGTTTTTAATTATAAAAACGGGCCTTCCTATCGCTGTCTTTTTCCAAAAACTACACAGCAAAATGTAAGCTGTGAAGCTACGGGCGTTTTGGGAGTTACCCCCGGAACCCTGGGAATGCTCCAGGCTACCGAGGTTCTTAAAATCATTCTTGAAACCGGAAATGTGCTTTCAGGAAAATTAAAACTGATTAATATCCTTTCAGGAACCGAGCAGGTAATGAATATTCAGCAACGACCGGAAGAGATCGAAAAGATTAAAAAAAACGGGATTATTCCTGTAAAGATCGTATGTGAGCTTAAAAATAATTCAAAAACCTTCCTTGATATTCGTGAGGTTTTTGAACAGCCAAAAGTAGCTTCAGAAAATATAATTCAAATCCCACTAAGCACTATTGATGAGCATATTTGGGAAATTCCCAGGGAAGAAGAAGTACTGGTTTTTTGCCAGTCGGGCAAACGTAGTAAAAAACTTGTGGATTTGCTGAAAGCTGAATACGGCTTTGAAAATTTGAAAAATGTTGAAGGAGGTATAAAAACTATAATTGATGGATAAGAAAAAACCGAAAAAAAGTATTTATGCAGGGCGCGATTCCGCCGGAAAAGATTGCTAAATCAATCGCAAACCACCAATCAAAAACTAATATCGGGGCGCATAGCATTTTCCTGGGACAGGTTCGTGCCGATGAAATTGAGGGTAAAACCGTAAGCGCAATAGATTATTCGGCTTATGAGGAAATGGCTGAGCAGGTATTTCACGAAATAAGGGAGGATGCATTTTCAAAATTCGATATTACCTGCGCCCATATTTACCATAGCCTTGGCGAAGTACAAACCGGGGAATTATGCCTGTTTGTATTCACTTCATCAGCACATAGAAAAATTGCTATAGAGGCCTGCAATTATTTTGTCGAAGAAATAAAGGCAAAAGTGCCAATTTTCGGAAAAGAGATTTTCGAAGATCAAACCCATCAATGGAAAGTGAATAAATAAATAAATGGTTGATATTACTCATAAAATAACGACACTTAGGGAAGCTGCTGCAATAGCGGTGGTGCGAACTTCCAGTGAAGAGACAATTAAAAGGCTCAGGGAAAATACAGTTCCTAAAGGGAATGTGTTTGAAATGGCAAAAGCCGCGGGTTTACTGGGTGTGAAAAAGACCCCTGAACTATTACCGGATTGCCATCCGCTACCTATTGAATATACTGGAATTGATTATGAAATTAACGGACTGGAAATTCAAATTTCAGTGACGGTTAAAACGATCTATAAAACCGGGGTGGAAGTGGAAGCGATGCACGGGGCAAGTATTGTGGCGCTAACTATCTACGATATGTTGAAGCCCATTGATAAGCAGGTGGAGATTGGAACCATAAAACTTCAGCAGAAAAAAGGAGGAAAATCTTCATTTAAAGTGAATTCCGAAGGACTTACGGCTACTGTGGTGGTTTGTTCCGATACTATTTCAGCGGGAAAAGGAGAAGATAAAGCAGGAAAGACCATTGCTACAAAATTGGAGGATTTGGGGATAACTTCTGAGATTCTCATTATTCCTGATGAAGCCCAGCAGATTGAATCGGCTTTACAGCATGCTAAATCAGACCTGGTGATATTCACGGGAGGAACCGGAGTTGGGCCACGGGATGTAACACCGGAAACCATAGGGCCGCTATTGGATATCAGGCTAAAAGGCGTGGAAGAACAAATGAGAAATTACGGGCAACAGCGAATGCCTTATGCGATGCTGTCCAGATCTATAGCAGGAATAAAAGATGGAAAACTGGTTCTGGCCCTGCCTGGGTCAACCAAAGGAGCGAAAGAGTGCATAGATGCAATATTTCCGCACGTATTGCACGTTTAAAAAGTGATAGAAGGAAAAAGACATGACTGAAGCGAAAAAACAAATAGTAGACAATTTTGGAAGACCACATACTTACCTTAGGATTTCCCTTACAGACAGGTGTAATTTAAGGTGTTTCTACTGTATGCCTGAGGATGGGGTTGAACTTATCGAGAAACCGAATATAATGAGCCTGGAAGAAATTATAGAGTTATCCAGGACATTTCGGGATCTTGGTGTAGATACGATTCGGATAACCGGTGGTGAACCTTTAGTTCGAAAGAATTTTGGTTACCTCGTTGAGGAACTGGCAAAACTTGGGGTAACCTTAAAGATCACTACCAATGGGATTACTTTGGATAAATACCTGGAGCTATTTCAAAAAATAGGACTTCGAAAAATTAATTTAAGTCTGGATACCCTAGATAAGGCCAAATCGGTATTTATCACTAAGCGTGATTATTTTGAGCGCATTATGAGGAACCTGGAAAAAGCCCTGGAGATGGATATGGAGGTTAAACTCAACATTGTTTTAATCAAAGGGGTAAACGACAACGAGATCAATGATTTTATTGCGCTTACCAAGCATAAGAACTTAACCGTTAAGTTTATTGAATTTATGCCATTTAAGGGCAATAAATGGGACTGGAGCAAAGGGGTAGGAAAACAAGAAATTCTCGATACGATTTCTAAGGAGTTTGGAACTATTCAGGAACTAAAGAATCCGCGACATAGTACTTCTTCCAATTTTAAAGTGGATGGTCATACCGGAAGTTTTGCCATTGTAAGTACTATTACGAGTCCGTTCTGCGAAGATTGTAACAGGATTCGAGTTACCGCCGATGGAAAAATGATGAATTGCCTTTTTGCCAGTTCTGATACCGATTTGCTTACACCAATGCGAAACGGGGAACCAATGAATGATATAATAATGAACGCCATAAAAACCAAGAAGTTTTCCCGGGATGGGATGGATGTAAAGATGGACGCCGATCATTATGAGAAAAACAGGTCGATGATTTCAATAGGAGGCTAATGGTACAAATAGAAGAAGCTTTAAAAATTATTCGGGATCAACAAGTTCAAGTTAAAAGTGAAATAAGAGCGTTGAGTGATTGCCTTGGGTATTCACTTTCTAAAGAAATCTCAGCCCCTTTTGATATGCCTACCTTTGACAATTCGGCTATGGATGGTTATGCCCTCTGTGGGATTTCACGAGAATTTAAAATTATAGGGGAAGTCGCAGCAGGGGATGAAAGCCGAATCAGGTTAAGGGAAGGAGAGGCGGCACGAATTTTTACCGGGGCAAAAGTTCCCGAAAATAGCAGTGCGGTTATAATGCAGGAGAAAACAACAGTTTCCGGCAATAAGCTTTTTCTTGAACAGCCTCCAAAGCAGGGGCAGAGTATCAGAAAAAAAGGTGAAGAGCTGAAGAAAGGGGAGGTGGTTTTTGAAAAAGGATACACGATCACCCCGGCAGGAATCGGGATGATAGGTAGTTTAGGAATTGCTATGGTTGAAGTGTTTAAAAAGCCAGTCATTCATTTGATTACTACCGGAAACGAACTGGTTAAACACGGAGCACTAAAAAAAGAAGGGCAAATTTATGAATCCAACAGTTATGCATTGCGTTCAGCCTGTGAAGATTTTGGGTTTAGCTGTAAGGAAAAAAAGCAAATTCAGGATGATTTTGAAGCTATTAAAAGCGGCATAAAAGATTCCCTTGAAACTTCTGATATTTTGATTTTTTCCGGTGGCATTTCGGTTGGGGAATATGATTTTGTAAAACAGGCACTGGAAGAAAACGGGGTGGAGGAACAATTCTATAAAGTCTTTCAGAAACCAGGAAAACCTCTTTACTTTGGAAGAAAAGAGAATAAATTTGTATTTGCCTTACCTGGCAACCCTGCTTCTTCGTTAAGCTGTTTTTATATTTATGTTTTGCCACTACTTTATAAGTTGAGTGGATCTGTAAAAAAGGGGTTAGATCGTTTGAACCTTCCTATTGCCAAAGATTATGAAAACAAATCTGACCGGCCCTCCTTCTTAAAGGCCGATATTCAGAATGGATTTGTTGAAATATTAGACGGGCAGGGATCGTCTATGATAAAATCTATGGCACTAGGAAATGCTTTGGTTTTTATAGATGCCACCACTTCAGTTAAAAAGGGAGAGGGTGTAGATTGTTATTTAATTTCCTGATATGCCTTTAGAATACCTCCCTTTTATTTTCTTTTTTATCGCATTATTCTATAGTTCGGTTGGTTTTGGTGGTGGCTCCAGTTACTTGGCAATCCTTAGCCTGGTATTAACCGATTTTTATGAAATACGGTCTACTGCATTAATACTGAATATATTTGTGGTTACTATCGGCACCCTGGTTTTTATCAAAAACGGTGTGCTGAAATTAAAGCTAATATGGCCGTTTTTTGTGCTGAGTATTCCATTGGCCTATCTCGGTGCGGTAATTAAATTATCGCAAACTACATTTTTTCTAATCCTTGGAGGTGCATTGGTAATGGCAGGTTTTTTTATGATTTTAAAATTTCTGCAAAATAAAATACAGACTCAAGAATTTTCTAATCCAAAAAAAATTATTCTCGGCGGAAGTATAGGCCTGCTATCAGGAATATCCGGGATAGGAGGAGGTATTTTCTTATCCCCAGTTTTACACCTTTTGAACTGGGCAAATCTCCGGATCATAGCATCACTCGCTTCTATTTTTATTCTGGTTAATTCCTTAGCCGGACTTATAGGTCTTAATATGGCCGGGACTTTTCACGTGAATTATGATCTGATAGTTAAATTGATTGTTGCAGTTGTCTTTGGTGGAAGCCTGGGCTCTTATCTTTCAAATAAAAGATTTAACCTGAAATTTCTGGGATTTCTTACGGCGATGCTGATATTATATGTAGGGTTGCGGTTGGTTTTATCCCACGGATTTGATATTCATGTTTAACAGGATTTATTTAAAGGATAAGTAGCGACTATTTTTGACATTAATCTATTTGAGAGATATCTTACAATTTTATATTAGTAGTAATGAGGTTGTAATTATGCAGATAAAAAATGATAGCTACATTGTATCTTGAAACTCCAATTTCATATAAGTTGCTTTAACAAGAATAATTAAGTAATTCATAGTGCTTAAAGGATCTTGTCCAATATGTTTTAGTTTCCGCAAAGTGCTAGTTAATCTTTTTCATAAAGAAAATTAAGATTACCGGGGGGTTAGGTAAACTTAGGCTAATGCCAAAAGTTATTTAGCTGTTCAGTTTATTCCTCAAATTATCAATATCGCTAGATATTTTAGTGTCAATTACCCGTGCATAGATTTGTGTAGTTGATATTTTAGAATGTCCGAAAAGCTTTGACACCGTTTCTATTGGAACTCCATTTGCCAAGGTTACGGTAGTAGCGAAAGTATGCCGGGCGGTATGAAAACTCAATTTCTTTTTAATTTTTAGTTTATCAGTAACCTTTCTTAAATATTCATTAGTTTTCTGATTGGAATAAACCGGTAATAATTTTCCTGTGCCATCAATTTTTGGATGCCTTTTATATCGGTCTAGAATTTCCTGAGCTTCTTTCAATATCGGTATCCGAACGGCTGTATTAGTTTTACTTCTTCTGGTATAAATCCAATTTTTACCATCAATCCCAATTTGCAAATGATAATTTTTTAATGCCTTGACATCAGCATATGTCAGGCCAGTATAGCAAGAAAAAATAAAAATATCTCTGTTAATAGATAATACGGGTTTTTCTAATATTTCATTTTTAATCTTTTCAAGCTCTGTTTTGTTTAAGTATACCATATCTACTTGTTCAAACCATAGCTTGAATTTTTTAGTAGGATTTTTTTCAATCCCATCCAAATCTGCTGCCAGACCCATTAACTTTTTAAATCGTTCCATATGCTTCATTACTCCATTATTATGAAGACCTGGCAAGGCTCGTAAAAAACTTTCAAATCCAAGAGTAAATTGATAATCAATCTGCTTCAGATAAATATCAGCAATATTTAAGTGTGTTTTTAGATATTTTTTCAAGTAAGATTCTGTAGTGTAGTAGTTTTTCATTGTTCCATACTTCAGAATTTTATCCATCTTTTCTTTATGATAATTAATTAAATAGGTTAGTGTAAAATGTTGTTGATCACTTTTTAAGTATCGCGACTTGATTTTCTGTGCATTTATAATCTGGTCTTCTTTCACGAGAGTATCATATGCATCATATAATAATGCTTTGGTTTCATCAATCTTTTTATTGATCTGCTGACTTTCCATACTATTCCCTTTTAATCTATTTGCAGCCTGATTCCATTTATCAATTGGTATAGTACGTTTTAAACTAATTTCAAGAAATTTACCGTTAACGGTAATTCGGGCATAAAGAAGGGCTAGATCTGATTGGTTTTTCTTTTTTCGGATAATAAAAGAAATAGAAAAGGTTTGACTGGTACGCATAGCTTTACAATTTAAATTAAACAATCATTAAGAATACGAAGTCAAACTGCACATGTAATTATAGAACATGAGCCGTATAAAAATATAACAAAAAAGCTCACGATTAACTCACAGTTATAGCCATGAACTCACGATTAACTCACATTAAATTTAAAATGTTTTGTTAAATTTTGAGAAACAAAAAAGGGTAACTGTATGAAAACCATACAATTACCCTTAATTTGTGATATTTTAATATCTTAAAAAGTCGGGATGACAGGATTTGAACCTGCGACCCCACGCCCCCCAGGCGTATACGCTACCAGACTGCGCCACATCCCGATTTGAAGTATGCTCAATTTCAATTTTTAGAACTACCTATTTTAAAGGTGGTTCCTTAACAACCTATCCTGAGCAAGAGCAAGTCATCTATTTAATTCAAGTCACAAATTAAAGTGCTTATTTACTATTATCAAAGCGAAAATGTCATTTTTTAAGAACCTAAGCGTGGATATTCTTTAAATACCTGAGCATCAGTTTTAAATTTATTTTTCATAAAAAAAGGTTGTTTAGAAAGTTAACATGCTTTCTAAACAACCTTCAATATTCTTTTTAAAATATTTTATTCAATAATGAGCTTTTTTTTCGGTATTACTGAATATTTTCCTGGATTTTTTCTATGGCGTTTTGTATAGATTTATCGGGTTCTATAATATTATTGCTTCCCCAAAATTGTAGATCGGTAAAACCAGAAATATCATCGGCCATCACTACTCTTTTGTTTAAAAAGTTATCCCCTTTCTTAATTCTATCTTCGTTTTGTGGTTGCCAGTTGGTAACAGCCATTTCAGAATCTACAAAGTATCTGGAATTAAATAATTTTTTCTTCCAATTTACCACAAAAAGAAGCTGCGCATTGGAATAACCAAAATACCATTTGCCATCTTGTTGATGGTAATCTATATCATACATCACCTCAATAGGGTACACTTTAGTGCCCCCAGGTTTTTTATTTACAAACATATTGGTAGCAGCGCGCCGGTTATCTACATTCATATTCAGTTTGGCTCTTACCAGGCTTTGAGTTTCAGCATCTATAAACAGCGTTCCAAAGAACCAGGGCATATCTTTATTCATATCTTCAAATCGCACTACATGCAAGTAGCGGTTATCAATTTGAGTAGGCTCTTCAAAACTGAATTCATAATTATCTAAATCCCGCTCATAAAAGAGGTAATCTGGATACTTCATTACATCTATAAACAGCGTATTAAAGGGGCCGCCACGCAATTTTAGGGCCAGGGTATCTAAACGTTCATAATCAGCCGTTTTTCGGGCTTTAACAAGTTCTATATCTTCTTCACCAAAATCACTATAGGGTTTTTTATGAATTTTCACCACGGCTTCACTCAAGGAGACATTTCTATTCCCTTTGCTTATACTTTCTCTATAAAAGGCGGTCATTTGGGTAGGATCGTCAATATAATTATCTCCCCGGTTAGCCAACATGGTACGTACCAGCCTTCTTGCATCCCCGGTTTCATATACTTTAACTTCAGAAAGTTCTTCTACCACGGGTTCCAGGTAAATAATTGTTCCCCTGGGTTTAAAATAACTAAGAGGTAAATTCTTGCTTTGGTATCCCAAATAAGAAATATTTACCGTAGCAGGACTCGTTCCTTTTGGGACTTTTAAAGAAAATTTACCTTCAGAATTCGTCACCGTAGAAATATTGGTTTCATTTACAGATAAATGGGCGTTCACGATCACATCCTCATTATTGGAGTTGATCACTTCACCTTTGTATTCTACATAATCCTGATCGGAATCCTGTAAAAATGGCGAAGCTTTTAGGGGCGCGTAGAAAATAAGCATACCCACTAGAAATGGCATTAAAGTTTTTAAATTTTTCACAGCTATAAGTTTTTGATATTCATTCTAATATACGAAATTTTGAAGAAAATTAATAGTGAAATCTAAACTGAACACAATATTTTTCACTGAAGACTAAGAAGGTTTATAAATACATTAAAAATGATTAATTTCGAAGTGAAAAGCAATTGACCTAAGTTTTCCAGCAGTATGGGGCACCATCATCATAAGAATTCTTCTGAAAAAAATCTAAAACTTGTATTTTTTCTCAATCTCGGGTTTACCATTATTGAATTTATTGGCGGAATTTATGTAAATAGTATAGCCATTATCTCAGATGCTGTTCACGATCTTGGCGATAGCCTTTCACTGGGAACTTCTTGGTATTTAGATCATAAATCCCAACAAAAAAGCGACTCAAAATTCTCATTTGGATATCGCAGGTTTTCGCTTTTAGGAGCCTTGCTTAATAGTTTGATACTTATTGCAGGTTCGGTTTATGTGATTTATGAAGCGGTGGGCAGGCTAATGGCTCCCGAACATTCTGATGCAGAAGGAATGATGGTTTTTGCAATTATGGGAGTAATTGTTAACGGCTTTGCCGCCTGGAAATTAAGCAGTGGTAAAACCTTGAACGAAAAAGTGATTTCCTGGCATCTTATGGAAGATGTGCTGGGCTGGGCCTCGATCCTGGTGGTGGCAATTATTCTCCAGTTTAAAGACATTCATTACCTTGATCCGGCTTTGTCTCTGGTTATTACCATCTATATCTTATTGAATGTTTTTAAAAGGTTAAAAGAGACCCTTTTTATTTTTCTACAAGGTACCCCATCTGATATTAATCTTGATGAGGTAAAACAACAAATTAAAGAAATTCCAGGGGTAGCTTCCACACATCACGTACATATTTGGTCTCAGGAGGGAGAGCATCACGTTTTTACAGCTCACGTAAAACTGGAAAATATTAATAGCGTTGAGGAATACCTAAACCGTAAATCTGAAGTCTTAGAGTCTTTAAAAACCTATAATTTTGAACATTTTACCATTCAATTTGAACTGGATTCTGAAACCTGCAGTTTAGAGTAAAAATAATTTTTATTTTCAACCCGCAACCCGCAACCCGCAACTCGCAACCCTATTTCACCACCAAACTACTATATCCCTGCCCATTTCTGGTTAGCTGAATTTGAGTGCCAATTCGTTCTTTCAGGGATGCTACGTGACTAATGATCCCAATAGTTTTACCAGATTCTGCCTGGAGTTTTTCTAATGTATCCAGGGTTTGATCTAAAGTCTCTGGATCTAGAGTCCCAAAACCTTCATCTATAAATAGGCTATTAATTTCTACGTTTCTGGAAGCGAGATCAGATAAAGCCAATGCGAGAGATAAACTCAAAAGGAAGGTTTCACCACCAGAAAGTGTTTTTACAGATCGCCTTTGTCCGCCCATATCTTCGTCTATCGCTACCAAACCATCGTCTTCACCTTCCAGGGCTTTATCAATTTTATAGCGTTCACTTAAATCCTTTAATCGAATATTTGCTAAATAAATTAGCTGAGATAAAGTTAAATCTTGCGCAAAATCATTAAATTTTTTACCCTGCCTGTCTCCAATTAATGTGTTTAAAAGTCGCCAACGTTTGCAATCTTTTTCCTTTTCGGCAATTTGATTTTCAAGCTCTTTTAGCCGAAAAATATTTTCCGCATTATTATTTAGTTTTCTTCTCAATTCTTCGCAATTAGATTGCGTAGATTCAAAAGCTCCCTTTTTTTCTTTTAGCTCCGCAGTTAGATCATCTTCAGAACGTTTACTTTCATTCTCTTTGAATTGTTTTAGTTGTTTTTTCAGGGTAGAAATTCCTGTTTCAACAATGCTTTTCTCTTTTAGAAAATTATCTTTTTGCTTTTTTAAATCAAAGAATTTATTTCCCGGTAAAAGTGAATGGTATGCATTTTCCAGACTTTCAAAATCTTTATCTAAAACCTGTTGTTTTAGTTTTTCCTGTAAATCCTTATAAATCTTAGATTGTTCCTGAAATAGATCTTTTTGCTCTTCTTCGTTTTTCTGAAGATATTTTTTTTCCTGAAGTAATGAATTCCAATCATCCATTAACCGCTGACTATCATCACCAATATTTTTTCCTGAATATTTTTGCTGAAGTTCCTGCTGCAGTAATTTTCCGCGTTGTAGTATTTTCTCTAATTCCTCTAAAATTGGTAATCCACTAGCTAGGGACTTCAATTGCGGATTTATAGTTTCAAAAAATTCTAATTTTTCAATGGTAGTTTTTATCTGAGAAATCTGTGTTTCCCAATCAATAGCTTCCGGTTCTTTAAATTCAGAATATTTCTTCCTGAAAATTTCTTCGCTCTCGGTTATACCGATTTCAATTTCGTTTAATTGCTTTTTCGTTTTTTGTAGCGACTCATCTAAATGAGTTAATTTAGCTTGTGCTTGGGTAAGCTTCGAATTATGCGCATCTATTTCTAAAGTTTTTGCTGAAATTTTAGCCGCAAGATCGTCTTCAAAGTGGGGAAGATGTTCAGAATAAGGATGTTCTTTTGATCCACACAGCGGGCAGGCTTCTCCTGTTTTTAGTGAATTTCTAAGATCTTCTAATTGTGCTGTTTTTAACTGATTTTCTTTTTTAAGCTGAAGAATTTTGTGATCCTTTTTTAAAGAAATAAGCAGGTTTTTTTCTTCCTGAATAATTTTTGGCAAATTCTCCAATTCCGGCTTAAGGGAATCAATTTCTTTTTTTAAATCTAATTGTTTTTGCTTTTGTTCCAGGTTTCTTTCTGAAAAACTTCTGGCTTCCCGACTTTTTTCTAACTCGGTTTTTAAACGATTCTTTTCTGCAGCAATATTTTCTAAATCAACTTCTTTTAAATCGTTCTCCAGCTGTTTTTTCTGTTCAGTTTTTTCAGTTTTAAGATTTTCCAGGATTTCTTTGCCTGCTTTTAAATCATTCTCCGGAAACTCCAATTTTAATTCCCTGATTTCAGTTTTAAATAATTGTAGCTTACTTTTATAATCGCGTCCCAGGGAAGCTTTTTCTTCCTGGAGTTTTCTTATTTTCTCTGTAAATTCAGTTAGTTTTTCCTTGAGGTTTTCTTCAGAAATTTCTTCGTGAACAAAAGCTTTCACCTGTTGAATAGAATCACCTGTATTCTTTTTATTCGCTTCAATTTTTTCTGAAGTTTTATTCAATCCGTCTTTTATTCCTTCTAATTCCTGTTGAAAGCGTTTCCAGGATTGTATCTCTTCAGCAATTGGCTGTAGTTTTTCGTGCTGTTTAAGGCTTTCTCCATATTGATTTTCAAATTCCTTTAGCTGCGCACTCAGTTTTAATTCTTCAGCCTCTAAACCGTTGATCTCCTTTTCTTGTTCAGTAATGGTTTTCTTTAATTCCAGCTGTTTTTCAATCAACTTTAAATCCTTCTGCAGAGTTTCTGTTTGAGTGGTTTTTTCTTTTAAATCTTTCTTGAAAATTGTCAAATTCTCTTCAGACAGTAAATATGAGCTAATCAGTTTTATTTCATCTTGCTGTTTTTCGATTTCTGAAGTTTCTGTTTTAAAACGTTCAAAAGCCATTATTCCCAATTGGCGGTAAATCCCGGTACCGGTTATTTTTTCCAGCAATTCCCCACGTTCCTCTTTTTTAGCCGAAAGGAATTTAGCAAAATCACCCTGCGCCAGTAAAACCGATTTAATAAACTGGTCGTAATTTAAACCGATTAGATCTTCATTTTTCTCCGGAACTTCAGATTTTTTAAGATCTAACAGCGAGTTATCCTGGAGATTAGCAATCTCCATATTGTAATCGTTCAGGTTTCCATTTCGGTTCACCTCAATACTCCAGGAAGAAGTAAAACGACCGGCACCGGTTTCATAAGTAACTTTTGCGTAAGCTTCTTTTTGGTTTCGGGTAAGAATGGCACCTTTTTCCCTAATTTCTTTTTTGCTGATTTTTCCCAACCGCGGTACCTGGTTAAAAAGCGCCAGCGAAATTACATCCAGAATACTGCTTTTCCCACTACCCGTGGGCCCGGTGATGGCAAAAAGCGTATTTCCTGAAAAAGGGGAGGCTTCAAAATCTATATAATTTTCACCTTTTAAGGAGTTTATATTTTTAAATGCAATGCTTAATATTTTCATTTTTTAGCCTCTTTTTGATTGATGTACTTCTTCCAAAATTTCATTAAAAGCACTCATTAATTCTTTTCGGGTTTCTTCGTCTTCTTCCTGCTTATCTACTAATTTTTGAAAAACATCTAAAGGCTGAAGATCTTCCAATTGCTGTTTTTGCTCATAAAGTTCGCCACTGCCACTTATCTTATTTTCAAAAGTGGCGCGGTGTTTTACGATTTCGTAACCTTCAACCTTAAAATTATCGACCAGTTGATCCAGTTCATAAATCTTATTAGAATCGAAATTCCCTTCCTTTAGTTCAATTTCAATTAAAGAAGCGAGTCCGTTGCGTGGTTGTAGCTCTAGTAATTTCTGCTGAAGTTTTTCCAGGTTACCGGTAATTTTGAGTAATTCCCGAAAAACAGGAATTTCTATACTTTCCGGTTCCCAGCCGGTTACGGTATTTAAAAGTAGAATGCGGTTTTTATTACTGCGTTCACTAAAGGATAGTGCAATGGGCGAACCACTATAAAAAGTAGGGGTAGTAGCATTTACCCTTTGCGGTTTATGAATATGTCCCAACGCGATATAATTAAAATAATCGCCAAACTGAAGCGCATTAAATGCGGCTTGATTTCCGATTTGGATATCCCGTTCGCTTTCTGAAGTTTCGGCGCCAGCAGCAAAAAGGTGTCCCATAGCAATAGCTAGAACGCCAGGATATTGAATTTTACAAATTTCAGCGGCATCTAAAAACGTTTGCTGAATTCCTTTTCGTAAAGCTTCTAAGCGGTCTTCATAAGAATTTCCCTGGCTCGCAGTTCTAAGATCAGCATCCCGTAAATAGGGTAGGGCAGCGATCACAACTTCGGTTTTGTTTTGTTTATTTTTTACAGGAATAATACATTCTGAAAGTTCAATAGGCAAGCCGCCAATAATATGAATATCCAGTTCGCGCAAAACTTCCTGAGGCGCATTTAGCATTGTGGGAGAATCGTGATTGCCACCGGTGAGAATTATTTTGCAATCCAAACGTTTCAGCTTCATTAGAGCTTTAAAATATTGCTGTCTTGCTTCAGAAGAAGGATTGGCAAGATCAAAAACGTCTCCCGAAACCAGTAAAGCTTCTACTTTATTTTCCGCAATACAATCGCACAGCCAATCTATAAAAAGATCAAAATCTGGCTGTAAACTATGCTTATGCAGTTTTTTACCAATATGCCAGTCGGCGGTATGCAGAATTTTCATAAGAATCGCTTAAGGAATTAATGCCGGTGTGAAAGTTCGAAATTAATAAAAATTGCCCGTTTAAAATATTCCAATTAAGCCTGAATATCTTTAAATTTATGTCATCAACTTTCCTGCAAGGTTTTTTTAACCTTGTTGGAATTATAATTCTTTGTATTTAAAATTCTCCCACCAAAACTTGCAAAAAATGCCAATTAACCAATATGAGCCTTTAGAAGAAAAATTAAATGTGATCTCTCACGCTTTTGGTTTTGCCTTAAGCATACTGGGTCTTGTTTTATTGATTTCAAGAGCCAATGAACTTGGAGAAATGGTGCACCTGGTGAGCTTTAGTATTTTTGGAGCGAGTATGATTTTACTTTATGCGGCTTCTACTTTATATCATTCAGCCACAAATAAAAACTGGAGATACAGGTTAAATATTCTGGATCACGCTTCAATTTACGTACTTATTGCAGGAAGTTACACCCCATTTGCCCTGGTAACTTTAGAAGGTTGGGTAGGTTGGACTATTTTTGGAGTGGTTTGGGCTTGTGCCCTTACCGGGATTATTCTTAAGCTTTTTTACATTGGAAAATATAAAACGCTGTCCACAATAATGTATGTGGTAATGGGTTGGATAATTGTATTTGCAATTAAACCTTTATACGATAATTTAAGCTCTGAAGGTTTATGGTGGCTCATTGGCGGCGGACTCTCTTACACCATTGGTGCTGTGTTATTTAGTCTTGATAGGGTGAAATTTAACCACGCCATCTTCCATATTTTCGTGCTTTTTGGTACGTTTTGTCATTATCTTTCTATTTATTTCTATGTTTTGCCTGGATAGACTTTCCAGCTAAAAATGTGGAATTTTCTCAATTTTAATACTAATTTTAGATTCTGAAAAATTCAAATTCAGAATTAATAATAGCTCAGCCAGAATTTTATGCTACAGGAATTAAAAGAAGCCTACGGATTTATTTTTGAAGACGATCTAATCGAAGAAATCGCCCAGGTGGGTAGTTTACAATATGTTGTTGCCGGTGAAAAGATCATTGAAATTGGCGATTATGTAAAAATGATGCCTCTATTAATGGAAGGTGCTATTAAAGTGATGCGTGAAGATAAAGATGGAGATGAACTTCTCCTGTATTTTCTTGAACGTGGCGATACCTGCGCAATGACGCTTTCCTGTTGTCTTGGCCAAACCAAAAGTGAAATTAGAGCAGTTGCCGAACGCGACACAAAGTTGATCATGATTCCTATTGAAAAAATGGAAGAATGGACTTCTAAATATAAATCCTGGCGCGATTTTGTTTTTGAAAGTTACCACGCCCGACTTAACGAAATGCTGGAAACTATAGATACCATTGCTTTTATGAATATGGATCAGCGTTTAATGAAATACCTTCAGGATAAAGCAAAAATCAATCAAAATGAAGTAATTGCAGCTACACATCAACAAATTGCTTACGATTTACATACTTCCCGGGTAGTGATTTCCAGGTTATTAAAAAAACTGGAAATTGACGGTAGAATAAAACTGCAGCGTAACAGCATAGAAGTTTTAGAACTTTAATTCTTTGTAACCCTTGTTACTGTACAACAGCCATATTGCAGGTATTTTTGCAGCGTAATAAAAATATAATATGGAAATACTTGAAATACTGGGTTACTTTGGGGCATTGGTAATAGGTATTGTTTTGGGCCTTATTGGGGGCGGAGGATCTATTTTAACGGTTCCCGTGCTGGTTTATTTGCTAGCCATTAACCCCGTTACCGCAACTGCATATTCTCTTTTTGTTGTAGGAGCATCTTCTCTAGTGGGCGCTTTGAAAAATATGCAGAAAAAATTGGTAGATTTTAGAACCGCCATTGTTTTTTCTATTCCTGCGTTTATTGCGGTATATGCAACAAGAAAATGGATGGTACCTGCCATTCCGGAATCTCTTTTTAGTATTGGCCAATTTGAAATAACGAAGAATATTGGGATTATGCTGTTTTTCGCCATTATTATGATTTTGGCTTCAGTTTCTATGATTAGGGAAAATGGCAAGAAAAAAACTGAAAATGAAAAGATAAGTTATAATTATCCCTTAATTGTTCTTGAAGGAATTGTTGTAGGTGTTCTCACAGGAATTGTAGGGGCCGGCGGCGGATTCTTAATTATCCCGGCTCTAGTGCTTTTAGCAAAACTCCCTATGAAAAAGGCCGTAGCAACTTCTTTATTAATTATTGCCATTAAATCACTTATAGGTTTTATTGGAGATGTCCAAAATATGAATATTAACTGGCTGTTTTTAGGAATTTTCACCGGACTTTCCATGGTAGGAATGTTTATAGGAATTTATCTCAATAAATTTATAGACGGAAAAAAACTGAAAAAAGGTTTTGGCTGGTTTGTATTAATAATGGGTATTTACATCATTTGGGCTGAAATTTCGTAAATTTCAATCAGGAAAACTGAGGTGATGGCTCTTAAAAACTATTTTTATGTCGGGATGCAATTTTTGCTTTTCATTGCCTGGCTATTTGAAATTGAAACTTTAAAATTTAACCGGTTGGAATTTTTTCAGCCGGTTTTTTTAGTTTTAAGCGGAATAGGTTTTTTAATCGTTTTAATTTCAATCCTTCAACTAAACACCAATCTTTCCCCTTTTCCTAAGCCAAAAGAAAATGCAACTTTAATAACAAGCGGGCTCTTTAAATATATAAGGCATCCTATTTACTCCGGAATTCTAATTTTCCTCTTTTTCCTTTCATTATATTTTGGCTCTGGTTATAAAATAGGGATCGTGTTCTTATTGCTTATTTTATTCTGGTTTAAATCTGAATTCGAAGAAGAGCAATTATGCTTAAAGTATCCAAATTATCGTCATTACCGGCAGAACACCGGTAGATTTTTCCCTAAATTTATTCATTGAAAATTATATTGAAAAGTCTTTTTAAAAGACAGCAAATCAATTAAACCAATTTGATGGAGAATTTAGATTATGCACGTCTGCAAATGGCGTTTACCCTGGGCTTTCATATCATTTTTGCCTGTATTGGGATGGTGATGCCTTTTTTTATGGTGGTTTCACACCACAAATGGTTGAAAACCAGAAATCCCATATATAAAAGATTAACAATGGCCTGGTTAAAAGGTGTAGCAATATTTTTTGTTACTGGAGCGGTTTCAGGAACTGCGCTTTCCTTCGAGTTGGGAATGTTATGGCCGGAATTTATGAAACACGCGGGGCCCATAATTGGAATGCCATTTTCTTTAGAAGGTGCTGCCTTTTTTGTAGAAGCCATCGCTCTCGGTTTTTATCTATATGGTTGGAATAAACTGCCTGAAAAATTTCACTGGTTTACCGGGGTTATTATTGGCGTTGCAGGAGTAGCTTCAGGTATTCTCGTGGTTTCGGCTAATGGCTGGATGAATGCGCCCTCGGGTTTTGATTATATAAATGGAGAATTTACCAATATAGACCCGGTGGCTGCTTTATTAAATCCGGCCTGGTTTACACAGGCATTACATATGACTTTAGCGGCTTTTGTAGCCACGAGTTTTGGAGTTGCCGGGATTCACGCGTTTCAAATTTTCCGAAAACGAAATGTAGAATTACATATCAGGGCTTTTAAAATTGCTATTGTTTTTGGAGCAATCGCAGCGTTTCTACAACCTATTAGTGGCGATCTTTCAGCAAAAGATGTCGCAGAACGTCAACCGGTAAAACTCGCTGCTATGGAAGCACATTATGAAACGCAAAAGGGTGCGCCGCTTTACATTGGTGGAATTGTAGATGAAGAAACCCGTACGGTTTCTAATAAAATAGAAATTCCCAAAGCACTTTCTTTCCTGGCTTTTGGCGATTTTAATGCCGAAGTAAAAGGATTAAACGATTTTCCCGATGATGAATTACCACCGGTGGCAATTGTACATTACGCCTTCCAAACTATGGTGGGTATTGGTACTTTACTAATGTTTGCAGGATTGATCTATTTTATAAGTTTAAGAAAGAAAAACTGGCTTCAGAATAAATATTACTGGTTGTTGTTTATTGCGGTTGCGCCACTTGGCTTTGTGGCTATTGAAGCCGGATGGATAGTGACCGAAGTGGGAAGACAACCCTGGATTATTCACCAGATTATGAGAACCGAAGATGCCGTAACCCCAATGCCGGGGATGAAATATAGTTTTTTCTACTACCTTTTTCTCTATACCGTACTCGCCATAACTGTAGCCTGGTTAATGAGCCGCCAAATAAGATCGCTTAACCGGGAAACTGCTGAAGAGAAGGCTGAAAATACTTCAGAAAAGAATTTTAAGCCTACGGGTGGAAATAAAAGCAAAGATTAGTTATGTTATATGTAGTTCTGTTTTTTCTGTTGTTTTCACTGTTCCTGTATGTACTCCTTGGTGGCGCCGATTTTGGTGCTGGTATCGTTGAGTTGTTTTCTTCGGCTAAGAATAAAGAACATACACGCGATACAATTTACCGGGTAATGGGGCCAATTTGGGAAGCAAACCATATTTGGCTAATTATTATGTTGGTGATTTTATGGGTGGCGTTTCCGGCTTATTTTAATGTGATGATTATTTACCTGCACATTCCTTTAAGCCTTGTCTTATTGGGAATTACGCTTAGGGGTGTTGCTTTTGTTTTTCGGCATTATGATGCGGTTTTAGATAAATCTCAGTTTTGGTATAATTGGCTTTTTAGAATAGGAAGTTTTGTAACACCGGTTTTCCTGGGAATGTCTTTTGGAGCGTTAATTGGTGGGGAAATAATAATTACTGAAGATTATGAAACCTATGGTTTCTACGATCTTTTTATGCAGCATTGGCTTAATATTTTCGCTTTGCTGGTAGGTTTGTTTTATGCTGCCCTTTGTGCTTTTTTAGCTTCAACTTTATTAATTGGAGAGGCCGATGGAAAAGCACGAAAACACTACGCTAAAAACTCGGCTTTTTTTACGGTTGTATTGGTGGTGCTTGGCTTTATCCTTATCAGTTATGGATATTTCAGCGGGATAAAATTTGCTGAAGATTTTATTCATAATCCGGTTTCTTTAGCTTGCGTTGGTTTATCGGCAATTCTTTTATTTCCGCTTTGGAAATTTATAAAAAAAGAATATCGCATTGCCAGTAGATATTTAGCCGGTTTCCAGGTAGTTTTAATACTTTTTGCTGCGCTTTATGCACATTTTCCTTATATTATAATCACTGCCGATAAAGAGATAAGTCTGTTAGAAAACCTGGCACCAGAATCTACCATTAGTAATTTGGCGATTATGTTGCTAATAGGCGGATTTATTATTTTACCAGGACTTTTTCATTTAATGAAATCTTTTAATATGATTAAAGTGTTGGAAAAAAATGCGAAGGAGTACGAATAATTTTTACTGAATTAATTGCGGAATTTGGTAATCTCATTCAAAAAATAGCTAATGATCTTAAAAAGATTTGGAAAAGAACCTTCTGGAGAAAGGCTGAAGCGAATAAATAATGCCGAAAATACACAAAACGGCAAGTTTCAAAATATAGAACCTACCGCGGTGCAGCCAGAAGATGTTTCTATGTTTAAAATAATGAAACAGATGCTGAATAGGCCAAAAACGGTTCGGCCTTCATCAGAAATTCCTCATAAAAAAGCTGATTTATTAAATATAAATACCAAAAAACCGACAGTGGTCTGGTTTGGACATTCTTCTTACTTATTAAGTTTTAATGGCTATAATATTTTGGTAGATCCCGTTTTTAGCGGATTCGCTTCCCCTTTTAAATTCCTTGGAAAATCCTTCCCGGGGACCGATCTGTATCAAGCCGAAGATTTTCCAAAAATTGATTTGCTAATTCTTACTCACGATCATTATGACCATTTGGATTATAAATTTTTAAAACAATTAAAGACAAAAGTTTTAAAAATAGTTACTCCCCTTGGAGTAGGAGAGCATTTAGAATATTGGAATACACAACCTGATATAATTACCGAGCTCAACTGGAATGAAAGTGAGGAAGTACATCAAAATTTAAAAGTTACCGCTTTGCCTTCCCGTCATTTTTCTGGCAGAAACGTAAAAAGAAACACGAGTTTGTGGGCTTCTTTCGCCCTGGAATGGGAGGGTTTTAAAATATATATTGGTAGTGATTCGGGTTACAGTTCGCAGTTTAAAGAAATTGGAGAAAAATTTAAGGAATTTGACCTCGCTTTTCTGGAATGCGGACAATATGGTAAATATTGGCCCCAAATACATATGTTTCCTGAGGAAACCGCGAAAGCTGCGAAAGATCTAAATGCTAAAATTTTGTTCCCCGTGCATTGGGGGAAATTTGTGCTTTCGGTACATCCCTGGAACGAACCTATTAGGAGACTAATGGCAGAAACCAGAATACAAAAGCAAGAAGTAGTTTCGCCAAGAATTGGTGAAGCTTATGTTTTAGGAGAACAATTTTCACAGGAAGAATGGTGGAATTTTGAATAAAAGAATTGAATTATGAAGGAAACAAAGTCGCATTGGGAAGAGGTTTATAATAAAAAGTCTTACAAAGATGCCAGCTGGTACCAGGAAAAACCTGAAACATCTTTAAAATTTATCGCTGAACTGGATTTGCCTGAATGTTCAAAAATTATAGATGTAGGGGGAGGAGATTCTAATCTTGTAGACTACTTATTAAAAGAAGGCTATCGGGATATTTCGGTTTTGGATATTTCTGCAAAAGCCCTGGAAAAAGCAAAAACACGTTTAAATAATGATGCCGAAAAGGTAAACTGGATCGTTGCTGATGCTTCAGAATTTGAAGCTACACAGGTTTATCATCTTTGGCACGATCGCGCTGCTTTTCATTTTTTAACTGAAGAAAAACAGATAGAAAATTATATAAGAACCTTGGAAAATTCAGTAGCTTCCGGTGGATTTGTAATTTTGGCAACATTTTCAAAAGAGGGACCAGAAAAATGTAGTGGAAGAACAATTAAGCAATATTCAAAAGAAGATCTTCAGGACTTATTGCAGGATAAATTTGCTCTTTTGAAATGCGAAAATTTAGATCATACAACTCCAACCGGGGCGATTCAGAATTTTACATTTTGTTGTTTTAGAAAAAAATAAAATATTATGAAAGATTTTTGGAACGAACGCTACGCCGATAAAGATTATCTTTACGGCCAGGCACCGAATAAATATTTTAAAGAGAAGATTGATGAAATGCAGCCCGGTAAAATTTTACTGCCGGCAGAGGGAGAAGGGAGAAATGCGGTGCATGCTGCAAGCCTCGATTGGGATGTTTCTGCTTTTGATATTAGTGAAAAAGGTAAGGAAAAAGCTCTGAACCTGGCTAATAACCAAAGCGTAGAAATTAATTACAAAGTAGGTGACCTGCCAGACCTTGATTATAAGGACGAGCAATTTGATGTGATTGCTTTGATTTTTGCTCATTTTTCGGAAGAAAAAAAGGAAAACTATCTAAAGAAATTTAAAAAGTTACTGAAACGTGGTGGAGTAATTATTTTTGAAGCTTTTAGTAAAGAACAAATAGATATTCAGAAAGAGAATCCAAAATCTGGCGGACCTAAAAATGCTGAAATGCTTTTTTCTAAAGAAGAGTTGCAAACCTATTTTAGCGGCTACGAATTTGAGGAATTTGAAGATCTAATTACTGAACTTTCAGAAGGAAAATATCACCAGGGAAAAGCAGCAGTAATTCGTTTTGTAGCGAAAAAGCCATTAAACTGAAAAATTAAACCTCAAAGATCCCGATAAACATCTGGACCTTTGAGGTTTTTTAAATTATTGAAATTTATAATCGGTTCCCGGAACTGTAGAAAAAGATTTTTCGCCTAAATATTCGCAATAAGCGCGGCCATCTAATTTTGGAGAGACCGGCGAATGTTTTTGTAAATATTCTTCTACCAACTCGTGAATGGTATAATCTTTTACTTCAACGTCTTTTACATTTGGCATTCGGCAAAGATTATCAATTGGGTCTCCGGGCCGAACACAGGCTGAGATCGTGTAGTATTCATCATCCTGCATTTCTTCGCCTTTAACTGTAACCGATTGTATGCGTCCTCCTTTTTTATTCTGAGAATTAAAATCGACTTCCATTCCTGAAAATCTTACCAACCAGCCACCAAATCGTTCGGTTGAGTTTTGGGCAAATGCATTGTGCATTTCATTTTCCAACCATTCTTTAATTTGTTTTCCGCTGGCTTTTCCGGTTTTTACTTTTTCGTTTACCGGTAATAAATTCCACAAGTTTGCTCTTGTAATTGGTGCAGCTTCCCCGTTTTTGGGAACTATAGGATTTCCGAAGCGAAATCCGTTAGAGATAGAAATATCGGCACCGGTTTTCCAACGAGCTGCATCGGTAATCATATTATCCATCGGGTTTTCTACGGTTAAGTAGCGATAAAGCGGAGTTTCAGTATAACCTATTACGGTTTCCAGGTGCTCTTTGTAAGGAGCTTTAGCTTTCTTAACTAACCCAGCTATTTCTGGATTTGCAGCATATTTTTCAGGATCAACTTCCATTAATTCATATTCCTCATCTACAATTTCACCATCTCTAAAGTAAAGATTTAATTTCCCCACAAAAGAACCAAAAGCACCGGGCTCTGTAACCTTCGCATATTTCCCTTCAATGGGTTGGCGAACCCTTTCGTGGGTATCGTTGCCGAAAATATAATCTACATCTTTAGCTATTGGGTTGTTGGCTAATTCAATTTGCTTAAAAATTCCAAAATGCGTCACTAGAAACAGCGCATCAACTTTTTCTTCGGTCTTCATTTTTTGAATAAGTTCCTGAACGCCTTCGTCTAAGCCGCTAAAACCAATTCCCTCGCTAAAAATTGGATTTTGCCGAACAGGAACATCGGGATCGTTTATTCCGATAAATCCAAGTTTTACACCTTCAATTTCTTTGGTCCAGTAAGGTGGAAAAAGTTCTTTTTTATCTTTTTCGTGAAACATATTCTGAACAATCACCGGGGTTTCAAAACCCTGTAGAACGTCCATCATTACTTGTTTTCCATAAACCACTTCCCAATTTCCGGGTACGATAAGATCGTAATCCATATTTTTAATAATATCAGGAAATATTTTTCCTTCAGAAAGTGCTGCATACCCACTTCCCTGAATAAGATCGCCGCCATCCAAAATTATGGTGTTGGGGTTTTTGGCTCTTTCTTCTTCAAACAAGGTTTGGATATGTGCCAAACCACCACGATTTTTAAATTTGATTTCTTCATTTTCCCAAAATAATTCTGGATGTGCATCTAACTGGCCGTGGATATCGGCAGTTTGAAGAATGGTAATTTTAGTGGTGTTTTCTCGCTTACTATTTTTGTTTTTACCTTCAGCATTTAAGCAAGAGGTAAAAAGTGAAAGTCCTAAAACTCCCGAAAAAAGGAGTAAAATTGGTTTTATTCTTTTTTTGAAATTCATATTTTTTGTTTTCTGAATTATAGTTATCACGTCATGCTGAACTTGTTTCAGTATCTAATTTTTATAATTAGTAATATCCCCGATAAAAATCGGGGCAGGCTCTGAAATGAATTCAGGATGACGAATTACACCTACAAGGTTTCGAAAACCTTGCAGGAAGTTTTTTGAATTTTAAAGTTCTATACTGAAATATCCCTTTTTCTGTAGTTGAAAATCGTAAAGTATTCCATTATCTACAACTTCCATTGTAGAAGGAATTTCTTCTGGATTCACACCGAATTTCTTTAGTGAAAATCCGCAGGCTTTTATAGACACTCCGGCTTTTTTAGCACGGTCTAAATATTTCTGCATTTCCTTTTTCTCGGTTAGCCCTGTGACGGTTTGGCCACAAACGATAACCTGAAAATCACCGAAGTGGTGCCCATCTTCTTTTTTTAATTCTTCCGCTGTAATTAAAATGGGTTGCAATTGCGGAATCTTCTTGGTTAAAACTACATAATTATTCTTTGTAGTATTGTTGTTTTGAGCATTTGTAGTTAGAGAGAACAGCATTATAAATGCTGTAAAAATTAAAACTGACTTTTTCATTTTTTTTAGTATTTATGGCTGAAACAGCCGGTTATATTTTTGTTGTTTGTTGATTTTTAAAATTGTTTAGAATAAAAAACAGGAGTCCGCCGGAAATCGCAATATTTTTAAATAGCGGTCCCAACGTGGTAATTTGCCCTACCTGCACCGTTAAGGTTATAGGGATTAAAACGGCGAGCAATATCGTGGCTGCCCAACGGGTTTTAAAACCTATAAGTAATCCAATCCCGGCGATAAGCATTACAACTCCTGAGATCATTACCAGCAACTCCGGGTTACCGAAGAAATAGGCGATTCCTTTAAAATTTGCCTGGTCTATTCTATTTACTGTTTTTTCAATATTTAGTAAATGATTAAAACTGGCCACGAGAAATATCCCGCTAAGCATCACCCGTAAAACCTGTACAGAGCGACGACTCACTAAAATGTTCGTTTTCATTGAAGTTTAGAATTATTAAACTACCTAAGAGCAAGCTCATAAGGCTGTCATAGATATAAAATTTTAATTTCGAGGCAAGCCCCGGTATTTAAATCTCGATTATGGAGTTAATAGCTCATTCATCGGCAAAGACACCGATAAAATTAAATTCATTATGCTGCTAATTCCTTTGGAGGAGGGTAATTTTTGGAGAAATAGGTTGAAATTACCGCAGGATTGAGGTAATTGTAATCCTGAAAATTTGTTTTTATTTCGGTCTCGAACCAGGCTATTTTTGCCAGGTTAAAAGCCGGATTACAAACGGCATCACTGCTAATAACTAATACCGAAGAATCTTGTGTGAAGGTTTTATCATCTATCGATTTTTGGGATTTTTTCTTACAAAACGGGTTTACCAGTGCAATTCCTTCAGCATCCAAAATACTATTCAGCACTTTTGCGTCCAGCATCAGGAATTTTCCGAAGAAAATCACGGTAAGGAAAATCGCTATGTAAGCTTTGATTTGCATTATTCGGGAAGATAGAGTTTTAAATTATTTGCATCAAACTCAACCTGGTCCAGGTGCCCCATCTGCTTTTCGTCTTCGGTAATTAAATGAAGATGTATATAGGTATTGTGATGCGTAAAAACCGCCTGGTGTTTACGAGAGAAAAATCCGAGAATTTCTATCTCTTTATCTTCTAAAGTATAATTTATAAGTCCTTCGTGAGCTTCTTTTGGAGAACTCACTTTTTGGCCGTGAGGTAAATTTACAATATGAATTTTAGCTGAATTGATTTTTCCTTTTAGTCGAAATGGAAAAGCTTCCGCATCATCAGGCGTCCTTTCATTTAAAAAATTTTCTAAATTCTCCAATGAGTTTACTGAGTTTGGAAGTGAAACAGATTTCCACTTTTCAACTTCAGCATAAACAAAAAACGGTGCTTTAACAGCATTTGTTTTTTCAACTTCCATTGAATTTTCATTCCTAACAGCTGATTTAAAAACTTCTCCGTCTAAAATAAGCAGTTCACCACTAAGGAATTCTACTGGCCCAAGTCCGTAAACACCTTTTTTAGCTACAGAATCCAGGGAAATTGTACCCTGAAGTTTTCCTTTTTTCATCACATTTTTCATCGCTCCGGCTACTTTCACGCCGTTATTTTGAGCCGTAGCTGTAAAGCCAGTAAGAACGCCAAGAAGTAATAGTGCTAGATGTTTTCGCTTCATATTTCGCAAAAGTAATTAGAAGATTTTAATAATAGCGTGACTAATGTTACAAAACAATTTTGTTTAAGGTAACCCTTGTTACTGCAGCGGTCTCCAAGAATAGAGACTTTTGCAATCTGAATCTGAAAATCTTAAATGTTGAAAGTTCTTAATTTACTTACTTTATTTTTATACCTGGTTTTAAGTCTTAATCTTAAGGCTCAATCTTCCGATTCCTTAAAAGAAGAAAGGCCTCAACTTATAGATATATTTAAAAACGCAACCTTCCACGGCCATATTCGTAATTTCTATATGAATACCATTAACCGGGGTGATTTAAAGGATTATTATACCAATGCAAGCGGCGGTGCAATTGGATTTACTACCGGAAATTTTAAAGGTTTTGAGGTTGGAGTAAAAGGAATTTTTACTTACAAAACTTTTGGCAGTGATTTGGGTGTTGAGGATGAGGTAACGGGAAAAAATGCTAAATGGGAGTACGAACTTTATGATGTATTGAATAAAGGAAACTTTAGGGATCTTGATAGGTTGGAGGAGTTGTTTTTAAGGTATCGCTTTGGAAATTCATATTTAAGTTATGGTAAGTTTGAAACCGAATTCACACCACTTTTAAACCATAGCGATGGCCGAATGAAACCTTTTGCACATAGGGGAGGCTGGGCCCATTTAAATTTCAATTCAAAACACCAGGTTAATTTGGGTTGGCTTGATGGGGTTTCGCCGCGGTCAACCACCGAATGGTTTGGTATGGATGAGTCGCTCGGACTTTTCTATAACGGATTTCAACCCAATGGAAAAATGGCTGATTATCACGAGTTTTATCCTTCATCAGGGATTGGGATTTTAAACTACAATTTTAGAAAAGATAATTTTAAGCTTAATTTCTATGATTTTTACCAGGATAAAGTAATGAATACAATTTGGGCAGAAATAGGGTACAACCTGGCCGATTTTAACTTTGGAGTTCAATATGTTTATCAAAATCCTTTTTCCTTTTCTGAAGACCTGTCTTACGTGAATAGATATGTGCAACCTGGAGAAAATGGACAGGTACTGAGTTCTCAGCTTAGTTGGGGAAAATCGGGTTTCAATCTCGCGCTTGGCTATACCCACGCTTTTGATACCGGCCGGTTTTTATTTCCAAAGGAATTAGGGCGGGATCGTTTTTTTACTTCCATTTCCAGATCACGCCTGGAAGGCCTGGGAAATGCAGATGTTTTTATCTTAAAAGCAGCATACCACGTTCCAAAACCCGATCTTCATATTGGAATAGAAATGCAACAGTTACAAGGTCCTGAAACCGGTAAGTTTGAATTTAATAAATATAATGTTGATGAATCGTTCCAGATAAATAGTCATTTAAGTTATCGCGCACACGGATTTTTGGAAGGTTTGAATTTTAATATTTTATGGATTTACAGAAGAAATCACAACCACACCGATGCCCAGAGTATTTTTAATAAGAGTAATTTTAATCAATTAAATTTTGTTACCAACTTCAATTTTTAAAGTTATAAAACAGGAATGGAAAATATAAAATTAGGATTAAAAGAGAACTGGAAACAATTTAGTTTATTGGTATTGGTAAATGCCTTTGTTGGCGGAATGGTAGGGCTGGAACGAAGTATTTTGCCTGAAATTGCCGAAAAAGAATTTGGTATTGCGGCAACCAGTGCCATTTTATCTTTTATTGTAGTTTTTGGAGTGGTAAAGGCAATTTCCAATTATTACGCCGGGGCATTGGCAAATAGGTATGGAAGAAAAAACCTGTTGGTTTTGGGATGGTTTTTTGCTATTCCCATTCCTTTTATCCTCATTTATGCTGAAAATTGGAATTGGATAATCGCCGCCAATGTCTTACTCGGAATAAACCAGGGATTGGCCTGGAGTAGTACCGTAGTGATGAAGATTGACCTGGTGGGTGAAAAGCAGCGTGGTTTTGCAATGGGTTTAAATGAGTTTGCCGGGTATTTTGCAGTAGCTGTTGTAGCTTTTCTTACGGGTTGGATCGCTTCGGAATATGGGGTAAGACCTTATCCTTTCTACCTGGGAATTGGACTTATGATTCTGGGGTTGCTCTTTAGTATTTTCCTAATTAAAGATACGCGCCACCACGTTGCCAAAGAGGAGGGAAGCAGCGATATGTTGCGATTAAAAAATATTTTCTGGGATACCACCTGGAAAGATAAAAACCTTGGTTCCGTTAGTCAGGCGGGGTTAATCAATAATTTGAATGATGGAATGGCCTGGGGATTATTTCCTATTTTACTTTCCGGAAAAGGTTTTAATCTTGAACAAATAGGAATTGTTACCGCACTTTATCCTGCAGTTTGGGGAATAGGCCAACTGTTTACCGGAAGAATGGCCGATATTTTTAGTAAGAAAGATATGCTGTTTATTGGGATGCTTCTGCAGGCCATAGTTCTGGTAATATTAGTTTGGGCTGAAACAATGACGCATTTTGTGATACTTTCTTCTTTACTGGGCTGGGGAACCGCAATGGTTTACCCGACTTTCCTTGCAACTATTGCCGATAACACCCATCCGCAGGATCGGGCAAAAAGTATTGGTATTTTTAGACTTTGGCGTGACCTGGGATACGCGATAGGAGCTATCTTAACCGGGGTAATTGCAGATTTGGTGAGTATTGAAGCGGCGATTATGTTAATAGGAATTCTAACTTTAATTTCAGCCGGAATTATTTTTCTTCGAATGGATTACAAAGACAATAAGGCTGTGAAATTACTTAAATTTAAAAATTAACTTTAATATCGGATAGGTTATATATAACTTCAACCGATAATTTGTATCTTTGTGCTATGTGGGAAGTAGATGTAAGATATAGAGAAGAGATGCAAAGCACTTTTGAACGCTTGTTCGAAAAGAGAGCAATGCTGGAAAAAGCCAGGCCGTTGCCCAATATCGCTTTGAAAAAAATGAAAGAAGTTCTTTCTATAGAATGGACTTATAATTCAAATAGTATAGAAGGGAATACCCTTACCCTTAGGGAAACTCAAATGGTGTTGCAAGAAGGAATTACCGTAAAGGGAAAGTCACTGCGAGAGCATTTTGAAGCTAAAAACCACGAAACCGCTTTAGATTATCTGTACACCCTGGTTAAACCGGGTTATCAATTAAATGGTAAAGATATTCTCAAATTACACGAGCTGGTTTTAAGAAGCATAGAAGATGATTTTGCCGGGAGATTAAGAAATTCTGGTGTGCGTATCGCTGGGGCAAATTTTGTGCCGCCTAATGCCCAAAAGGTTTCCGGGTTATTTGATGAATTAGTGAATTTTGTAAATGAAAATAAACAGCAGTTAAATGTAATTGAACTGGCGATGGTTTTTCATCATAAATTTGTTTGGATTCATCCATTTTTTGATGGAAATGGAAGAACGGTGCGTTTGGCGATGAACCTTATTTTAATGAATGCAGGTTTTCCACCAGCTATTATTCTACGTAACGATCGCAAAAAATATTATGCCGCACTAAATGCTGCAAATAAGGGAGATTATAACAAGCTTGCACTATTAATGTGCCAGGCCTTAGAGCGTACTTTAAATATTTATATTCAGGCGCTGCCAGATAATGATGCAAATTATACTGAAATTTCTAATTTGGTAGAGGAGGAGCAATTACCTTATGGCCAGGAATATATTAGTTTACTGGCAAGGCAGGGAAAAATTGACGCCTATAAAGAAGGCAGAAATTGGCTTACTACTAAAGAAGCAATTCATGAGTATATTAAAAACAGAAAAAGGAAGCGATAGTTTGTTCTTCTCTAAAGGTGAAAAGTAATTATACCTTTCTGAGGTTATAAATTAATAAGCCAGAAATTCACAAATAATAAATAATTAGTGAATTCCTGGCTTTTATTTTTTAAGCTGGTACTTCTGCTTTTTGTTCAATAAGATTTTCGGATTTTAGTTCTTCCCAGAATTTCGCTGGGATTTTTTCTTCCAGGGCTTTAATATTTTCCTGAACCTGTTCCGGTTTGCTGGCTCCAGCCAAAACTGTTCCTGCTGCCTTTGGAGCTAAAGAAAACTGAAGCGATGCAGCCACGAGGTTTACTTTATGTTTCTCAGCAATTTTCAATATTTTTTTATATCGATCTGAAATATCATCGGGCATTTTTCCATCATAATTATAACGCTTTTGTCCGGCAAGTAAGCCTGCATTAAATGGCGCAGCATTTATTAAAGTGGCTTCGCTTTTTTCTATTGCCGGTAATAGACGTTCCAGGGCATCATTATGGTGAACCAAAGAATATTGAATAGCCGAAAGAAAAACATCTGGTTTTGCAACTTCCAAAGTTTTTAAAATAGGTTCTATGGTATTTACTCCCAATCCCCAGGCTTTAATGAGACCTTCTTCTTTCATTTTTTCAAGCTCTGGTATTGCGCCTTTCTTCGCAACTTCAAAATGATCTTCCCAGGTGGTTCCTTCCTCGTACTCATCATTATGATCTGGTGAGAGATCGTGAATAAAAGCATAATCTATACTTTCTACACCTAAGCGCTGCAAACTGTCTTCTACCGAGCGGCGCACAGCTTCAGCTGAATAATCATATTTATAATCAAAAGGTGCAGGATTATTCCACATTGTTTCAGGAACATTTTTAGTGGCTTTTAAAACCCGGCCAACTTTGGTAGAAAGTACGTAATCTTCTCGTTTTTTATTATGTAGAAAGTGCCCAAATCTTCTTTCGCTTAAGCCTAATCCATACCAGGGCGAGGTGTCATAATATCTCACGCCGGCTTCCCAGGCTCCTTCCAGTGTTTTTTCAGCTTCAGCATCGCTTATTTGTTTAAATCCGTTACCAATGGCGACTCCGCCTAAACCGAATTTATGTTCTAATATAAACTGACTCATAATTTTATAGTTTTATATCTTGATTTCTTATTATTTTCAATATTAAAATTAAAACAGAAAAGCCTTACGTCATTGCTATTTAACAAAGACTAACATTTTTTGCCCGGCCTTTGTTAAGATGCACTTAATTAAGAAAAGCAGGTGAAATTTAGTACTGTAACAAAAGTTACTGCCCTAAACGTAGGATTATTATATTTTTGCCTTGTAAAACTTAATTAACCGGTTGGAAAAGTACTTAAACATAATTGCCAATTCATTTTCAGGTTATTTTAATTACCTGGTTAATGAAATTAGCAATCCGTCCTGGACCAATTATTTTTATTGGCTTATTGGATTGTCCCTTTTAGTTTGGGTATTGGAAATTTTAATCCCCTGGAGAAAAGATCAAAAGATATTTCGAAAGGATTTCTGGCTGGATACGTTCTATATTTTATTTAATTTTTTCCTGTTTTCGCTAGTTGGTTATAACGCGATCTCTAATGTTGCAGTAGAATTATTTAATGATTTCCTGGGCATTTTTGGAATCACTAATATTATAGCCATAGAAGTACAAAATTTCCCTGTTTGGGTACAGTTGCTTATTATGTTTGTGATTGCAGACTTTATCCAGTGGAATGTCCACCGGCAATTACACAAGCAGCCGTGGCTTTGGGAATTTCATAAAGTACACCATAGCGTTAAGGAAATGGGATTTGCGGCACAATTTAGGTTTCATTTTATGGAAACTATTGTTTATAAAACCGTGCAGTATATTCCGCTGGCAATGATTGGTTTTGGAATTCAGCAATTTTTTGTGGTACATATGTTTGCTGTATTTATTGGGCATTTAAACCACGCAAATGTAGGCTGGAACTATGGAATTTTTGGTTATCTTTTAAATAACCCTAAAATGCATATCTGGCATCATTCAAAGGAACTTCCGAAAGACAGGCCTTATGGAATGAATTTCGGTTTAAGCCTAAGCATTTGGGACTATTTATTTGGCACAGCATATATTCCGCAGGAAGGAAAAGATATAGAATTAGGTTTTAAAGGAGATGAAGATTTTCCTGAAGATTTTAAAAATCAAATGGTATTTCCATTTAGAAAAAAGAACGCACAATAAACAGTTTATAATTTAAAAGAATTAAAGAAATGAAGATAAAACAATTTAAAGACGATCCTTTAGCGCATTATTCTTACGCACTTGTAAGTAATGGAAAGATGGCCCTGGTAGACCCTAGCCGTAACCCTATGCAATACTATAAATATGCCGAAGAAAATAATGCAAAAATAGTAGCAGTTTTTGAAACGCACCCGCACGCCGATTTTGTGAGTGGACATTTACAAATTCAGCAGGAGACAGGATCCACCGTTTATATTAGTAAAAATGTTGGTGTAGAATATACGCATACTCCATTTGATGAAGGGGACGAAGTAAAAATTGGAGATGCCAGTATAAAGGCTATTCATACTCCCGGTCACTCGCCAGATAGTTTAACATTTATAGCTGAAGAAAACGGTGAAACCATTATGTTTAGTGGGGATACACTTTTTATAGGCGATGTTGGAAGGCCAGATTTACGTGAAAAAGCTGGAAATATGAAAGCAAAACGTGTAGAATTGGCGAAGCAAATGTACAATACCATGCAAACCAAATTTAACGAATTGCCAGATGATACCATAATCTATCCGGCTCACGGTGCAGGTTCGCTATGCGGAAAAAATATGAGTGATGCTTCTTCAAGTACTCTTGGAAATGAACGCCAGGGAAACTGGGCTTTTAAAGATCAAACCGAAGAGGAGTTTGTAGAAGAAATTTTAAAGGATCAGCCTTTTATTCCTGCCTATTTTGGTTTTAGTGTAGAGTTAAACCGAAAAGGAGCTTTAAATGTTCAAAAAGCGAAGTATGAAGTTCCGGTAAAACTTTATGTAGATTCTGTAGAAAAAGAAGGAATTACTGTAGTAGATACTCGTGATGGGGATGCGTATAAAAAGGGACATTTACCCAATAGTATTAATATCATGGCCCGGTCTGAAAGTGATAAATATGAAACCTGGCTGGGTGCTATTATCGAGCCTAAAGAGGAATTTTATCTTGTTGCTGAAAGCGTAGATCAAATTGACGATTTACTGGAAAGAACTGCGAAAATCGGTTATGAAAAGCAAATGAAAGGTGTAGTGACTTTATCTGAAAAAGTTTCAAAATCTTCGGATGATTTCAATTTAGAAGATTTTAAAGCCAATAAAGATAAATACACTATTGTAGATATTAGAAATGAAAGCGAGATTGCAGAAGGGAAGATCTTTGATGATGCTAAAGCAATTCCGTTGAATGAGCTAAGAAACCGTGCCGATGAATTACCAGATGACAAACCGTTTATGGTACATTGTGCCGGAGGATATCGTTCTGCTGCAGGAAGCAGTATTCTTGAAAATAAATTTAAAAACACTAAAGTTTATGATCTAAGTGAAGCGATTAAAGAGTTTTCGTAATTAATTAGTTATTATTTTAAAGCCCTGTAGATAATTGAATTTACAGGGCTTTTTTTATGTTTAATTGTACACAGATTGGTAATATCCAGAATCTAAATCTTGAAAACTCATAAGTAAAAGCTCCAAACTTTTTCTATATTTACAACACAAGCTTCAAATTAGATTTGAAAACTACGAAATATGGAAAAAAAATATAAGGTTAAGGTGAATAATTTATTTGAATTTGAATTTACCAAAGACCAGATCACCGCTTTAGATACACAGGAAATTGCCACTAAACATTACCATTTATTAAAAGAAAATCGCAGTTTTAAGGCTGAGGTTCTTACCGAAAACTTTCTTCAACGCAAGTACGATATTAAAATCAATTCTAATACCTATGAAGTAGCTATTTCCAATGAGTTGGATTTACTTATTGAAGAAATGGGACTTTCTCTTGGCACCGCGCAAATGATAAATGATATAAAAGCGCCCATGCCGGGGTTAATTCTGGAAGTTAATGTTGAGGAAGGTGCTGAAGTTAAAGAAGGGGATTACTTGCTGGTTTTAGAAGCTATGAAAATGGAAAATACACTTATTGCACCCAGGGATGGTGTGGTGAAATCGGTTTCAGTAAAAACCGGACAAACTGTTGAAAAGAACCAGTTATTAATTGAAATGGAATAAACCCTTAATCCTCCAAATGGGAATAATTAGAATTCAAAAGAAATAAAATGAAGAAAATATTAGTAGCCAATAGGGGAGAAATTGCTTTGCGGGTAATGAAAACCATTCAAAAAATGGGGATCAAAACCGTAGCTGTTTTTTCTAAAGCTGATAGAAATGCGCCCCACGTAAAGTTTGCCGACGAGGCGGTTTGCATAGGCGAAGCCCCTTCTAACGAATCTTACCTAAAGGGCGATAAAATTATTGAAGTAGCTAAAGAACTCGATGTAGATGGGATTCATCCTGGCTACGGATTTTTAAGTGAAAATGCAGGCTTTGCCGAAAATGTAGAGAAAAACGGCATTACCTGGATAGGTCCCGGTTCTAAAGCCATTAAAATTATGGGGAGCAAACTTGCCGCTAAAGATGCGGTAAAAGAATATGACATTCCAATGGTTCCCGGAATTGACGAGGCGATTACCGATCCAGAAAAAGCGAAGAAAATCGCTAAAGAGATCGGTTTTCCTATTTTAATAAAAGCTTCTGCCGGTGGCGGTGGTAAGGGAATGCGTATCGTTGATAAGGAAAAAGATTTGGAAGACCAAATGAAACGTGCCATTAGCGAAGCTGAATCAGCATTTGGTGATGGTTCGGTTTTTATAGAGAAGTATGTTTCTTCACCAAGGCATATTGAAATTCAGGTTTTAGCTGATTCCCACGGGAATTATATTCATCTATTCGAAAGGGAATGTAGTGTGCAGCGTAGGCATCAAAAAGTGGTGGAAGAAGCGCCATCGGTAGTGCTAGATTCAAGACTTCGAAAACAAATGGGCAAAGCTGCTGTAAAGGTAGCAAAGGCCTGTGATTATGTTGGCGCCGGAACCGTAGAATTTCTTTTCGATGAAGATCAAAATTTCTATTTCCTGGAAATGAATACTCGTTTGCAGGTTGAACATCCCGTAACGGAATATATTACCGGTGTAGACCTGGTAGAACAACAAATTAGAATTGCCCGGGGGGAAAAACTGAGATTGCTTCAGGAAGATCTAAAAATAAAAGGGCACGCGGTAGAACTCAGGGTTTATGCTGAAGATCCTATGGATAATTTTATGCCAAGTGTGGGAACACTTGATAAATACAGTATTCCTGAAGGTGAAAATATACGTGTAGATAACGGCTTTGAAGAAGGCATGGAAGTTCCTATTTATTACGACCCAATGCTGGCAAAATTGATTACTTACGGAAAAACCCGCGAGGAAGCCATTCAATTAATGCTGAAGGCGATAAAGCAATATGAAGTTGAGGGCGTAATGACGACCCTTCCGTTTGGAAAATTTGTTTTTGAACACGAAGCCTTCAGAAGCGGAAATTTTGATACCCATTTTGTAAAAAAATATTATTCCGCTGAGAAACTTGAAAATGAAATTGAAGAAGAAGCTAAATTAGCGGCTATTGTAGCTTTAAAGCAATATCTCAAAGATCAACAGGAGTTGAGGTTACCAATAAACTAAAAGTAACCTCAAACATTTAATCTAGATTATCGCGTAAAAAATAAATTGATGAGTCAGAATATAGAGAAGTTAAATGATAAAATTAAGCAGGCACATCTTGGTGGTGGCGAGAAACGCATAGCGAAGCAACACGAAAAAAAGAAACTTACCGCCCGGGAGCGTGTAGATTATTTACTGGATGAAGGTTCTTTTGAAGAAATTGGCATTCTGGTAACTCATAGAACTACCGGTTTTGGAATGGAAGATCAAAAGATCTATGGAGACGGAGTCGTAACAGGCTACGGTACCATAAGCGGAAAACTGGTGTATATTTTTGCCCAGGATTTTACGGTTTTTGGAGGTTCCCTTTCTGAAACACACGCCGAAAAAATTTGTAAAGTTATGGACCTGGCCGTAAAAGTTGGAGCGCCAATGATCGGCTTAAACGATTCTGGTGGAGCCAGAATTCAGGAAGGCGTAAAATCTTTAGGAGGTTATGCCGATATTTTTCATAGAAATGTAAAAGCATCTGGGGTTATTCCGCAAATTTCGGCGATTATGGGCCCTTGTGCCGGGGGAGCAGTGTATTCACCTGCAATGACAGATTTTACACTTATGGTTCAGGATACCAGTTATATGTTTGTAACCGGGCCTAATGTGGTGAAAACGGTAACTAATGAGGAAGTAACTTCCGAAGAACTTGGTGGGGCTTCAACGCACGCTACAAAATCTGGGGTAACTCATATCACGTCATTCAACGATATCGCCTGTCTTGAAGATATAAAGAAACTGGTGAGTTATATACCTCGAAATAACAAAAAGGCACCGGAGAAACTTCCGTATGAATTAGGTGATGAAATTAGGGAGGAACTGGATTCTTTGATTCCAGATAGTTCCAATAAACCTTACGATATGCACGAGGTGATTAGCGGAATCATAGACAAAGATTCATTTTATGAAATTCATAAAGATTACGCCGATAATATTATTGTTGGTTTTGCGCGCTTAGGCGGAAGAAGTATTGGGATTGTTGCCAATCAACCAATGAGTCTTGCCGGAGTTTTAGACGTAGATTCCTCTAAAAAAGCAGCTCGATTTACCCGTTTTTGCGATTGTTTTAACATTCCATTGCTAGTTTTGGTAGATGTTCCCGGTTTCTTACCCGGAACCGACCAGGAGTGGAATGGAATTATTCTCAACGGCGCAAAATTACTTTATGCACTAAGCGAAGCCACCGTTCCAAAAGTGACCGTAATTACCAGAAAAGCTTATGGCGGCGCTTATGATGTAATGAATTCCAAACACATTGGCGCTGATCTTAATTTTGCCTGGCCAACGGCAGAAATTGCGGTAATGGGAGCCAAAGGTGCCAGTGAGATTATTTTTAGAAAAGAAATTCAGGAAGCTGAAGATAGCGAAGCGAAACTAGCTGAAAAAGAGGCTGAATACGCTGAAACATTTGCAAATCCTTTTGAAGCCGCTCAACGCGGATTTATTGATGAAGTAATTATGCCTAAAGAAACCCGTAGAAAATTATTGAAAGCTTTTAGTATGCTGGAAAATAAAAAAGTGCTTAGACCCAAGCGAAAGCACGGGAATATTCCTCTATAGTTTTTAGACCTTTAAAACCCTTATTCTACTGCATTTAACAAGTTTGACGTAAATATGTCGCAAGGCTGTCGCAATATTTTTTTAAACCTCACTGTAGATTTGCTGAAACATATAAACTTATAATTATGCAGAACAATGAATTAGCAAACAGGGTAATTGAGCTAAGGAATAGAAAGGGATTTTCTCAAGAATTTTTAGCCGAGGAATCTGGAGTTAGCCTTAGAACTATTCAAAGAGTGGAAAATGGAGAAACCCAGCCAAGAGAAGATACTTTACAGCGAATTGCCAAAGGGCTTGGCGTAACTTCTGAAGAACTTATTGATTGGAAATTAGAGAAAAATAATAGTTATCTCGCATTACTGAATAGTTCAGCATTAAGTTTTCTTTTCTTTCCAGTATTAGGGATTTTAGTTCCATTAGTGATGTGGATATCTAAGAAAAATGAAATTCATAATATTAATAAAACAAGCAAAGAAATATTGAATTTTGAGATTACCTGGTGTATTCTGTTGTTTCTTACTTGTATAGGGTTTATTAGTATTAATTTTTACCGTGTACAAACAGCCTCGTATATTACTCCATCTTTACTGCTTAATCCTATAATATTTTGGTTGATAATCTGTTTTCTTTACCTGTTTAATTTAGTCATCGTTCTTTATAATTCATTTCGATTGAAGGCTGAAAAGAATGTTTTATATTTTTTTAGAATACCATTTTTAAGGTAGGTTTGTAGTATATGTTGCTAAAAATAATATATGAAATTCAATAAAATTGTTTGTGTAGACCATACAAAATTAGAAGACTGGGCCATAGAAGAACTCCAGGAATTTAGCGAAGCTAAAGTAAAGGTTTATAAAGAAAGTCCGGATTCAGAAAAAGAGCTCATTGAACGAATTGGCGATGCAGAAGCGGTAATAGTTTCCTGGAAAACGCAAATCCCTGAAAATGTTATAAAAGAATGTAGCAACCTTAAATATATTGGGATGGCCTGCAGCCTTTATGATGATGAATCGGCGAATGTTGCTGTAGATTTTGCCAGGAAGCAAGAAATTACCGTGAAAGGTATTTTCGATTATGGCGATCCTGGGGTTATAGAATTCATTATTTCGGAATTAATAAGATTACTGCACGGATTTGGTAAACATCAATGGCGAGAAATGCCGGTGGAACTTATCGATAAAAAGATTGGAATTATTGGTTTGGGAACCACCGGGCAACTTCTGGCCGAAGCTTTATTGCCGCTTGGAGCCGATCTTTATTATTTCAGCAGAAGTAGAAAAAAAGACTGGGAAGAAAAAGGAGTCAAGTATTTAGAACTGGAAAAATTGCTGAAAACTTCAGAAATTATCTCGCTTCATCTTCCAAAAAATACCAGGCTCCTTGGAAAAGAAGAATTTAAAACTTTTGGTGCGGGAAAAATTTTAATCAATACTTCGCTGGGACTTCCTTTTAAGGAAGGAGCTTTTGCAAACTGGATAAAATCTGAAGGTAATTTCGGGATTTTTGATGGTGATGGGGGAGCTTCACTTTCTAAAGATACAAAAGCATTAGATCGTGTAATTTCTTATACTAAAAGCGCAGGTTGGAGTGCTGAAACTCAAAAACGCTTATCTGAAAAGGTATTGGAGAATTTGAAATCTTATTTCAAATAAACCTCAAAATATATAATTCAAACCTCAAAGGTTTTCAAAACCTATGAGGTTTTTTGTTGTAACATTTGTTACTGTCTTACTTCGTAAATTACAGTTAATTTGCACCTCATTAAAAAAATGAACTATGGAATGGATTTTTGAGCCCTGGCCCTGGTATGTATCGGGTCCGCTTATTGCTTTAATAATGTTTTTACTAATTTTTATTGGGAAACAGTTTGGAATGTCTTCCAACCTTAGAACCATGTGTACAATCTGCGGTGCCGATTCTAAAGCCGATTTCTTCAATTTCGATTGGAAATCTCAACGATGGAATCTTATTGTGGTTGCAGGAGCGATTATTGGCGGATTTATTGGAGCAAATTTTTTAAGTAACGATCTTTCTGTAGCAATAAATCCTGATACGATTACAATTTTAGATGACCTTGGCTTTAATAGTGCCGGTGAAGCTTACCTACCAACTGAAATATATAGTTGGGAAGCAGTTGGCGGAATTAAAGCGCTTATCATTTTACTGGTAGGCGGAATCTTAATTGGATTTGGTGCTCGCTATGCCGGTGGTTGTACATCTGGGCACGCTATTTCTGGACTTAGTAATTTGCAATTACCTTCTTTAATTGCCGTTATCGGATTTTTTATCGGTGGTTTGGTGATGGTACATTTATTATTTCCTCTAATATTTTAAATTGAAATTATGAGAAGTATAGGATATTTATTGATAGGTATATTTTTTGGAATCGTAATGTTTAAATCTGAAGCGGCTTCGTGGTTCAGAATTTATGAAATGTTCCAGTTCCAGTCGTTTCATATGTATGGAATTATAGGTTCGGCATTATTTTTAGGAGTTATTGGCGTTCAAATTATAAAACGTAAGAACCTGAAATCTTTTTTTGGAGAACGAATTTCGTTTACACCAAAAGAAAAGAGTTTTAGCCGCTATATGTACGGCGGAATTATCTTTGGATTAGGTTGGGCGTTAGCCGGTGCCTGCCCGGGACCAATTTTCACCTTAATTGGTGCAGGATTTTTACCAATTCTAATCGTATTTATAGGTTCGCTTTTAGGCACTTTTTTATACGGATTGCTTCGGAAGAAACTTCCGCATTAATAAAAATTTTGGGTTTCGGCGGGAAAGAAATTAGTTTTTACTTTCCGAAGAAATATAGAAATAGGGTAGGGAAATATGGTATTTTACAACAACAAGTCTAATTGAAATTACAATTAGCGTGGTGGTAAGGTAAATGATATCACGATTTATAACAAGCTCGTGCATTATTACAAAAGCGAGTCCGCCCATTATACAGGCAGTGGCGTAGATCTCTTTTCTAAAGATCACGGGAATTTCGTTACAAAGAATATCTCGAATTGCACCACCAAAAGTACCCGTCATAGTACCAAGTGCAATGCAAATAATGGGATCAAGCCCATTTCTAATGCCTATTTCAACACCGGTAATAGTAAAGACTCCCAGCCCAATGGTATCAAAAAGAAAGAGGGATTTTTTTAGATAATTAATTTTGTTTCTAAAAATAATGGCAAGAATGGTTACAACGCCAATTAGGTAAATATATATGGTATTTTCCATCCAGGTTACTGGAGTGTTACCTATTAAAGTATCGCGTAACGTACCACCACCAATGGCAGTTACAAAACCAATAATAAAAATACCAAAGAGGTCCAGCCGGCGATCCATAGCAGCCAATGCGCCAGATATAGCAAAGGCTATAGTCCCCAGGATATCTAGAATATTAAATAAAGTAAGTTCCATTTACTCGATAATCGAGATTTTAAAAGCTTCGGGGACTTCCCGAAATTAAAAAAGTTAAACCTGAATATCTCGCGGTTTTCGCTAGAGAATTCTTAAACAAAGGTATAGTTAAATTTTGGAAGCCCTTAATTTTTATTTCCTGAATGAAATCTATACCTTCAAATTATTTGCTAATAAGAAAACTTAATTAGTAAGGCCTATAGATTATAACTAAAGTTATTACTTTTGTAAGACAGAAAAACAAGAAATAATGAGCGATAAAATAGAAAGAATAAAAACCTTAATTATAGGATCTGGACCTGCAGGATATACTGCAGCAATATACGCGGCAAGAGCAGACCTTAAACCTGTTATGTATACAGGAATGGAACCTGGTGGACAGTTAACTACAACAACCGAAGTGGATAACTTTCCCGGTTATGCCGATGGAGTAGATGGGCCAAAAATGATGATGGATCTGCAAAAGCAAGCCGAACGTTTTGGTACCGAAGTAAGAATGGGCATGGTAACCGAAGTTGAATTTACCGATAAACCCGGCGGAATTCACAAAGCTTGTGTAGATAACGCAACCTGGGTAGAAGCCGAAACGATTATTATTTCTACCGGTGCTACGGCTAAATACCTTGGTTTACCAAGTGAGCAACGTTTACGTGGTGGTGGAGTTTCAGCATGTGCTGTTTGTGACGGATTTTTCTATAAAGGTCAGGATGTAGCTATAGTTGGTGGTGGAGATACCGCCGCAGAAGAAGCTACCTATTTGGCTAATATTTGTAGCAAAGTTACTATGCTTGTAAGAGGTGACCAGATGCGTGCATCTAAAGCAATGCAACACCGAGTAAACAGTACTAAAAATATTGATGTTAGGTTTAATACTGAAGTAGACGAAGTAATAGGCGAACAGGTAGTAGAAGGTCTAAGAATGCTGAATAAAGAAACTGGCGAAAAAGAGCAAATCTATATTACCGGGTTGTTTATCGCCATTGGCCATAAACCAAATACCGATATTTTTAAAGGTAAATTAACGATGGATGATACCGGGTACTTAATTACCGAAGGTAAATCTACTAAAACCAATATCCCGGGAGTTTTTGCCTCAGGTGATGTGCAGGATAAAATTTATCGCCAAGCAGTAACCGCAGCGGGAACTGGATGTATGGCTGCTCTTGATGCTGAACGTTATTTAGCTGAAATTGAAAGCGAAGAGGGAGAAGAAGTAAAAACTACCAAAAAGGTAGAAGCTTAATCCTCATAATTTTAAGAATATCAAACCTCACAGGTCATCAAAACCTGTGAGGTTTTTTTGTTTTTAAATAAAATCACAAAAAAAATCAGCTTAGATCCTGAAACCAGTTCAGGATCACGTTAAATTGATAATTGTTATAAATACTAATATTCCAACCCTATTTTAGTTCTAACTTTATCCAGTAGCTCAATTAATTGCAGGCTTTTTTCAAAGGTCATTTCGGTACTTTCAGTTTTGCCCTCGCTTAGCATTTTTTGAACGTGTTCCGCTTCAAAATTATAACCATTGGAATTCACTTTAAACTCTTTGGTTTCTTCACCTTCTGGTGTTTGTATAATAATACTTGTAGGTTCGTGAAACCTGGTATTTAGTGTAAGCGTAGCTTTTTCAAACTGAATAATTGCTGCGGTAGGGGTTTGTTTTATAATAGAACTACCCAATTCTGCCTCTACACCATTTTTATACTCAAAAATAATATCACAGTTTTCGTCAACTCCGGTATCATGAAAACTGGCTTTCGCCTGAATTCTCTCTGGAGCTCCCAGAGCACTCATTGCCATAAAGATAGGGTAAATGCCAATATCCAGTAAGCTACCGCCACCCAGGTTTTTATTGTAAAGGCGTTTATCTAGATCTACCGGTGCCGGAAATCCAAAATCGGCTTTTAGATTTTTGATTTTCCCATATTTTTCAGACTTAATTTGTTCTATTACAAACTTAAAATGCGGAAGAAATTGCGTCCACATCGCTTCCATAAGAAAAACCTTTTCCTTTTTGGCTTTTGCGATCATTTCTTCCACCTGCTTTTTGTTCATTGCAAAAGGTTTTTCGCATAAAACGGCTTTTTTATGATCAAGGCAAAGAAGGGTCTGTTCGTAATGAAAAACGTGTGGGGTTGCGATATAAACCACATCTAATTCTTCATCTTTTAACATTGCTTCGTAGCTGGAAAATAATTTTGTAGCCGCATGTTCTTTTGCAAATGTTTCAGCTTTGTTTTTAGATCTACTGGCAACCGCGTAAAGTTCGGCGCCTTCAACGTTATTTAAAGCAGTGGCGAATTTTCCGGCAATTTTTCCGAGGCCAAGGATTCCCCATTTTATATTTTTCATCTTAAATAAAATTTATTTTAGAAAGTTAATTTTTATTGAAAAACCCAAATTTTAAACTGAAAACTAGGTGCTTCTTTTAATTTTATGTTCCGGGGTTTTTATAAATAATTCCAGGATTAGAGCAAGTGCCATGACAAGTAAACATCCTACTAAATTGAGCCATAAATAGGGCATCACATCAAATTTATAGAGAATTATTACTATAATTTGTGTGATTATTGCGGCTACAAAAACCGAATTACTATTTACAATTTTAATAAAAAATGCCAGTAAAAATATTCCCAAAACATTTCCGTAGAAAATAGAACCGATGATATTTACCAGCTGGATGAGATTATCAAATAAATTGGCAAAGCTTGCAAAGGCAATGGCAATGGCGCCCCAAAGTAGCGTAAACCATTTGGAAGCTTTTACATAATGTTCGTCAGACATTTCGGTTTTTCGGCTTCTTTTATATAGATCTATGGAAGTTGTTGAGGACAACGCATTTAATTCGGAAGCGGTAGAAGACATGGCTGCAGATAGGATTACTGCTAATAACAAACCAATTAATCCGCGTGGAAGGTTATTCAGAATAAAATGAATAAATACATAATCTTTATCGTTGCTCTCGGCATCTTTGTCTGATGCGTCTATTAATTTCCTTGCTTTTTGTCTCGTTTCGTTTTCTGAAGCATTTAAAGTAGCCAGGTTTTCGCGATAAGTAGAATTATTTTTAGGAGTGAAATTATTGTTTTCGGCAAATTGTAAATGCAGGTTCTGTTTTTCCTGCTGTATCTCATCGTGCTCCAGCATTAAATCTTCATATTGATTTCCGTAATCGGAATTTAAAACAGTTTCCGTGGCTGCGGGATTAAAATTTAAAGGAGCGTTGTTAAACTGATAGAATACAAAAACCAGGACACCTACAAGCAAAATAAAGAACTGTAATGGTACTTTAAGCATCCCGTTCATAATCATTCCCATTCGGCTCTCGTTAACCGATCTTCCACTCAAATAGCGCTGCACCTGGCTTTGATCTGTTCCAAAATAGGAAAGTGCTAAAAAGCTTCCTCCAATAATTCCGCTCCAAAAAGTATATCGGTTTTCAAAATCGAAAGAGAAATCCAGAATATCCATCTTGCCGCTGGCACCGGCAATTTCAAGAGCATTGCTAAAATTAATATTTTCGGGTAAATAGCTTAGAATAATAAAAAATGCAGCAAACATTCCCGTGAGAATTACTGCCATTTGCTGCTTATGAGTAACGCTCACGGCTTTTGTACCGCCGGCAACCGTGTAAATAATAACTAAGGAACCAATTAGCACTGTTAAACCAGAGAGGTTCCAGCCTAAAACAGCTGAAAGAATAATTGCAGGGGCAAAAATAGTTAAACCGGCTGCAAGACCACGCTGAATTAAAAACAGGACTGCAGTTAATGTTCGGGTTTTTCTATCGAATCTTGATTCTAAATATTCGTATGCGGTATAAACGTTGAGTCTTCGATAAATGGGAATAAAAAACATACAAATAATTACCATTGCAATAGGTAGCCCAAAATAGAACTGTACAAAACCCATCCCATCGTGAAAAGCCTGGCCCGGTGTAGATAGAAAGGTGATGGCACTTGCTTGAGTTGCCATTGTAGAAAGCCCAATTGTCCACCAACGGGTTTCGCTGCCACCGCGAATATAATCTTGTGCTCCCTTATTATTTCGGGTTTTGTAAACGCCATAAGTAACTATAAAAGTGAGCGTACCAAGAAGAACAATCCAGTCTATTAATTGCATATTAGGTGAATTGAGACATTATAAAATAAAACATGATTATGTAGGCTGCGTTGGCCAAAAGAACAAAAGTATAGGATTTCTTCCAGGTAAATTTCTCGGGTTTCTTCATTATTTTCCTATTGAAATCATATTAGCAAAAAGCCTGTAAGCGCCGGGAACTCCCACCGGAAACTGTCTAAAAAAGCTTAAACCGGTATAAATAAAATATCCTTCTCCATATTTTGCAACCATTAAACTTCCATTTTTGGGAGTTTCATTTTTATCGTTCATAGAAAGGATTGGCGTAAATTCTTCACTCCAGGAATCAGGAAAGTAAAGTCCGCGTTCCTGCACCCAATTTTCAAAATCTTTTTCGGTGATTTTATTCGGAAAATTTAAGATAGGGTGATCTTCGGCTAAAAACCTAACTTCGGCCGTTTCATCGGTTACCCTGTCTCTAGATAATTCCAGCGGAAAAGGAGAAATATTCTCTGTCACCAACCCACGGTTAGTGTTGTATTGCACAATAAGATTGCCGCCATTTTTTACATAATCAAAAAGAGCCTGTTGCTTATATTTTAAGGCTTCTACGGTGTTTAATGCACGAATTCCCAGTACCACCGCATCATATTTTTGCAATGAAGCCTGTAAAATTGAAGCCACATTTAATTTATTAACTCGATAGCCAATTTGCTGAAGGCTTTCTGGAACAACATCACCCGCACCCTCAATGTACCCTACTAAATCTCCTTTTTTCTCGATTTCCAGTCTTGCAACTTTTAATTTTGTAGGAACTACCAGGTTTTGTTTCGGAATGTGTTTGTAATCTATACTGATGAGTTTTTCTGAAAATTTCTCTCCGTTTATCGTTGCTGAAGGAATTATAAAAGTTTCTTCCTGTTCTTTGGGCGGAGTAATCTCAAAAGTGACCGTTACTGAACTCCCTTTTTGCTGAAGCTGAAATTTATGATTTTCGGGCTTAATTTTCCAGTTTTCCCCGGCAGTAAGATTAACCTCTCCCTGAATATTTGGTTTTCCAGAGGTAAGTTTTACTGAAACTTTTTTAGATTCCTCATTTTCAAAAATGATTACATCTTCTTCAAAAGCGAGGGAAACTTTAGGAATAACCTCAAAAGGTTGATAGGTTTCGCCAAAAACAGCATCATTATATTTATAAACTATAGGTTTTTCAAAGTTTAGGGAAACATCCTTAAAATTGAGCTTAAAAACTGCTTTAGTAAGACCTGGTCTTTCGGGTAGCCCAATAAGCTCACGGTTTTTTACAATATACATTCCGTTTTTTGATTCTTCCTCTAACCAGTATGGCGTGGTATAAGATGTTTTTTCCGGAACCTTTAATGCGATCTTATTTTGCCAGTTTTCGTTATTTTTTAGTTCGGTTTCGGGTTGAACTTTAGAGTCATTCGGACTTAATTCTATTGAACTCAAAATTACAGGAAAATCACTTCGGTTAATAGCCTCCAGTTTAATTGTTACGCTATCTTTTGGAGTTGCTGAAGGCTGAGAAGCTACTGCTTCTAAAAATAAGCCTGTGCTGGCGTAAATAATATTTTTAATTTCTTTGGTTTTTAATTCCCGCCAATGTTCATTTGGTAATTTCTGGATCAGCTTATAAGCTTCAAGAAGTTGGGGTAGGCTAGCGGCAGGATTTGTAAAACTGTAGTTTTCTTCAACTTGATGTAGAATTTTACTAATTTCAGCACCACCTTCTAATTTGTTCCAGGAAGTATCTATACCTTCAAACACATCTTGCGAGCGTATGGTATCTCCTTTAATTGGTTCTAAATACTCCATTTGTTTACCACGGGACCCAGTACTTCCAAAGCCTTGAGATTGGTGTTGGCTTCGGCTTAAAGATGAAATTTCGGGATTTGAAAGTCCCAGTAGCGGAAAATAAACTCCGGTGTCAAAACTTATAAATCTATCTTTACTGGCTTCTTCAAAAGCTTCTTCACCGCCATAAAACCAGGGCGAAGTATTAAAATATGCACGTTTTGGTTGGTGGGTGTTGGTATAATTTAATTGGTCTGGAAATTTATTGGGATTAGCAGCAGCATCAAAAGCTTCTAAACTTAGAAGGGCAGAAGAAGTGTGATGCCCGTGAGTACTCCCGGGGGTGCGATGATCAAACCGATTTATAATCACATCTGGTTTAAAATTTCTAATTATCCAAACCACATCGCTTAATACTTTTTCTTTATCCCAAATTTTAAGGGTTTCTTCCGGGGTTTTAGAATAACCAAAATCGTTAGCACGGGTAAAAAACTGCTCTCCACCGTCTATTTCTCTCGCCGCAAGTAATTCCTGGGTTCTTATTAAGCCCAGTTGTTCTCTTAGTTCTGGGCCAATTAGGTTTTGACCACCATCACCTCGGGTTAAGGATAAATATGCGGTTCGGGCGTGTTTTTCGTTTGAAAAATAGGAAATTAATCGGGTGTTTTCATCATCGGGGTGTGCGCCAATGTATAAAACCGAACCAAGGAAATTCAGCTTTTTTATTTTCTGAAATATTTCAGAAGCATTTAATTTTTCGGGTTCCTGTGCGTGTAAATTCAACAGGAAAAAACAGAAAAGTAAACTAAATAGTTTTCGCATAAATTTCACGGCGATTAATAAGACATCCAAATATAAAAACTTTAGCCGCCTGAAGATAGAAAATTAACTGCTTTTACCCGGTAATCGTGATTTAATTATGTAAGGACTATTTATAATTTACAATAATAACAGCAGAAATTTGGAAAGCAAAAGATTTCTAAATGGTTTAAAGACTGCTTTTATCTCCATCCAGGTAAACATCTTTGGCAACTAAAGAAACCGCTTTTTGAAGAATTAAGTTATTTGGGTAGGTTATTAATTCTCCCTCTAAAGTTCTGAGGTGTAAATGAAAAGCCTTTATATCTTCAATAATAGCTTCAATAGGTAGATCTTTATCGTGAATCTTTATTTTGTCTCCAATTTTATACGGAAATGAAAAGAAAAGAATTACACCTGAAGTAATATTGCTAAGAATAGACCAAATAGCAAAAAGCGCAACCCCAAGCACTGCAAAAACCGAAGAAAATATTAAAGAAAGTTCGGTTAGTCCCATTCCCCAGGCAATGGCTAATAAGAAAACCGCGATAAATAGGATAAGTATATTAATGTATTTAAACATTAACCGGGTTCGGGTGAAGTCTATTTCACTTCGTTTTCCAACCCTATGAGCAGCTTTTTTTAACAAAAACTGGACGATTAATAAGGCAAATACAGTAATTATCGTGTAGGTAATTTCAGATCTGTATTGAGTTAAAACTTCAAACATTTTAGTGCTAATAATTTTATATAAAGGTAGATTTTAAAAGCTATTTTCAAATAAAAATTATGGACTTATTTAAAATTTTTACTTTCAGTTTAAGGTTAACTTAAAGCTTAAGGTTGTGTTATTTAATGATTTTATAATCAATTAATTATAATTTAAATAGAAGCAAGGTCAATTAGTTCGTTATAAACTAAATGGGTTGGAAGCCCTACTACATTAAAATAACTTCCTTCCAGATTGGTAATTCCAATTAAGCCAATCCATTCCTGTATTGCATAGCCGCCAGCTTTGTCAAAGGTTTTAAAATTTTCAACGTAATAATCAATCTCCCCGCTGGTAAGTTCTTTAAAAGTTACTTTTGTTTCGCAGTTTACGGTAGATTGATGATTGTGCGTAGTAAAACATACCGAAGTAAAAACACTATGGGTTTTACCCGATAATGATCTAAGCATCTCTTTAGCTTCAAGCGTAGTTTCAGGTTTTCCCATAGCTTTGTCTTCGTTGTACACTATGGTATCGCTGGTAATTAAAATCTGATCTTTTTTTAATTCCTTCTGAAAAGCTTCAGCTTTTAATTGTGAGAGAAAATCGGTTATTTCTTCTTTTTTAAGGTAATCTGGACATACTTCTTTTACCGGTCTCACATCAATTTTAAAAGGGATATTTAAATCTTTAAAAAATTGGTGACGTCTTGGAGAGCCTGATGCGAGAATTATTTCTTTCTTCTTTAAAAGTTCTTTAAGCATAATTATTTTATTAAAATCCCTGTAAGATAAGATTATTTGTAAAATTTTTTGTTGAGTGAAGTATACCAGGTGTAAATTCTATGAAACAAGAATAAACTGATATAAGCCTATAGAAGTTAGTCCGAAAAACATTATTATTTTTAATAATAAGCTTAGGTGTGAAAAATGTTTCTTCTTTTTGGCTTCCCAAATTTTAACCTGGAAATAGAGTAGGGGTGCGAGTATAAAAATAAGAGTATATATTACCAGGAAAGTATTCTCAAATAAATAATTGTAAATATAATATACAATTGCGGCCACGGGTAAAATGCCTATTGCAAAAATGATCTTATTGGTGCGGCTATGCCCAAGAATTATAGGTAAGGTTTGTATTCCGGCGTTATAATCTCCTTTCGCATCTTCCTGATCTTTTACTATTTCCCGAAGTAAATTTATTAGAAATGCAAAAATTGCATAATCCAGTAAAATTGAAAATAGTAAAGATTGAACCTGTTTATTTTGTGAATTTATTGCAGGAAAAAGATCAAAAACTGAAGGCAAAAGCACCACAAAGCCAACAAGCAAGCTAATTAAAACATTCCCCAGCACAGGAATTTGCTTTAAATAACTGGCATAAAGGTAGAGTAAAGCTGAAGAAAAGATGAAAATCGCAACAAACCCGGGTTTGCCCAGTAAATTAGCAAGGTAAAAACCAATTCCTACGCCAATAACATTCAAAATTATAAATAAATTATTCGCTTTTTTTTCTGAAATTTTATTGCCTATAATCAGCTTTTCCGGTTTGTTAATTTTATCGGCCTGTACATCATAAATATCATTAATTACGTATCCCGAAGCGGCAATACAAAGTGTGGCAAGCATAAGGAGCGCATACCCAAAAGTGCTAAGCGTAATTGCAGCGCCAAATTCCTCGAAAAATGAAAATTTAATCAGGATTAAAGTGAGTGCAATAAAAACCAGGTTGGGCCACCGAATTAGTTTGAGGTATGCTATCATATTTAATTATTCAGAAACAAATTTTAGACCTATGAGGGAAATAATTAAGGTGCTTAAGAAAAAGATACGCCAAAAATGCGCGGGTTCCTTAAAGATAAAAATACCCAGCAAAACGGTGCCCACAGCTCCAATACCTGTCCAAACCGCGTAAGCAGTGCCTATGGGTAGCGTTTGGGTAGCTTTGTAAAGTAGAACCATACTTAGCGTGAGCGAAAATAAAAAGCCAACAAACCAAAGGGTACTGGTATTTCCCGAGGTGACTTTCATTTTTCCCAGACAAAAAGCGAAACCTACTTCAAAAAGTCCGGCGAGAATAAGTATAATCCAGTTCATTTATTATTTATCAATCCATTTACCCTGCACTTTCATCACCTGCTCAATCACATCTCTTACACAACCTTTTCCGCCTTTTTTATGCGAAACATATTTTGAAATTTCTTTTACTTCGGCTACCGCATCCTGGGGGCAGCAAGGTAAACCAACAAGTTTCATAGGATAATAATCGGGAATATCGTCTCCCATATATAGAACATCTTCGGCGTTAATTTCATAAATATCGAAGAACTCGTCCATTTGTTCCACTTTATCGTGAATGCCCAGATAAATATCTGTAATTCCAAGGTCTCTAAGACGTTTGCGAACACCTTCGTTTTTCCCTCCAGAAATTATACAAACCGTAAAACCGGCATTTTTAGCTGCTTTTAAAGCATAACCATCTTTAATATTCATAGTACGAAGAAGTTCACCCTGAGTACTAATTTGAATGCTCCCATCGGTAAGCACACCGTCTACATCAAAAACAAAAGTGTTGATTTGGTTTAAATATTCTTTATAATTTTTTTCCATGAAAATCCTGAATAGATTGGGTTAAAATGCTGTAAATGTCTTTATTTTTTTTTGGTAAAAGTCTTAAATGAGCTTCAATCGTTTTTTGGTCATTTCTTATGGCCGGGCCGGTTTGAGCATCTTTTGGTGCTAAGCTTTCAATTTTTGAAGCGGTTTCCTTAATAAGTGGTCTTAAAATACTAAAATCTACCTGGTTTTTTTCGCAAATTTCTGCGCCAAGAGTATATAAATGATTGCTGAAATTGTTTACAAAAACTGCTGCCAGGTGTAAAGCTTTGCGTTGCTCAGAATTTACTTCTCTAACGTCTTTGGTGATTTCTAAAGCCAGTTTCTTAATTTTTTCTAAATTTTCAGCTGAATTTGCTTCGATGCAAACCGGGATTTCCCCAAAATCTACCAATTTGTTTTTAGAAAAAGTTTGCAACGGATAAAACACTCCGAAATTACTCAAATTTTCCAACGCATTTAAACTTACCGCGCCCGAGGTATGTAAAACTATCCCTGGAAGGTCTTTTAGATTATGGGCAACATCGGCAATTACATCATCTTTTAAAGCGAGTAAATAGAAATCGGCCGATTTTAAGTCGCTGATCCTGTTTGTGGTATTGGTGTAATCTTTAAAATAATTCAGGTTTTCTTCCAGGTGATTATACACCTGGATTACCCTGGTGTTTTCTGCTTCAGAAAATGCTCTAAATAGATGAAATGCAACATTCCCTGCACCTAAAATTACCACTTCTATCATTCGGCTAAATTATTAAAAATATTGAGGCAATAAAATTAACATTCATGTAGGAGAATGTCTTGATTTTTACTATTTCAAACCGTTAAAATTCCCTAAATTTGCGGGCTTAAAAGAGTTACTTCATGCAGAATAAAATAGCCTCTGTCATATTTTCTACACGTATAATGGCAGTCTTATTTGTGGTCTATGCAATAGCCCTGGCGTTGGGAACATTTATTGAAAGTTGGTACAGTATAGAAACCGCGAGAGTGTTAATTTATAACGCCTGGTGGTTTGAAGCCATTATGGTATTTTTTGTGATTAATTTCGCCGGAAATATTAAACGGTATAACCTTCATAAACGCGAAAAATGGTCTTCACTTTTAATCCATTTATCGTTTGTATTAATTTTAGTTGGTGCCTTTATTACCCGTTATATTAGTTATGAAGGTGTGATGCCTATCACGGAAGGTGAAACAACAAATATCATGCTTTCAGAAAAAACCTATTTTACCGCATTTATTGACGGGGAAATAGACGGCGAACCTCGCCGAAGGGTTTTGGAAGAACAGGTGCTTTTTGCCCCTGAAACCGAGAATGACTACGTATTAAATACCGATTATAATGGGCAACCGGTTACTATTGAAGCTACTAATTTTATTTATGGTGCTAAAGAAGAATTAGTTCCTGCCGAAGATGGAGAGAATCATCTTAAATTGGTAGAAGCCGGTGGTGGTAATCGTCACGACCATTATTTAAAAGAGGGCGAAGTTCAAAACATACACAATGTCTTATTCGCGTTAAATGAACCTACCGAGGGAGCGATTAATATAACGTATGAGGAAGAAACCGGAAAATACACTATAAACTCTCCATTTGAAGGCGATTATATGCGAATGGCCGACCAGGAGAAAGGGAATTTGGTTAAAGATTCTACCCAAAACTTAATGCTGCGCTCTCTTTATAATATAGGGGCTATGCAATTTGTAATTCCTGAACCGGTGGTTAAAGGAAAATACGATATTATAAAAACCCCAAAAAAAACCGACGGCCAGAGCGATGCTCTAACGGTAAAAGTTACTTCTGAAGGGGAATCTGAAACAGTTACTATTTTGGGTGGCCAGGGAATTCCCAGTGAACCTCATAAAGTAGAACTTGCCGGCCTGGAACTATTCCTTAACTACGGTAGTAAAGAGATAGAATTGCCTTTTGCATTAAAACTGAACGATTTTATTGCCAATAGATATCCGGGAACTGAAAACAGTTATTCTTCATTTAAAAGTAAAGTTGAAATTGTGGAAGAAGGAAAAGAAAATGTTCCCTACGAGATTTATATGAACCACGTTTTAGATCACAAAGGTTTCAGATTCTTCCAGGCCAGTTTTATGCCAGATGAAAGCGGTACAGTACTTTCTGTAAATCACGATTTCTGGGGTACCTGGGTAACTTATATAGGTTATTTTCTACTTTATTTGGGATTAATGCTCATCTTGTTTGATAAAGGTTCCCGTTTTGGAAACCTTAAGGATATGCTTGAAAAAGTAAAAGACAAAAAGAAAAAATTAACTACGGTGCTTATTTTCTTTATGGCTACCGGCTCTATGTTTGCACAAACACCGGGAGACGAGCACGAGCATGCTGAATCGGCCAAAAGAGAAGTAGATTCTATTATTAAAAGCAACGCCATAAGCGAAGAGCACGCTGCTGATTTTGGCCGACTTATAATCCAGGATGCCGGCGGAAGGATGAAACCCGCTAATACGTATTCTTCAGAATTGCTTCGGAAATTAAGCAAATCTGATTCTTACGAAGGCTTAAGTTCAGACCAGGTTTTAGTTTCACTTACTCAAAACCCAATGATTTGGTATAATGTACCTATTATTTATGTTGAAAAACATAACGATAGTTTACATAATCTTCTTGGGGTAGAAGAAGGGAAAAAATACCTTACCCTTAGTAGTTTCTTTGACGAGATGGGGAATTATAAACTTTCTCCGCTGTTAGAAGAAGCCTACCAGGCTGCTGTGCCTAATAAATTTCAGAAAGATTTTATCAATACCGATAAAAAAGTGAATTTATTATATCGTGCGCTTCAGGGTAAGATTTTAAGAATTTTCCCAATTCCGGAACATGAAAATAATAAATGGGTTTCTTATCCTGAATTAGAAGATGAAGAAGGTGCTTTTAAAGGAATGGATTCGGTGTACACCAAACAAATTCTTCCACTTTATATGACTTCCCTTTCTGATGCGGTTGAAAGTGGAGATTATTCTAAAGCAAACCAGTTTCTGGAAAGTATAAAAGGATTTCAAAAGAAATTCGGGGCCGAAGTATTGCCTTCAGAAGAAAAGGTTAATGCAGAAATTGCTTATAACAAATACGATATTTTTAGGAATCTTTTTTGGATGTATATGGTAGCCGGTTTATTTATGCTGGTTATTGTAATTGTAAAGATTTTTAAAGAAAATAAATTTATTGATTGGCTGGTTAAAATAAGCGCCGTCGTTATAATTGTTCTTTTTGTTTTACATACTTTAGGTTTAATTGCCCGGTGGTATATTTCTGGACACGCACCCTGGAGTGATGCTTACGAGTCTATGATTTACGTAGCCTGGGCCACAATGTTCTTTGGTTTGGCTTTTGGAAGAAAAAGTACCTTAACTATTGCATCTACAGCCTTTGTAACTTCAATGATTTTGATGATTGCGCACTGGAACTGGATGGATCCATCTATAGCAAACCTCCAGCCTGTGTTAGATTCCTATTGGTTAATGATTCACGTTTCAGTAATTGTGGGAAGTTACGGCCCATTTACCCTGGGAATGATTCTGGGGGCAGTGGCATTGCTTTTAATGATTTTTACTACTGAAAAGAATAAAAAGAAAATGGATCTCAATATAAAAGAGATCACCATTATTACTGAAATGGCGTTAACTGTAGGTTTGGTAATGCTAACCATTGGAAACTTCCTTGGAGGACAATGGGCTAATGAAAGCTGGGGACGTTACTGGGGCTGGGACCCTAAAGAAACCTGGGCTTTAATTAGTATTATGGTTTATGCCTTCGTAATACATATGCGACTTGTGCCGGGATTACGAAGTAGATGGTTCTTTAATCTTATGGCTGTTGTATCTTTTGCCAGTATTTTAATGACTTATTTTGGAGTAAACTTCTACTTAGCAGGTTTACACTCTTACGCAAGCGGAGATAAAGTGATAACGCCAACATTTATTTATTACGCCGTGGCTATAGTAGCCTTGCTTGGTGCAGTTTCTTACTGGAGATTCCAGAAGTTTTATGCTAAAAAGCCCAAGAAGAAGATTGAAAAATAATTAGAAAATTGCGAACTGAAAAATCTCGTGTTTAAAGTAAGGTGGTGAGGCTTCTAATATGTATAGATTCACAACAACTTAGATCCTGAAACAAGTTCAGGATGACGAATAAAAAAGCCTGTCTAAATTTTTTAGACAGGCTTTTTGAGTTTATACAAAGGAATCAATTATTTAATATTTCCAACCATATCTTTAGGTTGTACCCATTCATCAAATTGCTCTTCGGTAAGATGACCTAATTCAACAGCAGCTTCTTTAAGTGTAGTGCCGTCTTCGTGAGCTTTATTAGCAATTTCAGCGGCTTTATAATATCCAATTTTGGTATTTAAAGCGGTAACCAGCATTAAAGAATTATTTAAATGTTCTTTGATTCTTGGGGTGTTCGCTTCAATTCCACGAGCACAATTAACATCAAAAGATACACAGGCATCACCAATAAGTTCTGCACTTTGTAATAAGTTAGCAGCCATAACCGGTTTAAATACATTTAATTCAAACTGGCCCTGCATTCCGCCAACCCCAATGGCTACGTCGTTACCCATTACCTGTGCGCAAACCATAGTTAAAGCTTCACATTGCGTAGGGTTCACTTTTCCTGGCATAATGGAAGAGCCGGGCTCGTTTGCAGGAATATTGATCTCTCCAATTCCACTTCTTGGTCCTGATGAAAGCATTCTAATATCGTTTCCTATTTTATTAAGGGAAACCGCTAATTGCTTTAAAGCACCGTGAGTTTCTACAAAAGCATCATGTGCGGCAAGAGCTTCAAATTTATTTCCTGCGGAAATAAATGGTAATTCAGTGAATTTTGCGATAAATTCAGAAACGCGCTTTGAATATCCTTTTGGAGTATTTAATCCCGTCCCAACAGCGGTACCACCAAGTGCTAATTCGGCTAAATGCGGAAGCGTATTTTCCAGCGCATTAATTCCGTGATCTAGTTGAGCCACATAACCACTAAATTCCTGGCCCAGGGTTAGGGGAGTGGCATCCATAAAATGCGTACGCCCAATTTTTACAACTTCTTTAAACTCATCTGACTTTTTCTTTAAAGTATCACGAAGCTGTCTTACACCCGGAAGGGTAACTTTCGTAATCTTTTGGTAAGCTGCGATATGCATTCCCGTAGGAAAAGTATCGTTAGAAGATTGCGATTTATTTACATCATCGTTTGGTTGCAGGGTTTTGTCTCCTTCTCCCAAAGTTTTTCCTGCAAGTTGGTGCGCGCGGTTGGCAATAACTTCATTTACGTTCATATTGCTTTGAGTACCGCTTCCGGTTTGCCATATTACCAAAGGAAATTGGTCATCATGTTTCCCTTCAAGAATTTCGTCACAAACCTGGGCAATGTAATCTCTTTTATCTACCGGCAAAACACCTAATTCGCAGTTGGTGTATGCAGCAGCTTTTTTGAGGTAAGCAAAACCATAAACTATTTCCAGAGGCATACTGGCGGCAGGACCAATTTTAAAATTATTCCGGGAGCGTTCCGTTTGTGCACCCCAGAGTTTATCGGCCGGAACCTTTACTTCTCCAATAGTATCTTTTTCTATTCTATAGTCCATAATTAATATATTAGTTGTGACACAAATTTACAAGTTAGCGGCTTTTTTATAGGTATAAAAACAAAGAATTTAGCCTGTATTTTTTCTGATTTTCGTCAAGTAAGTGTGAATTTCTCACAATTTAATTGTGATAAGCCGGCAAAGCTTACTATCTTTGACCAGATCAAAAAAATTTTGATATTATGTTCGAATTCGATCAATACCTCGGTTTCCTGGCTTTCCTGGTTATTTTAACTATGGGATTCTGGCTTATGATTTTCCTAATGGCTATCTTACCCTATTGGATAGGCGGTTCGGTTGCTGAATTGCTTAAAGAAAAGAAAGAAGCTAGAAAAAAAGCTAAAGAAGAAAAAGCATAAAAAAAGGGACGGTTAATGTCCCTTTTTTTATGCTTTATTTTTTACAATAAAATAAAAACCGGCTTATTTAAGCCGGTTTTATTAGTTCTAAATTATCCTTCAAATCCGGGATCATCAAAATCTTCTTCACCACCACGTCGTTGTTCGCGTTTTTGCTGATTGAATCTATAAATTACTGAAAGGTTAATTTGTCTTTGTCTCCATTGGAATTCACTTTCCCTGTTAAAGAATTCAGTAGAAGTAAATGATTTTCTTTTTCTTGAATTTAATAAATCTCTTACGTTTAAAGAAAGCGTAACATTATCGTTTAGAATTTCTTTACTAAAAGCAAGATCTATAGAAAAAATCCCTTCGTTTTTAGTTTGTGCATTTTCCTGTGGACCACGATAGAAAGCATTGGTTTGCCAATCTATAGCACCGGGAAGTGTTACTTTAGAGCTAAACCTTGCAAACCAGCTTGTATTTTTTGCTCCATAATCTACACCATTAAATTCACCTTCAGTTTCAAACTGAAAAAAGTTAAAACTACTATTTAATCTTAACCAGTCTGCCGGGTTGTAAAGAATACCAAGTTCTCCACCGGTTCTTTTATTAGTAGCAAGGTTAATAGGGATAGTTCTAATAATATCAATACCATCTGTAGTTTCCTGGCCTGTATTTTCTTCAACTCTTTCAAACGAATCTGTTTCGTGTTGATAATAAACAGAAGAAGTAAAGGTTATTTTATCCCATCGTTTTAAGTATCCAATATCAAAAGCGCTGGCAAAAGCCGGTTGTAAATTAGGATTTCCCTGAAATACGTTAGTACGACTTGAACGAGATGGGAACGGATTAATATACCAACCTCTAGGGCGGTTAATCCTTCTATTATAACCTACAGTTATATTTTCTTCTTCGCCACCGTCACTGGATAATTCGTAAATTAAATTAACTGTTGGGAACAAGCCTAAATAATTATTGTCAAATTTTGTTTGAATTGGGAATCCAAAAGCTTCAACAAGTTCTTCATCACTTAGTCTTGAATTTATATCACCTTTAAGTTGAGTGTTTTCTAATCTTAAACCTAAGAGAAATGAAAATTTACCAAATTTGGTTCCGTATTGAGAATACAGGGCATTTACGTTTTCTTCGTAATCAAAGATATTGGTAAGCGTATCGTTAGTTACCAGATTTCCGGTAGCTAAATCTTCCTGCTGTAGACGGTAATCTGTAATTTCGTTTTCAAAATTTCCGCGGTAACCGGCTTCAAATCTAGCGTCTTCCCCAAGCGGTAAAACATAATCTGCCTGGATTAAATATTCTTTTTGATCTTCTTCGGTATAAACTTCTTCTCGTTGAAAAGCTTCAGGATTTTCCTGATTTGTAGAAATATATTCTTCGTTTATAAAAGTATTTTGAACTTCGGCATCGTTTTCATATTGAAAATCGGCTGTTAGTTCGTGACCTTCATCATTAAATTTATTCTGGTAATTTATTGAAATCTGGTAGCTATTATCTTCTTCACTTTGTAACTCTCTTCTTAAAGTTTCTTCAACTAAACTGCCACCAATATAGCGATCGCTATTATTTAAGGTTTCATCTTCATCCTCACCGTAGCGATAAAAAATACTGGCTGTAAGCGAAGATTGCTCGGTAAGGAAATATTCAATTCCAAAATTACCGTTGTAGTTTCTATTTAAACGCTCTGTTTCCCGTTCCTCGCGAATTCTATCATACTCGGGTCTAACAATTTCCCCATCAGAATTAAATCGTCTTAGATATTCGGTATCACTAAAGTTATTTTGGGGAGCATCAAAATAGCGCCATCCAATATTAGTAAATAGATTGAATTTTTCAGTTCTATAGTTAAGATTGGTGGAAAGTCCGGCATTATCAGGATGACCTAAGTTTAAATTTACTGAACCGTTGAATCCAAGGGTTTCTTTTTGTCTAAGAATGATATTTAGGATACCTGCCGTTCCTTCAGCATCATATCTAGCCGAGGGGGAAGTAATAACTTCAACACGTTCAATAGCTTCAGCAGGAAGCTGGCTTAAAACATTGCTATCTCCAAACCCGGCCATTGCCGATGGTTTACCGTTAATTAGAATTCTAACATTTTGATTCCCTCTTAAGCTAATTCCGCCTTCAACATCTACAGAAACCGAAGGAACGTTATTAAGAGCATCACTAACAGTACCTCCTGCGGTGGTAAGGTCTTTTCCTATATTATAAATCTTTTTATCAAGTTGGACGCTTACCTGTGTAGTTTCGGCCTGGACTACAACCTCGTCAAGACTATCTGAATCAAGCCCCAGAGAGATAGTACCTAAATTAATATCTGAATCTACCTTACGATCATTGAATTCTTTAGTTTCATAAGAGATAAATTCAACAATAACATTATAAGTGCCTTCTGGGACTTCTATAGAGAAATTTCCCTGGGAATTGGTTACAACTCCTGTAACATCTGCAGGTTCGTTGGCATTAACTACAGAAACTGTTGCAAACTCCAGAGGAACATTCATCTCCTCGTCCATTACTTTTCCGGAAATTTTATGCGGGCCCGATTGGGCGAAGCCGCTAAGGCTGAAAAAAAGAAAAAACGCTACACTGAGCGTACTCAAGATTTTGGTGGTCATAGAAAAATTTTATTCTTTGACTCCAATTTTTTGAAATGGTTTAATGGAATTTGGGTTAAACTCGCGTTAAATACGACTTTTAAATGTTAAAAGTACTTTTATCACTGAGCTTCAATACTTAAGATTTACGACTAATTTTCTTATTTAATTCAAGATATTTTTCAAACTGCTTTTGGCTCATTAATTTCTGCAACTTTCTATGTTCTGCCTTTTGAATTTCCTTGAGTTTAAAGATTATTTCATCTTCATGTAAAGCCGTAGTATTAAGGATTTCATTCTTTTTAAGGGTATATTCTATAATAAGATCTTCAAGTTTACCGGTTTGTTCAAAATCCAGTTCTAATTCTCTTTTCCAGGTATAGGCTAATTCCCTTGCAATTTCAAGAAGTTCTTTTCTGCTTTTTCTATGCAGGTAAAAATGGGAAAAAACAAATCCCGCAACTAGAAATCCGGCGGCTCCAATTATAGCTATTTTATGTTGAGTTTTCATTTTTTACTGGTTTGAATTACCAAAACTTTTATTGTAGTAAATCTTCAATTTTAGAACCCGGGCGACCTACAACCGCAGTATCTTTAGTTTCTACAATAGGTCTTTCAATTAATTTTGGATTTTTAACCATTACAGTAATTAATTCCCTGTCGCTAAGATCTTTATTTTTATATTCTTCTTTCCAGATCTTTTCGTTGGTTCTTATTAACTGCATAGGATAAAAACTTAATTTATCCAGAATTTGCTTTAATTCAGTTTCAGAAAGAGGTTCTTTTAAATATTCTCTAACCTCATAATCTTTTCCTGAGTTTTTAACGATTTCCAATCCTTCCCGGGATTTTTTACATCTGGCGTTATGGTAAACTGTAATCATTATTTTTTGGTTTTGGCTTCTTTAAAATAAACAATAAATTCTAATTCTAAAATTTATGAGTATAAACTTATCAATCTTCCTGCCGTTGTCCCATCATCATTAAAAAAGCTTTTAAAAACATATCAATATCACCATTCATCACGGCATCTACATTTCCGGTTTCTTCTGCAGTTCTTACGTCTTTAACCAATTTATAAGGATGCATCACGTAATTTCTAATTTGAGATCCCCATTCAATTTTCATCTTAGAATCTTCAATTTCCCTACGTTGGGCCTGTTGTTTCTGAAGTTCTATTTCATACAACTGACTTTTTAAAAGCTGCATTGCCTTGGTCTTATTTTCCAGCTGCGATCGTGTTTCAGAATTTTCTACAACAATTCCCGTGGGAGCGTGGCGCAATCTAACCGCGGTTTCAACCTTATTTACATTTTGTCCCCCAGCTCCAGAAGAACGCATAGTTTCCCAGGAAATCTCAGAAGGATTAATGTCTATTTCAATTGAATCATCGGCTAATGGATAAACATAAACCGAAGCAAAAGAGGTGTGCCTTTTCGCATTACTGTCAAATGGGGAAATTCGTACCAGCCTGTGTACGCCATTTTCTCCTTTTAACCATCCAAAAGCAAAATCGCCTTCAATTTCAAGCGTTACCGTTTTAATTCCTGCCACATCACCGGCCTGGTAATTCAATTCTTTTATCTTAAACCTGCGTTTTTCGGCCCACATCAAGTACATACGCCTAAGCATCTCGGCCCAGTCGCAACTCTCGGTACCACCGGCACCGGCAGTAATTTGTAAAACCGCACTCAATTTATCACCCTCTTCCGAAAGCATATTTTTAAATTCAAGGTCTTCTATAAGGTCCAAGGCCTGCTTATGTTTTTCTTCCACATCTTTTTGCGTAGCTTCATCTTCCTTATAAAATTCATACAAAACCTCTAAATCTTCTACCAGGGTTTCTCCTTTTTCAAATTCGTCTACCCATTGCTTTTCAGTATTGAGATCACGCATTAGTGCCTCAGCTTTTTTAGGATCGTCCCAAAAATCTGAAGCAAAGGTTTTTTCTTCCTGGTTGGAGATTTCTATTTTTTTGGCATCAATGTCAAAGATACCTCCTTAACGCACCAAGGCGCTCTCTGAGATCTTTGATCTGCTCAGTTGTAATCATATCTAAATTTTATAAGGTAAAAATAGAATTTAAGACTGCGACGGGAAAGTATTTAACGATATTTTTATAGTTTTAGACTTCCTATAAAAGCACGTAAATGCAGCAATTTTCACTTATTTTGCTGTTAGTCAGTTTCTCACTTTCCAGAATAATATAATTTCTTCTGAAAAAGAAATTTTGCATTGGAGGTTTGAAATTGATTTTAGAAATTTAGTTATAATGAATCAAATGGAAATAATTTCTGTTTTTGCTGAAATAAAAAAGAAATATATATGAAAGAAATAGATTTAAGAAGTGATACCGTAACCCGCCCAACAAGCGGAATGTTAAAAGCAATAATGGGCGCCGATGTTGGGGACGATGTTTATAAGGAAGATCCTAGCGTAAACGCTTTAGAAGAAAAACTGGCAAAGATGTTCGGGAAGGATGAAGCCTTATTTTTTCCTACCGGAAGTATGGCTAACCAGGCCGCAATAAAATTGCATACACAACCTGCCGAGCAGCTTATTTGTGATAAATGGGCGCACGTTTTTAACTATGAAGGTGGTGGCGCTTCTTTTAATAGTGGGGTTTCCTGCAAGTTGGTAGATGGTGATCGCGGAATGATTACTGCTACCCAGGTTGAAGAAAATATAAATCCGCCAGACTTTTATCACAGTCCGTTAACGAGTTTGGTTTGTTTGGAAAATACCACCAATAAAGGTGGTGGCGCTTGTTACGATCTAAAGGAAATCAAAAAAATAAGAAAAGTTTGCAATACGCATAAATTAGGTTTGCATTTAGACGGCGCAAGGCTTTTTAATGCCTTGGTGGCTAAAAATGAAGATCCAAAAGAATACGGAAAATTATTTGATACTATTTCGGTTTGTCTTTCTAAAGGGCTGGGAATCCCTATGGGATCGGTGCTTATTGGTGATAAGGAAATTATGAAAAACGCGATTAGAATTCGTAAAGTTTTAGGTGGTGGTATGCGCCAGGTAGGTTTTATGGCCGCAGCCGGAATTTATGCCTTAGATAACCACGTAGAACGTTTAGCCGAAGACCATAAAAGAGCTGCAGAAATTGCTGAAACTTTAGATGCTGCAAGCTATGTGGGCGAGGTGGAAACTGTGGAAACAAATATTATTATTTTTTACCTGAAAAATGCTTCAGATGAAACTGCTTTTATGAAAAAGCTTCAGCAGGAAAATATTAGAATAAGCAATATGGGACAGGGAAAATTAAGAATTGTTACCCATTTAGATTATTCCGAAGAAATGCACCAGAAGTTTTTGAAGGTTCTACGGGAAATTAATTTATAGGTTTTAATAGAGTTTAACCTAATCTTACAATGCTTTTAATATGTTTCGGGAATTGAATTTCATAATTTTCAAAAAACCAAAATTAAGTTATGAAAAATGTATTGCCAAGAAAAGAAGTACCAAGATTAAGAGTAGAAACTACCAGCGGAATGCAATGGGATTTACGCGACCAGAAACCAGAGAATTTTACGATGGTTATTTTTTATCGCGGATTGCACTGCCCGGTTTGTAAATCGTATTTAGAAGAATTAAATAAAAAAGTTGAGAAATTTCAGGAGAAAGGAGTGAGTGTTATTTGCATTAGCGCGAATAATAAGACCCTGGCAGAAAAAACGGTGAAGGAATGGGAAGTAGATAATCTTACTATAGGTTATAATTTTAATACTGAAGATGCCCGGAAATGGGATTTATATATTTCTGAAGGAATTAACGATGAACCGGAAGTTTTCTTTGAACCCGGACTGTTTCTTGTTAAACCTGATAATACCCTTTATGCGGCTTCTATTCAAACGATGCCTTTCGCAAGGCCAAAATTTGATGAATTATTAAAGGCTATAGATTTTGTGGTAGAAAAAGAATATCCAGCAAGGGGAGAAGCATAAAAAGAAAAACCTCACAGTTTTTAGAAAGCTGTGAGGTTTTTTTGATTTAAATTCTGAAATAAATTCAGGATTTAAGATAATTAAATTCTATTTGAATTGATCTAAACCGGGAATATCTGGCATCCCGTCTTTTGCTACGGCAGCAAGTTCTGCTTCGTTAATATCTGAAGCTCTGCTTATCGCTTTATTTAAAGTGAGTACCAAATAATCTTCCAGCTGTTCTTTATCATCCATCAATTCATCAGCAACGCTAATATTCTTAATTTCACGCGTAGCGCTAATAGTTACTTTTAGAAGTCCGTCACTGGATTTTTCTTCAATAGTTACCGTTTTTAGGCGTTCTTTAGTTTCTTCAACCTTTTGTTGGGTTTCCTTGATCTTATTCATCATACCCATATCTCCAAACATAGTCTCTTTTTTAAATTTAATAAACACAAATTTACTAATTACAGGTTTAATCCTGTTAATTTGAACCCACTAATTATGTATTTGGTTGGGAAGCCTTACCTTTGCAAGCGCTTAAAAATAATGCAGATTTGAAAAAAGAAATTTTACCGCCAAAAGCTAAGAAAATACCTAAAAGCCTGGAATTTCACGGAGACGTGAGAATAGATAATTATTACTGGATGAACAATCGCGACAATCCGGAAGTTATTGATTATCTAAATCAGGAAAATGAATATAACCAGAAAATGACTGCCCATACCAAAGATTTTCAGCAGCGGTTATTTGAGGAAATGAAAGGCCGAATAAAAGAAGATGATGAATCGGTTCCCTATAAATTGAATAATTACTGGTATTTAACTCGTTTTGAAACCGGAAAAGATTACCCAATTTATTCAAGGAAAAAGCGGGAACTGGATGCGCCTGAAGAATTGCTTTTTGATGTTAATGAAATGGCCGAAGGTTTTGAATATTACAGTCTTGGCGGATTGAATGTGAGTCCCGATAATAAAATGGTGGCTTTTGGGGTAGATACTTTAAGCCGAAGAAAATATACCATTCAAATTAAAGACCTGCAAACAGGAGAAACTTATCCTGATAAAATTGAAAATGCAACCGGAGGTTCTACCTGGGCCGCCGATAATAAAACGCTTTTCTACACGAAGAAAGACGAACAAACGCTTCGTTCTTATCGAATTTACAAGCACATTTTAGGAACTGATTCTGCTGAAGATGAACTGGTTTTTGAAGAGGAGGATGAAACTTTTAACACCTATGTATATAAATCTAAATCCAAAGAATATATCATAATAGGAAGTCATAGTACTTTAACTACAGAATACCGTATTTTAAAGGCTGATGATCCATCTGGTGAATTCCAGGTTTTTCAGCCAAGAGAACGAGGTTTAGAGTATAGCATAGCGCATTACGAAGATAACTTTTATGTAATGACCAATAAAGATGGTGCCACCAACTTTAAACTTATGAAAACCCTGGTTGATAAAACCACAAAAGAAAACTGGGTAGACGTTATTCCCCATCGCGAAGATTATTTACTTGAAGATATTGATATCTTTAAAAAGTATCTGGTAGTAAGCGAGCGTAACAATGGCTTAAATAAAATAAAAGTGATTCGCTGGGATAATTCAGAAGAATATTATATTCCTTTTGATAATGAAACCTATACCGCTTATACCTCAATAAATCCTGCTTTTGATACTGATATTTTAAGATTCACTTATAATTCTATGACCACGCCAACTTCGGTTGTAGATTTTAATATGGAAACCCGGGAAAAGACGGTTTTAAAAGAACAGGAAGTTTTAGATAAAAATTTTAATAAAAATAATTACCTCTCTGAGAGAATTTGGGCTACTGCCAAAGATGGTACTAAAATTCCGGTGAGTTTGGTTTATAAAAAGGGAACTAAATTAGACGGAAATAGTCCGCTATTACAATACGCTTACGGTTCCTACGGTTCTACCATAGATCCTTATTTTTCTACAGTAAGACTCAGTTTATTAGATCGTGGTTTTATTTATGCAATCGCACACATTCGTGGTGGGGAATACCTGGGGCGTAACTGGTATGAAGACGGAAAGCTTTTCAATAAAATGAACACTTTTACCGATTATATAGATGTTTCAGAATATTTAATTGAGGAAAAATATACTTCCGCAGCACATCTTTACGCAATGGGTGGTTCGGCAGGAGGTTTGCTTATGGGGGCGGTTATTAATATGGCGCCACAGCTTTATAACGGAGTTATTTCTGCAGTTCCTTTTGTAGATGTGGTAACTACTATGTTAGATGATAGTATCCCGTTAACCACTGGGGAATACGATGAATGGGGAAATCCGAATAATAAAGATTATTACGAATATATGATGCAATATTCACCTTACGATAATGTAGTGGCGCAACATTATCCAAATTTACTGGTAACAACAGGTTTACACGATTCCCAGGTTCAATATTGGGAACCGGCAAAATGGGTAGCGAAATTAAGAGAATTAAAGACCAATAATAATTTATTATTGTTCCATACTAATATGGATGCCGGTCACGGTGGGGCTTCCGGACGTTTTGAAGCTCTAAAAGAAGTAGCCGAAGAGTATGCGTTTTTACTGGATTTGGAAGGAATTGACCACTAATTAAAAAATTTGCCTTAAATTTGGGGGATTTTACGCTCTTAAAAAGAGTGAAATAGTTAACCCAAATTTTGTAAAGAACTTCGATTTATGAAAGAAGATTTGCAAGTATATGATAATGTATTGCAATTAATTGGCAATACACCCTTGATACAACTGAATAAAATAACCCAGGAATTTAAAGGGGAATTCTTCGCTAAAGTAGAAGCCTTTAATCCGGGACACTCCGCTAAAGACCGTATTGCACTTTATATTATTGAAGAAGCCGAGAGAAAAGGTATTCTTAAACCGGGAAGCACAATTATAGAAACTACTTCTGGTAATACCGGTTTTAGTATTGCTATGGTAAGTGTTATAAAAGGTTATGAATGTATTCTTGCGGTAAGCTCCAAAGCTTCTAACGATAAGATTGATATGCTAAAAACAATGGGCGCCAAGGTGTATGTATGCCCGGCGCACGTTTCGGCAGACGACCCTAGATCTTATTACCAGGTTGCGAAAAGATTGCATTCAGAAACTAAAGGCTCGGTTTATATTAATCAGTATTTTAATGAGCTGAATATTGATGCTCATTTTAATTCTACAGGCCCCGAGATTTGGAAACAAACCGAAGGAAAAATAACTCACCTTGTAGCTTGTAGCGGTACCGGTGGAACAATTTCTGGAACGGCCAGATATTTAAAGCAGCAAAATCCTGAAATGAAAGTTATTGGTATAGATGCTTACGGTTCAGTTTTAAAGAAATATCACGAAACAAAAGAATTTGATTCTGGTGAGATTTATCCGTACAGAATAGAAGGACTGGGAAAAAACCTTATTCCATCTGCAACAGATTTTGAAATTATAGATCGTTTTGTTAAGGTTAGTGACGAAGATAGTGCACATACCGCCAGGGAACTTGCAAAAACCGAAGGTTTATTTGTAGGTTACACCAGTGGTGCAGCTACCCAGGGATTAAAACAACTTGCTGAAGAAGGAGAATTTGACGAAAACAGTAATGTTGTAGTAATATTTCCCGATCACGGCTCCCGATATATGGGGAAAGTCTTTAGCGACGATTGGATGGAAGAACAGGGCTTTTTTGATACTAAAAATGAAATTGAGGCACAGCCTATAGAATTTATAAAATAAGAGTATTTTGAAATTTATTCAGAAATAAAGTTTATAAAAGCATCCCGCGTAGGATGCTTTTCTTTTATTTGAATTTGCTGAATAAATAACTTTGTGCAATTGAGCCAATTTTAAGTATTTTTGCGGCTCGACTAAAAAAAGATCGATGAGGGATTTATTTGAAAAAATATATAAAGATAAAGGACCATTAGGAAAATGGGCAGAGCAAGCTGAAGGATATTTTGTATTTCCTAAGCTGGAAGGGCCAATTTCTAACCGAATGAAATTTAGAGGGAAAGAAGTAATTACCTGGAGTATTAATGACTACCTGGGGCTTGCCAATCATCCAGAAGTAAGAAAAGTAGATGCTGAAGCTGCTGCTGAATACGGTTCGGCTTACCCAATGGGTGCTAGAATGATGAGCGGCCATACTCAGCTTCACGAAAAATTGCAGGACGAATTAGCTTCTTTTGTACACAAACAATCGGCCTACTTGCTTAATTTTGGTTACCAGGGAATGGTTTCTACCATAGACGCTTTAGTTTCTAAGCAAGATGTAATAGTTTATGATGTAGATGCTCACGCCTGTATTATAGATGGTGTAAGATTACATTTAGGTCAGCGTTTTACTTATAAGCACAACGATCTTGAAAGTATAGAAAAGAACCTGCAACGTGCCACTAAAATTGCAGAGCAAACCGGAGGAGGAATTCTATTGATTTCTGAAGGCGTTTTTGGTATGCGTGGTGAACAGGGGAAATTAAAGGATATCGTTGAGCTGAAGAAAAAATATAATTTCAGACTTTTTGTAGACGATGCCCACGGTTTTGGTACTCTTGGCAAAACAGGAGCTGGAGCAGGTGAGGAGCAGGGCATTCAGGATGAGATTGATGTGTATTTTGCCACTTTCGCAAAATCATTGGCTAGCACAGGTGCATTTATTGCAGCCGATAAAGAAATTATTGATTATTTAAAATATAATTTACGTTCGCAAATGTTCGCTAAATCATTGCAAATGCAATTGGTAGTGGGAGCATTAAAACGTTTGGAAATGCTAAGAACAATGCCAGAGCTTAAAGAAAAGTTGTGGGAAAATGTTAATGCACTTCAAAACGGACTTAAAGAAAACGGATTTGATATTGGAACCACGCAAAGTTGTGTGACTCCGGTATATCTAAAAGGAAGCATTCCGGAAGCAATGGCTTTGGTGAAAGATCTTAGGGAAAACCACGGCGTTTTCTGTTCTATCGTAGTTTACCCAGTTATTCCTAAAGGACTTATTTTATTAAGAATGATTCCTACCGCTACGCATACCCTTCAGGATATTGAAGAAACCTTAACTGCTTTTTCAGCAATTAGAGAGCGTTTAGAAAACGGAACTTACAAAAGGTTATCCGCTTCAGTTTCTGCAGCTATGGCAAGCAAGGAGTAGGAAATATTTAGTTCTTAAAAATTAATAAAAGCCGTTTAAAATTCCACTTTTCGTCACCCTGAACTTGTTTCAGGGTCTAGTTTAAAACAAACGTCATTCTGAAACAAGTTCAGAATGACGTTTGAAAGAAGAAATTTTAAATGGCTTTTCTATGTTTAAATTTTAGAAAAAATTAGGTTCAGGATTAATCTTTAGAACCATTAACATCTTCATTTTCTTTATAAAATCCGGTTTCTTCCAATTCTTCACCACGTTGGTTTCGGTCGCCTTCATAAGTGTCTTCAATATATTCATCATCGTCGTGAAAATCGAATCTATAAGAAACTCCCGCAGCTACCTGCCATCTCGAAGGAGTGTCTTTAAAATTAAAAAGACCAGAAATATCTACCTGAAAATCTTTTCCAAATAAATAAGCTGCGCCACCTCTTACCAAATCATCGGCATATAGATCACTTATATAAGTTTGGAATTCCCCAAAAACGGCAAATTTTGGAGTAATAGCGTGGGTTAAGGTAAAGATTCCGCCGTAAGAAGGATATTCTTCTGTAAATTTATCGGCTATAAAATTCATAACCAAAACCCACCGGCCCCAGTTATGTTGCGTTATTAAAGCAGCTTTAGGGCTAATTTTAGATTCGCCTTCAAACATATAGGGATTTTCCCACCAGCTAAAATTAGCGCCGGCATACACCGAGACAGCGGGAATTAAACTACGTAGATTTAAACGTTGATTCGCTTTCCAGCTATATAAATTTACTTTTCTTTCTTTTACACTAACCCCTGGATCAAAAACCAGGAATTTAGCGCCAAGAGTATTTGATTTAAAGTTGCTAAATCTAAACTCATCACTGCTATTTCCCACGGGAATTGAGGTAACCTGATCCTGAAAAGAACCAAAGAAATTGAGTTCCAGGATTTCAGTTAAAAATCCATATCGTAAACCATAACTGGCACCTAAAATATCAGTGTCGCTATTAAATAAGGTATGATTATCATTACCGAAATAACCACCGGCTTCAAGTTGTAAAACGTTTTTGCCCACGGCATACGCGCCTTGCGATTCTCCCGGGCGATTGGAGTTTATGGTTTCAGTATATTGCGCATTTGCGCTAAATATTCCGAGGAAAATAAAAGCGATACCTACTTTTAAATAGTGCATATTAGATTGGTTTGTTACTTTCAAAGATAGCAGATTTATTATTTTTTTAGGAGCTCAAAGCTTCTATTCTCAAGGCTTATTTTTATTTTTGCATAAATTCCTGAAAATGTTAGAAGCTTCTTTTTCCGATGTATTACAAACGATTCTAATCATTCTATTAGTATATTTTGCTTTTAAAATGCTAATTAAATGGTTTGGGCCGCTTATTCTTAAATATTTCCTTCGGAAAATGGGAAAACGTTTTGAAGAACAATTCAGGCAACAACAAGGTCCTGCTTCACAGAAAAAAGAAGGAAAAGTTAGCATTGACAAGAAGCCGAAAGGAAAAAGGAATTCTAATAAAAACGTTGGGGAATATATAGATTACGAGGAAATTGATTAATTTCGGGATCAATTTTTTATATTGAAAAGGGAAGAAGCTGCCCGTTCAATTTAACAGAAAGTGATCTAAAAAATTTCAGATGGCCAATCTTAAAAAGTTTCTACCGCATCTTCTCGTTTTGGTAGGCTTCGTAATAGTTTCTTTATTTTATTTTAGTCCGGTTCTAGAAGGGAAAAAGATTTTTCAAAGCGATATAGTTCAATATATCGGGATGGCCAAAGAGCAAAACGATTTTCGCGATCAAACCGGCCAGGAACCTTACTGGACCGATTCTGCTTTTGGAGGAATGCCTACATTTCAATTAGGTGCTTATTATCCGCATAACTACGTTAAAAAACTGGATTCAGTTTTAAGATTTTTACCCAGACCTGCCGATTATCTATTTCTTTATTTTATCGGCTTTTATATTCTTTTACTCTGCTTAAAACTCGATTTTAGGCTCGCATTTTTAGGTGCGTTGGCCTTCGGTTTTTCTACCTATCTTATTATTATCCTTGGAGTTGGGCATAATGCCAAGGCTCACGCGATAGCTTATATGCCGATGGTCTTAGGCGGAATTATTCTCACTTTCAGGCAAAAATATTTATGGGGGTTTTTAGTATTGGCTATTGGAATGGCGCTGCAAATTGGCGCAAACCATTTCCAGATGACGTATTATTTGCTTCTCCTGGTAATTGTTTTGGGAATTGCCTATTTAATTGATGCCTACCGAAAAAATATACTTCCAAAATTCTTTAAAGCTTTAGGAGTAATGGTTGTGGCGGTTATACTGGCTATAGGCGCCAATGCTACCAATCTACTTGCCACCCAGGAATATACCGCACACAGTACCCGAGGTGATACCGGTTTAACCATTGCCCCCGACGGTTCAGATAAACCGGCAGCCGGCTTAACTTATGATTATATCACCGAGTATAGCTACGGGGTAATGGAATCTTTTAATCTTTTTGCTCCCCGGTTTATGGGCGGCTCCAATGCAGAAGATATTGGAAAAGATTCAGAAATTTATGATTCCTTACTCAAACTTGGGGCATCCCCGGCACAGGCGGCTAATTTTACTGAAAATGCACCTACTTACTGGGGCGATCAGCCTTATGTAGGCGCGCCGGCGTATATTGGTGCCACAGTATTATTTCTCTTTATTTTTGCCCTTTACCTTGTGAGAGGCCGTTTAAAATGGTGGATTGTTGGAGGGAGTGTTTTAGCCTTGATTCTTTCCTGGGGTAAAAATTTTGAATTTTTTACCGAGTTCTTTATAAATTACGTTCCCCTGTACAGTAAATTTAGAGCCGTTTCTTCCATACAGGTAATTATAGAATTATGCGTTCCTGTTTTAGCCGTTTTCGGCCTTTATAAATTATTTGATCCTAAACTTCAAAAAGAAGTAAAAGTTCACGCGCTTAAATGGTCTGGGATAATTGTGGGTGGAATTGGAATTGCTTTGTTGCTTTTCCGTTCTGTACTATTTGATTTCAGTGGTGCGGGAGATTCAGCTTTAATTCAACAAATGGGCGCCGATTTTGTAAGATCTCTAAAGGCAGACAGGCAGGCAATTTATACCGAAGATCTTATTAGGTCACTTATTTTTTCCGCATTAACCGCAGCAGCCCTTTGGTTATATATTGAAAAGAAAATCACGCAAAACTGGTTAGTACCGGCTTTAGCACTTCTAATTTTAATCGATTTGATTCCTGTAGATAAACGCTATGTTAATGATGATGATTTTGTAAGCGCTAGACAGATGGATCGTCCATTCCAACCTAATGCTGCCGATCAACAAATTTTACAGGACGATGCACATTACCGTGTTTTTGACGTTTCCGGAAGCCCTTTTAATACCGGAAGAACTTCTTATTTTCACAATGCCATAGGTGGTTATCATGCAGCCAAGCCGGGCAGAATGCAGGATTTATACGATTTCTATATTTCTCAAAATAATATGGAAATTCTAAATATGCTGAATGCTAAATACTTTATTGTTCCTTCTGAAGGTGGTCAGCCGCAAGCACAACAAAATCCGAATGCTTTTGGAAATGCCTGGTTTGTGAAGGATATTATATGGGTTGAATCTGCTAACGAAGAAATACTGAATTTAAACGAAGTTGACCTTCAAAATACGGCGGTTATAAATTCAGAATTTAAAAATGAAGTTTCTGAAGATTTTAAAGCCACCGAAAATGCAGAAATTCAATTGCAAAGCTATCAGCCTAATGAATTGGTCTATGAAACTAATGCCTCATCGCCTCAGTTTGCAGTTTTTTCTGAAATGTACTACCAACCGGGTTGGCAGGCATATTTAGATGGGGAAGAAGTAGATCACGTGAGGGCAAATTATGTGTTGCGAGCTATGAATATTCCTGCAGGCGAGCATACTGTGACTTTTAGATTTGAACCTGAAGTAGTAAATACAGGGAGCAGCATTGCCCTGGCAAGTTCCATTATTTTGGTTTTAATTATTTTAGGCGGATTTTACTATAAATCCCGAAAGAGGGAATAAGTTCTTAAATGGAAAAGGTACTCATTATAACTTATTATTGGCCACCGGCCGGCGGTCCCGGCGTGCAGCGCTGGCTTAAGTTTGTGAAGTATTTAAGGGATTTTAATATTGAACCTGTGGTTTATATTCCTGAAAATCCTAATTACCCTATGTTGGATAATTCTTTAGAAAATGAAATTCCGGAGGGAATAACTATTCTTAAGAAGCCTATTTTTGAACCTTACCAATTAGCCGGTTTTTTTGCGAAAAACCAAACCAAAACCATTAGCAAAGGAATTATTGCTGCAGAGAAAAATCAGTCCTTTTTACAGAAAAGCCTACTTTTTATTCGTGGGAATTTATTTATCCCTGATGCACGGAAGTTTTGGATAAAGCCATCGGTGAAATTCCTGAAAACCTATTTGAAAGAAGAAGGTATTAAAAAAATAATTACAACCGGTCCGCCGCATAGCTTGCATCTAATTGGTTTACAATTGAAGCAAGAACTCGATTTAAAATGGATAGCCGATTTTAGGGATCCCTGGACACAAATTGGGTATCATAAAAAATTGAACCTTACCAAAAGCAGTGAACAAAAGCACAAAGACCTGGAACGGGAGGTATTAAATTCTGCCGACCAAATTATCACCACTAGTTTTACCACAAAAGCTGAGTTTGCTAAAAAAACCAGTAAACCAATAAGCGTAATTACTAACGGATTTGATGCTGAAGAAAATGAAGCAACAACCACCGACTTAGATACTAAATTCAGTATTTCTCATATCGGTTCTTTACTTTCAGAAAGAAATCCCGAAAATTTTTGGAAAGCCATAGCAGATCTTGTTCATGAAAATTCAGCTTTTTCAGAAGATCTGGAATTAATATTAGCGGGTACGGTAAGTGAAGAAGTAATTGCTTCAATTAAATCTGTGGGATTAGGGGAGAAGCTTCAGTTATTGGGTTATGTAAGTCATAGGCAAGCAATCGCACTTCAACAAAAAAGCAGGTTATTAGTATTAATTGAAATTGACAGTGAAGAAACTCGCGGAATTATTCCGGGGAAGTTATTTGAATATTTAAGTTCAAAAAGGCCCATATTAGCTATTGGACCCGAAAAATGGGATGTTCAGAAAATATTGCAGCAAACCAGATCTGGAGAATATTTTCAATATTCAGAAAAAGACCGACTTAAAAGTCTAATTTTAAAACATTACGATGCTTATAAAAAAGGCAACGGTAATTTTATAAAAGGAGTTATTCAGCAATATCACAGAAGAAATCTTACGCAAAATCTGGCCAGTTTAATAAAGAGCCTATAGAATTATGGGAATAATAATCAAGCAATCTTTTAAAAACCTAATTACCACCTATTTTGGTTTTGCGATTGGCGCGATTAATACTTTGTTTCTATTCACCTACTTCCTGGAGCCCGAATATTATGGGTTGGTGACCTTTTTACTTTCAGCGGCAAGTTTGCTTTGGCCTTTTATGGGATTTGGAGTTCACAGTACATTAATAAAATTCTTTACTTTTTATAAAACCAGGGAAGAAAAAGATAGGCTGCTAAATTTAGTGCTGTTTTTACCGCTAATCGTTTCACTCTTGCTGGGATTAATAGTGGCTTCTGGTTATTCATTTTTAATCAATTATTTTACCCAGGGTAACGGATTGGTGCGACCGTATATTTGGCTAATTTTTTTAATAGGTTTTGCCACCGCCTATTTTGAAATCTTTTTCGCCTGGTCTAAGCTTTTTTATAAAAGTGTATTCGGAAACTTTATGAAGGAGGTTTTTCATAGGTTCTGCATCAGTTTATTGCTTTTAGGAGTTTATTTTAACTGGATTACAGTGCATCAATTTATCTACTGTATTGCAGGGGTTTTTATTCTGCGACTTATTGCAATGAAGATCTATGCGTTTTCGCTCTATTTGCCGCGTTTAAATTTTAAGTTCCCAAAAAACTTATCACCGGTTTTAAAATATACCTCGCTAATTCTTATTGCGGGTTCAGTCGCTACCGCTTTATTAGATTTAGATAAAGTGATGATAGAATATTTTATGCCGATAGAAAACGTGGCTATCTACGGAATTGCAATTTATATCGCTACGGTAATTTCGGTGCCGCAAAAAGCTATGCACCAAATTACAAACCCCATGACGGCTGAATTTCTTAATACCAAAAATAAAAAAAGCCTTGAAGAGCTTTATAAAAAGAGTTCTTTAAACTTATTGATTGTAAGCTTACTCATTTTTATCCTAATAATCACTAACGTAAAACAGCTTTACGAACTTATTCCCGATGAATATGAGTTGAGTATATTGGTAGTTTTATTAATCTCCCTGGTAAAGCTTTATGATAATCTTCTTGGGAATAATAACAGTATTCTTTTTAATTCAGATTATTACCGAATTGTACTGTTTATAGGTGTTCTTCTTGTTTTTGTAGCCTTTGTTTTAAATTTGATATTTATTCCCAGCTTTGGGATAGAAGGAGCGGCAATTGCAAGTTTTATAGCTTTTTTTATATATAATTCTTCTAAAATCTGGTTGGTGCATAAAAAGTTTAATTTCCTTCCGTTTACTTCAAAAACCTGGTTGGTACTTTTTACCGGAATAACCCTTTCAATTGGGTTTTATTTCTGGGATTTCGGTTTTCATCCAATTTTAAATATCGCACTTAAATCTATTTTAATAGGAATAAGCTATGTGGGACTAGCTTATTTTCTGAATTTTTCTTCAGAAGTGAATTCTATAATTAATAAGGTTTTGGGTATAAAAATCTCTTAAAAACGGGAAACCCCCGAAGCTTTTGAGGCTTCAAGGGGTTTCCAACTAACCAACCAAAAAATTAAATTATGAATTCTTTATTATCTGTTATTCACATTTCGTGCCGAACTTCTTCCTCGAGAAGAAGAATTTGAAGTTCTAGCCGAAGATCGTGTATTCGTACTGCTTTTTGCCGCTTGTGTGTTATTACTTCTATTACTACTTCTGGTGGTAGTCTGCGTTCTTCTTGGGCTGGGAGCGGTAGTGGCTCTACTTGTTTGTCTCGTAGGAGTACTTTTTACAGTTCTACTATTCCTTGCAGAGGAGTTTACATTTGTATTAGAAGATCTACTGGTATTTACTGCAGCTCGTCTTGTATTCACACTTGAATTTGCATCAACTCTTGTACGGTTATTTCTGCTTTTCACAACATCGCTAGTATTAGTACTTCTGGATGATCTTACAGCATTTCCTCGAGAATTGGTGCTACTATTTTTTTCTGATCTAATCGTTCTGCTTCTGTTAGCGGTGTTATTAGATCTTTCAGAATAAGCGTTGCTTCTTACATTTCTTGTATTTAAAGCTACACGAGATTCGTCACCTCTAATATCTTTTATATCACGTCTTTCAGAAGTTCTTCTTCCTTTATTATAAGAAACCGCTTGTTGATTTGGCCTGTAAAAATTTTGATGCACATTACTAGAATAATGATTATTATAATAATTTACGTGTTGCACGTAAGTAACGCGGTTTGGCTGATAGTAAGCCCTATAAGGCTGTCCAAATACTATGCTCACACTACTGCGAGGTCTTGAATAATACTGGTGCCACGGCCTGTAAACATAAGTGTTATTATAATGATTTATAAATCCTGTATAGTTGGTGATTCGGTTAAAACGGTTGTAATGGATATGTAAACCACCAACTCTTGCAATACGGCCACGACGGTTATAATCTATAAAAACATCACCGGCACGAATAATTCTTCCGTAGTAATCATAAAAAACCGGAACACTTTCAATTTGAATTACAGCTCCATAATCGTCATACTGCACATACGCATCATAATTATGCCCTGCGTTATAACTGATATTCATATTTGGAGTAGAAATATTTACTATACTGGTTCTTCTGAATTCCGGATTATAATAGAAATCAAATTCCCCGTTGGGATAAACGGCAAACTCAACGCCGTTTTCAACGAAAATAAAGGCATTATTATAGGCATTACGAGGCATAGCTTCTGAAGCAGCCTTTGCCGAAATACCAATAAATAAAAAGCTGAATAAAATGGCGATATTTTTCATGGTTTGCGTTTTATGTTGTTAAAGAGATTCTCATTTAGAATCAATATATAAAATACAAACCGCGTGCCAAAAAAAGAAAACCTCTAAAAAAGCTTGTTTTTAGAGGTTTTATATAGAAAATCGAATAATTCAGTAGAAAATCTTCAATAGAAATGAAATTTAGCGTGTATTTATTCAGAAATAATAATCGCTATAATTTTTCTTTGAGATACTTGGCGGTAAAAGATTTTTTCGATTTAATAATTTCTTCCGGAGTGCCGTTTGCCACAATATTTCCGCCGTTTACTCCTCCACCAGGGCCAATATCAATAATATGATCGGCACATTTCACCAGGTCCATATTGTGTTCTATCACCACCACGCTATGTCCTTTTTCGATAAGTGCATTAAATGATTTCAATAGCTTTTTAATATCGTGAAAGTGAAGTCCTGTGGTAGGTTCATCAAAAATGAACAATGCTTTTTCTTTGGTAGCTCCTTTTACTAAGAATGAAGCCAGTTTTATTCTTTGCGCTTCACCACCTGATAGGGTAGAAGAGCTTTGCCCCAATTGCACATAACCTAAACCAACGTCTTGTAATGGTTTAAGTTTTCTAACAATTTTATCGAGTTTGTTTTCGGCAAAAAAGCTAGTGGCGTCATCGATGGTCATATTCAGTACATCGTCAATATTTTTTCCTTCAAACTGAACTTCCAGCACATCTGTTTGAAAACGTTTCCCATTACAGGCTTCACATTCTAAATGAACATCGGCCATAAACTGCATTTCTATGGTAACTTCGCCTTCGCCTTTGCAAACTTCGCAACGCCCACCTTCTACATTAAAAGAAAAATGTTTGGGTTTAAAACTTCGAATATTAGATAATTTTTGATCAGAAAAAAGGTTTCGAATATCGTCGTAAGCTTTAATATAGGTTACGGGATTGGAGCGGGAAGATCTACCAATTGGATTTTGGTCTATATATTCTACGCTCCCCAGGTTTTTAAAATCTCCTTCAATATCGGTATACTGGCCAGCTTTTTCTCCATAACCTCCAATTTTCTTTTGAACTGCCGGATAAAGAATTTTCTTTACCAGCGTACTTTTTCCACTCCCTGAAACCCCGGTTATGGCAGTAAAGGTTTTAAGAGGAATTGTTACATCTATATTCTGAAGGTTATTTTCTCTTGCTCCCAAAATCCTGATTTCCCCTGAAGCTTCTCTGCGCTCTTTAGGTACGGGAATTTCCTCTTTTCCATTAAGATATTGAGCGGTGAGCGAATTTGATTTTAAAATTTGCTTTAGCGTTCCCGTCGCTACAACTTCACCTCCGTGGGTTCCTGCTTCGGGGCCAATATCAATAATTTCATCGGCAGCATTCATAATATCCTCATCGTGTTCTACCACAATTACGGTGTTGCCAAGATCACGCAAGTTATGAAGCACCCCAATTAAGCGTTCCGTATCGCGCGGATGCAAACCAATAGAAGGTTCGTCTAAGATATACATAGAACCCACTAAACTACTTCCCAGGGAAGTTGCCAGGTTAATTCGTTGTGATTCACCACCAGACAGCGTGTTTGACTTTCTGTTTAAAGTGAGATAATCTAAACCAACTTCCGATAAAAATTTGAGTCGGTTATTGATTTCTGTTAAAAGCCTTTTTGCTATTTGTTGGTCGTATTCGTTTAATTTTAAATCGTCAAAAAATTCCCGCACTTTATCTAATGGTTTTTCAACGAGATTGGTAATGCTATGCCCGGCAATTTTTACATATTCGGCCTCAGGGCGTAATCTTTTCCCTTTACAGGTGCTACAGCGGGTTTTTCCGCGATAGCGGGAAAGCATCACTCTATTCTGAATTTTATAAGCTTTGCTTTCTAAAAACTGGAAGAAATCGTTTAGACCTTCAAAATGTTTATTTCCATTCCAAACCAAATCTTTTTGTTCCTGCGTAAGCTGAAACCAGGGTTTATGAATTGGAAAATCGAATTTATGCGAATTATTTACTAATTGATCCCGGTACCAGCTCATACTATCGCCACGCCAGGGAAAAATTGCATTTTCGTAAATTGAAAGTCCTGTATTTGGAATCACAAGATCTTCATCAATTCCAATTACATCGCCATAACCTTCGCATTTAGGGCAGGCACCATAAGGATTATTAAAGCTGAATAAATGAACGTTAGGTTCAAGGAAACTAATCCCATCTAACTCAAATTTATTGCTGAAATGTCGTTTTTTTCCTGATTTTAAGTTTTCAATATAAAGTTCGCCTTTTCCTTCAAAAAAGGCAGCATCGGTAGCATCTGCTAATCTATTGTAAAAGTCTTCTTCATCTTTGGTGATAATTCGGTCTACGACTAATAAAGTATCTTTAGCTTTAATTTTTTCAAGATCTGCCTCATCTATTCTAAGAACATCGTCTTTTACTTTAATACGGCTATAACCTTGCTGCGCGAGAACCTTAATTTTTTCAGCAAGAGTTCTTCCTTCTTCTATATGAATTGGAGCCAGCAAGAGTAATTTTTCACGCTCTTCAAAAGATTTTACGTGATCTATTACATCGGCCACGCGGTCTCGTTTTACCTCGTTGCCTGAAATAGGAGAGTAGGTTCGCCCAATTCTCGCATAAAGTAATTTAAGGTAATCGTAAATCTCCGTAGATGTACCCACGGTAGAACGTGGATTGGTGGAATTTACTTTTTGCTCAATAGCTATGGCGGGAGCGATTCCTTTTATATAGTCAACTTTGGGCTTATTTAATCGGCCTAAAAACTGGCGTGCATAAGAAGATAGACTTTCAACATAGCGGCGTTGGCCTTCAGCATACAGCGTATCGAAGGCTAAACTGGATTTTCCCGAACCCGAAAGTCCGGTAATTACCACCAATTTATTCCTCGGGATAACTACATTTATATTCTTAAGATTGTGCAGTTTTGCACCTTTTATGATGATATTTTCTTTAGGATTTACCTCGGCAACGTCAATATTCATGCTTATTTTTCTAGTTCAGAAATGCAAAGGTACTTAATAAGAAGCAGTGTAAAAAGCCATAAAAATCCTATTGTAATGTTAAAAATTTAAACTTTTGTTTGCTTTTGTTAAATATATCTTGCTATATTTGGTCATTCAAAAATCATAAAACTACACCTGCCTATAGCATAAAGTTACTTTTAGAAACTAAATAACCTAACCTCAGGAGCCCCAACCGTCCTGAACAAAAGTAACTGATATGAATAACGTTGAAATCACTGACGCTGTTCTTGTGCGTGAATACATGCAAGGAAATGAAATCGCCCTAAGCAAACTTATAAACAGGCACCAACACCGAATTTATAGTTTTATTTTTTCTAAAGTTTTTGACAGGGATGTTGCTGAAGATATTTTTCAGGACACCTTCATCAAAGTCATTAATACCCTTAAACGTGGAAAATATAATGAAGAAGGTAAATTTCTTCCCTGGGTAATGCGAATTGCGCATAACCTGGTTATTGACCATTTTAGAAGAAATAAACGTATGCCTAAATTTGATAATAGTGGCGACTTTAATATTTTTTCGGTTTTAAGTGATTCTGAATTGAATATTGAAACTCAAATTATTAAAGACCAGATTGAAAATGATGTAAAAGAGCTCATTAAAGAATTGCCTGAAGATCAATTAGAGGTTCTTACTATGAGAATTTACAAGGATATGAGTTTTAAAGAAATTTCTGAGCGTACCGGTGTAAGTATTAATACGGCTTTGGGAAGAATGCGCTACGCTTTAATCAATCTTAGGAAGATTATTGAAAAACATAATTTGGTTTTAACAAACTAATCTATAATATTCCTCAAAAGATTGCGTTAGAATAAGAAACCAACGCAAAATATTATCTAATGAGGAAACTTTACACTAAAAAAATATCAAAAAAAGATCAGTTTAAGGACTTGAATCCCAAAAAAGAAACGGTAGAGTTTCTTTTAAATTATTCAAAAGCATTAAGAGTGGTGGAAACCCGAGGAATTAAATTCGGTACAATTCTTAATTAGTATTTAGAAAAGTGGCTGTTTGAAAATCTCTGTTTTTCGTCAAGCTGTCCGGAAGTTTCGGGTTTCAGCTTCTAACATGTTTTTCACTTTAACATCTTATATCCTGAAATAAATTCAGGATGACGTTCTTAAGAGATTTTCAGTCAGCCACTTTATTTTTAAATCTATTTTTTCTTTTTATAATATTCGCTAATCACAGTTTTTCTCCCTATTTCTTTGGTAATAATATCTTTATCAAGATCCCAACCTCTTGCCGGTGAATATTGGCGACCGTACCAAATAATTTGTAAATGAAGTTTATTCCAAAGATCTTTTGGAAATAGGCGTTTTGCGTCCTTTTCGGTTTGAGTCACGTTTTTTCCGTTGCTTAAATTCCAGCGATACATTAATCTATGAATATGGGTGTCTACCGGAAACGCAGGAACGTTAAAAGCCTGTGCCATAACCACACTTGCTGTTTTATGGCCCACTGCCGGTAAAGCTTCAAGGGCTTCAAAATTTGGGGGAACCTCACCATTGTATTTATCCAGTAAAATTTCAGATAAACCGTGAATTCCTTTAGATTTCATAGGAGAAAGACCCACTGGTTTAATAATTTCCCGAATTTCTTCTACTGAAAGTTTTACCATAGCCTTTGGGTTATCGGCAATTTCAAATAGTTTTGGCGTGATCTGGTTTACCTTTACATCGGTACTTTGTGCTGAAAGTAGTACTGCAATCAATAAAGTATAAGGATCTTTATGGTCTAAAGGAATTGGAATTTCAGGATAAATATCGTTTAAGGTATCAATTACGAACTGTACCTTTTCTTGTTTGGTCATATTGTTTAAATTTACTCGATAAGTGAGATTATAACTTCGACCTTTATGTCGAAATTTTAAAAATTAAATCTAATCCTTTGGTTAGGCCGAAGGATAAATTATTGCAAAAATAAGAATTATGACAACATTAGAAGCGGGTGACAAAGCCCCTGAATTTTCAGTAAAGGATCAGGATGGAAATACAGTAAAATTATCAGATTTTAAAGGTAAAAAGTTAGTATTGTTTTTCTATCCCAAAGCGAGTACTCCGGGTTGCACAGCAGAGGCCTGTAACCTAAGAGATAACTGGGAGCGTTTTCAGGAAAAAGGTTATGCGATTCTGGGCGTGAGTGCCGATACACAGAAAAGACAAAGCAATTTTAAAAATAAATACGAATTTCCTTTTCCATTGTTAGCCGATGAAGACAGGGAAGTTATCCAGGCTTACGGTGTTTGGGGACCAAAGAAATTTATGGGAAAGGAATATGACGGAATTCACCGAACCACCTTTATTATTGATGAAGATGGTAAAATTGAAGAGGTAATTAAAAAGGTAAAAACCAAAGAGCATACAGCTCAAATTCTCTCTGAATAAATTTAAGTAAATGTCACTCTGGGTGCAGTTGAAATGTTTAAAAACTCTCTGACTGCGCTCTGGCTGACAATTCTTTTTAGAATTAATCTTTTAAAATTGCCTTTTGAATAGTGGCCGTGCTATCGCAATTTTCAATTTGAAGCTCCAGGATTGCTGAATCGACTTTGTTGGTAATTAGATAAATATTACAAGGTTCGGTATCGGTATTGCTTCGGCTAAAGTCTACATCGCCATTTTCTAAACTTTGAGAAACCAGGGCGGTATCTAATTTATTATTCTCAAAATAGCTAAAAGCCTCTTCAGTAAAAATACGCTCTTTAATCCTTATATTCTTCAAAACACGGGCATCGGGAGAATAATCGCAAGAAGTTTTCTTTCCGCTTAAAAAGAAAAGTAAAATCACAATCCCGAAGAACAAGCCCACCGAGAAATATCCAATTCTATGAATAAGTTTCATCTATTTATAAATTTAAGAAAGTAAACCTGATTAGAAACTGATCTAAAAAATGAGCAAATTAATGTCCCTGTAAGAAAGATCAAACCAATCGGCTATAGATTTGTTGGTTAAAATTCCATGGTAAAAGTACAAACCATTTCTCAAACCTTTATTAAATCTCAAGGTGTTTTCGAGTCCGCCTTCTTCAGCAATATGTAAAAGATATGGCGTAAATATATTACTAATTGAAAGTGAGGAAGTTCTAGCGTACCTGGAAGGAATATTTGGAACACAATAATGCAAAATATTGTGTTTAGTAAATATTGGTTTATCGTGCGTGGTAATTTCGCTGGTTTCAATACAACCTCCCATATCTATGCTAACATCTATAATTACAGCGCCACGTTTCATACTGGTTACCATATCTTCGGTAATTAGCACCGGAGAACGGTTTTTACCGCGAACTGCGCCAATTAGAACATCACAACGCTTAATCGCTTTACTCAAATTTTTAGGTTGAATGGTAGAGGTGTAAAATGTTTGATTAAGATTGGTTTGAATATCTCTTAGCCGGGTAAGCGAACTGTCAAAAACTTTAATACCTGCACCCAGTCCCAAAGCCGAACGGGCAGCAAATTCACCAACTGTACCCGCGCCAAGAATTACCACTTCTACCGGTGGAACTCCACTTATATTTCCAAACATTAAACCATTTCCGTTTACATTATTGCTCATAATTTCTGAAGCAATTAATACAGAAGCGGTACCTGCAATTTCACTTAATGCCCTAACAATGGGATAACTCCCGTCGTCATCCCGAATAAATTCAAAGCCCAAAGCGGTAATTCGTTTAGAAGCTAATTTCTGAAAATATTCTTTGCACTGGGTTTTAAGCTGAAGCGCAGAAATTAAAATGGTTTGCGGATTAATTAAATCTAGCTCTTCTAAAGAAGGTGGTTCTATTTTAAGAATAGTAGGGCAGGAGAAAACTTTACTGGTGTCTTTGGTGATTTCGGCACCGGCGTTAGAGTAATCTTTATCGCTAAATCGAGCCCATTTTCCGGCTCCAGATTCTATCATAACCCTATGGCCGTGAGCAGTGATTGCAGCAACAGCATCGGGACTTAAACAAATACGTTTTTCCTGGTAAGAGGTTTCTTTAGGAACGCCAATAAATAACTGTCCCTTGTTTTTGTAGATTTCCAGGGTTTCTTCCTGCGGAATTAATTGCTCTTTGGTAAAAGGCGAAACCTGTTTGCCCATAGTTAAATGCTAAAACTTTAGAAAAGGGAAATTACAACTATTTTTAAAAACACCGAGAATTAAAGTCGGGTATAGTATTCTTCCTGAGTTGGTTCCCAATATTCCTCTTCTTCCTGAAAAGATTTAACCTCCCTGCGGTCTAATTCTGAAATAGGGGAAAAGACAGAAACATCGGTTTCATCAATTTCGCTAAGGTCTATACCGTAAATTCTATCGAAAATTTTGATTCTAATTAGATAAACTAGTGAAAGAATAATTATAAAGAAAGGTGCAAGATATAGTAAGCCGTCAGTATCCAGTGCAAGATTAGTATCTAAATAAACATCTTCGTAAAAAGCTACTACTAATTGAAAACCGTACATTATTATAGGAACCAAAATTGCATGATACCACCAATGTTTACATGTAAAGAACCAAATAAGAAGAAGAAATAGCGGGGTGATTTTACCTAAATATGTCCAGGCAGCTGTCATTACATCTTCATAGTAAAGACTTTTGTAAGTAAATAAGGAATTTCCCCAAACGGGGCCGCTTGGGAAAATTTCATATAAATAAAATAAATAAGGTGAAAATGCGATACTAAGTGCAATAATACTACCCAGCAGCAGGAATTTTGATCTTTGTTCTGTCGACAGCTTGTTCTTTGATTTGGTCATTATTAGTATCGTTATCTGTAGTTGAAGTTACAAAAAAACTTGCTCCAAAAATTGCTGCTGCGAAAAGTACTGCTTTAAGTTTCATAATAATATAGTTTAGATTGTTGTTTCGTTTTGTTTACTGAAGCAAACCTATAAAATTATAAAACGCTATAAATTAATACATTAATCGTACTTTTGCGCCTTTTTTTAAGCAAAAAAATGGCTATTTTCTAGCGGTTTTTAATTTACACTGCTAAAAATTTAATAGCCAAAAATATAAAAATTTTCTGTTTATTATGTTTTTTTGTTTAATACTGTCTACCAAAACACCCAAAAATACTAACACTGGATTTTTTAAGCACTTAGAGTTTTATTAACTTTTCATTAACATAAATTTAACGTTCTTGTATTTTCATCCTGAATTGAAATTTCAATTTTCTGAAAGTTTTCTTCCAGGAAATCCTGTATTTTTTGTGGCCATTCTATTAAAATCCATCCAGGTGAATTTAAATATTCTTCTAAACCTATATCCAGGGCTTCATTGGGGTCTTCAAGTCTGTAAAAATCAAAATGATAAATTGGTTCCTGGGGAGTATGGTACTCATTCACTAATGAGAATGTGGGGCTTGATACTTTGTCTTCACTCCCTAAAGCTTTTACTAAAGCTTTGATAAGGGTGGTTTTTCCGGCACCCATTTCACCATAAAATAACAGAACATTATTTTTAGCGTTCTTTATTATGTATTGTACAGCCTCATCAATTTGGGCTAAATTGTAGGTAACCGGCATATTAAATATATAAATTTTGGGCAATACAAAGATAGGGAATAATTTAATATACCCTATATTCTGCTAGAAATCAGGGATTAATCCCCTATTTTGGCTCCATTACTACAAATGGTATAATCATTTCCTCCAGGGACACACCACCGTGTTGATAGGTGTTTCTGTAGTAGCTTACATAATGATTGTAATTATTAGGATAAGCAAAGAAAAGATCTCCCTTTGCGAAAATAAAAGAACTGCTCATATTAATACTGGGTAGATGTATGCTCTTTGGGTTTGTAGCCGCCAATACATCTTTTTCTTCATAAGTTAGACTTTTACCCGTTTTATACCTAAGGTTTAAACTGGTGTTCTTATCTCCAATTACTTTTGAAGGATTTTTAGCATTAATAGTTCCGTGGTCTGTGGTAAGAATTAATTTAAAACCAAGTTGTCGCGCTTGCTGAATAATATCTAATAACGGGGAATTCTTAAACCAGCTATAAGTTAAAGATCTATAAGATTTATCGTTAGAAGCCAATTCTTTAATCACTTCCATCTCTGTTTTTGAGTGAGAAAGCATATCTACAAAATTGTAAACTACAACAGTAAGATCGTTATCTTTTTGAGTTTTAAAGTTTTCTGCAAGTTTCTTACCTGCTTTTAAACTCGTAATTTTATGATATTCACTTTTAAAGCTTTTGCCCAGTCTTTTTAATTGTTCATTTAAAAACTCAGCTTCGTGATTATTTTTCCCGCCTTCTTCAGTGTCGTTTTTCCAGTATTGTGGGAATAACTTTTCCATTTCACTGGGCATTAAGCCAGAGAACATTGCATTACGAGCATATTGGGTAGCGGTGGGTAAAATACTGTAATAAGGTTCTTCCTTTTCTTTTTTGTAATAATTAGAAATCACCGGTTCTAAAGCTTTCCATTGGTCGTATCTTAAATTATCTACAACAACCAAGAGGGTAGGCTGTTTGTTGTTAATTTCTGGAACAACTTTTTCTTTAAAAATGGTATGCGACATAATTGGAGCCTCTACACCTTTTTCAAACCATGAAGGATAATTTTTGTCTATAAATTTGCAAAACTGTGTATTGGCTTCATTTTTCTGCGATTCCAGAATTTCGAACATTCCACTGTCTTCCAGGCCTTCGAGTTGAAGTTCCCAGTAAATTAGTTTCTGATAAAGTTCTGCCCATTCTTCAAAAGTATTTACCTGGCTTAAATCCATCGCGATCTTCCTAAATTCCTGCTGGTAATTTGAAGTGGTTTTTTCAGAAATAAGTCGGGAGTGATCCAGGTTCTTTTTTATACTAAGCAGAATCTGGTTGGGATTTACCGGTTTTATAAGATAATCGGCTATTTTAGAGCCTATAGCTTCCTCCATAATATATTCTTCCTCACTTTTGGTAATCATTACAATAGGAAGATTTTCTCTTTTCTCTTTAATTTCAGCAAGAGTTTCCAGGCCGGTAAGTCCGGGCATATTTTCATCAAGAAAAACTATATCAAAACTTTCTTCTTCAATTTGTTCTAGTGCTTCAGTTCCACTTTGGCTGGTAACCACTTCATAATCTTTAGATTCAAGAAACAAAATATGCGGTTTCAGTAAATCTATTTCATCATCTACCCAAAGTATTTTTATCTTATTCATATCTTATATTTTTTACTCATTTAATGAGATTTTCTTCTTCTATGTATTTTTGACTTTAAGTCGTTTTTCAATTACTTGTTCTAATTAGTTTATTGAAAATTGAGGTTTTTTATAACTTAATAATTGGTTTTTCAACTTCCAAAGTCTATCTATGTATCTTTGTTTTAAATTAATACGTTACAAAGCTTGACTTCAACTAATAAACTTAAAATATTAAACGATCCAATTTACGGATTTATTACCATCCCGAGTGAGCGAATCTTCAGTATTATTGAGCATCCTTACTTTCAGCGCTTACGCAGAATTTCACAAATGGGAATGTCTTATTTGGTTTATCCCGGTGCGCATCATACCCGTTTTCATCATGCTATTGGCTGTGTGCATTTAATGCAAAAAGCAGTGCAGATACTTCGGCATAAAGGAGTTATAATTTCTGAAGCCGAAGAAGAAGCTCTGCAAATTGCCATTTTACTGCACGATATTGGCCACGGCCCGTTCTCTCACGCAATGGAACATAGCATTGTAGAAGGCGTAGATCACGAAAGTATTTCTTTGCTTTTTATGGAAGAAATGAACCGTGACTTTAACCAAAGTTTAACGCTGGCACTTCAAATTTTCCGCGGAACATATAACCGAAGATTTTTAAACCAGTTAATTTCAAGTCAGTTGGATATGGATAGGCTTGATTATTTAAAGCGTGATAGTTTTTATACCGGAGCCGCAGAGGGAAACATAAATAGCGAACGTTTAATAACCATGTTAAATGTGGTAAATGACGATTTGGTGATTGAGGAAAAAGGAATTTATTCAGTAGAAAAATTTCTTGTTGCAAGAAGACTAATGTACTGGCAGGTTTATCTGCATAAAACCAGTTTGGTAGCAGAGCAACTTTTAATAAGAGTTTTAAAACGTGCTAAAGAGCTGGTTGAAAAAGGTGAAAAACTTAATGCCAGTAAAGCGCTTTCGTATTTTCTTTATAATAAGATAGGTCCAGAGAATTTTTCTTCTGAAACCCTATCGGTTTTTGCTCGTTTAGACGATTACGATATTATTTCTGCAATGAAAGAATGGCAATATCACAACGATTTTGTGCTGAGTAATTTATGTAATATGATTATAAACCGGGATCTTCTAAAAGTAAAGATTAAGAAGAAAAAACCATCGGTAGAAAAGCTTGAAAAACGTCGCATAGCACTGCAGGAAAAAGAGAGTATTTCAGCAGAAGAAGCAGATTATTTTGTGTTTAGCGGCGAAGTGACAAACACCGCTTATAAAAGTGAAAATAATAATATTAATATTTTACATAAAAATGGGAAGATTAGCGATGTAGCTAAAGCATCAGACCAATTAAACCTGAAAGCCCTTTCAAAAACTGTGGTTAAGTATTATATATGCTACCCGAAGGCCAAACATTAACGCTTTTTTTTTACTTTTGCCAGAATGAAATTTACAGCAGCACAAATAGCAGAGATTCTCGACGGAAAAATTGAGGGCAATCCTGAGGTCGAAGTATCTGAATTAGCTAAAATTGAAGAAGGCGGGGAAGGTTCCCTTACCTTTTTGAGTAATCCTAAATATACTTCTTATATATATTCTACCCAGGCGTCTATAACCATTGTAAATAGTGATTTTGTAGCCGAAGAACCAATTACAACCACTTTAATAAAGGTAAAAGATGCTTACAAAGCATTCTCTAAATTACTTGAATATTACAACCAGATAAAATTAAACAAGCAAGGAATTGAACAGCCCAGCTTTGTTTCAGATTCAGCTGAGTTTGGAGAAAATCTTTATTTGGGTGCTTTCGCATATATTGGTGACAATGTGAAAATTGGTAAAAACGTAAAAATTTATCCTAATGTTTATATTGGGGATAATGTTAAGATAGCAGATGATGTTATTATCTTTCCCGGTGTAAAAGTTTATTCAGAAACAATTATAGGTAATAATTGTGTATTACACAGCGGCGTGATAGTAGGAGCAGATGGTTTTGGATTTAGCCCTGGAGAAGATGGGATATATTCAAAAGTTCCTCAAATTGGAAATGTAATTATAGAAGATAATGTAGATATTGGGGCTGGTACTACAATAGACCGTGCCACATTAGGTTCTACTATTATAAGAAAAGGTGTAAAACTGGATAATCAAATTCAAATTGCACATAATGTTGAAATTGGCTCTAACACAGCTATCGCTGCACAAGCGGGAATTGCAGGTTCTACTAAAATTGGTAAAAACTGCCTAATTGGAGGACAGGCCGGCATCGCAGGACATTTGCAAATTGGAGACAGGGTGAAAATTCAGGCGCAATCTGGGATTGGTCGAAATGTGAAAGATGATGAAATGCTACAGGGTTCTCCCGCTTTTGGCTATGGAGATTTTGCCAAATCTTATGTTCATTTTAAAAACTTACCTAAAACCATAGATACACTTAACCAATTAGAAAAAAAGATTAAAAATGGCTTATAAACAGGCGAAACAACATACCATAGATAAAGAGATTTCTCTTCAAGGGGTTGGGCTGCATACCGGGCAGAAAGTGAAAATGACATTTAAACCTGCTGCAGAAAATACCGGTTATGTTTTTAAAAGAATGGATCTTGAAGGAGAACCCGAGATTGAAGCAGATGTAAGTTATGTTGTAAATACCCAAAGAGGTACCAACCTGGAGAAGAAAGGGGTGAAAATCCAAACTTCAGAACACGTGCTGGCCGCTTGTGTAGGTATGGATATAGATAATATTGTAATTGAATTAGATGCATCTGAACCTCCAATAATGGATGGCTCTTCAAAGTTCTTTGTTGAAGCTTTAGAAAAAGCCGGGGTAGTTGCACAGGAAGCAGAGCGTGAAGAATTTGTAGTAGAAGAAGTAATTACTTATCACGACGATGAAAGTGGAAGCGAAATAATTGTAATGCCCGCCGATGAATACCAGGTAACCACCATGGTTGATTTTGAAACAAAAGTTTTGGGCACGCAAAACGCTACAATTTCACACCTTTCTGAGTTTAAGAATGAAATTGCAAATGCGCGAACTTTTAGCTTTTTACACGAGCTTGAAGCTTTGTTAGATCACGGATTAATTAAAGGAGGCGATCTAAACAATGCTATTGTTTATGTAGACAAAGAAATAAACGAAGAAACCTTTAAAAAACTTCGCATTGCTTTTAATCGTGATAATATTTCGGTTAAACCAAATGGAATTCTGGATAATTTAACCTTACATTATCCTAATGAAGCTGCAAGACATAAACTTTTAGATGTGGTGGGAGATCTTGCTTTAATAGGAACCAGAATTCGTGGAAAAGTTATTGCCAACAAGCCTGGGCATTATGTAAATACCCAATTTGCTAAAAAACTGGCTAAAATAATTAAAGCCGAAAAACGCAATAATGTTCCAAAAATAGATTTTGATCAAAAACCATTAATGGATGTTACCGATATCATGGATATATTGCCACATCGCTCTCCATTTCTCCTGGTAGATAAAATTTATAGCTGTACAGATAGCTGTGTGATTGGTTTAAAGAATGTAACCATGAACGAGCCTTTTTTTGTAGGCCATTTTCCGGGAAAACCGGTGATGCCCGGCGTACTCCAGGTAGAAGCTATGGCTCAAACCGGGGGTATTCTTGCTTTAAAATCGGTGCCAGATCCAGAAAATTATCTTACTTATTTTATGAAAATAGATAATGTAAGATTTAAACAACAGGTAGTACCTGGCGATACTTTAATATTCAAATTAGAATTACTTGCGCCTATACGCCGCGGAATTTGCCAAATGCAGGGCTATGCCTATGTGAATGGAAAATTAGCTACCGAGGCTGTACTAATGGCGCAAATTGTAAAATCAAAATAAAAAATATGAACCAGCCTTTAGCTTACGTACATCCGGGAGCCAAAATTGCTAAAAATGTAGTGATAGAACCTTTTACCACTATTCATAATAATGTGGTAATTGGCGAAGGAACCTGGATAGGATCTAACGTAACTATAATGGAAGGTGCCCGCATTGGAAAGAATTGCAGTATTTTTCCGGGAGCCGTTATTTCTGCTATTCCGCAGGATAAAAAATTTGACGACGAAGATACCATTACGGTTATTGGAGATAACACAACCATTAGGGAATGTGTAACTATTAATCGTGGTACTACAGACCGAATGAAAACGGTAATTGGGAAAAATTGCTGGATTATGGCTTATTGCCATATTGCACACGATTGTATTGTAGGAGATAATTGTATTTTCTCTAATAACAGTACCCTTGCCGGCCACATAAATGTTGGAGATTACGTGATTCTTGCAGGAATGGCAGCAATTCAGCAGTTTTGTAGTATTGGGAGGCACGCCTTTGTAACGGGTGGATCTTTGGTTAGAAAAGATGTGCCACCGTTTGTAAAAGCGGGAAGAGAACCACTTTCTTATGTTGGTATTAATTCTATTGGCTTACGCCGAAGAGGATATACTACCGAAAAAATTCGTGAAATACAGGATATTTATAGAATTTTATATCAGAAAAACTATAACAACTCCCAGGCTGTTGCTATAATTGAAGCTGAAATGCAAGCAACTGCAGAAAGAGACGAAATTTTAGAATTCATTAAAAACTCACAGCGAGGTATCATGAAAGGATACTTTAGCTCTAATTAAATTAAAAAATGGCTAGTACAAGCGATATTAGAAACGGATTGTGTATTCGTTACAACCACGATATTTATAAGATAACTGAATTTTTACACGTAAAACCTGGAAAAGGACCTGCTTTTGTAAGAACTAAACTTAAAAGCGTAACTACAGGGAAAGTTATAGAAAACACATTTTCTGCCGGTCATAAAATTGAAGATGTTCGTGTAGAGACCCATAAGTTTCAGTATTTATATAATGATGGTGAATTTTATCATTTTATGAATGTTGAAGATTATACCCAAATTCGTCTTGTAGAGCAAGCTTTAGATCAGCCAAAACTTTTAAAGGAAGGCGAAGTGGTTACAGTTATAATCAATACCGAAGATAACGCTCCTCTTTCAGTAGAAATGCCTGCCAGCGTTGTGTTAGAAGTATCACACACTGAGCCTGGAGTTAAAGGTAATACAGCTACAAATGCTACAAAACCGGCAACTGTTGAAACCGGCGCTGAAGTAAACGTTCCTTTGTTTATTAATGAAGGCGACAAAATTAAAATTGAAACCGAAAAGGGTACTTACAAAGAAAGAATTAAAGAGTAGTTCTTTCAGAATTAAGGATTGAAAATTTACAAGATCGTTATCCTGTCCCTAAGTTTCGGGATATTTCAGGATCTAAGAATAAAAATTAATATTCATGTTAGAAGCTGAAATAAGTTCAGCTTGACGTTACAGGATTTTTAATCTTTTTCTATAGTTAACATTAATCAATATGAAATTTCCACAAGAACATACGCTGCAACAAATTGCCACTATTATTGATGCTCAATACATTGGGGATGCCAATTTTCCGGTTTTGGGTATGAATGAAATTCACGTGGTAACACCCGGCGATATTGTTTTTGTAGATCATCCAAAATATTACGATAAAGCTTTAAATTCGGCAGCGACCGTAATTTTAATCAATAAAAAAGTCGATTGTCCTGAAGGTAAAGCTTTGCTTATTTCAGAAGATCCTTTTTCAGATTTTAATAAGCTTACCCAATATTTTAAACCTTTTCAGAAATCTGAAAAATCTATTTCAGATTCGGCTCAAATAGGGGAGGGTACGCATATTCAACCAAATACTTTTATTGGGAATAATGTGAAAATAGGTAGTAATTGCTTAATTCATTCCAACGTAAGTATATATGATAATGCGGTTATCGGGAATAACGTGATTATACATTCCGGTACTGTTTTGGGTGGTGATGCTTTCTATTACAAAACCCGGCCAGAAGGTTTTGATAAATTAAGATCTGGCGGACGTGTGGTTATAGAAGATGATGTAGAAATTGGCGCAAATTGCACTATAGATAAAGGAGTTACGGGAGATACTACGATTAAAGAAGGAACCAAACTGGATAATTTAATCCAGGTTGGTCACGATACCGTTATTGGTAGAAAATGCCTTATCGCCAGCCAGGTAGGCATAGCCGGTGCTGTAACTATTGAAGACGAAGTTACTGTTTGGGGCCAGGTTGGGATGCGCAGCGGGATAACCGTAGAAAAAGGCGGAATTCTTATGGGCCAGGCCGGCATCACGAAATCTACAAAGGCTAATAAAATTTATACAGGAAACCCGGCAATGGAATCCCGGGCCAAATTAAAAGAGTTGGCGCTCTTAAGGCAATTACCTAAATTGCTGGAAAAATTAAAGTAAAAGACTATGGGCTTAAAAAGTAAAGAGATTGTTGAGAATTTTTATACCTCCTTATTTAAGGATGAAAAAGGAACATTAGACAATTATTTGCATCCCAATGTAAATCTCACCTGGTATGGTACTACCGGACTTAAAAAGCTGAATTTTGATGAGATTCTTTCCATTAGAAATGATATGTCTAAAAACTACGAATCGCTTAAAGCTGAAGTTGAAAAGACAGTAGAAGAAGATCATCAAATCGCTATTCAGTTTACTTATCACGTAAAAACCATAGAAAATCCCGATGAAGAAATGCCGCTTGCGCATTTTATGGCCATTTGGGAATTAAAAGACAATAAACTTTTTAAAGGGGTACAAATCTCGCAACTTGGAGAAGAGATAGATGAAAGTCCCTGGTCTTAAATTTTAAAGATTCGCATTAATTCAAGATTTTGAGTTAAAACTTTAATTCAATTTTAAGAGTACAAGCCCAATAAACCACCAAAAAACTTTAGGTTTTATATTTAAAAACCTACTTTTGTAATCGCAAAAATCAAAAAATTTATGAGCGTTTTAGTCAATAAAAATTCAAAAATAATAGTGCAGGGATTTACCGGTAGCGAAGGTACTTTTCACGCTGAACAAATGATAGAATACGGAACCAATGTTGTTGGAGGTGTAACTCCCGGTAAAGGAGGTCAAAAACACCTTAATAAACCGGTTTTTAATACAGTATCTGAGGCTGTTGAAAAAACAGAGGCAGATGTTTCAATAATCTTTGTACCACCGGCTTTTGCTGCAGATGCAATTATGGAAGCTGCAGATGCAGGTATTAAAGTAATTATTACAATTACAGAAGGTATTCCTGTTGCCGATATGGTAAAAGCATACGATTATATTCAGGATAAAGATTGCCGTTTGGTAGGTCCTAACTGTCCGGGTGTAATTACTCCGGGAGAAGCAAAAGTTGGGATTATGCCAGGTTTTGTTTTCAAAAAAGGAAAAGTAGGAATTGTATCTAAATCGGGTACTTTAACTTACGAAGCAGCAGATCAGGTTGTAAAACAAGGTCTTGGAATTACCACTGCAATTGGTATTGGTGGAGATCCAATTATTGGAACCACTACTAAAGAAGCCGTAGAATTATTGATGAACGACGAAGAAACCGAATGCATCGTAATGATTGGTGAAATTGGAGGTCAATTAGAAGCAGATGCGGCTAAGTGGATTAAAGAAAATGGAAACAGAAAACCGGTTGTAGGTTTTATCGCCGGAGAAACTGCACCAGCAGGCCGTACAATGGGGCACGCAGGAGCAATTGTAGGCGGCAGCGAAGATACCGCCCAAGCCAAAAAAGCTATTCTAAAAGAAAATGGAATTCACGTTGTTGATTCTCCAGCTGAAATTGGAAAAAAAGTAGCCGAAGTTATGAAAGGATAATATCTGGCTTAAAACTATATTAAAATCCTCCTTATTTGGCATAATGGCTAAATACAGGAGGATTTTTTATTTCTTGCCTTCAGCTTTTGCTATATTTGAAACTATTAAATAAACACCAATCTTTTTATAAATATGAAATTATTAGAAGGAAAAAATGCCATAATAACCGGTGGTAGTCGCGGAATAGGGAAAGGTATTGCAGAAGTGTTTGCACAACACGGGGCAAATGTAGCTTTTACCTATAACTCTTCGGCCGAATCTGCAAATGCACTAGCCGATGAATTAAGTAAACTTGGAGTAAAAGCTAAAGCTTACCAGTCTAATGCGGCAAGTTTTAAGGAAGCAGAGCAATTGGTAAAGGATGTAGCTGCCGATTTTGGAGATATAGATATTGTGGTTAATAATGCCGGAATCACCAAAGACAACTTGCTAATGCGAATGAGCGAAGAAGATTTTGATAAGGTGATTGAAGTTAATCTGAAATCTATCTTTAATATGACCAAAGCTGTACAGCGCACTATGCTGAAGCAACGCAAAGGAAGTATTATTAATATGAGTTCGGTAGTTGGAGTTACCGGAAACGCCGGCCAGGCAAATTACGCAGCCTCAAAAGCCGGGATTATTGGTTTTTCTAAATCTATGGCACAGGAACTTGGTTCCAGGAATATTAGAACCAACGTGATTGCTCCAGGATTCATAGAAACCGAAATGACAGAAAAGCTTGATGAAAAAGTTGTGGATGGATGGAGACAGGCTATCCCGTTAAAACGAGGTGGAGCTCCAGAAGATATTGCAAACGCCTGTGTCTTTCTTGGCAGCGACCTTAGTTCTTATATTACCGGCCAGGTACTTCACGTAGACGGCGGAATGCACACCTAGTCAGATAAAAGTGAATAGTTATTAGTTAAAAGATTTACCATTAACTTTTAACTCTATTTCCCATAAATGAATATAAGCAACATCATACTCATAGCCCTGGCCATAATTACTGCGCTGGGGTTTGCTTTTTTTCAGTATCTCTTTAAGAATAAAAATAAAAGAAGGGAAATTTACATTCTTTTTGCTCTACGATTTTTCTCAGTCTTTATACTTCTTTTGCTACTTATTAATCCTAAAATTTCTTCAACAACTTACGAACTCGAAAAACCGAATTTAATTTTGGCTGTAGATGATTCTGAATCTATCGCGCATTTAGAGCAGGAAGATACAGTGCGGGATATTTTAGAAGACTTAAAGTCGAATAAAGCGCTTCAGGAGCGTTTTGAGTTGGTGCAATATAACTTTGAGAATGAACTGATAAACTCTAACACACCCGAATTTAAAGCTTCCCAAACCAATATTTACGCTGCGCTGGAATCATTAAAAGAATTATTTCGAAAAAAAGCTACGGCCGTAATTCTTATTTCTGACGGTAATCAAAGCACGGGTAGGGATTTTCGTTACTTTAAACCCGGAAATAACCAGGAAATTTATCCCTTAGTGGTAGGTGATACCACGCAATATTCAGATTTAGAATTAGCTCAACTTAATGTAAATACCTACGCTTTTTTAGATAATCGCTTTCCCGTTGAAGCTTTTATTTCCTATTCTGGCGAAGAACAAATAAATTCAGAATTCGTAATTAAATCTGAGGAGAATATAATATTTTCAGAAAAAATTTCTCTTAATTCAGATAACAATTCGGCTGTAATTCGTACTGAGCTTCCGGCTTCAAAGCTTGGTGTTCTTTCTTATAAAGCCGAAATTATTCCGTTAGAAAATGAAAAAAACAAAGCAAATAATTCTAAAAAGTTTGCCGTTGAAGTCATTGACGAACGCAGTAAAATTCTGTTAATAAGTGCTGCGCCACATCCCGATATAGGAACTTTTAAAAAGTCTATTGAAACCAATAAACAACGACAACTTGATATAAAATATCTTCAGGATAATTTATCAAATTTAGAAGATTATCAGCTAGTTATATTGTACCAGCCAACTTCAGGTTTTGCCACTATCTTTGAAGATTTAAAAGAGAATAATCAAAATTACCTACTGGTTACTGGAACTCAAACCGATTGGAATTTTATTAATAGAATTCAGGATTTTGTGGCAAAAGATTTTACTAATCAGTCACAGGAAATTTTTGCTGTAAAAAATTCCAATTTTATTCAATTTCAGTTTGAAGAAACCGGGTTTTCAGAATTTCCTCCGTTGGAAGATAAGTTTGGAAATATCAATATTCAAAATAATAGTTTTGAAAGCATTTATTTTCAGAAAATTGAAAATGTAGAAACTTCACAGCCTTTAATCGCTATTGCCGGAAAAGGCCAAAATAAAAATGCCTTTATTTTTGGAGAAAATCTCTGGAGATGGCGTTCTAATACCTTTTTAGAGCATAAATCTTTTGAAAAATTTGATAATTTTATTGGTAAGCTGGTTCAGAATATTGCTTCAACACAACAACGAGAACGATTAACAGTAGATTATAATTCATTTTATTACGAAAATGAAGCTGTAAAAATAACCGCTAATTTCTTCGATCAAAATTATCAGTTTGATCCTAACGCGAACCTGGTGATTTCCGCAGAAAATGCTGTAGAGAATCTAGAGTCTCAATTAGTTCTAAGAAACAACGGTTATGAAGTAGATTTAGGCAATTTACCTGCCGGAAATTATGATTTTACGATTACCGAAACAACATCTCAAATATCCCGTTCAGGTAGCTTTGAAGTAATTGCCTACAATATTGAGCAGCAGTTTATTTCAGCTAATAAAAATGCGATGGAGGCGCTTGCAGAAAATTCTGGAACCAGGGTTTATTACAAAGATGAACTTCAGGAAATAAGCAATGCACTTTTAAGCAACGATAAATACAAACCTGTTCAGAAAAGCCGTCAAAAAATTGTACCTTTGGTAGACTGGTATTACCTTCTATTTCTGCTTGTTTTGATACTCACCGCAGAATGGTTTTTCAGAAAATACAAAGGATTAATTTAAATACAATTATATAGATGGAAAAATTACCTAAACTCGGAATTCCTATTATTATAGGAATCGTACTTTTAATAATATTTGTTGCAAAATCTACTGTTACCATAGGTTCTGGTGAAGCCGGTGTGCTTTATAAAACTTTTGGTGGCGGTGTAGTTACAGATGAGCCACCGTTAAATGAAGGTTTTCACCTGGTAGCTCCCTGGAACAGGGTTTTTGTTTATGAAGTAAGACAACAGTCGCTGGAAGAACAAATGCAAGTGCTAAGTTCTAACGGACTTCAAATTGATATTGATGCTTCTACCTGGTTTCAACCTTCTTATGCAAACCTGGGAAGCCTACACAGGGAAAAAGGTGAAGAATATATTAGGCGTTTACTTCAGCCTGCAGTAAGATCGGCTGCAAGATCTGTTGTAGGAAGATATAACCCAGAGCAACTTTATGCCAGTAAGAGAGAAGCTATTCAGAAAGAGATCTTAGAAGAAACTCAAATTTTGCTACAGGACCAATATGTACAGGTAAACGAGGTTTTGGTACGTGATGTATCCCTTCCGCCAAATATTAAAGATGCGATTGAGCGTAAATTACGCCAGGAGCAGGAATCTTTAGAATATGAATTTCGCTTGACCAAAGCTGAACAAGAAGCCGAACGTCAACGAATTGATGCTGAAGGTAAAGCTCGTGCTAACGAAATCTTAAACGCCTCTTTAACACCCAATATTCTAAAGGAAAAAGGAATTCAGGCAACATTAGAACTTGCGAAATCGGGTAACTCTAAAACCGTTATTATAGGTTCAGGTGAAGATGGTATGCCTTTAATTTTAGGTGGTTCAAATTAAACTATTAAAGATGAGATCTATTTTCTTAAATATCGCAAGGCTTTCTATTTTTATAGGAAGCCTTGCTATTTCTGCACAAACGACTTCCGTTATTGATTCCGGAAAACTGGAATCAGCTACTCCTGCTGAAGTAGGGATGTCTTCAGAAAGAATTCAGAAGATTGAAGAAATGCTCCAATCGGCAATTGAAGAAAACCAAATACCGGGAGCGGTTGCTTTAATAGCCAGGGATGGGAAAATTGTTTTTTACGAAGCTTATGGCGAAGCTAATGCCTCAGGAAAAGAACTTGAAAAAGATGCGATTTTTAGATTAGCCTCTCAAACAAAAGCTATTACAGCTACCGCGGTAATGATGCTTTGGGAAGAAGGAAAGTTCCGTTTGGACGATCCTGTTTCAAAGTATATCCCTGAATTTAAAGATCCCAAAATTCTAAAGAGTTTTAATGAAGCTGACAGTAGTTTTACTTCTACGCCAGCTGAAAATGAAATAACTATTCGGCACCTACTAACACATACTTCTGGTCTTGGTTATGGAGCGATAGACAGTGACGAGCGTATTAAAAAGATTTACGCAAAGGCGGGAATTACCGAATTGTTCACTGAAGAAGAAGTTAAGATTGGAGAAAATGTAAAAAAATTGGCCGTTTTACCTTTACATCACGAGCCCGGTGAAAAATTCACTTATAGTTTAGGTTTGGATGTTCTGGGTTATTTTATTGAAGTAGTTTCAGGACAGGATTTTGATGAATTCTTACAAGAGAGAATCTTCGACCCTCTGCAAATGGATGATACCAGGTTCTATCAACCTTCATCTAAAAAAGATCGCTTAGTGGCTGTACAGCATAAAAAAGATGGAAAATGGGAAAACTTTCCGAATACATTTTATAATACCAATTATCCGCTAACAGAAGATGGAACATTTTTTTCAGGAGGCGCCGGGCTATCGGGTACCGCAGAGGATTATGCTAAATTCCTTCAAATGTATCTAAATGGAGGCGAATATAATGGTACTCGCTTATTAAGTCGAAAAACGGTAGATATTATAATGGGAAATCAAACAGGAGAAAAATTTAATTTTCCAAATCAGTACTATGGTATTGCCTTTGGCGTAGTTAGCAAAAAAGGAGAAATTGCAGGAGGGCAGGGTAGTGCCGGTACTTTTGATTGGGGTGGTTATTTTAATACCCAGTATTTTGCCGATCCCGAAGAGCAAATAATTGGTGTTTTGTTAAAGCAAACCCAGGGAAATACCGGTGATGAAACCGGCTGGAAATTCCGGCAAATGCTTTTTAGTGCTATAGATGATTAGTATATAGAATCAATTGAATTTTACTGCTAATGCAAACTTCAACAGATTTTTAGAAAATTATTTCAAGTAAGATTCCGAAATATTAAGAGGAGTAATTTAGATCTAACAGGCTTCGAAGCATTTAAATCTAGATTATCGAGTAAAACAATTCATAAAAAACAAGAAAGCTGTTTTGCAGTTTAAAATTTATATTTAGATTTGTAATCACAATGAAGAATTTTCAATTACATCACCATCATATTTACTACTGCGCTCAGGCGAGGTAAATTTGGTGTGTTGTGATTTCAGCATATTTAAAACCCGTTTGAGCTATTCAAACGGGTTTTTTATTTTATAGCCACCAACCAAAAATTAAAAAGAAAAATTAAAAAAATGAGCCAAGAAAAATTAAGAATAGCTATTCAAAAATCAGGGAGATTAAACGAAGATTCCCTTAAAATATTAAAGGATGCGGGCATTTCTATAGATAATGGAAAGGAACAACTCAAAGCTTCGTCTCGTAACTTTCCTTTGGAAGTAATGTATCTTAGAAACGGTGATATTCCTCAATATTTAAGAGATGGTGTTGTAGATGCAGCAATTATTGGGGAGAATGTTTTAATTGAAAAGGGTAAAGATATTATCCAGGGTGAAAAACTTGGCTTTTCAAAATGTCGTGTTTCTCTTGCTGTACCAAAATCGATGAAATATAATGGCATTAATGACTTGGATGGAAAAAAGATAGCCACTTCTTATCCAAATACTGTAAATGAATTTCTGGAAAAGAAAGGAATTACAGCCGAATTGCATATTATTAATGGCTCTGTAGAAATAGCTCCAAATATTGGGCTTGCAGATGGTATTTGTGATATTGTTTCCAGTGGAAGCACGCTTTTCAAAAACGGACTAAAAGAAGTAGAAGTAATGCTGAAGAGTGAAGCTGTGCTCGCTATTTCACCTAAAATTTCGGAAGTTCGTCAACAGATTTTAGAGAAATTACAATTCAGGTTGAAATCGGTTTTAAATGCGCGTACTTCTAAATATATTCTTTTAAATGCTCCAAATGAGAATTTAGAGAACATAATCAAATTACTACCTGGAATGCGCAGCCCAACTGTTTTACCACTTGCTGAAGAAGGTTGGAGTTCTATACATACCGTAATTAATGAAGAGCGTTTCTGGGAAGTTATAGATGAATTAAAACAAAATGGTGCCGAAGGTATTTTAGTAGCGCCAATCGAAAAAATGGTACTTTAAAATGAAAAAGTTTTTTAATCCTACTAAAGCCGAATGGCCTGAAATTTTAAAAAGACCCACCCAAACCGTAGAAGATATTGAAGAAACGGTAAATCAGGTTTTTGCTGAAGTTAAAACCAAAGGGGACGCGGCAGTTTCAAAATATACCGAACTTTTTGATGGCATAAACCTAACAAATACTCAGGTTACCGAAAAAGAAGTAAGTGCTGCTGCAAATGAGGTTTCCGAGGAATTGAAAGAAGCCATTAAATTGGCTAAAAATAACATCGAAAGATTTCACACCGCCCAGAAAACCGATAGGATTGAAATTGAAACTACCAAAGGCGTAAAATGTTGGCAGGAAAAGAGGGCGATTCAAAAAGTTGGGTTGTATATTCCTGGCGGCAGCGCTCCTTTATTTTCTACTATTTTAATGTTAGCCGCACCCGCAAATATTGCTGGTTGTAAGGAAATTGTGCTTTGTACTCCGCCAGATAAGAACGGAAATGTGCATCCAGCCATTTTATACACCGCCGAACTGTGTGGCGTTACCAAAATATATAAAGTTGGGGGAATCCAGGCGATTGCGGCTATGACCTTTGGGACAGAAAGTATTCCTAAAGTTTACAAGATCTTTGGTCCCGGAAATCAATTTGTTACCGTGGCTAAACAACTGGCAACCCGCCATAATGTAGCGATAGATATGCCTGCCGGGCCATCAGAATTATTAGTTTTTGCAGATGATTCTTCCAATGCTGCTTTTGTGGCTTCAGATCTTCTAAGCCAGGCAGAGCACGGTGCAGATAGCCAGGTGATTTTGGTTTCTACTTCTAAAGATCTAATTGAAAAGGTGGAGAAAGAGGTAGAAAGTCAGTTAGAGGTTTTACCCAGGAAAAGTATTGCTGAAAAGGCTATAGCTCATTCGAGACTAATTTACATTGAAAAGAAAGAAGACGCGCTGGAGTTAATCGACGAATATGGGCCAGAGCACTTTATTATTTGTGCCGATGATGAGGCCTTTTTTGCTGCAGGAATTCAGAATGCAGGTTCGGTTTTTATAGGAAACTATACCCCAGAAAGTGCGGGCGATTATGCTTCAGGAACAAACCATACTTTGCCAACAAATGGCTACGCCAAGCAATATAGCGGTGTAAATCTTGATAGTTTTATGAAGAGTATGACTTTTCAAAAAATAACAGAAGAAGGAATTAAGGAAATTGGGCCTGCCATAGAATTAATGGCTGAAGCCGAAGGTTTGGAAGCGCATAAAAATGCGGTGACATTACGATTAAAGGAATTGAAATAATTGTTCAAGTGACTTTTGGACCTCATTGCGAGGCACGAAGCAATCTTTAAATTGTGGTAACTAAATGTTGAGATTGCTTCACTTTGTTCGCAATGACGATTTAATCCAATTTAATATTATAAATGAAAAAATTCAATATACATAACCTGGTAAGGCCAAACGTGGCCGGTTTAAAACCTTATTCTTCCGCAAGGGACGAATACCAGTCTACGGGCTCAGAAATGGTTTTTCTGGATGCTAATGAAAATCCGTTTCAAACCGATGTAAACCGTTATCCAGATCCGCAACAACGCAACCTAAAGGCTGAATTGGCAAAAATCAAAAATGTTTCGACAGAGCATATTTTATTGGGAAATGGGAGCGATGAAGTGCTGGATCTATTGTTTAGGGCATTTTGTGAGCCTGGAACTGATAATGTGATTACTTTGCCGCCAACTTATGGGATGTATAAAGTACTGGGCAATATCAATAATATTGAGAATAGGGAAGTTTTGCTGAGTTCAGATTTTGAACCAAATGTTGAAGAAATCCTGAATTCGGTAGACCAAAACACAAAAATGATCTTTTTGTGTTCGCCGAATAATCCCACCGGAAACTCATTTTCCGAACAAAAGATCATTCATATTCTTGAGAATTTTAAGGGATTAGTAATTATCGATGAAGCTTATATTGATTTTTCGACTGAAGAAAGCTGGCTAAATAAATTGGAAAAATACCCAAATTTGGTGATCACCCAAACGCTTTCAAAAGCATATGGAATGGCGGGAATTAGATTGGGAATTTGCTATGCTTCCGAAGAAATTATTCAGATTTTAAATAAGATAAAACCACCTTATAATGTAAACGAATTAACTCAGCTAAGAGCTTTAGAGCGTGTACTGAATAAGGAAAAAGTGGATTCGGAAATATCTGATTTACTGAAGGAAAGAGCTCTTTTAAGTAAAGCATTAGTTCAAGTGAATTTTATTGAAAAAATATATCCTTCAGATGCTAATTTTATATTGGTAAAAGTAGATGACGCCAATAAACGTTATGACCAACTATTAGAAAAAGGCATAGTAATCAGAAACCGAACCACACAACCGCTTTGTGAAAATACCTTACGGTTTACGGTGGGGACTGGAGAGGAGAATTATAAATTACTTGAGGCATTGAAACATATAGATTAAACGTAAGCGTCATCCTGAACTGGTTTCAGGATCTAAGTTGTTAGCATAAAAACATATTATAAGCTGAAACAAGTTCAGCTTGAATTGGTGGTTAGACCATCGAAGAAAAAATAGATTATGAAAAAAGTATTATTTATAGATCGTGATGGGACTTTAATTCACGAACCGGAAGATTACCAGGTAGACCGTATTGAAAAGCTGGAGTTTTATCCGGAGGCTTTGTATTATTTAAAGAAAATTGCCGCAGAACTTGATTTCGAATTGGTAATGGTGACTAATCAGGATGGCCTGGGAACAGATGCTTATCCTGAAGAAGACTTTTGGCCTATTCAAAATTTTATTCTTCAAACCTTTAAAAATGAAGGAGTGGAATTTAAAGAGGTTTTGATGGACCGTACTTTTGCAAAAGATAATTCTCCCACCCGGAAACCTAACACCGGCCTTTTAGAGGAGAAGTATCTAAATAACGAAGAAAACTACGATCTAAAGAATTCTTTTATGGTCGGTGACCGACTTACAGATATTGAATTTGCATATAATTTTGGTGGGAAAGGTATATTTATAGATACCCACGAAGACCTTGCATCTGATGAGGTTAAAAATGATCAGGATAAGGTTAAAGAAACTATTGTTTTAAAAACCGATAGTTGGAAAGAAATATATGAATTTTTAAAGCTGAACGATAGAACGGCTGAAATTTCAAGGAAAACCAAAGAAACCGATATCTTTATTCAACTAAATTTAGATGGTACCGGAAAATCTGATATTAGTACCGGCATTGCATTTTTTGATCATATGTTAGATCAGATAGCACGCCACGGCCAAATGGATCTTACGGTTCAGGTAAAGGGCGATTTAGAGGTTGATGAGCACCACACCATAGAAGATACGGCAATTGCTCTTGGAGAGGTTTTCAGTAAAGCTTTGGGTAATAAACTTGGAATAGAAAGATACGGTTTTTGCCTGCCTATGGACGATTGCCTGGCACAAGTAGCTATAGATTTTGGAGGTAGAAACTGGATAGTTTGGGAAACCGAATTTAAACGAGAAATGGTTGGAAAAATGCCTACAGAAATGTTCTATCATTTCTTTAAATCATTTACCGATGGTGCTAAGGCCAACCTCAATGTAAAAGCTGAAGGGCAAAACGAGCATCATAAAATTGAAGCGATATTTAAGGCCTTTGCCAAAGCAATTAAAGTAGCGGTAAAACGCGATGCTGAAAAAATGATACTTCCATCAACTAAAGGAATGCTTTAAAAGATTTTAGATATGAGTATTGAGTAATTAGATATTTTAAGGAAACTCAAAACTCAATGCTTAATACTCAATAATAGAATATGAAGATTGTAATAATAGATTACGGAGCCGGTAATATTCAAAGTATCAAATTTGCCATAAAACGACTTGGATATGAGGCTATTTTAAGTAGTGATGCCGAAGAAATAAAGTCAGCAGATAAAGTAATTTTCCCCGGTGTGGGCGAGGCCAGCAGTGCAATGAAAATGCTAAAGTCTACCGGTTTAGATAAAGTGATTCCTACTTTGAAACAGCCGGTTTTAGGGATTTGCCTGGGAATGCAGTTAATGTGTACTTATTGCGAGGAAGGAGATACAGACGGACTTGGAATTTTTCATGCTGATGTGGTGAAATTCGATAACCAATTAAAAGTTCCGCAAATTGGGTGGAATAAAATTTATGATTTAAGGTCCGAGTTGTTTACCGGAATTTCAGAAGGAGAATTCGTGTATTTGGTACATAGTTTTTATGTAAAGGAATGCGCAGAAACCATAGCTTCAACCGAGTATGGAGTGGAATACACTTCGGCTATTCAAAAAGATAATTTCTATGGTGTACAATTTCACCCAGAGAAAAGCAGTGATGCGGGTGAGAAAATTCTTGAGAATTTTTTGAAAGTCACCCAATCCAACACGGTAAAGTAGATTTAAAGACGACGTCATTGCGATGGAGGCACGACTGAAGCAATCTGTTCAACCAAAAAATTTCTAGCAAAAGATTATCACGCTCCTTTGTCGCTCGTAATGACATAGAGAAGCAAAATTGATAATAAAACAAAACATTAGTGCATTCGTGGCAAAACAATAAGTAAAAACAAAAATGAGAATAATTCCAGCTATAGATATTATTGAAGGTAAATGTGTTCGCCTTTCTAAAGGTGATTATAACACCAAGAAAATTTATAATGAAAATCCGCTAGAAGTAGCTAAAAATTTTGAAGCACATGGAATTCAATATTTGCATTTGGTAGATTTGGATGGTGCCAAATCAAAAAATATCGTAAACCATAAAGTCCTGGAAGAGATCGTTTCAAAAACCAGCTTAAAAGTTGATTTTGGCGGCGGATTAAAAACCGATAAAGATTTACAAATTGCTTTTGAATGCGGTGCGCATCAAATTACCGGTGGAAGTATTGCTGTTAAAGATCCAGATATTTTTAAATCCTGGATTCAGAAATTTGGTTCAGATAAAATAATCCTGGGAGCTGATGCCAACAATGAAAAAATTGCAGTTAGTGGGTGGCAGGAAGAATCTAATAAAGAACTAATCCCTTTTATTCAGGAATACCAGGAAGAGGGAATAAACTATGTAATTTGCACCGATATCTCTAAAGATGGAATGTTAGAAGGTCCTTCCTTTGAACTGTATCGCAGAATTCTGGAAGAGACTTCATCAGAAGATAAAAAACTAAAACTTATCGCTTCGGGTGGAATTTCTACCTTTAGCGAGTTACCGGAACTGGCTGAACTTGGATGCGAAGGCACTATAATAGGAAAAGCGATTTACGAAGGCCGTATTCAGATGAAAGAATTAGAGAAATTTATAATAGCCCCCTAGCCTCCAAAAGGGAAATCAAAAAGTATTTATTTAATACAAAACTTTTAAAATGCTTACAAAACGAATTATACCCTGCCTGGATATTAAAGACGGAAGAACCGTTAAGGGCGTAAATTTTATAGATTTACGCGATGCCGGTGATCCTGTAGAATTGGCTGAGATCTATGCAAAATCTGGTGCAGATGAATTGGTTTTCCTTGATATCTCGGCTACTGAAGAGAAGCGAAAAACCCTGGCCAATTTGGTTAGACGGGTTGCCGAAAAAGTAAACATTCCGTTTACCGTTGGCGGTGGAATTTCATCAGTAGAAGATGTAGATATTTTGCTTAAAAATGGCGCCGATAAAGTTTCTATAAATTCTTCTGCGGTTAAAAATCCTGATTTGATTAATGAACTTGCAGCTAAATTCGGGAGTCAGTGTATAACTGTGGCGATAGATGCCAAGCAGGTAAACGGCGAATGGTTGGTACATTTGGTTGGTGGAAAAGTGCCTACCGATATCAATTTATTTCAATGGGCGAAAGAAGTTGAAGAACGTGGTGCCGGAGAAATTTTATTTACTTCTATGAATAATGATGGAACTAAAGAAGGCTTTGCTAATGAAGCCCTGGCAGTTTTATCTTCAGAATTAAATATTCCGATCATCGCCTCAGGTGGTGCCGGAAATATGCAGCATTTTTGCGATACTTTTATTGAAGGAAAAGCTGATGCAGCACTTGCAGCCAGTGTTTTTCACTTTAAAGAAATTGAAATTAAAGATTTAAAAGAGGAACTTCGTAGAAATGGAGTGGAAGTTAGGCTTTAAATAATAGCATGAAAAAAGAGAAGAGAAGATAGAATAGAGAAACAAGCTTGATTGGTGGTATATTTCGTCAAGCTGAACTTGTTTCAGCTTCTAACTCGTTTGAAATAATCCTGAAGCTTTGGGTTAGCATGAGGGTTTCAAAGCTTATAAAACTGTTTCTATTAATACAAATATACATCCTAAAATAAATTAGGATGACGTATAAAAATATAATGATGAATATAGATTTTAATAAAAATAACGACGGACTTATTCCTGCGATAATTCAGGATGCTTCGACCAAAAATGTGTTGATGCTAGGATATATGAACGAGGAAGCATTTTTGAAAACCAATGAAACCAAGAAAGTCACTTTTTTCAGCAGGACTAAAAATCGTTTATGGACCAAAGGCGAAGAAAGCGGTAATTACCTTCATTTAGTCAACATTAAAAATGATTGCGATAATGATACCTTGCTAATTTCGGTTAAACCTGAAGGTCCAACCTGCCATAAAGGAACAGATACTTGCTGGGCAGAGGATAATGAGCCTAATTTCGGTTTTCTTTCTCATTTGGAAGGAATTATCGCTAAACGAAAAAGGATGAGCGAGGTGGAGCCTGAGTTACGAGAAGATAAAAATTCTTATGTGGTTTCACTTTTTGACGCGGGAATGAATAAAATTGCCCAAAAAGTAGGTGAGGAAGCTGTAGAAACGGTTATTGAAGCCAAAGATGATAATGAAGAGTTATTCTTAAACGAAAGCGCCGATTTACTTTTTCATTACTTGATTCTGCTAAAAGCAAAAGGTTATTCCCTAAAAGATATCGCTGAAGTTTTGGAAAACAGACATTAAAAAAGAGACTTAGCCAATATGTTTTGAAGGAACTGTTATTAGTTTGCTAAAAGCAGCGTTATTTCTTTGCATCATTTATTTCTAACCAGTTTCCGTCAGGGTCGGTGATATAAATTTGTTTTACTCCGTCAACACGATTGGTAACCGTTTGTTTTTCTCCAAGCCAGTTTTCATAAGGTATTTTATTTTTTTCCAAAACCTTAATAAAATCAGGAACAGATGGAACAGACAGGGAAAGATGGCTGTTTTTATCGGGTTCAATAATGGTAGATGCTCCTTTAATTAAATGCAGTTGAACATTTGACCCCAAAGTAAACCAGGTATGTTTACCATCCTTAAAAGGTTCGGGTATTTTTTCTAACCCAATGATGTTTTCATAGAAATTGGTGCTTTTTTCAAGATCAACTACATAAACTGCGATATGATCGATAGTGATTTTAGAATTAAGATCCTGAGCTTTTGTAGAAAGCGTAATAAATATGAAGAATAAGGAAATTAAAATCAATGATTTTTTCATATAGTTTTGTTGTTTAATGAAACCAATATTTAGCTGTAGTAATAATATTAATCTTAGCCCGTCAGCTCAATTTTAAATTCTCTAAACAAATATATAAGTAAGATGTAATGGAAACCAAAAATAGGACTTCCATTACCTAATAGTTTCTATTTTAATACTCTAAATGATTTCCGCAGCAAAATTTGCAACTGCGTGATCGTTTTCTACAGAACTTCCAGAAACTCCTACTGCTCCAATAATTTCACCGCTTTTGTTTTTTAAAGGCACGCCACCAGGAAACGTTATAAGTCCGTTGTTGGAATGCTCAATATTGAAAAGTGCTTCACCGGGTTGTGATAATTTTCCAATTTCGCCAGTATTCATATCAAAAAACCTGGCAGTCTTAGCCTTTTTAATGGCAATATCTACCGAGCCCAGCCAGGCGCCGTCCATCCTGGCAAAAGCGGTTAGGTTTGCGCCAGAGTCTACTACCGCAATATCCATTTTCACATCTAATTCTTTCGATTTCTTTTCGGCGGCAGCAATTACTTTTTGTGCTTGTGCTAAAGTGATATTCATAATTTAAGGTTTTTAATTTGTCCTAAATTATATAATCAAAAACGGAATATATTGATTTTAAGAGGAATATAACGAATATTTAATCTTTGTTCCTCACGTAAATTAATTTGAATTTACTGCTTTGATTGGTTCGGGATTCAATTTCAAATTTATCTATAGAATGAATCATAGGGGTAAGTTTCTGAAAGCCATAGTTACGCGAATCAAAATTAGGTTGTTTTTTCTGAAGTAAACTTCCTACATCTCCAAGAAACGCCCAACCGTCTTCATCGGCAACATCTGAAATTGTTTGAGAAATAAGCCTTACCACTTTTGGAGTAATTTTATCTACGTTTTTCTTTTTGGAAGTTTTTCCGCCTTTTTCGCTTTCTTGCTCATTATCCTTATCAGAACTCTTTAAAATTTCAATATAAATAAAGCGGTCGCAAGCTACAATAAATGGTTCCGGGGTTTTCTTTTCTCCAATTCCAATTACATTTTTTCCTGCTTCACGCAGTCTTGTAGCTAATCTTGTGAAATCACTATCGCTGGAAACCAGGCAAAAACCATCTACTTTATCTGAATACAAAATATCCATGGCGTCTATGATCATTGCAGAATCTGTCGCGTTTTTCCCCTGGGTGTAACCATATTGCTGAATAGGATTTATTGCGTTTTCCAACAAAACATTTTTCCATTTTACCAAATGGGGTTTTGTCCAGTCACCATAAATCCTTTTAATAGTGGGATTGCCGTATTTGGCAATCTCTTCCATCATTTCTTTAATATATGCAGATGGTATATTATCACCATCAATTAGTACCGCAAGGTTGGTTTCCATAGAATCTGTTATTTAAAGTAAACTACTCCGGAGCAAGCTCACGCAGCATTATTATTGGAAAATATAATTTGATTTCGAGTTAAGCTTGGGAGCATTTAATCTCGATTATCGAGTAAAGATACTTTTTTTGCATAGAAAAGACGGCTGTACGCCGTCTTTTCCTTATTCGATAACTTAATAGTTTAACTCGGTAATAAATATATAACACCTTTAAAAAGGTAATTACTAATTAAAACGATAAAGTGCATTCATTTTTGAATTTTTATCTGGCATTTGGGCATCAGGAATTAGAAAAACATTTCCTCCCTGTCTTAAAACTTCTTTGGCAGCCCAGTTCATCAATGAATAGTTCTTACTCGTTTGTTCATTATCTATACTCACATTCATATTATCATTATTGTAAGTGCCCCAGATTTCATTTCTGTTTTCCAGGAATAAAGTATCTACTTTTCCCTGTTGTATTGCCGGGAGAATATCGGTTACTGATGTACCGGTACTTTCGGTATTATTCAGTTCTTCAAATTTCTTCATTTTATCCCTTTTTGTTTTCTCAAGATATGGTTCTACAGTTTGCAGCGCTTTTTCATGCAATCCAAATATATCGGTATCAGATGGGTTACCGGAAACCACTTTATCAAACAAATGTTTATAAGTGTTTACATCCTTATAAATAGGGAAAAGGTAATCTTGAGTAGAAACTACCAGTGGAACATTCTCGTTGTGTAGAATAGTATCCAGGCCTTTATCTATAGCTCTAAAATACTTTAGAATTTCTTCTTTTCGTTCTTCTTCGCTACCACTGCCGTGCCCATGAAAAATGGTTTTTTCTCCACCGGCGCCCTGGCTTCTAAAATCTAAATGTTTTTGTTTATAATCAAAACCTACGCGTTCTTCCAGGCGGGAAGGCGTTAAATCGTCTACTTCTACCTTGCCTATGCTGTATTTGGTAGCTTCATATAAAACCACATCTTCTAATTGAAGTGCCAACAAATAGAAACGGGTATCTTCAGAAAACATGGGGACCAATGGTTTTATATAAAACTCATTTGAAATATAAGTATGCGTTTCAAAGTTTACCGGCAGGGTGTATTTTTCAAAAAATCCTTCAGCAGCAAAAATTGCGAGTCCATCGCTTTGATGGCGCCAAAAAGATTTATCATTAAGAAGTTCTTCTATAGGTTTACCAATTTCCTGAATTTTCTCTTCAGGAATATCTTTTTTCTTAAGTTCATTACCAACTTCTTTCCAAAGAGATTTTAGGTGGGTTTTATTCTTTTCTTCCAGCACTTCTTTTCCTGCTCTTTGAGTAGGAATAAAAATAGAAATACAGGTTTTATTTTCTTGATTGCTTAATTTTTGCAAGTCTTTTTCATTTATCAAACTCATCTTACTAATTTTTTGGTTAACTATTTACTCAAGATAAGTTGATTTCGCTTTATTTCAATGGGGTTTAGCAGGGCTTTAACGCTAATCTTAAGAAGATGTCAAGATTTAGGTTTAATAAAAATCATCGGGTTCAACGTGAATAAGCACGTCAAAAATTTCGGGGAAATGGGCCAGGAGTTCATTTTTTACATTGTGAGCAATATCGTGACCTTTTTTTACGCTAATTTCAGCATTTACGGTTATATGGAGATCTACGTGGTAGGTCATTCCGGTTTTTCTAACATAGCATTTTTCGGTATCTAGAACTCCTGGAACGCCACCAGATATTTCTCTAATCTCAGCAATCATATCATCATACATATGTTCGTCCATAACTTCGCCAAGTGCTGGGCGTAAAATAAGATAGGCATTGTATAAGATAAATCCTGAAGCAAAAAGCGCGGCCCAGTCATCTGCCGTTTCGTAACCTTTCCCCATAAAAAGTGCGATAGAAATTCCTATAAATGCCATTAATGAAGTAATGGCATCGCTACGATGGTGCCAGGCATCAGCCTTTAGTGAGGTGCTGTTTGTTTCATTGCCTTTTTTAGAAACTTTTCTGTAAAAATATTCTTTAATAATTATAATTACGGCAAGAACAATAAGGGTATAAGGTTCGGGAACTTTGTGCGGGGTTCTAATGTGTTCTATACTTTCGTAAGCGATAACTGTGGCTGAAACTACCAAAAACCCTACTACGGCAAATGTCATTAGTGGTTCTGCCTTGCCGTGGCCGTAAGGATGATTTTTATCTGGCGGGCGACTCGAATATTTAAGTCCTAATAATACTAAAAACGACGAAAAAACATCGGTAGTAGATTCAATTGCATCTGCGATTAAGGCGTAAGAATTTCCAAAAACTCCGGTGATAAATTTTGCAATAGCCAATAAAGCATTTCCTATAATGCTAAGCCAGGAGGCCTTTATTGCTTCATTGGTGTTTTGATCCATTGTGTGGTGTGGTTCAGCCTGCAAATTTAATGGGAATAATATTATTCTCCGGATTTAAGCCAGTGTTTCTCCAAAAATCGTCTAATCTACCACCAAACAACAAATAGCCGTTCAAATTTATTGCCCGTTTTTTTTACCCAAATTAATGGCGCTTTTTTTCTTTGGAATGAATTTACAATTTGAGCAATTATTTCTGAATGATTAACCCAGTTTTCGCCGTGTCGCGGTAGAATTGGCCAGTCTTGCTTTTTTGGTGCGTAAAATTGTAACGTATGATATTCAGCTGAAAGAAATTCTTTAAAATGAAGCCATATTCCCGCAATACATTCATTATTTATTACCGGGAATTGTTTTTCCTCAAGATGCTTCGGCACAAATAAATTAGCTTTAAAGCAGGTTTGCTGTAATATTTCTTTTGGTTTCACACCTAATGAATTCAATACTTCTTCGGTTTCGGGTTTGTAAAGTAGGGGAAATTGTTTTTCTATTAATTTCCCGGTTTTTTGCAATAAAGTATCCCGGCGGTTGGGGCCTATCCAGCGTTGCATTTCTGTTGAAAAAGAAGGATCGTAAACATAGAATTTATAAACTATTTCAATATGACATACCTGCCTATTTATTAAGTCTTCAACAAGAAAATCTAATTCGCCAAGGGTAATTTTATTGCGACTAATTTGCATATTTTCAGCCAGCAAATTATAATTTGGATTTTGGTTAATTATCCATTTAAAAAATCGTTCTACCCGCTTTCCCATTACAAAATTTGATGAAAGCGAAGGTAAATCTTTGGTTATAGGCTGCTTTAATGGCTGTTCAATTTCAGGAAGTTTAAACTGATCTATTTGTTGAAATGAGTTTGTCCAAAGGGGAGGTGTTTTTAAAAATCCCTGAAATTGCTTTTCGACGCGATTTTGCATTCTTTTTATTTAGAACTGAAGTAGTTTAGAAAGATAAATTAATCTTTATCTTCATCTGTGCTTAGCAGGTATCCAAAAGGTTTTAAAGATGGCACGTGATTAAAGATTACATTTAAAATTCCCAAAACCGGAATTGCCAATATCATTCCCATTACGCCCCAAATCATATTTCCTAAAATTATGGCGAGGATTACGAAAAAAGGGTGAATATCAACCTTGTCACCTACAATAAAGGGTTCTAAAACATAACTTTCAATAAATTGTACTATAGTAAAAGTGAGAATTACGCCAATTAAAATGCTGGTTTCGCCCTGGGTTAGGTAACCAAATATTAATGCAAGTCCCATCCCAATAATATTTCCTATAAACGGAATAAGGGTGAGAAAAGAAGCGATTACTGCAATTAAAATATAATTATTCACGCCCGAAATTCCCAGGCCTATACTGTAGAGAATAGAAAGGATTATAATTAGGATTAATTTTCCTCTTAAATAAAATTGTGCCACCCGGGCTGTTTCATCAATAATTTGCTTTACTTCCTCTTTACGTTGATTGGAGAATAATTTTAGAATAAATATTTTAAAGCGTCTTCTATAATTTAGCAGGAAAAAAATATAAATAAAAGTGAGTAAATAATTACTAAAAAAGCTGGTTACAGAATTAAGAAAATTAAAAGCCTTTTGTCCTGAATTTCCGCCAGAAGTGAGCATACTTTTTATATCATTTTCTTTCTTGTATTCTTCTAAATCTTCGCTGCTTAACGCAGTATGCTCGTAAGCATAATTTTGTAGCTGTTCAATTTTGGGCGTCATGGTCTCCTTAATTTTATCCCAATCGTCTACAAAATTTTTAATTTGAAAAGAGAGTAAAATAAAAACCCCAAAAGAAAACAGCAGTAATAAAATGGTACTTATAAGTGATGAAAAAAGGCGTTTTAGCTTTGCTTCCATAAGATTAGCCAATGGAATAAGTAACAGCGCGAGAATTATTGCGGTTACTAAGGGAGCTAGAAAGCCTTTTGCATCAACCAGGCCTGTGAAAAGAAAATAAGCGCCTAGTATTAAGGCAACAAGCGGATAAAGCAAGTTTTTTGGTGCCGAATTCATTTTTTAAAGTTGGTTTGAAACTTTGAAGGTAGAAAAAGTAATTTAATTTTTCTACTCTTCCTTTAAATGAAGCACATTTTAGCTATAAACCGGCACATTTTCCTGTTCTACAAGATTTTTTAGCGATTCCAGGTTTTCTTCCCAACCAGATTCACAATCAGAGTAAAATTGATCTGCTTCAGATTTTTTGGGAAAACCTGAGTGTTCTAATTTTAGGACACAATATTTAGTTTCACAGTGAATTCTGAATTTCACTTTAAATTTTGCCTTAAAAGGTAAATATTCATTATCGGCTAAATAGGTATAATCGCTTAAGGTAAGTTTTACGTGGGGTTTAAATTCTGAAATTTTTGCCGCCGCAATGTAATCAGCTTTATCAGGATTTTCTCCCCAGCTTAAGGCAAAAATGCCATCTTCATCTGGCACTACAATGGCTTGAGTAGCACCCCACCATTCCTTAATTAAATTGGGAGTTATTAGCGCATTAAATACTTTACCTCCATTTTCGTTAATTCGAATTTCCTTCTTTATTTTTCGGGACATAGAATAGTTTTTTAATTAAACAGTGAAGCTTATAAAATTTTATCGCGGTTAACTGCTATAGGGCGAATATTAAAATCACCAGCTTCACCTTTGCTTATTTAATTAAATTTAAGAAAAATTAACAAGTTAAATTATAAAAATCGTAAATATTAATTCTCAAAATTAGAGATTCTGTTTTTTAAACTATATGTAGAAAAAAACATATTAGTTTGAATTTTTATGCAGAACCTGATCTTACTCATATCTAATAAGGCACACGTATTTTAATTTTGTAAAAAACTATTGCTTTATGTCTTCTAACCTTATTAGTAAATACAATGTTCCGGGACCACGATATACCAGCTACCCAACAGTACCATATTGGGACGACAATACATTTTCTGCAAGTGCCTGGGAGCACAGTTTAAAACGCAGCTTCCAGGAAAATAGAGAAATTAGCCTTTACATACACTTACCGTTTTGTGAAAGCCTTTGTACTTTTTGTGGTTGTAATAAGCGAATTACCAAAAAACACTCGGTTGAAACGCCATATATAGAAAGCGTGTTACGGGAATGGGATCTTTATTTAGAAATGCTGGGCGAAAAACCATTTATTAGAGAAGTGCATCTTGGTGGGGGGACGCCAACCTTTTTTGCTCCAGAGAACCTTAAATTTTTACTGAATATGCTTTTTCGTAAAGCTGAAAGAGATTGTAAAACAGAATTAAGTTTTGAAGGACATCCAAATAATACCACCAAAGAGCATTTAAAGGTTTTAGCCGATCTTGGTTTTAGACGCGTAAGTTACGGCGTGCAGGATTATAGTGAAAAAGTACAAAAAGCAATTCATAGGATTCAACCTTTTAAAAACGTAAAAAATGCCACCGAACAGGCCAGGGAAACCGGGTTTACATCGGTAGGGCATGATATTATTTTTGGTTTACCATTTCAAACCAAAGAAGATATAATTGATACTATTGAAAAGACGAAGCAGTTAATGCCAGACCGTATTGCGTTTTACAGCTATGCGCACGTACCGTGGATTAAAGGAAATGGGCAACGCGGCTTCAAAGACTCTGATCTTCCCGGTGCCGATGAAAAACGTGAAATGTACGAAACGGGGAAAAAAATGCTGGAAGAAGCAGGATATATTGAAATAGGAATGGATCATTTTGCTCTTAAAACCGATTCTCTTTATAAAGCGGTAGAAGATAAAACTTTACACCGTAATTTTATGGGCTATACCACCTCGTCTGGTGCGTCTATGATTGGCCTGGGAGTTTCAGCAATTAGTGACAGCTGGTACGGTTTTGCCCAAAATGAAAAATCGGTTGAGACTTACCAGGAACTTATTGCCGAGGGAATAATTCCGGTTTTCCGGGGGCATATTTTAAATGAAGAAGATCTTGTAATTAGAAAACACATTCTTAAATTAATGTGTCGCCTGGAAACGAGTTGGGTCGCTCCCGAAGATTATTTTGAAGAATTACCCGAAGTACTTATTAAATTAAGGGAAATGGAAGCTGATGGACTCGTTAGTTTTTCTGAAAAAGGCTTAACCATTCCCGAAAAGGGAAGACCTTTTGTTCGTAATATTTGTATGGCTTTTGATTTAAGAATGCAGGCACAGAAACCAAACACCCAATTATTTTCTATGACAGTTTAATCTGAAAGTAGAATACAAAAAAGTCCGTCTGGAAATTCCCAGACGGACTTTTTTATGTTTATAAGGTTTCTTTTTTTTGAAAATTCAAATTTTATTCTTTGTCATTTCCGCTGCCTATCATATTTAGAACAATAAGCACCAGGCCGGCGCAAACAACAAAAAACATCGCGATTAGAAAAGTGCCCAGTTCCCAATTTACTAATGCAATAGTGTCAAATAAATTCATAACAAATGTTTTAGGTTAATGGCAGCTTTGCGCTGCAGTGATTTTCGGAGTTATTTCCATGGGGGAGAGGTATGGAATTCCGAGTCCCATTCCTCTAAGTATAAACAGCAATCCCATTATTACCACAAAAACAGGAACCGCTTTTCTTATTTTTGATCTCAGGTTAAGGTTAATAAAGTTTCCCAGGTAGATTGCGGCAGTCATTAAAGGCACCGTTCCTAGGCCAAAAAGTGCCATATATAAACTGCCTTCTAAAGCCGTTCCCGCAGCGATAGCTCCAAAAACCGCCATATAAACCAGTCCACAAGGGAGGAAACCGTTTAGAAAGCCAATGGTATAAAAAGTATCGGGTGATTTTTGTTTCAGCTGTTTACCCAGGTGGCTTTTTACTTTTGAAACAATTTTGAAGATAAATTTTGAACCATTGTATTTACTGAATTTTTTATACGGAATAAGAATTACTAAAATCATTAAAACTCCCACTAAAATTGAAAGTTGCTGTTGAAGCCCAAACAATCTGAAACTTTTGCCTAGTAAGCCAAATAGAATACCAATAAGGGCATAGGAACTTATTCTTCCAAAATGATAAAGGGAAATTTGGCCTAGTTTTTTTAAGTTGTTTTTATGATCTACCGGCAATAAAAATGCAATGGGACCGCACATTCCCACACAGTGGAAACTTCCTAAAAGTCCAAATATTAATGCCGAAATCCACATTTAGTAAACAATTTCGTTTTTATATAAATAGGGCGTTTCTTCATATTCCCAATGAATATTGATATTCCAACGCCCCTCTACAAGGTTTTTATCTGCAATAAAAATTTGATGTGATGTTAATTCTAAAGGAATATTAAAATCAAGTTTAGCATTAGAAGGGCGATAGAAATTTAGATTTCCTGAAATTTTAGAAAGTTCCAGGTTTTTAGGAAATTCTACGATCCATCCATCTTTTACCCGCCGGTCACTAATGTTTTCTTCTAATGAAAATGCATTATTTTCTGCATCAATTTCTTCCTGGTAATGCAGTTCTTTTTGGTAATACTCTTCAGTTACCAAATCGTGATCAAATTTTTTATCGGTAAGCATATTTATCACTAAATACATAATGAAACTTATAAAAAGTGCCATTCCAATTACAATTCCTGTTCCCCAGTTTATTTTCATTTCTTTATATTTTACTCTTAATCGAGATTTAATAATTTATGAGTTCTTATGCGCACTTTCATTAATTAAAACTGCGGGGTCCCATAAACATAGTGCTCGTTGTTTCTATTAACCTTTCACCACTATAAACCCCAATTTTCAGCTTTTCTTTTTCATCTTCTAATGCGGCCGTATGTATTTCAATAAAGAGTGTCCCTTCGGTTAACTCCTGTCCCGGTACGGTAATATTTGAAGTCTTTACCGGTTTTATTACTCCTTTGTGGGACAATAACCTAAATTCAATATCTTCAAAATCGGCTGTGGTTTTATTTACCAATTTGTAGGTAAAAACATTACTCACCACGTTATCGGCTTTCCGTTCGTATAACTGCCCGGGTAATCTTAAAATACGGGCTTCAACTTCACTTCTTATAAATAACATCCCCACCAAAACTGCGGTTAAGATTCCTAGTACAATGCTGTAACCTTTTAACCTGGGAGTAAACCTGAATTTTGCCTTTTTTTCAATATTTTCTTCGCTGGCGTAGCGTATTAAACCTTTTGGAAGGTCTACCGCTTCCATCATACTATCGCAGGCATCTATACAAGCGGTACAGTTTATACACTCCAGCTGCGTACCGTTTCTAATATCTATTCCGGTAGGGCAAACCTGCACACATTGGAAACAGTCTATACAATCTCCTTTTCCGGTTTCTGCACGGTTTTCATTTTTCTTGAATTTTGCCCTTCCTTTTTCCTTTTCTCCGCGTTTGTGATCGTAGGCTACTACTATAGATTTATTATCTAAAAGAACGCCCTGAAGCCTTCCGTAAGGACAGGCAATTACACAAACCTGTTCTCTAAACCAGGCAAATACAAAGTAAAATACCGCGGTAAAAATCAATAATGAAATAAAAGTGCTCAGGTGATTTAGCGGGCCATCTGTTACGTATTGAATTAAGCGATCACTCCCAATTAAATAAGCGAGGAAAACATTGGCTATAAGGAACGAAATAACAAAGAATAAGAACCATTTTAGAGCACGTTTTCTAATTTTTTCGGCATCCCATTTTTGTTTTTCCAGGCGCATTTGTTTTCCGCGATCGCCTTCAATCCAGTATTCAATTCTGCGGAAAACCATTTCCATAAAAATGGTTTGTGGACAAAACCAACCGCAAAATATTCTACCAAAAGCTACCGTAAAGAGGATGATAAAGACCACCCCAATTACCATCATAATTACAAAAATGTGAAAATCCTGGGGCCAGAAAGGAAAACCAAAAATATTAAAACGCCTTTCCAGGATATTGAACATCATAAACTGATTGCCGTTTATCTTTACAAATGGAGCGGCAAAAAGTAAAATGAGCAATACATAACTTACATATTTTCTATATTCATAAAATTTTCCAGAAGGTTTCTTCGGAAAAACCCATAGTCTTTTTCCCTGGTCGTCTGCCGTGGCTATTTTATCCCTGAATTTTTCCTGATTATCCAAAATCTGTTCTTCTAAAATTTATTCTGAATCTGCTTCCCAAATGTCTCCTTCCGGTGCTTTAGCATCTGGAGGATTGGTTCCCTGCAGGCTTAAAACATAGCTGGATACCTGGGCTATTTCCTGTGCATTCAACTCAGATTTCCAGGCCACCATTCCTTTTCCGTCACGGCCACCTTCAGAAACTGTTTGAAAAACATTGCTAATTCCGCCTCCAAGAATCCAATGATCATCGGTAAGGTTAGGACCAATAGCGCCACCACCATCGGCGCGGTGACAAGCCATACAGCTTGCCATATAAATGGTTTCTCCCGCTTCTAAATCGGCAGCATCAGTTAGCAATTCTACTGAAGAAGCATCTATAAGATCTGGATTAGCAGCTTTATAAGCTTCAATTTCTTCTTCGGCTTCGGCAACGGCAGCCAGGTACTCTTCTGTTTGATTTTCCCCATCAAAAATGTGATAATAAGCCATATACACAAAGGCAAATACAATACTTACGTAAAACCCATAAAGCCACCAGGCGGGAAGATCGTTGTCCAGTTCTTTTATCCCATCGTAATTGTGATCTAAAAGAATTTCTTCTTCTTTCTCTAAAGGTTTCTGGTTCAGCATTTTCTTATAGAACTTTTTTAAGCCTATAAACTGCTTGTCAGAATTTTCAATTTTTAACCTGGTATAATGTTGCTGGGCTTCAGAATTAAGACTTTTAAAAACCATATTTTCTAAAGCAGCTATAGAAATTTCTATGGCTACAGCAATTACCAGTACTACACCTAAAATCCACCAAATAATTGGGTATTCTTCAATTGCCCAACCACTTTCGGTCTCAACGGTTAATTCTATTAATACGAGGGCAAGAATTAAAAACCCCAGAATTCTTAAATATCCTATCGTTTTCATAATTCCTGGTTTTCGGTATTAATATCTAAGGGTAATTTGCTAACCTCTTCTATGTCTTTCTTTTTTGCGGTAATTACCCATAAGAATAGCACTACAAAAAAGATGAAGAAAATGAGCAGGGAAATTAGCGGGTAGATCATAACCCCGTCTATACTTTCCATATGGCCTTTTACGAATTTAAACATGCTTAGTTGGTTTTAGTGGTTGATACTTCTGCATCTTTCGCATTAATGTCAGTTCCGAGGCGCTGTAAATAAGCAATTAGCGCTACAATTTCGCGGTTTCGCATTTCTACGAATTCGGTACCGTTTTGTTCTGCAAATTCTTTTTCAGCTTCATAAGTTTTTACAAAATCAGGATCTGCGTACAGGTTTTTCTCGATTTGAGTTCCCTGTTCTGCCATCCATTGCTGGGCGTTTTCTATTTCTTCTAAAGAATATGGTACGCCAAGCTTGCTAAGAGCTCTCATTTTAGCTTCGGTATCACTTTTATCAAGCTCGTCTTTAATTATCCATTTATAAGAAGGCATAATAGAACCTGAAGAGGTGCTTTGCGGATCGTACATATGGTTAAGGTGCCAGTTATCGGAATATTTACCGCCTACCCGCATAAGATCTGGGCCGGTACGTTTACTTCCCCATAAGAAGGGATAATCGTAAGCATATTCCCCGGCTTTGGAGTATTCACCATAGCGTTCTACTTCACTTCTAAATGGCCTAATCATTTGCGAGTGACAACCCACACAACCTTCCCGGATATAAATATCCCGACCTTCAAGTTCTAAAGGAGTATAAGGTTTTACACTGGAAATTACCGGCACATATTCGTCTACCATTAAGGAGGGAACAATTTGTACCGCGCCACCAATTAAAATGGCTATAGTTGCGAAAATGGTAAGTTTTACGGGTCTTCTTTCTAACCAGGAGTGATAAGCTTCCCCTTTAGTTCTTTTTCGTGTTACTTTTTGCAAAGGAGCAGCTTCAGCTAATTCGTCTTCAACTGCACTTCCCTGTCTAACAGTTTGCACAATATTATAAAGCAAAATAAATGCACCAACTATGTATAAACTACCACCAATAGCACGCATCCAGTACATTGGCATAATAGAAGTAACCGTTTCCAGGAAGTTTCCGTAAGTAAGGGTTCCATCTGGATTAAATTGTTTCCACATAGATGCCTGTACAAATCCGGCAACGTACATAGGTAAAGTGTAAATAATAATACCTAACGTACCAATCCAGAAATGGGCATTAGCCAATTTAATAGAGTAGAGTTTGGTTTTGAATAATCTTGGTACTAACCAGTAAACCATCCCAAAAGTTAGGAAACCGTTCCAGGCTAAAGCCCCAACGTGCACGTGAGCAATAATCCAGTCGCTAAAATGCGCGATAGCATTTACGTTTTTAAGCGAAAGCATTGGACCTTCAAAAGTTGCCATCCCGTAGCCGGTAATAGCTACTACAAAGAATTTAAGAACAGGATCTGTACGTACTTTATCCCACGCACCACGTAGGGTTAATAGTCCGTTGATCATCCCTCCCCAGGAAGGGAATAATAACATAACAGAAAATGCTACTCCAAGATTTTGCGCCCAGTCTGGTAAAGTTGAATATAATAAATGGTGTGGTCCCGCCCAGATATAAATAAAGATCAGGGACCAAAAGTGAATAATAGAAAGTCTATAGGAATAAACCGGCCTGTTTGCTGCCTTAGGAACAAAATAATACATTAAACCTAAAAAAGGTGTAGTAAGGAAGAATGCCACCGCATTATGCCCATACCACCACTGTACCAAAGCATCCTGAACTCCCGAATAAATCGAATAACTTTTAAATGCAGAAACAGGAATTTCAATATTATTTACAATATGAAGCACGGCTACGGTTACAAAAGTTGCGAGGTAAAACCAAATAGCAACATATAGGTGACGCTGCCTTCTCTTTATCATAGTACCAATAAGGTTGGCACCAAAAGCAACCCATACCAAAGCAATTGCAATATCTATTGGCCATTCCAGTTCGGCATATTCTTTAGAACTGGTAAAACCCATTGGCAGAGTAATGGCGGCTGCTACAATAATAGCCTGCCAACCCCAAAAGTTGAAATTACTTAAAAAATCACTCCACATACGCGCCTTGAGTAAGCGCTGGGTAGAGTAGTAAACCCCTGCGAAAATGGCGTTCCCAACAAAAGCAAAAATTACCGCGTTAGTATGTAATGGTCTTAAACGGCCAAAACTTAACCATGAAATTCCGTCGGTAAGATCGGGAAATATAAACATAAAGGCGAGCAGTAGCCCAACACTCATACCTACTATACCCCAGAACAGGGTAGCCATAGTAAACTTTTTTACGATCTTATTATCGTAATGAAACTGTTCTACTTCCATAGTTAATTAGATTTCTTGTTTTTGGTGGAATTGGATTTATCAGATTTTTCTTTAACTAATTCGTCATCAAAAAGCATCCTTACCGATGGTGTATAGACATCGTCATACTGTCCTTTTTTTACTGAAAAAATAAAGGCGACAAAGAAAATGAGGGCTACTAAAACACTTAAAGCAAGTAAGAGGTAAATGATGTTCATTTAGAATGAATTATTTTCAGCAAACTTAAAGCGGTGTTAAAATTTAAAATATGATTGAAATCAGGTTTTCGTTAATACAGGTTTTAATTTTTTCCCGGCAAGATTTGTGGCCAGGCTTGTAAATGCCACGATACTAATAGAACTTAGCGGCATTAAAATAGCGGCAATTACGGGCATTAAGTTACCGGTTACGGCGAAGGCAAGGCCTACTACGTTATAACAAAGACTTAGTACAAAACTCCATTTGATAATTTTTATACCCTTTTCTGAAAGTTTAAAATATTCACTCAATCTGGTAAGATTTGAAGCTTCCAGGATTCCATCACAAGCAGGGGAGAATACATTAATATTTTCTGAAACTGCAATCCCAACATTACTTTGGGCAAGTGCACCTGCATCGTTAAGTCCGTCGCCAATCATCATCACCGATTTCCCTTCTTCCTGAAGCTTTTTAATGAAATTTAGCTTATCGTCAGGTTTTTGATTGAAGTAAAACTTAGTATTTAAGGGAAGCATATTTTCAAGTTTTTCCTTTTCACCATCATTATCACCGGAAAGGATAAAGAGTTGCTTGTTTTCTCCTAACTCCTTAAATAAATGGGCAAGGCCTTCCCGGTAAGAATTCTTAAAAATGTAGCAACCTTTATATTCTTCATTACTACTTATATGAACCGCTGTTTTATTGAGTTCTTTAGTTTCAGTTTCGCTTTCTTTTACAAAAGAAGAGGAACCAATTTTCATTTTACTACCCATACTGCCAGAGCTAATTCCTTTTCCGGTATGTTCATTAAATTCATCTAAACTCAGGATATTATTCTTATCCAGGATCTGGTAAAGTTGCCTGCTTAGCGGGTGCCCAGATGCTCTTAAACTACTGCTAAGCAATTGTTCTTCTTCAGCATTAAGTTTTAAACCTTCGTAGAATACTTCTGTTTTTTTATTGGAAGTTATAGTGCCGGTTTTATCAAAAACAAGACAATCTATTTTTGCAATTTGTTCTATTACCCCGGCTTCTTTCAAGTAGAATTTATTTCTTCCGTAGATGCGCAACAAATTCCCAAGTGTAAATGGAGTTGCTAAAGCAATAGCGCAGGGGCAGGCGATTATTAGAACCGCGGTAAAAACATTTAGTGCTATAGAAGGATCGTAAATTAGCCAGAAAAGAGTTGATAGAAATGCTATACTTAAAACCCCAGCGGTAAATCTCTTACTTATTTGATTGATTAAACTTTGAAATTGACCTTTTTTATCTTTTTTGAAGACTTCATTGCTCCAAAGTTTGGTGAGGTAACTCTGGTCTATGGCTTTTATAGCTTCAATCTCAAGTATTCCGCCTTGTTGGCGGCCACCGGCATAAAGCGTTTCACCAGACTCTTTACTAACGGCTTCGGCCTCACCGGTTACAAAACTGTAATCTATATTCGCGCTGCCCTTCATTAAAACCGAATCTATAGGAATTAATTCGCCGTTTCTTATTAAAATTCGGTCGCCGGGTTTTATATTATAAACCTGAACCTGTTCTTCTATAATCTCTTTTGAAGCATTAGTTTTTAATCGCGTTACCGCCATTGGGAAATAAGATTTATAATCCCGCTCAAACGATAAATAGGAATAGGTTTTTTGCTGAAAGAATTTACCCAGAAGTAAGAAGAAAACAAGTCCCGTAAGGCTATCAAAAAAGCCGGTGCCAAGATCAAGGATAATTTCTGTGGTACTTCTAATAAAAAGTACTGCAATTCCCAGGGCAATGGGAACATCTATATTTAGAATCTTTGCGCGTAAACCTTTGTAAGCTGAAATAAAATAATCTGCACCAGAATAAAAAACCACAGGAAGAGAAAAAGCAAACATCAACCATCTAAATAAATGTTTGAATTGTTCCAGCCAGAATTCTTTAACTTCAAAATACTCGGGAAAAGAGAGAAACATTACATTCCCAAATGCAAAACCAGCAACGCCTAATTTATAGATTAAGCTTCGGTCTACACGGTGATCTTTTTCATCGTAATCTTTAAGGGAAATATAGGGTTCGTAACCAATTCGGCTAAGTAGATATACGAGCTCTTTTAAACTTATTTTTTCTGAAGAAAAACTTATTCGTACAGTTTTCTTTGGAAAATCTACCTGAGCCGATTTTACTCCTTTGTGTAATTTCCCTAAATTTTCCAACACCCAAATACAAGAACTGCAGTGCATAGAAGGAATAAGAAAATTAACTATTTGGGTATTGTTCTCATTAAATTCCAGCAGTTTTTCGGTTATTTCCTCGTTATCAAGAAAATCGAATTTTCCTTCTGAAGCTCCGGGAGAAATTCCAGGTTTTTCCTGGATATCATAATAATAGGTAAGGTCACTTTCGTTCAGGATCTCAAAAACTGTTTTACAACCGGTGCAACAGAAATCTTTTTCCTGAAAAACAATGTAATCTTCCTTACATTCTTCACCGCAGTGAAAACAGCTGTTCATTCTTAAATATTTTAACCGCAAATTTTTCGAAAATTTGAATCACATAATATGATGGTAATCAGCTTTAAGATGAATTATTATTCATTTCCGGTTTTTCGTAAGTAGAAATATCCAATTAGGCCTGCAATTAAAGAAGCTGAAAGAATCCCTATTTTGGCCTGGGCCAGGTAATTTTCATTTTCAAAAGCGAGCTCGGTAATAAATAAAGACATGGTGAAGCCTATAGCAGCGAGAAAACCAATTCCGTAGACGTGTTTCCACTTTACTTTATGCGGTAAACTGGCAATCTTAGACCAAACCATAAGCCTGGAGAAGAATACGATGCCAATAAATTTTCCAAAAATGAGTCCAAACATTACCCCAATCGTTACCGGGCTTAATAGTGCTTCAAGAGAAACATTACCAAGGCTCACGCCTGCATTGGCAAATGCAAAAATTGGAAGAACCACAAAACTTACAAAGGGGTAAAGCGCATGTTCTAAACGTTGTAGTGGCGGAGTGGCATCTTCGGTTAATGATGTGAATTTTTGTATAGTATGAGAAATATGGTCATCAGCTTCTTTCGGGTTTTTATTTCTATTTCTAAATTCCTCTTTAATTTTATAAGCTAAGAGTTTAGTTTTTCTAAGAAATAAAGGCGTATTAATACGTTTGGTGTTAGGTATGGCAAAGGCCGCTAGAACCGCTGCAATAGTGGCGTGAACACCCGAAAGTAAAATAGCCAGCCATAAACCTCCAATTCCCATAATTGCATAAAACAAGGTATTTCTAATACCAATTAAATTAGCGGTAGCCAGTATAAGTACAAAAACACCCGCAATAGCAAGGCTTTGTAAAGAAATATCTGAAGTATAAAAAAATGCAATTACCAGCACCGCTCCAAGATCGTCTACAATAGCAATTGCGGTTAGAAATACTTTTAAGGGAAGAGGAACCCGGTCTCCAAGGAGATAAAGAATACCCAGTGCAAAAGCGATATCTGTAGCCATAGGAATTCCCCATCCCGAAATTGAATCTACCCCAGTATTAAAATAATAATAAATTAAAGCCGGAAAAATCATCCCGCCAATAGCCGCAGCAATTGGAAGTATAGACTTTCTAAAACTGGAAAGTTCGCCCTGTAATATTTCTCGTTTTAACTCAAGACCAATCATAAAAAAGAAAATAGACATGAGGCCATCGTTAATCCAATGCAACAGGTTTTTTCTAATTACAAAATCGTTAATTCCCAGGTGAATATATTGTTTCCAAAGATTGTGATACGCATCAGCCAGTGGTGAGTTGGCAACGATCATTGCAAGAATTGCAGAGAAAATAAGCAATAATCCAACTGAAGTTTTTCTCTCAATAAAGTTTTTAATAGGTAAGAGCAGGTAAATATCAAGGGGCGATTTTTTCATAATAACCTGTTTGTAAAGAATATTCAGTTAATAGGATTAGGTAAATTTATTGTCGTTTTCTTCATATAAATATGATTAAACTCAGTTTTACTGAATAATTGAAACTTAAATGTTTTAAAATCTGCCCTCACATCACGATTAACTTTTTAAAAGGGCTTTTTTTGGCTGAGGTAGGTTTGTGATAATTTTTGAATGAAGTTTAGTTTCGTCGTGTTTTTAATAGAGCCAAAAACAAAACTTTGCTACCTTTAACCTACAAAGTACGATTATGGTAAAAAGAATTACGCAAAGTTTACGTAGGCCAAAAATGAAATCTGTAAACCAACCCCCGGGAACTGTAACCTATGTTGGTAGAAAAGAATCTGGTGAAACCAGCCTGGAAGTTATAGATTATAATAAAGAGAATTATGAAAGGCATATTTCTTCTTCTACCGAAGATGCTTTTAAATTTGAAGCTGAAGACCGAATTACCTGGTTTAATATAGATGGTTTAAGTAATACCGCAGAGATAGAAAAACTGGGTAAATATTACGATCTCCACCCGTTAATTATTGAAGATATTGTAAATACTACCCAACGTCCAAAAATAGATGAGTATGAAGATTATTTGTTTATTGTGGCCAAAATGCTTTATCACCAGGACGATAAATTGGTAAATGAACATATAAGTTTTGTTTTAGGTAAAGATTATGTACTTACTTTTCAGGAAGCAGGAGGCGATGTGTTTGATGGTGTTAGGGGTCGCCTGGAAAAGGCTTACGGACGCATTCGTACTAATGGTTCAGATTACCTGGTTTTTGCTCTTTTAGATGCTATAGTAGACCATTATTTCCTGGTGGTAGATGAGTTAAGCGAAAAAGTAGAAAAACTGGAGGAACAACTTTTTGAAAGTCAGCCAAGTGATGATATTACTTATGAGATTCAGGATTTAAAAAGAGCAATTTTACGGGTTAGACGGGCAGTTTTTCCGCTTAAAGAAGTTATTTCCCGGTTTCAGAATTTAGAGAACGATCTCATAAAAACCCGAACCAAAAATTATATAAACGACCTTCACGATCACATTCTCCAGGTTTCAGAAAATATAGATTTATACCGCGAGATGGCCTGGGGGCTTATGGATATGTACATGACCACTATTAGCAATAAAATGAACGAGGTGATGAAGGTTTTAACCATTATGGCTTCTATTTTTATTCCGCTGACCTTTATTGCCGGAATTTACGGGATGAATTTTGAATATATCCCCGAGCTGCAGTGGGAGTACAGTTACTTTGTATTATGGGGAATAATGATTGTTATTTTTCTACTTATGATCTATTATTTTAAACGTAAAAAATGGCTTTAACCAGATAAAATTATGATAAGATTTACGCTAATTAGTTTGGCCGTGGTCCTTACCACAACCTGTGCCGCTCAAAATGCTGAAATACCGGTTTATATAGGTACTTACACCAAAAAAGAAGGCCATGTAGATGGAAAGGCAAAAGGAATATTTCTAGCCTTGCAAGATCCTGAAAATGGAAGTTTGCATCCCGAAAAAACTGTGGCGAAAGTTACTAATCCCAGCTTTGTAAAAGCTTCTAAAGATGGTAAAAACCTGTATGCGGTGAGCGAATTAGGTGGTGGCGATGCTGAATCTGGTTTTATATATTCGTTTAAAAGGAATAGTGATAATAGTTTAGAAGAATTAGGAAAAATTTCTACCGAAAGTTTTGCGCCCTGCCATATAGAGATTGACAAAAGTGGAAATTATGTTTTTGTCTCCAACTATATGGGTGGCGTGGTTATGGTTTATAAAAGGGGAGAGGATGGAAACCTGGAAAAACAACAAAAAATTCAGTTAGAAAATCCTGAAGCCTCTCACGCCCATTCGGTTTCAATTTCTTCAGATAATAAAACCGCTTATATTTCTGATCTTGGAAACAATAAAATATGGATGTTTAATTTTAATGCTAAAACCGGGAAATTAAGTAAGAAAGAAAAAGCTTTTTTGCAATTAGAAAAGGGCTCGGGTCCAAGACATTTTAGTTTTTCTAAAGATGAAAACTTCGCTTTTTCAATGAACGAATTGAATTCAAAGCTAAGTGTATTGAAAATAGAAGAAGACGGGACCCTGGAGATTATTCAAAATATTTCAACGCTTCCTGAAGATTTTAAAGAAAATAATTCAGGAGCAGATATTCATTTACATCCTTCGGGGAAATTTGTGTACACTTCTAATCGTGGGCATAATAGTATCGCGACTTTTAAAGTTGATGAAAATTCCGGTAAATTAAGTGTGATTGGTTATTACCCAACCAAAGGAGAAACACCGCGTAATTTTGCGATTTCTCCAAATGGAAACTTTCTTTATGCAGCTAACCAGGATACTTCTACAATTAGCAGTTTTAAAATAAATATGAAAACGGGAGAACTTGAAGAACATTTACTTCCCGTTGAGGTAATGTCTCCGGTGTGTGTAGAATTTGCTGAAAATTAATCAAATAAAAGACCTCACTGGTTTTTTACCGGTGAGGTCTCTTTATTAATTCTAACGGCTTAGATTCTGAAATAAATTCAGAATAACCTATGATTTTTGAGCTTACTTCAATTACTTTCCTTTCACTTCCTCAATCACAAAAAAGCCGTCATTTCCCTGAGATTGGTATAATGGCATAAAAATACGGGCATCCCATTCGCTTATTATTTCTTTTCCATTTTGTTTTGCCAGTAGCTCTCCCTTTTTGATCTCTTGAAAATTTTCGTATCCCGGTTCCATTTCAAATACATCAGAATCTTCAAGGCCGTGACGATGAACCAATTCAAAGGTTTTTTGATCTGGTGCATTTTTTTCAGCAAAACGATTTACACATTCAGGGTAAGTTTCGATTATCGAAAGATCCAGTTTGCAGGCTTCTTTTAAGGCCAGCCAAATTACACCTTCGTGATTTTCAACTGAAGTTTTATCTTCGTGTTGTCCAGCTTCAAAAACAAAACCAGTCATTCCGGTTCTGCTTAAATAATGATCTATATCACCGGTAATTATATCGCTAAATCCACGTACGATAAAGGTGGGGAAATTATGTGCCCATTCATCATTATCATTCACTTCCTGTACCGAGACATAAGGTAAACTCGCTGATGAGGTGGTGTGACAATCCAGGAAATAACGCTTGGTGTAATCTTCTTCCGTAAATTGCTTTAAGATGTCTATAATTTCCCACATTTCTTTTTGCTCGTGGGTTTCCGATTTTTTCTGTTCTATATTCTCTTCGGTCCAAACCCGGTTCAAATCCTCATCTATATAGCGCTTATTTTGATTAAGGGCCTTGTGGTTTCCAGAGACTCCAACCAGAGTTCCTTCAATTTCAGGTTTGGATTTTTCAAGTTGTTTAAAAACTTCTTCCAGGGCCTTAATACCACTTGGTTCGTTGCCGTGAATGCCGGCAGTTATAAAGAGTAAAGGTCCTTTTTTATTGCTGGTATACTTCCCAATTATCCTGGGAATATGTTTTTCTGGTTTATTACTCATAATATCTCTTTTTCAGTTTTACTCGATAATCTATATTGAATGCTCTGGGATTGTTTACTATTCCATACAGGCAATTTCCCTGTTATCAAATTGATGCCCGTAAAGCTTTTTGTATTCAACTTTTCGCTCAATGGCTTCAATTACCATTGGAGTAAAATCTGGTAAGCCTATGTCTTTAAAACGCTCCATACCGCCTGGGCTTAACACGTTTATTTCTATCAATTTATCTTTTACCACGTCCAGCCCGACGAAGAAAAGCCCGTCGCGAATAAGTTTTGGTGCGGTTAGATCTACAATGCGTTGCATTTCTGGAGTAAGGTCACTACTATCGGCAGTGGCACCAAGGGCAAAATTACTTCGGAATTCTCCTTCACCACTAACGCGTCTAATAATTGCCTGTTTTCCATCTTTAACCATGACCCTTCCATTCATTAATAAAATTCGAACATCACCGTCTTTAACTGCCGGTAAGTATTCTTGGGCAATTACATAACCATGCTGACTAATGGTTTCAATAATTTGATTGATATTTTTTTCATTTTCATCTATTAAAAAAACATTTTGACCACCAGAACCTTCCAGGGGTTTCAAAACAATTTTTTTATTATTCTTTTCCCAGAATTTTAAAATATCCTCTTTATTCCTGGTAATTAAAGAATCGGGTTTTATTTCCTGCGGAAGTTCTTCAAAATAAAGTTTATCTATAAATGCATTAGATAGGGCATTGGCATCGTTTAATACCAATACGCCTTCTTGCTGAATCATCCTGCCAAAAGCAACCCCGGCATGTTCTGCCCATTCCCGCCCAGATTCTTCTTCGGTAGGATTATTTCTTATAAAAAGTACATCCAGTTTATTGGCTGCAATGGTCTTTTTACGCGCTTTAGAACTCTGTAAAGCTTCCAGAAATTTAGCCGGAGATTTTGTTTTAGTATTTTTTGGCACCTGCACACTATTTATACTAATTGGTGCATCGTGATGAAAATTAAAATCACCAACTCCCATGGCATAAACTTCATGTCCACGAGCGTGAGCAGTATTCATTAATAATACCGAGGTTCCACATTTTTCGTTTTTAATATCGTTTAATACAAAGCAAATTTTCATTAGGTTATCATTTGTGAAAGGGGAAGCCCCTCTCTGATTAGGTTTAATTTATTGGTAACATTTTCGGTTAATAAATAACTTGGGCGCAGTGCGCTCGTTTTTAATACTTTTCTTTCGGTTAATTCTTCAATTATTTTGGTGTGTTTTAATCCAAATTTTCCTGCTAATAGTGGTTCATATTCCCCGCCATTTTGTAAGTGATCGCGAAGTTGAACCAAACCTTTTAAATAAATTATATCTTTTAGAAATCCGCCGCCCTGCATAATCCTGGAAGTAATATTAAAAGCTCTTTCGGGGGTAAATCCATAATCCATTTTTAGTAAACGGAACAACTGCGGAAACTCAGCGCCCTCCATTAATGCCGAACCGGCAATTACCCTTCCGGCTAAAGTTCTTAATCTATTTCCGGTAAGCCCGTCTACTAAAAATTCAGACATTACTGCCAGTCCCTCCTGAAGCGGATCGTAATCTGCCAGGCCACTGCTTAATAATTCTAAAGGTTGTCGCGTACCATTATAATACGTTAAAACGTGTGTTCCCACCTCGTGTTGAATAAGGGCTGTCGCTTCAGTTTTATTCATTCTATAATCAGCAGGGATATAAAGTTCGCCTTTATTCACCATCATAATATTCACATCTTTACGAATATGAACTTTACTTTTAAAATTTTCATCTTGTTCAGCAAAATAATCAAACTCCCGGCGGGCCAAACTACTAAAGCCTTTTGCATCAATAAATTCGGCATCTTCTTCTTCGGCTACTTCGTCTACTTCCCTAAGTATTTGACCTGCTTCCTGACTTAATTTAGAGTCTAAACCTTTATAAAGTCTAATACTGTTATAAAAGAAATTAGAGGTGCCACGTTCACTTAACATCGTGATTTGTTGATCCAGTTCTTCACGTTTCTCCCTAAAAATATGTGACATCGCAGGATCGTCTATTTCTTCAACTTTAAGGTTATAAAGTTCTCTTTTTAAAAGATCGGGGTCTATGGGAAGCAATCTATAGTGATAATCTAAAACCTTCTCATAATTACTTTCAAAAAAAGTTTGTTTTATATCCTGAATATTGGCGGGAGAAACCAACCATAAAAACTGGTAAGAGCGTTCTATTTTAGCGAGGGCTTTATCAATTTCAAACACTTTTTCCTTTAAATGTTTTCTGCCCAGGGCAAGATAACTACCAACCCCACTGGAAGTTTGCACTCTCACATAATCAAATAATGCTTTATGTATACAGGTAATTAGGTAATCTTTAAATTGCCTTAAAAAAACGGGGTAAACTTCATTATTTTCATTCCGAAAAACGGGAGGAATTTCTAGCCCAACGATTACTGCACCAGATTTCTTTGCCTCGTCTATACTTAAAATATCCTCGTCTCCTTCTCTTTGACGATGGGGAGTATCTTTTATTTCGGCTTTTAAATAAAGTCCCGAAAATATATCGTTTATACTGTTAAGTTCTTTTTCTAATACTTTTACAGAACTTGGTAGCTTTTGCGCAGGGGCTTTAATGGTAAAACAATTATTGGGTTCTCCCGTATAGATCTCAAAAACCATATAAGATTTAAAATCTGAAGAAAGCTTATCGGCCAGGGCATAGATTAATCTTTGGTAAGCTTCAAAAAATTTATTACCAATTAAAAGGTAAGATGCTTCACTAATAATTATTCTTTCGGTGCCGGGATCGTCTTCTCTTTTTCTATAAACAACCAGGTAGGGTAAATTATCTTCTATATGAATTAAACCAGCCCCCGGAAGCGAAGCACTTATTTTGCCATCTTCTTCAAGGATTGTTAAAATTTGTTTAATTGATTTCTCCGATAATTCAGATATATTCAGCATTCTAAGTTTTTCTAAAGTTTTCTATTGAATTTTATTAAAATAAAACCACTGTGTATTAGCTAAATAAGAGCTATAATGTGGCTAAACAATATTTAAATTTAGAAAGAAAACTAAGGAAAACTAATGCATAAACTTACTTTGGGTTTTATTTAAGAATTCTAGTAAAGAATTACTTAAAGAGTGAGAAATATGTGCACTAAATGGAAGTTTGAAGCGAAAACAAGAAAGAGCTTTAGTCTTTGTTAATCATTTTCTTTAGCTTCTTGTTCTGCTTTTATTTGTTCGCGGGCAGATTTAATTTCCTCTTCAGTTGCAGGCCCGGGCTTTTGTTCTTCAGCTTTTTCAGGCTCAAGGTTAAGTTCTATATAAAGAGGTAAGTGATCTGAATCTATAGAACTTCCCAGTTTAAAATCGGCAACCCTAAATTCTTCGGTGACAAATACGTGATCTAAAGACCATCGCATAATAAAACTGGAAGCATCAAAAGTATTATAAAAGCCACGGCCAATCCTGGTGTTTAGTAAACCACCAACATTTTGAAAAAGTGCCGTGGTAGAAGACCAGGCCACATCATTAAAATCTCCTGCTACTATTACCGGCAACTTAGAATCTTTTACCATAAATGCAATTTTCATCATTTCGGCATCCCTGTCTGAAGAAGAAGGATTATGCTGCGGCATTGGCGGCGTAGGATGTATGGCGTGAAACATCACTTCTTCCCCAGAGCGTAATTTTAAAATGCTGTGAATGGAAGGTATACTATCGTCTACTAAAAATTGTATTTCAGGGTTTTTAAGCTCTAACAGGGAATAGAATAACATCCCGTAAGTATTGTCTAAAGGAACTTCAACTTTATAAGGATAAGAATTGGTTACGGCAGCAAGATCATTTTTCCAGCGAGTATTGGTTTCAGTAAATAATAAAATATCTGGATTTTGCTTTTTAATATCGGCTAAAACCAGGTCAGGATTTTCATTTTTCTGAAGAACATTTGCAGTATAAAGGCTAAATTTATTACTGAAATTCTCTTCTGAAGCCTGGCCAACTTCATAATTTTTATGGGGAAAATAGGGATAAATCTTTACAACCTGGAAAATAAAACAAGCCAGTAAAACAACCATAAAAATATAATCTTCGGCTCTTTTTATATCAAATCTTATAAAATATGCGGCAATTGCCGTGAGGGTGAGAAGCGTTAATTGTATGTGCAAATAATCAAAAATACGAATCCACCAGAAATCTGCGGCGATTAAGGGAACTAAGGTCATTACTACCGCGATAATTCCAAAACCCTGAAGAAAGCCTTTTAAAGTCATATTTGTTTTTGTTTGGTGGCTAAAAGATAATTTTTAATCCAATTCTAATCAAGGTTTAGGATAATGAAAATTAGCCTGATTCAAGCTCTTCAACTTAAATTTAGTCGGAAAAATTTACGAATTTTTATTTGGAGTGTTTTCTAAATTGGTCTTATTAAAGTAATCCCTAATATCATCGCCTGAAGGTGCTTCGAATAACTGAAGATCAAAATATGAAACGGCAGCAATAATGTGGTCAAAAATATCGGCGGTGATATATTCAAAATTCTCCCAGCGTTTATCCCGGCTAAAACATAATACTTCTAAAGGTATCCCATGCTCGGTAGGTTGCAAGTGTCTTACAATAATATACATTTCTTTATGTACAGCCGAGTGGTTGTTTAAATAAGTGTCTATATACTTTCTAAAAATACCCAGGTTGGTTTGGTTTCTTCCGTTTAACGGCAGGTTTTTGTCTATTTGGTTAGTAGTATTATAATCGTTAATCTCATTTTGCCGGTCTTCCAGATAAGAAGAAATTAGTTGTATATTCTTATACTTTTCAAAATCTTCAGGAGTAATAAATTTAACCGAATTCTGTTTTATAAAAACCGAACGTTTAATTCTTCTCCCGGGAGATTCCTGCATTCCGCGCCAATTCTGAAAAGATTCAGAAATCAAACTATAGGTGGGAATAGAAGTAAAGGTATTGTCAAAATTCTGTACCCTAACGGTTGCCAGGGTAATTTCGGTCACGGTACCATCGGCGCCGTATTTACTAAAGGTAATCCAATCGCCAATTCTTACAATATCGTTTACACTAACCTGAATGGAAGCTACAAAACCTAAGATGGTATCTTTAAAAATTAACAGCAAAATTGCCGAAGCAGCACCCAGGGAGATTATAAAATTAATTACATCTTTCCCCGTAATTTCGGCAATAATAAAGATAAAGGCGAACAGCCAAACGATAATCATTACTACCTGAATGTAACTTTCTACCGGTTTATCTTTAAAAGATTCTAAGGTTCTTAGGTAGCTCTTGGTAGTGCGTAAAATGCTTCTAATTATCCATACAATAAGAAAAATGATATAAATATCTATTAGGAAATAAAAAGCTTTTATAGCCAGCGGAAAATCTACCAGAATATAAGGAACGGTAAGGTAAATTATAACCAGAGGAAGAATTTGCCCAATATATTTTGGGAAATTAGTTTTAATTAAAAAATCGTCAAAAGTAGTTCTTGTCTTGTTGCTAAAACTTTTAAAAGCTTCAATTACAAAAGTTTTAATCAGGTAATTTATTCCTATAATTATCAGGATTAATACCAGGATATTTAGCAGTAAATTAAGATACAGCGCGAGTGTTGGGTTTACCCCCTGATCTATTAGAAGAGTTTTAAAAAGACAAATAAGATTTTTAAATCCTTCCTCTATATTCATAGTTTAAAGGTATTTTTTTTCTACGTAAAATGGTCCAAAAGGCACCAGGGAGCAACCAAGTATTATTAATAACTCTTTAAAATTCCAGTTTAGTGGTTTAAAAAGCCAGATGGCACCCATAACATAGGCGATAAAAAGAACACCGTGAGCCATCCCAACTTGTTGCACCATTTGTGGCATTTCCCAAATATATTTTAGGGGCATGGCTATAAATAATAATAGTAAAAATGAAAGTCCTTCCAGGATGCTTACATATTTAAAGACCGTTTTTTGCTTTTCCAGGGGCATAGTTTAAATTTTAGATTGCAAAGATAGGGTTTATAGAGAATCTGGTAATTTAGAATAGACTTTTCCTTGAAATATTTAGTAGGGAATTAATATTTAACGGGAAGGTTTAGCAATTTCATTTTTATTAATTTGCGTCTTAATTAAAATAAAAGAAATGAGCTCAAAAATATTGGTAACCGGCGGACTCGGATTTATAGGTTCTCACACGGTTGTCGCGCTTCAGGAACAAGGTTACGAAGTAGTGATTATAGATAATCTTTCAAACTCTTCTATAGATGTACTTGGAGGAATTACCAAAATCACTCAAAAAACCCCGATTTTTGAAAATTTAGATCTTCGAAATAAAAACCAGGTAAAAGAGTTTTTTGAAAAATACCCAGATATAGAGGGGGTTATTCATTTTGCAGCTTCAAAAGCGGTAGGGGAAAGTGTTGAAAATCCGCTATTATATTACGAAAATAATCTGGCCAGTTTAATTTATTTACTGCAGGAACTGCAAGTAAAAGAAAACGCATATTTTATTTTTAGTTCTTCCTGTACCGTTTACGGCCAGGCCGATAGTTTACCAATTACCGAAAACGCTCCCGTTAAAAAAGCAGAATCTCCTTACGGAAATACCAAGCAAATAGGAGAGGAGATTATTACTGATACGGCTAAAATAAATAAGAATTTTAAAGCGATTTCCCTTAGATATTTTAATCCTATAGGCGCACACCCTTCTGCTGAAATTGGAGAATTACCAATTGGTACTCCACAAAATCTAATTCCCTTTATTACGCAAACCGCAATTGGAAAGAGAAAAGAACTTTCGGTATTCGGGGATGATTATCCCACACCAGATGGAACTTGCATTAGAGATTATATTCACGTGATGGATCTTGCTAGAGCTCACGTGGTAGCTTTAGAGCGACTTCAGCAAAATAAAGAAAAGAGCAATTTTGAAGTTTTTAACCTGGGAACAGGAAAAGGAAGTTCGGTTTTAGAAGTGATTAATTCTTTTGAACGTTCTACCGGAGAAAAATTACCTTATAAAATTGTAGGTAGAAGAGAAGGTGATATTGTTGCAGCCTACGCCGATACCCAAAAAGCCAATGAAGAGTTGGGCTGGAAAACCGAGAAGCATTTAGATGAAGCTTTAAAAAGCGCCTGGGAATGGCAAAAGGAAGTAGTAAAGAGAGAAGAGGAAGAAAATTAGTTTCTTAGTCTATTGATTATAAATAAAAAGGAGGCCGTCTAAAAAGTATTTCGATGGCCTTTTTTATTGATAAAAGTGTCTTTTTGTGAGAGAAGTGCTTCTTCTTTTGTAGATATTCTTAATGATAAAAAAAGGCAAGGAAGCCCCCTTCCTATGCGATACTGAATTTTCTTAAGTTGTGCGCCATAGCAATTAACCCTATTTCAGTAGTTACTTTCTCCATTCCCCGAAGCATAAATCGCTTGAAGCCCATATTTTGCTTGATATTCCCAAAGACGGCTTCCACATCCCAGCACCGACGTTTATGATGTGCTATTCCCGCTTCACTTAATAGTGGGTTCCTGGCTTTTTCCTTGAGACGGATCAGGTTATGATTGCGCTCGATAATCCTGTTCCCTTTGGCTTTATGGCAAGCACCGCGAAGCGGGCACCCCTGGCAGTTTTGAGCCTGGTAGCGATGAACCTGCTGCTTAAAACCCGTAGTGGTTTCACTCTCATAACGCTTTACTTTCTTCATCGCCTGGCCCATAGGGCAGTAATATGTATCGGTTTCTTTATTGTAGAATAGGTTGTCCGGGTGGAATGGGTTTTCCCGATGCTTTTTATCGCGTTGCTCTTTATGGAAGTAGTTGTATTTCACATAAGCAGTAATTTCCTTTTCCTCTAAATCGGTATAATTCTCTTCACTGCCATAGCCGGCATCTGCGGTAAGGCTTTGAGGTGTTTGATCGTAGGAGCCTATATGATCTTGCAGGTGGTTTTTTAAGGTAGTGGTATCGGCGGTGGTTTGGGCTAAGGTATAATTGGTAATGAACTGGTTATTGGTGGAGGCCTGAAGGTTATACCCGGGTTTTAATTGCCCATTTTGCATATAATCATCTTTCATCCGCATAAAAGTAGCGTCGGGGTCGGTCTTGCTATAGCTGTTGCGTTTTCCCAGGATAGCTTCCTGCTCCTGGTATTTCTTCAGGTTCCCAGGCCAGTTCTTCTTGGCATAGTTGAGCTTTTGTTTTACTTTTTTATCGACCTCCTTATCTTTTAATGCGTCATTAATGGCATCAATGGTTTTGGCTACTTCATCCGGATCGATAGCCTCAAAATCAGGCTCATTAGGAAGCAATTGTTCCTGGTCATAAACCTTTTCCACATAAGACCATAGTTCCCGAAGCTGTTTCTTAATACGCTCTTTACTGTTCTTGATAGATTTACCCCATACAAAAGTAAAGCGATTGGCATTGGCCTCTATCTTAGTGCCATCCACAAAGAGTTCCTTTAAAGATAATACACCCTGGTCAGCCAGTAAAAGAACCACCTGGTTGAAAATATTTTTAAACTTCCCTTTTAAGCGTTTTCCTCTAAAATCATTGATGGTATTATGATCAGGTTTACTTTGACCACTGAGCCACATAAAATGAATGTTCTCCAGAAGAGCCTGTTCTATCTTACGAGAGGAATACATATTGCGCAGGTACGCATAGATGATCACCTTAAGAAGCATCCGAGGATGGTAACTGGAAGTACCACCTCCTTTGTAACTTCGCTCCAGGTCAGCGATGTCGATTTGATCAATAATCGTATTGACGATTCTAACGGGATGATTTACAGGAACCAAATCATCATAACTGGGAGGTAAAAGACTTAACTGCGACTGGTTATAGGTCTTAAATACAACTTTAGCTTTCATTACATGAAAATAATAAAAACCTCAAAATAATCCAACAAGAAAGGCTGCCTTTTCAGACAGCCTCTTTTTTATTGGTTAGTTAGCTTTAAAAGCTTAGCGTGTACCGTTTACTATAAAAGCGTGAATTATGCCGGGAATCCAACCTAAAGCTGTTAATAGTAAACTTATTAGAAAAGTTACTCCAAGACCGTGTTTCATAAAAACGGCTAAAGGAGGTAATAAGATATTTAAAATGATCGTTAACATAATAATTTTTTTAATTGGTTATTTCTATCGAAATTACATAGAAATACAAGTCATCCAATTAGATTTAACGGGTTCTTGGTACGGGTTTAACAAAATATCATGCTTTGAATTTTCTGTACCTGGCCAGCATAAATACGTATATACTATAGCAAACCAAACCTGCAGCAACTAATCCCATTAGCCATGAACCATAAGGTGAATCCTGCAAAAATGAAAAAGCATCAGAGGTTCCCTTCATATTTGAAGTATTAGATTCTACGGCTGCCCTTATAAAAATATAAGCTAAAATCCCGAAAATAATTCCGCGAGCAATTAGCCCAAGGTAGCCGGTGTTTTTAACTGTTTTCCGTTTCTTTTCATCTGTAATAGAGTCGTAGCCAAAATCTTCAAGAAATTTCTTTGTTTTAGCTTTATTAAATTGGGCAATACTGGCTACAATAAGTCCTACGCCTATAATTGCAAAAACCACCACACCAAGGGTTCCGGTAATTCCACCACCAGAGCTGCCACCTGAAGATGATCCGGCGTTTATTAACGTCATAAATGCATAAACGGCCAGGCCCAGGTATAAAACAGCACTAATAAGATAAGCAACACGTTTTCCTTTCCCTTTTTTATCTTCTCCAATATTTTCAGGGTCCTGAATGGACTGAATAAATCGCCAGGCCGAGTAGCACAAAAGACCAAGACCTATTAAAACCAGTAAGGCATTTCCAAATGCTTGGTCTTCCAAAAATTTGATTACCTGTAAATTACTGGATTTTTGACCGCCCATATTAAATGCAGCGAGAAAAGTGAGTATCCCCATAATGCCATAAACAGTAGCTTTAGCAACATAACCCACCCGGGCCATTTTCTTTAATTTAGAGTCCATTTTCTTAAGAATTTGTTTGGTTAGTAAACTAAATTTAATTCTTTGAAAACGGTTAAACGAAGACTTGGGAAAATTTTAAAGGTTCAAAATTATGAATTTTGAAAAATTTAAATGTTTTAAATATAGGGTTTAAAAGATCTGTTTAGCGAAATATTTAAAGTAAAAATCTTTAAACCATTTCAAAAATAACCAGGGCGTACAGGTAAAATCTTACAAAACGCAGTAAACCAAACATAAGATAACTGGGAAATGGAAATTTTATAATTCCCGCTGCAATACTCGTCATCGCAAAAGGAATTGGGAGTAGGGCACCCACTATAATTAAAAATCCGCCCCATTTTCGGGTATTTTTAATATGTTGTGCCATTTTTACTTCAATAGCTTCGTGTACAGCCGGGATCTTAGTCATCCAGCGACCTATAAAGTAAGAAATTACACCTCCTAGGTAAGAAGCCAGTGCCAGTAAAGAAAGGTATAGAATTGGACTGGAAGATTTGCCAGACCATGCTATAAATAGTTCTGGCGGGATTAATCCCAGTAAAGATTCTGAAGCAAAGAAAACACTTATAATACCTAGCGGCGAATAAGTTTCGGTTACCGTTACCAGCATTTGCTCAATATCCAGCACCCAACGATCTATTGCCCAAAGCGCTGCTACAAATAAAACTATGGGTAAAATTGCTTTTTTTACGCTTTTCCAAACAAAGCTGTAAAAACCGGTATAACTATAATACTGGTGCAATAAGCGTATGCGCGACTTCTTTTTAGATTTCGCATCTTTCTTCATCAAATTCTCCTTTAGCAATTTACTCACTAAGCGAGATTTAAATATTCCGATTTATATATCGGCTCCTTTAATTATCTCAGCTTAATGCCTTATGGGTTACCCCAGGATTTCTTATCGAGGTAGTTCAATAAGGTTTTTTATGCCGACTAATATTCAAATACCAGACCAGTTTACTCTTTCAAGCTAAGATCTAGTTTTCTTCAGCATATTCATTGAAAGCTTTTACGTATTCACGTAACTCCAATTCATTTACACGGTTAGAAGGATCTGCCATTAAAGAAAGTAGATAATCAAGACTTTCCTGCCCAGTTGCTTCTTCCTGTAAAGGTGCTTCTTCACCTTCCTCTACCGGATCATCTTCTGGGATCGCAATATTAAAAGAATCGTAAGCTTCTACGTGTTCAAAAGTTAACCTGATGGTTTTTGCCAATAAAGGCTGACCTTCTTCTACAACAAGGGTTCTTAATTCTTTCAGGTCGTTTACCAGGGTATTGGTAATTATTCCATTGCGCATTAAATCACGCTGAATCTTATTGAGTAATTTTTGGGCTTTGATATTATTCAAGAGAATATAGGTTAATCAGGTTATACTAATTTTTTTGCAAATGTACTGCTTTCGTAGTTTTATAAAACATTTTAACAAAGAAATTAAGAAGCTTTTATACACATTTAAATGAGTTTTTGAGATTATTTATTCCTATAATCTTCATTTAACCCTTAATTATAAAGCCTCTAAAATTAACAATATCTTAGTCCTTAAGATTTCAGCGAAATCACATTGTTTAGTAGCTTTAGCCTAACTAAAAAATTAAAATACTATGAGTTTATTAAAAGGAAAAGTTGCATTTATTACCGGTGGAAGTAAAGGAATTGGATACGGCGTGGCCCAATCGCTTTTAGATTTGGGAATGAGGGTAGCCATAACAAGCCGTTCTAAAGATGCTGCTGAAAAAGCCGCTAAAGAACTAAGCGCAACTGATGCCTTAGGTCTTGAAGCCGATGTAAGAAATTACGAAAGTCAGGAAAAAGCCGTAAAGGCGGCAATAGATAAATTTGGGCAACTTGATGTGATGGTTGCAAATGCGGGAATTGGACATTTTGGATCTATAGATGAATTATCTCCAGAGAAATGGCAGGAAACTATCGATACCAATTTAACAGGAGTTTTTTACAGCGTTAAGTCCAGTTTAGCCGCTTTAGAAAAATCTAAAGGATATCTTATTACTATTTCCAGTCTTGCCGGAACTAACTTTTTTGCAGGAGGAGCTGCTTATAATGCCAGTAAATTTGGTTTAACAGGATTTACCCAGGCGGTGATGTTAGATCTTAGACAAAAAGGAATTAATGTAAGTACCATTATGCCGGGTTCTGTGGCTACTCATTTTAACGATCACACTCCAAATGCAGAAGATGCCTGGAAAATTCAACCGGAAGATATTGGTGAATTAGTTGTAGATCTTTTAAAAATGAATAAGCGTACCTTACCAAGTAAGATAGAGGTAAGACCATCGCAACCACCTAAGAAATAATTTTTTAAGAAATTAGAAATTGAGGCTGACTGAAAAGTATAATTTTCGTCAAGCTGAACTTGGTTCAGCTTCTAATTTGTTTTAACTATAAACATTTTATATCCTGAAATAAATTCAGGATGACAATTTTAAGAACTTTCCAGACAGCCTCTTTCTTTATCATTTCTTTTATCGTAATATTGCAATAAACAATTGAAAAATGGGTCTTACAAAATCGGAAATATTTAGCCCCTTGCAAAACGAACTGGCGGGAATCGCCAAAGTTCTGGGACATCCTGCAAGAATTGCCATTCTACAGGAAATAATAAAATCAAAATCCTGTATTTGCGGCGACCTGGTTCAGGAAGTGGGATTGGCGCAGCCTACAATTTCACAGCATTTAAAGGAGCTGAAAAACATAAGACTTATAAAAGGAGATATAGAAGGAACCCGGGTTTGTTACTGTATAAACCCTGAAAAATGGAACCATGTCAAAGAACTTTTTGCCACTTTTCTTGATTCTAATATTTCTCCTAACGATGAGTGTTGCTAAAGCAATAACTGGGTATCCAAAATTTCAACTCAAATCTTACTTATAGAATAAAAAATTCTTTTTGTTATGGCTCGAAAAAAGATGAATTTCCTCGATAAATATCTTACAGTATGGATTTTCCTGTCAATGTTTATAGGGGTAGCCATTGGCTATTATATGCCACAAAGTGCCGGGATTATAGATTCCTATAGCGTTGGATCAACAAATATCCCTATTGCCATAGGTTTAATTTTAATGATGTATCCGCCTTTAGCCAAGGTGAATTATAAATATTTACCTAAGATTTTTAAAAATGTAAAAATTCTTAGTGTCTCCTTATTACTAAACTGGATTATAGGCCCCATTTTAATGTTCTTTCTCGCCATAATTTTTCTCCAGGATCATCCCGAATATATGGTTGGACTTATTTTAATCGGCCTTGCCCGTTGTATCGCTATGGTTTTAGTATGGAACGATCTCGCGGAAGGAAGCAGCGAATATGGTGCTGGTTTGGTTGCTTTAAACAGCATTTTTCAGGTGTTTTTCTATAGTTTTTATGCCTGGATTTTTATCACCGTTTTACCGCCATATTTTGGGTTTGAAGGCGCTATTGTAGACATTTCTATTGGTACAATTGCTAAAAGCGTTGCTATTTATCTCGGTATTCCATTCCTGGCGGGCTATTTAAGTCGGGTTATTTTAGTTAGAGCCAAAAGCGAAGCCTGGTATAAAGAAAAATTTCTTCCGGCAATCTCACCGCTAACGCTTATTGCGCTTTTATTCACAATTTTAGTGATGTTTAGCCTAAAAGGTGAAACCATCGTGGAGATCCCGGTAGATATTGTTTTAATTGCTATTCCGCTGGTAGTTTATTTTATTCTGATGTTTTTTATAAGCTTTTTTGTCTCTAAATATTTCGGTGCAGGTTATAAGCAGAATGCCTCTATTTCATTTACCGCAACCGGGAATAATTTTGAACTTGCCATAGCCGTAGCAATTGCTGTCTTCGGAATTGATAGCGGCCAGGCTTTTGCAGGAGTCATTGGGCCTTTGGTTGAAGTTCCGGTTTTAATTGGTTTAGTAAGTGTAGCGTTTTGGTTGAAACAGAAATATTATCCTAAAGAAAAATTAGCATAATGGCTGAAGTTTACGACGTTATAATAATTGGAGGCGGCCAAAGCGGACTCGCCTGTGCTTATTATTTAAGACGAACAAAACTGAATTATTTAATACTTGATGAGCAGGAAAACTGTGGTGGTGCCTGGCAAAAAACCTGGGATTCTTTGCGGCTTTTTTCTCCGGCAGATCAGTCTTCGCTTCCCGGTTGGCTAATGCCTAAGAACGAGGATGGATTTCCGCCCAAGGATCACGTAATTAATTATTTGTGCAAGTACGAAGAACGTTATGATTTTCCGGTGAAGCGTCCGGTAAAAGTTGAAAATGTAGAAAAAGAATCAGGTGTTTTTAAGCTTAAAACTTCAGCAGGAGATTTTTCAGCAAAAACAGTAATTTCAGCAACCGGAACCTGGAAAGCGCCATTTATTCCGAAAGTAAAAGGAATAGATATTTTCCGCGGAAAACAAATTCATTCAGCTCAATATAAAAATACCGATAAGCTTGAGAATAAGAAGGTGCTTATTGTTGGGGAAGGAAATTCCGGAGCACAAATTTTAGCCGAAGTTTCTAAAGTAACGAATACCAGTTGGGCAACTTTAAAAGATCCCGAATATTTGCCAGACGATGTAGATGGGAGAGTACTTTTTAATGTAGCTACCGCAAAATATAAGGCCGAGAAGGAGGGAAAGAAATTTGATCCCGCAGCTTATAACCTTGGAAATATTGTTATGGTACCCACAGTTAAGGAAGCTCGGGAAAGAGGTGTGCTTAAAACCAAAGGAAGTTTCACCGAGTTCACCGAGAATGGGGTGATTTGGGAAAATGGAACTAAAGAAGATTTTGACCTTATAATTTGGTGTACCGGCTTTCATTATGCTACAGATCATTTAAATAATATAGTGGAGCCAGATGCTAAGGGTAAAATTAAAACCGAAGGAACCAGAGCTAAAAACACTAACGGACTTTGGTTAGTGGGTTATGGTGGCTGGACAGGATATGCTTCTGCTACTCTAATTGGGGTGGGCCGAAGCGCACGCGCTACCATAAAAGAAATTACCGAATATCTAAAAGACTAAATTTCCCAATTTTTTAAGAGCTTTTCTCCTCTAATATTGATGCATGTTAGGCTATGCCGTTAAACCCATACTAAAAATCTGAAATTGCTGGTTAGATACTATACTCTACGCTAATTTTGAGTAAAACCAAAAAAATTAGATATGAGTATTAAAGGAAAAACTATAATTATAACTGGAGCTTCCAGTGGAATTGGAGAAGCTACCGCAAAAAAATTATCTAAAGAAGGCGCTAATGTAGTATTAAGTGCACGCCGTGAGGACAGATTGAATTCTTTGAAAGATGAGATCGTAAAAAACGGTGGATTGGCTTTAGTAGTTCCGGCCGATGTTACTAAGAAAGAAGATTTTAAAAAAGTTGTTTCCTCAACTTTAGAAGAATTTGGAAGCATTGATGGAATTATAAATAATGCCGGTTTAATGCCACTTTCTTACGTTAAGAACCTACATACCGATGAGTGGGATAAAATGATAGATGTAAATATAAAAGGGGTAACTAATGGTGTTTCTGCAGTGCTACCAACAATGATGGAGCAGAAAAGTGGAAATATAATTAACATTTCTTCTAGTGCAGCACACAAATATTATCCAGGTGGAGCTGTTTATTGTGCTACCAAAGCAGCGGTAAAAATGTTTACTGAAGGACTTAGAGCCGAATTAGCTCCTCACTACGGAATAAATGTAACTTCTATAGATCCAGGATTTGTATCTACAGAATTAACAGATACTATTACAGACGATGAGATCAAGAAAGATATGGAGCCAATGTTTAAAGAGTTAACTCCATTGCAGGCAGAAGATATTGCTGAAGCAATCTATTATTCATTAAGTCAGCCGAAAAGAGCTAATATTAATGATGTATATATCATGCCAACAGATCAGGAGCAATAGATTAGCTTCCTTATTAAATAAAAAAGCGTGTTTGGAATTTTTCAAACACGCTTTTTTAATGTCTAATATTTAGAGGGTGTTCCTTAAATTTCAACTACCATTTTTCCGGTATTTTTTCCTTCAAAAAGATCTAGAAATGCCTGCGGTGTTTCATCGAAACCTTTTACAATAGTTTCATCGTACTTAAGCTTTCCTTCATTTAACCATCCTGCTAATTCTTTAATAGAACTTTCAAATTCGTCAAAATGATTACGCACTAAAAAGCCCTGCATTAAAGCACTTTTTTTAATCATAATACCTTCAAGTCTCGGACCCGTAGGTATGCCTTTTTCATTATAAATAGAAATGGCACCACAATTAATAATTCGGGCAAAACGGTTAATATTCATCATCACTGCGTCCAGGGTTTCACCACCTACATTATCAAAATATACATCTACACCATCGGGACAATTTTTCTCAATGGCTTTTTGCATATTTTCAGTGGTTTTATAATTGATGCCTTCATCGTAACCGAATTTCTCCTTTATATGATCAATCTTTTCATCACTTCCTGCAATTCCAACTACTCTGCAGCCTTTAATTTTTCCAATTTGTCCGGCTACACTTCCAACAGCACCGGCGGCTCCTGAAACCACTAGAGTTTCACCTTTTTCAGGTTTCCCAATATGTTTTAGTGCTAAATGAGCTGTTAGCCCGGTTAATCCTAAAATGCCCAGGTAGGCACTTGGTTTGGTGTCAATCTTATTCAAATTCTCACCCGTGTGAGTTTGAAAAAGTTCCCATTTCAACATTCCGCTTACAACATCTCCAGTTTTAAAATCGTTGTTTTTGCTTTCTATAACTTCAGCAACCAACATAGATTCTATGGGTTCGTTTAATTCAAAAGGAGGAATATAAGATTCTTCATCTCGCATTCTTCCGCGTAAATATGGATCTACTGAAATATATTTAGTCTTTAATAGAATCTCTCCATCTTTTGGTGAAGACTTTTCAATTTCGGTAATTTCAAAATCTGATAATGAAGGTTTTCCCTTCGGGCGGTTCTTTAAAAGTATACTCTTATTCATTTCTAAACTATTTAATTATTTTTAATACTGAATTTTTCTTAATTATATCACGGCAAGGAAAATTCAGCTTTTGTTCAAATTACTGCTAAGAATAGAACCCTGCAACTCACAATTATTAATTTAAACTTAAAATCATTTCTTAAGCTGCTTACTTCTGAAAAAGAAATCGATTAAACCGAAAAGAATGAGTTCGTAGCAAGATGCACCGTAATCTAATTTATGTTTCAAATGTTATCATTTCTTAAACTATTGGTTGATACTCTATAATACACCGTAACTTTGCTTCGATAAACGCATAAGATTTGCCTAACATTATACTTACTTACTGGCAGGAATTCCTGAAATATATTAGAAGCACCGATTTCTCTAAGGCAATGGTACTCACTTTTGCTATAGGTTCACCTGTGGGGATTTTTATTTGGTTGGGGAATTTTGAAATTGGAGTTGTTCTCGCAATGGGCGCGTTGTTAAGTTCTCCTAGTGATATACCCGGGAGTTTTAGACACAGGAATATAGGGGTGATTCTTGCAGCTATGCTGGCCGGTATTGTTTCTATAATTATGGGCTATGCTTCAGCTTATCTATGGCTTGTTTTACCATTTTTAGGAATATTAATGTTTGGTATTGCCTATCTCGCGGTTTACGGTTTTAGGGCATCACTGGTAGCTTTTGCCGGTTTATTTGCCATTGTACTAAGTTTTGCAAATATTTCTACTGAAATTCTACCCTGGGAACGCGGTTTACTTATTGTTGGAGGTGGTTTATGGTATTTGGTTTTAAGTAATATCTGGAATTTTCTAAACCCTAAACACCATACCGAACAGCTTTTAGCCGAATGTCTTGAACTTACCGCGAAATACTTAAAAACAAGGGCGCATTTACTTACTGAAACCGCTAAAAGAGAAAAGCTTCAGAAGGAATTATTTATCCTTCAAACCGATCTTAACGAAAAGCACGAAAGTTTACGCAATATTCTTATAAACGCCAGGCGTGCCTCGGGGAATTCAAATTATGCCCGAAAACGCTTATTAATTTTTATTGAATTAGTAGATATTTTAGAGCTGGCAATGGCCAATCCTGTAGATTACAGTAAAATGGACGAAGTTTTACAGGAAGACCGCGAATTGTTGGAGCGTTTTAAAAAATTGATTAAAAAAATTGCTTTTCAGCTTGATGAAATTTCTGTGGTTATAGAGAAGAAAAAGAAATCTTCAACAAAAGAAATCAGGCAATATTTAAAGGCTGTAGAAGAAAATTTCCAGGAAGTTAGGATGCTTATTTCTTCAGAAAATAATGAGAAAACATTTCTGCTTCAAAATTTATTCGATTATTTAGAAAAGCAGGGTCAAAAAATAAATACCATAGTTAGGGTTTTACATAATTTGGATACCCGGGAACCGGTTTTACTGAAAAATAAAGAAGTTTCCCAATTTATTACTCCGCAAGATTACGACCCTAAAATACTTGTTGAAAACTTCAATTTTGGTTCTCCAATTTTTAAGCATTCCTTAAGGCTGGCTATTGTAATTTTAGTAGGATTCAGCATAGGATTATATTTTTCTTTTGAAAATGCTTACTGGATAATTCTCACTATTGTGGTAATTATGCGACCCAATTACGGGCTCACAAAAGACCGGTCTAAACAGCGAATAGTGGGGACTTTAATTGGTGCGGTAATCGCATTGGGGATTGTTTTTATAACAAAAAACCAGGTAGTTTATGGAATTTTAGGACTGTTTTCCCTTACTCTTGCTTTTTCTCTAATTCAACGTAACTACCGGACAGCAGCTGTTTTTATTACTTTGAGTATTGTATTTATTTATTCCCTTTTAAAACCAGATGTTTTTAATGTGATTCAGTTTAGGGTTATAGATACCGTATTGGGAGCCGGCCTTGCTGCCTTGGGGAATTTTATTTTATGGCCGGCCTGGGAATCACAGCATATTAAAAATGTGATTAAAGAAAGTATTGGCGCCAACAAAAAATACCTGGAAGAAATTGATAGTTTTTATCATAAAAAAGGAACTTTACCTACATCTTATAAACTTTCGAGAAAAAAGGCATTTTTAGAAATGGGGAATTTAAGTGCATCTTTTCAACGAATGACGCAGGAGCCAAAATACAAGCAAAAAGAATTAGCGCAGCTTTATAAAATTGTAGGTTTAAATCAAACTTTTCTTTCGGCTTTGGCTTCGCTGGGAACTTTTATTCAAAATCATAAAACTACGGCAGCTTCTAAGAATTTTGAAGTTTTTGTGTCCCATATTTGTACTAATTTAGAAAATGCTATAAAAGGATTAGAAGAGGAAGAAACATTAAAAGGTTTTGACACTGCCCGCACAGAAAAAGCTGCTTCAGCTTTATTAAAAACCTATAAAGAATTATTGGTAGAAAGGGAAAATCAGTTAAAGGAAGATCCCGTAAAAGACCAAAAAGATGTACAATTAAGGTTACAGGAAGCACAATTGGTAAGTAGCCAGGTGCAGTGGTTATTAGAAATTTCAGAAAACCTTCAAAAGACCATAGCGAAAACAAACTTCAGCTAAATGAGTAAACGCCAATTAAAAAAATACCTTCAGGAATTAGATAAGGAGCAGCTGGAAGAGCAAATTGTTGATCTCTACGAACGTTTTAAACCGGTAAAGGTTTTTTACGATTTTGTGTTTAATCCGCGGGAAGAAGAACTAATGCGGAAGGCCAAATTAAAGATTTCTAAAGAATATTTTCCTGAAACTAGGCGCAAACCAAAAGCCCGTAGATCTATTGCCCAAAAGGAAATTAAACATTTTCAACAACTTGGGGTAGAACCCCATTTAACCGCAGATTTAATGCTTTTTAATATTGAAATTGCGCAAACTTTTGCTGAAGAAAAAAGCAATTTAAAGGAAGCTTTTTGTAAAAGTATCTTCAAATCTTATGAAGAAGCGGTGAAGTTTATTCTGAAAGAAGGCGTACTTCCCGATTTTAAAAATAGAATTTTGAAAATAGCCGCGGAAGCCGAAAATCAGAGGTGGCCAAACGCTTACAGGTTTGAAAAAATTGAAATGCAATTTCAAGACGCGCCGTAATTGTGTACATTTGGGAAAATGAAACCAGCATGATGCTGGAAGCTAATATTAGCTTAATACCGGAAATAGATTTAAGCCAGGGATTTTTGCTATGGGATTCACCTTATAATTAATGAAAGTTTTCTTTCTTTTTTGTTTTCTTATTATTTGCACTTCAGGTTTTGCCCAGTTAGGCTTTTGTGAAGGGAGCAAGGGTGACCCTATTTTTTATGAAGATTTTGAAACCGTCTCGCAATTACCCGCCGGCACTACGAATTATACTTATGTAAACCAGGATCCACAAGATGGACAATATACTCTGTCCAGCCAAATAGGAAGGGTAATTACTTCCTGGCATTCAAGTTTACCCAACGGCACCATTTCAAATCGCGATGCCTTAATTGTAAATGCTTCTTTTAGTTCTGGCAGATTTTACAGGACAGAAATTAACGGACTTTGTGAAAACACTACATATGAGTTTTCTGCCTATTTAATTAATATTTACAATCGTTCCAGTACGGTATGTCCAGATGGTGGAATTCCTATAAATGTACGTTTCGAAATTTGGGATGAGAACGATGCTAACTTATTAAAAGAAGGAAATACAGGAAATATTCCCTCACAAAGCAGTCCGGAATGGGAGCAATATGCACTTACTTTTCAAACTGAAGCAGGCCAGGATTCTGTAATTCTAAAAATGTTCAATAATGGTGATGGCGGCTGCGGAAATGATCTTGCCATAGACGATATAATTTTTAGATCTTGCGGCGATCTAACTACGGTTACTGCTCAAAATGATGAAAACCGAATAGATATTTGTGCCGAAGAAGCCCCTGTAAATCTTAGCCTGGAAGCAACTCCAGATTATTCGGTGTATAATACTCACGCCTACCAGTGGCAGGAAAGTAGCGATAATCAAACCTGGATAAATATTCCCGGTGAAAATGATGGAATATACAATACTCCGGCCTTAAATACTTCCCGTTATTACAGGGTAAAAGTAGCCGAAGATCCGGTGAATTTAAACGCAAACCTTTGCAGTTCTGTTTCAGAAATTTTTACGGTAAATATTTTAAAAACTCCTGCGCCACCACAAAGCGGGGGTGATGTGAGTATTTGTAGTGATGAAGAAATTCCAACTTTAAATGTTACAATTGAAGAAAATGAAGTAGCGAACTGGTATGATGGAAATAAAAATTTACTGGCGCAAAATACCACTTCTTATCTGCCCGAATCACCCGGTACTTATTATGTTGAAGCTTTAAATGAAGGTTTAGAATGTACCCCGAGTGCTAAAACAGCGATAGAATTTACTATAAATGAAACTCCACAGGTTGAAGATGAAGTTCTACAACTTTGTGACGGGGCCAGTTTAATCCTGGAAGCCGGTTTACCGAGGCTTTCATATCAATGGTCTACGGGAGAGAATTCTGAACAAATAGAAATAAATTCTGCGGGGAATTATAGCGTAGTTCTTACCACGGCTGAGGGCTGCTCTACCACTAAAAACTTTGAAATTAACCAGGTTGATATTGCCGAAATTGAATCGATAATTTCAGAGGAAGAAAATATAGTGATTACCCCAGCCAACGAAGGTGATTTCGAATATTCTATAGATGGTACTAATTTTCAATCCTCAAATATTTTTACGTTGGTTCCCGGCGGAATTTATACCATTTATATGCGCGATCTTTCGTCGTGTAAAACAGCAATCCAGGAATTTCCGCATATTGTGATCCCAAAATTTATTACCCCAAATTCAGATGGATATAATGATGATTTCAGCATTAACGGACTCGAATATTTTCCTTCTTCAGAAATAAGAATTTTTGATCGCTACGGGAAGTTAATAAAAGCAGATGATGGTAAAGACTTTAACTGGAATGGCACCCTAGACGGGCGTTCCCTTCCGTCAGACGATTACTGGTATCATATTAAAATTGAAGGCTTTAAAACGCTGAAAGGTTCTTTTAGTTTAAAGCGGTGAAGCTTTTTTACTAATATTTTTTATTCGTTGTGAGTTAAGGCTTATTAAAAGCATTGCCGCAAATATTACCAGGATAATTGTTCTAAAATCAAAGCCGCCATCAATCATAAATCCAACTAATAAAGGGCCTAAAGCAGTACTAATAACCATAAACATGGTAAAAACACTTCGAATGGCACCCATTTTTTCGGTTCCATAAATTTCAGCAATTAAGGATGTTTTAACCGTTCCCGCCATTCCGCCGGTGATACCGGCAGTAATTAGGAATAAAAGTGCACCAATAATACTATCCATTAAAGCAAAAGGAATAAGACCTAAGGTCATTGGAATAAGATATATTCTAAACATTTTTTTCGCAGTAAATTTATCAACCCACGTGCCACCAACCAGGGAAAATATAAATCTGGAAATGGCATAAACCGTAAAAAATGTTGCATAAAGTTGCGGAGACCAGCCTTTATCTTCCACAAACACATATTGATAAAAGAAAATAGCAGTGTTGGTAAAACCTAAAATAAAACTGGCAGGCATCATAATCCCAAAACGTTTATCGGCCACCACGCTTTTGTAATCTTTCAAAAGCGACCAGGTAGAAGGTTTTCCTTCGGTAGAAAGTTGCTGGTCAAAAGCTATTAAATTTGTGAATTTTAAACGAATTAAATAGAGTAGGAGGGCAACACCACTTATAATTGCCGCCATTCTCCAGTCAAAAAAAGCGATTATTGAAGTGATAATAATTGGAAAAACTGCTTCTCCCATAGAATATCCCAGGGAAGAAATACTAAGTGCTTTTCCGCGGTTTTTATCAAAATATTTGGAAATTATGGTCATACTAATATGACTCATTAATCCCTGCCCACATAGTCTTAAGCCTATTAAAGCAACAAAAAGTATAGCGATATGATAAGAAAGCCCTAGCAAAATACTGGAAAGTCCAAGACTTAACACGGTGAACGCGGTTACTTTTTTCACCGGTTTATGGTCTACGGTATGCCCCACGCTAAGCATAATTACTGAAGCCGCTACCGTACAGCCTGCATAAATGGCTCCAAAAGTACCTTCGGTTATTGAAAAAGCTTTTACAATTTCTGGAACATATAATGAAATTAGGAAAGTTTGCCCAAAACTGGATAGAAATGTAAGTAGCCAGCCAAAACTGACTTTTCTATAATTTTCTCGTAAAAAGTAGAAATAATCTTTCAAACTGTTCTATTTCAATTTTTAAAAGTTGCAAATTTAAGACTACAGGCGAACAATAGAGAAAAGTATGTGTTTTAATTTCTTGAAATATAAAAGCCACCCTTTTGAGGTGGCCTGGATTTCGATTTTTTGAATAAACCTAAATTATTTTTTAGGCTTTCCTTCTCTGGCTGGTTGCTTTTTTGGTGCTGCCTGTGATTTTTTAGGCTCCTTCTTTGCATCGTCCTTTTTGTGATTTGCTTGCTGTGCCATTTTATTTATATTTATTGATTAATAGAATAAAGATATACTTATAATAAACTGGTTAATAGTTAATTATGAAAATATTAACTAGCAGAATATTAACTTGAATCTTTAATATTTCAAAAATTAAATAGGCTTATTGAAAGCATTTATAGCAATTTAAATGTAATTTGACTGGCTATTGTTTACATTTGAATAAATCAAAGATTATCATTCTAAAATTATAGTTTTAAATGAGCCAGAATGAGGTTATAGAGCAGATAAAAGCACAAAAGAAACTACCGAATTTAAAATTCAGTATAAAAGAGAAAACAGAGACTTTTACAAATAACCTCTTTTACACGTTGTTTGATGAAGAAACACCGGTAGAAGAGAATATTATAAAACTGGGGAAAGATTTTGAAGAATTGGCAGATCTTGTTTGCTGGGAACCGAAAACTCCCTGCCGGGATATTTGGCAGGAATATTTAGACAGATTACCGGGAATTCTTGAGAAACTCAATAAAGATGCTCGTGCTATTTCAGAAAACGATCCCGCTGCAAACTCGCTGGAAGAGGTAATTTTATCTTACCCCGGCTTTTTCGCTATTGCTATTTATCGTTTTAGCCACGAGTTCTATAAATTCGGACTTCCTTTGGTTCCACGTTTAATGACAGAATGTGCCCATGGACTTACGGGAACCGATATTAATCCTGGGGCGAAAATAGGAACTCCATTTTTTATAGACCACGCTACAGGAGTGGTGATTGGGGAAACCGCAGTAATAGAAGATAATGTGAAAATTTACCAGGGAGTTACCCTGGGCGCCCTTTTTGTAGACCGTAACCTAAAAGATATAAAAAGGCATCCCACCATAGAAAAGAATGTTACTATTTATGCCAATGCTACTATTCTTGGTGGGGAAACGGTAATTGGTGCCAATAGTATTATTGGAGGAAATGTTTGGTTAACCGCTTCGGTACCTAAAAATTCTATGGTTTCCCATACACCTCAAATTAATATTAAAAAGACGAGTAAATAATGAACGATTCTATATTAGACCTAATAGGAAATACGCCTCTCGTAAAAGCGCAAACGCTTATTAAAAATCCTAAGGTTAAGCTATATTTTAAATTGGAAGGTCAAAATCCCGGCGGAAGCGTAAAAGATAGGGCCGCTTATAATATGATTAAAAGCGCATTAGACAGGGGAGATATTACGAAAGAAACCAAACTCATTGAAGCCACTAGTGGTAATACAGGAATTGCTCTGGCAATGATAGCCGGATTATTTAAACTGGATATAGAACTGGTAATGCCAGAAAATTCTACTATAGAAAGAGTACAAACTATGCGTGCTTATGGAGCAAAAGTTACGCTTACTGATGCAGATGGTGGTATTGAAGGAGCGCGCGATTATGCCGAAGAAAAAATGGCTGGTGGCGATTATTTTATGATTAACCAGTTTAGTAATAACGATAACTGGCAGGCGCATTATAATACTACAGGACCTGAAATTTGGAACGATACCAAACATAAAATCACCCACTTCGTATCCTCAATGGGAACCACGGGTACCATAATGGGAACATCTACTTATCTAAAAGAAAAAAACAAAGACATTCAAATTGTTGGAGTTCAACCCACGGACGATTCCCGTATTCCAGGAATTAGAAAATGGCCAGAAGCTTATTTACCCAAAATTTTTAAACCAGAGAGAGTTGATCGAATTTTGGAAGTAAGTGAAGATGAGGCCGTGACAATGACTAAAAAACTCGCTGTTGAAGAAGGAATTTTTGCCGGAATGAGCAGTGGAGGTGCTGCAGCTGCAGCAATTAGATTATGCAATGAGTTGGAAGAAGGGATTGTAGTAAGTATAATTTGCGATAGGGGAGACCGGTATTTGTCTTCAAATATTTTTGAATAAAAAATTACTCCGGAAGTTGAATGGTTTAATTTCCGGAGTATAAATTAAAAATTGGGTTATTCAACAATTGTTGCCACTGCCACGCCTGATGCGTCTCTGTTAATATTCATTTTTACAGTTTTACTTTTCTTACCATTTTCAAGCTTCACCTTGTAAAACTCCTTATTAATTTCTCCTCCAGCCCTGGAAAATGCTAAATGTTTTGTGCCAACAATGCTATAACCCTTGTTAGCTTTTAGAACACTTATCAAAGAATTATAAGGTAAATTTATATCGATAAATTTTTGGCTACTGGAAATAATTTCTCCCAGGTTATTATAAATAACTTTTAAATTCCCTTTATTGGTGATAAAAGTAACCTGATATGTATCGTATTCTTTATCGCGGTTGGCAGTAATAAAGTCCATAATGCTAAAATTTTGCCTGGCATATTTCATTGGGTTGGAATGAAATTGACCTACATAATCTTCACTCACATTATAGGTTAATGAATTGGAAGATTCTTCAATTTCAAGGGATTTTGGATTTAAGTCCATTTTCAATTCGTCTAGCTTAATTACATTCTGTGAATATGCCATCCCTAAAAAGGCAATACAAAGTAAGCTTAAGATTAACTTTCTCATAATAATTTAATTTAGAGATTAATAAATAATTGTTCTCTAAAATTAATCGAGTATTACTTGAAGTAAAACTACTTAAGTATCACTAATATAATATTTAACAAAATTTAATTGAATAAATTTTTACTGGTTGGTCGCTTTCTTTATAAGTAGGGTCAAATTTATAACTTCCATCTTTTTTCTCCCTAATTTCAATATTCCTTCATGCTTAAATTCCTGGAAGTGCCTGTTTACTACAGCGCGGGTAGATCCTATTAAATTGGCAATTTCTTCATTAGACAGGTCATTAATAAATTCCAGCTTTTTTGATTCCTGATTTATATTCTTTAAAATTAGACTGGCTAGTCGAGCGGGAATTTCTAGAAGAGTGTGATTAACGGCATACTCTTCTATATTTAAAAGTTGTTTTCCTAAATAAGGGAGCAGTCTTTGGTTTAATATAGGATATTTAATTAACCACCGGCGTACAATTAATATAGGTGTAGATAACATTTTTACATCTTCTAAAGACTCATAATATAATTTGTGAGAGCAATCTTCAATTAAAGTTAAAACATCAAAGAAGTCATTTTTTCTAAGTAAAAACAAAGTAAATTCCCGTCCAGTCCTTTTGTCTGTTTTAAAAACTTTTAAACGGCCCGAAATTATAATATGAAATTTATGTCTTAATTGATAACAGCTACTGCAGGTATGAGCTGGCCATTTTTCTATAATAAACTGGGAAGCAATCAATAGTAAAGATTCTTTATCAAAATCTTTAAAAAGAATACTGTTTTCAATGGTTTTTAATCCCAACGCATTTCCCTTTCCTTTTTGATTCATAATCAATTGTTTTGATTTATAAAACCTTCGGGAGGGAACAAAAAATGAATTCTAAAATTACTCATTTCCTAATTATTAAATTGTATTTCTGTCGTAAATATTTCTTTAAACCTAAGAAATCAGCTATTTTTGCAAACTTGCAGATCTGAAAAAAAATTATGGCGGTGGAAACCTTTGGAATAGAAGACAAAAAAGTTGACAAGGAACTTTATGACTATCAACAAAAAGATATAGACAAGATCTTTAATGTGATAGATAAGCATCCTGAACATTATAACCTGCTTTACCAATTACCTACAGGTGGTGGTAAAACGGTTATTTTTTCACAAATGGTGCGTGAATATATACAACGTACCGAAAAGAAAGTACTTATTCTAACTCATAGAATAGAATTGTGTAAGCAAACCTCCAATATGTTAGATGGGTTTGGCGTGCGTAATAAAATTATAAATTCCAAGGTTAAAGAATTACCAGATCAGGAAGACTATATGTGTTTTGTGGCTATGGTAGAAACCTTAAATAACCGCTTGCACGATGAAAAGCTGGAAATTAAAGATATTGGGCTTGTAATTATAGATGAGGCTCATTATAATTCTTTCCGGAAATTATTTAAATTTTTTGAGAAGTGTTTTATTCTTGGAGTAACGGCCACGCCGCTAAGCTCTAACATAAAATTACCTATGAAGGATAACTACCGCGAACTCATTGTAGGAGATTCTATAGGTTCACTTATTGAAAAAGGCTTTTTGGCCCGTGCAAATACCTATAGCTATAACGTAGGACTTACCAGTTTAAAAGTGGGAATGAATGGAGATTATACCGTAAAATCTTCAGAAGAGTTATATTCTAATATTTCCATGCAGGAAAAACTGCTTACAGCTTATTACGAACGCTCTAAGGGAAAGAAAACCCTTATTTTTAATAATGGTATTAATACTTCTATTGAAGTTTATGAGACTTTTAGAAATGCAGGTTTACCTATTCGGCATTTAGATAATACCACCAGTAAACAGGATAGAAGAGATATTTTAAAATGGTTTAAGCACACGCCTGATGCCATTGTAACTTCGGTAAGTATTCTTACCACCGGTTTTGATGAACCTACGGTAGAAACCATTGTATTGAACCGGGCTACAAAATCCCTAACGCTTTATTTTCAAATGATTGGTCGTGGCTCCAGGGTTTTACCGGGGAAATCTGAATTCAATGTGATAGATTTAGGTAATAACCTGGCTCGTTTTGGAGAGTGGAGTTCTCCAGTAGACTGGAAACAAATCTTTAGGGCTCCAGATTTCTATTTTGAAAATCTATTAAGTGATGAAGAAATTGAGCGTGAGTTTAAATACGTAATGCCTCCCGAAATAAGGGAGCAATTTTCTAATACCGAAGATGTAGATTTTGACGTTGAAGAAGCTTACGATAAAGTGATTAAAAAAGGATTAAAATCTAAAGCAGTCTTAGAATGGTCTATGGAGCAGCACGTAAAAATGTGCGTAGAAAATTCTGAAGATGTTTTTGATGCAAGAATCCTTGCAAAAGAGCTTAAAGATGATATTAGTTCTCGCATTAAGCAATATTCTTATTGTATAAGCAAGAGCACTAAAAATTACCGCGATTGGTTGGAAGAAGATTACTCCCGAAAATTGCGAATGGCCATTAATAAAGAATTTTAAGTGGTTTTTACGTCAAGTAAGTTTTTTCTTGATTATACTCCATATTAGTTGAAGTCAAAATACAAACTAATAGATCTCGTTGCGAAGATTTTCGAAGCGGGATTTTTTTCTGAACCTGCCTTAGGCGTCTGGCGGGTTCAGAATCTTTAAGAAGAAGAAATAGAATTAATCGGTATCTGCAGATTTTACATCCCGCTCAATAAATTCCCTTTCCCTAACCGAGCCACCAACTACTATAGCTGCGCTAATTAACACCAGGTTTTTAATAATATACTGGCCTTCGGTAGTTAGCACAAATGGAAAATTTTCAAAGCAAACTTCAGGTAAAATAATAAAAGGTAAAAATGTTCCGGGCATTTGTAATACCAGTAAAACAATTGCCAGCCTTAGCGTGCGTTTAGAGAGTAAAAATACGCCTATTAAAACCTCCCAAACCCCTAAAAAAGGAATAAAAAATTCAGGATCAAACCAAAAAACAGTAGCTGCAATAAGTTCCTGCGCCGGGCTATCCCAAACCACTTTTAAAGCTCCAAACCAAATAAAATTTATGGCCAGTGAAAATCGTAAAATGGGTTTCCCATATTTATACATCCAATGGCTAATTTGGTAATCCAGTTTGCTGAATTTGGCAGTATTTTCTTTCATTTTTTCCTTCTTGAATTTCAAAATTGCGGAATATTTACCTGCTTCAAAAGCACATCAGTAATTATAGGATTTATTTAACAGCGCTAAATTTTATTACAGCCATTTATTTATGAATTTTAAAGGAACCAATAAAAAATTATAATTATGAAAGATGACGGAAAGAAAAAAGCTTCCAAAAATAAGAAGCATGAAGATCTGGAAAAAAATCGGGAAGACGGCCAGGAACAGTTTTTAACCACCAACCAGGGCGTTAGAATTAATGATAATCAAAACTCTCTTAAAGCTGGAGACCGGGGCGCTTCTTTGCTGGAAGATTTTATTTTAAGAGAAAAAATCACCCATTTTGACCACGAGAGAATTCCAGAAAGAATAGTACACGCTCGCGGTTCTGGAGCCCATGGATATTTCCAGGTATACGAATCTATGGAGAAATATACCAAAGCCGGTTTTTTACAGGATCCATCTAAGAAAACCCCGGTATTTACAAGATTTTCTACTGTGGCTGGATTTAAAGGTTCAACCGATTTAGCCCGGGATGTACGCGGTTTTTCAGTTAAATTTTATACCGAAGAAGGAAATTATGACCTGGTAGGAAATAATATCCCGGTGTTTTTTATCCAGGATGCTATAAAATTCCCAGATCTAATTCACGCTGTAAAGCCAGAACCACATAATGAAATTCCGCAGGCAGCTTCAGCACACGATACGTTTTGGGATTTTGTTTCCCTAATGCCAGAGTCTATGCATATGATTATGTGGGCTATGAGTGATAGGGCAATTCCAAGAAGTTTAAGAATGATGGAAGGTTTTGGCGTTCATACCTTTAGATTTGTAAATAAAGAGGGAAAAGGAACTTTTGTAAAATTCCACTGGAAACCATTGTTAGGAACTCACGGAGTTGCCTGGGACGAAGCACAAAAAATTTCAGGAAACGATCCCGATTTCCATAGAAGAGATCTTTGGGAAGCAATAGAAAACGGCCAGTTCCCAGAGTGGGAGTTAGGAGTTCAATTAATTCCTGAAGAAGATGAGCATAAATTTGATTTTGATCTTCTAGATGCTACAAAACTAGTTCCGGAAGAGATGGTGCCGGTAAAGAAAATTGGTAAAATGGTGCTAGACAGGAATCCCGATAATTTTTTTGCAGAAACCGAACAGGTAGCCTTCCACCCCGGCCATATTGTACCCGGAATAGACTTTACTAATGATCCGCTACTCCAGGGTAGGTTATTCTCTTATACCGATACCCAACTGAAGCGACTGGGAGGACCAAACTTTCACGAAATCCCAATTAACCGGCCAATTGCACCAATGCACAACAACCAGCGTGATGGGCATATGCGTCAGCAAATAAATAAAGGACAAACCAGTTATCAGCCAAATTCTTTAGGAAATGGCTGCCCATTCCAGGCCAAGATTGCAGAAGGCGGATTTGATAGTTATCCTGAAAAAGTTGATGCTAAAAAAGTACGTGAACGCAGCGAAAGTTTTAAAGATCATTTTAGCCAGGCTACTTTGTTCTTTAACAGCCAGAGTGAAGTTGAGCAGCAACACATTATTAATGCTTTCAGTTTTGAACTGGGAAAAGTAGATGTGGCAGAAGTAAGGGAAAGAGTACTTGGTTTATTAAACGAGGTAAGTAAAGAACTGGCAAAAGAAGTTGCATCTAATTTGGGAATGCCTGTACCAAAGAAAAAAACACAATTAAATCATGGAGTTCCTGCAGATTTTGATCCAGAACGTTATGAACCTACTAAGAGCAATCCGTCTTTAGATAAAGACCCTGCATTAAGTATGATGCGCAATGGATTTGGAAATATTGCAACCAGAAAAGTAGCGTTTTTATGCGCAGATGGTGTAGATGATAAATCGGTTAACGATATGAAGAAAGCCCTGGATAAAGAAGGGGCGATGGTAAAAATTCTTGGGCCAAATTCTACTGAAGTTAAAACCGCCGATGGTAAATCACTAAAAGTAGATGAAGCTTTTAGAACCAGTGCTTCTGTAGTATTTGACGCTTTTTATGTTCCGGTTGGTGAAAAAGCCCATATGGCACTGAAAAAAATTCCGAAAGCAATTCATTTTTTAAACGAAGGTTACAAGCATTGTAAACCAATTGCTACAGCCCAGGAAAACGGTTTAATTGAAGAAACTTATTTCTGGAATAAACTGGATAAGAAAAACCTTGCTGAAGATGGGGTGATTGTAGGAAAAGATAAATCATCAGAATTTATTAAAGCTATAGGACAACACCGTTTCTGGAAAAGAGAGGAAAAAGATAGTATTCCTGCATAATTTTTTCTGAAATATGTTATAAATATTGAGACTGTTTGAAAAGTTTTATAAGTCGTCATTCTGAATTTATTTCAGAATCTAAGATTTTATAATTTAAACAAATTATAAGCTGAAACAAGTTCAGCTTGACGGAATTAGACTTTTCAAACAGTCTCTTTTTTAATCCTTATCCTTTCCACCAAAAAGTCGTTTAAAAAAGCCTTTTTTTTCCTTTTTTTCTTCTTTTTCTGGTTTTTTGGTTTCATCTTTATCACCACCTCCAAAAAGTCGCTTAAAGAAACCATCGCGTTTTTCAGGATCGCAATCCATCATTTCTTTAATTTCAACAGAAAGAGGTGCAAATCTTGCCTGTGTAATATCATTAAAGTCGGGGTCGTTATTCATTTTCTGCATTAATTTTGCAAAAACCGGTAAAGCCGAATTAGCACCCTGCCCAATATAAGTGTTTCTAAACCCAATTCTGTGATCGTCAGCTCCTACCCAGGTTACGGCTAGAAGATTTGGGGTTATTCCCACAAACCAACCATCTTTGTTATTTTGGGTAGTTCCTGTTTTTCCAGCAATATCGTTTCTTAATCCGTAAGTTGTTCTTAACCTGGTTGCTGTACCTTCATTTACCGTGGCTTTCATCATTTCTATCATGATCTTCCTGTTGGTTTCAGAAAGACTTCTGTTATCAGAAATTTCAGGTTTAAATTCGGCTAAAATATTGCCCTCGCCATCTTCTATTTTAGTGATATAAAAAGCTTTGCTGGTTTTTCCGTTATTTGCAAAAGGAGTGTAAGCTTCGGTTAATTCGGTTAAATTTAAAGAGGCAGTTCCCAGTGCAATAGAGGGCACTCGGGGTAAATCTGATTTAATTCCCATTGCTTTAGCCTGGTTCACAACATTTTCAATACCAGTTTCCATAAGCACTTTAACCGCAATGGTATTCATAGACTTACTTAATGCTTCTTTTAAATTGTAATTCATATGCGGATCTTCTTCTTCGCTACCGGAGTTTGAAGGGGTCCATCCCTTTGCATAAGTGACCTCCCGGGCCGAAAAATATTCACAGGGTTCTATACCGTTTTCTAAAGCCGCGGTGTACACAAAAGGCTTAAACGTAGAGCCTATCTGGCGCTTACTTTGGGAAACATGGTCATACTGAAAATGTTCAAAATTTACCCCGCCAACCCAGGCCTGTACAGCCCCGGTTTGTGGGGTTACCACCAACATTCCCGCATTAAGGAACTTGAGATAATGGGCAACACTATCTCGTGTACTTATATTTTTGGTTTCTGTACCTTCATAACTGAATAATTCAGTTGGATGTTCCTGGGTTAAAACATCCATAATTTCAGTCTCACTACGACCTTCTTTCTCAAGATTTTTCCAGGCTGAAGTTCTTTTTAAAGCATCGTTTACAATTTCACGGTTGGTTAACCATGGCGCTGCGCTTCCCCAGGCATCCTCGTGTTGTTTTTGTAAATTTTGTAAATGTCCTTTTAAGGCTTCTTCAGCTAAAGTTTGCATTTTTACATCCAGGGTAGTGTGCACACTCAAACCGTCCCGGTAAATATTGAATTTCTTTCCGTCTTTATTTTTAAGCGTATCCAGAATTTTACTTACATCTTTTCTAACCTGTTCCCTAAAATATGGCGCAAGCCCTTTATCGTGACTGTAATTTTTATAATTTAATACCAATTCGAGTTGCTTGGCTTCCTGTACTTCTTCTTCAGTTAAATATCCATATTTTCCCATTTGTTCGAGAACCACGTCCCGGCGTAACCGACTTCTTTCAGGAAAAATCCTTGGATTATACGAATGGGAAGCTTTTAAAGTTCCTACCAAAACCGCAGCTTCTTCAAGATTTATTTCTGAAGTATGCTTTCCAAAAAATTTCATAGAAGCACTCTCAATTCCGAAAGTGTTGTCACTAAAAGGAACGGTATTAAAATAGAGCCTGATAATTTCTTCTTTTGAATAAATATCTTCCAGTCTTTTGGCAATAATGGCCTCCTGGAATTTATTTACCACAATCCCTAAAGCACCGTAATCTTTTCTTCCGTAGATATTTTTGGCTAATTGAAGACTAATGGTACTCCCGCCGCCGGCCGAATCATCCTGAAGCAGAATTGATTTAAAAACAACACGTAATAAACTTCGATTATCGATTCCATCATGTTCAAAAAACCGTGCATCTTCGGTAGCCACAAGGGCATTTATTAAATGGGTTGGGAGTTCTTTATAGGTGATAGGTTGCCTATCAAACACATAAAATTTGCCAATAAGATCTCCGTTTTTGGCCAGAACTTCGGTTGCCCTGTTTTGTTTAAGCTCTTTTAATTCGGTAGAGGAAGGGAGTTGGCCCCAGGCTCCAAAATAAATACTTGCAAAAAACAGAAAAAATAGAGCAAAAAGGCTTAGAAGTATTATTAGAGCCCATTTTATTTTGGGAAATTTTTTAATCTTGTTTAGCATAGGAGGTTTAATTGATACAAATAAACAAATACCATACAAACCAAAATTAAATTTTAAAGATATTTTAAGTTTTTTTAAAATTCAGACATTCAGCAATATCCAAATCTTTGAAAATAAAAAGCCGGCTACTTTTTAAGGTGCCGGCTAAGGTTTACTGAGTTCCATAAGGCGAATGTTTTTAAGGTTAACTCATAGGTCTAAGGTTTAAACACCAGGTGTTCCTGGTAAAATTTTCACGGAACTTGTTACGGGGTTTTTTCCCAAAAACCTGGGGCTCTCGCATACTTCCACAGTTTAAATTAATATACTCCTGAATTTTCATTGTGTTAAGTTTAAAGGTAACGGCGTTTAATTTCCCAGTTACTACGATTATTGGACTTACTTTGATTTAAAAATGAACGAAGGTTTACTGAATTTTTCATGATTTCTAATTTTTAGTGATTATTTTAAATAACGTCTTTTACTGGTCCAGGTACTTTTAGAGTTCTTCTTTTCCTGGTTAAAAAATGGTCGGCTAATTGTTTCAAAAGTTTTCATAATTTCTAAAATTTAAAGGTTTATATCTAATAGACTCCATTGAATTTGGTTTGTTACAGTACTATGCTATAAATAGTACTAAATTAACTTACTTTTAACAAATAGGGGGTTTTTAGGGGAAGTTTCGGCCGGTATTTTTTGGTAATTTTAAAATCTGGGTGTTAATAATATTTAATTATGGTGGCAGACTTTAATATTAAACCTATTTTAGAAATCAACTTGGAGCGAGTTATATGAAATTGAATAAAATAGTAATTGGTATTGTGGTAGGGGTGTTCATTCTCGCCGGGTGCATTTTCTGGGCTTTTAAAAATAACAGTTACTTATCTTTTGACGACGATAATAAGACCTATACTATTGAGGAGAAATGGAATTTACCCCCAATCCTGCAGGAAATATCAGGCATAAGCTACCTTGGGAATAACGAGGTTGCCTGCATTCAGGATGAAGATGGGATGATTTTTATTTTCAATATAGAAACCTCAAAAATCACATCCAGGATTTCTTTTGGGGAAAGCGGTGATTATGAAGATATAACAGTAATAGAAGACACGGCTTATGTTGTAAGAAGTGATGGTAAAATTTTTAAAGTAGCCGGTTTTAGGGAAAATAATCCCGAAATAAATACTTATCAAATATCTGGATTAGATAGTAATGGCATTGAAAGCCTGGAATTTGATGCTAAAAATAAGCGCTTATTATTTGCGGTTAAAGAATACAACAATAGAAAAGAAACCAAAGGAATTTATACCTTTAATCTTACTATCCAAAAAGTAAATAAGGAACGACTCTTCACTTTAGACGGGCGCGATGAAATTTACCAAAATCTAAGAGGGGGGAAGTCTTCCCAAATTATTAGACCCTCTTCTATAAGGTTTCATCCAACTACCGGTGAATTATATATTTTAGAAGGAAATCAGCCAAAATTAATCATTCTGGACCAGGATGGAAACGAGGCGAAAATTCATCTTCTTGATCCTGAAACTTTTCCCCAGCCTGAAGGTCTTGCTTTTGATGAGGAAAATAGGCTATATATTTCTAATGAAAGTAGGAGACAACCCGCAAATATTTTGAGAGTTAAACTAAACGATTAAATAAATTCTATGCCCGAATCTATTGAAACTACCTCCGTAAAAAAAAGTAAAGCCCCACTAATTGTTTCTGGAATTATAATAGCTGCTTTGATAGCGGCTTATTTCTTTATTCCCGGGGTAAGGGAATTTTTCTCCAACGCCTGGGAGGTGTTAACCAGTAACGATGAAGAGCGTATCACCCAGTGGGTTTCCCAATTTGGGTGGTTGGGCCCAACAATACTTATCCTGGCTATGGTGGCGCAAATGTTTTTAATCGTGATTCCATCAGTGGCTTTAATGGTAGTTTCAATACTGGCTTATGGGCCTTTTTTTGGAAGTCTAATTATTTTCGCAGCTATTTTTTCGGCTTCAAGCGTAGGATATTTTATAGGTCGTTATTTTGGGCCGGTAATTGTTCAAAAGTTAATAGGCCCAAAAAACGAAAATAAAATTGAGGATTTTATTGATGATTATGGCTTTTGGGCGGTAATCGTTACCAGAATAAATCCTTTTCTTTCTAACGATGCCATTAGCTTTGTGGGAGGAATTCTTAAAATGGGTTACTGGCGTTTTATTGGTGCAACCCTTGTAGGTATTGCCCCGCTCACTATTTTTATTGCAATTATAGGTAAAAGCACCGATGGCCTAAAAACCGGACTTCTCTGGGGATCTATTGTAAGTTTGGTTATTTTTATTTTATACGTGTGGTGGGATAAGAAAAAGCGCAAAAAATAGGAGGGAAGCAGTGGTTTTAAGAAATCGTAAATTATTTATTCGCTTCAAATTAAGTAATTTAATTTCTATCACTTATCTTTGTAGAAGTTTAAGCAGTGTCCTAACCAGGATTCTTTACATTTATTGAAGATTAATGGCATTACAAGCCGGGTTACTACCACAAAAATCTTCAGGAAAAAAATTCAAGCTTACTCACTCAATTACTAATTAAAATTAATTAATGGGCAAATCGCAGCAGACATTCAGTAAAACTGAAAAAGAAAAAAAGAAAATAAAAAAGCGTAAAGAAAAAGAGGCTAAGAAGCAGGAGCGCAAAGAGAACTCTAACAAAGGCGGTAATTTTGAAGATATGATCGCTTATGTAGATGCTGATGGAAATCTTACCGACACTCCACCAGATCCTTCTCAAAAAGTTGAAGTTGAAGCCGAAAGTATAGAAATTGGTGTTCCTAAGAAAGAGGATATGCCAGAAGAAGATCCGCAAAGAAACGGAAAGGTCTCATTTTTTGATCATTCTAAAGGTTTCGGGTTTATTATAGATTCAGAAAACAACGAAAAATATTTTGTTCACGTTACCGGATTAATCGATGAGATTGACGAAAATGACAAGGTAACTTTTGAACTGGAACGAGGAATGAAAGGTATGAACGCTGTTCGCGTTAAGCAACAGTAAACTTTCGAACAAACTTTCGAGGTATTTAGAGTATAAATTATTTAATTTTTATACGCTAGCCATTTAAGTATAAAACCTCAATTATCGAGTAATTCTCAACACCCATAAAAGGTTCAGTAATCTTTAATTATTGCTGAACCTTTCTTTTTTATCTTTCCTAACGGGGGTGTTTCCCCTTAAAGTCTGGTTTAAGGCTTTATTATTTCAATTAACATGCAAACTAAGAATTTACAGGAAATCCTTGACAAATTGGAGATTTCCCAGCTTAATGCTATGCAGCAGGAAGCTTTTAAAACTATTGCCGAAAACCAAAATACGGTGCTACTCTCGCCAACAGGATCGGGAAAAACCCTGGCATTCCTATTACCCTTACTTGAGATATTAGATCCAGACCTGGCAGAAGTGCAGGCTTTGATTTTAGTGCCTTCTCGTGAACTCGCTATTCAAATTGAACAGGTTACCCGCGAAATGGGTGCCGGTTTTAAAGCAAACGCTGTTTACGGCGGCAGAGCTTTTTCTAAAGATAAAATAGAATTGCAACACGCCCCCGCCATTTTAATAGGTACGCCCGGCCGGGTTGCCGATCATTTTAGAAGGGAAACTTTCTCCACCAAAAATATTAAAGCGCTGGTTTTAGATGAATTTGATAAATCTTTAGAAGTAGGTTTTGAAAACGAAATGAAAGAAATTATTGGGGAGCTTACGGGTTTAGATAAACGCATCCTGACTTCAGCAACGCAAAATATTGATATTCCGGGTTTTGTAGGTCTTAAAAATCCGAAGCGAGTAGATTATTTAAAAGGAGAACAGCCATCCCTGGAAATTAAAACCATACAGGTAAATCCAAAAACCAAATTGCAAAGCCTTGTAAAATTACTTTCTGAAAATGCTGAAGGCTCAGGAATTATTTTTTGCAATTTAAAAGATAGTATAGCTGAAGTAAGTGATTTCCTGGGTGAAAATAATATTAAGCACGGAATTTTTTCTGGCGGGATGGAGCAAAAAGACCGGGAAAGATCACTTATTAAATTTAGAAATGGAACGCATCGAATTTTGATCGCTACCGATCTTGCTGCGCGTGGCATAGATGTGCCCGAGATAGATTTTATAATTCATTATCAATTACCCTTTAAGGCTTCAGAGTTTACCCATAGAAATGGGCGTACAGCGAGAATGCACCAGGAGGGAATTGCTTACGTACTTTCAGATAGAAGAACCCTTCCAGATTTTATTAAATCAAATGATTATGTAATTCACAATAAGAAACACAATACCGATGTAGTTGAAAAGACTACCTTGTTTATTTCGGGAGGAAGAAAAGATAAAATTTCAAAAGGAGATATCGCTGGACTTTTCTTAAAGCAGGGGAATCTTAAAAAAGAAGAACTGGGACTTATAGAACTGAAACAGGATTGCGCATTTGTGGCTGTTCCAAATGAAAAAGCTGAAGAACTTATTTCAACGCTTAACAATTCCAGGCTTAAAAAGAAAAAAGTAAGAGTGCGTTATATTTAAATATGGAATCCAAACAACCTAATAATCCGTTACACGGTGTTAAACTTGCCGAAATTTTAGAATTTCTGGTAGCAAAATATGGCTGGGAAGAAATGGGGAAACGCATCAATATTAAATGTTTTACGCAAGATCCCTCTATAAAATCCAGCTTAAAGTTTTTACGAAAAACGCCCTGGGCAAGAACCAAAGTAGAGAATCTATACCTTGAATCGCTTTAAGTACTGAATTTCCCTATTTTTACCATTAATGCGGATATCCGTAAAATTAATTCAATAATTACAGATATCTTTGATATTTCGGTTTTGAGGTAAAATCGGAAATTTCGCTAGATATTTTGATGAGAAGCATTCTACAATGGTTAAGATTTAATGGATTAAAGCTGGTAATAGCTTTAATTGCTGGTTTGGTTACTTACCATTTGCTCAACTGGATGTACCTTTTAAAGTTTTAGAGAAAATAAAGGAAAAGGGTAGGAGAATAACCTATTTATTATCCGATAAAAAGGAGTAGTTTTGCCGCTTATTTAAAATAAGAAAAATGAAGCGTGTAAATCAATATAAAAAGCTCTTTAATGTTGAAAAAGAGATAGACCTTAAAGAACTTAAAACCAGTTACCGAAACCTGGTGAAAGAATGGCATCCCGATAAATTTAGGGAAACCGACGAGAAGCACGCCGAAGCCGAAATTAAGAGCAAAGAGATTATAGATGGCTATCACTTTTTGGTAAGCATTGCGCCACAAACTCGCGAAGCCAACCTTGAAGAATATAACCGCACTATAAACGAAGCCGGAATTGCAGATTACCAGCACAAAGGAAACCTACTGGAAATCTCTTTTACCAACGGTACTACCTACGAATATTTTGGAGTGAACAAGAAGCTTTTTATGAAGTTCATCAGTTCAGACAAACAAGTGAGATTTGCGAAAAGAAATATTTATAGTTCTTTTTTATATAGAAAATCTAAGAAAGATCTTGAGTTGGAAACAGCTTAATTAGATTTTAGGCATAAAAAGAGGCTTCTTGAAAGATCTATTTCCGTCAAGCTGAACTCGTTTTAGCTTCTAATATGAAATTAATTATAATCATGTTAGATTCTGAAACGAGTTCAGGATGACGGGTTAAAAACTTTCAAACAGCCTTCTTTCTTATTCAATTATAGTAAACTACCTCGATAAATTACATCGAGTCTTCAGAATCTTCACCGGAAGATTGAGCAATTACATCCTTAATAGATTGATGCCCTTTTTCAATCCCATCGTGTTCCGATTTGATTTCGTCCTGTTCACTCATAATACGTTCGTGAGTTTTTTGCATTTCGTCAAGTTGCGCTTTTTTCTCATCGGTGCTTAAAGAACCGTATTCTTTATTAAGCTCGTTATGACTTCTAATCATTTCTTCGTGAGAAGCCAGGGTAACCTGGTGGTCTCTAATTTGCCCTTCAAGCTCTGCCAGTTTTTCTAATTGGGTAGAATCTTCCAATTGTTCGAGTCCGCGTAATTCCTGTGATACCTGGTTATGATTGTTCATTAATTCCTGGTGCTTTTGCCTAAGCTCTTCGTGGGTACTCACAATACTATCATTGGCCTTTGTTAATTCCTGTTGTTGCTTTTCCAAATCCTTATTGGCATTATCGTTACAACTTGTAAAACCTATAGCTACAAGGGCTAAAATCATTACAAAATTTCTCATACTCTTAGTTTTTTGGTTTAAGTAATCTAAATTATAAAAAAGGAGAGGAGATAATTTTAATTTGCTGTTAAATAAATGAGGATAATTTATTTGATAAGAGGATGGAGCGGATCTTACTAAAGATTTATTTTTAAACCTGGTTGTATAGAGTGCGATAATTTAAAAGTGTGTATGCCATTTTTGAAAGGGAAGTAGTGGCACCGCTAGCTTTTTTATGGGTGTAGGCTAATGATTACTCAATGGTTAGTATAGTAATAAATTCTTATATTTAGTACTTTAAGTAATCAGTGATGCGGCATTAATAATACATTGAACAAAATTGTTTCTGTAAATTCATTTTGTCTCTAGTACTTATCTAGATGTTTAAGTTTATTAAAATTTAATAAACTGTTTCCAAAACTCACCGTTAAAATATGGATTACCCCTTTTTTTCAGGATTAATACAAAACGTAGCATTGCTTTTGGTTTTCAGTTTTTTATATGCCACAAAGTGGATTGATTCTACCCATTCTAAAAAATTACTCCCCAATGTTTTTGCAGGTATTATTGTTGGGGGCATTGGGGTTCTCCTAATGTTTACGCCCTGGACGTATCAACCAGGACATTATTTTGATCTACGAACAATTTTATTGGCAATAGCCGGCTTATACCTTGGAGCTGTACCCACCATTATTGCCATTTTAATTATAGCAGCTTACCGCTTGTATCTTGGTGGGGATTATGTAATAGCAGGAGTTGGCCTCATTATAATTTCGGGTTTGTTAGGTATTGGGTGGAAATATTTTCAACAAAGGCTAGGGGTCAAAAACAGCATAGTATCTTTATATCTTTTGGGTGTGATAGTGCACGTGTGTATGTTAATTCTGCCCATATTTATACCTATAGAGGGGGCTCTGGCTCTTGTAGAGTTTATGGCTTTGCCTATTTTAATTATATACCCAGTTATCACCGTACTTCTTGGACTGTTAATGAACCGGCAATTAAAAGTTTGGAGAAACCGAAAAGAAAAAGATTGGTTATATGAATCTGAGCAGCGATTTACTAAAATGATGCTGGACATTAATATGGTTTTTATAAATCTTGATATCGACAGCAAGATCATTTTTTGTAATGACTATTTACTTTCAATTACCGGGTATACCGAGGAAGAGCTTATTGGCAAAAACACTGTTGATATTTTTGTGCCTGAAGATGAAAAAGAAACTACGGAAAAAGGTCTTAAAGAATTATTTGAAAATAACAGAAGCCTACATCATTTTGAAAGTAAGATACTCACAAAAGACAATAAAGAACTTTATATCTCCTGGTACAATTCGGTAATTACCGATGACTACGGAAAAATAAAGGGTATAGCCAGTTTAGGAGAGAATATTACAGAGAAAAAAGCCACACTCAATAATCTAAAAGAAGCAAAGGAAAAAGCAGAAGAGAGTAATCGCTTAAAAAGTGTTTTTCTACAAAATATAAGTCACGAAATTCGTACTCCTATTAATGCAATTATGGGTACTATAGACCTATTGAAAGAATCATCGGAGAAAGAGGTTCGTGAAAAGTATTATGAAGTATTACGATTAAGTGGTACGAGATTACTCTCTACTATCAATGATCTAATAGATATTTCCCAGGTGGAAACCCGGCAAATAAAGGTCAATAAATCTAACTTTAATCTTTCTGAAATAATAGCGAATCACCTAAATGTGGCGACGCCTATAGCTGGTAAAAAGAATAACAAAATAGTATGTACCAGCAAATATCTTCATACCAATACCATGCTTTATACCGATAAAAATATGCTTACCAGCATTTTTATCAATTTGTTGAGTAATGCTAATAAGTTTACTGCAGACGGAATTATTGAATTTGGAAGTTTAGATGAACACGGTAATATTGTTTTTTATGTAAAAGATAATGGTATAGGAATTCCGGAAAACCGAATTGGTGTTATTTTCGATCGGTTTGTACAGGCAGATTCGAGTTTAAGTCGCCCACACGAAGGTTCTGGTTTGGGCTTATCAATAGCCAAAGCTTATGCCGAAATGCTTGGGGGTAATATATGGGTAGAATCTGAAGAAGATAAAGGCAGCACCTTCTATTTTAGCATTCCTAAAGATGAAGTCACTACCACAACAACCCATACCAATAAAGAGAATAACGAAATAACCCAGCTACCAAACCATAAGATTTTAATTGCTGAAGATGATAAATTGAATTATTTAATTCTGAAAAAGATCGTCGAAAATATGGGGGTAACCAATATTCTACATGCAGAAAATGGTTTAGAAGCAGTTGAAATGGTTAAAAAAGATACTGAAATCTCTTTGGTGCTCATGGACATAAAAATGCCAAAAATGAGTGGCGAAGAAGCAATTCAAAAAATAAGAATTTTTAATCCAACTATTCCTATTATTGCCCAAACGGCATTCGCCATGCCTAATGACAGGGACAAGTTTATTGAGATTGGGAGTAATGATTATATTCCAAAGCCAATTGATAAAAACGAATTGAAGCGACTTTTGAAAAAATATCTTCCAGCTCACAGTACGATATGACTAATAGATATAAAAAAGAACTATAATTTATATTATGTAAAATAGAATATTTTAGAGCTGAAACTTATCTTTCATTTAGAACCTACTCCTCTTCTTCTAACTCACTTAACCTTCCCTGGTAAGATATAAACGAACGCTGGCTGCTATTCACCCTGGTATTTACATCTCCTTCAGGAAAAATATTTATTGAAAAATCCAGATTCTCAGTATCCTGGTCGGTAGAAAATTTTATTATTTGGGAATTATTCTTTCCGCTGCTAATTTCAAAATCCTGTAACGGGCCGTTATAAATTATGCCGCCTTCATTATTATAACCACCGCCAGAAAAACGTTCACCAAAAAATGGCAGAAATAAATTCACAGAATCTTTTTTAAAGCGTATAAAATTAGTATTTCCTATCAGGTTAATTCTACCACCAGACATCGGGTTGAGCCAATCGTGCTCAATTTCAAATTCCATGCTTTCAATTAAAGCTTTGGTTTCAGCAATTTTAGTAGTATCAGCACTACTACCACAACTTTGCAGTACAATTAGAGCAAAAATAATAGTTAAATATTTGATTTTAAGGTTCATAATCAACTTTATAAGATTCTTAGCTTAAGATACAATCTTTAACTTTTTATTACTCTTAAAAGACTTTTAAATTCGTAGTTCACGAATTTTTCCAAGCTATTTTATTGATAAATATAGTTCTAATTTATCTTCAACTAAAAAATAAGTTTATGCACTTAAAAATATTCTTAAACCTTTGCTAAGAATCACTTAATTGATTTGGGTACTTAGAGAATTATGGGTTTATTGGTACTACTAAAATAAACTTATTTATGGAAGCAATATATCAGTTCGTAAAACTCGATAAAAGCGAATCACTACAGGAGTTCGCTCAAAAAAAATTAGATAAACTGGAGAATAAATATGACTGGATCGTGAAAGCCCAGGTGTATTTTAAAAAGGAAGAAGTCCAGGATCCTAAAGGTTATATTTGTAATATTAAATTGAGTGCTCCCGGGCCTCAAATTTTTGCCGAATCTAACGAAAACTCTTTTGAAGCTGCAACCTCTGAAACTATTAGAGATTTGGAACGGCAGTTATCAAAAAGAAAAGGCCAAATGAAAACACATTCAAACTAAGAATATTTTCAGTTTAATTCATAAAAAACCCTGATGTAACTCACATCAGGGTTTTTTTCGTCCTACAATTGTTTCAGAAACCAGGTAGATAATAATCAGAATATCCAGAAGTGAATTCGGGAATATCAATTTTTATTTTGTTTCGGCTTCTTCAGCATCTTTGGCTTGATCTTCACCAAGTTCGTTTGCTTCAATACGTTCTTTAAACTCATTAATAATTCCACCTTTTAGTAAAATATTAATTTGTCTGTCGCTCATACTGTGTTTTGTTTCAAACTCCAGTTTATCACCATTTGCTTTTCTAACAATTACCTTAATATTATTTCGGTTTATGATATCTTCCCGCAGGTTTCTAAAAATTATTTGATCGTCCTGATCTATTTTTTCATAATCTGCGATGTCTAAAAATTCCAACGGAAGAATACCAAAATTCACCAGGTTTTGCCAGGCAATTCTTGCATAACTATTTGCAATTACCGCTACCTGTCCTAAATATTTTGGGGCAATTGCCGCGTGCTCCCTACTGGAACCTTGCGCATAATTATCTTTAGCAACTACAATATGGCCGCCGTGTTCTCCTTTAGCTTTCATTGCACGATCATAAAAACTTTCGTCAATAACCGTGTAAGAAAATTTACTAATTTCTGGCAGGTTACTTCTAAATGGCAGTACCTCTGCTCCTGCTTTTAAAATTTCATCGGTAGAAATATTATCACCCATTTTCAGCATAACCGGTACGCTGTATTTATCCTGCATAGGCTCAATATATGGGAGCGATTTAATATTTGGACCTTTTTGAAGTTCAACTTTAGAACCATCTTCTGGAGGAGCAACCAGCATATCTTCTTTAATAATCTGAAATTCGGGATATTCAAATTTAGGATACTTCATATTATAAAGCTTTTCCATATCCCTTGGATCGGTAATTTTTCCTGTTAAAGCTGAAGCTGCTGCTGTTTCTGGACTACATAAATGTACCTGGTCATCTTTTGTACCGGAACGATCTGGGAAGTTTCTGGGCATAGTACGCAAACTAATAGTTCCAGATGCCGGTGCCTGTCCCATTCCTATACAACCCATACATCCTGACTGGTGAAAACGCGCTCCTGCCTTGATTAAGTTCGCAAAAGCTCTATTTTCTATCATATTCTGAATAATTTGCCTTGAAGTTGGGTTAATATCAAAAGAAACATCACTACTAACCGATTTATCTTCTACTATAGCACCTGCCACCCAGAAATCTCTTAAACCGGGATTGGCTGAAGAACCAATAACTACCTGGCTAATTGATTTTCCTGCAACCTCCCTCACTGGAACAACATTTCCAGGACTGGTTGGTAAGGCAATTAAGGGAACCAGTTCATCTAAAATTATTTCTTCGTGAAGATCGTATTCACAACCTTCATCGGCTACCAATTCTCTCCAATCATCTTCACGTTCCTGAGATTTTAGAAATCTTTTTGTCTCGTTATCACTTGGGAAAACGGTGGTGGTAGCACCAAGTTCAGCACCCATATTGGCAATCACGTGACGATCCATAGCACTTAAATTCTTAAGTCCGTCGCCATAATATTCTATTACTTTGCCAACTCCGCCTTTTACATCGTGACGGCGAAGCATTTCAAGAATAACATCTTTAGCACTTACCCAGTCTGGTAATTTTCCGGTAAGTTTTACGCCCCAAACTTTTGGCATTTTCACGAAATATGGTTGTCCTGCAATCGCTGCCGCAACGTCAAGTCCACCAGTACCAATGGCCAGCATTCCTAAAGAACCTGCAGCCGGAGTGTGGCTATCTGAACCTACCATAGTTTTACCCGGTTTCCCAAAGCGTTCCATATGTACTGGATGGCTTACACCGTTTCCGGGTCTACTATACCAAAGTCCGAATTTTTGCGCTGCCGAAAGTAAAAACAAGTGGTCATCGGCATTTTTAAAGTCGGTTTGTAGCAGGTTGTGATCTACATATTGCACGGCTACCTCGGTTTGAGCTTTTTCGAGCCCCATAGCTTCAAGCTCTAATTGTACCAGTGTTCCCGTAGCATCCTGCAGTAATGCCTGATCTATTTTTATTCCTATTTCCTTTCCGGGAATCATTTCTCCCTTGAGCAAATGTTCTTTAATTAATTTTTGAGTTACGTTTAATTTAGACATAGTTGGTTATTTTTAAGCTTTAAAATATTACAATTTATAAGAACAAAGGGTGCGTTTAACAATATCTTATATCTTCTACCCTGCCCTAAATACTTAATGTTTAGCGGATATTGAAAACTTTAAACATTAAAAAAGCCACAAATAGAGAAGGTTCTCTTCTTTATTTATGGCTTCAAAAAAAGCTGTTTGAAAAATAGCTGTTGTAATATTCTGAATCTAAGTTGTAAATATTCAACGGGCTACTTTCGAAACAGCTTAATTATATTTTTAACTTCTGCTTAAAGCGTTTAAAATATCGGTTTGCTGACCTTCTTCAATATTGAAACCGGGTTTTCCTTTTCTTGGAAATAAATAGGCAAATTCTTCATCAAAAGCACTCCAGCTTCCTGCCAATCCAAAATCGTCGTTAGATTTATCCATTTTTGGTCTTTTAAAGGTATTTAAATTTGAATTATATGGAGAGCCTTCGGCATCTTCACCCGGGAATAACATTCCATCGTTTACTTCAGAATAAATAACTACTGAAGCGCCACCGTTTCCTGGAAGATCAAAAACTTTTAAACCAAAATCTTTTAAAACTCCTTTGCGTTCTGTTATATCTTTGGTTTTAAAACTGTCTTTAAAATTGTTGCGTGGATGTGCAAAAATTGGTGCGCCACCGGCATCTTCAGAAATTGTCTTTAGATCGGCATAAGCATCTTTTAAAATAGCATCGCAGGTAATTAAAATACCTTTTATTTTATACCCATCGGTTACCAGCTTTTTTATAGCATCTTTAGAAGATTTTTCAACTACATCAATAAGCAGTATATCCTGCCTGTTTATATGTCTAATAGCGTAACCCTGGTTAAAAACGCCATCTTTTTCTTCACCTTTAATAATAAATGTGTCTGGGATTAACTTTAAAAATTTACCGGTTTCACCTTTTTCAACAAATTCGGCACTTTGGCTGTGCAGCACTTCCATCTTATCAACAGTCTTCATAATCAAAATCGTTTTAAATTAGTTGTTTCAAGATACAAATAAGGCTATGTTTTCACAATGCTGAAGTCGGGTTTTAGGACAGATTTAACGAGACAGCGTAAGCTGAAAAATTACCGTGGTGGGAAAGGCTAAACGGAATTTGCAGATTATCACCCCCGTAGCTCACAAATGGTACTCCCTGCTGGTCTTTACTTATGTTAAGGGATTCTAATGGAATTCCTCTCTGCTCAGCAATTTTTTGAAGCAACCTGAGCCTGGAATTTTTATTTTCTGAAATAAGGGAAAACTCAGTGTTTCCGGTAATTGTATGAATCATATTTGGAAAAAGAATAGAATTTATTACAAAAACATCTTCTTTATAGCACACCACTCCCCTTGCCTTATCAGGATTAATTTTAACCTGTTCGCAAACAAATTGCTTCGGATTATAAAAACGCTTCAGCTTATATTTACGCTGAACCGCTTTATAAACCGCCTCTTTCATACTCCAAAGCAACCAGACATTTAATTCAGGATCTTCTGAATTCTGAATAAAAGTTTGTTCTTCTTCCGAAAATAATTTCTGAAGAAAGCCTTCTCTTTGCCAGTTACTTTGAGCCCGAATCAGGTTAAGGTCTATGATATCGTTGCCAATCACGCTGAAGCAAGTTTGCGCTCAATAATATTTTTAGCATCGCCCACAGTGAGCATACCTTCCATAGATTCGTTGTCTATTTCAATATTAAACTCGTCTTCAACATCCAAAATCACATCTACCAGGTTAGCCGAATTTACTTCCAGGTCTTTAATAAAATCGGTTTTTTGGCTAAAATTTTCCAGGCCTTCCTTGCGTTGGGTATAAGGCGTGACGATCTTTTTGATAGCATCCAATATTTCTTTTTCTTTCATTTTTTGTAATAAATAGCTTTATATTTTTTTAAAAATAACTACGGAATTTACATCCCCAAATCCAAAACTGGATTTTGCCAGAATATTAGTTGGTATCTCTAAAGTTTTCCTTGGAATTTTCTCTTCTGAAACCAAATTTGCTATTTCCGGTTTCAGGTCTTCGCAATTCACATTTCCGAAGATAAAATTTTTATCCATCTGTAACACACTTGCAACACATTCTATACTTCCCGAAGCGGCCAGGCAATGCCCGGTCATTCCCTTTAAAGAATTTATATACGGAAAATCACTTCTTTTCAATGCTTTCTTCCAATTCTCAATTTCCAGCGCATCTTTAGTGGTTGCGGTAAGATGCCCATTAATCACGTCGATTTCCTCTGATGAAATGTTAGAAAAATGAATAGCTTCCTTAATACAACGAATAACCGCTTCGCTATTAGCAGCCGTCATACTGCCACCACCCCGCTGGCCACCACTATTTACAGCACCACCTAAAACTTCGGCGTAAATTTTCGCGCCCCGCTCTTTAGCCGATTCGTATTCTTCTAACACCAAGGCCCCTGCTCCACTGCCGGGCACAAGACCTGCTGCCGAGGCGCTCATTGGCCGGGAAGCTTCAGTAGGATTTTTGTTATATTTTGAAGGTAAAATACGCATGGCATCAAAACCGCCCCAAACATAAGGGCCGTGATCGCTGCAGCTTCCAACTAACATTCGCTTTGCTTTTCCGGCAGCAATTCTTTCAAATCCCATTAATAAAGCTTCGGTGCCCGTGGTACAGGCCGAGGAGTTAGTAGTTACCTGATTTCCGCAGCCTAAAATACCGCCTAAATAAGCGCTAATTCCACTGGCCATAGTTTGCATAACGCTGGTACTTCCCAACCTTCTGGTTTTCCCGGCATCTATTAAATGAATCGCTTCCCGAAATTTATCTACACCTAGAATTCCGGTGCCAAAAACAATTCCGCAGTCCCAATCTGGTTGTTCGTTATCTCCAATTTTAAGTCCTGCATCCTGCCAGGCATCGGTTCCGGCAATTACCCCGTACACAATCCCGCTGGAATTAAGTCCGCGTAGTTGTAAAGACGTAAAATATTCAGCTATTTTTTCTTCCGAAAGTTGTGGTTTTCCAGCAATCTGGCAACTAAAGTTTAAACGTTCCAGTTCCTCTTCAAACCTAATCCCACTTGCGCTTTTTCTAATTGCATCTTCAAAATTAGCCAGCCCAACACCATTTGGTGCAACCACACCCATTCCTGTGATGACTACGCGCTTTTTCATTTAAATAAATTTCTAAACAGATTCGTTTTTAATCATTCCGGCAATCTTTCCGCGACAAATTAGCTTATCTTTCTTGCTATACATTCTTACTTCACATTTCAATTTATTAAACCTATAAAACAACTTTTCTGAAACTACTTTTACCGTTTCCCCGGGAAAAACCGGCAAGTAAAAATCTACTTCAGAAGAACTTAAGGCAAGTTTAATATTTTCAGAATTAGTTTTTTCATTTCCCAGCAGGAAAATCCCCAGGCATACCACGCCAATTTGCGCCATACATTCAGTTAAAATAACACCTGGCGTTACCGGATTATTTTTAAAATGCCCTTTATAAAAAAAAGAATCTTCTGGAAATGTATAAATTCCTTCAGCAGATTTCTCATTTACGTTCAACAATTCATCTATAAATAGGAATGGCTTTGAATAAGGTAATTTTTCGAGTATGTTTTTATAATCCAATCGCTGCTTATTTTAAATGTTCCCCACCATTTACCGGAATAATAGTCCCCGTAATCCAACCGGCTTCGTCTTTACTCAATAAATAAACCACATTGGCCACATCATTTGGAACGGTAAGCCTTTTAAACGGATTATGTTTTAGCGCGTGGTTGCGTAAAGTTTCGTTCCCGGGAATCATCTGGAAAGACCGGGTAACCGTAACTCCCGCCTGGATACAATTTGCGCGAATACCGTAAGGAGCAAATTCCAGGGCGATATTTCGGGTTATAGATTCTAAGGCTACTTTTGCTGCAGAAACCGCGGCGTAATTGGCCCAGGCTTTTTTATTGCCTTCACTGGTAAACGATATAATCCTGGCATCTTTTGCAAAAAGATTAGCTTTGAAAATAGCTTTTGTCCAATCGTAAAGGCTAATAGCCATCGCATCTATAGTAATTTGAAAATCTACATTATCTAAAGTAGGTTCATCACCGGTCATAGGTTTTAGGTTTCCCTTTGCAATACTATGTACCAAACTTCTAATTTTGCCTTCTTTTCCTAAGATCTTAGCAATTTCTTCAATTAAATTTGCTCGTTTTTCAGCGTTTGTAGCATCCACATTAAAGCTTTCAAACTTAACATCCTGTTCTCTAATATCTTCAAAAGCTTCTTCTATTTCGGCTATATCGGTTCTTCTATCACGGTGTATTATAATTATATTCATCCCATGATGGGCGAGTTTTCTGGCGGTGGCAAAGCCAAGGCCTGTACTTCCGCCTAAAATAATTGCCCAGTAATTACGATCTTTAAACTCTGTTACCATTCCAATAAAATTCTTTGTGCCGAAAAACCTGGACCAAAACTTAACATTAAGCCTTGCTCGCCCGGTTTTGGCTGATTTTTCATAAATTCTTCTAACACAAACAGCACCGTTGCACTGCTCATGTTCCCGTATTGCTTAAGCACCTCACGGGTTTTATCAATATTCTTTCCTAAGTTACCAAAAAGATCTTCAACTGTTTGTACAATTTTCTTTCCGCCGGGATGAAATATTAAATGGTCTACTTTTTCAATATTTGAGTTGAATTTTTTCAAAAACGGATGAACAATTTCAGGAAAATGGGAAGCTATAGTTTGCGGCACGCTTTCATCTAAAATCATTTTGAGGCCGTGGTTGGTGAGATCAAAACCCATTAAATGGGTGGCTTCATAAAAATGATACATTTCTTCACCCAGAATTTTCGGCCCTGTAGCGTTTTCCTCTGAAGATAGCAATACACAAGCGGCACCATCTCCAAAAATTGCAGCGCTCACCATATTGGCCATCGAGAAATCATCTAACTGAAATGTAGCCGTAGGACTTTCAACTGCAATAACGGCCGCTCGTTTTCCCGGATTTGCCTTAAGAAAATTCGCGGCATACATTATTCCTGAAATTCCTGCCGCGCAGCCCATTTCGGTAACCGGGAGCCGGGTAATATCCTGGCGTAATTTTACTTCATTGATTAGGTAAGCATCTAAGGAAGGAATCATAATCCCGGTGCAACTCACGGTAATTATAAAATCGATTGAATCTGCTTCCCACTTATTATTCTGTAAAGCTTTTTTTAATACATTTTTGCCGAGTTTCTTAACTTCCCGTATATAAATATTGTTTTTATCTTCAAAAGAAGTTGCCGTGAAAACTTCTTCGGGATCCATTATAGAATAGCGTTTATCTACCGCAGCACCTTCAAAAATCTTCAATACTTTTCGTCGATAGCGATCATTTTGGTCCTGAAGCCAGGTTTCTACCAACGGTAAAATATCTTTGGTTTCCCGGGCATACTGCGGTAATTCTTTTTCTACGCCTGTAATTTTTACACTCATATTTTATCTTTCTGAATAATCCATTGGTAGCGAAATGCCCACTTCCAGCTAATTTGATGATTGGTTTGCGGAATTTTCCCGGCAAAATCTTTTAATTCTTCTTTTTTAAATCCTCTTAAGATAGATGTCAACCCATCTTTTCGCGCAATCTCGTTGTTGATAAAAACTGCGCAAAAAACCTGAAATAACCTATACGCAAGTTTGGAGCGATGTAAATCGTTAATCACCACACCCAGCCTGGATTGTTGATTAAAAAGGTTTAGTAAAGCTGAAATTTCACCGGTTTTAAAATGATGTAGTGTTAAGGTACACAAGATTATGTCGCTATAAAAATTTTTAAATTCCAGGCTAAAAATATCTATAGATTTAAAATCAATTTCGGGATAGTCTATAGACATTTCTTCAGCAATTTTGATGGCATAGCTATTGGCATCAATGCCGGTAAGTTTAAATTTATAGCCGTTCTTCCTTCCCCATCTCGCGATTTCCCGAAGTACAGCACCATTGCCGCAACCCACATCAGCAATGTGGATTTCTTTCGTTTTCGAATGGTTTTGTACAATATTTTTTACTCCTTCTAAGGTGATTTTATTCCCACCCAACCATTTGTTTATGTTATCCAGGTCACGTAAGGTTTTGTCCAGTTCTTTTCCCTGGAGGTCAAAATCGTCCATAATTTCAACCGCGTTTGTTCTTTTTGAGGTATCTATGCTCATACTATGGGTTGCCCGTGGGTTTTACTAATGATTTTCTCTAACAGGTACGGAAATTTTTTAACGAGCTGCTGTGAAGTTGAAGCTAAAAATGGATTGATCAATATTTTCTGAAGGATTCGTCCAGTCTTTAATCGGATTTCGAAATGCGTATTCCAGTTTTGTCGGTATTGATTTTCCAGGTTTTTGCGGTCTAAATTATTTCCGTGGAAATTATTTAAAACAGCTTCTGAAGCGATTTTTCCAGAATGAATAGCCATAGCCATCCCATTACCACAAAGCGGGTGAATTAAGCCCGTAGCGTCACCCAGCATCAAAATATGATTGTTGATCAGGGATTTTTTATGAAAAGAGATCTGAGCAATACTCAGGTCTTTTTCAAATAGAGGTTTAGCTTTTTTAAAGAAACCTTTTAAATAAGCATTCTGAAATAAAACTTTTTCCTTGAATTCTTCGGTATTCCTGTATTTTTTGAAGCTTTTATACGAAACCATATAACAGGCGTTTACTGCGCCGGTTTCAGTTTTTGATAATCCGCAGTAGCCGCCTTCAAAATTGTGTAGCGCCACTAAATCTGGAGGAAATTCTGGCTTTTCATAATGTGATTTTATAGCGAGCCAGGAAGATTTCTCCTGGATAAATTCCCGTCCCAGGCTTTTATCGAGATTAGATCTTTTTCCAAAAGCACCTAATACTATAGGGGTTTTTAGTTGTTTTCCTGAAGAAAGTTTCAGTGTAAATTCATCATTTTCAAAATTTATATTTTCAACTGATTCAATTAGAGTTTCTGCTCCATTTTCTTCAGCTTTTTTAAAAAGAAAATCATCTAAAGCATAACGGCTTAAGCCCATTCCGCCCAGGTTTAAAGAAGTTTCTATCGATTTTGCATTCTGGGTACTGTAAAGGAGTTTATGAATTTTTACCGGGTTTAAATCTTTTTCGAGATCTATATCCAGGGAATGGAGATAAGGAATTACTTCGTTAGAAAGGTATTCCCCACAGACTTTATGTCTGGGATATGCTTTTTTCTCTATAAGCAAGACACGTTTTCCTGCCCGGGAAAGATGAATGGCAGCAGTTAATCCCGCCAGGCCTGCACCTACTATAATTACTTGAAAATCTGCCATTGGTTGAAGATAAATAAATACATAAAAAAATCCCGGAAATTTCCGGGATTTAATATTTGTTTGAAGAAATAGAACCTAGTTCTTCTGTTCAGCCTGTTTCCTGGCTTCTTCTTTTAATTCTTCGTTTGCAACAATTGCAAGCTCTACCCTACGGTTTTTAGCACGACCTTCTGCAGTTTCGTTATCATATTTAGGCTGGGCTTCGCCATACCATTTAGTATCAAATCTTCCGCTGCTAAGACCCTGGCTGGTTAAATAATTAGTCACAGCCTGTGCTCTGTTTTTAGAAAGTGTAAGGTTATAGGATTCACTACCGGTATCATCTGTATGTCCCTCTACAAGAATATTAGAATCTGGATATTCTTTAAAAATATCGGCCAGTTTATTTAAAGTAGCCTGGGATTTAGAGTTGATATTATATTTTTCAGTATCAAAATATACCCCGCTGCTTTCATCAAAAGTCACGTTAATTCCTTCGCCAACTCTTTCAACTTCAGCACCTGGAATTTCCTGTTCAATTTCCTTGGCTTGCTCGTCCATACGGTTACCAATAATTGCTCCGGCTGCTCCACCTACAACTCCGCCAATAATGGCGCCAAGCGCAGTATTTCCGTCTCCGGTATTGTTTCCAACAACACCACCAATTACGGCTCCACCGGCAGATCCAATTACAGCTCCTTTTTGTTTATTATTCGCATTCTTAGTGGCTTCACAACTAAAAAGAAGTGTGGCAGCAAAAAGAATGGCAAACATTCTGTTTATAGTAGTTTTCATAGTAAATTAATTTAATTAAAGTTTAGAAAAATTCATTCTTATCACAAATGGAGAACCTTCAAGCATTACAGATTGTTCCCATACCATTTGTGTTTCAGAAAGTGATCTTAAATTCATTCGGAAACCTTGATTTCCCGTTGTAGAGTTATAATCTTCATCGGTTGGTTTCAATAGAAAATCGAAAATTCCTTCCGGAGTATTTTCTTCATCTATAGACCAAACAAAATACCGCTGCCCTGCACTGCAATTAGGTCCCTGTACAGTATATGCGCCCCTGTTATTATTAGAGACAAAATTCCACGTACTGTTTTCAAAACAGGAGGCATTGGCATCATTTAGTAGGGTAACATCAAACTCACCAGAACTATTTGGGTAAGTTACACTGGTAAGCGTCCAGTTTCCATTAAAGGTTTTTCTGGCTTCTTTGGCGGTTTTGCTGGGTCCGCAAGCGGCAAGTAGTACCGCTACAAAGCCAAGTATAAATATTTTTTTCATTAGTTAGTTGTTTGGGTTATACATAAAAATCCAATGCTTGCCGATTGGTACCTGGCGCAATACATTGGATTTTATTCTTTATTTATTTGTTTTTATCTTCTAAATAATCTGCTCACTAAAGAAATTACTAATAGTACCAGGAAAATGTAAAAGATTATTTTAGCAATGTCTGCAAAACCTTCGGCGATTCCACCAAAGCCGAAAATAGCAGCTACCAAAGCAATGATTAAGAAAATAACGATTAAACGTATCATAATAAAAGATTTTTGATTAGTTGTAATCTAAATTACGGTAGGTGTTGAACGGAGACAAAAGATTATTAATACTTTAACAGCAGAACTGTTAAGGAATCTTAAAATATGAAATATTTGGACTTCTTATTATTAATAGTCTATTAATTGCTGTAATTTTTCTTTCAATTTTTTCTTCGGAAGATATCCTTCTTCAAGTGCAGCGGCAAACGGAATTGGAGTTTCCCCACTGCCAAGTCGCATTACTGGAGCGTCTAAAAATTCAAAACATGCTTCTGAAATAATTGCTGAAATTTCTGAGGCTAAACTTCCAAAAAGCGAGTCTTCAGTAAGTACAAGTGCTTTTCCGGTCTTTTTAACCGAATTAATTATGGTCTCTTTATCTAAAGGTTGCAGGCTACGAAGATCTATTAATTCAATGTTTTCTAACTCTGCTCCCTCTAAGGTATCTAAAGCCCAGTGAACGGCTGCACCATAGGTTATAATTGTAAGTTTTTCCCCTTCTTTTAATATTGAAGCTTTTCCAAATGGTAAGGTGTAATAATCTAAAGGAACTTCCTGCCGAATACTGCGGTATAAGGCCTTGTGTTCAAAGAATAACACGGGATTTGGATCGTTAAAAGCTGTATTCAGCAAGCCTTTTGCATCATATGGAAAAGCTGGGTAAACAACTTTTAAGCCCGGAATTTTAGTAAACCAGGCCTCGTTGGTCTGACTATGGAAAGGTCCTGCACCTACACCGGCTCCACAAGGCATTCTTATAACCACATCGGCGTTTTGATTCCATCGGTAATTGCTTTTAGCCAGGTAATTTACAATAGGATTAAAACCGGAACTCACAAAATCTCCAAACTGCATTTCTACCATAGCCTTCATTCCATTTATAGAAAGTCCCATTGCAGTTCCAACAATAGCCGACTCGCAAATAGGTGTGTTTCGCACTCTTTCTTTGCCAAATTCTTCCAGTAATCCTTCAGTAATTTTAAAAACCCCACCGTATTCTGCAATATCCTGTCCCATTAACACCAGGGACTTATGTCTTTGCATAGATTGTTTTACCGCTTGAGAAATAGCGTCAATAAATCTTATAGTTTCAGTTTCTGAATTTGTTTTAATCTCTTGATATATAAACTCCTGGTAAACATCATTTAATTCATTAATTTCAATGTATTCTGAAACCGGTTCTTCATTAGCTGCTTTTAAATTTTCATCAATTTCAGCTTTAATTTCGTTTTTAAAGTGCACATCCTGCTCTTCAGAAAGTATATTTTCTTCTATGAGAAAACGTTTAAAATTCTCTACGGGATCTTTTTGTTGCCAGAAATTCATTAAATCTTCTGGAACGTATTTTGTTCCACTGGCTTCCTCGTGGCCGCGCATTCTAAAAGTTTTGAACTCCAGTAAAACCGGTCGGGGATTTTGTCTAATACTTTCAGCAACCTCAGAAACTTTAGAGTATACTTCAATTATATTATTTCCGTCTATAATATGAGATTCCATTCCGTAGCCCTGGGCCCGGTCGGCAAGATCTTTACATCTATATTGTTCATTTGTTGGAGTTGAAAGTCCGTAGCCATTGTTTTCTATGCAAAACAAAACCGGTAAATCCCAGACTGATGCAATATTTAGCGCTTCGTGAAAATCGCCTTCACTGGTGCCTCCCTCTCCAGTAAAAACCGCGGTAAGCTTATTTTCATTTTTCAATTTATGCGCTAAAGCAATCCCATCGGCCACGCCAAGCTGTGGGCCTAAATGAGAAATCATTCCAACAATTTTATACTCCTGGGTACCAAAATGAAAACTGCGGTCACGACCTTTTGTGAAACCGTTTTGTTTTCCCTGCCACTGGGAGAAAAGTCGGTTTAAAGGGACGTTTCTAGAAGTAAATACTCCTAAATTACGGTGCATTGGTAAAATATACTCATCGGCGTTAAGCGCTTTCGTAACTCCAATGGAAATAGCTTCCTGGCCTATCCCACTAAACCATTTAGAAATTTTGCCCTGTCTTAGCAAGATGAGCATTTTTTCTTCTATTAAACGTGGCTTTAATAAAGATGCATATAAGTCTAATAACTGGGTTGAGGAGAGATTTTTCTTCTCAAATTTTATAGCAGGCGGCTGGGAAGAATTTGGTTGCATAGTGTGTATTTGTTTACCAAATGTAACCAAAATTATAAATGCTAAGAAATTTAAAAAGCCTCGTTAGCTCCCGTATTTTTCTTTAACTTTGTGTGTTAAATTCTCAAAAAACTAAGCATATTATGGCAATGAATAATATTCCAAGCGTAGATCTTGCCGATTTTCTATCTGATTATCCAAACAGAAAACAAAAATTTGTTGAAGAGATTGGCAAAGCTTACGAAGAGATTGGTTTTGTAGCTTTAAAAAATCATTTTCTTGATAATGAGCTGGAAGAAAACCTATATAAAGAAGTAAAAAGTTTTTTTGCGCTTCCTTTAGAAATAAAGAAAAAATATGAAATTGAAGGTCTTGCAGGTCAGCGGGGCTATATTTCCTTCGGAAAAGAACACGCAAAAGGTAAAAAAGAAGGTGATCTTAAAGAGTTCTGGCATTTTGGGCAGGAACCGGCTGAAGATGCAAATCTTACTGAAGAATACCCCGAAAATGTACAGGTTTCTGAACTTAAGGATTTTAATAAGGTAGGCATGGAAGCTTACCGAATGCTGGAAAAAACCGGTATTTATGTATTACGGGCATTAGCTTTATACATTGGTTTGGAAGAACATTATTTTGATCACTGGGCCAGCAACGGAAATAGTATTTTAAGACCAATCCACTACCCTCCTATTACCGAGGAACCTAAAGGTGCGGTTAGAGCCGGCGCTCATGGAGACATAAACCTTATCACTTTACTTATGGGAGCCTCTACAGGAGGTTTACAGGTATTGCGAAAAGATGGCGAGTGGATTGATGCGGTACCCCAGGAAGATGAGTTGGTAATCAATGTGGGAGATATGTTAGAGAGACATACCAATAATAAATTACGCTCTACAATTCATCGCGTAATTAACCCGCCAAAGGAGCAATGGGATAAACCAAGATATTCAATTCCTTTCTTTATGCACCCCAGAAGTGAGATGCGCTTAGATTGCCTGGAAGAATGTATAGATGAAGAGAACCCAAAACAATATGAAGATATTACTGCCGGCGAATTTTTACACCAGCGCCTGGTAGAAATTGGACTCCTAAAAAAGTAAGTTATGGCGAAGAAAAAACTCGGACTAGAAGATTTAGGCGGTTTTGTTTTTTCTACAAATGATGATTTTGAAGGAAACGAGCACGAAGAAACCGAAGAAACCTTAGCACCAGCAGATCAGCAACTGGAAGCGCATTTTAGCAGTAAAGGTCGCGGTGGAAAAACCGTTACTATTATTAAAGGCTTTGAAGGAACTAATGACGATTTAGTAATTCTTGGAAAGAAGCTAAAGAAAAAATGTGGAGTTGGCGGTTCGGCTAAAGATGGTGAGATTATTATCCAGGGTGACGACAGGGAAAAAATTATGGAACTGCTTAGAATAGATGGTTATAATGTAAAACGGGTTGGCGGTTAATTTCCACCAACCTTTAAATTCTCCCAATGGAAAAAAAGGCCCTGCATATTGTTAATGGTGATAGCTTAACCGAACAGGTTGAAGAACTGGATCTACCCGGGCAAATTATTGTTTGGCGGGAATTGCTTTGCGAAGGGCCGTGTGTTAAAGAAGTCGGTTCTTTAAAATTCATTAGGAAAAGAGAGGAATTTTTAAAAGAAGCCTACAATATTTCTTCTGAAGAATATAAAAAACGTTTTGTATCCCAGCTTAAAAAACTAAAAAAAGCTAAAGATTACGACCACGTGGTACTCTGGTTTGAATTCGATCTTTTTTGCCATATAAATATGCTGGCGGCCATAAGTTTTTACAGGGAACACCAGCCAAAAGTTCCTTTTTACCTGGTATGTAGTAAACGCCAAAAAGGAGAGGATGAATTTCTACCGCTTTCCAGGCTTCCGCAAAAACATTTATTAAATCATTTTAATAAAAAAATTCAGTTAGAAGAAGAAGACCTGGAGATTGCTAATTTGGTTTGGGAGTTGTATTGCAGCAACGACCCCATGAAACTCAAAAAACAAATAAAAAAGACTTCAAATTTTGAATATCTTTCCAGTTGCATTAGGGCGCATATAGAACGTTTTCCCAATAGTAAAACCGGTATTAATTCGCTGGAGAGAAATGTACTTAAACTGGTAGAAAATCAGCAAATAACTTCATTTAACCAATTGTTGGGTTACGCCCTGCAGTACCAGGGATATTATGGTTATAGCGATTCTCAAATGGAAAGGGTACTCAGTAAACTATCTATTTTCTATGCGCTGGAAGATAATCGCGTGGTGTTAACCTCAAAAGGTCAGGATGTCTTAAACCAGAAGAATAATTTTTACCAGGAACTTAAGAACGAAGAATATTTGGGAGGTGCAAGAGTTTTTGATTTTCTCTATGATGCCGACTCCCATAAAGTTTTAAAATTATAATATGCCAATAGAAGCTTCAGAATTTATACAAAACAGTGATGGTAGCGTTTACCATTTAAATTTATTACCAAAACATCTTGCTAAGACTGTGATTTTAGTGGGCGATCCTAACCGGGTTGAGAGAATTACCAGGCATTTTGATAGAGTTGAATTCAAATTAAAAAAACGGGAATTTTATACTCAAACAGGTTATTATAAAGGAAAACGCATCAGTGTGATTTCTACTGGCATTGGACCCGATAATATTGATATTGTACTTAACGAACTTGATGCACTTGTAAATATAGATTTTGAAACCAGGGAGCTTAAAAAAGAAATTACGAGTTTAGATATTATAAGAATTGGAACTTCGGGCTCTATTCAAAAGGAAGTTCCGGTAGATTCCTTTTTAATTAGCGAAAGCGCTATTGGCTTTGACGGACTTTTACACTTCTATGAAAGCGAGCATATTCAAAATTCAGAATTTGCTGATGCTTTTAGTCAACATTTAGACTGGTTTAAAAAGAAAGCTGCACCTTATGTTGTAGACGGGAGTGAAAAGCTTATTTCCCGTATGGCTTATTCCAGGTTGCATAAAGGGGTGACCGCTACAAATATTGGATTTTACGGTCCGCAGGGTAGAATTTTACGTTTAGCACTCCAGGATGATAAAATGAACGATAAACTAGCTTCGTTTTCATTCAATAATAAGAAAATCACAAATCTTGAAATGGAAACTTCAGCGATTTACGGCTTATCTAAATTACTTGGACATAATGCGATTTCAATGAATGCAATAATTGCTAACCGGGCTGCGGGAACATTTTCTAAAGATCCTAAAAATACCGTAGATGAGCTTATTCAATACAGTTTAGAGCAATTGGCAAAGTAATCTTATTATAAAATTATAGGAGTCTTAAAATCTTTCTGCCTGCGCATTTAACAGAAAATTAAAAGCAAACCTCTGCCCTTATTTGTATTTTTGGTCAAACCACTAATCAATAATGCAGGAACCACAAGAAATTCCATTAAGGCATCGTGACCTTAACTGGCTGAGCTTTAATGCTAGAGTCTTACAGGAGGCAGAAGATAAACTCAATCCGCTTTACGAGCGGATTCGTTTTTTAGCTATTTTCTCTTCTAATTTAGATGAATACTTTAGGGTAAGGGTTGCGCAGCTTCGCCAAATGAAGCGTGTGGAGAAAAGCATTCGTAAAAAACTCGCCTTAAAACCTACTAAAACTACCAAGGAAATCCTGGAGGAAGTAAAACGGCAGCAGCACAAATTTGGCGAGATTTACCAAAAACAAATTTTACCTGAGCTTGCTAAAAACGATATTCTTCTTATAGATGCCGAGCATTTTAATACAGCCCAAAATGAATTTGCATCTAATTATTTTCAGCAAAAGGTAAAATCGCATATTAAGCCCGAGGTTATTGATCTTGAGGAAGAAAATGAACTTTTTCTTCAAAACGCCGAATTATATTTTGTGGTGAGTTTTACCGATAAAGAAAAACTTGGGATCGTAAATATTCCTGTGGATGCCTGCGGAAGATTTGTTAATCTTGAAGGCGACGGCGAAGATAATTCCATAACTTATTTAGACGAAATTATTAGAAGTCAGGTAAGTTCTATTTTTAAAGATCATAAGGTTGAAGGTGTTTATGAAATTAAACTTTCCCGCGATGCCGAGCTTTATATTGAAGATATTTATGAAGGTGTTTTAGCTGAAAAAATTTACGACTCCCTCGCTCAAAGAACCGATGGGCAGCCAACACGACTATTATATGATGCAGAAATGCCAAATTTTCTTCATAAAAAAATTAGAAAACTGCTGAAGCTGGGAAAAATTGATATGATGCCTGGGGGGAAATATCATAATTTTAATGATTTCTTTTCTTTCCCCGATCCTACAAACAATCCAGATCTTCATTATAAAAAACTTCCTGCAATAGAGCATAAAGTACTCTCGGGATCAAAAAATTATTTTGAAACAATTTCAGAGAAAGACCAGGCAGTACATTTCCCTTATATGTCTTTTGCTTATGTAGAGAATTTCCTGGAACAGGCCGTAAAAGATAAAGATGTAACCGCTATTAAGATTTCTTTATACCGCGTTGCAGATGAATCAAGATTAACAAGTTTACTTTTAAAGGCTCTGGAAAACGGAAAACAGGTTACGGTATTTGTAGAAGCCAAAGCCAGGTTTGATGAAGAAAATAATATAATTTGGGGCCGAAAATTTGAGGAAAAAGGCGCCAATGTAATTTATTCTTACCCCAAGATCAAAGTGCATTCTAAAATAATGCTGGTACAGCGTATGGAAGGCGATGATTTAGTCAACTATTCCTATATTGGCACGGGGAATTTTAATAGTGAAACTTCAGAAATATATTGCGATCACGCTATTTTTACTTCAAATACACAAATTGCTAAAGAATTATCGCGTTTGTTTAAAGTTCTTGAAGGAGAATTAATTATTCCGCGGGAAAAAAACTTATTGATCTCTCCATTTTCTACACGACAGGAATTTATTAAACTTATCTACAACGAAATTGATAACGCCCGGGAAGGAAAAAAGGCAAAAATCACCGCTAAAATGAACAGCCTTGAAGATCCCGAAATAATCGAGTTACTTTATAAAGCCAGTAATGCCGGTGTAGAAATAAGACTGCTGGTTCGCGGTTTTACCTGCCTAACTCCCGGAATTAAAGGTTTAAGTGAAAATATTTATATTACCAGTATTGTAGATAGATATTTAGAACACGGGCGTATTTATATTTTTGAAAACGGTGGAGATGAAAAGATCTATTACGGTAGTGCCGACTGGATGACGCGTAACCTTTCCCGCCGAATAGAAGTGCTCTCCCCTATTCTGGATAAAGATGTAGCACAGGAATTCAAAGAAATCCTTGAAATTCAGCTAAACGATAATGTAAAAGCGAGAATTCAGGATGCTGATGAGAAAAATGAGTATGTTAAGAGAACAAACGGTGAGCAGCCCGTGAGATCTCAATACGAAATCTATAATTATTTAAAAGAAAAACATAGCAAATGAAAACTATAAAAGTAGGTGGAGTCCCCGAGCATTTTAACCTTCCGTGGCATTTATGTATAGAAGAAAAATTATTTGAAACGCGTGGCATTAATGTTATTTGGAAAGATTTTCCAGGTGGAACCGGTGCTATGAACAAAGCCTTACGATCTGGAGAAATTGATGTCGCAGTAATTTTAACTGAAGGAATTTTAAAAGATATAATTTCGGGAAATGAAAGTAAGATTATTCAAACTTACATAGGTTCTCCTTTGGTTTGGGGAATTCACGTAGCGGCTGGTTCTAAGTATAAATCGGTTGAAGAACTTAAACACACAAAAGCGGCAATTAGCAGAAAAGGTAGCGGTTCACATCTTATGGCCTATGTTAATGCACAAAACCACGAATGGAATCCTGAAGAATTACAGTTTGAAATAGTAAAAGACCTGGATGGAGCTGTAGAAGCGCTAAAAGAAGATAAAGCCCAGTATTTTATGTGGGAGCATTTTACTACCAAACCTCTGGTAGATAACCATACCTTTAGAAGACTTGCCGATTGCCCTACGCCCTGGCCGTGCTTTGTGATTGCAGCCAGAAATGAGAGTTTAAAAAATGAACCGGAACGCCTTAAGACGATGTTAGAAATTTTAAACAGGGAGACTCAACGCTTTAAAAAACTACCAAAAATCGCCGAAAAATTAGCCGAAAGATACGATCAGCGCCTTGAAGATATTGAAAAATGGCTTGATATTACACATTGGAGTGCAGAGCAAATTGCTGAAGCTGAGGTAGAAAAAGTGCAGGAGAAATTATTGGAACTAAACTTAATTTCAAAAAAACAGCGTTCATCCGAATTTATTCATAATTTGTAGCCTAATTAATCATCAATCATAACTCATCAATTTTACTTTAATGAAAAAACTATTACTACTATTTTTAGTACTTATTTCATCAGTTACTTTCGCGCAAGACTCGCAAAATACCCAAACTACCGAACCCGATAAAAGGGATATTACTCAAAATGAATTAAGTATTGGTGCGCTTAACCTCGTTGCCTTTGGCGCTTTAGATCTCACATACGAACGCATTATCGACAAGAATTCCAGTTGGGCAATTGAAGGCTTTATAAAAGCTTTAGATCGCGACAACGAGAATATAGACGATGCATTTTATAAAGATTTTTCGCTAACCGGGAAATACAAATATTTCTTTGGCGACCGTTACGCTCGTGGTTTCTACGTTCACGGTTTCGGAATGCTTTCCAGTGGAGAATATGACGATAATTATGTAGTGGGACCAGACGGCTATGGTTATTACGAATATGAAAATTACACAGATTTTGCGCTTGGCTTTGGCGTTGGCGGCAAATTCGTTTCTACGGGAGGATTCTTTCTAGACCTAGGTGCAGGAATTGGTAGAAATCTACTTAGCGAAAACTCTCCAACTATCGTGGGCCAGTTTAACGTAAATCTTGGATTTAGATTTTAAGCTTACCAGTCTATTGGCTGTTTCCCGTTTTCTTTTAGATAAGCATTTGCTTTGCTGAAATGCTTATTACCAAACCAGTAACCACGATTTGCGCTTAAAGGAGATGGATGCCCACTGGGTAATATAAGATGTTTAGAGGAGTCAATTATGGCTCCTTTCTTTTTTGCATAACCGCCCCAGAGTAAGAAAACTACATTTTCTTTTTCCTTAGAAATTATTTCTATAATCCTATCGGTAAATTGTTCCCAGCCTTTCTTTTGGTGAGAACCTGCCTGGTGCGCTCTAACCGTTAATGTGGCATTCAGCAATAAGACACCCTGATCTGCCCAGCGTTCTAAATTTCCGGAATCTGGTACCGGTTTACCCAAATCATCTTTAATCTCCCTAAAAATATTTTGAAGCGATGGCGGAGATTGAATTCCATCGTTAACAGAAAAACAGAGCCCATTAGCCTGTCCCGGCCCGTGGTAAGGATCCTGACCTAAAATAACCACCTTGGTATTGGGAAAAGTGGCGTGTTCAAAAGCCGAGAAAATATCTTTCCCTTTTGGAAAACAAGTATGTTCGGTATATTCGGTTTTTACAAATTCTGTCAGGCTTCTAAAATAACCTTTTTCAAATTCTTCTGCCAGTTCTTTTTTCCAGCTGGGGTGTATATCTACCTTCATTTTAATTAAGTAAATTTGCAGAACCTCAAAAGTAGGGAAATTTATTTATGATTAAAATTGCACCAAAAAGCCTTATAGACCTCGAATTTACTGTTGTTTGCCAGCAAATTTCAGATTTATGCATTACAGGACCGGGAAAAGAAAAAGCTTTAAAACTTCAGCCATATAAAACTGGAAAAAAGACACTCTTCGGACTTCATCAAACAAATGAGTATGTAAGTTCAAAAACCCGGGAAAGCCGCATTCCAAATCACGGCTTTGATGCTATTAAAAATGAATTGCGTACTCTGGAAATTGAAGATTCTATCCTGGAAATTGGAAGTTTCAGAAAAATCGCAAGCCTTTCAGAAACTGTAAATACACACATCAAATTTTTTAGAAAATTCGAGGAGTATTACCCGAGTTTGTTTGAAACAACTTCTGAAGTAGAATATACTACTGAAATTGTAGATAGCATTGGCGGGGTGATCAACAAATTTGGCGAGTTAAAAGATGATGCCACGCCGCATTTACAACAAATTAGACGATCAATTAACCAGGTAAAAGGTCAAATTAACTCCAGTTTCGCAAAAGCGCTTACCACTTATCATTCTTATGGTTATTTAGATGAAATTAGAGAAAGTGTGGTTGAAAACGTCAGGGTTTTAGCCGTTACGGCAATGCATCGCCGAAAGGTTAAAGGCGGAATTTTAGGAAATTCGAAAACCGGAAGTATTGTTTATATTCAGCCGGAAGCGACTTACCAGTATACTCGTGAGCTTAATAATCTTGAGTATGAAGAAAAAGAGGAAATTAAACGTATTTTAAAGGAGCTGACCAATAGAATAAGGCCGTTTAAACCACTTTTAATAGATTATCAGAATTTGCTTTGTGAAATAGATGTTATTGCGGCAAAAGCGAAATATGCCGAAATGACCAATGGGTTGCTGCCAAAAATCACAAAAGAGCGCGAACTTCAGCTTAAAGATGCTTACCACCCACTACTCTATTTAAGCAATAAGAAAAAAGGCGATAAAACCTATCCGCAAAGTATTGAACTAGCAAAAGACAACAGAATTATTGTAATCTCCGGGCCTAATGCCGGCGGAAAAAGTATTACCTTAAAGACCGTAGGATTATTACAGTTAATGCTACAAAGTGGAATTTTAGTACCTGTTCATGAGTATAGCAGGATGTGCTTGTTTGAAAAAATTCTAACCGATATTGGTGATAATCAATCTATAGAAAATCACTTGAGTACCTATAGCTACCGCCTCAAGAATATGAATTATTTTCTGCGGAAATGTGACGATAAAACCCTCTTCCTTATCGATGAATTTGGAACCGGAAGTGATCCAGAACTCGGTGGTGCTTTAGCTGAAACTTTTCTCGAAGTTTTTTACGAAAAAGAATCTTTTGGTATTTTAACCACGCATTATGCGAATTTAAAAAAGCTGGCCAACGAAATGCCTAATATGAGCAATGCCAATATGCTTTTTGATTCTAAAAGCCTGGAACCAATTTATAAGCTTCAGGTTGGGGAAGCCGGTAGCTCATTTACTTTTGAAGTTGCCCAAAAAAATGGTATTCCTTATAGTTTGATAAATAGATCCCGAAAAAAAGTTGAAAAAGGAAAAATTAGGTTTGACAGGAGTATTGCAAAACTTCAGCAAGAACGCTCTAAACTTGAAAAAACTACCAATTCTCTAAAAACTAAGGAACAAAAGGCAGCTCTTGAAAAAGATAAACTGGAGGAAACCAATACCAGGATCCAGCAAAAGCTGGAAAGCTACCAGGAGTTGTACGACAGCAACCAGCGCCTCATTTATATGGGACAAAAGGTAAATGAGCTGAGTGAAAAATATTTTCAGAATAAAAAGAAAAAGGAGCTTATTGGCGAATTCCTCAAGTTTGTAGAAATTGAAAATTCCAAGCGTAAAAAAGAGTCGGCTAAACAGCGAAAAATTCAGAAAGAAAAGGAGAAAAAAGTTCAGCAGGAAGTTAAAAAGAAGGTTGAAGTAATTAGAAAAAAGAAGAAAGAAGAAAAGGATAAAACTACCGAGAAAGAACGCCAGGAAGCGAATAAGCCTAAGATTCCGCCTAAAATTGGAGACAGGGTGAGATTAGAAGACAGTCGCTCGGTAGGAACTTTAGATAAAATTGAAAAAGGAAAAGCAACAGTAAACTACGGAATGTTCACCACACAGGTTGATGTGGAAAAACTGGAACTGGTGCAGGCAATGAAAAAGAAATAATATGGAAATTCCAAAAGATAAAAAAATTGTTCTTTTTGATGGCGTTTGCAACCTCTGTAATAGCGCTGTTACTTTTATAATTGAACACGATAAAAAAGATGTATTTCGATTTGCCTCTTTACAAAGCGAAATGGGTCGAAAACTGGTTGAAGAACGCGGTATGGATCCAGAAGAATTGGATTCTATTGTTTTAATTGATCCAGGAGTTGCTTATTATCGAAAATCTACCGCTGCACTGGAAATTTCCAGAGAACTTTCCGGCGGTTATTCTTTGCTGAAAAACTTCCTATTTATTCCCGAAAGTCTGCGGGATGGCATTTATAATTTTGTGGCTAACAACCGTTATAAATGGTACGGTAAAAAAGAAAGTTGTATGATCCCTACACCAGAATTAAAATCTAAATTCCTGGACTAAGCTTTCTCTTTTTTCTCCAGTTCGGTTTCATCAACATCACTGTCAGGGTGGTAATCATCATTCCATTCTTTTACATTGGGTGGCCCCATCTTGTCTACAGATTTTGCAACCATTAGTGAAACTGCGGCGTCACCGGTAACATTTACCATAGTTCTACACATATCTAAAGGTCTGTCTACCGCAAAAATAAGGGCTAAACCGGCTTCTGGAATACCGGCCTGGGCCAGTACAATAACGAGCATCACCATTCCCGCACCTGGCACAGCAGCAGAGCCAATAGAGGCTAAAGTAGCAGTGGCGATAATTCCCAGTTGGGTACCAATACTAAGGTCCATTCCAAAGGCCTGGGCAATAAAAACTGCAGCGACGGCCTGGTAAAGGCTGGTCCCATCCATATTAATAGTGGCTCCAATTGGCAGTACAAAACTGGAAACCTCCCGGCTCACGCCCATATGTTCCTCTACCCTCTCCATAGTAACGGGTAAAGTAGCAGCGCTGGAACTTGTTGAAAATGCCAGTAATTGTGCCGGAGCAATTCCGTTTACAAAAAAAGAAGGTTTATTTTTAGTTACACCCCAAACCAAAAGAATATAAAATCCTATCATTAAGGCAAGACCAATTAAAACGGTTACTCCGTACATGGCAAGTGCTGCAAAAAGATCGGTGCTGGGAGATTCTACCACCAGGGCGGCAAGAAGTGCAAATACACCATATGGCGCCGTAAGCATAATTAAATCGATCATTTTTAGGATCACTTCATTGAATCCGTCAAAGAAATCTTTTACCGGTTTTGCCGTTTTTTCGGGAATAAGAATGAGTCCAATTCCAAAGAAAATGGCGAAGAAAATTACCTGAAGCATATTGGCATTATCTCCTGCAGCTGCAAAAATATTTTCTGGAACTATATCTTCTAAAGCCTGTAAAGGCCCAGATTCCCTTTGTTTATCCGCATTGGCTTTAATCCCAGATGCGTCTCCCTCATAACTTGCAATAAGATCTTGCTGGGTTTCTGCGGTAATTGCGTTCCCAGGTTTTATAAGGTTAACCATTCCTAGCCCTATGCTTACCGCTACAATAGTGGTGAAAATATAGATCCCTATGGTGCGCGCTCCCATTTTTGAAAGCTTCGAAATATCTTTAAGGTCGGAAATTCCTTTTACCAAAGATGCCAAAATAAGCGGCACTGCAATAAGTTTCAAGGCATTGATAAAAATGTTCCCAAAAGGTTTTATCCAATCTGCAATAAATTCTGATCCCCAGCTAAAATTTGTAAGAATTAAGGCAAAAATAACCCCGGCAGCCATTCCAAGTAAAATCTGCCAGTGCAGTGCAAGTTTTTTCATGCTAAGTAAATTTCAGGATTTAAATCAATTAAATTTTTGAACTTTTATTCTGAAGTAAATAATCGGCGATTACCAGGGCGGCCATTGCCTCAACTATTGGGACAGCACGAGGTACTACACAAGGATCGTGTCTTCCCTTTCCCTGCATTTCAACATTTTCGCCCTGTTTATTTATGGTTTCCTGTTTTTGCATAATTGTAGCCACAGGTTTAAAAGCTACATTAAAATAAATATCCATTCCGTTAGAAATACCACCCTGTATGCCACCGCTTAAATTGGTTTTAGTGGAGCCGTCTTCATTAAAAAGGTCATTATGTTCGCTACCTTTCATTTTAGTTCCTTCAAACCCACTACCGTATTCAAAACCTTTTACGGCATTTATAGAAAGCATAGCTTTTCCCAATTCGGCGTGAAGTTTATCAAAAACCGGTTCTCCAAGGCCTTTTGGCATATTTCTAATTACACATTGCACGGTTCCACCCACGGTATCCCCTTCTTTTCTAATTTGCTTGATGTAATCTTCCATTTTTTCTGCGGAAGCTGGATCTGGACAACGTACAGCGTTAGTTTCAATTAAACTAAAGTCAAGTTCTTTGATATTTTTATCCAGTTCAATTTTTCCAACCGAAGCTGTATAGGCATTAAACTGAATATCCTTTAAAAACTGCTTTGCGACCGCACCGGCTACTACCCTACAGGCAGTTTCACGGGCAGAAGATCTTCCGCCGCCGCGATAATCGCGCACGCCATATTTTTCATCGTACGTATAATCGGCGTGGCTGGGACGATACGTGTCTTTTATATGTGAATAATCTTTAGATTTCTGGTTGGCATTTTTAATTACAAACCCAATAGGAGTTCCAGTAGTTTCTCCTTCAAAAGTTCCCGAATAAAATTCTACGGTATCAGGTTCCTTTCGTTGAGTAACAATCGCCGATTGACCGGGTTTTCTACGGTTGAGTTCAGTTTGAATTTTTTCAAGATCCAACTTTATTCCGGCCGGGCAACCGTCTATAATTCCTCCAATGGCCTGCCCGTGGGATTCTCCAAAAGTGGTTAGTTTAAAAAGTTTTCCGAAGGAATTTCCTGCCATTTTATTGATTTTGAACAAATGTAATTTTTTCAGTCAATATTTGAAAATGTAAGTTGATTTAATATTCCGTTAACAAATGGAAATGAATTTAATGATTTGATAAATATTCAATAAGGCAGATTAATGGTTTAAATTTTGTCAATTTCTGTTATTTGTAATGAAAAGAATTTCAAGCATTTGACAAGTAAGAGAAAGCCGGAAATAGTTGTTATTTCAGATATTCATTTAGGCACATTTGGCGCTCACGCTAAAGAACTTCTTGAATATTTGGAGAGTATTCAGCCCAAAAAACTGGTGTTAAATGGAGATATTATTGATATTTGGCAGTTTAGAAAAAGTTATTTCCCAAAATCTCATCTTGAAGTTATTAAAAAGATCATTGATCTTAGTACCACTGGAACCGAGGTAATTTATATTACCGGAAACCACGATGAATTCCTTAGAAAATTTAGCGATACTCAACTTGGTGATTTAACAATTACCAATAAATTAGTGCTAGAGCTGGATGGCAAAAAAGCCTGGTTCTTTCACGGAGATGTATTTGATGTTGGAATTCACAAAGCGAAGTGGATCGCTAAATTGGGCGGTTGGGGTTACGATGTGCTGATTCTCATTAATCGTCTACTCAACCAAATACTTGTTAAAATGAGAAGAAACAAATATTCGCTTTCTAAAAAGATAAAAAACAGTGTAAAAAATGCCGGGAAATTTATCTCGGCATTTGAAAAAACCGTTTCAGATCTTGCCATAGAAAATGGCTATAAATATGTGATTTGCGGCCATATTCACCAGCCCAAAATCGTAAGAAAAACCAATAAAAAAGGTACGTGTTTATATTTAAATTCTGGAGATTGGGTAGAAAACCTGAGCGCACTGGAGTATGAAGATAAAAAGTGGAACATCACTTATTACCATCAACTTCAAAAACAACCTGAAAAAGGCCTGCTCGCAGCAATAACCGTAATAAAATAAAGATTAGTCTGGCAATTCTTCAGCATAAAAACCTTTTTCAGCAATTAGATTAATAATAGCCTCCCTACAAATTTCATTATTAAAAGATTCAATTCTCAGGATATTATCACAATCTTCTAAATCAAAATTCGCTATATAATTGCTGAAATTTAAGTGAATAGAATCCACAAATTCTTCTGCCAGGGCTGTATCTGTAATATTGGTTTTAAATACTCTAACCATTTTTGTTCATTTTTTGGTTAAGGATTTTTTTAACAAATTTATTTTAAGTTTCCAGTTAGTAGCAGTCTCCTTAATAAGTTACAGAACCTAAGGTTAATTTATAGTTAACAAATTAAGTAGTTCTATTCTGGAAAATCCTCTGAAGATTTTATCTCTTCAATCTGTAACGTATGCCTACCGGTATGGCCGGCGATAAATAGCATAGATTGATAGGCATCTACTGCGCCAAAAGGGGAATCACTAATATGATTTCTGAAAGTTTCTACCGGCGTTTTCTCTATAAAATCCAGGATTATTTGCCGCTGTTCATTAAAAGCTGCCATAGCTGTTTCAGGATTGTTGTACTGCCCATCGCCCGTTAGTTCATCGGTGGCCTGGGCTTTTTTACTTCTGTCTTTTATTCCTTTAATTAAATCTTCGTCTTTAAATTTCACTTCTCCTTTTAGTTCCGGATTTTCGGCTTTTTTTAGCTCGCTTTTAGCCATTTCAAACAGCATTTTTTCAGTTAAAATAATGTGTTCTATACATTGACTAATTGACCATTCATTTTCAGAAGGTTTAAAATGCATTTGCTCTTCTGAAAGTCCGGAGATTTCGTCTTGCAGGTTCACTGTAGTTTCTTCAAAATAATTTAAAAGAAACTCATTGTTGTTTGTATTTTGCTGTGCTGTAATTGGCAAAGCTGCTATTAAAAACAAGATGCCTAAAATTGAATTTTTCATAATTGAATTTTATATTGATTGTTTTTGATGGTATAAATTTTATTTTTCTATTGGATAATTCAGATTCCATTTGATTCCGAATTTATCTGTAAAACTCGCAAAAAGATCACCCCAGAACATTTCTTCCAGCGGCATTTCTATATCTCCGCCAGCCGTAAGTTCTTTGAAAAGTCGGCGGGTTTCTTCTTCACTTTCGGGAGTTACCGAAATATAATTATTGCTACCAAAAACAGCTTTCTGCCCAAATGCTTCAATACAATCAGATCCCATTAAAACGCTGTCACCAAATGGTAAAGAAACATGCAGAATTTGATTTTCGTATTCCTTCGGAATTTTATCTGCACCTTCTTCTCCCGGAGGCATATCCGTAAAACGCATCAACTGTGAGAAATCACTTTTAAACACCGATTTATAGAAGTTAAAAGCTTCTTCGGTATTGCCGTTAAAATTCAAATAAGGATTTAGTGTTGCCATTGTTTTGTAGTTTAAATGATTGTAGTTTATTTTTATAATAATTCAAATGAGACCCTGAAACAAGTTCAGGGTGACAAAGATTTCTAAGCCTGGTAATTTCATTTTAAATTTTCCGCATACTTTTTAAAATTATTCAAAATGGCCTGCCAGCCTTCTTGCTGCATTTGGCGACTGTTTTGGTTTTCGGCTTCAAAGCTTTCCTCTATAAGAGTATTGTTATCTTTTTCATTAAAATTTACACTGACTTTCCTCCCATCAGAAAGTTTAAAGCTAAGAGATTTGTTAGGTTTTACTTCGCTATAAATACCTTCAAAATCAAAGCCAGTACTACCGTCTTTTGCTTCCATACGGTAAGATATTTTGCCGCCTTTTTTTAAATTATTTTTAGCTGAAGTTGTATGCCAGTCATCTGAAGCCGCATTCCAGTTTTCAATATGTTCCGGTGTGTTCCATACCTCCCAAACCTTTTCAACAGGAGCATTAACTATAGCAGAAATTGTTATCGGGTTTTTCATCTGGCTATCGTTTTCAGCTATTTCTTTTAATTTCTCCAATGCTTTGGGCCAGGTTTTTAAAAAATAATCCTTGTATTCAGCTTTTAAATCCATAGTTACGGTGAGAATGGTCTTTCCGTTTTTATCTTCTAACCGGTAATTTTCCATCAGCCCGGCCCAGGATTTTACTTTTTCACTTTCATAATCTTCGTTGCCGTTTTTATCAACCATCCCAATATGCTTAAAATTCATAATTTCGGGATCTTTACGTTTATAGATTAATGCCACCATACCTTCTCCATCGGCATTTAAGAAATATACTTTACTGCCTTCCTCCCAGTCAGATTTTGCCCGGGAGCCTTCGCTAAACGGCGCGGTCCACTTTGAGTAGGTTTCATCGCTCCATAATGCCTCCCAAACCTTTTCTCTAGAAGCATTAATTGTGCTTGTAAATTCTTTTCGTTCCATAATTTTATTTTTTATTATTAAGCTAATAGTTCCGTTGAATTATAGAATTAGTTTTTTAAGCTTTTAAATCATTAAAAGTCTTCCATTTAAAATACATTGAACTTATGACCGTCTGGATCAGAAAACACAAAACCGTAATATCCTTCCCCAAATTCATGAGGTTTGGAAACAATGGTGCCCCCTGCATTTTTAACTTCTATTTCCCACGGGTTTACTTCCTCAGTGCTTGAAGCTGCCAGGGTGAATAAAATTTCATTTCCCTTCTTTAAATTAGCTAATTCACCATTTAATGCGGTCTTAAGTTTACTTTTTATAAAAAAGTGAATCACAAAATTATTATCTCCCACCATGAAACTCGTAAGCTCTTTTGAGGGGCGGGAATTATTGGATTTAAAACCTAATTTGGTATAAAAACTTGTTGTTCGCTCTAAATCTTTTACAGCTAAATTTGCCCATATTTGCTTTGTCTTCATAAGCTTTAGATTTAAGTTTTGACTCGATAATGGAGATTTAAATACTTTGAGGTAGTTTACTAGCCTTCAAAATCCTTCTTTAATTGCTGAATATTGAATTTCTTCATTTGCATAAAGGAAGCGACGGCACGTTCTCTTTTTTCATTATCAGGATCCTGCAGCATTTTATTAAGTAATGTGGATGGTACCACCTGCCAGGAAATTCCAAACTTATCTTTTAGCCACCCACATTGCTCTGCTTCGGGTATTGTAGAAAGCATGTTCCAGTAATAATCTATTTCTTCCTGTGTTTGGCAATCAATAATGAATGAAATGGCTTCATTAAATGGAAAATCGTTCTCTATCCCGCTATCCATTGCCATAAAAGTTTGCCCTTCCAGCTGAAACTGGGCGTGTTTAACCGTACCAAAAGCGTAATCGTTTTTATCATCTTTGGTATATTTTAAGATGCCTTCAATCTGGGAATTTTTAAAAACCGAAGTATAGAAATTTATCGCCTCTTCTGCCCTTCCGTGGCTTTTACCGGTAAAAAAGAACGAGGGCACAATTTTTTCTTTTGTGCTTCGAGATTCTTCCAACATTAATTGCCAGTTAACTCCAAACTTATCCTCAACCCATCCATATTTTGGACTCCATTCATAGTTATCTAAGGGCATTAAGACTTTTCCATTTTCCTTCAATTTAGACCAAAAATCTTCAATTTCTTTTTCTGTATTACAAAGCACGAAAAATGAGACTGAAGGATTTAATTGAAAATAATCTCCGCCATTTAAGCCTACGAATTCATAATTTTCAATAGAGAAATTCACAGTCATTACACTACCTGGTTTTTGCCTATGAATTTCCTGACCTGCTTTCCCATAGCGGGAAATATTTTTAATTTCAACGTTTTTAAAAACTGTTTTATAGAACTCCACCACTTTCTCTACCGAATTTTTTTCGTTATCGAACCACAGATGGGATATAATTTTTTGTGTTTTCATTTTTCTAATCATTTGAATTTATAGGTCATTTTAAAACAGTTCAGAGACTATTTCTTTAAAACTATTCTTCCTTCAGCGGAATTACATACGAAGTCATTTTCTTCACTTTCGCATTTTTAAATCCGTTGAATTCATAGAGGTCACAAAACCCATATGCCTTTTCTTTACCGTTTTTCTTCAACCTGAAAGTACCATTTGAGGCAGCAGATTTTCCGTGGGTAATGATTTTATCAACCTTCATTTCCAGCATTTCAATATCTTCCATTGTAGCCATTTCTTTTTCAATTTCTGCTTTACCGCGGCTGGTGTTTCCTCCAATCATTTCCCATACAATATCTTCAGCCATACAATTTAGAATATATGGAACATCTCCTTTCGCAAATGCATCGTTAAGCTCCCGGATAAACTTTTCTTTTTCTGTCATAATTTCGTTTTTAGTAAAACCTGTGAGGTTATGTTTTAATTCATTCCTTCAAAATCGAGATAATATTTCCAGCTGGGTCTTTAAACCAGGCTATATCTGGACCTTTTCCATCACTTCTACATATTCCTTTTTCATCGGTGGCGATTTCTCCTTCATATTGTTCAAACTGAACTCCTTTTCTAACCAGGTGGTTTACAGCTTCATCAATATTTTCTACCGGTATATTTAATACGGTAAAAACAGCCGGTTGGTGATCTGGTTTTGGATAGATAATAATGTTATTATTATCAGGAATATCTAATTCAATATGTCCCATAGCATTACTCTTCACTGAAAACTCCAGGATATTGCTATAAAACTTTTCTGCTTTCTCTATATCGTTTACCGAAAAGCCGCTAAATACTGCTGAATACTTAAACATTTCACATTAATTTATTGGTTATCATAAAATTACAGGGTTTTTAGTAAAAACAGCTGGGGGAAATACGCCAAATTTTAGGGGAGTTTGCGTCAAAAAAGTTTTAGAGTTATTAAATTAGTTCCTTGATTTTCAGAATAAATCAATAATAAATTCGTTTTAGATACAAGAGTAAGACAGATGAAAAAACATATTTCCATACTAATTCCCAGGGGCCATACCAGTTTGGTAAATATTGTTGGTTCTCACCAAATTTTTAATCAGGTGAACGGCTTTTTAGAACAGCGCGCTAAGAAACCGCTCTTTGAAGTGGAACTTGTAGGCGTTTCTAATCCTACTGAGCAAACCAACGGACTTTTTTCAGTTAAACCCGAAAAAATGATTGGGGAGATCACTAAAACCGATCTTATAATTATTCCCGCCATTCACGATGAACCGGCAGTTGCTTTAGAAAAAAATAAAGATTTTATACCCTGGTTAAAGAAACGCTATGATGAAGGAACCGAAATTGCCAGTTTATGCGTGGCAGCATTCTTCCTGGCAGAAACGGGGCTTTTAAACGGAAAACAATGTTCCACCCATTGGATTCACGCTGATAATTTTAAATCTCGTTACCCTGAAGCCAATTTGGTAGCCGATAAAATTTTGACTGAAGATTCGGGTATTTATACCAGTGGCGGGGCTTATTCTTATTTAAATTTACTTCTGTATTTAGTTGAAAAATATGCGGGTCGTGAAATGGCTATTCTCACTTCTAAAGCTTTTATGATAGATATGGATAAAGCGGAGCAATCCGCATTTAGAATATTTGAAGGTCAAAAAAGTCATGAAGATCAAACCGTAAAAAAGGTTCAGGAATATATTGAAGCTCATTTTCCGGAAAAAATTACTGTAGATAATCTGGCTAATAAATTCGCTCTTAGCCGTCGCAGCCTGGAACGCCGATTTAAGAAGGCAACAGATAATACTATAAGCCAGTACACACAACGCGTAAAAGTTGAAGCCGCCAAGCGTAGCCTGGAAACTTCCCGTGAAAATGTGGGAGAAGTAATGTTTGAAGTCGGTTATTCTGATGAAAAAGCATTCCGGAACACTTTCAAAAAAATAACCGGGATTTCCCCGGTTCAGTACCGAAATAAATACAATCGCGCAAGGGCGAGCACTTAATTAAACCAAAGCTTCCCTTAAAATACTCACAGGATGCAGTGCGTTACGTTTTGTTCCATCAAAAATCTGGTGGCGACAACTTGTACCATTTGCTGAAATCACTGTCTCCTTAGACGCTTTTCTAACTGCGGGGAACAAAGTTTGTTCACCAATATTCATACTCACTTCGTAATGTTCTTTTTCGTAACCAAAAGAGCCAGCCATGCCACAGCAACCTGATGGAATTATACTCACTTTAAAGTTCTTCGGAAGATTGAGGATATCAAAAGTCACCACCGTATTAGAAAGTGCTTTCTGATGGCAATGCCCGTGAATTTTAATATTTTTTTCTTCTGAAGTAAATTGTTCCGGGTTTATATTACCAAGTGCGATTTCCTTTTTCAGGAATTCTTCTATGATGAATGAGTTTTTTGCCAGTTTTTCAGCTTCTGGTTTATTATCGGCTAAACGCAAATATTCATCTCTAAAAGTCAAAATAGCCGATGGCTCCAAACCTATTAAAGGGGTTTTTTCAGAAACGATATCTTTAAATATACTAATGTTTTTATTGGCGAACTCTTTAGCTTCTTCCAGGAAACCTTTGGAAATATGGCTACGGCCACTTTCTTCGTGTTTTACAAATTCTACCCGATAGTTGAGTTTATGTAATAATTCCAGCGCATCAATTCCTATTTCTGAATCGAGAAAATTGGTGAATTCATCATTAAAGAAATATACTGTTTTGATAGGATTTTCAAGTTGAAAACGCATCTTATTTTTCTTATAATAATTAGCCAGAGTTCGCTTTGCTAAAATTGGTAAATTCCTTTCCGGTGCTACGCCCATCATCTTTTTGGCAATGCTGGAAGTGAAAGAATTTTTAAAGAAAAAATTGGAGATTCCGTGAGCTTTAGAAGCCAGGCCGTTCATTCTGCCATTGTTCGCAAATGCCTTACTTCTTAAGCTTTTCCCGTTTTCTTTTTGATATTGGTACTGGAATTCGGCTTTTAAAGCAGCTACATCAACACTGGAAGGGCATTCGCTTTTACAACCTTTACAACTAATACAAAGATCAAAGGCCTCCTTTATTTCTTCGTGGTTAAATCGGTTACTTTTATCTGAATTTGTTAAAAACTCCCGTAAAGTATTTGCCCGGGCGCGAGTAGTATCTTTTTCGTCTTTTGTGGCCCGATAACTTGGGCACATTGTGCCACCGGCTTCAGCCGATTTTCTACAATCTCCACTCCCGTTACATTTTTCCGCAAGTTTTAGAATTCCTTCAGACTCTGAAAAATCCATTAAAGTGGAAATCTCAGGCTCTTTTCTGTCTACTTCATAACGAAGGGAAGTATCCATTGGAGCGGTATCGGTAATCTTACCGGGATTAAAAATATTATCGGGATCAAAAGTGAATTTAATATCCCTGATAATTTGGTAGTTTTTAGGGCCAATCATCATTTCAATAAATTCAGCCCTTACCCTACCGTCACCGTGCTCACCACTTAAAGAACCATTGTATTTTTTTACGAGTTTAGCAACATCGGTTGTTATACTTCTAAAGAGTTTTACATCTTCAGATTTCTTTAAATCCAGGATTGGACGTAAATGAATCTCACCGGCACCGGCGTGCGCGTAATACACCGCATCCTGGCCGTAATTTTTCATTATTTCGGCAAATTCAGCAATATAATCGGCTAAATATGGAATCGCTACCGCAGTATCTTCTATACAGGCTACGGCTTTTTTATCGCCGATAATATTTCCTAAAAGTCCGAGTCCAGCCTTTCTCAGCTCCATTGCCAGCTCTATTTGATCGCCCATTAAAACCGGAAAAGCATAACTTAAATTTGATGCTTTTAAGGTTTCTAATACCTGCTGGCTTTGTTCCTGGACTTCTTCAGCGGTATTTGCCCTTATTTCCAGCATTAAAATCGCCTTGGGATCGCCTTCAATAAAGAAGCGATTTTCTTTATATTTTAGGTTTTGTTTGGTGCAATCCAGGATGGTTTTATCCATCATTTCACAGGTATACAGCGAATGCTTCATCACCGGTACCACGGCTTGCATGCAACTTTCTATACTATCAAAATGAGCGGCGATCATAGCGGCTTCCGGAGGTTGTAAATCGTCCAGTTTCAGCGTTATTTCTGTAGTAAAAGCCAAAGTACCTTCACTTCCGCAAAGTAATTTACACAGGTTTAATGGCTCGGTAGAACCTTCCGAAAAAACTTCAGCATAGAGCAATTCATCTATTGCGTAACCGGTATTTCTTCGGTGTAAACTTTTAGGTGGATATTTCTCAATTAGCTCTTTTTTGTTTTCTTCAGAAGATAAGTGCTTATGGATATTTCGATAAATCTCACCTTCCAGGTTTTCCAGCTTTAATTTTTCCTGAAATTCTTCTGCAGAAATATCTTTAAATTCGGCTTCACTCCCATCGCTAAGAATGGTTTTTAAAGAAACCAGTTTCTCCCGGGTTGTACCGTATTTAATAGAAGTGGTTCCGCTGGAATTATTTCCAACCATTCCACCAACCATACACCTATTGGAAGTTGAAGTATTGGGGCCGAAAAATAAACCAAATTCATTTAAAACCCGGTTAAGGTCGTCACGAATTACACCGGGCTGCAAGGTTACGGTTTTTGCTTCCGGATCTATTTTTAAGATTTTTGTAAAATGCTTTGATACATCTACCACGATGCCATCTCCCACACACTGGCCGGCGAGAGAGGTTCCTGCCGTTCTTGGGATTAAAGAAGTTTTATTTGTTTTTGCAAATTTTATAAGTTTCTTTAAGTCATTTTTACTTTTTGGATAACAGACTGCCAAAGGCATTTCGCGATAAACGGAAGCATCTGTAGCAAAGATTGATCGCCATAATTTATCGTCATATAACTGGCCGTCAATTTGCTGGGATAGTTGGTTAAGTTTTTCTTTCATAATTATGGGTTAAAAATAGAAAATTTCCCCTAAAGCGCTTAACAGATTTTTAAACAATATTAACAATAGATTGGCTTACCAGAAGTTTTCGGAGCGGTTTTAACATTTAAATTTGCCAACAAATCTAAAAATGCTAACTATGAAGAAATTAGTTTTACTTGCCGTTTTTACAATCGGCGCTACGTTTTATAACCAGGCTGAAGCTCAGACTATTTCAGACAATGCCATTGGACTAAGATTTGGTGGTGGAGATGGTGTTGGTGCTGAAGTTTCTTATCAAAGAGCAGTAGGAACCAATAATAATCGTTTAGAATTTGACCTTGGATGGCGTGATAATAGCGATTATGATGCATTTAAACTTACCGGACTGTACCAATGGGTTTGGAACATTGAAGGCGGATTTAACTGGTATGCAGGTGCAGGAGCCGGAATCTTAGGGGTAGATGCTAACCGGGAGTTTCGTGATGAGGATGACGGTACTTATTTATTCCTTGCAGGTGATATAGGTATAGAATACAATTTCGATATCCCGTTATTGCTTTCTTTAGACTTTAGACCAGAATTTGGATTCTTTAGTGATAATAATGTACTGAATGAATTTTCTCCAGATATAGCTCTTGGAGTAAGATACCAATTCTAAATAATAACAGATAAGGTTAAAGAAAAAGAGGCTGATTCAAAATCAGCCTCTTTTTTTATACGGTAATTTGTAAAGCTCTTTTATAAATATCTTCATAAAGGGGCATTACATTTTTAATGTCAAATTTTTCTGCAACACTCCTGGCGTTGTTTTTAAATTTCTCCAGGGTTTCATCGTTTTCCAGGATTTTTAAAGCATTAGCTGCCATTTCCTGAACATCACCCACATTACTTAAATACCCAGAAATTCCATTTTGGTTAACTTCAGGAAGTCCGCCGGTATTTGTAGAAATTATTGCAACTCCATTAACCATTGCTTCCAGTGCTGAAAGACCAAAACTCTCTTTTTCTGAAGGCAGTAAGAATAAATCAGAGAAGCAAAGAATCTTATCTATTTCGTGACTTTGCCCCAGAAACATTACTTTATCGGCAATATTGAGTTCATCTACTAAATCTTCTGCCATTTCTTTTTCAGGGCCTTCTCCAACCATCATTAATTTTGCATCTATTTTTTTCTGAATTTCATAAAAGATTTTAATCACATCATCTATGCGTTTTACTTTTCTGAAGTTACTAATATGCGTAATAATTCTCTCTTTATTTTCGGCCATCATTTCGCGTTGGCAGTCGGTAAAGGCTTTATTATCGTATTTGCTGCAATCTATAAAATTGGGTATTACTTCAATTTCATTCCTGATTTTGAAGAATTTTAAGGTATCTTCTTTTAAACTTTTAGATACCGAAGTCACTATATCGCTATTATTAATACTAAAAGTTACCGCCGGTTTGTAAAAAGGATGATTGCCAACCAAAGTAATATCGGTACCGTGAAGTGTGGTTACCATGGGTAGGTTAATTCCTTCTTCAGCAAGCATTTTTTTAGCCATATAACCGGCATAAGCGTGCGGAATTGCATAATGAACATGCAGCATTTCAATATCAAACTGTTTTACAACATTTACCAATTTACTACTAAGCGCAAGCTCGTATGGTTGATAGTGAAATAGCGGATATTCTGGAACGTGTACTTCGTGAAAACGTACATTGCTGGAAAGTTGATCTAAACGTACAGGTTGGCTGTAGGTTACAAAATGTATTTCGTGACCACGTTTTGCAAGGGCCAGCCCCAGCTCTGTGGCTACCACTCCACTACCCCCAAAGGTAGGATAACATACAATGGCTATTTTCATTTGGCTCGATTTACTCACCTTAGCGAGAATTTAAATTACGACCAAGGCCGATTTTTTGTTTTCAAATTAAGTTCTGCGGGCCATTCCCCCAATTATCTAAAAATCTATAGATTCGTAGATAACTTCCTGTATTCTAGATCTTACATCTTCCCTAATTAACTTCCTATTGGTAGAATCGGGGAAAGTTCTATTAGACAAAAATACATAAACAATTTCTTCTTCGGGGTCTGCCCAGGCAAAGGTGCCCGTAAAACCGCTATGACCAAAACTTTCCATAGATAAGCAATTACAGGTTGGTCCTGAACTTCCTAGTTGGGGTTTGTCGAAACCAACGCCACGTCTTACATTTTTTTCGCAATAATAACAGGTATTAAATTTAGAAATGGTTTCTTCTTTTAAATACCTTTTACCACCGTAAACCCCATTATTAAGGTAAACATGCATTATTTTAGCAACATCGTTAGCGGTGCTAAAAAGCCCGGCGTGCCCTCCAATACCTCCCTGCAAAGCGGCACCCTGATCATGCACCACCCCGTGAATAAGTTGCCTACGCCAAAGTTTATCAATTTCGGTAGGAACAACTTGTGCTAAGGGGAATCTTGAAGCTGGTATATAACCTGTATGGGTTGCTCCCAAAGGTTTATAAATTTTCTCCTGGGTAAGATTATGCAAAGTTTGGCCATAATAGCCTTCCAGGTAATATTTTAAAATGTAGAAAGGTAGATCACTGTATTTATAATCTAATCTTCGTTCTAAGTCGCTATCCCTAATAATACTGATAATTGTATCTTTCATGTCATTTCTAAGATACATTTCATTGGCAACTTTAGTATTAAATTCAGCTGAAGGAGTTTTTTGAAAATAATCTTTAGAAGGTAACCTTGTTTTCCTGTCTATAGTATTAATATGAAAAGGAATCCAGGATTTTAACCGGGCATAATGCATAAGCATATCCTGTAACCTAATATTCGCTTTATTCGAATTTTGAAAAACCGGCATCATTTCTCCCAACTTTGAATCAAAACTTACAATCCCTTCTTCTTCCTGCTCCATAATAAGCGGTAAAGTTGCCAGAATTTTGGTTAATGATGCCAAATCGTAAACCGATGTATCTGAAACGGGAATTTGTTTATCGTAGGTATGATAGCCAAAATTCTTGTTGTAAACTATTTTCCCTTTTCTCGCTATTAAAATTTGAGCGCCGGGTGTCATTTCTTTGTCAATAGCTTCAGTAATAATACTATCAATTCTGTTTAATTTATAGGAATTTAGACCTACACTTTCCGGTAACCCGTATGCCAACCTATCTATATTTCTGGTTTGATAGCCGGTACCTTCGGGAAAATTATTTCGTATGCTTACCGGGAGTTTTCCCCTGGCTTCACCAGCACCAAAAATTAATTGTGCAGCTTTTTTTTGGGCTACGGGATGGTTTTGGTAATTAACTAAAATACCTTCCAATTCACTGATTCCCCGAAGTTCCCTTAACGCATACGGACTCGAAAAAAGACTTAGAACGGTTTTATTTTCTATGGCAATTTGATTGATCCAGTGTAATTCTCCCGAAGAAAATTTATAGGACGCCCAGGGACTGTTATTAGATTTATGGTAACCTAAAATTACGAGATCGTATTCTTTTAATTTCTTTTGTAAATCGTTTAAATGCGTTGCTGAAATCCAATCTATATGGGCATATCGTTTTAATTCATTTAAAAAGGTACTCCCGTCATCATCTCCAAAATTCACATAAGCAATCCTGGTGTCGGCAATATCTTTAACCGGGAGTACGGCTCTGTTATTTTTAATTAAGGTAATTGCATTTTCAAAGAGTTCTTCCAGGAGAACTTTATCGCGAACAGAATTAAGTTCTTCAAAAATAAAATTTTCCTGGATGCTTTGTTGCTGATGCAGGCCTACTTTATATTTCGCCTTCAATATTTTTTTTACTGAATGTGCCAATCTACCGGGACTTATAATATTATTCTTATAAGCATTGATTAAAACTTCAGAAGCAACTTCAACTTTTTCCGGCATTAATAATACATCATTGCCTGCTAAAAATGCTCTTAACTCGGCATCACCGGGCTCTGCATTGTTGGTGAGACCTTTCATATTAAGGGCATCGGTAAAAATAAGCCCTTCAAAATTCATTCTTTCTTTTAAAAGGTCTGTGATTAGCGCTTTTGAAAGCGAAGATGGCGTATTAGGATTTTCCTGAAGGGCAGGAACATTTAAATGAGCAACCATTACGCTGGAAAGTCCGTGGGCAATTAAGGGGTAATATGGATATAGTTCTAAACTATCCAACCTTTCTTTAGAAAAAGGAATGGTGGGTAAGGTTTTATGCGAATCGGTATCTGTATCACCGTGACCCGGAAAATGTTTTGCACTGGATAATGTACCTACCCGGTGCATACCACGCATAAACGCAAGCGATTTTTCGGCTACATTAATTTTATTCTCGCCAAAACTTCTATTTCCAATAATGGGATTATTGGAATTGGTATTAATATCTACTACTGGAGCAAAATTAATATGTACGCCAAGTCTTTTGGAATGCCTGGAAATTGCCGCCCCGGCCTCTTCAATTAAATTATTATCCTGAATAGCACCCAGCGTCATATTCCAGGGTAGCGCAAAGGTAGAATCAAGGCGCATGGCCAGGCCCCACTCGGCATCCATACCAATAAGTAATGGAGTTCTTGAAAGTTCCTGGAATTCGTTGGTTAATTTTATCTGCCTTTGTGGGCCGCCTTTAGAGAAAATAACCCCTCCAATATATTCTTCTGAAATTTGTTTTTTCGCCTTTTCAATATAAGCCTTACCACTTTCTGAAGAAACACTAATCATTAGCAACTGCCCTATTTTTTCTTTAAGGCTCATTGCATTATAGGTGCTATCTACCCATTCTTTTTGTGCAATGGTATCTTCTGCCAGCAAAGGATTGTTTTGTGCAGAAAGATTAGAGCAAACAAGAAGAAAACAGGTTAATACAAAGATTTTCGGAGTGAAAGTGAATTTCATTAACTAACAAAACGCTTATGCCAACTTTCAGAAGCAGGAACTTCCCAATCTGAAAGAAATTCAGCTTTATTATTTACAAGATTATTAAATACAATGGTTTTAGAAGAAACAGCTTTTTCTTTCGCCATTTTTCTAAAATCTGAAAGGGTTTTATAGGCTATAAACTCTCCCTGTTTATAAGAGACATTCATCTTATCTAATAGATCTACATTAAATTCTTTTTCCAATTGCTGGATAAAATGTACTGAAGCATCAATAGAACAACCGGTGGCTGCATTCATTTCCTGGTCTAAAGCCAGAACGATAAATCTTTTATATTTAATTAGATAACCGGCCTGTAAATCGGCTCCATGGGCCGTCCATTGAGTTACAAACTGGTCCAATCTTGATTTTATTTCTTCTAACTCTTCAGTAGTAAAAGAACGGTTTGCCTGGTATATCCAAACCCTTGAAGAATCGGGTAGATTTTCGAATGGTACTAACATAAATTACTGAAATTATATTTTTACAAAACTAATTGATTTAAACATTGTCTCAAGGTTACTTTTACCTTTTAACGTTTGGATTTCATCAAAAATTATACTTAAAAAATCAAAAAGCCCGAGAAAAAATCTCAAGCTTTTTTAAATTGAATTTTTTGATTGAATACTTAAAATATTTTAGAGATCGTGGGCATTGGCAATAAGTTCTGCCACATCCATTACTTCTACACTATCTTCTTTATTTTTTCCTTTTACACCATCGGTCATCATCGTATTGCAAAAGGGACAACCCGCGGCAATAACTTCAGGTTTAACCTCCATAGCTTGTTCGGTACGTTCAATATTCACGTCTTTATTTCCTGGCTCCGGTTCTTTAAACATTTGGCCGCCACCTGCACCGCAACAAAGTCCGTTAGACTTGCATTTGCGCATTTCTACGAGTTCTACTTCAAGTTTTCTTAGTAAGTCTCGAGGCGCTTCGTATTCTCCGTTAGCACGGCCTAAATAACAGGGATCGTGAAAAGTAATTCGTTTTCCTTTAAATTTTCCTCCTTCAACCTTTAACTTTCCTTCAGTAAGAAGGGATTTTAAAAATTGTGTATGGTGCATTACTTCGTAATTTCCACCAAGGGCAGGATATTCGTTTTTTATGGTATTAAAACAGTGCGGACAGGCAGTAACCACTTTTTCTATTTCATAGCCATTAAGAACTTCAATATTTGTAGCAGCCTGCATTTGAAAAAGAAACTCGTTCCCGGCGCGTTTCGCAGGATCTCCCGTACAGCTTTCTTCGGTTCCTAAAACAGCAAAATCAACTCCGGCTTCGTGCAATAATTTTACAAAGGCCTTGGTGATTTTCTTTGCCCTATCATCAAAACTACCGGCGCAACCAACCCAAAATAAAACTTCGGGTTTTTTGCCTTCTGCCATATACTCGGCCATTGTTGGTACTTTTAACGCTTCTGCCATATCTAATTTCTTTTAATTTTATTCCGAAGACTTCTAATAAGTCTGGTATTCAATATATTTTTGAGCTATTAAGAAAATTAATTTTCTTTAGCCCAGTTTAATCTATCTTGCTGGTTGTAAGGCCAGGGTGCGCCATTGTTTTCAATATTGGTCATTGCAATAGCCAGCTCATTTGGAGCAGCACTTTCTTCCATCACTAAATAACGACGCATATCTAAAATTATGGAAAGCGGGTCTATCCCAACCGGGCAGGCTTCTACACAAGCATTACAGGTGGTACAGGCCCAAAGTTCTTCGCGTAAAATAAAGTCGTCCAGTAATTGCTTGCCGTTATCTTCGTATTTCCCTTTTGTATTAATAATCTCCCCTACTTCTTCCAGCCTGTCTCTGGTATCCATCATAATCTTCCTGGGAGAAAGTTTTTTACCGGTTTGATTTGCGGGACATTCTGCCGTACATCTTCCGCATTCGGTACAGGTGTATGAGTTTAATAATTGCACCTGGTTAAGGTCAAAAACATCTGATGCTCCAAACTTATCGGGTTCTGCACCTTCCTCTTCCTCTGCCGGGGCAGCAAAAGGATCGGCATCCGGATCCATCATTAATTTAACTTCATCGGTAACCGCTTGCAGATTGTTCATTTCTCCCTGTGGCTGAAGTTTAGATAAATAAACATTTGGGAAAGCCAGGAGAATGTGTAAGTGCTTGGAGTAATACAGGTAATTTAAGAAGAAAAGAATTCCTAAAATATGTAACCACCAGGCTGCTCTTTCTATTATGATGAGCGTTGCATTGCTCATTCCTTCAAAAATAGGAAGTAAGAATTGGCTAATAGGAAAACTTCCGGTTATGCCTGCTTCACTTGCATAATGAGGAGCTCCATTAAGCTGAAGTTGATAATCTGTAGCATTCATTACTAGGAAAAGCACCATAAGCACCATTTCAAAATAAAGAATGTAATTGGCGTCATTTTTAGGCCAGCCTTTTAATTCACGACTTAAAAACCGATAAATGTTTAAGATATTTCTTCTAATCCAAAATACAATAACTCCAATTAAAACTAATAGCGCTAGAACTTCAAAAGAAGCGATAAGAACATTGTAGAAGCCGCCCATAAAAGAGAGTACCCGGTGAGTTCCGAATAAACCATCTATTATAATTTCAAGAACTTCAATATTTATTATAATAAAGCCTACATAAACAATTACGTGAAGAAAGCCTGAAACTGGTTTTTTCACCATTTTGCTTTGCCCAAGCGCAATCCTGGCCATTTTAGCGAAACGCTCTCCTTTATTATCGCTACGATCTACTTCTTTTCCTAATTTTATATTTCTTAATAACCTACGGATGTTTCGAATAAAAAAACCTATACCTACCACTAAGGCAATTAGAAATAAGACCTGGGAAATAATTTGCATAGTTGGTTATTTAATAGAATCCTTTTCTTTGGGTTCCTGATATGGTTTCGGGTTTTTACCGAAGACAGAGAAATGTACGTATCTTTTAGGATTCAGTTTTACGTCTTGTAGTAATTGTTCCAACTGTTTGGTAGCATTATCCAGATTATTATAAACGGCATCATCATTAATTAACTTCCCTGCAGTACCTTCTTTATTATTTAGTTTGTCTGAAACACTTTCAAAATCGGCTACCACTTTTTCAAGATCAGCAGTGATTTTACCAATATCCATTTTGGTTAAAGTATCTGAAAATGAATTGAAATTGGTAGTCATTTCATCAAGATTAGTAAAAGTATTATCTATTTTTCCTGAATTTCTACCTACAATTCCTTCTAGTGCATTAGCGGTTACTTTAAACGAAGCAACAGTTGCATTAAGATCTTTAAAAGTGTTTTGAATATTATACCTGGTACTATCGTTTAGAATTTTATTAATTGCTGTAACTAAAGAATCTGCGCTAACTATGGTATTTTCAACTTTATCCTGAAGCGGGGTCAACCTATCGTTTACCAACTCCATAATACCTTCTTCAATATCACTGTTTAAGGTATCTCCAGATTTTGCCATTTGATTAATTTCGTAATCTGGAAGAATAGCAAGAGATTTTCCGCCAATTATATTCCCACCATAAATTTGCGCAGTACTATTTTTTGAGAATTCGAAATCATTTTCTACAGTAAAGCTAACTACTAGGGTTCCCTGGGCATCAAGAAAATTAATTTGGGTTACCTGCCCTACTTTAAGACCGTTTATGGTTACTGCCGAGGAAGGTGATAGCCCTTCTACATCGTTATAAACTGCATGAAAAGTTCTGCTGGAATCCAACAGGTTTTTACCCTTTAAGAAACTATAACCAAATATTAATAAGAGGATAGCAATTATTGCTAGGAATGCAGTTTTTACTTCACGTGTAAATTTCAAAAGCTATTTTTTTAGGAATATGGACAAATTTAGAAATAAAAATAGAAAAGAACCGTTAATTCACCTTAGATTTTAACGCCTCATTAACTGTAATCTTGCTGCCTTCCTTAAATGCAACAATATAACTTGAAGGATATCCATTTTGTTTTGCCTCGTTATGAAGCTTATTTATTTTTATATAATCTGAAGTAGCTCCATAATAGTATTTATACATTCCCTCTTCCTTTGCTCGCTCTACATTTTGCAATCCTTTAAAATTGTAGGCTTTGGTTTCTAAACGTTTAGAACCGGCCGCAAGTTGAATTTTAAAGGTAATTCCCTCATAAATTTGGCTTTGAGGTGGGATGTTTGAAGAGGAAGTACTCCCAATACTCTCAAGGTTAGACAGGTTTATGGTGTTAGCATATTTATTTATTGCTTCTACAATAGCCGCAGCCATTTTGTTTTGGCCGCCCGCACTGTTTAAATATGGGCCTTCGTGGTTATTGGTTAAAAATCCAGTTTCAATAAGCACACTTGGCATTACCGCCATTTTTAATACCACGAAACCGGCTTGTTTAACTCCACGATTTTTTCTTTTTAATTCGTGGGTGAAATTTTTCTGAACAAAATCGGCTAAAAGAATACTTTGATTTAAATATTCCTCTTGCATTAGCGCCATTCCTATATAAGATTCAGGGGAATTGGGATTAAAACCACCATAAGTTACTTCGTAATCTTCCTCTAAAAATATTACCGAGTTTTCTTTCTTGGCTACTTCAAAATTTTCTTCGGTTTTATGAAGTCCCAATACAAAGGTTTCGGTACCGTAAGCCTGGGAATTATGAGAATTACAATGTACCGAAACAAAAAGATCAGCATCGGCCTCATTGGCAATTTGTGCTCGTTTATCTAAAGGAATAAATATATCAGAATCGCGGGTATAGATCACTTCTATTCCTTCCTGTTTTTCTAATGCCTTTCCAATTTTTAGAATAATATTAAGCGCAATATCTTTCTCTTTAAAACCATTTCCCATATTTCCGGGATCTTTCCCACCGTGCCCGGCATCTAAAACCACCACAAATCTATCTCTCGGTTTATCATTATTTGCAAATAAGCTTTGCAAGCTTGCAATAAAAATGAAGAAAAATACGAAAAGTTTAAGTAGGTTCGTTCTCATAAAAAGGTAACGCTAAGTTTAGGCTAATTATTTTAATTACTTTTTTCAGGAAATCTCAAATCTAAGCTGAAAAAATATATGTAATTTTGATTTTGCAAAAAGCAAGCCATTCTTTACAAAAATAGCACTTAGAGCATTGCAAACAAACATACCTAATATACTTTTTCGCTGTATTTTTATACTGCTTCCTATCGTTTGTCTAAACGCACAGGAAATAGGGAATAATCAGGAAATAGATATTGAAGCCCGGGAACGAGATTCGCTGGTTACTGTGGGCGATTCCTTACCACTTACCGAAACCATAAGGCTAACCGATAGTATTGTGGGAGATTCGTTGCAAACTCCGCAACGGGGCAACCAATTAATTACTGATGCGGTAAAGTACCAGGCTAAAGATTATATGCGTATTAGCCAGAAAGAGAATCGCATGTATCTCTATAATGAAGCACAAATTATTTATGGAGATATGCAGATAAATGCCGGGCTTATAATAATGGACAATGAAAAAAATGAAGTCTATGCCTACGGAATTCCCGATTCTACCGGTGCATATTCTCAAAAACCGGTTTTTGTACAGGGAAATCAAACCGTAGAGCCAGATTCTATTCGGTTTAATTTTGATACTGAAAGAGCACTGGTTTATAATTCCAGGACACAACAAGCCAATTTTAATGTAAGAGGTGAAGTTACCAAACGTGAAAACGATTCGGTGTATTTTATGCAAAATGTGCGCTTTACCACAGATGACGATTTAGATAATCCCGATTATTATTTCTATGCGAGAAAAATAAAATTTGTTCCAGATAAAAAGATCGTGGCAGGTTTTGTTAATATGTACCTGGCAGATGTACCTACACCGTTGGGGCTTCCCTTTGGATATTTTCCTTTAACCGAAGAAGAAACTTCAGGATTCATTATCCCCAGTTTTGGGGATAGCCGTCGTGGTTATTTTCTGCAAAACGGAGGTTATTATTTTGCGATTAGCGATTATGTAGATTTACTAACTTTAGGCGATTATTATACCAATGGAAGTTATGCTGTACGCCTGGAAAGTAATTATGCCAAGCGTTATAATTACCGCGGTAACGTAAGAATACGGTACGAAAACCTATTTCAAAGTGAACGAGGATTCCCAGATTTTGCTGAGCAATCTGTCTATAATATTCAATGGTCCCATAACCAGGATGCCAAGGCAAATCCTAATTCCAGGTTTAGTGCCTCGGTAAACTTAGGGAGTAGTACTTATTATCAGAATTCTGTAAATCAAATGAATACAGGAAACTTCTTAACAAACACTTTAAGTTCTTCGGTTTCGTATAGTAAAACCTTTCCCGGTGAACCTCAGATTAATTTAAGCCTTGCAGCAAGGCATCAACAAAATACAAGGACGCAAACTATAAATATGAGTTTGCCAACTTTACAGGCGAGTATGACGCGTATTTATCCTTTTGCTCCAAAAACCGGCGCAAAAAAAGGATTGATAGAAAATATAAATTTTCAGTATAACGTAAGGGCCGAGAATCAAATTAGAACAACAGATTCTTTGTTTTTTAAACCCGAAATGTTCCAGGATGCCAATTATGGCGCACAGCATTCTATTCCGGTTACCACAAACTTTAAGCTTTTCAATTATCTAAGTGTTAGTGCTAATGCTAATTACGAAGAAAGTTGGGTTTTCAAAACCTTCGAACAATCTTACGATGAGTTTAATAACGAGGTGGTAATTGATACTATAAACGGGTTTGATTCTTACAGAACCTATAATTTTGGAGCCAGTATTGGTACCACCTTATATGGATTAAAGAATTTTGGAAAGGACAAAAAAATCCAGGCTATTAGGCATGTGATGCGACCCTCGATTAGTTATAATGTAAACCCCGCTTTTGACCAGTATTACGATACATATGAGCGTATTGATCCTGCAAACCCTATTGAAACCAATATGGTAGATTATTCCCGGTTTAATGGGACATTATATGGAGCACCGGGAAACAGGTTTTCAAGTTCGCTGGGGCTTAGTTTAAGCAATACCCTGGAAGCCAAAGTGCGTTCTAAAGACAGTACCGCTACCGAACCCGAGAAGATCACACTACTTAATAATTTTAGTATGAGTACGGCATATAACCTTGCCGGGGAAGATGGCCAACCAAAGCTGTCTCCCATTGCTCTTAGAGGTAGTATTCCCATAGTTCGCGATAAATTGGATATTAATGTTGCCGGTAATATGGATATTTATGCTTTAGATAATAATAACCGAAGAACCGATAAACTAAATATAAATAACGGTGGTAGTTTATTTAGGTTTACCAACGCCAATGTAAGCTTTGGCTATGCTTTCTCCAGTAAAGATTTTGAAGACGAGGGCGAAGACGAAAGTGAAGATGAAATAGATAACGATACTTATCGCGGTGGCGGAAGACGTGATGACCTTTTTGGAAAAGGATCTGATTTAGAAGGAAAGTTCTACGATGAAGAAGAAGACCCATTTGCAGATGAAGATCGTGAAGAAAGAACCGATAACTGGTATAATTATAAAATCCCATGGGATTTACGGCTCTCTTATACCATGACGTACAATAATACGGCTCGTCAAAATGAAATTACCTCCCACTCTATAATGTTTTCGGGAGATGTGGAACTTTCGCCAAAATGGGTAGTTGGAGCTTCCTCGGGTTACGATTTAAAAGAGTTAGGCTTTACTTATACCCAATTAAGATTTCAGCGTGATTTAAATACCTGGCGATTAAGTTTTAACTGGGTGCCTTTTAGTGAGCGTAGATCCTGGTATTTCTTTATCGGGATAAAATCGTCTATCTTAAGTGATATTAAATACGATAAACGAAACGAACCAGACCGAAGTTTATAAAATTTAAAAGTTTAAAAATGATGAAAAAAATAATTAAAACCGACAAAGCTCCGGCTCCAATTGGGCCTTATAACCAGGCAGTTTTAACCGGAAATATGCTTTATATTTCTGGTCAAATAGCGCTTAATCCAGAAACTAACGAACTGGAAACAGGCGAACTTAAAAAAGAAACTACCAGGGTAATGCAAAACTTAAAGGCAATTTTAGCTGAAGCCGGGATGAATTTTGAAAATGTAATAAAAACTTCAATTTTTATAAGCGATATGAATAATTTCGCTAAAATCAACGAGGTTTATGGATCTTATTTTAATGCAGAAACTGCTCCTGCAAGAGAAACGGTAGAAGTTGCAAACCTCCCTAAATTTGTAAATGTAGAGATTAGCGCAATTGCGGTAAAAGATTAATAATTGCTAAAAAGATAAGCTTCACGCTCAAAATAATTGGAATAATAGCCTTCAAACGATTTTTGGTCTTTTCCAAAATGCTCCATTTTATATAAACCGGCAAAAACGAAAATATTAAAATCGTAATGAAAGATTTTATCCATTTTCCGGAAGAAGCCAGAGCCTTTTTTGAATTCTTTCAATGGTTTATTTGCATAAGCGTTTAGTACATTAAAATCGTGATACTGGAACACGTGAATTAATTCGTGGGCAACGGTATTATAATTGAATCCGCCGGCTTCAGGATTTAGTAATATTGCCGTGCTTATGGCTCTGCCAAGGTAATAATCGTTATTATCTTCATAGCCAAAAGTATTATTGCCTGAGAAAACAAATTCTCCAACTCTTAGGCTTAATTCAGCTTCAAATTTATTCTGAACCGCGGTATAAGCAGTAAGAAGAAAAGAAACCGGTTGTATCCTGTATTTAAGATGAAAACGGTCTTTAGTGTGAAATTCAATTCGGTTAAAGCCAATATTCAGGTTCCATTGTTCCCAGAAATTTCTATTAGAAGCGGCATTCTCTATTATTGAAGTTCCTGCAGAGTTCATAAACTTTGCCGGCCAGCCATAAGTAAGGTTTTTTTGGTTAGAAATTCTTCCGGCAATAACTTTACTTTCATAAACCAGGTAGCCGCCGAGTGCACCCTGTGCCATTCCTTTAACCAGTACTTTTCCGAACTTTTCCTGCGGTTCTTTATTAATTACAGCACCAATTCCACTAAAAACCGTCCCTATTCCTATATTAAAAATAGCCGCTTCAGTTTGGTTGCTCTGTGACCGTGCCTGGGAGGTTGAGATCAATAAAACAATAATTAAAAATAGAAGAAAGCGGGGTGAAAATTTCAATTAAATAAATTAGATTTTAGAAAGCCTGCATTAATAAACGGGCACTGGCGGGATTTGTAGCCAGGGGAATATCGTGTACATCGCACAAACGCATTAACATAAAAATATCGGGTTCATGTGGGTGCTTGTCCAGCGGGTCTCTAAAGAAGATTACCATATCTACTTTACCTTCGGCAATACGGGAGGCTATTTGCGCATCTCCACCTAAGGGGCCTGATAGTAGTTTTTCAACCTCAAAACCGGCAGATTCTGTTTTTGCGCCCGTAGTTCCCGTAGCAATTAAGGTAATATTTTTAGCCTGAAGGGCTTCTCTATGGTTATTTAAAAACTGAACCATCTCAGCCTTTTTCCCGTTGTGGGCAATGATTGCAACTGTTTTCATAAATTAGACAGATAAAATATCAGAAATGCGAAGTAATTCCTTATTAATTGTAGGTTTTGATTTTAATGCATTTACCAGTTCTATAGATTTTATTTCATTATTCATCATTCCAACCATAATATCCTGCTGACCGTCCAGGGCAAGTTCTACTGCTTTCACGCATAATCTACTGGCCAAAACACGATCAAAACAAGTTGGACTTCCACCTCGTTGAATATGCCCTAAAACGGTAACTTTTGCATCGTAATAAGGTAAATTGTCTTTTACGTAAGCTGCCAGCTCAAATACATTTTTACCAATTTTGTCACCTTCAGAAACAATAACTATACTTGATGTTTTTCCAGATCTACGGCTGCGCTCCAGGGAGTTTAGCAAACGATCTAAACCAAGATCTTCTTCTGGAATTAAAATTTCTTCTGCTCCTGCTCCAATTCCACTGTTTAGCGCAATAAATCCCGCGTCTCTACCCATTACTTCTACAAAGAATAATCTATTATGGGAACTGGCAGTATCGCGAATTTTATCTACAGCATCTATAACTGTATTTAAAGCCGTATCGTAACCTATGGTATAATGGGTTCCAAAAATATCGTTATCTATAGTTCCCGGCACGCCAATTACAGGGATATTATGTTCTTCACTAAAAACTTTTCCACCTCTAAAGGTCCCGTCACCACCAATAAGAATCATTGCATCTATATTAGCTTTTTTAAGATTGGCCGCGGCTTTCACCCTACCTTCTTCAGTAAGAAATTCTTTAGACCGGGCCGATTTTAGGATAGTTCCGCCTAAATTGATAATATTTCTAACGCTACGTGCATTAAGCTCTATATAATCGTTTTCTATCATTCCCTGGAAGCCTCTCATAAACCCGAGACATTCAACACGATAATAAGAACTTGCCCTTGCCACAGCTCTTATTGCAGCGTTCATTCCGGGGGAATCTCCGCCGGAGGTCATTACTCCTATTCGTTTAATTCTTTTTGTCATACTTTAAAATTCTTGCCTAAAATTACAAACTCAGAAGCTACCTGAAAAGAAAAAAGAATAAGTTTTACCCAATATTCGAGATTTGAATATTCTTAATTGACTTGCTTAATATTCCTGATTTTTAATTTTCATCTGGAAAACGAATATAATCAGGAGACTGGGGACGCGTTGCAGGCTCTTCTTGCTCGGTTTCGCTATTTAAAGATTGAATTTCGGTATTTGCAATTTTTCTAATCAATTCTTTGAAGGTGTCAAAATCTACCGAATAAGACAACCCAATTCCCTGTGTGAAGCCTATTTCTTCCCCTATAAACTGAATATTATTTTCCCGATTAAAAACCTTTGCTCTTAAGCTTCCGTCTTCGTTTAAAAGAAAATCTATCTCCAGATCGCCTACAATAATAGATTCGGTAACCCCTCCAATGGGCACACCTACCTGGCCATTAATAATTACCCGGTCGTTAATTTGGGTAGAAAGTGTTAATCCAAACCGGTCTACGGTTTGTTGGTCTGGCGTGCGATCTCCCTGTACATAATTAACGCCAACCTGAAATTTACCATCATCTCCCGCAAAAATATCGTTCACTATACTCGAAGCCCTTTCAGCCAAAGTTCCTGTAATTGCATTTTGCCTTAATCCGAATTCACTATAGAAAGCTCCCTGGGTTACCAGGAATAACGCTTGTAGCTCTTTACTGAAACGGTCGTCCATTCTATATTCTAACTCAGATCTAACCACAGAGCTGGCGTTTGGAAAAGCAATATCAAAAGTAATATCGGGTTGTTCTATTTCTCCCTGCAAATTTATAACTACTTCCACCGGAATTTTTCTGTTAATTGAAGGATTTTCAAGTAAAACTGCTGGGTTTGCGTTTAAGGAATAAATTGCACTCACATCAAGTTGAGCATCGGTAGGATCTCCATTCCAATTGATACTTCCGCCAGATTCTACATTAAAAACTTTTTGAACCAGCCCCGCATACTTAAAATTATAAACTCCTTCATATACTACGAAATCACCCCACATATTAAATTTTCCGTTAGTATTTATCTCCAAAAGTAAGTTTCCTGAACCACGGCCTTTCAATGTACTTCCACTGGTTTGGTCTACTACTACTTCTACTTCAGCATCATTGGTAACATCAAGATCAAATATAAGTTCCAGGCCAGTGACTTCAGGCAGCTCAATAGATTCACCGGCTTCACGGGCAGCTTTTTCTTCTGGACTTAAAAAATGAATGTACGAGTTATCTCCTACTGATTCTGTATCACTTAACGGAATTTTAAAAACCGTTCCGCGCTCGGTTGTGGCGGTAACATCTATAACCAATTGATCTGTAGGGCCGGCTATACTTGCGTCTCCACTTATAAAAGCTGTTCCGTAATACAGGGCGTCCTCATCACCTTCGGTATCTAAAACCAAAAGCCTGTCTGTATCAATATTTAGATCTAAATCCCATTCCTTGAAATTTTTATGCCCAATACTTCCATTAAGGGTTCCGGTGGTTTTGTATTTAGTATCTTCAATTTCAACATCATCAAATACAAACTCCTGCTGGGTTAAATTAACTATTGCTTCATCTTTAAAATCCAGATCTATATTAAGATATGGAACCCGTAAACCTGCATTTTCAAGACTTATTTCTCCTGAAAAATCGGGATTTTTGTAATTTCCCGAAACCTGGGCATTTCCTGAGGCACCACCCCTAATATTACTAAGTACTTCACCTCCCAAAGGACTAAATGCAGCAAGATTTAATTCGTCTAAATCTACATCCATTTCTATGGTGGGTTCACTCCCACTCACATTTATACTTCCTATGGCATTTAAAGATTCATTGCCATTTTTACGTAAATTGGCATTTATATTATAATTGGTGAGATTTTCATTTCCTTCTACATCCAGTACCAAATTACCCAGTAAATTGTCGTTAATATTTAAAGAATCTACCTTAAGATTTGTATTGGGATAATAAGCCCCGTTTTCCTGAAGTAAATCGAATTTTCCATTTAGCGTTCCGGCAAGGTCCAGGCTATCTATATGGGGAGTGATTTTGCCAATATCTACATTATCAAATTCCATTTTAAAATCTTTATACGTAGAATCTCTCATAACGCCGCTAAGCCTTATTTCTTCATTTTTATGATTCATCACCAAAGAATCTATCGCAAAATCTTTAAAATCTAGGTCAAAAACTATTTTATTGCTTTTATTGCTTTCCTCATTTATATACCACGTATTATTTTTAAAAGTAAGATCTGACCGCTGTATCCCAACAACCGATTTATTTTCTTCGTTAATAGTATGAAAAAGGTTAAGGTTAAAAAAATCTTCATTGTTTTTGCCACCCTGAAATTCAGATCTTATAAAAAGCGTATCGCGCTGAGTTACGTTAATAAAGCTGAATTCAGAAAAATTATAAAAATTTGTAGAAACGCTATCGGCTTCAAAATAGGTATTATAAATAGGGTTGGTATTATCTACGTTTAGATTTACGGTCTCCATCATATTCCCGAAAATATCTATTCTGGGAGAACGGAAATTCACTTTAAATTCAGATTCATCTGAAGCTAAGTGACCACGAATAAATGTATTTGGTGCAAGATTAATTTCGGGGTAAAAAACTTCTATAATCTTATTATAAATATCAAAATCGAATTCAAGGTATTGATTATTGGTAATGGTTCTGGGTTGATAATTGGTATAAATACTTCCCAGCGAATTCTCAATTAAAGGTCTTATTTCTGAAAGATTGAAATCTCCAATAATTTCACCGCTTATCACATCGGGAGAGTTTATACTTAAAGTTCTTTCCCTGCCTTCAAAACTGGAAGTTATGCTGAAATCATCAAAAAAGTAAAGATCATTTTGATTTTGGTAGGAAGTGTTAAGCAGCAAAATTTCACCAAAAGCATCGTCTATACTGGTGCCTTTCATATTCATAATCACGTCTCCTTTAAAAATAGAAAGGGTATCGCGAGACACAAAATTTAGGGCATTAAGATCGGCATAACCAACAGAAGCTTCAAAATCGTAGTTATTTATATCTTCAGAAAGGTCGGCCAAACCATTAAATTCCATTTTTAAATTAGGATCGCTGGCCATTAATAAACCATTAAAAACCGGATTTCTAAGATTCCCAATAACCCGTATGCCCTGGTAGGTATACCCGTTAAATTGCAATTTAGAAATTTGTCCTTTTAATTCGGCATCCAGCGATTCAGCATCAAATCCGCTACCATCTATATCCAGGTTAAAGCTGGTTTTTCCCAGGCTTGAATTATTAGCGAGTTTACCAATGTTTACATCTTCAAAAATTAGTTTACCCTGGTAGGTTACTTCTCTCGGGTTATCAAAACCACGTAAAATTAGATCTGCTTCAGCCGAGCCTAATTGCGTATTTATAATTACATCTGCATCTAAATTTGAACCGGTAACAATAGCATCACCACGCATTCTTAAATTACCAAAATCCCGAAGATTTTCGGGAAGTTTTCCCTGAAGATCACCCGGCAATAAATTCACCAGGTCGTAATAATTAGTAGTAAAATCACTAAAATCTCCTGTTAATTTAAAATTTTCACCTCCGCGAGAAAATGCTCCTTCAACATTAACTTCTCCCTCAATCCTGCTACGATCCATCCCGGTTAATTGCAAATTGGGAAGAACAAAATCGTTTAACGTTCCATCAATATCGGTAGTTAATTGCATTATTTGGTCATCTCCAAAACTTGAATAAAAAGCCTGAAGATCGGTACTGGAAATAATACTTTCAGTAAAAGTTCCTGTTACTTCAACTTTATTAACAAAATCAGAGAAATACTCGGTTTCATAATTAAATTCCAGGTTTGCTTTTACAAAAGACTGGGGAGTTTGAATCCTGAGATTATCAAAAACCATTTTTTGCGGACTATAGAAAAAATTCGTGCTTAGGTTATCTACCCTTAAGCCACGCTTTTCGTAACCCTTAAGTCCTTCAATATCAACATTAATTTCTGGCCCCTTAATTTTTAAATCTGTGGCATAAATATTTAAATCGTCCAGAACTACGAATTCCGGGTTTTCACTATCTTCATTTATAAAACTGTAAGAACCGTTATTAATCTCTACCCTATCTACCAGAAGTTCAAATTGTGTAGAATTGCCAGAGGGTTTAGTGCTTAATTGCTGAATAAAATAAGCAAGATTATCCCTGTCTTCGCCTTTATATTTTTTCATATTTAGTTCTAAACCTTCTAAATAGGTTTTTCCTAAATGTGGGTTATTGCTAAAGAGGTTTGAAATTCCTAATAGTGAAGTACGTAATTCTTTAGAAAAAATTAAGGTATCTTTATGATGATCTTCAATGTAAACTCCATTAATTTTCACCCGGCCAAAATACGTGAGACTAACACGGTCTACAGAAATATTTACCTGGTTATTTTCGTTAATTGAAGTAGTAATGCGGTTTGCAATACCGGTTTGGACGGCAGGAATGGAGAATACGATCAAAATTATGACAAAAAGTAAAACCAGCGCAACCACTGTTCTAGTTAATATTTTCCAGAATTTTTTGATACGCTTTTATATTTTAACTTTGTACACAATATTAACAATTTCTATGCCCCTTATTTCTTAATGGCTTCACAAAATATTTACATATTAGGGATCGAATCTTCCTGCGACGATACTGCTGCAGCTGTACTGCATAACGGTAAAATACTATCTAACATTGTAGCAACCCAGGAAGTTCATAAACAATACGGCGGTGTAGTACCAGAACTCGCTTCCAGGGCTCACCAACAAAACATAGTTCCTGTAATTCACCAGGCATTGGCCAGCGCAAATATCGGTAAAAAAGATGTATCTGCAATTGCTTTTACACGTGGTCCCGGCCTTATGGGTTCTTTGCTTGTGGGCACTTCTTTTGCCAAGTCTTTATCGCTTGGTTTAGGAATTCCACTTATTGAAGTGAATCATATGCAAGCGCATATTTTAGCGCACTTTATTGAAGAAAATGGTTTTAAAAAACCAGAGTTTCCTTTTTTGGCTTTAACCATAAGCGGTGGCCACACCCAAATCGTAAAAGTTTCTAGTTATTTTGAAATGGAAGTAATTGGTGAAACTACCGATGATGCCGTGGGGGAAGCTTTTGACAAAAGCGCTAAAATTCTAGGTCTACCCTATCCCGGCGGGCCTTTAATAGATAAATATTCTAAAGAAGGGAATCATAAAGCTTTTCCGTTTCCCAATCCTAAAGTATCTGATTTGAATTTTAGCTTTAGCGGATTTAAAACTTCAGTGCTCTATTTTGTGCAGAAACAAACCAAAGAAAATCCTGATTTTGTTGCTGAAAATTTGAAAGATATCTGCGCTTCCATTCAGTTTTCAATAGTTAGAATTTTAATGGATAAACTGAAGAAAGCAGTAAAACAAACCGGAATTAATCAAATTGCCATAGCCGGTGGGGTTTCAGCAAACAGCGGGATTAGAAATGCGCTTATGGATGCTGAAAAAAAATACGGCTGGAACTGTTTTATTCCAAAATTTGAATATACTACAGATAATGCAGCGATGATTGCTATCGCGGGCCATTACAAATATTTGGAAAAAGATTTTTCAGACTATTCTATTACTGCCCAGGCACGTTATAACTTTTAATCAATGCAACTTTTTTACACGCCAAATATTGAAAAAACCGATAAACAAATTGTCTTTCCAAAAGATGAAAGTCGGCATATTGCGAAGGTTTTGCGAAAAAGTGCTGGTGATACTTTAAAAGTAACCAACGGAAAAGGATTTTTATTTACGGCAGAAATAATTGAAGCTAACCCTAAGCAGTGTTTAGCTAAGGTTATTAAGGTTGAAGAAGAAGCTTCTAAACCTTATCGTTTGCATCTTGTAGTAGCGCCTACCAAAATGAATGACAGGTACGAGTGGTTCCTGGAAAAAGCTACCGAAATTGGGATTGATGAGATCACCCCTATAATTTGTGATCACAGCGAAAGAAAAACCATAAAATTGAATCGTTACGAAAGGGTTTTGCAAAGTGCGATGAAGCAATCTTTACATTATAATTTACCTATTCTTAATGAAGCGATTAGTTTTTCAGGATTTATAACAACTGAAACCGAAGGGCAAAAATTTATTGCTCATTGTGAAGATGGAATGGAACGTTTTTTATTAAAAAATCAAGCTAAACCACAAGAAAATATAACTATTTTAATTGGTCCCGAAGGTGATTTTTCTCCTGAAGAAATAAAATTAGCACTTAAAAATAACTGGAAACCTGTGAGTTTGGGTGAAAGCCGCTTAAGAACAGAAACTGCAGCCGTAGTTGCCTGCCATACCTTAGCACTTATAAACCAGGATTAAGCCTATAGAATTAACCTAAATTTTTTCAAAATATTTTGAAATTTATTCCGGGTTAGTAAACTCCCTTTTTTATTGATATTTTTACCCAAATGTTGAATTTAAAAAAATATTTATTCTTAATTATTTTTCTTGGTTGCTGCCAGTTCTTAGCAGCTCAGGAGATAGCGCTATTAAAATATAATGGCGGTGGCGATTGGTATGCAAATCCTACTTCCTTACCCAATCTTATAAATTTTGCCAACAATAATATCGGTACACATTTAAACGCCAAACCGGTTACGGTTACCCCAGAGAATTCAGATATTTTTCAATATCCTTTTGTGCATATGACGGGCCATGGAAATATAGTTTTCAATGATAAAGAAGCCGAAAATCTTAGAAATTATTTATTAAGCGGTGGTTTCCTCCATATAGACGATAATTACGGAATGCAGCAATATTTAGAAAAAGAGCTAAAGAAAATTTTTCCCGAAGAAACACTTGAAGAATTGCCGGCCAATCATCCTATTTTTAATTCAGCATTTAATTTTCCGCGTGGCTTGCCTAAAATTCACGAACATGATAATAAACCGCCACAGGCTTTAGGGATTTTTGATAAAAACAGGCTTGTTCTCTTATTTACTGTAGAAAGTGATTTAGGTGATGGCTGGGAAAGCCCCGAAGTTCACAAGGATCCCGAAGAAGTAAGATTAAAAGCACTGCAAATGGGAGCAAATATTTTAAAATACGTATTTGAGAATTAATGAAACAACTCACCCATTTTGACGAAAAATTCAATAAAGAAAAATCTCCGGTTATTCTTCTATTAGACAATATTACCGGGGAAGCGAATATTGGTAGCATCTTTAGAACCGCCGATGCTTTTAATGTAGAAAAGATTGTATTCTCGGGCACTGAACCTAATCTTGATAGCAGAAGACTGCAAAAAACGGCCAGAAATACTCATAAAACCGTAGTGTATGAATTTACGCAGGATGCACAGGGTTTTATAAGAGATTTAAAAGACAATAGTAACGTTTATGCGCTTGAAATTACTTCAGCCAGTATTCCTGTTGAAGATTTTAAATATTCTGAAGAAAAAAAGAACGTTATTCTAATCCTGGGAAATGAAGTTTCAGGAATAAATAAAGAATTATTAGAAATTTCAGATAAACATTTGCATATCAATATGTTTGGGCAAAATAGTAGTATGAATGTTGCCCAGGCCGCAGGAATTGCATTATATGAAATATCAAAAACAATATTCGCTTTCACTAAGAAATAATATATTTACCTCGTGAACTCAAAATCGATTACTTTAGGGATATTAAGAGCGGCAGGAATAATGATTGGCATTGTTCTTTTGCTGTATTTTTTATGGGAAATCCAATCGGTATTGGTTTATATCGCTATTGCAGCAGTAATTTCGCTTATTGGCCGGCCTGTAGTTATCTTTTTTAGACAAAGATTAAAGATTCCAAACCAACTTTCGGTAATTCTTGTGCTCATTCTTGTCCTTTCCATATTTGCGGGAATTATTTTCGTCTTTGTCCCCATCGTGGTAGAGCAAAGTCAGTATTTAAGCCGAATAGATATGGAAGCTTTTAGGAGCGATCTAAATGAACTTAACGATCAAATAAATAATTATCTGGGAGTTCAGGAGATTAATTTAATTGAAGGCTTAAAACAAAGTGAATTTATTAGAAACTTTGATATAAGTGCGGTTCCCAGGCTTTTAAACAATGTTTTTAGCATTTTGGGAGCTACTATTATTGCTATTTTTTCTATACTATTTATTTCCTTTTTTCTGCTTAAAGACAGTAAGTTAATGCTGAATAGTATCCTGGTTTTTGCAAACCGTGGTGACGAAAAGAAATTTCAGCGTGTTTTTAATAAGATTAAAATTTTACTATCGCGCTATTTTGTTGGGCTTACCTTACAAATAACCGTACTATTTGTTCTTTACGCGGTTTTATTAAGTGTTTTCGAAATTAATAATCCTATAGCCATTGCTTTTATTTGTGCATTTTTAAACCTGGTACCTTATCTAGGTCCTCTTTTTGCCGGGATTTTAATGGCATTATTTGTTATTTCCAGTAATCTTGGTGCCGATTTTCAACTAATTATACTCCCAAAATTAGGGTATATAATGTTGGGCTATGCTATTTGTCAGCTTATAGATAATATGATCTCCCAACCTATGATTTTTGGTGCCAGCGTAAGATCACATCCATTAGAAATTTTTCTAATAATCTTAATTGCAGGTATTATTTTTGGAATTACCGGGATGGTGGTCGCAGTTCCCTTCTATACGGCGCTTAAAGTAATTGCAAAAGAATCTTTAAGTGAATATAAGATCGTAAAACGACTTACCCGAGACCTTTAAATCCTTAATTTTGAATAAAGCGATTTTAAATGAAGAGGTTCAGGAATTTCTTAGAAATAACCTGAAAACCACTGCTGCTGAGTTAGCGCTACGCGGAAGCTCTTTTAGCGGAATTTCTTCTTCAGAATTAGCGCAGCAATTAACAGGATTACAAAAGGCTGAAAAAAAGTTGCCAACCTGGTTTAAAAACTCCCAGATTTATTATCCACAAAAATTAAATTTAGAGCAAACTTCTTCTGAAACTACCGCAAAATACAAGGCTTCACTTGTAAAAGGTAAAACTTTAATAGATCTAACCGGCGGACTAGGAATAGATGATTTTTATTTTGCTCAGAATTTTAAAGAAGTAATTCATTGCGAATTAAATGCTGAATTATCTGAAATCGCAGCACATAATTTAAAACAATTAGGGTGGGAAAATATTTCCTTTAAAAATGAAGATAGTATTGAATATTTAAAAAATACAGATCAAAATTTCGATTGTATTTATGTAGATCCCGCGCGGCGTGATAATGCAGGTGGTAAAGTCTTTAGACTGGCCGATTGTTTACCAAATGTTCCTGCAAATCGTGACTTGCTTTTCAAGAAAACCGATATAATTCTTATAAAAACCTCTCCACTACTCGATTTACAATCCGGAATTTCAGAATTACAGTTTGTTACTGAAATACATATAATAGCGGTAAATAATGAAGTTAAAGAATTACTCTGGTTTTTGAAGAAAGGCGATAATCAGGAAATGAAAATCACAACGCTAAACTTTACGAAAAAAGGTGTAGAAAAATTTGAAGGTATTTTAGACAAACTCACTGGCGAAGTAGCATATTCTTTACCTAAAAATTTTCTATATGAGCCTAATGCCGCCATTATGAAAAGCGGACTTTTCAAGGAAATTGCTTTACAAACGCAAACTTCAAAACTTCATACCAATTCTCATTTGTATACTTCAGAAAAAGAAATTAATTTCCCGGGAAGAAAATTCAAAATACTTGAAATTGAAAAATATAAACCCGGTTTATTAAAGAAGAAGTTTAAAAACCTTAAAGCTAATATTACCACCAGAAATTTTCCTGAAAGCGTTGTTATTTTGAGAAAAAAATTAAAAATAAAAGACGGCGGAAAAACCTATTTATTCTTTACCACCAATATCAATAATCAAAAAATAGTGCTGGTTTGCGAAAAGGTTTAGGCGCGATTCTGTAACCTGTCTTTTACAAATTCAACCTTGGTTTTCCCGTGCGGGGTTGGCTTGCCCTCTTCATCTAAAGTTACCATAATCACTTTATCTATAGTAATAATAGTATGGCGTGTCATTTTATTTCTAACCTCGCATTTTAAGGTTAGCGAGGTATTACCGAATTTAAGCACTTCAATCCCTATTTCAACAATATCTCCCTGTCTCGCAGAATGCTGAAAATTTATCTCACTCATATATTTAGTGACACACTTTGAATTTTCCAGCTGAATAATACTGTACAAAGCACATTCTTCGTCTATCCAGGCCAGTAAATTCCCGCCAAACAAAGTACCATTGGGGTTTAGGTCTTCTGGTTTAATCCATTTTCTGGTATGAAATCTCATATTTTTGTTTTAAAAATAACCATAAAATACAGGCTGATAAAAGCTTTTAAAATTTTTACCGGCTCCTTAAAATCAAATGGATTATTTCAGATTTTAATAATTAAGAGCATAAGAATTTTTAAATTCTATAAATAATTTTTTGCAGCATCAATTATTTGGGCGTGATCAAAAGCTAATTCCGGTAAATCATTAACATTTACCCATGAGGCTTCACCTGCATCGTCCCCAGCCTTAAGTTCCTCTTCACAGAATATTCGGCTTACAAAGGCTATAGAAATAGTTCTTCCTCTTGGATCCCGACCCGGAGCTCCAAAGGCTCTCACCTGTTCCATTGTTTTTACCGCAACTCCTGTTTCTTCTTCGAGTTCTCTTTTGGCGGCTGTTTCTAAATCTTCGGCCTCATTAATATAGCCACCAGGCAATGCCCACTGGCCTCCGTAAGGATCATTTTTTCTTTTTATAAGTAAAACCTTGAATTCATTATTTGCATTACAAAAAACTACACTATCTACGGTTACTGCTACTTCTTGCTGTTTCATTATTATTCTAATTTAAAGTTTTAGGTATTTTTATATCTGTTTTAAATCTTTTATTGAAGCGTTCTATAAAATATGCTGAAAGCAATGGCGAAGCCTCTTTTACATTTTGATGTATAAAAAAGTATACATTCTCCAAACCTTCTTTATGCCATTCTTCAAGCTTATCTAACCAATCGTCTAACCTTGTATAATCTGAACTGTGATTAGCGCCGTTGTATCTAATAAAAACGGTGGTATTACTTAACCGCATATGAATTAGATCGCGTCTTCCGGCGGTATCGGTAATTATATGTGCCACATCTCTTGTTATCAGAACATCGTATAGTTCATTAGCTGTGTTTTCATCAGCATACCAATCCGGGTGCCTTAATTCTAATGAGAGCGGAATTTCCTTTGGCCAATGTGCAAGGAAATCATCTAACCTATCTATAAACTTTGGAGCAAAATCGTCACGCATTTGAAGAAAAACCATTCCCAATTTCTCTTTTAATTGAAGCAGGTTTTTTACAAAATCATCAGTTAGCCCCTCGGTCCCATTAAGCCTTTTTATATGACTAATAATTCTTGGAACTTTTGGGAAAAACTTAAAATTATCATCGGCTTTTCCATACCACTTTTCAAACTGTTCTTCGGGATACATTCTATAAAAAGAACCGTTGAATTCTATACTATTAAATTGGGAAGAGTAATATTTCAACTCATCTTTTGTACCCTTCGGATAAAAGTTCTTCAGGTCTTTTTTGTTCCATTTTGCACAGCCAATACGCACATCTTTAAACCCATTTTTATTTCCCCTCTTATTAAGTACTTTAATGGTGTCTGAATGAGTCTCAGGCAGCGTAAAATCCATATTTTCGGGATGGTCTACTTTTCCAAAATTCATTTTAAACTAATATTTGTTAAAGTAAACAGTTTTTCTATTGGTAAATTCCCTGATCCCGTGATGCGATAATTCTCTCCCATAGCCCGAAATCTTAGTACCGCCAAAAGGTAGTCTGGGGTCACTCTTAACAAGCTCGTTCACAAACACAGCTCCATCTTCAAATTTGGGAACCATTTTAAGCGCGAATTTTTCATCTTCTGTAAAAATAGAAACGCCAAGACCAAAACTGGAAGAATTAACGAGATCTACCGCTTCCTGGTCATCTTTAAATTCGGTTACAGAGATCGCAGGTCCAAAAGTTTCTTCATCAAAAACAGGCATTCCTTCTTTGGCTCCTGTGATGATAGTAGGTTCAAAATAAGTTCCATCGCGTTTTCCGCCCAGGATAATTTTTGCACCTTTTTTTACAGAATCTTTGATCTGGTCTTCCAAATCTTCGGCCAGGCTTTCTTTGGCCATGACCCCAATAAAGGTTTCTTTATTCATAGGATCGCCACTTTTTAATTCGCGAACCTGCCTGGTGAATTCATCCAGGAATTCTTCAGCGATATCTTTATGTAATAGTAAACGTTTCCCGGCAATACAGCTTTGACCTGTATTTTGAAACCGAGCTTGTACGCATGTTTTAACGCTTTCAGCAATATTAGCGTCTTTAAATATCACTAACGCATTACTTCCTCCAAGCTCTAAAACCGATTTCATTATTTCTTCGCCGGCAATAGAAGCGACACTGCTTCCTGCACGACCGCTACCGGTCAAGGTTACGGCTTTTACATTTGTATTTCGTATTATATTTTCAACTTTTTTACTGCCAATTTCCAGGTTTTGAAAACAATCTTTTGGAAAACCTGCCCTTTCAAATACTTTTTGAATATTATTGGCGGAAAGCATCACATTACTGGCGTGTTTTAGAATTCCAATATTCCCAGCCATAAGTGCAGGCGCCGCAAACCTAAATACCTGCCAGAAAGGATAATTCCACGGCATCACTGCCAAGACTACTCCTAAAGGCTCATAAGCTACGTAAGAGTTTTTAGCATCGGTTTTTATCTTTTCATTTTCTAATTGAGATTCTGCATTTTCAGCGTAATATTCACAAACCCAGGCACATTTATCAATTTCTGCCACAGCCTGGGTAATAGGTTTCCCCATTTCCTTTGTAATAGCTTCTGCATATTCCTGGGTATTATCTTTAAGCTCTTTTGCAGCTTTCATCATTAAATTACTGCGCTCTGCAAATGAAGTTTCCTTCCAGGATTTAAACCTGGAATGAGCTTTTTGTATACATTTTTCAACTTCGGTATCACTTAATTCGTGATGGTTAGAAATTTCCTCTCCTGTATATGGATTCCTTGAAATTATCATTGGTTAATTAATGTTTTTAGAATTTGGTTGATCCAGGCTTTCATTTAAAGATAAAAAGAAGAATAGGCTTAGGCAGGCCGATTAAGACGATTTTAACGTGCAGAAATGTTTATAACTAGTTTACAAGTCTTTAATGAGGCCCGACTTTTGAGGTTTAAAGTTTATTAAATTTAAGAAAAACACAGTTCTTATGATACCACGTGACCTTCAATTAGTAGCACTTAGGCCAGAAATTCCTTCGGCCCGAGTTTCAGAAAACATGAGTTTAGACGAACAATTTCAGAACAGAACTTTACGGCCAATCGCCAAACTTCAGGATGAATTGTTACTGGAAGTCTTTAGAAATTACACCAAAAAACACAAGAATAAATTCTATGAACTTAAGCTGGAAAAACGCTTTATTTATATTGAAAACGCAATCCAAAAGGATATAAAATTCAGAAATAGTTTAAAGGGTATTATAATAGGACAATTCACTTTAGAAGAATATGCTACCTATATTGAAAATTCTTCGGCCTTAAATAAACGTATGATGAATATTGTAAAAGAGCGTTTACAAAGCAATATTCAGCTTTTAGAAGAGGAAGTAGCGTACTAGAAGCCCGATTAAAATAGTGATCGCAAAACTCATTAATGTTCCTATAAGTACGTATTCGGTTTGCTTTCTGGCGCTGGCATCGGTTTTATCGCTGAAGCGTAGAATAGATTTAGCAGCGATAAGAAAACCTATGGCCGAAAAATTTTGAGTGAGAATAAAGGTTAGTACTAAAATCCTTTCAAAAATACCTATATATCTTCCTGCAGCTTCCAGGCTATGGCTTTCGCCATTGGGTTCAAGTTCATTATGCCAGCGGCTGGTAGCTTTCCCAATTAGAAAACCGGTTGGAAAAATAACCAGTAAATATCCCATCAAAATTGCAAGGATCTGTTGTGAAGAAAATATTTCAGCAACAAAAGGAATCAATTCTGAAAAGCCTTCAATAAGATAAAGCCAAATCAAAATTATGATGAGTATATGCCATAATTGATCTAATAAAAACAGTTTTAAAGTATCTTTTTTATGCTGAAGTTTCCATAGATCGATAAAAAAGTGGCTTACACTAATTACAATAGGTATATACCATAAATGCCATTGCTGAAGAAAGAGATAAGTTAGGAAACCCGCTAAAAATGAGTGAAAATATAAAAACCAGGACTTCGCTTTTTTCTCTCTTTTTTGTTTTACCAGTTTGGTGGGTTGCAGCACAAAATCGGTTAAAATATGTGCCAGGAGAAGTTGAAGCAAGATTAAGGTAATTTCTTCCATAATTAAAAGCTCTGGGCGGTTACATTTTCAAAACGTTTCAGTAAGACCGAAATTGCTTCCCAACCACATGCCTTTTTTCGCTGATTTACCGCCGATTGACTTATATTCAATATTTTGGCAATCTCGGTTTCTTTCATTCCTTTTAAAAGAAAATAAACCACTTCTGCTGAAGCCTGGCTCCATTTTTCCATAACCGCATTTAATAGAAATAAGCTTGCCTCAAATTCAGAATTTAAGCTTTCCAGCGGTGTCTTTAAACGAATTTTCCTGGAATCGTTTTTCATCTCGTCTAAAGTTCTTCCCGATAATTGAAAAGCCTGTCCGTTAGATTCGGCTATAGAATCTCCTTTATAGTCGAAAGTGCCAATTCCAATAGCAATTTTCACATCGGCCAAACTACTTGAAGTTTTTTGATCTTTGGATTTTACTTTATTAATAAGGCTCTTTATTCGCAAAGCTATTTTTAATGAATCCTGATATTTTGAAATAATACCCTGGAAACTATCGCCGCGATAAATTTCAAAATCAATTTCATTTTCGGCATAATCCTGCTGCAATTTTTCAAATTCTGAATTTAGATTCTTTAAAATTTCATCTAAAAACGATTCTGAATAATTGGAAGAATCCACTAAATCGGCTGTGATTACGGCTATCATATTTCAAATATAATAAAAATATTAGTCTGTAAGCTTATATTAACTCTTTATAAGTTTATAGGCTTATATTTAAGCATTATAAGCTTACAGACTTATATACAGATTAACCGGTCTTATTAAACTTTTGCTAAATGTTCTTGTAGACTGTTTAGGTTATTTAATTTTAAAAAAAATCAACAAAAAAATAATATGGTAAGTAATAAAAAAGAACTCTATTTAAACTGTTTAGATACTGTAAATAAGCAAATAGAACGATATCAAAAAGAAATGGACCTCATAAAAGAATCTATGGAGGCCAACGATGTAAAAACAGATTATGACGAAGATAATAAAGGTGAGTTACTAAGCGATTTCGAAAAAAATGCGAGTCGTTTGAGCGATGCCCGTGAGATGAAAGAAAGTTTAAGCCGCATAGATCCAGATCATTATAGCGAGAAAATTAGTTTTGGTAGCGTTGTAGAAACCAGCGGGAACTATTATTTTATCTCAGTCCCTATTGGTGAAATTTCTATGGAAGATGGAAGTAGCGTGTATGCAATTTCTACTGAAGCTCCAATCTACCAGGAAATGGAAGGAAAAGAAGAAGGAGATACCTTTAAATTCAATGATGAGGAAGTGAAAATTACCGCAGTAGGTTAAAAACCTATTCCGGATATTCTACCCTGAGGTGAAAAATATTCTTAAGCTTACGTTTAAGGATCTTTTTCACCACTTGTATTTCTTTAAAAGTAATATTAGCATTTAAAAATTGCTCTTCCTTCATTTGCTTATCAATAATCTTCTCTACAAAATTATCTATTACTCCAGCAGTTGGTTCCTTTAAACTTTTACTGGCGGCTTCTACACTATCACACATCATTAATATTGCTGTTTCTTTACTGAAAGGAATAGGGCCGGGATACCTGAAATCATCTGCTACCGCGTTATCATTTTGCTCTTTCTCTTTCATATAAAAGAAGTAAACCGTGGTGGTCCCGTGATGTGTTCTAATAAAATCTATAACCCTATCTGGAAGATTATGTTTTTTAGCGATTTCAATTCCGTTAATTACGTGATCGGTAATAATTTGTGCGCTTTCTTTGGGCGCCAGTTCATCATGTGAATTCACCGCTGAAGTTTGATTTTCAGAGAAATAAGTCGGATTTTTCATTTTCCCAATATCGTGATAAAGCGCTCCTACCCTAACCAACATGGCATTTGCATTAATTTCATTGGCGGCAGCTTCAGCCAGGTTAGCAACATTGAGAGAGTGGTGAAATGTTCCAGGTGCTTTTTCTGAAAGCTCTTTCAGTAATTTTGAATTGGTATCTGAGAGTTCCAACAAAGACATATCTGAAACCATTCCGAAGATCTTTTCATAGATATAAATCAAAGGCTGCACAAATAGAGTGGCCAATCCCCCAAGTAGGAAGGTTAGTAAAACTTCACCTTCTACATCGGCAATATTTCCTTCCTGAATAACGGTGAAAGCAAAGTATGAAATAATGTAAACCAGGGTAATTTGCCCTACAGATATAAAAAGATTTGCCCTCTTATAAAGTTCAGAAACAGTTAGAATAGTAACAATTCCTGCTATAATTTGCAGAAACATATACTCGTAACTGTTAGGTACAATAAAACCTAATAATAGCACCGTAATCACGTGAGTGAACATTCCTAAACGAGCATCAAAAAAGGCTTTTAAAGTAAGTGGTAAAATACACAAAGGTACTACATATACGTAATCTATATTGAAATTAACCACCAGGGTGGTGAGCAACACCATAAAGAGAATATTGAAGAAAATAAATGTTACCTTCACATTATTCTCAAAAATTTCCTGCCGGTATTTCCTAATAAATAGCAGTAACATTAAAAGCGCCAGCGCCACTAGTACACTATATCCAACTATAATCCACTTATAATTGCTTTCACTCCAAACCTGGGATTCATATTCATTTTTAAGCGATCTAAGAATATTATATTTATTGCCTTCTACCACTTCCCCCCGGGCTATTACCCTACTGCCCTGTTCTATATTACCGCGGGTATAAGAGATGTTATCCAGTTTACTTTGTAGCTCTTTCTGGGTAAATTCGCTATCAAAACTTACGTTAGGTTCTATGAGGTTGAAAAATACTTCTAATAATTCATTTTCAACTTCTGAAAGATTAGATTCTTCAATTTCAGAATTTAAAAAATCCCTTACCTGGTCTTGTTTTAAAATATTTTTATAAGAAATTTCAAAGGCTTCATTTCCCTTTCGTAAATAAACCAACTGATTATCTTCTAACCTGTTGTTGTCCTGTAATAAACCATATTCATAGACACCTTCCAGGGTTTCATTTACAAAACCAATAATTTGAATTTCCCTGTTTTTTAAAATAGAGTCGGGAAAAACTTCCGTTACTACCTCGGGCACTTCAGATTTTACCTGATTGGGAATTTCCTGGTTAAACTGAAAATATGGAGTATGGTTGTTTATTATTTGCTGGCGCTCATCCTGGATTTCTTCTTCAGATTTTAATATAGCAAAATCAAAAGGCGCATATAAATTTTCATATTGCCACGGCTTCCCCTTAGGAATTTCATATTTAAAATTTCCACCTTTAGGAAGCAGGTAAACAATTAGCACTGCGGTAAGCGCAAATAAAAATACCTTGTAAAATAATGCCTGATTCTTATACAGGTTATTTACGAATTTCTTCATATAAATCGTGCTATTGCTCAAATGTACTAAAAAATAGCGCCCAAAGGAGCACTCTTGTTAAGTTCCTTATAAAATCACTAAATTCGCAAAAGAAGAAATAACTAAAACATAAATGATGAATAACGAAGTAGTAATTGTAAGCGCCGCAAGGACTCCAATTGGAAGTTTTTTAGGTAGCTTATCTACCGTAGAAGCTACAGATCTTGGTGCTGTTGCCATCAAAGGAGCTCTAAATAAAATTAATTTAAAACCTGAACTTGTACAGGAAGTTTTAATGGGAAATGTAGTGCAGGCCGGTGTTGGCCAGGCACCTGCAAGACAGGCGGCTTTGAAAGCCGGAATTCCAGATACTGTTCCTTGTACAACTGTAAATAAAGTATGTGCCAGCGGGATGAAAGCCGTGATGCAAGGCGCACAATCTATTATGCTAGGACAAAATTCTATAGTTGTTGCCGGTGGAATGGAAAATATGAGTTTAATTCCGCATTATTTATACCATAGAAAAGGTCAGAAATTTGGGCCTGCAAAAATGGAAGACGGGATGCAAAAAGATGGTTTGGTAGATGCTTACGACCATAATGCGATGGGTGTTTGCGCCGATCTATGTGCTACGGAGCATAATTTCTCCAGAGAAGATCAGGATGCATTTGCCATTAAATCTTACGAACGTTCTGCTGAGGCCTGGGCCGATGGAAAATTTGATAATGAAGTTGTGCCGGTTGAAGTTCCGCAGCGAAAAGGAGATCCTTTAGTGGTAAAAGAAGACGAAGAATTCAAGAATGTGAGAATGGATAAAATAACCTCACTTCGTCCAGCGTTTAGTAAAGACGGAACGGTAACTGCTGCAAATGCTTCTACCATTAACGATGGTGCAGGTGCCGTGGTTTTAATGAGCCGTGCAAAAGCAGAAGAATTGGGCGTAGAGATCCTGGCCAGCATTAAAGGTTTTGCTGATGCCGCACAGGAGCCAAAATGGTTTACAACTGCTCCAGCCAAAGCTTTGCCTTTAGCGCTTAAAAACGCAGGTGTTGCTCAAGATGATATAGATTTCTTTGAATTTAACGAAGCTTTCTCTGTAGTTGGACTGGCCAATATGAAGATTTTAGGAATTAGCGACGAGATCACCAATGTTCACGGTGGTGCTGTTTCTCTAGGTCACCCACTGGGCTGTAGCGGAGTAAGAATTCTTATTACTTTACTAAATGTATTGCAGCAAAATAATGCTAAATTAGGTGCAGCCGCAATTTGTAATGGCGGTGGCGGTGCATCTGCAATGGTAATAGAGCGAAACTCTTAATTTTATATTTTTTATTGAATGCAATACGGAATTTGCCCCCTAAGCATTGTGCCACTTCGCGAAACCACATCTAATAATAGCGAAATGGTCTCTCAGGTTCTTTATGGAGAACATTTTAAAATACTTGAAGAACGTGCTCAATGGAGCAGGATTCGTGTTGCATTCGATAATTTTGAGGCCTGGATCTCAAATAAACAATTACTTAAAATTTCGGAAGAAACTTACTTCCAGTTAGACCAGGCTACTCCAAAATATTCTGCAGATCTTTTTGATTTTGTGACCGATCATAACGGGCATCTTATAACTATTCCTATTGGCGCTTCGCTTAATGCTATCGGTTTATTAAACCATCACTTTGAGGGACATTCGGTTTCGGGAGAGAAACCTAAAATGGAAATTGTAAAAACTGCACTACTCTATTTAAACAGTCCGTATGCCTGGGGCGGAAAATCGCCGCTGGGAATTGATTGCAGCGGACTTACACAAATGGTTTATAAGCTAAACGGCTACCAATTAAATAGAAATTCAGCCGATCAGGCTAAACAAGGTGAACCACTTAGTTTTATTGAAGAAAGTGAAGCCGGAGATCTTGCCTTTTTTGATGATAAAGAAGGAATAATAGATCACGTAGGTATTATGATGAACGATAACTACATTATTCACGTAGATGGAAAGGTTAGAATTGATCGCATTGATCATTCAGGAATTTTTAATGCCGAATTAAAAAGACATACCCACCAATTGCGGGTAATAAAAAAGATCATTTAAGATTTATCGAAAATCGTGGAAAAGTTTTGGTTTTCTACTTTCTCTGGGAAATTTTAGTTTTTCTATTTTTTCTACGGAAGTTTTTTCTAATGTGACCTTCACTTTTAATCCAGATTGTAAATGCTCCTGAAGCTTACTAGTTTCAGTAAAATCATTCGGAATCCTTATCAGGATTTCATCCGTTTGATTTTCATTTGAACTTGCTTCAATAACAAAGATTTTCAGGGAATGAAAAGCCGTAAGTAAATTGATGATTTGCTGCGGATAAAGTGTAGTTCCTTTTAATTTTATCATTTGCTTTTTACGCCCAACAGGAGTGCTAATTCTCATTGACTTTCTACCGCATTCACAATTTTCACCATAGAATTTCACCATATCCCCGGTGGCAAATCTCACCAATGGCATTGTTTGGGTTTGCAAAGGAGTGACTACTAATTCTCCAATTTCACCAGGATTCACAGCATCAGCATTTTCATCTAAAACTTCAGTAAAAATCAAATCGGGCAAGCTATGATTTCCGGTGTGGAATTCACACTCGGTAAAAGCCGTACCCATTTCTGTACTGGCGTAGGTAGAAAATAATTCTATATCCCATAAATCCTTTAATTTTTGTCCTAAAGAATTCAGACTGAAATCTGGGTTTCGCAAAGGTTCGCCAATACAAACAGTAGCTTTAATCGAAGAGCTTTTATAATCAATTCCATTTTGCCTGGCAAAATCGATCATTTTCAACAAAAATGATGGAACTGCGACGAGAAAACCAGGTTGAAATCGTTCTATAGATTCCCACTGCAATCCGGGCAGACCGCTGCCGGTTCTTATAATCCCGGCTCCCAGTTTTCGTAATCCTAAAAAGTAAGCCATCCCGGCCATAAATCTGCGATCTAAAGTCGTAGTAAGTTGCACCACGCTAGATTTCTTGACTCCTACCATTTCAAAAGACTGACGTTCATTTTCTGCCAGCCGATCTAAATCGGCGTCATTTAAGGCAAAACTAACGGGATTGCCTAAAGTTCCTGAAGTGGTAACATAATCTATAATTTCATCTTTAGGAACCGCAATAAATTCTTGATTATAATGCTGTAAATCTTCTTTAGTAGTAATCGGGATCTTTCTGAATTCCTCATAAGATGGAATTCCTTCAATATCAATTTTACAATCTGTAAAACGCTTTTTATAAAATGGAGAATTTGCCACAACGTAACTTAGCTGTATTTTTAGCAATTCCTCATTCTTATTTATATCGTAGAAATTAGTCATTTAGATTTTGCGGTAAGATTTTTTTATCATTTTATCTAAGTATTCTTCATCTGGTAAAGTGGTTACTTGCCTCCTTTTTGCCTGCTTATAATTGATCACCGCTTTTTTAAATTCTTTTTGCTGAAAATAATAATCTCCGGCAATTTTATAAACTTCCCAGAAATGAGGATTTAAATACTTTAAACGCTTAATTTTATCTTCTGAAACTTCTTGTTCTTTAGAAATGGCTTCAATGATTTTCCCATTTAATTTTCTGTATTTCTCGTAATCTTTATAAGCTTCAGTATTTACAAAAAGATCTTCTGCAATGTTTTCTTCAGCAAGCATAACACTGCCAGAAACATTTCCAGCTTCAAACTTTTTAAATGCAGTATCAAGGTCGTAAGCCACAAAAGCACCCAATTGATAAGGATTCGCAGATATCCAAACCTTATTTTCTTCAGGTTTAAAAATAATGCCGTGGTGGGCAAGCAATTGATTAATAGCCATTTCATTTCCCGTTCCCAGCTTAACACCTTCTAAACCTTCTTTGTTCCTTAATATTTCAGCAGCTTTTTGAGGGTTTAATTTCTCTTTTTCAGAAAGTAACTCCTGCATTCTATCAAATCTATACTGAGTATGGCTTTCCTCAATGGTTTTTAAGTTTCGGTTATCTTCCGCATAAGCTTCACTTTGAAAATGATTGCTGCAAATTAATTTATTAGAATTTTCAACTTCAAAAACTCCAAAATTTCCCGGAGCTACTTCAATTAAGATCGCCCTACCTTCTTTTGCGCTCCCCACCATAATAGATTCCGAAACAAAAACTTCACGCTTTTTAGCGATCTCTATGGCTTCGGTAGTTGAAGTTGCATATTGAAGAATTTCACGGGCAACCAAACTAATTGGAGTTTTGGCCTGCAACGGAATTTTACTTTTTCCAGCATTTATGGTTACACTTATTCCCTTTTCATTCAAACCACTCACAGAACCAATCATCCCGGCCCAGGTGTACATCATAAACTTATGCCCTTTATCGGGATTAACAAAGGCTGCAATCTTTTCTTCCGCAAACTCATCTCCCGCATAGAAATCGAAGTTCCGCCCAAGTAGTAATTGTCCGTCTTCAGTTTTATCGTCCCAGGCGGCAAAAGAAGTACAGCCTACCAACATCAAATCCTGCAACGCGTGACCTATATCGTGTGCTCCATGGAAATAGAGCATACGCACATAAGCCGGGGCAAAATCATTGTACTTTTCCAATCCAAAAAGAGAGGTGCCGTAAATTTCCTGTTTATATTCTTCGGGGACGTGCAGGTACATTTTTCGGTTAAACCAGGCGACTGTTTTCTTTAAGAAATTTCGGTAACCGGTTTCAGGAACCAACTCATAGATATTCTCCATAAAGGCAGTTTCTTGTTTATGCATCAACTCCCGGGTTAGGCTTCCGCTAGTTACGCCACGTTCCAGCGCGTTGCCTTCAATATAAAGCTCCCAAATTCCGTGTTTATTTTTATAAAGGGAATTCTTCCCTAAACGATAATGATTGTCGCTTATCTTGGTTCTGGAAGTATCTATTTTTTCTATTCCGGTAATATCTGGCCGGTCCTCCATGGAACGTTTTACTCCGCAGGAATTTAAGAGGAACAAAATCCCAAAAACAATAGATATTTTAATAAAAAGTAACTTCATTTAATCCATTCTTTTTAAAACCAGGATATTATTTTGTCGATAAATAATCTCAAAATTTAAATCGATAAGCCACCGGTTCTCGTATTCTGAAGTTAAAATAATCACTTGTTTAGCGTTCCGGGAAATATTTTCTTTTAATACCGAAGCGATTTCTTCTGAAGGTTTTTCACTAATTAGATAAACTGGATATTCCTTTAAATCTTCTGGCCAGGATTTGCGAAAAGTAATATTCTCAGCATTACTTTGAGCAGTGTTTTTGGAAATTTTTCTATTTTCTTTATTTATATCTAAAACAAAGAATTTATTTTCAGGATTTTTCAGACTTAAAAATACAGGGAGAATCCCGTAAGAGGAATTCAACATAAAAATTTTCTCCTTCGAATCTATAAATTCGGAAACTTTTAAAAATCGTTCGCGATTTTGGGTAAATTCCTTTTTAGCAAATGGATACACAGATTTATACCTGTAATTTCCCAAAACAGCATTTTTTAAGTAAAGTTGCTCTTTATTCCCTGATTTTTTAAACAGAGCATAGAAGCTAAAAGGAGCTTTCTGCACCAATTTTCTTCGGAAAAATAAAAGATCGAATAATTTTGTTTGAATTACAAAAGCCACCAAAACCGCGGTTAGAACTCCAATTACAGAAACCACAGAAACCGATTGGAGAGCAGGATGTTTGGCTAAAACCAGAGCACCTATGCCCAGTAAAGTAGTAATTACCGAAAGCAAAATGGAAGCCTGGTAAGTTTTTAAAGCAGGTTTCCCTGTCTCGTATTCCTTTAAGCAGGCGTTGGTGATAAAAATACTGTAATCCAGCCCTAGCCCGAAAATAAATGTTGAAATTATAATATTTAGGATGTTGAATTCTATGCCTAAAACGGCCATTATCCCTAAAGCGATGATCCAAGTTATAGCAATGGGCAATAAAGTAAGTAAACTAAGCAACAAATTCCTGTAAAAAACGAGTAAAACAATAAAAACAGCAATTAGAGAGAATAAAATAAGTTGGTTAAATTCGCTCTTTAAATCCCCAAGGAAATCCTCGTTCATTTGCTTTCGGTCTATAGCAATAATGCCCTCTTTTTCTTCCAGTTCCTGTAATATTTCAGGATTATTTTCTTCAAAACTTAGCGTACTGGTCACCGTGGAAAAACCCGGATTATTATTTATAAAATCATCTAAATAAAGAGTAGAAACATCACGGTAATCGTCCAGGAATATACCGTCAAAGTCTTTATTCAATTGCTCGTAAAATCGGTTAAAACTTTCTGCTTTAAAACCAAGTTCAGCAGATTCATTTAAAAGAGTATTTTTTAGGTTTTCCTTTTTAGAATCTGTCCAAAACTCTTCCCAGTACTCTATTCTTTCTGTTTGTTTATCGGTAGAAAGGACTACCCCGCCAATACTGCTAAAACTCTTAATATCACCTGTTTTTTCCAGGTTTTTAAGTTCCCGGTAAAGCTCGTTATTTCTGGAAAGAGCCTCCTCTATATCGTTCCCATAGGAAACCAAATAAGTGGTATTAGCAGCTTCATCTGCAATCTGCTTAATTTTTTCTTCAGTTTGCTGTATGTCTTCCGGCTCAAAATTAAGTTGGGAAATATCTTCATTAAACTCAACTTTGCTGAAGAAAAATAATCCGCAGAGAAATAGCAAGAGTACAAATCCGACTAAAAATTTATTTTTATAGAATCGCTGAGATGCGAGCTTATCTATCCAGTTGTTTTTAACTTTCTGCTTGTTTTTAGGCGGCTTATAAAACTGCGGAATAAGAATTAAAGAAAATACTGAAGCCGTGATTACACTCACAGCAGCAAAGATCCCCAAATCATTCAAAGCTTCACTTTCCAGGAAAAGCAAACACAAAAATGCGATAGCAGTAGTAAAGCTGCTCATTAAAATAGGTTTGCTCACTTCTTTATATAGAATTCTTACATCGGCATTATTTCTAAAATGGGTGAGTATATGCAACGCATAATCGAGGCTTATTCCCAATAAAATCGCACCTATTCCTAAAGAAATTGCTGAAACACTTCCTTTGACAAAATATAGCAAAGTAATTGCCGAAAAAGCGCCCAATAGACTGGGAAGAAAAAGCAATAATGGTACGTAAAATCTTCGGTAAAATAGGATTAGGAGGATTAGTAAAATAGAAAAAGCAATACTAAGCGTAAGCTGAATATCGCTTTTTATTTGTTTTGCATTAGCAATGGCGTACAGAACTCCTCCAAAATATTCAGCTTTTACTTCTGAATTCCCATTTAATTCAGAAATAATTTTGTCTAATCTCTCAATAAAAACCTGATTATTTTTAGTTTCAGAAGCCGGATATGTAGGTGTGATAAAGAGTAACAAATGCTTTTCATCTTTGGTCACCAGGTAATTATTGTAAATCTTAAAATTGTCGTCTACCTGTAGTTCCTGTAATTTCTCTAATCCCAGGTGGGTTAAAGAAAGTGGATCTTTAAAGAGAAATTGCTTTGTTATAAATCCGGTTGGGGAAATTAAGTCTCTGTAAGAGCTTTTCAATCTTTCCTGAATGCTGTCTTCCCGTAGTCGGGCATTTATTTCTTCATAATCCTCTGAATTAAGAAATAATGGTAGATTTTGATAAACAAAATCATAAACTTCCAAAATCCCTTCTTCCGGGATTTTTCCCTGTATTTTGGTAATATATTCCGGGAGTTTTTTATCTAAAGAATCTGTGAGTTTATTGGCATAAGCAGTAAGTTCTTCCGGATTTTTATCTTCTGAAGAAATCGTAATAATAAGTTTATCTGAAAACTCGGTATTATCCAAAATCTTGCGTAAAGCATCCTGCTTTTCCCCTGAAGGAATTAGTTTGGTGATATCTTCTTCCAGTTGGATTTTAAAAGAGAAATATCCGCCGGCAAGCACAAAGAGAAGCAGTAACAAAAAACCAACAGCCTTTTGTCTTCTAAAAAAATAATAAAGCTTTAGGAAAAAATTGTGCATTTAAGGTTTTACCACCTGTTTTTGGTTTCTTACCGAAAATAAGAAATAAAACACAATCCAAAGCAGTACAGCGGCAATTCCTGCCAGTGCAAAACTACCAATTATATACTGCCATAATCCAAGGAAAATATCGGCAGTAGAATCAAAATCTTCCGGTCTTAATTCCCAGGCAAATCCGCGGCCAGTTAATAAAGATCCTGCCTGGTAACTCGCATAAATTATAAAAGGAATAAGCGGAGGAATACTAATATTGCTGAATAGAAATGCTACAACTTTATTGAGCTTAAACATTGCAGCTAAACTAAAAACAAGCAAAGTATGTAAGCCCCAGAACGGTAAAATTCCCACAAATACACCCAGGGAAATCGCTGCAGCTTTTTTATGCGCAGGTTCCTGACTTTTAATTATATTTTCTTTCCAAAAACGCTTAAAGCCTTTCTTTCTAAAATCCTGGTAAGTATCGCGGGGGTGGATATAGAAAAAACTCACCAAAACAAACCATATATACAGTAATGTTATCCTAGTAATATCCCAAAAAGGCCGGAAGTGTGTTACGCGGTTTTCTTCATAAAAAACCTTAATAGGCACGTTTCTTACCTTCACTTTACGCCAGGCGGCCTTTACTATAATCTCAATCTCCAGTTCAAACTTACTGGTATACAGCTTAATTTGGTTTATTACCCTTAAAGGATAAAGTCGGTAGCCACTTTGTGTATCGGTTAATTGAGTACCGGTTACCACTAAAAACCAGAAGTTAGAAAATTTATTTCCGGTGGTACTTTTTCCGGGAATTCCATCCTGTCCCATATTGCGATCTCCAACCAGTAAAATTTCAGAATCGGGACTTTTTTCCTCTAAATGACTTAAAAAAACATCCAGATCGTCAGGATAATGCTGCCCGTCTGAATCTATGGTTATTGCATATTCGTAACCAACTTTTTCCGCAATTTTAAATCCGTGTTTTAAAGCTTCTCCCTTCCCCCTGTTTTCTTCAAAATGATGCACATTTATTTGAGAAAATTCTTTCAGAATTTCTTCCGTAGCATCGGTAGAACCATCATTTACTACCAAAAGATTAGAGGTATACAACAATAGATCCTGTAAAACGCTGGCCAGGCTTTTTTCATTGTTGTATGTAGGAATTAGGATACAACAATTTAAAGCTTCAAATCTGGACTGGTGTATGGGTTCTTGGTTCAAATTAAAATGGCTTTAATTGCAAAAGTAAAATTAAAAAGTAAAGCACAAACTTCTAAAAGCTTAAGATTCAACTTTTTTATAAAGAGAGTTGATTTTCAAAGAAATACCTTCAGAATTCTTAGCTATACCTTTAAGTTTTATTTCCTGATTCTCTTCTGTAATTTCTGTTTCAAGGTTTAAAACCGCATCGGTATTTGGATCTACCACGGCCATAAATTTTACGTTATTACCTTTTTTAAACTGAAGTTTACATCCACACCTTCGCTCTGCTTCTTCTTTGAATAAATTCATTAAAATAACACCCGGAGTTACCGGCCTACCTGGAAAATGGCCCTCGTAAATCTCGTGATCTTTATTAATTTTTATCTGGGTAAGCTGCTTCCCGTTTTCTTCGGAAGAATTTAAAACTGAATAAAAATTCTTTAATAACATGTATTGGCTGGTATTGTTGTCTTACTAAATTACACAGAAAAATTCAGGTATTTTACCTTTCATAAACATTTTATGGTTCAAAAAGGCTAGCAGGTATTTCGCGGTTAATTTTAATATTACTAAACTCTATAGTCGTCATATCTCCTGCTTCTTCCCGCAAATCAACTTTTTCAACGATATTTTTTTCATTAAAGGATAAGTGGATTTCAGCAAACATTGCTTTTAAGTTTTTATCCTTCGGAATTATTAAAGCAGCAATCAAATTGTTTTCGCGACTATAGGAAATATCAAAATTCTCATTATCCTGAAGCAATTTCCCGTTAACACTTCCTGTAATAAGTTTGGCAATTTTATCAAAAAGCTTGTTAGAGCCGGTGTTTCTCACGCTTTTATCACCTGCGTCATTTATATGAAGTTCACCTTCTACAAAAAGAATTACATAATCTTGTGGCTCTGCGTATTCCCATTTTAATTTTTCAGGGTTTTGATAATAAAGTTTGCCGCGGCTCACAGATTCTTCTGTGATCATTTCAATCTTTTTGGTTTGTATAAAGTCGGCTTCCAGAGTGGTGAGCTCGTTAGCTTTAGTCATCATTTCCTCCTGAAATTGAGATATTTCATCTTTAGAAAGCTCCTCCTGTGCCGCTAAATTCAGACTTAGAAATAAAATTAGAATATTAAGAATACGCATTGATTTCCAATAATTTATCAGGTCTTACAACCTCATATTGATTATTTTTCAAAAATAGCAACAACTGTTCCAGTATATTGACGGTTTTAGCATTATTATCGTGCAAAAGGATTACCGCTCCCGGTTTAAGCCTTTTTTTAATTCTATTCAGAATAATTTCTTCTGAAGAAAGTACCGCATCAAAAGACCTAATGCTCCAGCCTATAGATTGCATTCCTGTTTTTTGAAGAGCTTTTTGCGTTTTGGGACTTACAATTCCGAAAGGCGATCTAAAAAGATTCATTTTTATCCCGGCGGTTTCTTCGGCAATTCTATTACATTCTTCTATTTCACGCACCAGGGTAGAAACGGGTAAAGCTCCCATTTTACGGGTATGACTATATGTATGATTGCCAACCAAATGATTTTCTTCAATAATTTTTCTGAAAATTTCAGGTTGTGCTTCTATATGCTTTCCAATACAGAAAAACCCGGCTTTTACCTCATATTTCTTTAAAACCTTTAGAATTTCCAGTGTATTTTCCACCGGGCCATCATCAAAAGTTATCGCTACTTGTTTATTTATAATATTTCGATTTTCACTAATAGAGTTTACAAAGAAATTGAACCTAACATTCGTTGAGACGGTAAGTAAAAAAAGCAGGTAGAGAATAATAAAAGTTAAGACATACCAAAATGAGGTGAGACCGAAGAAAGTCAGTACCAAAGCTCCGCAAAGCAGAAAGATAATAACCGTATTTATAATTTTAAACCGCACTAAGTAGCATTAAACTGTGATCCCTGCCAAGATACTGATTGTAAATAAGAATATGTTTCGGGATTTTACAATCAACATTGTTTAGCTTTAAAATTGCAGGAATCTTACTAGTTTTTAGAATTTTAGCAGCCACAAAAACTGCATATCCCGACGCCGTATCAAAGTCGCCCACAAGATGCTTATAAGCTAACTGAGGTTTATTTTTCAACAATTTTCTTTGAAGATTTTTATAAAAATAATCGTACCTATTATCTCCATTTTTTCCTAAAATAACTGCATCTATAGCTGTACTATTCAGGTTGTTTTTTGCCAGAAAATTTTCAATTTCATTAATAATAGTTTCAGGTTTAATCACATTTTTTATAGAAACACTTTGAAATTCAGCATAAGTATTTTCCTTCTTTTCTTTAGAAAGGACAAAAAAATGTGCACCTTCTGAAGTAATCGTACCAGTAGAATCTTCCCTCAGTAGATCAAGATTTTTAATGGGATTCAGTTTTAACTGACCATCAAGTTTTTGAAATGAAGTGATTTTTTCTGAAATCTCATCTACTCCTCCAGCTAATATTGAACCAATTTCAGGATTTTCATTGAACTGCATTTGGGCATCCAGCAAAGCAGTTTCCAGGGAAACCGAATTTTGGGTGTAAGTCACATTATAATTTTTACATCCTAAATTTAAGGCTATTTGCCCCCCAATCGTGTTGTGGGTAGATTGGATAAAAGAAGTTGGAGTCAATAATTTCTCGTCCAAATCGAGCAGATTTTCCAGGAATTTCTCGGTATCCTGTTTGCAGCCTTCGCCTGTTCCGGTAATAATTGCACCGGGAACTTCAACTTTGGCTTCTTTTAAAGCAATTTTGGCTGAAGTAACTCCCATTTTTATGGCTTTAGACATTCGCCTTAAAGCCATAGGTTTTATAAATTCTTTATAATTTGGGGAAATTGCAGGAAAAATGTTCTCCCGATAAATAGTTGCAGATCCTCTGGAAAATAAATCTTCCTCCTGAGCAGAAATACTCCCAATCCCATTTATATAGATCTTATATCCCATTTTCACTAAAAATTAAAGAAGTACAATTTCCCCCGAAGCCAAAAGAGTTTGATAACACGTAATCTATAGGTTTTTCCTTCAAATTAGTCACCGGTATAAACCCAGGATTTAGCATTGGATTAGAAAAATTAAGGTTTGGAAATACCTGTTCATTTTGAATTGCTAACAAGCTATAAACCGCTTCCAAAGCTCCCGCTGCTGCTAAAGTATGCCCGGTAAAAGCTTTTGTTGAACTAAAATCTGGAAGTTTATTGCTAAAAATTCTCTCCAGAGCTGCACTTTCAGCCTTATCATTATTTTTGGTTGCGGTACCGTGGGCATTTATATAATTAATTTTTTCGACAGGAATTCCCGCAGTTTTTAAAGCTTTTTGCATAGCTAAAAAAGCTCCTTCCCCATTTTCTGAAGACGCAGTTTGGTGAAATGCATCGTTAGCATTACCATATCCTGAAATTCGCCCTAAAACCGGTTTACCATTAATTTCCTCTTCAGCTTCTAAAACTAAATAGGCAGCGCCTTCGCCTAAATTTAATCCTTTACGGTTTTCATCAAAAGGTTTGCATTGTTCATTAGATAGAATCATTAAAGAGTTAAATCCGTTAAGTGTAAATTTTGTGAGACAGTCTGTTCCGCCAACAATTACCCGTTTCAGCTTTCCGGTTTTAATCATTCTAGCGCCCAGCATTATCGCATTAGCTCCAGAAGAACAGGCGGTACTTATTGTACTTACAAACCCGTTAACTTCAAAATACTCCGCGATCTTTTCCGTAGTAAAACCGGGATGCTGCGCACGAATAAATCGGTTATTATCAGTTTTCCCTTCTGAAAAATCTTTGAAATAGGTTTCAGTAGCATCCATTCCCCCAACGCTGGTGCCCGAAATAAAACCAGTATCTCCATCTAATTTAAGATTAGCCTGGAATATGGCTTCTTTCACGGCCAACGCTCCTAATAAAGCAGCCCGTGTATAACTATGATTTTCCGGAAGGTTTAATTTTTTAGCAATGCTTTCGTTAGAAATTTTTATTTCCCCCACAGGCAAATGCTTATAAATTGTTTTTAGAACTTCAGGAGTAGAAATACCGTGCTTTCCTGAAATTAAAGAATTATAATTTGCCGCAGTGTTGTTGCCAATCGCAGAGATAATCCCCATTCCGGTAACGGCAACACTTTTATTCATAAATTATTTAGTTCGGTTTTCTTCAATAAATTGAGCCATTTGGTTTATGGAGACAAAAATTTCTTTTCCCTGAGCTGGATCGGTGAGTTTTATCCCATAATCTTTTTCCAAAAGCACAATAAGCTCCAATGCATCTATAGAATCCAGGCCAAGACCATCGCCAAAAAGCGGTTCGTCGTTGCTTATATCGGCAGGTTCCATATCTTCCAGGTTAAGTTGCTCGATGATGCTTTCTTTAAGTTCGGTGTGTAGGTTTGTCATTTTCAGCGCAATATAATTTTTTGAGGCTTTCTTCAGAAAATGGAATGTTTTTTTCCTTTGAAACCAGGCACAAAAATACATCATATTCGCCATTTTGCAAGTCTAACCAACCACAAAGCACCCTGGAAGTTTTTTCTGAAGATAACAGGGATTCTGAATAATCTTTTAGCAGGCCGGCATTAAAATCTTCTGAAATAAAAAAGGCATTTTCACTTTGCAATTTATATTTAATGCTTATTTCGCCTAAAACTATATTTGGAAGTGTATAAACAAACAACGCAGGCGACGCAAAAGTTTTTGTGCTTTCCTGAAATTGCTTATCGGTTTCCAGGCTGGAAGCATTGTTTGAGATTACCAGGGCGGTATCTTTTGTGGGTTTATTTTTTCTGAAAATAATTTCTGAACCCAAAATTCCCAATTTTGACAGTCCGTCCATTTTGTGAAATTTAGGATACTTTATTTCTAAAAATTCATAGCATTCCTTTAGAAAAAGATTAAGTTCCTTTTCTGTAGATTCAAAAATCAATTTTCCTGAATTAAAAATTTCACCGTTTTTAATCTTTACCCAATCCTGTATGTAAAATTGATTTGACATTTTATTCTTTTTCTGCTTTAAAAACCAAAGCCAGGTTACATCCGCCAAATCCCGACGCGGTTTTTAGGGCATAATAGATTTCTTTGTGTTTATTACTTTGAATAATATTTAAAGACTTCGAAACTCCCAATTCGCCGAAATTTTTAGAAGCAATTAATTCATTATTCAGCATCGAATGTTTGGTTATAATACTTTCTAATAAAGCTGAAGCGCCCAAAGTATGCCCATAAAAACCTTTTAAGCTATGAATTGGCACTTCCTGCAAACCAGATCTATGAAATGCAATACTTTCCATCTCATCATTATATACCGTAGCCGTGCCGTGTGCCGATAAAAGCCCGACTTTTTCTGCGGAAATTGATGCATCTTTTAGCGCTTTTTGAATGCTTATATATAAACCCTCCCCGGTCCGCGAAGGCCCCGAAATATGGTTGGCATCATTCGCAGAAGCATCACCAATCAAACTGATAACATTTGAAATCTCGGGCTTTTCAGTACTTACCATGATAGCTGCTGCGGCTTCTCCAAGGCTAATCCCGTCCCGTTCTTTTGAAAAAGGTTTGCAGGCTTCAGTGCTTAAAGCCTGGAATGAATTAAAACCCGAGATCACAAAATCACTCACCAAATCCGCTCCAACAACTATGGCATTTGTAAATTTTCCAGAATTCCCCAACCTTCTTGCCACTGCAAGGCCTAATCCTCCGGAAATACAGGCGTTGGAAAGAATTATGGGTGTTTGCTTAAAACCGAAAAAATTAGCAACAATTTTACCCAATTTACTTAATTTTAAACGACTTTCAGGAAAATCGCCAGGTTCTTTTAAAAGGTTTATGTTTCCTTTGGTGGTTGTAAGAATTAGCGCAGTTTCTGTTAAATCCAGGTTTTTATTTTTGTCCAGGAGCTGCTTTACTGCCAGCAGGATCATTTTTTCCAGTTTGGTAAACTTTTCAATAGCTCCAATTTTTGAAAAAACCTGGTTTAATAGTGTTTCATCAATAATTCCGGCAAAAAATTGGTTTTCGGTAAATTCTGGTTTCTGAAATTTTAAACCCGACTTTCCCTCACGAATGGCCTGGATATTTTCTTTGGTAGAAAATCCCAATGGAGAAATAATCGCATCTTCTAACAGGTAGAGTTTCTTCATTAAAGCAGCTTCATTTTCTTTTTCCAATCTAAGAAAAACGGCGGATTATTTAATATCAATTTCCGGTTTTCATCCAGAAAAACCTGTAGCGTTTCTCCGGTGCAAATCAGGTCTTCCCCTTTAAAAATTTTATAACTGAAATTTATTTTTGCAGCTTCAGAATTTATAAAAGTGGTTTCCACCTGAAACGAATCGCTATATTTTAAAGGCAATTTGTGTTCGCAAATAGATTTTACAATTGGTGTGGAAAAACCTTTAGTTTGAGCATCTAAGTAAGAAATACCGTGTTCGCGGCCAAAATCTTCACGACCTTCTTCGAAATATTTTAGATAGTTGCCGTGCCATACAATTTGCAACGAATCACACTCGTGAAAACGGACTCTTAATTTTGTAATGGTGGTTAAGGATTTCTCCAGCATATTAATCTACAGTAACAGTTTTCATTTCTGAAGTGGCTAAAAGCTTTCCTTCTTCATCAAAAGTACGTGCACCAACCGAAGTTACATTCATAAACTCCTGAAGGATTTCTACGTACGTGACTAATTTAGTTCCAGCTTTTGGAAGTTCAAGGATTTCAACAGCTTTAATAGCGCCAATAAAACCGGTTTTTGGTTTATCCAGTCCGCTTAAAAATCCTTCGTAACCACGCCAAAGCGACATACTTTGGGCCATATGCTCAATAAGACCCGGTTCAGAAAAAATGGCATCTTCCACCAAAATATTATCCATAGGTATGGTGAACCCGGTAGTGCCGGTCTTATCGGTGTATTCCAATAAACTGTCTACCATAACAAATGGAGGTTTTTGTGGAATTAACTGCAGAATTCGGTCTAATTCTCTAATTGGTTCTTTGAGTAAATTTTCTGCCATAAGCTGTTTTTTTTAGCTGAAATCGTTCCAGTAATCGTAATAATTATACCATTGATGCGGATACTTTTTTAGCATAATTTCCAGGTTTTCAAGATAAGCTTTTAATAGATTTTTCGCATCATTATTCTCAGGATTATAAGGCCTGGCATAAAAATGATAATGAAAATTCTTCTCTCGCATAATATGTACAAATAATACAGGAATTTCATTACGGGCCGCTAATTTAAATGGTCCCTGCGGAAATTTCACTGGTTTTCCCATAAAATCTTGAGTAAAAGTCTTAGCATTTTCGGTATACCGGTCTGCGGCAAAAACCAGGAGCTCGTTGTTTTGAAGTGCACGGTTCATCTCAAAAATATGGGAAAGATCTTCTTTTAAAACAATGAGTTTTATAGCCGATTTCCCTGTAACCGAATCCAGGTAGTCTTTAATTTCCTCGTGCTCTAAATCGGTTACCACCAGGTTTACAATATGATGATTGTTGGTTTCATCAAAAAAATGTTTTGCAAGATTAAAATTTCCAATGTGAGCGGTAAGTAAAATTCCTCCTTTTTTCTGTTGAAGTAAGTTTTGGATATTCTGAATCCCATCAAACTCAAAGCTATATTTATGTTTTAATCCAGAAGCTATAGCCACGCGATCTAATTGAATTCTTCCAAAGGTAAAATAGCTTTTATAAACATTTAAAGCCGCTTTAATTTTTGAAAAACCTAATCTTTTTCGAAATAAATAATAAACACTTTTAGTAGAATTAAAAGCGAAGAAAATAAAGTAAAGAGCTACAAAAAGAAGGACAAAATAAGAAGCATAAAGCCCGAAAGTTTTAATTATAAAAACGTAGATCCTTAATCCCAGAACGGTACCACGCGATTGTCCTTTCCAATTAGACATAATTTATGAATAGAGTCCGCCGTTAATATTAATGACTTCGCCGGTAATATAGGAAGCCTTTTTAGAGGCCAGGAAACTTACCAAATCGGCTACTTCCTCGGCTTCGCCAAAACGATTTAAGGGAATCAATTTTTTAAGTTCATTGTCATCAAAATCGGCAGTCATGTCTGAAGTGATAAAACCGGGCGCTACAGCATTTACAGTAACTTTTCTTTTACCTATTTCCTGTGCCAGGGCCTTCGTGGCAGCGACCACCGCTCCTTTTGCCGCCGAATAATTTACCTGGCCCGCATTGCCTTTTAATCCTGAAAGTGAAACAATATTGATAATTCTACCATAGCGCCTTTTCAGCATATCTTTGATTAGTGGCTGAGTGACATTGTAAAAACCATTTAAACTGGTATTGATCACCGAATGCCAGTCTTCAGGTTTCATCCACATAAAAAGTCCGTCGCGGTTAATCCCCGCATTATTTACAATGATTTCAATTTCTGCTTCCGGATTATTTTTAGTGAAATTTTCAAGCGCTTTAGAAGTTTTTTCAGCATCTGCAACGTCAAACTTTAGTAATTCGCATTTTACACCTTCAGCTTCAATTAGTTTTTTGGTAGATTCCGCAGCTTCGGCATTGGATTGGAAATTCAGCAAAATATTATACTGCAATTCCTGGGCTATTTTTAAAGCAATAGCTTTTCCAATTCCGCGAGAAGCACCGGTGATGAGGGCGTATTTCATTTAATCTCAAATTTAAAACAATTAATAACTCTTAATTCTGGGTAAATCTTATCAATGAAATTTTGGTTTAACCTGCCCTTCATTTCTTTTGCTCGTCCAAAAGAAACGAAGCAAAGAAAAAGACACCTTTTTCAAGGAATTTTTTGGCAAAAAAGCCAAAAACCGTGAACAAAACCCCGCGGATAACCGATTGAAAAAATCGGCTATCCTGAATCTCGCGGTTTGGTCTACATATTCTGCGAAAAAGGATTTAAAAACTCCAAAATCATAATCCAATTTAGAATATTTCATTATCAACATTTAACGATATTCAAAATTTTATCCTGCAAAGTTTAAACCTTGCCGAGATTAAAAAAACTCGCAGGGTTAATAAACCGCGCTATTTTTTAGATAATCTTTTAATTCGGCGTTGGTTTTATAAAATGGGAAATCCTCTTTTATTTCAGGGATAATTTTATTCATTTCCTTAAAAATCTCCCGGGTTTTTTTTGATAGTTTTTCATCAAAATCCAGGTACCGCAAAGCCTGCACAATAGTAATAATTTCTACCGAAAGTACTTCAAAAGTATTATCTATAACCGTTTTTGTAATATTCGCTGCATTAGTGCCCATACTCACGATATCCTGGTTATCATTATTGTTTGGAATACTGTGAATATACATTGGGTTAGCTAAAGTTTGATTCTCGGCAGTTGTAGAAACCGCGGTAAATTGCACGCCCTGCAATCCAAAATTCAATCCAAGTTTCCCAAGATTTACGAATGGCGGTAAAATATCGTTAAGTTTATTATTCAGTAAATAATTAAGTTGACGCTCGGCCAGCATTGATAGTTTTGTAACCACCAATTTTAATTTATCCATTTCCAGGGCCACATAATCTCCGTGGAAATTTCCGCCGTGATACACGTGCTCGTTTTCCACATCTATAATAGGATTATCGTTGGCAGAATTTACTTCTTCAATAAGGATTTTGGTGGTTTGTTCTATGGTGTCGTAAACCGGACCTAAAATTTGTGGCACGCAGCGCAAACTATAATATTCCTGTACTTTTTCTTTAAAATACGTGTTTTTATCGGCCGTATCATTATATAAATGCTCATTACGGTCTCGTGTAAGTTTACTGTCTTTTAAATGATTTCGCATTTTTTCAGCGATCTTTTGCTGGCCTATATGTTTTTTAGCGGTGTTTAACTCTTCAGATAAATGATCGTCGTAAGCCTGAACGATTTCATTAATAGCCGAAGAACAAAAAACCGACCAGTTGAGCAGGCATTTGGCGTAAATTATATTTACAATCCCAATGCCCGTCATTGCCGAAGTACCATTCATTAAAGCCAGGCCTTCCCTGATTTCAATTTTTATAGGTTGAATATTTTCTTCAGCAAAAACCTCTTTAGTTTCACGACGTTCATTTTTATAAAAAACTTCTCCTTCTCCAATTAAAACCAGCGCTAAATGCGCTAATTGCACCAAATCTCCCGAAGCTCCTACTCCACCGTGTTCAAAAATTAATGGGGTAATATTTTTATTGATAAGCTGCTGCATAACTTCAACAACAGATTTGTGTATGCCAGATTTCCCAAGGGAAAGCGTATTTAAACGTGCAAGCATCAGCGCTTTTACATACAGCGGTTCCATAGGTTTACCGGCACCTGAAGCGTGACTTCTAATTAAGTTATACTGAAGTTGTATACGGTCCTTATCTTTTATCTTATACTGCGCCATTGGGCCAAAACCCGTGTTTACGCCATAAATTACCTTATTTTGAGAAAAATTTTTTAGAAACTCAAAACTGGCTTCAATTTTGGATAGGTTTTGTGAAGACGACTGAATTTCAGCATTTTCAAACAAAACCTTGTAAAAATCTTCCAGGCTAAGGGCATCATTAATTTGGAGCATAGGCCGCATTATTGTTAAGAATCTTAACAAATGTACTATATTTAGACCGTATTTAAAATTGCCGTTTTTCGATTTAGAATGAATATTCATTAGAGATCTAAATAGTTGAAACCTTTAAAATGAAAAAACTTGAAACCCAAATCTTAATTATTGGCGCGGGACCATCTGGAATGGTCGCTGCCGGTTATTTAAAAAAGCACGGGGTTAATTGTTTGGTGGTAGAAAAAAGTAGTTTTCCGCGTTTTAGTATAGGTGAGAGTTTACTTCCTAAGAGTATGGAAAATTTTGAGGAAGCTGGGTTACTGGACGCTATTATGGCTGCCGGATTTCAGAAAAAATATGGGGCAAGGTTTATAAAAAACGGTAAAGTTGGTGAATTTGATTTTAGTGAAAAATATGGCAATGGTTGGGATTGGACCTGGCAGGTACCACGAGCCGATTTTGACCTGGTTTTGGCAAATGAAATTCAGCGACAGGGCGTAGAAATATTCTTTGGTGCCGAAGTTTCAAAGGTAAATTTCTACGGGAAAAAATCGACTACTGAAATTCTTATTAATTTTGAAGAAAATATAGAGATAAACGCTGATTTTATAATTGACGCCAGCGGTAACGGTCGGGTTTTAGCTAACCAATTAGACTTGAATACTTCTCCAAAAATCACAGGTAATTCTTCAATCTTTACTCATATTAAAGAAACAAATAGACCAAAAGGAAAAGAAGGTGAATTGATCACTTTTGAAGTTTTGGATACAAAAACCTGGTTTTGGTATTTTCCTTTTTCAAATGGAAATTCCAGTCTCGGTTTTGTTAGCGAAGATGAGTGGTTTAAAGGTTTTAGTAGTGATAATTCAGTAGCCTTTAGGGAAATGCTCAAAGAGCTGAAATATTACCGGGGCAGATTTGACGAAGAATTATTTCTTTTTAACCCGATAAAAATTCCAAGTATTTCAAGAAATGTAAAGAAAATGTATGGCAACGGATTCGCTTTATGCGGAAACAGCGCCGAGTTTCTTGACCCCATTTTCTCATCTGGAGTTGCCTTTGCAACCGAATCTGGTTTGCAGGCTGCCACGCTTGCCAAACTTGAAGTTGAAGGTAAGGATGTAAATTGGGAAAAAGATTATGCTGAATATATGCAAAATGGAATTTCGGTATTTAGCAATTATGTAAAAGAATGGTATACTGGGAATTTGCAAAAATTGTTTTTCCATGAAATGCCAAAAACTGAAATAAAAGAACAGATTTGCGCAGTTCTCGCAGGCTATGTTTGGGATAAAAGCAATCCGTTTGTAAAGAATCACCAACGAATTATTAAAAATGTAGCGCGCTTAATAGACCAGGAAGAAATAAATGTTTAAAAATTTTTAAACTTAAAATTCTGATGTCAAAGCGTTTAAAAATTAGTACTTATTTTATTGCATTCTTTAGCCCAAAAAAGTTTGGAAGGTAAGTAAGTAAAAGTTACATTTGCAACCGCAAAAATGTTTGCACGTTCTTAAATATTTGGAGAGGTGGCAGAGTGGTAATGCAGCAGCCTGCTAAGCTGTCATCCTTCGGGATGCCCGGGTTCGAATCCCGGTCTCTCCGCAAGATTTTTTAGTCTGCGGATTATTATTCTCCTTTTTCTTCTGGAAAAGATAGGGATAATCTTCCTCCGTCTCCCGGACTGCTTTTTGAAAGAGTATTTTGGATCGGAAAGGCTAAAATTTTTAAGCTAGTAAGCTTAAGCTATGGGTATAGTCTCGACATTGTTGGGATATTCTCTGGCCAGTTATCGCGCCGAGCGCGATTAAAAAATTACTCGGGGTGTAGCGTAGCCCGGTTATCGCGCCTGCTTTGGGAGCAGGAGGCCGCAGGTTCGAATCCTGCCACCCCGACTTTTACAAGTTATATTTTAACATAAAAAAAGGGTAATTGTATGGTTTTCATATAGTTACCCTTTATTTTTTGCTCAAAATTTAACAAATAGTGTTAAATTTTATGTGAGTTTATCGTGAGTTCACGGTGAATTTGTGAGTGTACGTGAGTTATTTTTTTGTATTTTTAGCTTATCGATACTCTATAATTACGTATTGTTAGTTTGACTTTCGCCTTAATAATTGTTTCATTTAAACAACAAAGCTATGCGCACCAGTCAAACCTTTTCCATTTCTTTTATTATTGGCTATTTCGGAGTGATGGTGCCACCTGTTTCGGTCAAACAGTGCCACTTTGAAAGATACTGCAATTATATAAAAAATTAATGTTACTCGTTCTTTAAAGCTCCTTTTCTTAGTGATTCTCCTTTGAGGTCGATCCGATGCGAGGAGTTCACGATCCTGTCTAGGATAGCGTCTGCAATAGTTCCTTCCCCAATAATATCATACCAGGCGGATACAGGTATTTGTGAAGATATAATTGTGGAAGCTTTGTTGTACCGGTCATCGATGATATCCATCAGTGTTTCCCTGGCGTGGTTATCAAAACTCTGCAGGCCAAAGTCATCGAGGATCAGTACATCCGCTTTAATGAGTTTCCCAAGTTCCTTAAGATAAGTGCCATCCACTTTACTCAGTTTTAATTTCTTAAAAAGGCGGGCAGTATTGGTGTAAATGGTTTTGTATTCCATCATACACCCCTGATGACCTAAAGCCTGGGCCAGGTAACTTTTGCCAACCCCGGACGCCCCGGTAAGGATAATATTTTCCTTTCTGGTGATAAAATCCAGTGTCCCCAGGCGGGTAAACATGTTCTTGTCCAGGTTTCGTTGCTGGGTGTAATTTACATCGGCCAGGTTCGCCTCTTGTTTAAAGCCGGCCTGTTTTAAGAGCCGCTCTATCTTCCGGTTCTGCCGGTCTTCCCATTGGTGATCGATCAGCAGAGCGAGGTATTCATCAGCAGTGATATTCTCTATACGATTGTCCTTTATGTGCTGCTGGTGCAACTGGGCCATAGCCCCCAGGCGCATTTGTTTAAGTTTTTCAATAGTCTGATTGTTATTCATATTCATTGGATTTAAATGGTTTATTATTTATATGCAGAAGCACCCCGTAAGTTATCGTGTTCCGGGATGTGTGGTTTATCTTCTTCGAGATCCTGGTAAAACAGGGAGCTTTTGTCCAGGTTGTTTTTCAGGATATTTTTAATGCGCAGGTAAGTAACCGCGTCTGCCTGCAAAGCTCTTTTACAGGCATCATCCAATCGCTGGGAGCCATAGGATTTATGGAGCTGGATGACCCCCATAGCTCGTTTATATCCTATTTCAGGATAGTCTACCGCGGTGATTATTTTCTCAATACAGCCCAGCACGTGCTTGCCATGTATGGCCGCTTTCTTTTTAAAAAATTCAGGACTCCAATCGCTATAGTATTTATGGGTACTGCTTAAATGATCTTTGTTGGTATTATAACTGCCTTTTGATGGGTTGCGCTGGTGCAGGGCGATCCGCTGATGATAATAATATACTTCTACAACGGAACTGGTATAATGGATGGTGGTTTTCTTTCCTATGTAACGATAGGGTGCGCTGTAATAACTTTTATCCGGGGAGAAGTATACATAGCCTATTTTCTGAACCTTTGCCCTTCGGTAGCCTTTCAGTTCATAGACTGTCTCTGGCAGGGGCTTTAGGTATTCCCGTTCCACAGATTGGAAGAGTTCCCTGCGACTGGCTTCCTTGCGGGAGAACAACAGGTCATTGTACCGCTCCAACAAGCGTTTTATCTCCCGGTTCAGATCTTCCAAAGAGAAGAAGCTCATTTCCCGAAGGGGATAATAGATTCGCTGGTAGGCAAGGTTTACGGCATTCTCCACCAAGGCTTTATCTTGCGGGGCATAGCCCCGGGCAGGATTTATCACACAGTCGTAATGCCGTGCGAAGTCTTTAAAACTCCTGTTGATGTCAGCCTCATACCTGCTGGCCCGGGTTACCGCTGATTTTAGGTTGTCGGAGACAATGGCTTTGGGAACGCCTCCATAAAAGTGCAGGGCATTACAGCAACAGGTAATCAGGTCCTCTCGTTTCTGGCTCCTGCAGGCTTCCACGTAAGTGTACTGGCTGTTGGGAAGGATGGCTACAAATACTTCTACCGGGATTAGTTCACCGGTTTCCTTATCAATAATTTGGAGCTTTTTGCCGGCATAATCAATAAAGACTTCATTCCCAGGATCGTGTTCAAGTTTCATCGAACCTTTAACCTTGGCATATTTGCGCCGGTAGTGTTCCATAAACTGGGTATAACCATAAGGATCTTTAGCCTGCGCTACATATTCCTGATAATGGTATAAAAAAGTAAACCCTGGATGATTCCGGGCCTTGTTGACCCCCTCAAAATATAACATCAGTTCCTCATAACGAGGGTTGTCAATAGTAGTGTGTGAAGGAAAAAGCTTTTCTAAGCCAGCATTATCAAGGGCCAATAATTCCTTAAGGGAAGAGCCGCTGGCCTTGAACAGCCGCATATAAGTATTTACCGTATTGCGGGAGATCCCAAGGGTGGCACCTATTTTACGGTTGCTAAATCCATCGAGATGTAAGGAAATAATTTGTTTTAAGTCCATTGGATCAAGTGTATTGGCCATATCGCTTGTTTTTAAGCGACAAGGTATTATTTACTTGATCTTTCAAAGTGGCACAAAACGAACCGAAACAACTGGCACAAATCGAACCGATATAGGTTCACCTATAACCTAAAAGTGGCACAATTTGAACCGAAATGCCTGGCACTAACCGACCGAAATCACTGGCACAAATCGATCCGAGATATCCAATTATTCGAAAAAAGAAAAAAGCAACCTGAATTAGCCCTCCTCTATGCCCGAATGACCGTTAACGGCAAATCATTAGAAATTAGTTTAAAACGAACTATTCCGGTGGATAAGTGGAACCAATCTGCCAATAAACTTACTGGTAGCAGTGCTGAAAGCCGGCTAATCAATAAAAAAATAGATGAAACCAAGGCACAACTCTATAAAACGCATGACAGTCTTTTAAAAGACGGGATGCTGGTAACCACGCAGACGGTCAAAGGTAGATTTCTGGGAAGTGACCAGCAACATTATACCCTTATCTATTTGATCAAATATCACAAGGAGAAAATGGGTAAGGTTTTAAAGTATGGGACTATGAAAAACTATACTACTACAGAAAACTACCTCAAAGATTTTTTAAAAGCCCAGTATCATACCTCAGATATTTATTTAAAACAGGTTGACTATCAATTTACCCTGGGATTTGAAAGTTTTTTAAGGGGCTTGCCCAGCCTTCAAAATAACGGGGTAATGAAACATATGGAACGTTTTAAAAAACTGATGCGCCTGGCTGAGGATTTAGAATGGATTGAAAAGAACCCTACCAAAAGATTTAAACTCCGCTTTGACCAGGTGGATATGGTCTACCTATCCAAAGCCGAATTACAGAAGATCAAGGAAAAGGATTTCAAAAAATCTACTCACAATATCAACCGAGATATTTTTGTGTTCTGTTGTTATACAGGGTTGCCTATGGCGATGTCAAAATGCTAAAGAAAAAGCATATTCAGATAGGTGTTGATGGGAATAAGTGGATCTACACCAGAAGGATCAAAACCAATACGATGCTGAGAATCCCTTTGCTTGACGAAGCCGAACGAATTCTTGAAAAGTACCAGGACCATCCAAAAGTACATTCGAGTGATATTTTACTTCCGGTCTATTCCAACCAGAAAACCAATCAATATTTACGGGAGATCACCAAAGCGGTAAAGATCGATAAGGAACTTAGTTTCCACGCGGCCAGGCATACTTTCGCAACAACGGTAACCTTAGCTAATGGCGTTCCCATAGAAACAGTATCTAAACTTTTGGGGCATACCAAATTATCAACTACCCAGATTTATGCAAGGGCAATTGATTCAAAAATATCTGACGATATTAAACGGTTACAGGAGAGATTATAAACGCTATTTTAAACGTAATACTAATTAGGCTTAAGTTTATTCAATCTTAAGCCTAATTAGTTTGTTCTCTATTCTCGTTCTATAATAAATTATGATTTTCTAATTTCTTTTAAGAGCTTTTTAATATCCTGATTGTTTCCGTATAACACCATAATATCGCCATAATGTAATTCTGTTTTTGCGGTGGCAACCCCCTGAACATTGGACAACGTTTTTGCAGAACCAATTTCATTTTTACCTTCAGTATATTTAATTGTGGTGAGCACTATAATATTATACTTCTTCTTTAAACCAATTTCATCTAGGGTTTTTCCGTCAAATTCTTTTGGAATTTCACTTTCAACTATACTGTATTCGCCGGTGACCTCAAAGGAATCTACCACACCTTCCAGGTTTAGCTTTTTTGACCAGCGCTCTGCCGTTTCTTCTTCCGGATGAATTATTTCCTCTACACCCATAGCTTCTAAAACCATTTGCTGTAAAGGGGAAACCGCCCTGCTAATTAACCGCTTCACATGCAACTGTTTCATTAAAGCCGTAGCCATAATATTTGCGCCTTTATCTTCTCCAATTCCAATAATTACAATATCAGTATCTTCAAGAGGTAAATTGCTCACCGCGTTAAAATCTGTAGCATCAAGGCTTATAGCGTGGGTGATTTTTTCTTTAATAGCTTCAACTTTATCCAAATTGTTATCCACTCCAATAACTTCGTTGCCCATAGAGGTTAATTTCTCTGCCAGGGAAGCTCCAAAGTTGCCTAATCCTATGATAATATATTTCATTTTGAATGTTTTAGTTGATTAAAATTTCTTCTGAAGGATAGCGATAATTAAGATGTTTAATATTTCTTAGAATGGCTATTAGTAGAGTTAACATACTTACCCGGCCAACAAACATGGTAGCGATAATTATTAATTTTGAGCTGGAACTTAAACCGGCCGTAATTCCCATACTTAGCCCCACTGTACTATATGCCGAAAAAGCTTCAAAAGTAATGGCGATGATATTCTTATCCTGCTCAAGAAATGCCATTAGAAAAATTGCTAATCCAATAACGATAAGAGATAAACTAATTATGCCGAAGGCTCTTCTAATAGAGATATTAGAAACCTCTCTTTTATAAACTTCAATCCTGTCTTTTCCTTTTGCCAGGCTCAAAAAATTAAGTGTTGCAAGCGCGAACGTACTGGTTTTAATTCCACCACCGGTTGAAGCAGGAGAAGCACCTATCCACATTAAAAGAAATACGAGCATTAAGGTAGAGAAATGTAAAGCAGAGGTATCAATCGAATTGAAACCGGCAGTTCTTGGAGTTGCGGCGCCAAAAAATGCAGTAACAATTTTACCAAATTCGCTATGCTCACTTAGGGTGTTATTATATTCAAAAATATAAAATAAGCCTGTCCCGGTTAACAGTAAAATAAGGGTGGTGATTAATACTATTCGGGAATTTAGATTTAAAACCCAGGGCATGTAAATCGCTTTATGTGGATCTTTTATTTTTTGTAGTTTCCTTAGGGTATAATATCTCACATATTTATAAAGATTCAATAAAATAGGAAAGCCTATACCTCCCAGAATAAATAGGGCAGCAATAATTAGATGTAAAGGATAATTAAACCGAAAACCTGGCTCGTAGAGGCTATTTTCCAGAGTAGAAAATCCGGCATTGCAAAATCCCGAAATACTATGAAAAACAGAGAAAAATATACGATCTGAGAGAGAACTAATTATTGCGCTATCTATATTGAAATAAATAAAAAGGGCTCCTGCAGCTTCTATTGAAAAGGTTAAAAGCAATATTTTCTTCAGCACCATAAATACCTCTCCTATTTTTTCAGAATTACTTATATCCTTTAGCATAAGCTGGTTAGCGTAAGAAGTATTACCTCTAAAGAAATAACTAAAATAACTGGCAAAGGTCATGATCCCCAGCCCTCCCAATTGAATTAAAACCATAATAACACTTTGTCCAAATGTGGTAAAATAACTGCCCGTATCTACCACGATTAAACCTGTAACACACACTGCACTGGTAGCGGTAAAAAGTGCATCAATAAGGCCAATCCCAGAATGGGTGGCTTTAGGAAGAAGAAGGAAGAAAGTTCCTAAGAAAATAATGAGGAGAAAACTCGCGACAAATAATTGTGCGGGGTTTAAATAATCTTTTTTAAAGTTTACTTTAAAAGAAGATATTTCGCGTATAAAAAAGAGAAAAAGCCCAAGGTAGACCCATCCCATTTGATTAAAGAATTTTAAAAATCCAAGATTTACAATAATGAAATCTATTCTTAAAAGAAGCAGCGTTCCAAAGGAAATGCTAAGTAGCCAATCAAATAACCTGACCTTTTTTGGGGTTTCTTGTCGCGGTAAAAAACTTCGAACGAGTACAATTAAAAAACCGAGGCTTATGATACCATAATAGAGGTTTTTTAAAAAATTTCTTTCGCTCTCAATATGAGTAAAACCTAAATCGAAAATAAGAAGAAATATACCGCAGACACTTAGAATTGCAGCAATTTTACTTAATCTTCGCTCACGGTATATTCCAGATAAAATATTCTTGAAAAATGACAACATTTCTCCCTAATTATAAATTACCCTGGCGACTACAGTAATCGAGAACTGCCACAATAACTACTATTAAAATGGCTATTATAATTGCCGGCCATTTTAAATGGGAGTAAGACTGATTTTTTTCGTTAGGCGATCTTTTTGGAGGTTTAGCCACTGTACTTTGATTAAATTATAATGCAAAGTTAGGTGTAAGGCTATAAGCAGAATATAAAATTTAAACCGGGACTATAAAGATTTTATAAAGATTACACGAAACGGTAACCCACTCCACTTTCTGTAATTATATGAACCGGGCTATTCGGGTTTTCTTCCAACTTCTTTCTAAGCTGAGCGATAAAAACCCGTAGGTATTGAGTTTCATTTTGCGAGCCGAAACCCCAAATCTCTTTTAATAAGAATTGATGGGTTAAAACTCTACCCTGATTTTTTGCCAGCAAGGCTACTAAATTGTATTCGGTAGCAGTTAATTTTACGGGAATATTATTTCTGCTTACCGTTCTCGAACTTAAATCGATCTCTAATTCCCCGGTTGAGATAATGGGTTGTAAATCGGTGTTCTGGTTTATTCTTAATGAAGCTCTTATCCTGGCCAATAATTCTCCCGTTCTAAAAGGTTTGGTGAGATAATCTGTAGCACCATTATCCAAAGCTTTAATAATATCGGCTTCGCTATCCTGTACAGAAAGAATTATTATTGATTTATCATACCACTCTCTTAAATCTTTTAATATCAAATGCCCGCTTTTATCCGGTAAACCCAAATCCAGAATTACAAGATTTGGCGTATGGTTGGCCACCAAATGAACACCTTCTGTGCCTGTTTCAGCCAATACTACTTTGTAATCGTTGCTTTCCAGCGTGATTTTAAGCAGTTTTCTAATCTGTGGCTCATCATCAATAACAAGTATTTCTGCATTATTCATTTTGGTAATTTTTAGGGTCAGTCATTTTCGCCGGAATTGTTACCGTAAATTGGGCACCACCATTGCTTCTGTTCTGAACTTTGATCTTTCCATTATGAGCTTCGGCAAATCCCTGGGCAATAGAAAGACCAAGCCCGGTGCCGCCTGTTGATGAATTTGGTAATCGATAAAACTTTTCAAAAACCCGTTCTATATTATCGTCCGGAAAACCTTTTCCATTATCTAAAATTTCAAAAACGCAGTTCTCACTTGTGTGTGACACCCTAATTTCAATTTTTGAACCTTTTGGTGTATACTGAATAGCATTATGAACAATATTATGTAAAATTTGCTCTACTAATGTAGCATCAAACAAGAAAACAGGTAAATTATCTTGAGGCTGATAAATAATTTGATGTTGATTACAATCTATTTTATTATTATCAATAACATTGTAGACAATCTCGTTAACATCATACCAATTAAGCTGTAAATGGATGGAATCACTTTCTAAGCGACTCATATTTAAAAGATTTTTAACCTGCCTATTCAGCCTATTTCCTGCAATCTCTATTTCATTATAGAGTTCATTTTTATTCTCAGTTGAAAGTTTCTCTGTACTTTCTTTTAATGTATCTACCGAACCGATAATAGCTGCAATAGGCGTTTTTAATTCGTGAGAAAGTGAATTAAACAGCGTGTTATATAATTGTATAGTCTTTTCCCTTTCCTTTCTTTTCCTGGAAACAGCTTCAGCCTTTCTAATTTTAGTGGTAAAAACAGCATTCATAACGGCAATAACGAAATACATCAAAAATAAAAGAGCATCTTCCGGAGTACTGATTTTAAAAGTTAATTGCGGTTGAATAAATAAAAAGTTCCAGATTAAGGCACTTAACACAGCAGCAATTACCACCGGAAGTATCTTAAAAAACATAGCTAATATTGAAACTACTAGGAGTAAAACCAGTGCTACCACGTGGTAACCAATAACATCTATAAATAGATAGCAGATAAATGAAATAAAAAGTATAGAACCAATTCCAATAAGATATTGAAGGGCCCGGTTTTCATTTATATTTTTAAAAGATTCCAATTCGTGAAATTTCTTTATTCAAATATACAAGGAGAAAACTACTATAGTGCTTAAATATTTAGGTTTTTAGACACTAAAAATTCTATTTATTCTGTAAAATAAAATAGTAGAGAGACCGATTTGGCAATATATTTTGATTTCAAACAAGAATCCAAAGTTGAATATTAATTCATAATTTTAAATATGGTTATTAAGGAATAAGACGTACGAAAAATGAGTGTCGAGTAGGTAAAGGGGAATTTCACCCCTAAACCTCTCACCGTACGTGAACTTCTCAATTCATACGGCTCCTCTCAGCCAAGACTTTAAGGTTTGAGCCCTGAGTATTGCCAATGTTCGAACAGGTAAGGTTCGAGCCTGCATATTTTCTGTAGATGTCTTAGCGCGAGGACCCACTGCTTCCGCTTAAACCTACGGTACTTATTGCGTACCCATTTCGTTAAGCGAATGCAATGTTCTGAATAGTTTCTTGAGGCCTCCCAGTCGAAATTTACCGTAGTAGTTTATCCATCCTCTGATTTTAGGCTGCAACAGAGATGCAATTTTACTCAACGGGAACTGTACCATTCTATGAATGTTTATCCTGAAGAGCTCTTCATTTATTCTGTTGATGCTTTTCTGACTGATGGCAGGGGTAAAACCTAATTTCATTATGCCCCTTATTTTGACTACTCTGGGTTTAAAGGTGTGGCCCAGAAAATCGAACTTCTGGAACTTGACTTTAAACCTTGGTCTTTTCTTCTGATTTCTGCGACAGTAAACTATTCTTGTCTTCTCCTGATTCACTTCCAGTTTACACTCTTTGAATCGTCTTTCGATTTCTTCAAGAAGTCGATTAGCTTGAGGCAAGTGGTAACAATGAACCACAATGTCATCAGCGTAACGTTCAAACTGGATATCAGGATAACGCTTTTGGATCCACTTGTCGAATACAATATCCATAAAGATATTAGCTAATACAGGACTGATTACTCCGCCCTGTGGTGTGCCTTTACCATTTGGATTATGCAGCGTTCCATCAGATAATTGCACTGGTGCCTCCAGCCACCTTTTCACGTAAAGCAAAATATGCTTCTCCTGTGTATGGTGCTGAACAGCTTTCAGTAGCAGTTCATGATCAATGTTGTCATAAAATCCTTTTATGTCCAAATCAATGACCCAGCTATATCGTAAACAATTTATACGACATTGGCCTAAGGCATCATGTGCAGATTTTCTGGGATGATACCCAAAATATTTTCCTTCTATTCTTAAAAAAAGATTCGAAGGCACTTCATAAAAATATTTTATTTCCTTAGGTTTAATAAATTAAATAATTCAATTTCACCTATCTGTATCAGTCAGCAAATCCAATTCATTTAGATAGAAATAAAGGTAATATTACCTTATAAAATCATGAAGTATCTATTTACTACCCTATTTTCAGTTTTAGTCTTTGTTTCCTGTGACAATAAAAAGACAATGCCTGAACTTCTAGAGGAAACAGCCGAAAATCAATTTTTTGTACCCGAAAATATCTATGCGTCTTCAGTAAGAGCTGCATATTTTGATAGTATAGCACAAGTGGCACCAAAAAACCAAAAAGAAAGATATAATCTTAAAAGAGCACGTGCCCTGTTATACGCCGGTAAAACCGAAGAAGCTATTATTATTCTGGAAAATTTAAGAGATGCAAGTAGCGGCGGGCTGCTATTATACAAACTGGATGCTCATGAAGAAGAAAGTATAGGCCCTTTACTCGCTCTAGCTTATATGCGCCTGGGTGAACAGCAAAACTGCATACATCACCACGATGCTTCAGCATCCTGCATTATTCCTATTAATCCAAAAGGCTTTCACCAGGTTCCTAATGGCTCCAGGAATGCCATTAAACTTTATGAAGAATTCTTAAGGCAAAATTCACACGATTATAATAGTAGATGGTTATTGAATATTGCTTATATGACTTTAGGAGAATATCCTGAAGGTGTTTCCGAAAAATGGTTAATTCCTGAAAGTACTTTTGAATCAGATTATCCACTGCAGAAATTTGAAGATATTGCCCCCAAATTAGGTTTAAATGTCAATGAGTTATCAGGTGGCGGAATTGTAGATGATTTTAATAACGATTATCTTTTAGATGTATTGGTTTCCAGTTGGTCGCCTTCAGATAATCTTAGGTATTTTATAAATAATGGAGATGGAACATTTACAGAAAAAACAGAAACTGCCGGTTTAGAATTAGTTACAGGTGGTCTGAATATGGTACAGGCAGATTATAATAACGACGGTTTTCTTGATGTTTTTGTAATGCGGGGTGCCTGGATGGGAATTTTAGGTAAACATCCAAATTCTCTACTTAAAAATAATGGAGATGGCACTTTTACCGATGTTACTATTGAATCTGGTTTACTTTCCTTCCACCCTACCCAAACTGCCACCTGGGCAGATTTTAATAACGATGGTTGGGTAGATTTATTTATAGGAAATGAATCTGAAAAAAAAAATATTCATCCTTCTGAATTTTTCAAAAATAATGGAGACGGGACTTTTTCTAACATTACTTCCTGTGTAGGACTTTCGGTGAGTACAAAAGATCAACCATTTTATATAAAAGGTGTAACCAGTGGAGATTATAATAACGATGGCTGGATGGATATTTATATTTCTACGCTCCAGGCTTCAAGCAAAAATTTATTATATCTAAATAATGGAAGTGATGACAAAGGAAATATAAGTTTTAAAGAAGCAGGAGCTGAAGTAGGATTGGGTGAGCAAATTTCCAGTTTTCCCACCTGGTCATTTGATTATAATAATGACGGTTGGATGGATATTTTTGTAGCCGGATATCGAAAAAGCGATTTTTACACCATTGTCCCAGACATTACTAAAGAGTATTTAGGCGAACGAAATAATGCTGAAACGATGCGCCTTTATCAAAACAACAAAGGAACATTTACCGATGTTTCTGCAGCGGTTGGATTAGATAAAATAGGCTACGCAATGGGTGCCAATTACGGCGATTTGGATAATGATGGTTATCCAGATATTTATTTGAGTACAGGAGAAGTAAGTTACGAGTCAATTATTCCAAACAGGGTTTTTAGAAATAATTTAGGGGAAAATTTTCAGGATGTGACCACAGCAGGTGGCTTTGGCCATATACAAAAAGGCCACGCCGTCTCTTTTTCTGATATTGATAATGATGGAGACCAGGATATTCACGTAGTTATGGGCGGTGCTTATGAAGGTGATAAATTTTTTAATTCTCTATATCTGAATCCATATGATGTTGAAAATAATTGGATAAGCTTAAAACTAGAAGGAATTGAAGCAAACAGGGCCGCCATAGGAAGTAAAATTGAAGTTTTGGTTACGGAAGACGGAAAAACACGTTCTATATTTCATACCATTAGTTCTGGTGGTAGTTTTGGAGCCTCTACTTTAAGGGCTCAAATAGGATTAGGAAAGGCTTCAGAAATAAAAAAAATCACAATTAAATGGGCCGGCAGCGGTACCTCACATGTTTTTGAAAACCTCAGTTTAAATACCTTCTATAAAATTATAGAAAATAAAGCTGAAGCTATAGAATTGAATTTAAAATCAATCGCGCTGTAAATACTACCTGTTTTATAAATCTCCCAATAGATTTATAAATTACTTATTATCAAACATTTTAAAAATCCATAACAATACTTTAATGCCTCTTTAAGAGATGTTATAAGCAATATTCTGTAATTTAAAGGTTATGAAAAATAATGGAATTACATATTTAATAATCACCTCGCTTCTATTAGTAGTAATAACTAGCATGGTTTATTTTAATATCAATTTTCCGGTGATTTTCTATTTAACCTGTATAGGCCAAATTCTACTTATTTACACCGTTTATAAAGTTCTTACCGATAGTTATAAAACTAAAAAGACCTTTGATGACTGGTATGAAGATTATCCTGATGAAGTAAATTAAACTGAAATTACTACTCTACGTAAAAAGTTTTAGTTATTGAAATGGGTTTTCCATCTTCTGTAAAACCTTCCAGGTTTATCTCAAATTCTCCATTTAAATCTGAAGTGAAAAGTCGTAGCGGTTCATCGTTAAACTTGACTTCAGGATTCCACAAGAGTTGATATCTATAATCGGGTATTCGTCTTAAGCTTTCATTTGGATAATTAGGTGAATAATATTCTTTAGATTTTCGAGGTATTTTAAGTTTTGTTGAAATCATACTTTCATCTTGAAATTCGTTAGGAAAATCGCCACTTTTTGTATTAACGATAATGGCGCCTTCAAATGCAGATGGCCCTAAAAACAACTTATTTCTTAATATTCCTATACTTTTAATTTGCTGTGGATCGTAAGAAATTAATTTCTCGTGATCATTTAGAATTACTCCGTCTATAAGAAGTAGTGCTGCACTGTCAAATTCTACAAGCGGGTTTTTATTTCTAACTAAAAAGATGTTTTCACCTTCATCATTTCGTCTTATTCTGCCGAATTTAATAACTTCAGTAAATGTTTGAGATAGGTCTGGAAACCTGTTATAATCATCTAGATTATAAGTAATCAATTCTTCATCAAAGAAATAATAATTATTATCTAAATTGACAAATCTATCGGATTTAGTGGCGTTATAAGCATTTTCAATTTGAATATTAATACTTTTTTCAAGAATATATTCCTTATTGGAAGTAGCTAGACCTGGAGTGGAAAAAGATAATTTACTATAATCTAATTTCGGTTGTTCTTGTAGGTTAATTTTATAGGTGACTTCATCGTTCAAAACTTGCATGATAAACTCGTCTTCATTTGGTACTTCATTTAAAATGAATGAAAATTTTCCCCCAGCATCAGTTGAAACAATTTGAAGTTGGTTTTTTTCTCCCGGTGATGAAATTGAAATATTTTTTTCTAAAGAAGTTGGGTTAGGATCTGCTTCTATTTTGCCCTGAAAAAAAGTGCCTCTTATTTCAGGATAAAATAAGGTATCATTAAAACTCCACTTAATATTTTCAAAGAGTTTATTGAAGTCAAGGCTTGTAACTCGGGGAGGTTTATTAATACTGTCAATTCTTCTTACTGAAATAGAGAAATTTCCTGATAATTGGTTAGGATTTTCTATCTCTAAAACAACTTCTTCTCTTTGTTGAAAGGTATTTTTATTTAGAATTAAACTTATTTCCTGATTATCAAAATTGGTTTTGTGCCTTGTAAATTGATTCTTTTCTTCTATTTCCAGGTCTTCATTACTTTCCTGGTACGGATTCAAAATATATATTTCTTGTTGAAAATAATTGGCTTGCGCATTTAACATCCAATTGGTATATGCTACTAATTTATAAGCTCCCGAATTTAAATTTGCAGGTATAAAAAAATCTGCAAACCCCTGCCCCTTCTTTAATTTGACCTTATGCTGAAAAACAACTTCTTTCTTATTATTGATCAATTGTACCCAACCAACTTTACTAAAATCGCTTAGTTTGTTCGTTTCGCTTTCCAGAGAATAAAATTTATAAAGTAATTTTTCCCCTGTGAGCAATAGAGTATTATTAGTGTGAATAAACACCTTTTCTTTGGGCATTTGGGTTTGTATTAAACCCTCCTCTACCTGAGCATAGGTGGAAGATAAAAAACCAAGGCAAAATAGAATTAGTATAAACTTATTTTTAATCATTTAATTAGTATTGATTTATTCTTCCCAAAAATCTGGAACTTCGTTACTTCCAAATACCGTACAGTCTACACAACTTGCCGGTACAATTTCAAATACTGGAGTTCCAAAAGGAACTGGCACCGTACTAAACCATCTAACATTTCTATTTTCAACCAGTTCTATTAAATGTGGTAAATCTGGACTTTCTATAGGACAGTAAGAGGCTAAATAAGGATTGCTATGCTCGGAGTCAAAGAAATCTTCATAGCTAAAAAATGTTCTTTTTGTCGAAACCGAAGAAACATCAAAAAAACCTATAATCTTTTCATCCGGATTATTAATGTTTTCTATATTTCCAGAAAAATAACCGGGTTGACTTTGGGAGAAAACATTATCGGAGCCTGAAAGCTCTTCTAAAGTTGCATAATAATTATACGCACCCCGACTAATTACGTATTGTTTAACCAGAACACTATACCTACGTGCCAATTTTGGATCGTCGGCGTTGATAAAGGTAAGTAAAAGGTTATTTACATTATCTTCTGATAAAGAGTTGGTATTGGCCAGGATAATATCTTGAGATTCTTCAGTACGGTAACAGGTATATTCTTCTTTGGTTTTAGGAACTTCCACCGGTATACCATCTCTAATTACAAGATCACTGGTTTTAAAAAAACGGGAATTAAATTTGAAAGTTTCAGAATATTCATATCTGTAATAATTTGCGTCACTTTGTGTGCTTTCCTGGTTTAAGGTAATTGCCACACCATCGTCACCTTCATACGTTATTCTATTAGCGTTTATAGATGCGATTTCCCTGTTATTTAATAATTGCATTGGCTCAGACTTATACTCTTCACCATTTGTCTGAATACTTAATTGGTATTCAACTCCAGGTTGTGCTGAAAAAATTTTTGTTGATGTATAAATTCCTGGTTCACTTTCTTCAAAAATGTACTCCCTGTCGCCTGCTACCGTTACACTAGCACCAGATAAAGGATTTGGCCCGGTGGTATCTATTTTGAATGCTTTAGATAATTTAATTTGATGCTGTTTTTCTTCATTGGTAATACTACCTTCAATCACAATAGCTTCTTCAAAAGTTTCAGGCTCAATGGGGATTTCTTCCACGCAAGAAAATACTGCTATAGATAATAAAAATAATAAAAGTAATTTCTTATTGATAGTAATACGCTTGATAACCTTCATTAATTAGAGTCTAAAATTATATAAAAATTTAAGAATTATTATTCCTCCCAAAATTCAGGAACCTGATTACTTCCAAGTACTGTACAATCCACACAGGCTGCTGGTACTATTTGGAAAATTGTACCACCGGGTACCGGGGGGGAACCAAACCATTTAGAATTACCATTCTCTATTTGTAATATTAAATTAGCTAAAGCGGGAGTTTCTACAGGGCAATATGTTACCAAAAAAGGGTCCGGGTGTACTGTATCAAAGAAATCTTCATAACTAAAAAATGTTCTTTTTGTCGAAACCGAAGAAACATCAAAAAAACCTATAATCTTTTCATCCGGATTATTAATGTTTTCTATATTTCCAGAAAAATAACCGGGTTGACTTTGGGAGAAAATATTATCGGAGCCTGAAAGCTCTTCTAAAGTTGCATAATAATTATACGCACCCCGACTAATTACGTATTGTTTAACCAGAACACTATACCTACGTGCCAATTTTGGATCGTCGGCGTTGATAAAGGTAAGTAAAAGGTTATTTACATTATCTTCTGATAAAGAGTTGGTATTGGCCAGGATAATATCTTGAGATTCTTCAGTACGGTAACAGGTATATTCTTCTTTGGTTTTAGGAACTTCCACCGGTATACCATCTCTAATTACAAGATCACTGGTTTTAAAAAAACGGGAATTAAATTTGAAAGTTTCAGAATATTCATATCTGTAATAATTTGCGTCACTTTGTGTGCTTTCCTGGTTTAAGGTAATTGCCACACCATCGTCACCTTTATACGTTATTCTATTAGCGTTTATAGATGCGATTTCCCTGTTATTTAATAATTGCATTGGCTCAGACTTATACTCTTCACCATTTGTCTGAATACTTAATTGGTATTCAACTCCAGGTTGTGCTGAAAAAATTTTTGTTGATGTATAAATTCCTGGTTCACTTTCTTCAAAAATGTACTCCCTGTCGCCTGTTACCGTTACACTAGCACCAGATAAAGGATTTGGCCCGGTGGTATCTATTTTAAAAGCTTTAGATATTTTAATTTGATGCTGTTTTTCTTCATTGGTAATACTACCTTCAATCACAATAGCTTCTTCAAAAGTTTCAGGCTCAATGGGGATTTCTTCCACACAAGATAATACTGCAATAGATAATAAAAATAATAAAAGTAATTTCTTATTGATAGTAATAAGCTTCATTAATTAGAATCTAAAATTATATGTAATTGTAGGAATTGGAATTGAAAAAATAGAGCTTTGGTAAGCTTTTACCTCACCACTATCGGTTACAAAAAATACTGAATAGGGATTGTTTCTACCCAATACATTGTAAACAGAAATATTCCAGAAACTATGTGCTAATTTTTCAATTTTGTGATTTCCTTCTACGTTAAAACTCAGGTCCAGACGATAATAATCTGGGATTCTAAATTGGTTCCTGTCACTATACATAACATATTCAGAATTATTAAAATTGAATTTTCCAATAGGATAAGTAACCGGTCGACCTGTTTGGTATACAAAGTTTGCTGAAAAGCTAAAACGTTGAGTAAGTTTATAATTCAACACTGCGCTAAAATCGTGTGGTTTATCGAAATTTGTAGGGAAAAATTCACCATTATTTACTGTTTCTTCCTGAAAGTCACCTGCTAGTTTTATAAAAGACCGGGAATAAGTATAGCCCAAATAGCCGTTTAATTTCCCGGTCCTTTTCTTTAAAAGTAATTCGGCTCCATAAGCTTTTCCTTCCCCCTGAAGAACTTCAGTTTCAATATTTTCATTTAAAAATAAATCGGCTCCAACTTTATAGTCTAAAAGATTATTAGAAGTTTTATAATAACCCTCCAGGCTTACCTCATAAATATTATCGGCGAAATTCTTATAAAAACCTAAAGCATATTGACTTGCTCTTTGGGGTTTGATATAAGAATCTGATAATTTATAAGTATCGGTGGGGGCTGCTGTAGTGTTATTAGACAATGTATGAATGTACTGATAGGTATTGTTATAACTTATCTTCGTTGAGAAAGTAGGTGCTAAAAAATACCTTGCTGAAAATCTTGCTTCAGGGCCTGCATAAGTCTCTATGGCTTCACCACTACCGTAAGTCTCGTTACCAATATTTGTTTCTTCATTTCTTGGTAAATTATCTTCATAGGTATTTACAGTTCTGGGACCAAAAGCAGTATAAAACGAATACCTTAATCCGGCGTTAAGCAAAAGTTTTTCATTTATTTCAAAACTATCTTCAAAATAAACAGCAGTTTCCAAACCTCGCTCTTTTGGAATATTTAGTTCTTCTATTAATGATTCGGCGTTACCGGGGTTAATTTCTCCGGGCGATACCATATATAGTTTACTGTTTATCCCATAATTAAAAGTATGTTTAATATTATGGAAATATTTCATTTTTAATTTTAATTCCGACTCGTTTATGGAGTACCCAGACTCAAAATTATCGCTAAAATCACTGGCATAATCTATATTGAAGTTATAATTACTATTGGCAAGAATCAATTCGCCCTGGTGTTTTTCACTAAAAACCTTTTTATATGAAAGCGACACCAGGCTATTATTATAATTAAATAAAGAATCTGATGTAATGCTGAAAACATCATCGCTATAATAACCGGTAATGTTTAATTCATCATTATTATCAAAATTATGATTGTATTTAGCTACGGCATCATAAAATGAAGCCTGACTGTTTTGAAGGGATTCTTCATCAGTAAGATTTAAAATCCAGTCTGAATATGTACCTCTACCACCAATTATTAAACTTGATTTACCTTCTATAATTGGAATTTCGAGAGTTAAATTACCCGTTACTGGCCCAATTGAAGCTTCACCGGTAAATTCTTCATTATTGCCTTTTTTGGTAGTTAGATCAAAAACGGAAGATAATCTTCCACCAAATTCGGCAGGAATACTTCCTTTGTAAATACTTACACTTCCGGTAGTGAAAGGATTTAAGCCGGAAAATATGCCAAAGAAATGAGATGGGTTGTAAATAACACCACCATCAAGCAAGATTAAATTTTGATCGGTTTTTCCTCCTCTAACATTAAAGCCACTTGCACCTTCCCCAGCAGTGCTAATTCCAGGTAACGTAGTTGCTACTTTTAAAATATCCCGTTCACCTAATACAAGGGGAATGGTTTTTATCTCTGCAACATTAATTTTTTCTACACCGGTTAAAGCGGTTCTAATATTATCCCTGGCATTCGCTTCTACTAAAACCTCGCTGAGTTCTTCAAAACTTTGTGTTAGTTCTAGATCCAGGTAGCCATTATTATAAACAATAAGACGTTTTTTTACTTTTCCTACTCCTAAAGCCTGAGTTTCAAGAAGATTTACTCCTTTAGGTACGTTTAGCTCATAGTACCCATTTATATCTGTAACAGTACCAATATTTTTTTCAGGTATTAAAATATTAAGTCCTGAAATTGGTTCACCTTTCTTAGACATAGCCCTCCCTGAAAGTTGGTAAGTGTTTTTTCCTTCAGTGCGATCCTCTTTTCCAATAATAACAGTTTCTATAACATCACTTTTAACAGTATTATTGTTATAGAAAACGGGGTCTGAAATCTCTGTAGAACTTTTATTAGCAAGTACATCTTGCTCTGGTTTTGTTTCCAGGAAACCATCGGGAAGCTTATCGTAAATAACACTACCCTGGGTTAAAATTATACGATCCCCTTTCATATAGAAGTTAACATTGGTTTCTTCTAATATTTGCCTGAGTATGGTAATCGGAGAGCCTTTATACACCCCGGTATGTTTAGATAGGTCAAACCATCTTTCATCAAAATATATTGGGTAACCTGAGCTACTTTCTAATGCTTCTAATATTTCGGGTTTCGTTTTATTTTCAACCTTAAGAGATATTTCCTTATTATCCGTTTGGGCTTGAGTAAAATGAATAGAAATAAAAATAAACAGGAGTAAAATTTTTCTCATTCTTAAATTTCGTTTTGGAAATTTGAAAGCAATGAATTCATCTCTGTGGCAAGTGTTTTCATAAAATCTTCAGGGTTATTTCTAAATTCCTTTCTGTTTGCTCTATAAAAATTTCTTATTTCAGATTTTAGCTTCGGAAAAACGTCAAAAAGGTTTCTTTTATTCCTCAATTCAAAAACATCATTTTGAAACTCGAAATAATAATCTGGCTTATCATTTTTAAATTCATGATAAACCATCTGTTTATCACGACGTTCCTGCATATCTTTTTTATGCCTTTTGTAGATTTTAAATGCTCCTTCCCTATCAATTACTTCAAAAAATCCGTTGAGATCTATATCATTTGAAGTTTCTAAATAAATAAATTGATGACCGTTAATATAGAATTCCTGCACTCTATTGTTAATTAGCTTAAAAATTGATTTGTTTTGATTGTACTGAAGATTTACCAGGATTAAATCATCATAAACATTATACTTAATAGGTACATTGGGAAATTTTTGATCGTTATAAATAATTGAAGCATCCACAAATTCATTGACTTCAAAAAATTTATGGAATTCATTAATTACACGGTGAAGTTCCACATACTCAATACCCCGGAATAAAACAGAATTTTCAATTCCAACTTGCTTATCATACAAGGAGTATATCTTTTCTTCGGAGTAATTCTGAGAAAATGTCGCTGAAGAAATTAAGATAAAAAAAAGAAGAAAGTAATTTTTAAACATTAAGAAAAGATTGATGAATAATACCTGATAATTCCGGAAAACTACAAAATATAATAGATTTTCATTAATATTTTTTTATTAATATTAAAAATAAATTATTGAATGTTAAATCCCTAAAACCAGCACAATATCAAAAACCTGAGAATTATCATAAATTAGATCTGTTAGAAAGTTTTAGCTTTGTAAAGATTAAATCCATTTTATGCAACTCAACCAATATATAGATCATACTTTATTGAAGCCAACGGCCACACCGGCAGATATAAAAAAGTTATGTAAAGAGGCAGTAGAGCACCAGTTTTATGCAATTTGCGTTTCTCCTTCTTATATCCAATTAGCCAAATCGGCTTTAGAAGGCTCTGCTGTAAAAATAGCGGCAGTAATAGGTTTTCCTTTAGGAGCAATGACCACCAAAGCCAAAGTTTTTGAAGCTAAAGATGCTATTGAACTTGGTGCCGATGAAATTGATATGGTAATAAATATTGGAATGCTTAAGGCCGAAAAAATTGAATATATAGAAAACGAAATCACCGAAATTAAAAAAGCCATAGGTTCTAAAGTACTTAAGGTGATTATTGAAACCTGCTTTTTAACCGATGCCGAAAAGAAAGTTGTCTGTCACGCTGCTTTAAAGGCAAATGCCGATTTTGTAAAAACTTCTACTGGTTTTGGAAGCGGTGGGGCTACTTTTGAAGATGTGAAATTGATGCAAGAAATCGCAGGGGATAAAATGCAAATAAAAGCTTCTGGCGGAATTAAAGATAGAGAAACCGCTATTAAATATATTGAATTAGGTGTTTCCAGGTTGGGAACTTCTTCGGGAATTAAGCTTTTAACGTCAGATAAAAAATAGAATGAGCGTACATATACAGGCAAAGAAAGGAGAAATAGCAGAAAACGTTTTATTACCGGGAGATCCTTTAAGAGCAAAATGGATTGCAGAAAACTTCCTGGAAAATGCAGTTTGTTATAACGAAGTACGAGGAATGCTGGGTTATACCGGCACTTATCAGGGTAAAAAAGTTTCGGTACAGGCTACCGGAATGGGGATTCCTTCCGCACTGATTTATTGCACTGAATTAATTACTGAATATGGCGCTAAAAAGCTTATTCGTGTAGGTTCTGCCGGTTCTTATCAGGAAGATTTAAAGGTAAATGAAGTGGTTTTAGCTATGGCTGCTTCTTCAAATTCAGGTTTTAATAAGGCGAAATTTCAGCACGCCGACTATGCTCCTACCGTAGATTTTGAATTATTTATGAAAGCCGTAAATTTTGCTGAAAACCATAATATAAAATTCAGAGCCGGGAATGTACTTTCTTCTGATGTTTTTTACGAAGAAAGCGACCAGAATTATAAAAAATGGGCAGATTATGGCGTTTTGTGTGTAGAAATGGAAACCGCCGGACTCTACAGCGTTGCTGCCAAACATAAAGTAAAGGCCCTTTCGGTATTGACGATTTCTGACTCGCTGGTTACGGGGGAACATTTACCCGCAAAAGACCGGGAACAGAGTTTTAGCCGAATGGTAGAAATCGCTTTGGGCAGTATTTAAGTGTGTTTAGGGAAATTTCATTAAATTCGGAAAGTAATTTCGAAACTAATGAAATTTTTCCCCGCCATTCTTTTCATTTTTGCTTGTTTTATAAGCAATGCACAAACTTCTACTGAAGAACTTCAGCATACTATTGATTCTATTTTTAAAATCACGCAAGGTGATTTTGCTATTGCTTTTAAAGATCTTTCCGAAGAAAAAAACAGTATTTTTATAAATCATCACGAAGATTTTCACGCCGCCAGCACGATGAAAACCCCGGTGATGATAGAGGTTTTTAAACAAGCTTCAGCGGGAAAATTCGCTCTCCAGGATTCCCTGATTGTCAAAAATCAATTTAAAAGTATCTTAGATGGCAGCTCTTATTCTCTCGAGCTTGGTCGCGATAGTGGGGAACATCTCTATGAACAAATTGACCAGAAAAGAAGTATTGAAGACCTGGTAACCGATATGATTATTTATAGCAGCAATTTGGCTACTAATATTATAATTGAGTTGGTTGATGCTAAGAATGTAAACAAAACAATGCGAAATCTGGATGCAAAAAATATTAATGTGCTTCGTGGTGTAGAGGATATGAAAGCCTACGAAGCCGGGTTAAGCAATTCTACCACCGCATACGATTTAATGCTAATTTTTGAAGATCTCGCTACCGGAAATGCAGTAAATCCTGAAGCCGACGAAAAAATGCTGAATATTTTGCGCCAACAAAAACACACGGATCTTATTCCCCATTTGCTTCCTGAAAATTTAAAAATTGCCAATAAAACCGGTTGGATTACCGGAGTGCACCACGATTCAGCCCTTATAGAATTACCCGACGGAAGAAAATATGTATTGGTTCTACTTTCAAAAAATATGGAAGATATGGATACCGGTACCAAAATGCTTAACCAGGTTTCAAAAATGATTTACGAACATGTTAAATAATTTCCAACTAAAAATTTCAAAATGAGAATATCTTTAAAATTAAGTTTATTGGCAGGTACTTTTATAATTGCTTCATTCCCTGCTTTTGCCCAGGAAAAAAACATCGATTTACCACCTGAAGCCACCGAGTTTTACGAACCGGTGCCGCCTAAAATTCAAGCCGGAGAATCTACTACCACCGCACCTTCTGATGCAATAATATTGTTTGACGGTTCAGATCTCTCAGCTTTTGTAAACGAAAAAGATGGCTCCGAACCCACCTGGAATATAGAAGGAGATGTGTTAACCGTAAAACCGGGAACCGGCGGCATAAAAACAAAAGAGAATTTTGGAGATATGCAATTACATGTAGAATGGCGTTCGCCTTCAGAAGTTAAAGGTGACGGACAGGGCCGTGGAAATAGCGGAGTAATTATTATGGAAAAATATGAAGTACAGATTCTGGATTCTTATGAAAATGAAACCTATACCAACGGCCAGGCCGCCAGTATTTATAAGCAATCCCCTCCACTTGTAAATGCAACAAAAGCACCCGGAGAATGGAATACTTACGATATTATTTTTACTGCGCCCAGATTTAATGAAAATGGCCTGTTATTAAGTCCGGCAAAACTTACCGTGTTTCATAACGGGGTGTTGGTTCAAAACAATTACGAATTAAGTGGCCCAACCGAATATATTGGCATACCTAATTATACTAAACACGACGAAAAACTTCCTATTCATTTGCAAGATCATGGAAATCCAGTGAGTTTCAGAAATATCTGGGTTAGGGAATTGAATTAATCTGTTACAAAATGAAGAATTCAAGAAGAAAATTTTTGCAGCAAACTACTCTGGCTACTGCCGGTTTAGGTTTATCAGGGTCCTTATTGGCCAATCCATTTTCAGGTTATCAGAGTTTTGGTACAAAAGACAAAATTAATTTTGGATTAATTGGTTGTAAAGGAATGGGATGGTCTAATATGCAGGCTCACCTTAAATTACCCAATCTAACCTGCGTGGCCCTGGCAGATATAGACCAGCGTGTTTTAGATGAAAGGACTAAAAATGTAAAGGATATAACCGGTAAAGCACCAAAACAGTACAAAGATTACCGTCAAATGCTGGAAAACAAAGATATTGATGCGGTAATAATTGGTACACCAGACCATTGGCATTGTTTGAATTTGGTTCACGCTCTGCAAGCCGGGAAGCACGTTTATGTGGAAAAACCGCTTGCCAATAGTATTGAAGAATGTAACACCATGCTTAAGGCCGCCAAAAAGTATAATAAAATTGTACAGGTAGGCCAATGGCAACGCAGCGGGACACATTATGACGATGCTATAAATTATGTAAAATCGGGAAAACTTGGGAATATTCGCTTGGTGAAATGTTGGGCTTATATAGGCTGGAAAGACAGGCTTCCACATAAACCTGACAGCACTCCTCCACCGGGTGTAGATTATAAAATGTGGTTGGGTCCTGCGCCTGAAAGACCTTTTAACGAAAATCGGTTCCATTTTACTTTTCGTTGGTTTTGGGATTATGCCGGCGGACTTATGACCGATTGGGGTGTGCATGAAATTGATATTGCACTCTATGCAATGAATGCTAAAGCACCAAAATCTGTTTTAGCTTCTGGCGGAAAACTTGCTTACCCCAATGATGCCGCTGAAACTCCCGATACGCTTCAAACAGTATATGAGTTTGAGAATTTCAATTTACTATGGGAACACGCCGTTGGAATTGACGGTGGAAATTATGGTAGAAATGAAGGCATTGCTTTTATAGGAAATAACGGTACGCTGGTAGTAAATAGAGACGGCTGGGAGATAATTCCTGAAGGAGATAATATTGATGGAAAATTTGTTCCGAAAGTGGAAGAAATAGCATTGCAAAAACCTGAAGGAAATGCGCTGGAAAAACATGCGGCTAATTTTGTTGAAGCCATAACTACCAATGATTGTTCAAAACTTAATTGTGGTATTGAACCAGGAAGCATCGCGGCTATTAATGCCCATATGGGAAATATTGCATACAAAACAGGAAAAAAATTGTACTGGGATTCAGAAAATGAAAGTTTCGATGATGATGAGGCGAATAATCTGTTAAAAGCGAATTACCATAATGGTTGGGAATTACCTAAGATTTAGAACTAAAATTAATTTCAATGAGTAAATATATAGCTAACGAGAATCGATACGAAAAGATGCAATACCGCCGCTGCGGAAAAAGCGGAATTAAACTTCCCCTACTCTCGCTGGGTTTATGGCATAATTTCGGAGATAATGATGATTTTGAAAATGCAAGAAACATTTTAAGAGCAGCATTTAATAATGGTATTACCCATTTTGATCTTGCCAATAATTATGGGCCACCTTATGGTTCGGCTGAGAAAAATTTCGGGAAGATTTTTGCCGAAGATTTTAAGCAATACCGTGATGAATTGCTTATTTCTACCAAAGCCGGTTGGGATATGTGGCCGGGACCTTATGGTAATTTTGGGTCCAGGAAATACCTTATTGCCAGTTTAGATCAGTCGTTACAAAGAATGGGACTGGATTATGTAGATATCTTCTATCACCACCGCCCAGATCCTGATACACCTTTAGAAGAAACTATGGGTGCTTTAGATCAGGTTGTAAGACAGGGAAAAGCACTTTACGTGGGTATTTCCCAATATTCATCTAAAGATACTGCCAGGGCAGCTGAAATTCTTAGAGCGCAGAAAACACCTTTCCTAATCCATCAACCTCGATATAATATGATGGATCGCTGGGTTGAAAATGGTTTATTAAATACACTTGAACACGAAGGGATTGGCAGCATCGTTTTTTCTCCATTGGAACAGGGAATTTTAACCGATAAATATTTAAACGGAATTCCAAAAGACAGTAGAGCGGCAACCCAGGGCAGTTATTTAGATGAGTCGCAAATTACACCTGAAGTGGTAAAAAAAGTGCAGGCACTAAACGAAATTGCCCAATCCAGGAATCAAAGTTTAGCACAAATGGCCGTGGCCTGGTTATTAAAAGATAAACGCGTCACTTCCGTTTTGGTGGGTGCGAGTAAGGTTTCTCAATTAGAAGATAATATTAAAGCCATTGAAAACCTTGAATTCAATAAAATTGAATTGGAAAAAATAGAAGAAATTTTAAAAAATAAATAAGGTTAAAATAGGCTGTTTAAAACGCATATTTCCGTCAGGCAAAACTTATTTCAACTTCTAACAACATAGGTCCTGAAACCAGTTCAGGATGACGATTGTAAAACGCGATTTAGACAGCCTATTTTTTATTTAATATAAACCTCTAAAAGTTCACAATTTTCAGCTGAAAGCTTAACTTCTTTATTCGAGGCCGGGATTAATAAAGTTTCTCCCTGGGCGATTTTTTCAGAATTTCCATTTACTGAAACTTCTCCATTTCCGTTAACACACATATAGATTACAAACGAATCTAAATTGCTATAATCTTTGGTAATTTCTCCATCTACAGCTAAGTAATTTGTAGTGAAATACTGGCAACTGGCAACTTCAGAAGATTTGTTTTTTGTTTTTTCGTAGTTCAGCTTAAAATCGTCTTTCTTTTCAAAATCTATCGCATCAATGGCTAATGCGGTATGCAGTTCCCGGGAATTTCCTTCATCATCGGTTCGGTCCCAATCGTAAATTCTATAAGTAACATCTGAGGTTTGCTGAATTTCAGCTAAAAGCACCCCTGCTCCTATCGCGTGTACTTTTCCGGTATTTATAAAGAAACTATCGCCTTTTTTTACTTCTTCAAAATTGAGTAATTCAACAATTTTTCCTTCTTCTAAACGGGTAATATAGTCTTCTTTAGAAACACTTTCTTTAAAACCAATGTTGATTTTTGCACCTTCATCGGCCTGCATAATATACCACATTTCGGTTTTTCCGAAAGAATTATGGCGTTGCTGCGCAAGCTCATCGTTAGGATGTAATTGTACAGAAAGTTCTGTATTGGCGTCTATAAATTTTATAAGCAAAGGAAAATCGGCATCGAATTCTTTATAGATTTTCTTACCTACAATTTCTTCTTTGTATTCCTTTAAAAGGTCCTTTAGGGAAAACCCTTTAAGTTCACCATTAGAAACTACAGATATAGCTCCTTCTACACCAGATATTTCCCAGCTTTCGCCCAGGTCGTCCCGGTTGGTTTCTTTATTTAGAATTGTTTTTAGTTTTTCTCCACCCCATATTTTTTCTTTCAAAATGGGGAAAAATTTTATTGGATAGTCAAGCATTATTTGGTTAGTTTTAAAAGCGCTCCAATATAATCAAATATTAGCATGTTAAAAAATTGGTAGCGTCTCATTTTAACAAGAATTGAAAAGTTTTAGGCTTCTCTAAAAATACGGCTGATTTTTATTTTTAATTTTCTTTTTCAACGAGGAATAAATCCCTGTACAACCGTTGTTTGTGTTTGCTGCTCACAGGATTCATATCTACGCTATCAATTTTAATCGTGCTATAGTTTCTAAAAATGGTCTGTAAACTATCAAGATTATATTTCCCATCAGATAAAATCAAAAATTTATCTTCTGAAGGGATTTTAATCTCACCATTCTTATTTAAAACCGGAATTGGTTTTCCATATTCCCAAATCATTTCTGGCGCAAAATCATTAATTTCATAAACAGGTGCATTATATTCTTTGAGATGCCTCTTAATATTTACAATGCTATTATAATCTTTGTTTACATTAATTTTATTGGCTATTGGCAAACCAAACCATACAATACTTACCAGGAAGAATATGCTTAAATAAAAAAGTGGTTTTATTTTTTTCAGTATTAAAAACCTAAACATTAAAACCCCGATGATAAATAAGAAAATTGAACTCAAGATATACCAAATCAAAATATCCTGCAGAAAAGATTCAAAATAGAAATATGCAGCAATGGGAAAAACACAGCCTACAATGGCGAAAATTCCAAAATGAAAATAAATCACCGCCGCTTCTTTTGTCTTTAAGCTTTTAAAATGATTAAAAAGAAATTCAATATAAAATGAGGTATTCATTGCCATAGGAATAAGAACCGGCAACAGATAGCGGGATTTTTTCTCTGGAATTACTGAAAGCAAAAAAACTGAAGCCAGCGTCCAGAGAAGCGTGAATTTATAAGCTTTTTTATTGCTAACCCTATCTTTTAAATAAGGATAAAACAAGGCCACAAAAGATGGAATGGTCCATAAACCACTTTGAATAAAAAAGCTCCAGTAATAATAAAACGGCCTTACGTTGTAATTTAACCATCTCCCCGTCTCCTGGCTGGTAATTTCGGCAACTGCACGAGTATCAAATAAATAAACATAGAGGTTCCACCAACCGCCAGAAATTAATGCCACCAAAATTAAAAGAGCCAGGGCCTTCCACCGTGCCTTTGTGCCATCAAATTTGTAAATAATTCCGTAAGCAATTAAAAACGGAAGAAATAATGCATAAAGTGAAACCGGGCCCTTACTAAGAATAGAACAACCAATAAACAATCCGCTAACTAAAGCATACAAATACCAGTTTTTAGTGGAATTATAGAGTTTATACAGCCAAAAGATAGCCAGCATCATAAAACTATGGGTATAAATATCCCACTGCCCGTCCCTACTGGAGAAAACAATATAAAATGAGGTAGTAGCAATTAAACCGGCCACAAAAGACAATTCTATATTTTTGGTAATTTTGAGTAGTAATTTGTAGATAAAAACTACTAAAATTAATCCCATAATTGCTGAAGGAAGTCGCAAGCCAAAAAGTCCTTCCATCCCAAAAACCGACATTGAAATTGCGGTTAGCCAGGTTGGTAAAGGTGGTTTTTCATAACGCGGCTCAGCATTCATCGTGGTGAATATCCAGTTATTATCATTCAGCATTTCGCGAGCGGTAATAAAATTACGCGCCTCCATAATGTTGATATAAATTGCATCCAGGTTTATAAAAAACACGGCTATTGCTGCAAAAATGAGTAGCAGAAGATATTTATTCTCTAATTTCATTATGGTGAATTATAATATTTCTAATATACATTATGGCGCCAAACAAATGCCCAATAAGCAAAACGGGATCTTTTCTAAAGACTGCATAAATTAAAATTAACGAAGAACCTACCAGGCTTAACCACCAAAATCCAAGCGGTAAACAGGATTTCTTCTGTTTTTCAGAATATATCCACTGGTATAAAAATCTTAAGGTAAAAACTACCTGGGCAAAAATTCCTAACAAAAGCAACCAAAATGGGATTGCTTCATTCAGAAATAATTTCTGAAGGTTATATTCGTTATTAAAAAAGCTGTAAATAACCACAATAGCAGGGAAAACCAGGATTATAAATCGTATTAAATAGGGAAGCTTTTTCCATTGCCCCTGGAAATGTAAGTTTCTTATATAAATAAAATACGTTAGCGTTTGGCCCAACATAATCGCAAAGTCATCTCTAAAATAGCCGTAAATAAAAAGTAAAAAAGAAGCCAGTAAACTTAATTCCCAAAAAAGAATTGGGGTAAGCACTTTCTTTTGTTTTTCAGAAAGTATCCATTGCATAATCATCCTTGACGAAAAAAGGATTTGCGCGGTAAAGCCAATTACATAAATAAGCAGCGAATTATCCATGTTTCGCTTTTATGCTATAATCTATATACGATTTTTTAATCCAAACATAAGCAAAACAATCTACCAAAGGCCCCAAAAACCTATTTTTGAAATTGTATTTAGATTCGCCTTCAATTCTTGGATAATGATTAATAACCACCTCTTTTATCTCCTTTTGCTGCAATAATATCATAGCCGGTAAAAAACGCTGTAAACCTTTAAACATAGGGATTTTCTTGGCGTATTCGGTATGCATTATCTTAAGCGGGCAGCCGGTATCGTGAATATTATCGTGCGTAAAAAATATGCGTACGGCATTTCCGGTTTTGGAAGAAATACGTTTTACAAGGGTATCTTTTCTATTTTTACGCCAGCCGGTAACCAAACCAAAATCTTTAATATATGGCAGAAGTAATTCAAAATCTTCGGGATGCGTTTGTAGATCGGCATCCAGGTAACCAAGCAATGGCGTTTTAGTATGATCGAAAGCGGCTTTTAATGCTGCGCCTTTCCCATAATTTTTGTCGAATAACAAACAATTAAAATCCTCGTGATCTAAACAGAATTTTTCTATAGCCGAAGCACTGCCGTCACCAGAGCCATCGTCTACCAGTAAAACACAGGATTTGAGTGAAGCCGATTTAACGTAATTCTGCAAAAAATCAAAAAGCCTGGGTAAACTTTCAATCTCGTTATAAACCGGAACAATAATGGTGAATTGAAACTCCATAAACAATTAACAGGCTTTATTAAGAATTGAGGTAAATTTACTAAACCTAAATATCTGGTTAACAGGCGTTGAATTTTGGAGCAAAAAATATTTCAATGTTATCAAAGGAATTTTTTAAAAAATTTACCGAGGCAAAATTAAGGATATAATTGAGAAAAACTTTCAATTTAAAAATTAAGTTAAAAACAGATTAAAATTCCCTTAAAATCAAGTTGATGAAAAAAATAAATTTTTAAATAAAAAAAGCTTGTTTTATTTGGAAAGAGGCTTATATTTGCAACCGCAAAAACGGTCGCGTAGCTCAGCTGGATAGAGCACCTGCCTTCTAAGCAGGCGGTCCCAGGTTCGAATCCTGGCGCGATCACTTTGTAAAACCGTAAAACTTAATTTTAAGTCTTTACGGTTTTTTTATTTCCTATTCTGTAGATTTGAATTAATAAAAATCGCGATAAAATTAATTTCAATGAATTATCAAGAATATAGCTCATACTTCAAAAATATCCTGCTTAAACCTGCGACGGAACACCAACCGCCTTATGATAATCCCGATTACCTGAATTATACAAAGCTAAACTGGTCACGTATGAACCGGTGGTTCAAAACAGGAAAATTATCACATGATATTGTCGAGATTGTCAAAAAGATAGATCAACCGCAACACTGGATTATTATTACCGAGCCCTGGTGTGGCGACGCAGCTCACAATATTCCTTTTATAGAAATGATAGCAAGTGAGAATCCGCTAATAACGGTTTCTTATGAATTAAGAGATGCAGCACCTTACAGGATTGAGCAGTATCTCACCAATGGTACACAATCAATTCCTAAATTAGTAATTCAAAATCAACAAGGTAAAGATTTAGCAACCTGGGGACCACGTCCTGAAAATTGTCAAAAAATGTATGCTGAACTACTCCAGGAGAGAGCTTCTTTTGAGATCATAAAAACTGAGATACAAAATTGGTATAATTTAGATAAAGGAAAGGAGCTTCAAAAAGAATTGGAAGACGTATTATCTGCTACCCGTAATTATAAATTTAATTTTGGGTAATAAAAAAGTCTTCTGTAGTAGAAGACTTTTTTATTATTGGAATTTTGATTTCTTATCAATCCTTCTTAATTGGCACCATAAAAACCGGAACTTCAGTTTTTTCTAATACGCTTGAAGCAACTGTTCCCATTAAAAGTTTTTCAAAAACCGAATGGCTATGCGTGCCCATTACCACCAAATCGGCATTCCAGGTTTTAGAATATTCTAGAATAGCGGTGGCGGCATCGCCTTCGGCTAAATGCGTTTCTACATTTTCATCGTTAAGGTGTTTTGCTGCAGTTTCCAGAAAATCTTCTACAACCTCCCGCATTTCCAGGGCTATATCTAAATTTACAGCCATTTCATCATAGCCTGAATATCCCATAAACGTAGGATAATCAATTCCGTAGTAACTTACATTGGCCATTACGTGAAGTAAACAAACCCGGGCATCTAATTGTTTGGCGAGTTTGTAACCGGCTTCAGCCACTTTTTCTGAAACAGGATGATAATCTATTGCAATTAATATACGCTTCATAAGATTGGGATTTCTTATAAAGTTATTAAATGAATTTTAAAAATTAGAATAATTGGTAATGAATCGGTTGAAAAAAGAAATCTGGTTAAATTTTATTCTTTAACCACAATTAAGCTCGCTTTGGCGCCGGTTAAAAGGTTCCATTCTTTAGAAGCAACCAGGTTTCCGTTTTCTTCCAAAACTTTTAACTGCGCGGTATTAGGACCGGAAGATCCCTGGTTTATCGCTTCAAATTCAATATTATTAAATCCGCTTTCTAATGTAACCAAAACCGGGTGATACCCACTTCCCAGCACTACACGTTTTACAAAATTACCATTTACATAAATATTTACCTGGTCACCATCTACAAATTGATGGTCGCGGCAATACAGCTCCACAAATTTACCGGTAGTTTTAAAGTCGCCTAAATACTGGTCTTCCTTATATTTATTTAAAGCTTCTTTATCTGCTGTCCACTTCTCCTTTACTGCATCTCCAGCGGTTTTTAAATTATTAGGTTTTTCTCTAAAGTCTATTGTTTTAGGTTTTTCTCGCAGGTATTTGCTTTCTTCGTTAGATTCTTCGGCCCTAAGAATAGGAAAACCAGAAGATTTTGTTTCAGGCTCAGCTTTTAGAATTCCTCCGGTATTATTGGTAGCAGGAAGATCTATTTGCCCGTAGCTTATAAAGGTGAAGCAAAAAAACAAGGATGTATAGATAAACTTCATAAAATGAATTCTTTAAGCTAATTATATCAAAAATACAGCCAAATTAGCATACAGAAAAATCTTTTAAGATAAACCTGAAATGTAGCTGTCTCGCTCAGGCCATTCGAAAAACAATTACTTATCTTTACTCACCAGGAAAGTTCAAAAATTTAAAAACTACCATGCAAATAAATCATCTCTTAGAAGAAAATTCTATAGCCGGAAAATTTGTAGCACAACTCAGAGATACTGAAATTCAGAAAGATAGAATGCGTTTTCGCAGAAATATTGAGCGTTTAGGTGAGATTTTAGGCTACGAACTAAGTAAAACACTAAAATTTACTTCAAAAAATATAAATACGCCACTGGGAAATGCTGAAGTGCAATTACCTGAAACCCAGGTTGCGCTTTGTTCTATTTTACGCGCCGGACTTCCTTTACACAATGGTTTATTAAATTATTTTGATGATGCTGAAAATTCTTTTATTTCAGCATATCGCCATCATCCAACCAACGATGAGAATTTTGAAATTGTAGTAGAATACCTTGCCTCGCCTTCCCTGGAAGGAAAAACCCTAATTCTTGCCGACCCAATGCTGGCTACCGGCCGTTCTTTTGTTAATGTGATGAAAGCCCTGGAACATATGGGTAAACCCAAAGAAATTCATTTAGTAGCAGTAATTGGTGCCGAAGAAGGCATTGCCCACGTAGCTGAAGAATTTCCTGCAGATACCAAACTCTGGATAGCAACCATAGATAAAGAATTAAACGATCGCGGGTATATTGTCCCAGGCCTTGGAGATGCCGGAGATCTTTGCTATGGCGGCAAACTTCAGCATTAATAATATTCCGTTCTTATTATTTTTTTAAGTGCTGGGCGCTGACTTGTTTATTTCTTAAATTCAAATATTAATATGCTAATTCTTAAAAAATAAATTATGAAAGCCGTTGGAATAAAAAAATCGCTTCCTATAGATCATTCAGATAGTTTTATTGAATTTAATACTGAAGAACCCAAGCCGGGAGATTCAGATCTATTGGTGCGTATTAAAGCCGTTTCTGTAAATCCTGTAGATTTTAAAGTGAGGCAAAATGCCGCAAAAAACAAAGAGTTAGATACACCCAAAATTTTAGGTTGGGATGCTGCCGGAATTGTAGAACGGGTTGGAAATAAAGTTACTAAATTCAAACAGGGCGATGAAGTTTTTTATGCCGGGGAAATTGACCAGCCGGGTTGCAATGCCGAATTACAGTTAGTAAACGAAAATATTGCAGGCCATAAACCTAAAAACCTTTCTTTTGAAGAAGCAGCCGCTTTACCCCTAACCGCTCTCACAGCCTGGGAATGTATTTTTGAGCGTTTAAAAATTGAAGAAAATTCAGGGGAAAACCGGGATATTCTTGTTATTGGCGGTGCCGGCGGAGTTGGTTCCATTGGAATTCAGCTTTTAAAGAAACTTACCAAATTTAATGTAATTGCCACTGCATCCAGGAATGAAACCGAAGCATGGTGTAGAAATATGGGCGCCGATGTGATTGTAAATCACAAGAATTTAGTAGAAGAAATGAAAGCTAAAGGTTATGAAAACGTAGATTATATCCTCAACTTTTCTGATACCGAATTGCACTGGGACGCAATGGCCGAACTCATAAAACCACAGGGAGAAATTTGCTCTATTGTTGAAACAAAAGATAAAGTAGATTTAAATAAACTTAAGGGTAAAAGTGTGGCTTTTCACTGGGAATTGATGTTTACCCGGGCTAAATTTCAAACTCCAGATATGCACAAACAGCACGAAATACTGGAGAGAGTTTCTAAACTTTTAGAAGAAAAAACTATTGAAACCACATTAAATAAAACTTTTTCAGGATTAAATTCCGAAACTTTTAAAGAAGTTCATAGTTTACAGGAATCTGGGAAATCTATTGGTAAAAATGTGATTTCGTTTTAAAATAAAAAAGAGGTTGTTTGGAATTAATCTTTTAGCGTCATGCTGAACTCGTTTCAGCATCTAATATGTTCATGATTTTAAACATGTTAGACCCTGAAACCAGTTCAGGGTGACGGCTTAAAACTTAACAAACAACCTCTTCTAATTACAATTAAACAGGATCTTTTAAGCTTCCTGTTTTCTGGCTTTAGCTTCGTAATCTATATAACCTTTTTCACCGGGCACATAGAAAGTATCGGTGTCCCAGTCTGAAAGCGGAATATTTTCAGCAAAACGCTCTACTAAATCGGGATTGGAAATATAAGGTTTTCCAAAGGCTACCAAATCGGCATTTCCTTCTTCAATTACTTTATTTCCAGATTCTTTATCAAAGCCTGCGTTAATCATTAAAGTACCATTATACATTGGCCGGTAGCTCTTAGCGATTTCAGTTACCGCATAAGGAACATCTGAAACATCGTTAAAAGGCTCTGACAAATGCAGGTAAGCAAGATCGTAATCGTTCAATTTCTTGATAATATAATCGAAAGTTGGGATGGTTTCCTCATCCATCGTCATTCCAAAAATACCGTTCAGGGACGGGTTTAATCTTAAACCAATTTTTTGCTCTGGCATTACCTCCTTAATCGCATCTATGGTTTCAAACAAGATCTTTGCACGATTTTCTATGCTTCCGCCATATTCATCATTTCTTTTATTAGAAGTTCCATTAAAAAACTGGTGAAATAAATATCCATTTGAAGAATGAATTTCAACTCCATCAAAATCGGCCTCCATTGCATTTTTAGCCGCATTTTTAAAATCCTGGATCGTTCTTTTAATATCTTCAATGGTCATTTCTTTTGGCGTCACGGTATCTTTAAAACCTTCCGGTGTATAAGATTGCGCTTCAGGATTTATTGCTGAAGCCGATAAAGGTAAATCCTCGTTATGAAAATCGGGATGAGACATTCTACCCACGTGCCAAAGCTGAATAAACATTCTGCCTTTAGCTTCGTGCACTTTTTTATTTACCATTTTCCAGCCTGCAATTTGCTCTTTGCTGTAAATTCCAGGTGTATTTACATACCCCACAGCTTCTTTAGAAACCTGGGAACCTTCGGTAATAATAAGTCCGGCAGAAGCTCTTTGGGTGTAATAAACATCGTGTAGACCTTCAATAGGCGTATTTTCAGGATTATCAGCCCTACTTCGCGTCATTGGAGCCATTACTACTCTATTAGGAAGTTCTAATCCGTTTAAATTATATGATTTTAATAAATGTTGTTCTTTACTCATAGCTTTTTTTGGTTGTATTAATCAATCTTTTTCTTAGCAATTTTTAAAAGCTAAATTATATGAAAAAGGAAAGAAACTACTTGATGTATGTTAGCAGGGCCTGTTAAAAAATGTTAAGCTAAGACAGCTCTTTTCGCAGCCTGCTTAGGCTTTCTGGTTTTATACCAAGATAGTTCGCAATATGGTAATTGGGAACGCGCTTTTCAATTTGGGGATAGGTTTGGCAGAATTCCAGGTAGCGCTCTTTGTTATTTTTTTGAAGGGAGGAAAGAATTCTACTTCTAAGTGCCACAAAAGCATTAGTAGTTTTAATTCTGAAAAAACGTTCAAATTTAGGAATTCGCTTATATAAAGTTTCAAGAGTATCGCGATGAATTCCCAGGAGAACCGAATCTTCTATAGCTTCAACATATAACTGGGCGGGATAATTTCCGAAGAAAGCTTCAAAATCGCTTATCCACCAGTCTTCTACTGCAAACTGAATAATATGCTTATTTCCATTTTCATCTAAATAAAAGGCCTTTAAACACCCCTGAACCACATAATATTCATAGTCTACAGCCTGCCCCGGTTTAAATAGAAATTCTTTTTTTGAAATACGTTTTTCTGATAGAACACCAGTAAATTCTCGTTGTTCATCTTTTGAAAGATTAATTTTTGAAGTTACGTGTTTTAAAATTTCTTTATGCATTATCAACATTCTTAGAAAGGATAACCTATAGCGAAATTCAAGACCGGATTTGCATAATCAAATTCCCAGCGCTCGCCTTCCCGTAAGGAAGGATCATGTAAAGGAGCTGCCAGATCTACCCGAATCACAAAACTTTGAATATCTACCCTTAAACCAAAGCCGGTACCAATGCCCAGCTCATTCATAAAATCTTTACTGAATTCACCTCCTACCAGCGTGCTGTTTTCTCCAGTATTCCAAACATTACCGGCATCGGCAAAAACGGCACCGTACAAGTATGGAAAAAGCGGAAAACGATATTCCAGGTTAGCTTCCAGCCTAATATTACCAGCCTGGTCAAAAAATGCACCTTCTTCATCTGGCGGTGTATACGTTCCGGGACCTAAAGATCGGGTATTAAAAGCTCTTACGCTATACGGTCCACCGGCAAAATACTGTTTTGTGAATGGTAAAACATCAGAATTTCCATAAGGCAACCCATAGCCGGCAAACAGCCTGGTAGCTATTTTAGAATCTGATCCTGTTTTTAAATGATATCGCAAATCAATATCGGCCTTGGCGTATTGGGCATATTCCAGATTTAAAAAGGTTTGCGGATTTTCTTCCCCGTGCCCGCTTATGGCATCAATTAAATTTCCAGCCACATCTAAAGTAGAATTTATAAAGAATTGGTGCCTGCTATTCCCGTCTATAAGTCCGTTATAAAGAAAAGAGTAGGTTAAACCGGCAATAAATTCCTGGTTAAAACTTCGTTCTAAGAATGGGTTGTCGTCCAAAATATTCTGAAATTCCTGGGTAGTATTCCCCAGGTTGACATAATTTAAGGAAATAGGATAAAACTCGTGGGTCACAAACCTATTTGCATTCCAGAGATAACCAAACCGCGCAGAAACTGAACCAAGGCTAAACAGTTTACTTCGGGTAAGGTAATCAAAACCTAAACTGGTCTTTGTTTTGGGGATGGAATATGAAAACCAGTTTTTATCAAAATTTATGGGAGATAATAACCTGGGGAAAATAAGATCTCCCTGTAAACCTAATTGTATACTGTTTAATCCTGCCTGCGTGCCTCCGCCGGTTTGTACTTCATAACCAAAATCTCCGGTAACATTTAGAATTTCTCCGCCCTTAAAAAGATTCCTGTTAGTATATCCCAAAGCTAAACTAGGGCCGGTAAAGCCGTTAGATTTTGTTACCGCCTGGATTTCTGCACGCAAGGAGCGTTTATTTAATGGAGAAAGATAAATATTGGTTTCCAGCACTCCCAAACTATCGGTAGAGAGGCTATCAATTTCGGTATAATTTATATTTACGAATTTGTAAGCGCCGATATCTCCTAGCCTCCTGGCGGTATTTCGGGAATTTTCAGGGTTATAATACTGCCCTTCTTCCAGTAAAATGTAAGGATCTAAATGTTTAGGTTTAAAAAATATTTCTTTTTGAAAAAAGTTCTTTTCAGCATAGCGGGTTTTTGCGGTAGTACTATCGGTTCCTACTTCATACTTGGGATAAATATTAACACTTTTTAATTTATAAGGAATAATACTTTCGGTAGGAACATCCTTTTTCAATCTTAAAAAGAGATCAAAATTCTTATGTTCATATTGATTGGTATCTGCTTCAAAAATTAAAAACCCTGGATTGAAATTATAATAGCCTTTAGATTTTAAATTGGCATCAATTCTCTCTCTTTCCAATTTTAAAGCTGCAAGGTCAAATCGCATTCCTTTTTCTATTGGAGAATTTTCTAAATTGTTCCCAATTTCCTTAAAAATCTTGAGTGAATCTGAGTCTAACTTATAATTCTCCAGTAAGTATGGCGTAGGTACCTCAATATTATAAGCTACATCCATTTCTTTTTTCTTCTCTTTCCTGTTCTCGGTAGAAACTACTGTACTGTAGAAAAAGCCTCTGTTCTCCAGCCTGTTTTTCAACAAATCTTCTGTTCTAAGAGGATCTACATCACTGGCGTAAACCGGCTCTTCCCCTATTTGTTTGTTTAAAAATTTATTGATAAAACCCGGCTTTTCACGTTGAGCTTTATAATGAAAATAAAGCCCCGGTTGCATTCCCAGAAATGAACTATTGGGTTCAGGTCTTAAAACCGATTCTAATTCTGCTTTTAAACGGGCGCGTCTTTTAATACTGGTATCACTCTCCATGGTAATTTTGGCTCCCGTGTAGAGTAATTCGTCTTCGGGCACAAATTTTTTCACATTACAGGCCTGCAGCAAAAAAAATGCAGCACAGAGATAAGCGATATATTTTAAGTATAATTTCATCTATTACATTTTCAATCTCAAAGTGGTAATTAAGTCAGGATCTTATAATCTTTCCTATAATTTGCCAGTAAATAATTCTAAAAAACGCCGATTTCTATTATTTCTCTTCTTCATTATCTTGAGCCTGTTCTTCTTCGTCTTCTTTCAGGAAGAAATTATCCCATAATTCCTGAAATTCATTGAATTCACGAGTAAAGATAAAGGCTATACCACTAACAATTAGCTGGCCGTCTATTACATTTTCAAACTCATTTCTTCTAAAACCTTTCAATCTAAATCTCCCGGTTTCGGTAAGCAAATACTCTATGCTTACATTTCCAATTACCGGGCTGGCTTCTTCCCCGGGCCTATTACTTCCCTGCACATCTACTTCACTCCCCACACTCACAATTAAACGATCGTCCAGTAAGCGCTTTTGGGCTTCTATATCTACCTGGGTACGTTCGGTAGCGGTATTTCCCTGGTAATCGGTATAACTATCTACGCCAAAATTAAGTTCCACACCGGTATCTCCCAGTAATTTATCCGAGAACATATTTAATTGATCTGATAAGGCCTGATTTAAATTATCGCGGGCAATAGAAAGATTTCCGCCACCGTCTCCAGCACTTCCTGATGTTGGGTAAAAACGGTTAAGTACCAACAAGGAAAAAACCTGTTTATTTAATTCTGCTTCCTGACTGTTTAATTGTTGTAAGCGACCGTAAACCTGGCCACCACCGGCACCCCGTTCTTCTTCTGGCATTTGTAGCCCAAAAGATAATTTAGGCTGCATTAATTCTCCATCTACATTAAGATAAACCAAAAATGGTAACTCTCTTCTAAACTGGTTATTCCCTGCACCCTGTGTGGTAGCCATAAGCGAAGAAGGTGATGCTTCTACCCTATAAATAGCACTCACATCTAAAGAAGCGTCAAAAGGATCTCCCGCCCAGGAAATTCGGCTGCCTTCAGCGATATCAAATCTACGCTTTACCAAATTATATAAACTCATTTCATAGTGCCCGTCGTTCATTGTATATCGGCCAGCCAGGGTCATTCTTCCGTTAGGTGAAATATTAAAATCTAATTCTCCTTCTCCCTTTACCCTAAAATTATCGCCGGTTTGTTCATCTATAATTATACTAAATGCGGCTTCTTCATTTATATTAATCCTGGCATTAATATCATAACCCGTGAGCGTAGCCGATTCTTCTTCCTCGTTTCCGGTAAGAATATCATCTGGATCTTCCCGGTTTGTAAAAATCACAATTCCGTCTCGCTCCTGCATAGCCAATTCTTCTTCTACCATTACATAGGTGAAATCGGTATTAGAACCTATAGTGATATTCATATCTAAAATAGGAATATTAAGATCGCCGGTTAGAGTGGCATCGGCATCAAAGGTGGCGGTGCCATAGAACATTTCGTTATCTTCTTTGGTAGAATTAAGCACCTGGAAATTCCTGGCTTTAAAATTTAAATTGAATTCAGGATTTAGTAAATTTTCGGTTAAAACCTCTCCATTTATTACAAACGAATTGGCATCTTTATCTTCCACTCTAAATTCATTAAAATAGATTCCCGCATTATCAAATTCTAAAGTTTCTGATGGGAATTTGAAAGGGGCATTAAGAAGTGCTACCCGAAATTGAGCTTCATCAAATTGAAGCTCGCCGTTATATTCCGGCTCGGTTGTAGTCCCGCTCAAGCTCAAATTTCCAGAAAAACTTCCTTCACCGTTATTAATGGCTCCCATTGAAAAACCTTCAACCGTTTTCATATTAATTTTATTAATCTGCATTTCCATATCTACCACGGTTGTAGAATCTAGCGCCTGGAAATCGCCACTCATATCAAGATCTACGTTTTCGCCTTTTATCGCCAGGCCAACATCGTATAAAAAATCGGCTTTCGGGGTAGAATTTAAACTTAGTTTACCAAGTTCAACCTGCATTACATTAAGTTGGTTGATCTCCATTCCTGCCAGAATTCCAATTTTTTGCAACGGATCTTCAAAAATTAAATGGCCGTTTAATTGCCCGGTGGCTAATTCTTCTTCGGGATTAAAATAATTAAGTATGGCACCTAAATTGAAGTTTTTAAACTCTAAGCCTATATGATTTTTATCTGAATAAGAAAGTTCACTGCTTAATAGCATTTCCTGGTTATTTCGGGTTAACCGGAAATTATTCGCAGTAATTTCCTGGTCGTAAATCACCATCTTGTTGTTAGCGGCAATATTCCACTCTTTTTTATTAAGAATTAAATCTTCCGGATTAATATGAAATTCAATACTGTCTCCTGGTTTTATAATTTCTGAAGCCATATGAATTAAACGCTCTTCACCCTGCATTGAGGTAAAATCAAGAAATAGTTTATCTTCAGTAAGACTTCCGTGAAAATCGGTTTTTTGGATTGCGATAGGCCCAGAGTTAATCGCGTTAAATCCAAGGTTAAAATTAAAATTATCGGGATCGGAATTTAAGCTGAATTCCAGGCTGTCAATCTCACTGCTATAATAATTTATATATGGCAAACTTACCAGGGCGTCAAGTTTTCGCTCTTTTTCATTAAAATCGGCTTCAATATGAATAGTGTCTAATTCTTCTAAATTAGATAAGAAAACTTCACTCAAAACAGGATCGTCCATTATAGTGCCCCGCAGTTTTAGATTGACCGGTTTTTGCACGGTATCTAACGGATCTACCTCGGTAAAATAAGATTCGTAATGGCGGTTTAGCGCATTAGATAAATCTACAGGATCGGCATTGGAGTTTAAATCCAGCTCTAAGATTTTATTATTTATTTGCAACGAAGTAGAATCGGTGCGCACAAAAGCGTGAGCGCTTAAATCTCCGGGGAGATAGGTGTTATTATCATAAACTACCACCGCATCTTTAATATCGGCATAGGTTTCATATTCTTCTGCGTTACCTTCATATTGGGCTGCCAGTTTAAAGGCCAACCGAATATCCCGGGATGCCAATCCCAGTTCCTGTAACCTGGCCCCTTTTAGATCTAAATTAAGATTCGCTCTAGGTTTAACCGAATCTAGCTCTACCTGGGAGTTTAACGCCAATTCTAAATTATCGTCTTTATAACTTGAAGTGATATTCCCGCTTCCATTTTCAATATCACCTTGAATATTAAGATCTTTTATCTCGTAGTTGTTATATGCAAATGAAGTTATTTTCGCATCTAGTGTAGCATCTAGCGTGTTTATTGTACTTCCTTTCCCGGAAGTTTCAATTTCAATATTTAATGCACCCAGGCTTTCATTTTGCAAAATATTTCCAAGCTGAAGTTCTTCTGAAGTCATGGTTCCTTCAAAAACAATTTCTTCCTGGTTTGAGAAGTTCCCATTTATACGAATATCCCCTTCTGAAGTTTGTAAAAGGGCTTTGGTAGAAAGATCTTCCAGGCCTCCTTTAAAATTCCCACTAAGCTGAATATTTTTAGGAATATTGATACCCAAATCTTTTTCACTTACAAAACCCGTGAGATCTGATTTTCGGGATTTTGCATTAAAACGAGGAATATTTAACTGAATATTATTGGGATCTGTGGCGTTGTAAATATTTCCATTAGCTGAAAATGAAGTGTTTTTCCATCTAAAATTGGCACGTGAAATATCTATAGCCGAAAGTTTTCCTGAAGCCAGAAGATTTCCTGATACGTTATTTGTGCTTAATTCCTTCATATAAGGATTAGATCTCAAATCTGGTTGAAATCTAAAAACATCTTTTAGATCTACTGAAATAGTGGGTAAATCTAACGCAAGCTCTGCATTTTCAGCATTATTAATCAACTCCTGGATGGAATTATATTTTACAGTAGCCTCACCTTCTAATTGATTTTTATTTAAAGCTAATGCCAGGTCTGAAAGGTTTAATTGCGTTTCTTCAAGTTTTAAGTTGAAATTCAGCTTTTTCAAATTTATCCCTGAAGCTTCATTAAAATTTAAGGCAGTAACCTCTGCTCCTGCATTTTGATCTTTTAAAAATAAATTATTGCCATTAAAATTAAGAGAATCAAGTACCAGGGCTTCAGGATTAAATTTCCCCGGTCTAGGCTCAGCGCTATCTATTAAATAACTCAATTTATTTTCAGAAAAATTAATTTCATTTACAGCAACTTTCCATTCGGGCCAGGTAAAAGGGGAAGCTTCGGTTGTAGTGGTATCCTGAGGTTTTTCTAAAGTTTTCATTTCAACTTTAATATCAGAATTATTCAGTGCAATACTATTCACTTTAATCTCCTGAGCTTTAAGATCCATTAATGGGACTTCAGCTAAAAATTCATTGATATCAAGATTCGCATTAATACCATCTGGAATAGAATTATAATTAGCCTGCACATTTTCCAGGTTAAAATTATCTACCACCAAATAAGGCATAGGGACCGGTTCTTCATTTTGTGGTTCAGGAAATGGTTTGGTTTGTGTATAATTTATTTGTGCATTGGTTATACTGGCATTGCCGGCACGAAAATCCATTTTTTCAAGATCGGTTTTTTCCAGTTCCACGATGAGTTCCTCAAGCTCAATCTGGGTATCAATTCCCATAACATCATCTTTAAATGTTATGTCAAAATCTTTAAAATTTAAATCGCCAATATTTATTTCCTGTGAAGCAGTAGTATCTTGTGCGGTCGTGGTTTGAGTTTGTTGGGTAGAATCTGCCGCGAAGGCTTCAATTAAAAATTCGTAGTTAAAACCTTCAATAGAATCTTTTCGGGTAATATTGGCTTTTAAGCCTTCCCAATCTATATTATCTATATTTATAGCATTGCCCTGAATAATGGGCCAAATAGGAATATCGGCCTCCAGGGATTTCGAATAGGCCAGGGTATCGCCTTTTTTATCTTCCAGGTAAAGACCATCCAATTGGATATTTCCGGCAAAGGTTATAAAGAGTTTATCGAGGCTAATTTCGGTATTCGTTTTACCTGAAATATTCTTCACTATCTGCTCTTTAATGATGTCCTGGCCCCAGGGACTTCTAATAAAAAGCAGCAAAAGTATTATAAAAATAAAGAGCCCCGCAAAGAATTTTGCGAGGATCTTTAATATGCGGTATCTTTTTTTCTTCTTCTTTTTTTCTTTTTCCAAATCCCGTGATCGCTAGAATTTCAAATTTATTGTATTCTCACAATAAAATGAAGTTTTTAGGCTTAAGGTTTAGTTAATTAAGCATTATTCAGCGGGACTTAATTCAATATCTGGAATCGTTTCTGGCGGGGTGGTATCTTCAGGTTCTGAAGAAGATTCAGGCGTTGGCGCGTTGCTAAATAAGTTCAATCCCAATGCTTCAACTGCTGCATATTCTAAAATCCTGATATTTACAGAAGGAAGATCTGAATCTGAACCATCTGTTCTTTCAGTAACATTTAATACTTCAAAAGCCACTACCCCAAGATTTTCTCCCTGCAAATTTCCTACTAAAGGATCGTAATTAATACTTATATCGCTATCATAAACTACGGCAATAATGGTTTGACCAGTTAACATGGACAAGCCGGTTGCTCTAAGTGGCGTGACATCGGGAACTTCATCTAATAGATCTTCACTTTCGTCCTGTCCCAAACCGGGGCCGGCTTCCATGAAATTTCTCGCGCCACTTTCATTTGGCCCCGCTTCATCCCAGGAAGATGGAATCTCTTTTAATACAAACCAGGCTTCGTCGCCGGTTTGGCCGGTATAAAGTGTGATTTCTTCCCCGGTATTTTCATTAAAATATGCGAGCACCTCTCTCTGGCCTATTTCGGAAATATCATCATTTACATCGGTTTCAGAGAAATCATTTGGTTCATTTCCGTTATCTATGCTCTCTTCATCTATTAAAACAAAAACAGCTGCGGCATCAGGATCGGGCTCACCATTTCCATCTCCATTTCCATTGCCGTCGTCAGATCCATTTATATCATCTGTAAGATCATCGGTTACATCATCTACTTCATCTACATCGTCATCATTACTACAAGCCGTCGATAAACTAAAGACAAGCAGTAATGCGAAAACCAACCGGTAAAAAGATTCTAAATTCTTCATAATTCCCCATTTTTAAATTAGTACTAATATTTATATAATTCAATCTCAACTTATTGTAGTTAAGTCGTTTAAAACTGACGAGAATGGAGCAAATTTGACTTTTAAGTTTGAGGAATGTGTGTAATTTTACCACAGATTTTAAAAGAATTCCACAGGTTTCATCAAATAGAAAATATATTCAAAAACCGTTCTACAAAGTTAATTTCTCCTTAAAGGGTCTTTCTAAGTCTCATAAAATGAGAAGGTAAAAAAACAACCGGGGTTTACCTACTTTCTACTATCAACTACTTTACCAACATGGTATGATTCTCGCCCAATATCTACAAGCCTTACAAAAAACCAAATCTAAATTATACAAGGCCTAACTTAAAAAATCCGAAATATGAAAAGAACAATCGCCGTAACCGTTTTAGCCGCAACAATGCTAAGCTCGTGTGTTTCTAAGAAAAAGTATGTAACTTTAGAAGAGGAATTAAACGATACCCGTAGTACGTTGCAAAAAACTCAGGTAGAAAAAGAGGAAATCGAAGAAAAATTTGCACGTATAGAAGAACGCGTTGCAGATTACAACTCAAAAATCAATTCTTTACGCGAGGAGAACGATAGTAAGATGGAAATGAACGATCTTACTGTAATGTCTAATAATAACAAGGCCCAGATGCGGGCAACAATCGCAAAGATGGATCCTGAAAAAGTAGCGGGTGCCGAAACTTTAGAAGATTCTATTAACCTTGCGGTTTCTCATAATTTAAAAAGCAATATTTCTGAAGGCTCTGATGATGAAGATATTGATATTACTGTAGATGAAACTGTAGTAATGATCAATGTTTCAGATAAACTATTATTTGGAAGCGGAAGCTACAGAGTATCTAACAAAGCACAACCTTTACTAAAAAAGCTTGCTGAAGTTATTAACTCTGAGCCAGCCATGGAAGTGATGATTGAAGGACATACAGACGATCGTACAATGGTAGAAGGTTCTTACATCCAGGATAACTGGGATCTTAGTGTAAGAAGAGCAACTTCAATTGTTCGTTTACTTCAGGATAAGTACGATGTTGCACCAGAGAAACTTATCGCCGCTGGTAGAAGTAGCTACCAACCATTAGTAGATAATGTAGATAACGAAAGTAGAGCTAAAAATAGGAGAACCAGAATTGTAATTATACCTAACCTGGATAAATTCTTTGCAATGTTGGAATCTGAATAATCAACCGTATTTCCAATATTACTGGCCTAAAAAGATTTAATTCTTTTTAGGCCTTTTTATTTTAACCAGTTTTTAACCTGAAGGTTCTCTTCTATTTCTTAATTTAAAAGAAAAATATAGAGATATGAGTAAGCAAGAAGAAAAGAAAAAGTATGATTCTGATGTTACTTCTGAAGATAAACAAGCCTTAAATAAAAAAGGTCGAAGTATGAATAAAGGTCAGGATAAAGAATTAGACAGGGAAAAACCGGTAGATTTTACTGCCGATAATTTAGATATCCCCGGTAGTAATCAAACTGCCAAAAATGATAGGGATGAATTGGTAGACGAAGAAAATTACCGATTTAATAAAAGAGGAACCGAGAAAGAAAAGCGAGACCTGGATGATATTCCCGATCCTGATACTACAAAGGATAACTAGTTGAATTTAAAGCAAGATAAAAGCTTAAATAGATTAACGAAAAGTTTGAAAACCTTCCTGTAAAGCTGTAATTTCGGGAAGGTTTTTAATTAATTTCTTTTTCCATTTCGGCAAAACGATTTTTAGCCTGAATTATTAAGTCTTTGGCATTTATACCAGTAAGCTTCCCATCGTACTTTAAAATCTTTCCTTTTGCCATGACCATATCAATATTTTCCTGCAACGCCGCTTCAATTGCCAGGTGATAAGGTTTATTCCCCGTAGAAAAATTAATATCAGATTTTTTAAGTAAAACCAAATCGGCGCTTTTTCCAGGAGTGATAGAACCTGTCTTCTTATCTATACCCAAATTTATAGCTCCATTTATTGTGGCCATTTTTAAAACTTCCTTTGGATGCAGGTAAAATTCATCTTTGGCATTCGCATTTGCGAGATTTTGGAGCATTTTCAAAGTATCAAGTAAATGAGCGTTACCTGTTAAAGCGGTAGTATCTATACCTACGCAGCAATTAATATTAGCTTCGTACAGCTCATTTATTTTAGGAAGTCCGTAGCCAATGCGCATTTCAGAATATGGTGTCATAGTAAGACTCGTCCCGGTATCTTCTAGCATTTTAATTTCATCTGGAGTTATTGCATTGCCGTGAATAATATTGACATCTTCAGCTAAAAGACCTTTTTTAAAAAGTGAGGTTATCTGACCTTTCTGACTCTCGTTTGAACTTGCGTGGATGGTAATTCTTAAGCCCAAATCCCGGGCGTGCTTCCAGTCTTTTTCAAGATTATTATAATTCACAGAGCGCGAACCAAGACCCAAACTAATACCTTTATACTTTGAATTTGAATCGATAAACTGTTTTAATTCATTAATTCCTTTAAAATCTGTAGGCTGGCTATCGGGTAAGTCACGATAGGTTCCATAACTAATGTGACCTCGAATGCCCATTGCGGCCATAGCATCAAAACTGGCTTGTACAAATTGCGGGCTCCTGGCATTATGATTATAATCGCTTATGCAGGTAATTCCCGAATGAACTGCTTCAGCGATAGCATAAGTTGCGGCCAGTTTCATATCTTCAGGCGAGTACAGCCTGGAATAACGCGCCGTCATTTTAAAGTAACCTTCTTCGGCAGAATCCCCGGCCATACTTCTTAATAAGGAAGTCCATAAATGCCAATGACAATCTATAAGGCCGGGAATTAAAATACCGCCTTCGGCATTTATTATTTCAGTGTATGAGGGACCTTCAATATTCTTTCCCAACCTTGTTATTTTTCCATTTTCAATAAGGACATCAGCAGAATTAAAATCGCCAATTTCTTCATCCATACTGAGAACGCAGGCCTCTTTAATTAAATAGGAATTTTGCTGGAATTGAAAGCGTTTTTGTTGATTTTCAGAAAAAACAGAAAACGGACTGATAAATCCGCCGATTCCCAGCAACCCGGTTTTCTTTAAAAAATCCCTACGCTCATTTTTCATTACTTTTTCTTTAAAAGATAATAATCCAGGGAGAATTTACCTGCACCGGTAAAGAAAAGCAAGAGAAATCCTCCCATATATAGTAAAGGCAATTCCTGGCGACCAAAACCATCGGTCCAGTGAACAATAATTGCAGCCACAGCCATGGTAATAATTAAAGGAATTGCTGCAAACCGGGTAGCCCATCCAAATAATATAAGTATGGCACATACAAATTCTGCAAAAACAGCAAAAGTAAAGGTGACGGTTTCCCCTAACCCAATAGGATCTGCAAAAGCAATCTCCTCGCTCCCAAAAAATGTAATAAGTTTTGGAACCCCGTGGGTAAGCATTAAGCCAGAGATAAATATTCTAAATAAGAGTAAACCAAAATCGGTATTCTGAAGGTTCAAACTGGTGGTGTAAGCGTTTCTCATAGATAAATTGTTTTCAGATAGTAGATTAAACCTCTAATTTAAACATATTCTTTTCATAAGCTACTGAATTTAGGATTTCGAAATAAAGAATTTGTTTCAGATTATTAGAAAATCCTTAATGAGATCCTCATCAACCACTACATAGACAAAAATTAAGAGCGAATTAAGCTTTTAGATTTAATAATTGGCAAAAAAAACGTATTTCATCGATATTTTATGTCTTTTATCGATGATTAATCAAGGGGGTTTTATATCTTTATAATCCGAGAATTTATTTAATGCATTATCTTAATGACACGATTTTATTTAATAACACTAATTCTTCTATTTACAGGAATGTCTCCTGTTTTTGCTCAAGCCTCGGCTACAGCAAATTTTACAGCTTCTGCCACAATTATTCAACCTATAGGAATCACTACCACTTCTAATATGCAATTCGCAAATATTGATGCTCAAAATGGTGGTGCGGTTATTCTTACTCCCGAAAATACCAGAATTACCACTGGGGAGTTAGTCTTAGCTGATGGAGGAAATTTTTCTGCCGCTACTTTTGAAGTTACCGGGCAAAGTGGTTTTGCTTTTGGGATAAGCCTGCCCAGGGGAACACACCGATTAAGCAGCGGAAGTGAAAGTATGATACTTCAGGATTTTACTACTAATTATGATGGGAGCAGTATAAATGGTGATGGTAAAACAATAAGAGTTGGCGCCAGTCTAATTGTTAATCCTAATCAGAAACCAGGAGACTATAAAACAAATAATGATTTACAGGTTACCGTAAACTACAATTGAATATTCCTCAACAAAAACTACTATATCGTTGTAGTTTTATCATAAATTTATCTAAACGTGCATTTCAACGAGTATTTTATCTTGATTATCGAATAAGTTTCATTCGTATAAGGGTTTACCCCCATATTTGCAGTGTTAAACTTTTGAACCCAAATCAAAAACTAAAAAATACTCAAAATGAAAAAAATTACTTTAATCCTACTTGTAAGCCTTATTTCTGGAACTGCTTTTGCACAAAACTCCGTAACTGGAGAAGCCCAAGTTAATGCTGAAATAGTTAGTCCATTAGGAATAGCTAGTTCTGGAGTCTTAAATTTCGGGACTTTTACTACCTCTGTCAATGACGCTACTATCGTAATTTTACCTGACGGCAGTGAGAAAAATTTCTCAGAAACTGATATGGTTCTTCCTGGCGATGTTTTCTCGGTTCCTACTTTTACTGTTACTAAGTCGGACAACGTTGCTTATAGTTTAGAACTAGATGTAGTTGATTCTCCTACTTTAGGCGAAAACACGCTTTCCTTAACTAATCTAACTTCAACAGCGGGCAGTGCTAATAATAGTGCAACTTCTTTTACCGTTGGTGGCACATTAAATGTACCATCTGATGCAGCAGAAGGAATTTATGAAGGTGAAGTTCAAGTAACGGTTTCTTACGAATAATATTATCTAAGAATATTTAAAACGCCGCCCGCTGTGGCGGCGTTTTTTAGTTTAAACCTATTTCTTGTCTAATCGCTTTAACATAAATCACAATGAAAAATTATCTTTTCATTTTATTTTTTAGCTTAATCGGATTTAGCCTATTTGCGCAAAATTCGGCTTCAGTTACGGTAAATAGCAGGGCAACGGTTATAGATCCTATTAAAATTGATAAAACGGTAGACCTTGATTTTGGTAACGTAATAAGTGCTTATAACCCAGGACAGGTGATTTTGTCGCCAGATGGTTCGCGGGTTGCTTATGGCGTACAGATTTCTAATTCTATTCCGGGAACGGTAAACCCCGCCGAAGCAGTAGTTACTCACGGCAATAATAATTATTCTATTAGCCTACCCGAACAATTTACGTTATATAACCAGGAAAATCCTACCCAGGTCCTTGTTATAGATCAGTTTATTATTCAACCCCAGGAAGGCAATGTTATCGATATCATTAAAATTGGCGGTACTTTAAACCTTGAAGCCAACCAGACTTCCGGCTTTTATACTAATTCTTCCGGATTTAATGTAACGGTATCCTATAATTAAATTTTTAGATTTCCTTAACAGGTAAATTCTTATTTAGTATTTTTGTACACAATGATATAACCCAAAATCCAGCCCCAGGATATGATAAAAAAACTACTTAGCCCCCTACTCCTTTTCTTTATTTTTGTTTTTTCAGGACTTGCTACATACGCGCAGGGAGATCTTATGATTATGCCTAAACGTTTGGTATTTGAAGGTTCTGAGCGTTCCCAGGAAATCAACCTGGCTAATACCGGCAGCGATACCGCAGTTTATGCTATTTCTTTTGTGAATTACATCATGACCGAAAAAGGAAATTTTGAACAGGTGGAAGCGCCTGAAGAAGGTCAGCGATTTGCTGAAGATTTTCTTCGCTATTTTCCAAGGCGTGTGATTCTGGCTCCTAATGAAGCACAAACTATTCGGGTACAAAAGACCCGAACCGGAGACCTGGAACAGGGTGAATACCGTTCCCATATGTATTTTCGTGCAGTAGAAGATCAAACCGCGCTTGGTGCAGAAGAAACCGAAGAAAGCGATGGAATTTCCATTAACATAAAAACTGTATTTGGAATTAGTATCCCCATTATTATTAGAGAAGGAACATCTACAACAAATATTACACTTACCGATCTTGCATTAGAGACGGATACTGAGAACCCAAGATTGTCTCTGGTAATTAATCGTTCCGGAAATATGTCAGTCTACGGGAATTTAACAGCAACTCATATCGCCCCTAATGGTACTCAAACCGAGGTTGGGATGGTAAAAGGAGTTTCGGTGTATACGCCTAATGAAAAAAGGATTTTTAGCTTTGAGCTTAGAAATGCTACTGAAGTTGATTTGAATAGTGGAAAATTGGAAGTTTCATATGCGGAAGAAAAGGGAGAAACGCTTGCGAGTAAAATTTATGAATTATAAAAATATTCAAAACACTTCGCTATAAGCAAAAACTAATTTTTCCAAATAAAATGAAGATGCCCCCTATTGCACGTATTCTTACCTTATGCATATGTCTGCTTGGGAGTTGTTTTGTGCAGGGGCAGGTATATTCACCCGAAATCAACAATCTTACTATTAATACTAATACCAATCTAATTTGTGCCGGAGAGGAAATAGATATCTCTTTCCAGGTAAGAAATGGCTATACAAGAAACTGGTTTTTAATTTTTTATTATACCGATTTTATACCTTTTACCACCAGTACAAACTATAAAATTTTCCTTAACTCTCAAGATGGACCTCAAGAAATAAAATCATTTAGTTCTCAAACCGCACCGGGAGCTAGAAGTACAAACTTTTTTGAAATTACCACAAGCTTAACTATTCCTGAAGGATTTAGTGGCTCAAATTATACTTTAGAGGTTCAATCTACAAATCCCAATGCCCGCTCTGTTCCATCCAATACTTTTACAATAAACCCCTCTACGTTTTACCAGGAAAGTGAAGCCGGCAACGACTCCTGGATAGGCCACGTTTATGATGGAACAAACCAAAATATAACTTTTGATCAAAATTTCAATAATTATATTAGGGGATATACAGAAAATCTAAGTTTTGACCAAAGCTTTGGTGGCGACACCAACAATTTTCAAATAGGAACTGGTATTTGTGCACCTTTTATCTATACCGAAACTTTTTCTGTACGCTATAGAATGAACAGTTCTTTAAGCGGGCTATATTCTTTGAATACAGGTTCTGATGATGGTAGCAGGCTAAGTGTAGATGGTAAATTAATTTATAACGATTGGAATGATCACGCATATCGCAATCAGAATATTCTATTAAGCCTATCTGGTAATAGCAATTTAGTGCTAGATTATTATGAAAACAGCGGAGGAAACCGTATTAGTATTGGGGAGCCCCAACTTATAATAAAAAATATTTTATCTAATAATCTCAATCAAACACTTAATTTCCAGACATCTGGCCAAACAATTACCGGAGATGAATTTAATGGTCTGCCGAGTGGAATAAGTAGGTTTGGAAATGGATATCAATGGGTTTATAGTACAACAGAAAATGGGGAAACTACTGCAATTCCCGGAGCAACAAATGCAAGTTTTACTCCAAATAGAAATTTAGAACCATTTAATACCGAAGGCACTTATTATATTTATAGAATAGCTACTCTAACCAGTAGCAACAACCGCTTGGCAAATGCTTACCGGGCAAGTAAAAGATCAAATGTTGCTATTATTACTGTAGAAAAGCCGATTGATATTGTTGAGCAACCCGAGAATTTCACAGCTTGTACAGGTAATCCAATTAATTTCAACGTAATTGCTCGGGGACAAAATCTATCCTATCAATGGCAGAGAAATAACGGCGGTAATACTGGATTTTACAATATTGATAATGGAGAAATTTTTTCAGGAACACAAACATCAGGTTTAAGTATCAATGTGGTTGAAACTTCTTTAAACAATATAAAGTTTAGAGTTAAAATTTCCGACAGGCATGGTAACTCAGTCACCTCTAACCCTGCACTTTTAAATCTATACCAAAGCCCCCAAGGGATTTACACCCAACCTACTAATCAAATTGTATGCGAAGGCAATGATATTTCCTTTCAAACCTATACTTCAAACGATCAACGTCAATGGCAGGTAAGTGAAGATAGTGGTATTTCCTGGAGCAATATTTCGAACAACGAATTTTATCAGAATGTAAATTCTCAGAAACTTGATATTATAAACGCTCCTGCTCATTTCAATAACAATTTATATAGAATAGCTGTTTCCAATCAAAATTGTAAGGTATATTCTCAACCGGCAAATCTGCAAGTAAATTTAAATCCAATAACCCAACAGCCGCAAGATGTTACGGCAGGATTTGGTGAAAATGCTATCATTGAAGCTGGAGTTTCTGGTAACAACTTAACATTCCAATGGCAAACCTATAGTTCAAATTGGTATGATATTAATGATAATGCTAATTACAGCGGTACCAAAACCAAAAGATTGGAACTACTTACTGTAGGGTATTTTCCGGTAGATGGTTCGCGCTACAGACTTTTAGTTACGAATGCTAATGGTTGTGTTTCTATTTCAGATACAGCTTTTCTCAACGTTGGGGAAAACCAATGCCCAGAAATGCCAACAGTTTCGTTAAACGCTCCCTTAATTATTTGTAGTGGCCAGGCTAATATTAACGGTACTTTTACCGGTACAGCACCCTGGAATATTGAAGCTTCAATAAATGGGCAAACTTTTAATTTAAGTATTAACGAAAGAAATTTTGATTACCCAATCAATATTCAGCAAAATACCACCATTGAAATCCTGGGTATTACTGATGCCAATGGCTGTACAAATAATAATCCAAATGAATCGGTTACCATAAATGTGATTAATTCTATTAAAAATAATACAATTTCCGGTGCACAAGAGTCTTGCGGAGTATTTGATGCAGAAAGACTAATTGGAGAAGATTTGGGAGAAGGATACAATTACGAATGGGAAATAAGCACTACTGGTGGGACTACTAGTTTTACCCAGGCTCCCGGAAATAATACCGAATCCGATTACAATCCCGGAACGGTGTCGGAAACTACCTGGTACCGTAGAAAAGTAAATGTTCAAAATTGTAATGAAGATATTTCAAATTCCATAGAAATTACAATCAATACTAACATAGCTAATAATAAAATTTCATTTTTCAACGGAAATACAAATACACTTCAAACAACAGCAAATGAGAATGGAGAGGTAAATATAGAGTCGCCCGAGGAAACGATTTTTACTTATGTAGATTTTGCCAGCTATGGAACTCCTGTTAATAATGCCGGGAACTTTGATATTAATGAAAATTGCCACGCCAACACCAGCCAGGCTGTTACAGAAGCTTATTTATTAGGAGAAAATTCGGCTACAATTTCTGCGACTAACGGTGTTTTTACCGATCCCTGTGTAGGTACCTTTAAACGACTTTATATTAGCGCAACCTATTCTGAAGCATTTTGTAAAGGAATAGATCCCGGCATCGTAAGCGGTACAGAAATAGAAGGAAATAATATTTCATATACCTGGCAATTAAGTACCGAAGGGCCTGCTTCTGGTTTTGCTGATGCCCCGGGCAATAATAACCAGCAAAATTATAATCCCGGAATTTTAAACACAGATATCTGGTTAAAACGAATTGTAAACTCAGGTAGTTGTACTAATGAATCCCCGGTCTTATATATTCCTGTGCAGGAAGAAAACACGTGGACCGGCGCTGAAAACACCAACTGGAACAATTCCGCCAATTGGAGCTGTAACGCCTTACCTACACTCGAAACCGATGTTTTGATTCCTGAGAATTTACCTTCAAATAATTACCCGAAAATTAATTCTGGTGTTAATGCATACACAAAAAATTTAAGTATTGAAAACAATGCTTCAGTTATGGTTGAAGAAAACTGGTTACGAATTGCAGGAGATCTTACCAATAACGGAATTCTAAATACCGTAACCGGAAATATTTCTTTTCAAGGTGCTTCAGCTCAAACAATTCCTAGTACGGCTTTTCAATATAATCGCATTCAGAATTTAAGAATCGATAATACTTCAGGGGTAAATTCACAAGCAACAATAGAAATTACCGGAACTTTAAATGTAGTAGAAGGGAATTTCGATACCGGAAATGGATTAACCTTAATTTCCGATGAAAATCAAACAGCGTTAATAAGTGGTGCAGGAAATGGTGAAGTTATCGGCATCGTAAAAATGCAACGCTATCTGGATAAAGCTTTCGGGTATAAATATTTTAGTTCTCCATTTCAAAATTCCACCGTAGGAGATTTCGCTCCTTATATGGATTTTGAAGATCCAGTTACTGGATTTCCACACTTTTACAGCTATAATGAAAACCGAAATATCAATATAAATGATATTGTTCGGGATGCTACCGGTTGGGAAGTTTATACCACGACTACCAATAGTTTAAATAATGCTGAAGGTTATGCGCTTAATTTTGGAACTTCAACCGCTTCACAAACTATAGAGTTAAGTGGTGAAGTTAACAATGGTACTATTCCCACCCGGCAGTTAGAAAATAATCATCGCGAATATACAAGAGGTTTTCATTTGGTAGGAAACCCATACCCTTCCCCTATAGATTGGGATGCTTCCCAGGGTTGGACAAAAACTAATATTGATGACGGAATTTATTTTTTCACCGCCAGTGATACAAGTCAGTATACCGGTACCTATTCCGCTTATGTAAATCAGGTATCTACAACTGATGGAAAATCTTCAAATATTATTCCTTCTATGCAGGGCTTTTTTATTAAAGTAATGGATTCTGATACCCAGGATGTAATGACGGGAAGTTTTGGAATGGACAACAGGGTACGAATAAACGATTTTGAGCAGGAGTTTTTAAGAACCCAGGAAGATCTTAAACCGTTAATTCGTTTGGAGGCTGGCTTTAAAACTTCAATCCAGCAAGATCCTATGGTGATCTACTTTTCCTCGTATGCCACTCCTAATTTTGAAAAGGAAATGGACGCCCATAAATTAATGAATACCGATCCTGCTGTACCAAGTTTTTATAATATAACCGAAAATAAAAAGGAACTGGCTATTAACGCAATTCCTTTTCCGGAATCGAGAAGCTATAAAAAGATTCCATTGGGCATTAAAGCCGATGAAAATGGTGAAATGAAGATCAACCTGGTATCGGTAGAAAATTTTAATTCAAATTTCAATATTTATTTAATAGACCACGAAAAAGGTAAAGGTCAAAACCTGAGAAATAATCCGGAATATAGTTTCAACCTTCAAGCGGGAACTCATAACTCCAGGTTTGAATTAATGTTTTCTGAAGAAAGGGTAACCAGTCCTGCCATTGCTTTTAACGAACCTTTTGATGTTGAAGTTGAAAATGGAGATGTGGTGGTGAAAATGAATTTAGAAGAAAATCAGGAAGGAATTTTAAGAGCCAGTTCAATGACGGGGCAAATTCTACAAATAAAAGAAGCAGGTGGCAAAGACGAAGTTATTTTTGAAGGGATTACCAGTGAAGGGGTTTATATTATTAACCTACAGGTAGGTAAAGCTTATTATGGCAAAAAAGTATTAATAAAAAAATAATGGAAACTATGCAAAATAGAAGCTTATATAATAACACATTTTTATTGTTATTGCTTATGTTTTCAGTATTTGAAATCAAAGCCCAGGAAAATCCGCCAGTCCCCATAGAGGTTGAAGTTAGAACTTCTAGAAACCTTAATTTTGGTTCGTTTACTGCCGGTAGTGCTGGTGGGAATGTTAGTGTAAGTTATGACGACCAACGCACTGTAAATGGCGATATTGTTGAACTAAATTTTGGGGAACCGGTCTCTGCCGCTTTATTTGATGTATATGCCAACCCCGGGACAATTATTCAAATTGAAACTTTAGGAGATTATATTTTGCTAAACCAGGATACAGGAGCGGAAATAAAACTTACAATTAACAGTTTTAGCACTGGCCACCGAACTTTTGTCACCCAGGCTGCTAATGCCCAAGTACCAAATGAAGTCTTTATTGGAGGGACCTTAACCATACCTCCAGATAATTCTGGGACTCTTCCCGGTACTTATTTTGGTAATTTCACTTTAACCTTTATTCATCAATAGATAAGAACGCTAAGCTAAATGCAAACCCCTACCTGCGCTTTTTCTATTGAGTTTTACAAAAAACTTTTTCCGATAATTTTTCTCCTGCTATTATCCTTTACAGGAATAGCCCAGGAAGATTTTCCTGAATACGATGAGTTAAGCGTAGAAATGAACGTACCCGATCTCGGTACTATTGAAATCCCTATCGCGATTAAAGGTCAGGACGCTTATATTCCAATAAAGGAGCTTTTTGATTATTTGAAGATTAAAAATGAAGAAACCACTAAGGGCGTAGAAGGCTTCGTTATAAATCCCGATTCTACTTATCAAATAAATCCTTCAGAAAATAGGATTATCTATAAAAATGAAGAATTTTATCTTTCAGAAGATGATTATATTCAAACTCCGCTAAATCTTTATTTAAAATCGAATCTCTTCGGCGAAATCTTCGGTTTAAATACCAATTTCTCTTTTAGAAGTCTTTCAGTAACTATGAAAACCGAAAAAGATCTACCGGTAATTAAAGAAATGCGGCTTAAAAGGGTAAGGGAAAATCTGAATCGTGTACGCGGAGTAGTTGAAGTTGATACAACTATGGAAAGACGTTATCCGGTTTTTAAAGGTGGGGCATTAGATTGGGGCGTGGTTACCACACAGCAAAGTGAATTTGAAAACGATAACCGATTATCCTTAGGTTTGGGAACAATGTTTCTTGGTGGGGAAACCAATTTAATGTTGAACTACTCTACCCGGGTTCCATTTGATTCCAGGAACCAGTTTTACCAGTGGCGATATGTGAATAATGATAACCGGGTTTTTAAACAGGTAACTGCAGGGCGGATTTTTACCCGGGCCACCTCCTCCCTATTTGCACCGGTAAGTGGGGTTCAAATTAGCAACAGCCCGTTTCAAAATCGAAGATCCTTTGGAACTTACGTATTGAATGATTATACCGAACCACGCTGGACGGTTGAACTTTACGTAAATAATATCCTAGTTGAATTTACCCAGGCAGACGCTTCAGGTTTTTACACGTTTGATGTGCCGTTAATGTATGGAAATACGGCCGTAAGTCTTCGTTTTTATGGTCCCTATGGAGAAGAACGTATTCAGGAAAGGGTGATCAATATTCCGTATAATTTTGTTCCAAAAAATGAGTTGGAATATACCGTTAGCGCCGGGATTGTAGAGAATGAAGACCTTGACCGATTTTCCAGGGCTAACTTTAATTACGGGCTTAGTAATTCTGTAACTATTGGGGGTGGTGCCGAATATCTTACCGGCGTGACCAGTGGGGAAGTAATGCCTTTCGTGAATTCATCTATTCGTTTTGCTTCAAATTTTCTTTTTACAGGAGAATATATGCAGGGCGTAAAAGGAGAAGGGATTTTGAGTTACCGCACCCCCGGAAATATCCAGGTAGATCTTAATTATATAAAATATGATGAAGACCAAACAGCAATCAATTTTAATTACCTGGAAGAAAGAAAATTAAGCTTTTCGGCACCTATTAGAAGTAAAAATTTCTCGATGTTTAGCAGGTTTAGTGTAAACCAGATCATTATGCCTACAACCGAGTTCACTACGGCGCAATTATTACTTTCGGGTGCAATTATGGGAATTAGCACCAACCTTACCACCTATGGCATCTACAATGACCGTGTAAAAGAACCAACTATCTATACCTCGCTTTCGCAGAATTACAGGCTTCCGAATAAATTCTTGTTTTCACCCCAGGTGCAATACGATTTTAGCCGAAATCAATTCAATAATATTATTATGGAAATTGAACGCCCGGTTTTTGAAAATGGATTTCTAAATGTGGCCTACGAAAATAATATGCTTAGAAATGCCCATATTTTTGAAATTGGCTTAAGATATGCATTCAATTTTGCGCAAACTTCGGTGACTTCCAGGTTGGGGAACCAAAATAATTCTTTTGTGCAATCGGCTCGCGGTAGTTTAATGTTAGACGACAATACTGGGTATATAATGGCAAATAATCGTACGGCAATGTCCAGAGCTGCACTAAGCATTATCCCCTTTTTGGATTATAACACTAACGGAAAAAGAGATCCTATGGAACCTGCTGTGCGGGGAATGGAAATTAAAAATACTTCTGGCCGAATTTCGTATAATGAAGATGAAAGCGTATTACGAATTACCGAACTTCAACCTTATATAGATATTATTCTTGAAGTAGATCCAAATAGCCTAGATAATATTGCCTGGAAAGTGAAAAATGAAAAGATAAAGGTACATACCGTTCCTAACCAGTTTCAGGAGATTGAAGTCCCGGTAGAGGTTTTAGGTGAAGTTGCCGGAATGGTTTATTTTAAAGAAGGAAGCAGTCTTCGCGGCCAGGGAAGAATTACCGTAAATATTCTGGATGAAAACGGAAACCTGGTAAAAGAAATTTTAACTGAAGGAGACGGATATTTCACATACCTGGGATTAAAACCCGGAAATTATACTGCTGAAATTGATCCTGTGCAAATGCAGAAATTAGATTACACTGCAAGCGAACCCATTGAATTTGAAATCAAAATAGATGAATATGGTGATATTGTAGATACCCTGGAATTCACCGTTGAAGCCGATTAATTAAATTATAAACCATATAATTAGGGAAACGGCCAAACCAACTATGGCTATTAAGGTTGTCATCACCGTCCAGGATTTAAAAGTTTGTTTTTCGGTTAAACCTAAATACTGACCAACGAGCCAAAATCCGCTATCGTTAACGTGGGATAAAATTGAAGCCCCTGAGGCAATTGCAATTACAATAAGCGAGGTTTGCGCCATAGAATAATCGCCACCCGTTAAAACCGGCGCAGTAATTCCCGCAGCGGTAATCATTGCAACGGTTGAAGATCCCTGTAAAATTCTTACCAAAGCTGCTACAATAAACCCAAAAACCAGCGGATTGAACCAGGCGTTATTTAAAGCATCGGCAATCATTTCTCCTGCTCCTGTTTCGATCAGGATTTGTTTAAAAGCACCACCGGCACCGGTAAGTAAAATAATTATTCCGGCTGCCTGAAAAGATTTTGTTGCTACTTTCAGTAAAAATTCTTTTTGCATTCCCCGCCTTACTCCAAGAAAATACCAGGCCACAAGATTTGCAATAATCAATGCCGAAAATGGATGTCCCACTAATTCTATCGCATATAAAACTCCTTCCGGAATTGAAATCCCTTCAAATAAAGGACTCTGTACTAAAGTGTTTGCTACAATAAGAAAAATAGGAATTAGAATTATAGAAATAATTAGTCCCGGTGATGGCGCTTTTGCTTCATCGTATTCTATTTCCTCGGTAAAAGTTTTCGGTTCAATTTGTATTCTTTTGGAAATATACCTGGCGAAAATTGGTCCGCTGATGATTGCTGCGGGAATTCCTGCCAAAAATCCAAAAACAATTACCCAACCTAAATCGGCACCTAATATATCTGCAACCGCAATTGGTCCTGGCGTGGGTGGGATAAAAGCGTGCGTAATTGCCAAACCGGCCAAAAGAGGTAGCGCATACAGCAAAAGTGATTTTCCGGTACGTTTGCTCAATGCATAAGTAACCGGCACCAGAATAATAAAAGCCACATCGAAAAATACCGGAATGGCTACGGCAAAACCGGTAACCATCAATGCCCAGGGTGCTTTTTTATCACCTGTTTTCTTTAATAAGAAAGAAGCCAGGCGTTGTGCTCCACCAGATTGTTCCAAAACTCCGCCAAATAAAGCTCCTAAACCAACTACCGTGGCTACAAAACCCAGTGTGCTGCCCATCCCGTCCTTCATAGTCTCCAGGATTTCAGTAGCGGGCATTCCGGCGATAATTCCTACCGCAATGCAAACAATTAGCAAAGCCAGAAAAGCCTGTATCTTTAATCTTAAAATAAGGAAAAGCAAAAGTGCAATCCCGGCGAAAACGGCAAAGAGTAATTGTAGTTCCATTAACTATTGTTTTTCCATTGGGTATGAAAAAATTCGCCCCGGGGCTTATCAGTTCGCTCGTAAGTATGTGCGCCAAAATAATCTCGTTGTGCCTGAATCATATTTGCAGAATTTTGAGCTGAAGTAAAGTTCAGTAAATAATTGGTGGCAGCAGATAAAACCGGAACGGCAAAACCAGACTGAAGTGCAATACTAATTGTTTTCGTCAAGGAAGCCTGATTTTTCTCTACTTCTGAAATAATATTTTTATTAAGCAGTAAATGATTATTTGAATCTTTAAAAATATCAACTAAATCTTCCATCAAACCGGAACGAATAATACATCCGTTGGTCCAAACACGGGAAATCTCAGATAAATTAAGATTCCAGCTATATTCTGATGAGGCAACCCGAAGTAAATCATAACCTACGGCATGATTAATTATACTGGCAGTTTTGTAGGCCTGGAATAATTCATCTTTTATTTCTTCTAAATTTCCATTTTGGTTATCATTTTTATACAAATATGAGGCATTCACCCGAATTTCCTTCATCCCGGAAATATTCCTGGCCAAAACCGCAGCGGTAATGGTATCAAGCGGAACACCAAGTTCTAAGGCGGCGTTCGTTGACCAACCGCCAGTGCCTTTTTGTTTAGCTGCATCCAGAATTTTATCGATCAGGAAGTCTTCATTCTCCTTTTTTCGAAGAATATCTACGGATATTTCCAGTAAATAGCTTTTCATTTTCTTATTCCAGGCTTCAAAAAGACTGGCAATTGCTTTCGGTTTTGAATTCGTATAAAATCTCAAAAAATGGTAAGTTTCAGCAATTAGTTGCATTTCGGCGTATTCAATACCATTGTGAACCATCTTTACAAAGTGTCCTGAACCATCGGGTCCAATATGAGTACAGCAAGGGTTTCCGGTCTTATCTTTTGCTGCTATTTTTTCCAAAAGCGGTCCCATTTGTTTATACGCTTCTGCAGAGCCACCGGGCATAATTGAGGGACCTTTTAAGGCGCCTTCTTCCCCACCCGATATTCCACAACCTATAAAATGAATTCCCTGTTCTCTTAACATCTTTTCTCTTCTCCAGGTGTCTTTGTAATGGGAATTACCGCCATCGGTAATGATATCACCTTTTTCCAAAAAAGGAAGCAAACTTTCTATCACTGCATCAACCGCAGCGCCGGCATTTACCATCAATAAAACTTTCCTGGGCCGATTTAAAGACGAAACAAATTCCTTTAAATCATCAAAACCCTGAAATGTATATTTTTCAGCATTTTCCTGAACAAAATTTTTGGCAATATTTTCTTCAAGACCGGGTACTTGCCTATTAAAAACAGAAACATTAATATTTTTTGAAAGTAGGTTTAAAGCCAAACTCTTTCCCATTACTCCAAGTCCAATAAGCCCAATTTCAGCTTTAGGAGCTTTTAATTTTGTCATAATTTCTTTTAAAATATTTTCTTCAGAAGTATTTACATTTACTCGTAATCCATATTGTGGTTCTTCCAGGGTTTCAAATTGCGAAGTGAGCAATTCTGGTTTAAAATAATGGCCTTTCCTGGCTTTTAACCTTTCTAAAATCACTTCAAAATCAGCCGATAGGAAAATCCATTTTAAATATTCTTCAGGAATGGAAGTTAATTGTTGTCTATATTTTTCTTTTAGAGCCGAACAGGCCAAAACAGCGCCATCGCCTTGCTCCCATTTTTGAATATTTTCAGCTAAAATGGCCAACCAGCCTTTTCGATCTTCGTCCTGCAGCGGGATACCGTTTTTCATTTTTTCCACATTTTCTGAAGGATGAAAATCATCGGCATCATAAAAAGGTAAATTCAATTCTTTAGCGAGAAGTTTTCCAATAGTAGTTTTACCAGAACCCGAAACACCCATTACAATATATACGGCCATTAGTAAGTAATTTTTAAGATTTCCAGTTTTCGGATTTCTTCGCCTAATTTGAAATCAATTTTATCTCCAACCTTTTTACCGGTAACCGCTTTTGCGATAGGCGCCACAAAAGCGATCTTTTGTTTTTTAACATCAGCCTCATCTACCCCAACAATTTGAAACTTTTGAATATTTCCATTTTGCTTCAATTCAACCAAAGCTCCAAAACGCACTTCATCTTCAGGTTGTTCTTTAGGGTCTAAAACCCTCGCGGTGCTAATTCGCTCTCTTAATAATTTGAGATTGCCATCTATAACCGCCTGTGCCCTTCTACGTTCTGTTTCATTTTCTTTATCGAGATTAGCACGTTCTTCTGTGAGCTTTTCCTCTTTTTCTTTTAATTCTTTTAATCCATTTGGCGTAACATAATTTGTTTCACCCGCCGGTAAAGCCGCTCTTGGCGGGATAATAGGAGCTTCTTCCTGGTCGTCTTCTTTTACAAATCCTCTGCTCATAATTTAGTTTTAAACTTCAAAATAGGAATTAATATGCTTCGGTAAAAAATTATACTGATTTATTAATTCATAAATCTTTCAGAAGAAGAATTCTACCAGGCGGTATTCCCTTATTTTTATTTTATAAATTTAAATAATGAGCCTCGAAATAGCCATATTGTTTCTTATTATCATAGTGGTAATTGTTTTCTTTGCCCTGGAAGTTTTTCCGGTAGATAAAATTGCGTTTTTTATTCTTGCAGCCTTATTGTTAACTAACCTGGTAAGTCCCGAAGAAGCTATTTCTGGCTTTTCCAGTCCGGCAACTATTACGGTACTGGCTTTAATGATTATAGCCATAGGGCTGGAAACAAACGGGGTTATAGACTGGCTGGCCAGCGGACTCAAAAATCTAAGGGTTCTGCCAATATTTATAATGGTACCTGTCTTTATGTTTATTGCAGGGAGTATTTCAGCATTTATAAATACTACAGCTGTGGTAATTGTTTTTATAAAGATTATTACAGAATTATCTGCTAAATACGATATACCCAATTCAAAATTGCTTCTACCAATTTCTTTCGCGGGTATTATAGGCGGGAGTTGCACGCTAATGGGTACATCTACCAACCTTATTGTAAACGCAGTTGCTATAGACAGGGGTGTTGAAAGGTTTAGTTTCTTTGAATTTACGTGGTATGGAGTTATTTTTATGGTAATCACCATTGTTATAGTAAGTGCTTTAATTAAAATACTCCCCAACACCAAAAAGACTAAAATAAGTGAAGATTATAATCTTGATGAATATATTACTAAAGTAATTGTCACCGAAAACTCCAGTGTAATTGGAAAAAGTATTAGTGAAAGTTTCTTATATAATAATGAAGATATTGAAGTTCTAAGGCTAAAGCGAAATGGGATTATAAACGATCGCCCAGGAAAATTCACTACGCTCAAAGAAGGCGACCAGCTTTTACTGCGCTGTAATCTTGCAAATCTTATAAAATTAAAAGATGCTAAGGGATTTACCGTAATTAAAGAGGAAGATAATAGGAAATTAGCCGATCCTATTACTGATTCTGAAGAACTGGAGGAAAATGTACAGGTAGTGGAAATTTTAATGCTGCCAAATTCACCATTAATAGGAAAAAGTATAAAAACCGTGGGTTGGTATGATCTTCACGGGGCGGTACCCTTGGCGATTAGAAAACGAAGAAATTTTAGAAATCCCAGGCGTAGAATTTTTAATCGGGGGAAAGACGAAATAGAATTAAGGGTTGGAGACCGCTTACTGGTTGAAGTTAGCGAAAGCGCACTGGATGAACTTCAAAAGATTGAAAATGTAACGATCTTGCAGCAACACAAGAATATTGAAGTTACCACTAAAACTAAAAAATATATTTCGCTTGCAATTCTATTAGTGGTTATTGCGCTCTCTGCATTTTCTATTTTTCCCATTTTAAAAAGTGCACTTATTGGCTGCTTTTTAATGATTTTTACGAAATGTATAGACCTGGGTAAAATTTATTCCCAGGTAAACTGGCAGATTATTTTTCTTTTAGCGGGGATGATTCCTTTAGGCGTAGCAATGAACAATACCGGCGCCGATCAATGGATTTCAGACCAATTATTGCTAATTTTTGAAAACCAAACAGATATTATTGTAATTGGGATTTTATTCCTGGTGACGATGGTTTTAAGCGGATTTATCTCTAATAATGCTACGGCAATAATTATAACTCCTATCGCCATAAGTATTGCCGCGAGTATGCAAATGGATCCAAAACCCTTTATTTTATCGGTTCTGTTTGCTTCTAATTTTAGTTTTTTTACACCTGTAGGTTACCAAACCAATACCATAATTTATGGGATGGGAATTTACCGTTTTAGACACTTTTTTATCATTGGCGGTATCGTTTCCCTGGTACTCTGGGTTACTGCTTCTCTCCTGCTATCTGCTAGTTTATAATTAGGAAACTGGTTTAAATTCCGGTATTTTTGAAGAAAAATTATGCCCAATTTACTTGTAATTGGTTGTGTTTGGCCCGAACCTAATTCTTCTGCTGCCGGTAGCCGAATGCTACAATTATTAGAATTTTTTCTTGCTGAAAATTACAAAATCACCTTTGTTACCACTGCAGCGCGCAGCAAATTTGCTGTAGATTTAGAAAAGATGAATATCGCTTCTGAAGTGATAAAAATGAATCATAGTTCTTTTGATGAAATGCTGAAAAAAATTCAACCGGATTTAGTGCTATTTGATAGGTTTATGGCTGAAGAGCAATTTGGCTGGAGAGTTGATGAAACCTGCCCGAAAGCAATAAAAATCTTAGATACTGAAGATCTTCATTTTCTTAGAAAAACACGGACTGAAGCTTATAAAAAAAATATTTCTGCAGAAAGTCTTTATTTTGATGTCGATATTACCAAAAGGGAAGTCGCGAGTATTTATCGCTGCGACCTGAGCCTGATAATTTCAGAAGTTGAAATGGATTTGCTTCAAAATGAATTCAATATCCCTAAAACTATTCTGCATTACCTTCCTTTTCTCCTGGAATCAATTTCCGAAGGAAATAAAGCGGAATTGCCCAGATTCAGTAAAAGACAAAATTTTATAAGTATTGGCAATTTTCTTCATGAACCTAACTGGAATGCGGTATTATATTTAAAAGAAGAAATCTGGCCGTTAATTAAACAACAACTTCCAGCTTCCAAGCTGGAAATTTATGGTGCTTATCCTTCCCAAAAGGTATGGAATCTGCACAACGAAAAAGAAGGTTTTCTTGTAAAGGGCCGCGCTGAAAATGCACCCGAGGTAATGCAAAATGCTAAGGTTTGCCTGGCGCCAATTCAGTTTGGAGCAGGATTAAAAGGAAAACTCATACAGGCTATGCAATGTGGAACGCCTTCTGTAACAACTCCCATTGGTGCCGAGGGAATTGCGGGAGAACTCAACTGGAATGGTTTTATAACCAACGATCCTAAAGAATTTGTAGAAAAAGCGATGCAATTATATTCCGAAGAAAATGTATGGCTAGCCTCGGTAGAAAATGGTTTTAGAATAATTAATTCCAGGTTTAATAAAAACGCATTTCAGCAGAAATTCTTAGAAAGAATCACTGATTTATTTCAGAATATAGATTTCTATAGGCAAAAGAATTTTATTGGGAAATTGCTGCAGCATCATCAGCATAGAAGTACGTATTTTATGGCCAAATTTATTGAAGAAAAAGAGAAAAATAATCAAGTAGGGTGAAGATAATAAATATTTGAGCATTTATTATCTTCATCCCTCTTACAGGAACCGGGCATACGGGTCTCGTACACGGCTCATGTTAAATCTTATTCAGTACTGTTTGATAGTACTGATGCAAAGTGTTCCCTTCAACTGTGTCCATTGCGTACAACCCTAATTCTGTGAAGTACTTATTGGGCAGGGCATAGTGTATTAAATTGGTGGAGGAGTTTCTCCATCGGGTTACCGATATCTTAAGAAAATTCCCCTTATAACCCATACGCCTTAGTTGTCGGTGAAGAGGTTTCCAGCTTTTCCAGCTTTTCATCACCATCATTCGTAACCTTCTCCTGATCCAGCTTAAAAGATCCTGGAACAGCTTTTTGGTCAAGCCTATTCGGAAGTAATTGGCAAAACCCCTTAATAGCGGGTTCAGTTCTTTAATATAGAAAGCTATACTTTGCCCTTTAGTTCTAGGGGTTAGTAATTTTACTTTCTTTTTGAACCTCTTGATGCTTTTGTGGGATACCACTACTCCATAGGGCTTTATCACCACACCTAAATAGTGGATGCCTTCTTCAAGGTTTGTCAGACTGCTCTTGTTTTTATTCACTTCTAACCGAAGCTCTTTTTCCAGATAACTCGTGGCTTTAGCCATGTATTTTCCAGCTTGAGCTTTGGTTGGTGCAAACAACAGCACGTCATCAGCAAACCTCACCATTCGTATGCCTGAATTTTTCATATGCTGGTCGAATGCGTCCAGATAGATATTCATCAGGAGCGGTGAGATAATTCCCCCTTGTGGACTCCCCTTCTTTGTAGGTGTGAAGCGCGCTCCATCAAGTGCGCCGGATTCTAAAAAGCTCCCTATCAGTTTAAGTATCTTTCCATCGCTTACCCGTTTGCCCACGCTTTGCACTATCAGCCGATGGTCTAGAGTATCAAAACATTTGGATAAATCCATGTCTGCTACATGATCCAGACCATAGTACCGACTAAAGCGCTCTGCTTTGGCAATGGCATGATGAGCACTTCGTTTAGGACGATACCCATAACTGGAGGGATGGAATTCGGGATCGAAGATAGGTTGCAACACATTAAGCAGCGATTGTTGTACAATGCGGTCTTTGATGGTTGGGATACCCAATCCTCTCTTGCTCCCGTCTGGTTTATCGATATAGGCTCGCCTTACCGGCTGTGGCCTATATCTCCCCTCTTTCAGTTCCCTGGAGAGTTGGCACAAATTCTCCTCTAAAGCTGAACTAAAATCAGCTATACTTTGGTTATCCACTCCCTTGGCTCTGGAACCTTTGTTTTTCCTTACCTCACGGTAGGCTTGTTCCAGCCTAGGTAATGCATATACCTTGTCTATAAGACTGTACCATTTTCGCATAATGAAACTTTCTCTTCTTTGCAGTACGGTTTATTTCTTTAGGCAGAATTAGACAGATTGTTTGTTCATAAGGTATACTGTTGTCTTTAGCACTGTGGCAATCTATAACAGTAAAAGAAAATCTTACTACTCAATACTCGCGCGGATTAACAGCCAGAGTTAGCTCGTCACTCCTCTTTGCTGCAATTCCTCAGAATGTTTCAATTCCGATTGTCTTCGCTTATGGCTAATTCCTTTAAAGAACTTCCTGTACTTAATTTAACTTCGTCCCTTCGCATCCGCCACAGTTAATCTGTGACAGTCATTGCAACCGATTATGCGATTCTTGTGCAATGTCATTTGGGTTTTCTCCTCCACACTGTCACCAGTGCTTCTCAGGCCTAAATTTTCTCACTACTACGGACTCATCTGCCACCTGATTTTCCATAACAAATCCTTGTCTCTCGACTTGTTTCTGCTTAGCCTCAAAAGGCGAATAATCAGGCTTCCCCCGTTAAGCAAACATTCCTGTTAGTGAAGCCATCCGTTTTAACATATATTGCTATTCGGATTTTGGGCATCGGCACTTTTTGCAACCTTACCCCCAATATATGCCAGAATCGGTTCGATTTCTCTATGTTCCACTAACTTGCTAGGTCTTCCTTCACACCCCACCGTTGCCAGTGACGCACTTGACTTTACATTGCTCTTCCCTCCGATCAGGTGAGCGGGCTTTCTTTCAAGCCTCGGAATTGTTTGCATGCAGGGCAAACAAAAAACCGCCGGTTAGCCTACCGGCGGTTCCACTACACAAAAGGAACAGTTGCCTGTTCACAAACAGAAATCAAACAAATTGAGGTACTTCTCGTTCCTCAAACAATTTATGGTTTAAACCCTGCAGGGTTTGTATCTTGTTTTTAGTATCTACCAATAAAGAAATATTGTTATCGCTGCCGCCGTAAGAAATCATTCTAACGGGAATATCATTTAATAGTTCAAAAAGTCGGCTTGTACTTTTATCTTCAATTAGGCCCTCGCCTACAATGCAAATGATACTGTGTTCTTTTTCCACTGTAATCTCACCGTAAGCGTTTAATTCTTCCAGGATCAGGTCTAAATTCCGGTCATCATCTATGGTGAGGGAAATTGCAATTTCTGAAGTGGTAATCATATCAATTGCTGTTTCGTATTTATCAAAAACCTCAAAGATTTTTTTCAGAAAACCGTGTGCCATCAGCATTCGGTTAGATTTAATCTTAATGGCAGTAATCCCATCTTTAGCTGAAATAGCTTTCAATCCACGAGAATGAATTTCAGCTGAAATTTTAGTTCCGGGAAGTTCCGGAGTAAAGGTATTTTTCAGAAACAAAGGAATTTTCCTTTTTATAACCGGAGAGATCGTTTGCGGGTGCAAAATTTTTGCGCCAAAATAAGCGAGCTCGGCAGCTTCCTCAAAACTCAATTCGGCAATTGCATGGGTATTTTCAACATAACGAGGATCGTTATTATGAAATCCATCAATATCAGTCCAAATTTGAACTTCTTCGGCCTGAACTGCTGCAGCAAGTATAGTTGCGCTGTAATCGCTTCCGCCTCGTTTTAAGGTGCTAATATTATTTTGCGCATCAATTCTTACAAAACCCTGGGTGATATAAATATCTGAGGGTTCCAGGTTTTCTATATTCTGCTGAAATAATTTGCCAACTAAATCTGTATCAGGATTTTCCAGGTTTGAAACCTGCATAAAATCTTTGGCATCCAGAAAGTTATTTTGAATTCCTAAATTGGTAAGAAAAGTAGAGAAAATATAGGTAAGCATTGTCTCACCGGTAGTCACAACTTCAGCATAAACCTTTTCAGAATATGTATTGCGGCTAATTTCCTGTAAACCTTCAAGCACATTGTTCACAAAAGCTTTGGCATAAGAATTCAACCCAGGCTTATCTATAAGTTCATCTATAGTAGTTTCATGCTTTTGTTTTAATTCAGCAATAATAGAATTAATAGCTGAATGATCTTCAAGCTTAATGTTTTCGGTAATTTCTACCAGTTTATTAGTCACCCCGGCCATTGCCGAAAGTACAAGAACTTTCTTTCCTTCTCTTGAAGCTAAAATGTTCTTAACATTCCTAATGCTTTCTACAGATCCTACTGAAGTACCACCAAACTTTAATACTTTCATTGCTAAATATTTACTCACTTAGTGAGATTTTTAATTTTAAATATTCTTTTTGTTATTCCGGTTTTACTAACTGAAATAATTTGATGCATAATTAGAATTAAAGCTTCCTGCAACAAAAAATATCTATCAATTTATATACATTTGCACAAAATGTACAATATTTAACAATGAAGACGATTACTACCTGTGTTCACGATATAATTAGACACCAACCCTTTTTGGATGATGCCATTGCCCGGGATATAGTAAATTTTAGCGGACTCGCGGAAGACATCCAGCCGCAGGTAGAAAAAGAAATGCGGAAACCTGTAAAACAGGGTTCAATTATAATGGCGTTAAGACGCTATGCTCCCCGCCGAACCAAGATTAATATGCAGCATTTACGGGAACTGGGAGATATAGTAGTCCGCTCCGGCATTACCGAATATACTTTCTTAAACTCTAATACAATTATTGCTAATAAAGCTAAATTACTGGATGCGGTAAAAGATCAAACCGGGGTTTACCTTAATTATTCCAGCAATTACCAGGAAAGTAATATTTTGGTGTCCTCCAGCCTTACAAATCTTGTTGAAGATTGCTTTAGAAACGAGAGACGGGTTTCTATTAAAGAAGAACTTTCTTCTATTACCATTGCGCTGCCAAAAAACAGTTCGCAATTTGTAGGCCTCTATTTTTATCTCTTTAAGCTTCTTGCCTACGAAGGAATACCAATTTTTGAAATGATCTCAACCTCAAATTATTTCGCGCTTTTCTTAGAAAAGGAATATGTAAACCAGGCGTTTTTATTGATTAATGAGATTAAGAAGTAGATAAAAGCTCCCCTCCTTTCAAAGGAGGGGAGGGAATGAATTCAGCTTTGCGGAAAAAAGGGGTGGTTACCCCATTCAAAATTTTATAAGGAGAAACCTTCAGTTAGACGGTTTGTTATCCCCATTACCAAAATTCAAAGTAAAAACCAGAGATCACTACCGCTACTATAAGAATAAGTAAAATGGTAATAATAAAACCGATACCGAAATTAGTTTTCTTATTGTCTTTTAAAATATAATCTTTTTCTTCGTCGTCTTTTTTAAATTCCATTTGGTTAGTTTTTCTTCAAAATTAATATATCCAGAATTTAAGAATGATAAGGTATTCTTAAATTATTGAAGCTGGTACCACCAAACGGAATTCTGAAAATTCATAGGTAAAACCAACTGATTTTTTTCAGCATCAAATAAAATATCTCCAGAGCTTTTTTCTGAAGTTAATACTTCTTTAAGTTCCCCGTCTTTCTTAATAAGATAAATTGTACCGGTAGCCCAATCTGAAATATAGAATGCATCATCACCAACCGGTTGAACGCCGTCTAAATTGCCAATTCCTTCTTTAGATACTTTTTCGATCTCGCGTGTATCCATATCAATTTTCAGGAAATTACCGTCGGAGTTTTCCCCCCAGGCAGCAGCATACAGATGATCTTTATGTGCGTAAAGTCCGTTTACATATTCTAACCTTGTAGTATTTAAATATTCAATAATTTCTCCTTTCTTATTGTCGGGAATCATCATATTAGCTGAATCGCCGGGCATTAAATAAATAGCACTTTTCCCAGAATCTGAAATAAAAATATTACCAACCGCATCTATAGTAATATCATTTAGAGACTTTGCGTCCTCAACTTCAATTCGCTTTGTGATTTCTGATTTTTCAATACTAATTTCTATAAGTTCGGTATTATTGGTAACATATACCTTATCCTCTTTTATCAGTAAACCTTTTGGGTCTTTTAAACCATCTATCCATTTTAAGTCGATTATTTCTCCATCAGCAGAAACCCTGGAAATAAATCCGTCTCCGGCTTCGTTATCGGCCATATTTGAAATATAATACTCATTTTTTGCTTCGTTAAAAACCACAGATTCGGGATGGCTAAAACCTTCTACCTTTTTTATTAAAGTGGCAGATGTACTTTGGGCATAAAGGCCACTACTAATAAACACGCTTAAAAGAAGTATTTTAATAGAATTTAATTTCATAATATTTTTTGTTAGTTTTTATAAAGATACAAAATAGAAATCTTTAGAATTTTTAAGGTTTGTACTAATATGCTGCTAAATATTTCCTAATTCTAAATTTTGAAATTCGATTTCAGCTAAATTAGAGCTACTTAACCTATAAATTATCAATTATGAAAAATATCATTAGGGCTATACTTGCCGGTTGGGGCGCCAAAAAACTTGGCGGCGGCTGCGGGTGTATAGGAATTATCGTGGTATTTATAATCCTTTGGATTATTCTTGGTTACCTTGGGCTCGGATAGTTATTCGTACTCTGCCATAATAGTATTCCATTCCATTGTTTTCATTACTCCAATGAGAACAGGATCAATTTTATTCAATAGAGCTGAATTTTTAGGAAAACTATACCCGTAATAATCCTTTTTCAGGGTTTTGGGGAGAACTTCAATATCATTTTCTAAGCCTCTTCTTTTTAATTCGTAACGCAGAATAGGTTCATCGTAAACAAAAAGCTTTGTTTCTTTATTTTCTAAAAGTTCTATTCCTTCTTTTTCACTAATTACCTCGGTATGCTGAATATTATAAAGGTTTAGTAGTTCCTGGGCGCTACTACTTTTTACACTGGTAACTTCAAATTTAGATAAATCCTGAACGCCGGTGATTTCATCGTTCATTGTTTGAACGGTAAGTGATGATGCTATTCCAGCCGTTAAACTGGAAATAATAATTATGGCCATAAACATCCAGATTAAGCCAATTATACGTCCGCCGGTAGTTCTGGGCGATTTATCACCGTAACCCACTGTTGTCATTGTAACAGCACTCCACCAGAAACCTTCCAGGATTCCACGAGAACCACCGCCAAATTCTTCGGCATTCTTTTTACGTTCAAAAATCCAAACCAAAAAGCCGAAAACGAAAATTACGGCTAACAGAATAAGTATTGCTGAAATAAAATTCCAGCTAAATAAATTGGCTAAATAACTAAAAACCTGAGATTCGCTCCTTTTGGCCACACCGGTATGAGATATGAAATATGGTTGGGAAAAATCCATTCGCTGCATCCTATTATCGGTCACCGTAACGGGATTAATACTGAAATCTACTTCGTTATTTTCAATAGCAATTAATAATTCGCCAAGAGAAGCAAATTCTTTAAACTCGTAATTAAAATCCAGCTCATCATTTACCAAATCCCACGCATCAATGCTCAGTCCGGCGTATTCACCGTTTTCGTTCATAACAAAAGGAGGAGTTGGTGTAACCCCAATTACAAAGGTTTTGTTGAGATCAAGACTATCTGAGGCTTGCTGGGCATTAAAACTGAAACTTGAAATTAATAAGATAAATAGAAAAAAGTATTTTTTAATCATTAAGAGTTATTCTTTTATGTTTCTATTCTTTGAAATTGAATCTACCGGGACCTCATAGTAAATCTTTAATTTTTTCCTTCCAAATTCCCTGGCTTTTTGTACATCTTTATCCATATAGATGTCAATTTTATTCTTCCAGCGGTAATGCATTTTATCTTTCACCAGGAAAATGCTGTCAAAACCTTCAATTTTAATCGGCGTATTATGGTCTAAGCCTTTTTTAATTAAATCCCGGGAAACAGCGATTGCTCTTAAACCTGGTTTTAAAGTATCTCCCCACGCAGTAATATTAGCACCACCGGCGCCAGTTTGCCAGCTAAGGGAATTATAGGCCGAAGCTGTAACTTCCAGGGTGTCCCAGACTGTAGATGGTTCTTCGGAATTTTTATCATTAAAATTACAAGCTATAAAGCCGAAATAAATAATTATTAAAAAAACTATTATTCCGGCTTTCATAACTTATAATTTTAAATTCTTATTCTAGCTTAACTTCCAGCCATCACGATAATCTCTACGTACAAATTGATTGGCTTCGTCAAAATTAGTAACTCTCATTTCTTCTGAATTCCAGAGCATTTTTATATCACGCCCGGGATATTCAAAATATTTATCTCCATTATCACGCATCTTTTCATTTCTAACATCGTAGCCTCTAATAGCTAAATTGGCAATTAGTAAAGTTTCAGTTAGCGGTCCTGCAATTTCAAAAGGAGAACTCAGTTCTTTTTTTCCGTAGCCGGCAATTGCGCCTTCTACCCATTGTGCATAATGGCCTTCTTCCCCACCGGGAACGCGGTCATATTTCTCAGCAACATTTACTTCGTCGGTTTTTGAAGTTGGCAATAAACGTGGATTTCTACCATAGGTACCACACATCATTTTTCCTTTATCTCCAATAAATAATACGCCGTTTCCACCATCGCCAAAAGTTTCGTTTGGTCCAAGTTCTTCCGGTCTCTTTGGTTTAATTCCACCGTCCATCCAATGTAAAGTAACATCTTCACTGGTTTTTTCGGTTTTTGGGAAGGTCATTACTGCGTGGCTGGAAGGTGGGCAACTTTCGGGGAAATAACCTCTTTGAAATTCATCTACATAAACGCTTCCTACACTACATTGTACATCTTTTGGATGGCCAAGGCCTAAAACACGGTAAGGCGCTTCAATTAGATGGCAACCCATATCGCCAAGTGCCCCGGTACCATAATCCCACCAGCCACGCCAGTTAAACGGAACTAATCCTTCAATATAATTTTTATACGGTGCGGTATTTAACCATAGATCCCAGTCTAAACCTTCAGGAACCGAAGTGGTTTTTCCTTTGGGCCACGGAATTCCCTGTGGCCATACAGGTCTATCTGTCCACACATAAACCGTATGTACTTTTCCTATAAGGTCGGCATCATACCATTCTCGCATTTTTCTAACTCCGTCGCCAGAAGCTCCCTGATTTCCCATTTGGGTCACCACTTCATATTTTTTAGCAGCTTCAGTTAATTGCCTGGCTTCATAAATATCGTGAGTAAGTGGTTTTTGAACATACACCGGTTTACCTAATTCCATAGCTGCCATTGCCTGTATTGCGTGGCCGTGATCTGGCGTAGAAATGGAAACTGCATCTATATTTTTGGCTTCTTTCTCTAGCATTTCCCTGTAATCGGTATAAAACTTAGCTTTTGGGAAACGGGCTATAGAGCGTGCCGCCCTTTTTTTATCAACATCACACAAAAAACCAATATCGGCTTTCCCAGATTGGTGAAAGCTATTAATATCACTTTCCCCTTTTCCTCCTACTCCAATTCCGGCAATTACCAGCTTATCACTTGGGGCTAAAAAACCGGGCCCTCCCATTACGTGCCGCGGAATAATACTAATTCCCGCCGTGGCCAAGGCAGTTGTTTTTAAAAAACTTCTTCTGGAATTAGATTTAGGGGTTTCATCTTTTTTCATGTGTTTCAGGATTTAAGTTAAGAGGGTTAAGCTTATTAAAATATTTCTAAATTTTGAGTTAATAAATGTATTTACTTATTCTGGGAATTCCAATTTAAATATTAAGCCCCTGTCTTTCAGAGTGTATGATTTCAAAATAAATCTCTCTGGCAAATGTTAAGATTTTTAAAAGATTTCCGGATTAAAGGGGTCATAATTTGGAAGCGGATTTTATAACTGTACCTTTGCACTCTTTAACGGGCAGATTGTTAATAAAGCCCATTATAATTTCGAAAAACAACATTATGAGTCAAGTAAAAGCAAATGACACGGTAAAGGTACATTACACAGGTAAACTGGCTGACGGGCAGGTTTTTGACAGCTCGGTAGAGAGAGGTGAGCCTATAGAATTTACTATGGGACAAGGACAGCTTATCCCTGGTTTTGAAAAAGGCCTTATCGATATGAAAGTGAACGAAAAGAAAACCATAAATATTCCTAAAGAAGAAGCTTACGGAGAGCCAAGAGAAGAGCTTGTGCAAGAAGTTCAAAAGAGCCAACTTCCAGAAGAAATTAAGCCTGAAGTAGGAATGGGACTTGTTTCTAAAAGCCCTGATGGCCAGGAAATGAACCTTGTGGTTAAAGATGTGAAAGATGAAACTATAGTGGTAGATGGAAACCACCCACTAGCAGGAAAAGACCTGGTATTTGATCTTGAAGTAGTAGAGATCAAATAAGTTTTTTTAACTTATATAGAAAGCCCGAAGCCTAATGGTTTCGGGCTTTTTTATTTATTAAATTTTAAGCTTTAGGTTAAGGTTTTGATAATAATTTGAGGTTGGGTACAATCATCTTTATCTTAGGAAGAAATCAACAAAAAGTATTATTATGAAAAGAAATGGAACCGCAGTTTGGAAAGGGAATCTTAAAGAAGGTAAAGGCACAGTAAGCACCGAAAGTGGTGTTTTAAAAGAATCGCAATATTCTTTTAAAACCAGGTTTGAAGATGGAATTGGTACCAATCCAGAAGAACTTATTGGTGCGGCCCATGCCGGGTGTTTTACCATGCAGCTTTCGGCTAATCTTACTGAAGAAGGTTTTGAGCCAGATAAATTAGAAACTAAATCTGAGATTACTTTTGCAGATGGTGCTGTGAAAAAGTCGCACTTAATTTTAAAAGCGAAAGTAAAAGGAATTGAGAAAACACAATTTGAAAAAATAGCCAAAGATGCTAAAGATAATTGCCCAATTTCTAAATTACTCAATACCGAGATCACTTTAGAATCTGAATTGATTCAATAGATTCTGAAATATTCCTAAAAGATGGAATAAATGAATATATGGGGTTGGCTAAAAGTCTACTTTCGTCAAGCTTAACTTGTTCAGTTTCTAATATATGTTTTTCTAACATCTTAGATCCTGAAACAATTTCAGGATGACGAGTAAAAAAACTTTTAGCCAACCTCTTTTAATGCTATAAACACTGCATTTTTAATCCTATATTCCATTTTGTTTTGCGGCACAAATTTCTGGTTTACTTCCAATTCAATTCCCAAATAATTTTCATGGAATTTTTTACGTAAATAAGTAGTAAACCCATCTGCTTTCCCCAAATAAGGATAATTAAATCTGATCTTTAATTCAGGATTTTGATTCTTTATATTCTGCTTAAATTTTTTACTGAATTCTTTTTCTTCACTCCTTGACGGATCGTAAAGTAGCCCAATATCTGTATTTCTAATCTCTTCGTCTAATTTTGGAGTAAACGTGTGCACCGAAAAATGTAGTACCTTCTCCCCTTTTTCTATTATACTTGAAATTTGCTTTTCTACCGAATCTCGATATGGAAAATAGTATTGAGTTAAAATTTCATTTTTCTGCTTTCCTGATAAATTTTTAGTGAATGCAGAAAACAAATTAGAATGCCCTTTAGATCTATTTACTTCCACTAACAAACGCCCCGTTTCGTGATAAAATGAAAAATCGGATAAGTCCTTTAGCTCCTTAAACAGATCTAAGGCACCGGGATCATAGCCACGGTGTGATTCCAGAGTTTCCATGGCATTAGTAAATAAATTTTGATATTCCTGCGGAATTGTATTAAAAGCGTGTTCGCAGGTTAAGACCAGTTTCACGGCTTAAAGAATTTATTTTCTTCAAGACAATCGGCTAGCTTAAAATAGGTTTTTTGAATATTTTCATCTGAAAAATCATCACCTAAGGCCTTTAAAATACGGGTTGAAAGACTTCCATTATTCAGTAGAAACTTTATGCTTTCCTGTTGTTTTTCTGCAATATTTCTTTTCACTTTTGAAAACAAAATCCGCCAGATCTCTTTAATTTCAATGGTTTGTGAAAGTCCGAAGATCTTAAGATATTCTTTGTTACTGATTTTAGTATTTTCGGCGTCCTTTATTACGGCATCAAATATTTCAAAAAGATCATTCTCGTGCCATTTTTTCTGTTTACTAATAGCAATCAAATCTTCGCTAACCAGCAATTTCAAACATTCAATAATAAAAATAGCAATTGCCATATCGGCTTTTGGACATTCCTGAACGTCTATTACGCGAATTTCTATTGCATTTCTATCAAAACGAGCAATAGCTCCACGGGAATTCAAAAAGTGATGATCCAGGATATTTTCTGTATCGTGCGGTTTGATCTTTTTATTAATCGGTTCAAAAATGGTTTTGTAATAATCGTCTTTAGAAAAAACCTGTTCCGGAATAACTTTTCCCGTCATCTCCGGAATTTCCTTTTGATTGGTTTTATATACCTGCATCCTGGCATCTTTAAAACCGGTATCTTTTCCTTCAAAAATAGGAGAACTGGCACTTAAAGCAGGGATTATAGGTAAAAGTAAACGCACTGCAGCGTGCAGTTTTTCAAATTCAGTATCATCAAAAAACGGAAGGTTTATATGCATACTTTGCACATTGCTCCAGCCGTGGCCGCTGCAATCAAAAATTCTATTATAAAGTGCGTATATTTTACTGGAACTGTGTTTCCACAATTCGGTTTCAGTAACGGGATTCATTAAAGGATGGGCTGCCGAAGGTAAAAGCCTGGTGTTCTTCTCCTTTAGCAAAAGATTTACTTCTTTAATATTTTCAGCAAAAAGAAGATCTAGATTTTCTATATCTCCGGTTGGACCATTGGTTTTTAATTCTACAACGTGAGCCACTAATTCGTTGCTCCATTCAATTTCTCCATTTTCAATATCTGAGGTAATTTCCCCATTTTTACTAATAAAAAGTTGGTCTACAATTGGATTTACCTTAAAACTGGACGTATCTACAAGCATATATTCCAGTTCAATTCCAAAAACTTCAAAAAGATGATATTTCATAATTACTTCTTTTCTAATCTTTCTTTTAATGCCGAAATGATCTCCATATAAACCTGTTCCCCATAGTACCCGTCTTCTACACCAAAGTCGATATTCGGATTATCATTAATTTCAATAACAAGCGGCTTTCCTCCTACTTCTTTGATATCTATGCCGTAAAGTCCTTTCCCCATTAATTTAGCCGATTTTAATGCAGCTTCTAATATTTTCTTTGGAACCTTTTCTATAGGTAAGCAATCTGCATTTCCGTCCTGGTCATCTTTTTCTTTAGCGTCCCAGTTGTAGATTTGCCAATGGCCTTTTGCCATATAATATCTACAGGCATAAAAAGGTTTATTATCCAGAATTCCTATTCGCCAATCGTATTCTGATGGTGAAAATTCCTGCGCAATCACTAATTCCGATTTTTTAAGCATCATAGTAACCAGTTCATGATATTCTGCCGGGGTTGTTGCTTTTTTCACTCCGAAAGAAAAAGTAGAATCGGGAGATTTTAAAACTACCGGCAATCCGGTAATTTCAAGAACTTTATCTTTATTTTCTTTATGAATTATCACCGTTTTTGGAGTTGGAATATTGGCATTTTCTAAAGCCTCGGCCATATAAACTTTGTTGCAACATTTCAGAATAGCATCTGGGTAATCTATGATGGCGATACCTTCCTGCTGGGCTTTTCTTGCAAAGGCATAAGCTTCATTATTTACTTCGGTACTTTGCCTTATAAACAAAGCATCAAAAGCAGATAAACGCGAAAGATCTTTAGGAGCAATTATTTCTACATAGAAATCCATTTTTTCAGCAATTTCTACGAATTTCTTTAATGCTTTGGCATTACTGGGCGGGGCGGGATCGTCTGGCTGTACTAAAATTGCCAAATCATATTCCGTAGTATTTGCACGAGGAGTGTCGTAACGTTTTTTAGCAAAATATTGCGCCGCAAAATCGTACATACTTTCTAAGTGATCCTCAGGTATTTCGGCTTCAGAAATAGCTTTAATACTTTTTATATTCCATTTTGTGGTATAATTGAATTTTACCCGTAAAAACGGAATTTGAAAATGGCGGTGAAACATCGCACTCAACTCTTTATATTTTTGCGCTACGTTTTGCCCAAAATATATACTAAGGGTAAATTCCTGTGATTTTATACTTTTTAAGCTGGTTTGCATTAAATTGTCAAACTCTTCTGAAACTATTTTTACCAGTTTCGGCTCTCGTAAATCAACGATATTTTTTACCGTAGGAATTGCCAAATGCCCGCGAGCTTCGGCTAAAAGTGAGACGTAATAACCTTTTGACTGATAAGAATAATCTTTGCAGAGGTTGAAAATCCTTGCATTTTTTAGCTTAGCAAACTCCGGATTGGTTAGATAAGATTGCGCTGAAATTATCTCAACATTATCCAGTTTTAACTTCCACTTTTCAGGGTGGTTTACAATTATATATTTATTCATTTAGAAATTGAAAATTCTATCAAATGTAGGAGAAAATTAAATACGTTTTGAATGAATTTTATCAAAATAAGTCATTCAATTTATTTCTTTAATTTTTATTAGTAATTTCAGGGCTTCAATAAAAATGGAAACCCATATATATGAAATTAAATCTTCTTAGTCTTGCGCTAATTTTCACGGGAAATCTGGTAGTAGCCCAACAAAATAGCGATGATGCTTTACTGGAAAAAGCTAAAGAAATTCACGAAAAGGTAATCACCATAGATACCCACGCCGATATTAATATCAATAATTTCACTGAGGAAAGAAATTATACTATGGATCTTGAAAACCAGGTAACGCTGCCCAAAATGGAAGCGGGCGGACTCGATGTGGCCTGGTTTATTGTTTATACCGGCCAGGATGAGCTTGATGGTGAAGGTTTTAAAAATGCGTATAAAAATGCAATGAGCAAGTTTGATGCTATTCATAAACTCGTTAAAGATTTTGCTCCAAATCAAATAGGTTTGGCCACCAACTCTGAAGAAGTGCGAAAATTAACTTCTGAAGGAAAAAAAGTAGCGATGATTGGGGTAGAAAATGGATATCCTATAGGAAAAGATATTGAAAATGTTGAGAAGTTCTACGATCTTGGTGCCAGGTATATGTCACTTTCTCACCAGGGACATAGCCAGTTAAGTGATTCTAATACCGGTGAGGAAAATGATGAATGGTTGCACAACGGTCTTAGTAATTTAGGGAAAGAAGTGATTGCAGAAATGAATCGACTGGGAATGATGATAGATGTTTCGCATCCTTCAAAAGAAGCTATAAAACAAATGTTTGAGCTTTCTAAAGCACCGCTTATCGCTTCCCACTCCTCTGCTCGTCAACTTTGCAACCATAGTCGAAATTTAGATGATGAACTTCTAATGTTATTTAAAGAACACGGCGGGGTTGTTCAAACCGTTGCTTTCAGTGCTTATGTAGATACCGAAAAAACCCAGGCATTTAATAAAGCAAGCGATAAAGTTTATGAGAAAAAGGCTGAAGAAATGAGTTTTGAAGTTTTGCCACGCGATGCTGTAAGGGCTTTAAGCAATGAAGATAGAAATACTTACTACGCCGATTTTCAAAAAGTACGAGCTGCAGCAGCACCTGAAGTTGAACTATTAAAACAAAAAATTGAACCTGTAGGAGTTTCAGATTTTGTAGATCATATAGACTATATGGTAGATTTAATTGGAATTGAGCACGTAGGAATTAGCTCAGATTTTGATGGTGGCGGCGGAATTGACGGCTGGCAGGATGCTTCAGAAACTTTAAACATTACCAAAGAATTGGTAAAACGCGGTTATACCGAAGCGGAAATCGCTAAGCTTTGGGGAGAAAATTTACTAAGAGTGATGGATGAAGTTGATGCCGTAGCTGCAGAACTTAAAAAAGCATAAATCCTAAAATACTAGCATGAAAAAAGCCTGTAAGGAATATTCCTTACAGGCTTTTTAATTCTAAACTCTTAAATTTAGAATTATGCGTGCTGTAAATCGTGTTTACCTTCTTTAATCTCTTCAATCATTTTAGCGTTAAACGCCGGTAGATCGTCAGGATTTCTGGAAGTTACAAAAGCTTCGTCTACAACTACTTCTTTATCTACCCAAAGTGCTCCTGCATTTTCCAGGTCTTTTTTAATAGAGTTAAAAGAAGTCATTGTTCGACCTTCTACAACTTCTGCATTAATTAAAGTCCAGGCTGCGTGGCAAATTGCGCCTACAGGCTTGCTTTGTTTAAAGAAGTCACGCACAAAAACTAAAACTTCGTCATGTCTTCTTAATTGATCTGGGTTAATCACTCCACCGGGAAGTACTAAAGCATTATATTCTTTAGCGCTTACCTCATTTATGCTGCGATCAACATCTATTTCTCCAGACCAGTCAGTTCCTTCCCAGCCTTTAATTTTTCCTTTTTCAAGGCTTACTATATCTACTTTAAAACCTTCGTTTTCTAAAGCCTCTTTTGGTGAAAATAATTCACTCTTTTCAAATCCGTTTGTAGCTAAAATTGCTATTCTCTTTTCCATAATTTCGTCTTCTTTTTTGGTTCAATCAAAGATAAAATTTGTTTAAGGGAGAGTGTGCTAAGGTCTTTATAAAAGAAAACCCGGTTAAAGTTAAACTTTATTAATTCTCTTAAAACTGTTTAAAATGAGGCTATTTTTTATTTTTAGTCATTTGCTCATTTTCTCGGTTTTTCTCCCAGTTCATATTATTTTTAAGCGTATCTATAATTTCCTTTTCTTCCTCTAATTGGGTGCGCTTTTGTTGTAATTTTTCCAGTTCCTGGTAAATTGCGGGTTCTCCATACTTATTGGGGACTACTCTTTCATTTTTAAGCAGGGCGTATTGTACGGTAAATTCGGCACCAAAAAATAAAATAAGACAGGTATAATAAACCCAGAGTAGAATTAACACTACCGAAGAAGCCCCGCCGTATACCGATGCCGGTTCACTTTTACCGAAGTAGAAACTTATTAAGGCTTCACCAACAAGGAATAAAATAGTAGTTACCGCGGCTCCTAAATAAGTGATTCTCCAGCGTAATTTAATATCAGGTAGTAACTTGAAAATGGCAGCAAATAAAGTGGTTATCACGAGAAATGATATACCAAAATTTACAGCCTCTACCATAAACGCGGTTACCTGAGGTGCATATTGTTCAATTTCATCTTTTAAAATTCGAATTAATGCTGAAATAACGAGGGAGAGCAAAAGTAAAAGACCTATTACCATTACCATTCCAAAGGAGATAAGTCTATCTAATAAAATTCTAAGGAAATCGGTTTGTTTGGCCGCTACATTCCAAATATTATTCATGGCCATTTTAAGCTGAAAAAACACCCCGGTAGCACCAAAAAGCAACATTCCTATTCCAAATATAATTGCCCAGGTAGATTCGGTGGCCAGAGCGGCACTCGCAATCATGTTTTCTATAGCATCTGCCGGCTCCTGCCCTACAAAACCACTAATCTCAGAAGTTAACCTTCCCTGTACGGCTTCCTGTTCAAAAAAATACCCGGCGATGGTTACCACAATAATTAATAAAGAAGGTAAAGAAAACAAGGCATAATAAGCTATGGTGGCGCTACGCGCATAGGGTTCGTTCCTATTCCAGCTTATGTAGGCCTGTTTAAAAAGTGACCAGGTAGTTTTGAGGAATTTCATTAAATCTGATATTTCTCTTTAAAAATTTCAATATGATGTTTGGTATGGCCCGCAGTAATAAAGCCCAATGCTCTGCAACTGGTAGAACTTCCGCTAACAAATCCCTGGCTTAACAACATTTCTTTTGAAAAACTTTGGTAAAGCGAAATCCCAGCATTTCTAACTGCTTTAAATTCCTTTTTGAGACTTTTTAAACTTCGCAGTTTTGCAGCGCTGGCAGGAACATAAGCTTCGTGATCAAAACCCGGTAATTTAATTTCCGGTTCTCTCGCGAGTGTAAGCGATCTGTATTGAAAAATTCGTTCTACATCTATAATATGCTGAATTACTTCAGCAACGGTCCATTTACCTTCAGCATAGCTATAACTAAGGTCTTCTAGTTTTATCGTATCTAATAATCCCAGGAACTCTTCTCTGTTTTCAAGAAGTAAAATCCCCAGCTCTAAATTGCCGGGGATTTTTTGTAAATATCTGTCGTAGTACGCATTGTACTCGTTATAATTTAGGTTTTTTGCTATCATTTTAAGCAGAATTTCTACTTGCGTTAATATTTCCGTAAAGGGAACGCGTTACCATTTTCTCATAAACTTCAAGCATTTTACCGGCACTTTCGCCTTGTTCCTGAAGTTCCTGAACTTTTCTAAGCGCGTGTTGCTGAATGGTTAGCAATGGCAAAACAATTCTTTCACGTGCCTGAATTGACGCTCTACCGGCCGGCTGATTTTCCATAAGCTCATCATATCCAGTTACTTTTAAAAGCATGGCGTGGGTACGCTTATATTCAGCATAAATAATCTTCCAAAAATCTCCGAATTCCTTATCCTGCTCCATATAAGCGGTTAGCGTAAAGAAAGACTTGGTAAGACTCATCATAGAATTCTCCAATAAGGTTTTAAAGAATACCGAATTTTTATAAAGCTGCTGAACTTTGTCAAACTCGCCAGCTTGCTCAAACTTCTCTAAAGCTGTACCTACCCCAAAGAATCCCGGAACATTTTGTTTTAATTGACTCCAGCTTCCTACAAATGGGATGGCTCTTAGATCGTTCAGGTTAAGTTTAGCATCCTTATTTCTTTTAGATGGTCTACTACCAATATTGGTTTTTGAGTAATATTTTAAAGTACTCATTTTTTCCAAATACGGGATAAACTTTTCGTGTTGTTTAAAATTGGTGTAGGTTTCGTAACTTATCTCAGCAAGATGCGTCATTGTTTCCCGATCTTCATCGGTTAACTGATTTTTTCCTTTGCTAAATATTTCGTTAGAAACCCCAGAACTAAGCAGTTGTTCCAGATTATATCTACAAGAATCACGAGTTCCAAAATTAGAACTAATGGTTTGCCCCTGTACAGTTAACTGGATTTCTTCATTTTCAATTCCAGAACCAAGAGATGCATAGAATTGGTGGGTTTTTCCACCACCACGTGCCGGTGGTCCTCCTCTACCATCAAAGAATACAACTTTTATGTCATATCTCCTGGAAACCTCGGTTAGCATTTCCTTGGCTTTATAAATACTCCAGTTGGCCATTAAATAACCACCATCTTTAGTACCGTCACTAAAACCAAGCATTATGGTTTGCTTGTTTCCTCTACTTTTTAAATGCTCACGGTAAACTGGATTGTTATATAAAGTCTCCATTACATCTGGAGAAGCTTTTAAATCTGGTACAGTTTCAAAAAGAGGAATAATATCTACAGTTGGTTTATTCCAGCCGCACATTCTCAAAAATGCAAAAGGCTCTAAAATACTTTGCGGTACTTCACTGTGGCTAATTATATATCTATTAGCCCCATTTTCTCCATTTTTACTCTGAATTTCCTGCATTGCATATATTGAGGAAAGTGTAGATTTGGTGATACCGTCTTCATAACTTTCAAGATCTATATTACCTTCAACCTTTGTAAGCGCTTCTATTTGTTCTTCGTTAGAAAGCGAAGCATAGTTTTTAGGCAATAAATTTGGCTGGGTTTTAATAATTTCCTCTAAAACTTCAGCGTGTTTCCCAGAATCCTGGCGTATATCTAAAGTAGCAAAATGATACCCAAAGATATTTGCTTTGTTAATAAGATCATCAATCTCTTCAACAAATAATCCCTGGTGTTTATTTTCAACTATATCTTTGATTTTATGCAATTTAGACTTGAAGTCTTCAAGTGACATTTTAATCTTTCCGGTCTTGGATATTGCACTTTGATATAGCGGAGTTTCTATTTCAGAAATAATCGCGTCTACTTCGCTAAAGGTTACCCTTCTCTTCAGTTTTCTAATGTCGCGGTAATAGTTCATCAAAATAGTACTTCTTAACCTTTGTGCTACTTTTAAAGTAATTTCAGTAGTTACAAATGGGTTACCATCACGGTCTCCACCGGGCCAAAATCCCAAATTGATTACCTGGTTACCAATATCTTCACCATCAAAAATATTCTGCTGAATATAATTATAAATCTTACTTACACTTTGGTAGAAAACATTCTCAAAATACCAGATCAAACTTACAGCTTCATCGTAAGGAGTTGGCTTCTCTTTTTTGAAAAACGGGGTTTTGCCAAGTTGAGCCAGTAATTTTTTAATAAGTGTAATATCATTTTTCTGAATAGCTTTATCCAAATCGGTGATTATTCCTAAAACGGCTCCCGGATAAAATTGTGTTGGGTGGGCAGTTAAAGTTGGCCTTACATTAAAACGCTTCAAATATTCCCGCAGCTCCGGTGTTTTGTCTTTAGCTTCGGCTTCCTCTTTTACATTTCTAAGGGTTCCGCGGCCATCCATATTGTTTACTATAGGAAAAGATGCATCTTCAATAGCATCAAAAAGCACTACCTGTCTTTCTATATATTGAATAAACCTGAAAAGTAAACTGATTTGATGTTCTTCTGAAGGATCATCCTGATATTTACTGAAGAAGCTTTCAATAATTTCTGAAGGGTTTTTGTTTTCCTTAAAGCCTGCTTCACAAATTTCCTGAAAAAGAGGCAGCAGCGATCCTGTTTTACTAATATCGTCAAAAGGCAGCGTTAAAAATATACTGTTATAAACCTGATATTTTGAAAGTACGCTTTCATTAAAACGTTCTAGTTTTGGTTCTCTGTGCATAATTAATTTTAGTTGATTAAGATTAAATTTAAAGTTATAAAAAAACCCTTTAAACACGGAAGCCTAAAGGGTTTTTATAATAAGTTTAGGCTTATTTACATATCCTGAAAAATAGAGTGCATTAAACGTTTTTTATCATTTAAGCTCTCTTCTAGAGAAATCATAGTTTCTGTTCTGTACACTCCTTCAATATCGTCTAATTGAAAGATTACTTCTTTAGCATGTTGGGTATTACGTGCTCTAATTTTACAAAACACATTAAATTTACCTGTAGTCACGTGAGCAACAGTAACGAAAGGAATTTCGTTACTGCGTTCTAATACAAACTTGGTTTGAGAAGTATTCTTAAGGAATACGCCTACGTAGGCAATAAACGCATAACCCAGTTTCTTATAATCTAGAGTTAAAGAAGAGCCTTTTATAATACCTGCTTCTTCCATTTTTTTAACCCTTACATGAACCGTTCCCGCCGATATTAGCAGTTTCTTCGCTATATCGGTAAATGGAGTCCTGGTATTCTCAATTAACATATCGAGAATCTGGTGATCTGTTTCGTCTAATTTAAACTTGGCCATTTTTTAAATTTCTTTATTTATATGAAATTCAAAATTAATACAAAATCCTTGAATAATTGCTAAGGTTTTTGAGAATTATTCACATTTAAGAGGTAATTCTACATCATTTAGAGTGATTTTATTAACTACAACGTTTTCGATAAGCTTAGATTCCCCATTAATTTTAATTTTTTTATTCTCACAATAGAATTCTTTATGTGCGAACTTGTCAATTTTTGGTTCTATTTTTTCTATTTCCGGTAAAAACATCACTTTTTCCTCTTTCACCCCCTCTTTATATTGTATAGCGATATCTACTACTCCACTTTCGGTTTTTGCCTCCCTTAAAATAATATCGTTGAACAATTTTTTGTTTTCGGGAATATTCTCGTAATCGCGATAATCTATGTCTTTAAAACTTTCTTCACTTATTCCTTTTAAAACCGAAATTAAAGCCAAAAACACATATTTCCTGCTTTCTTCGCGCTGGTAATCTTTGGGAAAATGCCCGGCTTCAAAAAGAATGGTTGGTGTTTTAGTACTTTGAAAAGTATCTCCCGTACAGTTAATATTAAAAGCATCGTCATACCTTCCTATTCTTCCAGGAAGTAATTCAGAAAGATCTGAAGCTATTTTAGCGATTAACTGCATACTTTTAATTCGGGATGAGAATATTTGCCTGTCTTTATCCATAGAAGGCGTTAGGAACGACAAAACAGCTGCTTCTGCTTTATCCCCGGCGCTAAAAATAGTGCGTTGATCGTGTAGGTTTAGACAGAAATCAGGTTGAAAATTATCGAATTGTTCTCGTAAAATCCGGCTTTCCGGCTGACTTAAATCTTGTGCATCCCTGTTTAAGTCTATTTTATTTGCGTTAACCCGGGTGTAGGCTTCTGCTCCGTCTGGATTCAACATTGGAATTATACAAAAACTGCAATTGTTTAAAATAGATTTCACCAATTCACTCTCCTTATACTTATTCATATAATTAAGAAGATCAAAAACCGCTTTAGTGGTGGTAGATTCATTGCCGTGCATTTGTGACCAGGCAAGAATTTTAATTGTCCCTTTACCAAATTGAATACTATGAATTGGTTTTCCTAAAACCGATGCTCCAATTTCTTTTAGCGAAAATTCTTCTCCCAATTTATCAAGTAAAAACTGAATGTCTTTTTGCCTAATATACCTACCGGAAATTTCCTGGTTTTTAAATGAATTGTAGTCTTTATAAAGCTGGGTAAATAATGCTGATTTTTCCATGTTTACAAAAGTAAACAATACAAATTTCACAATTGTAAACAGTTAAAATTACTTTTGTTTGTTACACATGTAAACATTCGTCCAACTGAATATACACGCGACATGGAATAAATCCTATGCACTTATTTTTAAAACATAAAATGTTTATTTTTAGTTATTTAATATATATTATATCAACTTAGAGTTTAAATGCATTAAATAAATTACAATTGTAATTTGCAGGCTATTTAAGCTTTGATTACATTTGTAAATACTAATTACACCCAATATAATTCACAATGGTAAACACTGAAGATTTTTCTAAACGCCTGCATAGAATCCTTGAGTTTTATGAATTATCTGCCGCCGGTTTTGCCGATAAAATTGAAGTTGGACGGTCCTCTATTTCCCATATTTTATCGGGTAGGAATAAACCCAGTTTAGACTTTGTGATGAAAGTTGTAAAGTCTTTTCCTGAAGTTGAATTGTATTGGCTATTAAACGGAAAAGGAAGTTTTCCTCCTTCAGAAAAACCCACACCTCCACCTGTGACCAAACAGGAAATTAGCAAAACTCAACCACCACTGGAACATACTATCCAGGAGAAAAGTGAAATGCCTTTTCCTTTTCCGCAGCAAGGAAAAAGTAAACCCATTAGAAAAATTGTTATTTTTTATGAAGATGGCACTTTTGAGGCCTTTGAAAATTGACAGTCCGGGGAAAATAGGTTTATTTTGCAGTTCAAAAGGAATTGCAATAATGAAAAAGCTTTTACTACTATTAAGCCTGGTTTTTATTTTAACGGGCTGTTTTGAACCGGAAAGAAACTGCACCGATTTTAAAACCGGCACATTTGAGTATAAAACCTATTTAAATGGCGAATTAGCCACTTCTACCTTTATAAGGAACGATTCTATAGAAATTGATAAATTCCAGGGGAAATCAGACACCTCATCGGTTAGATGGATAAACGACTGCGAGTATATTCTAAAAAATCTAAACCCTAAGAGTATGGCCGAGGAAAAACCCATTCATATGAAGATCTTAACCACCAATAAAGATGGTTATACCTTTGAATATGGGATTGTAGGCCAGGATAAGAAGCAACGTGGCTCTGTAAACCGCGTTAAATAAACTTATTTTTTGTTTGGGTAGTTATTTTTAAGCAACTGGTTTTGTTCTTCCATAAGCTGATTCATTTTTGATAAAAGCTCTATATCTTTTGGCGTAACTTCTCTTTTATCTTCGGGATCCTGGGCCTTTTTTCTAAATCGGTTCATAAATTTTATCACCAGGAATATTGTAAAACCTATAATTAAAAAATCCAGGAAAGCTTCTATTAGCGCTCCATAGCCAATAGCAACTTCTTCCACTAATTGCGTGCCTTCGGCTTCTGCAACACCTTCCCTAAGTACCCATTTCCTGTTAGCGAACTCAATACCATCGGTCATGAGGCTTAGTGGCGGCATCACTACTTCCTTTACCAGAGTGTTTACCACCGAATTAAAGGCTGTACCTATTATGATACCCACAGCCATATCGACCATATTTCCTTTTATGGCAAACTCTTTAAACTCTTTTAAAATACCCATTTACTCATCAAATAATGTTCCCTGGCTTTCAGAAGAATCACCTTTATCTTCCTTTTTGCCAACAATATTTAGCTTGGTTTTGTCATCTGAAACTGCTTCATCGTCTACCACTTCAATATCTTCTGCAGGTGTTTCTTCCTCCTCTTCGTATGGTAAAGGCTCTAACGGATTGATCTGTTTCACCTTATCTGTAGTTAATTGGTTTCCAAGAGCCTTAATACCCTTTACCGAAATGAATTCTTCAATATTAACTTCTTCGTTAGGACGCTGTTCTTTGCCACGTTGTTTGGAGAAAACTATTTCCGCTTGCGGGTAATAATTGGTAGAAACCAGTTCTAAATAGGAATTTTCATGTTCACTGATAAACTTCTCTTCTTTATCTGGATTTTCAATTAAAAAACGCTTCACATAAAAACGTTCTTTTTCCGGTTCCCAGTAAATTGCTGAAATTGGCTTTTTCGGCACCCATTTTTCCAACACTACCATTTCTTCATCAAAACGAGTTGTAAGTTCAGGAATTATGGTTTTTGCAGTTCCGTCCTGGGTAACGATCAAAATTCGATCTTCTCCCCTAAATTCACCAAGGAGTTCTCCACGTTCATCAACATTCAATCTTTTTACCGTTTCATCAAACCAGATTCTTCTTGGCTTTAAGGTAGAAACGCCTTCTTCTTTAAGCTCAACACGTTTTACAGCATATTTAGTAACAATATTTCCTTTTACATTTCTGCCCTTAATAAGCATATCGGCAAAGTCTACATCAAATTTTAATTTTTTAATGCTACCAACCTGTCTTAGAAAAATAGTCACTACTTCAGCTTCACCATTAGGGTTTGCTGTAAAGTAATGCACTTTTGAATCTTTTTTCCCCTGAGATAAATCGTATTCCCTATCCCGAGTCACAGAAGTTACCGAGAAACGTTTTATATATGAGGCACCGGATTTCCCGTCTCGGTAGATCATATTATAAATGGTGCGCTTATCTTTTTTCTTAAAAATGGCAACGTGAATAATATCTTTCCCAATAAAGGTTTTGGTATCCACCTTAGTGACCATCATCTTACCATCTGCAGTAAAACAAATAATATCGTCTATATCACTACAATCGGTTACATATTCATCTTTCTTTAGCGCGGTACCAATAAAACCTTCTTTACGGTTTACATAAAGTTTTGAATTTCTAATCACCACCTTGGTAGCTTCAATATCATCAAAAATACGAAGCTCGGTTTTTCTATCTTTTTCTTTTCCGTAATCTTTCTTCAGTTTAGTGAAATAGGCGACAGCGTAATCTACCAAATGATCTAAATGATGTTTCACATTGGCGATTTCATCTTCTAAAGACTCAATTTTTTGCTGTGCTTTATCTAAATCGAATTTCGAAATTCTTTTGATCCTAATTTCGGTAAGCCTGGTAATATCTTCGCGGGTGACGGCGCGTTTTAAGTGTTTTATATGTGGTTTTAAACCTTCATCTATGGCATTGATCACACCATCCCAGGTTTCTTCCTCTTCTATCTCACGATAGATCCGTTTTTCAATAAAAATTCGCTCTAAAGATGAAAAATGCCATTGCTCTTCCAGTTCGTCAAGTGTGATCTCTAATTCCCTCTTCAGCAAATGAAGCGTATGATCTGTAGAGCTTCTCAATATTTCTGAAACACCAAGGAAAATAGGCTTATTATCAATAATTACACAGCCAAGCGGTGCGATAGAGTTCTCGCAATAAGTAAATGCGTAAAGCGCATCAATAGTTCTATCTGGCGAAATATTATTTGGCAAATGAATAAGGATCTCAACTTCAGCAGCTGTATTATCCTCAATCTTCTTGATCTTAATTTTACCTTTATCGTTCGCTTTTAAAATGGAATCTATAAGACTTGTAGTGGTAGTTCCATAGGGAATTTCGGTAATCGCCAAGGTGTTTTTATCATACTGGCTAATTTTAGCCCGAACTCTAACACGGCCTCCCCGCTTCCCATCGTTGTAGTTTGAAATATCTGCAATTCCGCCGGTTGGAAAATCGGGGAATAAGGTGAATTTTTTCCCTTTTAAATGCTTTATAGAAGCATCTATCAGTTCATTAAAATTATGCGGAAGCACACGAGTACTCAAACCTACGGCAATACCTTCGGCTCCCTGTGCAAGCAACATTGGGAATTTAACCGGTAGGTTTACGGGCTCCTTCTTTCTACCATCGTAAGAAAGTTGCCATTCAGTTAATTTCGGATTAAATAAAACTTCCAGTGCGAATTTAGATAAACGAGCTTCAATATATCTTGGAGCGGCAGAACGGTCTCCGGTTAAAATATTTCCCCAGTTTCCCTGGGTATCTATTAAAATATCCTTTTGGCCCATTTGCACCATGGCATCACCAATACTGGCATCACCGTGCGGGTGATACTGCATGGTATGCCCAACGATATTCGCCACTTTATTATAGCGGCCATCGTCAAGATCTTTCATAGAATGCATGATACGGCGTTGTACCGGTTTAAAACCATCTTCCATGGCAGGTACCGCACGTTCCAGAATCACATAAGATGCATAATCAAGAAACCAGTCTTTGTACATCCCGGTCACTTTTATAAGCTCTTCTTTTGGTTGTTCTAAATGTTCATCTTTAGCTTCTTCCTGGTTTTCTTCCATTAAGCTGTAGTTTTTTGATTTTCTACAATTTTCTGCATAGAAGCTATCATGCCACGCTTCTTTTTACGGCTGAGAAAAGTAGTATTAAAAGTATATTTTTTGTAACCGCGCCTTCTGCGCGAACTTATGTAAATTGTTACTGCGGAATAAAAAAAGTAATCGCTGAATTTAAATTTCCCAAGTTTTCTTTTTGGGAATTCAGCCTTCTTTACCCGGTATTCCATAAATTTTGAAAAGAAAACCCCGTTGTTCTTTAGATTCAGGGTTTCACCATCACTATCAAAGTCAAAACTCTGACCAATTTTATGCACATAGAAACCAAGTATAAGCACCACAATATTTGGTACATAGTGGCTGAACCTTACCGGTTCTTCGCTGCTCATTAGCTCAATATTCACAAAAATATTGGTGACAAATATCGCCACCAAAACAATGTACATTGAAGGAACTATTTTTACTTCATTTCTATTGGTGAATCTCATAAGCCTAACTCTTCAATAAGGTCAAGTTCAACTTTAAGATTGTCAATAATAAATTCCTGCCTATCAGGCGTATTTTTACCCATATAGAAATTAAGCATTTCGTCTATAGACTTTTCTTTGTCCAGCATCACGGGATCTAATCTAATATCTTCTCCAATAAAATGCTGAAATTCATCTGGAGAGATTTCACCTAAACCTTTAAATCGAGTGATTTCAGCTTTTCCGGTTAATTTTTCTACCGCATTTCTTCTTTCGGTTTCGCTGTAACAGTAAATAGTTTCCTTTTTATTCCGAACCCTGAATAACGGAGTTTGCAGAATATATAAATGATTTTCCTTGATTAATTCAGGAAAAAACTGGAGGAAAAAGGTGATTAACAACAACCTAATGTGCATTCCATCTACATCGGCATCAGTTGCAATTACTATATTGTTGTATCTAAGATCTTCTAAAGATTCTTCAATATTTAATGCGGCTTGCAGTAAATTGAATTCTTCATTTTCGTAGACGATCTTTTTACTTAAACCGTAACTGTTCAATGGTTTTCCTTTTAAACTGAAAACCGCCTGCGTATTTACATCACGAGATTTGGTAATAGAACCACTCGCAGAATCTCCCTCGGTAATAAACAAAGTTGTTTCTAAATAGCGTTCTTTTTTACTGTCACCCAGATGAATACGGCAATCACGTAATTTTTTATTGTGAAGACTGGCTTTTTTAGCTCTTTCCTTTGCAAGTTTTCTAATTCCCGACAGATCTTTACGTTCTCTTTCTGCCTGTAAAATCTTACGCTGAAGCCTATCGGCAGTTTCCTGGTTTTTATGCAAGTAATTATCCAGCTGTGTTTTTAGAAAATCGTTAATGTAAGTCCGTACGGTGGGCATTTTCCCACCCATATCTGTAGAACCCAGTTTTGTTTTAGTCTGACTTTCAAAAACAGGCTCCATTACTTTAATACTAATAGCCGATACTATAGATTTTCTAATATCGCTGGCATCGTAATTTTTTCCGTAGAACTCGCGTACCGTTTTAACGATTGCCTCTCTAAAAGCCGCAAGGTGTGTACCACCCTGGGAAGTATTTTGCCCATTTACAAAAGAATGATATTCTTCACTGTATTGGGCTTTACTATGTGTTAGAGCAACTTCAATATCCTCACCGCGCATATGGATAATTTCATACAAACGCTCATCTTCGTGAATACTATCTTTTAAAAGATCTTTAAGTCCGTTTTCTGAATAGAATTTTTCGCCGTTAAAAATTATGGTTAACCCGGGATTCAGGTACACATAATTTTTCAGCATTTTTTCTATATACTCATTTCGGAATTTAAAATTCTTAAAAATAACCTCATCGGGAACAAAGGTAACCTTGGTTCCGCGACGGCGGGAAGTTTCGTCAAGATGTTCTTCTTCTTTTAATTCTCCCTGCTCAAATTCGGCAGCGTGAGATTTGCCATCTCTGGAAGATTCTACTCTAAAATATGATGAAAGTGCATTTACTGCTTTAGTACCAACACCATTAAGTCCTACCGACTTCTTAAAAGCGCGGGTATCGTATTTCCCGCCCGTATTCATTTTTGAAACTACATCAACTACTTTTCCTAACGGAATTCCACGACCATAGTCACGAACAATAACACGCTGATTTTGCACCGAGATCTCAATGGTTTTTCCAGATCCCATTACAAATTCATCAATACTGTTATCCAGCACTTCTTTTAGGAGAATATAAATCCCATCGTCTGCACTGGAGCCGTCTCCCAGCTTACCAATGTACATCCCGGGACGCATTCTAATATGTTCTTTCCAGTCTAAAGACCGTATATTATCTTCGGTATACTTTGTTTCCTGGCTCATAAGTGGTTCATGGAGTTGTGGCGCTAATATAAGGTATAGCGCAAAAAGTTAAAACAATGCAAGCGGATTTTAATTAACAAAAATTTAAAATATAATGTTAATTATATTTTGAAGAAAAACGACTATTTAGAGGGATGTTTTACCAAATTCACCCAAAACTCCTCAATTTGATTCACGGCTTTCATAAAATCTTCTACTTCTATAGGTTTTGTGATATAACAGTTAGCATAATTCTGGTAAGAAATATCTATATCTTCTTTGGAAGACGAAGTAGTGAGCATAATTACGGGAATTTGTTTTAGGTCTTTATGCTGTTTAACAAATTTAAGAACCTCGTGCCCATTCATTTTTGGAAGATTTACATCCAGTAAAATAAGATCTGGGGTAAGTGCTTTTACATGCGTTCCTTTTTTATCCAGAAAATCCATCGCCTCTTTTCCATCTCTAACCACACTTAATTTATTTAGAATTTTACCGTCTTCAAGCGCTTCAGAAGTTAAAAGTATATCGCCTTCATTATCTTCAACCAAAAGTATGTGGATAGATTCCATAGCTATAAGAATTTATTTGAAAGTTTTAATAATAATCTACCACATAGTAACTTATGGGTATTCATAATTGACAGTTATTTAATGTTCTAAGCAATATTGGTGCATTTATATCTCCATTGCCGAGTAGAATATACTGATTTACGCAATAATTAACTAAAAAATATAAATCATTTTTAATGTAAATCTAATTATTAGAATCTATTTATTATTATGAAATATACTTGCAAATGGTAAAGTGAAAAATACTCCCATTTCCTTCCTGGGATTCTACCCAAATGTTACCGCCCAGGTTCTCAATAATTTTTTTGGTTACCGCGAGTCCCATTCCGGTACCCGAATATTCATCCCTATGGTGCAGGCGCTGAAAAATCACAAAAATACGATCAAAATATTCCTTATCTATCCCAATCCCGTTATCTTTTATGCTAAATTCCCAGAAATTTGCAGTCTCCTGAAAATCAATGGTAATCGTAGGATTAATCTCTGCTTTGCTGTATTTAATAGCGTTGCTAATAATATTTTGAAATACCTGTCTTATAGGACTTTTTGGCACTTTTATTACGGGTAAATTTACATATATAATCTTTACATTTCTTTCCTCTATCCTTTTCCTGTACAGGTATTTAATTTCTTCTAAAATATCATCTAATGCAACAGTTTCAAGTTTATCTTCGGTTCTACCTACCCTGGAGAATTCTAAAAGATCTAAAATAATTTGTCGCATTCTTTTTGCACCATCTACGGCAAAATCTATATACAACAAACCTTTTTCGTCCAGAACATCTGCATATTTCTTTTCTAATTGGGTTAAAAAGCTTGTCACCATGCGCAATGGCTCCTGGAGGTCATGAGAGGCTACGTAGGCAAACTGCTCTAATTCTGCATTTGAAGTAGCCAATTCTTTGGCTCTTTCTTTTAATTCTGCATTAAGCTTTTTAAGTGATATTTCGTATTGTTTTTTACGCGAAATATCCTGCATTGCACCAACTACCCTAAGGGCTTTATTATTTTTATCACGCACTACAAAACCCCTGTCAAAAACATCCATATATTCATCCTGCGCATTTATATACCTATATTCTTCTTCCCAAATCGTATCTTCACTATTAAGAAATTCCTGAAAACTATTAACAATTCTCCCCTGATCTTCTGGGTGAATTTTATTGTACCACGTAGAAAGTTTCGGTTTTAATTCGTTTAAATTATAGCCGAATAAATTTTCGAATCCTGCCCCCCAGAATAATTCCCCTTCCACTACATCATAATCCCAAATAGCATCAGAGGTGGCTTTGGTTACATAACGGTATCTTTCGTTTGCGTTTTCAAGTTCCTTTTCATAAGCTCTAATGTCTGAAACATCACGAAGTACTCCAATCATTCTTACTGCTAAGCCTTCCTCATTCCTAATAATATAGCCGTTATCAATAATATTTAAAAAATCTCCGTTGGCTTTTCTAAATAGATATTCAGAACTCCATTTGTTTTTACTCTTATCTTTTAAACTATTTTCCAGACTTTCATATACTTCAGCTATATGATTGGGGTGAACGCCTTCGCTCCATTTTTCGAGCGAAAACTTTGCATCCTCCCTATCGGCGCCAACCATTTTGTAAAACCCATCTCCCCATTTAAGCTCATCATTTACCACATCCCAATCATAAATAGCATCTTCGGTAGCTTTATTTACAAATTCGTAGCGTTGATTGCTACGTTTTAAGGCGAGTTCATTTATCTGAAATTCAATAATTAACTGTAGCAATCCAACCGCTCTTTTAATACTTCTTTGCTCCTTTTTTTCTTCAGAAAAATGCTCTTTTTTATAAAAAACCGTAAAAATACCCAGTCTTTCGCCTTTTGAATCTATAATTGGGTAAGTAGAGCAGGATTCAATTTTATTTTCTAATGCCAGTGCTTTTAAGTTGGAATCTGGAACTTTATTTATTTTTAAATTAACAGGTTTCCCCTCGTCAAATACAGAAAATATTTTTTCTCTTTTTTCAATTCCCAGCTCATTTAAAGCTTCTACAAGTGAGGGCTCAATTTCACCGGAAGCCCAATAAGATAATTTCTCGTTTTCAAACTTTTGAATAACAAAAAATGCATTAGGATTTATCTTTTCCAGGCTCTCCACATAAAAATTAAGGATTTCCTTTAATCGGGAGGTTTTTTTAAAATTCATTTCCAGGACTTTTCGCTCTAAATTCTCTAATTCCTGAAAACGCTTCTTATCGGTAATATCCCTGGCATTAGAAACATATCCATTTACTGCGGGATCATCAGAAAGATTGGTTAAGGTAGTTTCCAACCATCGCCAATCTCCATTTTTGTGCTTAAACCTAAAGCCACTAATTTCTATTCTTTTTTGCTGTTCTATTTTTGCAAATTCCTTTTGAACCTTTGGGAGATCGTCAGGATGAATAAAATCAAACGCATTTCTATTTTTAAAATCTTCCTGGGTAAAGCCTAAAACAGAAACTGAAGTAGGGCTTGCATAGATATAATCTCCATTTTCATCTAATATGGCAATTAAATCGCCACCTTCCTGCACCAAACCTTTAAAGCGCTGCTCGCTTAACTGAATTTGTTCTTCAGCTCTTTTTCTTTTCGAGATATCTGTCATAATACCTCTTAGCCATTTGATTTCCCCGTTTTCTCTTATTACCGAAACCACATCACTTAACCACACATAACTTCCATCTGCTTTTTGCATTCGGTATTCAAAGCTGTGGTTATTTCCTTTTTTTACCTGGTTAGAACAAAAATTTACCGCGTATTCACGGTCTTCAGGATGTATATGGTTTTGCCAAAAGCCTGCATCGTGATACCAATCTTTGGGCTTAATTCCTATTAAATCTTTTGCTTGTTCACTTACAAAGGTAAACTCAAAGGTTTTTGCATCCATTTCCCAAAAAACACCTTCTATGCTGTTGATTAACCCTTCATATTGCTTTTTGGCTTCATTGAGCGATAACTCTGCTTCCTTTTTTTCTGAAATATCAATCCCTATACACTGAATTTCATTTGGATTTCCTTCGGCATCACATAAGGCAATAAAATCCCATACCGTAGTTCGGGTTTTACCGTCCCTTCGGGGTTTTCCTATCTCTATTTGAAATGTTTCATTAGGATTCTCCAGGCATTTAATAGCGGTTTCCTGCACTTTTGGCCTGTCTTCTTCCACAACCGCTATCATACAACTATTTCCAATTAAACCCTCCTCTGTATCGATCCACCCAAAATCTTCTTTAAATTTTGAATTGTAATAGGTGTAATTTCCTTCGGTATCGGTTCTAATAACATAATTGGTTTGAGACTCGAGTAAACTACGCTGCCTGGATTCATTAATTTCTAATAATTCATACGCCAATTTTTCTTCGGTTACATCTAAAACAATGCAATCCCAAACAACACTTTCGTCTGCCATTTTCTGCGGAGTTCCAAATCCTCTATTCCAACGCAAACCTTTTTCGGGATGTTTTACCCGCCACTCATAGGTCCACATATTTAAATTACCGGCAGATTCATTGATTGTTTTTTTAAGTCCCGGCACGTCATCTTCATAATACAAATCCCATACAACGCTATTGTCTCGCGTAGCTTCCTGTGGGGTAATCCCCCAAACATTCCGAACCCCTTCGCTTATGTACATTAATTGATCATCACCATTTGGTTTAAGTTTATATCTAAAAACAACGCCGGGAATATTATCGTTAATGTTTTCAAGTCTAATTTGAGCAAGTTTACGGGAAGTAATATCCTGGGTGGCTCCAAATACTCTAACACATTTTCCGTTTTTAAAATGTGGTTTCCCCGTGGCTCTTATCCATTTATCGTTATTTTTTGCAGTGATAATTTCCAGTTCAAGATCAAAAGTTTTACCGGTTTCAAGGGCATTGGAAACTGCATTTTTTATGGTGGTCCTATCTTTTTCTGTTTTATAAAAACCTATCGCAGCATCAAGACCCGGTGTAAAATCTTGCGGAACCTCGTGAATTTCTTTAAGCATATTAGACCAGGAAAGTGTATTTTGTTCAATATCCAATTCCCAGCTCCCAATTTTTGCAACTTCCTGAGTTTCTTTTAGAAATTTTTCATTCTCCTTTAAGCTTTTCAGCGAAGCCTGCCCCTCTTCTCGGGTTCTAATTACTTGAGTTATATCACGTACCCGGTGTAAAATAAATTCAATTTCACCATTTTCATTTTTAATAGGAATATTATCGGCTTCCCAAATTTTTCGCTGTAGTCTACCCTTTTCATCGGGCAGGTCATACCTTACCTGGGGAATATGATTTGGCTCGCCAAATTCTATAGCTTCCCTAAGGAATTTAGTAATTATTTTAATAAAATCGTGATCTCTATTTTCTTTACCAAAAACTTCCAGCATACCATTTCCCACCAATTGTTCGCGCTTCATTCCAGAAGTTTTTGTAAAGGCACGATTAACTTCAATAATTGTAAATTTTGGATCATCTGGTAGTAATAAGAAACAATTGTCAGGAAAAGACAGGAATACTTCTTTTTGTTGCGTGAGGTTAATCATTACAGATTGGGATTACTGGACTTGAATTTAATTATTTAAAATAAAGCGCTAATTGTTTTGGAAAATACTTAAAATTTGTGAGACTATTTTAATAGGAATAAAAAAAACCGAAACTAGAGAAACCAGTTTCGGCCTTTAAATAATAAAAGCAGGAATTTTAGGTGCAAATTCCTGCTTTAGGTTGAATTAATAAACTTACTTAAATTGAAAGTTTTTCTGTAACTGTTTTGTCAGCAACGTTTAGTGTAAAAGTGTATTCTCCTTTTGGCATTTTAGAGAAATCCAGGGTTTTGTTCATTGTGTAACCTTTTCCTTTAACTTCTCCTACCAGTTTTCCTGTAGCATCATATACCTTTAAAGTGGCACTAGTTTCTGCGGGATTGGTTAGAAAAAATTTCACTTTTTTAGATTCCACTCTGTAAATTGGTTTAAAAACAACCGCAGCAGTTTTATCTTCTATACTTATTCCGGTAGAAGATTTCTTAATTTCTGTAGTGTAAATCCCATTAAGATCTTCTGTATTTAAAAAGTAAGTTCCAGCAGGAATACGACTAAAATCTATTTGTTTCTTATAATTCCCATCAAGAGCCGGGCTATCCTTAAATAGAATAAATCCCGAAGCATCTTCTAAGCTTACTGTACTTACATTATCTAATTCTACAATTAACGTTTGACCTTTATCAACACTAACTTCCACACGGTCAGCTGCATACATGTTTATTCCGGTTACCAATACTACTAGTAATAACGAATTTTTCAATAGTTTTTTCATAATTTTGATTTTTAATTGTTAATACCCCTTGTTTACAATTACAAAGATAGCGCACTTTTACCCTGCTGAATAGTAGTGAATAAACAAGAAAATGTGCTATATTGATCTTTACAATAATTTAATATTGAATTATTGTGCATATAGCATATTTTTGAGTTAATTTTATACTACAGGCCTATATTAAGCCCATATCAACTAAGTGTTAATTTATTGAGAATATGCTAAAAACCAGTAAACCTTCTTTTGAAAAAGTAGACCCAAGCTTTGGAAGTTCATTTTCTTTTAAAAATTTTAACCAGGATCATCAAAACAAAAACCACACATTTTGGCATTACCATCCCGAAATTGAACTTGTTTATGTAAACGGAGGATCTGGTAAAAGACAAATTGGAAGCCACGTCTCTTATTATCAAAACGGTGATCTTATTTTAATTGGCGCCAATCTTCCGCACTGTGGGTTTACCGATAGTTTAACCAATAATGACCGGGAAACCGTTATTCAGTTTAGCCCAGATTTCCTCGGAAAAAACTTCTGGGAAATTCCTGAAATGAGAAATGTGCGGGTTTTACTTGAGCGGGCCAAAAATGGAATTGTTTTTCACGGAGAAGATAAAAACCTTATCGGGGAAAAGATAGAAGCCTTAAGCTCATTAACTAACTATAAAAGGCTACTGGGTTTGCTAGATGTTCTTAATATGCTTGAAAATGCAAAAGATTTTACGCTTTTAAATGCCGAAGGCTTTGTACTGGATACCGAACTGGAAGACCACAATAGAATTAACGTGATCTTTAATTTTGTAAAGAACGAGTTTAAAAGAAATATTGCCCTGGAAGAAATTGCCGATGTGGTGAGTATGACGGTGCCGGCTTTTTGTAGATATTTCAAAAAAACGACTGGAAAAACTTTCGTACAATTCGTGAACGAATATCGCCTGGTACACGCTGCAAAATTACTACACGAAAAGCAAATAAGTATCACAGATGTGTGCTTTGAAAGTGGCTTTAATAATTTTAGTCACTTTAACAAGCAGTTTAAAAAGTTTACCGGCAAGTCACCTTCGGTTTATCGTAATGAGATTAAGTTCGCGGTTTCATAAGCAATTCTACTATATAAAAAAAGATCCCATTTCAACTAAAACGGGATCTTTTATATTCTAAATTCAGCAGAATTTATTCGTTCTCGTGCATAAATTTCTGCTTGGCGAGTAATTCTTCTTCGCTTTCTACGTGTTCATCATCTGGTACACAACAATCTACCGGGCAAACCGCAGCACATTGTGGTTCTTCGTGAAACCCTTTACATTCTGTACACTTATCTGGTACAATATAATAGATCTCATCACTAATAGGTTCCTGAGCTTCGTTAGCATCGGCTTCTTTCCCGTTGGGTAGTACCACGTTACCTTCCAGGTCTGTACCATCGGCATAACGCCAGTCATCTGCACCTTCGTAAATTGCTGTATTTGGGCACTCGGGCTCGCAAGCACCGCAGTTTATGCACTCATCTGTTATAACAATTGCCATAGCTTTTTTCTTTGTAATTTAATTATCATAAAACTTAGTTGGTATTTCCCGTCGTTTTTTAGGAGTTTGCCGCCTTAAGTTTTAATTTCGCGCTACAAATTTAAAGCCATTGGCTATCATAACCAAATAAGGAAATGACAATCGAAGAAAGAAAATCATATTTTGTTCAAGTGGGAAAATTCCTGAGTCTTTTTGGGGATGCCACTAATAATTCAATAAAAATAACGCCTGAAAACGAAAGATTTTTTAATGAATTAAATGATAAAATTGATCAGGCTGTTCATTATAACGGCTGGTTTACTCGAGAAAACGTGATTTTTTCACTTCAGCAATGGAGCAAAGCGCTAACCCAAAGCAATTTGGATGAATGGCTTGAACCTTATAAATTCGATAAACCAGAACAAAAAACAGTAGCCATTATTATGGCAGGCAATATTCCATTAGTTGGATTTCACGATTTTGTTTCGGTTTTAATTTCTGGGCATAAAGTATTGGTAAAACAATCTTCTAACGATAAACAATTGTTACCGGTAATTGCCGGGTTTTTAATGAATATAGCGCCAGAATTTGAAGAACGAATAAAATTTACTGAAGAGAAACTTACCAATTTTGATGCGGTAATCGCTACCGGAAGTAACAATACTGCACGCTATTTTGAGTATTATTTCTCGGGGAAACCTAATATTATAAGAAAAAACCGAAATTCGGTTGCCATTCTTACCGGTAATGAAAGTAAAGAAGAACTGGAAGCTCTGGGCGAAGATGTTTTTAGATATTTTGGTTTAGGTTGCCGCAATGTTTCTAAACTTTATCTTCCCGAAAACTATAATTTTGATGCTTTCTTTAAGGCGATGTACCCGTGGAATACTTTATTGAATTCAGCTAAATACTCCAATAACTACGATTATAATAAAGCAGTGTATTTAATGAGTGAATTTAAATTGCTGGAAAACGGATTTCTTATTCTAAAAGAAGACCAAAGTTTTGGCTCCCCTATCGCCACCTTGTTTTATGAAAAATATGAGGATGAAAAAGAATTACAGGAAAAACTTGAGCAAAATAAAGAAAACCTGCAATGCGTTGTAGGAACAAATGCTGAAGTTGATTTTGGCCAAACCCAACAACCAAAATTATGGGATTATGCCGATGGCGTAGATACTTTAAAATTTTTAGAAGAACTTTAAAACATAAGACTAACCACTTTTATAAACCAACTATGAAAAAACATAATTATAGCGCCGGACCCTGTATTTTACCGCAGGAAGTTTTTAAAGAAGCGGCTCAGGGCATTTTAAATTACCAGGATTCAGGCTTGTCTATTATGGAAATTTCGCATCGCAGCGCTGCTTTTGTAGATGTGATGGAAGAAGCCCGAAACCTTTCGCTGGAACTTTTAGGACTTCAAAATAAAGGCTATAAAGCCTTGTTTCTGCAAGGAGGTGCCAGTATGCAATTTTTAATGACGGCTTATAATTTACTGAATAAAAAAGCAGCTTATCTCAATACCGGTACCTGGTCTTCTAAAGCAATAAAAGAAGCGAAACTTTTTGGCGAAGTAGTTGAAGTGGCCTCTTCTAAAGATAAAAACTTCAATTATATCCCAAAGAATTATCAAATTCCTTCTGATGTAGATTATTTTCACTGCACCAGCAATAACACCATTTTCGGAACGCAAATAAAAGATTTCCCTGATGTTGATGCCCCGTTGGTGTGTGACATGAGCAGCGATATATTTTCCAGGGAACTCGATTTTTCAAAATTCGATCTTATTTATGCGGGAGCTCAAAAAAATATGGGCCCTGCGGGAACTACACTCGTGGTAATTAAAGAAGATATTTTTGGAAAAGTAGAGCGTGAAATTCCATCTATGCTCAATTACAAGGTACACCTGGAAAAAGACAGTATGTTTAACACTCCGGCTGTTTACGCGGTGTATGTTTCGCTATTAACCCTAAGATGGATTAAAAATCACGGCGGAATTGCAGCCATGGAAAAACGAAATACCGAAAAAGCCGATTTACTTTATAAAGAAATAGATAGAAATCCGCTTTTTAAAGGTTTTGCTGAAGTTGAAGACAGGTCTCCAATGAATGCCACTTTTAATCTTGTAGACGAAAGCAAGAAAGAAGATTTTGACAAACTTTGGAAAGATGCCGGCATTAACGGACTTAACGGTCACAGAAGTGTTGGAGGGTATCGGGCTTCTATGTATAACGCCTTAGATATTGAAAGCGTAAAAGTACTGGTTGAAACCATGCAAAAGCTCGAAAAACAGTCCTAAAAAAGCCTAAAACCAGCTGAAATAGTATTAATAAACTGAAAACGTACAGGAAAATATATTCCTGAAAATTCCCATACAGGGATTAAATTATAAAATAAATGAAACCTGAAGATTTTTTTAATAAACCTACTACTCCAACTCAACCTGAAAAGATTAAAATTTTGGCCAACGATGGTCTTGCAAAAGCTGGAATAGAACAGCTTGAAAACGCAGGATTTGAAGTTGTTAGCACCAAAGTTGCCCAGGAACAACTTGCCGATTATATTAATTCTAAAGGCATAAAAGTTTTATTGGTACGTAGTGCCACCACGGTAGATAAGGCTGTTATAGATGCGTGTAAGAATTTAAAATTAATAGGTCGTGGCGGCGTTGGTTTAGATAACATTGCCGTAGACTATGCTGAAAGCAAAGGCATAAAAGTTATTAATACACCCCAGGCAGCTTCAGCTTCTGTGGCAGAACTTGTTTTTGCCCATCTTTTTAGCGGAGTAAGAAAATTATTCGATGCCAACAGGAATATGCCTTTGGAAGGTGAATCGAGATTTAAGGAATTAAAAAAATCCTATTCCGCAGGAATTGAACTCCGTGGAAAAACTTTAGGTATTATAGGTTTTGGTAAGATTGGCCGTGAAGTTGCTAAAATTGCATTAGGCCTGGGAATGAAGGTTATTGCCAGCGATAAAGAAGACGGGGAAGTAAAAATCACTTTAGAATTTTATAATCATCAAAGTATAGAAATTCCTATAAAAACCGAACCGGTAGAAGAACTTATAAAACATTCAGATTTTATAACGCTTCATGTGCCCGCTCAAACCAAACCATTAATCGGTAAGAAGGAATTAGAGGCGATGAAACCGGGAGTTGGAATTATCAACACAGCTCGTGGCGGGGTTATAGATGAAGTAGCACTTTTGGAAGCTATAGAAGATGGTAAAGTTGCTTTTGCAGGTTTAGATACTTTTGAAGCCGAACCAAGACCGGCTATTAAATTGTTAATGAACGAGAAATTATCTTTAAGTCCGCATATTGGTGCATCCACGCTTGAAGCCCAGGAACGCATAGGTTTAGAACTTTCAAAACAAATTATCTCCTATTTTAAAAAATAAACAACCTGAGAGCAAGCTTAGTAGCCATTGATAGCGAACAGTTGTTTAATTATAGAGGAAGTCTTTTAAGCATCTAATCTCCTTTATCGAGCAGATTATAATAAAGCTTTAACGTGACTTACTATTTAAAAGCCGTAAATTCATTGAAATAAAAAATAAAATTATGGCTTCAATATTAGATTTACTTAATACGCAAACGGGAGAACAACTGGTTAACAAAGCCAGCGCAAAAACTTCAGAAGATAAAAGTAAAATTACCTCGGTATTGGGAATGGCTATGCCGTTAATTCTTGGCGCGATGAAAAGAAACGCTAAAGATCCTAAAGGTGCCGAAAGTTTAGATAAAGCTTTACAGGATGAAAAACATAATGGAGAAGTTTTAGATAATTTGGGAGAAAAAGATCCTGAAGACCTTACTAACGAGGGTAGCAAGATTTTAAACCACGTTCTGGGAGCAAAACAAAGCGGAATTAGTAAAACCATTGCCGGAACATTAAATATAGATGAATCTACAGTGAATAATATCCTGGAAATGGCTGCCCCGGTAGTTATGGGTTTATTAGGACAGCAAAAAAGAAAAGATAATGTTGGTTCTTCTGGTTTATCTGGTTTATTAGGTTCGGTTATGGGATCTGATGATTCTCACGACCAATCTTTACTGGAAACTTTATTAGACGCCGATGGTGATGGTAGCGTAATAGATGATGTTGCCGGAATGGCTTTTGGGGGTAAAAAAGGCAAAAAAGGTGGCAGTCTGCTTGGTGGTATGTTAGGCGGAAAATAAATTAATTTAAAGAATTTTATATTTTTCAGTAGATAAAATTTTAATGTATTCCTTCTTGTTTAATGAAGGAATACATTGAAAAATTTAGTCTCGATTTTAGAATAAAGAACAGGCATGAAAAACTTCATTTATATTTTACTACTGGGTTTATTTATTTATAGCTGCGGAAGCTCAAGAAATAGAAACCTTGGAGATTCTCAAATAAATGAGGATACAGTGCGCATTGCAAACGATAGCCTGGAATATGAAATTATAATTATTGAACCGGGGTTTAATCTTTTTATAAATTCTATAGCAAAACCTGAAGGTTATTATTCTCAACAATACCTGGAAAACAAAAACCGAATTTTGGTTTCAGATTATAATCAACGCGTTAGGCAACCACAGGTCTATAATTCCGATCTTTATTTGCAGGAAATTAATTACGATCCTAATATAGATTACGGGTACGAGGTAAACTATTTGCTATACAATTACTTTGTGTTTTTCAGCAGGCATTATAATCAGCGATTCTCTGTACCTACGCGTATTTAACACTCATTATTTTAATTCTCCGAAGCTTTTAGTATTTTTGCGGCATGAATAAGTTAAAAGCACGTTGGGGTATAGATTCTAATTGGCAAATATTTATAATATTTATAGTATTTGCTATTACGGGATCTACTTCAGCTAAATTAGCTGAGCCTCTATGTAATTTCCTGGGTATCTACCAGGCATCCTCTCATTGGGCGGTTTACTGGAGCGCTAGAATATTTTTAATTTTTCCTATTTACCAGGTTTTATTGGTTAGTTTTGGCTGGATTTTTGGCCAGTTTCAGTTCTTTTGGGCCTTCGAAAAGAAAATGCTAAGTAGAATGGGCTTTGCTAAATTATTCCAGTAATTATTCTTGAAACTCTTTAAACACATATTCGCTATATTATTGGGAGCATTACTTTTGCTTCCGGTTGTAATAAGTTTCGCGCATATTTTTAGCGGTCACGGCCACGAATTATGTGTAAATTATGCCGATGAGCATTTTCACGAAAGTAGCCTGGACTGTGAACTCTATTCTTTTCATCAAAGTCCGGTACTTGCTGCCGATTTTATAAATTTTGAGCCCCTTGTAGAAAAGCAGATCAAAAAACAATTCTTCGATTTTTATCAATTTTTAAGTGATTATCAAAAGCTCCCTTTCGAGCTTCGCGGTCCTCCATTGGCTGCCTAACATCCGTTTTTATTTGTTAGAATTTTAATTATTTAAAAATAATATATGAAAAGTTTACTTTTCTCATTGCTTTTTATAGCAGTGAGTCCAATTATATATGCTCAGAATAACTTCTCGGGCAAGGTTACCAATGCTGAAACCGGAGAACCGGTATTTAGTGCCAATGTTTATTTTCCTGAATTAAGTAAAGGTGCTATGACCGATCTTGATGGAAATTTTACAGTTGAAAATATCCCTAACGGAAAATTTAAAATTGTAGTTTCTTCGGTAGGTTTCGGCACCTACTCCAACGAATTAGATTTTCCTGAAACTTCTACTTTAAATATCACTTTAGAAAAATCGGCTATAGAGATGGAAGAAGTGATAGTCTCTACACCTTTTCACCAGTTACAAAGTGAAAATGTAATGCGTGTAGAACGGGAGAATGTAGCAGAATTAAATCGTAAAGGTGCCGTTACTCTAAGCGACGGGATAACCCAAATTGCCGGCGTGGAAAGTTTAACCACAGGAGTTGGAATTGGGAAACCGGTAATTAGAGGTTTAAGTTCTAATCGTGTTTTGGTTTATACACAGGGAGTTAGATTAGAAAATCAGCAGTACGGAGATGAGCACGGGCTTGGTATAAGCTCTAAAGGAATTGAAAGCGTTGAGGTTATAAAAGGCCCTGCTTCCCTACTTTACGGAAGTGATGCCATTGGTGGTGTACTTTACCTTAACCCAGAACGTTACGCAGCCGCAAATGAAACCAATGCTGAAGCAGATGTAAATTATTTCAGCAATACCCTGGGATACCAGGGAAGCGTGATGGCCAAAACATCTGGAGAAAAATTAAAATTTTTGGCTCGCGGTAGTTATGCCGCACATAGTGATTATAAAACCGGAGATGGAGAAAGGGTTACTAATACCCGATTTAATGAAACAGATTTTAAAGCGGGCATCGGCTACCAGGATGCTAAATTCAAAACCGATTTAAGGTATAATTTCAATAAATCGAATATTGGAATTCCCGAAGAAATAGGGGTACAATCTACAGATAAAGATCCCCTTCTTCCCTACCAGGAAATAGACAACCATATTTTAAGTTTAGAGAATAAACTTTATTTCAACAATTCAAGCCTGGATTTTAAAGTAGGCTATCAGTATAACACTCGTAAAGAGTTTGAAGAACACCACCACGAAGAGGAACACGGCGAAGAAGAACATGAAGAGGAAGAAGAGCTCCATGAGGAAGAAGGTGCTGACCATCCTGCCTTAGAAATGCACCTGGAAACTTTAAATTATAATCTAAAATATAATTTACCAAGAACAGGTAGATTTGAAACCATTTTGGGAGTTCAGGGAATGCACCAAACCAATACAAACTATGGCGAAGAAATTTTAATCCCAGATGCCACTACTACAGATTTTGGTTTTTTCGCCACTACCCACGTTCATTTTGACCGATGGGATTTCCAGGGAGGTTTACGTTTTGATACCAGGAGTGTAGATAGCAAAGCAGTAGAAGCTCACGAAGAAGAACATACAGAAGACGAGCATGAAGGGGAAGAACATGAAGAGGAACACGATCACGAGCACGAAACAGGTGAAATTGCTGCAATAAATAATTCGTATAAAAGTATAAACGGTGCGCTGGGGGCAAAATATAATGTTACCGAAAATTTAAGCGCAAGATTAAACCTGGCTACCGGTTTTAGAGCGCCAAATTTATCTGAATTAACCTCTAACGGTTCTCACCACGGCACCAATAGGTATGAGTTTGGAGATCAAAATCTTGAAAATGAACAGAATTTCCAGGTAGATCTTTCTTTAGAATGGCGGAATAAGCATTTTGAAGCTTTCGTGAACGGATTTCATAATTCAATAAGCGATTATATTTATTTACAGCCTACGGGAGAATTAATAGATGATAATCCTGTTTTTGAATACACTCAGAATAATGCTGAATTATACGGTGGTGAAGTTGGAGTTCATATTCACCCGCACCCTTTAGACTGGTTACACCTTGAAAGTAGTTTTGAGACCGTAACGGGAAAAAGAAGTAATGGAGAATATTTACCGCTAATCCCAGCAAATTCCCTAACCAATACCTTAAGATTAGAATTTGACAATCCAGAAGATAAAATATATAGTAAATATGCTTTCTTAAGATTGAAAAATGTATTTAATCAAAATAATGTAGATACTTTTGAAACCCGCACCGGTGGTTATGGTCTATTAGGTGCGGGATTTGGAGGACAATTCACTATTAATTCCAGTGAAATGAGAATTGGTGTAAGTGCTAACAATATTTTGAATAAAGATTATATCTCACATCTTTCCCGTTTAAAACCTGACGGTATCTCTAATATTGGTAGAAATATTTCTGTTTCAGTAAGGTGGTTGCTTTAATTAAATAATACACAGTAAGACCCAATCTATTTTATGCAAATAAAAAGACCTCACATTCCCGCATCTGCGAAATTGTGAGGTCTAATTTTAAGTATTTGGGGTATTTAAACTATAATTTTCTTTTTCCCTTTAACTTCGGGATTATTGTCTTCAATATTATCTATATGGGTTAGGTCATTTTTCTTTCTTTTTTTAAGAAAGCTATAGGCTGCAATTCCTGCTCCAGCTGCTACCGCACCCACTCCAAGAGCACTTGCCGGTTTTTTCATAATCACCTTTCCTGCTTTTAAGATAACAGCTCGTTTAAGCCATTTCATTCCTTTTTGTATTACTGCCTGACTATTCATAATATTATTTTTTGGTTTTAGTTCCGAAAATTCTCGGTTTATATAAATATCGTGGTAATTCTATATACCTAACGTTAAAGAGATTTCAAATAACACAGTTTTAACGCTCTTAGATCAAGAGAATATTCAGTTGAAATTTTATTCAAAAGCGGTAACTTTTTTAGCATATCTTTCTGAAGCTGAATTTAGTTGCGCTCCTAAAAGCACGGTAAAGCAGCTTATAAATAGCCAAAGCATCATAATAACCACTGCGGCAATAGAACCGTAAACTTCCCCATAACTTCCAAAATTACTAACATAAAAAGAGAAACCCCATGAAGCGATTAACCATAGAATAGTGGCGACCAACGCCCCGGGAACCACCCATTTTAATTTAGGGTTATTCCGAGCAGGAGCATATTTATAAATAATGCAAAGAAAAAATCCAACAATTAATGCTAGAATTGGCCAGCGTAACCAGCTAATAAGGTTTTCAATATTTTGAGGCAAGCCTAATTCCCCTACTACGGCAGGAAAAACAACTATTAAGCCCATACTTAAAATCACTAGGATTATAGCGGCAAAAGTAAATAATAAAGTAAGTGCATTCTGTTTTATAAATCCCCGGGTGCTGCGGGTTGCATAAGCAATATCAATACCGGTAAATAAAGATTTCATTCCTTTATTCGCACTCCAAATACTAAATAAAATACCTATTGCCATTCCCCAACCTAATGTTTTACCCGAAGTTGAAATAAATGCTTCCAGCCTTTTTTCAACAATCCCAAAGGCTTCTTCTGGCACCATGGAAGCAAGCTGGTTTAATTGATATTCAATTTGCTCAGGATTTACCGCTAACCCGTAAATTGAAACCAGGGCCATTACAGCTGGGAAAATTGCTAAAAATGCATAAAAAGCTACACCGGCAGATACTATACTTAAGTTATTCTCATCTATTTTATCTTTTATTATAATTGCTATTTTCTTCCAGCCAGAAAAAGAAATTTTTGACGGATTGGAAATAGTGTTTCGGTCCCTTTCAAACTCTGCCATATTACAAATTTTGCATTCAGCATAAATTACATAAAACATTTAAAAACAAAGAGTACCCGCTGTTAAATAGTTTTTAAATAATTTACAACAAATGCAAAAAAAAGCGGAATCCCAATAAGGAATTCCGCTTTTATAAAGTTTTGAAAGAGTTTTACTCGGTAATCGAAAAATTAGCTTTAGGCTTTACTCTATTATTTCAACTTCAATTACCCGTTCTTTAGGTTGCTTCTTTTTACTCCACACAAAAGTATAGAAATACATTAGCGTAAATGTTGGAATAATATCGGTTCCCGGTAAAATCTCTTCAATAAATACAAGTACAGAAGCTACTTTTCCTTTTTTGCCAGGGTACATTTCACCCATTTTTCTGGCTGCATAAGGTGCCCATAATAGATCAAGAAACGGCCCAACTAAAGGAATTGCCATAGTACCCATACCAATAGCATCGTACATTAGGCCTTTTATAAATAGTTTATCTTTTAAAAGTTTCATTTTGATTGCTTTTAGCCAAATAAAGCAAATAAAGTGCCAGTTTGTTATTTAAGATCTGAGCTAATGAGTTTTAAAAACTCATTTCTGGTTTCTATCTTCTCAAATAGCCCCCTAAATCCTGAAGTTGTAGTCGCACTATTTTGCTTTTGCACTCCTCGCATCATCATACACATATGTACGGCTTCTATAACCACTGCTACTCCTTTTGGTTTAAGGGTGTTGTTTATACATTCTAAAATATCATGCGTTAAACGCTCCTGTACCTGTAGCCTGCGTGCAAAAACATCTACCACTCTGGGTAATTTGCTTAAGCCAACAATATGCCCGTTAGGAATGTAGGCAATATGAGCTTTTCCAAAAAAAGGCAACATATGGTGTTCGCATAAAGAATATAATTCTATATCTTTTACCACCACCATCTCATCATAGCTCTCCTTGAACATCGCTTTTTCTAAAATGGTTTTAGCATCCATTTTATAACCCTGTGTTAAGAATTGCATAGCTTTTGCCGCGCGTTCTGGAGTGTTTTCTATGCCCTCACGGCTAATATCTTCCCCTATCCCTTCAAGGATATTTTTATAATTTTCCTGAAGTCCGTCAGTAACCTCAATATTATATTCTTCTTTAAATTTATAAGCCATCTTTTTATTATTTCAGTTTATCTGAAAAAACTTCAGTTAGTTTTTTTATTTTAGGATCTATAATAAACTGGCAATATGGCTGCTGTCTATGCTGGTTATAGAAATCCTGGTGCTCTTTTTCTGCAATATAAAAATCTTTTGCTGCAGTTATTTCGGTAACAATTTTATTCTCAAATATCTTTTTTTCTTCCAGTTCTTCAATCACCTTTTCTGCGGTTTCTTTCTGTTTTTCAGAATGATAAAAAACGGCACTGCGGTACTGGGTTCCCACATCGTTTTGTTGTCTATTTAATGTGGTAGGATCATGTGTGGCAAAAAACACATACAGCAAATCCTGAAAACTAGTTATTTCTGGATTAAACCTTATTTGTATGGCTTCAGCGTGACCTGTTCTGCCCGTTATAATTTCACGATAAGCAGGGTTTTTTATATTTCCGCCGGTAAATCCCGAAAGTACCTGTTCTACTCCTTTTAAACGTTGAAAAACAGCTTCGGTACACCAGAAACAACCTCCTGCCAAAGTTGCCTGTTCTAAATTTTCTGTATTCATAGATAAATTTTGTTTAGCAAATTTAAGGTAATAATAAACAAATTAGATGTAGTTTAACTTGAATTTAAATCAAAGTTTTGACTGCATTGAGAACTATGATTTATTTGAACTTATTTTCAATCAAATTATCAATTAATGCCTGCAAAAATCCGGTTAATTTTAATATTCTTCATTTTTACTCAACAAATTTCGGCTCAAATTGAGAGTCTTCCGCGTAAAAATTATACGGCAACAAAAATTCAGGAATCTCCGGTAATTGACGGAATCTTAGACGATAAAGCCTGGAATAACCTTACCAATGCAAATAATTTTGTAATGTATTATTCCGGTGATGGCAATCCTATTCCCCAAAGTCATAATACAGAAGTGAAAGTAGTTTATACTAATGAGGCGCTGTATATCGCAGCATATTTATATGAAAATAGACCGGAAAAAATTGTAAAACAGTTTACCCAACGTGATAATTTGGAGCAGAGCGATTATTTTCAAATAGATATTAATACCTATGACGATGGTGAAAATCAAATAAGGTTTGCCGTTACCGCCGCGGGTACCAGAGCCGATGCTAAAATAACCGGAAATAACGAGGATTTCGGGTTTAATATAGTTTGGGAAGCAGAAGTTTCTCAAGATGAAAATGGGTGGTATGCCGAAGTTCGTATTCCTTATGCTGCATTACGTTTTCCTGAAAAACAGGAACAGGAATGGGGAATTCAGTTTTTAAGGCAAATTTCGCATAGAAATGAAAGTTACACCTGGAATTATGTAGATAAAGCCGTGGGTTTAATGAGTCAACAAACCGGTTTGCTTACAGGTATTAAAAATATTGAACCTCCTACCCGACTTAGCTTTTATCCATATACTTCGGCTGAAATAGACATATTTGATGGTCAAACTGAAACTAATTTTAATGCCGGCCTGGATGTAAAATATGGAATTAGCAAAGCCTTTACTTTAGATATGACTTTGGTGCCAGATTTTGGCCAGGTTGCGTATGATGATGTAGAATTAAATTTAGGCCCGTTTGAACAAATCTTTGGGGAAAACCGCGCATTCTTTACCGAAGGAACAGAACTTTTTACAAAAGGAGATCTTTTTTATTCCCGGCGCGTGGGAAATACTCCCATTGGTTTTAATAGCGCGCAGCGGGAAAAACTCGATAATGAAGAAATTCTTGAAAATCCTGAAAGAACCGATCTTATTAATGCTTTAAAGATTTCTGGAAGAACCGAAAGAGGCCTGGGCGTAGGTTTCTTTAATGCAGTTACCGCTGAAACTAAAGCGATTTTCAGAGACACCCTAACCGGCAATAGCAGGGAAAAAATTACAGAACCACTGGCCAATTATAATATCCTGGTGCTTGACCAACGTTTTAATAAAAATTCTTCTATTAGTTTAATTAATACCAATGTTACCAGGGAGGGGAATTTTAGGGATGCCAGTGTCACCGGATTTCTATTTGACGTATTTAATAAAGCTAACTCATTTAATTTTGTAGGAGAAGCGAAAATGAGTAATGTGAATTTACCAGGCCAAAATGAAACCGGCTTCGCCTCTTTATTTTCAATAAACAGAACCAAAGGAAATCTTAGGTATGGAGTTTCTCACGAATTTGCTAACGAAACTTATGATATTAATGATCTTGGAATAAGTTTTACAAACAATTACAACAATTTTTACCTGAATACTTCTTACCAAACTTTTGAACCCACCGGCATTTTTAATCAATATAACATAGAGTTATATGCAAATCACCAACGGCGTTACCGCCCCGATGTGAACGTTGCGACAGGAGGTGGTGTAAGTATTTTTGCCATGACCCGCGACCGATTTGCTTTTGGAGGTTTTGCTGAAATAAATTCGGCTTTTAAAGACTTTTTTGAACCCCGAAGGGAAAATACTTTTATTAGCTACCAACCAAATATTGCGGCAAACGGCTGGATATCTTCAGATTATAGAAAAAAGTTAGCTGTAGATGTTCGCAGCACTTACCAAACTTTTAGTAAAAGTTCCCGGGAAAGTTTTAATTTTATTTTTGAGCCCAGAATTCGTATAAACAATAAGTTTTTAGTGATTTATGGTTTTGAATACGATAACGAAATAAATCGGCCCAGCTTTGTAGGCCTTCAACCGCGAGAGGTGATTTTTGGAATCAGGGATATGAAAAGTTTTGAAAATTCGCTTCAGGCAAATTATAATTTCACCACGAAACAGGGTTTAAATTTAAGTTTTAGAAATTTTTGGTCTGTGGCGCAGTTTCAAGATGGAAGCTTTTCAAAATTAAACGAAGATGGAAGTTTAACTTCAATAAATTACGACAGGGAAGAAAATTACAATCCCGATGCTAATTTTAATATTTGGAACCTGGATCTAAGCTACCGTTGGCAATTTGCTCCTGGCAGTGAAGCTATTTTACTCTATAGAAATTCTATTTTTAACCAGGATGAATTAAGTTATCTCGATTTTCAGCAAAGTTTGGATAATTTATTCAACAGGGCGGCGCGACATAATTTTAGCCTACGAATAGTGTATTATATAGACTACAACCGGGTAAAAAACATATTCAATTCTTAGCTTGGGGGTTTTGCTGAATTTGGCTAATTTTCACGAGCCTAATAAATCTCTATAACCAGGTTAAAAGGCATTTTCAGTAATAAATTAATTTCTGGGGAAAGCCCTGGAGCTTTTAAATCTCGATTATCTAGCGAACAATGATAATAGCCAAAAATATTCATAAATACTACGGAGACCTGCACGTACTAAAAGGTCTCGATCTACATATTAAAAAAAGCGAAATTGTTTCTATTGTGGGCGCATCGGGAGCGGGTAAAACCACTTTACTTCAAATTCTGGGAACACTGGATAAACCTGAAAAAAACAAGGATTCTACACTTGAGATAAACAATACCGATATTTATAAACTTTCGTCCCGGGATTTATCTAAATTCAGGAATAAGAATATTGGGTTTATCTTTCAGTTTCACCAATTATTACCTGAATTTACTGCCTTAGAAAATATTTGCATTCCGGCATTTATTAATAATTCGTCCAAAGAAAAGGCTGAAGAACGCGCAAAAGAACTCTTAGGATTTTTAGGCCTTAAAAACCGGGCACATCATAAACCCGCTGAACTTAGTGGTGGCGAGCAACAACGCATTGCGGTTGCAAGGTCTCTAATTAATAATCCAGCGGTGATTTTTGCCGATGAACCCTCGGGAAATTTAGATACCGAATCTGCCGAAAACCTTCATAAATTATTCTTTAAACTTAGGGACGAGTTTCAGCAAACTTTTGTAATTGTAACCCATAACGAGGAACTCGCCGATATGGCCGACCGGAAAATAACCATGCAGGACGGGAAAATTATTGATAAAAAGGAAATTTAAGCAGTTTGAAAAAAAGTGAACTCAAATCTTTTCTCGATTTTAAAGTCGAACAATACAATACGCCAGAATTTATAGAATCAGATCCTATTCAAATTCCGCATCAATTCAGTAAAAAGGAGGATATTGAAATTGCCGGATTTCTTACCGCTACAATTGCCTGGGGAAACCGAAAAAGTATTCTCAAGAACGCAAATCGCTTAATGGAAATGCTGGACCACAGTCCGCACGATTTCATTATTAATCATTCTGAGGGTGATTTGGAAAGTTTAAGAGGATTTGTTCATCGCACTTTTAATGATATTGATCTTATTTATTTTATTTCAGCATTAAAAAATATCTACTTAAACCACGGTGGTATTGAAACTGTTTTTACACAATATGCTGAAAAAGATTCCCTTCAACCCGCTATTCACGAATTCAAGAAAATATTTTTTGAAATCCCGCATCCTCCACGAACCCAAAAACATGTAAGTGATCCGCTGAAGAATTCGGCTGCAAAACGAATAAATATGTACCTGCGGTGGATGGTGAGAAAAGACCAGGCCGGTGTAGATTTTGGTCTTTGGGACAACCTTCTTGCTTCGCAATTAAGTTGTCCTTTAGATGTACATTCTGGAAATGTAGCCAGGAAATTAAAACTCTTAAAACGCAAAGCGAATGATGCCAAAGCTTTAAATGAATTAGATAAGGCGTTACGAAAATTAGATGCAGTAGATCCCGTTAAATACGATTTTGCATTATTTGGATTAGGAGTCTTCGAAAAGTATTAGCAAAAGTTTAACAGGTTACACTTAATTTTGTTAAATTTGTTTTAATGCAATCTTCAAATATATGTTAAGTCCTGCTATTCCAGATAACGAAAGCCAACGATTAAAAGCGCTTGAGGACGCCAACATTTTATACAGTCCCACCGAAGAGGAATTTGATAATATCACTCAACTCGCGTCTTTTATTTGCCAAACACCAATTTCTTTAATTTCCCTTGTTGGGGAACACGAGCAGTGGTTTAAATCTAAATACGGTACAGATATGTGCACCTCAGAACGAGATATTTCGTTCTGTAGTCACGCCATTCTGGAACCGGAGAAACTAATGGAGATTGAAGATACCCGATTAGATGGGCGGTTTTTAGATAATCCTTTTGTGCTTGCCGATAATGATCCTATAATTTATTATGCCGGTATGCCTTTAAAAAACTATGATGATATGGTTTTGGGCACTCTTTGTGTAATTGATACAAAACCGAATAAACTAAGCCAGGAGCAAAAAAAGGCACTAAAATCATTGGCGAAACAGGTAGAAATTCTATTGGAATTAAAACGTAAAAACGATTACCTGGAGAATATTAAAAAGCAATTAAACGAACATAATGCAATGCTCAAGGATTTTGCCGGGGTGGTTTCACACGATATGAAAATGCCACTGGCCAATATGATTATTTCTGCAGATATTTTAAAAGCCAAATTTGGTAGTAAACTTGGAGAAGAAGGTTTAGATTATTTAAAAAACCTTAAACAAGCGGGATTAAAGCTTAGCAGTTACATAAATGGCATTTTAGATCATTATGAGAGCGATAATATTGCCGCTTCAAACAGCGAAGAATTTGATGTGCACCAACTGCTGGAAGAAATCATAGACCTTTTAAATATTACAGAAGATTGCGTAATTAACCTTCCAGAAGATAATAGCATTATTAGTTCTAACCGTGCAGCCCTGGAACAAATCTTTTTAAACTTATTAGGAAACAGCCTTAAATACAACGATAAACCCAAGATTGTTATTGATATTGGATTCTCTCAAAACCCCGATTTTTATTACTTCAGCATACAGGATAATGGGATAGGTATTCCAAAGGAGAAAGAAGATGATATTTTTAAACTTTTTACCACCGTTGCCAAAAGTGATCGCTCTGGAAATAAAGGCAATGGTATTGGGCTTTCTACAGTTAAAAGATTGGTGGGTAATTTAGGCGGAAATTTAAAAGTGAATTCGGAAATGGGAAAAGGTACCAGATTTGATTTTTCTATTAGCCGAAAAGCTTAAATAGTAAGCTTTTTCATCAAAAATCGAAGATTTTTTTTATATTATTGTATTAATTGCAAAAAAGTATGCAACAAAAAAAAATTTCTTCAAATGAGAGATTACGTCGGGCAGCTCTTGCTGAATATGCAATTTTTAAATCGGGAGAAGACAAAGACTATGATCAGCTTACTTTTCTAGCGGCAAAGATTTGCCAGGTTCCAGTAGCAAAAATTAGTATTATTGGTAAAAATAATATCTGGTATAAATCGGCTTACGGTACTCAACTGGCTGAACTTCCCCGGGAAAATGCTTTATGCGAGCATTCTATTCACACAAGCGAAGAAATCTTTATAATAAATAGCGGCGAGCATCCAGGGTTATTTGAAAATGCCAGAAATATTTACGATCGTGAGTATCATTTTTATGCAGGTGTGCCCCTATTAAATGCAAATGGCCACGCAATAGCCGTTTTCTGCATTTTTGATACAAGAATTAGGGAGTTAGATGAAGATCAGAAAAAATCTTTACTGGCTTTAGCGAACCAAAGTATGAATCTCTTTGAATCGCGAAAACATAAAAACAAACTTCAACACGTACAGCGAAAATTGAAGCAAAAATATAAGGAACTGGAAAAATTTGCCAGCCTGGTTTCGCACGATATTAAATCGCCGCTCGCCAATATTATTTCCTTAACCGAATTGCTAAAAGACGAAAACAACGAAAAACTTGATGAACAAAGCAGGCAGTATCTCGATTTTTTAGTAGAATCGTCTTATTCCCTTCGCAATTATGTAGATGGAATTTTAAGTTTTTATCGCAGCGATCACGTTTTAGAAAAAGATTATGAAGATGTGCACCTCCCTACCCTTTTAAAGCGAATTACAGATCTTTATAAACTGGAAGAAGATGTAGAAATCACCTACCCCGATAAAGGGCATCTTAAAAATATAAATAAAGCTGCGCTTAGTCAGGTTTTTATGAATTTAATAAGCAATGCTTTAAAATATAATACTGCAGAAGTTAGAAAAGTGGATATTAATTTCAAAACCACTTCAACTTATTATTGTTTTGAAGTTAGCGATAATGGCATTGGAATTTCTGCTACCGATAAGGAAAAGATCTTTCAGCTTTTTGCTACTTTAGATGCCAAAGACAGGTACGGCAATCCCGGTAGTGGCATAGGCCTTGCCACGGTTAAAAAACATATAGAACAAATGAACGGCAGTATTGAAGTAATTGCTGAAAAAGGCAAAGGCAGTACTTTTAAATTCAAAATTAAACGGCCTTAGCTTAAATTCCATTTCATATATTTGAAAAACTTTTTAAAGCTTTATGGAATTTAAACAGCCGGAATTACTTTATGCCCTGTTTTTACTACTCATACCGCTGGCTGTTCACTTATTTCAACTACGCCGTTTCCAAAAGGAAGATTTTACCAATGTAAAATTCTTAAAAAAAGTAATTCGCCAAACCCGAAAGAGCTCTCGCTTAAAAAAATGGTTGGTACTGGCTACAAGAATGCTTATACTCACCGCTTTAATTTTGGCGTTTGCTCAACCCTATTTTCCTGCTAAAAACCCTAATGCAGCCCAAAGTGCTCAGCTTATTTTTCTAGATAATTCTTACAGTATGCAAGCCACCGGTAAAAATGGCGAACTACTGGCCGCCTCCATTCAGGATTTGATTACAAATCTTCTTGAAGATAAAGAAATAAGCCTGTTTACCCATACTAACGAGTTTAAAAACCTTACTGCGGAAGAATTAATCACCGAACTCCAAAACCTCGATTTTGCAGAAAATTCTACAGAATTTAAGACGCTAAATTTAAGAGCAGAACAAGTTCTGAATAATACTACAGGAAATAAAGAGCTTATTTTTATTTCTGATTTTCAGCAAAATTTGAATACTGGAGATTTATTAGAAACTTCTAATATAAATTATCATTTAATTCCCGCAGTTCCCGAAAATACTCAGAATATCAGTATAGATTCCGTTTTTATAAGCAATCGCAAAGCTTCTGAAATTAGTTTAAAAGTCTTATTAAGCAGTTCAGTAGAAATTTTAGAACCCGTAAGTGTTTCGGTCTATAATGGGGAAGAACTTTTAGCAAAAACCGCCGTAAATTTTGAGGAAAATCAAACAACAGAAACCATTTTTAAAATAAATGAAGAAGAAATTTCTAAAGGAATAATAAGTATTGAAGACGCCTCTTTGGCATACGATAATTCAATGTTTTTTAGCTTAAATAAGCTTAAACCAGCCAATGTAGCGGTTATAAGTCAGAATACAGATGCCAGTTTTCTTAGCCGCATCCTTACTCCGCCTGAATTTAATACTGAAATCTTTGAAATAGATCAACTTGATTTTAATAGTTTAAACTCCGCAGATTTGGTGGTGCTAAATGAGTTGGAAACCATCTCGGGCGCTTTAGAATCTAACCTTTTAAACCTTCAAAAGAATGCGGTTCCACTGGTAATTATTGCTGCAGAAAACTTAGATATAAATTCTTACAATAACTTTCTTAACCGAATAAATGCACCAGGATTTTCTGAATTAAAAGCCCGGGAAACTTTAATAACCGAATTATCTTTTGATCATCCTTTACTCGCCGGAGTTTTTGAAGAAAGGATTGATAATTTTGATTATCCGAAGGTGCAGACCTACTTTAATATGCAAAATGGGAATAAGGTGATTTCATTTCAGGACAATTCCGCATTTTTAATAGAAAATAATGATGTGTTTTTATTTTCTGCAGCCTTAAATTCTGAAAATTCAAATTTCAGAAATTCACCATTAATTGTTCCTGTTTTTTATAATATAGGTCTTAGTGCTTTAAAAACGCCAAATTTATACTACGAAACGGGGCAAGAGAATGAGATCAATATTCCGCTTCAAACCCAGCAAGACGAGGTTGTTCATATTGTTTCAGATACCGAAGATTTTATTCCGCAGCAACGAGCGTTGGGCGATAATCTGGAGATTTTAACTTCCGGCCTGGATATAGCTTCAGGAAATTATTCTTTGGAATACAGAAACGAAAACCAGGGCTACATAAGTTTTAACTCACCAAGGACCGAAAGTGAATTGGAATATAATATTCCCCCGGAAACAGAAAACGTAAAAATACACGCTAATATAGGCTCTTATTTTAATGAAATAAATGCCGCGGGGCAAAGCAACGAGCTTTGGAAATGCTTTGTTATTTTTGCACTTATATTTTTAAGCGCGGAGATGTTTCTTTTAAAATATTTGAAATAATCGCATTACTACTGAATCGGGATTAGCAACAGATTGAGACAAAAACATAACTAAATGAAACTACTTTTAAAATCGGCAACAATAATAGATAAACACTCAGCTTACCACAAAAAAAAGCTGGATATTCTAATAGAGAATGGGATTATAATAAAAATTGGAAACGATATTTCTACCAAAGCCGATAAAGTGATTTCAGAAGAAAACCTTCACGTTTCCCGGGGCTGGTTTGATAGTAGTGTGAGTTTTGGAGAACCCGGTTTTGAAGAGCGGGAAACAATTGCTAACGGCCTTGATACAGCAGCAAAAAGCGGATTTACCAGTATTGCTTTAAACCCTAATACGTTTCCGGTTCTTGACAATAATGGCGCAATTACTTCGGTAAAATCAAAAGCAGCACATCACCCGGTTAAAATGTTTCCTACAGGAGCTTTAACCATTAAAAGTGAAGGTGTAGATCTAGCCGAACTTTATGATATGAAACAGGGAGGCGCCATAGCTTTTGGAGATTATAAACGTGCTGTAAAAAATCCAAATTTGCTGAAAATCGCGCTTCAATATGCTCAAAATTTTAACGGATTAGTGCAATCTTTTCCGCAGGAAGATCGTATTGCCGGTAAAGGAATGGTAAACGAAGAACAAAGCAGTACCTCGTTAGGATTAAAAGGAATTCCCAACCTAGCCGAAGAATTGCAAATTACGCGAGACCTATATCTTCTGGAATACACCGGTGGGAAGTTGCATATTCCTACAATTTCTACTAAAAAATCGGTTTCCTTAATAAATGAAGCTAAAAAGAAAGGCCTGGATGTTAGCTGTAGTGTAGCTATTCATAATCTAATATTTACCGATGAACTACTGCAGGACTTTGATACCAATGCTAAGGTTTTGCCTCCGCTTAGAACTAAAGAAGATATAAAAGCGCTCATAAAAGGCTTAAAGGACGGAACTATAGATATGATTACCAGCGATCATACTCCTATTGATACCGAGCATAAAAAAGTAGAATTTGATAATGCTTTATATGGAAGTATTGGTTTGGAATCTGCTTTTGGAGCATTAAGCACAATTTTTTCTACCGAAGAAGTTATAGAAATACTTTCTAAAGGAAAACAAATATTTGGGTTGGAAGACATAGAAATTAAAGAAGGAAATCCTGCAGATCTTAGTCTTTTTATCCCAAATGAAAAATATGAATTTAACGAAGCCCATATTTTTTCGACTTCAACAAACAGTATTTTTAAAGGGCATCAAATAAAAGGAAAAGCTTTGGGAATAATTACCAAAGCGGGAGATTTTGGTTTATAGATTTCACTATAAATTTAATACCTTTACAACCTAGAAAACCAGCTATGAAAACAGTTGCCGAAGAAGGAAAAACCCCAGCTATAGTTGCCTATCTCACGATTATTGGCACCATTATAGCCTATTTTATGAACAACGAAAATAAAAATCCGTTTGCTTCATTTCATATTAGGCAGGCTTTTGGCATCCATGTCACTTTCTATGTTTTAGGAGTGTTGGTTGGATTATTTGACAGCTGGTTAATTTCATCTGCCTTTTATATTTTTATTGCGGTTTTGGGTATTTATGGCCTGGTGACCGCAATTCAGGGCGAACAAAAAGAAGTGCCAATTTTAGGCGCATATTTTCAAAAATGGTTTAGTACAATAAATTAAATGAATACCAAAGAACTTTCTCTCCACCACCTTATAAGAAAACCGAAAACCCAAACTGAAAAGACCCCATTGCTCATTATGCTTCACGGCTATGGAAGTGATGAAAACGATCTTTTCTCTTTTGCTGAAGAATTACCCGATGAATTATTCGTGATTTCGGTAAAAGCACCTCACGCGATGCAACCTTACGGTAACGCCTGGTACGCGATTCACTGGGATAACCAGAATGGAAAATTTAGCGACGATGAGCAGGCCAAAGAATCCCGGGAGAAAATTACAGGTTTTATAGATGAAGCGATTGAAGCCTATAATTTAGATGCGGAAAATGTTACTCTTTTAGGCTTTAGCCAGGGTAGTATTTTAAGTTATGCGGTAGCCCTCTCCTATCCTGAAAAGGTTAAAAATATTGTCGCTCTTAGCGGTTATATAAATAAAGAAATTATAAAACCTGGATTTGAGAAAAATGATTTTTCTAAACTATCATTTTATTGTTCGCACGGTTCTCAAGACCAGGTGATTCCTGTAGAATGGGCTAGAAAAACCAAACCTGTTCTGGATAAACTTAATATTGAAAACAGTTATTCAGAATTTCCTGTAGGTCACGGGGTAGCGCCACAAAATTTCTTTGAATTAAGAGAATGGCTTAAAAAGCGAATTTAATTGGCTGCCGGGTAGATAAAAGACTTTTCGGCAATTAGCTCGGGCTTTCCGTTTTCATCAATAAAATAGGTGAAAAATACTTCTCCCCAGTAAGTGCCATCGGTAAAATCGGCAATAACCCACTTATGGTTTAAAACCTTGATTTTGTTGATATGCATATTACCTTCCATCCCGTCAAATGGAACATAAGAATTATCAACATCTACCTTATTCTGGTTCATTAATTCATTTTCTATAGCTTCACGAACATCTTCAGCTTCAATTCCCTTATTTTCAAAATAAGTCATAGCATCTTCGTTATCCATCAAAGAAAAATAACTTTCATTTTGGTTTAAAGCAGCTGCAGATTCATTCTCTAATTCCAGGCGTTCTACTTCGGCTTTCAATTTTTGAATTTCAGCATCGCGGGCATCAAGAATCTTTTTATCGTTCACATAAATAAAAATGGTAAACAAAAGTGAAAAGATAAAAAGGTAAAGTAATAAATTTTTACGCATCTTAAATGGTGATTTTTAGGTTATCGTAGGCCACGAATACATTTTCGGGAAGTTGCTGCTGCACTTTATCATGAAAGCCCAGTAAATGACTAATATGGGTTAAATAGGCTCTTTCGGGCTTAACTCTTGCTATAAATTCTAAGGCTTCCTCGAGGTTTAAGTGAGAATGGTGCGGCTCTATTCTTAAAGCGGTTACTACCAACACCTTTACGCCATCCAGTTTTTGAACTTCTTCTTCTTCAATAGACTTAAGATCTGTTAGATAAGCGAAATCTTTAAGCCTAAATCCAAAAACCTGTAAGCGGTTATGCATATAATTTATAGGAGTAATTTTTAAATCTTTGAAGTGAAAAGCTTCATTTACAATTTCGTTCTCCTGTACCCCTGGCGCCCCGGGATATTTATTTGTTGAAGTAAATATATATTCAAATCGTTTTCTAAGAGATTCCAGCACTCTTTTATGAGCAAAAACCGGTATATCGCCCTGGCGGAAGAAAAAAGGCCTAATATCATCTAAACCTGCAGTATGATCGTTATGTTCGTGGGTATATAAAATGGCATCAAGGCTTTCTACAGGGTTTGCCAGCATTTGCATCCTAAAATCAGGACCGCAATCTACTAGAATATTATATTCTTCCCATTTTACCAAAACCGATACCCGCAAGCGTTTATCTTTGGGATTATCACTAAGGCAAACCGGGTGTTTACTACCTATAATAGGGATTCCCTGTGAGGTGCCTGTACCTAAAAATATTACTTCCAAGAATTCTATGTTTTAGGCAAAAGTAAAGATATTTTTTTTCAATACCTTACCGATTTTAGTACCTTTGGATTAAGCAAAAAAGAAACCACACATAAAAGAAAAATTATGCCAATTACAATAATGGGCGATAAGGAATTTGAAAATGTTCCTTCAATTAAAAGCAAAGCACTTCGCATTAATTTAAATGAAAATATCTACGGAACTTTTTCTGAAATTGGTGCCGGCCAGGAAACGGTAAGAAATTTTTTTAGAGCCGGTGGCGCCTCCGGTACTATCGCAAAAGCCATGAGTGCCTACGATAAAGATTTTAGTGATGCAATCTACGGAGTGGAAAATGACAGGAGATATGTAACCGAGGCACGGTTAAAAAAGATGCTTTCCCATGAAATTGGCTTGATTGAGCAACGCATTTCCCGTGAAAAACACCCAAATAAACTTTTTTTTAGTTACGCTAATACCGTTGCTACTATAGATTTTGCAAAAAAATATAAAGGCCACGGTTGGGTAGGAATTAGATATCAGGTAAGTCCGGAAGAAGATTATAACGAGATTAGCCTGCACGTAAGATTTCACGAAAACGATGCCCGCCACCAGCAAAACACCCTTGGAATACTGGGCGTAAATCTTATATATGGAGCTTATTATAAATATGATAATCCTAAGAAACTTTTACGTTACCTCTACGATCATATAGACAAAGATCAAATAGAAATTGATACCATAAATTTTAGCGGACCACGATTTGAAGGTGTAGACAACCGTTTAATGAGCTTACAGCTGGTTAAAAACGGAATGACAGATGCCGTTATGTTTGCTCCAGATGGTAACAACGTACTTCCTGCTAAAATACTTTACAAAAAGAATATCCTTGCGCTGCGCGGAAGTTTTAGACCGGTAACTAAGGTTAACATGGATATGTATGAGCGTTCGCTGGAATTATTCCTGAAAGAAAGCAAGGTAGAAAAAGAAAATACAGAAGTTATTTTTGAAATCACCCTTTCTAACCTAAGGGCCGAAGGTGAAATTGATGAACGCGATTTTATGGACCGGGCAAAACTTTTATGCTCCCTGGGACAAACCGTAATGATTTCCAATTTCCAGGAATATTATCGTGTAGTTGAATACTTCTCAAGATATTCTAAGCAAAGAATGGGCTTAACTATGGGTGTAAATAACCTGGTAGATGTGTTTGATGAGAAATATTATAGGCATCTAAGCGGTGGTATTCTGGAAGCTTTTGGTAAATTATTCTTTAAAGACCTTAAGGTTTACCTCTACCCGCTTAAAGATCCAGAAACCGGAGAAATTACTACCAGCGATAACTTAAAAGTTCATCCTAGAATGAAAGAATTGTATAAATTCTTTAAGTATAATGGTAGAGTTGAAGATATTGAGAATTACAATCCTGAAATTCTGGATGTTTATTCAAGAGAAGTTTTACAAATGATTAGTGAAGGAAAAGAAGGCTGGGAAGATATGTTGCCTGAAAAAACCACGAAAATGATTAAGGAAAATAACCTTTTCCATTATAAAGAAAACAAGAAAAAAGCTGAAACTGAAGTTTAGTTTCATAAAATTCTAACAAAAAAATCCAGATGAATTAATCATCTGGATTTTTTATTTATTAGTCATCCTGAATTTATTTTAGGATCCAGGGTTTTTCTTTGCAAAAGCTTTAAGCTACACGCTCTATTTTAGCGCCAAGTGCTTTAAGACGTTCATCTATATTTTCGTAACCTCTGTCTATTTGTTCAATATTGTGTATGGTAGAAGTTCCTTTTGCTGAAAGTGCGGCAATTAATAAGGAAATTCCGGCCCTAATATCTGGAGAAGTCATTGTGGTAGCTTTTAACTGCGATTGAAAGTCGTGCCCAATTACCGTAGCCCGGTGCGGATCACAAAGAATAATCTTCGCTCCCATATCTATCAGTTTATCCACAAAGAATAATCTACTTTCAAACATTTTTTGGTGAATAAGTACACTTCCACGAGCCTGAGTAGCAACCACCAGAATAATACTCAATAAATCTGGCGTAAAACCTGGCCAGGGAGCATCGCTAATATTCATTATAGAACCATCTATAAAACTCTGAACCTCGTAGCCATTGGTGTGCGCAGGAATAAAAATATCGTCTCCTTTGCGTTCTATGGTGATTCCTAATTTTCTAAAAGTTGTTGGAATAATCCCCAACATGTCCCAGTTTACATTTTTAATGGTAAGTTCACTCTTGGTCATCGCCGCCATCCCAATCCAGGAACCGATTTCAACCATATCTGGAAGAATTCTATGTTCGCAACCTTTTAAGGAATCTACACCTTCAATAGTTAAAAGGTTAGAACCTACGCCACTAATTTTTGCGCCCATTGAATTCAGCATATTGCAAAGTTGCTGTAAATAAGGTTCACAAGCGGCGTTATAAATAGTAGTAGTTCCTTCAGCAAGAACAGCTGCCATTACAATATTTGCCGTACCGGTTACCGAAGCTTCTTCCAAAAGCATATAACTGCCTTTCAATCCGTTTGGAGCTTCTACGCCGTAAAAACGTTCTTCTTTATTGTATCTAAATTTAGCACCTAGTTTAATAAAACCTTCAAAATGCGTATCCAGCCTTCTTCTACCAATTTTATCGCCACCCGGTTTCGGAACAAATCCCTTACCGAATCTTGCCAGTAATGGTCCCACAATCATAATTGATCCTCGTAAACCACTACCGTCTTTTTTAAACTGGTCACTACTTAGATAATCTAGATCCAGATCATCACTTTTAAAAGAATAACTTCCTTTTCCAAGTTTTTTAATCTTTACTCCAAGATTTTCAAGAAGCTGAATTAATTTATTCACATCCAGGATATCTGGAATATTATTAATCACAACTTCATCTGAAGTTAATAATACGGCACATAGAATTTGCAGGGCTTCGTTTTTGGCTCCCTGTGGCTGAATTTCGCCACTAAGTTGCTGCCCGCCTTCAATTTGGAAAGTTCCCATGAAAGTAAAATATTATTTAGTAGCGCTTGCGGCCACCTCCACCTTTGCGGTTGGATTTTTTAGGATTATTGTTTTTACCGGTGTGCTTCTTCTTATTTCTAATAAGGCTTGAAGCATCACTAAGATCTTCATCGGCATTTTTTAAATTAATTTTCCCGCCGCTAAGTTCCCGAAGATGTTCAAAAATTATCTCATCTTCTACAGTATCACGATTCCAATTAAGGTAAGATTTTTTCATATGGTTGGCTATCGTCAAAACCAAACCTTCTTTTAAAGGACCTTCTTCCCAATCTTTAACCTCATTAATCATTCGGTTAATATTATTTCCGTAGAAACGATATTTCGGAAAGTTTTGAGGATAACCTAACATTTCAGGACGCTCTTCCAGCATTTCCCGGGTTGGTTTTGGAAAAGGTGATTCTACATCAAGCTTAAAATCACTAATTATAAATAATTGATCCCATAATTTATGTTGAAAATCGGGTACATCGCGAAGATGCGGTTGCATATTACCCATTACGGCAATAATAGACTTTGCTACCTGGTTTCGTTCTTTATCATCTTCAATTTCAATGGCTTCTTCTACCATTTTTTGAAGATGTCTCCCGTATTCGGGAATAATTAAGTGTCTCCTTTCGGAGTTATATTCTAATGCGTGTGTCAAAATTGAAATTTATAAGATGATACTTTACTCGATAATCGAGACTTAAATACTTTGAGGCCAGGCTCAAAATCAAAAAAATCTTCCCTTTAATGCCTCATAGGCTTCCCCCAGAGGTAATTTACTGTAGAAGTTATTCGCTGCAAAATACTAAATATTATCGGGATAGATAAAATTTTTGAAAAATTAAAAAATCTACAGTTTCGGGGAAGATAATTCAGAAGATAATTTTTTACAATTTGCGGTCAGCCTTTTTTCTAATTCCTCCCTTCTGAAAGGATTAAAGAGAGATTACACCCTCTACTTTTTCTGCCACTTCTTTATATTTTTCAATTACAGCATCGGGATTCTTCATTCGCACATTTACCGATGTACTTATATAAGTTCCTTTTTTAGACTTCCTGGTAGTAATAACAGCTCCCATATTATTGAAGATCTCCTCAATAATTTTCACCTGGTTCGATTTTGCAGGAACTATAAATTTATATAAATATTCAGATGGCCAAAGAGATGTATCCTGTAATTGCGCTCTTAATTTGTTATAAAACTCTTCCTGATCTTTCGCTCCACTCATAATTTTCTAACTTAATTTTAGGCTGCAAAGATACATGGATTGCATACATTTTTATAATCAATTTCAAATGTCGAAATTTGCAGCGTGAAAAAACAGAAAATAGTAATTACCGGTGGCCCCGGTACCGGAAAATCTTCTATAATACGCCAGTTGGAAAAACATGGACATGAATGTCTTCATGAAATTTCCAGGCAGGTAACTTTAGAAGCCCAAAAACAGGGTATAGACCAATTATTTCTTGATAAACCCGTACTTTTTAGTGAAAAATTACTGGAAGGTCGAAAAATTCAGCATCGTGAGGCCGATATGCTACCGGCTTCAACCATTTTTATAGACCGTGGCCTTCCAGATGTATTGGCTTATATGGATTATTTTAAAACCGAATATTCTACTTATTTTACCAATACCTGTAAAGAATATTCTTATGATAAAATATTCTTTTTACCGCCCTGGGAAGAAATTTACCAAAGCGATAACGAGCGTTACGAGTCTTTTAAAGAAGCTAGCTTAATCTCTAAGTATCTCTTTGAAACCTACAAAACTTACGGTTATACCCCTATTGAAGTTCCTAAAACCTCTATTATTGAAAGAACTCAGTTCATTTTAAATAAAATTGAATAAGCTATTTGCAGGATGCACATTACATATTAAAAAAATACTGGGGACACTCGTCTTTCAGGCCGCTGCAGGAACCTGTTATAGAAAAACTCCTGGAGAAAAAAAATGTACTGGCGCTAATGCCAACCGGAGGTGGGAAGTCACTTTGCTTCCAGGTACCTGCATTAATTAAAGACGGAATATGTATTGTAATATCCCCGTTAGTTGCATTAATGGAAGATCAGGTAAATGCGCTTCAGCAAAAAGGAATAAAAGCAATGGCATTAACCGGCGGAATGGCTTACCGCGACCTGGATGCAGCGCTTGATAATTGTATTTACGGAAATTATAAATTCCTCTATCTTTCTCCTGAGAGACTCCAACAAGACCTGGTACAGGAACGCATTAAGTTGATGAATGTAAATCTAATCGCGGTAGATGAAGCACATTGTATTTCGCAATGGGGCCACGACTTTAGACCAGCATATAGAAATATTTCACTCTTAAAAGATTTAAAACCAGAAACACCTTTCATTGCACTTACAGCAACAGCAACCCCGGCGGTGGTGAAAGACATTGTAAAAGAATTGGAACTGGTAGATATTGAAGTTCTAAAAGATTCTTTTTATCGTTCAAATATTGCCTATAATGTCTTAATGGCTGAAGATAAATATTATAGATTATTTCAACTTCTGAATAATAAAAATGAGGCTGCGATAATATATGTTCGAAGCCGAAAAGCCAGTCTGGAAATAGCTGATTTATTGATCAAAAAAGGCTACAAAGCTGATGCCTTCCACGGGGGATTACAACCTAAAGAAAAAACAAAAAAGCTTACCAGCTGGCTAGAGAATAAGCATCATATTATGGTGGCTACCACTGCTTTTGGGATGGGAATAGATAAGCCAGATGTTAGGCAGGTAATTCATTTAAATTTACCAGAATCTTTAGAAAGCTATTTCCAGGAAGCCGGACGCGCAGGGAGAGATGGAGCAAAAGCAGATGCAACAATTTTAACTAATAAGAGCGACATCCCGGTTTTAAAAAATCAGTTTCTCGCTAATTTACCCCAACTGGAAGATGTAAAACTGGTTTATAAAAAGCTTAATACCTATTTCAGGATAGCCTACGGTGAAGGGGAGGAAACCGAACATAATTTTAGTTTTTCTAAATTTTGTGCCCAATACGAACTTCCATTTTCTAAAACTTACGAGGTGCTTCAGCTTTTAGATAGATGCAGCGTTCTAAAACTATCAAAGGAATTTCATAAAAGAACCAGTATTCATTTTATCATTTCTGGAAAGCAACTTCAGTATTATCTAGAGCAAAATCAGAAATACGAAAATTTTGTAAAAGCGCTATTAAGAACCTACGGTGGAATTCTGGAAAATAAAACAGCGATAGACCTGGCTTCGATTTGTAAAAAATCTAATATAGAGCAAGACAAAGCGCTAAAATTTCTTCAGGAGCTGGAAAAAGACCAGGTGCTGGAATACGTTTTTGCAGAACACGATGCAACCGTTTTATTTTTGGTTCCACGGGAAGACGATTTGGTTATTTTTCCGTTGGCGACATATATAAAGCAACATAACCAGTCTAAAAAAGAAAAAATAGATTCGGTTTTGGCTTATCTGGAGAATGAGAAGATTTGCCGAAGCAAGCAATTACTCGCATATTTTGGAGAGAAAAAAGTAGAAAACTGCGGAATTTGTTCGGTTTGCCAAAAACAAGCTGCGCCTTTAACCAGAGAGCTTAAAAATGCGATTTATAAAGAAATAATAAACATTTTAAAAACCTCTAACGCTTCTTCGCGGCAGCTCACCGAGGCCATTAATTATCCCGAAGATCAGGTTTTAGAAGTTTTACGATTATTAATAGACAAAGAATTAATTTCTCGAAAAAACGGGAATGTTTACCAAATAAATAGATGATGAGATCATTAAAAATAGTATTTATGGGCACGCCAGATTTTGCTGTGGCCAGCCTGGAAAGTATATTAAACGCCAATTATAATGTAGTTGGCGTAATAACAGCCCCCGATAAACCCGCTGGAAGAGGAAGAAAATTACAGGAAAGTCCGGTGAAAAAATTTGCGGTGAGCAAAGGTTTAAAGGTTTTGCAACCTACTAATTTAAAAGATCAAACTTTTATTGAAGAATTAAAAGCTCTTGAACCAAATGTACAGGTAGTTGTGGCTTTTAGAATGTTACCAAAAGTTGTTTGGGATTTGCCTAAATTTGGAACCTTCAATCTTCATGCTTCCCTCCTGCCTCAATATCGTGGTGCCGCTCCTATAAACTGGGCTATAATTAATAATGAAACAAAAACCGGGGTTTCAACATTTTTTCTTGATGAAAAGATTGATACCGGTGCGATGATACTTCAGAAGGAAATTGATATTGCTCCCGAAGAAAGTGTTGGTGAATTGCACGATAAATTACTGGAACTTGGCTCGGGTTTGGTGGTAGAAACACTTGAACTTATAGAAAATGGCAACCTCACTCCCACTCCACAACCCTTTAATGAAATATTAAAAGACGCCCCAAAATTAAATAGGGAGAACACAAAAATTAATTGGGACGATTCTTTAGATCAAATTTATAATTTAATTCGAGGCTTAAACCCTTACCCGGCCGCCTGGAGTATTTTGTTGAACGATAATAAAGAAGAAAAAGTAAAGATCTACCATTGTAAAAAAGAAATTGCCAGTCATTCTTTAGAAAATGGCTGTATTTTGGTTGAAGATAAAAAGCTGAAGGTAGCAACAGAGGGCGGTTATCTAATAATTGAAGAATTACAACTTCCCGGAAAGCGAAAAATGGATGTAAAATCACTTTTAAACGGATATGATTTTACGGAAGGGTCAAAATTCCGCTAAGGCCTTATGGTTACTGAAACGGATAAAAATCAACTAAATTTATACTTGTTTATTAACAAAATGGCCGACTTATTAACAATATTCTGCATTTCCCTTGATATTACTTGCACGGCCGAGAATTCCATATAAATTTGTAAAGCAATTTAACAGAATGTTTAACCAACAATTTATTTAAAATTCAAATTATGAACAAAACAGATTTAATTGATGCAATGGCTGAAAACGCTGGAATCTCAAAAGCAGCAGCAAAAAAAGCCTTAGAATCTTTCCTGGAAAACGTAGAAAAATCTCTTAAAAAAGGAGATCGTGTTTCTTTAGTAGGATTTGGATCTTGGTCAGTTTCTAAAAGAGCTGCCCGTGAAGGAAGAAACCCACAAACCGGAAAAACCATTAAAATTGCTGCTAAAAATGTAGTGAAATTTAAGGCCGGTGCAGATTTACAAAAAGCTGTAAACTAATAATTTATATTAGTAAAACATTGAAAGCCTCTCATAAGAGAGGCTTTTTTAATGAAAATAATTTAAGTTTTAATTTGATTTTTTTTAAATTAATAGTAGTTTAGATAAAAACATGCTAAAATGATCGCTTTAAAACCAACCAAAGGCCATCTATTGGTAGCAGAACCATCAATAATTGGAGATGTGGCATTTAACCGCTCTGTGGTTTTGCTTGCCGATCATTCTGAAGCGGGTTCTGTGGGTTTTATACTTAATAAAGCACTAGATTTTACTTTAAAAGACCTTGTACCTGATCTTTCTTCTAATTTTAAAATCTACAACGGTGGCCCGGTAGAGCAGGACAATCTTTACTTTATTCATAAAATACCAGATCTTATTCCCCAAAGTGTAGAAATTGCCAATGGCATTTATTGGGGCGGTAATTTTGATGTGGTTACAGAACTAATTAATCAAAAATTAATTAGTGAAAAAGAAATACGGTTCTTTTTAGGATATTCCGGTTGGGATGCCAATCAATTAGATGAAGAATTAAGTTCACACGCCTGGATTGTAACTACCAACGAAAATCCTAAAGACATTATAGAACGTCCATACCATTCCTTTTGGAAAGATAAAATGATGCAACTTGGCGGGGAATATATTTTATGGTCTAATGCACCAGAAAATCCCAGTTATAACTAACCCAATCTTGCTTTTACGTTTAATTTTGAAAGCAGGTCTTTAGCTACTTTATTTCCAAACTTCTTTTTACGATATTTTGTTACCGGTTGGATTCCTGTAATTACATTGGTTATAAACAACTCATCAGCTTTTTGAAGTTCAAAAGGAGAAATTGAAGTTTCTTCTAAAGTTAAATCGGGAAGGGTTTTAATAATTTCTAGTAATTTCTTCCGGGTAATTCCATTTAAAGCTCCATCGGTAAGTGGTGGCGTTTTTATTTTATCTCCTTTTACAAGGAATAAATTACCATTTAAGGCTTCAACCACATTCTTTTTTTCATTGATCAAAAAACAGTTTTCATATCCATTTTCTGAAGCAAAAATACTTCCCAGGACATTTATGGCGCGGTTATTTGATTTTATAGTAGAAAATAATCCGCTGGTTACGTAGTGATCTTTAAAAAGTTCTACTTCATAATCGTCTTCATTCAGTAAATAAAAAGCATCAGAAAGTTCTTTAGCAGTGATAATGAATCCTATTTCCCGCGTTGCTGGTTTATAATAACCTCCTTCTTTGCGGTAAGCCGAAAATTTTACACGCGCTGCTGTAGTATCTAAACCATTTTCTTTTACCAGGTCAAGAATCTCTTCTTCAAGAAATTCAGGTGAAAAATTAGCAGGAATTTCCATACGCATAATGCGCATAGAAGCCATAAGCCTAAAATAATGATCTTCCCAAAACATTATTTTTCCGCTAATTACACGAATGGTTTCAAACACCGCATCTCCATAGGCAAATCCCCGATTGGTTACCGAAATTGATGCCTGCTTATCTTTTACTAAATTTCCGTCTAGATTTATCATAAAAAAGCCCCGTTTTAGAACGGGGCAAAGGTAATATTTATCTTAAGATTATTAAGCAGATCCCAACACCTGTTTAAGGTTAGAGATCATATTTTCCCAAAGCATTTTGCCTTCTTCAATTTCATCTTCATCTTCGGCAAAATCGGTAATCATTATAGAAACATCTTTGGTAATTTCGTCTACCTGGATTCTTATTTCAAAAAAATAAGGAGTGTCTTCATCGTCAAGCCACTTAAATTTTACGCGCTCATCACTCTTTTTGCTTACCAATTTGGCTTTCTCTTCACTTCCTTCCCAAATAAAAGTAAACAATTCGCCCCGTGAATTCACATTATCTGCATACCATTCACTTAGTCCTGAGGGGGTTGATATATATTGGTATAACAATGAAGGAGAAGCCTGAATGGGAAATTCCATTTCGTACTTTATCTTATCTTCCATTTTTAGGTTTAATTAGTTTCGGGCAATATAGATATTAATTAGAAAGATAAAAAGAAAACAAATTAAATATTTTAGAAAATAATGTTTGCGTCAATACAAAATGTTTATATATTTGCACCCGCATTCACAACCAGCAAGAATGCTTGTAAAGTCAGGCCAACAGGCAGTTTACATAAAATTACGGCGAGGTAGCTCAGTTGGTTAGAGCGTCGGATTCATAACCCGGAGGTCCCGAGTTCAAATCTCGGTCTCGCTACAGTAATAACAAAGCTTCACAGAGATGTGAGGCTTTTTATTTTTGTACCTAGTACAGAATAAGTACAGAATTTGGTCTATTTTCAATAATTCATTAGGAGTCATTTGAAATATCACCAACTGATAGCAATTGAAACTGAATTTTAGGTTTATTCTGGAAAATCCAATTTTAGAAGGCAATCTTTTTCAATATAACTATGGGTTTACCAGGAGAAAACTTGTACCACCAAACAGTTTCGCGATGTAACCTATAGTCGTTATTGAATATACCCAAGATCATTATTTCCCACTCCCCCACCATGCAACGGTAAATTCTCCTACTTCTAAGCACATTTTTCTAAAATTAAAAAGGTAAGATTTTAATTATGGCAGGCTGAATAATATCTTCTTCTCTTATTTCTTATCCACTAAAAAACATATATAAACTATTTAGTCAATTATTATATTTATCCTAAGTTGAAGATAGCGGTTAAGGAGTGGCCAACACCTGGCAGATGATGGGGGCAACTTTCGGCTGATAAGGACGGCGTTATCTGATATTAATCTGCAATTAAGCTCCGTGTGAGGCGGGGCTTAAATTTATGTGGCGCGGAGGCGAGAGTCTCCAAACCGCTCCATTTCCAACACCGAGATTAAAAACTCCCGAAAAAGGAGGTTTTGCATACATTTACTTTTTAAATTGAGCAATAAAAACTTTGAGTCTTATATTCAGCCTCGGATGGCATCTCCCTGGTGATGGTATAAGACTTATTTTATGAGCCTTAACGACTTTGGATTGCAGTTCCTTATGCAACGGTTTTTAAAAGCAGCTTTAGATAGTTTTGTAGATTTAAAAATCAATTCTATTTGATGGGCTGCTTTTTTACTTAACGATTACCAAACTATTTCAGGGTAATCATCATAATTTAATTGGTCTACTCTACAATCTAATTCCTTGGCCCTACTTACCATATCAGACTTCCACATTTTATAAGCCGGTGAAAATTGGGAATATGCAATTAATAAATCTGGTATACCACGAAACCTTCTTTTTCCCGGGGTCTTGCTCAAATATTCTATATTAATACCCTGCAGCACTAAAAAAACCAGGTTATTATGTATATCAATTTTTTGACCGATGAAAAGTTGAATTTGTTGTGCCCCCTGGGGATCATATTCCAATAAGGCTTTTTTACAATTATATTCGAGGATATAAAGGTTTGCCTGATCCAGGGCATCCAGCACTACATAACCTGCATTATAGCGAAGAACAGAAATCAAATAAAGTAAGTCTGTCCATAGGTATCTGAAGCCGAAGTATTCAACCTTATTTTCAGAATCAAAAACAAACTTTTCTTTTAACCTTGAATGCTGGAAAGCTTTTCGAATCTCATAAGCAAAGCCCATTATTATATCTGACTGTCCCTTCTCTTCCTTCTTATATTCATTTAACCGCTCTCCTATTTTGTGGATGGTTTCATAGAGGCTTGTTAGGTCACCGTAATCACCCCATAATTCTATTCCTGTCCCTTTCTTGGTTGGGTTACTTTGAAGCATAAAAGAGCATTTTAATTTTGTATTCTTTTTTCAAATATCACCATTTAAATCAATTTAGTATATTTAGTAATCACCAAATTTTTGATAGTTATGGAAGCCCGGGAAAGGCGAGCACGGAGCTTCAATCCGAGACAGGTTTGAGGATTGTTTTTATACTCTCTTAGCTTTTCATTTTTTCCCATTCAAGATCTTCAAGTTTCCACGTATAATTTCTCACTTCATCTGCAACTTCTTTTAGTTCTTTATCATCATCAACAGACATTAAAAGTTCATCACTAATTTTAGAAAGTGTTTTATAAGCAAAAAATGCTCTTCGCCTTAATTCTTCAAACCTATCCGGGTTAATATCCGAGTCTGTTTCATTGAGATTTTCATTATTCCAATTAAACTCAGTTTTATTTAATTCAAATTCTGTTTCTATTTCGTTAATTGCTTTAAATCCAAGTTTGATAGCTACACCTCTAGAGTCTGAATAATTTTTATCTCCTATTGCACAGTAATCAATAGTTAATCTTTGAACTTCTCGATCATCATAGAAAATATAAGGAAGAATTGCCTCCCTTAATGCTTTGGTCAAATATCCTTTCTTTCTGTGTTTTGGAACTATGTACCAATGTAAATCGCTGTACATGTCGAGAACAGCCCCTACATATTCTTTTGATTCATTTTTTAGGAAAAAAAACCTGTATGAACCAGAATTCCCAATAATTTTATCTGTGATTTTTGGTTGTTCCGGCCATACCTTAGCAACATCAACATATTTGTTAATTTGTCGGGTGAAAATTGATTCACCTGCCTTTCCCTTATTAAGACGGTCAATATATTTCCTTATTTCTCTTTCAGTCATTTAAACGATTTTTTCAAATGAAAGCTAACAAGTAATATCCCTACTAAAATTCCAGGATAAATTCAATTTATTAAAGCTATAGATATTTATTAAAAGGAGATTACGTAAATCCAGATAAAAGGAAGATAACTTTAGGTATCGTCAACCAACCGTTATTTCAGTTCGTAATTTCCTTTCGCCCATTCCATTGTTGGTTTAATCCATTCTTTTAGTGGTTTAAACAAAAATCCGTGTCCCAATCCCGTATTTAATTCCACTTCTTTAAAGTGTCTGATTTTACAATTTGAATTTTCTTTTCTTTTAATTGCTGAAACGCCAAACGGATCAGTTTTTTCATAAATGGTTAAAATATTACCACAATAATTTATTTCCGATATGGCTTCCAAATCGGTATTCCTAAAACTTGCCACAAAAACAAAATTCAAATTAGGATTATCTGCAAAAGTTGAAACATATTGCGCTATATAGCCACCCTTTGAAGTTCCCACTACTGTTATTTTTTCAGGATCTGTTCCATTTGAAATCAAACTTTCTATTTGGGTTACAATTTCGAAGGCATAATCCCGAGAATTCACATTACCGTTTCTTTTTTCACTAATAACTTTAAAACCGGTCTTTTCAAATTCTTCTAAAATTTCTTTATACTCGGTTCTCCCAAATTCTGGATGCGATTCATCAAGACCGTTTTCTTCCAAAAAGCGGTTATGTAGAAAGAAAATGAAACGGTCTTGGTTTGATTGTCCGCAAGCATATAATGAGGAGCAAAAAAGAATTCCAATTAATAAAAGACTTTTCATTAAATGATATTTTTTTAATTTTTCCACAATTATCTCGCCTAAAATAGCCTTTTAATAAATTAGATTACCAGAATAAACTGAATTTTATAAAGCTACAATTAATATTAAATTTGAATATAGGAAACCATAAAGCCTGGCGAAATTCACACCAAGAGAACCTCACTTCTCATAGTACCATCTAAAATTCAACGCTTTAAATATTAAATATTAATTTTTGAGAGACGAGATCATTGTTTTTCCTAAGTAAAATTTTTTCGTAACAGGAATATTTTTTTAATAAAATTTGGAATATTTTTTATTGTTTATTGGAAAATTAAAATACCTTTGTCTTATAAAACTTTATATTATGGACAGAAAAATTCGCTCCTTACAAGACTCTAAAGAAATTATAGAACCTTTTCATTCAGAATTAGTCCAGTGTATAGAAAAAGGCTTTAATGATTTTATGAAAATAAATGAGTTCATTAGTAGCGAAATTACTCCATATGTTGAATTCAAACCAAGAACTAAAGCTTGTATAATTCACGATATGATTAGGGCAAACACCCTTGACCTTTTCTCGGAGCGTGGAAATCTTCAAGTCGGTGAATTTAATAAGGTTTTCGGAATAAATGTGAATGATGAATTATTTGTCCGATTTAAGAAGATGAATAAAAATTTTGCTGTTTCTTCTTATTTAACTCCGCAACATAAAAAATATTTAGGTCAGCAGAGAATTTTAGGATTCCCAGATGAACCAACTTTTCTTTTTGCTGGATACATTCCCAATCAAGCTTGGACTAGTCTTAGTGGTATTTATCTAGCTTGTTGGAATGGAGATACTTTGGAATGGTATGATGAAGCAGGAAAATATTCTTATGAACAGTTTTCAATTGATTTTGAGTCAAGTAAAAATGATGCGCATAAGATAATAGAAAAAAGAGTTCGTTTAAAGAAAGGACTTGGGAAAAACAAAGACAAAGGAACAGGAACAGATAATAACTAAATATAACTTTGGAAATAAATAGAGAAATATTAAAGTTGGCTCGAGATTCAAGAGGTCTAAGTCAAAAAGATTTATCTCTTAAATTGGGCATTAAACAAGGAACACTTTCAAAAATTGAAAATGAATTCTTATCTATAGATGATGATTTAGTGGAACGGTTTGCCACTGTTTTAAATTATCCAATAAATTTTTTTTATCAAAAAAAAGACATCCATTTAATTTCAGGACATTATCGAAAAAAAATCACTTTACCTCAAAAAGAAGTAAGAAAGCAGCAATCTAAAATGACCATTTTGGAATGGCATTTAGAAAAAATGATTAGTTCCATTGAATTACCAGAACCAAATTTGCCTAAATGGAATTGTAATTTTGATGGAAGCCCAGAAATATGTGCTAATTATATTAGAGAATTTTGGAAGATTCCAAAAGGCCGGATAGAAAATCTTACTAAATTAATTGAAGATAATGGAATAGTTGTTATTCCAATGGACTTGGGTAAACTTGATGGTTTGAGTGTTTTTAGTCAATCAGGAATCCCTGTGATTTTTATAAATAAATATGTGTCTGGAGATAGGCATAGGTTTAATTTGGCTCACGAACTTGGACATTTAATTATGCATTTTGCTCAAAAAATTGATGAAAGTCGTGATATTGAAGATGAAGCACATTTGTTTGCAAGTGAGTTACTTATTCCGAGTCGAGAAATAAAACCTCATTTAGTAAAGATTAATATAGAAAAACTTGCAGAATTAAAAAGGTATTGGAAAGTTTCAATGCAGGCTATTTTAGTCAAATCCTATAAACAATTATCACTTTTAACTCAAAATCAATATCATTATTTATGGAAGCAAATGAGCTATTTGGGTTATCGAAAAAAAGAACCAGTTTTTATTCCTGTAGAGAAAGCTCAATTAGTTCGAGAAATTATTGACTTGCATTTAAATGATTTAGAATATTCAAAATCAGAATTATCAGCTTTATTGAATATTACAGAAGGAGAGTTTGATAAATTATACTTGAATGAAAACAATAATCTTCGGGTTCTGGTTTAACTTGTTTAAATTGTAGAAAGGGGTGTCTAAAGTGAGCAGAGTAGGGATGCAATTTTTGACTTAATCTTTCTTTCTTGGTTTCTAAAATTACACTTTTCGATGAGACTCTTAATTTGCGGTAAACCGACTTGTTATCAGTAGTCTTCTTCGTCTGATTCGATCCTTAGATCCGTATCCATATTTATTTCTAAAACCTCAAACTCCTCATCATAATCATCTTTGTTAATTATGTGAGCTAGAGCAGATATGGTCGCCGTTGTATCTCTTTCTATTTCCACTCTTTTTGTTTGGAAATAGTGTCTTTGCTTATCATCAATATCGTAGTAAGAGTAATCTTCATCATCAATTACAATCTCTACTTTAAATGTCAAATTTGCTTCAATTTCAATTTCTATTGATTCATCTTCAATTGAAACAATTTGATATGATTTGTCTTTGATTAATATTTCAGTTACCTCTAAATCTTGAATTTCATACCAAATAACTGAGTAGTAAATACTATCGTCATCTAATTTATCTCTGTACCATTCTTCTATTTCTTTATCAATTTTTTCAGAATTTTGCTTGAATAATTTTTCAAGTATTGAAATTCGATGCTCCAGATAATATTTTAATTTTTCATCTAGATAAGTCTCATAATTTTTTGTGATATTAAGATGCTCGCTTTCAAAATTCAAGAAATCCTTATCAGAAGAAAATATTGTGCAATTTATTTCATTTTCAGTGCACCACTTTTCTATCAAAGCCAAAGCAAACGCATCAGGAAATTCATTTTTTTTATCTCCTCCACTAAAAGGATATTTATTTTTGAAATAACTATCGAAAACTGTCTTAATATTAATTTCAGAGTACACGATAATTAGAACTTTTGATTTGGTTAAAATCCTATCAAATTCATCATTAAATTCTTTTTCGACCATTTTTTTTTCAATTCGGTCGTATAAATGTTTACCGATCGAATTATTCCTTAAAACTCTTGATTCAAAAGGCTTTCTAAAAACAGCTAAATTATTAAGTGCTTGTCTTGAATTTTTCTTAAAATTACTTTTAACTTCTCCGATTGTAATCTCGGTTAAAACGATTTTTATTTTTTCTTCTTCAGATAGCTTTAATAATTGGCGGATTCTTTTCCCTTCAAGAAAATTCTCTTTTAAAAATATGTTAGTATCGAGAATTATGTGCTCCATTTATTTTGTTTAAATGCCGTTTTCAAGATTACCGCTAATGGTTCGTTCGCTAGTTAGATGATTAAAATACATAGATTTGCCAACTTTGTATTGGTTTATTGCTCAATTTAATTATTTTCTTTCTAACGGTGCCGGCTATTGGCAAGGAACCATTGTTACCTGTTGGGCATAAACGGAACACCAAGTGGAGTGTTTTTCCAAATTTCCTCAGCTACATTTTGAATGAATTCCTGGTTCTCCCTCAACCAATCTGGACCTATTTCTTTTGTATTAGGGATTTTAAATAGATTGGATAGCCTGTGTTCTTCTTCTTGCTCTAAAGGTATTCTATTTAGAATTCTATATAAAACATTTATCTCGGATAACTCAACATCTTCAGCATCTTTTCTAATTAAAGAAATTGCACCTATATTACTGAATGAAGCATAAAAGATATCATCATTTTTAAATTTCTTTTTGTCTTTGTCCTCCATTAAGGAAACTAGATTTGATCCTGATTTTCTTCTAGCTGATATAAGATCATAGAAATCACTTGAATTGCCACTCAAATAATCTAAAAAGGATGTGATTCTAGTAATAAAATACTTTAAGAACTTTCTATTTGAATTATACTGAGCAATAAATTTCATTTCTTCAAAACCTTCCCTGTATTGATCCAAAATACCATCGAGTTTAATTTTCAAATCATCTAAATCTAAATCTCTTATTTCTTTTATAATTGTATTGAAAAAAGAATATCTTATTGAAGTTTGGGAAATAGGTTGAGCGAGTGAAGATCTTAGGATTACATACCTTTCAATGAAATCAGCAATTATAATTAGTTTATCATTAATAAGCTCCTCAGAATCAGTTTTCTTAATGCATGATAGATATAAAGGATAGGATAGAGAAGACGCTATTGTGTAATTCGTTAGATAATTTATTATTTCGAAGCCTTTCGTCGGATAACGTTCCATTTTTTTGATACGTAAATAGAGGTCAGAGTAGAATACAAAATCGCTCTTCACGAAATAATAATAATTTTCTTCTGTTTTTAATTTTAATTTTTTGGTATTTTCTTTTACCCATCTATGAAAACTTGTACCTATTTTTTCAAAATCTTCTCTAGCAGTACCTGCCAAAGTAGACTTTTTCATGGATTCAGCATATTGACCTCTAAACCAAGCTCTAAAAAACTCTAAGTCTTCATCTCGAGAAAAGTAATGTAATTTTGAAATATTTTCTCTCCAAATGCTATTCAATTCTATTAAGAATTCTTCCTTCTCAACTTTTGAAAGTAATAAGCCTTTTAACATTTCGCTCGGTGTTAAGTTATAACCACGATCATTCATTGTTTCAAAAATGGTAAAAGCATTCTTATCTGAATAGGCTACAATCTCTACAAAAATTAATTTTTCTTTTAACCAATCAATGAATAACGGAAGCTTTTCTTCTTTAAGGTTTTCCGGAAATGAAACTTTGATATCTTGATATCGGTCATATATATTTTGTATTGTAATATTTTGAATATCATTTATATTGAAAGCTTCATCTTTATAAAATGAGTTTAGAACATCAAATCTTTCTGGAACTTCAATATTAAATGAGTTTCTTCCATGTTTGCGTGAAAATATAAGTTCGTCGACAGGCTCTTTATCATTTCTATCCTTTTGTAGATTATTTATGTGGATTAAAAGTAATGTTAAGGATGTTAACCGTTGCTGTCCATCAATAATAGAAGAAGTTCCGCCTTTTTCGGAAAATATGAGTGGACCCATATAGTATGAATTGTAATTCGAAACATCAGAAATTTTATCTCCTAATCTATAATTGTCATTGAAGGCTTCCTCAATATCCATTAATAATTGTTCTATATGCTTACTTTCCCATTTATATTCTCTTTGAAAAAAGTCGATAGTGTATTTCTTAGAATGCAGTATGTCTCTAAGAGTTTTATCATTTGCGTCTATCTTATTTGCTGCTGATGGCATATATTTTATTTTAAACTTTGTATTAATGTATTGAGCATGTAGAAGGCTGGTTCATAAACCTTCTTGTTTTCCTTAGTTGGGATCAATTCTCCATGAAATAAAATATTTCTCAGTTTATAGATAATTTCAATGATACCTTTAACCAACTTTTCAGTGTCTTCAATTAAAATTATATCTCCTGCCTCAATTCCCCTTCTATTCGAAGAGATCAAATTAGTGGGTTTTTTGGGATTAATTTTTTCATATGTCTCTAATAGACAACGGCACTGGACATCTGTTAAATTGGAATTACTATTTAGATGATTGATGATTCCTGTCAAGTCAAATTTCCTTTGACTAAAAGTGTATTGAGTAGTTTGATTGCTATTTGTAACCAAAGAATTTATATTATTTCCCTGAGGACTTCTAATTAACTCTACTTTATAAGTCCATCTTCGGTAATTAAGAGTTTTTACTGTTTCTGGATTTGTTTCTATCGTAACAGATGTAAAACTGACTCTATTATCTGCATTAGGAAGATAATTTGACTCTAGTTTTTTATGAAGTTTTGCTAGATGTCCCTTGAAAATTAAAGAATCATTATCCTGACCGTTTAATAAAGCTAACAGCCTATCTCTAAACAAATTTGAGTTTGACTTAATTTCCTCGATTATTTCTCTATCCCTTCTTAAAGTTGGATACATATTCATATACCAAGCATTAAACGGAATCCAGGATTTTACAAATTGAGTGAGATAATCTATTTCAGAAAGAGATAACCACCTTTCAGCATTATCTATATATGGATTGGGCATTTAATCAAAAATTTTGATAAATATATAATTTTTTTGCCTTGCAGGTAACGTCTCGTATAAAAACAGTGCTGCTTGCCAGCCTTAATTTCCACCAGGACAATCAGGCACAGCAAGCGAGCACGAAATGTTGTAGTGCGTTTTTAATTACCAGTAGCAAGCAGTTTTACAAATTTCCAATCCCCTCTTTTCATTGATTCCCCAACTGTTAAATCCATAATTTCATTTCCAAAATTAAGAGATTCCGTTACTGCATCCTTCCATTCATTAAGACTAGTCGGAATACCAAGCTTATCAGAAAAAGCATTTACATTAAATGCCAATATGACACCCTCTTTTTCCATCTTCCTGGCTTTTTCGCCAGTTATAGTTAAACTTTGATTCCAATCTTTAGAATTTACTCCTTGTGGTACTCTTGCACCAACAGTCAATCCTTTATTAATTTCGAAAACAGGTTCAAAATTATCATCAAAAATGACAAAACCGTATGCACCTTTACCTGTTCCTGACATTCCGCTTTTACGAACATCAAAATTTACATCTAATTTAATATTGTTTCCTGATTTGTATAAATGATAAGATCCTTTGGCCCTAGTTTCACCTTTGTTACTCGTCATATTATCATTAGAAATAGTCTGTCCGAAAGAAAATCCTCCTATTAGCAGGAACATTAAACAAATGATTAGTCTTTGAGCTTTCATAATTTTAAGTTTTTGGTTAGTATATTTTCTCATAAATATATGCTGCAAAGTATTGTCATCCAATACCTAATAATGGGTATATTTTTAATGCACTACAACTCGTTATATCCTAATTAATTTGCTTTTTAATAATAAATACCCCGAGATAAACGCAGGTTTCGCTAAATATAAAACATGAAAATAAAAGAAGGTTACGGAAAACCGTAAAGCGAATTATTTAAATAAGTCGTCATTAAAGAAATCCATTAGTGTTATATCTATAAGATTACAGAACTCCTCAACGGTATATATAGTAATACCTCTACCGGATTTTTTGCCAGTTTTTTTATCAATTGTAATCTGACTTTCCCACCGACTTATTGTTTGCTTCTCAATATTATATTTTCTAACAAAATCCATTTGCTTCGAACCCGTAACTTCTGTACGAAGGTTCTTTATTCTTGTAGCAATCTTATTAGCAAGGATTATATTTTCTTTGGAAAGCTCAGCCATATGGCAATTTCCAAAAACAGCACAAAAATAAAGTAAACCATTTGGCTTACTTTAAATAATTTTATATATTTACTTCATATTAATATATTTGCGAAACTTCTTAGAGAAAAATATTAGAAGCATTCGCTTTGAATCTCGTGCTGGAAAACTGGTAATTTTAATTGGAACGAGAGAATAAGCAAGATGCTCACGACCCGGGCGTGGGCTCTCTTATTGTTCCAAAGGTATACCAGTACCGCCCGCGCAGTAAGTTGAGTCTCCACGCCTTTTTGTTTTCGCAAAACAGGTACGTTTCTCTTCATAATTTTCAAAGTGATTTTCTACAATTTTTTAAGTATCGCAGCACCAAAATAACTGTTTTGGTTATCTAAAAGTATGTCTAATCTTAAGCTTGTTGCGGGACAGGCTAAAATTTTACAATCCCGTGGGTGCTGTGATACCCTACAATTTTTTTACAGCGTGGGTTGGGAAACCGGCCCCCTAGCCCCCAAAGGGGGAACAAAGGGTGGCTGGTTTGGGAAAACGAGTATTAGGTTTACAATTTCGGCTATAGGGAGCCGGGATTCCCCATAATTTTTTCATAAAAAAATTACTTCCCCTTCGGGGAAAGGGGCAATTTGAATTAAGCCAAAAAAAGCCCTCCCCATACTAAAGATTGGCGTCTGAGTGGGGAAGGCCTGGGCTTAAGTAAAACAATGTTTCACTTAAATCACACGTAAAATTATGAAAAATAATTACTCGCGCCTTAAATGGGTGGCGCTAATTATTATAGGCGGGATACTCTTTTTCCTGTCCAAAACTGCTAATGCAGCAACAGCTACTCCCCTGCCCTTGCAACAGCAAGAGGTTTCGGGTGTAGTAGAAGATCAAAACGGCTTGCCTATCCCGGGCGTGAGCATAATAATAAAGAATACCTCGCGCGGTGTAGTCACCAATTTAGATGGCGAATACAGCATTACCGCTCCTGCCGATGGCATTTTGATTTTTTCTTATATAGGTTTTAAAACAGTAGAAATCTCGGTAGATAACAACGCTGAAATTAACATTCAATTAGAGGAAAATGTTTCTGCCCTTGGTGAAGTGAAGATTAATGCTGGGTATTATAGCACTACAGAGAGAGAGCGTACAGGGAATATTTCTAAAGTTACTGCTGAGGAAATAGAATTACAGCCGGTGGTGAGCCCAATACAGGCGTTACAAGGGAGAATGGCCGGGGTAGAAATTACTCCTGGAGGCAGTAACCCAGGCACAGCTTCCACCATAAGAATAAGGGGAACAAATAGCCTTCGGGAAGAAGGGAATTACCCGTTATATATTATTGATGGTGTCCCTATTAATTCTACCCCAGTAGAAACAAATTCCATTATCGGTAATGCCGGTTTAGACCCTCTTAACAACCTTAATGTTTCCAATATTGAAAGTATTGAAGTTTTAAAGGATGCCGATGCTACTGCTATATACGGGTCGCGTGGGGCCAACGGAGTTGTTTTGATTACCACTAAAACCGGGAAACAACGTGGAACAGGTCTAGAGGCCCGATTTTATACCGGTGTAACCACAGTTCCCAATCGACTGGACCTATTAAATACCGAAGAATATCTGGAAGTAAGAAAAGTAGCTTTTGAAAACGACGGGGTTGAACCTACAGTGCAAAATGCATATGATTTGGTAACGTGGGATCAAGATCGCTACACCGACTGGCAAGACTTCCTTTATGGTGGAACTGCTGAAACCACCAATGCCAATCTCTCCTTTTCAGGAGGGAGCGATAAAACTTTCTTTAGATTAGGTGGTTCTTATTTTTCTCAGGGTACGGTCTATCCAGCTGACAATACTTACAATAAAATAACCGGTAATTTTAACCTTGACCATTCATCTGAAGATGAAAAACTAAAACTTAATTTTTCTGCTAATTACGGGGTTGATATAAATGATCTTTTCTGGAGCAATAGTATAAGTTCTTCAACAGTTCTATTGCCTCCAAATGCACCTGAACTTTTTACTGAAGATGGTAGTTTAAATTGGGAAGAATGGGCTGTATCAGATTTAGAAAACCCACTAGCCGGTTACTATAATCGTGGCAGAGCGGAAACCAACAATCTATTGTCCAACATTGGTCTATCCTACCAAATTCTAAATAACCTTCAGGTACGATTGAATGCTGGTTATACATATTATGAAAGTCAGGAGTTAATGAAACGCCCGGGCAGGTCATATAATCCTTCGGCAGGAGAACCTAACAATTCTTTTCATTTAAATTCCCAAAGAAAATCTTGGATTCTTGAACCTCAGTTGATCTTTAATGACAATTTCGGTGATTTCAATTTAGATGCTATAATAGGTGGAACCTTTCAGGAAAATACGAATAGCCAAGTTAGATACCAGGGATCCGGTTATGTAACGGAATCACTTATTGGCAATTTAGATGCAGCTGAACGGGTAATTAATGCTTCAAGCCAAACAAACCAGTACAGATATGCTGCAGTCTTTGCCCGGATAGGAACAAACTGGAAGAAAAAAGTATTTATAAATTTCACAGGCCGACGTGACGGCTCATCCCGCTTCGGTCCGGAAAACCGTTTTTCGAATTTCGGAGCCATAGGTGCAGCTTGGATTTTTACCGAGGAAGAACTAATTACAAATGCGCTGCCATTTCTATCATTTGGAAAATTAAGGGGTAGTTATGGTAGTACTGGAAATGATCAGATTGGCGATTACGGTTATTTGGATGCATACGAGGCAACCCCTGGCCCTGGAGGATTATACCCCGTTTCCCTGGCTAATCCCTCATTTTCATGGGAAGTTAACAAAAAGTTGGAAGCCGCACTGGATTTAGGTTTTTTCAAAGACAAACTGAATCTTGGGATAAGCTGGTACCGCAACCGTTCTTCCAACCAATTGGTAGGATATCCCTTGCCCGCTATTACGGGGTTCAGTACAGTTCAGGCAAACCTTCCCGCCACAGTAGAAAATAGCGGCTGGGAAGTGGAAATATCTTCTTTGAATTTTAACTCAGATTATTTTCGCTGGCAGACTTCATTGAATTTTAGTATTCCGAAAAACAGCTTAGTAAGTTATCCGGAAATTAAACAGTCCTCGTATGCCAATACTTATCGAATTGGTCATCCTGTAAACATATCACTTTTATATCGATATGAAAGAATTGATCCAGAAACGGGATTATATCAAATTGCGGATATTAATGGTGATGGAAGTTTTGATTATGAAGACCGGGTAGTAATCCAGGATTTAACCAGAGAATATTACGGTGGAATAAATAATAACCTCAGGTTTAAAAATTTTAGCCTCCAGTTCTTATTACAATATGTAAAACATGAAGGTATTGCTTCCTTTTTTAATGCCGGTAGGCCTGCCAATCAAAGGAATGTAGTTTTAGACGCTTTAAATTCAGGCGAAGATTTCCAAAGAATATCTCAGTTACCAGCCTTCAGTCAAGCTTATAACCATGCTATAAATTCAAATTTACCTATCCAGGATGCTTCCTTCTTACGGTTAAAAACATTTTCGTTAGGCTATAATTTACCGGAAAGTCTTCTACAATCATCCGGATTAAGATTAAGGGATGGAAAATTTTTTCTTACGGGGCAGAACTTGTTTACAATTTCTCCTTACGAAGGTTTAGATCCTGAACTTTCATATTCCAACACTTCATTTGGAAACCTACGGACAGTAACTGCCGGTCTTCAGTTTAACTTTTAATTAAAAATTATGTTCATTAAAAAAAGAATAAAACAGATAATTGTAGTTTTTATCGCTTCCATTTCAATTGCCTGCGAAGATTTTGTGGAGGTTGATGCCCCCGATTATAAAATTATAAGAGATGATGTTTTTAGTAGTGAAGAAACGGCTAAAAGCGCTATGACAGGGATTTATAACGAGTTAATTACGACATCATTTAGTGATGGTTCTCCATATAGTGTAACAGTTTTAGGTGCCTTGTCGGGAAACCTCTTAAAAAATATAAGGGAAACCAACCTTACTCGTATGGAATTTCATCAACACCAAATAACTTCTGAAAACACCTCAAATTTGTTCCTTTGGAACAGTGCATATAATATGGTTTACATTACGAATGCCTTTTTGGAAGGATTGCAATCATCTGAAAATATAGGATCGGAGGTTAAAAGTCAGTTAGAGGGAGAAGCAAGATTCATAAGGGCATTTACCTATTTCAATTTGGTTAATCTTTACGGAGATGTTCCTCTCATACTTACAACAAACTACAAAGAAAATGAACTTGCTTTTCGAACCCATGCGGAGGATATATATACCCAAATCACCCTGGATTTAGAGAAAACAATAGAATTATTACCAGGAGAAAACGGTAATATGCGTACAAAAGTGAATAAGTATACTGCAATGGCAATGTTGGCCAGGGTTCATCTCTATAACCAGCAGTGGCAAATGGCTGAAGAATTGAGCAGTCAGGTGATTTCGAATAACTCCTATGTCTTATTAGAAGAATTGAACGACGTTTTTCTGGCCAACAGCCAGGAAGCTATTTGGCAAATATCTCCCGCAGGAAGAGGAACGGCAACGACCCATACCAATGAAGGTAATTATTTTATTATAGATCCTGTTTTTTCATTCCTGACGAGTGTTCAACTAGATGAAAATTTTATCGAAAATTTTAATGAGGATGATACTCGATTTTCAAACTGGATCAGCTATAATGAAAGCCTTAACGCTTACTTCCCCTATAAATACAAAATATGGAATAGTAATGAGCAGCCAAGTACAGAGTATTCTATGGTGCTACGATTAGCCGAACAGTTTTTAATAAGGGCTGAGGCCAGACTTATGCAAGATAATTTTACCGGTGCAATAGAAGATATTAATACCATTCGACACAGAGCAGGCCTGGCACCACTTTCTAATACCAATAATCTCGAAACCGAAGTACTTCTTGATGAAATAATGGAGCAACGGAGCAAAGAATTATTTACCGAATGGGGTCATAGATGGTTAGATCTTAAAAGAACAGGCAGGTATGAAGTTTTGTGGGAAAATGACCCATTATGGGAAGATACAGACCTACTTTATCCCATTCCTGCAGAGGAAAGAATGAAGAACCCTAATCTAACCCAAAATCCTGGATATTAAATTATGAAATCATTAAAAACATTAGTAGTCTGGAGCTTGATATTCTTATGGATTCTACCAGTGTTAGCACAAACTTCTTCCCATAATTCTGAGGATAGTTTGACACTGGATAAAAGCATAAGAACAGGTGTATTAGATAATGGCCTTACTTATTTTATAAAACCTCTGGAAAATTCTAATCAACAAATAACCATGAATTTTCTAGTAAAAGTAGGATCCCAAGATGAGCAACAACATGAGTTAAATTTCGCTCATCATATTGAACATCTATCCTTTAGACCGAGCGCTAATTTCCCTGATGGTCTTAAAAATAATTCTAAAATATTGAGCCAGTTTGGAATGAATATGTATGATATTTACGGAAGAACAGGTGCCGGGGTTACACGATATTTCTATAATGTTCCCTATGAAAATGAGGAGGCAATTAACACTGGCTTACTCTGGTTTAAAGACATTGCTTCAGGTCTGGACCTTACCAAAAAAAGTATAGATAGGGAAAGAGGTGTACTGCTGCAGGAATATCGAGGTGGTGTGGCCAGTCGTGCTCAAAAAACAGCGTACAATGATGTGCACAGCACCCTCTTTTCTAGAGTTAATAGCAAAAAATCTTTTTCTTCACATAATAGAAATTTTCCGCACCAGGATTTACAAAAATTCTATAAAAAATGGTATCGACCCCATCAAATGGTAGTGGTAATTGTTGGAAATATTAATAATACTGAAAAAGTAGAAGAAAGTATTAAATCCATTTTCCATGAATTAAAATCCTCACAAAATAAAGTAGACCCCAAAGGAAAGGAACAAAGTAATCCAAAGAGTGAAAAGAATTTCACAAGCGTTGTGCGAAATTCAAATGGAAATTCTTCATATGAGTTTAAAGCTGTCAACATGTATCTTTTTTATAAGCATAAGGTCGACAAAAAAAAGGATGAAGGGTTGGGCAGACTACAAAGACAAATACAAGGAGAAATTGTTACGGATATACTTAAAACGAGGTTTAATGAAAGTTCTAAGATAGACGATAGAACAACTATCTATAGTTCATACACCCCGGTCTGGGATATTCCTTCAGATATGTTAACTATTACTATCAATACTGAATTGCAATATGAAAAAGTAGCGCTGGAGAATACTTTATATATTTTAAGACAATTCGTAGAATATGGAATTACAGAAGAAGAATTTAAAAACGCAAAGGATAATATTTTAGAAACCCTAGAATCTTATAATACTTCAAAAAACCGATATTGGGTAAACGAAATAGAAAACTATTCTGTAAACAGTGAAGCCCTACCGTCAAATAAAAATGAAATCATTACAAATTGGCTATCAAAACTTTCCGCGGAAGAAATAAATCGTCTAATACAGGAAATAATAAAACCTTTACCAGACAAAATAGGAATGATATTTCCTCCGAATAGCGAATCTCCATTAACCTCTAAAAAAAATACACAAGATTTAATAGAGAAAAAATCTTTAGAAAAAGTTTATCCTTATGAGCCCAAAACTGATATATCAAATTTACTGACCCGGAAACAAATAGATTGTCTTCCCACAGGAGAAAATTTGAAAGGTGAAGCAGGCAAATTGGATTCTAAGGTATATACCTTACAGAACGGATCAAGGCTCATCTTAAAACCTATGACAAACAAAGGTTCAAATACTTTGACCATTCGGGGTTTTTCGCCATATGGGGCTTCTTGTTTTCCGAAAGAAGAATACAACAGTACAATGTTTGCTACATCAATTATAAGAAGTTTAGGAGTCGGATCTTATGAAAAGAAGGATTTTAAAAATTTTTATGAAAACACAGAATCAATAAAAATGGGGTTTAATCCTTATATCTTCAGTAATGAAAGTGGTTTTGAATCTGAAGTATCTATTAAAGAACTAGATGAATTTCTTCAGCTTTTATATTTATATTTTACAAAACCTCGTAAGGACCAGGGAGCTTTTGAAAACTGGAAAAAAGGGTATTTACATGATGCAAAATATATTATAAACCCCTCAAACGACATTATTGATGCTTTGAAAAAAGTAACGAGAGACTCCACCAGGCTTCCCATAGCCTCAGATTTGGTAAAAGCATCTCAAAGGGTAAATTTGGATGTAGCCCATAGAAATTATAAAGAACTATTTGGGGATATGGGGAACTTCACTTTTATTGTTACAGGTGATTTTGATAGTGATTCGGTGCTCACCGCTTTTCAGAAATATGTAGGAAATATTCCCTCAAATTCAAGAACAATTTGTACTGATAAAAACAAAACAATTGAGATACCTGATGGTCCTAAATATTATGAGCTAAGCGCCTCAGACCTTTATGGAACAGAAAATTCATTTTATGGAATAAGATTTATTCATAAGCCTTCAAGCAAAAAAGTTTGGCAAGAAGAATTGAAAGTAAGGGTTTTAGGAATGGTGCTTAATAGTTTAGTTTATGATTTAAGGGCCAAAGAGGAACTTTCATTATATAAATTTAGTGCTGGTGGCTATTTTAACAGAAGAGCACAGCGATTTGAAATACAGTTCCGTTTCAGTTGCCTACCTGAACAGTTACCTAACATAAGAGAAAAAACCAAAAAAATAATTGAAAATTTAAAAGAGGGTAATATTTCTGAGAAAGTATTTGAAAATGAAAAAACCAGAATAAGATCCATTTACACACCACGGGCACTCAATCAGCCTTCTTATATTGCGAAGAAGTTGTATAAGTATTACAGATTTGAGGAGCCTCCGATAGCATCATCAGCTATAGAAAATTATCTCAAAGACCTAACCTTTAAAGAAATCATTCAAACAGCTAGTACATATTTAAAACCAGAATACATGCACGAGTTAAAAATGGAATAATGTTTTCTTAAAATTATCAATAATTAACCCATTGCAGCTGTGCTCCAATGGGTTAATATTCAAGCCTTACTTTTTAATCAAGATTAATTACAGTAGGCTCCTGATCTGCAGGACTTAACTTTACTGTACCAAGATCCATTTCATCATAGACATCATAGACAGGTCCTCCTGCACCAATCTGAACTCGACAGTTTTCCTCGGTTCCCTGGCATTCCTGCTCAGGTATCGACTGCCAATTATCATTACCCAGATAAATAAAATCAGTAGTTTGTTCATCTGGCTTTGGCTCAGAATTAACGCTTGCAAAGGTCAATCCTATGGCAAATATTATTGCCAACATCGGTAAAATTACTTTTAGATATTTCATAATAAAAAGTTTTAATATACACCTACTCTTTGAAGGATTTTCGGCATCTCCTACTTTCTGCGCAAAAAGATTTGTAACTTTTCTTTTATGGTGTAAATATTCCAGTACAATACTGAAATTTGAAAGTAGTATAAGCTTAAGGCTACTATCATTTACAATAGTAAATTTCATCAAATAACCTCAAAAAAAATGGTCGCTAAAGCCGAAAAACTATTCTGTTATAAAATGGACCAGGCATTTTCCATTCTATACTGCGAAGGCGTCTGACCATATTGAAGTTTGAAATTTTTAGAAAAATGTGAATGATCCTTAAAACCGCATTTCTGCATAATTATGGAAATAGGCAATTCGGTACTTCGAATTAAAAGGGCACCTTTTTCAAGTCTTTTTTTCATATGGAACCTGGGTATGGTAGTGCCATACATTTTCTTAAATTCTTCCTTGAGTTTAGTTTTGTTCGTACGGTGAATAAGTCCTAATTCCTTAAGGGATGGCAGTTCAGTATGCAGATTCCGGAGAATATAAAGACGTACTTGCTTTAGCAGTATTTTTGTTGCGGCACTCTCCTTCCTTCCTGATTTTGAAGACCTGGCTGGGTTACTATCTTTCTCGTCCTCCTCAATCCTATTTTCGAAACGAAAAGCGGTAATTACATATGAACAGTCTGAATTAATACCTGTCATCTTCTGAATAGTGCAGGGAGTCCTATATAGACTTTTATTTTCAGTTAGAAAGTCTAAAGTAATTAATCGCTGATAAGGTTTTCCATCATTTAATTCCAGTTCCTTTTTTAAAACAGTTACGGAATTATTGGAAAGAATTTCTGAAATTGGTCTATCAATTTTTTTCTCATCCCATTTCAGGATCTTGGGAGTTTCGCTAGTATAGGAAGTTATATGATAATTTTCATCCAGGAATATTGAAAAATGGAATTCCGGGTGTTCTTCCCGCTGCTGGGGTTTGAAACAGGAATTATAAATTTCTTCGGACATCATATTTAGCAATACACCAATAGTGTCTAGCGGATCCCTACGACCGGACGGTTCCTGGCGTAACATAAAATTACCACAGGCAATTTCAATGATCTGCTGGTACAAAGAATTGAATCTCATTTTCTCTTCGTTGCTGATTTCCTTTTCCATAATTATTATTTTATTAATGGTTACTTTTTATAGTCCTGCAAGAACGCAAGCGCCTTTTCCTTATCAGTAAATACTCGGGTAGGATAAGCCGGGTTATTTGTTTTAATATACATCTGGGCGATTGCCATGGCGTGCTCATCTTCAACGAGTAGGGCGAGTGCCGTTGTCATATATGCACCTTCAATAGCCAAATAATCCCTGGCTTGTTTTTGTGCGATGGTGACAGCCCTTAGGTCACAAAATATAGGATATGAATTTTCATTTTGCAGCTGTAACCGCTGGCTTACGATCTGTTTGGCCATACTCCTATTGATCTCATAAATTTCTTTATAGACAAAGTAAAGGATCCCCCTGGAAATCCACATTTTTGCATAGGTACCATCCACAACCATCCCGTAATAATTTGGATATCACTAATATAAAACAAAATTTCAATACGTCTTACCAGAACATTTTCCTTGATTTTATGCACTATGTTATAAAGTTATTCTCATAGGTTTTAATGGCATTTGAACGAAAAGCCGAATAACTGTTCTGAAAAGACTTTTTATTATAACGGTCAAAATTATAATAGATATTTATCATAGCTTGAAATGGAAATTTTCATATCAAAAGTTATGGCTAAGGTTAAACACAATAATTTCCTGGATACGGTTGATGAAGTAATCACCAATGCAACAAATGCCGGGGTAATCCATCTCCATGCAGAAGGCAATGAATTAAACGGACGGCGTATAACCATCAACGGGAAACCTTCTTATCACTTCGGTACAACGGGTTATTTAGGCCTTGAACAAGATAAAAGGTTAAAAAGCGCAGCAATAAATGCTATTGAAAAATACGGAACCCAGTTTCCTTTGTCCAAAACATATATTTCGCACCCGCTCTATGCGCCCTTAGAAGAAAAAATTTTCCAAATGTACGAGCATCCCATACTCATTACAAAAAATAGTACACTTGGACATTTAGCAGTCATTCCCACTGCTGTAAGAGCTGGTGATGCGGTGATCTTGGATCACCAGGTACACTGGAGTGTACAAAGTGCCACGGAGGTTTTAAAATCAAAAGGGGTAACAGTAAGGATGATCAGGCATAACAATATGGATATGTTGGAACATTATATCAAAGACTTAAGAAATAAGGCCAATAAAATTTGGTATATGGCAGACGGGGTTTATTCCATGTATGGGGATTATGCCCCTTTACAAGACTTAATGGAGTTATCCAAAAAGTACCCGCAGTTACATCTTTACATTGATGATGTTCACGGAATGAGTTGGAAAGGAAAACACGGTTCGGGGTATGTTATGTCTGAATTGAAAGAGCTTCCGCAGAATATACTATTATTCGGCACTTTGAGTAAAACTTTTGGGGCTAGTGGTGCGGTGCTGGTATGTCCTGATAAAAAATTGCATAAAAAAATTAAAAATTTCGGAGGACCCCTTACATTTTCAGCCCAATTAGAACCTGCTTCAGTTGCTGCTGCCACTGCTTCTGCGGAGATTCATCTCTCCCCTGAAATCTATGAACTACAGTCAGATTTAGCTGCTAAAATTGATTACTTTAATCAACTGTTAGAGACTTCGAATTTACCCCTGGTACATAAGAATACCTCCCCGGTATTTTATATTGGTACAGGGCTCCCGGCTACAGGGTATAATTTTGTAAGCAAAATGATGGAGGCCGGTTTTTTTGTCAATCTTGGTTTGTTTCCGGCAGTTCCGGTTAAAAATACCGGGGTTAGGGTGACGATTTCCAGACATAATGAAATGAAAAATATAAAAGCATTGGTAGATGCGATGAGCTTTTACTTTCCCATAGCAATGGAAGAAACCCATACTGATTTAAACAGGATTTACAAATCATTTGGAATTCAAACAACCGAAAAAACCAATCTTCCAACTACTCAAATGGATGAGCTAAACCTGGAATACTTCGAAACCATTCAACAAACAAATAAACTGGAATGGGATACCTGCTTTTCCGGGAAAGGTACTTTTGACTGGGATGGTCTTGATTTTTTGGAGAAAGTGTTTACCAATAATAATTTACAGGAGCATAACTGGGGCTTCCATTACATTACGATAAAGGACAAAACAGGAAAAATGATATTGGCGGCACCCCTTACCAGTGCGCTTTTAAAAAATGATATGCTTTCTGATGCAAATACCTCGAAAGCCATTGAAGAAATTCGTGAACAGGATCCCTATTATATGACCGATGTCGTTTTATCCTTAGGCTCGGTTTTTTCAGAGGGAGCCCATTTGTTTTTAGACGATGATCATCCATTACATATTCGCTCGATGCGGTTATTTCTGAAGAAAATTGATGAAATAAAGGCCAAGGTGAGGGCTAAACTCATCATTTTAAGGGATTTTAAAAAAACAAATACGTTGAACACTTTTCTTCACAAACAAGGTTTTATTTCCATAGATATGCCCGATTCCTGTGAAATTGCCAATTTCAATTGGCGAAATGAAGAACAATATATTTCCACACTCAGTAAACGCTCCAGGAAACATTTCAGAAAGGATATCAAGGCATTTGAGAACTATTTTAAAACCAGGATCGTATGCTCCCCTACCCCAGAACAAATTGACAAATATTACCAGTTATTTGAAGAGGTTTGGAGTAACAATTTAGGAATTAACACTTTTAAATTTCCTAAAAAGCTATTTACTGAAATGGTTAAAAGTCCGAAGTGGGATTTTCTAACATTATATCTTAAAGCAGATAATCCCGACGCATTGGATAAGATCGTAGGTGTGATGTTTATAACGCGATCTGGAAAAACTTTCATACCCGCTTTTGTAGGCGTGGATTATGAATATAATGAAAAATTAAATGTCTATCGCCAGCTTTTACTCCAGGCAATAAAAACGGCCGGGATTTTAAAGTTCGAAAAAATTAATTTTGGCCTTAGCGCCAGTTTTGAAAAAAAGAAATTGGGAGCCACTTTAATACCTAAAATAGCCTATGTTCAAGCGGATGACAACTTTAGTCTTGAAGCTTTAGATTGGTTACGTAAAGATTAACACCCCCCCTTTGAAGCATATTTTTTAATATTTACCCTATAAAAAGCCGTATTGAAAATAGCACAGCAAAGGCATTATTTGTTTTTATTAAATACAAATCTCATGTTCGAGAAAACAATGTCGATATTCAGCGAAAATGTTGAAAGCCTAATTCAGTCAGGTAAATCTGATTTGAAGAAAGCTGAAGATGGCATTAGTTTATGTATTAAAATTCTTTCCAAATTACAAAAGCAAGTTGATAAGAATGATTTTGAAAATACTCAAGCGGAAATTGAGTTTTTTAAAAATATAAAACCTTTCCCGATGAGCTATCTTATTTATTTTACCGAAGTCAGGTCTTGTGAATTAAAGCTCCCGAAAGTCGGTAACTCTCATAAAGTTCGTTATTTGGAAAAGGAGATTAAAAAGATCAATAGATTTTTTTCTGAAAATAACAGTTTTGTCAACTATATGGAGCAAAACCACAATTACCTGGATCCACAATTTTTCAGTCGCAGTGGAAAAATGGATTTCTCCTTTAGCCCAACTATTAACTATTATCAAAATCCTGAATTTTCGACCAGCCACGATATGCTTTGGTCTAAAGTCCAGGCTTTATACAGGTACATCCATTATATCCGAGAGAAATTAGAATTGATACAGCCCGGAAGCATTGGGAATTTCCGGGAACGCCAACCAAATTTATTACGATGGTCCGGATCCAAAACTTCTTTAGTAGAGGTAATCTATAGTTTATATCTTAAAGGAGATATCAACCATGGGACTGCGGATCTTAAAACGCTTATCTCTGCCTTTGAAGATTTTTTTAATATTAAGCTCGATAACTATCATAAAACATATGGTGAGATGAGAGCCAGAAAAGATCCTAGAAGTAAATATCTTCACCAAATAGCTGCAAAATTGGAAGCAAAAATGCGCCAGGATGATGAAAGGTGAATTTTCGAAGTAAATCGTAACTACGAAAATCAGCTCTACATTAATTTTACAAAGAATTTCTGCTACTTCCCTCCTACCTTTACCTCAAATTATAGCAATCCTCGTCATTTTCTATTAAACGTTAAACTTTTTCGTACTACGAAAAACCTAGGGAATTATTTCCTGCAAACAATTTCAATTTTATAGAACAATTATAAACCAGGTCAGGAACAAACAAATGAAATGTTCCGAGCCATAAAATTTGTTCTATTATGCCAACATCAATTATTACTACAGACGATCTTCAGGATTTCAAAATGGAATTACTCGAAGACATTAAACAACTGTTGAACCAGCAAAAATCAGGTAAAATAAAAAAATACCTGAAATCTGCAGAGGTCATGGATTATTTACAAATAAGCCCGGGAACGCTTCAAAATTTACGAATAAATGGGACGCTACCCTATACTAAGATAGGAGGTATTATTTATTACGATGCTGCTGAAATTCAAAAGGTCATGGAAGAGAATCGTGTACTTAATTTAGATCTATAGCAATGAACTATATCAAGCAATTAAACGCCGCTTTTGAGAAGTTCTATTATGATGATCGCTTGAATCCTACCCATATTAGCTTATATATGGCCTTATTCCAGGAATGGAATAGTAGCCGGTTTGCAAAGGATTTTTTTGTAAACCGCAGGGATTTAATGCAAGTAGCCAAGATCGGTTCTAAATCTACCTATCACAGGTGTGTAACCGATCTTGATACCTGGGAATACCTTAGCTACTTCCCATCAAATAATCCTTACAAAGGCAGTAAAATTAAGATGACCATTATTGGGACAGGTGATGAACCTGAGCAAGACCATTACGATCCCAAATTAGAACAACTTGCGGAACGCTACCATCCCATAACAGAACCTATAATGAATCGGTACCCTCCCAATAATGGACCAGCTATGTACTCGAAGCGTCCCTTAGGTGGACAAGCGTTGGTACCTACTATAAACAATACTAAACCAATAAAACATAATAAACATCCAAACAGTTTGAGAATCGTACTGGATTTTTTTTGTGAAAAAAATTTTAACCCGGAATATGCAAAAGAGTTTTACGAATATTATGAACACAGGCAGTGGCAGACAAGTGATGGTTCTGCTGTGAGAGATTGGAGAGCTCTTGCGAAATACTGGGTCGAGAAAAAATCGCTTATGAAAGAAAAAAATAAGTTAAATAAAAGGCAAGCATCCCATTTCAGGGACAACCTAAGAACCACTAAAGATAAAGACTATGGACAACCCCTCTAAAATTACCGAAGGTGGCGTTGAGTATTCTTTAGGAAAATTTGACGGGACTTGTGTGCATTATGACTTCCCAAAAATCTTGATTTATCTAAATGCAAAAGGAAAGCTGCTATTCGGAAACCGATTTAAAATTCATAAAAAAGATAAAACTGTCCTGTTAAAGCTCACATCGTACTTCATACGAGATGAAGCTACTTGTAAAAGATTTGACATTGACATCAATAAGGGAATCTTACTTTCAGGACCCGTGGGCTGCGGTAAAACCTCTTTAATGAAATTATTAAGACATTTGGTTCCCAGGCAACGCCCTTATGAAATGATTCCCTGCAGAAATGTTACCTTTAGTTTCAACCATATAGGCTATAAAACCATTGAAGATTATGGCAGCACGAAGTTTTTCTGCTTTGACGACCTGGGGGTGGAACCCCCCGGAAGATTTTATGGTAAGGATTTAAACGTTATGGGTGAAGTATTGTTATCCCGGTATGAACTCTTTCTTGAAACCCGTAAAAAACTAAAGACACACGCTACCACGAATTTAAATGCAGAAGAACTGGAAGAACGTTATGGTAACCGTGTTCGTAGCCGGATGCGTGAATTATTTAATTTAGTAGCTTTTGATAAGAATGCTGGGGATAAGAGGAAGTGAATTCAAAAAGAATTAATTTATAAAAATACTCAACTTTTCTATATTGGTAAATTGCAAATTCCAAACATCATCTAAAACAATATATCCTTAATTGGAAATTATAATTAATTTCAATGTAACATTTTAATGTAAATGTATCTAAAGGGAAATCAAAACCTTTTAGAGATGAAAAATTTAAAAACTTTTTTTACTGCAATTCTTATAGCAGTTGGCTTACAAATTCATTCCCAGGAAAGTTTCCAGGTACAAAAAACCGGAAATGGACAGCCAATTCTTGTATTTCCAGGTTTTACCTGTACTTCTGAAGTATTCAGTGAAATTACAACACCCTTATCAGAAAATTACGAAATCCACGCATTTACCTTCGCCGGTTTCGGGGAAGTTCCTCCCATTTCTTTTCCCTGGCTACCAAAAATTAAGAAGGAAATTCAAAACTATATAAGCGAAAATAATCTAAAAGATCCAATAATCCTTGGTCATAGTATGGGAGGCTCGCTAGGCTTATGGCTTGCTTCTGAAAATAATAATTATTCCAGGCTAATACTTATCGATGCACTACCTGCAATGGGGGCTTTAATGCTGCCCGATTATAACAGCCAATCAATCACCTATGAATCGCCTTACAATCGACAGCTACTAGCAATGGATAGTGTGGCTTTTACCAGGATGGCTGAACAAATGGCTTTTGGAATGAGCCTCAATCACGATAAACACCAACAATTAGTAGACTGGATGCTACAGGCAGACCGGCAAACTTATGTGTACGGCTATACCGATTTGCTGAAAATGGATCTAAGGCAGCCCATAAAGAAAATCAAAATTCCCGTTCATATTTTTGCCGCTACCCATCCTTATGGTAAAGAAACTGTCGCTTTGAATTATCAAAAACAGTATCAAAATCTTAAGGATTATAAGATTAGTTTTGCTGATGGGTCGGGACATTTTATAATGTATGACAGGCCGAAATGGTTAATGAATCAAATTCAAGCAGCTCTTCAAAGCAATGAATAAGGAGGAACAATATCAGAAAATATATAAGGATAATTATACTAAGGTCATGAGGTTGTGTCTAGGTTATGTGCATGGAAATGAAGACCTGGCGAAAGATTTGACACAGGAGGTTTTTCTAAAAGCCTGGCAGCACCTCAATAATTTCCAAGGGAGTTCAAAAATTGAAACCTGGATTTATCGTATTACTGTAAACACTTGTTTGCAGGAGTTACGGAAGAAAAAACCTTTAGTGTTACAACCTGAACTGGTTTCGGAGGAGACCTCCGGAACCAAAGAATCAGAAATCCGCTTTATCGCCATGTACCACTGTATTAACCAACTTTCCCCGGAAAACAAATCTATCATATTATTAGAACTTGAAGGAGTTCCCCAGCAAGAGATTGCAGGTATTATAGGAATCGGACATCAGGCCGTAAGAACCAGGATTCACAGAATTAAACAACAACTTTCTAAATGTGTAAAAGATGAATGAGTTTGAAAATATAAAAACACAATGGACCCAAAAGCAGAAAACCTATGATCCTGAAACGGGTTATAAGGAAATATTAAAAAAATCGGCTCAAATCCGGAAGAAACAACGTATAGGACAAATAGTTCTGGGCGCTACGGTAATTATTCTGCTCTTATTTTTCTTTTATGTATCAGCATACAATAGCAACCGGGCTTTTTGGGGGCTGGGTATTATGATGGCCAGCCTGGTAATCAGGATGATTATTGAGTATTTCAGCATACGCAGCTTTTCTAAAATACCGCCCTTTGAGAAAATGAAGGATTACAATCAAAAACTTATTAGTTATTACAAAACCAGAAAATTGATTCATTTCCTGGTAACCCCGCTTCTTTTTGGAAGTTATATTTATGGGTTTATTCTTTTATTGCCTGTATTTGAAAAGAACCTTTCAGAGAGTTTTTATTCCTATATATCCTGGTCGTCTGTCTTTATATTCACAGGCTTGTTAGTACTTATTGGAGTGCAAATAAAAAGAGAGCTTTTCATTTTAAACAAGCTGACAAATGAACAATAAATCTTTAAAAGTTATTTTGATTCTAAATATCATGGTGACTTCTGGTTTGCTTATCTATATAATTAATAGTCACAACATTGAAATAGACTTTTCCGATAAGATTTTAGAAGTAAAAGGGCTGGTAGTTACCGACTCTACCGGGAAAGAAAGAGTAATAATTGGATCGCATTTTCCACCACCACAAGATATCGGACATCGAAAATACAGGGGGGATAATTCAGGAGTTTCAGGGATAATGCTTTACGACCATGAGGGTCAAGAACGAGGGGGATATGTAACCGGCGATTCCTACGGAAACATATTTCTTAGCCTTGATTCTAAAATTTCTCAACGGGTGTTGTTCATGGCAGAGCCTCAGGGCGCAGCCGTACTTAAAATGTGGGGAAAAAAACGGGAATGAGATCAATCTCGGAGCCTCTGATAATGGTACGTGGATAAACGTAACTGACCAGGGCAATGAGAAAAGTTTATTGGAACAATAAGAAAAATGAATTTATACAAAATAACCGGAATCTTGTTCCTTTCAATAGTGCTGTTGGGTTGTCAACAGGAAATTTCTATAAAAAAAGGAAGATTTACGGCCATCAATCCGGTCTCTTATACCGATGTCGTTTATATAGCAAACCGCGATACGGTTTTTGTTTCGACCTTTGACGGCAAAATATATAAATTAATCAACGGCCAAGCAAAGAAACAGCAAATTACAGCCATAGAAGATGAAATTTATGATATGGCTTATAGTGCCAAATTAAATCGACTATATGTTGCCACTTTAAATTCGGGAATTGTAGCCATCAATGCCAAAAACGGAGACATAATAAAAAAATTGCCACTGGGAAAAACTTGGGCAAAAGAACTTTGCTATAACAACCAAAATGGAATTTTAGGAGCCTCTGATGTAAAGGGAAATCATTATATATGGGATACCTATAATGATTTTAAACAAATTAATACACCACTGGCGTTAAAACAAACGCGACCAAAACACATTGCAGATAACGGGATATTTTTTTTAATGGAAAAGAAGAAATCCTGGTTTGGAACTATAAAACCAATGCGATAATACAAAAAAATAAGATCCAGGGACAATTGATGGATGTAGATAAAAAGAAAGATTATTTACTATTCCGTGGGAAACAATTTGGCTTTTACAAAACAGGGGTGGATAGTGTATTCTATCAAAACAAACATCCTGATTGGCCTATTTATGTGGCCGATAAAGATACAACAGTGAATGTACCGCTAAATTTGGAAATCATATCAGGAATTATGACTGCAGATAATATTTACACTCTCGGACTGGATAAATCCCTTCGAAAGTGGGAAAAACAATCGGGGGAGTTAATAGAAACCTACTCATTACATCGTGGTACGCCCAGTGCAATGGATATATCCAAGGATGAATCACAATTGGTTACTGTTGATCTTTTAGGAAAAATTCATTTTTGGAATCTCTATTAATGCGAAAAATTTCAGGCTAAACAACATGATGCAGCAGCTTTCATTCCGTAAAAGATTGTAAGGAGATTTTTGGGAATTATAGCTGCTGTCTATCCCTATAAACTACTTTTTGAAAAAGTTTTTTATATGAATTCGCGCTGTTCTCATTACTACCTTATGAAAAATTTTTTCTCGAAAATTAAGTCCTTTTCAATAAAATAATTTCGAAACTGACGTTTTTGTGACCCTATATTCCTTACACAATTCAACTTATCAACAACCTATTTTCAAAAATCCATAGAATTTAATATCAAATTAAAGCATTGAAAATCAACTAACCACAAATTATATTTTATTCACAATTTACTGATTTACAATTAATTAAGACATTAAATTTCTAATTTTCTCATAACGAAAACGAGTCAATAACTTAAAACTTTCCGTTATGAAAAAATCTATCTATCTGGCAACATTTTGCTCGTTGCTATCCACGTCACTTTTTGCACAAATCGGTGGGATCGAAGATTCCGTTGCCGATATTTCCGATACTATAAGGAATATATTTCCCATTATCCTTGGAGTCATCTTTTTGGTCGGCTTCCTATTTAATGCCGGCCACTTCTTTGGGGAAAATTCCGATCTCAAAAAAGGTATAACCCGGGTGTTAGTCTTTGTACTTATCGCAGGCGCCGTGGTAGGCATCTTCAGTTATTTGATCACCATTGTAGTTTAAATGGCTAAGCCATATTTAAAACAAATAATGGAACAGTTATGAAAAAGTATGAACCCTATAGGAACATTCGAAAGGGTGCCGTCATCTTTGGGCTTTCCCTTCCCCTATTCGCGCTAATGATGCTTTCAATTATCGCTTCGCTGTTGGTAATTATATTTTCCTTCAGCCTGGGAGTGATTATCAGCACCCTGCTCTTTAATGCATTCTTGTATCTCGGGTTAAACCGTATCAGCAGGCTCCTGGAATTTGTGCAGATGACAGGCGCATTTCCAAAAATGATTAGTAATAAAAGAAATTCCGGTATCGATTATGAAAAAGATTAATCTTTCCTCCCACTGGCCAATTGCTAATATCCGTGATAATATTATTTTCTCCGGAAATGGTAACGTTGTGCTGTGTTATCAGCTGGACCTACCTGAAATCTATTCTTTATCGGAAAATGATTTTGAAGACCTGCACGCCACCTGGTTCCAGGCGCTTAAATCCCTGCCGGTGGGTACAGTAGTGCATAAGCAAGATATTTATGAGAAAAAAGCATTCACTGCAACGGCACTTCCAAACAAAACCTTTTTGGAAAAGGCCACCAGTGATTATTTTAAAGATAGGGAGTATATAGCGCACCGCTCTTTAATATTTTTTACCCTGACTAAGAACAAAGCTTTAAACAACTCCAAATATGTAAACCCTTTTCGAAAGGTCTCCAAAGAAATTGTTAGGGAACTGGATGCCAACCTTAAAAGCTTTATCGGCTCGGTATACGATTGTGTTTCCTTTATCGCTAACAGCCGAAAGGTTTCTATAAAAGCAATACCACCAGAAGAAATCACCAGCCTAACTTCCGAGTATTTTAATGGTTTTAATAAAGATTTCGATACCGATATCTTACTCGAAAAACAACATATTCAAACAGGAGACAATTATTTTGATGCCCTGGCTATCAATAGCGAGCTGTGCTTTGGCGAAAGGGTACAGTCGAGCAAAACCAATGAGAAATTCACATCCGATGATTTTGTATTTCACCAGGGGTTTGTTGATGGGCTGGGGCTTCATTTAAGAGAGAACCATATAGTCAACCATATCCTCTACCTGGATGATAAACACAAGTGGCGCAAGCTACTGGATAAAAAAGTAGAAGAGCTTAGCAAAAGTTCCAACTTTGGCTCTCATAACAAAGTTGTTCTTGGAAAGATCCAGGAAATCCTGGAGAAGATCAATAGCGATGAGAACGCGCGGATTATCCGGGGCCATCTTAATGTCATTTTTTGGGATCGGGATCCTCGTAATTTGGAAGGCATTGCCTCTAAAATTAAGGCTGAGTTCAAGGAACTGGATATCATCCCTTATGCTCCACGCGGCGAGGAACGAAAGAATTACCTACTGAACAGCTACTGCTGCCACGCTTCCAATTTTTCCGATGAAGATCTTTATGTGACCGATTTGAAACATGCCTTGTGCCTCCTTATCAATAACACGAATTACAAATCGGACCCTACCGGCATCATTTTTAATGACCGTGAGCATAACATTCCAGTACTAAAAGATGTATGGGACAAGGGGAAGAAACGGATCAAGGCGCGCAATTTTGCCATTTTTGCCCCGACCGGGGAAGGAAAATCCTTTTTGGCCAATAACATTCTACGTCAATATTTTGAAAACGGGGTACGGCTGGTGATTATCGATCTTGGGGGTTCTTATACCAAGTTCGCTAAACTCTATCCTGATAATTACACTGTATTGCGCTACCAGAGCGGAAAGAACTTAGGGATCAATCCTTTTTACATATCCAATCCCGACGATGTAAGTCCTGAGTGGCTGGAAGATCTTTCGGTGTTTCTATTAGAACTCATTGCTGCAAATGATAAAGTTACCAAAGCACAATCCGTAGCCATTAAAAAGATCCTCCGTTACTATTACAAAAACACCACGAAAAACCATTCCTTAGATAGTTTTTACCGTTTTATCGAGCAGCGAAAAGATGAGCTGCTGGAACCCCTTAAAATCCATCCCGACTACTTCAATGTAACCAACTTTTTGCACGTGCTCTCGGAGTATGTCGGCGATGGTCTATACAGTTTCTTATTTGAAGTTAGCGAAGATCAAACTTACAAGATCGAAGATAAGCGGCTGATTGTCTTTGAACTCGATGAAGTCAAAGACAATAAAGAGATCCTCTCGGTGATGCTCAAACTGATAAAATCGGCCATCCAACGCACCATCTGGAAAAACCGGGCCGAAAAAGGAATTATCCTCTTTGATGAATTTGCCAAACAACTCAAGTTTGAAAATGTCCTGGAAAGCGTGGAATTCTATTACCAGGCGATTCGTAAACAAAACGGGGCCATTGGAATCATCCTACAATCCATAAACCAGCTCCCTAATAACGCTACTTCCTCAAGCATCCTGGAAAACACCCAGGTGGTCTACAGCCTGAACAATGAAAAAGGTTATGAAGAACTAGCTAGGCGCTTAAGCCTCTCCAGCCACGATCTCAACCAGTTGAAATCGATCAGGAATAATTTGACCGGCAAGCGCAAGTACACCGAGATCTTCATTAAGATCGGCAAGGAAAGCAACATTTTCCGCCTGGAAGTACCACCCGAAGTTTATGCTGCCTATCTCACCGACGGAACCGAAAACGAGGCCATCATGGCCATTTATAATGAGACAAAAAATATGGAAAAGGCTATCAAGGAATTCATCAGGCAATCCTAAACACTCCTTAATATTTAAAACAATTCGATATGAAAAACAATCACAAAACCTGGTTACTCACACTGGCATTAGCATTATGCTTGCCCGCAGGCGCTGCCTGCCAGGGGATGCCGGTGTACGATAACACGAACTTTGTCAGCCTGGTCAAATCCCTGGTGGAATCGGCCAAGCAAACCGCCAACCTGGTCAAGACCGTTAACTTCTTAAAAGCACAGAAGGAAAATATTGAAAAAGTCAATAGCGTGGTACAGAATTTAAAAGCTGTGCGCGAGATCGGTCGTAACAATCAGCGTCTTATTGCGGTGATGCAGGACGACCTTCGGGATATTTTGAACTCCCCCTATATCAAGCCAGAAGAAGTAAGCCGTGTTACCGAATCCTTCAGTGCCGTGGTTGAAAACTCCCTGGAGACCGCAAGCTTTATCGATGAGATTTTATCGAGTGATCATTTAAAAATGAGTGATGCCGAGCGGGCTCAAGTTTTAAAACAAAAAGAACTCGAGTCCAAAGAAATGGTCATCGATGTGCGGTTAAAGACTAAACGCTACCGCGAGATCATTTCCTTTAGGAAAATGCAGGATAAGATCAATAACCGGGAAACAGGCTTTTGATGATTAGCGGGGTAATCATACTGGCTGTAGGCGTCGAATATCTCGATAGCGTTTTCCAAACCATCCAGGAGAGCGAGTTTTCACAGTACACCATCGTGGGCATGAAAACTTTGGCGGTACTCTTCTTTTTAGTAAACATCCTTAAAAAGTATAATGAAGGCGTAGCTGATAGACAGGGCTATACCTGGGGGCTTTCACCCGGGGATCTGGCTAAAAATTTTGCAGTGGTACTGCTGGTTATTTTCTCAACCCAAATCCTGGGGTTCTTTGACAGTATTCTCGTAGCTATTGAAAATCAGTACCGCGATACCGCCCCTGCCCTTCTCCCCTTGCAAATGCAGGAAATTCCCATCGAGGAAGATGTCTCCCCTATGGGGGCGATGCGTAAAGCCATGGCTTTACTTTATGAAGCCCTGGTGACTCCCCTCTACGGCTTTAAAACCTTTGCATTTCTAATCAGCCTGTTTTTATGGATCCTTGATTTATTCATCTACCCGCTATTTTTGGCAGAGCGTTATTTCCTCCTTGGAATTATGCAAGCCTTTTTTCCGCTGGTGCTTAGTCTGGCGGTAATTGAAAAGTTCCGTTCGATGGCCTATGGATTTTTCAGGTTGTATGCCGCAGTGTATATGCTGGTTCCGGCTTTCTTCCTGGTTAATGTGTTTATCAACGCCCTTTATACGGAAATCAACACCAATTTCTGGGAAAACCTATTTGGTACAGATTACGGGAGCGGTTTTTTCGCCCCGGTTATAGAAATGGGTTCGATAGTTTTTATCGTGTTTTTAAAATTCAAACTCTACCGACGGGCCATTTCTTTTACCCTAAGACTGTTCACCACGTGAAGCCTATAAAGAGAATCTAAAATGGTTCTTTTAATAAGCTTCGATATAACCTATTTAGTCATAAAAAATAGTTCAAAAATGAAAACACCATATAAAAATATCTATTCGATATTAAGGCTCAACCGCTTTATAGTACTGGCCGTAGTACTTTGTTCGCTGTTTTGTAGTGTCTTTGCTATTTGGATGGCCATCTCCACAAGGAATATGGCATTAAACAGCGCCTTTGCCATCAATACCGATGGGAGCATCATTCCCTTAAAGCTGGTGACCCAAAAAGAAAACTTCCGAGTAGAAGCCCTGGCTCATTTGGAGCTGTTTCACACCTACTTCTATAATATTGATGCCAGCAATTATGAGAAAAACCTGGAAAAAGCATTATGGCTGGGCAATAGTTCGGTAGACAACCTATACAGGCAGAAAAAGGCCGAAGGGGTTTACAACCGCTTATTGCAGTACTCGCTGGTCCAAAAGGTATTAACGATCGATTCGCAGCTGGAAGAAAAGGAGGAATCGTTTCATTTTAAAACTACCGTTATTTTCGAGATCAACCGCGGCAGCATTGTGGATACCTACGAACTGGTTACCACGGGAAAACTACTCATCGTAGATCGTCACTTCCCCCATAACCCACACGGGCTCCTCATTACGGATTATTTCGAAAACAGTTTAAGAAAAGTACCCTCACAAAATTAAAATTAGAACCGATGAAAATTGAAAAGAACAAAATCGTATTCATTAGCGTCCTGGTGGTCATTGTGATTTTTCTTGTCACCTATACCATAATGATCACCGGGGAGGATGAAGAGCAACAGGAAAACCTCAGGCAAACGGAAATCCCAGCCCTTGAAGAAGAAAGCCAGCAAACCTATGATTCTAAACTGGAGGCTATTGATAACCTCAAAGAAGTTCGGGATAAGAATGCGCCAAGTATTTATGATGAAACGTTTTTGGACTCTTTAGGCTATTACGACACCGAGCTTTTGGAAAAAGAAAAAGAGCGCAAGATCGATAGTATTTATGAATTGGGAAAAGCCCGGCAAGCACAAATTGCAAACCTTACACAAACCCGGCTAACCAGCCCTCCGGAGAATAGCAGCCCGAGCCTAATAAAAACAGTACCAAAAGTAGATACTGCGGAAATTGAAGAAAAGCGAGAAATCGAAGCCAAAGAAATGGGTTTGGAACATCAATTATTCTTTGCATCTGCTCCCAAAGAAGCTAAGGATCGTATAACAAGTACTACCGATAAGGAAATTAAAGTGGTGATCGATGGCACCCAGGTAGTCAAAGCCAATTCCAGGCTTCGAATGCGGCTTGCCCAGCCTGCCAGTATTGGTGACAAATTTATCCCCAAAAACACCCCGGTTTTCGGCTTTGTGAGTTTTCAGCCAAATCGGGTCCTGATCGAGATCGAAAATATCAATAAGCATCAAACTAGCTTAAAAGCCTTTGACCTTGAAGATGGTAGCGAAGGTATTTACATCGAGAATAATTTCCGGGCGGAAGTAGCCACGGAAGTCCTGGATGATGTAATCGGTGATATTAATATCCCAAGTGTACCCCAGGTCAGTGGAATAAGCAAAGTATTTCGCAGAAATAACCGAAATGTAAAAGTAACCATTCTAAATAATTACAGATTAATTCTCAAGGCCAGCAGACCTGAATCAAACTGGGGATTGGCTAACCAATAAAACAATCATTATGAAAAAGTATATTTTAACCAAGGCCTCTCTACTAGTTTTTATTATTACCAGTGCACAAACCCAGGAAAAACTGGACACTATCTACGCTAATGATCATAAAAATGTTGCGCTATTTTTTCCTGAAGCGATTAGCCAGGGGCTTATCGGTGCTGAGCATTTTGTCTTTACCTACAACCGGGAAAAGCAGCAACACTTCGGACTGCTGCAGGCCAAGCCCGGCAGAGAAAGTAATTTACTTGTTATCGGAACAAATGGTTCGGTATTCTCCTATATCCTGAAGTATAAAAAACAGCTTTCCCGGCTGAACTATTTTATCCCTGAAGCGGAAAGTATTGGAAAAGAAAAGCCAGTTGTCAAGGATTCAGTTAAGGACAAAAAACCGCAAAAGAACTTAAACAAGAAGGAAGATCATTACCGCAGATTCTGCAGCTACCTGCTTAGTAAAAAGCAGCGCCTGGGCCGCATAAAAAAAAGCAAGAACGGTATTATTTTAAGTGTTGAGAATATCGTTTTTAATAAGGAGCAGCTCTATTTTGTGATCGAAATTGAGAATAGATCCAGCCTGGATTATGATCTTAATTTCTTAAACCTGGCGATTGAAACCCGTAAAAAAGGAAAGAAGAAATCCTTACAACGCTTATACCAGGAACCGGTTTTCAGCTATAATTTACCGGCTAAGATTGGAAAAAACCAAACCGCAAGATTGGTTTATGTGTTGCCAAAATTTTCCTTGTCTAAAGAAAGGAGGGCGATATTGGAACTTAATGAAAAGGATGGGGAACGTAATTTAAAACTAAAGATCTCCCATCGGTTTATTAATAACCCTAATTGATAATTTTGAAAAATTCCGACTTTAAAAGTTTAAATTTTTCTGGCGTTTACACCCCTGGAAGTCAGCCTATAACGCTGTTTACTACTTTGTGGTTTCTCGGGAATGGTCATTTCAATCAAGCCTTCGGCAAGGGTAGGTTGCAAATAATTTTTTCTAAAATTTTCTCTATCGGAAAGTCCTAAATGATATTGCATCTCACTTCTGCTATCTTCACCATTAATCACATTTAAGAGGTCTTGAACTTGCGGGGTGATTTGCGGGGTCTCTTGCAGGGTAATTTGGTTACCGGATTAGCACATAGGTTGTTAATTTAAATATTAACTAGTTGTTGGCTTGTTTGAACGGAGGTAGTTTTAAATTTCCCATTTCACTTCCTTTAACCTTACGGAAATCCTCATCATGGATTTTAATACCTTCCCCTCTTCAGGAAGATCTCCGGTTAGCAGCTCCCTAAACGAACCAGAATAGGTTTTGCCCAAGGATTTCCAAACCATCTCTGTTTGGTTAAAGAACAGGGACTGGGATGGATGTGCCAATAACCATTCCTTATCATTGGGGATGGCCTTATCATCATCTTTCCCCACTTGCAGCAACATTTTTTCAAAATCATCTGATTGCAAAAACGATGAAATTCTATCTCGTTGCAGCAGTTGATGGATATCATAGGTATGGCGAACCTTATCTTTTAAATCTTCTAAAGGATTTTCAGTATAGGAAAACCTGATCAGGCTTATTATTTTTTCACAAAATGTACGTTCTATACTTAATGCCGTAACCTTAAAAGGTTCCAGGTGATACGCATTGATAAGGTCTACATTATTAGTCGTGGCAATAAAAGCCGCAATCATGGAATGGACACTGACTATTTCCGATGGATGGGATTTGCCCAGACTTGAAGCTTCCACTACAATATGATCCCGGATCTGGCCAAAGGCACCCGCCACGCCTACTTTATCGTAACCATAAACCACTTTTCTAATTTTGCCCCGTTTATTTTCTAAAGGATGGTCGGGAATAACAGTCATAACAGGTTCCAGTGCACCAGTGACTTTTTTGAGTTTTCGCTTTAAGGAATTATCGGATTCCCCCTCCTCTTTTATAACGACCAAATCGATATCTTCGGAAAAGCGCTCAATTATGCCAAAGCATTTAGATAGGGATGTTCCACCTTTAAACACGGCGAGTTGCCTGGTTGATTTATTAGTAAAAATCTCTTTAAGTGCTAAAGTAACCCAATAGTCCTTTTCTACATAGATTTCAGAAATCCCAAAGTGTTGGGCAGTAGCTACAATAGCTCCCTGAAATGCAGTTTTATAATTATGTAAATTCATCAGGAGATCTTCCAGTTTGAAATGGTGGGCAATATATTTTCGGGTATTCCGAATTCATACTTACTTAAATAATTAAGGGTGTTTTTAAGAGGTTCACTCACCTCGTTAAATGAGAGTGCCTCAAGAAGAGCGCCTAACAATGCCCTTACTTTGGGAGGATAAGATTTAGCAAGATCAACTAGTTGTATTTTATCGGTATCGGAAAGCCCTTTGATTTTTTTCTTTAAAAAATTAACCCCCTTCTTTTTATCCAAATCTGGAATTTTCTTAAAATCCTTCATTACGTCCAGTAATTGCAAGAAGGGAATACTTTCTTTGGATACAGGTGCATAACTTTTAGCAGGCTTTACAACAAGGTTTCCTATCTTGGTTTTTATCACCTTATCCCAACTGGCCACTCTTACCGTAGTAGGGATTTGAGTAGTAAGGCCAAGTTCATTATATAACCGAGTGCCTGTTATGTATGCCATTGGCTGACCGTTTTCAAAAAGATGACTATAAAGTAATTCTTCCTCACTTGGTTTTATTTCCCCAAAAATAGTTTGTTTGGGCTTATAATACATCCCATTTTTATATCTTTTAATCACACCCCTGGCAGCCATCCTGCTTAAAGCTTTTGCAGCAGCAGAAAATTCGGTTTGGGGAATAGATAAGCTATCATAGGTAAATACCTTTCCGGTATTTATACGATCTACTTTAGACTTTATGGATGTCGCAATATTCATAGCACCACAAAGATAGTGAATTAAAATATAAAATGTCAAGTTTTTTACAGTATTTACTTGACATATTGTAAAAATGAATAGTAATAATTAATAACTATTTCCGCTTACTCAAATATAGACCTGGCCTCCTTATAAACTCTTTCAAAATTAGATTCCAAATCAGCTTTAGAATAAGGTTTTTGTTCTTTAGCCGAAGGTAGATCTCGCCCAATCTTCTGCAGTTTAAACTGTATTTTTTTATCCTTACCATCGGCGTAGGTTATAAACTCTCCCTGTTTCAGACGGAAGAAAACATCGGCACGGATTTTTGGGATTTCCTTCTCTCCGGTGGTTACCCGAGTATCAAAATCAAGACTGTACCCGCGATTCACACTGGTGGTGGGTTTCTTCACAATTTCAAAAAAGCGCTCGTAGTATTTCGCGGTGTCGGGATCATTAACCTTCCCAAAAAACTGATAGGACAGGTTACTTAATATAGCCTTGCTGGCTTTATCCCCATACATCATATCGTTTTGGATCTTATCCTGCATTACATAAATTGTAGCGATATCATAACTCCTCAAAGTGGCCGGAATGCGGTGCATATTCAGCAAACGAAGAGTCGGTGCCTCTTCCATCAGCAGGAAGGAAGCTTTGGAATTACGCACACTCATTTGCTTAGTTATGGTATGGATGATGGTGGCTATGACCGGAGAGTAGGAAGCTTCGTATTTGGGATTGTTCACTACGGAAATAACCGAAGGGTTTTGCTCACTATTAATATGAAGTGGTACTTCATCTTTAGAAAGGACCATAAAAATCTGTTGGGTACTGATCCTTTTAAGGGCATTGGCCAGGGTACTTTTTACCCCGGCCGTTTGCCGCTCAGAATCTTTACCGCTAATAAAGGCATCGGCCATCGCTCGGGAGGTGGTATTGGTTTCCAAAAACTGGATCAGGCTATCGGTATCCAGGTATTGGTAGATAGCGATAAGGTGCGGGAGGGTACAAAACTTCGGATAATCAGTTTTTAATTTCCAGATCAATCCTCCGATTAGCCCTTCTGCGGCATCATTAAAAAATTTTGTAGTCCCCGAGGTACCTGATTCCCGTTGTTCGAGGAGGTTTTCCACTAGTACCCGGGAGACTTCATTGACGCTTTCCTCGTTTTCCAGGTATCTTGGAGCGATGGGATTCACCCTATGGATGATTTTATCAAAGGAAATCACCTTAAAAGGAATTTCCCGGTCTTTAAAAAGCGGGTAGGCCATTTCAGTGAGCTCAAAGTCCTTATAGTCGTGGATTACCCCACAAAAATTTTCCTGTTGAAAATGCTTTAAAAAACCATATACTACGCTTTCAGTTTTTCCACTTCCGGCAGAGCCAATAACGGAAGCACCCCGTTTAATATTTTCCAGTTTAAATTTTCCTTTAGTGGTTGCAAAACCGACCTGGTATTTTTTATCGATTTTTTTATTATCCTGACCTTTATGCAAAAAGACATACATCAGGGTATTGATCAGGAGCAACGGACAACCCAGGAATAACAAAGCCGGAATCCACTGGTTATCCTGGACCCCATAAATGCCAAGGGCCACCATCAGCAATAAATTCAAAATAAAAGCAAAGCGGTTGATCAGCCTAAAACATATAAAGAACAATATGCTTACCAGCCCGATGATCAAAAGCAATCTAAGAAGGTTTTCTATGTCCATAACATTTAGAATTAAATACCGATTGAACTTGATTTAACGGCTACCTCCACCCCTTTCTTAAGTCTATTGAAGATTTTGAGGGCAAGTTGTGCCTGGGAAGTTGGAATGCTGGGCATCATCGGGATACCCGATTCCCGGATAAGCTTAAAAGCAAGGGCTTTTTCGTTAGCCGGCAATCCTATTAGCGAGGTAAAATAGTGGTTCGGATTTTTGATAAATTCCTTTCGTGCCGTATAGGTTTCCACAAAATTGCGCTGATAGCTGAAGGTTTTATCAAAGGTCTTTTCTGCTTTTTCAAAAAAGCGGTCCCGGTCAAATCCGCGTTTAACGGTCTTACCATTAAAATTAACTTCCGAAGCTTTGTATTTACTTCCCGGTGATAAGCTAACCGAGTTAGAAGCATCTTTTCTACTTACGATAATATGAATATGGCTTTGGTTTCCTGCTTTGGGCATCCCCTGTACAATTCGCTTACCATCTTGCCGGTGTGGTGCCCTGGCTTCCAGTTTCTCAATTTCCTTTTCCCGTTTTTGAATACTTCCCTGCATCAGCTCGGTTTCTATTTTTCGGATTTCACTTTTGAGTTGAAGGATTTTAGTGGCATAAGGTTGGTTTTCGCGAACCTGGCGGTCGGTACCTTTATAACTCCTGCTATGTTCGATTTTTGCGTAATATTTAATATCATTGATATTAATTGGCCTTCCGTCTATTTCCCGGTTAAAGCAGGCCACATAATCCTTCATCAATTCCCGGGTGTACCTTTTTAGATCCTTGCTACTGTTTTGCAGCCGTTTTAATTCGTATCTGGAAGGGCTAACGGTAATAGAATAGAACTTCGGTTCTTTCTTTTTGAGCTTAGCTGTATTGTTATCAATTTCTTTGACAACTTTCTCCGGGCTGATGGCATCCTCATATTGATTAAAGAAATGTTCTTTGGCCCCTTCGGCTACCCCTTCATTTTCTTTTTCCAGGTAGCTTACAAACCCGGCGGAACTTTGGGAGTAATTCCCACCTAATTTTTGAGGTGTGATGGTGATATACATAGCAGGAAATTTTACAGGTTATTATCAGAATTATCTCTCTCCTCCAGACTATTTTGTTCCTGCTTTGAAACACCATCTTTTTTCTGCCGGAGGATTTTCTTTTCCCGGATCAAGGGTTTTTGTTTGGGTACTTCGGTTTGGAAAAGTGAGGCGATCATCGCCGCGGTGGGTTTGGTTTGGGTTTTCTCCATATCTCGCATAATGGCAATAACTGCATTGATACGTTTCTTAAAAGAAGCTTCGATAGTCCTGCCGGTTGGCCCTAATCTTTCGTGGGGAGAGATCTCATTATAGAAGAAAAAGTCGAGCATTGTTTCCAGGGCTTCGGTATGTGATTTGAAATGTGTTCTTGAAAATTCCTGAAAACGTTTTGCTGTTTCTTTTTTAAACCTGATGCCGATAAATGAGTCCATAATTCGCCGATTTGTCGCAAATTCTTCCCTAAAAATAGGCTTTGGCAGGGCATTTGTCGCAAATTGCTTAAACTCAGGAATTTAAATAAATTATAAATAACTGGTTTACAGTTATTTAAAAACGAAAAGGAGTGTTTAACATCGCGTAGCGTGTTACCCTCTTGCTACTCCTTTTCGTCCCGCAACGCGGGACAAAAATTCCGTACAATTTGGTCTGTTGGCTGTCTTAATAGACAGTCAAAAGCCACTTGCCAATTCCCGGAAAAAATTTCCGAATTAATAATTTTTTGCTGTGCAGGTTTATCGGCGAAAGTCAAAAATGGATAGCCCTGCGTAAATTTGAATGCTGAAGTTCAGCGAAATAAATATAAGGATTTTTTTAGTAACAGGTAGCGAGTAATAAATAATTCTTATTCAAAAGGGTGTCCGGATTCAAGATTTTTTTTTATCTTTATTGAGTAGGTTTCAATGACCTAAAAAGAAAGGGAAAATTCAGGTAACAGCGAATTTTCCCTTTTTTAATTGATTGAGCTTGAAATGCTCCTTACTGTTAAGCACTACCAACCAAGCTATTTTTATATGACCTTTTATAGAACTGCTTTGCTTAGAAGATTCATTGAAATATTTGAGCCTAATCAAGTAGGGTGAAGATAATAAATATTTGAGCATTTATTATCTTCATCCCTCTTCCAGAACCGTGCATACGGGTCTCGTACACGGCTCATGTTAAATCTTATTCAGTACTGTTTGATAGTACTGATGCAAAGTATTCCCTTCAACTGTGTCCATTGCGTACAACCCTAATTCTGAGAAGTACTTATTGGGCAGGGCATAGTGTATTAAATTGGTGGAGGAGTTTCTCCATCGGGTTACCGATATCTTAAGAAAATTCCCCTTATAGCCCATACGCCTTAGTTGTCGGTGAAGAGGTTTCCAGCTTTTCCAGCTTTTCATCACCATCATTCGTAACCTTCTCCTGATCCAGCTTAAAAGATCCTGGAACAGCTTTTTGGTCAAGCCTATTCGGAAGTAATTGGCAAAACCCCTTAATAGCGGGTTCAGTTCTTTAATATAGAAAGCTATACTTTGCCCTTTAGTTCGAGGGGTTAGTAATTTTACTTTCTTTTTGAACCTCTTGATGCTTTTGTGGGATACCACTACTCCATAGGGCTTTATCACCACACCTAAATAGTGGATGCCTTCTTCAAGGTTTGTCAGACTGCTCTTGTTTTTATTCACTTCTAACCGAAGCTCTTTTTCCAGATAACTCGTGGCTTTAGCCATGTATTTTCCAGCTTGAGCTTTGGTTGGTGCAAACAACAGCACGTCATCAGCAAACCTCACCATTCGTATGCCTGAATTTTTCATATGCTGGTCGAATGCGTCCAGATAGATATTCATCAGAAGCGGTGAGATAATTCCCCCTTGTGGGCTCCCCTTCTTTGTAGGTGTGAAGCGCGCTCCATCAAGTGCGCCGGATTCTAAAAAGCTCCCTATCAGTTTAAGTATCTTTCCATCGCTTACCCGTTTGCCCACGCTTTGCACTATCAGCCGATGGTCTAGAGTATCAAAACATTTGGATAAATCCATGTCTGCTACATGATCCAGACCATAGTACCGACTAAAGCGCTCTGCTTTGGCAATGGCATGATGAGCACTTCGTTTAGGACGATACCCATAACTGGAGGGATGGAATTCGGGATCGAAGATAGGTTGCAACACATTAAGCAGCGATTGTTGTACAATGCGGTCTTTGATGGTTGGGATACCCAATCCTCTCTTGCTCCCGTCTGGTTTATCGATATAGACCCGCCTTACCGGCTGTGGCCTATATCTCCCCTCTTTCAGTTCCCTGGAGAGTTGGCACAAATTCTCCTCTAAAGCTGAACTAAAATCAGCTATACTTTGGTTATCCACTCCCTTGGCTCTGGAACCTTTGTTTTTCCTTACCTCACGGTAGGCTTGTTCCAGCCTCGGTAATGCATATACCTTGTCTATAAGACTGTACCATTTTCGCATAATGAAACTTTCTCTTCTTTGCAGTACGGTTTATTTCTTTAGGCAGAATTAGACAGATTGTTTGTTCATAAGGTATACTGTTGTCTTTAGCACTGTGGCAATCTATAACAGTAAAAGAAAATCTTACTACTCAATACTCGCGCGGATTAACAGCCAGAGTTAGCTCGTCACTCCTCTTTGCTGCAATTCCTCAGAATGTTTCAATTCCGATTGTCTTCGCTTATGGCTAATTCCTTTAAAGAACTTCCTGTACTTAATTTAACTTCGTCCCTTCGCATCCGCCACAGTTAATCTGTGACAGTCATTGCAACCGATTATGCGATTCTTGTGCAATGTCATTTGGGTTTTCTCCTCCACACTGTCACCAGTGCTTCTCAGGCCTAAATTTTCTCACTACTACGGACTCATCTGCCACCTGATTTTCCATAACAAATCCTTGTCTCTCGACTTGTTTCTGCTTAGCCTGGAAAGGCGAATAATCAGGCTTCCCCCGTTAAGCAAACATTCCTGTTAGTGAAGCCATCCGTTTTAACATATATTGCTATTCGGATTTTGGGCATCGGCACTTTTTGCAACCTTACCCCCAATATATGCCAGAATCGGTTCGATTTCTCTATGTTCCACTAACTTGCTAGGTCTTCCTTCACACCCCACCGTTGCCAGTGACGCACTTGACTTTACATTGCTCTTCCCTCCGATCAGGTGAGCGGGCTTTCTTTCAAGTCCCGGAATTGTTTGCATGCAGGGCAAACAAAAAACACTTCTAAAATTAGAAGTGCTTACAATCTAGTTAGAATGTGCCAGGTAAATTACAAAATTCCTTCATCTGCAAAACTGTAGTAATTACCATCAGGCATAAGGATAATATGATCCAGGATTTTCACATCAAAAAATGATGCCGCATTTTTAATTTTCCTGGTCAGGCTTTTATCCGCTTCACTTGGTCTAAGGGTTCCGCTGGGGTGATTGTGCAATAAGATTAGTGCCGTGGTTAAAGACTTTAATACAACTGCGAATAAAATTCGAACATCGACCAGTGTCCCGGTAATACCTCCTTTAGAAACTTCGTAAATACCTTTTACTTTATTAGCATTATTAAGTAGCATTATTTTAAAAGTCTCTTGCAGTGCTATATCATTTTTATTCCATTGTGCGAACGCTAAATCTGCTGCACTTCTGGAACTTGAAATTTTGGGTAGCAAATTTGTTTTTAAACTTCCGTTGTAGCTTATCGCTATTTCATTAACTTTGGATTTCATTATTATCTTATTTAAAGGGTTACTAATTAAAAGAGGGTGCAACTTTCGAAGGGAGCGCCCTCTTTATTTTTTTGATAATTAAGAATTAAAAGATCTTCGATATTTTAATTACCAGAACTTTCATTACTACCTAAAAACAGGATTTCACTTACTAAAATTTCAGTTACATATCTTTTTTCTCCTGTTTCGGTTTCATAGGATCGGGAAGTTAGTTTTCCACGGATGGCCACTTCTTTACCTTTATCAACATATTTCTCGATAAGCTCAGCCTGCTTTCCCCAGGCCACTACATTGTGCCAGTCGGTTTGTTGAATTTTCTCCCCTTCCTTGTGGTAGTACTCATTGGTAGCCAGTGAAAAACTGCTTACTTTTTTACCACTTTCAAAGTTTTTGATTTCCGGGGCATTCCCCACATTTCCGATTAACTGTACTTGGTTTCTTAGATTACTCATAATTAAAAGATTTAGATACCTGCTTTCTAAGCAGATTGATTAAACATTGATTTACTTATTATATCCGGAGCGTTTTCCTTTTTTGATTTTTTTACTTTGCTTCCGGGTATGTTGTTTTGAAATGATTTCATAATTTTTATTTGTTGATTTACTTCCTATAGCGCCGTTTGCTATTACCTTTTTTGATGCTGATACATTTTCAATATTTAGAATTAGGGAAGGTTTATAAAAAGGAGTAAGCGACTGGCTTATGCAACCTGGACTAACTTCTAAATATTGGTATTTTGCATTACAAAAAAGGTAGGGACAGCAACGGCCGGGAAGGAAATGGAAATACTGAAATTGAAAAACAACTGGAAGCGAAGTAAATGCAAGAATGGAATTCCGATTTAGCGGGCGTCCTTTTTTACTTAATTAAGTATAAGATTACACGAAGAGCGGTAACTACTATATAGCGGATACATCATTAGGAAAATAAAAAGGATGCCCAAGATATTCTTAGGGAAGCTCTTTACCCGAAATGGAGCATTTCGCAGAATGAAGCGGTAATGTGCTGACCGATTTACAACCAGAAGGTCTTTGAAATTAGTGGTCATAATCTCTTAAATGTATGAAGCAGAATATTTATACTAACTATTATTTAAGTATTTGCTTAAATACGTATTTTATTATACCTTTGAAATCTAAATAATAGATTGACCATGGAAATTACCTGTACAAGAGCCCAAGCTGATCATCAACAACTTCTCAATTGTAAAAACACTTTGGAAAGAATGGATGATAATTTTCAGGATATGACCAAACTACTATCGATTGCTGGTAGCGAGGTACGCTTAAAAATTTTATTCCTCTTGAACATGGAAGACGAATTATGTCCCTGTGATATTGCTGATATTTTAGAAATGAGCGTACCAGCAATCTCTCAACACATCCGGAAAATTAAAGATGCAGGTTTTATCTCCTCAAGAAGAGATGGACAAACCTTGTACTATTCATTAATGAAGGATAAAACAGCTGTACTTGATGCTGTTTTCACTACAATCAAAATGGTTAAAAAAATTGCCTAAAATGAAATCGTCCAATAAGTCAAACAGCACAGCTTTTGTTAGTTTACTTACTGCGGTAACTGCTTCCGTATGTTGTATTACTCCCCTCCTGGCGATTTTAGCAGGTAGTAGTGGATTTGTAACCATGTTCTCATGGATAGAACCTTTTCGTCCCTATTTGGTTGCACTTACCATAGGAATTCTTGGTTTGGCCTGGTATTTAAAATTAAAACCGAAAACACAAGAAGAAATAGATTGTGCCTGCGACGAGGAAGCAAAACCATCTTTTTGGCAGTCCAAAAATTTTCTGTTCATAGTTACAGTATTTGCCGGATTGATGCTGGCTTTCCCTTATTATTCCAATATATTTTATGCACAGCCCAGCAAGGATATAGTGTATGTTTCTCAATCAAACATAATAAAGCACACCTTTGAAGTTGAGGGAATGACCTGCGCAGGATGTGAAGCCCACGTAGAAAGTGAGGTAAATAATCTGGATGGTATTTTATCAGTCAAGGCGAGTTACGCAAATACTAATACCGTGGTAGAATATGATAAAGCTAAAGTTGATTTGGTCGCAATTCGAGAAGCAATAAATAAAACTGGTTATAAAGCAATCGATACAGAAAATAAAGAAGAGAAGTAGATGAAAAAATATGATGTATTTGTAATAGGTTCCGGGATGTCAGGTATGACCGTTGCTAATAAATGTGCCTCCAAAGGCCTTAAGGTTGGCATTACCGATGAACTTCCCTACGGTGGAACCTGTGCCCTAAGAGGCTGTGATCCTAAAAAGGTGATCATAGGAGCAACTGAAGTACGTGATTTTGCCCAAAGACTTAAAGGAAATGGAATAGATACCGTGCCTGAAGTCAATTGGGAAGATATTATGGCTTTTAAGCAATCTTTTGTGGATGCCATGCCTCCTAAAATTGAAAAAGGATATAAGAATAAAGACATAGATACCTATCACACTTCAGCTAAATTTTTATCTGATAACACCTTGCAGGTAGGAGATGAAGTTATTGAAGCTGATAAATTCCTGATCGCAACCGGAGCAAAACCACGGGTATTGGATTTTGAAGGTGGAAATTTGGCACTTTCAAGTACAGATTTCCTTAATTTGGAGGAATTGCCCAGCTCACTGCTCTTTATCGGTGGTGGCTACATTGCCTTTGAATTTGCCCATATCGCTGCGCGGGCCGGTGCCGATGTAACCATATTACATCGTGGTGATCATCCATTGGAAAACTTTGATCGTGACATTGTTAAACATCTTGTGCATGCAACCCGAAAGCTAGGAATTAAACTGGTTTTGGAAACCGAAGTTTCTAAAATTGAAAAGAAAGAAGACCATTACGTAGTAACAGGAAAATCAAATGGAAAAGAGGTCAATTATAGGACTGACTCTGTCTTTAACTCAGCCGGTCGTCCTCCCGCTATCTTTGATTTAGATTTGGAAAAAGCTGGCATCTCTTTTTCAAAAAAAGGAATTACGGTAAACGAATACCTTCAAAGTACCTCTAACCCTAATATTTATGCAGCGGGAGATTCGGCAGATTCAAGAGGATTACCCCTTACACCTGTTGCAGTAATGGAAGGGCATATTGTGGCATCAAATATCATCAACGGGAACAAGAAAAAAGTCAATTATCCCCCAATGCCTTCTGTAGTTTTTACTTTGCCTACCCTGGCATCAGTAGGATTAACCGAAGCAGAAGCCAAATCAAAACAGATAGAATATCAGGTCAATTATAACCATGCGGAAAGCTGGTTCAATGCAAAAAGACTGAATGTTAAGGAATATGCCTATAAAACCATCATTAATAAAGAAAATCAGACTATTCTTGGCGCACATCTAATAGGCCCTAACGCGGAAGAAACCATCAATTTATTCGCCATGGCGATAAAGACCAAAATGAAAATTAATGAGTTAAGGACGATGATATTTACGTATCCAACTCTGTCATCAGATATCCCTCATATGCTTTAAAAATAAATAGATTATGGAAATAGAACTAGTTTCTACCATTACATGTCCTGGTTGCGGACACACAAAAGAAGAGGAAATGCCCACAACAGCCTGTCAGTTTTTTTACCAATGTGATAATTGCAAGCATTTATTAAAACCAAAAGAAGGTGATTGCTGTGTTTATTGTTCTTATGGTAATGTTGCCTGTCCACCCATTCAGGAAGGAACAAATTGCTGCTAAAAATTTAAAATACTTTTGGTGACCTCCCCCACTCCAGATGTATCTTGCTGAAAATTAAAAGTATGATTCCTAGAGATCTAAGTAAAGATATAAAAACTCGCTTGCAGAGCATCAGCGGCCAGCTTAACGGACTTATAAAAATGCTGGATGAAAATAAAGATCCAGAAAAGATTCTGATCCAGTTCAAAGCGGCGCAAAAAGGACTTGATAAGGCGCATTTTCTTCTTTTAGATGAAGTGTACCGCAAAGCGCTGGCGATCACAATTTCAGAAACTGTGGAAGCCTGTCCCGGTAATTGCGGTAATGAAGAGCGAATTGAATTTATTCGCAAACAATTTCCCGACCTTGAGCTTAACAGCCTTACCGATAAAATGAAGGAGATTGATGAACTTAAACGAAGGCTGGAATCTTACATTTCCGAAAATAGATCAGAGTAAAACATTCAAAAATTTTCCATTTAATTTTAATACTAATAAAAATCTGTCGTAAAAAAGCAGGTTTTTTTATTTGGAGACCACCCCGGTTCCGCTCTTATCTTTGGATTGTTCTTTAATAAGAAGGATAAAACTGATTGTTAATTTAAATTCAAAAAAAATGAAAAGACAAATAGAAATATTTACGGCAAATTGTCCGGTTTGTGATCCGGTTGTAAAAATGGTGAAAGAGTTGTCCTGCGATAGTTGCGAGATTACCACCTATAACCTGGTGGAACAATGTGAGGATAAGACCTGTATAGACAAAGTGCAGGAGTACGGTGTAAAGAGAATTCCCGCGGTGGCGGTTGATGGAAAATTGCTTGAGTGCTGTACAAACAATGGTATAAGCAAAGAAAAACTTATCGAAGCAGGAATAGGAAAAGCCAGTTAGCAAAACCATCGTACTGAAATTAAAATCTGAAACTTTTTATGGCAGCCATTTTTGGCTGCCTTTTTTTTTAATCAAATTAAAATGTTAAATCTTTATTAATCGGCTTGCCTACCCCCCGGGCTATGAGTCGATATTTGAAAAGAGGTTCGGCTCTTAATCTTTTATTTCTGATTTCCGAGCAAATCAGGAAGTAACTAAAACCATTTAAATTATGAAACCATTAAGTTCAGAAATGCAAAAATGTATCGATGATTGCAACGCCTGCATTACTGCGGCGAGAATTTGCCTTGACCAACATTTGGGGGAACCAGACATGAAAGAATGCCACAAATTTTGTCTGGATTGTATTGCTTTATGCACAGCCTGTGTTCAACTACTTGCAAGCCAGTCTGATTATTCAAAACGCCTATGTGCCATTTGTGCCGACTTATGTAAAGCCTGTGCTGATGAATGTGCAAAGTTTGACAGTGAAGTTTGCCAGCAATGCGCAGAAAAATGTCGAACCTGTGCCGAAAGCTGTAAAGAAATGGCAGCTTAAAAAAAATGTAAAAAAATTTTAAAAGGAGCGGCTAAAAAGTTGCTCCTTTTTTTTAATAAAGAAAGCTAACATTAGGATACCACCCTATGTTCGATTTTATGTTTGGCACCTCTTTAATTTTTGTTTAATGCATTTTTAAATAAATATTTATCAAAACCAACCCATTATGGAATCAAATATTTTACAACTCCTTGTCGAATCTTTAAAAACTACCGGATTATTAATATGGTATACTTTATGGGCTTTTATTTTAGGCTATATCCTTTCCGCTGCTATCCAAACTTTGGTCACCAGGGAACAAATGTCCAATGTGTTAGGTAAAACCGGGATAAAGCAAATGAGTCTTGGCGGATTTTTTGGTTTTATATCTTCTTCGTGTTCTTTCGCTTCTCTGGCGGCCACGCGATCAGTAATGGTAAAGGGTGCCCATCCTAAAAATGCTATTTCTTTTTTAATAGCCACTACCAATCTTGTAATAGAAACAGGAATAGTATTATGGCTGTTGGTAGGATGGAAATTTGTTGTTGCCAATTTCGCACTCGGGACAATAATGATTATATATGCTTATTTATTGTACCGCTTTTTTATATCAAAAAAAGTTGCCCGGGCCGGAAAGGAACATGCCGAAAAACTGGAAGCCGAAGAATTGAAACACCCTTCTCCCGAGGGAATGAAATGGTATGAAAAGCTTACTTCTAAGAAAGGGATTAAAATCATCAGCTATAAATTTCTTGGAGAATGGAAAATGGCCTACAAAGAAGTATTGATAGGTTTTACCATTGCAGGAATCGTTTCGGCTTTTGTACCCGACAGTTTTTGGAATTCAATTTTTCTTGAAAGTGGTGCCGAAACCCAGTCTTTCCTCGCAATAGTGGAACATGCTTTGGTAGCTCCTATCCTGGCTGTCTTTACTTTTGTTGGTTCCCTGGGCAATATACCATTGGCGGCGATCTTATGGTCAAAAAATGCTTCTTTTGCCGGGGTAATGGCTTTCCTGGGAGCAGACCTGGTTGCGGCTACGGTAATATATCTTAATGCAAAGTACTACGGCTGGAAATTTACCATCTATATGTCTCTATTGCTATACGTATGTATGGTAGCTGCCGGGATAACCGTACATTATCTTTTTGCCGTTTTTAATGCAATTCCCACAGCACGCCCTGAATCTTTACAAAACATGCTAAGTTTTGATACCAATTCCCATACTTTTTATCTGAATATTATTTTTGGGATCATCGGGATTGTTCTGCTAATTGTGAGATGGCAGTTTATTCAAAAAGCCAAATGAATATAAATTTCAAAACCTTCCAATAATGGACAATCTAAATAAACCCTTAAAAACCATTTTTGCTCCCCTGGCCATGGCAGCGGGCTTAATATTTTTTCAGGCGTATATGATAGCGCCACTTATTCCTAAACTGGCAACTATTTTTAATGTATCAGAACAGCGGATTGGTCTTATAGTACCAGCTTATATGCTGGCTTACGGAGTTTCAGTCCTGTTTTATGGTTTCATATCCGATAAATTTGGAAGAAAACGCATACTTCAAATATCCCTACTGGCTTTTATTGTATTAACAGCGATAACCGCCCTGGTGCAATCTGCTTCACAACTCATCCTGTTACGATTGCTAACGGGTTTAGGGGCAAGCGGTGTGGTGCCAATGTCCCTGGCACTTGTAGGAGATATGTTCAAACCTTCAGAGAGAGGGAGACCCCTGGGACTTTTATTTGCCGCTATGGAAGGGGGAATGGCTTTAGGTTCTACCGCCGGGGTAATGTTGGAACCTTATACAGGCTGGCGTATGTTATTTTTGGCAACTGCCCTCTTGGCCGCTTTGGCTTTGTGGATACAGGTAGCCCGAATGGGCTGGAAACAGGAACCTCATAAATCCAATCGTACTTCATTCAAAAAAATGGTAGGTGGGTTTTACAGGCTACTTGCTTTCCCACGCGGGTTAAGGACCTATTTATTTGTATTCTGGAATGGGATCTTCCATTCAGGTATTTATACCTGGTTAGGGGTCTATTTTGTACAAAAGTATGATCTGGGGCCAATAGAAATTGGTTTGGCCATTCTGGGTTATGGCCTGCCAGGATTTTTCTTTGGTTCCCTTATAGGGCGCGCAGCCGATCGCAGGGGGCGATATCCTATTATTTTAACAGGCTTGGCAACAGCGGCCATAGCAACAGCCAGTCTCGCCCTGGAAATACCCGTTCTTGTCGCGGCCCTTGCAGTCACCTTGATCTCTTTGGGATACGACCTCACTCAACCTCTATTTGCAGGTATAGTAACCGAATTGGGTGGTAAAACAAAGGGAGGCCAGGCCATGGGACTGAATGTTTTTGCATTGTTTACCGGCTTTGGCCTTGGGAGCTTATTGTTTGGGGAATTATTGAAATTAGGGTTAGATCAGGCGTTAATTATTTTTGCGGTTGTACAGGTAGTATTTACGATTGTAGCCGCAAAACTTTTAAAGACAGAAATAAAATTATCAACTAAATGATAAGCTACAACAACCATTTAGATTCTGGTAAGGCCATAACCTTTTTAAGGTGGAGCATTGGCATAATTTTCATCTGGTTTGGGATGGTTAAATTTTTTGTTGGGCTGAGCCCGGCGGAAGATTTAGCTTCCTCAACCATTTGTACCCTGAGCGGCCATTTCTTTCCACAAGGAAGTTGTATGCCTGTATTGGCTATTTGTGAAAGCCTTATTGGCATATGCTTGTTATCGGGGAAGTTTTTGAAATGGGCTTTAGGCTTACTTTTCCTGCATATGTTAGGAACTTTTTCAACCTTCTTCATTTTTCCCGAAAAAATGTTCTCCCATTTCCCATTTGTATTAACTATGAAAGGTCAATATGTAATGAAAAATATAATTATACTGGCAGCAGTGATCAATATTTGGGTCTCAACAACAAATAAGGTATCCATAAGGGCTAATCCCGAAAAATAGAATGTGCTGCAAACAATTTTTTAAAGCCTAGTTTAAATTTAAAATTTTTAGCCTTTGAGAACTACAGAAGAAGTATTAAAAGATCATCTAGAACTTTCTAAAAAGGGATCTATAGAAGAGGATCTGCAGAAAAACTTTTCCAAAGATTTGATCCTGCTTACTACGCATGGTATTTATAAAGGACATGAAGGACTAAGGGAATTAAATAAAATGCTGATAAAGGATTTCCCCGAAGCGGAGTTTAACTATATCAATTTTCTTTTTGAAGATGAAATAGCTTTTCTGGAATGGACTGCATATTCAGACAGTTCACAAATAGATGACGGAGCAGATTCCTACATAGTGCGCGAGGGGCTGATAATTGCCCAGACCATTCATTATACTATCCGAAAGAAAAAATGAAAAAAGAATATTTCAGATTTTTAGAAGATTAAGCAGTAGGATTTTTTTAAAGAAAAAAATAAAATCTAATTTGGTTACCACCCCCCTGCTGCCCCTAATTTTGACATAGTTAATTTTTAAAAATCAATTATAAGATGATAGGTTTACATAAAGAATTATTCGCGGTATTGTTAACCGGAACGACCCTTGCGTTTTCTGGAAATACCGCTAGCGCTATGGATCAGAAAAATGAAAATCAAATTGAATTTAAAATCCAAAAGGAGATGACGGAAAAAATCTTACACTTAAAAATTAAAGGCATGCATTGCCAGTCCGGTTGTGCTAATGGTATCGATTCAATGTTGAAGGAGCAAAAAGGCATTATTAAAAGTGAAACAAGCTTTGATAAAAGCTCCTCGATAATTGAATATGATCCAAAGCAGATTTCAGAAGAAAAGATACTCTCCCTTATCAAAGACCGTGGGTTTGAAGTGGAAGTTGTAACCGAAAAGGGGGCTTCTGTAAACGGATAGAGATACCTGTATAAAAACAATAAAGATGTTTGCTAAAATAAAAGAAGACTTCGTAAGTATAGGATCCCTTTTTACCTCGGTTTCCACCTTACTGTGTTGCGCCCTGCCTTCGCTACTGGTTGCCCTGGGAATGGGAGCTGTGGTTGCGGGATTGGCTTCTGACCTGCCCTGGCTCATTACCATGAGCAAATATAAAGACTGGACCTTCCTGATTGCCGGGATTATGATAGGCTTTAATTTCTGGTTGTTCTACGGAAGAAAAAGAAACCAAACCTGCGAGATCGATGAAAACGGAAATGAGACCGCATGTGATACAGCAACAAGATGGAGCAAAGCCATTCTTTGGTTTTCCTTTGGCCTTTATGTCCTTGGATTGTTTGCTGCTTATTTACTATTGCCCATTCAAAGATTTTTAGAAGTTTAAATTTACAAAACATGAAAAATTATTTTTTGATCCTATTCATAGGGTTATCGACACTGTATAAAGTAGAAGCCCAGGGGCATGGCCCAATTTATGGATTACAAACCCCCACCCTGGCAAAAGGCGGTATAAACATGAACGCTTCCGGAATGAGTATAGCGACCGAAGACGAGGCCTCTTATATGCTTCGGTATACATTTTTCTATGGCATTACGGAAGATTTACAGGTTACCCTTACCACTCCTACTGTGATTGAGCGTCTGGAAAATGCTCCACGAACCCGTGGAAATAGTATGATGCCTTCCAATGGAGATATCGAGGCTGCTTTGTGGTATCGTTTTTTTTCAAATGCTTTTGGGGTAGGAAAGAGGTTTGAATCCACAGCAATTTTAGGTGTATCTGCCCCTACTGAGGATGTTCGCGGACAGGTGAATGTAGGGAACTCTATCCATGGGGCCATTTCTACGGGATATGCCTCACGTACCTGGTACGCCTGGTTAGGTGGCGGTTACCAATATTATTTTGAAAAGGACAACGAGCAATTAGGCGATTTACCCTATGCAAGCATGGTGATAGGTTATCGTCCCGATGTTTTTATGGGGGATTATCCTAAACCCGATTGGCGGGTTTTTATTGAATCATTAGTCGAGTTTCCAGGAGACAATAAATATACCGGTCAACAAAATTTTACAGACGAACGTAGCAAAAAAGTATTAGTGGGACCTTCATTCTTAGGACTTTACGGGGCTTGGGGTATTTCTTTCGGAGCGCTGTTTCCAGTGGTACAGGATTTAACCCCAAAGGCAATCAAAGAAAACTATCGGGTATCCATTAATTTAAGTTATTGGTTATAGTATAAATAAATTTAATAAAATAAACAGATGAAAAAAATAGTATTATTAATTGTAGTTGTTGTATTTGGAAGTTTTAGTTCCAATGCCCAGATTCAGAAAATAGATCAGGAAGTGTTTGGAATGGACTGTGCCCCCTGTGCTTATGGACTGGAGCGAGGTCTTGAAAAATTGGATGGCCTGGAAAAAGTGCAGGTTAGCCTGAATGACGGTAAAGCTTATCTTGATTTGGCAAATAACAATAACTTGAGCCTTAGGCAAATTCAGGAGGAAGTAAAAAAGAATGGTTTTTCAGCTAAGAATGCCGAAATAGTTATAAAGGGCAACTTCGTTGAGCAGGATGGCACTTATGCAATACAAACCGGGAAAGAAACTTTTAAGATAGCTGAAGCAACTTCTACCAACTTACGTTCCAGGTTAAAACCCGGAATTGTAAAAGTAAAAGGGATAGTTCAGGATGAAGAAGACGGTAATTTAACTAATAAGTGGAAATTAAATATCACCCAGGTTTATTAGCCGGAAAAAGGGAGTTTTAAAGAACATTAATTAATGGCGGACTCTACATCGAGCCCGCCAATTTTTTTTAAAATTTTAGAAATGAATTAATCTTCCCTCGTAACTAATTCATACACACAAGGTATCACAACCAGGTTTTAGTACCGTTGCTGAGAGCAATCCTCCAAGTATCACCACCGCCATTGGGCTTTGAATCTCACTTCCCGGTTCGCCTCCTTTTAAAGCTAGCGGAATAAGTGCCAGTCCTGTGGTAAACGCGGTCATCAGAATTGGATTTAACCTGTCGAGCGCACCAGATTTAATGAGCTCATAACCCCTAAGGCCTTCCTTCCGCAGATCTTCATATCTCGAAACCAGCAGAATTCCGTTTCGTGTCGCGATCCCAAATAAACTGATAAAACCTATCGTGGAAGCTATACTTACAATTCCTGAAGTAAAGTATACGATTAAGATTCCACCAATCAAAGCCAGGGGTAAATTGATAAGCACAACAAAAGCGAGTTTCACATTGTTGAATTCAAAATACAACAGGAGGAAAATCACGAAGATTGCAATAATGGCAGTGATCAACAGCATTTGTGAAGCTCTGGATTCACTTTCAAATTGTCCGCCATATTGTACCCTGTAACCTTCGGGAATAGTCACTGAAGAATTCACGGTTACCTGGATCTCTTCCACCGCACTTCTTAAATCCCGACCCTGCACATTGGCAGCAACAACGATTTTCCTTTGCACATCTTCCCGGCTAATGGTATTAGGACTGCTTACAGAAGAAACACTAGCGAGCTGTTCCAATGGAACCTGTGAACCATTTGGCAATCCTATCAAGGCAGTTCTGATTTTTTCAATGCTGTTTCTAACATCCTCCTTATAACGCACCACCAGGTCAAAATACTTCTGACCTTCATAAATCTCACCAACTTCGTGACCGGCAAAGGCGATATCTACCTGCTCCATTAACTGTCCTACGGTCATTCCATAAGCTGAAAGGATCTGTCGTTTTGGGCTTATCTTGATCTGTGGTACTTCGATCTGCTGATCAACAGCTACATCGGCAAGCCCATCGATAGGAGTAATATTCTCCTCCACGTTTTTACCTATTTCATATAGCTGTTGAAGATCGGGTCCAAAGATCTTAATTGCGATATTGGCTCTCGTACCTGAAAGCATATGATCGATACGGTGAGCAATGGGCTGCCCCAGCGTAATATTAACCCCCGGAACGATACTTAATTTCTTCCGTACCTCTTCAAAAAACTCCTCCTTCGATTTATCTTCCAGGGTGAATGGTACATCGATCTCGGCGGCATTTACTCCCTGGGCATGCTCGTCCAGTTCAGCCCTACCAGTCCTTCTGGTAACCACATCCACTTCAGCCATTTCAAGCAATAATTGCTCTACCTGGTTTCCAGTCTTATTACTTTCTTCTAGCGACATGGATGGAGGCCCCACCACACTTATCACTAGTGATCCCTCGTTGAATTCAGGAAGAAAACTTCTTCCTAATTGCGTAAATAACGCAATACTCAGTAAAAAAGCAACCACTGTTACCGTGATCACGGTTTTAGGGATCTTTAAGGCACGATTTAGAATATCGGCGTAGGCCTTCTGTAACCATCTTTCCACTTTTGTTCCTTCGGACTGCTTTTTCAGCATTTTCTCCTTTTTCAGAAGATAGCTACACAGCACGGGAGTAACGGTTACCGCTACAATCAGCGACGTCAATACTGAAGTGATAAAAGCAATTCCCAGAGGTTTCAGCAATCGGCCTTCCATTCCGCCAAGGAAAAACAGCGGCACAAAAGAGACGATAATGATAAGGGTTGCTATGATGATGGAACTTCTAATTTCCACCGATGCATCCCTTACCACGGTGATCACCGACTGCCTTTCAGCTTTAGGTTTTCGAATATTCTCGCGCAGGCGTTTATAAACATTCTCCACATCAATAATAGCATCATCTACCAGTGCTCCAATTGCAATTGCCATTCCACCCAAACTCATGGTATTGATGGTATAGCCCAGCATTTTTAATACGATAATCGATACCAGTAACGAAATTGGGATCGCCAATAGCGAAATTAGGGTAGTACGCAGTTCATCAGGAATATGAATAACACGATGACCACGAAAAAGGCACCTTCCAGCAGGGTCATATTCAGGTTACTGATGGAAGCATCAATAAAGTCTGCCTGTCGGAAGATCTGACTTTTGATCTCCACGCTTTCAGGGAGACTTGTTTCCAGTTCGGCAATGGCCTCATCCAGTCTTTCCGTGAGTTCCAGCGTATTGACATCGGGCTGCTTGGAAATTGTCAAAATAACCGCAGGTTCCGCATTCAGGGAGCCATCCCCGATCTTATCGGCAGCGCCTATCTGTACTTCCGCAATATCCTTTATTTTAATACTCTGACCGTTTACCTGTTTTACCACAGCTTCCTCCAGATCATCTATCGCATAAGCCCTACCACTTCCTTTGATGATGTATTGATTTCCGTATTGATTCAGAAAACCACCGGGAGCATTCGTATTTGCCTCTTTAACCTTCTCGGTTAATTCTTCGAGACTTACATCGTAATATTTCATTTTTCCGGGATCGGCAAAAACCTGGTATTGTTTATAATCTCCTCCAATCACCACCACGTTTGCAATCCCTCCGATGGCTTTGATCCGTGGACGTATCTGCCAGTCAGATAATGTTCTTAGTTCCATTGGGTTCAAACTATCTGAAGTGACTCCCAATAGCATTACTTCTCCCATAATCGAGGAAATGGGTGCCATAGTAGGAGCTCCTTTTCCTGTGGGTAGGTTTTCACGAACCATTGGAATACGTTCACTTACGATCTGTCTTGCCTTGTAAATATCAGTACCCCAGTCGAATTCAACCCAAACGATGGAGATCCCGGCGGCTGAGGAAGAACGAATCCTTCTTACATTCGGCGAACCGTTCATCGCGGTTTCGAGCTGATAGGTCACTAGTTTCTCTACCTCTTCACTTTCCATTCCGTGTGCTTCCGTTAGTATGGTCACGGTAGGCGCGGTAAGGTCTGGAAATACATCCACGTTCATATTACGTGCGAGGTAAAACCCGGTGACGCTCAGTACATTACTTTTTTGAACTGATTGCTTAAATAGGCAACGCTACTATAATCTAGTTTAAAAACTATCTCACTTAAAGTCAATTTATAATAATCAATGAATTCTTTAACACATTCAATTTTCTGGTTGATGATGTATAACTCAAATGCTATGCCTTCTACAGCAGAAAAAAAGAGCTAAGGTACTTATAGTTAAGATGTAATTTTTCACTTATAAATTCTGGCCATTTTATATCGAGTAACTTATTGGAGTGGTGAATTTTTTCCACTACCAGGCTTTTCATTTGTTCAATGAGTTGACTTTTTCGATCGGTTTTTAGACTAAAACCAGAATTCCGAAGTTCTTTTTTCAAAAGGTTTTTGTTTGTTCATTTAATTCTTATTCTAAATATACTTCACCCAGTTTGATGACACTGTAAGAAATTTTCAACTTATCTAAGATAAACGCGACTGAGCTTATACAGCGTGCACACACCATATTTTTAATATAAAGAGTTGGAGTTATAAAGTTAATTACCGGGACCATAGAATATTCTTAGTCTGCCCAAAAATGCGCAAAGGAGCCACGAATCCACCAATAAATTGTAGAAAGTATTCGTGGATTAGTGGCATAATATAATATAAATATGTCTTTAAGGTAAATTCATTAGGCCCAAACATCTTAAATTATTTAGAAGTACCCGCATTATTCTGGTCATTTAAAATGGAACTTAAATTGATAACTCGATAAAGAGTATTAATCATAATTTAGGTTTTAAATATATACTCTAAGCCATAAAAGCAAAAGAAATGGCAGCAAATAAGGCTGCGAAAAATAAAATAACCAAAGCAAGAATACCATAAATTTTATCTTTTTTAGAAATAGTATCTTTCTTGTATTTTGTCTTTTTCCGGTTTTTATTTTTTCTTCTATCTCTTCTATTTGCACTCATTATATTATATTTATATGATTGGTAAAATTGTCCAGTTAAGAGTTATTTCTTATAATTAGCTAAGAATCAAAAGATATGATCGTCCTAATTTTATTAAGTAACCTCAGGCAAAAAACCGCCCTGAAATTACTTTAAACGCATATATGAAAGTGAAAGGAAAGAGTAGTTTTTAAGGACTGCGAAAGCACAAAATATTATAGATTAAGAGCATCAAACTGGCAATTGACCAGTTGCGACCTCAAAAACATTGAGGTAGTTTTCAAATAGGTTCAAAAACTAACATAGCCTGCTAAATCGTAAATAAAAACCCGGCCTAAACCGGGTCCCAGTTACAATTAAGCCAGATAAGCTTCACAAGCTTCTACACATTCTCTACAAGCCTGCGCACAATCCTTGCAGTGTTGATGATCATGCTTATCGCATTCATCTGCACAATCCTGACATACCTTTTTACAATATTCAACCAGGGCATTCACATCGCTATAACTCGTGGCTAAAATTTGATTTAAAGCAGCACAGGCTTCAGCACATACCCTGTCAATTCTAATGCAATCTTTCATCATCTTTACATTGTCTTCATCAAGACAGGCATCAGCACAATAATTGCAATGGTTAATACAATTTCCAAGTGCATTAATTAATTTTTCATTTCTCATAATATTTATTTTTAATGGTTTATGTCGAAATTATAAACTAAAAACCAAAGTGGGTTTTAAAATTATGCTAAGATCTTTCAATTTTAAAGGTATTTAACAAAGTCCTTAAAATTTTAAGGCTTTTTTTCTTCTAATTGTGTCCATTTCCAGCCATCCTGCAATAATAAGGTCTTGAAAAATCTGCGTTTTTTCATAAATTTTTCTTCTATATCTTTTTGTTCTATAGTGGTAGACACCAAGCCGTGTTCCTGCAAAATTGCAACCGAAATTTTTGCAGTATTTTTTTCTTTAATATTGATATGGGTAACTTCAGATATAATTTTAAAATAATTTTCAAAAGCTACAATCAAAGGCCGAATATCTTCTAAGGGGGGCTGTTTTTCCTTTTTTATTTTATGGGTAAGGATAACTAATGCCTCGTATAGGCGCGCCAGTTGCAAAACTACATTGTTACTTTGATTTGGGTTGTGGAAATAATGAATAACCGGATATGTTCTATGATGCTGGCTGTATTTAATAATAGAGTCGGATATATCATCAATTTTATTCGTCAGTCTTGAAAAGTCTTTTTTATTCCAGGAATTAAGTACAATTTCTTGCGGTGTGCTTCCTAAGGTACTAAGTTTTATCCCCAATTTTTGTTGGTCTATAACTGCTGAAAGAACGGGAATAAAATAAGTTACCGACATAGTAAGAAGAATAAGACCTGTAAAGGAATAAATAGTGGTTAGTAGCCTCCAATAATTTCCTGCGGCTATAAAATCACCAACGCCCAGAGTGGAGAGGGTAAAACCGCTATAATATATTACCTCCCATAATCCTGCGGTGGTCTTGGTGGAACTTTGAATTATTGATCCAGGATTGGAATATAAAATCAACACCATACTACTCCACAGGGCAAAGACCCAAATTATTACAATTGCAATAAGCAGGATATAACCTGCATGACTTAAAAATTTTGAGCTTCCGTCTTTGCCAGAAATATTTAAAAATCCTTTCCAGAAAAAATGGGAAAACCGGCTGGTTAACCACCCCCCACCCTGCAAGGAAAGAGTTGTTTGAATAACATCTAACACAATTAATAGATAAATAATTATGCCTAAGATTGAAAGAATGTTCATATTTTATGCTTTATTTTATTTGACCTAAGTAGCCCCTTGAACAAGCTAACCCTGTTAAACTTCCATACCAAGGGAAACTTAGACCATATTTATACTTTTCCGGTCTTTTACTTGTAACTTCCTATAACCTGAAGGGGAAAGCCCAGTTGCCTTTTTAAATGAAGTTGAAAGATAGGCGGCTGTGGAATATCCATGGTTATCTGCAATCATCGCGATACTCCAATCATCGTAATTTAAAAGTTCTTTTACGCGTTCAATTCGAACCGAGATGTAAAGCTGCTGAATACTCTGTCCCTCCCTATCTGTAAAGATGTGGGTTATATGTCTATAATCGAAGTGCAGGTGCGAGCTAGGCATAGTTGAAAATTTATCGTTTGCGGTGTCTTTTGAATAAACCTTTTTAATAATTAAGGATTTTATCTAATTAATTTTTCATTACGGCTTTCAGTGATCTCGAACCCTAATTTTTCAAATTCTGTTTATAGTTGCTCTTTCTCAACAGCAGAGAGCTTCCTTTCTATAATGGCCTCACAAAGGTTTACCACGGAAAAAGGAATATTCAAATTATTAAAAATTTCTTTTACCACTATAAGCACCTCTAGCACACCACGTTTATTTATGCACCCTTTATTTACTTTGACCCAAAAACTTTTGAACAACCTACAAGGTGCGAAAACCAAGCAAGTTATTCTTACGCTTATTTGATTGTTTCTTGAACTCTACCACATTTCAACATTTTATTTCCGTAATATGGATTAAAAATATCTTTTGAATTTGAATACCAATAGTCTCCTTTTCCTTCAAAAGCCATGGGGCAGTATTGCTTATAGATTTCTCCAGAGGCTAATGCATTCCTTAAAACAGGTTCCATAGCTTCTGTAAGTTTAGAAAAAGCTTCCCGCTGCTTATTTATATTACCGCTTTCTGCAATTTCATTTGCAATAGCCACTATACCCTTCTTATTGGTTGCCGTTTCCGCAAGTTCTGCTGCTTTTGCACTAGCGGCTTGGGAATTGGTATTTACAAATGCGTCTTTAATAGCTACATACAGGTCATAGAGATCAGCAGTTTTTTCATCCTTAAATTCTGCTTGCAATCCTTCATCCTCATAGCCTTTTGCTTCAGCATTTTCATCAATGTTTGGCTGGTGCATTTCATTTTGCATAGGCTTTGGGGCATCCTTTGTGTTTTGGTCATTTTTACAGGAGAATATCGCTAAACTTCCAGCAATGAGACTTAAAACTGTTATGCTTCTAATTATTTTTTTCATTTTCCGATTTTATCGCTATTAATGTTCAAAATTAGGTTTATTTGAATTTTTTTTGAAATTTTCTTATTGATGGTGATGAAATATACCAGAGTAAAAAACCGCTCAAGACCGTTATAAGGCCCATAAGAGAAAAAATACGTAGTACAAGGTTATTAAAATCGTCCCTTCCTTCGTAATCCATGGTATGGGTCATCCAAAGAAAATCGAACCAACGCCAGTCGCGATAACGTACCGTTTTAAAACTTGCATCGGTAGCACCCACATAGGCTTTTAGGTTTTTAGGTTGGGCATAATTAATAACATAAGCCGGAAAAGATCCACTACGGTATTCATGATGATCCCCGACTTTGTTGATTTTTTCTACTGAAATTATTTTAAAATCATCTTTTACATATCGTTGCGCAATATTCTTGGCATCTTCTTCTGAAATTTCATCGATAACTTTGCCATCTTGTGCGTGTACCAGTTTTTCGTTGTTTACAAAATAGTAAGGCATTCCCGAAACTTCTTTTAAACTAATACTATGAATTTTCATTTCTGGAATGAGCGTGGAAATACCGGCAAGATTTTCAAAATTTGAAGTTTCAGGAGGCAATTTTTTAAAGTGATCTCCGTGAATTTCATCGATATCGGTCCAGCTAAAATACATCCCGCTAATAGTCCACATCAAGAACTGAATGCCTATAAAGATTCCCAGATATCGATGGGCTTTACGAATTTTCATCGCTGTTTTTCTCTTCACCATTTCTAATTAACTTCCATATATTAGATTATTCTTTTTACGTTTGCAATTATGTTTACGTTTACCTACGTAATCCATTACAAATTTACTTTTAGTCATTAAAGATCACTTATAAAGTTCACTATAGGATTTACTATCCGACTCACTAATTTTTCTTACAATACTGGTTTTGTTTATTCCATTTCTATCTGAGATACCCATTGATAGTAACAATTCCTTTAAACCCTGAATGGTGTTTTTATGATAATTAGCCACTTTGTGTTTCTTATCCTCAACTACCAAAGCCTTTACCCGCTTTGAATCCATAGTGGTTATTCCGGTAGGGCAGGTATTTAAATTGCATTTTAAAGATTGGACACACCCCAGGGCAAACATCATACCCCTGGCACTGTAACAAGCATCGGCCCCAACGGCTAATGCTTTATAAATATCAAAAGAAGAAATTATTTTTCCCGCAGCTATAACCTTAATATGTTTGCGCAGATTATATTTTTTTAAAGTTATATCCACAAAGTGGAGCGCCTCAATTAAAGGTGTTCCGCCCCAATGTAATCCATCCATGCTTGCAGCCCCAGAACCACCTTCTGCTCCATCTACCGCAATAAAATCTGGAAAATTATTTTCTTTATTTTTCGAAAATATTTCAATCATCTCATCAAATTCGAGTTTTAAACCAATACAGAGTTTAATCCCTATAGGTTTTGCAGAGGAAAGATCACGTAATTCTTTGATAAATTTAAGCAACTCGTTAGGGTTACTGAAAGCACTGTGGTGCGCCGGGGAATGAATCTCTGTATGTGCTTCAATATCCCTATATTCTGAAATCTCCCTGGTATTTTTACTGGCAGGAAGTATAGCACCAAAACCTGGCTTAGCTCCTTGTGAGATTTTAATCTCGATCATTTTTACGAGATCATTCTGGGCTATTTCAGTGAACTTTTCAGCATCAAAATTCCCTTCAGCATTTCGGCATCCAAAATATCCGGTGCCAAATTGAAAGATTAGATCTGCCCCGTATTTTTGATGATAAGGTGTAAGCCCCCCTTCACCAGTGTTTTGTGCAAATCCCGCTATTTTAGCCCCTCCATTAAAAGCCAGGGTAGCATTTTTACTAATAGAGCCATAACTCATTGCCCCTAAATTCAAAATACTTGAACTGTAGGGCTTAGTACAATTTGGACCTCCAATATTAATACGAAAATTATCGCGAAATTCCTTTGAGGGAAATGTAGAATGCAAAAACCATTCACGGCCAGTACTCTCATAAGATAACTGGGTGCCAAATGGCTGATTCATGTTTGCATTTGCGGCCCGCTTATATACAATTTCCTTTTGGATCCAATTGAAGGGCATACCTTCGGCGCGGTTGAGAAACAAAGCTTCTTGCAAAACGTGACGTTGTTCTTCTAATAAATTGGTAAGCCTACCAAATAAAGGATAATTACGCTGAATATTGTCTGCTTTTTGAAAATAATCTTTAAAGCCCAATATATAAAGAGGAAGCAATAAAATCGCTATCCACCATAGATGCGGCCGCCACAATATAATTAATATAAGTCCTACCGCGGATACTGAAGAACCTATTAAAAAAAAAATTCTCATAAATCCAATTTAATGCGAGTGTCCTTCGCCTTTGCTATTTCCATCTGTTTTTTCAGTTTCAAGATATTCGCCCTGAGGGCCCACTCCTTCTATATATACCAGCTGGGAACCATAATGTCCTGCTTCTGCAACAGAATATGCTGAAAAAGCAAGAATTAGGAATACAAAAATTTCAAAAACCCGGTTCTTCTTCAATAAAAATAAGCTGATCAATTTTAAGGTAGCAGCAACTGCGCTGGAATAAATGGTCCATTCGGCAAATTTATCATGCTGTTCTAATACTTTTTTGGCCATTTCAGTTAAATCCTGGGTATGGGGATGGGCATACACCCCGGCTATATAGGCACCGATAAACCCTCCGCCTACGGTTAAAAGGATTATCCAATCCAGATTCCTTTTCAGAGTAAAAATCTGAATTAGCTGCAAAAATGCCCCCAGTAAAAGCAAAACAATGGGAAAATGAACCACCAAAGGATGAAGATTTGGAAAATCATCAAGCGCCGCCTTAACTTCCCTGAAACTATCTTCTGATCCTAAAGCCGGATCCTGCCTGGTATTTTCTGTAGCTATATTTGTGGTTATAGTATCGGGGTCTAATCCCTGTTCCTGACCTAATGGAGAATGATTATGATCGTCTTGCGCCGGGAGTAATAATGGCAACATCATTAAAAAGAATATAAAGACAAAATTTTTCATAAAAATAAATGGAGTTATAAAGTTAATTACCGGAAGCATAGAATATTCTTAATCTGCCCAAAAATGCGCAAAGGAGCCAGGAATCCACCAATAAATTGTAGAAAATATTCGTGGATTGGTGGCAGAGTATAATGTAAATATGTCTTAATGGTAAATTCATTAGGCCCAAACATCTTAAATTATTTAGAAGTACCCGCATTATTCTGGTGATTTAAAATGGAACTTAAATTGATAACTCGAAAAATAAATTTATTGAGCTATACATTTAGCTACCATTAATAATTTGGGAATGTAGCCGTGGTTTTCCTTGTATCATTCTCTTTATATTATTGTGAAAAATGGTTTGTTTTGACTGTGATCGATTCAACCTGTATGAATATTCATCCAGGTACCTTCTGACATGTTGTTTTGAAATAGGCGCATGAACTGTCCTCAACCAAGACTTTATCTTGTGGATTATAATATGAAGTTCCTTGAAATTTTTTCCTTTATTACTAGGTACCTGCTCGATATTATACTTTTTCTTTAATGGGCTGTAACCTCGCCATTTGTCGGTAACCACCTTTGCTTCTTCAGATATATGCTGTTCGAACAATGGGGTAAATGACTTGGCGGAATAATCGTCAATTACCTTGGCGTAGGCACGTTTAACTTTGCGTTCTTCATTAAGCTCCACCGCTATTATAACCTTGGTTTTACGGGTGTTGTAGCTTCTGCCAGGAGCATTTTCTTCTTGTCCGCCAATGATAAATTCATCGACATGAACCAAACCTTTCAAAGGATGTTTTTTGCTGCTTTCCATTGCCGAGCGTACTTTGTGCATAAAATACCAGGCTGTGCCCTGGCGGATACCATAACGTTCGCCCATTTGGATACTGGAGAGGCTTTTGCTAGTTGTACTCATCTCAAAAACGATACAAAAGGCTTTTCGTAGCCCGAACTTGACCTTATGAAAAAGTGTTCCGGCCGTTGAAGATTCTACCTTTCCACAACCATAGCAATGATACTTATGGTCTTTTTTTAAGCATCCTTTAGTATGACCGCATTTTGGACAAGTAAATCCATCGTGCCATTTCAAGTTAGCCAAATATTCCCTACATGACCCATCATCCGGAAAGACTTTCATAAAGTCTAGGATATTTTTACCTTTAAATTTATCCATAATCAATGTTTACAAGGGCTAATATACGGCTCTTATATGTATAACTCAATAAATTTAAAATCCATACCGGGTATCTTAAATATCTGCCATATCGCTATATGGTTTGGAATTCTACAATGAAAAAAGAAAAAGGAGGGAATTTAAGACTTCAACTAATTATCATAAACAACGATCCCTCCATTTCCTTTAAACTTTAATCCCAGATTCTAATCATGATCCATAGACTCATTATGGTCCATTTCCATATCGTCACCTTCCATCCCTCCCTGTTCCATTTCCATATCGCCGTGGTCATCTTCGGTGGTTTCCCTACAGGAAATCATGGTAAGGTTAAAAGTTCCCACAAATAAGACTAACAGTAAAATTCTGAATTTTTTCATTGTTCAATTATTTAATTAAAGGTTCGAAATAACTTTTTGAAGTTTTACCTTGATCTCTTTAGCCACTTTGCCTAGCGCATCATCTTCCACCGCCTGCATGGAAGCAATGGGATTTACCACCGCTACTTCTATCTCTCCTGCCTCTTTTTCCTGTACAATCACATTGCAGGGCAGCATAGCCCCAATCTTGTCTTCCGTTTTTAGAGCTTTATAAGCGTAAGGCGCGTTACAGGCTCCAAGAATGCGATAGTTTCTAAAATCCACATCCAGCTTTTTCTTCAAAGTTTCAGTAATGTTGATCTCTGTTAATACCCCAAAACCTTCTTTTTCCAATTCCTCGGTAACTTTAACGATTACCTCTTCGAAATTTCCTTTAAGGCTTTTGTTAAAATAATAGTCCATGATTTTTTATTTAATGCGTTTTACAATTTTTTTGACTGCATTTAAAATTTACATCTTTTCCTGATGTGCCTTCATTTTGGCTTTCATCTTTTCCATAAGCTCAGGATTCTCATGCAAAAACTGGATCATTTTATCCATCATCTTCTCGGCCATTTCGGGATTAGATTTCATCTTGGAATGCATCTCTTCCATCATTGCTTCTTTCATAGCCGGATCTTTCATCATTTTCTCTTTCATCTTTTTCTTCATTTCTGGATTCCTGTCCAGTCTCTCCTGCATCATCTTATGCATTTTTTCTTTCATTTCAGGATCATCCATCATTTTCTCCATGTGGGATTTCATCTTTTCTTTCATCCCCGGGTTCTTTTGCATCATGGCTTTCATCTTGCCAGATTCCATCATTTGCATATGGCTTTGCATCATGAGTTTTCTTGCCCCTTCGTCTTGTTGTGCCAGATCAATAAATTCATTGAATTGGTTTGGGTTCGAAATAATTTCCTGGTAAACAGCGTTTCGATTGTCTGGAACATCCATTGCTTCAGAAGCGTTAAATGTTGATTTACAACTTATCAATGTTCCTACTGCTACTATAATCATTAAGGTTTTTACAATTGTTTTCATTTTACTTTGTTTTAGAGTTAATAAAAATTTCATCGTTCAGTTTTTTTTAATTCTCTTATCCTGTTCTTTCTACACTATTTTAAAGTTTCTCATCATGCCCATATCCTCATGCTCCAGATTATGGCAATGGTATAGAAACAATCCTTTATAGTCTTCAAATCGCATGATCAAATCCATTTGCATTCCTGGTAAAAGATAAACACTGTCCTGCCAGCCTTCGTTGATAAAACCGTCTTTGGTTGCTTCCCAAAGCTTATCATCTACCTTATCAGCGTCTCGGTTTAAGATGTTGAATTGTAATTGGTGGATATGAACAGGATGTGGCATTTGCATCATATTTCCCATGCCTCCCTGACCGCCCATCATTCCACCGTTGCCATGCATTCCTCCGCCCATCATTCCGCTGTCATCATCAGAATCTGAAGAAAACTGGTTTCCATTATTGATACGCCAAATTTCGGTAGTATCTAATTTCACGGTCTCTTCTTCGGCTACTTCGGTGCCATTATAGGTGCGACCGTTAATGGTCCATTCCATCATTCCGCCCATAGCGAAGGTGAAAGTCCTGGGATTGTCTTTATTGATGGCATCTGTGGCCGCCAATGTATTGAAAGAACTGAGCTCACCAGGTAATTGAGCATTGTTTTCTGCGAAAGCCCCCACCTTTATTTCCAGAATATCAAACTGAGTGTCATAAGGCAAGTGATTGCTACTGCTATTTCCCATCATCCCGCCATTCATCATGCCACCACCCATCATGTCCAGTGGGATAGGTAAATGGACCAGTTTAATACGACTATTTTCTGACTGTTGAGATAAATCCAACCATACATCTACCCGCTGCGCTGGCCCTAAAATTAGATAGGGCAATTTTTTTGGCGCTTCCAATAGCCCCCCGTCCACACCAAATACTGTGATAGGTTCACCATTGTCCCACGCCAACTTATAAGCCCTGGAATTGGAACCGTTTAAGAGCCTTAAACGATATTTCCCGTTTGCGCCCAGGTTCAGGGTATTATCAATTTTACCATTGATCAATATTTGCTCACCTAAAAAACCCTGCATTCGATCCATCTCTCCATCGCCCAGGTATTGGAGCTGTTTATTATCATTAAAAGTCCTGTCCTGGATCACCACGGGAATATCATATTCACCCTGGGGTAGATTTAATTTTCCTTCTTCTTTATCAGATACGATAAACAATCCTGCCAGTCCCTTATATACCTGTTCCCCGGTATGTTTATGCGGATGTGGGTGAAACCAATACGTTCCAGCCCTGTTCATTACTTCAAATTCATAATAGTAGGTTTCGCCTTCACTTATTACATGCTCTGGGTGGCCATCATTCTCGTGAGACACGTGCAGGCCATGCCAGTGCACAATAGATTCGGCCGGAATCTGGTTTTCATACCTCACCCTAACCTTATCCCCTTTCTTTACCCGAATAACAGGTCCTAAATAGCTACCCTCTATATTTTGTAAATTATCTTCGCTACCTTTTATGATAGATGCTTTATAGGAATATGTTTTGGTACTACTGTTTGGATAGATGCTGGTCTGGGAAGGTAATGCGGTAAGTTGTAGATCTAAATCGGCAATAAAATCCTTGTCCATTTTATTTACGGTCTCAGGATGCCGGGTGGAGGTATCCGATTTACAGGAGGCAAAAAAAGGCATTACATAGAAACCTGCTGCTGCCAGGCTTGCAGTTTGTATAAAATTCCTTCTGTTTACGTTTTTTTTCATCATTATATTATTTTGAATGGCATCCGTAACAATTTCAGCACAAGGAAAGTTACAGCCCCGCTTAAATTTTAGATACTTCGACAACTTAAAAGTCGCAGGCTGCTTAACAGCTAATCTACCGCCCCTTTTTCTGGAGGTTTTCGATTTAGAAACCATTTTTCACCTAAAAATATGAGCAACATAGAACCAAATGCTATCCAAATTAGGGTGGGATCACGTTCTATTTTAATATAAACGAAGGAACCCAAAACTACCACATCCAGAATTATTGCGCTTATTACGATCCCAGCTTTGGCTTCTATGTCCTTTCTCATTTTGGTAAGCACTCCCCAATGAATAATAATATCCATCACCAAATAATATATTGCGCCAAGGGAGGCTATCCTGGAAAGGTCGAAAAAGATAGTAAGCACAATGGCAATTACTATAATATACACCAGCATATGCTTTTGTATACTCCCTTTCATACCAAAGTGACTGTGAGGTATCAACTTCATGTCGGTTAACATAGCAGTCATTCTTGAAACTGCAAAAACACTGGCAATTACTCCAGAAATAGTGGCGATAATAGCAATAGCCACGGTAAACCATAAACCAAATTGACCAAATAATGGCCTGGAAGCTTCAGCTAGACTATAATCTTTGGCCTCAATGATTTCAGGAATATTTAGATTGGAAATAACCCCCCAGGAAACCAGTAAATAGGTCACCCCGCAGATCAATAAAGATATAACTATGGTCCTGCTCACGTTTTTGTGTGGATTCACAATTTCACCACCACTATTGGTTATAGTAGTAAAACCCTTATAGGCAAGGATAGATAAAGCCAGTGCTCCAAGGTACTCCATTACCCCCCTTTCCCCGCCGGTACCTCCTGAAGGCACCAAATCTGACACTACAAAACCCGAGGCATAGATAGCCCCTCCGGCAAAGATCAATAATCCACCGGTTTTGAGGACCGCCATGGCAAGGGAGGATTTCCCTATTACCTTATTGCCCGCAATATTAATTACAAAGGCTAAAATGAGTAGGCCCACCCCTAAAACAGGAATGAGATAACTGTCTTTTGGCGCATCGAACAATTGCAACGTATAACTACCAAAGGTTCTGGCCACCAGACTTTCATTAATAATCATAGAGAACGTCATCAGCAAAGCTGCAAAAGCAGTTACAATACCTTTTCCATAAGCTTTCTCCAAATACATGGCGATACCTCCTGCAGATGGATACGCATTGGACATTTTGGTATAAGAATAAGCACTAAATCCTGATATAATTCCACCCACAATAAAAGCTATTGGAAAATACTCACCAGAAAGTTCTGCCACTTGACCAAGAAGCGCAAAGATCCCTGCACCAATCATAACATTGGTTCCCATTGATATTGCACCCACCAGGCTTAGACTGTTTTCTTTATAATTTCCCATATTGTTTAGAATCGTAATGATAATCCACCTCCGGCGCCAAATCTATTGTCGTAACTTCCCATTAATGAAAAGTTCTTACCAAGAAAATATTCCAGCCCGGCGCTCCATACTTGCTCATCTTCAAAATCTTTTCCTGGTTCAAGATCATTGACCCAGCCAAAATCTGCCTGGAATTCATATTCCCCGAATAAAACAAGTCGAGGGAAGATCATAACTTCCCGGGCAAGGCTAATTTGGGGCCTCAATTTATTATCTACACGAAGGTCTAAAGCAAACATATAGGGAGTAAAATACCTAATACCTCCAATGGCGGTGGTACTGAGTTCTTCCATACTATCCTTCATTTCATTCTCCATATTCACACCGGCAAACAAACGTACCCAGTCATAGAGGTAATATTCATAGGTGAATTCTGCTTCAATATTTTCGTTCCAGCCGTATTCTGCCAAAACGTTAAATTGATTCCTTATATTGGAACTTACCACATTTAATGTTGTCATGTGTGAGGCGGCATCCAACATTCCCCAGGTATAAAATTTATTGGTTTCCCTTACTAGGTTACTCAATGGGAAAGGCTTCATACGTTCGTCCCTTTTAGTGTCATAACTTACCACTCTCGCCATTCCGGAATCCAAATGATAAAGGATGTGGCAATGCAGGAACCAATCGCCATATTCATTCCCATAAAACTCGATAGTCACTTTTTGCATGGGCGGGACATTGACGGTATGTTTCAAAGGGGAATGTTCTCCGTTTTTATTAATTACCCTGAAAAAATGCCCATGTAGATGCATAGGGTGGTGCATCATGGTAAGGTTGTTAAAGGTGATCCTGGTAACCCCATCACCTTCAATTTTTATTTTATCGGTTTCGGCCAGGGGCACCCCGTTTAAGCTCCAAACATAGCGGGCCATATTTCCGGTTAAATTCAGCAGGATTTCCTTTACAGGCGCATCTTCGGGATGTGTTGTAGGATTTTTAGATTCCAGGTAATCATAGTTATATTCTGAAAACATATCCATACCCGGCATTTTTCCTTGCTCCATTCCTTTCATCTTATCCATCTGCATGGTTTTTTTCCCGCCACCGGCCATTTTCATAGAGTCCTTTTTCATCTTCACACTATGGTCCTTATTGGCCATTGTGGAGTCCTTCTTCATGTCCATTTTGGAATGATCCATTTTAGAGTGGTCCATGGCCTGCATATCTCCCTCTTTTTTCATATTCATATCGCCATGGTTCATCGCTTCCATGTCCATCTCATCCATTTGCATTCCCCACTTATCCATCATTTCATAGGGATCAACATTTTTTGGATTGAATTTAAGGGCTGGTGCCCCCATTTTCATATCCATTTTTGCCATTTTTTGCATCATCCCAATTTTATCGGGCCTGGGCACATTAGGGGCGGGAAGTATCCTACCGGTGCCTAGAAAAGCTGAAGCTGTCCCAGAACCATCCTGTGCAGTAATTTTAAATTCCATTTTGCCATCATCGGGTATGGTGACAATAAAATCATAGGTTTCTGCTACTGCAATAAAGGTTTTATTTTTCTCCACCGGCACTACATCTACACCATCAGCAGAAACCAGCGTAGGCATATTACCTCCAAAGGTCATCCAGAAAGAAGTAGAGGCAGCTCCATTAATAATTCTCATTCTAACTTTTTCCCCAGGCTTGAATTCGGGATATTCTATTTTCTCCTCACCATTTATTAAAAATGCAGGATAGTAAATATCAGCAATATCGGCACCTTCCATCCGTTGTCTCCAAAAATCAATTTGTGCGCCCAAAGCTCCACGCTTGATCACCTGATTTAGGGGAGTAGCTGTTCCTTTTTTAATATTGTACCATTCTGTGCCCCTTTTTAAAAACCTAAGCACATCTTTTGGCTTTTCATTGGTCCAGTCTGAAAGTACCAGCACCAGGTCTTTGTCATACTCCAATGTTTTTTCTCTTGGATTGATTAGCAGAGAGCCATATACCCCACTTTGTTCCTGTAACATGGTATGGGAATGGTACCAGTATGTACCATGTTGTTTGATCTCAAATTCATATTTAAAGGTTTCGCCCGGTTTAATGGGTGGCGTGGTTAAATAAGGGACACCATCAAAGAAATTTGGCAAAATCATCCCATGCCAGTGAATGGAAGTTTCCACATCCATTTTATTTTCAACATAGATCACCGCATATTCGCCTTCGGTAAATTCCAGGGTCGGGCCGGGGATTCCCCCGTTAATGGTCATCCCCATGACCTCTTTGCCTTCGGCTTTAGTAACCTTTTCCTGGTCTATGGTCAGGTTATATTCGTGTACCGGTAAATTATTTATATTTCCTTCAACAGATTTTTCCATGTGCCGTTGGCCATAGGAAATCATCATTGAACACAAAGTTAATATTAAAAAAAAATTATTTTTCATTCTTGATATTTTAATGTCTAAATATTTTAGGTTTCAATAGTAAGGCTTTAACAAGGCTAAAAAGATCGATCCTGTTGAAAATATTCTACATTGATTATTTAAAGAAGACCCCACAGGTTTTCAAAACCTGTGGGGTCTCGCTTAATATTATTCCTCGTTCTCCAAACGATAAATGATCTTCTTCATCTGGGCAATCTCCCGTTTCTGGGCCTCAATAATCTCTTCTGCCAGTTTCTTGGTTTCAGGATCTTTAATATCTGCCCGCTTACTAGTTAAAATCGCAATCGAATGGTGGGGAATCATTGCCTTCATATATAAAACGTCGCCAATAATAGGTCGTTGTGCTCGTACTAAACCTAAAGCAGAGACAAACAGCACCAGGCTACCCACGTAAATTGCTATATTCTTCTTCTTATTTTTATACATTTTCAACATCAACGACAACATAATTACCGCCATTGCCGCTATCCCCAAACAGGTCATATAAAAACGGGTCAAGCTGAAATAAACATGATCAAATTCGTAGGTATTCAGGTACATGGTAATGTACATGGCTATAAAAGATAACCCGAGCATTAGAAAAAATCTACCGTAATTGCTACCACCAGTTTTATGGTGGTTTTTTGCTTCTGAATTCATTATTTTTTGGTTTTGGTTAGGTTGGTTTTTACTTTTTAATTGTCTTTTTTACGGAACCACAATTGGGCATTTTATCACCGAAATATGGATTGTTTATTTCTTCGATATCGGCATACCAGTATGCGCCCTCGTTATTGAAAGCCATAGGACAGAACTTTTTATAGATCGTACCGCCAGAAAGTGCATCTTCAAACATAGGCCCTGCTTTTTCTGTGAATGATGCGAATAATTCCCTTTGTTTTTCCAGCTCGCTGGTTTCAGATAATTGTTGTGCAATAGCTTTCAGTTCTGCTCTTTCTTCTGAAAAAGAGGCTACCATACTTTGAGACGCATCCTGTACCTGGCCTGCATCAGCATTGGTCAATGCTATTTTTATTTCCAGGTAGTTATGCCATATTTTTCCCGTCATTCCATCTATAAAATCCTGATCGGCGATATCTGCTGTTTTCCCTTCGGCTTTTTTAACCTCTTCAGGGGTGTCTATTCCTACCGATTGTTTTGCTTTGTTATCAAGGCAGGAAGTAAATACAATTACACTAAATAAAAACACACTAAAACTTAAAAATCTATTTTTCATATCTTGACTGGTTTTAATTTGTTCCTAAATTACTGGTTAGAAAAAAGATATATTGTCATAATTTGGTTAAACATCTATAAAATTTGGTCTAAAGAATTTCTAAAATTTTTATTAAGTTCCTTATATTCAGATAAATTCATCCCTGTTTCTGCTTTAAATTGCCGGGAAAGATAATTTACATTAGTATAATCCAATAGCTCACTTATCTCGGTAAAATTATAGGTCTTGAACTGGATAAGTTCTTTTACCTTTTCAATTTTCAGTTTTATAAAATACTTTTCCACCGTTATATTTTCGGTATAGGAAAAAATTCGACTCAAGCGCGAATAATCAGTTTCGGTTTCTTTGGATAAGTAGCTGGATAAAGTCCCCGTTTTTTGCAGGGGAAGGTTTTCCAAAAGCCGTATAAGACTTTGTTTTACCTTCTCGACTAAAATTTTATCGGATCCCTCCAATATTTCAAAACCATTTTCATCGAGGACCTTTTCTAACTTTTTAGAATCACGAGCTATATTTTTGCTTTTATAAACTACCCGGCCTAGTTCTACTTTTGTTACTTCCACCCCGGCTTCAAGTAACTCGTTTTTAATTACTTTAATACACCGGTTACAGACCATATTTTTAACAAAGACTTCTACCATGATAATTTTTTGGTAATGTTTTTTAAAAATTTATTTTTTATCATACCCTAAGCATTTATTTAAGCTACCACGCCCATGTTTTTCCCAGTAGTCTAACAATATTTCATTTTTTGGTTTTTGTGCCTGTCAAGGGAAGAGGCTTTATAAACTAATTAAATTTAAGAATACCCTTCCCTCACAGGACTTTAACATCATACTCTCAAAAGAAAAAGATTAACTAACCAATCAATGAAAAAATTCCTTTCCTTTTTTGGGATATGATATTGTTTATTTTAAAAATCCCCTATAAACTATTTTTAAGCTGGGTCATATATTGTATCATTTCTGTTTTTTCTTCTTTGGAAAGTTTCGCATCCCCATGAATAAAAGTGTAGGAGTCCAGTGGCATTTCATCATCTTCAATCTGACTGATGATTGACCGGAGTTTGCTGTTTTTTCTTCGGTCGGAATATTCACCCCATTCATTAAAATTCAATTCATCTTTTCCTTCTTTTATATGATCCTCTAAAAACCAGGCAGCTGGTTGTATTTTATTGTACCAAGGGTATACTGTATTGTTGCTATGGCAATCATAACAGGAAACCTTTAATTTATCCTGTACGTCTTTCGGGACATTGTTCACCAGCATAAAATCTGATTTTGGCACCACTTCACTTTGGTTGCGATTGGTGGGCACAAACTGGATGCCCACCAACACAACTAAAAAAACCAGTGCAATGATTTTGATTGTCTTCATTTAGTTAATTTCTCTTTGCACCTCTCCGCAATCCATCATTTTACTTCCATAATAGGGATTTTTGATTTCTTTGGTTACACTCAACCACTGTGCACCTTTGTTATTATTGTACATCGGGCAATAAGCTTGGTACAACTTTTGGCTGGTTCCGACAATGTCAATCAGGTCTATCATGTCCTTGCTCAAAATGTCGAAATGCTCCCGCTGGTGGCCTATGGGGCTTTCCGCAATGTGTTCGGCATGCTCAGTGGCGTCTTCTATGATATCTTGCAGTTCTTGTTGGTCGTTCTGTTCGTAGTTTTCCGTTTTAAAGGTCTTTAACTGTCCCACCATTTTTTCCCCGGCTTTGGCCGCGGCCTCCTGATCGTCATTTACCAAGGCATTTTTAAGCTCCAAGTATGTGGTCAGGCTGGCATCGGTTTGGGCAGCATTGCTGCTTTCCATCCTGTTTTCTTCCATCGGGACAGCGCGCTCGGTCGCCGCGTCTTCAATAGTTGTATTGCTGTTTTTCTCGTTGTTCTTGCAAGAAGTGCTTATTACGGCAAATGCCATAGCCATCACTCCCAAACTTACTTTTACTGTTTTCATTTTTCTTGTTTTTAAAAGGTTGATATTTCTGTTACTGCAATTAATTAAATTTTCCGGATGCCATAAAACACAGCCCGGAACTTAGTATTTTACTTGGTTGTTCGACCGGAAACAAAAAAAGCACTTACCGGCTTTCCTTTTCCCCAGTCCTTATTTTTATACGCTGTTCCACGTCGCTTACATAGATGAGCCCGTCCCCGCTTTTGCCAGTACGGGCACTTACTTTTATAATATTTACAATTTTATCTACATCCTCATTTTTCGCACACTATCTCCATTTTAATGACTTTGCTGTGCATAAATGGAAAATTCAAACTGGGGGAAGCGGTTTTGGAATCAGTGTAATCTCCAACCCCCTCGCCTTGAAATACGGTAAAACAACAAAAGTTTTCTTCCCGCAGATTCATGGTCACTTCACTAAGTCTTTCGGGTCTGATAAAGGCTTTGATCTCATTCATATCTTCTAAATTTAAGTTGAAATAAGTTTTGTTATGCTTAGCTCTTTTTTGTGTAAGCTGTGTAATTCGCTTCTGAATTAAAATAGCCAACCCGGCCATTCGCGTCAAGCAGTACAATAAAGGCTTCGGTTTTATCCACTCTTTCCCCTGTTTGGGGATCGGTGGCCATCCTTGCAGATTCTTCGTTGTTCAAGGTGCCCACGCACATCTCGCAGCAACCATAATAGGTTTTCCCGTTTACCGGAACCGGGATTTGCGGTTTGGCCATATAGGCATCGTTTACCATACATACCAGGTCATTAGGCAACTTGTCTCCTATCTGAAAATCTAAAGAAAAGGTTTGTTTATTGGCGGTACTTGTACTAATTTCTGTAGCCAGTTTGTCTTGCTTTTTTTGTTTTTGCTGCTCCCCAGAGGAGTTACAAGCACCAAAAACCACGGCCAGAAGAAATACCGCTGTTAGAACTTTGAATGTATTTTTCATTTCAATCTAATTTTGTGCCTGCAAAATGGATAGACCTATAAAAAAGAGTCTATCCATACCTTGCAGGACTTTATTAATTGATAGTTTCTTTTACACTACCACATTTCAGCATTTTTTGGCCCATATATGGGTTCTTGATCGCCTTTTCATTGGAAAGCCAATAGCCGCCTTTATTAGAGTTTGCCATAGGGCAATATTCCAGGTAAATTTCACCTTTGGCAAGCTTCCCATTTTTAACCAGTTTCAACATTGCATCGCTAAGAGCATTAAAATTGTCACGTTGGTCTTCCAGAGAAGTGGCACCGGCCATTTGCGAAGCTTCTTTGCGAGCCGTCTCAGCATTTTCCACTTTTGCCAAAGTTTTCTCGAGTTTCATCGAATGCTTGGCGGCCTTTGCATCATTGGAAGCCACTAAAGCGTCCTTTACCAATAGGTAATGTTCATAAGCAGCGCCCAGATCTTTGTCTTTGAACTTAGGCGACATTTGCATTTCTTCACCATGACCAGCCATATTGTCGTGGTCGTGTTGTGCATAAACTCCCATGCTTAACAAAGTTAGAAGGAGCATCATCATTGTTCTTTTCATCTTAATAGGTTTTAAAGGTTATAAAAATTTGTTCTTCCCTGCTTTAGTTTATAGTTTCCACGATTTCGCCGCAGGTTAACATTGCGCTACCGTAATAAGGGTTTTTGATCTCTTCTGAACGGCTGAGCCAGTAGGCTCCCGCATTGTCATCTGCCATAGGGCAAAATTGCTTATAAACGGTCTGTCCCACTCCAAAAAGTTGCATCGCTTTGCTCAAATGGGCAGACAGGTGTTTAAAATGATCCCGCTGAGTAGAAATATCTTCACTCTCCGTTATTTTTTCCGCAGCACCAATTACTTCTTTTGAAATCAGCATCCAGTGGTCGTGAGCTTCACGATCCTCTAAAAGACTCATATCTATCTTGTTCATTGCTTCCAGTACTTTATTTGCAGTTGCTTGGGCGGTTTTGGCCTCATCTTCCACCAGGGCGTTTTTCAACTTCAAATATTGATCAAAAACGCCATTTAGCTGGTTGGTGAACTCTTCAGGTACCACGATGCGTTCCTGCATTTCGGTATGGTCAACGTTGCCGGTTCCTGCCGTTTCCATATTGGCATTACCTTCGCTACCTGCCATGTCCATACCGGCGTGGCCCTCGTGACCGGTAGATGTCTTGCCTCCGTCCTTGTTCATCATAGACTTTTTGCCCTGGAGTTGTGCGGCAGCATCTACGGTAAAGGCACCGTTTACCACAATGCGCTCTCCGGTACTCAAGCCATCTGTAACCGCATAATTACCACCCGCTGCGGCACCCAGGCTCACTTCCCTCATTTCAAAGACAGGCCTGTCTGGATTGGGTTGTACGTAAACCAGCGAACGTTCCCCGGTCCACATCACGGCCGATTTTGGCACTGTAATAAGCTGGGGTTCTTCAATATCTGCATTTTTTTTCTTGGCCGGTGCCACTTTTCCACGCACGAACATTCCGGGTTTTAGACGACCTTCCTTATTGGGCAGGACTGCACGTACAGTTACCGTACGGGTGGCAGTATTAAGCAGTGGTTCAATAAAAGTAATGGGCACTTCATATTCTTTTCCCGGCAAGGCATTGGCAGTCACGCTAATCTGTTGCCCTTCTTCAAGCTGGGCAATCTGGTTTTCATAAGCATCAAATTGCGCCCATACGCTACTTAAATTGGCTATCTCGAAAAGGGGTTGCCCTTGTTTAACGTAATCGCCTTCTTCCACCAGTTTTTCAGTCACCGTACCTGAAACCGTGGCGTAAATAGGAAAATATTCTTTTACCTCCCCCGAAACTTCAATTTCCTGAATTTGCTTATCGCTGAGTTTCCATAATTTCAATTTTCGGCGTACAGATTCGTATAACCGGGACTGAGAGTCCTTCATCCCCGCAGCGGTAAGCAATTCCTGCTGGGCAGAGACCAGCTCTGGGGAATAAATAGTGGCCAACACCTGCCCGCGGCGTACTTCCTCCCCGGTGTAATTTATATAAAGTTTTTCTATCCTGCCGCCAAAATAAGAAGCCTGCACACTTTTCACCTCTTCGTTCTCCACGATCTTCCCGGAGAGCACCAGGTCGTGATCCCCTAAGAGGCTATCGCCGATCTCCACGGTGTGGATATTGGCCAGAGCCAGGGCGGTTTCAGACATTTCTATTTGTTGCGGCCCAACCTCGCCGCCGCCACTCTCGGCAGGGATAAGGTCCATCCCGCAAATGGGGCAATCACCCGGCTCGGGCTGCATAATTTGCGGGTGCATAGAGCAGGTCCACAGCTGGTTTTCCTCCTCGTGATTATGTTCTTCTGTAGTGGCTGTTTCGACGTTATTTTCAGACGAATTGCCACCAAAAAACAGATAGCCCAGAAGCAGTCCTCCTAACAGTAACCCGGTGTAAATGATATATTTTTTCATCGTTTTTGTTTTAATTTATTCTGAATTATTCACTTAAATAATTGATGTTTGCACTGGCCTGGTAATAGTTTTTTACCGCTTCTATCAGGTTCAACTGAAAATTTAGCTGTAACTCCTGAACGTCCAGCACATCGTTAAAATCTATGGTGCCGGTTTCGTAATTCCGCATGAGTATCTCTTCGGCATCATTGGCTTGCTCGATGTTGAGCAGCTGGGTACGGTAGCTTATGCGTGCCTCTGCCCTATTGCTAAGAGCCGTTTCCAGGCGCGACACCAATTCGTTATGCCGGTTCTCCCGCTGTGCATTTAGCTCACGTTGCTTCAGTTCATTTTGTCGGGTAACCGATTTATATTTATTGCCGAAAATTGGAATCGTGATCGAGACCATCGGCATCAGGATATCTTTCCCACTATCCGGGGCTTCCATCGCAGTGGCTTCGCCTACCGAAACGTAATCCAGACCAAAACCCAGGTCTGGCAACGCTTCCTTTCGATTCATTTTTTCTGCTTCTCCTACCGATTCATATAGCTTGTCAAAACGCAACAACTCTGGGTGCACTTGAGGCACTTCTGGCAACTGCACCGGGTCTTCCTGTGGCACTGCCAGCGAATCGTACACCTTTACCGTAGCACCACGTTCGGCATTGAGTAGGGTATTGAAAGCGGCTTGTTCGGCTTTAAATTCTTCATCGAAGTTTTCCAAACGTTCCCGTAGCTGGTTTTGCCGCATTTGCAGGCGAAGCACATCTACGGACGAGGCTTGGTTTACCTCCAGGGAAGTAAGCGCAAGCTCCTCATAGGCTTCCAGCAGGTCTATGTTTTGTTCCAATACGCGTTGCTTTGCCCTAATGGCATAAAGCCTGTAATAATTTTCGGCCACATTTAGCAGCAGTTGCCTCTGGGCCGTGGCGATTTCCACATATTGGGCATCGGCAAGGCTTGATGCATAATTCTCCCTTGCCGTGATAGTCCCAAACCACGGAATCATTTGTTGCACCGATAGTTTGTACTGCTGTGGGCCCGTTCGGGTCTCTGGTTCGCTGGCAAAATAGCCTACGCTGAACTGGGTTTCCGGGAGTACCCCAACTTCTTCAATCCTCTCCCGGGCCGTTTCATAACGCAGTTCAAACGCCTGTATCTTCGGGTTATTTTCCAAAGCCTGGGTAAGGTAAGGCTGGAGCTGCTGGGCTGTTCCTGTAAGAAAAAAGAAAAGAGAGACAATCACCGCTAGCATTCCGCTTCTTCTATTCAATTTTATTATTAAAATATCTTTTGATTTCATAGTAAAAGGCTTTCTTCTATTTTCTATTTTCAATTCTCTTGTCATTATTCGCCGTCTCCAGGGTTTTTATGCCGGCTTCTTTTCTCCAACTAAATAACACCGGCACTACAAACAATGTGATTAATGCTATAGACATACCTCCAACCGCGGGGATGGCCATAGGGATCATAATATCGCTGCCACGCCCCGAAGACGTCAGTACGGGCAGGAGTGCCAGGATTGTTGTAGCCGTGGTCATCAAGGCGGGGCGAACACGCTTGGACCCTGCTTCCACCACCGATTTACGGATTTCCTTTCGGCTCTTGGGCTCGTTCCGGTCAAAAGTTTGGGTAAGGTAGGTACCCATTACCACGCCATCATCAGTAGCGATACCAAAGAGGGCGATAAAGCCTACCCATACCGCCACACTCAGGTTTATGGTTTTTATCTGAAACATATGCCGAAGGTTTTCGCCAAAAAAGTCGAAATTCAGGAACCAACCCTGGCCATAGAGCCAAATAAGGATAAACCCGCCAGAAAAAGCCACGAGGATCCCACTAAAGATCATAAGCGAGGTAGAAACTTTTTGAAACTGAAAGTACAGGATCAAAAAGATAATCATCAGTGCCAGTGGCACCACAACACTCAGCGTTTTTTCAGCGCGAATCTGGTTTTCGTAAGTCCCCGTGAATTTATAGCTGAGACCTTTGGGCACCCTGAGCTCCCCGTTATCGATTTTATCCTGAATAAGGGCCTGGGCATTTTCTACTACATCCACTTCAGCAAAACCATCCTGTTTATCAAAAAGCACATAGCCAATAAGGAAGGTATCTTCACTTTTTATAATCTGCGGCCCCTGCTCGTAACGGATATCTACCAACTCATCTAACGGCACCGGCGAGCCGCCCTCAACCGGAACATAGATATTGCCCATATCTTCCGGGCTGTCCCGCAATTCCCTTGGGTAGCGCACGCGTACACCGTAGCGTTCGCGTCCTTCAACCGTTTGACTTAGGCGTTTTCCTCCCACAGCAACCTCCAAAAGTTGCTGAACTTCTTCTATGCTAATACCATAACGAGCCAAACGTTCACGCTTGATATCAAGAAGCAGGTAAGGTTTTCCAACAATACGGTCGGCAAAAACGGCTTCGTCTTTTACACCTTCCACTTGCTTTAACAGGTCTTCCAGTTGGAGTCCAAAATCTTCTATTTGTCGAAGGTTTTGCCCCTGCACTTTGATTCCCATAGGTGCGCGCATCCCCGTTTGAAGCATTACCAGCCGTGTCTCGATGGGCTGGAGCTTGGGCGCCGAGGTTACCCCCGGCAGCTTGGTGGCGGCGGTGATCTCGTTCCAGATATCATCTGGCGACTCTATTTCGGGGCGCCAGTTACGGTAATATTCCCCGTCATCATCTGGAATGAGCTGTTTGTTTTTTACGCGGTGGAATTCCACGATTTCGCGGTCATTATAACTGCCAGCTGCATCTTCGTCCACCTCTAAACTTGGGTTTATTGCCAATTTGCCATTTTTTAACATAAATAAACCGTCTTCATTTACCTGGTAGCGCTGGCGTTCGCCGTGTTCATTCAGCATATATTCAGGTTTGTATTGGATTGTATTTTCATACATGGATATAGGTGCAGGGTCCAGGGCCGACTCTGTACGACCTGCCTTGCCCACTACCGTCTCAATTTCCGGGATAGCGGCCACGGCCATATCCAGCTGCTGCAAGACCCGCTTGTTCTCCTCTACACCTGCATGGGGCAGCGAAGTGGGCATCAACAAGAAGGAGCCTTCATTGAGTGAGGGCATAAATTCCTGCCCAATGTTGCGCATAATCATAAAACCGAGAATAACCAAAACGGTGGGCACCGACAAGAACAACAACTTATTGCGCAAGGCCCAATTGAGGATGCGGGTATAAAATTTTTGGAACAGGGCAAAAACACCCAGCAAACCAAAAGATATAATCCCTACCACAATAAAATTCCAGAAAACACTTTTTTCCAGACCCAACGGACGCCAATACTCGGCTAAAAGTAGCACTATGGCGAAAGCCGAAATAGCTATATTGATAACATTTGATCTTTTGGAACTAATTTTCTTTTTAAGAAGCAGTATTCCGGTTACGCCAAAAGCAATTAGGACAATACCGATGAAATATCCAAAAACAATAGCGGTAAGCCCTGCAATTATCAGAATCCCCTGTATTACCCAGCCCGCGGAAGTACGCCGGGTCCGTTTCTTAAAGAAAGATGCGGCAAATGGCGGAATAAGGAAAAGCGCAACCACTAGGGAAGCCACCAGTGCCATGGTCTTGGTAAATGCCAGTGGGCGGAACAGTTTCCCCTCTGCCCCCACCATAGTAAAGACGGGAAGGAAACTGATAATGGTGGTAAGCACGGCCGTCATAATTGCCCCGGAAACCTCGGCAGTGGCATTGTACACGATTTCATTCGTGGTCAAATATTTCCGTTCTTTGTCCTGATCGAGATGCCGGATGATATTTTCAGATAAGATCACGCCCACATCCACCATGGTCCCAATAGCAATGGCAATACCGGAAAGGGCCACGATATTGGCATCGACATTAAAGAACTTCATCGAGATAAAGACCATTAAAACCGCTACTGGCAATAAACCGGAAATGAGGATGGAGGCCCGTAGGTTAAAAACCATAACGATAATTACGAGTACCGTAATCAGGATTTCCAATGTAAGGGCTTCATTAAGCGTGCCCAGGGTTTCCTGAATCAGTTGCGTACGATCGTAAAATGGAACAATAGTTACCTGCGACTCGCGACCATCTTCCAGCACCTTGGTGGGCAGGCCGGGGCTAAGTTCATTTATTTTATCCTTTACATTATTGATTACTTCCAGCGGATTTGCGCCATAACGAGCCACAACCACTCCGCCAACCACCTCGGCACCTTCTTTGTCCAGGATACCACGGCGGGTTTCCGGACCCAGGTTTACTTTGGCAATGTCGCTTATTTTGATACTGGTAAATTCTTCTGAAGTTACCACGGCATTTTCAATATCTTCTATTTCCTGAACGTAGCCCAGCCCACGTACCAAATATTCGGCCTGATTTATTTCCAAGGTTTGTGCACCAATATCACGGTTGGTTTCCTTTACGGCCTTTACCACCTGTGCCAGGGAAATATCGTATTGACGCATCAGTTCGGGATCCACATCTACCTGATACTCCTGCACATAGCCACCTATGGATGCAACTTCGGAAACCCCGCTGGCACCGGAAAGTCCATATTTCACATAATAATCCTGAATGCTTCGCAGTTCGTGCAAATCCCAGCCCCCGGTAACATTGCCATCTTTGTCACGTCCTTCTAAGGTGTACCAAAAAACCTGGCCCAGCCCGGTAGCATCGGGACCCAGGGCAGGGTTTACACCTTCGGGAAGCAGGTTTGCCGGCAGGGAATTGAGTTTTTCCAAAATCCGGCTACGGCTCCAGTAGAACTCAATATCCTCTTCAAAAATGATATAAATACTGGAAAACCCAAACATAGAGGAACTCCGGATGGTTTTCACACCGGGAATTCCCAGGAGCGAAGTAGTAAGGGGATAGGTAATCTGGTCTTCTATATCCTGGGGGGATTTCCCCTCCCATTTGGTAAAGACAATTTGTTGATTCTCGCCAATATCGGGGATGGCATCTACCGCCACGGGATCGCGCGGAATTAAACCGGTTTCCCAATTAAAAGGGGCATTTACCACGCCCCAGCCTACAAAAAGGACTAGGAGGATAATTGCTACTAGTTTGTTTTCTATAAGAAATTTTATGCCTTTATTTAGCATCTTTATTGATAATTAAACAGTTATACATTGAATAACTTTCTGATAATATCAGAAAATTAAACACAACAAAGTAAGCCCAAGATGGAAGTAACCATAGAGCAAATCTTTCCGATAATTATCGGAAACTGTTTAAAATCAAATTAAATAAGTTTCGTGTAGTTTTTGTACGTTCCTTACAAGATAAGGAGGTGTATAATCTCTAAATGGAACAATGTTCTTATCCAGTCCATCAAAAAGATTAATATAAGTATAAAAGAAAGTAGCAACAAAGGCTTGATGCTCAAAGCTTAAATTGGTGTAAGATGTTTTTAAATCATCTTGACCGTCATTCACTATTTGTGCATCTGAACAGCAAGATTTTTCCGAAAAACCTGCTTCACAACTTTTTTGGGATGATTGATTTTCCATACCACAGGTTTGAGCATTATGAAATAAAGCAAAATCAACCAATGAATCTCCACAATAATGCATATTTACAGTAAACGACATAGTGGTAACAAATACCAAACTCGCCAAGGCTACAGATAATATTTTATGGAAAAACGATTTCATAAGATTGCAAATATATATAAAACAACGAAATATAAAAACATTAATAATTCTTTTCGTTATGTTAAACTTTTACTTCCTATACTATTTTCGACAAAAATAAAAGAATCAAACTTCTAAAAATATGATAAATATCATATTTTTATTTTCTTTTTTGCAGTATGTTCGGCAAAAATAAGTCCTAAAAAATTCATTATTAAAAATTAGTTAACATTTGTTAATTTTTTTTATATTCGTATTATGCAAAGCTTTAATAAAATAATAGCTGTTTCATTGGTACTTGCAGTAATGTTTGCTTCATCGTCTTTTACTGTGAATATGCATTTCTGCTGTGATAAACTCGTGGATATGGCGGTTTTAAATAAAGCTCAGGTTTGTGATAATGCGGTGAAGGCTCAGACCAATCCTTCAAAAAAATGTTCGTTCGAAAAAAAAGGTTGCTGTGCTAATAAATCTATAGTTAAAGAAAGTGGCGATAACTTTCAAAAAGCTTCATTTGAGATGGAAAATCATAAACTGATTTTCCTACACACATTTTTTTACACTTACGTAAATCTATTCGAAGGGTTGGAACAAAATATAATCCCTTTTAGGGATTATGACCCACCCCTCATACCGAAAGATTTTCAAGTACTCCACGAGGTATATTTAATTTGATTTCATCCTAAGTAGGTTCTTTTTCAAACAACCTACCTTATATGTTGGCCTGTACTACGCAAAGGCTAACAACTGGTGCGCTCTATCCTGAGCATACCACACTTTCAACTATTTGAAAAACAGAAATTTATAATCTATTAGAATAAATACCATTCTAAGAATAAATAATTAATACTATGGATTTACAGAGAGAATTCTGGATAAAGAATATGGTATGTAGCCGTTGTCTAAAAGTAATAACGCAAGAACTGGAAGAGATGGGAATAACCGTACTCTCTTTGGAATTAGGTAAACTATTGGTTGAATCTTCAAAAAACACCAACACGGAGGTTACGTATAAAGTTACCAAAGTACTTCATTCCAATGATTTTGAAATAGTACAAAGTGAAGGGGAAATGCTGGTTGAAAAAGTAAAAATCATTCTAATCCAACTGCTTACTCAGTTACCACTTCATTTGAAAACAAATACTTCAGAACATTTGTCTTCTACGCTCAACAGGGATTATAAAATACTGAGCAGGCTGTTTTCTAAAAATGAAAACACCACCATTGAAAAATACTTTATAAAACTGAAAATTGAAAAAGTAAAAGAACTTATTCAATTAAAACAATATTCTTTTTCAGATGTGGCATATATGCTGGATTATAGTAGCATTAACCATTTATCAAGACAGTTTAAAGAGATTGTGGGAATGAGTATGAGCGACTATAAAAACACAGAAAAATGGAAACGAAATTTCTATGATGAAATTATATAAATAACAACGAAAGTTATGCAGATGAAGTAGCATAAAAACAGATAGCTTTCGTGTTAATTATAATATTAAAAACCCTAAAGCCCGAACTCCCTAAGGCTTGTGTTGATAATCCCCCAATTACAACATAAGCCAGTTCAGGTCTTAAAAAGGCGAGGAATAAACATTAATTAAAATAAAAAACAATGAAAAATCACTGGTTATGGATGGTCCTCGGTTGTGGACTGCCGCTTTTACTCATCTTTTTAGCACCATCTATTGGAATTGGTGGTGGCACCTGGCTTTTTGCATTTATTATAATAATGTTCGCAGTACACTTGTTAATGCCCATGCGGCACGGGAGCCATACGCACGGATTGTCCAATGAGAACTTAAAAAAGAAGGATAAAAAAAAAGAAGGACAACATCACTAAAATTTATGTTATGAAACGAAAATTTCAAATTAATGGTATTAGTTGCGGCGGCTGCATTAGCAGGGTCAAAAAGACATTGGAAGAACATCCAAAGATTGAAAAGGCAGAAATTTTTCTGGCACCAAAAGGAGCTACAATCATCACTATGAAGGAAACGCTTTCAGTAGATGAATTACAAAAACAACTCAGCAACCTTGAGGGTTACACAATTGAAAAACTATAAAAGTAACTTAAAATCAAAAATTATGTTTTTTCACGACGGAAGTTTCGGAGGTATGCACCTGATATGGTGGATTATTTGGATGGCGTTTATCATTTGGATTTTCTTTATCCCAACTGATATCCCATACCAAAAACCAAAAAAAGAAAAGCCATTGGACATCCTAAAAAACAGGTTTGCCAAGGGCGAAATTTCAAAGGAGGAATTTGAAGAATCCAAAAAATTATTAAAATCAGATAACCAATCTTAAAACATATAAATTATGTATCGATTAAATGTAAAAAAATTCGGTTTTGCCCTCGGTCTAACAGTATCCTTAATTTATTTGGGCTGTATGATCGTGATGGCTACAGCAGGACAGGAAGGAACGATTATATTTTTCAACAGCCTTTTACACGGTCTGGACACCAGTAATATTATAAGAATGGACGTGCCACTATTAGAAGCATTTTTTGGTATTGTGCAAAGCTTCATTTTAGGCTGGTTGATTGGAGCGTGTATTGCGGCATTTTATAATGCCCAAATAAAAAACAGATGATTTTGCATTAAATAGGATTGTTTAATCGAAAGTTTAGATAAGGCCCTCTTGAATTTAGAACATAATTATATCAAAGATTCATAAACCGCTAAAAATGATAAACAGTAATACTTATAAAAATATTAAGATCATTTTGACTCATTTATTTATTGGGGCAGGTATTTTTTATTTCCTGGTACACCCTTTTACAATGGTAATCTACTGGTTTGAGTTCAGTGATACGCCCTTCTCTTTCCCCTTGTTTCAGCAAGTCTTAGAAGAACGTTTTTTGGAATCTTTCAGTTTCAATATGCGGGGCATGGGCGGACTCTTAACTTTATTGGGAGGATTCTTGGGGATAGTTTCAGGTTTATTCTGGATAAACCTGAAAAAGAAAAATGAAATTATTGGCACACAACAGCGGCTGCTTGTTCGTGATATTGAAGAATTAATCCAGGCCGGTGAAAATGAACGGGTGGAATTCAAATCTTCCATACGCTATGATTATTACCGTAAAACAACCAATCGGGAACTGGAGTTGGTCATTGCCAAAACCATTGTGGGCTTTATGAATGCCAAGGGTGGAAAACTTATAATTGGTGTTGATGACGACGGAAATGTTCTGGGATTGGAAAAAGATTATAAAACCCTAAAGCATAAAAACATGGATGGGTATGAACGTGCGGTGTTCAGGATTATCTCTACACAATTGGGTCACGAGGCTTGTTTCAGCAACCATATTTCGTTCTACAGTATTGATGAGAAAGATGTGTGCGTGGTGGATATCGAACCTTCCAACGAACCGGTTTATGTGAGTGATGAAGGAAACACCACTTTTTATGTACGCACAGGAAATGCTACGTATCCACTATCGGTAAAAGAAACAGTGGATTATTTAAAAACCAAAAAGCTTAAGCTTATGCAATACAACTAGTTTATAAGAGAGGTTGGAAATGAAATATCCAAAATGATTCGATTACTAAATTCTTTGGCTTGACATGTAAATCTAATTCGGACAGAATTAGTGGAATTAAACCCGAAATCAGAGATTAAAAAGACGAAAAAAATGAAAATTGTATTGGCCATAGATGGTTCAGATTTTAGTGAAGTAGCCATTAACGAGCTTAAGAAAATGACTTTATCCTCAAATAGTGAAATTCATATTATAAATGTTTATGAACTTCCTAAAACAACCGGTCTGGGATTGCATACTATGGGCGGCAAGATAGGAAATTACATAGAAGAAATTAAAAGTAACGCTCAAAAATTGGGAAACAAAATCGTTTCAGAAGCTTCCGATAAAATCAAGGCCGAAAACAAGGCACTTACCATAACCACAAGTGTTGTTAGCGGACTGCCCAAAAGTACTATTAATGAAAAAGCAGAAAATTGGGGTGCAGATTTAATTGTAGTAGGCTCTCAGGGTCACGGTGCTTTTTCTCGCTTAGTATTGGGCTCAGTATCCCAATATTTAACCACAAATGCCAAATGTTCAGTACTGATTGCAAGAGATAGAAATAAAAAATGAAAGAAAAGCAAACACATAGCATTACGTTGGAATCCACCTGTAAGATAACAGATGAGATATGTCTTCCCGATACTAAATTACCTCGTGTGGTTATCGTTGGTGGAGGATTTGCAGGTTTGGCATTGGTTGAGAAACTGAAACACAAAGAAGTTCAAGTGGTTTTACTCGATAAAAATAACTTCCATCAGTTTCAGCCTTTATTATATCAAGTGGCAACGAGTGCCCTGGAGCCTGACAGTATTGTATTTCCATTCAGAAAACAAATCAATGGCTATAAAAATGTTTTCTTTCGTTTGGCTGAAGTTGAGGAAATTCAACCTGATTCAAATACTATATTGACCAATAAGGGAAGTGTTTCTTATGACTATTTAGTGTTGGCTACTGGCACGACCACCAATTTCTTTGGGATGGATTCTGTGGCCGAAAATAGTTTGGGGATGAAGGATATTCGCGATTCCCTCAACATCCGTCATATGATGTTGCAAAATTTGGAACAGGCAGCTATTACTTGTGATGATAAAGAACGCGACGCGCTGACAAATTTTGTAATAGTAGGTGGTGGTCCAGCAGGCGTAGAAATGGCAGGAGCTTTGGCAGAGTTTTGCAAATACATCCTTCCCAAAGATTACCCAGAGTACCCTTCTTCCATTATGAATATTTATCTAATAGAAGCCATTGATGAGTTGTTAAGTACAATGTCTGATAAAGCATCTTCGAAAACCCTCAAATATTTAGAGGATTTAAATGTAAAGGTATTATTAAATGAAGCTGTAAGCAATTATGATGGAAAGGAAGTCACTACCAAAAGTGATAAGACCATATTGGCTAAAAACCTTATCTGGACGGCTGGCGTAAAAGGACAATTCCCAAATGGTATTGATGGAAAACACGTAGTCAGAGGCAACCGTATTAAAACCAATGCCAATTTAAAAGTAGAAGGCTACGAAAATATTTTTGCCATAGGTGATATCGCAGCACTCATTTCCAAAGAAACCCCAAAAGGACATCCACAAGTAGCACAGACCGCTATTCAACAAGGTAAATACCTGGGCGATTCGATATTAAATATCATAAATAACAAATCCATAAAACCTTTCAAATATAAAGATAAAGGTTCCTTAGCAACCGTAGGTAAACGCAAGGCAGTTGCCGATTTGGGCAAATTTAAATTTGCAGGCTATTTCGCCTGGTTGCTGTGGTCCGTTGTTCACTTGATGTCCATAAGTGGATTTAGAAATAGATTGATGGTTGGTTTTAATTGGGCGGTAAGTTATTTCACTTATGAAAAGAGCAACCGCCTGATTATTAGAAACTTTAAACCGAAATCTTCGATTAAAAACAGGGAAAAATAATTTTGAAATGAAAAACACCACAGATAAAAATAATAAGCTTTCCTTATTAGGTTCCATATCTCTTGGTACAGGCGTAATGATTGGTGCTGGCATATTTGTCCTTATGGGGCAAATAGCAGAGTTGGTGGGTGATCTATTTCCCATTGCATTTATTGCAGGTGCTGTTGTGGTGGGTTTTAGCTCATATTCCTATGTCAAGTTTTCAAATGCTTTTCCATCGTCTGGAGGTGTGGTTAAATTCCTTAACAAATCCTATGGACCTGGAACAACAACAGGGTTTTATTCTTTGCTGATGTACGTATCAATGGTAGTTTCCGAAAGTCTGGTGGCGGGCACTTTTGGAGCATATACGTTGAGACTATTTCCCGAGTCCTATGCAGGTTATGCCTCTACCCTGGGTGTTGGGCTAATTGTTGTTGCTTATATAGTGAACATCCTGGGCAATAAGGTTATTGGTGCCACCGCGACATTTACCGCTATTATAAAGGTAGTGGGAATAGCAATTTTAGCTATTGCCGGCCTTGCAATTTCAGGTTTTGCCGATATTACGGGAAACTATATTCCCAAAAATACTGAGACATTACCACAAGGCTTCGGATTTGTGGCCGCTTTGGCGTTATCTATCCTTGCTTATAAAGGCTTTACCACTATCACGAACCAAGGGGCCGATATTAAAAACCCGCATAAAAATCTTGGTAGGTCTATCGTGTTTTCCATACTTATCTGCACACTGATATATGTAGCCTTGGCATTAGCTGTTGCGGGAGGTTTAAGCATTCCTGAAATAATCGAAGCTAAAGATTATGCCCTTGCAGCCGCCGCAAAACCTGTTTTTGGGGAATGGGGTTCCTGGATTACCATTGGCATTGCCATTATTGCCACGGTTTCTGGGGTCATTGCCAGTATCTTTTCCTCTTCACGCTTGTTGGCAATGCTCAGCAATATGAAACAGGTGCCTTCTTTAACCAAACTTGGTAGCTTAAAAAATCCAGCACTAATATTCACGTCTTCCCTCGCCATTTTACTGACCGTGCTTTTCGATTTGACAAGGATAGCATCCATTGGGGCTATTTTTTACCTTATTATGGATATCGCTATCCATTGGGGGCTGTTCCGTCACCTTAAAAACAAAGTGGTTTTTCAGCCTATCATCCCATTAATAGCCATCGTATTGGACATTGCGGTATTGGCAGCTTTTCTTTATATAAAATATCTGAACGATCCTTTGGTGCTTATCGTAGCAGCGATTGGGATTGTTCTAATACTTGTTGCAGAACGCCTTTTTATGATTTCACACACAGACGATGAAGGTAATATGCCAATGGGAATGGAAACTACGAACAATAAAACATAATTAATAAAAATCAATTTATATGAAAAATATAGCAGTTATAGGATACGGAGTCATTGGAAAAAGGGTGGCAGATGCCATCAACTTACAAAACGATATGAAGCTTTCGGGAGTATGTGATATCATTAGCGACTGGCGAATTCAAAATGCCGTAAGAAAGGAATACGACATTTATGCAGCAACTAAAGATGCTGCTGATAAAATGAAATCTGAAGGGATTTCGGTAAAAGGCGATATGCAGGAACTTTTAAAGAAATCAGATCTTGTTGTGGACTGTACACCCAAAAAAATTGCCGCTCAGAATGTCGTTATCTACAAGGAGCAAAACATCAAATTTATTCTACACGGTGGCGAAAAACACGAAACCACAGGGCATTCCTTTAGTGCAGAAAATAATTACAAATCAGCTCTAAACTTGAATGCGACAAGAGTAGTTTCCTGTAATACTACGTCTATTTTAAGAACCTTGACCGCTTTAAAAAGAGCCGATTTATTGGATTATGCCAGAGGTACACTTTTAAGAAGAGCTACAGACCCTTGGGAAAGTCATTTGGGTGGTATTATGAATACGATGGTTCCCGAAAAAGATATCCCAAGCCATCAAGGTCCGGATGCTAAAAGTGTTGACCCAGAACTGGATGTCATCACCGCAGCAGTAAAAGTACCGCAAACCTTAAGCCATCTGCACTATTGGAATGTGAAATTGAAAAAACAGGCGACAAAGCAAGAAGTGCTAAATGCTTTCAAAACGTCCAGCCGTATTAAATTGATTCAATATGACCAAGGTCTGGTTTCTAACAATACCATTAAGGAAATGTTCTTGGATATGGGAAGGCCTTGGGGCGATATGTACGAAGTAGCACTATGGGAAGATATGCTGAAGGTACAGGGAGACGAACTCTTTTATGCCTACGTGGTCGATAACCAAGCTATTGTAATCCCGGAAACAATTGATGCTATTAGGGCTTTAACTGGAATTGAAACAGATGGTACAAAATCCATAGCCAAAACAAATGAAAGTTTAGGAATCCATTAAATACTATCAAAATGAAAACAGACAAGAATATAGTAGAACTTTTAGGAGAAAAAGCAGACTTCTATTTAGAACACGTTTGTGAAAAAATAACAAAGGATGAATTGCAAGTGCCAAGCAAAAATAGTTTAGAAAAAGTATTTGGCAGTAGCAACAGAAATCCGCAGGTGCTTCGAAGTCTTTCACAATTGTACAACAACGGAAACCTTGGCGGTACAGGCTATTTGAGCATCCTTCCCGTAGACCAGGGTATTGAGCACAGTGCTGCTTTTTCATTCTATAAAAACCCGGATTATTTTGACCCGGAGAATATTATAAAATTGGCAATAGAAGCAGGATGTAATGGAGTGGCTTCCACCTTTGGGGTTTTAGGATTAAACGCACGAAAATATGCCCATAAAATTCCGTTTATCGTGAAGATTAACCACAATGAACTGCTTACCTACCCAAACAAATATGACCAAACACTATTCGGAAAAGTAAAATCAGCTTGGAATATGGGAGCCGTTGCTGTGGGTGCCACCATTTATTTTGGTTCTGAAGAAAGTAATAGACAGCTAAAGGAAATAGCCGAAGCTTTTGAAGAAGCCCATAGTTTAGGAATGGCTACCATTTTATGGTGCTATACCCGCAATGAAAATTTTAAAACCGAAAAGAAAGATTATCACGCTGCCGCCGACGTTACCGGACAAGCTAATCATATCGGCGTAACGATACAGGCAGATATCATCAAACAAAAATTACCTACAAACAATTTTGGATTTAAGGAAATTGGGTTTGGAAAATATGATGATGAAATGTATAAAACCCTTACCACAGAACATCCCATTGACCTTTGTCGATTACAAGTCGCCAATTGCTATATGGGCAAAATAGGATTGATCAATTCCGGCGGTGGCTCTAAAGGTGAATCAGATTTGACCGAAGCGGTAACAACAGCATTAATCAATAAAAGAGCTGGCGGCTCTGGATTGATTATGGGTCGAAAAGCATTTCAAAAGCCTTTTATTAGAGGGATTGAGTTACTGCACTCCGTCCAACAGGTATATCTGGAAGATAGTATAACCATAGCTTAATTATAACGAAAACAATTTAAAACCAATAAATCATGAAAAACATACTCGTACCTACAAACTTTTCAGAAAACTGCAAGAAAGCAGAGGAACTCGGAATTGAAATGGCAAAGCTTTACAATTCAGAAATTCATTTTTTTCACTTAATTAACACCCCCGTAAACTGGGTTGAGCTAGATAAGGAAAAAGAAAAAAGATATCCAGAAACAGTAAAAGAAATAGGAAGTGCAAAAGCCTCCTTGAGAGCACTGGAAAAAAAAGCAGAACAACAAGAGCTTGAATGCAGGACGTTCCTTGAGTTTGATGGCGGACAGGCAAATATACTTAAACACTCCGGTCATTTTCACCACGACTTTATTGTTACAGGAAGCAGCGGCACCCGAGGTGGAGTGCGCGAATTACTGGGAAGCAATGTAGAGAAAATTGTAAGAAAAGCCGATGTCCCTGTAATTGTGGTTAAGGATGAAAAAGTAACTTTTCCTTTTAATAATATTGTTTTTGTTTCAGATTTTCTGGAAGATGTGAGCGAAGCATTTAAGCAGGTTATTTCTATTGCGGAAAAGTGCGGTGCACATCTTCATTTATTGAGGGTTAATACCCAAACTGATTTTAACAGTATAGAACAGGGTTTGGACCCCATCAAGGAATTCTTGAAGAAATTCCCCGATTTGGATAACTTTTCAATGAATGTATATAATGAACCTGATGTAGAAACAGGTATAAACAATTTTTTGAAATATAAAGATGCCGATTTAATAGCAATGTGTACTAGTGGCCGTACAGGTTTTTTAAGCCTGTTCTCCAAAAGTATCGCCGAGGGCGTAACCAATCATTCCGAATTGCCGGTAATGACCATTAAGGTATAACAATGAATAAACCAGTCCTAATAAAAAAATACTCTGGTGAGTACGAAGCCTTTGATGTAAACAAACTCATCAACTCCCTGCGGCGTTCACGGGCAGATGAGGATATTATTCAGGATGTAGCCCGGAAAGTACAAGAGCAGATTGAAGAAGGAATGACAACCAAAAAAATCTATCAGTTGGCTTTCAAGATGCTAAAACGAAAATCTAGGGTAAGTGCCTCAAAGTACAAGCTCAAAAAAGCTTTAATGGAACTAGGTCCAACCGGTTTTCCATTTGAAAAGTTAGTAGGCAAACTATTGGCACACGAAGGATTTTCAACACAGGTTGGTGTCATAGTTCAAGGCAATTGCGTTCAGCACGAAGTGGATGTGATAGCGCAAAAAGGAAATAAACATTATATGATTGAATGTAAATACCATAGTGACCAAGGCAGGTTTTGCAATGTAAAAATCCCATTATATATCCATTCACGGTTTTTGGACGTGGAAAAGCAATGGAAACACCAAAAAGGTCACGAGGCTAAACTTCATAAAGGCGGGGTTTACACCAATACGCGTTTCACAACCGATGCCATTCAGTACGGGAAATGTGTTGGAATGCTTATGACCAGTTGGGATTATCCAAGAGGAAATGGTCTCAAGGACAGAATAGATAAATCGGGGCTACATCCCTTAACCGCTTTAACAACACTTACCAAAGCTGAAAAAACAAAATTATTGGATCAAGGCATCATACTCTGCAAGGAGCTACACGAAAATCCAGACTTTTTGGAACAAATGGGTATCAGTAAGCTAAGGCAAAATAAGATACTCGAAGATTCAAGAGAATTATGTAGATCCCATTAATTCAAATAATGAATAATTACTAATTTTTAAAAATAATACAAATGAAAACTGAAGAATTGCAAAAACAGGGCAACATAGATTTAGAACCATTTTACCAGGCATTGGAAGATGACTCAAAACTACTTGAAGAAGCCCTTGAGATATTATTGGAAATGGTTCACTTTGAACCTAAATCAGTAAAGAAATTGGCTCTTTTTATTAAAGAGGATTCTCGTAATCTATATAAAGAAATAGTGGAATTGAGCAAATCAAAACAAGATAAAGGAAATACACCTTCCTGCTGTGGTGGACTCTAAATAAATACTATAAAGATGGATAACAATAAAATAAATATTCACTTTTTAGGTGCAGCAGGTACGGTAACCGGCTCAAAATATTTAGTGGACACAGGAGATAAAAAGATACTCATAGACTGCGGACTTTTTCAAGGGCTAAAGGAATTACGCCTTAAAAACTGGGAGTACCCACCTGTTAATGTTGCTGATATTGATGCTGTTTTGCTCACCCACGGCCATATGGACCACACAGGTTATCTGCCGAGATTGGTAAAGCAAGGTTTCAAAGGGCCCATCTATGGTACCAATCCCACCTTGGACATTGCAAAAATCATTTTGAATGATAGTGCAAAAATTCAGGAACAAGAAGCAGAACGTGCCAATAAAGAAGGCTATTCCAAACATAATCCTGCTGAACCATTGTACGACCTAAAGGATGTAGAAAAAACTATCCCTCATTTTAAAGGAATTCCGCAATCACAATGGATTCCATTGTTTGATGGCATAAGGGCTCGATTTCAATATAATGGACACATTCTGGGAGCAACTTACATTGAGTTGGATGTACACAGGAAACGTTTTGTGTTTTCTGGCGATATAGGCAGAACAAACGATTTATTACTGTTTCCGCCATTAAAGCCAAAAAAGGCAGATGTATTATTTATTGAATCCACCTACGGAGGAAGATTTCATCCTGATGAAGTAGAAGCACTTCCACAGATAGAAAAATTGGTCAATGACACCATCAACAGAGGTGGCAGCCTATTTGTTCCAAGTTTTTCAGTAGAACGTGCCCAATTGATGATGCTGATTTTTTGGAAATTATTGAAAGAGAAGAAAATACCAAAAATACAAATGATAATGGATAGCCCAATGGGAGCAAGTGTATTAAAATTGTTTCATCGCACAAGAGATTGGCACAGGTTGGAAGATAACGAATGTGACGAAATGTGCTCGCACTTTACGGTCGTAAGCAGTTATCGGGAAACAATGGAATTACGAACAGATAATAAACCGAAAATCGTGATTGCAGGAAGCGGAATGCTCACAGGCGGAAGAATGCTAAACTACCTTGAAACACAGGCACAAAACCCCAACAACACCTTGCTTTTTGTGGGTTATCAAGCTGAAGGTACGCGAGGCAGAAAATTATTGGAAGGTGAGAAAGAACTAAAAGTCTATGGAAAATGGGTGCCATTTAAAATGCAAGTTGCGGAAATTGAAGGTCTTTCAGCACACGCAGACCACGCAGAACTTATGGACTGGATGGATAAGATAAAAAACAAACCCGAACGTATTTTCATTGTACACGGTGAAAAAGAGAGTGCAGAAGCATTGCAAAAAGGCATCAACGAAACCTATGGGTGGGATGCAGAAATTCCGCAATTATACACCATCGAAGAAATAGAATAAATCGAAAAATCACAACAACCAATAAAATATGGACACACACTCAAACATATTAAAATATAAACATCTCGGAATCTATACCCAAAACGAAAATGTAGTGTATATGCGGGAAGACTGCCACGTTTGTATTTCAGAAGGTTTTGAAGCTTTGACCCGTATTAGGATATCCAACGCAAATGCCTCAATCGTTGCAAGCCTCAATGTTATAAATTCAGATATATTGTTACCTAATGAAATCGGACTTTCAGATGCTGCTGCGAAAAAACTCAATGTTTCCCCAAACGAGACATTATATGTTTCCCATTTAGAGCCTATCGAATCGTTGAGCCACGTTAGGGCGAAAATCTATAATCAAAAACTGAATTATACAGCATTTAATGAAATCATAACCGATATCGTTGAAGGCGATTATTCCAACATCCACCTTTCGGCATTCATAACTGCCTGTGCAGGTGACCGGATGGATATTGATGAAATATCCGACCTCACCAAAGCGATGATTGCTTCGGGAAAGCAACTGAACTGGAACAAAGATATCGTGGTGGACAAACATTGTATTGGCGGATTGCCTGGCAATAGGACAACACCATTGGTAGTTGCCATTGTTGCCGCGTATGGTCTTACTATGCCAAAAACATCCTCACGGGCAATCACTTCGCCAGCTGGCACAGCAGATACAATGGAAGTACTGACCAATGTTACGCTCTCTTCCGAGGAAATAAAGACCGTAGTAGAAAAAGAAGGCGGATGTTTTGTTTGGGGAGGCACAGCGCAGTTAAGTCCTGCCGATGATGTGCTCATTAAAATAGAAAAAGCCTTGGATATTGATAGCGAAGGTCAGCTCATCGCTTCAGTACTCTCTAAAAAGGCAGCAGCTGGTTCTACTCACGTGGTCATTGATATTCCCGTGGGAGAAACCGCCAAGGTTCGCAGTACCGAAATGGCAGAAAAACTAAAAAATCATATGGAAACCGTTGGAACTGCTGTTGGGTTGAATGTAAAAGTTGTAGTTACGGATGGCACGCAGCCGGTTGGAAGGGGTATCGGTCCTACATTAGAAGCCATAGATATATTAAAAGTTTTGAAAAATGAGGAAGATGCACCTAAAGACCTAACAGAAAGAGCATTGCTTTTAGCTACTGAACTATTAGAACTTTCTGGAAAAGTAGAAAAAGGAAAGGGACAGGAAACCGCACATAAAATTCTCAAATCTGGAAAAGCATATGAAAAATTCGTAGCCATTTGTAAGGCGCAAGGTCAATTTTCAAAACCAGTTTTAGCACCTTATAAAATTGAAATTAAAGCTGAAAAGTCAGGCGTTTTGCAACGAATTGATAACCGTAAAATTGCAAAACTGGCCAAGCTTTCTGGAGCACCACAATCTAAATCGGCAGGGATTCTTCTAAATGTGCATTTGGGAGAACAAATCGAAGAGAACCAACTGCTTTATACCATATATGCTGAATCCAAAGGTGAACTTAATTATGCCTTGGAATATGAAAACAACCATAACGACATCATAACTATAAATTAAAGAACATACTATGAAAACAATATTATTCAGTCTTCCCGGAAATGAAGAACTCACAGAACTTATGGCTACAAAAATGGATGCTGAAGTGGGTCAAGCCACATTAAGGAAATTCCCTGACGGGGAATCATACACGCGCATATTGTCTGATGTTAAAGATAAATGTGTGGTACTGGTATGCACCTTGCACGAACCGGACGAAAAACTGTTGTCACTATATTTTTTAAGCCACACAGCCAAATCATTAGGACCTATGTGTACCTGTTTGGTAGCACCCTATTTGGCGTATATGCGGCAGGACAAAGTATTTAATGAAGGAGAAGGAGTGACTTCCGGTTTCTTCGGAAAATTGATTTCTGGTTTCGCCGATAGCATTACCACAGTTGACCCTCACTTGCACAGAATTAGTTCGTTGGGAGAAGTGTATCAAATTCCAAATAAAGTGATTCACGCTGCCGACGCAATTTCAGAATGGATTAAAGAAAATATCGAAAACCCGGTACTTATCGGACCTGATTCTGAAAGTGAACAATGGGTATCAGAAGTCGCCAAAAATGCAGGAGCACCATTTACGGTATTACAAAAGGTGCGTCACGGTGACCGTGATGTAGAAGTCTCTGTTCCCGATGTGGATATATATAAAGATGCTACACCCATTTTGGTAGATGATATTATTTCCACAGCCCGAACAATGATTGAAACCGTACAACATCTTAAAAAAGCAGGAATGAAACCACCTATTTGTGTAGGCATTCACGCCGTTTTTTCAGGAAACGCCTATCAAGATTTATTGGATTCCGGAGTAGAAAAAATAGTGACTTGTAATACCATCCCACACTCTTCAAATGGAATAGATTTAAGTGATATTATGGCAAAAGAGGTAAAAAAATTAATGCACCATATATGAGAAAACAAGGCTTTATAGTACTAATCACTTTATTCAGCATCACAATGACTGGACAAACTGAAATGCTCATTGGGCAGATTTCAGGCAGAGTTGTTATTCGGGAAAACTTTGATAAAGAAGGTGATTTTCTCAATAAACAAACTTTTGAAGCTGGAGAAACAATAAAGGAAAATGGATATTATGAAATAAAGGTAGTTACAGAATTGTTTGATAAAGACAAAAAATTGACCGATAAATACACCACAACCTATCGTTGCAAGCCTGATGAAGCAAGTGTAGTGGTAATGGCTTTCCCGTTTTCCAATCCAAAATCAAAGAAAACAGAAATCAACACCACTTCAAAGAAATTTAAAGAACTATACAATTTGGATAATCTGAAAAATATTGAATTGGAAATGAGTTTTGACTCGGGCTTGTTGAATTTTTTCGGTTCAAAAAGCATCATAAAAATTTACGATCGAAAATTAGAAGCTGGCAAAAACACTATTAAATCAAAAATAAATATTAAGGCCTATGCCTGGGGTATTCGCATCAAGCAATTCAATTATACTGTTATTGAAAAATTAAATGAAAAAGGATTATTGACTTTTCAGAAATTTTCAGAAGCAGATAACAGCTATTTTACAATAAACTATAAATAAAGACAGATGAAAAATTACGATACACTTTCTGAAGCCATAAACGATTTACAGGGAAATGGCTATACATATGATTTTAACCTAAAACCAGAATGTTTGGAGTGTGCCTCACTAAAAATTGAAATACACCCAGAAGATTTTAATGTTGACGAGATGCATCGTTTTGAGGGTATGAGCAGTACCGACGATAATAGTGTGCTTTATGCTATTTCATCAAAAAATGGGATTAAAGGACTTTTGGTAGATGCCTATGGCGTCTATGCCGAAAACATTTCGGAAGCTATGAGAAAAAAATTACGATAACACTTAAACAAGACAATAATGGAAAATCACGAACACCACAATCACGATGAAATGGACCATTCTAAAATGGACCATTCGAAGATGAAACACAAAAAAGAAGACCATTCTAAAATGAACCACAAAGGTGGAGACCATTCTGGCCACAATCCAGGGCACGGAGAACACGGGCACGACCATCATAAAATGATGATTGCCGATTTTAGAAAACGGTTTTGGGTAACCCTTGTGCTTACTATTCCCATACTGTTCTTCTCGCCGATGATTCAGGACTTTTTTGGATATGAGTTTTTGCTTCCCGGAAATCCATATATCCTTTTTGCACTTTCCACAATCGTATATTTCTATGGTGGTTGGCCATTTTTAAAAGGATTCTGGTCTGAAATCAAAAAAGGTGCGCCAGGAATGATGACCTTGATTTCTATGGCAATTTCTGTAGCTTATTTTTATAGCACCGCGACCGTATTTGGCTTAAGAGGCGAAGACTTTTTCTGGGAGCTATCAACACTTATAGCCATAATGTTGCTTGGTCATTGGATAGAAATGAAAAGTGTGTTAGGTGCGTCAAAAGCTTTACAGTTACTGGTAAGTATGATGCCTGCGGAAGCGCACAGGGTAAAAGGCGACATCATAGAAGACATCCCTCTTGAAGATTTACTAAAGGATGATGTGATTTTGGTTAAACCAGGTGAAAAAGTTCCTGCTGATGGGATTATAGTAGACGGTTCAAGTTACCTGAACGAATCTATGCTTACAGGCGAATCCAAACCTGTAAAAAAAGATGAAAACGATAAGGTTATTGGTGGTTCGGTAAATGGTAACAGTACCTTAAAAGTAAAGGTTGAGCATACTGGAAAAGATAGCTATCTCAACAAGGTCATCAAAATGGTCGAAGAAGCGCAAAAAACCAAATCCAAGATGCAAAATCTTTCAGACAGGGCTGCAAAATGGTTAACCTATATCGCTTTGGCTATTGGTTTTGGAACATTAGCGGTATGGCTGATTTTAGGCTTTCCATTTGTCTATGCTTTAGAAAGAATGGTTACCGTTATGGTCATTGCTTGTCCACACGCATTAGGTCTTGCCATACCACTTGTGGTTGCTATTTCTACTGCTGTTTCAGCTCAAAACGGGTTATTAATTCGAAATAGGACAGCTTTTGAAGAATCCCGAAAAATATCAGCTTTATTGTTTGATAAAACGGGAACATTGACCAAAGGCGATTTTGGCGTTACTCGAATTGAGTCTGTTAGCGAAACTTATTCATCTGAAGAAATTTTAAGGCTTTCGAGTGCATTGGAACAAAGTTCGGAACATCCTATCGCCGTAGGTATTATTAAAAAAGTCAAAGAAGATAATATGACCATCCCAAAGCCTGAAAACTTTAATGCAATTACAGGTAAAGGCGTTGAGGCCAATGTAGAAGGTAAGCAAGTAAAAGTGGTTAGTCCTGGTTTTTTAAGGGATGAAAAAATCACTATTCCCGAAGACGCATACAGTGATGCCGCTGAAACAGTTGTTTTTGTATTGATTGATGGAAAATTAGCTGGTTACATTGCTCTTGCCGATGAAATACGACCAGAATCTGCCGAAGCCATAAAAGTCTTTAAAAAGAATAACATTAAAGTTTTGATGGCAACAGGAGATAACGAAAAAACAGCCAAAGCTGTAAGTGATAAGCTTGGCTTGGATGGTTACTATGCTGAAGTGCTGCCACATCAAAAGGTAGAAATTGTAGAAAAGTTACAAAACAAAGGAGAATTTGTGGCTATGACTGGCGATGGTGTAAACGATGCGCCTGCACTTGCAAAAGCTGATGTTGGTATTGCCGTTGGTTCAGGTACTGACGTGGCCGCTGAAACCGCGGATATTATTTTGGTAAACAGCAATCCGCAAGATATTGCTAACCTGATTCTTTTCGGCAAGGCTACCTACAATAAAATGATCCAGAACCTTGTGTGGGCTACAGGATATAATGTCGTGGCTATTCCTTTAGCAGCCGGTGTATTATATTCTTCAGGCTTTGTTTTAGGTCCTGCGGTTGGTGCGGTATTTATGAGTTTAAGTACGATTATAGTAGCTATTAATGCGCAATTATTAAAGCGAAAAATCGGTAAAAAATAGATGGAAAGAAAAGAAAAACTCAACAGGATATCTTTAATCCTGTTGAGTTTATTTGTAGTGATGTTGGGTTATGGTATTTTATTGCCAACCCTTCCCTACTATACCGAAAGATTAGCTTTAGGAGATAACCTAGATACTGATTCGATTAACTTTCATATTGGTTTTTTGACCAGTATTTATCCGCTCTTCCAGCTTCTTTTCGTTGTACTCTGGGGCAGGCTATCCGATAAATACGGACGTAAGCCCATTATCATTGTTGGGCTAATCGGCTTTGTAATTATGCAATTACTTACCGGTCTTGCTACATCATTGACGATGCTCTATATAGCTAGAATCTTCGGAGGTATTTTTACATCAGCTGTAATTCCCGTTAGTAATGCATATCTTAGTGATATCACTTCTATAAAGCACAGGACCAAGGTTATGGCCTGGTCTGGGGTAGCGATAAGTTCAGGGGTTATTTTTGGCCCTGTTTTAGGTAGCCTTCTATCCCAAACCAATCTACATTTCAAGTATTCCTTGGGAATATTACATTTGGATCGCTTTTCAATCCCCTTTCTCCTGGTTGCTCTTTTGGGTTTTGTTATATTGAGCATACTCATAAAATGGCTTGGGAACACAACACCTATAAGTCGGTTTGTTTCAGAAGCACAAAAATTGAGCTTTAGCTTTAGTAGGTTCTTTACTGTCCTATTACTGCTTTCTTTTGTAATGCAATTCGTAATTACCCTCTTCGAAACGGTTTTTTCAATTTACGGAAAAAATGAGTTGTTATTTTCTAGTAATCAAATAGGCATTGGCTTTATGCTTTGTGGAGTGGTAATGGCCGTATTACAGCCAGTATTTGCAACCTATGGGGAAAAACTATTAACGGCAAAGCAGCAAATTGCAGCCGGGTTGTTTATTTCAGGAATTTCAATGATTGCATTCCCATTTTTTAATAATGAATTTGCCGTCTATTTATTAATCATCATATTCGCCGCAGGAGGTGCTATGGTGACCCCAAACCTACTTTCAGCTGTTTCCCAACTTTCAAAAGAAAATGCGGGCAGCAATATTTCTATCCAAACATCGGCAAATAGTGTGGGACAAATTTTAGGTCCGGTTATAGGGACTTGGCTTATTACAGGTGGGTTTTATTTTCCCTTTATTATTGCCGGCATCATTATATTGACCGCCATTGGATTACTTTATTTTTATAAAAGCTTTAATAGTAAAACAACTAAAATAGGACAAGACAACAAAGTATCCTAAGAAAAGCAATAATCTTATTTCTTAAAAATATATTTAAATTTTTATTATCTCATAATCATTTAATTTTTTAAGGCAGTTCCAGAGCGCCATCAGCATCACTCTGATTGGTGAAATAAGTCCGTCCATCTGCTAAAAAATGTGATCCTAATTGGTCACCTACGTTTTTTGTGGTACAAACTTTTACTATTCTGATTTTAGCTATTTATTTATATTGTAATATCACCCCAATTTCATAAGAATCAGTTCAATACTACGACGGAAAAGACTTCACAATTCCTCGCGCTCTATATTACGTATAGTAATACTATCCAGACGACCGTCTATAAGTTTCCGACTAATGAGCTGAGTGTCCATCCTGTCATTTGTGGTGTATTGCTCCTTTCCTTTACGGTCTGTATCAGCGGGATTCACTAATAGGGATTTCCCTCTAAAGGTCTCAAAGCTGCGATAGGCACAATAGAATAATCTTAATAATATCAATTAAAATATAAAGTTCATTCTGTAGTCACTTCACCACAATATTTGATAAAACGAAATAACCAAGTCTGGGCTATGGCGACCATATTTATCCCGGTTATCATAAGGTTTTATTCTGAATAATTTTAATTAATATTAAATTTCAGGGAATTCGGACTTTCAAAAAATGTTGTACCCAGTCCAAAAAAAAAGATTTCAATTTCTTGAAACCTTGTCAATGCCAGTAGAGGGACTTGGACTCGAGAGACCTTCTGGTTATAAACTTGGTATTACCAAATGTCAGATATTTATCAACGGTTGATTAACCATCATAAATCATGTTATTACAGACTTTTAATCCATATAAATTTAAAAATTAATAACTTCATCAAGTGCTTCATCAGCATCCCGGTGCATAAAATTAGCTTGATAATTCAAGGTAGTTTTTAAATCACTATGACGATAGAGCTTTTGTAACATTAATGGATGAATTCGATCGCCAGCAATATTACCAAAGCTATGCCTAGCAATGTGATTAGATAAGTTTTTTTCGATTCCACATTCCGTGGCAATTAGCTTTAAGCATTTATTAAAAACCTTCGTAGCACTTTTTGTTTTTATATAAATTTGTTCAGCATCCTTAGGATTGGTATTTCTTAAAAAGGGGAATACAAAACCTTTATTAAGGTGTTTCTCCTTTTTGTAATAATTTAAAATTTTTTCCGCTTTCAAAGGAATTTTAAGGCTGAGTGCTTTTTCATTTTTGTTCATCACATAATAAAGACGATCGTCCTTAAAATCAGACCACTTCATTTTAACCACATCGGAAATACGAATTCCTGCGAAATAAAAAGAAAATAACCATATGTTGTGCGTATGCCAGATAGAAGTATTTTCCTCCAATTTCAACTGTTCAATTTTCTCAACCTCTTCTACGCTAAGTCCTACTTTATTACCAGAACCAATTCTAATTTTTTCCTTATCTCCGGCAAAAGGATAATATTTTTGATCAATAATTCCTTGCTTAATTGCTAAATTAAACAGGGTTCTAATTAAAATAAGCTGATTAGTAATAGTTCTGGTTTTTTGTCCTAAATAAGAATAGCAAAAGGTTTTGTATTTATTAATGAATACTTCATCGATATCTCTAAAAGAAAGAGCTTTACTTTTTTTGAAATGCTCTACCCCATCCATCCATACATATTTATTACGACGAGCATTACTGATACGTTTCAATCTGCGTTCCTTTATATCCTCAATGATCGCTGACTTCCTTTTAGTCCTTTTAAAGTTTAAAAATTCTTCAATATTATACAGTATAGATAAATCACCTTTTGCAACTGAGAATATTCCCCTCTCATATTTTTCCATTATACGTTCAGCCGCTAATTCAAAAAATGATTTTTGCCCCCTGGCTCCCTTTAATTTTTGCTTGATCTGTTTTGGAGTAACACGATCTTCAGAGTGGAAAAATAGGTTATTAGCCTCAACCATTTTCTTCATTAAAAAAATGTTGAGCTGTTGCGAGTTTGGATGACTTTTCTTAGCCATTCCAGCATTGTTATCCCAATCTTTCTCAAAAACATATTGTCCGAGCCACTTGTAATTAGTTTTATAATTCTCACTAATTCTCAGTGCTAAAGGAATTCTTCCATCTTTTCGAATCATATTCTTCCTTAAAACTATCTTTATGCTAGCCATAACTATTTAATTTTGAACTTTATAAAGATAAATAATTAGTTTATAAACTAGTACAGAATAAGTACAGAATCACTTGATTTTAACAGAATTCAATTGATTGCAAAAATTACGTATTTAACTGATAATCATATATTTTAACGGTTTTTAATCTATTTTGAATAACTACTTGTCGATGTTCATAACCCGGAGGTCCCGAGTTCAAATCTCGGTCTCGCTACAGCAAATCCCTTCTTTTTCAGAAGGGATTTTTTTTATGCTTTTTATTTAAAGAAAACTTATCTTTCCTTTTCTAAAACATTGATTTACAATGAAACCAAAAATTATATTTTTTGATGTAAATGAAACTCTTTTAAACCTTATTCCGCTAAAGGAAGAGATAAACGCCGCGTTGGAAAACGAGATGGGTTTTGATGTGTGGTTTCCGAAATTACTCCACTATTCCCTGGTAGAAACTTCTACCGGCAACTACCAAAATTTTAGTGAAATTGCCGCCGCAACTTTTAAAATGATTTCAGGGAAATTTGACAAGAATTTTTCTGATTCTGAAATTAAGAATATTCTTTCTGAAATTACTAAGCTCCCTGCTTATCCCGATGTAAAACCAGGTTTAGAGCAGCTAAATGATGATGGTTATAAACTTGTCGCTTTTAGCAATGGTAAGCCAGATATTCTCAATGCACAACTTGAATTTGCTGAAATAGCTTCATTTTTTGATGGAATTCACAGCTTAGAAGAAATAAAAAAATATAAACCACATCCTGAAAGTTACAGGTATATTCTTAAAAAATACGAGGTAACACCCAAAAGATCAATGATGGTGGCAGCACACGCCTGGGATATAATGGGTGCCCAGCGGGCAAACCTTCAAACCTGTTTTGTAGAAAGACCCGAGAAAAAGTTTTACGATTTAGCCGAAAAACCTAATTTTTGGGTAAAAGAAATTACAGAAATTGCAGAGAAAATAGGGTGAAAATCAGCTTCAACTACGCATTTAGATTAGCGAGTACACCATAGCTGCACTTATTCCGAATAAAATATGCGCAATTATAAGCTGTAAATAGAATTGGCTGAAATCTATTTCTGGCGGATTTTGATTTAATTTAAACATTATTTTCCAACCAAATATCCCAATTATTCCCGCAGCCAAACCAAGAACAGCTCCAGAAATTATAGTTGCTGAAAATTGTGTGAATTCCCATATTAAACTAAAAATCAACACAAAAAACCAACCGATTAAATAATGTATAAGCCAACCTAAAAAATGGTTTCTGGAAGGTTTTAGTGAAATAATTACAGCCCGTGAAATTAAGGAGTTGAGCAACTCCGGCTCCCTAAATTGCTTAGATTTAAAATTGGACACCACGTAGCTAAATAAGGTCATAACCGATGTAGCAACCAATCCCGAGACTAAAATTGTAAATACTTCCATTGTTCTTTCTTTATATCCAAGGCTCATAATAGCAATAATGCTATCTGCCTCGGTACATTAAAATATTTGCCTGAATAAAAAGAAAGATAAAAATTGTTTCTAAAACGAAATTGAGGCATAACAATTAATTGACTTTAAATTAACCTTGCGCTAATTCTTATGCTTTATATTGAAGTCTACTTTTAATAGAAACTAAGTCGAAAAATTCGGTTTAAGAAGTGTCAAAGCCGTAGTGCCTATTTGAATTTCAAAATATAACTTTATGAAACTAATAATAAAAGTACTATTAACATTAGGCGTTTTAGCCGGAAGTTTCGTGATGATTGGTTCTTTTACATTTGACCAGGAAAATGTTGTAGATGCACCGCCCAAAATATTTGCTTTGGTCCTGGGGCTGGGAACAATTGCTGCTATTTATATAATATGGCGCAGAAAAAGTCTAACTACTGAAGAAGATAATACTACCGATTATTAAAACCACTTCAACTTTATCTTCCCAGCTCGAATATTTAATAACTCTTCTTAAAATACCCACCGCTTTTTACAAAGTTAAATCTTTCCAAAACCTTTACTATAATTCGCCTTTCTGCTAATTGATAGCTAATTTTAAAGAAAAAGTAAAGCAATGGAAAAAGTAGCATTAGGAAAATCTGGTTTAAAATCGGCACCAATTATATTTGGAGGAAATGTTTTTGGATGGACATTAAATGAAAAAGAGTCCTTTAAAATGTTGGACGAACTTTTTGAGCTCGGTTTCACTACCATAGACACCGCAGATGTTTACTCCCGTTGGGCAGATGGCGTTCCACACGGCACTTCAGAAAGAATTATTGGTAAATGGATGAAGGAACGCAAATTACGCGATAAAATCACTTTAATTACTAAAGGTGGATCCAGTTTACAACCAGGAGGGCCGAAGAATAATACGCAAGATTATCTTACCGGTGCAGTTCAGGATTCACTTTTGAGACTGCAAACCGATTATATAGATCTATATTTTACTCATTTTGATGATGGAAAAACCCCTGTGGAAGAAGCCCTGGAAGCTTATCAAAAGTTTATAAAAAAAGGAGAAATAAAGCATATTGGTGCTTCAAACTTTTCTGCAGAAAGATTACAAAAATCCCTGGATGAAGCTGCTGAGAAAAACTTACCGGCTTATGAGGTTTTTCAGCCTGAATACAATTTAATGGTGCGTGATAAATTTGAAGGGGAAATTAAAGAAATTTGCACCAGGAATAACTTAGGCGTAATTCCTTATTTCTCACTCGCCAGCGGATTTTTAACCGGGAAATACCGAACTAAAGAAGATTTTGAAGGCAAAGAGCGTAAAATGTTTGCCGATAAATTCCTGAATAATCGTGGTAAAAAAATCCTGGAATCTCTGGATGAAATTTCAGAAAAACATAATGTTTCGCAAGCTGCTGTTGCTCTTGCCTGGTTAATAAACAGACCCGGAGTAAGTGCACCAATTGCCAGCGCTACTAAGTCTTCACATCTTAAATCCTTTACCGAAGCGGTAAAGATCTCTCTTTCTAATGAAGATATGAAGATTTTAAATAAGGCCAGTGAAGAGTAGAAATACTATGGAGAGATTGCCTCAGCTAAAAGCTCTTCACACAACAAAATAATTCATTATACCTTACTTTTATTCATTAGTATTAGAGAACGTCATTCTGAACTCGTTTTAGTATTTAATAAGATAATACTTAAGCTAAACTTAGACCCTGAAACCAGTTCGGGGTGACGTCTAATCCAAATTTAAAAGTTTACATCAGCCAATTTAATCAACCTAAAACCTTTACCAATTCAGCGAAATCAACTTTCTGCTGCTCGCCAGATTTCATATTTTTCAGGGTGAATTTTTCAGCTTGCATTTCTTCTTCCCCGGCTAGGATCACAAATGGAATTTCACGCTTATTCGCGTAATTCATTTGTTTTTTCATTTTCGAAGCATCAGGAAATAATTCGGCAGTAATATTTTCGGTTCTTAAACGATTCACCGCTTTTAAAGCATACAGCGCCTCTTCGTCTCCAAAATTGATAAAAAGTGCTTTGGTGTTTTGGGTAACAGCTTCAGGAAAAAGATTGAGTTCTTCCAGTACCAGGTAAATTCGGTCCAGGCCAAAAGAAATTCCCACGCCACTCATATCTTTTAAGCCAAAAATACCGGTAAGATCGTCGTAACGGCCACCGCCACCAATTGAGCCCATTTTTACTTTTTCGGGAGCAGAAACTTCAAAAATTGCCCCTGTATAATAATTAAGTCCACGGGCAAGAGTTACATCTAAATCGAGTTTTGCCGTTTTTAAGGGCATCTCCTGGATAGCTTTTTCAACAAATTCCAGTTCTTTAATTCCTTCCATACCGGTTTCCGATGAACTCAGGATTTCTTTAATTCCGGCTATTTTTTCAGTGAAATTACCGTGTAATCTAAAAATTGGCTGGATTTTTTCAATAGCAGTTTTAGAAATACCTTTTTGCAACATTTCTTTTTTCACACCCTCTTCCCCTATTTTATCTAGCTTATCTAGGGTAACAGTAAAATCTATGAGTTTGTCTTTTTCACCAATCACTTCGGCAAACCCAGATAATACTTTTCGGTTATTGATTTTAATAGTTACACCTTCTAATTTTAAAGCTGAAAAAACGGCATCGTATAATTGTACGAATTCAACCTCCTGCCAAAGACTTTTACTCCCAACAACATCGGCATCACACTGAAAAAACTCTCTAAATCGTCCTTTCTGCGGCCTATCGGCTCTCCAAACCGGTTGAATCTGGTAGCGCTTAAACGGAAAATCTATTTCATTTTGATGTTGTACCACATAACGAGCAAAAGGCACGGTAAGATCGTAGCGGAGGGCTTTTTCACTAATTGACGAAGTAATCTTTAAGCTATCTCTATTTTCGTAAGCTTCTTGATCTGCTTTTTTAAGAAAATCTCCGGAATTTAGAATTTTAAAAATTAAACGGTCTCCTTCTTCCCCATATTTTCCCATCAGGGTATCTGAGTTCTCGAAACTTGGAGTCTCTATTGGCTGAAAACCAAACTTTTTAAATTCGGTTTTAATTACATCAAAAATATAATTTCTTTTGGCAACTTCGGCCGGGTTAAAATCTCGAGTTCCTTTTGGAATAGAAGGTTTTTGTGCCATAAAATCTTGAGGAATAGTTTCCTTTTTTAGTTTAAAGTTAGCGCCGCAAACCGGCTGAAACATTGCTGCAAATATCTTAAATTTTACCCGAACCCAAACAAATTTCAGATTTTAAGTAACATTCTGCTACTTATGAAGTCTAATTAAATAGCACTGAAAAAACATTCTATGTTCGGGTTATTAAAAGAAAACATAAGCATCGCTTTTAATTCCATTAAAAGTCAGCTACTTAGAACTATTCTTACAGTTTTAATTATTGCCATTGGGATAACTGCTCTGGTTGGGATTTTAAGTGCGGTTACCGCGCTGGAAAACACAATTAGCAGCGATTTTGCCTCAATGGGTGCAAATACTTTTAATATTCAGCGGTACGATTTCAATTCACAGCGACAGGGTGGCGGGGAAGTTGAAAAAATTAATCCTATAATTAGTTATAGGGAAGTGAAAAAATTTGAAGAAAATTTTCAATATCCTAAAGCACAAACTGCAGTTTCCTTTACGGGAACTACTGTTGCAGAAGTTAAATATATTAATGAAAAAACCGATCCTGAAGTACGTGTAATTGGCGTGAACGAAAATTTCCTGGAAAATTCTGGGTTAAATGTAGAAGCAGGACGTGAATTCAACATTTTTGATATTCAGAATAATAATAATGTAGTAGTGCTTGGAGCCGATTTTGCCAAGCCCGAAGGTCTTTTTAAAGGAGCAGATCCTATAGACAAAATTATTAGCATTAGAGGAGCAAAATTTAGAGTTATTGGGGTTTTGGAATCAAAAGGCTCTACTTTTGGAAACAACCAGGATTTACGTGTTTTAATGCCTATTCAATTGGCGCGGTCTATGTTTACCCAACCTCAGATAAATTATGCGGTAAGCGTTAAAGTTGACGATAAGGAATTGTTAGAAGGCGCGCAAGACGAAGCTATTTTAACTTTCAGGAATATACGGAAATTGAATCCCATGGAAGAAAATAATTTTGGGATGGAACGCAGTGACGATCTTATTAACCGCATTTTCTCTATTACCAGTTATCTTAATTTTGCGGCCTGGATAATTTCTATAATTACCATTTTTGGTTCATCAATCGCTTTAATGAATATTATGTTAGTGAGTGTAACCGAAAGAACGCGAGAAATTGGAGTAAGAAAAGCCTTAGGTGCAAAGCGAAAAACTATAGCTACCCAATTTTTTATGGAAACACTTATAATTGGACAAATTGGTGGAATTGTAGGTATTATCTTCGGAATATTAATTGGGATGGCCGTTTCTGCCGCAGCCGATTTTAACTTTACCACGCCCTGGGTGGCTATGATTTGGGCTACTGCTATAACTATTCTTGTAGCCATTTTAGCCGGAAGTTATCCCGCCGCCAAAGCAGCCAGGCAGGATCCCATTGAGTCGCTTAGGTATGAGTAGTGAGTAGTGAATAGTGAATAGTGATTTTTCTTTAAATGTAATCCCTTAAAAAGGCATAAATAGGAAGCCCAAGTTTTACTGTTTTCAGCCTTTTCTTATACTAACCTTTATATTAATTTATTCCAGTTAGTATTCCAGGATTCTACAAAGCTTATTTGCTTTCTACCATATTATCAAAATACTTATAGAGCTCACCCTTTGTGATATTGGCTCCCTGCTTAATTAACGCGAAAATATCTTTATTTCTATCGTCACTTAATGCTTTAGATGAAGTATAAATATTCACAGATTCGTCAAGCAAATTAGTCTGTAACCAGCTGTAGCCTTTTCGGGTAGTTAGATCTACTCCTTCATGTTCAATTTTAATGGCAATAAGATGAATAGTAACTTCGGTAATATGAAATAAATAGATTTGATTTGCAGAAAAGTGCTCCAGATATTCTACTTTATTAAGAACCCCTTCCCAAATTAGATCGCTAAAAACATCAAGTTCCTGCTCTGCAGCCTTTGGCTTGTTCTTTTTAATATCTTCCCACTCATCTGCAGTAATAGATTGTGTAGCAAGGAAATTAATAAATTCCTGCTTCATTTCTTCAAACTGCTCTTTGGTTAATCTGGAATATTTCATTTTGGTAAAAATTAAAATTAACTTTCAAATTCCATATATTTAAAATCGTCATTCTAAATTTATTTCGGAATCTAAATATTTGGAATGCCAACATGTTAGAAGCTGAAACCAGTTCAGCTTGACGATAATAAAGATCCCTAGCTTTGTCGGGATTAATTCGACCAACTAATTTACGGCGTAGCTTCGCTACTTGTAAATTAGGGTCTCATTAGAATAAGAAAAGCCCACTACTGGAGCGGGCTTTTAACTTTGTAAAAAAATAAATTAAGCTTCAGCTACAACATCAAAATTGTAAGTAGAAATCACTTCACGATGAAAACGTAAAGTTGCTTCGTACTGTCCTAATCTCTTGATGTTACCACCAGCTATAGTAATATATTTCTTATCGATTTCAATGCCTTCTTTTGCAAGAGCATCGGCTAAATCTGCATTGGTGATAGATCCAAATAATTTGTCTCCTGCACCGGCTTTAGCTGTTAACTTAACTTCTACATTATTAAGTTTTTCAGCTTGCTTTTTAGCTTCGTCGATAAATTTTTGCTCTTTATAAGCTCTTTGTTTCAGGGTCTCCGCCAAAACTTTTTTAGCTGAAGGAGTTGCAAGATGTGCATATCCCTGAGGTATAAGATAATTTCTACCGTAACCGTTTTTAACGTTTACAACATCATCTTTAAAGCCTAAATTATCTACGTCTTGTTTAAGTATCAATTCCATAATTGCCTCTTTTTATTTTAGTAAATCACCAACATATGGCATTAACGCAAGGTGACGTGCTCTTTTCACAGCAACAGCCACTTTTCTTTGGTATTTTAAAGAAGTTCCTGTTAAGCGACGAGGCAATAATTTTCCCTGCTCGTTTACGAAACTCATTAACCAGTCTGGATCTTTGTAATCTATATACTTAATTCCAGATCGCTTAAAACGACAATACTTTTTCGTTTTACTGGTCTCTATATTAAGAGGAGTAAGATACCTAATCTCTCCGTCTTTTTTTCCTTTTGCTTGTTGTTCAATAGATGTAGCCATACTTACGCTTTTTCTTGTTGTCTTCTATTTCTTCTTTTCTCAGCCCAGGCGATAGCGTGTTTGTCTAACTTTACAGTTAAATAACGCATCATACGCTCGTCTCTTCTAAAAGCAAGTTCCAACGGCTCTATAGCCTCTCCTGGAGCTTTGAATTCAAACAGGTGATAAAACCCGCTTTTTTTGTGTTGAATTGGATAGGCTAATTTTCTAAGCCCCCAATCTTCTTTCGATACCATCTCGGCCCCTTTAGAAACAAGAAATTCTTCGTATTTCTGAACTGTCTCCTTTATCTGCTCATCAGATAAAACGGGATTCAAGATGAAAACAGTTTCATAAGTGTTCATAAAAATTTACTTTAAATTTATTTGGCTGCAAAAGTAACTCAATTATTTCTATTATCAAAGCTTAAAAGTAAACTACCATATAGTAATTTAAAGAGGCATTAATAAAGAAAAAAGGTTTGATTTTTAAGTCAGGTTTCAGAATATTTAGATTTTGATTAAACCAGTTTTGGAATAAAAAATTAGAATATTTTAACACCAGGGTTAAAGCACTTCATTTCTTACTACAAAATGAAAGATAAGCTTGAAATTTCACCTATGATTTTAAAGTTTATCTTGTGATTTAAGTATTTTATGTTTAATATTGTTATTACTTAACCTAACTACTGTGGAAGAAATTTTACTCAAATGTATTGTTGTTGATGATTCCAGCTTGCAGCGATTATCTATCGTAAAGTTGATAAAAGACCATGCTAATCTTAAGCTGGTTGCCGAGTACAATAACGCTATTGAAACTAAAAACGGCCTGCTCGATAATGAAATAGATTTGATATTTCTTGATATTGAAATGCCCGTATTAACAGGTTTTGAACTTCTTGACGATCTTCCCAACAAACCACAAATTATCTTTGTAACCGGGAAAACACAGTATGCTTTTAAAGCTTTTGATTATGATGCCGTAGATTATATTCATAAACCGGTAACTAAAGAGCGTTTTAATAATGCCGTAAATAAGGCGATAAATCTTTACAAATTAAAACACCAGATCTCTGCACCACCAGAAGATGAAGATTATATTTTTGTAAAAAGCAATCTTAAAAACCGAAAGGTTTTCCTCAATAAATTAAAATATATCCAGGCCCTGGGAGATTACGTAAAATTTGTTACCGAGAAAGAAAATTTTGTAGTTCTCGCTACCATGAAATCTTTTGAAGAGCAACTTCCCAACGATAAATTTCTGCGAACCCATAAATCTTATATAGTAAACCTTGATAAAATTGAGCGATACAATTCTAAGAACATCGAAATAGATAAGCAGAAATTACCACTTAGCCGTCACAAGAAAAGCAATTTGGTTGAAGCTTTAAGTGCGATTCAGTAAATTCTAATTACCCTACATCCTATTATACTATCATCAACCTGAACTATTTTTAGGTTTTAACTTGTTACCACAATAGATCCTGAAACAAGTTCAGGATGACATCCAGGAAAAATCAGTCTAATTATATAGGATCCACATTAATCACCACTTTAACACTTCTAAAAGCGCCAATAGCATTAAAACTTCCCATAATTTTTTGCAGTACTTCTTTTGTTTTCCCTAAAGATTGTTGCTGCGGAATTTTAAGCAAAATATTTTTATAATATTCGTTTCTAATTCTGGCTACGGGTGGAAACTCGGGACCAAGAACGTTCTCTTTAAAAACGTTTTTCATTCCTGCGGCAAGCCAATCTGCAGCATCATTGGTTTTCGAAAAATCACGACATTTTAATGTAATTCTTATTAAACGATGAAAAGGCGGATATTTATAATTATACCGCTCTTCTAATTGGTCTTTGTACATTCCCGCATAATCTCCCATGGAAACCTGCTGAATAATCTGGTGATGCGGATTGTAACTTTGAATTAAAACTTTTCCACGCTTTTTTGTTCTTCCTGCCCTTCCCGCAACTTGCAGCATCAACTGGAAACTGCGTTCATGGGCTCTAAAATCAGGGAAATTCAGCAAATTATCAGCATTCATAATTCCCACCAGGTTTACTTTTCTAAAATCGAGACCTTTGGTAAGCATTTGAGTTCCTATTAAAATATCTATTTCCTGTTGTTCAAAGGCATTTATTAATTTTTCATAGGCATATTTTCCGCGGGTGGTATCCTGGTCCATTCTCGCGGTTTTATATTCGGGAAAAATGGCTTTTAATTCAGTTTCAATTTGTTCAGTTCCAAAACCTTTGGTGGTAATTTCAGAACTATCGCAAGCCATACATTTCTTTTGCATCGCAATATGATAGCCGCAATAATGGCACCGTAACTGGTTGTTATGGTTGTGATAAGTTAAACTCACATCGCAGTTAGGGCATTGTGGAGAATGACCGCAAGTATTGCATTCCAACACAGGAGAAAAGCCCCTGCGATTTTGAAATAAAATTACCTGTTCCCCTACATTCAGGGTTTCTTTAATTTCCGAGAGCATTCTATCAGAAAAATGCCCCTTCATCTCCTTCTTTTTATATTTTGTTTTTATATCTACAATTTCCATTTCGGGTTCCAGGACATCACCATATCTTCGATTTAATTCTACCAAAGCATATTTATGATGTTGTGCGTTAAAATAAGATTCTAAAGAAGGAGTAGCCGATCCCAAAATAGTTTTCGCTTTAAAGAAATTCGCCAAAACCACGGCCGCATCCCTGGCGTGGTATCGTGGGGCAGGATCAAATTGTTTAAAAGAAGTTTCGTGTTCTTCGTCTACCACCACTAAGCCGAGATTTGCGAAAGGAAGAAAAATTGAAGAACGGGCGCCAATCACTATCCTCGCTTTTTCTGAATCTTCTAAAATATGCCGGTACACTTCTACCCTTTCATTTACCGAATATTTACTGTGATAGACCAAAACTTTATCTCCAAAATAAGCTCGCAACCTTTCAATTAACTGGGTGGTTAAGGCAATTTCAGGCAAAACATAAAGTGCCTGTTGGCCATTCTCAATAACCTCTTCTATAAGTTTGATATAAATTTCAGTCTTCCCTGAGGAAGTAATTCCGTGGAATAAACAAACCTCCTGTTCTTTGAGACCTGCCTTTATTTCTGAAAAAGCTTTCTGTTGAATTTCACTTAACTGAATCCCTGTTTCTGAAGCATTGCCATTAAACGTAACTCTATCGGTTTTTTCGTAATATTCCTCGAGAATTTTCTTAGTGATCAGGCTCTTTATAATCGTTGCCGAAACCCCTGATTTTGCGCTTAAATCTTTTACTTTTAATGGTTTTTTATGCTGTGCTTTAATGCTGAAAAAACTTAGTAAAGCTTCTTTCTGCTTTGGGGCTTTTTCTAAATCATCCAGAAGGCGATGCATTTCGGTTTCATTATCATAAACCGGGTTCAATTTTACAAAGCGCATTTTTTTCGGCTTATACTGCTCATAAATTTCCTGGTTAAGAACCACCAAACCTTTTTCTACCAGGGCATTTATTACCGGTAATACTGCTTTTTTATCCAGGATTTTCATCACTTCCTGGATTTTTACCGAAGACTGTCGCTGCAAAGCTTCAATCACCAAAAACTCTTCATCTTTAAGCTGATTTTCATCTATTTCAGCATCTTTAATTAGCTGTACAATACTTTCACTTTCCAGTAAAAACGCACCGGGTAAAGCAGCTTTAAGAACATCGCCTTCAGCACACATATAATAGGAAGCAATCCAGGCCCAGAATTTTAGTTGATGTGCTGTAACCAACGGACTTTTATCTAAAATCTGGTTAATAGGTTTAGCCTCGTAAACCTGCGGCGGATTTTGATGAATTTTCCCAACAATAGCGGTATATACTTTCGATTTTCCAAAGGGAACAGCAACTCGCATTCCTTCTTCCAAAAAATCGGCTTCAACTTTACTTATTGAATACGTGAAGCGTTTTTGTAAGGGCAGCGGCAAAATTACATCTATAAAATAGGCCATATGGAAATTGAAAGTTTACTCAAAAATAAAAACCATCCTTAAATAAGAATGGTTTTAATGTTTTAAATTTTAGAAAGTTTTTATTCGGCTCTTTCCCAAACCTTAGTTTTGTAGAAAAAGGCGATATAACCTCTTACATTTAGTTTATCGGGATTGTTTTCATCAACCCAAATTTTACCTTTATATTCTTTCCCAGATTTTGGATCTATTAAGGTTCCATTTATATATTCGTCGCCATCTTTTTCAAAGTCACGAATTACATTTAGGCCTTCTATAGGTTTGTTTTTAAGCTCGCCAGGGCATTCGGTGCATTTTTGGTCACGATCTTCTTCTTTAGTAATTTTTATCACTTTACCGTGAACTGCATCGTCTTTTTCATAAATCTCTATTATAGAATTTACGCGCCCGGCATCGTTTACTACCTTCCATTTACCAAAAACCCCTTGCGCATGGATTCCTGAAGAAATCAGTAAAAATCCACAAATTAGTAGGTTAAGTAAGTTGAGTTTGGTTGTCATTCTATTCTTGTTTTATTGTTTACCCAGCATTCCTTCTTTAAGGTCATCATCTGCCGGATCGTTAGAAAGCCAAATTCCAAATAAAGCCTTTTTAAACTCCATTCCTTCAATTGAACCGCTTTCTTTTCCGTTTCTATAAATTACTGAACCTCTTGATGGTAAATAAACAATATCAAACACATCTTCTTTATTAATTTCATCTTTAAAAAAGCTGATGAACTTTTTTATTTCTGCTGAAATTGGGGCTGTATTTCCACCGGTTGAGCTTTCAAAACCTTCAGTAACCGCGTCAATCATTCGGTCGCTGGTAATCATTTTTGAAACTATGTGCAATCTTATTGCCATAGCTTCATCTTTATTCATTATTTCTGAAGCATTTCCAGATTTATTTTTAAGGTAAAGTCCGCCGGCATACATATCCATCCAAAACTTTTCTCTAACTCCGGCGCCATTCAGCGTCATTGTTTCAGAGCCATATTCTAAAGTAGCAGGTAAAGTAGCACCTCCAATTTCGGTTTGTGCTGAAGTTAAATTTAAGCCGAAAACGGCTACTAATACAACTAGTAATTTTTTCATTTCTAATGTGGTTTTAGGTTGTTAAGTTATTTAATTTTTTTCTTCATTTTTATTAAAGAAGCATTTAATTCAAATCCTAAGAGCAATATATTAGAATTTAACCAGATATACACCATTAAAATTAGCAATGCCCCAATAGAACCATATAATTCGTTATACGCTGAAAAGTTTTCTATATACAACCCAAAGAAATAAGTGGTTATAATTATTAATAAAGTAGTAAAAAAGGCTCCTATAGAAAAGAATCTTGCCTGCCTGGCTTCTTTAGTGCCAAAATAATATAACATGGCCACTACAATATAAATTAGTAAAACAAACCCAACATATTTTACAATGGCAGCGCCTCCATCTGTTGCCAGGCCTAACTCCTTTAAATCGTCCATTGCATAAGTTAAATAGACTACCAGTATAATGGTAAGAAGCAACAACAATGCCATAATAAGCGATATTCCCACGGCTACCAGGTATTGTCTAATTATAGACCTGTTGGCGTTAGTATGGTAAGAAAATTCAAACCCGGTAAAGATCGCGTTTATTCCATTGGTCATTAAAAATATAGAAACTATAAAAGCAATAGAAAGTAGTCCACCTCGCGGCGTATTGGCAATATCCAGCAAAATATCATTAAAATATTCCTGGGTGTCTGGAGGTAATAAAGATTCCATAAAAAGCAGGAATTGCAGCTGGAAGTCGTCTATAAACTGGATATAGGGAATTAAGTTAAGCATAAACAGCAAGAACGGAAACAGCGCCATAAAAAAACTAAATGCAATGGCACTTGCCCTGGTAGAAAAGGTTCCTTTAATAATTCCTCCCGAATAAATTTCCCAAAGATCGTATAGCGATAGGCCATCAAAGCCGGGCAAAATTATAGCCCTGGTCTTTCTCTCCCACCAATTTGAAAATTGTTCTAATTTAGACAGAAAGGCTTTTTTTGGAGCCATACCTTATATTGCTTTTAAGCTAAGATCTAAGTTATAAACCGAATGCGTTAACGCACCACTGGAAATATAATCTACGCCGCATTCTGCATATTTACGGGCCGTATCCAGGGTGATTCCGCCGCTGGATTCTGTTTGGCATTTACCATTAATAAGTTTTACCGCGCTACGGGTATCTTCATAATTAAAGTTATCTATTAGAATACGGTGAACACCTTCATTTTCTAAAATTTCTTTAATTTCCTTTAAATTTCTCGCTTCAACAATTATTTTAAGATCAAGTTTATTGCTCTTAAGGTAATCTTTAGTTTTGTTAATTGCCTTAGAAATTCCGCCGGCAAAATCTATATGATTGTCCTTTAACATGATCATATCATACAAAGCAAACCTATGATTCTCCCCTCCGCCAATTTTTACTGCCCATTTTTCCAGCGCTCTAATCCCTGGAGTGGTTTTTCGGGTATCCAAAATTTTAGTATTAGTACCTTCCAGTTTTTGAACAAAAGTATTTGTTTTGGTAGCTATGGCGCTCATTCTTTGCATAGCGTTTAATACTAATCTTTCGGCCTTTAAGATTGATTGTGAACTCCCTTCAACAAAAAAAGCCACATCTCCCCTTTGTATAGTTTTACCGTCTTTAAGTAAAACTTCAACTTTTAACTCGGGGTCTACTTTATCAAAAACCTGAAGGGCAAAATCTACTCCTGCCAAAATCCCTTTATCTTTCACCAGGAGTTTAGCTTTTCCTATAGCTTCTTTAGGAATACAGGCCAGAGAGCTATGATCACCTTCTCCAACGTCTTCTCTAAGCGCATTTTCAATAATTAGGTCTATTTCTTTTTCAAATTGTTCTTTTGAGATCATTTGCAATACTTATTTTTGTAAATGTAGCAAAGTCTGCGTTAAATATACCGAATGACCATAAAATTACTCTGCATAGGAAAGACTGATAACAGGGAGCTTAAACAGCTTATTGAAGTTTATAAAAAACGCCTTCAGTTTTATAATAAATTTGAAATTGAAATTATCCCCGATCTTAAAAAGACGAAAAACCTTGATGAAAATCAACAAAAGGAAAAAGAAGGGGAATTAATTCTGGCTAAAGTTCAGAATTCAGATTTCCTGGTGCTTTTAGATGAAAACGGAAAAGAATTTTCTTCAGAAAAATTTTCAGTATACATTCAAAAGCGATTAAATAGTGGGCTCAAGCAACTTATTTTTGTAATTGGTGGGCCTTATGGTTTTTCTGAAGCGATTTACCAAAGAGCCAATTCTAAAGTAGCACTCTCGCAAATGACTTTCTCTCATCAAATGGTAAGACTTTTCTTTACCGAACAGCTTTACCGCGCTTTCACCATCTTAAAAAACGAACCCTATCACCATCGCTAAAAATAACTATGGAACTTGTATTCGCCACGCATAATAAAAATAAACTTATTGAAATTAAAGCACTTTTACCACATTACATCAAACTTCTCTCTTTAGATGATATTGGTTGCGATGAGGAAATTCCGGAAACTGCCGATACTATTGAAGGTAATGCAATTTTAAAAGCAGAATATGTTAAAAACCGATACGGTTATGATTGTTTTGCAGATGATACCGGGCTGGAAGTTGAAGCGCTAAATGGAAAACCGGGGGTTTATTCTGCTCGTTTTGCAGGAGAAAATAAAGATGATGCCGCAAATGTGAAAAAATTACTTAGCGCGTTAGAAGACAAAGAAAATAGAGCCGCACAATTTAAAACTACCATTGCTTTAAATTTAAACGACAGGCAAAATCTCTTTACAGGAATTTGCAAAGGCGAAATTATAAAAGAAATACGCGGAGAAAAGGGTTTTGGTTATGATCCTGTGTTTAAACCAACTGATTTTGAGAAGACTTTTGCCGAAATGAGCCTTGGTGAAAAATCAGAAATAAGTCATCGTGGAAAAGCCTTTAGAGAGCTAATCGCCTATCTTTCAAAATAAAAGAACTAGATAGGTGTATATTGCTATGTAAGCCGTACCTTTGCCGCTTATTTAATTTTTTATATGAACAAATTTGAACAATTAGGTTTAAACCCTTCTATTCTTAAAGCAGTCGAAGAAATGGGTTTTACAAGCCCAAGTGAGATACAGGAAAAAGCGATTCCTGTTTTACTAAACGAAGATACCGATATGGTGGCATTGGCCCAAACCGGTACAGGAAAGACAGCTGCTTTTGGATTCCCGCTTATCCAGAAAATAAACGTAAGTAAAAAACATACCCAGGCATTAATTCTTTCACCAACACGTGAACTTTGCCTGCAAATTACCAACGAATTAAAGAATTACTCGAAGTTTGAAAAAGGTCTTAATCCGGTTGCTATTTATGGTGGGGCCAGCATTACAGACCAGGCCAGACAAATTGAACGTGGAGCTCAAATTATTGTGGCTACCCCGGGACGTATGCAAGATATGATAAATCGTAATCTTGTAGATATTTCTAAAATAGAATACTGTGTTTTAGATGAAGCAGATGAAATGCTAAATATGGGCTTCTTTGAAGACATTAAAGCAATTCTTTCTCATACTCCAAAAGAAAAGCATACCTGGTTATTCTCTGCAACTATGCCTAAAGAAGTTGCAACAATTGCCAAGAAATTTATGCGTACGCCTATTGAAATTACTGTAGGTTCTAAGAACCAGGGAACATCTAATGTTTCCCACGAGTTTTACCTGGTAAATTCAAGACAACGTTACGAAGCTTTAAAAAGACTGGCAGATGCCAATCCAGATATTTTTTCGGTTATTTTTTGCCGAACAAAAAGAGATACTCAAAAAGTAGCTGAAAAACTTATTGAAGACGGATACAGCGCTGCAGCTTTGCACGGTGACCTTAGTCAGAACCAAAGAGATTTGGTGATGAAAAGTTTTAGAAATAAGCAAATCCAGATGTTGGTTGCAACAGATGTTGCTGCCCGCGGAATTGATGTAGATGATATTACTCACGTAATCAACTACCAACTTCCTGATGAGATTGAAACGTACACTCACCGTAGTGGTCGTACCGGTCGTGCTGGCAAGAGCGGAGTTTCTATGGTTATTGTTACCAAAAGTGAAATGCGTAAAATTAAAAGTATTGAGCGTATTATTCAGCAGAAATTTGAGCAAAAAGATATTCCTGACGGAATGGAAATTTGCCGCGTGCAGCTGTTTCACCTTGCAAACGATATTAAAGAAACCAAGATTAATCACGATATAGATGCGTATCTACCGGGAATTAATGAGGTTTTAGAAGATTTTACCAAAGAAGAACTTATTAAGAAATTCTTTTCTGTAGAATTTACTCGTTTCTTCAATTATTATAAAAATTCTGAAGGTTTAAGTTCTCCCTCAGCTCCTGCAGATGGTGGTGGTTCTGGAGATTCTACACGTTACTTTATAAATGTAGGTGCAAAAGATGATTTTGACTGGATGAGCTTAAAGGATTTCCTTAAGGCTACTTTAGATCTTGGTCGTGACGATGTTTATAAAGTTGATGTAAAAGACAGCTTCTCTTTCTTTAATACCGATGCAAAAAATACCGAAACTGTTTTAAGCACCTTTAAAGACTTTAAACACCAGGGTAGATATATTAATGTTGAAGAAACTACTGATACCGGCGGACGTGGTAAACGCGGCGGCGGTGGCGGTGGCGGTGGCGGCCGAAAAGGCGGAAAATTCAACAAAGGCGGCGGCAAACCAGACTTTAAAGGAGGTGGGCGTAGACGTTCAGACGATTTTAAAGGTGGTTCTGGAAAAGGAAAGAAATCTGGAAACCGAAGCAAAAACATAGAAAGCTCTATTAAAAGAAGACGGAGCAAAAATTAAATTCACATCTGGCGCTTAAATTTTCAATTATGGCATTGTTTTTTATAAGTATTTTATAATTTAGGCGCCAATTGTTATGAAGAAATTCCTTTTTACCTTTTTACTACTTTTTTTAGCTTTTCAGGCATTTTCACAGGATGTTGTATCGGGAACCGTTATGAACGCTGCAGATGATAAACCTATTGAAAAAGTCCATATTGTAAACCTAAACCAAGTTAAAGGTGCCGTTAGTGAAGAAGACGGATCCTTTGAATTACAGGCCACAGTTAACGATACTCTCTATTTTTCTTATCTTGGATTTAGACCTATAAAAGTTAGGGTTACCAACGACTGGCTGAAATATGGAAATGTAAAGGTTAAAATGACCGAGTTGGGAATTGCTTTAGAAGAAGTGGTTTTAAAACCGGTTACTCTTACCGGATATTTAGAGATTGATGCCAGAAACATTCCTATTTATGAGAATAACCGCTATAGCATCTCGGGCTTAAATGCCGGTTACGAAGGTGGAGATAATTCTGCTAGTGCGGTTTCCCGTACTTTGGGCGCTATCTTTAATCCTGCCGATTTGATGCATAATATTTTTGGAAAAAAACCAAAGCAAATGCGAAAATTAAGGCAAATGAAAGAAGATGATGAAATAAGAACACTTCTACGTAATAAATTTGACAGAGAAACTCTTATCGCACTTCTTCCAATTAATAAAGTAGAAATTGATGAAATCTTACAGCGCTGTAGCTATTCTAAAGATTTTTTAAGATCGGCAAACGATTTGCAAATTTTAGACGCTTTAAGCGGTTGCTACGAAGAATACAGGGTTTTACAAAGAAATTAAACCTTCACTCCTTTTTCCATAGTGGTTTTTAAACTAATTAGGCCTTTTTCGAGATCCTGACCCATTAATTTATCGGCACTATAAAACAAACTTATTACTGAAAGTGGAAACGGTAAATTACCGCGAATTCCCCAAACTACTTTAGATTTTCCCGGTTCCAGTTCTTTTGCTGCAAAATAAGTAAGCATACTCACTTTTACCGGTTTCACAAATAGCACGCGAGTCTCAAAAACTCTTGGATGTTTTACTTTTATAATTTTTTGAAGCCCTTCCCCTATTTCATTATTCTTACTTTTCCAGTAAATAGCCGCTCCTAATTTTCCATCCTCACCTTTATGCTTTAAAACTGCTTCAGGATGTTTTGCAAACCAGGGCACCCAAAGCGGATGTTTCTTTAATTGCCGTACATAACTAAAAACCAAGTCACGTGGGGCATTTATTACCATTGTTCGGCTAATGTCATACCTTTTCTTTGCCCAGGCATGGAGAAAAGCTATAAAAGTAATAAAGGCAATAAGTAGGTAAAAAAAGAGGGTCATTAGAAAAAATTATTCAACTAATTTAATGATTTTCTGTATTGAATTGCGCTATAATTGAATCTGAATTTTTAATACATTTTTTTAGCCATTCATATTTCAGGTTAATTTTATCTTCTTCAGAAAGTTGCCAGTTAATTTCACTGCTTTTTAACCTGGAAGTAATGCTTTGTAAAATAATAGCTGCAGAAACCGAAATATTTAGACTTTCAGTAAAACCAAACATGGGAATATTCAACCTGCAATCGGCCTCATTTAAAGTTTCATCACTTAAACCTTCTTTTTCGGTTCCGAAGAAAATAGCTGAAGGTTTTTCTATATTAAAATCTTTTAGAGCTGTGCTTTCTCCATAAGGTGTAGTTGCCACAATTTGATAGCCTTTTTTCCGTAATTCTTGTATGCATTCTTTTGAAGTGGAATACCTGTTTACATCTACCCATTTTTGGGCACCCATTGCGATTTCGCGATCAATTCTTTTAGGTTTGCGTTCTTCTATTACGTGAATATTCTGAATTCCAAAAACCTCACAACTTCTAATTACTGCACTGGTATTATGTAATTGATATACATCTTGGGTTGCGACTGTAAAATGATTGGTTCGTTCTGCAATCACTTTATCGAATAAAGCAATTCGTCGCGGTGTAAGAAATGTTTCAAGATGTTCTATAAGACTGGTTTTTTGCATGGGCTAAAATTATAAAACCCCACTTGAAGCGGGACGTTTTCACGAGAATATTTTTTAAAATTTTCTACTGAAAAAAATTGAAATTATAATTCATAAAAAGTTTAAAATGAATACAAAAAAACCCGGCCTCATTTAGGCCGGGTTTTTCACTCTAACATCAACATTTAAGTTCTAAGAATTAGAACCAACATTACCTTGAGCTACAAGCGTCTCTAAATCTTCAGCACTTAAGTGCACATTTAGATAACCGTCATAGTCTAAAAGTCCGTTATAGTCAATCATATCTGCATCTTCCCCATCAAAAGCTGATACATTAGTCATACTCATTCCGGTATCACCATTCACTGCATTTAGAGAAATGGCAATATCTCCGGGAGCATCTTCAACAGAGCCCACGTGGATATGCGCAGGGTGTTCTCCACCATCAGGAGTTCCATCTAACATTATAGTTACCAGAGTTTCGCCATTTACACGTTCTTCAAACATTGCAGTTCCCATTATTCCATCAACATCTACACTTCCAAGATCATAAGAAGCAGATTCGCCGGTTAGTTCATTTTGGCCTATATCACCCTGAGCTACAATAACTCCAAGTTGATCTGCACTTAAATGAACATTTACATAACCATCATAATTTAATACATCTTCGTAACCAAATGCGGTATCATCATCAAGCATCGCAACGTGAGTCATACTCATTCCGGTAGCTCCATTTACAGGGTTAAAAGTGAAAGCTATATCGCCACCTTCAGCGGCAGTTCCCATATGGATGTGAGCAGGGTGCATTCCGTCTTCTGGAGTTCCGTCTAGCATAATAGTAGCTAAAGCTTCCCCACTCATTCTTTCTTCAAAAATCACAGAACCACTAATTCCTTCAACAGCTCTTTCTCCTAATTGGTAAGTTTTGCTTTCTCCGGTTAATTCATTTGCTCCTATATCTCCCTGGGCTACAACAGTAGCCAAATCTTCTGCACTTAGGTGAACGTTAACGTAACCGTCGTAATTCAGTACTTCTTCGTATCCAAATTCGGTATCATCGTCTAACATTTCAACCTGGGTCATACTCATTCCGGTTGTTCCGTTTACCGGATTAAAAGTGAAAGCTATATCGCCTGGGCCTTCCGTAAAAGAACCCATATGAATATGTGCAGGGTGCATTCCATCTTCAGGAGTATTATCTATCATAATAGTCGCCAGGGCAGCACCACTCATACGTTCTTCAAACATTACCGTTCCACTAATTCCTTCAACAGCTCTTTCATCAAGCTCGTAAGATTTAGTTTCGCCAGTAAGTTCATTACCACCTATATCGTTTTGAGCTACAAGAGTTCCAAGTTCATCTGCGCTTAGGTGAACATTTACATAACCATCATAATTAAGTACATCGTTATACAAAAATGCAGTACCATCGTTTAATTCCGCAACATTGGTTTTACTCATTCCGGTAGCTCCGTTCACTGATGTAAAAGTAAAAGCAATATCTCCCGGTGCTTCTACAACAGATCCTATATGAATATGTGCCGGGTGCTCACCATCCTCTGGAGTGCCATCAAGCATAATGGTTGCTAAAGCTTCACCATTTACTCTTTCTTCAAACATTATATTTCCAGAAATTCCTTCTATAGCTCTTTCTTCAAGCATATAGTTTTTAGACTCTCCGGTAAGTTCATTTTCACCGATATCTCCCTGTGCAACCAAAGTACCAAGATCGTTGGCACTGATGTGAACATTGATATATCCATCAAAATTTATAGCTTCTTCATAAGTAATACTCGTTCCATCATCTAGTGTAGAGAAAGTAGTTGTACTCATTCCGGTAGATCCATCTACAGGTTCAAAAGAAACTGCAATATCTCCACCTTCTGCAGCGGTATTATAATGAATATGTGCGGGGTGCATTCCTCCATCTGGAGTTCCCTCTAATTCCAGCTCAACGGTGGTACTGTTATCTTCATTTTCCATAAAAGTAGCTGTACCCGAAATTGAAGGATCGGCAACGGAGTAAAGTTGAAAGGATTTTGTTTCCCCCTCAAAATCATCGCCCCCTCCATCGGGGTCTACTGCATCATCATCGCTGCTGCAGCCCATAAACATAAACGGTAGTGCTATAAAAATAGCAAGTAAGAATTTTTTCATAAGTTTAAAATTTTTAAGTTATTAGTAAATTAGAGATAAGAAAAAGCAACAAAACGCTTTTTACGTTATCAAATCTATAGATAGATACGAGGGAGCTGGATTTAACGGATGTTAAGGTTTGTAAAAATGAGGCACAAATAATGTTAAAGGAATTATTAGCAGTGAAGGGAGACTTGTTTTAAACGTTATAGAATAAAATTTAAAATTGCTATTTTAAGTTAGATTAGAATTTTATATACTAAAAGATAAAAAAGAAGTTTCCAGAACAGGAATAGCGTAAAACTAAAAAAGCCCGACTCAATGCCAGGCTTTTAAATTAAGAAATATTATTAGAGATTACTCTTCAGAAGAAGCGTTCGCTCCCATATTTCCCTGTGCAGCTAGAACGTCTAGTTCTTCAGCACTTTTGTGTACATTAATGTAACCATCATAAGTTAGCAATTCTTCATAAGTAATTGCTACTGCTTCTACTTCATCAGAACCATCGGTCATACTAACATTAGTCATACTCGTACCAGTAGCTCCATTAACAGGAGTAAAAGTAATTGCGATAGCTCCAGGAGCATCATCGATAGATCCCATGTGAATGTGAGCTGGGTGCTCTCCACCTTCTTCAGTTCCTTCAAGATCTAAAGTTACTAGAGTTTCACCATTTTCACGTTCTTCAAAAATAGCTACACCACTTACACCCGGAATATCTCTTTCCTCAAGATCATAACTCACAGACTCTCCAGTAAGTTCATTTTCACCAATATCGGTTTGAGCTACAATAGTATCTAATTCCTCCTCACTTAGGTGAACATTGATATACCCGTCATAGGTAACCAGTTCTTCATAAGTAATATCGGTGCCATTATCCAAAGCTGATACTTCAGTAGTACTCATCCCTGTAGCTCCATCAATAGGAGTAAAAGTAACAGCAATATCTCCAGTTTCAGCAGCAGTTCCCATGTGAATATGAGCTGGGTGCATTCCATCGTCTGGAGTACCTTCAAGATCAAATTCTACGGTAGCGCTTCCATCTTCATTTTCTATAAAAGTAACAGTCCCGCTAACGCCAGAATCACTCATTTCATTAAGTGTGTACTCTTTTGTTTCTCCTTCAAAATCTGGAGTGTCTACGCCATCATCGTCACTATCACAACTTGTGAATCCTGCGACCATCATTAAAGCAAATGCTAATTTTTTCATTTCAAATTTTAATTTTTGGGTTATTAATCATTCTCTTTAGAGATACGAATAACAGTAAAAGGTTGCGTCATATTTAAGGTGTTTTGAATATTTTAACGTAGTATTTTAAATAATATACTGAGCTTCAGTGATATAATAATCAACCTTTAACATTTTTAATTATTTGAGATTAACACTACCTTAGAATTAATAACCTAAACCCAAAGTATGCAAAAGAAAATAGTAATTCTTACAGGCGCGGGAGTTAGTGCAGAAAGTGGTATTCAAACCTTTCGGGACGTTGATGGCTTGTGGGAAGGCCACGATGTTATGGAAGTAGCCTCACCAATTGGGTGGAAAAAGAACCAGGAATTAGTTTTAGATTTTTACAATAAAAGGCGCCGGCAATTATTAACGGTAGATCCTAATGCTGCGCATACTGCACTGGTTGAACTTGAAAAAGAATTTGACGTAGAAATAATTACTCAAAATATAGATGATCTTCACGAAAGGGCCGGCAGTACAAAAGTTACCCATTTGCACGGCGAGCTATTGAAAGCCAGAAGTACTTTTAATGAAAATCTTGTACTCGATTGGAAACAGGATATAAACCCCGGAGATTTCTGTGAATTTAACTATCAGCTCAGACCCCACGTTGTTTGGTTTGGAGAAGCAGTGCCTATGTTTGAGAAAGCTATGAAAATTGTTGCTGAAGCAGAAATACTTATGATTATAGGAACCTCAATGCAGGTGTACCCGGCAGCAGGCCTGGTAGATTTTGCTCCCGAAGGAATTCCCATTTATTTTATAGACCCGAAACCTAATATTCAGGAAAAAGGGAATCTTCATATTATTGCAGAAAAAGCTTCCATTGGCGTTCCTCAGCTGGTAAAGGAATTAAAGAATTCAGCATAAAAATTTCATACTATTCATAGAAAAAGAAATGCTACAGCGGTTTTAAAGATTATTTGGAAGCAGTATATTTACGGCTTTTAATTTCTAAATCAAATACATGACACCGCTAACCGCCATTTCTCCAATAGATGGAAGATATCATTCCAAAACCAAACAGCTCTCGCAGTATTTTAGCGAAGAAGCCCTAATAAAATATCGTGTAAAGGTTGAAGTTGAATATTTTATTGCGCTTTGCGAATTACCACTACCCCAGCTTAAAGATGTAGATCATTCGGTTTTTAGTGATTTGCGCGCCATTTATGAAAACTTCACTACGATTGATGCACAGGCGGTAAAAGAGATTGAAAAAACTACCAATCACGATGTAAAGGCGGTAGAATATCTTATAAAAAACAAGTTTGATGAACTAGGCCTGGAAGCTCATAAAGAATTTATCCATTTTGGATTAACCTCACAGGACATCAATAATACCGCGGTTCCATTAAGTTTAAAAGATGCAATTGAAGCCGAGTATATTCCTGAAATAGAACAAATAATTTCTAAACTCACGCAGCTCTCCCAGGATTGGGCAAATGTTCCGTTACTGGCAAGAACTCACGGGCAGCCGGCTTCCCCTACTCGTTTAGGTAAAGAAATAGAAGTTTTTATCACCCGTTTAGAAGCTCAATTAGATCTTTTAAATAAAGTTCCACACGCCGCCAAATTTGGCGGAGCCACTGGTAACTTTAACGCTCATAAAGTGGCTTACCCAAATACCGACTGGAAAGAATTTGGAACTAATTTTGTCCAGCAAAAACTAGGGTTGCACCATTCTTTCCCAACCACGCAAATTGAGCATTACGATCATATGGCTGGGCTGTTTGATGGCTTAAAAAGAATAAACACGATTTTAATAGATTTAGATCGTGATATCTGGACCTATGTTTCTATGGATTATTTTAAGCAGAAAATTAAAAAAGGTGAAATAGGTTCTTCGGCAATGCCGCATAAGGTGAATCCTATAGATTTTGAAAACAGTGAAGGAAATTTAGGAATAGCTAACGCTATTTTTGAGCATCTTTCAGCAAAATTACCGCTTAGCCGGCTGCAAAGAGATCTTACCGATAGCACGGTACTAAGAAATATTGGTGTACCTATGGGCCACACCAGCATCGCGTTTAAAAGTACATTAAAAGGACTGGATAAATTATTGCTGAATGAAGAAAAACTAAATGCTGATCTTGAAGCTAATTGGGCGGTTGTTGCTGAAGCTATTCAAACTATATTACGCCGCGAAGGATTTAAAAATCCATATGAAACGCTTAAAGGTCTTACCAGAACTAACGAAAAGATCAATAAAAAGAGTATCGCCGATTTTATTGAAACCTTAGAGGTTTCTGATGCAGTAAAAGAGGAACTTAAAAAAATAACCCCGCAAAATTATACGGGGATATAAATTAAAAAGAGGTTGTTTGAGAATTTTCCCACGTCACCCTGAACTCGTTTCAGGGTCTAATTCTAATGAACTTAGAATCTGAAACGAGTTCAGATTGACGATTCTTTTCAAACAACCTCTTCAATAAATTCAACTAAAAAACTATTCTTCAATTTCTGTTTTAAACATACCGGTAATTCCTTTTAAACCGTCTACATCTACGTCTCCTTTTTCAAGCGATTTCATAAGTTCCATCAATTTCTTCGGATTCATATCTTCACCTAATACCCGAGCTACTCCCACTCCTTTGGTATCATCATACCCGTAAACAATAATTTCGTCTATGGCCTCTTCGTCTCCGGTAAAATAAATTTCTGCCTTACGATCGTTTGAGCCATATTTCATTAATAGCTGGTACTTTTTATCCTGCAAAATGCTACTTAGTTTAGCTTTTTCGGCTTCATATTCCTCTTTGCTTTCTTTAACCGGCAAAGCCAAAACATTAATTTTCTTCACACTTTCCAGCGTAGTTCTTTGATTTTCATCCAGGGCATCAGCGTTGGTAAACATACTGGTAGGTACATCTAAAGCAATGAACTTATTGTCCTGCTGATTTTCTACATAATACTCCTGCAAACTCGGCTCGTTCGCACACGAAACAAAAGCTGCAGCCGCCAGTGCCAAGCCTAAAATTTTTATTGATTTCATTTTATATTGATTTTAAGTTGATCTAAGATTTATTTTCTACATTTTTAAGCTCTTCAGCACCTGGTATTTTAAGGTCTGATGTTAAGCGGGATAATTGCGAAAGGTCTATTTCTCCCGTGATACTCAAAATCACAGAAATTAGTTCACCTTCTTTTTCACCTTCCATAAACATAAACAGCTCACTTACATAATTATCGTTTTTTCCTCCTTTAGAATAAAACCGAATATTTTTCCCGTCTTCGTTTACTCGCATTAACTGCTCTAAAGAATTTGAGTTTAAATAACGCTCAACATCTTTTTGCATTTCATTTCTCACTGAAGCCGTGGTGCTGGTAAACATTTTAATCTCATCAAGGTTTTCAATGAGTTTCAGGTATTCCCTGGCTTCTGGGTTATCTTCGCTTAAATCTACTTTAGCAAGCATTTTAAACATCTTGCTGGTCATTACCATCGCATCAACATCCTTCATATTTTCGTACTTGGCAAACGACTGGGCTTGCGTTATTACTGGTAAAAGGCCAATAATAATAACTATTGCTATCTTTTTCATATTATTCGGTTTTTATAAATTTATCTTTGGTGTTATTAAATTCTTTTAGGTATATAAGGTCTTCTTTCCCTTCATTCATTAATTCGGAAACCATTTTTAAAGCTTCCATGCTTTTTTGCAAAGCCTCCTCTTTATCCTGAACCGTACCAAGATCGCTATGATTCATTTCCATAGGTTTATTCTGAAAAAAGAAAAGTCCCACTATTACAAGAATACTTGCCGCTATGGCTGTCCAAAGGTATTTATTCCCCTTTGCTTGCGATGGAAGTTCTACTTCCCGTTGCATTTTTTGTGTTTTGTTTTTTTCTGAAAAAGAAAATAATAACCCATAACTTTTTAAATCGGCTGGCACCTCATTTTTTTGAAAATATTCTCGAAGTGCATTTTCTTCAGCCAGAGATGTTTCACCGGCATCATATTTTTCCAGTAATTCTCTAATCTTTTGTAATTCCATAATTATGCTTGTTTGTTAAGCTTTCTCTTATTTTTTTTCTAGCTCTAGATAAGGCTACCCTAATAGCGGTAGACTTCATTTTAGTGATTTCTATAATTTCTTCAAACTCCAGTTGCTCAATATCCCTAAGCTGAAAAACAATTTTTTGCTGTTCTGGCAACTCATTTAAAATTTGGTTTATCCACAGCATTTCATCTTTAACCTCCAGTTCTGTTTGGAGCGAAATTGAATTATTCTCATAATTCTGATGAACAATTCTTAAATTATTATTCTTTTTTGCTTTTAACTCATCTAAACAATAGTTTTTTGTTGTTGTCATTGCAAAAGCTTCAACATTGGTATAATCCTTGAGTTTATCTTTGCGAGCCCATAGTTTATAGATTACTTCCTGGGTAGCATCTTCGGCAGCTTCTTTAGAAATAAGCAGTCTCAATGCAAGCCGGTACATTTTATCTTTCACCGGGTTAATTTTTTCTAGGAAGGCTTGTTGTTTCATGTATGGTTGGTTTAATAACCTTCTTACCTTTAAAACGATTAGCGGTAATATTTGTTACAATAGGATTTTGAATTTAATTTAATGTGGGTATTTTTAGCAATCTAAAACAAACTTAAATTTATGAAGATTAATAAACTAATTTTACTTTTATTCCTGGCTACAGGAGTCATGAGCAGTTGCTCCAAAGATGACAATGACGAACGCTTCCCGGTTGAACCAGGAGGCGATAAGCCCGGGGAAACTCCTAATTTAGAAATCGAAAATTATTTATATGATGCAATGAGCATCTACTATGTATATGAAGCCGATGTTCCAGAATTAGGTGAGAATTATTTTGATTCTGAAGCCGATAAAAATGAATGGCTGGCTAGTTTTGATTCTCCCGAAGATCTTTTTAATAACGGATTAAAAGTTCCTGCGCCAAAAGATCGTTTTAGCTTTATTATAGATGATTATACTATTTTGGAAAATAATCAAGCTGGAATTCAAACTACAACCGGAATGGATTATGGATTGGTAAGATTTGGAAGTAATGGGGTTTTAGCCTATGTACGATATGTAATACCAAATAGTCCTGCCGATGAAGCCGGCGTTACTCGTGGTACTCTTTTTACCGATATTGATGGGGAAACTATGAACCTTGATAATTATCAATCTCTTTTGGGGAGAGATGGCTATGAAATTACAGTAGCTGAAATTAACGATAATATTATTAGTAATACCGATGAAACCATAGCACTAAACAGAATAGAAATTACCGAAAATCCGGTTCTTTTATCTAAAGTAGTAGAAGTAGATGGAATAAGTGTTGGCTACATTATGTATAATAGTTTTACCGCCGATTTTGATGATGAACTAAATGCTGCTTTTGGAGATTTAAAAGCTGAAGGTATAGATGAACTGGTTTTAGATCTTAGGTACAACGGTGGTGGTTCTGTAGAAAGTGCGGTAGATCTTTCCAGTATGATTACCGGGCAGTTTAACGGTGAAATTTTCTCTAAACAAAGCTGGAACAATTTCTTACAGTCTCAATTATCTGAAGATCGATTAGTAGATAGATTCAACGATAAGATTAGAACTGGCGAAATGATCAATAGCTTAAACCTTAGCAAGGTTTATATTATTGGTACGGCTTCCACGGCTTCTGCCAGCGAGTTAGTAATAAATGGTCTTGCTCCTTATATAGAGGTAGTACACGTGGGAAGCAATACGGTTGGAAAATTTCAGGCTGCTGCCCCTTTATATGATTCTCCTGATTGGGACAGACAAAATAGAAACCCAAATCATAAATATGTGATTCAGCCATTAATTTATGAATCTGTTAATGCGAATGAAGATGCCTATTCTGAAGAAGGTTTAATTCCGGATATTGAAACTGAAGAAGATATTACGAACCTAATAGAATTGGGGACACCTGTAGAAACTTTACTTGCTGCTGCTCTTGCTGATATTACCGGTAACAGAATGGCAATTCCCGCTACATCTTACGATTCAAGATTTACTAAAATTGGTGAACGTGGTGAGACTGATGTAGATTACCAAAGAATGTATATAGACGAAATTCCTGAAGAAATAAGGAAAAAAGCTGCTGAATTTAAGCAGTAATTTTAAAAGTATATTTAATGCAAAGCCCCGATTCAGTTGTGAAACGGGGCTTTTTTTATTCAAATTTAAATAAACAAAAAAACAGTTTTTAATCGTTAAAGTAGAAACCATTTGGGCCTACTCCTACCTCTATATTTTCGATTAATTCTCCATTGTTAGTGTAGATTTCTATAAAACTATTAGATGAAAAATCTCCACCATCAGCAATATAAATTCTATCGTCTTCTACTTCAAACCCATACATTACACCATAATCTGAATTAGAAGTATAAGAAAATATAGCTTCTTCCGGGGCCATTTCGGCATTTTCATCCATCATAAAAACCGAGTTTCCTATGGTATAGTAAATCAAATCATCTTCAATTTTAAGATTAGATGCACTTCCAGCTTCAAAATTTATATCAATTTCAACTAAAAGATCTCCCGTAGTTAAATCTATTTTCTCTAATTTATTTGAACTTAAAGCGTAAAGTACTCCGTTTTCAATTTCAAAAGAATTTAGCGTTTCTTCGGTAACGATTGTCTTGATTATTTCATCTAAATTAGAATCAATAACCTGTATTTCATTACCTCCCCCAAAAGCGGCCTTTTGCACATAAATCATCCCATCTTGTTCATGAATATATTCAAGCACTGTATTTGTTTCTATAGTTTTTTCAACTTCCAAAGTTTCCAGGTCAATAATTGCTATAAAATCATCAAATTCGGTAACGCCGGGAGCTTCATAATTACCCTGATTACTTATATAAATTTTACCGTTCTCAATAACTCCATATCTTGGAGATAGCAAGCCACTATCAATCCTATCTACATATTCAAAAGTATAGCGATCAACTATAGTTATCATATTCGATCCATTAGAAACGATATACGCATAATCATCATTAAAAAATATAGATTGAAGATATTGGCCAAGATCATCGTCGGCGTTCATTTCCTGGTAAATCTCATTTTCTACATTTTGTAAATCATTATCTATAAAGGTAACCGAACCGCCACCGGAGTTTCCTTCATTAAGCACAAACAATCCATCTGCATAGGTGCTTTCAGGTTGCTCTATTTGAGGGTCAATATTATCATCATCGCTGCTACAGGAATTCAAAAAAAAGCCACTTATCACGGCCATAGTTAATAATTTACTGATTCTTTTCATTGGTTAGAATTTTAGCAAAGAGTGGAGCAAATAAACAGTTTAAATTAATCAGATTTTAACAATATTTGCTTCCAGCATCATGCTGGTTAAAAATTAAGGTTTAGGTATATATTAAAATTTCTGCCGGGCATCCACCGGTTTTCTACACTTTGGTATTCTTCATCAAAAATATTGAGCACCCTCGCTCCAATCTTGTAAGTATTTGTTTTTCCCAAATCATATGTAATTCCAAGGTTTGAAACCGTATAAGCATCCATATTATAGCGCGAATTATTATCAGATCGGGTAAAAACCTCGCCATTATATAAAAGCTGATAATCTATACTGAAATCTGTAAAAGCATAGGTAAGCGAACCCGTAGCTTTATGAAACGGTACATAAATAAGCTGATAGCCCGTATTCATATTTTCTGAAACCGTATAGGCATAAGTACCAGAGGCGCTAATTTGGTGATCTTTAAAAATCTCTTTTTCCCAGCCTGCCAGAACTTCTACTCCGTAGGTCTCTACTTTTTCTTCGTTTTTTGGGCGCCAAATATTATTGCTGGAAGGCAACCAGCGTATCATATCATCAATTTTAATATAATAACCGGTTAGACTAAACTTCAGGTTTCTATGTTTAAAATGGTTTCCAAGCTCAACCTGGTTAGAAGTTTCGGGGCGTAAATTAAGATTACCGGCACCGGCCCAGTAAAGATCGTTGTAAGTGGGAATTCTAAAATTCCTGGAAATATTCATTTTTAGACTATAGAAATCGGTAAAATCATAATGTGTTCCTGCAGAAAATAGTAACGGACTTTCATAATTTTCGGTTATCTCTTTTCTGATTCCCAATTCATATTGAAATTTTTGAAATGGCCTATGCTTCATTAAGAATGCCGAAGAAAATATATTTCGGGTATTTTCGGTAATTCCAGAGCCGCTACCATCGGTGTACGTATTGGTGAGTACGGCATTTAGCTTTAAAGTTTTTGAAACTGAATAATTTAAATCGTATTTGCCAATTAAGGTTTGCGCTTTGCCAGATGAAGATTGATTTTCAGTAATATTCCCGTAGAACTTATAATTTTCATTTAGATGAGCTAACCTTGCAACCGAAATAAAATCACCAAACTCTCCTACCCATTCCAATAAATTTCGGGTATCAAAATTCTGGTATTTTGTTTTGGTTTCTGAAGGACGAATCAGGGAGAAATGCCGCTCCCCATCAAAAATTTCACTATAAAGTTTTAAAGTGTTTTTTTCATTTAACCGATATGCGAACCCAAGATTTAAATTGCTATTATAGAATTTACCATTTTCATTCTCTCTACCTTCAATGGGCCATTCATAATCATTATCTGATGAGTTTCTTGCCGCAGCAAGACTTAAACTCCATTTTTTTCCCGAAGTCTTTATTTTATACCGGGCATCCAGGGTATTAAAACTGCCATATTGAAAGAAAATATCCTGCTTTGTTTTTCCGGTAAAATCAAGATTGGTATTTAAATGAACGGTTCCTCCAATGGCTCCGGTACCATAAACTACACTTCCGCCGCCACCACGAACGCTAATATTATCAAATCCGCCTGCGTTTAATGCATTAAAATCGGTTTGGCCGTTAAACTGGGAATTGATATTAATCCCATTCCACAATACCGCTGTTTGGGAAGCTGTTGTTCCGCGGAAGGAAGGTGAGGAAACCATTCCCAGTCCATTCTCTTTAAAATAGATATTGGTGTTGAAATTTAATGCTGAAGTAAGCAGCGCCCCGTTTTTCTTTAAAACTGAATCGTTTAAAACGGTTACCTGTTGGCCAGTAGAAAAGTCTTTCAGCTTGGTATCTGTCAAAAATACTTCGTCTAAAACGTTAATTGTATCGTTTTGAGCAAATACAGGCAAACTGCATAGCAAGCCAAGGAATAGAATGTAAAATCGCGTTTTTTTCATCTGCCCTCTGACTTTTATCCCGAAAGTCTAAGAATTTATTGGTTATATTTTGGCAGGTCTCCTGGCTCGCGTCTTGTTATTTACCTTCCCATTCCAAATAAGAACAGTGGTTTTTGAAGTGATAACAACAAGCATCCCTTTCGGGACTTAGCTTACAGTTGCGGGAACAGCTCAGGCTTAATAAAGTTAGATGGTAGAAGTTTGAAATACGAAGAAAAACTTCGCGCTTCATATTTTGTACTTCCAGAATCGTACTTTTCCTGATTCCCTTTTAATCGGCGTGAAAAACACATCCGAACCAAAAATTTCAATGCGAAATTAAACATTTATTTTAGTTGCGACCATTAAATTCTAAATAATCTTACTTTTGAAAATTCCTATTATAATATTCTATATAAAAGTTTTCGTCATCCTGAACTTGTTTTAGAGCTTGCCCCGTAATTTATTTAGGGGCTAAATGAGGATAGCATTATATAAATTCAATTCTTTTAAACTACCATAAAATGAAAATAAAGACTCTAAAAGCACTTAATCTTCTACTCCTTTTCCTAGTATTTTCCGCCTGTAAAAACGAGCAAAAAGATAAAAATAATGGTTCAGAAGAACCTCAAGATTCAGTTGAGTTAAAACACGCTACTAATTTCAGCATCAGTGATTTTGGAGATTATTATATTTTAAAAATAGAAACCGCCTGGCCCGATGCCGAAAAAGCTTTCACCTATTTATTAACTAAAGAAAATACTGAAATTCCTTCCGGTTTAGATTATGATAAAAAAGTGCAAATTCCGATAGAAAAAATGGTAGTGACTTCTACCACGCATATTCCGGCATTGGAAGCTTTAAATGAAGAAAACAGCTTAAAAGGATTTCCAGGTCTTGATTATATTTCTTCAGAAAAAACCAGGAAATTGATCAATTCAGGAAAAATTAAAGAGCTGGGGAAAAATGAAAATATAAATACCGAAGTTCTTATTGATCTGGATCCAGAAGTGGTGATTGGTTTTGCAATTGACGGAAACAATAAAACATTTGAAACCATTCAAAAAACCGGAATTCCAGTGATGTACAACGGCGACTGGACTGAAAAAACTCCGCTGGGAAAGGCGGAATGGATTAAATTCTTTGGCGTTTTTTATGATAAATTAGACGAAGCTGAAAAGATTTTTAATAAAATAGAAACGGATTATACTGAAGCCAAAGAATTAGCAAAGTCGGCAGCAGAAACGCCTAAAGTATTAAGCGGCGCTATGTTTAAAGACCAGTGGTATTTACCCCACGGAAATTCGTGGCAAGCCCAATTTATTAAAGATGCCAATGCAAATTATGTCTATGCCGATACACAAGGGAATGGAAGTATGGCTTTATCTTTTGAAAATGTGTTAGACAAAGCCCAGGATGCCGATTATTGGATTAGTGCGGGACAATACACTTCTTACACGCAACTTTTAAAAGAATCTCAGCATTATGAACAGTTTGAAGCCGTACAGAATAAAAATGTCTACAGCGTAAGCCTAACCAAAGGAGAAACAGGGGGTGTACTTTATTTTGAATTAGGCCCGCAACGTCCAGATTTGGTATTAAAAGACCTGGTATCCATTTTTCATCCAGAGTTACTGGGAAATTATGAAAATAGGTTTTTTAAGGCTTTGGAAGAATAAATTATTTAAAATTTTTATCTTTATTATAAACTACTGAAAATGAAAACTATCGCTGTAAATATCAAAGAGTCTGTTTTTAAAGAATCTGAGAAATTATCTGCTGGACTTAAGAAGTCTACTGAAAAATATATAAATGAAGCTATTCAATATTATAACCTTCATCAAAACAGGAAGGTTCTAAAGAATAAACTCAAAGAAGAGTCGTACTTGGTGAAAGAAGATTCTTTAAATGTTCTTAAAGATTTTGAAGAAATTGATTATGAAAATTAATCAATTTGAAGTTTGGATTGCCGATTTAAACCCACGAATTGGCACTGAAACGGGAAAGAAAAGACCGGTTATAATTGTCCAAACCAATTTATTGAATTCTGTTAACCATCCATCAACTTTAATTTGTCCGCTTACTACAAACGTTCATAGAAATGCTCAAATTCTACGTATCCATCTCCCGAAAGGTATTGCCAACCTATCGAAAGATTGTGATATAATGGTAGATCAGCTTAGAGCAATAGATAATAAAAGGCTGGTTAAAAAGATTGGCAAAATTTCAAATACAGCATCAGAAAAGTTAAAAGAAAATCTTTCCATAATTATGGATCTTAGCTAAAATTCCATTATCGTTCTTCATTAATTTTATCTACTCAATTTATTTCAGATATTTACACCGAAATAAATCACCGGCCTTGTTGCAGTCCCAAAAATATATACTTCCACTTCTACTCCTTTTTTTAGGAGTAATTATCCTGGGTTTTTTAAATATTAGTTTGGGCTCGGTCAACATTCCTTTTAAAGATGTTTTTGCTTCAATCTTTAATTTAGAAGTTTCAAAAGAAACCTGGCGCTATATTGTAGTGGAATACCGCTTACCTAAAGCTATTACAGCAATAATAACCGGCTCTGGACTCGCCATTAGCGGACTGTTAATGCAAACCCTATTTCGTAATCCCTTAGCGGGACCGTATGTTTTGGGTTTAAGTAGCGGTGCCAGTCTGGGCGTTGCAATAGTAATTATGGGCGCTTCAGTTTTTGGAGGTGCTTTTGCCGGAATTTTACTTTCCAAATGGAGTTTGGTAATTGCTTCCAGCCTGGGAAGTTTATTAGTATTAATTGCTGTTATGCTGGCTTCCCTCCGGCTTCGAGATACTATGGCAATTCTTATTATAGGTTTAATGTTTGCCAGTTTAACCGCGGCAGTGGTTAGCGTTCTTTCCTATTTTAGTCCCGCGGCACAGCTTCAGCAATATGTATTTTGGTCTTTTGGAAGTTTGGGTGATCTATCCTGGAACGAGGTGGGAATTCTCGCCATGTTCTGGTTGGTAGGGATAATTTTAGCTATTTCCTGTATTAAAAACCTCAACACTTTGTTGCTTGGCGAACAATATGCAAAAAGCCTTGGGGTAAGCATTCAAAAAAACCGTTTAATCATTATTATAGCTACCAGTTTACTTGCCGGAAGCATTACTGCTTTTGCAGGACCAATTGCCTTTGTAGGTTTGGCGGTTCCGCATTTAATTAGGCAAATAATTCCTGTAAATAATCATAGCATTTTAGTGCCAGCAGTTATTTTAGGTGGTGCGGCGCTAATGCTTATTTGTGATATAGCAGCACAAATGCCGGGACAGGAATTTACTTTACCCATAAATGCCATAACTTCACTAATTGGTGCCCCAGTCGTAATTTGGCTATTGGTGCGCAAACGTAAATTTTTATTCTGAATTGAACCAACCTGGAAAACATAGCATCCTTAAAACAATTAATCTTGATATTGGTTACAGTAATAAGACCGGGAAAACCATTATTACTGAAGCGATTAATATTGAAGTTAACGAAGGGGAACTGGTTGCTGTAATTGGCATTAACGGAGTGGGGAAATCTACATTTTTACGAACGCTAAGCGGAGTTCAGGATGCGCTTAAGGGAAAAGTATTGGTTAAAAATGAGCAAATTCAACAGATAGATTCTTTAGAACTTGCTTCTTTAGTGAGCCTTGTACTAACCGAACAACCTATTTCCAAAAATTTAAGCGTTTTTGAACTGGTAGCGCTAGGAAGACAACCATACACCAATTGGATTGGTAGATTAAGTAAAAACGATTTAAGGCAAATTAAAAAATCTTTACAAAATGTAGGAATTGAAGATTTGCAGAATAAAAAATGCTACGAATTAAGTGACGGCCAACTTCAAAAAGTATTAATTGCACGTGCCATTGCACAAAACACGCCCCTTGTTATTTTAGATGAACCCACCACACACCTGGATTTGTATCACAAGGCTTATGTTCTAAAACTGCTTAAAAAACTCACCCGAAAAACCAATAAAGCTATAGTTTTTGCTTCCCACGAAATCAATTTGGCCATCCAGCTTTGCGATAAAATTATTCTCATGCAAAATAATAGCGTGACCACCGGTTCCCCTAAAGAATTATTAGAATCTGGAGCATTTTCTACTGTTTTTCCAGAAGGCTTGATCGTTTTTGATAAAGCTTCAGCTTCATTTAAAATTAATCCTTAATTATCTTTTAAAAAGTATTTTAAACCGAAGGTAAAGTTGTTGGAATAAAAGTTTTTAAGCGTATAGAATTCGGCCTGGGTATTAAGATGAAGATACTTCGTAACTGGCCATACCACACTCCCACGATACCGTTGAAATTCATCTGAAAAAGTATCCAGAAAATATCCGGCATCAAGATTAATTTTCCAAAAGTTATTTTCATTTACATATTCGTAAGCTAACCCTAAACCGCCATAAAAACGTTCATCTAAAGTCCAATATGGAAAGCCATTAGACCTGTTTGAATTACCCAGCATTCCAGATAATTCGGTATAAGGTCTAAATTTCGCCATTTTATTCAGTCTAAGATTCATAGATAAACTGGTAAGCGCCTGTACATCCATCACATCTTCGTCGTCATAATGGTTTCCTTCTATATAAAAAACCGCCTGGAATTTCTCTTTAAACTGAAGTTCTTCATAAATATTTAATTGCGTTTGATAAATATCCAGGATATACGCGGGGCCGGTGATAGCAGGTTTTCTAAAAAACTGAAAAGAACTATATAAACTATCTTTTGCAATTGACGCCGATGCTTCTAAATGAAGATATGCCTTTCCTGCGTCGTTAAACTCAAGACGACTACCAAAGCCAAAATTAAATTTTTCTATTCTTTCCCTGGTTTTAAACCTGTAAACCAGTCCGTATAGCTCCATATCTCCATTATTCTCAAATTCACCCTGAAATGGAATTGCATATGCATTATAGCGGCTTAACCCAAATTGATGCTCATTGAACTTCTTATCTCGAGTGCCATAAACCGCTTCTAAACCTACAGAAGTTGGATCTAACCTATCGCTAATAATATTACTCCCTATTTGTACAAAATCGCCCTGGGTTATTCTAAGATTCTGCTCTATTTTAGAAGTAACTTCAGGATAAAAAAGTGAAGGATATTCTTTTAAAAGCAATCTTTTTTGTTCAGGGTTAAGGTAAACCACGGTATTATTCAACTGTCTTTGTAAACGCTCTTTATTACTTGATTCCGGTAGTTGAGAGGCAAGCTTCCAGGCTTTCAGCATTTCGCTACGACCCAAATAATATTCAGCCATAAAAACCTGAATAGCTTCTTTTTCCTTTGGATTATCTTTTTTAGTATAATTAGCATACAAGCGCTCTACTTCACTGAAGTTTTCCAGCGAATAAAACCATTGCATCCTTTCTACTACAGGGAAACCTGGCACGCAAGAAGACCATTCCAGCGCTTTTCTATAACTTCCCTGGTCGCTATAAGTATAGGCAATAGTCGTAGCCAAATGCTTTAAATCTTCTCGGCAAGCTTTTATCCCCAAAAGTTTTTGCGCCGCTTTTTTATCATTATCGGCAATAAGATATTCTATAAAAAGCGGAAAGTTCTTTTCTTTTAAAAACGCATATTCCCCGGTTTGTACCCGCCAGTTATCTATTGCGCTTTCGGCTATATCGTCACTACACTTAGACCATTTAATGGCCTCGTTATATTTTTTAGCATCAGCTAAAATCCAGGAAATAGTAGAAGCGACAAAGCGAAAATCTTCATGGCAGGGTTCTATGTTTTTTACCAAATTAAATGCAGCTTCGGGATGTTTTTCGTTCAACAGTGAAAAATAGCTGGAGCGCTCCTCATCTACCTCCGTATTCTCCATTAGGTTCAATAATTCTTCTTTTGTTAATTGTACCTCTGTATTGCTTCCAAAGTAACCTATAAAATCTCTTCTAAGCTTTAGGCTTTCTGGATTTAATTCTATTTGTCTCAACATCCAGCGTTTCCTGGTTTCCAAATCTGGATAATCACTCTGAGTGGTAAATTCGGAAGAAAGGTTTATGTAAGCAGATAATTTATTTTCACTGTATTTTCTTTCCAGCAACGGCCAAATCTCCATTTGGCGATTTTCCCAGCCTAAATACTGAAATAATTTTAACCAATCTTCGCGTTCATAATTATTGCTTTTAACAATTTTAGATTTTAATTCGTTAATCTCTTTGTGAATATCTCCTAAATCTTCTGAGGGTTTTATTAAAAGGTAAGATTCATAGTTTTGAGTGATTTTGCTAAAATCTTCAGAAGAATTATTATTAAATTTTGGAAAACTTATTTTTTTATCCTGCGTTTGAATATTGAACAGATAGCCGTCTAAGAAAGGCGTTTTTGTAAATTTTAGTTGTTTATTTTTTAGAAAATTTTCAGCTTCAGCAGTATTTTTTTTTGAAACATATGCAAACCAGAAATTTTGGTTCTCACTATTTTGAATGCTGGCAGTAACTTCAACTTCAGTATCATTTTCAGTAAAATTATAAGGAATTTCTCTCCAGTTTTGAGTAATCTTAGCTGCTTCAGAAACTTTTAAAAATCGAATTAAAGGAAAAGTTTTCTTTACATCTTTAATGTAATTTCCAAATCGTGGAAACAAACCTGGCGAGCCATCTTCTGAAACTCTCCAGCCATAAGAATTTATATTCCGTAAAGTATAATCACCGGCACTTTCCCGAGGTTCTTCTCCGGGAATTTGGTAAATATCATCGGGGTGAATAAAATGCGTCCAAACGCCTGTATATAAATATAAAGATTGCTGATTGAATTGCCTGGTAGAGGTTAAAACAAACCCGCTGGTAATTCGTGGAAAATTGAAAAAATGATCGTTATAAGGCTCCCTGTCAAATTCTCTATCGCCACCTTCTTCAAAATTTCCCAGGTAAATACTGGCATTATAAATAATTTCGGGGATGTGTTCTTCTAAAGCAAGAAAACCGGTGCTGTCTATAATATTTGAAGGTGGAACATAAGAAACCGGTAATTTACCATAATTACGCGCTGCCCAGCGTTTTTTAACCGCCTTAAGGCTTAAACCCATATAATTTTGATTAGGCCAAACCTTATCGGTAAGTGAAGCGTGATTATAACCGTGTAAAGCTACCTCATGTTTAGAATCTTTGAAATCAACCATAAGTCTGTCGGCAGCGTTAGCTCCATTAGAACCTGTTAATACAGATTGTTCCCACTCGGGAAAATTAAATGGCGGCGAGGTATGATTAGAATAATCAAAACATACGTACGCAGAATATTCCAAACCTTCTTCCCTGGCCAGTTTAAGCATATCTTTCCACCAAACTTCAGTATAAAAACGCGCCTGACTAATATCCATTTCTGAAGTAACCGGTTCCATCTTTACGTTATAAAGCGGCGCGGGAAAATCGTCTAACATTATGCTTGAAGCATTAGCCACAGGATAAGGAACCCCTTCTAAACCCTGCAAAATTGCAGCAAAGAAAAGTCCGCGCTCCTGTTTCTGGGAATATTGATCGGTATTAAAAGTAATTACCGAACCATTCCCTATTTTATTTTTTATAATAAGAGGATAATCTTCTTCAGAAATTGAAGTTGCCAGAATCTCTATATCTTCCCTAAAGTTATCTGTTTGCAGGCCAAAATGTTTATTCTCGTTTTTATAAACCTTCCCTTTTAGAGCCGGCAGAAAACTGGACTGAAATTTAAAACCCTGGGCTATGGTATCTATTTCAAAGTCTGCATCTCCCCTTACTCCTGCTAAAAAACCAAAATTTTTATTGGTAGCGACCGAGGTAATAAAAATATGACCTCCTTTAGCAACAAATTCAATTAAAAAATTCATTGCAGCTTGATTTAGTGGTTCCAGATCATAGACCACAATTACTTTAACTGCATTGCCTACTTCTGGCTTTTCATTAAAATCAAACCTATTAATTTCATTATAAGGGATTTTGGCATAATTAAGGGCTTTTCTAATATGATTGCTGTTTCTAAAACTTAAATCATTTCCCGGCTCTACCAAGTAAGTTACCCACGGATTCTCGCTAAAATTATCATACTGCACCCTGGGACTGGCTTCCCTAACCTCTTCATTCTTAATATCTTTCTCGCATCCTATTAAAATAATAGAAAACACTAAAAAAACAGCCTTAAATATTTTAGTTGGTAAAAATTTTTCCATCAAAATAATAGTTCATTAATATTACTGGCCCGTTCCCTGTTTTCTATTTGGTAAACCTCTAAAGTTTTATCCTCATAGTATACATCCACATCTCTCCCTTTCATTTTTAGTAATTCAAGCCTTTCCAGTGTTAAATTACGTTGTTTTTCTACTATTGCTTTTTTAGCCTGGTTAGCCTCCTGTATGTCTTTATACACAAAAACATACATAGTTTCGGGTAAAATAATATCTGGGTTATTTTGTAGGTATTCTAAATTATTTTTATACCGGTTGAATCTCCTATCCAGCTCTATATAGGTATTATTAAAATAATCGTAGTTATAGTAATAATGGCTGTTTCTGCTAAAACTGAAATATGGCAAAGCATTTACAACCGCATAGGAATATGGTAAATTTTGAGATTGAATTTTTGAATAGGCTTTAAAAACAACATTTTCTGTTTTATTTTCTTTAAAATTTAATCTAGGGAATGTGAATATGGTAAGCACGGTAATTACTATGCTACCTATTATTACTTCCAGACGTATGCCAACTTTAGGAGAAAAATTAAAAATAGAAAAGAGGTTAACCATTACATTTAGAATTATCCCAAAAAATATGGGGAGAAATATGCAAAGCACCTGACTTAGAATATCCAGGTCTACCAGGCCAGTATCTAATTGGTAAATCCCGAACATTAAATTGATAAAACTGAGGAAAACCAGACTGGCCAACCATTTATGCGATTTTTTAAAATAATTATAAATAGCAATAAGCAGAAAAACGACGGCGGCTATTTGGTAATAATTCATTAGGTCTCTAAATGGTGCAACCAAATGAGGATTGTAGGTATAAGTATCAAAAGAATAAAAGTTAGACAAAATAAAGGCGCCAAAATCTTCTTTTATAAGCAAAGCCGCGATGCCGTATATTGTTCCAATAAAGGCTAACGAAAAGAAATAGGCCAGTAAAACCTGAGTGATTTGCTTTAAATTATCTTTAAGTTTAAATATAAAAAGTACTAGCAAATAAGGAAGAAGAAGTAATACACCCACAAAAAGATCTAATAAGAGAATAGCGCTAAACAAGGTAATTAACCAATAAAATTTCGCCTTTTTACTGTAACTGAAACTTTGCGGATAAATACAAAAATACATAGTAGGTAAAGCAATAATCAAAGCGGTAAAAACCGATTTATGTTCAGCAATTAAATCAATATTAATGGGGAGGAATCCATAAAAAAGGGCAAAACTTAAACCCGCGAATATTCCCGGAGCTTGTTTTCGTGAAATTTTAAAAACCAGCCAGTATATTATTAAAGAAAGCAATGCAGATTCTAATAATCCAAAAGATTGTAAAGCCTGGGCGTTAGTTATATGCGTTAATTTTGCATATAAATTAATAAGTAAATAATCTCCCATCATTTCCCCAGTTTGAAAAAACCAGGTATTAGCAGAAATCCCATTTATAAAATTAAGCTTACTAAACCAACTCGAGGAAAGTGTGTAAACATCTTCCTGAAAAAGTGAACTTCTCGAGATGTAAGTAAGCACAGGTAATAAAAGCCCAATGGCTAATTGCCAGTTTCTATGATATTGAGAAAGGCCATGTTCAGGATGTTTATGTTTTGGTTTAATTATATTATCTCTATCCAGAAATCGCTGTCCCTTTTCCATTTTAATTGTAATATATAAAAGGGAACGCGTGTAAATTTTACGTAACTGAGCTTTTAAGGGTTGCTTAAAATTAAGATTCATAAAAGCCAAAACAGCCAGGCCAATTATAATGCTTATAATAACAAAGATGTCAAATATCCCGGTTAGTATTAAAATAAAACCACCTAGCAATACCGCTGCCATTACGAGCGCAATAGTGGGAACCAGAAAGTTTAAGGCAGATTGTGCAGAAATTCGTGTAGAAACAATTCTATGTATTAATAAAATTAATACAAATAACAGGATAATTCTTAACGGACCGGTTAATAGGTAGGGTTCTAAAAACATATAAATTAATTCAACCTTTTTCGGGAATTTCCTGCAAATCTATTTTCCCAATAAAATAAGGCCAGGGGGTTTGTGCTAATCTTTGTTTAATATCTTTTTTTAACTTTCTGGTTTCGGCATACTCTATTAAAACCACTGGGACTTCATACTCATCATATACCTGCTTTAGCTCGTTTAAAAGTTGCTGAAAAATAGCTTCCTCTCTTAATTGATATTTTTTCTGCTGAAAATTATAATCTGAAGCAATACTTTCTTTTGCTACAGAATCTATAAATGGATGGGTATCTTTTAGTATAGAAATACCGGCATTTTGCATTAAATGAATATTGGGATAAACTACGTTTAAAATCTTTAAAAAATCTATTAAAGCTTCTTTCTTTTCTGGCGTACGCCCAAAACCGGTATAGTTATCTATATTGTCTAAAAACATCCCGTCCAGTCCTTTTTTCATATTGTAATCAAAAATTGCCAATAAAGCCTCCCGGGTTTCTTCATTTTCAATATCTAAAATATGGCTATTCCATATTTTATTTTTTCCAAAGGTGAAATCTTTAATTTCGGGAAAATGAGCAGCAGCCTCATTAACTTCTCCCAGGCTAATATAACCCAGAATGGTAGTATTGTTTTGCTTTAGCATTGCAATGTCTTCACTGTCAAAATGAGCGCTTTCTATTACTACAATTTCGTATCCTGAAACTTCTGCTGGGTAAAAATCGCCATAGGTAAAAAGTATTTGTTTTTCCTGGGTAAGCTTTTGAGCGACTGACTGGGCGGTATTTAAACAGATTGCTGTTGTAACCATAAATATTTTAATAAGATGCATAGTAATAATAGTCCAGATTTTTAAAGAAACTATATGTTTCTCGTGTTGTAAGTATTGCAAATAACAGAGACCCCACTAACATTCCCATAACACTATATTCGTAAGAAACCCATCTGCTTAAAAAGACTCCAATTATAAAATTAACCAGGAAAGCACTTATTATGGCTACCAGTGGTTTTCTATGTTTTCCCAGCGTATAAAGATAGAGTACATTTAACATTCCCAGGCTAAGAAATAGGTAGCCTATGCTTCCAAGAATACAAACTTTTATACTCAACGGACTCAGAATTTCATCAAAACCTCTGGAATAGCCCCAGGGTTGCGTAACAATTAAATATAATAATACGGCAATACCCGCTGCACTAATAGCAAATAAACGTAAATGTTTAAAATACATCTTTTTCATCTTATCGTTAAAACGCTGAAAATCTGAATATTTTGTTTGAAGTTGATGAAAATCCATATGCCGTATATACGAATGAATAGCGTATTCCATTACTCCGCCAAGTAGGAAAAATATAAGAATAGCGAGATCCATTCCAATCTCATAATCTTTTTCATAATAAATTATATAGGGAATATCCCTGTTTAAGGTAGAAGACCAGGCCACTATCCTATCCAGGAAAACAAAAAGAAAAATAAAAGTACCGTATAAAAAGTAGTTGAAATTACGATATAGGGAAAGCATTACTTTTGGCTTCTTTTTTACCGCGGTTTCATTTTTTAGCTTAAAATGAAAGAAAGAATAGATATAACCAACCGAAATTAAAGAAGCAACCAAAATGCCTGTCCAATGAATATAATAAGGGTGCAAATCGGTATAAAAATGAAGTAAAAGTGCTAACACCGTACCTGCAAAAACGCTAAAAGAAAGCATCCACCTTTGTTTTAATGCATATAAAGGCGCTAAAACCAAAAGAAGAAAACCTATAAACAAGGCGTAAATAAAGGTTATAACTACAAAAAGAAGACTATAAAGCGGGATCACTAAATTGATAAGCAAAGAGAATATAAAAAAGCCTAATATAGCAATAGTCCCGTTTTTTATAATTTGAACGGTAGAATGTTTCGCCATATGGTAATCTTTATTATACCAGTAATAGGAAACCTGTTTTCCCAAAACCTGCACAAAACCCGCACTGCTAATAAAACCAATAATTACCCCCAGCACCACTGCGGTAGATTGCAGGTTATTAAAATGAGAGTAGGTCCAAAGGGAAAATCCGAATAAAATTATGGCCACCACCTGCAAGAAAACCGGAAATAAATGTAAAAGTCCTGAAGTATAATCTACAAGGAAACGCTTGGTGTTTTTTGTTGTAATATACTCGGTTAGAGCGAGTCTTTTATAAGTTTTGGCTTCAGCAACACGCTGATTATTATTTTTAAGGTTTGCCAGGGTAATGGCATCGTAAGCTTTATAAATATAATTTGAAAGATGCATTATACTTTCAAAGCCATAATCTTCTTTCGCATCTACTTCCCTAATTCCAAAAGATTCTATTGTGGCGGCTACCACATAAACATTCACGGGTTTACCGTTACGTTCTTTAACCGCAACAACAAGTTTTGCAATAGCTTTAATTTGATCTTTAGTCATTTTCAGGAAAAATCTTCAATCTTGGTAAGTTTTTTTTTGGCCCTGGGTATTTTCACAATATCATCATAAATAGCTTCATATTCGCCAATAAACTTGGATAAGGTGAAATTATTCAAAACTTTTTCTCTGGCATTTCTTCCCATACTCTTTCGTAAATCATCATCTAAAAGCAATTTTAAAACATTGTTACCAATTTCTTCGGCATCTTTTGGCTTACAGGTAAAACCACAGCTATCATCAAGTGCTTCTTTAACTCCGCCAACATCGGTAGAAACCACGGGAATACCACAACCCATAGATTCAATTACGGTATATGGAAATCCTTCAGAAATAGAAGTCAGGATAGAAATATCTCCCTCCAGAAAAACTTCCTGTGGGTTGTTTCTTGGGCCCATTAATTTAAAATTGTTTTGTAATCCTAATTCGGCTATAAGTTCAAGGCATTCTTTGGTATATTCGGGTACGGCATCATTATCTCCATAAACCAGGTATTGCACCTCGGGAATACTTCTTTTAACTACCGCACAAGATCTAATCATGGTAAGAATATCTTTTAATTCAAAAATTCTCGCCAAAGCAACTACGGTAGGAATATCTTTTAAATGTGCAGGTTTAGGGCCGGGTTTAAAAACTTCCGGATCAATACCATTGTATATTATTCTGAATTTAGACGGATCTGCCCCGTACCATTTTTCCCATTTTTGATTGAATTTATTTACAGAAATAATTACTTCGGCCTTATGATAAACCAAACGGGTAATAGCTTCTGAAAACCTAATAAGTAAACTCTTTAAGAAATATGGATATTCTGAATTGTTAATAGCCAATAACCTTTCCCTAATAAAAACTCCGTGTTCTGTGAGGATTATTGGGGTCCCATATTTGTAATTGGCAATAAGTGCCGGGATTACCGGGAAGCCACTTAGCGTTAAATGAGACACATCTACTTTTGGAATATTTACTATGGCAAGTGGTATTAAAAATCTGTAAATCCAGCGCAAGCCTATGGTAATATCTATTAAAGATGCATCGGGGTTACGTTCACCAATAATAAATTTAGCGAGAGTATCTCTATAAGTTAGCCAAACCTGCTCATTTCTAATGGTTTCTTTATAATCATAATCTTCAAAATAAACCACAGCTGATGAAAAATTATATCCAAATCTTCTATATCACGGTCGTCGCTATAAATAAACTCCAGTAAGCTTTTAAAAATAGGAATAAACTTTTGAGCAACTACTTCATCATTAGTCCACTCTTTCTTAGCTACAGTTTTATAATATTCCTCACCGTAACTTATATAATCGTAAGGTTCATCTGGAGTCCAAAGAGGCACCTGTATTACTTCGTTTATATTATCGCTAAGTTTATACTTATACTCTGTCTCAAAAGAAGCATTTATAGAATACAGTTTAAAATCTACATTGCTAACCCTGTTACATAAAATATGTGCCCAGGTAGAAACACCGCCTCCATTAAAAGGATAAGTGCCTTCCATTATAAGCAATACAGATGGTTTTGCCATTTAAAAGTTTTGCGCCAAAAATATATTAAAAATCAGTTACTTAAAAACCCGGCGATATAAATTTTACAAGTAAACCCTAAATTATAATTTGTTTAAATAGAATAACAATACTGCTATAAAGCGTAATTTAGGGATGGTAATTTAACTTATCTTTGCTTAAAATTGCTCCATATCTATGAACTTCTTTAGAATAAGCATTTATATGCTTTGCTGCTTATTCCTTTCCTGCGGTGAACACATGGCTCAGGAATCGAATAACAATGTTGATTACCGCCAGGAAATGCGGGAGTTTGTTATTGAAATAAGTGAAATCGCAAAAGAGGAAAATCCTAATTTTATAGTTGTCCCACAGAATGGAGTTCAGTTGGTTTCCAAAGAATCTAAATTTAAGAAAACTCCTGCTTTAGATTATTTAAATGCTATAGATGCGGTGGCCCAGGAAGATCTTTTTTATGGTTATCCAAAGTTAAACAAAATCACCCCAAAAGCCGATAATTTATATTTAAGAAAGTACCTTGATTTGGCAAAAGACGAGGGCAAGCAAGTATTGGTAACCGATTATTGTTCAGGTTTTAAGCTTATGAAAAATTCCTATAAGCTTAATGAGGAAAACAACTATACTTCTTTCGCAGCGCCACGGCGAGAACTTGATAGAATTCCGACTTATCCTGTTTTTAATGAAAATAATAAAAATATAAGCCATCTTTCTGAAGCTAAAAACTTTCTGTATCTTTTAAATTACGCTGAATATTCTTCGAAATACGATCTTATCACCGAACTTGCTTTTACTAATTACGATCTTATTATTATGGATCTTTTCTTTCATAACGAAGCTTTTACTGCCGAAGACATTCAAAAATTAAAGAAGAAAAAAAATGGTGCTGAGCGTTTAGTTATATCTTATCTATCTATTGGCGAAGCCGAAGATTATCGTTTTTACTGGGAAGAAAATTGGAATTCCAAATCGCCTACCTGGCTCGTTGAAGAAAACCCGGAATGGGAAGGGAATTTTAAAGTAGAGTACTGGAACGCGGACTGGAAAGATTTAATCTACGGCAGCGAAAACGCTTATCTCTCTAAAATTATCGCTGCAGGTTTTGACGGGGTTTACCTGGATATTATAGACGGCTACCAATATTTTGAGGACCGGGAATAATTAAACCTCTGCATAATCCAGGTCCTATTTTCTTAAACAGTTCGGGCAAATAAGTATCTTTGGGAAAACTCGATTTTCTCAATGAACGATTATTTACTTTTCGCCTTAATTATTGTCGCACTCTTAATCGGACTTTACTTCGGAAAACTAATTTCAGGATTAAAAAGTAAAAATAAAGAAGCCATTCTTGAAGAAAAAAATAATCAACTATCACTTCAGGTTGTTGAATTTAAAAATCAGATAAATAGCAACTTAGATAATTACAAAACTGAATTATTAGATTATAAAAGTACATTCCGGGCACAAACTGAAAAACTCGAAAAAGAACGTGAAGAAATTCGAAGAGAGAAAGATTTTTTAAATACAGAGCTTACCCGCCGTAATGCCGAATTTGAAAATTTAGAGCAAAGAAATAAAGAACAAAAAGCGGAAGTTGAACAACTTCAGGAGAAATTCGAGAAGGAATTCGAAAACCTTGCCAATAAAATTTTAGAGCAAAAATCTGAGAAATTCACACTTCAGAATAAAGAAAATATTCAGAATATTCTAAACCCTTTGCAGGAAAAAATCCTTCATTTTGAAAAACGAATCGAAGAAGGAAATAAAGAAAGTATAGATCGCCACGCAATGCTACGACAGCAAATTATCGGGTTAAAAGAGCTTAACGAGCAAATGAGCAAGGAAGCTACCAATCTCACTAAAGCGCTTAAAGGCGACACTAAAACACAGGGAAACTGGGGCGAAATGATCCTGGAGCGGGTTTTGGAACGCAGCGGACTACAAAAAGGCAGCGAATATTCGGTTCAACAAAGTTTTACCAATGCAGACGGGAAACGGGTTTTGCCAGATGTAGTAATTAATCTCCCCGGCGATAAAAAAATGATCGTAGATTCTAAAGTCTCGCTAAACGCGTACGAACGCTACAGCAATGAAACAGATGAGCATGATAGAAAACAACATCTAAAAAATCATCTTACCGCTATTCGAAACCGGGTAAGTGAACTGGGTAATAAAAATTACCACCACTTATACGAGATGGAAAGTCCCGACTTCGTTTTGCTTTTCATTCCCATTGAAGCCGCATTTGCTGTTGCTTCCAACGAATATCCAGGACTGTATTCTGAAGCTTTTGATAAGAATATTATTATTGTTACACCTACTACCCTGCTCGCTGTACTAAAGACCATAGATAGTATGTGGCAGAACGAAAAACAAAAGCAAAACGCCATTGTCATCGCAACCCAGGCCGGCGCTTTATATGATTCTTTTACTGCTCTAACCGAAGAGCTCACAAAAATCGGCAGGCAATTGGGAACAGTCCAAAATTCCTATGAAGGCGCGATGAAAAAACTAACCGGAAAAGGAAATTTGCTGCGCCGTGTAGAAAAACTCAAAAAACTGGGGGCTAAAGCCAGTAAACAAATTGACCCTAAGATGCAATCGGCTATGGATGAGGAAGAAATTGAAGAAAATGAAGCAAATTAACCACTCTCCTCCAAGGTTTTGAAAACCTTGGAGGTTTGTAATTATTATGCATTCAAGAAAATGAAACATTAAATTAATATGAAAATCTATACCAAATCAATTTTCAGTTTTTTATTGATAAACCTTTTTGTGTTGAATATTTCAGCACAGGATATTTATTTTCCTGAAGCCGGAACCTGGCAAGAAAAAGATCCAAAATCGTTCAATTTAGATTTTTCAGAAGCTATTCAATTTGCTGAAGCAAATGAATATTCAGAATCCAAAGATTTACGCCAGGCAATATTAAAAGGCTTTCAACACGAACCTTATCACGAAATCTTAGGCCCTACAAAAAGACGTGGTGGCCCGGCGGGAATAATTTTAAAAGACGGCTACTTAGTGGCAAAATGGGGAGATACTAAACGTGTAGATATGACTTTTAGCGTTACCAAAAGTTTTCTCTCTACCACGGCCCTGCTCGCATTAGATCAAAACCTGATCATTGATGTTGAGGACCCGGTAATCAATTATGTTTGGAACGATACTTTTGAAGGCGAACATAACTCCAAAATCACCTGGAAACATTTATTGGAACAAAATTCAGATTGGCGCGGGGAACTTTGGGGTTCTTATGATTGGGCAGACAGGCCTTCTCAAGATACAGGAATAGACGATTGGCGAAACCGGAAACTCAACGAACCCGGAACGCATTTTAAATACAACGATGTTCGGGTAAATGTGCTCGCCTATTCTTTACTCAATGTTTTTAGAAAACCACTTCCCACGGTTTTAAAAGAAGAAATTATGGATCCTATTAACGCTTCTTCGAGCTGGCGTTGGTTTGGGTATGAGAATTCCTGGACTACCATAGACGGTTTCAAAATGCAATCGGTTAGTGGTGGCGGGCATTCCGGCGGCGGAATGTTTATCAATACCGAGGATATGGCGCGTTTTGGTTTACTTTTTATGAATAATGGCAACTGGAATGGAGAAAAATTAATTTCAGAAGATCTTATTGAAGAAGCTATTCAGCCTTCAGCTACAAACTCAAATTACGGATATATGTGGTGGTTAAATGCCGATGGGCCGAGACAATGGAAAAATATAGATAAAGACATTTTTTATGCGGCTGGTTTCGGCGGAAATTTTATTATTGTAGATCGTAAAGAAAACCTGGTAATTGTGACCCGCTGGCTGGAACCTTCTAAAATAGAAGAATTCGTACAGAAAATTTATAACTAGCATTATGAAAAAAACACTTTTTGGTATTTTAGGAGCTATTTTGCTTCTTTTTATAGCCTGGTTTGCATTTATCTACTTTGTGCCTTACAGCGAAGGCACAAGAAGCGGGGAACTTATAAAATTCAGCAAAAAAGGTGTGATTTCTAAAACCTGGGAAGGTGAAATTAGCCAGGGAATTAGTGGTGCGCAAATCTTTCAATTTTCAGTATTAGACAATAATCAGGAAGCTATAAAAGCACTGCAGGAGAACGAAGGCAATTATGTTAGACTCAAATATGTTGAGCGTTACGCCACTTTTTTCTTTTGGGGCGATACCAAATATTTTATAACCGAAGTACAAAAAGGCGAATCCCCTCACTTTAGAGACCGATAATTTATGACCAAATTTAAACACGTAAAAGATTCACAGGTAGATATTTCAGAATTAATGCTGCCTTCTCATTCAAATTTCAACGGAAAAATTCACGGGGGTTATGTGCTTTCACTTATGGACCGCATTGCCTTTGCCTGCGCATCTAAGCATTCTGGCGCCTATTGTGTAACCGCTAGTGTTGATACGGTAGATTTTCTAAAACCCATAGAAATTGGGGAATTGGTAACTATGAAAGCTTCTGTAAATTATGTGGGCAACAGTTCTATGGTAATAGGAATTCGCGTGGAAGCCGAAAATATTAGAACGGGAGAGAAAAAACACTGTAATTCATCTTATTTTACGATGGTAGCTAAGGCTGAAGACGGAAAATCACTACAGGTTCCCGGGTTAATCCTTAGTAACGAGCACGATATTCGCCGGTTTGCGAAAAGTATTAAACGTAATAAAATGAAGCTAAATCGTAAACAGGAATTTCATGAGACCGATTTTTCTTCAAAAGAATATGTGCACTTACTGGAAGAATATAAGGTTAAAATAGAGCAGTAAAGAATTTGAAATTTAACGGATTTATAGCAGCTATTTTTGTGGCGATAATAATCGCCTATTTATTCCCTGAGGGAATTGTGCTTTTTCCGCTAAAAACCATCACCGATATTGGGATTGGTTTTATTTTCTTTTTCTACGGATTAAAATTATCTCCCCCAGAGTTTAAATTGGGTTTTCTGAATTATAAAGTTCACATCGCAATCCAGTTAGCCACCTTTGTAGCCTTCCCACTTTTAGCTCTGCTATGCTTACCGCTTTTTGAAGCAGGAACCGGTTCAGATCTTTGGATTGCTTTATTTTTTCTGGGAACACTTCCTTCTACAGTCTCTTCTTCTATAGTGATGGTTTCTTTGGCTAAAGGAAATTTGCCTACCGCTATTTTTAACGCCAGCCTATCGGGTTTAATAGGCATCTTCGCAACTCCCATTTGGCTAAGTTTTTTCCTTAGTGGAAGTACCGATTTTGAATTCCTGGATGTACTTATAAAATTATGCTGGCAGATTATTATACCTTTAATTCTTGGATTATTTCTACAAAAATTTCTTGGAGATTTCGCAAGAAAACACAGTAAAAAATTAGGCTTGCTAGATAAAACTACTATTATACTAATTGTTTACTCAAGCTTTAGTAACTCGTTTACATCCAAGATATTTAGCAGCGTAGAAACAATTGATTTACTCAAGCTTACCGGGATAGTTATTTTATTGTTTTTTATAGTTTACTTTGGACTTGGCTTAATCTGTAATATTTTAGGTTTTAATTTAAAAGATAAGATCACAACCCAATTTTGCGGAACTAAAAAATCCCTGGTTCACGGCTCTGTAATGGTAAAAGTAATCTTTGGAAATTCAGCCAATACCGGACTATTATTACTACCTATAATGATCTATCATTCTCTGCAATTAATACTAATCGCTTTTTATGCTGAAAACTATAAAAAGCGGGTTTTAAAAGCTGAAACTTCAGAAGAAACCTTATAAGTAAAGCGCAATTTCGGCAATATTGATCGTAAAAAAGATCCAACCAAGAATTAAAAGAAGTCCACCAAGTGGCGTAATAGGTCCCAGAATCCTGATCTTTTTTCCAGCAGAATCACTTAGCGTAAGCCCATAAATACTAAAAGAAAATAAGAATATTCCAATTATAAAAAACCAGGCAATGAGTTGCTGAGAAGTGCCAATAAAAGGAAATACGATTCCTGAAATAATCAGCATGATCGCGTGGTACATTTGGTATTTTACACCGGTCTCAAAACTTTTTAACTGATCTTCAGAAAAACGTTTCTTTAAAGCGTGCGCTCCAAAGGCTCCAAAAATCACGGCCAGTGTGCCGTAGATTCCACCAATTATAAGAACAAGTTCCTTCATATATTTTAATATAAATTCTGTAAGATTAAATGCCAAATTAAAAAGCCTACAAGTATTAAAACCTTGCAGGCTTTTTAGTTTATTAGGTTTCTAAAAAAGTAATATAGGCATCATTCTGAATTTATTTCAGAATCTAAGATATTGATAGACTAGAACATGTTAGAAGCTGAAACAAGTTCAGCTTGACGTACTTTACCAGCCTCACTTTTCTATATTCAATTCCTACTTACTCAAATACATTTTTCTTCTACTATACAAATCGTAAAAGGCATCGTCCCTTAAGCTATCAATAAAGAGAATACTTTCTCCTGTACTTTTCATTTCAGGACCTAGTTGCTTATTCACTTTATGGAACTTATTGAAAGAAAATACAGGTTGTTTTATTGCATAACCTTCTAACTTCGGATTAAATTTGAAATCCTTGATTTTCTTTTCACCAAGCATCACTTTGGTCGCGTAGTTCACATAAGGTTCTTTATAAGCCTTCGCGATAAATGGTACCGTTCTGGAAGCTCTTGGATTGGCCTCTATGATATATACCATATCATCTTTAATCGCAAACTGGATATTGATCAAACCAACCGTGTTAAGCGCTAAAGCGATCTTACGCGTATGGTCTTTAATTTGCTCCATCACCAGGTCTCCAAGGTTAAAAGGAGGTAGCAAGGCATTAGAATCTCCAGAGTGAATTCCGCAAGGTTCAATATGCTCCATTATTCCTATAATATGAACATCTTGCCCGTCACAAATTGCATCTGCTTCAGCTTCTATAGCGCCATCTAAATAATGATCCAGTAACAATTTATTATTCGGAATTTTCCTTAAAAGGTCTACTACTGTTTCTTCCAGCTCATCTTTGTTGATCACAATTTTCATTCCCTGGCCACCCAATACGTAGGAAGGTCTTACCAGGATTGGGAAATCAAGTTCATCGGCTAATGCCAGGGCTTCTTCAGCAGTTTCAGCGGTTCCAAATTCAGGATAAGGAATATCGTTGGCCTGAAGCAACTTTGAGAAACTTCCGCGATCTTCAGCAAGATCTAAAGCTTCAAAGCTGGTTCCCATAATTTTTATTCCGTAGCGATCAAGTTTTTCAGCCAATTTCAAGGCAGTTTGCCCACCAAGCTGAACAATCACTCCTTCAGGCTTTTCGTGACGAATTATATCATAAATATGTTCCCAGAAAACCGGTTCAAAATAAAGTTTATCGGCAATATCAAAATCGGTAGAAACCGTCTCAGGGTTACAGTTTATCATTATAGTTTCGTAACCGCATTCTGAAGCGGCAAGAACACCGTGTACACAACTGTAGTCAAATTCAATCCCCTGTCCTATTCGGTTGGGACCGGAACCAAGAACTACAATCTTTTTCTTCTCGCTCACCTTACTTTCGTTATCTACATAACGTTTACCATCGGGAGTTTCAATTTCGGCTTCAAAAGTGGAATAGTAATAAGGTGTTTCAGCTTTAAATTCGGCCGCACAGGTATCTACAAGTTTATAAACCCTATTTATTCCCAGATCTACCCGTTTATTATAAACTTCACTTTCCAGACAATCCAGCATATGTGCTATTTGCCTATCGGCAAAACCTTTTTGTTTCGCTTCCAGCAAAAGATCTTTTGGTAGAGATTCTTTATCATACTTAGAGATCTCTACATCTAAAGCATAAAGCTCTTCGTATTGACGCAAGAACCACATATCTATTTTAGTGATCTCGTGAATGCGGCTTAACGGAATTCCCGCCTGTATTGCATCATAGATCACAAAAACACGATCCCAACTAGCGTAAATAAGTTTTTCTATAATTTCGTCGTACTTGGTGTAGCTTTTTCCGTCAGCTCCAAGTCCGTTTCTTTTAATCTCAAGTGATTGTGTGGCTTTATGTAAGGCCTCCTGGAAAGAACGGCCAATTCCCATAACTTCTCCCACAGACTTCATTTGAAGTCCTAAGGTGCGGTCTGCGCCCTCAAATTTATCGAAATTCCAGCGCGGGATTTTCACGATCACATAATCTAAAGTAGGCTCAAATAAAGCTGATGTAGATTTAGTAATCTGGTTTTCCAGTTCATCTAAGTTATACCCTATTGCCAGTTTTGTTGCAATTTTCGCTATGGGATACCCGGTTGCTTTAGAAGCCAAAGCCGAAGACCTGGAAACCCTTGGGTTTATTTCTATTGCAATAATATCTTCCTTTTCGTCTGGACTCACCGCAAATTGTACGTTACATCCACCGGCAAAATCGCCAATGTTACGCATCATTTTAATTGCCATATCACGCATACGCTGGTAAGCGGTATCGCTTAATGTCATTGCGGGAGCTACCGTGATAGAATCTCCGGTGTGGATCCCCATTGGATCCATATTTTCTATAGAACAAATAATTACCACATTATCGTTCTTGTCTCTTAGCAGTTCTAATTCATATTCCTTCCAACCTAAAAGTGCTTTATCTATTAGCACCTCGTGAATTGGCGAAGCTTCCAGGCCGTGTGTAAGTTTTTCATCAAACTCATCTGGACCGTGTACAAACGAAGCTCCACTTCCACCTAAAGTAAAAGAGGCACGAATCACTAAAGGAAAACCAAACTCTTGCGCAACTTCTTTTCCCTGAAGATAAGAGGTCACCGTTTTTGCCGGGGCTACTGGAATTCCAATTCTCCCCATAAGCTGTTTAAACTTTTCGCGATCTTCGGTAATATTAATGGCGTCAATATCTACCCCAATTAATTTTATTCCAAAATCTTCCCAAATTCCTTTTTCATCGGCTTCAATACAGAGGTTTAAAGCAGTTTGGCCACCCATTGTTGGTAGAACTGCATCTATATTGGGATGCTTTTTAAGAATTTCTACAATAGACTTTGTAGTTAAAGGTTTTAGATAGACGTGATCTGCCATAGACGGATCTGTCATAATTGTAGCCGGATTGGAGTTAAGCAGGATAGTCTCTATCCCATCTTCACGCAACGAGCGTAAAGACTGTGTTCCGGCATAATCAAATTCGCAGGCCTGGCCTATAATAATAGGTCCGGAGCCAATAATAAGGATACTTTTAAGGTTGTTGTTTTTGGGCATTTTTTATCAGGATTGTAGCATATGAAACATAAAAGTAAGGAAGCGATTGGATATAAAAAAAGGCGTTACTAAAAAAAGTAACACCTTTAAATATTTTAAATCCTAATTCTCATTAGTGCTTATGTCTGTTTTCAGAAGAGACAGATATTTTCTTTCTTCCTTTAGCCCTTCTTCTGGCGAGGACTTTTCTTCCGTTTGCACTAGCCATTCTTTCTCGAAAACCGTGCTTGTTCTTTCTTTTTCTCTTGGATGGTTGAAACGTTCTTTTCATTTTAAATATCTTTAAATCTTCTGAATAATCGTTTTTTTAGCTCTCTGTAAAACTGCGTGCAAATATACAAAGCTTTTTAACTATTACAAGAGGTAATTTAAATTATTTTTAATTGTTTTTCTTACCTTTGCCGCTTCCAAAATAAAAGCATTTATGTTTAATAAGAATATCAAATTAGTTTTAGCGGGAGCTGTAATAGGTCTTGCCATTTGGCAGTTTATAGAAGGAAACATTGGAAACGGTATTATGTACATCCTACTTTCCTTAATTTTTATATTCCTGTATTTTAAAAATGAAATGATATTGCTTGCTTTTCTAAGACTTAGAAAACAAGATTTTCCCGGCGCAAAAAAGTGGTTAGATAAAATTAAAAATCCGGAAACTGCGCTTACCCAAAAACAACAGGGTTATTACTGGTATCTACACGGACTAATGGTTTCCCAAACCAATATTACGCAAGCCGAAAAATTCTTTAAACGCGCTATTAAATTAGGCCTGGCAATGGATCAGGACCTGGCGATGGCAAAATTGAACCTGGCGGGAATCGCAATGACAAAACGCCGAAAAAGAGAAGCTACCAATTTACTTGCTGAAGCTAAAAAACTGGATAAGCACGGAATGCTTAAAGACCAGATCAAGATGATGAAGCAGCAAATGAAGAAAATATAATTTTCACATAAATTTAGTTAATTTCAGCTTTCATTAATTTTTCCGCAACTTTTGGCCAAAATATTGACCCTTCAGCGATAATATTTCAGCAATAGTTTCTTCCGAAGTATCTTTGTTTTTAACTAAACAGAACAAAGTGCATGAAGAGACTTTTACTCCTCTTTTTTATAATTTTAGGCTTAAATATACAGGCTCAAACAGAGAAAAGCGACAAGCTTTATTTCTCTGATGCACTTGTTATGCACTTACCTGAATATAATAAGGAAGCAAAAGCGGCTTATAGATACAGGCGCTTCGAAAAAGCCGACCGGTTATTTGAAAACTTTGTTACCACTAAACTCCAGGGAACATATATAGACAATTTTAAATTTTTAAATCTCAAAGGGAAAAAAGTTGCGCTATACGATTATAAAAAGCCTGTTTATTTGTTAACCTATGCTTCCTGGTGCATCCCGGGGAAAGGCGAAATACCGGCACTTAATGAACTAGCCGATAAATACCGGGATAAAATTGATTTTGTAATTGTGTTTTGGGATAAAAAAGAAACCGCCAAAGAACTTTCCAAACAATTTAATTCACATATAGATGTATTATATGTAGATGAAACCAGGAACAACCACGCTTTTGTTGTAGAAAACCTGAAACATTCTTTAGGTTTACCAACCTGCTATTTAATTGCCGGAGACCGGGAAATTAGGGATATTAAAAGAAGTATTTTCCATCCTTATAACCTATCTAAAGAAGAATCTTTTGAACTTAATTACGAAGCAATTAATTCGGCGATTACAAATAACCTTATTGGAAATTCAGAAAAGAAGGAAGAAATAAAATGGAGCGCCATTACACCGGAATAATTAAAGCAATGGAGCCCAGAGCCTGGCCAGGGCTTCTCTTATTTTTTCTAAAGCCGGGCGTTGCATCCATTCATTTATAGTTAGCTCGGTGGTTTCTTTAAGGTCATTATTATAAACCTCAGTCATTTCTCCAGCCACTTCCTTATCGTATAAAAATGCATTGATCTCAAAGTTAATATCAAAACTGCGATTATCAAGATTACAGGAACCAATACTGGTTAGTACACCGTCTACTACCATAGTCTTAGCGTGGACCATCCCTTTATGATAATGAAAAACCTGAACCCCAGATTCCAGTAATTTTTCTATATAAGAATTGGTGGCATAACGTGCAATCACCGAATCTCCTTTTTCAGGAATAATAATTTTAACTTCCACTCCTATTCTACTTGCCATACACAAGGCGGTAAGAATTTGATTGTTTGGAATAAAATAAGGTGTGGTTATATAAATATATTTATCAGCAGTATTTATTGCGGTTAGAATGGCTTCCATAATATTTTGCCAATCGGTGTCGGGGCCACTGGCGGCAATTTGAACCGCAGTATTTTCGGTTAAATCTATCTTCGGAAAAAAACTATCTTTAATTTTAAGTTCTTTTCCACTAATAAAATTAAAATTCAGTAAAAATTGAGCCTGCAAAGATTTTACGGCATGACCTTCAATTCTAAGGTGGGTATCTCGCCAGAACATTTTTTCTTGCGGGTTTTCTTCAAAATTCACATATTCATCACATATATTAATTCCTCCAATAAACCCAATATTCCCGTCTATAATCGCCATTTTTCGATGATTGCGATAATTTAATTTTCGGGTTAAATTGGGAAACCAAACCGGCATAAACGGATAAATTTCAATTCCGCAAGATTTCATTTTTTTAACCGCTTTTGAAGAAAGTCTACTCGCTACGTAATCGTAACTAACCCGTACTTTCACCCCTTCCTCAGCCTTTTCACATAGCAATAAAATAAGGCGGTTTCCTATTCTACCGCTATTAAAAATGTAATATTCTATATGAATATGATCCTGGGCTTTCTTAATATCTTCAAATAAGGCTGAGAACTTATTTTCGCCATTTATAAGGACACGGACTTTATTTAAAAAAGTAACCGGTTTCTTTTGATTATTTTGCAGTAAGTGGACAAGCTTGATCTTTTGATTAACACACTCCTGGTTTAAATTAACCAGATCTTTTTTATTTAGCATTAGCTTATCTTCCCAATGCTTAATAATCTTCTGGTCGTACAGTTTTTTACGGTTAAATAACTTGCTTTTCCTAAATTCCTGGGCAAAAAAGTAATAGACCAACAGGCCTATAACCGGCAGTACAAAAAGTGCAAAAATGAGCGAAATACTTTTTACCGGTTCCCTAAAATGCATTAATTCATAACCGGCCGTTATAAAAACGATTATAAAATTGATAGTTAGAAGTACCCACCAAAAATTATCCAGGAAAGCATTCATTTACTTTACCGCGGTGTAAGTTTTCTCTGCAGGGATCTTAATCTCGTATTCCTTTCTGGATGCATTATTTAAATGTGCTTCTCTAAGCCAGGGATTATGGATTTTTAAGATCTTATAATTAATATCAAAATGATGCGCAAAATCGGCGAAATCTTTTACCACGGTATCAACTTTAACCGTTTTGGTTGGAATATGTTTGTAAAGATGTTTTTCTTCAAAATTGAAGCCGTATTGTTCAGGATTGCTTAAAATCTCTTTTATAGCAAGAATTCTAAACATATATCTTCCGGTTTCTTCCCCGAGCAATAATTCGTAATAATCATCTACTTTTTGACGTTCTAACTGTCTTTCAACGCCTCTATTCCCGGCGTTATAAGCGGCAGCCGCCATTGTCCAGCTACCAAATTTTTCTTTAGATTTCTTTAGATAATCGGCTGCAACACGGGTAGATTTTTCAATATGGTAGCGTTCGTCTACATTTCCATTTATCTCTAAACCGTAATCTTTCCCGGTACCTTCCATAATTTGCCAAAATCCTTTGGCACCTGCAGGAGAAACTGCCTGTGTTAATCCGCTTTCAATTACAGCCAGGTATTTAAAATCGTCTGGCACACCTTCTTCCTTCAGAATAGGTTCAATAATTGGAAAAAATTGATTGGCTCGCTTTATTAAAAGCAAGGCATTAGACTGCCAGTAGGTATTTACCAGCAATTCCCTGTCCATTCTTTCGTAAATATCTGGATCATCAATTGGCACCTCTTCTCCTGCAAAGTTTATATTTTCAGGCAGTGGGAGCGCATAGATATTATAATCTTTTACCGGACGCTCTTTTTGATTGGCTACAGAAGATTCAGCTGTAGCCTCGTTGTTAGAATCTGGAGACTGTTGAGCAGCTTGTATACTTACAAACACAATAGTGAAAAGTCCCACTATAACTAATGCAGATTTTAAAATTTTCATATTAATTCAATTTTTTATTTTTCTCTTTAATTTTTCCTGAAAGTATTATTTCAGGAAGATACTTATTAAACCAACGATAACGATTCAAAATCATTATATGAGTCCCACCTTTTACGGTAATACATTCCGGAATATATTTTATAGGAAAAATCTCGTCTTTATCACCGTGAATATGAACAATGCCTTTTTGGGCTTTGGCACAATTCCATAAAACCATATTTTCTATAGCCCAGTCTAAATAACGCTGATTCCTAACTGAAAGATATTGCCGGTAAAGTTTCGCCCTTTTTTTAATAAAATCTCCTACGGCAATCTTTTCAAAATGATCTACATAATCTAACAAACTTGTAGGTATAAGTTTAAATAAACCTGTGCTGGCGGCGTATCGCATACGCCTTGGCAATTCTTCTCTACATTTTACACTAGAAATTATAATAAGTCTTTTAAGATTAAGACTCTTTGCCATTTCCTGCACAATAATCCCGCCAAAAGAAACCCCTATTAAGACCGCATTCTCATGTTCTATGTATTTATTCATACGGGTGGCATAATTTTTTAAACTTTCATTCTTTTTAGGAATCATCCACTCTAAAAAATGCATTTTAAAACGGTCTTCTGGAAGTTTTATAAATTCAAATATGGAAGAATTAGCAGCCATACCGGGCATAAAATAAACGTGAATCACCTGGTTTTCTTCAGTCATTTTAACAAGTATATAACACTTAACATTGGGCTAATGCCGTAAATTTACCTAAGAAGTGAATTTTGAAATATTTTCAATTTTTAATTCTAATATTTCATAAAATACTCCAGGAGCTTGTCCCGGGGTAGTTTGCACTCCAAAATTACTGCTATTTATTTGGCTTTCACAATTGAAAGATTAAAATTAATGGAGAATTTTACAAAGCCTATAATTTTATTGTTTGCTGCTAATAATTCAGCTTTAAAGGCTTTATTTTCCTACCTTTACAATAACCATCCAAAGAAAATTTTTACAACTAATTATTGCCGATTTATGCGATTAAATTGGCTGGCTTAATGGTTAATAACAAAAAAGAGAAATGATGAATGCCGAAGAAATTATAATTACCGATAATGAATTTTTAAGACAGTTTGAAACTACTATAAATCAACAACTTGCTACCATAGAGTACGCCCAGCAGGAACGAAAAATATTTTTAACAAAAGTATTTATGCCTGAAACTCTTAAAGAAGAAGGCTATATGGATATTTTTATTGAAGCTGTTTTAGAAGAAATTAAAGAACGAAATACGCGCGTAATGCCCACCAGTCCAGATGTTGCTAAATTTATGCGTAAGAACAGGAGAAAGTATAAAGACCTTTTACCGGTAGGAATAAATATTTAAACCGCTACTTTTTCTGAAGCAAATTCAAACCTAACCAATCCATCTTCGTCAATAGAAGTCAGTTCTATTTGATGAAGTGTATTTACCAATGCGGGATCCCAGGGTGCTTTTACCTTTACATAGTTCTCTGTAAAACCGTGAATGTATCCTTCTTTATTCTCCCCTTCAAAAAGTACAGTACTTGTATTTCCTAACTGACTTTCATAAAACGCCCGTCTCTTTTTAGCCGAAAGCCCGCGTAGCATTTTGCTTCGTTTCTTTCTCACTTTGGTAGGAACCACACCTTCCATTTCTGCTGCAGGAGTATTATCACGCTCAGAATAAGTAAAAACGTGCAGGTAAGAAATATCTAATTCATTCAAATAATTATAAGTTTCCAGGAAGCGTTTTTCGGTTTCGCCGGGAAAGCCAACAATAACATCAACACCAATACAGGCATTGGGCATTACTCGCTTAATTTGCGCCACCCTATCGCTATAAAGCGAACTCATATAACGACGCTTCATCAATTTAAGCAAATCGTCACTTCCGCTTTGTAATGGGATATGAAAATGAGGCACAAACGTATTACTATCGGCAACAAAATCTATGGTCTCGTTTTTCAATAAATTAGGCTCAATAGAAGAGATTCTTAAACGTTCAATTCCATCTACCTCATCTAAAGCTTTTACAAGGTCAAGAAAAGTATGTTCGTGCTTTTTATTGCCAAATTCACCTTTTCCGTAATCCCCAATATTTACTCCGGTAAGCACAATTTCTTTAATTCCTTTTGCTGAAATTTCAGCGGCATTGGTTAAAACATTTTCCAGTTTATCGCTTCGGGAAATTCCACGCGCTAACGGAATGGTACAATAAGTACATTTATAATCACACCCATCCTGCACCTTTAAAAATGCACGGGTTCTGTCACCAATGGAATAAGCACCCACGTAGAAGTCGGCTTCATCAATTTCACAGGAATGAACTTCCCCAAGATCATTTTTAGAAAGATCGTTAAGGTAATCGGTGATTTTGAATTTTTCAGTCGCCCCAAGCACTAAATCTACTCCATCTACATCGGCAAGTTCTTCCGGTTTCAATTGGGCATAGCAACCCACGGCAATCACAAACGCATCTTCATTCACTTTTTGCGCTTGTTTTACGATGGTTTTAAAGCGTTTATCGGCATTCTCGGTAACCGAACAGGTATTGATCACATAAATATCAGCTTCTTCAGTGAATTCCACACGCTTAAAACCTTCATCTTTAAAAGATCTTGCAATGGTAGAAGTTTCTGAAAAATTGAGTTTACAACCCAAGGTATAAAATGCGACCTTCTTAGTATTCATACACCTTCCTGTTTTTGTAGAAGTTAAACGATTTTTAGGGCTGCAAAGATACCAACAATTATTGTTTTAGGAAAACATTGTTTTGATTTCGGTTCTCAGTTGTGAGTTATCAGTTGTCGGTTTTCTGTTTGTGGTTAAGTCGTCATTGCGAGAAGGCGATAGCCGACGTGGCAATCTGTCCTTAAAAATCGCATTCAAACGTCATTCCGGGTTTAATAAATTAGATCCCGGATGAAAAATCGGGGCAGGCTCTGAAATAAGTTCAGGTTGACGTTTTGATCAAATACATTGAACTGAAGATTGCTGCACTCGCAATAACGAATTAACTTAACATTATATAAGAAGAGGAATGATTAAACTTTCTCAACCGAACCAACTATAACCTCAGCTTCCAGTATAATTTTACTTTTTATAGAATTGGAGATCAAACAGGCTTTTTCACTTTTTTCTATGATGCGTTTGGCTCTTTCAGCATTATTTTCGTCGGAAATTTCCAAAACTGGTTTTAGTATAATTTCAGTCATTTGAAATTTACCTTCAACTTTATCCAGTTTTCCAATTGCTTTAGATTTAAAAGAGATAAACTCCAGTTTAGAATTTTCAGCAATAGCCAGGAAGGTTGTCATCAAACAACTTTCTACCGCGGCAACCAGAAAATGTTCAGGAGACCAAATGTTGGGCATTCCTTTTGGAAAATCTGGCGGGGTTGCTGTTTCAATAATATCGGTCAATTCAGGAGAGCTAACTTCTCCTTTTCGATCTTCTAACCAGATAAGATCTACCTGATATTCGTGTTTTTCAGCCATAACTTTATATTTTTTAAACCCAAATGGGGTATTTTCTTTTACAAAGAAACAGCGATTAAAAACTAAAAAATATGATTCAGGTCAGCTTCAGGAAAAACTTTAAGATTCAATAAATTCTTTAAGCGTATTTACCACATAATCCAGCTCATCCCTGGTATTAAATCTCGAAAATGAAAACCGTACGGATGGTTTTTTAAGGTCTTCTTCTTCTAAAAATGCATTTAGCACATGAGATCCCTTATCACTTCCACTTTGGCAGGCACTACCTTTAGAACAGGCAATTCCTTTTAAATCTAATTGAAATAATAACATTAAAGCTTTATCGGCTGGCACCGGCAAACATACATTTACCAAAGTATAGGTACTTTTTGAAGCATCGTCACAATCACCGTTGAATTTCACCCCGGGAATTTCGGCTTTTAATTTTGAAATAAAATGAGCTTTTAGATCACTTATATAGGCCTTTTCTTCGGCTAAATTATCTAAAGATAGTTTTAAAGCTTCTTCCAGGCCTACAATATTATGAACCCCTTCTGTGCCGGCACGATGGCCACGCTCCTGCTCTCCTCCAAAAATAAGTGGTTTTAATCCGCTGTTTTTTCTAATAAAAGCAAATCCCACACCTTTTGGGCCGTGAAATTTATGGGCGCTTACCGCGGTAAAATTTACCGGTATTTCACTAAAATCAAGATCATAATGTCCCACCGATTGTACACAATCTGAATGAAATAAGGCGTGATGTTTTTTACACAATTCTCCGACTTTTTTAATGTCCAGTTTATTCCCAATCTCGTTATTTACATGCATCAGGCTAACCAACGTCTTTTTATCTGAAGCATTTAATAATTTTTCTAAATGTGCTACATCAATATTTCCGCGGGAATCTAAATCAACATAAACTACCTCTACATCAAAACAATCCTGAAGCTGCTCTACGGTATACAAAACCGCGTGGTGTTCAATTTTTGAAGTGATTATTCGCTTAACTCCAAGATCACGAACCGCGGAATTTAAAGCCAGGTTATCGGCTTCAGTACCACCAGAAGTGAAAATTATTTCTGAAGCTTTTACATTTAAATAACCGGCAACAGTTTTACGCGCCTGCTCTATTAAAGATTTAGCAGATCTTCCAAAAGAATGGGTAGAAGAAGGATTACCATAAACCTCTTTCATCACAGAGGTCATTCGGTCAATTACTTCATCACGCATTTGCGTGGTCGCGGCAGAATCAAGATATACATTTTTCATTGCCGCAAAATTAAACGAAATAAAATTATTTAAAAGAACCTGCCCTAAAAATCTTGAATTCCGCTATTTTTGTTTCACTTTGAATATATTACCATACTATGAAAAAGATTCTTGCAGCTTTATTTTTCTCTTTTGCCCTTTATTCCTGTGACGACGGGGATATTACCGTGACCAGTTTCGATTTAGAAAACAGTGATCTAACTTTATGTGAAATTGATGGTAAAAAAGTGCTTTGGGCTGTAAATAATGAAGATGTTTATGAATCTATGTCTTTAGAATTAAAAGATAATCGTTTAAATGATACGCTTACGCAGAAAATTTTAACGCTGGAGGTAAATGATTCAATAGTAATTAATCTCTCGGGCGAAGATAACCGACTGGTTTACAGAATTTATGACAGTGAGATTAATGGAGGCGAATATTTTTGTAAGGGAGTACCGCCAGGATCTCCGCGGGTATTAGAAGAATATGTTTCTGCCGGCGGAGTTGTGGTAATTAGAACCAGGTTTAATGATATAAGCCTCGATGCCGACGCCGATGGGGATGACGTACCCAATGGCGAAGAAGGATATGATCCCAACGGAGACCATCTGGATACTGATGGTGATGGTATCCCAGATTATTTAGATATTGATGATGATAATGATAATGTCCCTACGGCTGATGAAAAAAATGCCAGTCCTGAAGATCCTACAACAGAAGAAGGTTATTTAGATACAGATGTAGATGGAATACCCAATTATCTTGATCCCGATGATGATGATGATGGGGTTTTAACCCGCCACGAAATTGATCCTGAGGATGTACAAAGAGCTATTGACGAAAATAACGATGCCTTTTTAAGTCCTATAAATACGGCTGAAGTTGATGGATTCCCAAATTATTTAAATGAAAATATTTTTGATCCTAATTTTGAACACGATCTTCAGTTAGATCATCATATTACAAGAAGTTACAGATCTACCATTGAGATTAAAAATTTTAATTTAATTAGACAGGATGGAAGCGGCGAAGATATTCGGTTTGATTCTTATATCCTGGGAAGGCTGGATGTTACAAGAATTCCTTTTCAGCAATTTACTAACCTTCAACAGGAAAATGAAGAGGGACAAAGTGATAACGAAAATGGTGAAGAAGAAACTAATACAGAAGATTAAACATTCTGAAAAAAATAGACCTCTGTAGCACCCAGACCATATTTTTGATAATCGGCATCGTAAAATTTAAGGTTGTCGTATCGGCCCAGTAAATAATCCAATTCGGCTTTTAAGACTCCCTCACCTACCCCGTGAATAAACACAATTTTCTGAATTCGTTTTCTCATTGCGAATTCTATTTGCCGTTTTGCAGTTTCTAATTGAAGGTTCAGCATATCGTAATTATTCATCCCGCGGGAAGAAGTGGTAAGTTTTTCAATATGCAAATCTACTTCCATTGGAGGCAAATTTCTTTCTTTCGGCTTTATGCGTTGTGATTTGGGTTTTGGAGGTAACTTTTTTTCAGCTAAAACCTTTTCAAAATCAACATCATCAGATAAAGCTTCAATTGGGGTTTCAATTTTCACTAATTCCGCTGCAGAAAATTCCATTTCAAAACCATCGGTAGTTTCAATATAAACGGTGCCGGCTTCAGTTTTTATTACATAACCTTCCAGCACATCATCTAAAACCGCCACTTTATCCCCTTTTTTCAGCTCCATTACTCGTTATTTTCGTCTTCTTTATGATCGTCTTTTGTCTCTACCCAAAAATTTGTTGCACGATAAAGACCTAGCATAATAGTGACTAAACCAATGATTTTAAAGTAAGCGTGAGCACCTTCAGCTGCAATAGCATAAATTAAAAGTGCGCCACCTACTACGATTAAAATTGTATTTATTACTTGAGAATTATTCATTTTTTTACCTGTTATCCCTTATTTGTAAAATGTTTAAAATAACGGTTCTTGTATTTTCCGCAAAGTTACAGGAATTATGAGGCAAATATACTTCTTAGCTTTTATTTTCTCTTTTTACTACGGAAATGCTCAATTACACATTTCGCCTTCGACTTCCGGAGACTCCTATATTTATCTTAGCGATCGTTTTTTGTATGTTGAAGACAATATCAATTTAGAAAAAAACCACAATCCAGAAACTGAAGCAAGCATTTACCTTAGAAAAGAATCGCAATTATTACAGGGAGAAAAAAGTACAAATCTCAATTATGGGAATGGCTTACTCTCGGTTTTCCAGGAAGGCACGTCTAATGCTTTTGATTATAATTACTGGGCCTTGCCGGTTAAAGATAATATTAGTCAAGACCAATTTGGTGCCGTGATTTTTCAACCCAAGAACAAAACCAATAGCAATCCGGTCCATATTACAGGAAGTTTAGAAGGCACTTCCCACCCTTTAAGAATTTCTCGCCGCTGGATTTATAAATATTCTGGCAGTGATTATAATGACTGGCAGCACGTAGGTGTTAGTTTTGATGTTGCGCCGGCCGAAGGCTTTACTATGAAAGGTGTAAATGGCACTGACCCCAGACTCGTTAACGGAGTTGAAAATAATCCAGGCAATAGCCAGCAATACGATTTTAGAGGTTTACCTAATGATGGCGAGATAAAAGTTTCAATAAATAAGGACCAGGCAGTTTTGGTGGGCAATCCTTACCCTTCGGCCCTACATTTACAAAGTTTTTTAATGGAAAATTCCGCCAGCACAGGCATTGCTTATTTTTGGGACTCTAAAAATAATGGTGATTCTCATAATCTAAAAGACTATGAAGGTGGTTATGGTTCTTACTCTCCGGGGCCAAATGCTTATGCGCCCGCAGTTTTTAAAACTTATAACGGTGCAGGTGAAGAAACAGGAAGTTCGGGAGAAACCGGTAGTGAAATTGCTCGCGAATATGCCCCCATTGCACAGGGTTTTATGTTAAGCGGAAGAAACGATGGCTATATTCATTTTAAAAATTCGCAAAGAAGGTTTCAACAGGAAAATTCACAAACTTCAGAGTTTAAAAATCAGCAAAAAAGTGAGATTCCACTTTTAAAACTCAATGTAATAGTAAATAGCCTCTACACCCGTGCCCTACTTTTAGCTTTTAGGGAAGATTCTTCTAAAGATTATGATTGGGCAATGGATGCAAAGATCTATGGGGTTTTGCAGAATGATGTGGGATGGAATATTGAAGAAGCGTTTTATAATATACAGGTAAGGCCGTTTAGAAAAAATGATAAAATTCCGTTGCTAATTAATTTAACAGAAAATGCTTCATTAAGCTTTCAACTTGATGATTTTAGACAATTTGAGAATGAAAATGTGTATATTTTTGATGCTGAGTTAGAATCTAATTTTCGATTAAATAAAGATATATTTTCAATAGATTTACCAAAAGGAAACTATAGTAATCGATTTTTTATTAGTTTTATTGAGGAAAAAGAAGATAATTTGCAATCTGAATTACCAGTAGAAGAATTAGATTTTTCAATACCTGAAGCTCTTATTGTTCAAAATAACATAGAAGCGCAATTGGAGATTAAAATGGTGGAAACCGATGTAAAACAAATTTTGTTATACGACCTTAACGGACAAATGATTTATAATAAAACATTACCAGGCGGAAGTGCAAATTATACATTGCCTACTTCAGGACTACAGGACGCAATTTATGTCCTGAAATTAATTTCTTCTAGCAATATGGAATTCACCAAAAAAATTAGCATTAAAAATTAATTATGGAAGATTTTATGTTGCCCTGTCTTAACAAAAGCCTCTTTGGAGTAGATTGTTTTGGCTGTGGGGGTCAACGCGCCTTATTACTTGTTTTTAATGCAGAATTTACCCAGGCATTTTTAATGTTTCCGGCTATCTATCCCATTTTATTTTTACTTGCCTTTCTCATCCTGAATCTCTTCGTAAAATTTAGATACGATTTTCAAGTAAAAATCGGGCTAATTATTTTGAGCGGAGCGGTAATGCTAATTAGCTATTTAATAAAAATGAATCAATTAATACAACTAACCCAATAAACCAATCTTTATGGAAAGACAACAATTACCAAATTCAACTTTAATTTTAATTTTCGGTATTCTCTCAATTATAGGATGCTGCTGTTACGGTATTCTGGGAATTATCTTCGGAATTATTGCGCTTGTAATGGCAAAAAGGGCTACCGAAATCTATAATGCACAACCTGAACTATACACCGGGTACCAGAACGTAAAAACCGGGAAAATTCTTGCTATTATTGGCCTTATACTAAGCGCTATTAGTTTAATAAGCACTATTGTAATGTTTATTATGTATGGCGGAGTAGATGGGATTTATGAGATGCAAAATGAAATTTTAAGAGAAATAGAACAAAATCAATAGGTCTTTTTCTTTTTGAGAATAAGAAAGAGGCCGTCTAAAAAGTATTTAGATGGCCTTTTTTATTGATAAAAGTTTTTGTGAGAGAAGTGCTTCTTCTTTTGTAGATATTCTTAATGATAAAAAAAGGCAAGGAAGCCCCCTTCCTATGCTATACTGAATTTTCTTAAGTTGTGCGCCATAGCAATTAACCCTATTTCAGTAGTTACTTTCTCCATTCCCCGAAGCATAAATCGCTTGAAGCCCATATTTTGCTTGATATTCCCAAAGACGGCTTCCACATCCCAGCACCGACGTTTACGATGTGCTATTCCCGCTTCACTTAATAGTAGGTTCCTGGCTTTTTCCTTGAGACGGATCAGGTTATGATTGCGCTCGATAATCCTGTTCCCTTTGGCTTTATGGCAAGCACCGCGAAGCGGGCACCCCTGGCAGTTTTGAGCCTGGTAGCGATGAACCTGCTGCTTAAAACCCGTAGTGGTTTCACTCTCATAACGCTTTACTTTCTTCATCGCCTGGCCCATAGGGCAGTAATATGTATCGGTTTCTTTATTGTAGAATAGGTTGTCCGGGTGGAATGGGTTTTCCCGATGCTTTTTATCGCGTTGTTCTTTATGGAAGTAGTTGTATTTCACATAAGCAGTAATTTCCTTTTCCTCTAAATCGGTATAATTCTCTTCACTGCCATAGCCGGCATCTGCGGTAAGGCTTTGAGGTGTTTGATCGTAGGAGCCTATATGATCTTGCAGGTGGTTTTTTAAGGTAGTGGTATCTGCGGTGGTTTGGGCTAAGGTATAATTGGTAATGAACTGGTTATTGGTGGAGGCCTGAAGGTTATACCCGGGTTTTAATTGCCCATTTTGTGCATATAATCATCTTTCATCCGCATAAAAGTAGCGTCGGGATCTGTCTTACTATAGCTGTTACGCTTGCCCAGAAGGGCTTCCTGCTCCTGGTATTTCTTCAGGTTCCCTGGCCAGTTCTTCCTGGCATAGTTGAGCTTCTGTTTTACTTTTTTATCGATCTCCTTATCCTTTAATGCGTCATTAATGGCATCAATGGTTTTGGCTACTTCAGCCGGATCGATAGCATCAAAATCAGGTTCATTGGGAAGCATTTGTTCCTGGTCATAAACCTGTTCCACATAAGACCATAGTTCCCGGAGCTGTTTCTTGATACGCGCCTTGCTGTTCTTGATCGATTTGCCCCATACAAAAGTAAAGCGATTGGCATTGGCCTCTATCTTGGTGCCATCCACAAAGAGTTCCTTTAAGGACAGTACACCCTGGTCGGCCAATAAAAGAACCACCTGGTTGAAGATATTTTTAAACTTCCCTTTTAAGCGTTTGCCCCTAAAATCATTGATGGTATTATGATCGGGTTTACTTTGACCGCTGAGCCACATAAAATGAATGTTCTCCTGAAGGGCCTGCTCAATTTTACGAGAGGAATACATATTGCGCAGGTAGGCATAGATGGTCACCTTGAGCAACATCCGGGGATGATAACTGGAAGTACCTCCTCCTTTATAACTTCGCTCCAGGTCAGCGATGTCGATTTGATCAATAATCGTATTGACGATCCTAACGGGATGATGGGCAGGGACCAGATCATCATAACTGGGAGGCAAAAGACTTAACTGCGACTGGTCATAGGTCTTAAATACTGCTTTGGCTTTCATTACATCAAAATACTAAAAACCAGAAAATAATACAACAAACAAGGCTGCCTTTTCAGACAGCCTCTTCCTTTTTTAATTATTTGATAAATATTTATTTCTCAAATTGTTTTAGTGTAGTGGTAATGATATTTACACAATCTCTAATTTGCTCTTCGTTCATTACTAATGGCGGAGCAAAACGAATAATATTGCCATGGGTTGGCTTGGCTAAAAGTCCGTTTTCTTTTAGTGCCATACAAATATCCCAGGCAGTAGAACTATCTTCTGAATCGTTTATAACAATAGCATTTAATAAGCCTTTCCCTCTAACTAATTCTACAATATTGGAATCACGTATAAAATCGTTGAGTAATCTTCTAAAAAGATTCCCAAGTTTTTCGGCATTTTCAGCTAAATTTTCATCGCGAATTACTTCAAGGGCAGCAGTTGCTACAGCGCCGGCTAATGGGTTTCCACCAAATGTAGAACCGTGTTGCCCGGGCTGAATTACATCCATCACTTCATTATTCGCCAACACAGCAGATACGGGATAAACACCGCCGGAAATTGCCTTTCCAAGAATTACCATATCTGGTTTCACCTCTTCGTGGTCTACTGCCAGTAATTGCCCGGTACGAGCAATTCCGGTTTGCACTTCATCTGCAATAAATAAAGCGTTATTTTCTTTACAAAGTTCTCGAGCCCTTTTCAGATATCCATCAGAAGGTACATAAACTCCCGCTTCTCCCTGAATTGGTTCTACAAGAAAACCTGCAATATTATCATTCTCTTTTAGCACTTTTTCCAGCGCATCAATATCATCGTAAGGGATTTTTATAAATCCGGGTGTGTATGGGCCAAAATTCTTCCTGGCACCTTCATCGTTAGAAAAAGAAATAATCGTAGTTGTTCTTCCATGGAAATTGTTTTCACAAACAATTATTTGGGCTTCAGTTTCTTTCACTCCTTTTCTTTCGTAAGCCCACTTTCTCGCAATTTTAATCGCGGTTTCAACAGCTTCTGCCCCGGTATTCATAGGCAGCAACTTGTCGAATTTAAAATAATCTGTTGCAAACTTTTCATACGGGCCTAATACGTCGTTATGGAACGCCCTGGAAGTAAGCGTAAGCGTAGCAGCCTGGTTACAAAGCGCATCAACAATTTTTGGATGGCAGTGTCCCTGGTTTACTGCAGAATAGGCTGAAAGAAAATCGTAATATTTATTTCCTTCTACATCCCAAACGTGAACACCCTCGCCGCGGCTAAGCACCACTGGTAAAGGATGGTAATTATGAGCACCATACTGGTCTTCTAATTCAATAGCTTCTTTTGAAGATGTAATTTTTGGTAAAGACATGTTCAATTTTTTTAAAATCAATAATTCTATAATTCCTTCTTTTGCACCTATAAAATCAGGTCACAGGGGAGAGAAATCATCCATTATTTAAGTTTTCGCAAATTACTAAATGTTTGTGGGAATTTTTAGGAACACAGGGAATAAATCTTCACAATTATTCTATTTTTGCGCTATGGGAAGAAGGAATAAAAACAAGGTATTTGAAGCCGTAGAAGTTACCGGTGCCGGTGGAAAAGGAAAAGGAATCGGGAAATCGCCAGATGGTAGAGTTATATTTATAGATAATGTGGTTCCCGGCGATGTAGCCGATATAAAAACTACTAAAAAACGAAAATCTTACTACCAGGGCACAGCGGTTAATTTTCATCAATTTTCAGAGAAGCGTGTAGAACCCGTTTGCCAGCATTTTGGAACTTGCGGAGGCTGCAAATGGCAAAATATGGGTTATGAATATCAGCTGGAATATAAACAGGACGAGGTTTTTAATAACCTTATTCGGGTTGGTAAGGTTGAACTGCCAAAGGTGACCCCTATTTTAGGAAGCAAAGAAATTTATTTTTATCGTAATAAAATGGAATTTTCATTTAGTGATAGCCGCTGGCTCACACCTGAAGAAATAAACAGCGGTAAAGATTTTGACGATAAAAATGCTCTTGGATTTCATATTCCAGGAATGTGGGATAAAATACTCGATATTAAAAAGTGCCACCTTCAGGAAGATCCCAGCAATGCCATTAGAAATTTTATAAAAGAATTTGCTACTTCTAATGGTCTTAGCTTTTTTAATGCGCGTAAGCAGGAAGGTTTATTACGAACTTTAATGATACGCACCTCCTCTACTGGTGAAATCATGGTGCTAATCCAGTTTTTTCATGAAGACAAAGCAAAGCGGGAATTGTTTTTAGATGCGGTAATAGAAATGTTTCCAGAGATTACTTCGCTTCAATATGTAATAAATGAAAAAGGGAACGATACTATTTACGACCAGGAAGTTATTTGCTATAAAGGCCGTGACCATATTTTTGAGCAAATGGAAGGACTTCAATTTAAAATAAACGCCAAGTCTTTTTATCAAACCAATTCGGCCCAGGCTTATGAATTGTATAAAATTACGCGCGATTTTGCCGATCTAAAAAGAGACGAAATAGTTTACGATCTTTATACCGGAACCGGAACTATCGCTCAATTTGTTGCAAAAAAAGCGAAAAAAGTAATTGGGGTTGAAGTTGTTCCGGAAGCGATTATTGATGCCAAAGAAAATGCCGAACGCAACCAAATTAACAATACAGAGTTTTTTGTTGGCGATATGAAAAAAGTTTTTTCTGAAGAATTTATCAATAATCACGGTCAGCCAGACGTTATAATTACAGATCCGCCACGAGACGGGATGCACAAAGATGTGATTGCCCAAATAATTGGTATATTGCCACAACGCATTGTTTACGTAAGTTGCAACTCTGCCACGCAGGCAAGGGATCTATCTTTATTAGACGAATATTATAAAGTTACCAGGGTACAGCCCGTAGATATGTTTCCGCAAACCCATCACGTGGAGAATGTTGTGTGTTTAGAAAGAAAATAAATGAATAGAAGTTTTTTAAAAATTCTTGTACCAAGTGTAGTTTTACTAATGCTTATTATGGGGTGCCAGCGCGACGATATTTGTCCTGAAAGCACCCAAACTACGCCCATGCTCATCTTGAGCTTTTATGATGTTAATGATCGTGAAAGCTATAAAAGCCCTACCAATTTAAGCGTAAGGTCTATGGTAAGCGATTCTATAAAGACTTTATACCAAAGAATAAATCCTGATACTATTCAAATTCCATTAAGAACAGATCAAAATACTACCACCTATACCTTTACGCTTTTTGATGCAGAAGAAGACGACGAAGATCCCGAATTTACACCAGATACAGATACTTTAACATTTACCTACGGGACTGAAGAAGTTTATGTAAACCGTGCGTGTGCCTATAAAGTAATTTATAATAGCCTTAAATTAACCATTGAAGGTGGGGAAGAAGGCGAATGGATAGATTCTTATATTATAGAAGAACCCAATATTGAAGATGATACAGAATCACATATCAGCATATTTTTTTAGCATCCTATTTCTGTTCCTTGCTGCTCCATTGCTAAGTCAGGAAACAACGGTACAGGAAAAAGCAATAGAAGATAGTTTGGCCAACCGTGAAAAATTTGGGCTTCGGGTTGGGGCCGATATTAGTAAGCTTTTAAAAACTGCTTTCCAGGACGATTATTCCGGGTTTGAGATTTTAGGAGATTACCGGGTTTATAAAGATTATTACGCTGCCGCGGAATTAGGAAATGAAAGTATTGGTTATGCTGAAGATAATATTAGCATTACATCTCGCGGAAGTTATGTAAAAATAGGAGCAGATTATAATGCCTACGAAAACTGGACAGGTATGGAAAACATTATTTTTGTTGGCGCTCGTTATGGATTTTCAACCTTTACGCAAGATGTTGAAGAATACCAAATCTATACCACCAATCCGTTTTTTGAACCCGATATTCGTTCTGAAACCATAGAATATTCTGGCTTAACGGCAAACTGGATAGAATTAATAGCCGGGATTAAAGTTGAAGTTTTAAATAATCTATTCCTTTCAGTGAATGTACAACTGAAACGCAGGCTATTTCAAAGCACCCCAGATAATTTTGACAACCTCGCAATTCCAGGGTTTAACCGAACCTACGACGATAGTAACATTGGAGTTGGTTATGGCTATACCATTAGTTACCTGATTCCTTTTTATAAAAAATAGAGATTAGATTAAACTACTCCTGAAACTTCGCTTTCTTTGATCCCTGGTAAATCTGGTATTTCAATAATTTAGATTCCAGGGCACCGTTGTAAAGCTTAATTTTTCGAGAAGGTCTTAGGCCAACGTGTTTTATTGCTTCAAGATTAGAAGTGATAAACCAGGCATCGGTTCCCGGGTAGGCCTGCTTCAGTGTATCTCCAATTTCTTTATAGAATTTCGGCATATCAATCTCCAAACGTTCTCCATACGGCGGATTAAACAACATATGTAAATGCCTTTCGCCTTCTTTTTCTGATGCAAAGAAATCCTGCCTTTTTACTTTAATAAATTCGGTGAGATTGGCATTTTCAATATTATCAATGGCTTTGTGTACTGCCGAAGGTGCAGTGTCATACCCCTGAATAGTAAAATGAAATTCCCGTACTTTTTTAAGTACTGAAGCTTCAATTTTTTCAAAAAGATCTTCATCCCAATCTTTCCAACGTTCAAAAGCGAATTCCTTTCGGTTTAAATTTGGTGGAATATTGCACGCAATCATTGCGGCTTCAATTAAAATAGTTCCACTACCGCACATGGGATCCAGAAAATCGCACTGCCCGTCCCAACCAGAAAGTAATAACATACCGGCGGCCAAAACCTCGTTTATGGGCGCAATATTGGTCGCGGTCTTATATCCACGTTTGTGCAAAGACTGGCCTGAAGAATCAAAAGAAACATTACAAAAATTCTTTTCAATATGAATATTAACCCTCAAAGTTGGAAAATCAAGATCCACATTTGGTCTTTTATCAAACTTATCCCGAAAACGGTCCACAATGGCATCTTTTGTTTTTAAGGAAATATATTGGGAATGCGTAAAAGTTTCAGAATGTACTGTGGCATCAATTGCCAGGGTATCGTCTACATCCATAAAATCTTCCCAGGGTAGCTCGTAAATTTTCTTGTAAAGGTCTTCTTCAGAAAATATTTTAAAACTTTGGTATGGTTTAAGAATTTTAATTGCAGTTCTAAGGCATAAATTCGCTTTATACATAAAGCCTTTATCACCTACAAAACTTACATTTCTGGTTCCCTCTTTTACATCCATAGCGCCAAGTGCCATTAATTCTTTAGCCAAAACTGGCTCAAAACCATACATGGTCTTGGCAATCATTTTAAAATTATTTTCCATATCGGTTTTTTACAGTCCACAAAAATAGGGTAATTTTGCTGAATATTAGTATTGCCGGCTGGGGATGCTGAAATATTACCAATGCTTTTACGACTTATCTTTTTAACTCCTTACAATGAGGATTGAAAATCGTTGTGGCTGGTGTTAATTTTTTATTTTTTACTCCCGATTAGCTTCGGTAGAGGCCCTGGAGTGTGCCTTGAGCAATTTTACTAATTATTTTTGACTTAATTAATGATCTACATTTTACCTTTAATTTCTGTAATTGCCGGTTACCTTATTGCCATTTTCTTAAAACCCTCCTCCTCTATTGGTTTTAAGTTATTGCTTAGCTTTAGCGGTGCTTATCTCCTGGCGGTTACCATTTTTGAATTACTGCCCGAAGTTTATCTAAACGGAACCGAAGAAGTGGGTATTTTTATAATGTTGGGCTTACTGCTGCAAATAATCCTCGAATTTGTTTCTAAAGGAGTTGAACACGGGCATTTGCACCACCAGGAAGGAATGAAAAAATTCCCAATCCTATTATTGATTAGTTTGAGTATTCACGCATTTTTGGAAGGTTTTCCTATGGATGAAGGCGATCATATCTTACACGGAGTCGTAATTCATAAAATTCCGGTGGCAACCATACTGTCGGTTTTTCTTATCCATTCTAATTTGAGTAAAATTAAAGTCGGACTGTTCCTCGCGGTTTTTGCTTTAATGACGCCGCTGGGAAGTTTCTTTAAATCGCAATTTAGTTTACTTCAGGATATTTCAATTTATATAAACGCGCTGGTAATTGGTATTTTTCTGCACGTTTCTACTACTATTTTATTTGAAGCTTCTAAAAATCATAAATTTAATATTTCCAAGTTGGCAGTGATTGTGGGCGGAATTTTACTGGCTTATTTTATTTAATATGTTTAGCAAAGCCGAAAGCAAAAAATTAAGGCAACAGTTCTGGACGAGTTTTGGTATCGTTTTCCGGCAAAAATGGTTGCTTTATAACACTGGAATTAAAGAGCTTGAATTAAAATTTACGTTTAACCGAAAATTTGCCCAAGTTTCTATAGATGTTATAGATGAAGATCCGCTGATTTGCGCATATTATTTTGAAAAGCTAATTTCCTTGAAAAAAATTCTAACTACAGAATATCTATCAGATGCCATATTTGAGGAAGAATACGAACTTCCGGAAGGGAAAATAATTTCCCGGGTTTACGTTCAATTAGATGGTGTTAGTATTCACAACCGCAATCAATGGCCTGAAGCGATGAAATTCCTAAATGATAATATGAAACAAATGGAAGCTTTCTTTGTGGAGTATAAGGATCTTTTTAGGTAAAGTCTACATTTTAATTGTTCATCATACTATTTGTTTCTTCATCTTTTAATAAAAAAATACCATGCCAGCGAATCTCCCATTAGAAATTCGGCAATTATTAAGTATCTTTTAATAATTGTTTAATCTTATTTAACAGCTAATTTTCCCGTTTTCCAGTAAATTCATTACAAATACTACCACTTCCAATTAAGGAATGTATTAAAAAGGAAAGAGAGGAAATGATGTTGAGGAAACCTTCTGAAGTAGACCACCTGGAAAAATATTATATTGCTAATTATACTGCCGCGATATACTATAAACACTGTATTCTAACCACTAAAAAGATCTTTTTAAAAAAACTGTTTAAATCTTTATACAATCATAAAAAAGCATTGAAAGACGATTTAGACCGGCATATTTTAGAAGCAAGAGACCAGGATTACCTGGACCAGCTTTTATTAAAATGCAAAAAAGAAGTGCTTAAAATGCAACAGAATTTAAGAATGAACACCAACCCAAAATCGGGACAAATTTGTACCGAAATGGAAAGGCGCTTTTTTAACCAGTTGCACCAAACACTTCAAGTATTAACAGATGGAAGTTTGCGTAACACCTTATTGTCTCACAAACATAAATCTAAAGCTTTACAGGAAAGATTACACCTGGTAAGCAAATACCTCATATAATTAGCCGTTAAATCCCCAGGTTATAAGTCTGTTGTGCAATTTCCAGTTCTTCATTGGTAGGAATAACTAAAACCTGAACTTTTGAATCTTCAGCATTTATAGTTCTTAATTCTTTTAAACGCTGTTTATTTTTATCTTCATTAAGTTTAATCCCAAAGAACTCCATATCTGCACAAACCAATTTGCGAATAACATCGCTATTTTCTCCAATTCCCGCTGTAAAAACCAGGGCATCAACGCCATTCATGGCAGCTGTGTAAGCACCTATATATTTTTTAATTCGGTAAGCATTCATATCCAGGGCTAATTGGCATTGTTTATTTCCATTTGCCGCCTGTTCTTCAATATCTCTAAGATCACTATAACCGGTAAGGCCGTACATTCCACTTTTATTATGCAAAATATCACTTACTTCCTGGGCTGAATACCCTAATTGTTCCACCAGGTAAAAAATAACCGACTGGTCTATATCTCCACTCCTGGTTCCCATAATAAGTCCGTTTACGGGCCCAAAACCAAGAGAATGGTCTATGCTTTTTCCATCCTGTACCGCCGTAATACTACAACCGTTTCCTAAGTGAATACTTATAATTTTAGAATTCTCTTTTTGTAAATATTCAATGGCTTTCTCCGTTACATATTTATGACTGGTACCGTGAAACCCGTATAGTTGAATGTGGTGTTTGTCTGAAAGTTCTGTAGGAATAGCATATTGCGAAGCCTGCTTGGGGATACTTCTATGAAATGCGGTATCAAAAACCGCTACCTGTGTGGCATTCGGGAAAAGTTTTTCTGCTACTTCAATCCCTTTTAAGTTTGGAGGATTATGCAAAGGTGCCAAAGAAAAGTATTCTTTAATCTTAGCCTTTACCTTCTCGTCTATCACTATGGTTTTAGAAAAACTATCGCCACCATGCACTACCCTATGGCCAATTGCCGGGATTTCTTCGGCATTTTTAATAACTCCTTTTTCCGAATCCATTAAAAGATCTGTAATTGCCTTTAATGCTATGGCGTGATCTTTTGCTAAAAGTTCTTCTGAAATCGATTCGTTTTTAGTTTTATAATGAAGTTTTGAACCTTCCAATCCTATACGTTCTACCATTCCTGAAGCTAAAACTTCTTCTGAAGGCATTTGTATTAATTGAAATTTTAAAGACGAACTTCCTGAATTTATAATTAAAATATTCTTCATTTGTTTGTGTTTGAGTTCAGCATCTTGCTGATTTCATTCTGAATTAAATTCCTTGAGCCTGGATGGCAGTTAAAATTACGGTATTGTAAACATCAGCAACGGTACAACCACGACTTAGATCGTTTACGGGCTTATTTAAGCCCTGAAGCATTGGTCCTATGGCCAAAGCGCCAGTTTCACGTTGTACAGCTTTATAAGTATTATTTCCGGTATTTAAATCGGGGAAAATTAGCACGTTAGCCTGTCCAGCTACTTCAGATCCTGGTAGTTTACTTTTTCCAACGCTAATATCTACTGCAGCATCATATTGAATTGGGCCTTCAATTTTAAGATCTGGTCTTCGTTCTTTAACTATGGCAGTTGCTTCTCTCACTCTATCTACATCTTCACCTTTTCCTGAAGTTCCCGAAGAATAAGAAAGCATGGCGATTTTTGGATCTATACCAAAGGCTGAAGCACTCTCTGCCGAAGAAATAGTAATTTCTGCTAATTCTGCCGCAGTAGGATTCGGATTAATCGCGCAATCACCAAATACTGAAACCCTATCTTCTAAACACATAAAAAATACAGAAGAAACTACAGAAACATTTGGTTTGGTTTTTATAAATTGTAATGCGGGTAAAATAGTATGTTGCGTGGTATGCGCTGCTCCAGATACCATCCCGTCTGCGTGACCTTTATAGATCATCATAGTTCCGTAGTACGAAACATCGCTTAAACGATCTTTCGCCATATCCATATTTACACCCTTATGTTTTCTTAATTCATAGAAAGTTTCAGCATAATCCTGGAAATTTGGGGAGTTTACAGGATCTACAATATTTACTTTTGAAAAATCAAGATCTAATGCAATTTTAGCGACAGTTTTCTGAATAGTGTCAAAATCTCCCAATAAAGTTAGCTCTACCAGGTCCATATCTATAAGGCGTTTTGCTGCGGTTAGGATACGCTCATCTGTACCTTCTGGCAACACAATATGCTTTTTACTTTGTCTGGCTCTCTTCACCAAATCGTACTGAAACATTCTTGGAGTTCTACCCTGGGGTTGGTAATTTGTAAGTTTTTCTACCAGGGGATCAAAAGAAACATACCGCTCAAAAATACTAATGGTAGTTTGTATTTTCTGAATACTATCGGCATAGATATTAGACTTTATGGCACCAACTTTATTTGTTACTGCAAAAGTCCCCTCCTGTACCGAAATTATAGGAACAATATCAGATAAACCTTCAATTAATTTTAAAATTGATTCTTCCGGCCTTAAACCACCGGTTAAAATAATTCCTGAAATTCTTGGATAATTGCTCGAAATATTGGCTTGTAATGCACCAAGAATAATATCAGCTCTATCACCAGGAGTAATTACTAAACTTTCATTTTTTAAAGTAGTTAGATAATTTCTAAGCTGCATTGCTCCTACTCCAAAATTCCCGGTTTGATTATCCAGAAAATCGTGACCAAATAAAACCGTCCCGTCCAGTGCTTTAACTATCTCTTTTAAAGTTGGATTATTCAGTGTATCAATTAACGGAATTGCAAAAACATCAACTTCCTGAGGTAAAAATCCTCGCATATTTTTTGCTGCAGGCTCCAGGTTCTCTTCCTGGATTTTATTACTAACCATAGCAATAACCTGAACTTCTTTATCTCTAAACGCACGATAAGCCATTTGTTGGTTTCCTAACAATTCTTCCCAGCTCTTAAACTGGCCGCTAACTACAATTATAACTGGTATTCCTAAATTCTTAGCAATCACTACGTTTACATCAAACTCAAAAACACTACCCTCACCAGAGAAATCACTTCCTTCTACCAGTATAAAATCAAATTCATCTTCCAGCTTTTTATACTTGGAAATTATAGTGTCAATAATCTCCCCCGATTTTCCATCATTTGTTTTTTGAATTACCTCACTTCGGGTAAATGCATAAGTATCTTCATAAGGGATTTTTAAATCAAAATAGCTTAAAACTGTATCTATGTGATTGTCTTTTTCTCCTTTTGGGACATCGTTTATAATTGGCCTGAAGTAACCTACTTTCACCATTTTTCCTAAAAGTGTTCTCATTAATCCTAACGAGATCATAGATTTTCCGCTGTGGGACTCCAGCGTAGCGATATAAATTCCTTTGTTCATAATTTGTAAATTGGTTCGGCAAAAATAAAGTTAATAAAACAATTGTGTTTTTATGTTACTGGTAAAAAGAAGTAAACCTGACATCTATCAGCTTTTGATTATTCATACAACTTAGAACAGGGTATACAATGAATTTTAGCAAATTGAATAAAACAAAAAAACCACCCGAAGGTGGTTTTAATAATTAACTTATTGGTATATTATAAATCCAGCAAACCTACAAGGAGAATATCAAAATTCACTTCTGAATCTGCATCTACTGAGAAGCCTAAAAGATCTATTTCTGACGTGGTAGTAGCTTCAACTTCACCATCTAGTTCCAGCTCACCATCGGCATCCTCATCAGAAAAAGAAACAAAATGAAGTTCATAATCTCCTTTTTCTATAAAATGAATTTCAAACTCTCCCGAAGATTCATTTATTTTACTACTTGCGGTAGCATTGGCAAATAACACTCCTTCGCCATTTGCCGAAGTTTCATCTTCACTATACGCACCATCTTCATAAGCAAAAACCACAATAGTTTCAGACTCTGTAGAACCAAAATCGCTAACTGTACCGGTAATCTCACCGGCATTAATACTATTTACAGCTCTTATACTGTGAGCTAATTCGCTATCACTTACAAATTGAAATTCTCCTGCAGAATTAGTGACTATAGACTTTCTAAGGTCAAAATCTAAAATGATTTCATTATCATCATTCTCCTTAATCTCAACCTGATCGGTGATACTAATTTCTGCGGAAGAAGTAGCCAGGGCCTTCTTCTCCCCACTGCTAGTAAGTACATAATTAGCCGGTGCCTCTCCCGAAGCATCTGTTTCATTGTCCAGGCTTAACACAATCTCTGAAGTGGTACCACTTTCTAACTCAACATCTCCCAGTAATTCGGTTTCACCGTTTTGTAAACTACTAAGATTTACCGTAGTTTTTTCAAATCCTTCAATGGCTTTACCATTTACGCTTACCCCGGTAACGGTAATAAATACTGCATCAACTTCTGCATTATCAATTGGGGCATCGGTAAGATATACCTCGGTATTATAAGTGTCTGGTTGTGGCTCGCCGGTATCCACATCATCATCGTCATCTGAACACGAGACCAGAAGTCCCATTGATAACATTAAAATTCCTGTTTTGAATAAATACTTCAAATTCATAAGTTTTTAGTTTTCCGTTGTTTTCACAACAGTTAGTAATTAATAGATTTGATTAGCGCATCTTACGCAAGTAATTATTCGTTATAAAACTGGTTTTAAGTTCTGCCCTATTAACGCAAGTGAATTAGGACTATTATTCAAAAAGTATGATTTATAATAGGTTTAACAATCCTTAAGAAAAAATTAAATGAAGAAAATGAAAGATAAAACTCCGGTAGAATGGTGGAAGCTTCTTTAATTTAGTGCTTACACTTTGAAGTAATAGTTGGTTTTAAAGATTGGTAATAAGGAAGGCTTAAAATCCCAATTTTAGAATAAGTGGATATTGCTTCAGAAAGACACAATATAACAACCTGAAAAGATTACTGACGGGGTACTTCTGAGCCTGAGTATACTTCAGCCCCAAACTTATTAAAACAAAAAAAGACCCTTACAACTTAATGTAAGGGTCTTCTAAAAAAAGGCGGTGACATACTCTCCCACAAATAGCAGTACCATCTGCGCTAACGGGCTTAACTTCTCTGTTCGGAATGGGAAGAGGTGAGCCCCGTTGCCATAACCACCTTAAGTCTTTAGTATGCAGTGTTCAGTAACCAGTGGGCAGTAATGCCCTGTTCCCTACTAGATGTCATACCTAATAAGTTGACATATATAAGAAACAAAGAATAAAGAAAATACTGCGGTAAAAGCATTCAAGTGCTTCCCATCCCTTGCAGGATAGGAAGCGTCGCATCAAGCTTTACGGATTATTAGTACCACTCGGCTATGACATTGCTGCCTTTACACCTATGGCCTATCAACGTGGTCGTCTCCCACGGTCCTTTAAAGAAATCTCATCTTGTGGTGGGTTTCGCGCTTATATGCTTTCAGCGCTTATCCCTTCCCAACGTAGCTACCCAGCAATGCTCCTGGCGGAACAACTGGTGCACCAGAGGTTGGTCCAATCCGGTCCTCTCGTACTAGGATCAGGTCCACTCAAATTTCTAACGCCCACTACAGATAGAGACCGAACTGTCTCACGACGTTCTGAACCCAGCTCGCGTGCCACTTTAATGGGCGAACAGCCCAACCCTTGGGACCTTCTCCAGCCCCAGGATGTGACGAGCCGACATCGAGGTGCCAAACCCCCCCGTCGATGTGAGCTCTTGGGGGAGATCAGCCTGTTATCCCCGGCGTACCTTTTATCCTTTGAGCGATGACCCTTCCATGCGGTGTCACCGGATCACTATGCTCTACTTTCGTACCTGATCGACCTGTATGTCTCTCAGTCAAGCTCCCTTTTGCCATTGCACTCTACGCACGGTTACCAAGCGTGCTGAGGGAACCTTTAGAAGCCTCCGTTACTCTTTTGGAGGCGACCACCCCAGTCAAACTACCCACCAAGCACTGTCCCTCATCTAATGAGGTTAGGCTCCGAACAAGTAAAGGGTGGTATTTCAACAATGACTCCACACCGCCTGGCGACGGCGCTTCAAAGTCTCCCACCTATCCTACACATCACTTGTCCAAAGTCAATACTAAGCTATAGTAAAGGTGCACGGGGTCTTTTCGTCCCGTAGCGGGTAATCGGCATCTTCACCGATACTACAATTTCACCGAGCTCATGGCTGAGACAGTGTCCAGATCGTTGCACCATTCGTGCAGGTCGGAACTTACCCGACAAGGAATTTCGCTACCTTAGGACCGTTATAGTTACGGCCGCCGTTTACTGGGGCTTCAATTCAATGCTTCGCCGAAGCTAACATCTCCTCTTAACCTTCCAGCACCGGGCAGGTGTCAGGCCCTATACATCATCTTTCGATTTAGCAGAGCCCTGTGTTTTTGATAAACAGTCGCCTGGACCTCTTCACTGCGGCCCCGCCTAAAGCGGGGCGACCCTTCTCCCGAAGTTACGGGCCCATTTTGCCTAGTTCCTTAGCCATGAATCTCTCGAGCACCTTAGAATTCTCATCCCAACTACCTGTGTCGGTTTACGGTACGGGTTGCCACCACTCGCTTTTCTTGGAAGTCGATTCGCTGGATTATCACGCCGGCCGAAGCTTTTGTGTACTATCGGGGTGTTACCACTCCCTTCAACGTGCTATTCCGTCAGCACGCACCAACTGTTCGCCTCCGTCCGCTTTAACGTGGGGCAAGTACAGAAATATTAATCTGTTGTCCATCGACTACCCCTTTCGGGTTCGCCTTAGGTCCCGACTAACCCCCAGCTGATTAGCATAGCTGGGGAAACCTTAGTCTTTCGGTGTGCAGGTTTCTCGCCTGCATTATCGTTACTTATGCCTACATTTTCTTTTGTAACCAATCCAGCATACCTCGCAGTACACCTTCATCTCTGTTACAATGCTCCCCTACCACTCCATATCTAAATATGAAATCCATAGCTTCGGTAATATGTTTATGCCCGATTATTATCCATGCCGGACCGCTCGACTAGTGAGCTGTTACGCACTCTTTAAATGAATGGCTGCTTCCAAGCCAACATCCTAGCTGTCTGGGCAGTCCAACCGCGTTTCTTCAACTTAACATATATTTGGGGACCTTAGCTGATGGTCTGGGTTCTTTCCCTCTCGGACACGGACCTTAGCACCCATGCCCTCACTGATATAAAACATTTTATAGCATTCGGAGTTTGTCAGGAATTGGTAGGCGGTGAAGCCCCCGCATCCAATCAGTAGCTCTACCTCTATAAAACTATTATACCGCTGCACCTAAATGCATTTCGGGGAGTACGAGCTATTTCCGAGTTTGATTGGCCTTTCACCCCTACCCTCAGGTCATCCCAAGACTTTTCAACGTCAACGGGTTCGGTCCTCCACTATGTGTTACCACAGCTTCAACCTGCCCAAGGGTAGATCACACGGTTTCGCGTCTACCATTACCAACTTAATTCGCCCTATTAAGACTCGCTTTCGCTACGGCTCCACAGCTGAACTGCTTAACCTTGCTGGAAACGGTAACTCGTAGGCTCATTATGCAAAAGGCACGCCGTCACCCCCTAAAGGGCTCCGACCGCTTGTAAGCGTATGGTTTCAGGATCTATTTCACTCCCTTGTTCAGGGTTCTTTTCACCTTTCCCTCACGGTACTGGTTCACTATCGGTCTCTCAGGAGTATTTAGCCTTGGCGGATGGTCCCGCCGGATTCATACAGGGTTTCTCGTGCCCCGCACTACTCAGGATACCACTATCATTGCATTCTTTACCTATACCGGGCTGTCACCGTCTATGGCCAGGCTTTCCAACCTGTTCTAATTCTGTTTGCAACAAATGTTGTGGTCCTACAACCCCATAAGGTCCGTAAACCTTATGGTTTGGGCTAATGCGCGTTCGCTCGCCGCTACTAGCGCAATCACTATTGTTTTCTCTTCCTCCGGGTACTTAGATGTTTCAGTTCTCCGGGTTTGCCTCCTTGCGGATACTATACCTTCAGTATAGTGGGTTGCCCCATTCGGATATCTGCGGATCAACTTGTATGTGCCAATCCCCGCAGCTTTTCGCAGCTTATCACGTCCTTCTTCGCCTCTGAGAGCCTAGGCATTCCCCATACGCCCTTATCTAGCTTGTATGCTTCTTGCTTATGCTCGAATTTCTCGTGACCTTAAATCACAATATATTCTATTAATTTAATTAATTTACCTCGTTATAAAATTTACATCCTATAACTGTAGTTTTCTCGTATTCTTTGTTTCTCAATATGTCAATGAACTTTTTTCCTCTTAAGCAACCTAAAATCAATGGCAAACAAACGAATATGCTTTCGCGTTTCCTGATGTTTGTATTACCTATCTCCCCTAGATCTTAAGGAATCGTGGAGAATATCGGAGTCGAACCGATGACCTCCTGCGTGCAAGGCAGGCGCTCTAGCCAGCTGAGCTAATCCCCCGTTTGTTAGTTGGCAGTTAATTAGTATTCAGTATTCAGTTAAAACTGTACTGCGTACTGCTCACTGCGTACTCTAAACTGGTTTCCCAACTTCTAAAATTTCCTTTCAATTTGTAATGAACGTTGTTGTCTCAAATTCAAATTACTTTGAACTATGAACCTTTAACTTTGAACTGCGCCTTAGCGCGTCGTAGTCTCAGGCAGACTCGAACTGCCGACCTCTACATTATCAGTGTAGCGCTCTAACCAGCTGAGCTATGAGACTGTCCTTTATTCTTTAAATATTAAATCGACAGCTTAGAATCAAGACCAAAAAAGGTCTTTAAGAACTTCCCTTTTGATTATTGCGCGTTGCACTTAAAGTGCATTGCTCTAGAAAGGAGGTGTTCCAGCCGCACCTTCCGGTACGGCTACCTTGTTACGACTTAGCCCCAGTTACCAGTTTTACCCTAGGCGGCTCCTTGCGGTGACCGACTTCAGGTACCCCCGGCTTCCATGGCTTGACGGGCGGTGTGTACAAGGCCCGGGAACGTATTCACCGCATCATGGCTGATATGCGATTACTAGCGATTCCAGCTTCACGCAGTCGAGTTGCAGACTGCGATCCGAACTGTGATAGGGTTTGTAGATTCGCTCCTTCTCGCGAAGTGGCTGCTCTCTGTCCCTACCATTGTAGCACGTGTGTGGCCCAGGACGTAAGGGCCGTGATGATTTGACGTCATCCCCACCTTCCTCGCGGTTTGCACCGGCAGTCTGGCTAGAGTTCCCGACATTACTCGCTGGCAACTAACCACAGGGGTTGCGCTCGTTATAGGACTTAACCTGACACCTCACGGCACGAGCTGACGACAACCATGCAGCACCTTGTAATCTGTCCGAAGAAAAAAGTGTTTCCACTCCTGTCAGACTACATTTAAGCCCTGGTAAGGTTCCTCGCGTATCATCGAATTAAACCACATGCTCCACCGCTTGTGCGGGCCCCCGTCAATTCCTTTGAGTTTCATTCTTGCGAACGTACTCCCCAGGTGGGTTACTTATCACTTTCGCTTAACCACTCAGCCCTTAATCGGGCCGAACAGCTAGTAACCATCGTTTACGGCGTAGACTACCAGGGTATCTAATCCTGTTCGCTACCTACGCTTTCGTCCATCAGCGTCAGTATATTATTAGTGATCTGCCTTCGCAATCGGTATTCTGAGTAATATCTATGCATTTCACCGCTACACTACTCATTCTAACCACTTCATAATAACTCAAGACAATCAGTATCAATGGCAGTTCTCCCGTTGAGCGGAAGACTTTCACCACTGACTTAACTGCCCGCCTACGGACCCTTTAAACCCAATGATTCCGGATAACGCTTGGATCCTCCGTATTACCGCGGCTGCTGGCACGGAGTTAGCCGATCCTTATTCGCAGAGTACCGTCAAACTCCCACACGTGGGAGTGGTTCTTCCTCTGTAAAAGCAGTTTACAACCCATAGGGCAGTCTTCCTGCACGCGGCATGGCTGGATCAGGCTCTCGCCCATTGTCCAATATTCCTCACTGCTGCCTCCCGTAGGAGTCTGGTCCGTGTCTCAGTACCAGTGTGGGGGATCTCCCTCTCAGGACCCCTACCTATCGCTGCCTTGGTAAGCCGTTACCTTACCAACTAACTAATAGGACGCATACCCATCTAATGGCCATAAATGTTTAATGAAAATATCAGGAGATATTCCCATACTATGGGGCATTAATCCAAGTTTCCCTGGGCTATTCCCCTCCAAAAGGTAGGTTGTATACGCGTTACGCACCCGTGCGCCGGTCGTCAGCGAAAGAGCAAGCTCTTCCCTGTTACCCCTCGACTTGCATGTGTTAGGCCTGCCGCTAGCGTTCATCCTGAGCCAGGATCAAACTCTTCATCGTTGTTTCTTAAATATAATTACAACAATCAAATCGTCTGTACTCAAAGATGACTTCTCTAGTCTTAATTCTAAATTATTTGTATCATTTCTCTCTCAAAAAATGTACGCGCTGTCAATTCAATAAATCAATGAACTTCCCCAATTTTACTCGGGATATTCTTGTCGAAATTAAAGGACTCGAACCTCTCTCTATCTCACCCACCCGGGATTTCTTTTCAGTATTTTTTAGGAACTTGTTTCCGCTGTAAGCGGCTGCAAATATACAATGCTTTTTCTTTACCCGCCAAATCTTTTTTAGAAAAATTTTTGACTTTTTTTTAAAGCTTTCCATTCTCAAAAGAACTTTAAAAACAACTCCCGTTTTCTTTAAAAACCTTCGCTGTTTTTGCGGCTGCAAATATACACCCTCTTTTGATTCTGGCAAGTAAAAAAATAAGTTTTTTTACTTTTATTTTTTTAAGCTTTTATTTCCTTAAAAAATCACCGTATCCCAATATGTAATGAACTTCCCACTTTACTTCCCAACCCTCGTTGTGTCCCAAAGCGGGTGCAAATATACTGCTGTTTTATTCCCCCGCAAGCTCCAAATAATAATTTTTTAAAGAAATCTTAAAACCAATTCCTAAACTTCTCAATAAAAGGAACTTGTAAGATAAAAAATTTAAAGAAATATTGGGGAGACAAAAGTTAATTTAACCTACCAGGTCTTTTACTCCATTTATCGGTGAGTTCTACGTATTCAAAATCTAAAGCAGTAGCCTGTGGTTCTAATATATCATTCACAAAAGAACGCTGCAAAATATCTTCAATTAAATAATCTTCATGATTATTTCTGGGATCAAATTCTTCCTTTAAAGATATTTCAAATAAACTAGCCGTGGTATTGTACCAGAAAGCCCGCCAACCACTTTTTAAATTTTTAATAAGGTTAAAAGCAGTGGTACCGGTTTGTCTATGTACTAACTTTACCAAAATCTGTCCCTCGGTATGGGTAAGCTTTTTTAATTCCGCAGAAAATTCATCCTCTATATAGTCCTGAACAATCTTTGTATATTTTCTTTGCGCAGATCGGGAATCAATTTCCTCCAGTCTGGAATTAAGTGCTATTAATCTTTCTGAAGCCAATTTGGCATAAGGATAAACCTTCCGGGTTTTTCTCCTTAATATAAGGTATTGCTTTCTTTCAGCAAGACTATTAAAATGAAGCTTTTTTAAAATTACTACTTCATTAAGATCTATACTCTCCCTTGGCACCGTATCACCGGTAATAATCATGTATTTTTTTTGCAAAGTATCTTCAGCAGGAAAGTTTTCCTGTGCAAAAAGTCCGGAAAGACTAAAGGCTATAAAGAATATTATTAAAAAAAACTTTCTAAGCATTTGCTCATTATTTACCTATCCTATCTTACTAAAATCATTCCAAAATTAATCAATAATGAGTTGCCATACATTTAATTCTTATTAAATTCGTGAAAATTCAAAACTATGAGCAAAGACAGTATACTTGATAAGGAATCTATAGATTTCCTGGAAAAATACCTTAACAATGCGGCACCAACGGGTTACGAATCTGAAGGGCAGAAATTATGGATGGATTATTTAAAACCTTATGTAGATGATTTCTTCACAGATAGCTACGGGACCGCGGTTGGTGTTATAAATCCTGAAGCCGAATATAAAGTTGTAATAGAAGGACACGCTGATGAAATTTCGTGGTACGTAAATTATATAACCGATGAGGGTTTTATTTACGTGGTAAGAAACGGAGGTAGCGATCACCAAATAGCGCCATCAAAACGTGTCAACATACATACTAAAAAAGGAATAGTAAAAGGTGTTTTTGGCTGGCCGGCAATTCACACTCGTGATAAAGATGAAGAGCAGTCTCCAAAAATAGATAATATTTGTATAGATGTTGGGTGTACAAGTAAAGATGAAGTTGAAGAATTGGGCGTACACGTTGGTTGTGTAATTACCTACCCTGATGAATTTTTTATACTTAATGAAAATAAATTTGTTTGCCGGGCCCTGGATAACCGTATGGGCGGATTTATGATCGCACAGGTTGCAAAATTACTAAAGGAGAATGGTAAAAAATTGCCTTTCGGACTTTATATCACCAACTCGGTACAGGAAGAAATTGGACTTAGGGGAGCAGAAATGATCACCCACCGTATTAAGCCAAACGTAGCTATTGTTACCGATGTTACTCACGATACCAATACGCCAATGATAAATAAAAAGAAAACCGGCGATACTAAAATTGGTCACGGCCCTGTTATTGCCCACGCTCCTGCGGTTCAAAATAAATTAAGGGAATTACTTATTGACACCGCCCAGGAAAAAGAAATTCCGTTTCAGCGTATGGCGAATTCAAGGTTTACTGGAACCGATACTGATGCTTTTGCTTACAGTAACGGCGGGGTTCCTTCAGCTTTAATTTCGCTTCCATTAAGATATATGCATACTACAGTGGAAATGGTACATAAAACCGATGTAGAAAATGTTATTAAATTAATTTACGAAAGTGTTCTAAAAATAAAGGATGGAGATAGTTTTAGTTATTTTGATTAAATAATTAGTCTCCTTTATATTGAGAAAAGCCCTTTTCAGAAGAAATTCCGAAAAGGGCTTTGTCATTTAATTATAGATACTTTCACAATTCTTTATTATAGCCCGGCCTTTTTTCCAATTATATTTAGTGAAAAAGAAAAATGACCATTTCTCCGGAAGAAATAAATAATTTTATTTCAGATCCATACCAGGCTATAGATTTTGCCAACCTAATTTACGTTTCTGAAGAACACCTTTCTATTAACCGAAAAAAAGTAGGCCGGGGATTTTCATATTTTTATAAAGGAGAACGTGTAAAAGATAAAAAAACACTAGAACGAATAAAAAGTTTAGTAATTCCGCCGGGTTGGAAAGAAGTTAGAATTACACATTTAAAAAATGGCCATTTACAGGTTGTGGGCCGCGATGAAAAAAACCGGAAACAATATATTTACCACCCTACCTGGAGCAAATTAAGAAATGAAACCAAATTCTTTAAAATGGCGGCCTTTGGAGAAAACCTGCCTAAAATAAGAAAACAAGTAGATAAAGACCTGGATTTACCTGAAATGAGTCGTAAAAAAGTACTGGCCCTTATTCTTCGTCTTATGGAAGAAACCCATATTAGAATCGGAAATCATTATTATGCCAGGAAAAATAAAACCTACGGACTTTCAACTTTTAGAACCCGGCACGTAAAAACTTATAAAAACAGGATAAAATTTGAATTTATAGGTAAAAAAGGTAAAGAACATGCGGTGACCGTAAAAAATAAAAAGCTAATAAAGCTTGTAAACCAATGTGAGGAAATTCCGGGTTGGGAACTTTTTAAATTCTACGACGAAAATGGCGATAAGCACGCAATAGATAGCGGGATGATTAATGAATATATTCACGAAATTAGCGGCGATCTCTTTTCAGCTAAAGATTTTAGAACCTGGAGCGCTACCAAGATTTTTTTTGAAACACTGCGTGAACTTGGCTATATCGAAGAAGAAAAACAGAATAAAAAGAACCTGCTCCAGGCTTTTGATGCTTCGGCAAAAGGTTTGGGAAATACCCGTGCCGTTTGTAGAAGTTATTATGTACACCCAAAGATTATAAATTCTTATGAAACCGGGGAAATTGCGCCTTATTTTGATAAAATTAAAGCTGAAGAAAAGCAAGATTATATTTCCCTTTCGGAAACTGAAAAAGTTATTCTCAATATGATTAAAGATTACGAAGTAAATATTTAAAATTCAAAGAAAAACAGCTATTCATTTTTCTTTAAATTAGCGGTATGAAGAACACCATTGCTTCCCGAATAGCAGATTTCCTTAAAAACTATCCGCCATTCAACCTTTTAAAAAAGGAAGATTTATTAATGATCTCACAACAGGTAAAAGTAAAATATCTTGAAAAAGGAAAATTACTTTTTACTGAAGGCGATATTGGGCACAAACGTTTTTATGTAGTAAATAAAGGAGCAATTTCTTTAGAACGGGATAATGAAGGAAAAAGAGAAACCATAGATAAATGTGACGAAGGTGATATTTTTGGCCTCAGGCCCCTATTTGCTAAAGAAAACTATCTTATTAATGCTATTGCAGAAGAAGAAACCATTCTTTACGCAATCCCCATAAAGAAATTTAAACCGCTTACAGAAGAAAATAAAGAAGTTGGGAACTTCCTGATTCAGAGCTTTGCTTCCAACACCCGTAACCCTTATGCTGAAGCTCATAAAGGGAAATTAATTTCAGATAAAGAACCGGTAGAAAATCAGTATAAACCAAACAATAATCTTTTTGAACTTCAGCCTGCTCCGGTTACCCGAAAAGTGGTCATGACCTCACCTGAAACCACTATTAAAAAAGCCGCACAACTTATGAGCAAAAAGAAAGTTGGATCGGTATTAGTGGTTGAAGAAAATATTCCCAAAGGCATTGTTACCGATGAAGATTTTAGAGATATGGTGGCTACGGGCGCATTTGGAATTGATACTCCAGTTTCAAGGATTATGGCATCTCCGGTAATTTGTTATCCGCAGGGATTAACCATCGCCCAGGCGCAGCTCACCATGATGAAACACCATATTAATCATATTTGCATTACCGAAGATGGAACGCCGAATACCAAAGTAGTAGGAATCCTTTCGGAACATGATATTATGGTTTCAGAAGGTCATAATCCTTCGGTTTTAATGAAAGCGATTCAACGAAGCAGTAGCACAAACGAATTAAAGAAAATTCGACATAAAATTACTTTATTGTTGCGTGGGTTTCTTGCTGCTAATATTCCGCTAAACCATATTTCAAAAATTATATTTGAACTGAATGATGCAACCATAAAACGCATCATTGAACGTTGTATTAAAAAACTACCTACTCCCCCGCCCTGCGATTTTACGTGGATTTCTCTAGGAAGCCAGGGACGAAAGGAACAACTATTACAAACCGACCAGGACAATGCGCTTATTTTTGAAGATGTTCCGCAAGAAAAACTGGAAGAAACCAGGGCTTATTTTCTGGAACTGTCAAGAAAAGTTAACAAGCGGCTAAACATAATAGGTTACGAATTTTGCCCTGCTGAAATGATGGCGAAAAACCCAAAATATTGCCTTAGTTTAAGTGAATGGAAAGACCAGTTTACCAATTGGATTATAGACCCGGGAAACGACGAAATTTTACTTTGCTCAATATTTTTCGATTTTGATATTTCTTACGGAAATGTATATTTATCTAATGCGCTGGCCGATCATATTTTTAGCCTTACCAAAGACAATAGGAAGTTTTATGCGGTAATGGGAGCTACAACTTTAAGAAATCCTTCTCCCCTTGGTTTTTTCAGGCAGTTTTTATTAGAAGAAGACGGGGAAAATAAAGATTTCTTTGATATTAAAAAACGAGGTATTACGCCCTTGACTGATGCTGGCAGACTCCTTATTTTATATCACCAGGTTAAAAATATTAGCAATACGGCAGAACGCTTTGAAAAACTGGCACAGCTGGAACCTAATAACAAAGAGCTTTTCCTGGCTTGTGCTTATGCTTCTAAGGTTTTACTAAAATTTAGAACCCAGCACGGTTTGGAAAATAGAAATAGCGGGAGATTTATTGATTTGGAAAATTTAAGTAAAGAAGAAAAAATTAAACTGAAACGTTGTTTTAAAAGTATTAGGCAGGTGCAGGAATTAATAAAATACCGTTTTGAAGTAACTCCTTATATCTAATGTTGGATTTTTTAAAAAAGAAACCTGATAATCTTCCAGATTTTTGGAAGGACTATGAAGCAAAATTTCAGGAAAAACTTCCAGAAGAAATTTCCGAGACTAGATTTGTTGTTTTTGACACTGAAACCACTGGCTTCGATATAAAAAAAGACAGAATGCTCTCTATTGGTGCTGTGGGTATTGAAAATAAATCTATAAATATTGCTGACGGATTTGAAGAGTATATTTTACAGGAAACTTTTAATCCTAAAACGGTGAAAATTCATGGAATTATTCAAAATGAAAGAATTAAAACACTTTCAGAAGAAGAAGCGGTGAAAGCATTTTTAAAATATATTGGGAATTCGGTTCTGGTGGCTCATCACGCAGGTTTTGATGTGGGGGTGGTTAATGAAGCTTTATCCCGAATGGGATTACCCAGGCTGAAAAATAAGGTTTTGGATACGGTAAATTTATATCGCGGAACCCGAATAATTTCAAATCTTATTAACCGTGAAAAAAGTTATTCGTTAGACGAAATTGCTGAAACATACAATATAGACACTAAAGACCGTCACACCGCGGCCGGTGATGCTTTTATTACAGCCCTTGCTTTTCTTACTATACTTGGTAAATTAAATACCGATAGAAAACTGAATCTTAAAAAATTATTCCGGATTTAAGAAAAAAAACCTCACAGATTTGAAAACCTGTGAGGCCTGGAATTTTTAAATATTCATGAAATTTGAGAATAATTCTTATAAAGAATTATTCATAATTTTCTCTACAACTTCTGGGTTTAATAATGTTGAAGTATCTCCTAGATCTTCGGTTTGTTTAGACGCGATTTTTCTTAGAATTCTTCTCATAATTTTCCCACTACGAGTTTTTGGTAGTCCGCTTACAAACTGTATTTTTTCAGGTTTGGCAATTGGGCCAACCTTATCTACTATTTGTTGAAGAATTTCTTTTCTAAGGTTATCCTGATTCCTGGACTCTCCTACCTCTTTTAAAGTAACAAATGCATAAAGTGCGTTTCCTTTTACTTCGTGTGGGAACCCAACCACAGCAGTTTCAGCTACCGCTGGATGCTCGTCTATAGCATCTTCAATAGGAGCAGTACCTAAATTATGTCCTGAAACTATAATAACATCGTCTACTCTACCGGTAATTCTATAATAACCAACTTCATCCCTTAAAGCACCATCACCGGTAAAATACATATTTTCAAACGTAGAGAAATAAGTTGTCTTATAACGTTCATGATCTCTCCAAACTGTTCTGGCCATCCCTGGCCACGGATACTTAATACATAATCTTCCGTCTACCTGATTTCCTTTTAATTCATTTCCGTTTTCATCCATTAAAGCCGGTTGAACTCCCGGAAAAGGCAAAGTTGCATAAGTTGGTTTTACCGGAGTTACATAAGGAATTGGGGTAATCATAATTCCGCCGGTCTCGGTTTGCCACCAGGTATCTACAATAGGGCTTTTATTTTTTCCTACATTATCATTATACCAGTGCCAGGCTTCCTCATTAATAGGTTCCCCAACAGTTCCAAGCACTTTTAAAGATGAAAGATCGTGGCTTTCTACAAATTCAATATTTCTTTTGGCTAAAGATCTAATTGCTGTTGGTGCAGTGTAAAATTGATTCACCTTATGTTTCTCTACCACATCCCAAAATCTTCCGGCATCTGGATAAGAAGGAACACCTTCGAACATTACGGTAGTTGCGCCGTTCGCGAGTGGACCATATAAAATATAGGAATGACCGGTAATCCAGCCAATATCTGCCGTACACCAGTAAACATCGTCTTCTTTATACTGAAAAACATTTTTGAAAGTATAAGCCGTATAAACCATATAACCGGCTGTGGTATGTAACATTCCCTTTGGTTTCCCTGTAGAGCCAGAAGTGTATAGAATAAATAAAGGATCTTCAGCATCCATAGTTTCTGCTTCACATTCCTCTGAAGCTTCATCTAATAAGGGTTGAAGCCATTCATCACGCCCTTCTTTCATTTCTATATCAGAATCCAGGCGTTTAGCTACTAGCACATTTTCAACACCGGGGCATTCTTCCAGGGCTTTATCTACAATTCCTTTAAGATCTATTGTTTTGTTGCCACGGTAAGAACCATCAGAAGTAATTAGCATTTTACAATCTGCATCATTGGTTCTGGTAGCGAGAGCTTTTGAAGAAAAACCGGCAAAGACTACAGAGTGTATCGCGCCAATTCTTGCGCAAGCCAGCATTGCTATGGCAAGTTCAGGAATCATTGGTAAGTAAATACAAACCCTATCGCCTTTTTCAATTCCTTTAGCTTTTAAAACATTTGCAAACTTGTTTACTTTTTTGTGAAGTTCTCCATAAGAGATATGTTGCGCTTCTTCTTCAGGATCGTTAGGCTCCCAAATAATTGCCGTTTTGTCAGACCTATTAAAGAGGTAACGATCTATGCAATTTTCGGTAATGTTAAGTTTAGCATTTTCAAACCATTTTACTTCAGGTTTATTAAAATCCCAGCTTAGCACATTATCCCATTTTTTCTGCCAGGAAAAATGTTCTTCAGCTATCTCTTCCCAGAAGTTTTGTGGATCTCTTACCGATTTTCTATAAACTTGAAAATATTCCTCTAAATTCTTAATATGATAATTACTCATAACTTAAATAAATATGTTGATGGTTATGTGGGTTAATAATGAAAAATATAAAATATCTTTTCTGCAATTTATAAAAACCTTCGGAAACCAAATACCCAAATCCCGTTAATATTGGGCTTTTTGAAGTTTTTACGGGAAGTTTAATAGAATAGAAATTTTTGTATAAAAATTAGAAGCAAACTCAATAAAGCGCTTGTTTGATTTTTAATTTCAAAATAAAGAAAACTGATTTTTTTAAGATAGAAGACCTTTTGAAAAGGCAAAAAGATTAATGCTCTACAAATTTTTGGTGGTCGCTTAGCCATTTATTTAAATGAGTGGCTTCCCTGGAAGAGACTTTTTTATTTGTTTTTTTCTCTCTCCATTCGTTTTCAGATTGTTTCTTGATATAAATCTTAGATTTCTGCCCCAAAGCGACTCCAAAAGCTTTTAAAGTAATTTCAGCTTTCGCAACATATGCATCATCGGTGCGCTGTAAATTTATAAGTCTCATTTTTACATTTTTTTCGATTGATTAGCAAATACTGCATCCTTTACTAGGCAAAGACTATGCCTGCAACCTCACTATTTTCTTTGATCTCTTCTTTTTACCGAAACTTTAACTTGTGAAAAACTATGTTTATAACTCAAAGCTGTTTTTATAAAACCACCGCAAATTCCTTATAACTTTACTTTTGTAAAATCATACCGGCGGGTATTACATTTTGTAATAAACAAGGGGAATCATGTGAGAATCATGAGCTGTTGCGCAACTGTAAAGTAGACTTTTCTACAAGCCAGATTACCTTCCCAACCGGGCTGACTTTTGCTTTCGCATATAAAGTAAATGTCCAGGATAATATATTTGCGGCCTTCCCGCTCTTCTCTTTTCCAAAGACACCTATTTGCTTTTATGCTTTTGATTTTAAAACTAAAACAAAAGTGATATGAGTATTTTTGAAAAACGGGTAAATTACAAACCTTTCGATTATCCCGAAATTCTTCAGTTTACCGAAGCAATAAATCGTTCTTTCTGGGTACATTCTGAAGTAGACTTCACCGCCGATGTACAGGATTTTCATTCCCATCTTAGTGAAAATGAAAAACAGGTAATTAAAAAGAGTTTGCTTGCCATCGCACAAATTGAAGTAGCCGTTAAATCCTTTTGGGGAGATTTATATGAGCACCTCCCAAAACCGGAATTTAACGGCCTGGGAAGTACTTTTGCTGAATGTGAATTTAGACATTCTGAAGCTTACTCCCGTTTGCTCGAAGTTTTAGGTTATAACAACGAGTTCGAGAAATTGATAGAAACTCCTGTTATCAAAAAAAGGGTAGCTTATCTTTCTGAAGCTTTAGCAAATACAAAATCTTCAGATGAAAAGAAATACGTGTTTTCCCTTATTTTATTCTCTATTTTAATTGAAAACGTATCCCTCTTTAGTCAATTTGCTATTATTCTTTCGTTTAGTCGCTTTAAAGGCGTGATGAAAAATGTGAGTAATATTATTGCCTGGACATCGGTAGACGAACAAATTCATGCTAACGCCGGGATTTATATTGTAAACCAGATCAAAAATGAATTTCCAGAATTCTTCAACGAGGAAACCAAAACTCAAATTAGGGAAATCATTGCTCACTCTATGGAAGTAGAATCTGAAATCCTGGACTGGATTTTTGCTGATGGCGCTTTGGAACAATGCAAAAAAGAAGACCTTCTGAATTTTATGAAATATCGGGTAGACGATAGCCTTGAAAAAATTGGTTTGGAAAAAATCTACTTTGTTTCAGAGTATGATTACAAAGCTATGTTATGGTTTGAAGAAGAAGTTTTCGCCAATAGTTTAGACGACTTTTTTGCCAAGCGCCCGGTAGATTATACCAAACACGATAAGAGCATCACCGCCGATGATCTTTTTTAAACAATATTCCGCAGCAATATTTCAACTTAAAATCCAGCAAAATGCCCGAAACAATAAATAAAGAAACGCAACAGGAACGCCTATGGTGGCTTAATGAAGAAAGCCAGCAAATACTTAACCGCGGCTACTTATTAAAAGGAGAAACCACAAAATCTGCTATAGAAAGAGTTGCAAATGCAGCTGCAAAAAGGCTCTACAAACCAGAACTGGCAGAAGCTTTTATAGAAATGATAGAGCGTGGCTGGATGAGTTTAAGTTCGCCAATTTGGGCCAATATGGGTACCGAACGCGGATTACCTATTTCCTGTTTTAATGTATATGTACCCGATAATATTGAAGGAATTACCCACAAACTGGGCGAGGTAATTATGCAAACCAAGATTGGTGGCGGAACTTCAGGCTATTTTGGGGAGCTAAGAGGTCGTGGGAGTGCAGTTACCGATAATGGCAAAAGCAGCGGAGCTACGAGTTTTATGAAGCTTTTTGATACCGCTATGGATACTATTTCACAAGGTGGAGTACGCCGCGGAGCTTTTGCTGCTTACCTGGATATTGACCACCCCGATATTAAGGAGTTTCTAGAGATAAAAAATATAGGAAATCCTATTCAGAATTTATTTTATGGCGTAAGTGTGCCCGATTACTGGATGCAGGAAATGATAGATGGAGACCGGGAAAAACGAGAAATCTGGGCTAAAGTGTTAGAAAGCAGGCAGCAAAAAGGTTTGCCATATATTTTCTTTAAAGACAATATTAACCGATTTAAGCCACAAGTTTATAAGGATAAAAACTACGTTATAAATTCCAGTAATTTGTGTTCAGAAATCGCACTGCCCTCAACCGAGGAAGAGTCCTTTATTTGCTGTCTCTCTTCTATGAATTTGGAGCTGTATGACGAATGGAAAGATACTGAAGCCGTAAAACTGGCTATCTATTTTCTTGATGCTGTTTTACAGGAATTTATCGCCAAAACCGAGGATAATTATTACCTCACTCCTGCTAATAAATTTGCAAAAAGACATAGGGCACTGGGATTGGGCGTTATGGGTTGGCATTCTTATCTTCAGAAAAATAGAATTCCTTTTGAAGGCTTAAAAGCAAAAGGCTTAACGAATTCCATTTTTAAAGAAATTAATGAGAAAGCTACAAAAGCAAGTAAGGAATTAGCTAATATTTATGGCGAACCCGAGGTTTTAAAAGGCTACGGATTAAGAAATACTACTTTAATGGCCGTTGCGCCTACTACCTCTTCTTCTGCAATTTTGGGACAGGCATCACCGGGAATTGAACCTTTTAGCAGTAATTACTATAAAGCCGGATTGGCAAAAGGGAATTTTATGCGGAAGAATAAATATTTAAAGGAATTGCTCCAGGAAAAAGGATTAGATACCGAAGAAACCTGGCGAAGCATCATGCTAAACCACGGAAGCGTACAGCATTTAAAAGAATTGAGTGATGAAGAGCGAATGATCTTTAAAACCTTTAAAGAGATAAGTCAGCTAGAGATTATACAACAGGCTTCAGTTAGGCAAAAATATATAGACCAGGCGCAAAGTTTAAATTTAAATATTCCATCAGATCTTCCGGTTCGGGAAGTAAATAAGTTAATGATAGAAGCCTGGCAACTGGGAGTTAAAACCCTTTACTATCAAAGAAGCCAAAGTGTTTCTAAAGAATTTATAGCTAATATGGTGAATTGTGCTAGTTGTGAGGCTTAGGTTCTGAAATTCATTTAAAAGTAAAAAGGCTGTCTGGAAAGTCTGAAGAACGTCACCCTGAATTTATTTCAGGGTTTAACTTGTTAGATTTTCAAAACATGTTAGAAGCTGAAACAAGTTCAGCTTGACGAAAACAGGACGTTTACAAAACAGCCTTTTTCTTATTCTTAAAATTCAGACTACATAACTCCCCATTCTTTTAGAGAATCTTTGTTCATTTTTACGTAATCCTGGTTTCCGGCTTTTTCAGCTTCGGCTAAAGATTTTTTGGCAGCTGCAATTGCTTCTTCTGTTTTACCAAGATCGGCTGCGATAAGCGATTTTCTTCTTAAGATCCAAAAGGCATTTGGGTTACCCATTTCAAGGGATTTATTTACCCATTCGTAAGCCTGTTCCAAATCTTTATTGGCATCGTGATAATAAGTTGCGGCCGCAAAATAATCTCCTGCCCCTGGGCCATTCATCGTTTTTTCAATACTGGCCATTGCTTTTTCTTCAGTAGGCACTTCAAATCTTAAGCTTGCTACGGTATTTTCCCAAATAATATTAAGAGCAGCAGAATCATTCTTCAGCTCATCTATCATAATGGTAAAAGTTTCCATTTCAAAAGGAAGTTCCATCACTTCGGCAGTTGCTTTTAAGGCTACTTTCTCCTCGCTCCATTCAGCAGGATTTCCCCAGTTTGAAGCATCGTTATAGAACATTACTTCCCATTCTTTTTCCTTCGGAATTGTGTAAATAGCATAAGTTCCCGCTTTTAATTCTTTACCCTGAACAGTAACATCGTCACTAAAAGTGATTTTGGTATTTTCGTTAGCTCCGGTACGCCATACTTCCCCATAAGGTACCAGATCGCCAAAAATCTCGCGATCTCTCATTCCGGGGCGGGAATATTCGAGCGTAACATCGGTAAGTCCAACTTTTTGTTCAACTTTAGTAAATGGGCTAGGTTGAGGCGCCTGTACCTGTGCCTGGGCAGCACTCATAAGCCCTGCTGTACATAAAAATAAAAGTAGTTTATTCATTATTTAGTTTGTTTTTAGTTTGATCAAATATACCGAGAAATTGATTACGAATTTAGATAAGAAGCAACTTCATTTATATTTTGTTTAACTATAATAATTTTATTTTAAACAAAACTACTCTTAATTTTACATTCAAATACAACTAGAATGAAAATCTACACCAAGAAATCGGTTCAAAAACTTCCTATCAGTCTGGAAAAGGCCTGGGAATTTCTCTCCAATCCCGGAAATCTAAAGACAATAACACCAGATTATATGGGATTTAATATTCTCTCGGGAGCCGATCGCCCAATGTACCCGGGACAAATTATTCAATATATTGTAACTCCAATTGCGGGAATTAAAACCAAATGGGTAACCGAAATCACTCACGTAAAAGACAAAGAATACTTTGTAGATGAACAGCGTTTTGGGCCTTACGCCCTCTGGCACCACAAGCATTTCTTAGAAGAAATTCCCGGCGGTGTAGAAATGGAAGATATTGTAGATTATAAATTACCCTTTGGAATTCTGGGTCAAATGGCTCATCCCTTCCTCGTAGCTCCTAAACTGAAAGAAATTTTTGGTTACAGACAGAAAAAACTCGTAGAACTTTTTGGTGAATTTGATGAAAGTAAAACCAAAAATTCCACTCTCAAACAGGACATTTTAGCGTAATCCCAAAAAAATAAATTATGAAAAAGAATATTTTACTAATTGGTGGTTCTACAGGAATCGGACTTGAAATTGCCAATCAACTGGTTACTGAAAATAATGTAATTGTTGCCTCTAGAAATAAAGGTAAATTAAACGATGATATTAAACATTTAGAATTCGATGTTTTAAAAGATAATATTGAAGATCTTGAGTTGCCGGAAGAAATACACGGCCTGGTTTATTGCCCCGGAAGCATTAACCTGAAACCTTTTAAAATGCTAAAGCATAAAGATTTTGAGAAAGAAATGAACTTAAATTTCTTAAGTTTAGTTAAAGTGGTTCAGGGAGTAATGCCGAAATTAAAGAAAGCCGAAAATGCAAGTTTGGTATTTTTTAGTACCGTGGCCGTTAAAGTTGGAATGCCCTTCCATACCAGCGTTGCCGCGGCAAAAGGTGCGATTGAAGGTTTTGCAAAATCCCTGGCAGCAGAGTATGCTCCCAGCCTTCGCGTAAATGTGATCGCTCCATCTTTAACTGATACTCCGCTAGCTGAAAAATTATTGTCTAATGATTCTAAGAAAGAGAAAATGAGTGAAAGGCATCCTCTTAAAAGGGTTGGAAACGCTAAAGATATCGCCAACGCGGCTACCTTTTTATTAAGCGATAAAAACAGCTGGATCACGGGACAAATTATTGGGGTAGACGGCGGACTTTCAACTTTAAATATTTCGTAAATGAGTAAAGAAGTGAATATTTTCTGGTTTAGACGTGATTTGAGATTAGATGATAACGTAGGTTTTCTCGAAGCTTTAAAATCTGATAAACCGGTTTTACCAATTTTTATTTTTGATACAGAAATCCTTGATAAATTACCTAAAAATGATGCGCGTGTAACTTTTATACACGAGCAGCTTCAAGAAATGCGAAAAGAACTGCAAAATGATTTTAGCAGCTCTATCGCGATGTATCACGGCAAACCAGAAGAAATTTTTCAGCAGTTAATTAAGGAATATCAAATTGCTGATGTATTCACTAATCATGATTATGAACCTTACGCAACCCAAAGAGACAAGGAAATAGCCGAGCTGCTTTCTGAAAATAATATTGAATTTCACACTTTTAAGGACCAGGTTATCTTTGAAAAAGATGAAGTGCTTAAGAAAGATGGCGATCCTTATGTGGTGTACACCCCTTATATGAGGGCCTGGGAAGAGCACTTCAAATCCCTGGATCTTAAAATTCATTATACCAGTCAATATCTGGATAATCTTATTCCAAATACCAGGTTGCCTAATTTAAGCTTAAGTGATATTGGATTCAAAACTTCAGAAATTAAAGTACCGGATTATGATGTTACGCCTACTTTAATTCAGCAATATGAAAATACCAGAAATATTCCCGGAAAAGATGGTACCTCTAGATTAGGCGCCCATCTTAGGTTTGGTACTGTAAGTACTAGAAAAATGGTAAAAAAAGCTAATGCCGAAACAAATAAAACCTTTTTAAATGAATTGATCTGGAGGGAGTTTTTTATGCAGGTTTTGTATCACAACCCAGACACTGCCACTGAATCTTTTAAAAAGAAATACGACCGTATTGAATGGCGCAATAACGAAGAGGAATTTGAAAAGTGGAAAACAGGAAACACAGGTTATCCACTGGTAGACGCAGGAATGCGCCAATTAAACAAAACTGGTTTTATGCATAATCGGGTAAGAATGCTGGTAGGAAGTTTTCTTTGCAAACATTTACTCATTGATTGGCGCTGGGGCGAAGCTTATTTTGCTGAAAAACTACTGGATTATGAGATGTCTTCGAATGTTGGCAACTGGCAATGGGTTGCTGGAAGTGGTGTAGATGCAGCTCCTTACTTTAGAATTTTTAACCCAACTACACAGATTGATAAATTTGATAAGGATAAAAAATATATCAAAAAATGGGTGGAAGAATTTGAGACTGATGATTATCCTGAAAAAATGGTAGATCATAAAGAAGCCCGCGAACGGGCTCTAAAAGTTTATAAAGATGCCGTAAGCTAATTATTTAATTGTTCCAGATCTTCCTGGCTTTTTCAAGATCTTCAGGAGTATCTATACCAATGGTTTGCATTTCAGTTTCAACCATTTTTATGTTTTTCCCATATTCCAGGAATCGAATTGCCTCAATCTTTTCAGCAGATTCCAAAGAAAGCATTGGTAAATTATAAAAATCTATAATTGCTTGTTTTCTAAAAGCATAAATCCCTATATGCTTAAAATAAGTGACGTGGGCATCGGTATTTCTTGGATAAGGAATTGGAAACCTTGAAAAATACATCGCGAAATCATTCTTATTGGTAATTACCTTTACATTATTGGCATTGGTAATCTCATCACTTTCTGAAAGGGCAGTTTTTAATGAAGCAAGATCTATGGCAGAAGCATCATCTTCCCGAAAAACAATTAGCAATTTAGCCAAACTATCTTTATCTATAAATGGTTCATCTCCCTGTACATTTACAACAATATCTACATCCATATCCTGCACTGCTTCAGCAATACGGTCGCTTCCGCATTCATGTTCTTTCTTACTTTTTATCGCATTGCCCCCGTTTTTATTAATTTCAGCATAAATTTTATCGCTATCGGTTACCACATAAACTTCGTCAAAAAGTCCGGTCTTTTTTGCAGCTTCGTATGTTCTGGTGATTACCGTTTTTCCGTTTAGGTCTTTTAAAAGTTTCCCCGGGAACCGAGAGGCCTCATAACGGGCGGGAATCATAGCGATTATTTTAAGCGGATTATTCATTGGAAATTATTAATTTTTGGAGGTTAAATTTAAGTTTTAAAATTTGAATTAACGCAAGTGAAAAAGTTATTTATTTACGAAAAAATCATCTTTAAATCCTATGAGGTAAAGTTTATTGGTTGCTCTTGTTACAGCAGTATAAAGCCATCTTAAATATTCTTTGCCAACGCCCTCTGGCAGGTAAGGTTGTTCTATAAAAACGGTGTTCCATTGCCCACCTTGAGATTTATGACAAGTCATCGCGTAAGAAAACTTTATTTGTAAGGCATTAAAAAACTTATTGTTCTTCACCTTCATAAACTTCTTGTATTTAGAAGTTTCATCTTCATAATCTTTCATTACTTCCTGGTACAGTTGGTTAGATTCTTCATAAGAAAGTGACGGCGTATTGCTGGTAAGTGTATCTAACATCACTACGGTTTCAAAAGGACGCATTTTAGGATAATCTACCATTTGCACCTGTACTTCGGCAAACCGGAACCCGTAAAGCTCTTTTATTCCGAAAATTTCCAGGACTTTTACAATATCTCCGTTAGCTATGAACCCGGCTTCAGAATTTGGCTTTATCCAGAAATAATTATTTTTTACCACCATAAGATAATCTCCGGCTGAAATTTCTTCTTCCTGGAACAAAATTCTAGACCTTATTTGTTGGTTATACAAATTCGCCCTTTTATTAGATCTTACAATAAGACTGGTTTCCTCGTTTCCCAATTCATTATAACTTTCCTCGATGGCATTCATAATTTCGTAACCATCCTGTAATCTAACTACATCTGCTTTTGGAGTGATTTCAAACTGAAAACTATCATAAAAACCGTCTTGTAAGCTTTGCCTAATTTTAGTGGCATTTAGCAAAATATCGCTTTCTTCAGCCTGCCTCACCACTTCGTCTAACTCAATATGATGCACTTCTTTATTATAGGAAAACTGAAGTTTTTCAGCTTCCAGTGCCGGGCTAATTTCCATCTTTACCGGTGGAAGCTGTGCGGTATCCCCAATTAAGATAAGCTGGCAATTATGCCCTGAATATACAAACTGAATAAGATCGTCTAACAAGCTTCCATTTTCCATTAATTTGGAATTTGTAGGCGTATCAGAGATCATTGAAGCTTCATCTACAATAAAAATACTGTTTTTGTGTTTATTGGGTTGAAGCACAAATTGTACTCCGCTCCCGCCACTTTTCTTCGGAAAATAGATCTTTTTGTGAATGGTAAAAGCTTCTTTTTTAGAATAATTAGAAATCACTTTCGCCGCTCTTCCCGTAGGTGCCAATAAAACTCCAGATTTTTTAATTTGCCAGAGATTTTTCACCAGGGTACTGATAATCGTGGTTTTACCAGTTCCGGCAAAGCCTTTCAGCACAAAAAGTTCATCTTTATTATTGTTTAAAACAAACCGGGAAAGTTGTTGTAAAGCAAGATCCTGCCCTGCTTTAGCCGTAAAACCCAGATCGCTTAAAAGAAGTTTATAAAATTTGGAAGCATCAAGATTTTCCATAGAAGATTTATCAAAAATCAAAGATAGGAATGGATTTTTACGGAAGAAACTTTTACGAATAAAAAAAAATTGTAGATTTGTCGTGAAACACTAGTAATTTTAAAACAAAATTTAGAAAGCATGAGACTTGCAATTCAATTACTTCTTTGGGTGGTTATTATTGGTTTAGCCTACCTTACCTTTAATGCTGTTTACGAACCAATTCAGTTTAATAAAATTAAAGAAAAGCGTTATGCCAAAGTAGTTGAAAACTTAAAGGATATTCGTAATGCAGAATTAGCTCACAAAGAAATTGTGGGGACTTTCCAGGATGATTTTGATAAATTAGTAGGATTTTTAGATACTGCAGAATTTGCAATTACCCAACGTCGTGATACTACTGTATTAGATGAGGAATACAGAAAACAGTATGGTGTAGACGAATATATTGAAAAAGTAATTGTTGATACGCTTGGTTTTGTTTCTGTTAAAGATTCATTATTTAAAGGAAATAAAGAGCGTTATACCAATATGATTAATGTACCGGTTGATGATGTAGATGCTAAATTTGAGCTGGATGCAGGTACAATTACAAAAGGAAATTCAGAAATTCCGGTTTTTAGAGCAAGAGTAGCTAAAAGTGTTGTATTGCAAGGTTTAGATAAAGAGCTTATTTTGCAACAAAACCAGGTACAATCTGTAGACGATATTAACGGTCGTTACATTAACGTTGGCTCTCTGGAAGAGGTTAACACAAAAGGAAACTGGCCAACCCAATATGGCGACGAATAATAGCAAAAAACAATTAAATTTAGAACTGTCCATTCAGGTTTCCCTGGATGGACTTTCTTTTTGTACCCTAAATTCTGCTGAAAATAAAGTGGTACAATTCAAGAAAATCCGTTTTTCGCAACAGGTAGATCCTGTGAAACTGCTTGAAGAAATTCAAAAAATATATGCTGAAGAAAAAAGCATTGCTGAAGCCACACAAGTAAAACTTATTTTTGATAATGCACTTGCCACTTTGGTTCCTGCAACTTTATTTAAAGAAGAAAATGCTTCAGATTATTTAAAATTCAACACCAAAATTCTTAAAACCGATTTCATTGCCCACGAGGAAATTGTGGATACAGGGATTATTAATGTTTATATTCCATATACTAATATCATTAATTTCTTTTTTGAGAAATTTGGAGAATTTGAATACCAGCATCTCAACACGGTTTTAGTCGAAAATTTGCTAAAATTACCAAAAGCTGAGCGTCCTCAAATGTTTGCACATATAAAAAATAAGCAGTTTGAGCTGGTTTTGATAGAAAATGGTGAACTCCTGTTGTGTAATTCTTTCAGTTTTACCGAAAAAGAAGATTTTTTATATTATATTCTCTTCACTGCTGAACAACTTAATTTAGACCCGGAAAAATTCAGGCTGATATTGCTGGGAGCTATTAGCAAAGCTTCTCCTTTGTTTAAAATCGCGTTTGATTATATTAAGCACGTGGAACTTTTGGAAACCGATTTCAGCTTAAATCTGGAAAAAGAACTTACCGGCTTAAATCAGCTGGAAGAATATGTATTACTAAAGTCATTTAAATGAGAATAATTTCAGGAACACATAAAGGAAAAAGATTGATGGCTCCAAAAAAGCTACCAGTACGCCCTACTACCGATATGTCTAAGGAAGCCCTTTTCAATATCCTGAATAATAATTTTCAGTTTTCACAATTAAGCATCCTTGATCTTTTTTCGGGAACTGGTAATATTGCCTATGAATTTGCTTCACGCGGAAGCAAGGAAGTAACCGCTGTTGATGCTAATTTTGACTGCGTGAAATTCATAAAAAAAACAGCCCAGGAATTAGATTTAAATATTACAACTATTAAAAGTGATGTCTTTAAATTTCTTGAAAAAGCTTTTGTAAAGGCAGATATTATTTTTGCCGACCCACCTTATGATTTTGAAAAAGAAAAATTCCTGAAAATTCCAGAACTAGTTTTCGACAAAAACCTACTTAATCCAAATGGTCAATTAATTATTGAACACTCTAAACACACCGATCTTTCCGATCTTCCCAACTTTAAAGAAGGGCGTCGCTATGGAGGTTCAGTTTTTAGTTTTTTTGAGAATGCAGAATAATTTCTGCTGAAGAATTACAGCCCTGTTGGGCTTAGAAATTTGATGGTATGACGGATAGGATAAAAAGGATTGAGCTTGTTGATATTATTTTAAATTTTTATGAAGGGATAGTTATTTCTGAAGTAAAAGACGATGTAGTTTTTGAAATTGAACACGTAGAACAAATTCTAAAAATATGCAATGAGGTTTATGAAGGTGCAGATTTTGTTTATGTATCAGACCGGAAGAATAATTACAATGTAAATCCAACGATTTATTTTGAATTAAAAGACGTGAAAAATTTATTGGGAATAGCTATAGTAAGTCAGCGATATGAAGCCTTACAGGTGGCTAATTTTGAAAAACAATTTTCTCCGGTTCCTTTTGATATCTTTTCCCATATGGACGAAGCCCGGGCGTGGGCAAAGACATTATTATAAAAAAGCAGGCCTGTAATCCGGATTCTGTTCCTCCCGTTAACCGGGGTTCCCCTTATCATTTATCTCCGGTTTTTGTTGCCAAAAACCTTTAGCTGCCTACCCTCCGGTAGCAAGCGAGCCGCTTGCAAACACCGGTTTACATGGCATTGCACCGCATAGAGTTTACCTGATTTCACTACAGCATTACCTGTACATTCTTTCTGTTGCACTAGTCCTGATCCCGCCTCGGAAAACCGAAACGGAACCGATGGGTGTTACCCACTATGCCGCCCTTTGGTGTCCGGAATTTCCTCCATCGAATAAATTCGTTGGCGATAAGGCGGCCTGCTTGGTGCAAAGGTAGTTTTTTAGAAAGTTTCGTGATTAAAAAAATGTTGATTTCTTAGCTTTAATTGTTTAAAAATATAAGCGATTGCCTTAGAACTTATGGAGGCTATTTTTATATTTGTAGTTCAATAAATTTCAATGGAACATTTTATAGTATCAGCTCGTAAGTACCGCCCACAAACTTTTAAAGATGTGGTAGGGCAACAAGCCATCACAAATACCTTAAAAAACGCCATTGAACACAATCACCTGGCCCAGGCCCTTCTATTTACAGGACCTCGTGGTGTGGGAAAAACCACCTGCGCCCGTATCCTGGCAAAAATGATTAACCACGATGGTACTCAAAGCCCCGATGAAGATTTTGCTTTTAATATTTTTGAACTCGATGCCGCTTCTAACAACTCGGTAGACGATATCAGAAATTTGATAGACCAGGTTAGGATTCCGCCGCAAGTTGGGAAGTATAAAGTATATATTATTGATGAGGTGCACATGCTCTCTCAGTCAGCCTTTAATGCTTTTCTGAAAACTTTAGAAGAACCGCCCCAGCACGCTATTTTTATTCTGGCTACTACTGAAAAACATAAAATAATCCCCACCATACTTTCTCGGTGCCAGATCTTCGATTTTAAAAGAATCACGGTAAGCGATGCTAAAAATTATTTGGGATATATAGCGCAACAGGAAGGTATAAATGCCGAGGAAGATGCATTAAATATTATTGCGCAAAAAGCCGATGGTGCTATGCGGGATGCTCTTTCTATTTACGACAGGGTTGTTAGTTTTAGCGGAAAAGATCTAACCCGGCAGGCAGTTACAGAAAACCTGAATGTTCTCGACTACGATACTTATATTAAGGTTACCGATCTTATTTTAAGTAATAATATTCCGCAATTGCTACTGAGTTACAATGAGATCCTTTCCAGCGGATTTGACGGTCACCATTTTATTAGCGGTTTGGCTTCGCATTTCAGGGATCTTTTAGTCTGCAAGGATCAAAAAACAATACAGCTTTTAGAAGTTGGAGAGCAAACTAAAGCCCGCTATTTTGAGCAGGCTTCCAAAACCGATCATCAATTTTTAATTAAAGCGATAGATCTGGCCAATGAGTGCGATCTCAAATATAAAACAAGCCAAAACCAACGTTTATTGGTTGAACTTTCTCTAATGCAGCTTGCCTCTATCACTTTTGATGGAGAAAAAAAAAAGTTTGATCAGTCAATAATTCCCGCTTCGGTTTTTGAAAAACAACCTAACGCGCTTTCTTCAGAAGAAAAAAGTATAGTGCGCGAGAATGAACACGGAGAAACTGCAACTGAAGCCCCAAAGGAAAGTCAGTTACCTTCAGGAGAAAATAAAACTCCAGATAGCCACTGTGCCGATGATAAAGAGGACAATTATCATTCAGATGAGACAATGGTGCCAAAGGCCAAAGAAGAGCAGGAAAAACCGGCTACACCTTCCCCAGAGCCAAAACCGGTAACCGATCCTAAAATAAAAAAGGAAAAGGTTTCAGGACTTTCTTTAAAAAGTATTCAGAAAAAAAGGGAAATAGAAGCGCGGCAACAGGAAGCTGCTCCAACAAAAAACGTGGTGCTCAATAATGAATTCAGCGAAACGCAATTGCAGGCCACCTGGAATGACTATGTAAAACGAATAAAAAAACAGGGCTCGAAAATTCTCGCATCAATTCTTGAAACCGATTTACCCAAGCTCAAGGAAGACAATCAAATTGTTATAGAATTACCCAACGAAACGATGAAGATTAACCTGGAGCGGGAACAAAACAAATTGATGTCTTACCTGAAGCAAAAACTTCAGAATACCGAAATAAGGTTGGTAATTAACGTTAATGAGCAGTCGGCAAAAAAATATGCCTTCACTCCTATTGAAAAATACAATAAACTAAAGGAGAAAAATCCTTTAATAGATAAACTTAGAAGTACATTTGATTTAGACGTATAGATATGCTAGGACTAAAACTTCCCACAGACCCGCGCTGGGCAAATATAGCCGAAAAAAATATTGAAGATATTCTTGTAGACCATGCTTATTGCGAACAAAAAGCAGCTTCAACAGCAATTTCCTTAATTGTTTCTTTCCCAGAATATACCGAATTGGTAGATGAAATGATCGCTTTATCCAGGGAAGAAATGGGCCATTTTAAAATGGTACACGAGCAGTTGCTAAAACGCGGATTTGTTTTAGGAAGAGATAGAAAAGATGAATATGTAATTAAACTACTTAGTTTTTTTCCAAATGGCGGTAGCAGAACCACGCAGTTAATTCACAGGCTTTTAATCGCAGGATTAATTGAAGCCAGAAGCTGTGAACGTTTCAGGTTGCTTTCAGAAGAATTAAAAGATGAGGAACTCGCTGAATTTTATCATAAATTAATGATTAGTGAAGCCAACCATTATACAATGTTTTTAAAGTTTGCCAGAAAATATGGGGAGCGAGCAGAAGTAGATAAAAAATGGGAAGAATTACTCGATTTTGAAGCTGAAATAATGAAAGACCTCAGTAAAGATAAAACCATTCACGGTTAATTGAAAAAATAAAAAACCCGGATAAGTAAAGATTTATCCGGGTTTTAATTTTGGTATTTAGTTATTATTACCGTTGTAAAGTGATTTTATAATCCCATCGGCCAGTCCTATTTTTGGTACGAAAATATTATCGGCTCTGGCCCACTTCATAGAACTTAAATAAATCTTAGAAGCCGGGATAATCACATCTGCACGGTCACTTTTTAGTTTAAGGTCCATAACACGTTCCTCGTAGCTTAAAGAATTTAGCAATTCATTGTATTTTTTAATATATGCCAGGCTTAAGGGTTTTCCTTCTTTTTTTCCGCTGGTTTTAAAAATATTATTAATGTTCCCACCAGAACCAATAAGATCTATATCCTTATAAGGCTTTGTGGTTTCCCTAACCCATTTTTCCATCTCTTCCCAGGTGCCATCTTCAACTAAATTATTTAAAAGGCGTACAGTACCAATTTTAAAAGATCTTGACGCCACGGTTTTTCCGCCACTATAGAGAGTATATTCAGTGCTCCCGCCCCCAACATCAACATATAAATAATTACAATCGTTTTTAATAAGTTCATGCAAATCTGTAGCAGCAATTATTGCAGCTTCGTGGTTACCGTCTATAATTTCAATTTCTACCCCTGTTTTTGCTTTAATTTTTTCAACAACCTCTGCTCCATTTTTAGCTTCCCGCATAGCCGAGGTAGCACAGGCTTTATATTTTTCAATTCCGTGAGATTTCATTAGAAGATTAAAAGCTTGCATGGTATCTACCATTCGTTCTATATTCTTCTCAGAAATAATACTTTCTTTAAATACATCTTCTCCAAGTCTAATAGGAACCCTCACCAGGGAGGTTTTCCTAAAATCGGTTTCTTCCCTACCTTTTTGTTCTGTAATGGTAGAAACCAGCAGCCTTACGGCGTTGGAACCTATATCTATAGCTGCGTAGTTTTTTTGTGTAATCACGAGATAAAATTTTTCTATTTTCTCACCAGGTGAGGTTTATAAAGATTTGAGGTTGAGGCCAATTATCTATTTTTTTTATTCTTTTCCGGTTTGGTGCCGGGTAATTTTTTTAAATAATAATCGTAAAGTTCAAACTGGGAACGCAGTTTTTTTGTACTGCTGTTTCTATAGGCATTATCGTGCTTAGAGGTAATTGTCCTTGCTTTTACATTATCGTTCCAGCTAATATCAAAAGTTTCAATAATTTCCTGTTTAATTTCTTCATCATAAATTGGGCAGGAAATCTCCACACGAAGGTCAAGGTTTCTGGTCATCCAATCTGCTGAAGAAATGTAAACCTTGGAATTTCCCCCATTTTTGAATATAAATACCCGCGGATGCTCCAGGAATTTATCTACAATACTTATCGCTTCAATATTTTCGCTTAAACCTTCTACACCGGGAATAAGACAGCAAACCCCACGTACAATAAGCTTGATCTTCACACCGGCCTGGCTTGCCTGGTACAGTTTATCTATCATAGGATAATCTGAAAGACTATTAAGCTTAAGCGCAATGCCGGAAGGTTTCCCTTCGCGGGCATTTTCAATCTCCTTTTGAATAAGGCCTACAAAAGTATTTCTGCTGTAATGCGGAGAAACTATTAAATGTTTGTATTTATTTACTTTATAATTGATCTCAAAGAAGTCGAAAACTTTATTCACTTCTTTCAAAATTTCGGGATGAGCGGTGAATAAGGTATAATCGGTATAGATGCGAGAAGTAGATTCGTTAAAATTACCGGTACTAATAAAGCCATAGCGCTTTGTTTTACCTTCTTCTTCCCGCTCTATTACACAGGCTTTACAATGAACTTTTAAACCCGGCACGCCAAAAATAAGCTGAACCCCTTCTGCTTGCATTTGTTCAGCATAGCGAATATTGGCAACTTCATCAAAACGAGCGCGTAATTCAATTTGCACAATTACCTTTTTGCCATTTTTTACAGCATTAATCAAAGAGCTGGCAATATGAGATATTTTTGCCAATCTGTAAATAGTGATTTTTATAGTTTTCACCTTTGGATCTAAGGCGGCTTCCCTTAAAAACTTAACAGTATAGGCAAAACTTTGGTATGGTGCATACAATAGATAATCTTTCCTGGCAATACTTCCAAACAAACTGGTTTGTAATATAAGCCTAGGAATTGGCAAAGGCTCTATAGGTTTATAAAGTAAATCTTCACGGCCAAGACTGGGAAAATTCATATAATCACGCCTATTATGGTAACGCCCACCGGGAATAATACTATCGGTAGATTCTATGCCCATTTTATTCATTAAATAAGACAAAGTATCATCGGCAATGTTCATATCGTAAACAAATCTTACCGGCTCCCCCTTAATTCTATCTTTTACACTACTGGAAATCTTTTCAATAAAACTTTTACTCAGGTCACTGTCTATGTCCAACTCGGCATCCCGAGTAATCTTTATCATATGTGCCGAAATACTTTCGTATTCAAAAATATTAAAAATTGTACCCAGGTTATATCGAATTAAATCGTCTAACAGGATTATATACTGCTTCCCATTTTCTTCTGGAAGCACTACGAAGCGTTCTATGCTTCGAGGAATTTCAATTAGAACATATTTGCGGTCTTTTTCGGTTTTAACCAGCACTTTTGAAATTCCTTTTTGAGGCTTTTCCTCTTTCATCACCATCTTTACGGCTAAATAGGCTGCACTGTCTTTTAAACTTGGAATTTCAGGAAGATCATTAAGAATTATAGTTACAAGGGCCGGACTTACTTTGGAAAGGAAAAAGTTTTTAATGAATTTTTGCTGCGTAGCAGAAACCTGTTTCTCATTAATAATATGAATATTATAATCTTTTAACTGATGCTGAATATCGTCTAAAATCTTAAGGCTTTCGGCTTGTTGTTCAATTACTATTTGGGTAATTTCTTCAAGTAGTTTGCTGGCTTTAATTCCGCCCAGAACGCTTTTTCCTGCTTTTCCTGCCAGGTCAATTCTTTTTACGGTAGCATACCTTACTTTAAAAAATTCGTCTAAATTATTAGAGAAAATTCCCAGAAATCTTAATCGTTCTATAAGTGGAACAGTTTCATCTTCGGCTTCCTGTAAAACCCGGGCATTAAATTGTAACCAGCTGAGTTCCCTGTTTAAATATTTTCTTTGCGGCATAAATTAGCGTAAGTTTTTGGGGAATAATTGTAGTAAAGTTTTACCGGTTTCAATGTCTTTCCAGGAATTTAAATCAAAATCTATTACACAAAGTCCTGTAGTAGGTAAATTGTCTATAGGTTTATCGCCTAACCGATTAACCAAACCCGTCATTGCGGGATTATGCCCAAATACCATGAGTTTTTCTACATTATCGGGGCAGGTTTTAATTACAGAGAGTAATTGACTTTCATCAAACGTATAAAGTTCTTTTTTTACGGTGAATCTATCATCGGGTATTTCCATTTCGTCTTTAAAAAGATTTGCCGTGGTGTTTGCCCTAACTGCGTGACTGCTCCACAAAGTTAAATTTCCACTTTGAAATTCCTTAAAGGTTTTCAAAACTACCTCAGCATCGTTATAAGCACGTTTCTTAAGCGGTCTTTTTTCATCTGGTAAATTATTTCCCCAGGACGATTTGCCGTGTCTCACTAGAATTAATCGTTTCATAATTTCAATTTTAAGGTGCTAAACGGTTACGTTCCCAGGTATCCTGTTCTATAAATTCATAGATTATCCTATCGTGCAAACGGTTATTTCTACCCTGCCAGAATTCAAAACTTCTGGGGGTTACCAGATAACCGCCCCAGTGAGGTGGTTTATCTACATCTTTATTTTGATATCTTTCTTCAATTTCTTTTAACTGTTCTTCCAGTTCTTCGCGGGAGCTTAAAACATTACTTTGGTTAGAAGCCCAGGCGCCTAATTGACTTCCCCGGGGTCTGGAACCAAAATAAGCTGCAGATTCTTCTTCGGTAGTTTTCATTGCAACACCTTTAATAATTACCTGCCGTTCTAATGGTGGCCAGAAAAAGGATAAACAAACTCTTGGATTTTCTTCAATATCCCGGGCTTTTTCAGAATTATAATTAGTATAAAAACTGAAACCCATTTCACCAAAAGACTTTAAAAGTACTATACGATTTTTTGGAAATCCTTCTATTCCACAGGTGGCGAGACTCATAGCATTTACTTCTGCTATTTCAGGATGCTCTTCCGCCTCCTCAAACCAGGCGGTAAAAAGCGGCAGTGGAAAAGACGGGACATTATCTTCTAAAAGTTCGCTTTTTCCATAGCTTTTTCGGTAATCATCAAGGCTCTTTTGCATTGTGTTTTGCTTTGCTGCAATTTACAAGTTTTAGGCTGAAGCCGGAAAAATTTTGAGATAAGATTCTGCTTTTTATAGTTGAAATGCAAATAGAAAAAAGAACTAAATATAGACGAACTGCACTCATTTCTATGTTCTGCAAATAAGTTCGACCAAAAACACCGACGAAATGCATTCCATTACATTTTATCTAATAATAATGCGATATAACTAAAAACATTAATAATAATACATATGAAGAGTGATATCGCTTAATTTTGTTCAAAACATTTAACTAATCGCCATTATTAAATTGAACTAAAATTAAATTGCAAATGAATTTTTATAAGAATTTTTTCCAATTTAAAAATCAAATACTCACTAAGGCTTCTCTTATTATTCTTGCTATAAGTTTAGGAAGCTGTACCGCTGGAATGACAAATCCAGATAGCTATACCAGAAATCACGTAGTTTATGCTGTAGATTTTAACCCTCAAAATTTAAGTGAACTTCAAATTTCAAAAATGGATGAAGGGAATTGGATAGATCAAAAAACCAGTAAAAACGGTAAAAGTGCTCGTTATACTATAGAAATTCAAGACGACTTTTTAACGGTTATCTCTAATAAAAATAAAATGGATGTCCCTACTTACCAAACCTGGATAGATTATGCAAGGCAGGAATTAGGTTATACGGTACAGGACGAATATGATATTTTTACAACTATAGAAGAAGGTTTTATCTATGAAATAGACCTGCAAGAACACCCTTTAATAGAAGGGGAACAACATAGAATTTTAATGTATGAACAAAACTAATTAATTACCTCAACTTTTTTTATAATTAACCACCTTATTCGGTGGTTTTTTTATGTTTAAACCTAAGGTTTTTCTGCAGTTGTAAATTCTTTTAAACAATGGCTAAAAACGTTTATTTGAAATATTAACCACCTGATTTCCCGTATTTTTTACTTCAATATTACCATTCACCGAAAATAAATAGGTTTTAATCTAAAAAAAAAGACAATTTGGTCTTTTAAAGATTATTCACTGTAATTTTATCCTAAGATTAACATTTAAAATAGGTCATCCCCCATACTTTCCTATTAAAACTTACCCCAAAAGTTTTCAAAATGTAAATCTCACATTCTTAAATATTTTAAAAAACTACCCTTGTTTGATCCTTCCCCTAAGGATCAGTGACCTTTTTATGCCAAAATTTAAAATAATTTTTCCCTTGAAAAACGGGAAACAGAACTATAGAATTATGAAAATGAATTCACTCTTTAAACTCCTAATCCTTGTATTGTTTGCTAATACTTTTATTGGCAATGCGCAGGAAAATTACTCGATTACCAATTTTGACCAATTAATAGGAGAACAATCTACTCCAACCCGAAATCAACAAAATTTTGACTCTGGGGAAATAGAAAATCTTAAGAATCTAGTTTTCGAATTAAATCCGCTAATAGTTGTTCAGGAAAATGAGCACGCCAAAATGGGAGATGGAGCGCCAAAACTGGTAATTGTACCCTCTAATTATTTATCAAATATCTCCAAGATTAAAACCGAATTGCAAAGTGTTGTTTTAATTCTAATTAAGCATTCCTCAAACAATTTATATACAAGTTTAGATCTAAGTTCTATTAAAAGTACTGCTTTAAAATATGTTTTAATTGAATGTGATTTTGAATGTAGTGTATCTAATATTCAGGATATGCTAAAAAATACTTCTAACGTAAAAGTTCTTTACAGAACTACTACAGAGCAATAAATATTGCCCTCATAAATTTCAGGAATATGAAAAAAAACTACTTTAGAAATCAGTTTACCGCTATAAGATTCGTGTTGATAACATTTACCGTTTTATTTTTCAATACGGCTGTTAACGCACAGGTATATAAGGAATTTAAGCAACGAACTTCCCAATATTCTACATCAAAAAAGATCTATAATATTAAGGGAGACTTCACTATGATTGGCAACACCAATCTTAGCCTTTTTTCCTATGGGGAAAATACAAATAACAGTAACAATTTAATGCAATTTGTAGACGAAGACAACGAGTCTTCCACCAAAAACTCTTCTGCAGCTGTTCTTGAATTTTCAAACGAAAATGGAGCAAATCCTGAGTGCTCTAATATAATTTATGCCGGACTTTATTGGTCTGGGCGTACCAATAATTCTGGAAAGACCAATGCTAAAAGAAACATCAAAGTAAAAGGTCCAAATAACTCCGCTTATCAAACTATTAGCGCAAATGTTAATGATATTCTTTTCCCTGGACCATCAGATATGTATGCTGCTTATGTAGAAGTAACCGATTTAGTGAAAAATAATGGTACGGGGGAATATTGGGTTGCCGATATGGAACTAACTGAAGGTAACGGTGGTACTACCGGTTTTTACGGCGGATGGGGAATGATTGTGATCTATGAAAATTCACAAATGGATTGGAGGGATGTTACCGTTTTTGATGGCTATGCTCATGTTGAAGGGAATGTTGTGGCACATTATGAACTTCCTGTTTCGGGATTTAATACCGCGCAATCTGGCCCCGTAAATATGAAAATGGGAATAATGGCCGGCGAGGGTGATGTAGGAATTTCAGGAGATTATTTTCAGATAAAAAAGAATAGTAATAATGCCTGGTTAAGTCTTTCTCACGAACAAAACACTACTAATAATTTCTTCAATTCTTCTATTCAAAATAATGGTTCTTCAAGAACACCAAATTATACTAATAATACCGGAATAGACATTAGCATGTTCAATATTCCAAATGCGGGGAATTCAGTTATAGATAATAACCAAACCAGTACCACCTTTAGGTATGGTTCTACCCAGGACACCTATTCCATTTTTTCAATTGCCATGTCTGTAGACGCTTACATTCCTGAAATTGAAGGGATTTCCTCTTTAAGCGCAATAAATGGAAATATAGCGGGCAATCCACCATATAATGCAGTACCCGGTGACGAATTAAGCTATAAGGTTGAATTAAAAAATAAAGGGACCGAGAATGTAGAAGACGTAAAAGTGGTAATTCCGGTTCCATATAACGCCGATTATCTTCCTAATGGTCTTTCAACCAATTTTTATTTCTCTCCCAGTCCGCAAAATAATGAAGTATATTTTGATCCCACTTTAGGTGCAACCGGATCTATAGTTTGGGAAATAGATGAATTACCGCTAGCCAACAGTACCAATGATGTTTTAGCCGATCTCACTATAAAATTTGGGGTAACTAAGAATTGTACTATTCTTTCCAATATCTGCCCGGGTTTTGATCTTATAAGATTTAATGGAAATATTAGTGGTCGCGGAGCTATAACCGGTACTACTTTTCAAAACAAAGACCTTATTCAGGGATATGAAACCGAAGGAACCTGCCAGGGTGAACCTATTACTACTTCTTTTGAAGTAGCCATAGACGCTACCAATTTTCGAGCTGAAAATTGCCAAAATTCAGATGAAGCCAGGAAATTTGTTTATTGTAATAGAGAAGAACCAATAGGTATTGCTGAAATTAATTCTGGGTTTCCTAACGGAACAAGATTCTTTAACGAATCTCCGGTAACTAATAATAGTACCGAGTATACTACCAATAATCCCATTCCAAATAATTCGGGTGAATATTATGCGGTAATCCCGGGAACCGAGAATTGCGCAATACCCTTTACTATAGAAATTACAACTATAGCTTCGGTACCTGAAACTGAATCAATCACTTATTGTCTGAACGATGAAGCCGATCCATTAACAGCTGTACCCAGTAATCCCGATTTCAATTTATATTACTATACCAGCGAAGAAGATACTTCACCCGAAATTCAAATTATTCCATCTACTTCGCAGTCTGGTGAATTCATCTATTACGTTGCTGAAGGAGAATCGGCAAGCTGTATAAGTCCCAACAGAGCTCCCATTAAGATTTCTGTAATAGGAGAACCGGAAATTACCGCACCACAAAATCAAACAATTCAAACTTGTGATAACGATTTTACAGACGACTCCATTCCGGCCTTGTCAAATGAATTTACCACTATTTCTCAGCAAGTATTTACAGATTTAGGTGGAAGCATTTCTTTTACTGAAGAGATTGAAAGTATAAGCTATAAGGATTTTTTACAACAACAATCTCCTGCGGTTTATCAGCGAATCTTCAGAATTACTTATGAATGTGGAAATATAGATGTTCAACAATCGCTTACGTTAGAAAATATTAAAACACAACTGGAGCCTGTTTTTACTAAAAAAGATCCCACCTGTGAGAATGAAAATGGAGTATTGACAATCACCAATTTTAATACAGATTATATATATGAACTGAATTCAACTACAGGCAATCTTGAGTTAAAGAATGCTACTAGTTCATTATCTCCAGGGGTTTATACCCTATCAGTTGCTTTAAATGAATGTGTTTTTACAACCAATAGTTTTGAAGTTCTACCTGCACCAGCCATAGCAGAAACTCCTGAAACCATAGTAGTAACTCAACCCACCTGTAATCTTGAAACGGGAAAGATTACGGTAAATGCTACTGAGGGATATATGTACAGTCTGGATGGCGAAATTTTTCAGGAGTCAAACATTTTTGAAGAGCTTTCTCCTGGAACTTACGTGATATATGCTCAAAATGAAGATGAGTGTATCTCCCAGCCCTCTAAGGATATAATTATCGAAGAAAACAAAGGAAATCCCGCGCAACCAGAAACCATTGTTTCTCAGCAACCAACTTGCAAAGATATTACAGGAACGGTTTCAGTAATTACTGATGACGGAATTACTTATACTCTTTTAGATGAAAATCAAAATGAATTAAATAGCTCTATTGAAAATGCGGAATTCCTTGATTTAACTGCTGGAACTTATTTTGTACAAGCCAGCAATGGAGATTGCGAAGCGATTTCTGAAGCAATTGTGATTGAAGAAAATGAAGGAAGTCCTGCACAACCAGAAGCTAGTGCTTCTCAACAGCCGACTTGCGAGGATACCACCGGAACAATTTCGGTAACTACTGTTGACGGAATTTCTTATACACTTTTAAATTCAAATCAAAACGCTCTAAACAATACTATTGAAAACGCGGAATTCCTTGATTTAACTGCTGGAACTTATTTTGTACAAGCCAGCAATGGAGATTGCGAAGCGATTTCGGAAGCTTTGGTAATTGAAGAAAACCTGGAAAGTCCCGCGCAACCAGAAGCTAGTGCTTCTCAACAACCAACTTGCGAAGATATTACAGGAGCGATTTCAGTAACTACTATTGAGGGAATTTCATATACACTTCTTGATGAAAATCAAAATGCTTTAAACAATGTAATTGAAAACGGAGATTTCAGTGGTCTAGCTGCCGGATCTTATTTTATCCAGGCTAGCAATGGAGACTGTGAAGCTGTTTCTGAAGCAATTGTAATTGAGGAAAATCAAGGAAGTCCGGCGCAACCGGAAGCTAATGTTTCTCAACAACCAACATGCGAAGATATCACAGGAACGATTTCAGTAATTACTGATGAGGGGATTACTTATACCCTACTTGATGCATATGAAAATACATTAAACAATGCTATTGAAAATGGAGATTTCAGTGATCTAACCGCAGGAACTTATTTTGTACAGGCAAGCAATGGAGATTGTGAAGCAACTTCTGAAGCAATTGTAATTGAAGAAAACAAAGGAAGTCCGGCACAACCAGAAGCCATTGTTTCTCAGCAACCAACTTGCGAAGATACTACCGGAACAATTTCAGTAACTACTAATGAAGGCATTACTTATACTCTACTTGATGAAAATCAAAACGTTTTAAATAATGCAATTGAAAATGGAGAATTCAGTGATCTAGCCGCAGGAACTTATTTCGTGCAAGCAAGCAATGGAGATTGCGAAGCAACTTCTGAAGCAATTGTAATTGAAGAAAACAAAGGAAGTCCGGCACAACCAGAAGCCATTGTTTCTCAGCAACCAACTTGCGAAGATACTACCGGAACAATTTTGGTGACTACTGATGACGGAATTACTTATAGCCTGCTGGATTCAAATGAAAACGCTTTAAACAATACCATTGAAAACGGAGAATTCAGTGATCTAACCGTAGGAACTTATTTTATCCAGGCTAGTAATGGAGAGTGTGATGCAATTTCTGAAGCATTTATTATCGAAAAAAATCAAGGAAGTCCGGCACAACCGGAAGCGATTGTTTCTCAGCAACTGACTTGTGATGATACGACGGGAACAATTGCAGTAACTACTATTCAGGAAATTACTTATACACTTCTTGATGACAATGAAAACGCTTTAAATAATACTATTGAAAATGGAGAATTTAGCAATCTAGTCGCAGGAACTTATTTCGTTCAGGCTAGCAATGGAGACTGCGAAGCGATTTCTGAAGCAATTTTAATTGAAGAAAATCAAGGAAGTCCAGCGCAACCGGAAGCCATTATTTCTCAGCAACCGACTTGCGAAGATACTATCGGAACAATTTCAGTAACTACTGTTGAGGGAATTACTTATACACTTTTAGATTCAAATGAAAATGCTCTAAACAATACTATTGAAAATGGATTTTTCAGTGATCTAGCTGCTGGAACCTATTTCGTGAAAGCGAGTAATGGAGACTGCGAAGCAACTTCTGAAGCAATTATCATCGAAGAAAACGAAGGAAGTCTGGCGCAACCGGAAGCTATTGTTTCTCAGCAACCAACTTGCGAAAATACTACCGGGATAATTTCAGTAACTACTGTTGAGAGGATTACTTATACCCTGCTAGATTCAAATCAAAACGCTTTAAACAATTCAATTGAAAACGGGGAATTCACTAATTTATCAGCTGGAACTTATTTTATCCAGGCTAGTAATGAAGACTGCGAAGCAACTTCTGAAGCAATTGTGATTGAAGATAACCAAGGAAGTCCGGAGCAACCAGAAGCGATTGTTTCTCAGCAACCAACTTGCGAAGACACCACCGGAATAATTTCAGTAACTACTGAGGAGGGAATCGCTTATACTCTTTTAGATGAAAATCAGAATGAATTAAGTAATTCTATTGCAAATGCGGAATTCACCAAACTATCACCAAGAACCTACTTTATACAAGCTAGCAATGGAGACTGTGAAGCAATTTCCGAAGCAATTATAATTGAAGAAAACCAAGGAAGTCCGGCACAACCAGAAGCCACTGTTTCTCAGCCGACTTGCGAAGATACTACCGGAGCAATTTCAGTAACAATTGTTCAGGGAATTTCTTATACTCTACTTGATGAAAATCAAAACGCTTTAAGCAATGCAATTGAAAACGGGGAATTCAGTGATTTAGCTGCTGGATCTTATTTTGTAAAAGCTAATAATGAAGATTGCGGAACTGTTTCAGAAGCAATTGTGATTGAAAAAAACGCAGGAAGTCCGGAATCTCCAGTTATTACTTCGGTTACAAATACAACTTGTGGCGAAAGTAATGGTATCATAGAGTTTGAGCTTAGTGAAGGTTTATCTTATATATTAAAGGATAGCGAGGAAAATGAATATTCTCACGAAAATGGGATCATTTCAAATTTAGCATCGGGAACCTATTACCTGGTAGTACAGAATAATGATTGCGAATCTACTATAGAAATAATTGTTGAAGCAGATCTAGACGAAGAGGCACCAGTAATCATCTCATGTCCTACTGATTTAACAAACGTAGCTACAGACGAGGGAATGTGTTCTGCTTCTAATTTTGTTCTTGGAGATCTTGTTGCTGAAGATAATTGTGATTCAGAATTAAGTATAACCCACGATGCTCCGGAAGTATTTGAACCTGGAGAAACAATCGTAACCTGGACGGTAAAAGATAAGTCTGGAAATACAACTACCTGTACTCAAACAATTATTGTAATTGATAACCAGGCTCCGGTAATTGCTGAAGTGGAAACTATAAATACCACCACCGATGCAGACACTTGTGGCGCGATGATAAGCATCAATGCTCCGGAAGCTACTGATAACTGTTCCGTAGGAAATGTAATCGGAACCCGGGATGATAATCAGGATCTTGAGGCTGAATATCCGGTGGGAACAACAACTATTACCTGGACAGCAACCGATGAAAATGGAAATGAAGCTGAGCTGGTTATACAAACTGTAAATGTTGAAGATAACGAAGCTCCGGTAATTGCTGAAGTGGAAACTATAAATATCACTACCGATGTAGACAATTGTGGCGCGATGATAACCATCAATGCTCCGGAAGCTACTGATAATTGCTCTGTTGGTAATGTAATTGGAACCCGGGATGATAATCAGGATCTTGATGCTGAATATCCGATGGAAACAACTACGATTACCTGGACAGCAACTGACGTAAATGGAAACGAAGCTGTGCCAGTTATACAAATTGTAAATGTTGAAGATAACCAGGCTCCGATAATTGCTGAAGTGGAAACTATAAATACCACTACCGATACAGATACTTGTGGCGCGATGATAACCATCAATGCTCCGGAAGCTACTGATAACTGTTCAGTAGGAAATGTAATCGGAACCCGGGATGATAATCAGGATCTTGAGGCTGAATATCCGGTGGGAACAACAACTATTACCTGGACAGCAACCGATGAAAATGGAAATGAAGCTGAGCCGGTAATTCAGATCGTAACAGTAATCGATGATCAGGCACCTTCAATTGAATGTCCTGATAACATGATATTTAGTACAGAAACCAATGTTGATTTTGCTACAGTGAATTTTGACAATCCTTTAGCAATCGATAATTGTGAAGTGATTGTAGAACAAACCGACGGACCTATTTTTGGTTCTCAATTTCCTATTGGAACAACCACAGTAACTTTTACGGCAACAGATAGTTCAGGAAATACCAGTAAATGTAGCTTTGATATAACTATTGAAGATACAGAAGATCCTTCTTTAGAATGTCCGTTAGATATTTCAAAAGATATTGATGCCGGTCTATGTGCTGCGGTAGTGGAATTTGAAACTCCTGAAGGTTTTGATAATTCCGGGGATGTTACTGTAGAACAAACCGCTGGCCTGTCTTCAGGAGAGGTATTTCCGGTGGGCACTACAACTATAACTTTTACTGCTTCTGATTCAGCAGGAAATACAACCAGCTGTAGCTTTAATGTAACGGTAATTGATGATGAAGCCCCGGTTATTGAAGAAAAAAATGATATCACGGTAAATACCGATCCCGATTTATGTGGTGCGATTGTGGAATACGATATTCCGTCGGCAAGCGATGATTGTGGCATAGAAAGTATAGCACTTACTAAAGGTTTGGCTCCAGGGTCTGAATTTCCTATAGGCCAAACTACAGTCACCTATACCGCTACCGATATTAATGGAAATTCAGCTAATTCCAGCTTTACAGTGACCGTGATAGATAATGAATCTCCCACAATCTCCTGTCCGGAAGATATTACCTTAAACGTTGAATTCGGAACGGGGAACGTGGTGGTAAATTATGAAGCCATTATCGGTTCAGATAATTGTTCAGAAACGAGTATAGAACTAATCGAAGGTTATGCGTCTGGAGAAGAATTCCCGGTTGGTCAAACAACGGTTACCTATAAAGTTACCGATGCTGCGGGAAATTCTGCCAGTTGCTCGTTCACAGTTATTGTAGAAGAAGATTTGGAAGAAACTCCTCCAGCACCAGATGCTCCACAAGTTGAAGTAATTCAGCCAGACTGTGTTACCCCAACTGGGGTAATCCTGATTAATATTGAAGACGGACTTACCTATAGCATTGACGAAGAAAATTATTATGCAGTAGATGAATTTACAGCGCTTGAGCCGGGAACTTATTCAGTAACGGCCAGTGATGAATTTGATCAAGTTTCAGAAGCTACGGTGGTAACTTTAGAAGATCCTGTAGCAAGCGAAATTCAAACCAGCACGATAAGCCTTTGTACTGAAGATATCACTTTCGATTTATTTGAACTACTGCAGGGAGACTACGACACTTCCGGAACCTGGGTAGATCCAGAAAATACCGGGGTCCTAAATCAGGGCACTATTGATCCTGCTTTGCTTCAGGTTGGTACCTATACTTTTAATTATCAGTTAAACAATGGTACTTGTAATTCTACTACAGAAGTTACAGTATCTATCAATGATGATTGTGTGGTTCTACCTTGTAGCCTGGAAGATATTCAATCCAGTATTTCTAAAGCGGTAACACCTAATAACGATAACCATAATGATTATTTCAGTATAGATTTTGCCAGCGAATGCGGCTTCACTTACGATGTAAAAATCTTTAACCGTTGGGGAAGTAAAGTTTACGAAGCTGTTAACTATCAAAACGATTGGGATGGATATTCAACAAATTCCATAACCAGTTCAAATCAGTTGCCTTCAGGAACATACTTCTATATCCTGGAAATTAGAAATAGCGGATTTGCCCCTATTCAAGGTTACATCTATTTAGGAACAAAATAAAAAAGAAAGAACATGAAAAATATATATCTACTCATATTTTGTCTTATGTTTTCGGTTTCGGCTTTAGCCCAGCAATTACCGCAATTCACCCAATATATGTACAATACCATTTCTATAAATCCCGCATATGCCGGGAGCCGGGATGGCTTTTCTATAACTGCTTTAAACCGAAATCAATGGGCCGGAGTAAGCGGGGCGCCAAATACACAAACGCTTTCGGTTCATTCTCCACTTACAAACGATAAAGTTGGCCTTGGACTTTCGGTAATTAATGATAAAACCGGATACGAGAATTATACTTATGCTTATGGTGATTTCGCTTATCGTTTAGATTTTAACAATAATATCTCTTTGGCAATGGGTTTAAAAGCCGGGATGAGCTACTATAATTTAGATGAAGAACTATTTAATGACCAGCAGGTTTTAAACGATCCCTTCTTTGAAGACCAGTTTAATAAATGGACACCAAATTTTGGGATAGGATTCTATCTCTCAGCTCAAAACTGGTATATAGGAGCTTCTGCACCAAAATTGATCAATAACAATAATCACGAGTATAATGAATTCCTGGCTATGGAGCAGATTCATTATTATTTAACCGGGGGTTATGTTTTTGATCTAAACGAAAATCTAAAATTTAGACCCACATCTTTATTAAAAATGACTAGCGGTGCACCACTTTCTGTAGATTTTTCGGGAACAATGATTTTTAATGAGAAATTTTACCTGGGTGCCAACTGGCGAATAGATGATGCTTTGGGAGCTTTCCTGGATGTAGAACTTTTTGATGGTTTTAGAGCAGGTTATGCTTACGAATATTCAATTTCAGACATAAGGCCATACACTTCTGGTTCACACGAAATCCTACTTATTTACGAATTCAGATTTCAAAAAACCAGGTACAAATCTCCCCGATTCTTTTAATATAAATGCCGCCGATTATGAAAAAACAATACTATTTAATTCTATTATTCTTAGTGTTTAGCATAAACCTGCAGGCACAATATGGTAAACAAAAAAAAGCCGATAAGCTATATAACAATTTTGCTTATACAGAAGCCGTAGATGTTTACAAAGAACTTATAGCAAACGAATATAACCTCAAGAAAAACAGGTTAAAGCTCGCCGACACTTATATGAAATTAAGAAGTCCCGAAAACGCTGTTTTTTATTATGAAGATGTTTTAGAAGATTCTACAAATATTTCTGAGGAATATTATTACGAATACGCCCAGGCCTTGCGCGGAGCAAAGAGATATGAAGAGTCCCGGGAATGGCTGCAGAAATATCTTGAAAGTCGCGGCGAAGCTTCAGCTGAAGCGAATAAAATACAGAACAGGACAAACTCCGCAATACAAACCACCTACAAACTTCAGAAAAGTGATTTTAATTCAGAATTTAGTGATTTTGGCGCTGTAAAATATAAGGGTGAAACCTATCTTATTTCAGCTCGAAATTCAAAGAATTCAGAAAAAGAATATTCCTGGAACGAGGAACCTTTCTTAGATATTTATAAATTAAATTCCAATGGTGAGGTCTCTCCTATTTCAGGAGAAATTAATACCAAATTGCACGACGGCCCAATAAGTTTTAGCCCAAATGGGGAAACTTTATATTTTACCCGAAATAATTATTTCAATAATAAGGAAGGAAAAAGAGATAAAGAAGCCACTAATCATTTAAAGATCTATTCAGCTCAAAAATCGGGAAATAGCTGGATAAATATTCAGGAATTACCTTTTAATAGTGATAATTATTCTGTGGGGCACCCAACGGTTTCCCAGGATGGAAAAACACTATTTTTTGCTTCTAATATGCCCGGTGGCCAGGGCCGCACCGATCTTTTTAAGGTTTCCATAAAGGGAAATAATACTTTTGGAATACCTGAAAATTTAGGAAGTAAAATTAATACGCCTGAAGATGAAACTTTTCCCTTTATAGATGAAGAAAATGTGCTCTACTTCTCTTCTACCGGACACGGCGGTTACGGTTTAGCCGATATTTTTAAGACAGATTTAGACACTGAAAATATTGAAGTTCAAAACCTGGGAGAAACTATAAATAGCAACTTAGACGATTTTAGCTATTTCAGAGAAACTAATAGGAATGCGGGGTTTATAGCATCAAATCGTGAGGGTTCAGATAATATTTATAGCTTTAATCAATTGCTTCCCCTGGTATTAAAAGGCAAGGTTACCGATGCTGTAAATGGAAACCCTATTCCCCGGGCTACCATAAGACTTTTTAATAAAAATAATGAGGAAATTGCATTTTTGGAATCTAATGAAGATGGAGATTACCAAACCACGGTAAATAGAAATATAGATATTCCCTTGGAAGCAAAGCAAATTGAATATCAAAATTTTAGTGACACTCTAGATACTCGCAATATGGAAGATTCGGAAGAATTAATCTATAATATCGCACTCCAACCGGTTGCCGATGTGGAATATCTTGCCGAAATAAATAATATTTATTTCGATTTTGACAAAAGTAATATTAGAGCAGATGCTGCAAAAGAACTGGATAAACTGGTAAAATTAATGAAAGAAGAATATCCAGATTTGGTTATAGAAATTGGTTCTCATACCGATAAACGTGGAAGTGATATTTATAACGATGCTCTAGCCGAAAGACGGGCCAAAGCCACTCGTGATTATTTAATTGCAGAAGGTGTAAGTGGAGAGAGACTTCAAAAACAGGCTTTTGGAGAACGTAAACCAGCCATAGACTGTGATCGCTGTTCCAGTGAGCAACACCAGCTTAATCGCCGTTCTATGTTTAGCGTGGTTAAGATGGATTAATTTTTTTAAAGAAAATTAAATTAAAAAAGGTTCAGCAAAACGCTGAACCTTTTTTCCTTAATCAATCTATGAAAAACAAATATTACTTTCTTATAAAGATATTGGTGAAATAATTACGGCCTTCTGCATCATCTACCACAGATACTCCAAAGTGAGAATGGTTTCCTTCAATATTCTTCTTGTGGCCATCACTATTTAACCAGGCATTTACCACTGCTTCTGCAGTACGGTAGCCAAATCCAACATTTTCACTTACAGATTTTGCTCCAACAGCCTCCACCAGATTTTCGTAACGTGCACCAAAATTATCGTGACTTACCTTTCCAACTTCAAGCATGTAATAATTATGAGATTCGGCTTCTAAAGAAACTTCAGCTATTGGTTTAAGAGGTTCAAGTTCCAGGCTTTTACGATGTGCATTCACTAATTCAAGAATACTACTTTCAATTTCAGAATAATTAAAATTAACAATTTCTTCTGCGGTATGATTGTAGGAATTCACTTCGTCTTCGATGCTTTGCTTTGCGCAGGAAATCGTTGATATAGAGAGCAAAACAAGTATTGCAAACCTAAAGGTACTTTTTCTCATAGTTCAGTAAGTTAGACTGGGAAGTTAAAAGTACACTTTTTATCGACTAAAAACATATGTTAAAATGCAGTTCATCGATTTTATCTGAATTTTAACATAAATAGTAAGTTTTATCCTACTAAAAATGAACTTGTTAGGAATTCAGAAAATTTAAAATGTAGGAAAATGTAAGGAAAAGTGTTATTCAAAGACAAAAACCTTCCCATCATCGGCAAGTTCAACTTCAGGAAAAATACCTGCAGCTTCTTCTCTAAATAAATTGATATTAGAATATCGGGTAGAATAATGGCCAAGAATTAGTTTTTGCACCCCTGCTTCTTTAGCAATTTGGGCAGCTTCTTTTGCCGTACTATGTTTGGTGGGAAAAGCCAGTTCTGCTTTATCTTCAAGAAAAGTAGATTCGTGGTATAAAACCGTCGCACCGCTTATCTGTGGAATCATGTTCTGATTAAAAGCGGTATCACTACAATAGGCGTAACTTTTCGTAGGTTCAGGGGGCGCAGTTACTAAATAATTAGGAACCAATTCGCCAGATTCAGAAGTTACATCTTTTCCTTTCTTTAAACTTTTATAGAGAGAAACATCAATATTATATTCAACCGCTTTATTGATAAGCAATTTCCGGTCCCCGGGTTTTTCTTTGAATAAAAAACCGTTAGTATAAATTCTATGAATTAAAGGGATAGTTTCTACACTTAGCTTTTCATTTTCAAAAATAAGCTGGGGTTCCTTACTGCTCAATTCATGAAAATAAAGCGGGTAATTAGTCCAGGAATTAGAAAGTTTTAGCTGTAATGTTATAATTTCCTTTATTCCTTTTGGCCCGTAAACGTGTAATTCGGTTTCCCGGTTTAATAATCTAAAGGTAGAAATGAGCCCAACAAGCCCGTAACAATGGTCCCCGTGAAGATGGGAAATAAAGACGTGTTTTATCCTGGAAAATTTAATTTTATTGCGCCTTAGTTGTACCTGCGTCCCTTCGCCACAATCAATTAAAAACAATTCGTTCTTAATTTCCAACACCTGGGAAGTGGGATTAGTGAAACTACGGGGAGTAGCAGCGTAACAGCCAAGAATATTGAGCTTCATGCAGTAAAAATTAAACCCCTAAATCCCGTTGAATTTCGTCCATTTGAATAAGATCTTCAGCTTCCCGTAAAGAGGGCACTACCACAATTTCTTCAGGTAGTTCATCTATAGTAACTGCATTACTTATTAAAACAAAAGATTTATTATTCATTTGGTGTGTAGTGGCAATTTCTAAAAATCCCATCACTTCTTCTTTTTGAATTTGGTGATAAGCAAGCAAATTTACAGCCACATTATTATTTTCAAACTCGGCGTGTCTTTGTGTAAGTAACGAAACAAAATCTACAACCGGAGCTTCTAAAGGTTCTATTAAAATATAATTCTCTTTTTCTGAAATCTTCATAGTGTGGTTCTTTAAATTTAAAGTTAAGGAATTAAAGCCTTTTAGTGGTTTATCTTTGAAGCTAATAAATAAATCACTGCCATTCTAACGGCTACTCCATTTTGTACCTGGTCTAAAATAATCGCATTTTCGGCATCGGCAACATCGCTGGTAATTTCCACGCCGCGGTTAATTGGTCCCGGGTGCATTATTACTATTTCTTTATTCAGGCTTTCCAGCATTTTCTTATTTAGCTGAAATTGCTGTGCGTATTCCCTGGTACTGGGAAAATAACTAATATCCATTCGCTCATTCTGAACTCTAAGCATATTTGCCACATCACACCATTCAAGAGCCTTTCTAAGATCGGTCTCTACGCCCACACCCAAAGATTCAATATGTTTTGGCAATAAAGTTTTAGGCCCACAAACCTTAACTTCGGCTCCCTGAAGTTTAAGTGCAAAAATATTGGAAAGCGCTACTCTACTATGCAAAATATCACCTACAATCACCACTTTTTTACCTTTAACTTCACCAAGACGCTCTTTAATAGAGTAGCTGTCTAAAAGTGCCTGGGTAGGATGCTCGTGAGCACCGTCTCCAGCATTAATTATACTGGCTTTCACGTGGCGGGAAAGAAAAATTCCTGCCCCGGGATTGGGGTGCCGCATCACTACCATATCTACTTTCATAGATAAAATATTGTTTACGGTATCTATAAGGGTTTCTCCCTTTTTTACTGAAGAAGATGCAGCCGAAAAATTTACGACATCGGCACTTAAGCGTTTCTCTGCAAGTTCAAAAGAAAGTCGGGTTCTGGTAGAATTTTCAAAAAACAGGTTGGCAATGGTAATATCTCTAAGCGAAGGGACTTTTTTAATGGGCCGGTTAATCACTTCTTTAAAATGATTGGCAGTTTTAAAAATAAGCTCAATATCTTCTTTAGTTAGATATTTAATTCCCAGTAAGTGGTTTACACTTAATTCGCTCATATTTTTAATTATTTAGAAACCAGATAAACCACGTCTTCACCATCGTTTTCTTTCCAGTTCACTATTACTTTTTCTTCATTTATAGCATCTACCTGTCGCCCATTATAATCTGGCTGAATGGGTAAATGACGGCTAAAACGTCTATCTATAAAACTTAATAATTCAATTTCTGCAGGCCTGCCAAAAGATTGTATAGCAGTTAATGCCGCCCTAATGCTGCGGCCGGTGTAAAGAACATCATCTATAAAAACCACTTTTTTATCTTCAACAATAAAATCAATTTTAGTTTTATTCGCTTCAAGCGGTTTGTCACTTCTTCTAAAGTCGTCTCGATAAAAAGTGATATCCAGGTGGCCGTATTTTAAATCTTCAATCTGGTATTCTTCTTCCAGAATTTTTATAATCCTTTCAGCAAGAAAAACCCCTCGCGGTTGGATTCCTATAATTACGGTGTTTTTAAAATCGGTGTGATTTTCAACTAACTGGCAGGCAAGACGGTGTAAAATAATATTTATTTCAACAGCATTCAGTAATGTTCTTTGGCCCATAGTTTAGTTGCAAAAAATAGAAGTTCTGTCACAAAAGTAAGCTTTTTTATTTTTTTCTGAAGTTGAATAGACTTCAGTTTTAAATCTTTTTACTGAAGAACTTAAACTGGATATTCTTTTTTTTCAATTGAAGATTAAAATTAATATTTAAACATAGGCTGAAGTTTTTATATATTAAATAAAACTCTGATTTTCAATAGTTTTATAGATTAAAATTAAGTAATTTTATAGTATTAAATTGATGAAATTATGTTGGTAGAAAGACACGATTACGATACTGTAAGCCAGGCAATGAATGGTCTTGCTGCTCGAGGTTATACCACCGACTTTAAATTAGAGCCGGAAAAGGATAAAATTGTTGCTCCACAGCGCTCCCTTGAACTTTCTCCTGAAGATTTTGAAATTGATGAAATCTACCGTTTTGAAGGGATCACAGATCCAGGCGATGAAATGATTGTTTACGCCATTTCTTCTCACAATCATAAAATAAAAGGCGTTTTGGTAAATGCTTTTGGAACTTATTCAGATTCTAATACTTACGATATTGTAAAGCGTCTGCATAAACACCTTTAGATCTTCCTAACTGGATTTTCTCTGAATCCCAATAAATTCTTTAATTTTATAGAGCTATTGAACTTAAATTTTTAGCTCCTTTATCAGCTGAAATTCCTGAATTTCAGTTATCGGTTATTTTTACCAATAATTTAACCCAGGATGAGAATGGTTTTTACTTAATTGAAACAAAAAATTATGGAAGATAAAATACTTGGTTTACACCATATTACTGCAATTGCCGGAGATGCGCAACGCAATTACGATTTTTATACCAAAGTTCTAGGATTACGAATGGTTAAGAAAACGGTGAATTTTGATGATCCTAAAACTTATCATTTTTACTTTGGCGATAAAGTTGGCTCACCGGGAAGCATTTTAACTTTTTTCCCATGGCCACGAGTTAAGCAGGGGAAAAACGGCGTGGGAATGGCTACCGAAATAGGTTATTCGGTTCCAGAAGGCAGCCTCGATTTCTGGCAGGAACGCTTTGAAAAACACGGAGTGGAGTTTGGAAAAATCAGGGAGCAGTTTGGAGAACAATATTTACCTTTTAGAGATCCCGACGGGCTCAATTTAAAACTAATTGTCACTAAACACCAGGATAACCGCGAGGCTTGGGAAACCGATGAAATTAAAAGCGATGTGGCTTTAAAAGGTTTTCATAGTGTAACTCTTACGCTATTTAATGTTGGTCCTACTGCCAGTATTCTAACAGATATTTTTGACTACGAACTCGAAGAAAAATCAGGGGAATTTTATAGATACAAAACCAGTGCAGTAGAAAATGCTGCTATAATTGATATTCACGAAGATCCAACAGCCGACCGTGGAATTAACGCCGGTGGTACTAATCACCATATCGCTTTTCGGGTAAAAGATGAAGAAACCCAAATGCGCTTTAGGGAAAAAATTATTCAGAAAGGTTTACAAATTACCGAAAAAATAGATAGGGATTATTTCTATTCGCTCTATTTTAGAGAACCGGGCGGAGTTTTATTTGAAATTGCTACCGATAACCCCGGCTTTACAAGAGATGAAAGCCTTGAAGAACTTGGAAGCAACCTAAAATTACCTGAACAATATGAAGGTTCCAGAGATAGGATTGAAAAACTCCTGCCTGAATTAAAGCATTAGACAAACATAAAAGACTATCTCAGAATCTTTAACGTCATCCTTAATTTATTTCAGGATTTAAGATTCTGAGATAGTCTTTATCAATAAAGAAGAAAACCTCTACTCTACTACATACATCTCGTTAGATGCTTTAATATATTCCTGCGGATTAAAAGTAGATTCAAAACTGTTTCGCACCACGTTAAGTTTCGTTTTAAGATCGGCGATTTTAGTTTTTAAATATTCATCGTTTTCGTATTTCTTGATAAGCGAATCATATTTCTTTAAATTTTCAAGAATTCTAAAAGTAATAGTTCCAAAACGGATCTTTAAATTTTGTACCGCGATCATCTGGTCGTGATAGTCCTGTTTCCAGTTTTCAGGATTTTTAGCTTTTTCTTCAGCGATTTTATTTTCAGCAATTTTAGAAATATCTAAGATATACTGCGTACGTTTTTTTGCATCGGTTTCATTGGTGAAATTACGATCAAACTCGGTTGGGTCTATTTCCAGGATTTGTACTAAATTTTCCTGCATTGCCTTTTCCTGTAGCTCTTTTAATTCATCCAGGTTTTTATTAATAGATTCCCACTCGGTTTCTATAAGATCCTTATCGTGGGTAAATTGCGCCACAGTTGTGGTTAGTTTCAGCATTTCTGTACTTTGCTGTTTCAGTTTTTTATCGCCCCAACCAAGAGAATTTATAAAGCTTCCAATTCCGTCAAAAACGGTTCCGGCAAACATTCCGGTAAATGGTGTGCCCTGCGCAAGATCTCCAGTTACATTTAGAATATGGCTTAATGCAGAAAGCCTGGCATCATTTTTCTTTTCATCTTCAATAAACTTTCTAAACTGGCCAAACCACTCCTGGTAACCTTCATAATGCATTGGGTTACTCACCTGGTCTAAAGTTGCATAAAATTCACGGGAAGCATTAAACAGATTTAGCGGCTTAATTTCGCGTTCCATAGATGCTAAATTTAACACGGCAGAACTGTAATTATATTTGTAAACGCTAATGGTATTTTTATCTATTTCTTCCTGGCGTTCTTCAAGGAATTTAACACGTTCCAGAAGTTTTTCTACTTTTTCTGCAGAAGAATTCGTGTTTTGAATGCTTTCATCAAGATTGCTAATTTTTGAATCTATTTCTTTAATTCTAAATTCCAGATTCTGACTTAACAAACTGCGTTCTCTATTAAGCTCCTGGAGCACCTGCTGGGTTACCGATTGGTCATCGGCAAAGCTTTGTGCCAATGAATTCTGAAAAAACATACCCGTAAAACACAGGAAAATAAAACCTAATTTATTCATTATCAATTATTTTAATCAGCTAATTTATTTATTTATAACGATTGGAAGATAATCATATTCTATGCCAGTTCAATTTTTAATTTTAATCATTCAATTTTCCCAGCCTTAGAAGAATGGGAAAAACTATTTTATTTTTATTTCCAAAGGCGATTTTAAGTTCATTTTTAATCAAATTTACAGGATTTTCACCCTTTTCTTTTTCATAGTGTTTTACAGCGCTCCAGGTTTCTAAATATCCTATTAAATGATCAAAACTCCATTGATATTCCTGCTGAAACGCCGGTGTTTCAATTTCCTGAAAAGGAAATGGAATTGTTTGATATTTTTCATCTAAATAGCGCCTTTCTTCATCCCAAAACGAGCCAATAATATCTTTATAAAATTTATAAATCAGCTTATCTGTTTCCAAATTACTTTTAAATAGGGAGTAACCTATTATCGCAATAATTCCATTAGGTTTTAAAACCCGCTCTACTTCGCTGTAAAAAGTTTTAAAATTAAACCAGTGAACGGCCTGCCCCACAGTAACAAGGTCAAAAGTTTTATCCTGAAAGTTTGTTTCCTCAGCCCGTTGCACAAAATATTGAATATTAGGCTTCCTTACTGCATTTTCTAACTGTTGCTTACTTATATCTGTAGCTTCTACTTTTTGAAAGAAATCTGCTAATTCTCCTGCTACCTGGCCATTTCCCGTTCCGCAGTCCCAGGCGGTTTCAGTTGCAGTTAATTTTTCTTTCAAAAATTTATATAATTCCTGCGGATAGGAAGGTCTGTACCTTGCATAGGAAGAAGATTGAGTAGAAAAATTGTCTTTCATTAAAAATATAATTTCAATTAAAAATAAGTAAAATAAAGACAAAAAAAGAACCGTCTAAAAAGACGGTTCTTATAAATATTATAATCTAAATTTTTCTATTGATTTACATCAAGGGTATCAGGTTCCTGACTGTAATCTGATTCATCTACTGCGCCAGGATTTACCTTCATTGTACCATCATCTGTTGGTGCGTCCATATCTTCCATTACATCTGCAGCCTTATGAAAGAAATTACGCAACTTTTCTTTCGCATTATCAGCTTGCATATCAATATTCTGAAGTTCAGCTTTCAAGTCATCTACTTCTTCAGAAAGTTCATCATAAGCATTTTCCTGGAGTTTTTCGAGGGAAGCTATGGCAGTTTGCAATTGTGCGTTCAAATCATCTGCCGGTTGGCTTAGACTATCGCCAATAACTTCAAGCTTTTCATCGGCCTGCATTCCAAAATCTCTACTTCTTTCTGAAACTGCTGCTGCAAATTTTTGCAAAGCTGTTTCAGGATCAATTTCTTCCTGCATTTCTTCATATTCATCATCTCCATCTACATAGGTAAGATAATCTGCTACCGCGTTGGTTTGATAGGCAAAATTAGACATAGTATCTTCCTCAATCTCCAGGGTCTGTTCGATTTCTATCTCTGCATCATCGGCTTTTTTATTACCATCGTTACAGGCAAATAGAAGCCCGGAAGCCATAACTATAAGTCCGGTTTTTTTGACAAAAGCCGGTGTTGTAAGTTTAGATTCAAAATTCTTTCTCAGTTTCATAGTTTCCTATTTTGGTTGTTTTACTTAAAATTAGGAAATAAATAAAAGCTGAACTTAGCACGAATGATAAACTATCTCTAAAAATTTAGATAAAACTCTAATTTTAGTTAAATTAGAATGAATAAGTATAAAAAAGGCAAAATTATCTTAAAAAATTGCGATTTACACGTTGAATCTAAAATGCATTACATCGCCATCCTGTACAATATATTCTTTACCTTCTACTCGCATTTTACCGGCTTCTTTTACCTTAGCTTCGCTTCCAAGGCTGTCAAAATCGGCATAAGAAATTACCTCGGCACGAATAAATCCTTTTTCAAAATCGGTATGAATTACTCCGGCTGCCTGTGGCGCAGTAGCTCCTACAGGAATAGTCCAGGCGCGTACTTCTTTTACCCCGGCGGTAAAATAGGTTTGGAGGTTTAATAATTCGTAAGCTCCACGAATTAATTTGGCAGAACCAGGTTCTTCGAGACCAATATCCTGAAGAAACATTTGTCTTTCCTCAAAATCATCAAGCTCGGTAATATCAGCTTCAGTTCCTACGGCAAGTACTAAAACTTCAGCATTTTCCTCTTTTACTGCTTCTCTTACGCGATCTACGTGAGCGTTACCATCTACCGCTGCATCTTCATCTACATTACAAACGTACATCACCGGCTTATCGGTAATAAACTGAAGCGGTTTTATAAAATCTTTTCTTTCTTCTTCGGTTAAATCTATAGCCCTAACAGATTTCCCAGCTTCCAGACCTCCTTTAACTTTACTAAGTGCAGCTTCTTCTTTTTGGGCCTCTTTATTCCCGGTACGAGCAGCACGCTTTACTTTCTCCAACTTCTTCTCTGCGGTTTCAAGATCTTTAAGCTGAAGCTCCATATCTATGGTTTCCTTGTCTCTAATAGGATCTATAGAACCATCTACGTGTACAATATTATCGTTCTCAAAACAACGCAAAACGTGTAGAATGGCATCGGTTTCACGAATATTTCCAAGAAACTGGTTCCCCAATCCTTCGCCTTTACTAGCGCCTTTTACCAAACCGGCAATATCTACAATTTCTACTGTGGCCGGCTGTACTTTTTCGGGTTTAACCAAACTTTCCAATCGTTGAATCCTGGGATCTGGAACATTCACTACCCCAACATTAGGTTCTATGGTACAAAAAGGAAAATTCGCGCTCTGTGCCTTTGCATTAGAGAGACAATTAAATAACGTCGATTTTCCTACGTTTGGTAATCCTACAATTCCGGCTTTCATAGTAATGATTTTTTGCGGCTGCAAATGTACATATTTTCTAGTGTAGCGACTAATTTCTTTTTATTTGCATTAGCAATTCAGCATAAAAAATCTTTTTCTTCATAATAAGAACATTATTAGTATGTTTATTGATGTTATATGTTGAAGATTCTCAGAAGGAATTTTTCTAAAAATCATCTATAAACAGATTTTCTTCTGAATAATGAAGATTTAAAATACCTCAAATTGTTATGAAAAAAATTCAAATTTTACTGCTCGCAATTAGCTTAAGCCTTGCAGGCTGTTATAGTGACAGGGATGATTTAAACCCCAATGCCAATAATCCTTCAGTTCCCGAAATCCCACAGGAAACCGAAAATCAATTTATTTCTGAAGATGGCGAGGTTTATTCCACCGGCCTTGAATGCTCTGGAAATGGTAACTACAATATAGATGCTGAAAATTTACTGGAAAGCCTCGTTATTCCCGATAGCTTACCGGCAGCTTTTGATCTTTCTGAAAACCTTCCCCCGGTTGGCGATCAGGGCGCGCTGGGGTCTTGCGTTTCCTGGGCTACGAGTTATTATTTGAAATCTTTCCAGGAAAAAGTTGAATCTGGATTACCTTATTCTGAAGCAAATATTTTTAGTCCGTCTTATATTTATAATCAAATTACCACCGATGAATGCGGCGGAACTTCAATTCCTGAAACGCTTGCTTTAATAGAAGAACAGGGAGTCGCGGCTTTAGAACTTTTCCCATATACTGATAATGAATGCGAAACCCAACCCGACGAAGCTGTAATTGCAGCCGCCGAAGAAGCAAGAATAGCTGATTATAAAGGTTTAAGCGGGGAAAATATGCTAGCTGAAATGAAAACTTTAATTACCCAACAACAACCCATTGTTATTGGCGCTGTGCTTTCGCCAGAGTTTGGGATAACCGATAGTTTTGGCTTGAGTGCGTATCGCGAACACGCGGTAAATTATGAAGATGCAACCTGCCACGCGATGTTGGTGGTTGGTTTTGATGATGATGTAAATGCTTTTAAGGTGGTGAATTCCTGGGGAGAAGCCTGGGGCGACAATGGTTTTGTCTGGATAGATTACCAGGCTTTTGAAAATGTTGGCGATACAGATGCTTCTTTTAGAGTTATTAACCAGGCTTATGTAGCCTACGACCTTTAATATAGATCTTCACATTATTTTGAAATTAGGGAAACCTAATTTTAAAAATAGGTTTTTTCCCATAATTTAAGCGCAACAGGGTTTGAGAATTGTCACTTTGCCCTAACTTTGCGGCTATGGAAAATACCCGGGTTTTACATACGCTTAAAGAATATTTTGGTTACGATAGTTTTAGACCGCTTCAAAAAAAGATCATTGATTCGGTTTTTGAAGGCAAAGACAACCTGGTAATTATGCCCACCGGTGGTGGAAAATCTATTTGTTACCAGCTTCCGGCCATTTTACTGCCAGAAATTACCCTGGTAATTTCCCCACTTATTGCCTTGATGAAAGACCAGGTAGACGGACTTACTGCAAATGGTGTTCCCGCAGCATTTTTAAATAGTAGCCAAACCGAAAGCCAGCAACAGGAGATCTTTAAAAAAATTGATTCCAAGGAATTAAAACTGCTTTATGTTGCCCCAGAAAGTCTGCAGTTTGTAGACCGGTTTATGAGCGACGGCAAAATAAGTTTGATTGCAGTAGACGAGGCCCATTGTATCTCCAGCTGGGGACACGATTTTAGACCGGCTTATACGCAACTAGGCTATTTAAAAAATCGCTTTCCCACTACTCCAATGATCGCGCTAACCGCCACAGCCGATAAAGCTACGCGAGAAGATATTTGCCGCCAATTAAATATTCCAAACGCCGAAAAGCACATCGCTTCATTCGATAGGAAAAATCTAAGTCTTGATGTGCGGCCCGGCATTAAACGTTTTGAGCAAATCACCAATTTCGTTAAAAACCGAAAGAAGGAAAGTGGAATTATCTACTGCCTAAGTAGGAAAAACACCGAGGAAATTGCTGAAAAGCTGCAGCGAAAAGGTTTTGAAGCAGAAGCTTACCACGCCGGTTTACCAGCAGAAAAACGTATTGAAATTCAGGATAATTTTATCAATGATAATTCAAAGATTATTTGTGCTACCATCGCTTTTGGGATGGGCATCGATAAATCTAATATTCGGTGGGTAATTCATTACAATATGCCCAAGAACCTGGAAGGCTATTACCAGGAAATTGGTCGTGCAGGGCGTGACGGTCTGCCTTCAGACACTATGCTTTTTCATAGTTATGCCGATGTTGTGCAGTTGCAAAAATTTGCTTCCAATTCAGGAAATGAAGAAGTGCAGCTTGCAAAGCTAGATCGAATGAAGCAATATTCAGAAGCATTAAGTTGCCGCCGAAAAATATTGCTGAGTTATTTTGGCGAATTAAAACAAGAAGATTGTGGCAATTGTGATATTTGTAAGAATCCGCCGCAGTTTTTTGATGGAACTGTAATCGCTCAAAAAGCACTTTCGTGTATTTTCAGACTGAAAGAAAACGAACCGATTACTGTGCTTATAGATGTGCTTCGCGGTTCACAAAACGAGTCGGTTTTCAGTAAAAACTATCAGGAAATTAAAACCTTTGGGATTGGAAAAGATATTTCCTGGCATCACTGGCAGCAGTATATTATTCAGCTAATTAACCTTGGTTATGTAGAGATCGCTTTTCACCGTGGCAATAATTTGCAGCTTACCGAATTGGCTAAAAATGTCCTGTTTGAAGGTGAAAAAGTACAGCTTGCTGAAGTTCCAGACCGTAAAAAACTAAAACGAAGGGAAGAAACAGAAGTTTCAGAAAAAACTGCAGATAATTCCCTTTTTGAAAAACTAAGACAGTTAAGGTTAAAAATTGCTCGTGAAGAAGAAATCCCTGCTTACCTCATCTTTAACGATGCGACCTTAAAAGAAATGGAAAAATCCCGCCCTATGACCGATGATGAGTTTCTTCAAATTAATGGTGTGGGAAGACAAAAAATGCAAGATTACGGTTACAAATTCATAAAGGAAATCATCGCTTTCAGTAAAAAAAAACGTAGCACTAAAAAACGTAAAAAAGCAAATACCTACAAAGCAACTTTAGATTTATTAAATGAAGGTTTAAACCTGGAAGAAATTGCGAAAAAACGAGAGCTTGCAATTACTACTGTTTATTCGCATTTGGCAAAATTGTATGCGGAAAATGAAGGGGTAGATCCTATGAAATATATTTCTAAAGCCGATTTTAAAGCTATTGAAAAAGCTAAAACTGAACTTGAGAACCCAGAAGGTTTAAAACCATATTTTGAACATTTTGAAGAAGCAATAGATTATGGAACGATCAGGTTAGCTTTAGCTATTTTAGAAAAACAGGAAGCAGAGGTTTAAAAATCTTGCAGCCCAATTTTATTTAAAACCAAGCCCGAGGCCGGTACTATGTAATCCATTTGCATTTCAACTCCGGGTTTTAAGCTGTTTTCCAGATCTTCCAGTGTCAATTCACCTCTACCAAGTTGCAGCAAAGCGCCCATCATTAAACGAACCTGGTGCCTTAGGAAACCGGCACTGTGAATATGAAAAATATAAGATTTTTCAGGAAAAAAACTCGCGGTAATTTCGGTATTTTCTACTAATTCAGACTTTATGATCTCACGTTCAAAAGTGCTATTTTCTGAAACCCGCACGCAGTAATTTTTAAATTGATGTTTTCCTTCAAAAAGCTTTGCACCTTTTTTCATCAATTCAATATCCAGATCAAATTGAAAATTAGCCATTAAAGGCGCACAAAAGGGATGGTTTTTCTCTCCAAAACTAAATAAATAAGCATATTCCTTAAGTTTTGGATGCTGAATTATATTGAATTTCGCATCTACTTCAGTAATGGCAAGTGCTCGAATATCCTGTGGTAAATTCTGATTGAATTCTTTTAAAAATTCATCCAGATTAGATAATGGTTCGTAATCTAAAAACAACTCAAATGCCGACTCCTGGGCAGAAACCATAGCATCGGTTCTACTGGTGCCCAAAATTTTAAACTTTTGTTCAGGCATCACATAACGCAGAGTTTTTGTGATTAACTCTTCTACTGTTTTTACATCTGGCTGCTTTTGCCAACCGTGTAAACGATAGCCTAAATACTGAACTTTAATAAGGTAAAAATAGCGCCTGGGTTGCAATGGTTGAGTTTTCGTGGTTGGGATAACTTTTTTTAATATGCCCTTTTCTTATTTAGTTCTTCCATTTCTTTAATTGCATCAGAAGGAATAACCTTAAGAAAAGAAGGGTGCTGCTCTATGGCATACTCAAGCTTGCTCACAATTTCTTCAACAGAATCATTTTCGTAATCTATGTCTAGCGGTTCCTTAATTTGCATAGTTTGCAAAATACCGCGCTTTTTGATCCTGATTCCTTTTTTATCAAAAGAACGCCTAAAACCATCAATTACAATAGGAATTACCACCGGTTTATATTGTTTTATAATGTGTGCAGTTCCTTTTCTAATGGGTTTAAATGGTTTGGTAGTTCCCTGTGGGAAAGTTATTACCCACCCGTCTTCCAGGGCCATACCAATATTCTTTGTATCGTCTGGATTTACTTTTCGCTCAACTTCTTCGCCTTTTGCACGCCAGGTTCTTTCAACACTCACAGCGCCGGCATAAGCCATAATTCTATAAATCAAACCGGCATTCATCGTTTCTTTAGCCGCTACATAATAAATATTGAGTTTTGGCTGCCAGATATACCCTATATTTTTAATGGAATCTACCCGTCCGCTTAAACTCGCATTAAAAACGTGGAACATCGCGGTTACATCAGCAAAATAAGTTTGATGATTAGAAACAAAAAGTACATTGTTATCGGGAAGGTTTTTAATGATATCTGAGCCTTCAATGCTAAGTTCATTATAACCGCGATAACGGCGGTGGCTAAGTAATCCGAAAATACGGATAAGCCACTTTTTCAGAAATAAAAAATGCCCAAATGGATTTCTTTTAAATAATCCCATAGTTTAATTTTCAGTTCTTACTTTTTGTATAATTCCAGTTCGATTAAATTAGGAAACCTAATGAAAAAATATAATTTAATTATGAAACAAGCTGGGCACTATTTTAAATCTCGATTACCGAGTAGAAATTAAGCCCGGCAAATATAGTAATTCTTAGTTTTTAAAAGCTTTTTCTAAAAATTTCCCGAATTTCACTCAACATCATCCCCGTAGCTCCCCAAACAATTTGTTCATTTAATCTAAATGCAGGAACAACCATTTTACTTGAGTAACTTGTGCTCAACTCCTGGTTCACAAAGTTAGAATGATCTAAAAAATGATCTAAATCTACCTCTAAGATGCGTTCTACTTCACTTTCTTGCGGAATTAAATTCGGCGTTTTTTCCAGCAAACCTAAATAAGGTTGTACCCAAAAATTACTGGGCGGAATGTACAAACGGGTAAGCTCTCTTATTACTTCAATATTATTCCTGGGAATTCCAACTTCCTCTTCTGTTTCACGTAAAGCAGTTTGTTGCAGGTTATCATCTTCAGGTTCAACGCGGCCACCGGGAAATCCAATTTGATTAGAATGAACGCCTTTATAGGTTTTTCTTAAAATTAGAACCAGATGAGTTTTTCCAAAATTATCGGGATAAAAAACCGCCATAACACCAGCTTTATTAGGCTTAAGGCTTTTAATATCAAGATTTCTCATCTCTTCAATGCGGTTGCCGGGCACTAATTTATGATGCGCCTTTTCTCCCGGAAGGACAATTTTTTTTAAATTTGGTATCCTGTCTTTAAAATCCTGAAAATCCATGAAAATCTCGCTTGCTTTCGTTTATCTTTTTCTAATTCTTTTTTTTGCAAGTTGTGAAGATAAGGAATCTTCCAGTAAAAATGCTTCGGAAAAGCCTTTAGATAAAGAAGAAGTTAATCAAAAAACTTCCAAATTAGATTCACTGAGAGCAAAATATAGTAAAGCTGAAGAAACCTCTTACCAAAGCGATTCTATTCAAAGCAACAAAGAGTTTCCCATTGCACAGGAAGAATTAATTCCATTTCTAACTCAGTACGGGAAAGAAAATCCGGAAACCCGGGTGAGAATCATTACCAGTTTTGGCAATATTGAAGTAGAACTTTTTAGAGATACTCCCCTACACCGCGCCAATTTTATAATGCTGGTAAAAGAAGGTTATTTTAACAGTACCTTTTTTCATCGTGTTGCTCCCGGCTTTGTGATTCAGGGAGGGAATTCAGATAATGTTACTACTCCCCGCCAGCGCTCACAAATTGGAGATTATTTAATTCCCAGTGAATTTGATACCGGCCATAAACATACTTACGGAGCTTTTTCAGCAGCAAAATATAGTGAGCAAAATGTGAGTAAAGCTTCTTCGCCTTTTGAATTCTTTATTGTTATGAAAGAAAACGGAACCCCACATTTAAATAACGACCATACTGTTTTTGGGCGTGTAACCAAAGGAATGGAGGTTGCCGAAAAAATTGAAGAGGTTGAGACCGGCCAATCTGAATGGCCAATTAATAACGTGGAAATGGATATTGAAATAATTAATTAGGCCCGCTGGGTATAATAATTATAATCTGTAATTACCTGCTGAATAAATTCCATAGGAGACTCCTTCGGTTGAGTTTCCAGTAATTCTGATAATTTTTCTGAAAGTGATAGAATAAGTCGGTGGTTATGACTTCTTCTCGCAGTTTGATAGAGGTTTTTAATATTTTGTACATCTGCATCCTTTAAAACACTCACCTGCGGATATTTTGGTCGGTAGCCTTCAGGAACATCTACTGCCAGGCTTCGATTTAAATTCGTCCTTGGTTTTTCAGAAATCACCGTGGTTTTTGCAGCTAGATCGCCCAACCGCTGCCCTTTTCCGTTTAATAATATAGTGACCACCGCAATAGCTCCACTACTAATAGAAATATCAATAAACCGAAGCAACCACCTGATTAAATATTCAGCAAAAGCGGGCCGGCTGCCATCTATCTTTACTACCCTAATTTGTAAAGCGGCCTTTCCCGGGGTTTGCCCATTATATAAACTCTCCCATAATAAATAATATAATAGCGAAGGCAAGCCCATTACAAGGTAGTAAACCCATTGCCCTGCGGCATCAAGCCCCGTACCGGCCAAAGCCAAAGAACTTATTACTATATACAACCCAATTATAAAAGCATCTACGATAAAAGCAAGGATACGATCGCCCACGCTCGCAACATTCTGATTAATACTTATATTTTGAGCGGTTTCAATTTGAAAATTATCCATTTAATCTGTTTCTTTGAGTCATAATAGAAAAACCATGCGAGAAGCTGCATTTGTGAAGCAAAATAAGGATAAATGGCTTAAATTTGAAAGCCAGCTTCAAAATAAAAATATACTGAGACCAGAGCAGCTCTCTAATATTTATATTGAAATTAGCGACCATCTAAGCTATTCCAGAACGTTTTATCCTAAAAGCAATACTACTAACTATTTAAATCAGTTAGCCGCTTCAGCGCATCAAAAAATCTATAAAAATAAAAAAGAATCACAAAACCGGTTTATCACCTTTTTTACAAAAGAATTCCCATTGTTTTTCTATAAGTTTCAAAAACAATTATTGCTAAGTTTTTTAATTTTCGCGCTTTTTTCTGCGGCGGGCGCATTTTCAGCAGCATCAGATCATACTTTTGTGAGAAGTATTTTAGGCGATGCCTATGTGAATATGACTTTACAGAATATTGCTGAAGGAGATCCTATGGCGGTTTATAAAAAAATGTCTGAAACCGATATGTTCCTGGGAATTACGATCAATAATATTCGGGTCTCGCTAATGGCTTTTAGTATGGGAATCCTCGCAGGAATTGGCACGGTGTTTATTTTAATGCAAAACGCAGTAATGCTCGGATCCTTTCAATATTTCTTTTACGACCAAGGCTTACTTTGGGAATCTGCCAGAACAATTTGGATTCACGGTACTATTGAAATTTCAGTAATTATTATTGCGGGTTGCGCAGGACTGGTAGTTGGAAAAAGTATACTTTTCCCCGGCACTTACACTCGTCTCACCTCTTTTGTAAAGGGCGTTAAAAACGGATTAAAAATCGTGATTAGTACCATTCCATTTTTTATCCTGGCGGGATTTCTGGAAGGCTTCGTAACCCGATTAACCCAAATGCCCGATTGGCTGGCGATTTTAATTATTGGTAGCTCCCTGGCACTAATTCTATTTTACTATATTTTTTACCCCATATTTCTACATAAAAAACAACAAATTCATGAAGCAGGATTACATTGATTTTAAGCAACAGCGAGAGCTGGGCGATATTATAAGCTATACGTTTAAGTTTATTCGTGAAAATTATAAAGCCTATTTTACAAGTGTTATAAAAATTTCCTGGCCGGCGTTTCTGCTTTTAATCGCTGCCGTATCTTACTATTCGTATACCACGGTTGGTAATTCTTTAATGTTCAATCAGGATGGCGGGTTTTTTATCGGTTTTGGCTTATTAATGGTTGGGCTACTATTATATTTCTCAGTAATGAACGTGGCGGCATTTCATTTTATAAAATCTTACGTTACTAATAATGGAGAAGCCAGTCACCAGGAGGTTAAACAAGGCGTGAAAAAAGATTTAGGAAAAATGTTTGGACTTGGCGCCGTTACCTGGATCTTGATTTTCGCCGGACTTATAATTTTTATTCTGCCCGGAATTTATTTAAGTGTTCCGCTTAGTATTGCGGCTGCGGTACTTGTTTTTAAAAGCGAAAGTATTGGCGGTAGCATTTCTGAAGGTTTTCACCTGATAAAAGATAATTGGTGGATGAGTTTTATAAGCCTTTTCTTAATCTGGCTTGTCGTGTATATCATCAGCCTTATTTTTCAACTACCGGTGCTCATTTATACTTTTGTAAAAATGTTCACAATTATGGAAGAAAATTCGGCTTCTTCAACAAATGTTGCCGAGTTATTTGATTGGGTTTATCTCACCTTAACCATAATTGCGTCTGCCATTCAATACCTGCTTTACGCCATTACACCAATTGGGGTTACTTTTGTTTATTATAACCTTAATGAAATAAAATACTTTACCGGCGCCTACGAAAGCATTGAAAATCTTGGTAAAAACAATTAATGATTAAAGTCTTTCTTCTTTTCAGTTTTATTTTCTTCGGAAACTTAATTCCGCAAGAGCAAGCGATGACTGATTCTACGGAAGTGGTTCAGAATTCCTCTGAAGAAAATCTGGAGAAAGCTAATTTTGATGCTGAAAAAATTGAAGCTTATAAATCTGATAAAGCATTTGATTATCTAGAAAAGATTGAAGAAGATTCCTGGTGGACCCGCTTAAAACGTTGGATTAACCTTAAATGGAATGCTTTTTTGCAATGGCTTTTTGGCGATTACCAAACCAACGCTTTTTGGAGTGCAGTTCTCTCAGCTTTACCCTATATATTCCTAATCTTAGTCCTTGGTTTAATTACCTGGCTTTTTATTAGATTAAATCCAGGGAATGCAGTGATGGCTGCACCTATTACCGGAAGAGTCAATCTTCAAAAAGAAGAAGAAATCGTAAAATCGGCAGATATCTCTTCATTAATTGAAAAAGCGATTCGAGAAGAAAATTATCGCCTTGCTGTTCGGTATTTATACTTAAAGAGCTTGCGTTTGCTTGATCAAAAAGAGCATATTTCGTATAGATTTCAAAAAACAAATGAAGATTATATTAACGAAATAAAGGAGACTGAAATAAAAAGCCAGTTCACCAAAATCACCCGACTTTACGATTTTATCTGGTATGGGGATTTTGACCTTTCTAAATCGCGTTTTCAGAAAGTAAACCGGGAATTCAGCCAAATGGAAAATAACCTAAAAAGCGGAAATAATGGGTAAGACTTCAAAACTCTTCTTTGCTGCATTCCTGCTTTTGGTAATTTTTCTCACTTACCTGGAAGCTACAGAACCTGAACCGGTAAACTGGACGCCCAGTTATATGAGTGACGATAAAATCCCACTGGGAAGTTTTGTTTTTTATGATAGCTGGAAAAATACTGAAAACTGGAAATTTGAAGAAATTGACGTTCCACCATTCGAAAAACTATCTGATAGCCTGGAAAACGGCACCTATTTTTTCCTCAATAATGCCGTGTATTTTGATCAGGATGAGTTAAATAAATTGCTTGATTGGGTTTCTAATGGAAATCATCTTTTTATATCGGCCAGGGGAATTAGTCCCGAGTTGTTAGATACACTTCATTTAGAAAATAAGGTTTTTATTCCTAAAAACGATCTAAGTTCAAAACCACAATTGAATTTTGAAAACTCAGCTTTAAAAAAAGAAAACGATTTTAAGTTTAAAAATGAATTTTCGTCACTTTACTTTCATCAAAAAGACAGTGCGCAAATCGAAGTTCTGGGAAAAATTAATATCCAGGGAGATGAAAAAAACAGTCAACCTAATTTTATAAGGTCCGATTTTGGAAAAGGGAAAATTTACCTGCATAATACCCCTGAAGCTTTTGGGAATTACTTTTTACTAAGCAATAAGAATTACGAATATGCCGAAAATATCCTGGCTTATATGGAAATGGGAAACCAGGTATTTTTGGATAATTATTATAAAGCCGGAAAAACATATTATTCTTCCCCGCTTTATATTTTACTAAGTGATACCCGCCTTAAATGGGCCTATTATTTTCTGCTGGCCGGCTGCGTTTTGTTCATTATTTTTGAAGGAAAACGAAAACAGCGGTCTATTCCGGTGGTAGATCCTTTAAAAAATCAGAGTTACGAATATGCCAAAACTGTTGGAAATCTTTATTTAGAAGAAAAAGAATATGAAGAATTGATCTCTAAGAAAGTCAATTTATTTCTTGAATATATTCGTTTACAATATAAAATTTCAACAAAAACCATAGACGAAGAATTCTATACCTTACTGGCGGCAAAATCTGGAAACAGCGTAGCTTCAGGAAAGAAACTTTTTGAGAAAATCGAAAAGCTCTCAAATAATAAAAGTGCCGGTAAAAGTGAATTTTATGAACTTTCTGAGGCAATAAATAATTTTAAATCACATTCCAATGGAAAACGAAATAAATAATGAAAACGAATCTTTAGATTTTGGCAGTCGCATCCCGCTGGACGATCTTAAACAAGCGGTTTCAAGTTTAAAAAACCAACTGGCCAAAGTAATTGTAGGTCAAAACGATTTTGTAGAACTCTTAATTGCAGGCCTGCTTTCTAACGGTCACGTTTTAATTGAAGGTGTGCCCGGTGTGGCCAAAACCTTAACCGCAAAATTATTTGCTAAAAGCCTGGAAACAAACTTTAGCCGAATTCAATTTACACCAGATTTGATGCCGAGTGATGTTTTAGGAACTTCGGTCTTAAACGCGCAAAAAGGTGAATTTGAATTTAAACCCGGACCCATTTTTTCGAATATCGTTCTAATAGATGAAATTAACCGCGCTCCTGCTAAAACCCAGGCAGCTTTGTTTGAGGTGATGGAAGAGCGCCAAATTACCATAGATGGGGTGCAGCATGATTTGGAAGCGCCATTTATGGTCCTGGCTACACAAAATCCTATAGAACAGGAAGGAACTTACGCCCTGCCCGAAGCCCAATTAGACCGTTTTTTATTTAAAATTGAAGTGGATTACCCCAGTCTTGAAGACGAAATAAATATTCTAAAAACCCACCACGACCGCAAGGGCTCGTTACCTATTTCACAGATTGAAGCTGTTTTGAATGCTAAGAATCTAAACGAGTTAAAAGGCCAGATTCAGGAGATTATTATGGAAGAAAAACTGATGCATTATATTGCCAGTATTGTAGGTAAAACCCGTAATCACTCTCACATTTATCTTGGGGCTTCTCCCCGGGCATCTATCGCGGTGATGAACGCTTCTAAAGCATTTGCAGCAATAAACGGAAGAGATTTTGTAATTCCAGAGGATATTAAAAAAGCACTAAATCCTGTTTTAGCGCATAGATTAATTATTAGTCCCGATCGTGAAATGGAAGGAATTACTGCCAAAGAAGTAATAGAAATGATCTCGCATTCTGTAGAAATTCCACGCTAGTGCTTAACTTCTTAAAATCTTTATATTTAAATCAGCGTTTTTTCTATGCGATCTTTGCTATCGCATTGCTCTTTCTATTTTCTTATTTCTTTGATTTTTTATACGGATTCACCTGGGTTTTAAGCCTTATCCTGCTATTGTTTTTTCTAGCCGAGTTGGTTAGCCTGTATAAATCTAACCGAATAAATGCCGAAAGAATTCTTCCGCAGAAATTCTCAAATTCAGATGAAAATGAAGTGGAAATAATCCTCGAAAATAACTATGGCTTTTCTATTTATACTGAAATTATTGATGAAATCCCTATACAGTTTCAAAAGCGGGATTTTTTAAAACAATTAAAGATTGGCGCCGGTAATTCTGAAAAATTCAGCTATTATTTACGGCCAGTTGCTCGTGGGGAATATTACTTTGGAAAACTAAACATTTACGTTTTTACCAAAATTGGTTTGGTGAAAAGACGCTCGGTTTTTGGAAACAAGCAAATGCTGAAGGTCTATCCATCTTTTATTCAGATGAAAAAACTGGATTTTTTAGCTATAGATAATCGTTTATCACAACCAGGATTAAAAAAAATTAGAAGGATTGGCCACACGATGGAATTTGAACAAATTAAGGAATATGTGCCCGGAGACGATGTGCGAACCATAAACTGGAAAGCTACCGCCAAACAGGGCGACCTTATGGTAAACCAGTTTCAGGATGAAAAAGCGCAACCAATCTATTCAATTATAGATACCGGCCGGGTAATGAAAATGCCTTTTAATGGTTTGAGTTTGCTGGATTATGCAATTAATAGTAGCCTGGCTTTTTCTAATATAGCGCTGAAGAAAAAGGATAAAGTTGGGCTAATTTCTTTTTCATCAAGAATTGGAAACATCTTAAAAGCCAATGCAAAACTAAGCCAGTTGCAACAAATAATGGAGCGTTTATATAATATCAATACTCAATTTCCCGATTCAGATTTTAATATGCTTTACAGTAATTTGCGACAAAGAGTTACACAACGCAGTTTGCTGATGTTATACACCAATTTTGAGCATATTTCGGCTTTAAAAAGACAGCTTCCCTATTTAAAGGCCATTAACAAGAAACACGTTTTAGTAGTTATATTTTTTGAAAATACCGAGTTGGATAAAGTGATAAGTAGCAGTCCTGAGAATACTACCGATATGGCTCACCAGGTAATTGCGGAAGGTTTTGCCCACGATAAAAAACTAATGGCCGCCGAATTAAGGCAACACGGGATTAATACTTTACTCACCAACCCCGAAGATTTAAGTATAAATGCCATCAATAAATACCTTGAAATTAAAGCGAGGGGAATACTTTAATCCCGCTATTACGAGCAATGCAGCGGCATTGTAATCTTTTACTGGAATTTAGCAGAGTTGACTCCAGTCTTACACCAATCCCAATTTTCTTTCAGTCTTTCCTCTTTACTCTTTTTGCTCTTTTCTTTTGAAGAATCTACAATTCAGCACTCAAAAATTACAACTCGGTATTATTTATTAAATCTAAAGGATAAATCAAGTTAGTTTTGAGCCTATAAACCAATAAAAATTAACTAATTATGAAAACAATTGCCATTTTATTTAGTCTTTTTCTTTGCAACCTTGCTTTAGCCCAAACAGAAAATTCGGGTAACATTCGTGTGAGTGTAGATAACATTGCATCGGAAGAAGGAAAAGTTTATTTCGCCCTTTTTAATGAAGATAATTTTCTTAAACAAGCACCAGTAAAGGGAGAAGTAAGTGAAATTAAGGACGGTGTTGCAATGGTCACTTTTAGTGAAATACCACCTGGAACCTATGCTGTAACTGCCTACCATGATAAAAATGGGAACCAGAGAATGGATTTTGAATCAAATGGTATGCCTACTGAAGATTATGGAGTCTCTAACAATCAAATGAATTTATATGGGCCACCAATCTGGGAAGATGCGAAATTCAATTTTGATGGCGAGAAGAAAGAAGTAAACCTCAGGTTTTAGTTTCAAAAGTTTAATATTCTTCTTTGCGTATAGATAAAATCATATTTATTTTAATTCGGAATAGAAAAAACCAATACATTTGCAGTAATAATAAAGCTTCAAGTTATGACGATTACACAACTGCATTATGTATTGGCGGTTGCCGAACATAAGAATTTCACCAAGGCGGCACAAAAAGTGTTTGTAACCCAGCCTACCTTAAGCATGCAAATTCAAAAGCTGGAAGAAGAACTGGATGTACAGATTTTTGATAGAACCAAAAAACCTATTCAGCTTACTGAAACCGGGGAAAAAATTGTGCAACAGGCGCGAAATATTGTGAATGAAAGTGACCGGATTAAAGATATAGTAGATCAGCAAAAAGGATTTGTAGGTGGTATTTTTAAACTAGGTGTAATTCCCACGGTTATGCCTACTCTACTGCCTATGTTCATCAATAATTTTATTAAGAAATATCCTAAAGTAAAGCTTAAGATTGAGGAACTAAATACCGATGCAATTATTGAACGTTTAAGAGAAGGACATTTAGATGCTGCAATTGCCGCAACCCCACTTGAACTGCAGGGAATCAAAGAAAATGTACTTTATTATGAACCATTTGTAGGTTATATACCAAACAGTCACAGGCTTCATAAAAAGGAAAAGATTGAAATCAACGACCTGGATATAGACGATATGTTGCTGCTTGAAGATGGGCATTGTTTTAAAGATGGTATTCTTAACCTATGTAAATCTTCCAGAAATTACGACGATGATCATTTTCAGTTGGAAAGCGGAAGTTTTGAAACTTTAATAAAACTGGCTAACGAAGGTTTAGGGATGACACTGCTCCCCTATTTGCATACCCTTGATATTAAAGATTCTGAAAAGAAAAATTTAAGGATGTTTGCAGAGCCGGTACCCGCACGAGAAGTAAGCCTTATCTACAACCGCAGTGAATTAAAAATGCAGATTATTGAAGCTATACAAAGTACCATTGCAGGTGTTGTAAAAGGTGCTATCGCTTTTCACAATGTGAAAATTATAAGTCCTGTGAATAAGAAAAAAGAATACCAGGGATAAAATAATTCCTACTGTTTTATTTTAAACAAAGGAAATTTTATTGAAAATAAAAAGCGGCCCAAAAGCCGCTTTTTTTATGTATTTAAATAGGTTAAACATTGATTAAGTTCAGGATTTTTGCGGGTTAGTGCTATAATCCAGATACGAAGTTCCTCTATTTCATGAGGTAAAAGTCGTTGAAGTGCTTTTTTCACTTCTCTACAAAACAAGATGGGATCAAAACTAACTTTATCCAGTACAGTTTTGGTGTATTCAAACATCGCTCTCGCCATAATTTGAAAGATTTAAATTAGAAGTTAGGTTTAAAAAAGTAGAAATCTTTTAATAGGCTAACGGATTTTTTAAAAGCACCTAAATATAATAAAAAATTTATAAAGATCTTTTAATTTACCGCTGTTTAACAATTCTTAAAATCGCCGATCGCCACCTATCACATCACCTATACCGCCAAGAATACTACCTTCTCCTTTATCTTTCCCACCTCCTTGTGGTGCAGCCTGCCAAATTCGGTTAGCCAGGCGGCTAAAGGGAAGCGATTGCACGTAAACTGTACCCGGGCCGGTAAGGGTTGCAAAGAAAAGTCCTTCCCCGCCAAAAAACGTATTTTTAATTCCGCCTACAAATTCAATATCATAATTTATATCCTGGGTGAAGCCAATAATACAGCCTGTATCTATCTTTAATTTTTCACCGGGAGATAATTCTTTTCTTGCCATCGTGCCACCGGCGTGAACAAAGGCCATCCCGTCGCCTTCCAGTTTTTGCATAATAAAACCTTCACCTCCAAAAAAACCGCGCCCCAGTTTTTTACTGAATTCAATTCCTACCGAAACTCCTTTGGCAGCGCATAAAAATGCATCTTTCTGGCAAATAAATTTATTTCCATATCGGGTAAGATCTATAGGAATAATTTTTCCGGGATAAGGCGAAGCAAAACTAATACGCTTTTTGCCCTGAATTTCATTACTAAAAATCGTCATGAATAAACTTTCTCCGGTAAGCAAACGTTTGCCCGCACCTAAAACTTTACCCAGGAAACCTTCGTTTTCTTTAGAGCCATCGCCAAAAATAGTATCCATTCTAATCCCATCGTCCATCATCATAAAATTACCGGCTTCGGCAATAACAGCTTCACGAGGATCCAGCTCTAATTCTACATATTGCATTTCTTCCCCAAAAATTTGGTAATCTATTTCGTGTGCATTCATTTTACTTTGCTTTTATAGTCCATTCAAACTCAAATACGGCCACCTGTTCACCAGTATCGTTTATTCCCGTAGATTTCATCCATAAGGTTTGCCCTTCGCCCGTGGCAAGTGTTTTCTCTATAGCTTCGTCTATTAAATGACCATCATAACAGTAGAAATTAATCTTGCCCGTCGCTTTTTTGGTAAACGTGGCCCTATTTTGCGCAACCAGCATAGAAATTTTTCTATTAGACTGTTTAATTTTTCCCATTACCAACGCACCGGTGCTTAATTCTGCTGCCATTGCCTGCACAGCGAAGTACATACTATTAAATGGGTTTTGATTTATCCATTTATACTTCACACCTACTTTACAGGTATCTTCTTCAATCTCACTTACCCGAACCCCACAAAGCCAGGCGCTTGGCAGTTTCAGCATTAGAAATTTATTGAGTTTATTCTTATTTAATGTCATTAGAAATAGTTTGTTTTTAATAAATGTATTCAAATTAATCAATATGACTTCAGAAATAATTTCATAAAAATATGTTAATTTTTAGTACTATGTTTTGCAAAATACCTTCTTTTGACCATATATTTGTAATGTAAATTAATAGGTTATGAACTCAAAGATAGCAAAAGAAGAAAAAACACTGGCCACAATCCTGCATTTATCGGTCTTTAGTAAATTTATTATTCCGTTAGGGAATTTTATATTTCCACTAATATTATGGCTCACTAAAAAAGAAAAGCCCTTTATAGACGATCACGGCAGGAAGGCAATCAATTTTCAAATTAGTCTCTTTCTCTACACCATTTTAATATTGGCCGTAGGAATTTCAATTATTCTTTTTCAGGCTATTCGGCTGGGTGGTGATGTACCCTTTGCAATTGGTCCCGAGCATTTTTATATAGACGAAATGGGCCAGGCAATTTCTATAGTCAGCACGATTAGTGTATTTGCCATTTTGCTTTCGCTCTTGTTTTTCATCGAAATCTTTGCAGTGATAAGCGCAAGTATTAAAGCCAGTAATGGAGAACATTACTCTTTTCCGTTAAGCATCAATTTTATAGGAAAAGAATCTAATAATCATCATAATAACCATCAACAATCAAAAAATGAACAGTTTAACAACCCTCAAAACGAAACGCTATGAAGATAGAAAACACCAAGGCTCAAATGCGTAAAGGTGTACTGGAGTACTGTATTCTTTCAGTCTTAAAAGATGAAGATGCGTATGTAGCCGAAATCCTGGACACCCTTAAAGACGCGAAATTACTGGTGGTTGAAGGCACAATTTATCCGCTCTTAACCCGGTTAAAGAATGCAGGATTGCTCAGTTATCGCTGGGAAGAATCCAGCAGCGGACCACCGCGAAAATATTACGGACTTACCGATACCGGGAAACTCTTCCTAAAGGAGCTTACCGGCACCTGGGACGAACTCCAAACCGCTGTAAACGTTGTAACCAATCAAAAAAATAAGAATCATGAATAAAACAGTAAATATAAATCTTGCCGGTATATTCTTTCATATAGACGAGGACGCCTATGCCAAGCTGCAACATTATTTAGACGCTATTAAACGCTCTTTTACCAACACCCAGGGAAAAGATGAGATTATAGCAGATATTGAAGCACGTATTGCTGAATTGTTCAATGAGAAGAAAAAAGACGACCGCCAGGTTATTGGAATTAAAGAAGTAGAAGAAGTAATCGCCATTATGGGGCAACCCGAAGATTATATGGTAGATGAAGAGATCTTTGAAGATGAACCGGTTTATACAAAAACCACTAAATCTCCGGGAAAACAACTGTTTAGAGATACCGAACATTCTTATGTAGGCGGTGTTTCTTCTGGACTGGGGCATTATTTAGGAATAGATTTTATTTGGGTACGCTTACTTTGGATCTTGCTAACTATTTTTTCCAGTGGTGCGTTTATCCTAATTTATATTGCACTTTGGATCTTTGTTCCCGAAGCTAAATCTACAGCCGATAAACTTGCAATGCGTGGAGAGGAGGTCACTATTAGCAATATAGAAAAAAAGATTCGTGAGGGTTTTGATAATGTTACCGGAAAGGTAAAAGATGTAGATTATCAAAAATATGGCAACCAGGCTAAAAGCGGAGCTAACTCTGCTGCCTCTGCTATAGGTGATGTAATCGCTTTTATTTTAAAGGTATTTGTAAAACTAATTGGAATCATCCTAATATTAATAGCCGGTGCGGCATTAATCAGTCTTTTTATTGGCTTGTTTACCGTTGGTACCTTTGGTCTTATAGACGCACCCTGGAGTAGTTATGTAGAAATGGCAGTTAGTGGAGCGCCGCTTTGGTTACTGTGGCTAATTAGCTTTTTGCTGGCAGGAATTCCATTTTTCTTCCTGTTCATTTTAGGCTTAAAGATTCTTGTAGGCAGATTAAGGTCTATTGGTACCCCTGCTAAATTAGTCTTATTGGGATTATGGATACTGGCTTTTATAGGAGCATCGGTAATAGCGGTACAGCAAGCCACCCATCGTGCTTTTGATGGAGAACAGGTAATTACAGAAACACTGCAAATATCGGCTAACGATACACTTTACCTGGGAATGCAGGCCAATTCAAATTACTCATCCAGTATTTACAGAAGTTCAGATTTCAAAATTAAATATGATGAGAATGATGAAAAGGTAATGTACAGCTCAGATATTCGCCTAATTGTAAAACCAACTAAAGACTCCCTTGCCAAACTGGAAGTAGTAAAGTCGGCAGAAGGTAAAGATTACAAAGAAGCCAGAGAACGCGCTCAAAATATAATGTATAACACCAATTTTAATGACAACCAATTATTGCTGAACAGCTTTTTTACTTCGCCTGCAAAATATAAGTATCGGGATCAGGAAGTGCAAGTTACCTTATATTTACCCGAAGGCGCTAGCCTGGTGGCAGACGATAATACAAATTCATTTCATAGAAATACAGACTACTGGGGAGATATTTTAATAAACGGCGACGAAGAAAAAGTTTTAAAAATCACAGAAGATGCCGCTATTTGTGAAGATTGCCCGGTAGAGGAATGGGAAACCGAAAGTGAAGATGAATGGGATGAAGACGGCGACTTTAACGCCAGGATAAATTCTGGAGATGAAGAGGTAAACATTCAAATAAATAGTAGAGGGGTAACGGTAGATAAAAAACCGGTTAAAAAAGAAGAAGAAAATCCTGAAAATGAAGAATTATGATACAATTAGTTCTGCAATTACTAATGCTACTCTTCAACCTGGGAGAACCGGCACAAGAAAATGATCTACTGGTTAAAGATTACATAAAAAGTAATGAAATCTTATCCGAACACTGCATCATAGCTTTCAATGAATGCTAAGCAAGTCTTAAAAGCCTCCCATCCGGAGGCTTTTTTAGTATATTTGTGTTAAACCCTTATTTTTTATGAAAAAGATACTACTCTTACTAAGCATTTTTATGGCATTTAGCTGTGGTGCAAAAAAAGTAAAAGGAAGCAGAAACGTAACCACCGAAAAAACACGCTTAGCAGATTTCCATAGTGTAGAAATAGGCGGTGATTTTGAAGTTACCCTCAAGCAAGGATCTACCGCGATGATGGAAGTTGAAGCCGATGATAACTTACACCGAATAATAAGAGGCGAAGTTGTAGACCAGGTTTTATACTTAAAGCCTACAAAAAAGATAGGCCGAAGCAAATCGCAGGAAATAACACTGACTTACCCTCAAAATCTTGAAAAAATTACAGTTTCGGGCAACACAGAATTGGAAGCAGATGAAGATTTATATTCTGAAGGATTAAAAATAACCACGGCAGATGATGCTAAAGTATACCTAACCGTAACCGCAACCAAATTTGATCTTTTTAATGAAGGAAAAGCTGATGTAGAATTAAATTTAACTGCAGAAGATGCTTATTTTCAGCTTAACGAGTCTAGCGATATTAAAGCTTTGGTAAATGCACCCAGATTTAAAGTGGATATCTATGAAAAAGCCAGCGCTCGTATTGAAGGTGAAGTAGACGATCTACAACTACGCTCTGAACATTCTACTAAGTTTGACGGCAGAAGATTAAGTGCAAGAAACGCAATAGTTATTGCTGAAGGTAAATCTAAAAATGAACTTGAAGTTCTTGAAAACCTTACACTTACTGCTAAAAACCGAAGCGAAATGGAACTTTATGGAAATCCAAAAGTAGATTTGATAGAGTTTTCAGAAAAAGCAGTACTGGCTAAAAAAGATTAAGTTTTTTAGCCTACATTTAATCTTACTAACTTAAAACTATAATTATGAAAATCGCATTAAAATCAATCTTATTAATATTAGCACTAAGCCTAAGTGTAGTGTCGTGCAGGGAAGAAGAGGAAAAGTCGGAAATTGAACAATTGGCCGAAGAAGAAGGTGCCAAAGTAAAAATCAAGGACGATAAGGTTAAAGTGAAGACCGATGATAAAAAAATCAAGATCAAAGAAGATGACGGCGAAATTAAGAAGAAAGTAAAAGTTGATAACGACGATAATTAGTGAACGCTAAAATTGTTTTAAAAGTCCCGTTTTTCGGGACTTTTTTATTGGTATTTAGTATCTTAAAATAAAATTATAACTATGCATAAAAAAGAGATATATACCGCCGGAAAAGAACTGCGGGAAGCCGAAAAAGTTTTGGTTTTAATACACGGCCGCGGTGGCAGCGCGAAAGAATTCCTTTCTTTGGCAAATAGTTTAACCACCCCAGATTTTGCGATTTTGGCCCCACAGGCCACAGATTTTACCTGGTATCCAAATTCGTTTTTGGCACCGGTTTCTCAAAATGAACCTGAATATTCCTCGGCTTTAGAGGTTTTAAATGAATTGCTGGAAGAAATTAAAGAAACGGGTATTGCCGCAGAAAATATTTATTTCGCCGGATTTTCACAAGGCGCCTGCCTAACACTTGAATTCTTAACTCGAAATGCTCAGAGATTTGGGGGTGTGGCCGCTTTTACCGGCGGACTTATTGGAGATAAGATTTATACCGAAAATTACTCGGGAGATTTCAATGGGACGCCAATTTTTATAGGAACTGGTGATCCCGATCCCCACGTACCGGTAGAACGCGTAGAAAGTTCGGCTGAAATCCTTCGGGAAATGAATGCAAATGTTGAAGTGAAAATCTATAAAAACAGGTCGCATACCATTTCAGAAGACGAACTGAAACTGGCCAATACATTTGTTTTTAATTAAATTAAGTTACTTTTTATGAGAAGCATTAAAAAAATACATACAGCGGTAAGCTCCCCCATTGCCGATCTTATTACGTATCGCGCCTTGCCCACAAATTCTATAGACCATATAGACCCGTTCCTGTTTTTAAACCACCACGGTTACCAGGAATATCCTGAAAATAATAATGGATTGCCGTTCGGACCGCACCCACATCGCGGGTTTGAAACAGTAACTTTTATCCTGAAAGGCGATTTAACCCACAAAGACAGTGGCGGATTTGAAAGTGTGATCAAAGCAGGCGGCGTACAATGGATGACCGCCGGTAAAGGCCTAATTCACGCCGAAGTTTCTTCAGAAGAATTCAAGAAAAAAGGTGGTGAATTGGAAATCCTTCAGCTTTGGGTAAACCTGCCCGCAAAACATAAAATGACCGAACCTAATTATGTAGGACTTCAAAAAGAAGATATTCCACAGTTATCATTAGACGATGGAAAAGTAAATTTAGCCGCAGTTTCCGGAAATTGGGAAAATAAAAATGGTGCTTTTGAACCTTTAAACGACATTCAGATGGCTACCGTAAATTTTGCTGAAGGCGGTAAATTTTCCTTAGAAATTCCTTCAGAACGGAATATTTTCTTCTATGTGGTAAAAGGTAAAATAAGCATAAACGGCGAAGAAGCCAAAATGCATAATCTAGTTGAATTTACAAATGAAGGCGAAAAACTGGAAATTGAAGCTTTGGAAGAAAGCATTTTACTTTTGGGCCACGCCACGCCTTTTAAAGAACCTATTGTAGCCCAGGGACCTTTTGTAATGAACTCTCAACAGGAAATCCAACAGGCTTTTCAGGATTATCAAAATGGCGTATTTGGAAACTGGAATGGTTAAATTTTAGACAAAGACGCAACCTTTTTATAAAAGCTGCATCTTATAAATATACTAACACAAACAATATGAAAAAATTTTTTACACTTATCGTTGTATTAAGCCTTCTCTCCTGCGATACAGAAGAAAATGATGAAAACCAAATCTCAAGTTTAGATTTGGTTTTTAAAGAACTTCCACAGGAATGGAAATTAATAAAAATGACCGGCAGTTTTGAAGGTTCTGACACTACAGGAGAGGAAATGTATTGGCAGGAAACCTACAGTTTTTCTGAAGATGGAACCTTTACTAAAAGTAGGACTACTGAAGATGGGGAAACCCTTAAAGCTTCTGGTGAATTTATTATATCGCAGGAAATGGGGAATCCAGAAAAAGCTTTAGTGCTTACTTATGAAGAGGAACAGGCTATTATAGGAAATTGTTATAATATTCCTGTAGAATATCTTTACTATAGCAATGATGAAGAGCTTCTTTTAAGCAATTGGTGGGCTTGTGATGGACCTGGCTTATTTTATGAAAGAATCGAGTAAGCATTCATAATCTTTTAAAAATAAAAAACCTCCTTAGCCAAAACTAAGGAGGTTTTTATTTATGATAAATTCAGGAAATTACTTCCCTTCCATTTTATCCTTTAAAGCCTGAAGATCGGCGTTAACATCACCAATAGTGGTTTTGTCGTTGTTTTGCGCAGCTGCTTTCTTAGCGGCTTGCTTAACAATTTGCTGTTCTTCTTCTTTGTGAATAGCCATATGTGAAGCTACCACTCTCTTGAATTCTTTATTGAATTCAATGATCTGGAACTCTGCAGATTCACCTTTCGTCAATTTGTTACCGTCTTCTTTTTCAAGATGTCTGGTTGGAACAAATGCAGTGATATCTTCATTAAAGTCTATTGTCGCACCTTTATCTACGATCTCTGCAATCTCTGCGGTGTGTTTAGTACCCACAGCGAATTCAGTTTCGTATTTATCCCAAGGATTGTCTTCAACCTGCTTGTGACCAAGGCTCAACTTACGACCATCTACGTCTAATTCAAGAACTACAACCTCAAGCTTATCACCTACATTAGTAAATTCTGATGGGTGCTTGATTTTCTTCGTCCAGGATAGATCAGAGATATAGATAAGTCCGTCAATTCCTTCTTCCAATTCTACGAATACACCAAAGTTGGTGAAGTTACGTACAATTCCGGTGTGTTTAGAACCAACAGGATATTTAGTAGTAATATCAGTCCATGGGTCTGGAGTTAATTGCTTAATTCCAAGAGACATTTTACGGTCTTCACGGTCTAAAGTTAAAATTTGAGCTTCAACCTCATCGCCAACATTTACGAAATCCTGAGCTGAACGCAAGTGCGTGCTCCAAGACATTTCAGAAACGTGGATAAGACCTTCAACACCATCGGCAACTTCAATAAATGCACCGTAATCTGCGATTACAACTACTTTACCTTTTACCTTGTCTCCAACCTTAAGGTTTTCGTCAAGCGCTTCCCATGGGTGTTTGCTTAATTGCTTAAGACCAAGTTGGATTCTTGTTTTAGCTTCATCAAAGTCAAGAATTACCACGTTTAGTTTTTGATCAAGTTCAACGATCTCATTTGGATGGTTGATACGAGACCAGCTAAGGTCGGTAATGTGAACAAGTCCGTCAACTCCTCCAAGGTCAACAAATACTCCGTAAGAAGTGATGTTTTTAACAGTACCTTCAAGTACCTGACCTTTTTCAAGCTGACCGATAATTTCTTTCTTCTGCTCTTCGATATCGGCTTCAATAAGCGCTTTATGAGAAACCACAACGTTTTTGAATTCGTGGTTGATTTTTACAACTTTGAATTCCATTGTTTTTCCAACATAAGCATCGTAATCACGGATAGGCTTCACGTCTATTTGAGAACCTGGCAAGAATGCCTCAATTCCAAATACATCTACGATCATACCACCTTTAGTTCTGCATTTCACAAAACCGTTTACGATAAGACTTTCGTCGTGAGCTTTGTTCACACGATCCCAAGCCTGAATTACACGGGCTTTACGGTGAGAAAGGATTAATTGTCCTGTAGAATCTTCACGAACATCGATCAAAACCTCAACGTCGTCTCCAACTTTAAGATCTGGATTGTAACGAAATTCGTTAAGGGAAATAACGCCTTCACTTTTTGCGTTAATGTCTATAATTGCATCACGATCTGTAATATTAATTACTTTTCCTGTTACAACTTCGTCATTTAAAGTGTCTACGAAATTCTCTGCAACTAATTTCTCAAATTCTTCTAGCTTCTCATCATCAATAGGGTCAATTCCCTCTTCATAATTGTGCCAGTTAAATTCTTCAAGAAATTTCTCAGGGTTTTCCTGCTGCTCGGTAGGAGCAGGTTGCGATGAAGTAGCCATTCCGGCTACCGGTTGAACTTCAAGATTTTCGTCCTGAACGTCCTGTTGTTTGTTGTCTTCAGCCATTGCTGATAAAAAATTTGTATCCTGTATTCTTCGGAAAAATTAAGCAAATAAAACACAGAAGTAGTTATGATTTTGATTTCCAACCCCTTTTGATTTTCCGATTCTTCGCCAAAAAGGGCTGCAAAAATACAACTTATTTTTCTTTTCTCAAACCCTAATGAGTCTAAAAAAAGCATGCTTATTCTTCAATTTTATCCTTAGCGAGTTTGAGTACTTTTTCAAATTGTTCTTCTAAATTCATATCTGAATTATCTATTTCAATAGCATCTTCAGCTTTCACTAGTGGAGAGTCTTCGCGGGTGGTATCCAGGTAATCCCGCTCTTTAACATTAGCCAGTACATCTTCGTATTTAACCTCATCCCCACGGCCCTTTAATTCGTCATATCTGCGCTCTGCACGTTTTTCGGTAGAAGCGGTCATGAATAACTTCAAATCAGCGTCAGGAAAAACAACAGTTCCAATATCACGACCATCCATCACTACCGCTTTATTTTTGCCAATTTCCTGCTGAATTTTAACCAACATCTTTCTAACATCTGGCACAGCTGCCACTTTACTCACCTGTTGGGAAACTTCCATCAACCTGATTTCCTTTTCAACATTTTCATTATTTAAATGAACTTCCCCATACCCCACTTCTTTATTAAAAACAAAGCCGATATTAATAAAAGGTAATTGCCTTAAAATGGCTTCTTCGTCAAAATTGGTGTTGGTGACTATCATTTTGCGCATTAAATATAAAGTCACCGCGCGGTACATCGCACCGGTATCAACATAGACATAGCCAAGTTCTGCCGCCAGCTGTTTAGCAACGGTACTTTTCCCGGTGGAAGAATAACCATCTATGGCAATCGTTATTTTTTTACTCATAATTTAATTTAAAAGTGGAAAGCAAAACTAAACAAAGCGATAGTCTTCTGAAACTTTAAGTATTAGAATTAAAAAAGCTGTCTAAAAAACCCCTGTATTTTGGACGCCATTCTAGACTTGATGCAACTCCTAACTTGAAAACAGTTGCATCGTGTTAGATTCTGAAATAAATTCAGAATGACGTTTTAAAATAAGGCTCTTTAGACAGCTTATGTATTAATATGTATTAAAGTGTCTTGGCGTTTTTCACCTTTTCATCGGTAATCGCAAGATCTATAACTTCACTCATTTCATTTACATAATGAAAAGTAAGTCCTTTTAAATAATCTTCTTTAATCTCTTTTATATCGCGTTCGTTTTCCTTACAAAGAATAATCTCTTTAATACGAGCACGTTTGGCAGCAAGGATTTTTTCCTTGATCCCTCCAACCGGAAGTACTTTCCCTCTTAGGGTAATCTCTCCAGTCATTGCAATACTTTTCTTCACTTTTCGCTGAGTAAACAGGGAAACCAAAGAAGTAAGCATCGTGATCCCGGCACTCGGCCCATCTTTTGGCGTAGCACCTTCAGGTACGTGAATATGAACATTGTATTTTTCAAATATAGTAGGATCTAAACCAAGTTCTTCGGCATTAGACTTCATATATTCCATCGCAATGGTAGCCGATTCTTTCATCACTTTTCCGAGGTTTCCGGTAATATTCAGATTTCCTTTTCCTTTAGAAAGAATAGATTCAATAAATAAGATATCGCCACCAACTTGAGTCCAGGCTAATCCAGTAACCACACCGGCAACTTCATTGTTTTCATATTTATCGCGTTCCAACCTTGGACTACCAAGAACTTCTATAACATCTTCGTTGGTAACTTTCACATTGTACTCCTCCTCCATCGCAATATTCTTGGCTGCGTGACGAACCATTTTAGCGATTTGTTTTTCCAATCCACGAACTCCGGATTCTCTTGTATAACCTTCCACAATTTTTTCTAATTGCGGTTTAGCAATTTTTATATGCTCTTTGGTTAATCCGTGTTCTTTTAATTGCTTCGGAAGCAAATGTTGCTTGGCGATTTCTACCTTTTCTTCAATGGTATAACCGGTAACATTTATAATTTCCATACGGTCTCTAAGTGCCGGTTGAATGGTACTTAAAGTATTTGCGGTGGCCACAAACATTACTTTAGAAAGGTCAAAGCCCATTTCCAGGAAGTTATCGTGGAACTCGCTATTTTGCTCAGGATCCAACACTTCCAATAATGCGGAAGAAGGGTCACCGGCGTGGCCCATACTTAATTTGTCAATTTCATCTAAAACAAAAACCGGGTTACTGGTTCCTGCTTTTTTAAGCGACTGGATTATTCTACCGGGCATTGCGCCGATATAAGTTTTTCTGTGCCCGCGTATTTCCGCTTCATCACGTAATCCACCAAGAGAAACTCTCACGTATTCTCTACCCAATGCCTCGGCCATAGATTTACCCAGCGAAGTCTTACCAACTCCGGGAGGTCCGTAAAGACAAAGTATTGGAGACTTCATATCGTTACGCAGTTTCAATACCGCCAGATATTCTATAATTCGGCGTTTTACATCATCTAAACCATAGTGGTCACGATCTAAAATTTTCTTCGCTCTTTTTAAATCGAATTTATCCTTACTAAATTCATTCCACGGAAGATCAAGGAACAAATCCAGGTAATTTCGCTGAATGGAATATTCTGCAACCTGCGGATTCATCCGCTGCATTTTAGAAATTTCCTTATCAAAATGTTTTTGAACCTTTTCCCCCCACTTTTTCTTTTTGGCGCGGAGTTTCATTTCTTCAATTTCATCTTCATGGGAAACTCCACCCAGTTCTTCCTGGATGGTTTTCATTTGCTGGTGAAGAAAATATTCACGCTGCTGCTGGCTCATATCACTCTGCACCTTACTCTGAATATCATTTTTAAGTTCCAATTTCTGAAACTCCATATTCATATGTCGCAAAGTAGCCAGGGCGCGATCTTTAAGATCGTTTGTTTCCAGTAATTTTTGCTTGTCTTCTACCGCAAGATTCATATTGGAAGAAACAAAATTGATTAAGAATGAAGAGCTTTCTATATTCTTAATAGCAAAAGAAGCTTCACTTGGAATATTAGGACTTCCTTTTATAATTTGAAGTGCCAATTCTTTAATAGAATCTATAATCGCGGGAAATTCTTTGTTATCCAGTTCTGGTCTTGCTTCGGGAACTTCCTTAATTTTTGCAGTTAGGTAAGGTTCCTCCTTTACAATTTCATCAATTTCAAAACGTTTTTTACCCTGGATAATTACCGTAGTATTTCCATCGGGCATTTTTAAAACACGCAGAATACGTGCAACAACACCGGTATTGTAAATATCCTTAGCAGAAGGATTTTCAACTTCTTCGTCTTTTTGAGCAACAACCCCAATAATTTTAGAATCGTTATTTGCTTCATTAATCAATTTAATAGAAGTATCTCTTCCGGCAGTAATTGGAATTACCACCCCGGGAAACAACACTGTATTTCTTAACGGTAGTATTGGTAAAGTATCGGGCAATTCTTCCCTGTTTATTTCTTCCTCATCCTCTGGCGTCATTAAGGGAATTAAATCTGCATCCTGATCTATATCTTGCAATGACAAACTGTCAAAACTCGTCAATTTCGTTTTAGCCATAATTTATTTTAAGTCAAACTGTCACTAACAGCCTGTGGTTCTTAATCTTTTCTTTTTCTGCAAAGCCTTATGCTCAGTAAACTAAGCGACTTTTCGTGCAATTTCAACTAGAAGTAGTCAATTCCTGTGCCACCATCTTTTCCAGATTTTTTTTCTGAAAAGTGTAACAAATCAAATTCAAAGCTATCTTTAGTATAGAAACAAGATAGTTTTAATTGACACCAACCATCACACATATCAATGATCTTGTTGCGCGTTGCCGGAAAAATGACCAGCGGGCACAAATGGAAGTTTACGAGCGCTATTTCAAAGCCATGTATAATACTTCCCTGCGTATTGTGAACGATACAGCTGAGGCTGAAGACATTATGCAGGAAGCATTTTTAAAAGCTTTTGCCAAAATAGATAGCTTCCAGGGGACTTCAACTTTTGGTGCCTGGTTAAAAAGCATTGTGGTAAACCTAAGTATTAATGCTTTCAATAAAAAGGTAAAATTAAACGAAGTAGCCTATAATGATGAGCTCAAGAACGAAATGGATGAAGGTGAAGGAATTATCCTGGAAGAAGATTCAAAAAACCAAAAAGTAAATAAAATTTTAAAAACACTTAATTCACTTAAAGAAAATTACCGCGTTGCTTTAACGCTGCACTTAATAGAAGGTTACGATTACGAAGAGATTGGTGAAATACTAAATTTAAGTTATGCCAATTCCCGAACAACAATCTCAAGAGCTAAAGAAAGCCTAAGAAAAAAATTGCTAAAAGATGAAACCGGCCTGATGCCGGACACATAAGCTGGAAAAAAACCAGGTAAAAATAATTAGTCTGCGAGAAACTTACTGGATTATTTCAATTTATAAAATTATGAAAAAAGATAATATAAACGAGCTTTTTAAAGAGCTGGACTTTGAAAATAAAGAACCTGCTTCAGGCCATAGAACCAGGTTTCTGGAAAAGCTGGAAGAACAGAATAACCAAGCCAAAACTTTGGGTAGCAGGCCTCACAAGAGAAGCCTTTGGGCTCCAATGCTATCGGTGGCTGCAATACTTGCGATAGCTTTTATGGTTTTTGCAGGTTTTTTTAATGAAAACACCCGCAGAAATTCAGGAGAATTGGCAAGTGTTTCTCCAGAAATGAAAGAAACCCAGCAATTTTACACCCAGCTTATAAAAACAGAACTGGCAACACTGGAAGCTGAAAATACGCCGGAAACCGAAGCTATTGTAAATGATGCGCTAACACAACTTGAAAAACTGGAAACCGAGTACGAAAAACTAAAAAAAGACTTGCAAAACAGTGGTAAAGATAAACGGGTTATCTACGCGATGATCTCCAATTTTCAGCAAAGAATAAACCTATTAAATGAAGTACTTGAGCAAATAGAAAATATTAAAACTCTAAAAAACCAAATCGATGAAAACTATATTTAAATTATTAATGGTAACGATGCTGGCCCCGGCTTTAAGCTACTGCCACGGCGATCTTAACGGGAGACATACCAAAGAGAAAAAGGTCACAAAAACTTATAATGTTAGTGCTACTGATTTACTCACGATAGACAACAGCTACGGGAATGTAGATATCTCTACCTGGAGTCAGAACAAAGTGGTGATAGAAGTGAATATAAAAACCAATGGAGATGATGAGGAAAAAGTACAAAAGAAACTGGACGAGATCAATATAGAATTTAATCAATCTTCATCTGGAGTGAGTGCAAAAACCCATTTTACGAGAGAAGACAGATCCTGGTGGAGTTCACTTTTTAATAGTTCTGGCAATGTAAATATGGAAATTAACTACACCATTAAAGCGCCTGAAAGACACAGCGTAGATATAGAAAATGATTACGGCGGAATTTACATAGATCGACTTTTAGGCAATGCAAAAATAAGCTGCGATTATGGAAAAATTGATATTGGCGAATTACGTGGAAATTCTAACCTGCTTAATTTTGATTACACCCGAAACAGCCACATAGGTTATGTGAAAAATGCAGAGATAAATGCAGATTATAGCGGGTATGAAATAGAAGAAGCCGAGAGACTAAATATTAGTGCCGATTATACCGATTCAAGGATTAAAAAAGTAGCCCAGCTCGATTTTAATTGTGATTATGGAAGTATAAATATTGAAAAAGCAAAAAGGATCGTCGGTAATGGAGACTATTTAAGTACTAAAATTGGTCGTGTTTTTGAATCTTTAGACCTTAATCTCGATTATGGTTCTGCAACTATAGAAAAGATCTTAAAAGGAGTTTCTAAAGTAGAAATAAACACCGATTATGCCGGTATAAAACTAGGTTACGATAGAGAACATCCCTTTAATTTTACAGTAAAATCATCTTACGGAAGTGCAAAAGGACTTGAGGAGATGCAAATTAGGAAACGCCACGATGAGAATACCGGCAAGCTTTTTGAAGGATATCATCTTGAAGAAAATTCAGGTAACAGTATTTTTATAAACACTAGTTATGGAAATGTAACTTTCAGTAAACAATAAACAAACTAAAAATAATTCATCAATCATTACACTTAAATCATGAAAAAACTAATCTTAATTTTATCAGTATTATTTATCGCATCATCTCCAGTACAGGCGCAATGGTGGGGCAGCAGCGAAACCGTAAAAGGAAACGGCGAAATGACTTCAGAAAAAAGAAGTACCGGCGATTATGACGAAATTTCTCTGGTAGGCTCTATGGATGTGGAACTGGTTTCTGGCACCGAAGGTAATTTAACGGTTGAGGCCGAAAGCAACCTGCAAGAATATATCACCACCGAAGTGAATGGCGGTACTCTAAAAATTTCAGTAGAAAAAGGTTATAATTTGAAACCTTCCAGAAGTAATGGCATTAAAGTTACTGTTCCTTTTAAAGACTTAGCTGCCGTTGAAGTAACCAGCTCTGGAGATCTTTGGAATTCTTCAACAATTACTGCGAGAAACTTTAGCACCAAACTTACCGGTTCTGGCGATATTAAATTAGATCTGGAGGTTGAAAACCTGGAAGGTGCGGTAACCGGATCTGGGGATATACTTTTATCTGGAAAAGCCAGGGACTTTAATTGTAAAGTTACCGGATCTGGAGATTTTAAAGCCTATGATCTTAAAGCTGAAAATGTGGAAGCTACAGTAATGGGTTCGGGAGACATTCAAATTTCCGCCAATAAAAAATTGAAAGCTAAAGTAATGGGCTCGGGAGATATTAAATACAAAGGAAACCCTGAAAACCAGGATTTCAAAACTTCAGGTTCGGGTTCAATTTCTTCAAATTAATATTCAGAAGAAATAAATTGAAAAAGAAAAATTATTAAATCCTGTCTTTCGAGACGGGATTTTTTATGGGTACCCGTAGCAGCAATATTACCCCGGCGATAAAAAAGATCACTAAAAACAAGATTGAATTTCTAACGCTTCCGGTAATTTGAGCCACAATTCCGTAAAGAAACATTCCTATCACAATTCCTATTTTTTCTGAAACATCATAAAAACTGAAATAACTAGCAGTATCTATAGCATTTTCTGGAAGCATCTTAGAATAAGTAGACCTGGATAAAGACTGAATTCCTCCCATAACCAAACCTACCGAAGCAGCCGCTACATAAAATTGCTGCGGAATCACTATAAAAAAAGCATAACCGCAGATAGCAATCCAGATTAAATTTATAAAAATGAGGATTTTAATATTTCCATATTTTATAGCCAGCCTTGAAGTTAAGGTCGCGCCTATCACAGCCACCAATTGGATTAATAAGATACTAATAATTAAGCCAGTTGTGGCATCTTGCTCCCCCCACTCCAATTCTTCTATCCCAAAATAAGTTGCTACCAGCATTATGGTTTGCACAGCCATACTGTAAACAAAGAATGCGGCTAAATATCGCTTTAGTTGAGTATTATGTTTTAGGGTGAGCCATATTCCGCGAAGTTCTCTAAATCCATTGAAAAGCACATTTTTAGTAAATGCAGCTTTTTTATTTCCTTTAGGTAAATAGGCATAAGTGTATTGGCTAAAACCAATCCACCATACCCCGGTTAATACAAAAGATAAACGGGTAGGTAAAGCTTCACTTTCAAAACCAAAAGTTTCATAATTAAGAATCATTAGTAAGCAGACTACTAATAAAATCACACTACCAATATAACCCAAAGAAAATCCTTTCGCGCTAACTTTATCCTGCTGATTTGGAAAAGCAATATCTGGTAAATAGGAATTATAAAAAACCAGGCTTGCCCAAAAACCGATAAGTGCAAGAAAATAACACAATAACCCAAACCAAAGAAATTCCAGACTAAACCAAAAAAGACCAATGCAGCTAAATGCTCCCAAATAGCAGAAAAACTTTAAAAAATTCTTCTTATTACCCACATAATCGGCAATTCCAGATAAAAACGGACTTAAAATAGAGACTACCAGAAAAGCAGCTGCGGTAACGTAACTTATTAAAGAATCGTTGTTAAAACTTATTCCGAAGAAATCTACAGTATCGTCCAGGATACTACCATCTTCATCTTTTACAATGGTTAGTGCTCCATAAAAAATAGGAAAAATCGCTGAAGAAATTACAAGACTGTAAACCGAGTTTGCCCAGTCATAAAAAGCCCAGGCATGTAATAATTTTTTATGCCCTTTGGGGAGTGTATTCATTTATTCAGAATATTTAAGGAGCCCTAAAATAGAAAAAGCTGCCTTAAAAGACAGCTTTTTCATATAATTTATACATTATGTTTTATTGGAAACTTGTAACACCGTATTTCTTAGCTTCGGCTTCAGCTTCAGGTGCCCATTTTTGCAGGTTGTTTATTCTGGTTTCATTAGCAGGGTGAGTACTTAAAAACTCTGGTGGAGCCTGCCCATCACTTTGTGCAGCCATTCTTCTCCACAAATCGGCAGCCTCGTAAGGATCATATCCAGCTATTGCCATTAAAGTTAAACCAATTCTATCGGCTTCGGTCTCGTGGCTACGGCTAAAAGGTAACATTACTCCTAACTGTGTTCCCAAACCGTAAGCCTGTGCAAAAATTTGCTGAGTTTCCTGGCTTCTACCGCTAACAGCCACTGAGCCTGCAACTGCTCCTAATTGTTGCAATTGTGCTGCACTCATTCTTTGGGCTCCATGATCGGCAAGGGCGTGGGCAATCTCGTGAGCCATAACAACGGCTATGCCGGTTTCGGTTTCAGCTACCGGTAAAATTCCGGTAAAGAAAACTATTTTTCCACCAGGCATTGCAAACGCATTTACAGCATCATCTTTTACAAGATTATATTCCCATTTAAAATCTTCTAAAAATCCCTGGTATCCATTTGCATTTAGGTACCGCTCAGCTGCAGTTTCAATTTTATTACCTGTTCGCTTAATCATTTGTGACTCGGCAGTGCCAGTTATAACTTCATTTTCAGACAAGAATTGATCGTATTGCTGAAATGAAGCAGGAAATAACTGATCGTTAGAGACAAAATTTAAATTCTTTTCTCCAGTAAATGGATTGGTTTTACATGCTACCACGAGTAGTAAAACAGCAATCACACTAATTGTCTTTTTAAGTTTCATATGTTTTGGTTTAGTTTTGTTAAAATTACAAAAGCCTTGAATGCTTATTAATCGCTTTAAGCATCATTTAACAGTTTTCAAAAATAATACCATAATGAGAATAATCCTGTAGATAGCCGTTTCTTCCGGGTTGGGACATTTAAGAAATATGTAAATTGCGACTTAATTACCTAAAATTAAAAATGAACAAACAGCAAAAAGACCAAATCCCGGTACAAAGATTACTTGTACCTAATTATATTAGATATACCGGCAACGTACTCTCTAAACTATCACCCTTTGTAGCCAGCAGGTTTGCTGGGCAACTTTTTTTAACTCCGTTTAAATATAAGCTGCCAGAGCGTGAAAAAAACATGGATAAACTTTCTAAACAATATCGGGCAGAAATTCCAAAAACCGGCCGTGAAGTTGTGGTATATGAATTTGGGGAGAGCAAAAAGAAAATTTTATTGGTGCACGGGTGGAGTGGCCGTGGAACCCAATTAGCCAAAATAGCTGAAGCCTTAAAAGCTGAAGGTTTTAGTACCATTAGCTTTGATGCTCCCGCCCACGGTAAAGCTCCCGGCAGGAAAAGTATGATGCTGGATTTTATAGATTCCATTCAGCTTTTAAATGAAAAATATGGTCCATTTGAAGCTGTGATTGGTCATTCGCTTGGGGGTATGGCTACGCTTAGAGCTGTAAAAGAAGGATTGAAGACAAAAAAACTGGTAATAATAGGCACCGCCAACAGTATTACCCACATAACCCGTGAATTTGCGCGAAACCTTAAAATGAACCGTAAGGTTGCCGATAAAATGAAAGCTCATTTCGATAAAAAATTTGATATTGATATGGATAGTTATTCCGGAGCAATTTCGGCTAAAGAGGTAAAGATACCTACTCTTGTTGTTCACGATGAAGATGATGTAGATGTAGAAATATCTTCGGCTTACGATATTCACGAGGCTTTAGAAAACAGCGAACTCTTTCTAACAAAAGGTTTAGGACACCGCCGTATATTGGGCGACTCTAAAGTAATTAACAAAATCACAACGTTCATCGCGGTATAATCTTTGTACTTTTAAAAGAAAAAACCCATCCAGGGTTTTTAGAATGGCTATTCCCTTATAAAATAATTAGCTATTTAAATTAAAAAACAATGAAAAAGATAATACCAATTTTACTCGCCGTCTTTGTGATGAGCTGCCAGGGCAATGCCCAAAAAGAACAGGAGAAAAATCAAAAAGCACAGGAAGAGTTTGAAGTTTCCAAAACTGATAAAGAATGGAAAGCTGAACTAACCGATGCAGAATATAAGGTTTTACGAAAAGCAGCTACAGAGCCAGCATTCTCCAGTCCTTTGAATGATATAAAAGAAGCCGGGACTTTTGTTTGCGCTGCCTGCGGAAAGGAACTTTACAAAACCGAACATAAATTTATGAGCGGTACGGGCTGGCCAAGTTTTGATCGCCCCATTGAAGGCGGAGTTGCTTATGGAACTGATTCTAAATTAGGTTATCAAAGAAACGAAGTACACTGCGCCCGTTGTGGTGGGCATTTAGGCCATGTTTTTGAGGATGGACCAAAAGAAACCACTGGTAAAAGACATTGCATAAACGGGATTGCAATGGATTTTGAACCAGAAGAAAAATAAGATTTCCGCCTTCGCGGAAAGGACAAAAAATTTATTATGAAAAAGTACAGTATAGAAAAACCCGAAACCGAATGGAAAGAACAACTCTCTGAAGAGCAATTTCAGGTATTGAGAGAAAAAGGAACAGAAGCACCGCACACCGGCAAATACAATATGCATTTTGAAGATGGTGAGTATTTTTGCGCCGGTTGTGGCGAAAAACTTTTTGACAGTGAAGCCAAGTTTGAGAGCGGCTGCGGTTGGCCCAGTTTTGATAAAGCCATAGAAGGAAAAGTAGAATACGTACAGGATAAAACCTTTGGTATGATTAGAACAGAAATTCTATGTGCCAATTGCGGCGGGCATCTTGGCCACGTTTTTGATGATGGTCCTACCGATACCGGCCAGCGCTATTGCGTAAATTCGGCCAGTATAAATTTTAATAAATAACAACTTAACACCTATTATTATGAAAAAATTATTTTCTATTTTATTTATGACCACATTTTTATTCGCTGCCTGTGAAGGAGATCAGGGCCCGCAGGGACCTCCGGGACCTCCCGGTGAAGATGGATTTGACGGAATTGACGGATTAGGATATACTTATGAGCAGACTTTTAATTTCGATTATTTTGCAGATACTAATACCTATTCCTATTTCATTAATATTCCAGATGAGGTAGCAACCGTGAACCCTCAGGCTGATGCAGTTTTAGTGTATCGACTTGAAGTGGTTGAGGATAATGATGGAAACGATGTAGATACCTGGAGTTTAATTCCTCAGAATTTCTTCCTTGATGAAGGCACTATACAATACGTCTACAACCATACCGCTGGAGATGTTGAAGTTCTTATAGACGGTAACTTTGATTTAAGCAATCTTGACTCGTTTTTTGTCGAAAATCAAACCTTTCGTATTGTAGTTCTTCCTTCTGATACTTTCGCAGAAGATACAGGTATTAATGTTTCAAGCTATAACGCTGTTATGAACGCACTTGATTTAAAAGAAAGTGATGTAAAAAAAGTTGAAGCGATTAAATAATCCTTCATTTATATTAAGTTTTTATTAGACCTCCCAGGTTTCAAAACCTGGGAGGTTTTTTGTATTCATAAAAAATACAACATAAATAGAATTCAAAATCTTTACCTTTAATATAGCTGGTATACTCCTTACGAAAACTTTTCAGTTTAAGCGATTATTCCTTAAATTCGCAACTTCACTCGCTAAGCGAGATTTGATTTATTAAGCCTAATAAAAAATTCCGAATATGAGTAAATACGATATCATTGTTTTAGGTAGTGGCCCGGGTGGTTATGTAACCGCCATTAGAGCTTCACAGCTAGGTTTTAAAACCGCAATTGTAGAAAAAGAAAGCCTTGGAGGTGTTTGTTTAAACTGGGGGTGTATCCCAACTAAAGCCCTTTTAAAGAGTGCCGAGGTTTTTGATTACCTGAAACACGCCGAAGATTACGGATTAAGTCTTGAAAAAGCCGATAAGGATTTTTCAAAAGTCATTAAACGTAGCCGCGATGTGGCTGCAGGAATGAGCAAAGGAGTTCAGTTCCTAATGAAGAAAAATAAAATAGACGTAATTGAAGGCTTCGGAAAATTAAAATCCGGTAAAAAAGTCGCTGTTACAGATAAAGACGATAAAACCAAAGAATACCAGGCCGATAATATTATTGTGGCTACTGGTGCGCGTTCTCGCGAATTGCCAAACCTTAAACAAGACGGTAAAAAAGTAATTGGTTACCGTGAAGCAATGAGCCTGGAAAAACAACCAAAATCTATGATTGTTGTTGGTTCTGGCGCTATTGGAGTTGAGTTCGCTCATTTCTACAATGCAATGGGAACTGAGGTTACCGTGGTAGAATTTTTACCAAACGTTGTGCCTTTGGAAGATGAAGAAATCTCCAAACAATTTGAGCGTAGTCTTAAAAAAGCAGGAATTAAGGTTATGACCAATTCTTCGGTAGAAAGTGTAGATACATCTGGCAAAACAGTAAAAGCTAAGGTGAAAACCAAAAAAGGCGAAGAAACACTGGAAGCTGATATCGTACTTTCTGCAGTTGGAATTAAAACCAATATTGAAAACATAGGCCTTGAAGATCTTAAGATCAAGACCGATAAAGATAAAATTGTTGTAGACGATTTTTATAAAACAAATGTGGACGGAATTTATGCTATTGGTGATGTAGTTCACGGGCCAGCTCTTGCTCACGTTGCTTCTGCAGAAGGTATTCTTTGTGTGGAAAAGATAAAAGGAATGGATGTAGAACCATTAGACTACGGAAACATTCCAGGATGTACATATGCCACTCCTGAAATTGCATCGGTTGGAATGACTGAAAAGCAAGCCAAAGAAGCCGGTTACGAACTTAAAGTAGGTAAATTCCCTTTCTCTGCTTCAGGAAAAGCAAAAGCTGCAGGAAAATCTGAAGGGTTCGTAAAAGTAATTTTTGATGCTAAATACGGCGAATGGTTAGGTTGCCATATGATTGGCGCCGGCGTTACCGATATGATCGCTGAAGCGGTTCTGGGACGTAAACTGGAAACTACAGGCCACGAAGTATTAAAAGCAGTTCACCCTCACCCTACAATGAGTGAAGCGGTGATGGAAGCTGTTGCTGCTGCTTACGATGAAGTAATTCATATTTAAGAAGCATATAATTTTAAAAATTAAAATCCCCGAAGCAATATTGTTTCGGGGATTTTTTGTTTTTAACGTCATCCTGAATTTATTTCAGGATCTAATATGTTTAAAATTAAATTATGTTAAAAGCTGAAAAAATACCAAAGCTTCGGGACAGCTTGAAGAAGTTAAAATGTTTAGATTTCTATTCCAACAACAAATCACAATATACAAAACTGGTATCCCAGGATTTCTGATCTTTAGAAAAGCAAATATTATCTGATTCTTTAGCAGGTTTATACGATCTCTCTACCATCTCCCCTTTTTTAAATTTAATTGGTTCTTTAAAGATTGGACCATCAAAAACAAAAGTGTGAAATTCTCCGTTTTCACCACAAGGATCTACGTCCTTTGGTAGATCTTTTAAAAAGCTTTGGTCTAGAATTCTTCCACAGAAAGATTTGTCGAGTTTAGCGGTATTTACGCAAACCACAATTGCTTTAAATCCCGTAGCAATAAATTCTTCTAAAAGCTCCCTTGTATCCTGTTTCCAAAGCGGAAATACTGCCTGTACCCCTATTTCCTCTAATTGATTTTCGCGGTAACGCTTCAGGTCTTCGAGAAAAATATCACCAAAAATACTATGGGTAAATCCTTCATCTAAAAGTTTGTTGGTTTCTATTGTCATTATTTCATTATAATTTTCCATAGAAACCTCACCATTCAATTCTATTTTTTGAAGTGGTAAATCTAAACATGCTGCCTGTTTTTGCAGTAATTCCAGTCGTACGCCGTGCATAGAAATTCGGTTAAATTCTGTATTTACCGTTGTGACTAATTTTTGCAAGGAATATTCTCCATCCTGCTTAACCTTATAAAGTGCCAAAGCGGCATCTTTACCACTACTCCAATTTAGATAGGCTTTTTTCATCATTTTTCATTTAAAAAACTTTGAATTGCCAAATCGTATCCCAAAAGTCCAAATCCAAGAATTACCCCTTTAGCGTTAGGAGCTATATAAGATTTATGCCTGAATTCTTCCCGCGAATGGGTATTGGAAATATGTACTTCTACAACAGGAGTTTGTATGCCTTTAATTGCATCTCCCAATCCCACCGAAGTATGTGTGTAAGCGGCTGCATTTAAAACAATCCCGTCAAACTCCTTATCGGCTTCATGAAGTTTGTTGATGAGCTCCCCTTCTATATTACTTTGAAAATAGGAAAGTTCGGTTTTTTGAAATTTAAACTGGAGTTCAGAAAAGTAGGTTTCAAAACTTTTATTTCCGTAGGTATCAGGCTCACGGGTTCCCAAAAGGTTAAGGTTGGGACCGTTTATAATCATTATTTTCATTTTTTACCGGTTAGCTGGTTATACTCGTAAAGGTAAAAAATAAGATATAGTTGATCTATAAAAAACCCTTCAGAAAAAAAGAAGATCCTTTTAGGGAAATTCAATTTTTAAGAAGGGTAATTTCTGGTTGGTTACTTACAGTTACAATCCAAATTCAAGTCCCAGGTTTATGGCCCCAAAGCTACCGCCATCTACACTAATTCCGGTATAAGATCCTACCAAACCAATAATTCCAAAATTATAGCCTACTTGCGGCCTATAATAAAAACCACCGTCGTTGCCTTCATTTAAGCCTACTGCGTAGCCCAAATCGGCTCCAAAAAAGAAACCTCTTGCAAGAGAAATTCTTCCTGATGCCGCAATAGGTAGAAAAGCAGGATCATCTACTTCAAAGCCGCCAAAATTATCTTCGTCCATAAAAAATTGGGTATATCCTATTTTAGGACCTAGATACAACATATCAGCGACGTCTAACATATAAGCTAAATCTACCCCGGCTTGAAAATTACTGACTTTTTCAATATCTCCAACAGGTAAGCCAACATTTGCTCCTATTCTTAATCCGCTTTGTGCCTGCATAGCAGTGGTTCCCAATAAAGCAAAACAAATAATAAGTACCAGACGTTTCATAATTATACATTTTTGGTTACTTACCTAAAGGTATTGTAATTAACAATTAGTAGAACCTATAGTAGTGAATTACAGGATTTCAGGTATAAAAAAAGCGGGAACCATTAAGTTCCCGCTTTCTATTCATAGGTGTTAAAATGCTGTATTAAAACATTAGTCCAATACCTGCCTGGATCCCGTTATTTTTAATAGCATCGTCATCCCAGTTGTCGCTATCAAATACATCTGTAAATCCTTGAGTATACCTCGCAGATAAGAAGAACCCGTTGTTGAACTTGTAAGAAGCACCAATAGCACCTCCAAATTCAAAAGTACTTCCGGCTTCAGTATCAAACTCTGCTTCACCAATACTACTTTCAAAATCATATTCTTCTTCTACTAAAAAGTTAAAAGAAGGTCCTGCTTCAATGGATAATCCATCTATTAGGTAGATCTTAGCTAGAACAGGCACTTGAATATAATCAAGTTGGTATTCTCCATTTACATTCTGTCCAGCGAAATTTCTATTTGCTTCCACTCCCTGAGTTGCATAAAGCACCTCTGGCTGTAAAGAAAAACGTTCGCTTAATGGAATTTCAGAAAGCAAACCTAAGTGAAACCCTGTTCGGCTTTTTTCATCCTCAAATCCGTCTGAAGTCATATTGGTGAAATTAACCCCACCTTTAGCTCCAAAATACACGAATTCCTGTGCGCTAGCCGCGGTAGTAAAACCAAATACGGCAATTACTGCAATTAAAATTGACTTTTTCATTACTTTCATTTTTGTTAGTGTTACAAGGGCAAATGTAGGAACAGGCTTCTTAATAAAATGTTATGTAAGCCTAAAGTATTACTAAGATTAAGGCAAATTGTTTATATCTTTAACGTATGAAATGGGCTTCAGCACTACAGGATTATTGCAACTACCTTCGTATAGAACGCGGACTTTCAAACAATTCTATTACTAATTACAGGATGGACGTGGTAAAACTTATCAACTTTTTGAGCGTTAAAAAAATTGAAGTCTCTCCGCTTCAAATTTCAGAAGAAATCTTACAACAATTTAATTACGAAATTGCTCGCAATGTTAATGCGCGTTCCCAATCGCGTATAATTTCTGGCTTACGCGGATTTTTTAATTACCTCGTTTTTGAAGATTACCGCAAAGACAATCCTTTAAATCTTATAGAATCACCTAAAATAGGCCGTAAACTTCCTGATACCATATCAACTGAAGAAATAGACCTACTTATCGCAACAATCGATCTAAGCAAAGCTGAAGGCGAACGCAATCGTGCCATCCTGGAAACTTTATATGGTTGTGGCTTGCGGGTTAGTGAACTTACCGAGCTAAAAATTTCAGACCTGTTCTTTAAAGAAGGTTTTATTAAAGTAACCGGAAAAGGAAATAAACAGCGTTTTGTACCTGTTTCAACCTATACACAGAAGTTTATTAATATCTATAAAGATGAAATTAGAATTCATCAAAAGATCAACAAAGAATTTTCTGATACTTTATTTCTAAATCGAAGGGGAAACCAGCTCACCCGCGCAATGATCTTCACTATAATTAAACGTTTAGCCGAAAAAGCCGGAATTCAGAAAAAGATAAGTCCGCACACATTTAGACATTCATTTGCCACCCATTTACTGGAAAACGGAGCCGATTTACGTGCTATCCAACAGATGTTAGGACACGAGAGTATTACCACTACTGAAGTGTATATGCACGTAGACCGCAAACATCTTCGGGAAATTATGGAGCAATATCATCCAAGACGATAACTTATATTAAAGTTCGGTTAAACAGGTTTCGAAACTTCAAAAAGCCTGTATTTATTAGTATTTTAAGGCCAATTGATTTTTAAAAATTGCGAAGAAAAAATTTAAACCAATTCAAAAAATGAAAACATTAAAGTTTAAGAACGGTGATGAAATGCCGGCCATAGGATTAGGCACCTGGAAATCTGGAAAAGATGAAGTGAAAAATGCGGTAAAAACTGCATTAAATAACGGTTATCGCCATATTGATTGCGCCGCTACTTATGGCAATGAAGACGCTGTTGGTGAAGCTTTCGCTGAAGTTTTTTCTGAAGGGAAGATAAAACGCGAAGAAGTATGGATTACTTCAAAACTATGGAATAACGCTCATAAAAAAGAAGATGTGATTCCTGCATTGAAAAAAACGCTGAAAGACCTTCAATTAGATTATTTAGACCTTTATCTAATTCACTGGCCGGTAGCATTCAAATCCGAGGTGGATTTTCCTCAAAATGATGATGAATATTTATCATTAGAAGAAGTGCCGCTAATAGAAACCTGGAAAATGATGCTTGAAGCCAAAAACCAAGGTTTGGTAAAACACGTGGGTGTTTCTAATTTTAGCACAATGAAACTTGAAGAATTAATGGAAGAAACTTCAGAATATCCAGAAATGAACCAGGTAGAATTACATCCTTATTTACAACAAAATGAGTTGCTGGAATTTTGCAGTAAGCATAACATTCATGTTACGGCATTTTCTCCTCTTGGCAGTGGCGACCGTCCCGATAGAATGAAAGCCAAAGACGAACCTTCTTTACTGGAAAATCCTGTAATTAAGAAAATTGCTAAAAAGCACGGTGCAAGTGCCGGCCAGGTATTGATAAAATGGAATGAAATGCGTGGAACCGCGGTGATCCCAAAGTCTACCAATGAGGAAAGAATTATAGAAAACCTTGCCAGCGCCGGACTTAATCTAAATGAAGAAGATTTAGAAGAAATTGCTGCTTTAGACGAGCATTACCGGTATGTAACCGGCGAGTTTTTTGTCACCAAAGGAAATTCTTACCAGAACATTTATGACGATGACGATTATAAAGCTTAGTTAATCGTAATTAAAAAGGGTGTTTGAAATAGTTACTACGTCAAACACCCTTCTAAATATGAAATTTTTAAAATATTATCTATCTCTACTTAGCAATATTTACCGCTCTTGTTTCGCGAATTACCGTTACTTTAACCTGTCCAGGATAAGTCATATCAGTCTGGATCTTTTGTGAAATTTCAAAAGAAAGGTTTGAAGCTTTTTCATCATTCACTTTTTCACTTTCAACAATTACACGTAATTCACGTCCTGCCTGGATGGCGTAAGCTTTTTTCACTCCTCCAAATCCAAAGGCAATCTCTTCAAGATCCTTTAAACGCTGAATATAAGAATCCAGCACCTGCCTTCTGGCTCCCGGTCTTGCACCGCTAATTGCATCACAAACCTGAACAATAGGAGAAAGTAAAGAATTCATCTCTATCTCGTCGTGGTGAGCACCAATAGCATTACAAACTTCAGGTTTTTCGCCGTGTTTCTCTGCCCATTGCATTCCAAGGATCGCGTGAGGCACTTCTGTTTCGGTTTCCGGCACTTTACCAATATCGTGTAATAATCCCGCACGTTTAGCCAGTTTTGGGTTAATACCAAGTTCTGAAGCCATTACGCCACAAAGTTTTGCAACTTCCCTGGAGTGTTGTAATAAGTTTTGGCCGTAAGAAGAACGATATTTCATTCGTCCTACCAGTTTGATCAATTCTGGGTTTAAGCCGTGAATTCCTAAATCAATTACGGTACGCTTACCAATATCAATAATTTCCTCGTCAATTTGCTTGCGGGTTTTCTTAACCACTTCTTCAATTCTGGCCGGGTGAATCCTACCATCGGTTACCAATTTATGGAGTGATAAACGAGCAACTTCCCTTCTAACCGAATCAAAGCAAGAAAGAATAATAGCTTCAGGAGTATCGTCTACAATAATTTCTACCCCGGTTGCGGCTTCTAATGCCCTAATATTTCTTCCTTCACGGCCTATAATTCTACCTTTTACATCATCGCTCTCAAGGTTGAAGACTGAAACACAATTCTCAATAGCCTCTTCAGTTCCAATTCGCTGAATGGTGTTTATAATAATTTTCTTGGCTTCTTGTTGTGCGGTTAATTTTGCTTCTTCTATAGTATCCTGAATTAACGCCATAGCATCTGTCCGGGCGCTGTCTTTAAGCGCTTCAGAAAGTTGTGCCTTGGCTTCATCGGCAGAAAGGCCGGAGATCACTTCTAACTGCTGTATCTGGCTGTTGCGAAGTTTATCTATTTCTTCCTGTTTCTTTTCAAGATATTCTACGCGCTGATTATAATCGGTTAATTTTTCTTCAAACTCTTTATTGAGCTTTTTATTCTTAGAAAGTTCTCCCGAAACCTGCGATTCTTTATCCCTAATGCGTTTTTCGGCATCGTTCATCTTTTTATCCCGGTTAAGAATTACCTTCTCGTGCTCCGATTTTAACTCGATGAATTTCTCTTTAGCCTGTAGTATCTTATCTTTTTTGATACTTTCTCCTTCAGATTTTGCTTCCTTAAGAATGTTGGCTGCAGTCTTCTTGGCGTTCTTAATGGTTTGTGAAGCTCTTTTTCGCTCCAACTGTTTAGCAATAGCAAACCCTATCGCTATACCCACAACCCCAATAACTATATTTAGTAATATCTCCATATTTAAAATTTATGTATAAAAAAAGCCTGTATTAGATAGGTTTTTGGATTAAACTCCTTAAAAACAAGTTTAGGGCTAACAAGCTGATCAAGAATCCGCTCTAAGGCGGCGCGCTTTTACAACTTAGACTCACCCTCTTTAAAGAATCTCTGTTGAGTTTATCAAAATATCACTAATACAGGCAGTAACCTTTATTTATTTAAAGAACGTTTATTATACCAGGTGCTTCTGCAGCAAATCGTTAAGTGATTTGAGTTTATCTTCTGCTTTAAGCGTATCGGTAGATCTATCTATATCTTTTTGCTCGGTTTGGGCGGCAAATTGTAAAGCACACATCGCTAATACATCCTGCTTATCCCTCACGGCATAACTTTGCTCAAATTGCTTAATCATAGCCTCAATTTTCTTCGCTGCCTTACGTAAACCTTCTTCCTGTTGGGGATTAATGGTTAAAGGGTACACACGGTCTGCAATAGAAAGTTTTATTTTTAATTTATCGGCCATATTTATTATTCAGATAATTGAACAATGCATTGATCAATCTCCCTTATTAAGCTATTTAATTTAAGCTTGGTTTCTGTTTTGAATTCGGTACTGCCCAGCATTGCATTGGCGGCTTTAAGATTTTGAACTTCCTGATTAGAACCTTCAATTTTTTGGGCTAATCTTTGGTTTTCTTCTTTAACAGCGGTCATTTCTTCCTCTAAAGAACGGTGATTCTGCTTTAAATTTTCATACTTATGAAGCAGTTTACTAATCCTATTTTCAAGGCTATCAACGATTTCTGTCAATTCACTCATAAAAGCCAAATGTAATGCTTATCCCCACAAAGTTAACATTCGCGCTCTAATATGCCAATTGTTTTTTCGTCTATTTTTAAAATTAGGCATGACATTTGCTAAGTTTCTAAGCACTAAGCCTTTAATTTTTGATTAAACTTTAATTAACTTTACGGCCCTGTTATACCCCAAATAAATAATTAATATGAAATCTATTTTAGCTGTAATTCTATTATTCTTTAGCACTGCAATCTTTGCCCAGGCGCAGCTTCCGAAAGATTATTTTCAAAAACCGCTTGATGTTCCACTAGTGCTTTCAGGTACTTTTGGAGAACTGCGATCTAACCATTTTCACAGCGGACTGGACATTAAAACCCAGCAAAGACAGGGTTTAAATGTAATTGCTTCGGCTAAAGGATATGTTAGCCGAATAAATATTCAACATTATGGCTACGGCAAAGCGCTTTATGTGCAACATCCTAACGGATACACCACTGTTTACGCCCACTTAAAAAAATTTTCGCCCGAAATTGAAGCCTATGTAAAAAAGCGCCAATACGCAAACGAAACATACGAAATAGAGCTCTTTCCTAAAGCTGGAGAATTACCGGTAGAAGCCAATGAACTTATTGCCTTTAGTGGAAATACCGGTGGCAGCGGTGGCCCTCACCTTCATTTTGAAATTCGTGATGGCAGCCAACGACCTATGAATCCTAAACTTTTTGGGATAAATATTGAAGATAATAGAGCACCCATAATTGACGGATTGTATGCTTATCCTTTAGACGAAGAAGCACACATAAATAATTCCCGGGAGCGACAAAAAATAAACCTTACACCACTTGAAGATGGGAGTTATATTGCAAGCGAAATTGATGCCTGTGGAAATATTGGCTTTGGTATTTCATCTGTAGATCAGCAAGATGGGGCTCCTAACCGAAACGGAGTCTATCAAATTGAAGCTGAGCTAAATGGGGATCGTATATTAACCTTACCCTTTAAGCGTTTTTCTTTTGCTGAAACCCGTCACCTTAACCAGTTAATCGATTATGAATATTATAGCAAAAACCGAAAACGAATTCAGAAACTTTTTGTTGAAAACGGAAATCCGCTAAGTCTTTACGAAGATGTAGTAAATAAGGGAGAGTTACATATTCAGGATAGCCTTAATTATAATTACACCATAAAAGTGAGCGACTTTGCCGGAAACCAGCGCGTGATAAGAATTCCTATCCAGGGAGTTCAACGAAACGATATTCCACCTAAAAAAGAAGATAAAACCGATTATTTTGCACAGGCAAATCAGCCTTTCGCTGCCGAAGCTAATGGAATGGATATCTTTATCCCCAAAGGAAGTCTTTATAGCGACACCTATTTAGATATTGAATTTGGAGAAGACAAAGTGAAAGTTCATCAAGACCACACTCCGCTTCATAAAAATATCACTATAGGTTTTGATGTAAGTGAATATTCAGCTGAAGAAAAAGAAAAGCTTTTTATCGCAAGATTAGGTTATGGAAACCGCCCTAATTATTCTTCTACCTACAAAAAAGCAAACCGATTCACCACCGGCACAAGAACTTTTGGAGAATATACCCTGGCATCAGATGTTACTCCTCCAAAAATATGGCCTGCCAATTTTAATGATGGCCAGTGGATCTCCAGCAACAATACTTTACAGGTGAAAATTAGCGATGATTTATCTGGAATTAAAAGCTATCGAGCTACGGTAAACGGGAAATTTATCCTTATGGAATATGAGTATAAAAACAATACGCTAACCCACGATTTTAGTGATGGTATTGTAACCGATACGGAAAACCAATTAAAAATTATTGTAACCGATAATGTGGGTAATAGTAATACTTATGAAGCAACGTTTTTTAGGAAGAATTCGTAATTTCAAGAAATTAATAATTTAAAATATGGGATTTGGAGGAAGTTCAAGTGGCGCCAATGTAATATTCAAAAACAATCGGCGGCAAAAGAAATCGAAGACTGAAAAATTCCAAAAATCTACTGGTTCCGGAATTGAAGGAATTATGCCTGAAAAAACAAACAGGGCTCAGCTTCTTGAAATAAGAAAGAAGATCAGAATAGAAAATAAAAAAAAACAGCGGAAAATAATTATATTCTCCGCTGTTATTATGGTAATCTTTACGATAATATTTTGGAAAGTGATGTTTTAATCAACTACCCTCTCCTCCACTTACTGGTTTCCTCAAAAACGTGTTCAAGGATCTTTTTATCTTCTTCTGAAAATTCCACGTTCCGGCGGTTCATAACAATTTCAGCAACTTCAAAGGCTTTCTCGGTTTTGTAAACCGTCAGCCCGGCGTTGCCACCCCAACTGAAGCTGGGTACAAAATTTCGTGGAAACCCGGCTCCAAAGATGTTTGAACTTACACCCACAACCGTACCGGTATTGAACATTGTGTTTATTCCGCATTTACTATGGTCGCCCATCATTAATCCGCAAAATTGCAATCCGGTTTTAGCAAAACCTTCAGTTTTATAATCCCAAATACGCACTTCAGCATAATTATTTTTCAGGTTGGAATTATTGGTATCGGCACCCAAATTACACCATTCCCCTAAAACCGAATTTCCTAAATATCCGTCGTGACCTTTATTGGAATTCGCAAAAAGCACTGCATTATTTATTTCTCCGCCACCACGACATCCAGGCCCCAACGTTGTTGGACCATAAATTTTAGCACCCATTTTCACCAAAGCACCTTCGCAAACTGCGAGAGCTCCTTTTATAAGGCTGCCTTCCAGTACTTTTGCATCTTTCCCTATATAAATGGACCCGGTGGAAGCGTTTAATGAACAATTCTCCACTTCGGCTCCTTCCTCTATAAAAATCTTTTCGGGATTTTTTACGTAATTCGATTCGTGGATGGGCTGAGATTTTCTGCCTTTGGTTATAATTTCAAAATCGGCTTCTATAGCTTCCCCGTTTTTTGAAAAAATATCCCAGGAATTATTTATTTGAATTACCCCATCGGCCAACTCTATTTGCTCATAGTCCTCTAAAGCTACTTCCTGATCTTCGTAAGCGTGAAAAGCAACAATATCTTCCTGATGAAAGATTGCCTGGTTTGGTTTTAGGCTTTTTATTTGTTGCAAAAATCCAGGATTAGGAAGAAAAGAAGCATTTATCATTATGTTTTCTTCCAATTCTACCATTGGCCATTTTTCGGCTAAATAATCTTCGGTAACTGTAGAAGTGGTAGATTTTAAAAGGAACTCCCATTTTTCCCGAATTGTAAGAATACCAACTCTAATATCGGCTACAGGCCGCGTAAAGGTAAAAGGGAGTAAGCGGTTCCTGGCAGAACCGTCAAATAATATATAATTCATCCGCACAAATTTAGGTTTCAAAAATACAAATAAACTCACTTGACGCAAGTCTACGGGCTTTTAACTTGAAAAATGAAGTGAAAAATAATTTCCTTCTTCCTGAAACCTTTATATATTATAAAAAGTAAAGCACAAAAAAAGTCGCCTTAAAAAAGACGACTTTCTGAAATTATATATAACAAAAAATTATTTCTTGAATTTCTTGTACTTGTTTTTAAACTTGTCAATACGCCCGGCGCTATCAACCAATTTGGTTTGCCCGGTGTAGTATGGGTGAGAAGTTCTTGAGATTTCCAACTTAATAAGTGGATACTCTGTACCTTCTACTTCAATAGTTTCTTTAGTGTTCGCGGTAGATTTAGTAATGAATACATCTTCGTTAGACATATCTTTAAATGCTACTAATCTATAATTTTCCGGATGGATTCCCTGCTTCATCGCTTTAGTTCTTTTAATTTTCGAGGTGCAAATTTAAGTAATTCAATTATAAAAACAAGGGATAGACAAAAATATTTTTAATTCTTCTGCAATGTAACGTTTTGTTATATTTGCTTACTAACCGGTTGTAACTAAACAATCTTAAATTATGGAAAATTCTACTTCAATTAAATCGGTTGCCTATCCTTACGGGTTTGTTCTTGCTATTTACTCTATTTTAGCCCTGGTTCTTATTTATGTTTTTAATGTAGCTCAGGATAACTGGGTGGTCGGGGTAATAAATACTCTTGTTTCAATTGCTATTTTTGTTTTAGCTATTAAAAAATTCAAGCAAAATAACAATGGTTTTCTAAGTCTAAAGGAAGCTTTAAAAGTAGGATTAGCTGTAGCCGTAATAAGCGGAGTAATTACTGCAATTTATTCCTATATTCATTATAGCTTTGTATATCCTGAGTATTCAGAAATGATGTACGATCAGGCAGTTTTACAAATGGCAGAACAAAATATGCCAGAATCTCAACAAAATCAAGCTTTGGAAATGACCAAAATGTTTACTAGTCCCTGGTTTTTTGCAACTATGGCGCTAGTAGGAAGTTTATTTTTCGGCTTTATAATATCATTAATTACAGGGTTAATTCTAAAGAGAGAAAATCCTGCACATCAATAGAAATAAAATAATGCAGATTTCCGTCGTTATTCCGCTTTTAAACGAAGAACAATCTTTAACTGAATTATATAATTGGATCGCAAAAGTAATGCGATCCAATTCCTTTTCACACGAGATCATTTTTATAGACGACGGCAGTACAGATAATTCCTGGAAAACCATTGAAGCCCTGGCAGAAAATGACCAGGCGGTTAAGGGAATAAAATTCAATAGAAACTACGGGAAATCCCAGGCACTTCACGCGGGGTTTCTACGAGCTAAGGGAGATGTTATTATCACTATGGATGCCGATCTTCAAGACAATCCAGAAGAAATCCCCGAACTTTATAAAATGATTACCGAAAAAGGTTACGACCTGGTTTCGGGCTGGAAAAAGAAGCGCTACGATTCTGTAGTCACCAAAAATATCCCTTCAAAAGTTTTCAACGCTGCAGCGAGAAAAACTTCCGGCGTAAAACTGCATGATTTTAATTGCGGCCTTAAAGCTTACAAACAGGCGGTTGTAAAGAATATTGATGTTTATGGCGAAATGCACCGGTATATCCCGGTTCTTGCAAAAAATTCGGGTTTTACTAAAATTACCGAAAAGGAAGTTCAGCACCAGGCTCGTAAATACGGAAAAACAAAATTTGGCGCCGAAAGATTTATTAATGGCTTCCTGGATCTTATAAGTATTTGGTTTCTTTCGAAATTTGGTCGCAGGCCTATGCACCTTTTTGGGGCTTTAGGGGTTTTAATGTTTATTTTCGGTTTTCTTTCGGCCGGTTGGATTGGTATTTCCAAACTTTACAAACTTTATCACGGCCTGCCTAACGTTTTGGTAACCTCAAACCCCTGGTTTTATATCGCTCTTGCGGTAATGATAATTGGTTCGCAATTGTTTCTTGCAGGTTTCCTGGGTGAGCTTATTTTACGCTCTAAACGCGAAAAAGAACGCTACCTTATCAATAAAACCACGCCAAATTTATAATGCCATTAAGGCATTAATCCTTATTTTTGTTTCTCTAAACTTATAATTATGGCTAAAAATAAACCAGAAATCCTGGCTAAGGCTAAAACCTGGCTGACTGATATATTTGACGTAGACACGCACAAAGAAATTAACCATCTAATTGAAAACGATCCGGCTGAACTGGAAGAATCTTTTTATAAGAATGCCGCTTTTGGAACCGGTGGTATGCGTGGAATTATGGGTGTAGGCACCAACCGTATCAATAAATATACCCTCGGAAAAAATACCCAGGGACTTTCTAATTTATTGAAAACCGAATTTAAAGGTGAAAAATTAAAAGTAGCGATCGCGTACGATTGTAGAAATAATTCTAAAGAACTGGCGCAAATGGTAGCTGAAGTATTTTCGGCTAACGAGATTGAGGTTTATTTGTTTTCAGAATTAAGGCCAACCCCAGAGCTTTCTTTCGCGGTGAAATATCTTGATTGCCACGCGGGAATTGTACTTACCGCAAGCCATAATCCGCCAGAATATAACGGTTATAAAGTGTATTGGCAGGACGGTGGCCAGTTGGTACCGCCACAAGACACCAAGCTTGTAGACATAATCAATAATTTAGAATACGAAGAAGTTAATTTTAAAGCCAAACCGGAATTTATTCATAAAATAGATACCGAAGTAGATGAAGCATTTCAAAAAGCTTCAGTTGAAAATGGAAGTTTTAATACTTCCGCCTCGGCGAAAGATAATTTAAACATTGTTTTCACCTCCTTGCACGGAACGGCCTGTAAGACGAATCCGCAGATTTTAGAAAAAGCTGGTTATAAAAATGTTTTTCTTGTTAAAGAACAAAAAGAACCTAACGGAAATTTCCCAACGGTAAAATCGCCAAATCCTGAAGAACCGGAAGCCTTAAAAATGGCGTTAGACCTGGCGGAAGAAAAAAATGCCGATATTGTAATTGGCACCGATCCAGACGGCGACCGTCTTGGCGTAGCAGTTCGTGATTTGAATGGAAAAATGATTCTGCTTAACGGTAACCAAACCATGTTGGTTATGACCTGGTTTTTGCTGGAACAACATAAGAAACAGGGTAAATTATCGGCTAATTCTTTTGTGGCTTCTACCATTGTTTCTACCCCTATGCTTAAAAACATTACAGAAGATTTTGGCGCTCAGTATCACGAAGTTTTAACTGGGTTTAAGTGGATCGCCAAATTGATTAAAGACAATCCAGACCTTGATTATGTTGGCGGGGGTGAAGAAAGTTTTGGTTTTATGGTAGGCGATTTTGTGCGTGATAAAGATGCGGCTACTTCTACTCTACTCGCCTGCGAGATCGCAGCACAAATGAAAGCCGAAGGCAGCTCTTTCTATGAACAACTTTTAAAACTTTATACTGAATACGGTCTTTACCGTGAAGAACTAATTTCTTTAGTGAAAAAAGGGATTGAAGGGGAAGCAGAAATCAAGCAGATGCTAATTGATTTAAGGGAAAACCCTTGGCAGGAAATTGATGGTGAAAAAGTTGTTCTTATTGAAGACTATCACACCTCTAAAGCCAATAACCTACAGGATAAAATTGAAGAAGAGATTAGAATCCCAAAATCTAATGTATTAATTTACTATACCGAAAACGGGACAAAAATAGCAGCAAGGCCAAGTGGTACCGAGCCAAAAATCAAGTTTTACTTCAGTGTGAATTCAGATTTGAATAAAGTAGAAAATTTTGATGCTGAAAATGCCAGGCTGGCCGAAAAGATAAAGCGCATTAAAAACGAATTACAACTGGGCTAAGCGCTCTACTCTATGACCTATTTAAAGAAGATTCTTCAGTTTGCAAGACCCTACAAGCGTTTTGCGATACTTAACATTATAAGTAATATTTTTTACGCACTTTTTAGCACCCTGGCGTTTATTTCTTTTATTCCCATGTTGCGGGTGCTTTTTCAGGAAGAAGAGCCAATTAGCAGCAGGCCGGTATGGAATGGCGAGTTTAGTGGCCTAAAAGATTTTGCTAACGATTATTCTAATTTTTTCCTGAATCAACAGGTAGAAGCTCACGGCCAAATTGCTGCTTTGGTAAGTATTTGTATTACAGTAATTGTGCTTTTCTTTTTAAAGAACTTTTTTAATTACCTGGCTTTATATTTTATTGCCAACCTTAGAAACGGGATGCTTAAAGATATAAGGAACCGTATATACGATAAAATTGTAGAATTACCGGTTTCCTTCTTTTCTGAAAAACGAAAAGGAGATTTTATTTCCAGGATTACCAGTGATGTTCAGGAAATTCAGACTTCATTCTTAAGTATGCTGGAGCTTTTTGTTAAAGAACCGCTTACTTTGATTTTTACCCTGGTAGCAATGATCGCGCTTAGCCCGAAATTGACGCTCTTTGTGTTGGTATTTTTACCACTTTCAGGTTTATTGATTTCTTCTATTGGAAAGAAATTAAAATCTCAATCTACACAGGCACAACAGGAAAATGCAAACTTTCTAACCATTGTAGAGGAGTCACTTTCAAGCTTAAAAATCATTAAAGGTTTTAATGCTGAAGATAAATTTAAAAAGAAATTTTATGACAGCACCGGCCGATTAAACCGAATTTTAAATACGCTTTTACACCGCCAGAACCTCGCCTCACCTATGAGTGAGTTTCTGGGTGTGGTGGTAATCACGATAATTTTATGGTTTGGGGGAAGAATGGTGTTGATTGATAATACTATGGACGCCTCAACTTTTATAGGATTTCTGGTATTAACGTATAATATTCTAACGCCCGCAAAAGCAATTTCAAAAGCTACTTACTCTATTCAAAAAGGAAATGCCAGTGCCGAACGAATTTTAGAAATCCTGGAAACCGAATCAACAATAAAGGATGATAAAAATGCCATAAAGAAAGAGAGTTTTGAAAACAGCATTAAAGTAGATAATATCAATTTTAGGTACGAAAAAGAAAACGTACTTAAGAATTTTTCTATGCAGGTGGAAAAAGGGAAAATGGTTGCTCTGGTAGGTCAATCTGGTAGTGGGAAATCCACCATCGCAAACTTAATAACCCGTTTTTACGACGTTAACGAAGGTGATATTAAACTAGATGGGCATAACATTAAAGGAATTACCAAAAAATCGCTGAGAAACTTAATGGGACTTGTTACCCAGGATTCTATACTCTTTAATGATACGGTTAAAAATAATATTGGATTAGGGAAAGACAATGCTACCGAAGAGGAAATTATTGAAGCCTTAAAAGTTGCCAATGCCTGGGAGTTTGTAAAGGATCTTCCCAAAGGCCTGGAAACAAATATTGGCGATAGTGGCAATAAATTAAGTGGCGGTCAAAAACAAAGGCTTTCAATTGCCCGGGCTGTACTAAAAAATCCACCAATTATGATTCTTGATGAAGCTACCTCTGCCCTGGATACCGAAAGCGAAAAGCTGGTGCAAAAAGCCCTGGAAAATATGATGAAAAACAGAACTTCTATAGTTATCGCCCATAGACTTTCCACCATACAAAACGCAGATAAGATTATTGTACTACACCGGGGCGAAATTGTAGAGCAGGGCAAACACCTGGAATTACTCGCCCAAAAAGGTACCTATCAAAAGTTAGTAGAAATGCAATCTTTTGATTAAGGCACAAAAAAAAGCTGTCTAAGAAAGTCTCAGACAGCTTTTTAAAGTTTTAGATATTTTTTTTATAAAATCAACTCTCCATTTTCCAGAGCTTCATCTATATTAGCGCTAATCGTAGTATGGGTTCTAAAGAATTTTCTTCCATCTTCTCTTTTCAATTTAACAGTAGTTTCACCTGCATCATTTGTTTCTACTGCAGTTACTTCTACTCTATTCCCATTCAGGCTCTTATAGTTTGCAATTCCACCTTTTTTAATTATGAAATTAGCTTTAGGTAAATCTAAAGATTTAAAATTCTGATTTTCAGTTTGATTAATCACTAATACATCTCCTACCGTTACCGGTTCAGTTTGGTTTTGTGCCTCTACTTGAAAAGCAAATAATAGCATAATCGGAATTATAAGTAAATTTCTCATAGTAATTGTTTTTATTTAGCAAAAATATACATATTTTTTTGCCATAATACAATTATTAAGCACTTTTAGCATAACTTTCACATGTTCATTTATAGGTATAAAAAAAGGACGAAGTAAACTTCATCCTTTTTTAAAAATTATTCTCATTGTGGGGCAACTAAGAATAATAGATTTAATTCGTTTTCAATTGGGGCAAAAAAGATTAAATCATTTTTGATACTGTAAATATAGATTAGAGAAATCAAATCACCAAACAAAAAGTGCATTTTAACTGATTTTTATGCATTTTGTCGATTATATAAAGATTTGGCTTACGCGAAAATTAGGATCGAATTCTTTTACTCGCTGACTTTAAGAAGAATAAAGTTTTAATTACCTTTGGCTTCCGCTACACGGGATTCCACATGAAAATTAAGACAAGTATCCCTTTGAAAACGTCCGAAGATCTACTTATTAAACGCTTACAGGATAAAAAGACTTCTTCTGAAGCTTTTAAGGAATTGGTATCTTTATATAAGGAGCGTTTATACTGGCACATTCGTAACATGGTGAAAGACCATGAGGATGCGCATGATGTGCTTCAGAATACTTTTATCAAAATTTTTAGAAATATCAATAATTTTAAAGGAGAAAGTAAATTATTTTCCTGGATGTATCGCATAGCCACCAACGAATCTATAAGTTTTTTAAATAAACGCGCTAAATGCAATCACATCACTTCAGAAGATTTACAGCAACAACTAATTTCCAATTTAGAAAGCGATGTTTATTTTGAAGGAGATGAAATTCAATTAAAGTTGCAAAAAGCAATTGCCAGTCTGCCAGCTAAACAACAACAGGTTTTTAATATGAAATATTTTGAAGAATTAAAATACCGGGAAATGGCAGAAATACTTGAAACCAGTGAGGGAGCGCTAAAGGCATCATACCACCACGCGGCTAAAAAAATTGAGGAATACTTAAAAACCAATTAAACCTTTTGTACTTTTCATAGTCAAATAAGCAAATGAAGAAAGAAAAAATATCATATAATCAAAAATCAGGCTTTAAGACCCCAGCAAACTATTTTGAGGGTCTAGAAGAGGATTTGTTAGATATGGTGAAACTTTCAGAAACTCTGGGAGAAAAAAAATCTGCTGGTTTCACTGCACCAATTGGATATTTTGATGGCCTGGAAGACGAAATTCTTAAAAAAGCGACTAAACCAGAAACCAGGGTTAGAAATTTATTTACCAAAGAAGCATTTCTTTATGCTGCCAGTATCGCCGCAATTGTAATTGCTTTTGCCAGTACTTTTTACATTAACCCTGAAACTCAAACAAGCTGGGACAATGTAGAACTTTCAGTGATGGAAAATTATATAGACAATAATAACATAGAATTTTCTACAAGTGAGATTTCAAATTATATTTTTCAGCAAGGATATATTATTGATGATGCAGATCTAAATACTGTAAATTCTGATGCGATGAAGAATTATCTTGATGAAAATTTAGAAGATCCGCTTTATATTTTAGATGAAGATTAATATGAAAAACCTACTTATAATATTATTAATGTTTTCTGGATTGTGGGAAATGCAGTCCCAAAACAGAAGTGAATCTCATAGAGAGAAAATAAAGGAATTAAAAACTGCTTTTTTTACCCAGGAGTTAAACCTGGATAAACAAAAAGCTCAAAAATTTTGGCCAATTTATAATGAATATGAGTCTGAATTGCACGAATTGAGAAAACGAGAGCATAGAGATTTGCCTAATTTAGAATGTATTTCTGAAGATGAGGCCGAGGAAATGCTAAAAGAATACGTCATTATAGAAAGGCAGGATTATGTTCTTAAAGAGAAACTTTTCAAGGATTTGAAAGAAATAATGTCTTCTCAGGAAATTATTAAACTTCATAAATTGGAAGACGAATTTCATAAAAAATTGATTAAAGAATACCGATCTAGAAAAGATCGCGAAAATCAGGAATAATAAAGCAAAATCCTGGTTGGGCAATAAAAATCTCACCTGGTGAGTCTTAAAAGTTAGTTTTTTGGTTAGTTAGTAGTTAGTTAGCATCCCGGTAGGTTTTGCCTCCCGGGATTCTTTTTAATTCAAACTCCTCGAAAGGTAAGTTTACAGGATATAGTATTGATTATTCTTCCCCTAGAGGTGAGCCCAGAATATTTAAATCTCGATTATTGAGTAAAATTGAGCTTCGCAATCCTACCTTTTCCTGCAGCATACGCCACTGAGTCGTTTCTAAATCTTAAGGTATAAAAACCTTCTTTAGAAATTTCTTCCCAGGTTTTACCAGAGTCTTTAGAATATGAAATTCCGCTAAATCCAGTGGCTATTATTTTTTCTCCTCCACCATTAGGTACAAACCTCACACTACTTTTGTAGCCTGGCTCCTGCCCTTCTGCAATTAATTCCCAGGTTTTGCCACCATTTTTGGTAATAGCTTTATTCCCGGTATTTCCATTGGGTTTGGTATAATCTCCACCGATAATAATTCCGAAGTTTTCATCATAAAAATCCATACTATATCCGCCGGTTGTGGCTTCCCCATCTATTAAAGGAGTATTATAAACTTCCCAGGTTTTCCCTTTGTCTGGCGAGAAATAAATTCGGGATTTCATTCCCCCGGTTAAAATCCAGGTATTATCTCCTTCAATAGCTATATTAGAATTACTCGCTGCAAAAGCAGCTTCTCCTGCTATAACTTCAGGCAAAACATCGCAGTTTAACTTTTCCCAGGTTTTACCACCGTCGCGGGTTATAATTATTGAAATACAATTATCAGTTGGGTCACCCATTGCAATTCCTTCCTCATTATTCCAAAAAGCCATGGCATCATAAAAAGCTTTTTCGTGCTCTTCTTTATAAACTAATTCCATCGCTCCAGAATCTCCGGTTTTATAAAGTAAAGCGGGACTTCCAACGCTCAACATAAAAAAATCGTTATTTGTAGAAGCTACTGCTCTAAATTCGGGCACCAGTGTATCGTATTTTTGAGTATTGGTTCGCCAGCTTTTATTATTAAAATTATACATCCCAAAAGTGGCATTATTTGCTGCGAAAGCCAGGTTATTCCCAATTATCTCAATCGCTCTAATACTCAAGGAATTATTTTCCAGAATAGGTTCTATAGTTACTGAAGTATATTCTATTTCAGGTTGTACCCGGTTTTCTTTTTCCGCTTGTTTCTCATTTTTACAGGCACTAAAAATTATAAAAAGACATAACAATAGAATTCTGTTCATAAGTTGAATTTAAATGTTCTGGTTAAAAAAATTACTTCGGCACAAACCTAAAAAGCTCTCCTCAAAAATATATGGTGATCTCGAGACAGTACTTATACTAATTCATCTCAATTATCAAATCAAATATAATTTTTTTCTGCAGCAAAACAGCCTATTGTGAGCTTATAAAGCGCCCTAAAACTTATTATTTAATATGTAGCCAGGCCTTGAAGCAATTAAACCACAATTGTCGACTAAAAAAATTACCTTTGCAAATTCAAAATTTAGTTATGCGGTTACACAGGAATTTGGTTTTTGCCACCATAGACGCCTTAAATGAAATATTCAACAATAATAAATATGCCGATAAGGTTATAGAGCAAACCCTGAAACGCGATAAGCGCTGGGGATCTCGCGATCGTAGTTTTATTGCTGAAACCGTTTACGATATTGTTCGGTGGAAAAGACTTTATGCTGAAATTGCTGAAGTTAAAGAGCCGTATGATCGTGAAAATTTATTTAGATTATTTACCGTGTGGGCTACCTTGCGCGGAATTGCGCTCCCAGACTGGCCTCAATTTGCCGGCACACCTACCCGAAGAATTAAAGGAAAATTTGATAGCTTAAGTAAAATTAGAAAATACCGCGAATCTATTCCAGATTGGATGGATGAGCTTGGAGTAAAAGAACTTGGTGAAAAGGTGTGGGATAAAGAAATCGCAGCGCTAAATCAACAGGCGCCCGTTATTCTTCGAGCTAATACCTTAAAAACAAGTAAAGATAATTTACGCAGCGTTCTTAAAAACGAAGAAATTATTTCCGAACCTATAAAAGGATATAAAGACGCTTTAAAACTGGAAGAACGCGGTAACGTTTTTAGAACCCAGGCTTTTAAAGATGGCTTTTTTGAAGTTCAGGATGCTTCTTCGCAAGTAGTAGCCGAATTTCTGGAGGTAGAACCCGGGATGCGCGTGGTAGATACTTGCGCTGGTGCCGGTGGTAAAACACTTCACCTCGCTGCTTTAATGGAGAACAAAGGCCAAATTATTGCTACCGATATCTACGGAAATAAACTCAAAGAACTTAAACGCCGCGCCAAGCGTGCAGGTGCCCATAATATAGATCCACGTGCCATAGACAGCACAAAAGTGATCAAGAAACTTTACGGAACTGCAGATCGTGTGCTTATAGATTCCCCATGTAGCGGCCTCGGAGTGTTAAGCCGAAATCCGGATGCTAAATGGAAATTGCAACCTGAATTTATAGACAATCTTATAAAAACCCAGGCCGAAATAATTGAAACCTATTCCCGTATAGTAAAACCGGGAGGAAAAATGGTTTACGCAACCTGTTCGGTTTTACCTTCTGAAAATGAAAAGCAAGTAGAAAATTTTCTAAAAAATACTGAAGAAGGAAAAAAATTCAGATTGCTTAGAGATCAAACCCTGCTTTCTTCTGAAACCGGTTTTGACGGATTCTACATGGCACTTTTAGAAAAAAAGGCTTAAGGGTTTCTCCCCAAATTTTTAGAATGAATCAATTTCAGGTAAAATCCCGCTATTTTTCCTGAAATTGATTTTTTTGATGAAAAATTACTACTTTTTATTTCTTCTTATACTTTTTTATTCCTGTTCAGAAGACGATACCTCAATTCCTGAAAAAAAACCGGAAGAAAATAATTTTTCTACTGAAATCTTCTTTTCAGAATATGTAGAAGGTACTTCTTATAATAAAGCGCTGGAAATTGTAAATCTTACCGGAGAAAATATTAACCTGGAAACTAAAATTTATTCCATTAAAAAACAGTCTAATGGAACCGGCGATTGGATGGGTGAAGTTTTACTTGCAGGTAACTTAGCACACGAAAAAACTTTTGTAATAGGAAATGAATCGGCTCCTATTTCTAAAATTATTTCAGGATCCAATCAATTAAAAGCCGGCGCACCTTTAGATTTTAACGGTAACGATCCTGTAGGGCTTTTCAAAAACGGGGAGTTAATAGATGTTATTGGAAATCTTGATAGCGATGAAGATTTTGCCAAAGATCAAACTTTAAGAAGAAAAAAATCCATAAGAGAACCTTCTCTTGAATACAATCCCAATGACTGGGAATTTCTGGAAATGGATAATGTTGAAGATTTGGGTAGTTATTAAACTACGAAAGGAGTTATGCTATTGCGAACGCAGGACGAGCGGGCAATCTTTTAGTTTAGTAACCCGCCTATTTTAAAAGGAACTTATTTGAAAAAGTACAGATTGCCGCAGTCGTCTAAAAAGACTCCTTCACAATGCCAGTACTTTTAAAAGAGTAATCCTTAAAACTAAAAATCGGTTCGTGAATTCGTGGCAAAACCTCCACAATATTTTCTGCACTAAGTTCCTAAAATATTTCCTTTAAAAAACCTAAATTTGTCTTTTCGCGAACAACACAAAACAACATAGAATGATCCTTTTCTTTGGAGACCAATCCACCAAGGTTTTTGCGGTAGAAACGCATACTAATCTTACGGCGCAAGACATTACTAAATTAAACTGGCTTTTTGGGAATACACAACAAATTAATAAATCTGCTCTGGCAGATTTTTTTGTTGGTCCCCGTGCCGCAATGATCACACCCTGGAGTACCAACGCGGTAGAGATCACCCAAAATATGGGAATAAATGGCATTATTAGAATTGAAGAATTCTTGCGAATAGATAAGAATTTTCACGATTTTGATCCCATGCTCTCTCAAAAATACGAAGGTTTAGACCAGGATATTTTTGATATTCATATTAATCCTGAACCTATTATTGAAATTGATGATATTGCAGCTTATAACCAGCAGGAAGGTCTCGCACTTAATGTAGAAGAGGTTGCTTATTTACAGGGCTTAGCCGATAAATTAGGCCGAAAACTCACAGATTCTGAAGTTTTTGGATTCTCCCAGGTGAATTCTGAGCATTGTCGCCACAAAATTTTCAATGGTACTTTTGTGATAGATGGAGAGGAAAAGCCAAGCTCGCTGTTTAAAATGATTAGAAAAACTTCTGAAGAAAATCCTAACGAAATTGTTTCGGCTTATAAAGATAATGTTGCTTTTATAAACGGTCCGCGAGTACAGCAGTTTGCACCAAAACGTCCTGATGTTCCAGAATATTATGAAAATAAAGATTTTGATTCGGTAATTTCCATAAAAGCCGAAACTCATAATTTCCCCACCACGGTAGAACCATTTAATGGTGCGGCAACCGGAAGCGGTGGCGAAATTCGTGACAGGCTTGCGGGCGGAAAAGGTTCTTTGCCTTTAGCCGGAACCGCGGTTTATATGACTTCCTATTCCAGGCTGGATAAAGACCGGAAATGGGAAAATGGAATGAAAGAACGCGATTGGTTGTACCAAACTCCAATGGATATTTTAATAAAAGCATCTAACGGAGCTTCAGATTTTGGAAATAAATTTGGACAACCTTTAATTTCAGGATCGGTACTTACTTTTGAACATACTGAGCACAATAGAAAATTAGGCTACGATAAAGTAATTATGCTTGCTGGCGGAATTGGTTACGGGAAAGCCAGCCAGGCACAAAAAGATATTCCTAAAAAAGGAGATAAAATAGTAATTCTTGGTGGTGAAAATTACCGAATTGGAATGGGCGGTGCCGCCGTTTCATCTGCCGATACCGGGGAATTAGGTAGCGGAATAGAATTAAACGCTATACAAAGAGCCAATCCCGAAATGCAAAAACGAGCTTCTAACGCAGTGCGCGGAATGGTAGAAAGCGAAGAAAACCCTATAGTTTCCATTCACGATCACGGTGCAGGAGGACATTTAAACTGCCTTAGCGAACTGGTAGAAGAAACCGGTGGAAAAATAGATTTAGATAAATTACCGGTTGGCGACCCAACTCTTTCAGCTAAAGAAATTATAGGAAACGAATCGCAGGAGCGAATGGGACTGGTTATTGGCGGTAAAAATTATGAAATTCTTCGCAGGGTTTCAGAACGTGAGCGCTCTCCTATTTACCAGGTTGGTGATGTTACCGGCGATCATAGATTTACTTTTGAAGGTTCAAAATCGGGTAAAAAGCCTATGGACCTGGCACTTTCAGATATGTTTGGCAGCTCTCCAAAAACCATAATGACCGATACTTCGGTAAAACGTATTTACGAGGATTTAGAATATTCTTCAGCAGATATAAAAGATTATTTAAGCCAGGTACTTCAATTAGAAGCTGTTGCTTGTAAAGACTGGTTAACCAACAAGGTAGACCGTTGTGTAACCGGCCGCGTTGCAAAACAGCAAACTGCCGGGCCATTGCAACTTCCGCTAAACAATTGCGGGGTAATGGCGCTGGATTATAATGGGAAAGAAGGCGTGGCCACTTCTATTGGTCACTCGCCTGTTTCGGCTTTGGTAGATCCCGTGGCGGGTTCTAAAAACTCTATTGGGGAAGCGCTTTCAAATATTATTTGGGCTCCGCTAGAGAAAGGTTTAAAATCGGTTTCGCTTTCGGCAAACTGGATGTGGCCCTGTAATAACGAAGGCGAAGATGCCAGGCTCTATGAAGCAGTGCGTGCCGTTTCAGATTTTGCGATTTCCCTGGGAATAAATGTTCCTACTGGAAAAGATTCACTTTCTATGAAGCAGCGCTATAAAGACGGTGAAGTACTTTCGCCGGGAACTGTTATCATTTCAGCTGCCGGGCATTGTGACGATATTACTAAAGTAGTTGAGCCGGTTTTGCAGCCACGAAGCCTCGGGGGAGGTGATATTTATTACATTAATTTATCGCAGGATAATTTTAAGCTTGGCGGATCTTCTTTTGCGCAAATTCTAAATAAAGTCGGGACAGAAGTTCCAACTATAAAAGATCATATAAGATTCGCTGATGCTTTTTATAATATTCAGGCATTAATTAAGCAGGATTTAATCCTGGCCGGGCACGATGTTGCTTCTGGGGGATTAATCACTACGCTTCTTGAAATGTGTTTTGCCGATACTAATCTTGGCGCAGATTTAGACCTTACCGGCTTGAATGAAAAAGACAGCGTAAAATTATTATTTAATGAAAACTGCGGAATAGTTTTCCAGGCAAAAGATGAAACCGCTGAACAAGTACTTACTGATAATAATGTTGAATTCTTTAAAATTGGAAAAGTAACGGAAGGAAACGAGTTAAAAATTAAAAACGGTGCAGAAAACCTGAGTTTTAATATTCCTGAGATGCGGGATGTTTGGTATAAAACTTCTTTCCTTTTAGACCAGAAACAAAGCGGTGTAGATAAGGCTACAGAGCGTTTCAATAATTATAAGAATCAACCATTAGAATTTAAATTTCCTTATGGTTTTACCGGTGAGCTTCCATTTCAATCTGATTTATTGGAGAAGCCTACCAAAGCTATTAAAGCTGCGATTATTCGTGAAAAAGGTTCTAATTCTGAACGTGAAATGGCCCGCGCAATGCATCTTGCCGGTTTTGAGGTTAAAGATGTACATATGACCGATTTAATCTCGGGCAGGGAAACCCTGGAAGATATTCAATTTATAGCAGCCGTAGGAGGATTCTCAAATTCAGATGTTTTGGGAAGTGCAAAAGGCTGGGCAGGGGCTTTCTTATATAACGAAAAAGCTAAAAATGCTTTAGATAATTTCTTTAAAAGAGAAGATACCTTATCGCTTGGAGTATGTAACGGTTGCCAGCTTTTTATTGAGTTAGGATTAATAAATCCAGACCACGAAAAGAAACCAAAAATGCTTCATAATGCATCGCATAAATTTGAATGTAATTTTACTTCCGTAGAAATTATGGAAAACAAATCGGTGATGCTATCCACACTTTCCGGAAGTAAACTCGGTATTTGGGCTGCTCACGGGGAAGGTAAATTCAGCTTTCCCTATAAAAAGGAACATTATAACATTGTAGGAGATTATGGTTATGATAAATATCCAGCCAATCCAAATGGTTCTAACCACAATACAGCTATACTTACCGACGATACCGGAAGACATTTAGTTATGATGCCGCACTTAGAACGCTCTACCTTTCCCTGGAATTGGGCCTATTACCCAAAAGACAGGAAAGACGATAAAGTAAGCCCGTGGCTTGAAGCCTTTGTGAATGCCAGAAAATGGTTAGATAAAAAATAAATTTTCTTCAGCATTATTTAAACGCCCAATGATATTTTTATTGTTGGGCGTTTCTATTTTAATTCAATGATTATCAATTTAATAAATAGCCCTTTAGGTATTAATCTGTTATAAATAGAATAGCTATATTCTTTAAAGAATTTATATTCTTAGTAATATATCTCTGTTTATTTTAATATTTCAATTTGAAATAGGCTACAAATTTGCTATTTTGCAAAGTATATAATAATGCTACACCCAAATGGATAAACCAACAAGACTTTTTGACTTTCCTTATTTTCAACTGGAAAAACACGCTTTAGATAAGTCGTTAGTCACAAAATATAATGGAGAATGGAAAGCACTTTCCACCCAGGAATATATTGATAAGGCAAATGCAATAAGCCGTGGATTATTGCGATTGGGTATAAAACCAAACGATAAAATTGCTATAATTTCTACGAGTAACCGTACAGAATGGAATGTAATGGATATTGGGGTTTTGCAAACAGGCGCGCAAACTGTACCTATTTATCCTACAATTTCTGAAGATGATTATCAATATGTATTAGATCACAGTGAGGCCGTTTTTTGCTTTGTATCAGATAAAGAAGTACTGGATAAACTAAATTCCATTAAACACGATACCAAACTTAAAGAGGTTTATACTTTTGATGAAATAGAAGGTTCTAAAAACTGGACTGAAGTATTAGAGCTGGGAGACGATAAAAGCAACCAGGACGAGGTTGAACAATTAAAGAACGCGGTTAAGCCAGATGATCTTGCAACTTTAATATATACATCTGGAACTACCGGGAGGCCAAAAGGAGTTATGCTTTCCCACAATAACCTGGTGAGTAATGTAATGGATAGCTCTAAGCGTGTTCCTTTTGAAAGAGGAACTTATGTTGCGCTTAGTTTCTTACCGGTTTGCCACGTTTTTGAAAGAATGATACTTTATTTATATCAATATTATTCAGTATCAATTCATTTTGCAGAATCTATAGAAAAAATTAGCGATAACCTCAAGGAAGTAAAACCACACGTAATAACGGCGGTTCCGAGACTTTTAGAAAAAGTCTACGATAAAATTATTGCCAAAGGTTCTACTGTTGGTGGTGTTAAGCAAAAATTATTTTTCTGGGCTGTTGAGCTTGGTTTAGAATATGAGCCATACGGACAAAACGGATGGTGGTATGAAACCCGCCTTAAACTGGCCAGAAAACTAATTTTCTCTAAATGGAAAGAAGGTTTAGGCGGAAATATTGAATTGATAGTTTCTGGATCTGCAGCGCTTCAACCACGCCTGGCCCGTGTTTTTGCCGCCGCCGATATTCCGGTGATGGAAGGTTATGGATTAACCGAAACTTCCCCGGTAATTGCAGTAAACGATCAAAGAAATAAAGGTTTCAGAATTGGAACGGTAGGAAAACCTATAGATAATGTAACGGTGAAAATTGCCGAAGACGGTGAAATTCTTGCGAAAGGACCAAACGTGATGCTTGGTTATTATAAAGAGCCAGAAAAAACAAAAGAAGTATTAAATGGCGATAACTTTTTCCATACCGGTGATATTGGAGAGCTGGATAAAGATGGTTTCCTAAAAATTACCGATCGTAAAAAAGAAATGTTTAAAACATCTGGAGGAAAATATGTAGCGCCACAAATTATTGAAAACACGATGAAACAATCTCGTTTTATCGAACAAATAATGGTGATTGGTGATGGCGAAAAAATGCCGGCAGCACTTATTCAGCCAAATTTCGAGTTTGTTGAGGAATGGGCCAAACGTAAAAATATTGATATTGGAGATGGCTCTGAAAAGGCTATTGCTGAAAACGATCAGGTTAAAAACCGTATCCAGGAAGAAGTAGATTTTTATAACGAGAAATTTGGGAAATGGGAACGCGTAAAAGTTGTTGAACTTACCCCGGAAGTTTGGGGAATTGAAGAAGGCCACCTTACTCCTACCATGAAATTAAAACGTAGAAATATTAAAGACCGTTATATGAAATTATACGAGAAGATATATAGAACTTCATAATTACCAATTATTTATAACTTAAGTTAAAACCCTTCTTTTCGAAGGGTTTTTTTATGCATTTCTCATAAACTTGCTCAAATAATAGAATGTCCTGATTATTTATTCTATTTTATTATGCGTGCATAATATATTTTTCTTAACTTTGAGAATCAACATTCAAAAATGAAGGAAAAGACCATAGATTATGTTTTACGTGCCACCTGGATGGCGGTATCAAAAATGTATAATGAAGAAGCCGGTAAGGCCGGCAGCACAATGTCTACCGGTTTTGCACTTTTAAGCATAGACCCCGAAAACGGAACTCCTTCTACCTCGCTTGGCCCTAAAATGGGAATGGAGGCGACCAGCTTATCCCGAATCCTTAAAACTATGGAAGATAAAGGATTAATTCTGCGTAAAAAAAACCCAAAAGATGGTCGCAGCGTCCTTATCTATTTAACCGATTTTGGCCGGGAAATGCGGGAATATTCCAAAAAAGTGGTTCTACGCTTTGATGAAGCCGTAAAGGAAAATGTTTCAGAAGAAGATCTAAAAACCTTTACAGAGGTCGCTAATACAATTTTAAACCTAATTTCTGAAAAGAAAATTTACAAAGAAGAAATTAAAATTGAATAGACCTCGGTTCACAAACCTGTACAATTAAGTTAATAATCGAAAACCTTATAGTAAAACCAGATAAAAATTATGAAGAGAAGAATTAATAAAGTAGCGGTAATCGGTTCCGGAATTATGGGAAGCGGTATTGCCTGCCACTTCGCCAATATTGGCGTAGAAGTTCTCTTGCTGGATATCGTCCCGCGGGAACTCAATGAGAAAGAGAAGAAAAAAGGACTCACTTTAGAAGATAAGGAAGTTAGAGACCGCCTGGTAAATGAATCTTTGCAAGCTTCTTTAAAATCCAAGCCCTCTCCTATTTATCATAAAGATTTTGCCAATCGCATAGAAACCGGAAATATGGAAGATGATATTTCTAAGGTTTCTGAAGTAGATTGGATTATTGAGGTAGTAGTAGAACGCCTGGATATTAAACAACAGGTGTTTGAAAAATTGGAAAAACATCGGAAAAAAGGTACGCTAATTACTTCTAATACGTCGGGAATTCCTATTCAGCAAATGAATGAAGGAAGAAGCGAAGACTTTCAGCAGCATTTCTGCGGAACGCACTTTTTTAACCCACCGCGTTACCTGAAGTTATTCGAAATTATCCCGGGACCAGACACGAAACCGGAAGTTCTTGAGTTTCTTAACGAATATGGCGAAAAATTCCTCGGTAAGAAATCGGTATTAGCTAAAGACACTCCGGCGTTTATTGGTAACCGAATTGGTATTTTCAGCATTATGAGTCTTTTCCATATGGTTAAAGATATGGATATGACCATAGAGGAAGTAGACAAACTTACCGGGCCGGTAATTGGCCGTCAAAAATCGGCGACTTTCCGTACGGTAGATGTAGTTGGTTTAGATACTTTGGTACACGTAGCCAACGGGCTTCATAAAGGTGTTCCAAACGATGAAGCGAACGATCTTTTTGCTTTACCAGATTTTATCCAGACGATGATGGATAACGAATGGTTGGGGAGCAAAACCAATAATACCGGTTTCTATAAAAAAGTAAAGAAAGAAGATGGCTCCAGTGAAATCAAGTCTTTAGACTTAGAAAAAATGGAATATCGCGATAGAAAAAGTGCGAAATTCGATGTACTGGCACAAACCAAAACTATTGATAACCTGGAAGACCGCTATGAAGTTTTAGTTGGTGATAAAGGAAAAGCCGGTGAATTTTACCGTAAGAACTTTGCAGCATTATTCGCTTATGTTTCTAACCGAATTCCAGAAATTTCAGACGAACTTTATAAAATTGATGATGGTGTGAAAGCCGGATTTGGTTGGGAGCACGGCCCATTTCAAATGTGGGATGCCCTTGGTGTAAAGAAAGGTGTTGAGATGATGAAAGCCGAAGGTAAAGAACCGGCGGCCTGGGTGAATGAGATGTTGGAAAATGGGAAAGATTCTTTTTACACTGTAAAAGAAGGTAATACCTATTATTACGATATTCAGAAAAAGGATTACACGAAAATTCCTGGTCAGGATGCGTTTATCATTTTAGAAAATATTCGCGAATCAAAAGAAGTCTTTAGCAACAGCGGTGTTGTAGTTGAAGATCTTGGCGATGGAATCCTGAATGTGGAATTCCGAAGTAAAATGAACGCCATTGGTGGTGATGTTTTAGACGGCATCAACAAAGCCATAGATATGGCCGAAAAAGATTATCAAGGATTAGTAGTTGCAAATAACGGGAAGAACTTTTCTGTTGGCGCCAACATTGGGATGATCTTTATGATGGCTGTAGAACAGGAATATGAAGAGCTTAATATGGCGATTAAATATTTCCAGGATACCATGATGCGTATGCGCTACTCCTCTATTCCAACAGTCGCCGCACCCCATTCAATGACACTTGGTGGTGGATGTGAGCTTTCACTACACGCCGATAAAGTTGTGGCAGCAGCCGAAACTTATATTGGTTTGGTTGAATTTGGCGTTGGGGTAATTCCCGGCGGAGGTGGTTCTAAAGAAATGACCGTTCGTGCCGCAGATACTTTTGAAAAAGATGATGTAGAACTGAACCGCTTAAGAGAGCATTTCCTAACTATAGGAATGGCAAAAGTCTCTACTTCAGCCCACGAAGCTTTTGATTTGAATATCCTTCAGAAAGGAAAAGATATCGTAGTGGTAAATCAGGAACGTCAGCTTACTATCGCGAAGAAACACGCTTTATTAATGGCTGAAAATGGTTATACAAAACCAATTCACCGTACCGATATAAAAGTCCTTGGAAAACAGGCATTGGGTGCTTTCTTAGTTGGAACCGACCAGATGAACGCGGGGAAATATATCAGTGACCACGATAAAAAAATCGCTAACAAACTGGCTTATGTAATGGCCGGTGGTGATCTCTCTGAACCACAAATGGTAAGCGAACAATATTTGTTAGACCTGGAAAGAGAAGCTTTCCTTTCCCTAACAGGAGAACGCAAAACCCTGGAAAGACTTCAGCATATGTTGAAGAAAGGGAAACCACTAAGAAATTAAGAATTATAAATGTTGAATTTTGAATGAATAATCATTCGAAATTTAAAATTCAAAATTTAGAATAATGAACAAAACAGCATACATAGTAAAAGCATACAGAACAGCCGTGGGGAAAGCTCCCCGGGGCGTGTTCAGGTTTAAGCGTCCAGATGATCTGGCTGCCGAAACCATAGAATATATGATGAAGCAATTATCCGATTTTGATAAAACCAGGATCGATGATGTAATTGTTGGGAATGCGATGCCCGAAGCAGAGCAAGGCCTTAACGTTGGACGTTTAATCTCTTTAATGAGTTTAGACACCGATAAGGTTCCCGGAATGACGGTTAACCGTTATTGTGCTTCAGGACTCGAAACTATCGCGATTGCTTCGGCTAAAATCCAAAGTGGAATGGCCGATTGTATTATCGCCGGTGGAGCTGAAAGTATGAGCTATATCCCAATGGGCGGTTACAAACCAGTTCCTAATTACAAAGCCGCTAAGGAAGGCAACGAAGATTATTACTGGGGAATGGGTCTTACTGCAGAAGCCGTAGCCGAGAAGTATAAAGTTTCCCGCGAAGACCAGGATGAATTTGCTTTTAATTCACATCAAAAGGCATTGAAAGCTCAGGAAGAAAATCGTTTTCAGGACCAGATTGTGCCTATAGATGTTGAAGAAACTTTTGTAGGGAAAGACGGTAAGAAGCAAACCAAAACCTATACGGTAAATAAAGATGAAGGTCCGCGTGCCGATACCTCTAAACAAGTTTTAGGTAAACTAAGACCAGTTTTTGCTGAAGGCGGAAGTGTAACAGCAGGGAACTCATCACAAATGAGTGATGGCGCCGCTTTTGTAATGGTGATGAGTGAAGAAATGGTGAAAGAATTTAATCTTGAACCAATTGCAAGGATGGTGAGTTATTCGCCTGTTGGTGTAGATCCTCGAATTATGGGAATTGGGCCGGTTCATGCTATTCCAAAAGCTTTAAAACAAGCTGGATTAAAGCAGAATGATATGCAGCTTATAGAATTAAATGAAGCTTTCGCGTCACAATCTTTAGCGGTAATCAGGGAACTTGGTTTAAATCCTGAAACTGTAAATCCAAATGGAGGCGCAATCTCTATGGGACACCCACTTGGCTGTACAGGAGCAAAACTTTCGGTGCAAATCTTTGATGAAATGCGTAAACGCAACCTTAAAGATAAATACGCCATGGTTACCATGTGTGTTGGAACCGGACAGGGAGCTGCTGGGGTTTATGAAGTATTTTAAATGATGTATGTTGAATTTTAAATGAATAAGATTGAAAAGTGAGAACATCATAGTAGACAAAACCTTTAAGTTTTCTCTTGATATTATCTCGCTTTTCAAAAAACTTCAAGACGAAAGAGAGTTTATAATTTCCAGGCAATTATTAAAATCTGCAACAAGTATTGGTGCGAATGTAGAAGAAGCAACTGCGGCACAATCAAAGCGAGATTTTATAAGTAAAATGTCAATCGCTTCCAAGGAAGCGAGAGAAACTAAGTACTGGCTGCGACTTTTAGAAGATTCAGAAATAACAAAAATTGAAGTTTCAAATCATTTAAATGAAATCACACATATAATAAACATTATAACTAAAATCATTATTACAGCTCAAAAAATATTAACAACACTGAATTATAAAAAGCTAGAGCATTTAAAATTTATAATTCAAAATTCAAAATAATAGCATGGAAACAACAGAAAATAAAAAAGAACTTCTACGCGGTGGGCAGTTCCTGGTAAAGGAAACCAAGGCAGAAGATGTATTTACTCCTGAAGATTTTACAGAGGAGCAAAAAATGATGCGCGATTCGGTTAAGGAGTTTGTAGACAGGGAAATCTGGCCGAAAAAAGAAGAATTTGAAAAGAAAAATTACGCGCTTACCGAAGAGGTAATGGGTAAAGCAGGAGAACTTGGCTTCTTAGGAGTTGCTGTACCCGAGAAATACGATGGCCTCGGAATGGGCTTTGTTTCAACAATGTTGGTTTGCGATTATATTTCAGGAGCAACCGGATCTATCGCAACCGCTTTTGGTGCACACACGGGAATTGGAACTTTGCCAATCTTACTTTACGGGAATGAAGATCAGCGTAAAAAATATATTCCGAAGTTAGCTACGGGAGAATGGTTTGGCGCATATTGTCTTACCGAGCCGGGAGCGGGAAGTGACGCCAATTCCGGGAAAACTAAAGCTGAACTTACTGAAGATGGAAAAAGCTATAAGATAAACGGGCAAAAAATGTGGATTTCCAATGCGGGATTTGCAAGTGTTTTTATCGTTTTTGCAAGAATTCAGGATGATAAAAATATCACCGGTTTCATTGTAGAATACGATAAAGAGAATCCTAACGGAATCACTTTTGGTGAGGAAGAGAAGAAACTGGGAATCCACGCATCCTCTACCCGTCAGGTATTCTTTAACGATACTGTGGTACCTGCTGAAAATATGCTTTCAGAAAGAGGAAACGGATTTAAAATTGCGATGAATGCTTTAAACGTTGGGCGAATTAAACTTGCCGCTGCTTCTTTAGAAGCACAGCGTAGAGTGACAGATGTTGCAGTGAAATATGCTAATGATAGAGTTCAGTTTAAAACCCCAATTGCAAAATTTGGTGCTATAAAATCTAAACTTGCCGAAATGGCTACTTCGGCCTGGGTTGGAGAAGCTGCAAGTTACCGCGCTGCTAAAAATATTGAAGACCGAATTAATCTTCGTTTAGAAGCTGGAGAATCGCATTCAGATGCTGAATTAAAGACTTTCGAGGAATATGCAATAGAATGTTCTATTCTAAAAGTTGCTTGTTCTGAAGATGTTCAGAATTGTAGTGATGAAGGCATACAGGTCTTAGGCGGTATGGGCTTTTCAGCAGATACTCCTATGGAATCTGCCTGGAGAGATGCCAGAATTGCCAGAATATACGAAGGAACCAACGAAATTAACCGAATGTTGGCTGTTGGAATGTTGATTAAAAAGGCAATGAAAGGCCACGTAGATCTTTTAGGACCTGCACAGGCTGTAGGTGAAGAACTTACAGGAATTCCCTCTATGGACAAGCCAGATTTCAACGAATTATTCGCTGAAGAAAAGGACATGATTAAGAAACTGAAAAAAGTGTTCTTAATGGTAGCCGGAAGCGCAGTTCAAAAATTTGGCCAGGACCTGGAGGAACACCAGCAACTGTTATTAGCCGCTTCAGATATATTAATTGAAGCTTATATGGCTGAATCTGCAATTTTAAGAGCCGAAAAGAATGTAAATCGTTTTGGTGAAGACTCGCAGAAAGAACAAATTGCTATGGCAAAATTGTATTTATACCACGCTGTAGACATCGTTAACCAAAAAGCCAAGGAAGGAATTGCTTCTTTTGCTGAAGGTGATGAGCAACGAATGATGCTTATGGGACTTAAACGTTTCACTAAATATGACAGAATGCCAAATGTGGTAGAATTAAGAAATACTATTGCTGAAAAACTAACTTCAGAAAATAAATATTGTTTCTAATAATTTCTATTAAAACTATTGTAAAAAGGCCGTCAAATTTAGACGGTCTTTTTTTATTCCTTAATTTTAAAATTATTCCAATAATTATTTATCAAATAATTTTCAAAAATTAGGTATGATAAACCGTACAAGATTGCTCATGCTAAGTTTGTTTTGTGTTTTGTTGACGCAGGCTTCAGTTTTTGCTTATCAGCAAGATTCCACTAGCACAAAAGATGAACTTCCTTCCCAGGATAAAATAGCAGATTCTACTGATTCTAATTATTTGCCTAATAGTTTAAAAGATTATAATGAAGCTTATTATTCCTTAACCAGGTTAAATAATCCGCTGGGGTTCCCTCCTAACAAGTTTAATTTACAAACTCCACAGGCCACCTTAGAGCATTTTATAATTAGTTGCAGAAATAAAAATTTTAAAGATGCTGCTTATGCTCTAAACCTTAATTTAATGCCTAATTCTATAACCGACAAGGAAGCGGTTGATATTGCCCAGAAGCTTTATTTTGTGATGGATCAAAGGGTTGCTATAGACTGGCACGGTTTACCCGACCGGCCCGATGGGCAGGTAGATATTAGAACCACCACCAACCAGGCGGTAGCGGGAACGCCCAGAAGAAGTGTGGTTTTTGGGGAAACAACCATAGAAGACCGTGATATAATTTTTAGGCTGCAAAGAGTAAAATATCAGGAGTATGGGGCTTTTTGGTTAATTTCAGCAAATACCGTAGAAAATACAGAAGAGCTTTACCAGGTTTACGGACCCACGTTTTTAGACCGGCATATGCCAACCTGGTCGCAGGCCCAAATAGGAACCGTGCCTCTATGGAAACCGGTTGTAACCATCTTGTTATTAATAGTTTCCTACCTTTTAGGAAGAGTGGTTATTCTATTAATTAGAAAAATTGCAAAATCATTTAATAGGCCAATCATTCTGGCTTTATCTAAGCGATTAGGGGTACCGGCGGCCCTTGCAACCGGCGTATTGTTTTTCTATATCACTCTTAACAATTTAATTTCCTATTCTGGTGCCTTTTCGAGTACGATTTACGCCATTTTACTCGCCGTTGTGATAGCTGCAATAACCTGGTTTTTTATGCGTATTCTGGATTTTGCAATGCGTTATGTTGCCGAAAATAAAATAGGAGATGTTACCTCTGAAAATAGTCATGAATCCCGGCAGCTTTTCACCTATTTATCTGTTGCCAGAAGAATTTTAACCTTTACCGTGGTAATTGTGGGTACAGCAATTATTCTTTCCCAATTTAGATCTTTAGAGAAACTGGGGATTTCTATGCTGGCTTCAGCAGGATTGGCCACCATCATTTTAGGTATAGCAGCACAAAGTACATTAGGAAATATTATTGCAGGAATTCAAATAGCGCTCACTAAACCGGCAAGAATTGGTGATACTGTGATTATAAATGACCGTTGGGGTTATGTTGAAGATATAAGGTTTACTTATATGATAGTGAGAACCTGGGATCTTAGAAGACTAATTGTTCCTTTGCAAACAGTAATTTCTGATACTTTTGAGAACCTTTCAATTACCAGCCCACATTCTATAAATGAAATTGAATTTTATGTAGATTATCGTGTAGATGTAGATAAATTAAGAACAAAATTTAAAGAATTAGTCGAAAACTCTGAAGATTGGGACGAAGAACATCCACCTATGCTACAGGTTACCGAAATGACAGAAAAATCACTAAAAGTTAGAGCTATTTGCAGTGCCAGTACCGCCACTATTGCCTGGGATCTTCATTGTAAATTAAGAGAAGAAATGGTAGCCTATATTAAAGAATTGGAAGAAGGCATATACTTTAGCAGGTCACGCGTTGAATTAAAAAAACCTCATTTTAACGCCGAAGATCCTAAAAAAGCCAATAAATAATTACTTATGAGCTTAGACCCTTTAACGTTTAGATATATTCTTGCGGGTGTAATTAGCCTGCTTGTTTGCTTCTTAATAGCGTTTTATATTCTGAAGAAAATAGGCAAAGATCCTCGAAATATTCTTCCTGTAAATTTTGCACAAAGGGTTTGGATCCCATTATTAATTTTCCTGGCTGCTTTAATTTTAAAAATTGCGCTGCTAAGCAAGATTTTTAGATTTGAATATACCTATGAACTTCTTCAGCCCATAAGCACGCTGGGGATAATTCTAAGTGCTACGTGGTTAATTATTCTGACGCTAAAAATTCTTAAAAACCGAATGCTGAAGCGTTATGACGTAAACACATCTGATAATTTAAAAGCCAGGAAAATTAATACTCAGTTTAATATCCTTGAAAATATTATCATTTTTATTATCGTTATTCTGGCCATAGGAATTGCTCTCATGAGTTTTGAAAGCATACGCTCGGTTGGGGTAAGTGTTTTAACTTCAGCAGGAATTGCAGGGATTATTATAGGTTTTTCTGCACAAAAAGCTATTGGAACGCTACTCGCGGGAATTCAAATTGCTTTTACTCAACCAATAAGGCTGCAGGATGCCGTAATTGTTGAAGGCGAATGGGGCTGGATTGAAGAAATTACGCTCACTTACGTGGTGATTAAAGTTTGGGACAAAAGGAGATTGGTAGTGCCTTCTACCTATTTTATTGAAACACCTTTTCAAAACTGGACTAAAAATTCGGCCGATTTATTAGGAACCGTGTTTTTGTATACAGATTACACAGTACCTATAGATAAGATTAGAGAAGAACTGGATAGGTTACTGGAAACGACCCCCCTTTGGGATAAACAAGCTAAAGTAGTACAGGTAACTGATGCTACCGATAGGTCTATGGAAATAAGGATCTTGGTAAGTGCCAAAGATTCTCCAACCGCTTTTGATTTACGCGTATATATTAGGGAGAAACTCATAGATTTTCTAAAAGAAAATTATCCCGAGAGCCTCCCTAAAAGTCGCGTGCAAATTAATAAAGAAGATGACAAACAAGTTCAAAATCCTAAAACTCGCTAAGCCAGGTTTCTTCAGAGGTTGTTCCTAAACTAAAATTGGCAGCGGTTTCTATTAACGCTAAATGCGAATAGGCTTGAGGGAAATTACCCAGCAACCTTTTGGTTTCAAAATCTATATCTTCACTAAACAATCCCAGGTGATTACTGTAAGATAATAACTGGTCAAACATTTGTTTTGCTTTTTTCCTCTCTCCTATCTTGAAAAGACTATCAATTAACCAGAAGGTACAAATGGTAAATGATGAAGTTGGTTCCCCAAAATCGTCTTTATTCTTATACCTGTACATTAACCCATCTTTACACAATTCCCTTTCTGTGGCGTGTACCGTACTCACAAAACGAGGATCTTTCGCTTCAATAAACCCATATTGCTCCATTAATAAAGTTGAAGCATCTAAATCTTTAGACCCATAATATTGGGTATATGCCTGTACTTCTTCATTCCAGCCGTTATTATAAATATCATTATAAATTTCGGCACGTAAAGACTTCCAATGTGTATCGTTAATACCCATTCTTAAAACTTCTCCAATCTTTATTGCCCGGTCTATCGCCACCCAACATAGTAGTTTTGAAAATACGAAGTGTCGGTCTTCGGTACGTAATTCCCAAATTCCTTTATCAGGCTTTTGCCAGTTTTCTTCAACAATACTTACTATTCCGCGTACCACGGTCCACAGTTCTTCAGAATTCTCTAAAGATGTTTCAAATTGATTGAACTGCTGATAGATTACCTCCATCAAAATTCCGTAGATATCATTTTGCTTCTGAATATAAGCAGCATTTCCGGTCCTTACGGGATGAGAATCTTTATAACCTGATAAGTGATCTAAAATATGTTCGGTAAGCTCCTTCTCCCCGTTAATTCCATACATAATCTGGATTTTCTCATCTTTATCTGGGATAATATCTATGATAAATTGAAGAAAATCTTTAGCCGATTTTATATGGCCAAGGCCTGCCATTACTTTAATTACCATAGAAGCATCACGAATCCAGCAGAAACGATAATCCCAGTTGCGTTCTTCGCCAATGGTTTCGGGCAAAGAAGTGGTGGCTGCGGCTAAAACTGCACCAGATTTTTTGTAACTAAGGCACTTTAAAACCAAAGCGCTGCGCATTATTTCATTTTCGTAATGCGTATAACGGGTAGTCTTCGCGCTCCAATTCATCCAATAGGTTTTGGTGCGCTGAAATTTTAAATAAGAGCGGTCTAAAGATTGGGTAATAAGTTTTTCGTGATAACCAAGTAAAAAATATGCGTTTCCTGTTAATTCAAGTTCTTTACCTTCCAGAACATCATTCAAATCAAAACTGGAATAAAGAAAAAGAGAATCGTATTTACCTTCTTTGGTAAAACTTTTAATATAATTTCCTTTAAATTCATTGTAGGTTTTTTCCCGGGCAAAATCTAAACGAGGATCATATTTCACTTTAAACTTAGGCTTTCCGCTAATTAATCTTATAAATCTTATTACATCTGGCGGGGCGTAAAAAGAACCATCTTCCCGGGGATAGCGCGGCATAAAGTCTATAACCTGAAAAGAATTTTCACCATCACTAAATACAGTATTTAGAATATTGGTTTCCCAAAGATATTCCTGGGTAATGTTATAAGAATCGTCTACTATAATTTCAAAACTTCCTCCTTTTTTCTCGTCCAGTAGTTTTGCAAAAACTGCAGACGAAGCAAAATTTGGCAAACAACACCATTCTAACGAACCTGTTTTTGATATTAGCGCAGCACTCTTGCAATTCCCTATAATTCCGTAATCTAAATTCTCCATATACTCTTAAAATTCTTTAAAAAGACTTGTCGTGTAAAATGATTTTCGGAAATTTAATAAAAATCAATTTCGCAACAACAGCATTCACATATAATTATGAGTAAGACAATAATAATTTCCAACCGATTACCATTACAAATTAACCTTGAAGAGAATGACCTGGAGGTCACGCCAAGTGTAGGTGGCCTTGCAACAGGCTTAAAATCATTCCATAAGGATGGTGATAGTATTTGGATTGGTTGGAGCGGACTTACCGAAGAGGAAATTCCGGAAAATCTTTTGGAAGATGTTAAGGAAAAAGCCCGAAAAGAAGATTGTATTGCTGTAAATCTTAGTGAAGAAGAAATTGATGGATTTTATTATGGGTTTAGTAATCGTACCATTTGGCCACTTTTCCATTATTTTATGGAATATACCGAAGCCGATAAAGATCACTGGGAAATTTATAAAAGCGTAAATAAAAAATATGCCGAAGAAGTTCTGAAACATTATGAAGATGGCGATCACATTTGGGTGCACGATTATCAATTACTTTTAGTGCCAAATATGATTAGGGAACAACAGCCTGAAGCCATTATTGGTTTCTTTAATCATATTCCTTTTCCTTCTTATGAGGTTTTTAGAACCCTGCCCTGGCGTGATGAAGTTTTAAAAGGAGTACTGGGTGCAGATTTAATTGGTTTTCATACCTACGATTATGAAAGGCATTTTTTAAGTTCTGTAAGTCGAATTTTACGTCACCAGGTAAGTTTTAATGAAATCACCCTGCCCGAGAGAATTGTAAAAGTAGACTCTTTCCCAATGGGGATAGATTACAACAAATTTGAAGATGCCGCTTTAAATCATTTTAAAAATACCGAAGAGCAACGCACCGAGTTACAGCGTAGGTTAGACCACCATACCAATGAAACCCCTGAAGCTAAACTTATTCTAAGTATAGACCGCCTGGATTATACAAAAGGTATCGCCAATAGAATTAGGGCTTTTGAATATTTTCTTGATAATCATCCGGAATTCATTGAAAAAGTAAGGTTGGTGATGCTTGCAGTACCTTCAAGATCTAACGTGCCGCAATATCAACGTTTAAAAAGGGAAATAGATGAATTGGTAGGTAGAATAAACGGTAAGTTCTCTACGGTAAGCTGGACGCCTATCTGGTACTTTTACCGCTCTATGCCCTTTGAAAATTTAATTGACCTCTATACGAGCTGTGATATTGCGCTATTAACACCAATAAGAGATGGAATGAACCTGGTGGCAAAAGAATTTGTGGCCACACGGATAAATCAAACCGGGGTGCTAATATTAAGTGAAATGGCCGGTGCGGCACACGAAATGAATGAAGCCTTAATTATCAATCCGAATAATTTTGAGCAAATTTCACAAACTTTGATCCAGGCTATAGAAATGCCGGTAGAAGAGCAACAACAACGTAATAAAACGCTTCAGAAGCGACTAAAACGCTATAGCGTAGAAAAATGGGCAAGTGATTTTATGAAAGCCTTAGATAATACAAGTCAGGATCGGGACGCATTTAAAGCCACCAGGATTTCCTCTAAAGTTTCTGGTGAGATTCTGGAGAAATTTAAAAATGCGAAGAATAGAATTCTATTTCTCGATTATGACGGAACACTGGTGAATTTCACTGATAAACCCGAAAAAGCAAAACCAGACCAGGAATTAATAGATTTAGTTCACAAATTAAATCAATCAGCAAATACGGATGTAGTTCTTATTAGCGGTAGGGATAAAGACACTCTTGGCTCCTGGTGGCAGGAAATTCCTGTAGAACTTATTTCTGAACACGGGGTTTGGATGCGTCAAAAAAACAGCGAATGGGAACTTTCAGAAAATGTAAATAACGATTGGATGAGCGCGGTGAGACCGGTAATTGAAACTTTTGTAGATAGAACGCCCGGTACATTTATAGAAGATAAAAACTATTCGCTGGCCTGGCATTACAGAAAAGCCGATCCCGAACTTGGTGAAATTAGGGCCAATGAGCTTTCAAATGTTTTAAAAGAGTTGATCTCTAACCGCGGGCTTAGCGTTCTTGAAGGAAATAAAGTACTGGAAATAAAAAGTAGCGGAGTAAATAAAGGAAAAGCTTCCAATAAAAAACTGGTAGGCAAAGATTACGATTTCATCTTTGCCATTGGAGACGACTGGACAGATGAATATATGTTTGAGGAACTTCCAGAAAATTCTTTTACGGTTAAAGTTGGAATGAAAAAAACCAATGCACGTTATTATGTTGAAGACACTTTAAAGGTAAGGGATATACTTAAAAAGTTTGCTGAAAATTCATAAGCCTTTAAACTGTTAAATTCCTTGACATTTTCTAAGAAAGTTTATGCATAACTTAACTTCAAAAATATGGTATCGGCGTGATTATGATCTAATTTTACATTAAACAAAAATACGAACCAAAACTTAAAAACTTAGATCGATGAAATCAGGAAAAATGTTATTAGGATTAATATCAGGAGCAGCTGCAGGAGCGGCCTTAGGACTATTATTTGCCCCTAAAAAAGGTGCAGATACCAGAAAGGCGATTTCAGATTCAAGCAACGAAGCTATACAAGGAACTAAAGGAAAATTCAATGAATTTTCTGACTCTTTAAGCCACAAAGTTGATGCTTTAAAAAACAAAACCAAAGCCAGCCTTTCTAACTCGAAAGCTGACCAAAAAGCACACGAAGCAAAAGCTGAAATTCATAATATGAAAGCAAGCTAAATTGTAGTTAATTAGAATGTGATTTAAAATCCCGGCATTATTTGTCGGGATTTTTTTGTTTCATAATACTTCTAAAGCGTATTTATTTGTGAAATCATCCAAACATTAGGTATTTTAGAAGCTTAAAAAAATAATTTTATGATAAGAAATATACCCAGTCTTGCCCTACTCCTATTTTCAGGACTCATTTTTCAACAAACAAATGCGCAAACCGATGAGCGTATTTACGAAATAATGGATAGCGTTTCTGCAGATAGGATTGAAGCCGATATTAGGAAACTTGCCGGTTTTGGAACAAGGAATACATTTAGTGATACAATTTCTGACACCCGTGGAATAGGTGCCGCACGTAGATGGATAAAATCTGAATTCGATAATATATCTAATAATTGCGATAATTGTCTTGATGTTTTTTACCAAAAAGACTTTGTTACTACAGAAGATGGCGAACGCATTCCGCACGATGCCTGGGTGGTAAATGTGGTTGCGGTTCAAAAAGGAACCAAATATCCAAACCGCTATATTATTATGAGTGGTGATATAGATTCTCGCGCCAGCAATACTATGGATTTTGAAACCGATGCACCCGGAGCCAACGATAATGCCAGCGGTATGGCCGGAGCCATAGAAGCCGCCAGGGTTTTATCGCAATATGAGTTTGAAAGCAGCGTGGTTTATGTTGGCCTTTCTGGTGAAGAACAGGGCTTGTTTGGCGGCAAAGGCCTTGCAGAGTATGCTAAAGAAAATGACTGGGAAATTATTGGCGTTTTAAATAACGATATGATTGGGAATATTGAAGGTGTAGATGGCGTAATTGATAATCGCACTTTTAGAATATTTTCTGAACCCGTTCCTCCAAATGAATCTGAAAGAGAAAGAACAATGCGTAGGTTTTACGGTGGCGAGGTAGACGGTATTTCCCGTCAATTGGCTCGCTATGTTCATACAACTACTGAAACTTATATGCCTGAAATGAACCCGATGATGATCTACCGTTTAGACCGTTTTGGTCGTGGTGGTCACCACAGGCCATTCAACGATCTTGGCTTCGCCGGAATTAGGATTATGGAAGCCCACGAAAATTACAACCGCCAACACCAGGATATTAGAACCGAAAACGGTATTGAATATGGCGATGTTATAGAAGGGGTAAATTTCAATTATGCCAAAAAACTTACCGCAGTAAATGCTATAAATATGGCAAGTCTCGCTTGGGCACCTCCTGCTCCAAAAAATGTTGAAATAGGTGGAATTGTAGAACCTTCAGCAAAATTAAGATGGGATAAAGTTGAGGGCGATATTGCCGGGTATAAGATTTACTGGAGAGAAACCACCGAGGCACAATGGCAATACTCCCGATTTGTAGGTGATGTAAGTGAATTCACCCTTGACGGAATTGTTATAGATAATTTCTTTTTTGGTGTTGCAGCGGTTGGAAAAGACGGTCACGAAAGTGTGGTAGTTTTTCCTTCAGGGGTTTTCAGATAGGAAATTGAAAGAATATTCAATTAAAACTTTATAGTTATGAAACATTTAAACCACGTATTTCTGCTGTTTTTCTTTGCATTTTCGCTTTTTTCCTGCGGAAATAAAAATGATAAAAAAGAGTCTAATAAAGAGGAAGCTCAAGTTGAGGCCGATACTACAATTGCTCAAAAAACTGAAGCCGAAGAACTTTCTGAGTCTCCAAGGCATCACGAATGGGTTACTTTATCTCACGGTGATAGGGAGTTTCAGGCTTTTGTAGCCTATCCGGAAACAAATGGAGCTACAAAATCTGTAATTGTAATTCACGAAAACCGTGGTTTAAATGACTGGGCAAGGTTGTTTGCCGATAAACTTGCTGAAGCCGGCTATTTGGTAATCGCTCCAGATTTAATTTCAAATACTCAAGGTAAACGTCGAACCACAGATTTTGAAAATCCTGATGCTGCAAGAGATGCCATTTATGCCTTAGACCCAGAACAGGTAACTGCAGATCTTGATGCTGCCTTCAACTATATTAAGGAGGATTCGGCATCAACCGGAGAAGTTGCTGTAGTTGGTTTTTGCTGGGGTGGTTCACAAACCTTTAAGTATGCTACAAATAACCAGGAAATCCCTTCAGCGCACGTTTTCTACGGAACCGGGCCTGAAGATGCTTCAGTAATTGCAAATATTTCAGCCCCGGTTTATGGCTATTACGGCGGTGATGATAATAGGGTAAATTCTACCATTGAGGCCAGTGAAAGAAGGATGGAAGAAGCCGGCAAGACTTATAAATATGAAATCTATGAAGGCGCCGGCCACGCTTTTATGCGCAGTGGCCACCAACCAGATGCCGAAAACCCAAATAAAGAAGCACACGATAAAGCCTGGAAGCGACTTAAAGATCTTTTAAAATAAACTTTTATACATATTTATTTTTATAAAGGCATTCCGTAGGGATGCCTTTTTTTTGGCTTATAACCTAATTAACAATAGTTTGGGCTAACCTTAATAATAGTTAGTAACAATATTTTTTAACTTTAGTAATCTAACCAAACAAAAACTAAGATTATGGCAGAAATTAAAGTTGAAAAGAAAAAGCCGGTTTGGCCCTGGGTTCTTTTAATCGCTATCATCATACTGGGAATATTATTTTATGTTTTCGCTTATGATGACACTACTGATGATGTAGACGCCATTGATGATACCAATGATATTGAAGAATTGAATGATACTTCAGGCATTTATTTTAATGAAAATAGCAAGATCAGTTTTCTTTATTCAAAAAAATTGATTGCATAACTAAAAAATTGTGAATTATGAGCAAGGATATAAGGAATAAGAATTTATACTATTTAAGTGAATTAAAAGACTATAAAATAGCAGGCGGTTATCCTGATATTCGAGGCTGGGTTGTTAGAGATGCTGATAAACGTGTAGTTGGTAAAGTCGATAATTTATTGATTAATAAAAATCTTGATCGCGTAGTTTACGTAGATGTGGAAGTAGACCAGACCATTATAGATTCCCGGCACGATCCTTATGGTAAACCCGCAGATCCTGAAATCAAGGAGTTTGTAAACAAGGACGGCCAGAATCACGTAATTGTACCCATAGGCCTGGTAGAGCTCGAAGAAGATGAAAAATACATCTATACTTCAAGAATCACCCACCAAACCTTTGCTGAAACAAAACGCATTGAACGCGGTGCTAATCCAGATAGGCATTATGAAGAAAACGTGTTAAGCTCTTATAATCGTCCGTCTGCTGCTGAAAGAGAAGACGAGCATCTCCAACGCCGAAAAGAAGAGGAATATTCCGATAAGCCAATTTCTGAACAAAGGGAAGGGAAAATTATTGATGATGAAAATGATCGTAGAGACCGCTATAGCCAAGATCGCTACGCTGATGATGAATTTTATGAGCGAGAAGAATTTGACGGCGCCAATTTTAGAAAAAGAAATTAGAAAGTTTAAAACAAACGAGGCTGTTAAGTTTTTCAACAGCCTCGTTGTATTAATCTATTAAAGAAAGTTGAACCCTCTTTTTTTCTTCATCTACTGAAAGTACGGTGACTTCCAGTTCCTGGTTGAGTTTAACCACCGAATTTACATCACTTATAAATTCATTGGCAAGTTTTGAAATATGGATGAGCCCGCTTTCTTTGATTCCAATATCTACAAAGCAGCCAAAATTGGTTATATTATTTACTATTCCCGGAAGTTTCATACCCGGCTTTAAATCGGTAATACTTTTTACTGAAGGATCAAAACTAAAGGCTTTTTTCTTTGCCCTGGGATCGGCTCCAGGTTTTTTTAATTCTCCCAGAATATCTTTTAAACTCAGTAATCCAATATTATCAGAAATATAATCTTCCGGTCTTATCCTTTCAAGAACTTCAGTATTTCCTATTAGTTCTTCCGGCTTCAAGGCATTATTTTTCGCCATTTTTTTTACCACAAAGTAACTTTCTGGATGCACAGCCGAATTATCTAATGGATTCTTAGCATTTTTAATTCGTAAAAATCCCGCAGATTGTTCAAAGGCTTTTTCTCCCAGGCGAGGTACTTTTAGCAATTCTTTTCTGCTTGTAAAACGTTTATTTTCTTTTCTGTAATCCAGAATATTTTGTGCCAATCCCGGGCCAATTCCAGACACATAAGACAATAATTCTTTACTTGCAGTATTTAAGTTTACGCCTATTTTATTTACACAACGCATCACCACAACATCAAGTTTTTCTTTTAATTTGGTTTGATCTACCTCATGCTGGTACTGCCCTACTCCTATTGATTTTGGGTCTATTTTCACCAATTCGGCCAACGGGTCACTTAATCTTCTACCTATAGAAACTGCTCCACGCACCGTGACATCATAATTAGGAAATTCTTCCCTGGCAATTTTTGAGGCAGAATAAACCGAAGCTCCTGCTTCATTAACCATAAAAACCGAAACTTCTTTTGGTAAATAAATGTTTTTAATAAATTGCTCGGTTTCCCTGGCTGCGGTGCCATTACCTATAGCTATAGCTTCAATTTTATAAGCATTCACCAAACTTTTAATCTTCCCTGATGCCGCATCTGTTTTCTTCTGTGGCGGGTGAGGAAATATTGTTTCATTATGTAATAAATTTCCCTGTTCATCTAAGCAAACCAATTTACAGCCCGATTTAAAACCCGGGTCTAATGCAAGAATTCGCTTACTTCCAAGGGGAGCTTCCATTAGAAGTTGCTCAAGATTAGATGCAAATACAGCTATGGCATCGTCATCGGCTTTTTCTTTAGCATCATTTAGAAATTCAGTAGCAAAAGATTTTTTTAGTAATCGGGTAAAAGCATCTTCGACAGCATCTTTTAAATATTTCACCCCTGAAAACCCGGGATTTTTGATTATTGTTTTTTCAATTATTTTTAAAGCCTCAGATTTATCTACTTCAATTTTCAGCTTGATTATTCCTAACTTTTCGGCACGGTAAATAGCTAAAAATCTATGCGAAGGAATTCTATTAAGCGGTTCTTCCCATTTTTCAAACTGGGAAAATTTGGTGGCTTCTGGATGTTCATCTTCTGTCTTTATCCATTTTGTAATTACTTGCGCCTTTCTTGCATATAATCTTCTGAGTGTATTTCTTATATAGGTATTTTCATTAATCCATTCAGCAATAATATTCCCGGCACCGCTAAAAGCTTCTTCTTTAGTTTTTACTTTCTCCGAAAGAAATTGTTTTACCGTGAAATCAATTTTTGGAGAATTTTGTGCCATTAAAATTTTGGCCAGAGGTTCAAGTCCGGCTTCGCGAGCCGTATCTGCTTTTGTTTTTCTTTTCTTCTTAAAAGGCAAGTAAAGATCTTCAACTTCGGTTAAAGTTGTGGCCTTATCAATTTTTCCAGCTAAGGTTTCGCTTAATTCATTTTGGGCTTTTATAGCTTTAAGAACTGCTAATTTTCTTTTTTCGAGTTCATTAAAAGAATTAAGTAGTAACGCAATTTTTTCTACGGCAACTTCATCTAAATTCCCGGTGGCTTCTTTTCTATACCGGGAAATAAACGGAATGCTGGCATCGGCTTCCAAAAGTGCAATAGTATGTTGAATACTCCTGATGGGCAGCTGCGCCCTGGATTGTATATAGTCCTGTACGTTCAAAAGAGAGAATTTCAGATTAAAACTTCGGATTTCATTATAATTCCGAAAAAGTTAATTTCAGCAAATATAAGGTTCCAATAATTCAAATTATCCCTACTTCGCGAGAATGTTTTATGGCTTTATTACTATGTTTAAAATAACAGATACTTACCCCAAGGCTTTCTATATTTTTGAGAATTTTAGTGATCTCCGGTTTCTTTTTTCTTCCTGTTTGCCGTAAATAAACCGCTTTTAAACTCATTGGGAAGGTTTTACAAATGCGCTCGTAAATGTAGGCATCTCTTTGTGAGTCGTCTCCTAAAAGTACATAAGGAATGTGGGGATAAAAGGAAATAATATCTTTTATTTTTTCAAATTTATGATCGTGGCTTCCACGACCGGAGGAGAGAAAATCTGAAATTCCTGTTTTAATCTTTTTAAGTTTAATAACCGCTTTTGGTAACTGGTGCATTTTGGCAAATTCATTAACAAATTCATATAAATTCCACTCACTGCTGGAAACATAAAAGAAGGAATTGGAAGCCTCATCTGAATTCTGCCCTGCCCGGCTTAATTCTTTATAATGATCTACAACATCATCAAAAATCTTACGCTTATTGATGTTTTTTGATAGCATTACATATAACTTCTTAAAAAAACTATTGCTATGCGAAATAAGAAAAGTGTCATCTATATCTGAAATTATACCGTATTTAGATGGGTGCGGTTTTAATAATTCCCCCTTTTCTATCATTCCAAAATCCTTGATATTACAACTCACCTCGTATTCATGCCAGCCGCTTTTTAATTCCTCTGAAAAAGGAATTGTAAATCTAAAATAGCCATCGTCCAAGGTTTTAGTGGTGACTGTAGTATTGCGAAATTTCAAGGTGATTTCCTTGTTTTTTAAAGGACTAATGCGAAACATATGAATAATAGCTACCGCATGTTTTATTCCTTTTCTATCCAGCCTGTACTTATCTGGCGCCCAGGATTTAAATAAATGGCCGTACACAACCAGCTCCTGATTATTAACATAACCACGATAAAGTTTTAGATCTAACTTCAAAATTTTAGATTTTTATTGAATTTTTCTTACTCCAAAATAATTAAATTTAAGCATATTTTAGAAGCTATATGAAAGAAATACAGAAGGTACTACTTGTTGTGAACCCAATTTCAGGAGGTCTTAATAAGGACCATATAATACAAACTCTTGAATATGAGCTTTTAAAAATTAATGCTGGACTCGTAACCTATAAAACAACCGGTAAAAATGATCGCGAGAAAATTCAGAAATTGGTTACCGAAAATAATTTTGACCGGGTTTTTGTAGCGGGTGGCGACGGGACTATAAAACAAGTAGCAGAGGCTTTAATTAATTTTTTAATTCCTATAGCAATCTTCCCTGCAGGTTCAGCCAACGGGCTTGCTGTTAACCTGGGCATTCCCAACATCCTGGAAGAACAATTGAAAATAGCGCTGGGTAATGAGCATAAAGAAATGGATATGCTGGAGATTAATGGAGAACTCTGCCTGCACATTAGTGATCTGGGATTAAATGCTGAATTAATTAAAAATTACGAACATTCCAGAATAAGAGGAAAAATGGGCTATTTACTACAATCTATACCTACGCTTTGGGAAAGTAAATATCCTTTTGAATTTGAAATTGAATTAAAAAATAAAACTATTACCAAAAAAGGTATTCTCCTGGCATTTGCCAATGCAAAAAAATACGGCACCGGTGCGAATGTAAATCCCAAAGGAAAAATAGATGATGGTGTTTTTGAAATCCTTTTATTCAAAAATTTCGACATCCTGGAGATTCTAAAAACATTACGTAATGAAACTGATGTAAACTCTGAATTTGTGGAGATAATACCGGTTAAAAGTGCTAGAGTTTTTTGTAGAAAACCGGTCGCTTTTCAGGTTGATGGGGAATATATTGGAGAAAAGGAAGAAATTTCTGTCAAAATTTCGGCCAAAAAACTATCAATAATGACCTATTAAAGGGAATAAAATGAAATTTTATCAACAAAAATTATAAAATTACAATTTCATCACGTGTAATTATTACATTTAATTTTTACAATTCTGTAAGACAGCTGTTTACCTCGTATTACGATATTTTCAATAAAATTTTAGCTTCAATTTTAGTCTAAAAAACCCCTTCAATATTCACATCTTTGAAAACACGAAAACGTTTGCGTGTATAGACTACTTAATATTTAGCATAATTTTTTACTAATTTAGGTCATCAACTTAATGGTTTAATTAATCAACTGTAAAATTAAATTTATGAAACAAGGATTACTCAAAATCGGTTTGTTTCTGTTTGCAATCTGCAGCTTCGGGTTTGTCCAGGCGCAGGAAACAATAACAGGAACGGTAACCGATGGGGAAATGCCCTTACCGGGAGTGAACGTTGTGGTTAAAGGTACCTCTAATGGTACGGTAACCGACTTTGACGGAAATTATTCGTTAAACGATGTTCCAGGTGATGGTGTTCTGGTATTTAGCTTTGTAGGCTATGCCCAACAAGAGATTTCGGTAAACGGAAGAACTTCTATTAATGCGACAATGGCAGAAGATGCCAGTGCCCTTAGCGAAGTAGTGGTTATTGGTTATGGTAATGTAGAAAGAAGAGATGCCACCGGCGCCGTTTCTACAGTTTCAACTGAAGATTTCAACCGAGGTGTAGTAGCTTCCCCGGAAGAACTTATTCAAGGGCGGACGGCCGGGTTACAGGTTACTACTACAAGTGGTGAACCCGGTGGAGGAGTTAACATTCGGATTCGGGGAACTACTTCTGTAAGAGGTGGAAACGACCCTCTTTTCGTTGTAGACGGTGTACCATTGGCTGGTGACGATGTTTCAGCAGGTGGAACAAATGCAGGATTTGGGGACAGTTCCCCTAAAAATCCTTTGAATTTTCTTAATCCACAGGATATAGAAAGCATGAGTGTTTTAAAGGATGCTTCTGCAACTGCTATATACGGTTCTAGAGGTGCTAATGGAGTTGTAATCATCACTACCAAATCAGGTCGTGGTATGCAAGCTAGATTTGATTACAGTGCTAATCTTGGAGTTGCTACTCCGGCAAATAAATATGATTTGCTCGATCGTGAAGAATGGTTAGATGCCTACTCTGATACCAGCCTTGATGCAGATGCGTTGGATTACGGGGGTGATACGGACTGGCAGGATGAGATTATGAGGACTGCATTTACCCAGGAACATAATCTTTCTTATTCCAACTCCTACAATCAGGGAAACTATAGGGCATCTATTGGCTATTCAGACCTTATGGGTATCGTAGAAAACTCATCTATGGAGCGTCTTTCGGGAAGATTGAATGTAAATCATAGGCTATTTGATGATAAACTTAAATTAGGTTTACAGACATCCATTTCAAGAGTAAATGATCAAAGAGCACCTATTTCAAATAACGCAGGTTCCGAAGGAGATCTTATCGGAGCTACGTATATGATGACCCCTACTTCCCCATCTGACCCAGACTTTTACGAAGGACAGATAAATCCCAATGCTATGTTAAAATATGTTTCGGACGAAACAGAAACAGACCGCTTCCTGATCAATTTTTCTACAGAGTACTCTGTATTGGAAAATTTATCCGCTAAGCTGAATCTTGGATATGACAAAGCTGAGTCTTATAGAGGTTTTGGAATTTCTGGAGATATTGTAGGCGTTGGAAGTGCTGTGCCGGGTAATGGTAGATCCCAAATCAACGAAATTGAAAGTACAAATACTCTATTGGAATTTACTCTTAATTATGAATTGGAATTTGAAAATTCAAAACTTGACGTACTAGCGGGCTATTCCTATCAAGAATTTGACCGTCAGGGAATTAATGCACAGGGTTGGGGATTTGAGAGCACCAACATGGGAGCAATGGTTGCTGATCTTCAGCGTTCAAGAGATATTTTGGAAGGTAGTATTAATGGATCCTACCAACAATACGGATTTGATTCAAATGGCTTCTTCGTAAACAGGTTATTTCCTGAAATTGCAACAGATCGTCCTAATACACCATCCGGAATCAATGTTGGAGCGGTGGCAGGAGATACTTTTCACACCATTGATGAATTGCAATCTTTTTTTGGAAGGCTGAATTATACGATAGCAGAAAAATATTTATTCACTGCCACCCTTAGAGCGGATGGTTCTACCAGGTTTGGAGGAAATAATCAATATGGATACTTTCCCTCTGGAGCATTTGCCTGGCAATTAGGAGATGAAGATTTCGTGCCTGAGACCTTTTCCACCTTAAAACTTAGATTAGGCTATGGCGTAACTGGTAATCAAGAAATACCTTACAACCTATATACTCCACGTGATAGGTTTGGCGGAATAGGCATAAGCGATGGGGGCACTGTAAATGTTCCTGGAACAGGACAGGTAACCTTCCGAAACGCAGATCTTAAATGGGAAGAAACAAGCCAGACCAATATTGGTCTAGATTTCGGGTTTCTGCAAGATCGTTTGAGCGGTTCATTAGATTTCTACCGTAAAAACACAACCGATCTCTTATTCCAAACTTTCTCTGCTCAACCTGCGGCTCAAGATTTCGTATGGGAAAATCTTGATGCAAATGTGATAAATAAGGGGGTTGAATTTAGCATCGATTATGATTTATTTCAAGAGGAGGATTTTTATTGGAATCTGGGTTTTAATATTTCCTATAATGAAAACATGGTTGAAGATTTTGATGGAGCCATTCAAACCGGTGGAATTAATGGTCAGGGACTAACCAATGCCTATGCTCAACTTCTAGCAGAAGGCCAACCCCTCTTCTCCTATTATCTTAGAGAATTTGGCGGCTTTGATGAGAGTGGGCAAACCATCTATCCTAATGGAGACGTCCAAGAATTTGTAGGTAAAAGTGCTTTACCTACAACTAATTTAGGCATATCGACTAGAGTAGAATATAAAAACTGGGACCTATCAGCCTTCCTTACCGGTCAATTCGACTTCTGGGTTTATAATAATACAGAAAATGCCTTCTTTACTGCAGGTTCTCTGGGCTCGGGGGCGAATGTTACTAGGAATGTCATCGGAAATGGAGAATCAGTGGGCAACGCTCCTGATGTATCCACCCGTTTCTTAGAAAAAGGAGATTTCTTAAGGTTACAAAACGCTACTCTAGGGTATAACTTTGAAGTAGGTGAAAATAGTTTCTTAAATGCTTTAAGGGTAAGCCTAACCGGTCAAAATCTTTTCCTTATTACAAATTATTCCGGTTTAGACCCTGAAGTAAATACCGATAAATCCTTAAATGGGATTCCTACCGCGGGAATTGAATACACTTCATACCCTCGTGCGAGAACGGTAACTTTAGGAGTGAACTTATCATTTTAAAAAAAAGAAAAATGAAAAATAAATTTATAAAATCAGTTTTAATACTTGGAGCAATCTTTAGTATTACGGCATGTACCGACCTGGAACTAGAGGAAACCGATTCGGTTTTTCGTGAAGGTTCAGATGATGGCTTTTCCGGGGTAAGCGATGTACCTTCTGCTCTTGCAAACAATTATAATGCTTTAAGAGATCAGATGAATACTCAGGAAAATCTTTATGCACTACAAGAGGTTACGTCAGATGAAATGGTAGTACCGACAAGAGGTACGGACTGGGGTGATAATGGCCTTTGGCGAACACTTCACCAACATACATGGGATCCCAACCATCAATTTCTTTTGAACACGTGGAACAATAATAACAGAAATGTTTTTAATTTATCTGAAATTATTGCTCCAGAAAGTAATGCTAACCCAGAGCAAATAGCAGAGGCAAAATTCCTTAGAGCCTTTAGTATGTATTGGGTGATGGATCTTTTCGGACAGGTTCCTTTTAGAGAAGTTGATCAGGGAGCTGATGAAAACCCTAGAGTTATGACACGGGATGAAGCATTCGATTTTGTAATGACAGATATTACCGATGCCTTACCAGATCTACGAGAAGTTGGTCCTGGTGCCGAAGCTAATTTTGCCAATAAGGCAGCAGCACATTATCTTATGGCTAAGTTATATCTCAATAAGCATATATATGTAGGTGGCGAACCTGCAGTTGAAGATATGAATCAGGTTATTACCCACGTAGAAGCTATTGAAGAATTAGGTTTTGGATTACAGAGTGGTTTTTTTGAAATTTTTGAACCTTCAATAGATACAGAAACTATCTGGTTTACAACTACAGGAGTAGGTTCTAGAATCTGGAATGGATTACATTACAACCAGGGTGCACCAGGACAGGATGCCGGAGGTTGGAATGGATTTTCAACACTTGCAGAATTTTATGATCTATTTGAAGGTCCAGCGGATACCAATCACCCTGATGTAGGTCAGGAAGAAAGACGGGGCTTTGTACCTCTTGAAGGAACGACGGTTGCTGCAGCTGAAGGTTTTTTTGAAGGAAATAACGATGTAGATGATGATGGTTTTATCGATGGTTCAGATATTGGAATAGGATTTTTATATGGTCAGCAGCATGAGCTGGATGGAAGTGAAACTGTAGACCGCGGCGGTAACCCTCTCTTTTACACCGCTGAACTTCCCGCTTTAGTAGGTAATCCCGATAATACTGGAGTTAGGGTACTTAAGTACCATCCCTCCAATGGATCTTATGCAGAACATATGATTTTATTCCGATTTGCTGATGCTCATCTTATGAAAGCAGAAGCTATTCATAGAGGTGGAACCTCTGAAGAATCAGCTTTAGAGTTGATTAACGAGTTACGCGTGTTGAGAGATGCCACCCCAATATCAGCAGTAACCGATCAGGAAATACTTGACGAAAGAGGAAGAGAGTTATATAATGAGATGTGGAGAAGACAAGATCTTATCCGTTTTGGTCAATTTACCCAAGAGTGGGGATTCAAACCGGCTTCCGAAGAATATAGAGTCTTGTTCCCTATTCCTACCACAGCCTTAACATCTAATCCTAATTTAGAACAAAACGAAGGTTACTAATTCTTGAAATAGTTTTTATTTAAAGAGACTATCAATGCATTTGCATTTTTAGTCTCTTTTCTTTTAGACTCCTAAATTCTTCTTAAATTTTGTTTAAATTGCCAATTAAAATAGCCTCCCTTCTAACCTGTTTTTCTCAATGAAAATCACTTCTCATTTATCATCTTCAATTTTTGGTTCAATCTTTATTATGCTGTTTTTTATGGCTTGTGCTAATGATAAAACAGAAAATGAAATGCTTGCGGAAAAAGAAAATAAGGATGCATTATTCTCCAAAATGTCATCTGCTGAAACGGGAATCAATTTTGAAAACAAAATAACCAATACTAAAGATTTCAACATTTTTCGATATAGAAATTTCTATAATGGTGCGGGTGTAGGTATGGGCGACATCAATAACGACGGTCTACCTGATATTTATTTAACCTCAAATCTTGGTAAAAACAAACTTTACCTGAATAAAGGCGATTTTAAATTTGAAGATATTACAAAAAGCTCAGGAACGGCAGGAACAAAAAACTGGAGCACCGGTGTAAGTATGGTAGATATTAATCACGACGGACTCCTGGATATCTATGTGAGCAATGCCGGAAATATTGAAGGTGCAGATCGTAAAAATGAACTTTTCATCAATAATGGAGATCTTACATTCACTGAAAACGCCGCTTCTTATAATTTAGATGAAAATGGATTTACCACCCACGCCGCTTTCTTTGATTATGACGGGGACGGTGATCTTGATGTATATATTCTTAACAATAGCTTTATCCCGGTTTCCAGTCTAAGTTTTAATAACAAACGCGATCTAAGAAGTGAAGATTGGGACTTACCAGAAATTTTTAAAGGCGGTGGTGATAAATTACTTCGCAACGATGATGGGAAATTTACCGATGTTAGCGAAGAAGCAGGAATTTACGGAAGCTTAATAGGGTTTGGACTTGGAGTTACCGTAGGGGATGTAAATAACGATCAACTCCCCGATCTTTATATTTCTAACGACTTTTATGAACGCGATTATCTTTATATCAATAATGGTGATGGTACTTTTACTGAAGATATTAAAAACCGTGTTTCCCATTTAAGTCTTTCTTCGATGGGCGCAGATATGGCCGACATCAATAACGATGCGCGTCCTGAGATTTTTGTTACCGATATGCTTCCCGAAAGCGATAAACGCCTTAAAGAAACTTCAGATTTTGAGCGATATGATATCTATAAGCTCAAAGAAAGCAGGGATTTCTATCACCAATTTATGCAAAATACCCTACAGCTCAATACGGGTGAAAATTCCTTCTCTGAAATCGCGTTTCAAAGTGGTGTGGCACAAACAGACTGGAGTTGGGGCGCTCTAATTTTTGATATGGATAATGACGGTTTCAAAGATATTTATGTGAGTAATGGGATCTATCACGACCTTACTAACCAGGATTTTATGGATTTCTTTGCCAACGATATTCTTCAGGAGATGGTTCTTACCGGTAAGAAAAAAGAATTTGATTCCATTCTAAGTGAAATGCCTAGCAATCCTATTTCCAATTATGCATTTCAGAATAATCAAGACCTAACATTTGATAATAAAACCAAGGATTGGGGTTTAGATGAACCCAGCTTTTCCAACGGCTCTGCTTATGCCGATCTGGATAATGATGGTGATCTTGACCTTGTTGTCAATAACGTAAATCAGGAGGTATATATTTATAAAAACAGAACTTCAGAACAATCAGAAAATAATTACCTGAAATTGAATCTAAAAGGGGATGAAAAAAACACTTTTGCTATTGGTAGCAAAGCCCTACTCTATCTTGATAACCAGGTGCTTTCTCAAGAATTAATTCCTACGCGAGGTTTTCAATCTTCAATAGATTACAGCCTAACTTTTGGACTGGGAAAAACAAAAATAATCGATTCTCTCCAAATTATCTGGCCCAATAAAGCTACACAAGTCATTAAAAATCCTAAGATCAATACCACTTTACAACTGAGTCAAACAGAGGCAAATTCAACTTATAATTCACAAAAAAAACAAACGAAACCAATTCTTACTGAAATAAATTCAAAACTTCAAAACCACAAAGAGAATAATTATATAGACTACGATTACGAAGGATTAATACCAAAAATGTTATCGCGTGAAGGCCCGGCATTAGCTGTAAGAGACATAAATGGTGATGGAAATGATGATTTTTATTTAGGAGGCGCAAAAGGCCAGGCCGGAGTTCTCTATTTACAGAATAATTCTGGCAACTTTAGCGAAAAGAATCTTGAAATTTTTGCCTTGAATTCAAGTTTTGAGGACACCTATGCTGTTTTTGCTGATGTAAATGGCGATAATAAACCAGACCTGATAGTAGGTTCAGGCGGGAATGAAGCTAACGTTGATAATGAAGTATTTCGCGATAGAATTTATATAAATCAGGGAAATGGGAGTTTTAGCGCTTCAGAATATCAACTATCTAATTCTGCACAAAATACTTCAGTGATCGCGCCATATGATTTTGATAATGATGGCGACATAGATTTGTTTATAGGAAAGAGAAGCGTGCCGGGAATTTTTGGAATTAACCCCAAACATCAGCTATTAGAAAATGACGGTAAAGGCAGTTTTAAAGATGTAACCGATGCTAAAGCTTATATACTTAACGACCTGGGAATGATTACCGATGCCACCTGGGAAGATACAAATGCTGATGGGAAGAAAGATCTAATTTTAACCGGCGACTGGATGGCGCCTAAAATTCTTCAAAACAACGGAAATTCTTTTAACCTTGCAGATAGTAATCTGAACGAATTTTCCGGAGCCTGGACAGGTTTATCGGCTTCAGATATAAATGAGGATGAATATCCTGATTTTATTTTAGGAAACCGGGGCACCAATTCGTTTTATCAAACTTCAGCCAAAAATCCGGTTAAAGTTTATATCAACGATTTTGATAATAATGGCACTATAGAGCAAATTTTTACCAGAAATATTGATGGCAGAGATATCCCAATTCATTTAAGAAGAGAACTGGCAGGGCAAATTTCAGCAATAAAAAAACAAAATCTTAAATTTTCAGAATATGCTACGAAGTCAATTCAGGAACTTTTTTCAGAAAAAATTGTTGAAAATTCTATTGTAAAAGAGATAACCACTTTTAAAAGTTTTCTTGCTTTAAATAATGCTGAAGGTAACTATGAGTTTAAAGAACTTCCTACCGAAGCACAGTTATCAAGTATTCACGCTATTGAACATCTAACTAAAAAAAATGGAAATAGTTATTTTTTACTCGCCGGAAACGATTTCAACTTAAAACCCCAATTTGGGCGTTTGGATGCAAGTAAAGGGCTTCTCCTAAAAGTGAGTGGGAATGGTGAGATGGAAATTATATCTTCACAAAAATCTGGATTTTTAGTTGAAGGTGAAGTGAAACACATCAGGAAAATATCAAATAAAAATGGAGAAATTCTTATTCTGGTAGCCATAAATAATCAGGAACCAAAAATCTTTAAGTTTGATGAGAAAGCTCTTTAGCCTGGTATTTTTATTCATCTTTCTCACTTCCTGTGAAAAAGAAAAAACTTCGGAAGATTTTCTTTTTGAAAACCTGCCGGCAGAAACCACAGGCCTAAATTTTAGCAACGATCTTACCGAAACAAATGCGCTAAATATTTTAGATTATTTGTATTTCTACAATGGCGGCGGCGTTGCTGTGGGCGATATAAATAAGGATGGTTTACCAGATATTTACCTAACCGGAAATCAGGTAAAAAATAAACTTTTTCTTAATAAAGGAAACTTGCAGTTTGAAGATATTACCGAAAAGGCAGGAGTTTCAGGCAAGTCTAATTGGAATACAGGAGTTGTTATGGCCGATGTTAACGGTAATGGTTTGTTAGATATCTATGTTTGCGCAGTCTCTGGAATAAACGGTTTAAATGGGAAAAACGAATTATTTATCAATAATGGTGACGGCACATTTTCTGAAAAAGCTGAAGAATTCGGGTTGGATTTTCAAAATTATTCTTCGACAGCTGCTTTTTTTGATTTTGATAATGATGGCGATCTGGATATGTATCTGCTTAATCACGCTGTTCATACGGTGAATACTTATGGCCCTGCAGATATTAGAAATAAACGTATTGCTGAAAGCGGTGATAAACTATTAAGAAATGATAACGGAAAATTTGTGGACGTTAGCGAAGAAGCCGGAATCTATGGTGGCGCAAACGGTTATGGTCTCGGACTCGCCACTGCCGATTTTAATAATGACGGTTTCACAGATATCTACGTGAGTAACGATTTTCACGAAGATGATTATTATTATTTGAATAACGGCGACGGTACTTTTACCGAAACGCTAAAATCTAAATTTGGGCATGTTAGTCGGTTTTCTATGGGAAATGACGCCGCCGATGTGAATAATGATGGATTTATAGATATACTTACCCTGGATATGCTTCCCCAGGATGAAAAGGTTTTAAAAGCCTCTGTAGGAGACGACCCACGCGATTTAGATAAATTAAAAACCGAAGAATTAGGCTATCATTACCAGTACACCCGAAATATGCTGCAAATAAATCAGCAGGGGGATTACTTTCAGGAAACCGGTCTTTTAAGCGGTTTAGCTGCTACAGATTGGAGTTGGGCTCCCCTATTTGCCGATTTTAACCAGGATGGCTTTCAGGATCTTTATATAGCTACAGGGATACCCAAACGTCCCAATGATTTAGATTATATAAAATACGTTTCCAGCAACCAGATACAGAAAAAAATAAATAATACACGTTTAGTAGATAATGAAGCTTTAGAAATGATGCCTTCGGGAAAGGTGCATAATTACGTTTTTAAAGGTTCTAACAGCCTAAATTTTAAAGACCAATCGGGGAAATGGATGGCTCGAGATTCGGTTATTTCTACGGGCCTCTCCTATGCCGATCTGGACAATGACGGGGATTTAGATATTGTAAGCAATAATATTAATGCAAATGCGAGCATTTATGAAAATCGGGCAGACTCAACCTCTACCTATTTAAAATTATCTTTTAAGCTAGATACTCAAAATACCTTTGGCATTGGCACCAAAGCCATTGCCTGGCAGGAAGGAAAAATGCAAACGCGCCAGCTTTATAATTCCAGGGGATTTCAGTCTTCTTCAGAACCCATTATTCATTTTGGTTTTCCGAAGAAAGAAAAGTTAGATTCGTTATTGATTATCTGGCCAGACAATACTTACCAAAAAAAGGAAAAACTGGATTTAAATCAGCATTTGGTAATAAGTCCGAACCAAAAGCGCGATGCTATTGATTATAAAAAACTTTTCCTTGCGCCAAAGCAATGGTTTGAAAAGGTAGATTCTCTACCGGGAATTACTTTTAACCACAGCGAAAACAGGTATACCGATTTTGACAGGCAAAAATTGATTCCTTATCAAATTTCTGACCGTGGGCCCGCGGTGGCCGTTGGCGATTTAAATGGGAACGGGCTGGATGATATCTTCTTCGGAAATTCTAAATTTGAACCTGCAGAAATTTATTTTCAGCAGGAAAACATTTTTAAAAAGCAGGATTTTAAATTGTTGAAAAATGATGAAAAAACCGAAAATACATCAGCCATTATCGCAGATCTCAACCGGGATGATAAGAATGAACTTTTTGTCACTTCAGGTGGTGGAGAATTTTACGGGGAAGCAGATGCCCTTTTAGATAAATTATATTGGTTTGAAAACGGTGAATTAAAAGCTAAAAAATTACCGCAATTTTTTGAAAACACTTCAGTTGCGAAATTAGGCGATATTGACGGCGATGGCCACCTGGATATTTTTGTGGGTGGTGCAGCAGTTTCCAACGATTTTGGCAAGATCCCTTCCTCCTACCTGCTCATTAATGAAAATGGTAATTTCAGAATCCAGGAAAATTCAGAGCTGGAAAAAATAGGAATGGTTACCGATGCGATTTGGACAGATTTTGACCAGGATGGCCAGGAAGATCTAATTGTTATTGGAGAATGGATGTCACCTCAATTCTTCAAAAATAATAATGGAAGTTTAGAAAATATTTCAGGAAAAATACTGGAAGAAAAGCTAAATGGGCTTTGGCAGCGTATTATTCCTTTTGATATAAATAACGACGGAAAAATGGATTATTTACTCGGAAACTGGGGCCTGAATACTAAATTCCCAGCTTCGGCAGAATTTCCGCTAAAAATGTTTTATTCAGATTTTGACAAAAATGGAAGTACAGAAACAATTATAGCTTATGCCAAAAATCAAAAATATTATCCCGCAAACGGGCTCGATGAACTGGTAGGCCAGCTTTCCTATTTACGAAAGAAGTTCCCGCAGTATAAAGATTTTGCCGGGAAAACTATTGAAGAAGTTTTTGAAAAAGAAACCCTTGCAGAAGCTAAATTACTGAAAGTGCATACAATGGCGTCGGGATATTTGCTAAATCAGGAAGGAAAGTATATTTTTAAGCCTTTTGAAAGTGCATTACAGGTAGCGCCTATTTTAGCATTTTTAAAAGCCGATTTTAATAAAGATAATCAGGAAGAAGTACTGGTTGCCGGCAATTATTTTGGAATAACGCCCTACCACGGAAGATTTGATGCGTTAGCGGGAAATTTAATCACGCAAAATGGTGAGGTTTTAGAAGGAGTTGAACTGGGATTAAATCTTACTCAAAAGAGTGTAAGAAGCCTTGATTTAATTAATTTTAAGGGAAAAGATTATCTTATGCTAAGCCTGAACAATGGTAAACCACAATTTTATAAATTGAACAATTAAATGAAAAAATATCTTTATTTTTTTATAAGCACATTAATTTTAACTTCCTGTTCCCAGGAAGAAAAACCTATTATAGTTACAGCCGAGAATTATCACCAAACGGTAGATAAAATTACCGATATTATGGTGCACGATATTTTTTCACCACCGGTAGCCAGCAGAATTTATGCGTACTCCAACCTGGCTGCTTATCAGATTATGCGGCAGGAAAATAAAGATTTAATAGATCTCACTTCAAAATTTGAAGAGCTGGAACCTATCCCTAGTGTCGATTCTACTGCAAATATCAATTATAAACTCGCCGCGCTTGTGGCAAAAATAGAAATTGGAAAAAAATTAATTTTTTCTGAAGATTTACTTACCACTTACCGTGACAGTCTCTACACAGAATGGGAAAAAACGAATAAAGATGAGTTTAACTCATCAAAAGATTATGGCCTGGCGGTTGCTCAGCATCTTTCCTCCTGGATAGATAAAGATAATTATAAAGAAACCCGCACTATGCCCAAATACTCGGTGTATAGTGACGATCCCAGCCGTTGGCAGCCTACCCCTCCATCTTATATGGATGGTATTGAGCCTCACTGGCCAAAAATTAGACCTTTTACATTAGATTCTGCCTCCCAATTTAAACCTTTACCTCATCCCGAGTTTTCATTAAAAAAAGGAACCGCCTTTTACGATGAGCTCGTTGAAGTCTACGAGATTAAAAACGAAATGGAGAAAAAAGGAGACGAAGCCGAAGAAATGAAAATTGCTCAATTTTGGGATTGCAATCCTTATGTGTCTACCCAACGCGGTCATCTTATGTTTGCGACTAAGAAAATCACTCCTGGCGGGCACTGGATGGGAATTTGCAAAATTGCTTCTAAAAAGGCAGAGTTAGACTTCGCACAAAGTTCATATGCTTATACCACAACTGCTATCGCTTTGGCCGACGGGTTTATAAGCTGTTGGGACGAAAAATACAGAAGTAACCTGGTAAGGCCTGAAACTTTAATTAATAAGCATATAGACGAGAATTGGAAACCTGTACTGCAAACGCCACCATTTCCTGAATATTCTAGTGGGCATTCTGTAGTTTCCGGGGCGGCTTCTATTGTTCTTACCCGTATTTTTGGTGAAGAATTCAATTTTGAAGATGATACCGAGGTAAAATATGGTTTACCGGTAAGATCGTTTACTTCTTTTTCCCAGGCTGCCAACGAAGCGGCAATAAGTAGATTATATGGGGGAATTCATTACCGCTCTGCTGTAGAAAATGGAATTGTACAGGGAAGAAATCTTGGAAACCACGTAGTAGAAAACCTCAACATACAACCTCTTACCTACTAATTTAATGTCAAAAAAATACTGGCTACTGCTTCTTATTGGTCTACCTGTGCTTTTTTTGCTCTGGTATTTTACAATTAAAAATAATGATTACGCTATAAAATTTGAAGCAAAAGCGCTTCCAAGTGAAATAGTTTATAGGGTAGATTCTCCAATTTTTGATAAAATGGAAATCAATAATTCTGAAATTAAGTCTGATTTTTCCAGGGTAATTCAGGAAACGGAATTGAATGCAGAAAGTTATGAACTCATTTGGATTATTAAACCAAAAAACGATTCAATAAGTGAGGTAAAGGTTAAGGTAAACAATAAAAATAATTCTTTTAAGGATCGCTTCTTTTTACTGATAGGCCAAAACGATTTTCAAAAAGAAATGAAAGCTGAAATAACTTACTTTAAAAAAGCCCTATCCACAAATCACGAATTATACACCGTAAAAATTGAAGGAGAAAGTGTTTCTCCTGGAAACACCTGCGCTTGTATAACCGCCAATAGTAAAGTAGATCAAAAAGCTTTTGAAATGATGAAGACTATAGATATACTTTCAAATTATATCCTCGATAACGATCTTGAAACACGTGGAAGACCAAGAATTCAAATTAAATCCTGGGATAAAATAACTAAAAATATCAACTTCAGTTTTTGCCTCCCTATTGCAGAAATGAAAAGTTACCCCCGGAATTTATTAATCGATATTCAAAAAATTAGTTCAAGAAAAGCTTTAAAAGCGAGTTTTCACGGGAATTATATGTTTTCGCATAATGCCTGGTTTCATTTACTTGATTATGCCGAAAAAAATAATATTGAGGTAAAATCTGAAAATATTCTCGAAATTTTTAAAGATAATCCGCAAATGGGTGGAAATGCATCGCTATGGGAAGCTGAAATATACTTGCCTATCTCTGAGAGCAATAATTTGAACTAAAAAAACCTCACAGGTTTTTAAAATCTGTGAGGTTTGATATTTATTCACTGTACTCTTTAAAAACTAAAGCGACATAGCTTTTCCACCTCCCAGTTCATCTACTGAACCACAAGGAATATATTCCCCGGGAATTGGATCGTACCACATTACTTCTTCACCAATTTGTTCACTGGTTTTATAAGCCCATATTCCCATACTTCTTACTTCTTCTAAATAAGCTAAAGTACCTGCATCAGCATCTAAAGTTATTTTTTGATCTTTATCCTGCGGATCCTGGGTTTCTGTATTTCGTTTGGCTATTTCATCCCTTTCTGCGGGTGTTGCTTTGAGGTATTTCGCGACAATTTGCTCGTACTCTTCAGCACTGCCCTCTCCTTCACCTTTATCAAATTCATTTTTGAAAGCCCTGGAAAAAGCATCTGCAGATTGTTTAAATTTCTCCTGTCTGTCTTCGTGAGCAACTTCTTCCATATAAGAATCTATAAATTCAGCTATATTTAAATCCTCAGCACCCGGAGTATCAGTTTTTGGAATTATAACTTCTAAAATCTGTTTTAACGCAAATCCGTTAGAAGCACTTAAAAAAGTGGGCTCCCAGTTATAAGAAGGGTCATTTTTACAGCTTTGCAAAAGGTTTAAAGTAGTTGGACCTACAATTATAGCCCCCGCTCCAAGTCCTATGTTTCTTAATGCCTGTCTTCTATTCATAATCCTAATAATTAAGCGTTAGATGATTTTTTAAAATTTTTAGAAGCGTGGTCTGCAGCCCTTGCAGTCATTGCCATATAAGTTAATGATGGGTTTTGACAACCAGCAGAAGTCATAAAAGAACCATCGGTAACATATACATTAGGAACGGCGTGTACCTGATTGTTTCCGTTTAAAACCGAAGTTTTAGGATCTCTTCCCATTCTGGCAGTTCCCATTTCGTGAATTCCAAGTCCCGGTGCGCCAATATCATCATAACCCTGTACATCTTCAAATCCGCCTTTTTCCAACATCTCTATTGCTTGGCCTACCATATCTTCTCTCATTTTAAGTTCATTTTCTTTGAACTCTGCATCAAAAGTTACTGTTGGCAAGCCCCATTCATCGGTTTTATCATAATCCAGGCTCATTTTATTTTCGTGGTAAGGTAAGGTTTCCCCAAAGCCCATTAAGCCCATGGTCCAGCCACCCGGCTTCACAATGGCTTCTTTTAATTCTTTGCCGTAAGAAGCTTCAGCAATGCCTTCACTCCAGTCTCCACGACTTGCACCACCCTGGTAACCATAACCACGGGTAAATCCAAGGTTATCGCTTCCATTAATATTTCTAAAACGGGGCAAATAAATTCCGTTAGGTTTTCTTCCTTTATAATATTGGTCTTCAAAACCATCATATTTACCAGATGCTCCGGCTTTAAAATGGTGGTCCATTACATTATGCCCCAGTTCTCCACTATCATTCCCCAAACCATTCTCAAACCTATCAGATTTTGACTGCATAAGAATACTCGTAGATGCAATGGCAGAAGCGCAAAGGAAAATAACATTGGCTTTAAACTCTATTTCCTCCTTAGTTTCAGTATCTATAACTTTTACCCCAGTAGCCAGTTTGGTTTCAGGATCGTAAACAACCTGATTTACTACAGAATTAGGCCTTAAAGTCATATTTCCGGTTCGCTCTGCAGCCGGTAATGTAGAGGAGTTACTACTAAAGTAAGCGCCGTAAGGACAACCCCTAATACAACGGTTCCTAAACTGACAACTGGAACGACCTTCAAATTCTTTGTCTCCGGTAATATGTGCAACCCTACCTGCAGTTAAAACACGGCCATCACTAAAATTGTCGGCCATACTTTTTTTAAGGTGATCTTCAACGCAGTTTAGCGGCATTTGTGGAAGAAACTTTCCATCAGGTAATTGGCTTAAGCCAAGATTTTCACCACTAACCCCAATATACGATTCAACATAATCATACCAGGGTGCAATATCTTTATAGCGAATTGGCCAGTCTACACCGTGCCCATCTTCTTTATTTGCCGTAAAATCTAAATCACTTAAGCGGTAACTGTGCCGCCCCCACATAATAGATCTTCCTCCCACGTGATAACCACGCATCCAGTCAAATCTTTTTACTTCATTATAAGGATGCTTAATATCGTCAACAAACCAATGTGCACTGGCTTTATTGGTTGTATAACCGGTACGTGCCTGTTTTTCCTGACGTTTTTCTTCTTCCCGGGTTAATTGTCCTTTAAATTTATAATCCCAGGGATCATCATTCATTGTAGGATAATCTTCAATATGTTTTACCATACGTCCACGCTCGAGTACAAGGGTTTTAAATCCTTTTTCACTAAGCTCTTTTGCAGCCCAACCACCGCTAATTCCTGTACCTACGACTATTGCATCATAAGTGTCTTTGTCATAATAATTGCTCACTGTCCTGTAGTTAATTAATAATTTAGTTAATCGAATGCCTTCAAATATATAAATTTATGCTTATAATTTTGCTTCTTTAAAAAAAAGTATACTTTTAAGATCTTAAACTATCAGTAAAATCAACTCTTAAATACAATTTTATGAACCTAAGACCAACCAAACTTTCCTATTTTTTATTATTCCTTTTTATCTCCTTCGGAATTTTTTCCTGTAAAGATCAAAAAGCTGAAAAAGACAACGCAACAACCGCTGAAGTTAAAACCGAAGAAAATGCTGAACCATTTTTTAAACTTTCTCTTGCACAATGGTCTCTTAATAAGCCAATTTTTGCCGGGGAATTAGATCCAATAGATTTTGCTGAAAAAGCGAACGAAATGGGATTTGAAGGCATTGAATATGTTAGCAGCTTTTACGGCCAACGCATTAGTGAAGCCAGTAATCCTGAAGAGGCAATGCAAAAAGTGCTGGATACTTTAAAGGCAAAGAGTGAAGAATTTGATGTAGAGAACGTTTTAATTATGGTAGACGGTGAAGGAGAATTAGCCAGCCCCAATCAGGCAGAACGTGAAAAAGCCGTTGAAAATCATAAAAAATGGGTTGATGCCGCTAATTTTTTAGGCGCTCACTCTATAAGAGTTAATCTTTTTGGTAGTGAAGAACCGGAAGAATGGAAAGCTTCAGCCGCCAAAGGCTTAAAAGCGCTTAGTGAATATGCAGCGGGAAAAAATGTGAATGTTTTAGTAGAAAATCACGGATATCTTTCTTCTAACGCGGCACTTCTTGTAGAAGTAATTGAAGATGTAAATATGGAAAACTGCGGTACCCTTCCAGATTTTGGTAATTTTTGCCTTAAAAGACAGGGCGGTGAACGTTGGGAAGCAAAATGTGTAGAGGAATATCCAAAGTACCAGGGAATAGAAGAAATGATGCCTCATGCAAAAGCTGTGAGCGCCAAATCTTACGATTTTAATGACGAAGGGGAAGAAACGAGCCTTGATTATGAGAGAATCTTAAAAATTGTTCAGGATGCAGGATACACCGGTTTCATAGGGGTAGAATATGAAGGAGAGAATTTATCTCCTGAGGAAGGTATAAAAGCCACCAAAGAACTTTTAATAGAAGTTGGAAGCAAATTAATCAGCAACAATAACTAAGAGAAGCTACAAAAGATAATGAAAAGTTTAACCAGATTCCAGCTATCAACCATGATGTTCCTCGAATTCTTTATTTGGGGAGGGTGGTTTGTAACTTTAGGTACTTTTTTACCGCAAAATTTAGAAGCCACTGGTGCACAAACGGCTATGGCTTTTTCTACTCAATCCTGGGGAGCAATTGTAGCTCCCTTTATTATTGGGCTAATTGCCGACCGTTTTTTTAATGCCGAACGCATCCTTGGGGTACTTCATCTTATTGGTGCCTTATTGCTTTATATGATGTTTCAGGCAGAAGATTTTAGCAATTTTTATCCTTATGTTTTAGGGTATATGATTATTTATATGCCTACCCTGGCTTTAGTAAATTCCATTTCTTTTTATCAAATGTCAGATCCTTCTAAACAATTTTCAAGTATTCGAGTATTTGGAACTATTGGGTGGATAATTTCAGGATTAATAATAAGTCTCGTTTTTGCATGGGATTCTGCCGAGGGCCGTGCAGAAGGAATGCTTCGATATACCTTTTTAATGGCTGCAATAGCTTCTGCTATGTTAGGCTTATTCAGTTTTAGTCTACCTAAAACTCCCCCGAGCAGCAAAGGAGAAAAAGTTTCAATTTCCGATATTTTAGGGCTGGAAGCAATTGGCTTACTTAAAGGCAAAAACTTCCTTATTTTCTTTATTTCCTCTATTCTAATTTCTATTCCACTGGCTTTTTATTACCAAAATGCCAACCCTTTTCTTTCTGAAATTGGAATGGAAGATCCTACAGCAAAAATGTCTATAGGCCAGGTTTCAGAAGCTTTGTTTCTTTTACTTATTCCTTATTTCTTCAAAAAATTCGGATTTAAAATAACAATACTCGCAGGAATGTTAGCCTGGACGGTTAGATATTTGCTCTTTGCCTACGGCGATACCGGGGAGCTTGCTTTTATGTTAATAATAGGAATTGCACTTCACGGAATTTGCTATGATTTTTTCTTTGTTTCGGGACAAATATATACCGACTCCAAAGCGGGGCCAAAAATTAAAAGTGCCGCTCAGGGCTTAATTACTTTAGCTACCTATGGTGTGGGGATGCTTATTGGTTTCTGGGTAGCCGGGCAGGTTAGCGACATGTATTTGAACGCCGATGGCAGCCATAATTGGGAACAAATTTGGATCTTCCCCGCGGCATTTGCTTTTGTAGTTCTTATATTATTTGCTATTTTCTTTAAAGACGAAAAAATAGCCAAAAAAGATATTGAAATATAACCAATCAAAAAATTACTGAAATATGGGTAAAAAAATAAAATTAGGAGTTTTAGGCGGCGGTGGAGATTCCCTTATAGGAGTTTTACACCGGGTAGCTTCTTCTATGTACGATAAATTTGAATTTGTAGGCGGGGTTTTTAATCCAGAATTAAAAGAAAGTCAGGAGTTTGCAAGAGAACTTGGCATTGGTACCGATAGGGTTTATAAAGATCTGGACCATTTAATTGCAGAAGAAGCCAAACTGCCCGAAGAAGAGCGTATAAAGGCTGTTTCTATTCTTACCCCCAACTTTTTACATTTTCCAATGGCAAAACAGCTGCTGGAAAACGGTTTTCATGTGATCTGTGAAAAGCCTATGACCACCACTTACGAAGAAGCAAAAATACTTGAACAGACACTTACAAAATCGAAAACCGTTTTTGCGGTAACCTATACCTATACCGGTTACCCAATGATTAGGCAAATGAAAGAAATGATTGCTGCCGGAGAGATTGGAGAAGTTCAAAAAATTGACGTGCAATATTATCAGGGTTGGATAAATTCAATTATACACGATAAAGAACAAAGAAACAGTATTTGGCGACTTGATCCCGAAAAAGGTGGAATAAGTTGTTGTATTGGCGATATTGGAACCCACGCTTTTGATATGATTGAATATGTAACAGGCCTGGAAGTAAAAGAGCTTTTAGCGGACCTGAACTATGTATACTCCGATAATAAGATGGATGTGGACGGCACAGTGCTTCTTCGTTTTTCAGAATTTGTAAAAGGAGTGCTTAGATCAAGCCAGATCGCTACCGGGGAAGAAAATAACTTTGCGGTAAAAATTTATGGAAAAAAAGCCGGTTTAAAATGGGAACAGGAAAACCCAAATTACCTTTACAAATTAGAAGAAGGGCAACCTATGAAGGTTTTAAAACCGGGGCACGAGTACAATTCAGCCCTATCTTTAGACGGCACCAAGCTACCTCCGGGACATCCAGAAGGTATTTTTGATTCTATGGGAAATATTTATAAAGGAGTTGCTCGCGCAATTAACGGTGAAAAATATCATCCTGCTGAATTTCCTACCATGAAAGACGGTATGCGCGGAATGAACTTTATAGAAAAAGTAGTAGAGTCTCACTCTAAAGGAAATGTTTGGATAAAAATAGACGCATAAAAAAATAATGAGATGAAAACAGTAAAAGGACCTGCGGTTTATTTAGCCCAATTTATGGATACAGAAAAGCCTTTCAATAGTTTGGATGGTTTATGCGAATGGGCGGCAGATTTAGGATATAAAGGAATACAAATCCCAACCTGGGAAACAGCTTTGATAGATTTAACCAAAGCGGGGGAAAGCAAAGATTATTGCGACGAGATTAAAGGAAAAGTAGAATCTTACGGACTGGAAATCACAGAGCTTTGTACCCATTTACAGGGACAGCTCGTGGCAGTACATTCGGCGTACGATACTATGTTTGATAATTTTGCTCCAAAAGAAGTTAAAGGCAATCCAAAGGCCAGAACCGAATGGGCCGTAGAACAAATGAAGAGTGCAGCCCGCGCAAGCCGTAATTTTGGTCTTGATGTGCATGGTACATTTAGCGGGTCTTTGCTTTGGCATACCGCTCATCCCTGGCCGCAAAGACCGGAAGGTTTGGTAGAAATGGGATTCAAGGAACTTGCAAAACGCTGGCTACCTATTTTAAATGAATTTGATGAACAAAACGTAGATGTTTGTTATGAAGTTCACCCGGGAGAAGACCTTCACGACGGAGTTACTTTTGAACGCTTTCTTGAAGCAACCAATAATCACAAACGGGTTAATTTGTTGTATGATCCCAGCCATTTTGTGTTGCAACAATTAGATTATATTTCATATATAGACCATTACCACGAATTCATAAAAATGTTTCACGTAAAAGATGCTGAATTTAACCCTACGGGGAAAAAAGGCTCTTTTGGTGGTTATGGAGACTGGATAGACAGAGCGGGAAGATATAGACATCCCGGGGACGGCCAGGTAGATTTTAAAACCATTTTTTCAAAATTAACCGAATATGGTTGCGATGTTTGGGCGGTTTTGGAATGGGAATGCTGTATTAAATCTCCAGACCAGGGTGCCCGCGAAGGAGCTCCTTTTATTCAAAGTCATATTATTGAAGCTACTCAAAAGAAATTTGATGATTTTGCAGGAAGCGAAATTGACGAAAATAAATTAAAACTAATCTTAGGAATCAACTAATTATATAAAATGAAGAAAATAAGTTTAATTCTAGTAACGGCAACAATTATGGCCACCGCCTGTAAATCTGATAACAAATCAGACAGAGAAGACCAGGAAGCAAAAGAGGCCTATGAAGCTGATGCAGCGAACGATACTACGGCAATGGCTAATAATGAGGAAAATTACACCAGCTTGTTCAACGGGCAAAACCTTGAGGGCTGGAAAGCTTTTAACGCCGATTCCATTTCAAACCAGTGGCAGGTAAAAGATGGTGTGCTTGCTTTTTCCCCTGCTGAAGGAGAACGTGAAGGTACTGAGAATCTTATTTCAGAAAAAACCTATACTAATTTTGAACTTTCCCTGGAATGGAAAATTTCAGAAGGAGGAAATAGCGGAATTATGTGGGGCGTTCAGGAAAGTGAAGAATTTTCTGAACCATATTTAACAGGTCCCGAAATTCAGTTACTGGATAATAAACTGCATCCGGATGCAAAAAATGGTGAGGTTAGACAAGCCGGTGCCCTTTACGATATGATGCCGCCAAGTGAAGATAAAACCAAAAATGCGGGAGAATGGAACAAAACCGTAATTAGAATTAACCATAAAACCAATAAAGGTTCTGTACGTTTAAATGGAACTTTAATAAACGAGTTCCCGGTACATGGGGAAGAATGGAGTAAATTGGTAGAAAACTCAAAGTTTAAAGACTGGGAAGATTTCGGTAAAAATCGGGAAGGCCACATTGCTTTACAAGATCATAGCGATAAAGTTTGGTTTAGAAATATTAAAATAAGGGAACTGGAATAAGCAGAAACCTCCTTGTTATTAAAAGCTGATTGAAATTCAAAAAATCCATTTTTTTGATAATTCAATCAGCTTTTTTGTTTTAGCCATTGCAAACAATTTGTACCTTGAATAAAAACTTATAGATGAAAACTGAAAAAGTAAACTTTAAGAATAAAAATGGAGACGATTTATCTGGATATTTAGAGCTTCCATTTAATCAGGATCCTCATAATTTTGTGCTCTTCGCGCATTGTTTTACCTGCAATAAAAACTTTTTTGCTGCTAAAAATATAAGTAGAACGTTGGCCCAAAACGGTTATGGAGTATTACGTTTCGATTTTACAGGACTGGGAGAAAGTGAAGGAGAATTTTCGGAAAGTAATTTTTCAGGAAATATTCAGGATCTTCTGGCTGCTGCAACTTATTTACAGGAAGAATTTACAGCACCCAGCCTTTTAATTGGACATTCGTTAGGTGGTGCAGCAGTTTTATTCGCTGCAAAAGAATTAAAATCGGTTAAAGCGGTAACCACTATAGCAGCGCCTTCAACTACTGCTCATGTTCAGCATTTAATACAAAATAATGTTGAGGAAATTGAGAAAAACGGTGAAGCACAGGTAAATATTGGCGGTAGACCTTTTAAAATAAAGAAGCAATTTCTTGAAGATATTGATAAACACGAATTAAAATCTTACCTGGGTGAGCTTAAAAAGTCACTGTTAATAATGCACTCACCACAGGACAGAATTGTAAGTATTAAAAATGCCGAAGAACTTTATATTGCTGCCCGGCATCCTAAGAGCTTTATTTCCCTGGACGGTTCGCAACATTTGCTTGCCAATAAAGAAGATGCCGCTTATGCCGGAAATGTTATTGCTTCCTGGGCTTCAAGATATTTAGACATTCCTAAAAAAGAAGTACCAGAATCTGAAGCTGATGTGGTAGCAGGCTTAGAGGCAGAAGATGGGTTTACCACCCAAATGAAGGCCGGGAACCATACTTTCCTGGCAGACGAACCTATAAAAGCCGGCGGTAAAGATTACGGCCCTACTCCATATCAGTTCTTATCTTCTGGCCTGGCTTCCTGTACTTCTATGACGCTTCAAATGTATGCTAAACGAAAAGACTGGCCTTTAGAAGATGTTGAAACCCACGTTCATTATTCCCGCGAACATAGTACAGATTGCAAAAACTGCGAAGAGAAAACTTCAAAAATAGATACTTTTAGAAGGGAAATTAAGCTCGTTGGGGATTTAGATGAAAAGCAAAAACAAAGACTTTTGGAAATTGCCGATCGTTGCCCGGTACACAGAAGTTTAACTTCTGAAACAAATATTACTACCAAACTAATTTAGAATGCTGAAAAACTGAGTTTGTTAACCTATCCTTAAATCTTTGGTCAGGCCTTGGGATAGGCTTAATTTAGTAATGTTTAATCTAAAAACCAATCAATAGATTATGAAAAGAATAAGTTTATCATTAGTATTTTGCGCCTCTTTATTTATAATTGGCTGTAAAAACGACAAAAAAGACAATGACGCTGAAAACGCTGCCGAAACAGAAATGAATTCTGAAATGGAAGCACAGCAAGACGAGGAAGAAGTTAAAGAAATAACTGTACCTCTAGAGCCTAAAAGCGGAAGCAACTTAGGTGGTGAAGTAACTTTTACCCAGGAAAATGGAGAAGTTACTATGGAAGCTACCATCACAGGTTTAGCCGAGGGTCAACACGCGATCCATATTCACCAGAAAGCAGACTGCTCTGCTGAAGATGGAACTTCTGCCGGGGGCCACTGGAACCCAACCAACGAAAAACATGGTAAGTGGGGTGATGCTGAAGGCTACCACAAAGGCGATATAGGCAACTTTGAAGTTGATGCCAATGGAGAAGGTACTGTGAGCATGACTACAGATGAATGGTGTATAGATTGTGACGATGAAAACAAGAATATTGTTGGAAAAGCAATAATAGTTCACGACGGAGTTGATGATTTCACCTCTCAACCTTCTGGAGCTGCAGGCACCAGAGTTGGATGTGGAGTAATAAAAATGTAAATCTTTTCACATAAGAATTAATAAAAAGCGGCAAATTGCCGCTTTTTATTTTTTTACACGGGAGTTTATCATATTTTTACCCGGCAAGTCATTATCTATTTATGCAACAAGACGCTTTAATTTTAGAACTTCAAAAGGGTAACGAACGTGCCTTTGAGCGTATTTACCATTTATATTCTGAAAGTACTTATGGAATTATTTTTACCATAATTAGAGACGAAAAAGTTGCTGAAGAAGTATTACAGGATGTGTTTTTAAAAATCTGGGACAAAGCACCCAGTTACAATTCTGATAAAGGCCGTTTTTTCACGTGGATTCTTAATATTGCCCGAAATGCTTCTATAGATAAAATACGCTCTAAAGATTTTAAAAACGACCAACAAAACCTTAAGACCGATAACTTCGTAGATATATTAGAGGCTAAAACTAATTTCTCTGAAGCTGTAGATTCTATCGGACTTAAAAAGTACATAGACGCTTTAAAACCGGTTTGTAAAAAATTGATTGATTATTTATTTTTTAAAGGCTATACTCAAAAAGAAACTTCAGAAGAATTAGATATGCCCCTGGGAACGGTGAAAACCAGAAACCGTGTTTGTATAGATAAATTAAGAGCAATGGTAATTAAGTAATGGATATTCAAAAGTACATATCGTCTGGAATTCTTGAACTATATGTTTATGGAGCACTTTCTGAAGAAGAAAGTAGAGAGGTTAGTCGTGTGCTAAAAGAATATCCTGAAGTTAAAGCCGAAGTTGAAGAAATTGAAAAAGCTTTACTTACACTTTCAGCTGCTGCGGCTCCAAATAATGCCGAACATTTAATTTCTTCAATAAAAGAGAAGTTAAGCAAATCACCAGCAGGAACCGCTCCGGTAGCGACTCCGGTTAGAAGCATAAACTGGATTACCTATACCGGTTGGGCAGCAAGTTTATTATTGCTTATTGGCCTTTTCGTTTTCTTTAACCGAACCAGCGAATTAAGAGAAGAATTACAAGCTGCGAATGCCAGAAATGTTCAAATGGAAGAACAAATCGCTAACGCACGTGAGGATGTTGAAAAAGCAGAAGAATTACTTGCGGTTATAAGGGACAGAAACGTACAGCGAATCCCGCTAAAAGGTCAGCAGGTAGCTCCTGAAGCCTTTGCTTCCGTTTATTGGAATACACAAGAAAATACCGCTTATATAGATGCCAAAGAGCTACCTGAACCTCCCAGAGGAAAAGTTTACCAGGTTTGGTCACTTACCATGCAACCTCTTACTCCTACCAGTTTAGGTTTACTGGCAAATTTTGAAGCCGATGATAATAAAGTTTTTAGTCTGGAAAACCCAAACCAGTCTGAAGCTTTTGGAATTACCCTGGAGCCTGAGGGCGGTAGTGAAACTCCAACAATGGAACAACTATATGTTTTAGGAACTGTAGCTGCACCTTAATTTTAGAACAAAACATTTTAGTGAATCTCCATCATTAAAAAATGAAGGTTCGCCATATCTTATACAGCAAACCTTCACATAACCAACCAAAAAAATAGAAATAGAAAACCGGAAGAAAACAAAGTTGTTTAAAATCCAGTCTTCATCAATATTTACGAAGAAATAAGTCGTAAGGTTTTAAAATATTATACTTTAACAGTTTAAGGCTAAGAAATCCAATTTTTAAAGTCTTTAACCCGCTCCCGACTTACAATTAATTGAAACCCAGAAAAAGCATTCAACTTAACTTCTAAACGGCTGTTGGTGTAGCTAATAATATCTTCTATGCAATCAATATTCACAATAGATTTACGGTTAATTCTGAAGAATTTTTCAGGATCCAGGTCGTTTTCCAGATTTTCAAGCGAAATATCTACAGGATAATTTCTACCGGAAGTTGTTGTAAGATAAGACGCTTTATTTTCAGAATAAAAACAACAAATTTCGCTGGTTGAAATAATTTTTAAATGCTGCCCAACCTGAATGGTAAAACGGGTTTTATAATCTGGTTTGCCTCCGGTTTCAAGAATTTTTCTAAAAGCATTAAAATCAATTTGGGAATTATTCTTCTGATAATTTTCCCTGAACTTGTTCACGGCATTTTCCAATTCTTCTTCATCTATGGGTTTCAGGAGGTAATCTACACTATTCAGTTTAAAAGCTTTTAGCGCATATTCATCGTAAGCGGTGGTAAAAATAACTGCGCTATTGATTTTTACCTTGTCAAATATTTCAAAGGAGATGCCATCACTAAGTTGAATATCAAGAAAAACGAGATCGGGTTCAGGATTCTTATTAAACCAATCAATTCCTTCTTTTACCGAGTGTAACATAGTATTTACTTCCAAATACAGCTTTTTCAGCATTCTTTGTAAGCGGCGTGCGGCAGGTTTTTCGTCTTCAACAATTACTATTTCCATTACTCCCAACGCTGTTTTTCTTCCTTTTCCATATATTCCCTAATTTTACGTTCTTCCCAGCGTTTATCAAACATGGGGTTTAACCTAAAGGCTTTTAGAGCATCAAAGGCTAAACCTATTCCCCAACCGCCTACAACCCATAAAAACCAGGGATATTCCCATTGGTTTGTATAGTAATTGATTCCGGCTAAAAATAAATTCACTAAAATATAGGAGAATAAATGATTGTAGAACTCCCGTAATTCTTTAACCCGCTCCCGGGCTTTTAAATATTTATCTTCTGAAGTTTCCATAATTAGTTGATTTTATCTTTTTGCATTAATTCTTTAATTTTTCGCTCTTCCCAATTTTTTCCGAGTAAAAGATTATAATTAAAAACTGATAAGCCGTGAAAAAACACTCCTATGCCCCAACCTATTGCCGGAAAAATAGCCCATATAAATCCGCTGTAGGTGAGGTAATTGAATAATCCCAAGACAGGAATTACAATTAAATAAGATGTTAAATTTGCATAGAATTCGCGTTCTGCTTTTACTTGTTTTTTTGCGCGTAAATAAGCATCCTGCTCGGCATACACTGGTGATTTTTCTTCCATTTTTACAATTTTGGTTAATAGCGGTAATTTTACGCTGAAAATGTTATTTGAATTGTCTATTTGCACTTTCCTATCGGTTAGCAAATTATAACGCTGTTTAATATTTGAAAGCCCTACTCCACTACCCCGCTTGAGAATTCCTTTGGGCTGAAGATTATTTTTTACCACCAGATTTCTATCTTCTTCTACAATGCTAATCTCTAATGGATTTTCAGAATTTACAGTGTTGTGTTTTATAGTATTTTCTAAAAGTAATTGCAGTGAAAGCGGGACCACTTTTGCTTCGGGATTCTTTAAATTTGAAGGAAAATTAAAAACAATAGCATCTTCAAAACGCATTTTTAGCAATTCTATATAGGTTTTGGCGAATTTTAATTCTTCTTCAAGATCAACCAATTCCTTATTTTTTTGCTCAAGAACGTAACGATAAACCTTAGAAAGCGCACTGGTAAACTTTTGTGCCTGCCCTGGGTTTTCATCAATTAAAGCACTTAAAACATTTAAACTATTAAATAAGAAATGCGGATCTAATTGATTTTTAAGCGCATCAAATTTAGCCGAAACCGTACCGGCGATTATCTTTTGCTCCTTTACCTTCTTTTCCTGTAAAGCTTTGTAGAAATAAATAAGATGAAAAAACAAAGAGATAATTGTGGTGAAAAGCAAAGGAAAAAGATAAAAAGACATTTTTTCGTTGCTCAAAAATTCCTGAAGTGGTACTCCGTCATATACTACGTGGTGTAGCAAACGGCAAATAAAGAAACCAATTAAAGTTAAAATAACAGCGCCAAAGGCCCCCGCCAGGACCTTTCTTAAAGTAGCTTTTTCCCAGCCTATTTTAGCGCCAAACCACCAAAAGTAACTTCCATTTATTAGGGTTAGAATAAAAGCATATAGAAAGTAAATTATCCAGGTTTCAAATTCCAGCAATGCTTCCAGTTTAAATTGGTTGAAAACAATTTCAAGAAAAACCACCAAAAAAGTGATTATGAGACTGATTTTAAATATTTTCAGAAAAAAATTCATTAATTTATATTTACAGGAGCTAAGATGCGAGAAAGTCAATTTCTTTACTAATTAAAATTTCTGAATTGTAGAAAACTTAAACTGAACCGTAATTTATTCTTTAGAACCGATTTAAACTATAAAGAAATTACCTGATTATATTTTCCTTAACTTATAAATCAATAATTTCGATGCAAAACCCATACTAAATTATGAATATTTTTGAAGCATTACGCCAGGAACACGAAATACAACGGGATCTTGTGGCTAAACTGGTAGAAACCCACGGTGATACCGAAGAAAGAAAAAAGATTTTTGAGCAGTTAAAACACGAATTAAAAATTCACGCCGATGCCGAAGAAAGGCATTTTTATATTCCGTTGATAAAGAAAGATCTTACACAGGAAAAAGCCAGGCACAGTGTGGCCGAGCATCACGAAATGGATGAACTAATAGAAGAATTGGAAGATACTGAAATGGACGCTTCTAACTGGCTAAAAATTGCTAAAGAACTTGAACATAAGGTAACTCACCATCTTGATGAAGAAGAACAGGAAGTTTTTCAAATGGCCGGAAAAGCCTTAACCGAAAAACAAAAAACCAGCCTTGCAGAAGATTATAACAAAGAGATAAAGAAAATGAGATAATTGGAATTTAAAAAATGCAGTTAAGCGAAAAAACCTTAACTGCATTTTTAATTTTATATCTCTTCTTTATCAACTTTCATTTGCTTTTCGTAACCTTTAAATGGCCTGATAATTAGCCTGGCAGCTTTATCATAATTCCAATAGTTATACAGCCAGTTAAAGAAAGTTACCAGTCGGTTTCTAAATCCAATAAGAAACCAAAGGTGCACAAACATCCAGATAAACCAGGCGAAAAATCCGCCGAAAGAACCCTGTTCTAAATCTACTACCGCACGGTTTCTACCCACAGTGGCCATAGTTCCTTTATCTTTATATTTAAACGCTTCCAGTTGTTTCCCTTCCAGGATATTCATAATATTTTTAGCCAAATGTTTCCCCTGCTGAATTGCCGGTTGAGCAACCATGGGATGCCCTTTTGGATAGGCTTCAGTTTGCATTAGCGCAATATCTCCAATTGCAAAAATATTCTCATAACCTTTAATCTGGTTAAAAGCATTCACTTCATATCTATTGGCTTTTTCTACCATGGCTTCGGCCTTTAAGCCTTTAACCGGTGCACCGGTTACTCCCGCGGCCCAGATAAAAGTCTCGGTTTTTAAGGCGAGGTCTGTGTTGGTAGTCACTAAATGGCCATCGTATTCTTCTACCATGGTATTTAAATGAACCTTAACACCTAACTCTTCCAAAAAAGCATGAGCTTTTTTAGAAGCTTTTTCGCTCATAGGTGGTAAAACCCTATCTAATCCCTCCAGCAAATGAATATTCATCTCGTTAGGGTTTATATCGGGATAATCGTTAGGTACAATATGATTCTTTAATTCTGCAATGGCGCCACTAAGCTCTACGCCGGTTGGCCCCGCACCTACTAAAACAAAGTTAAGTAGTGCTTTTCGTTTTTCAGGATCATCAGTAATTACGGCCTGCTCTAAATTTTCCAGAATTAAACTTCGAATATTCAATGCCTGCGGAACGGTTTTCATCCACATTCCATTCTTCTCAATACTTTTATTTCCGAAAAAATTAGTCTTAGAACCGGTAGCGATCACCAGGTAATCATAAATTAAATCGCCAATAGAAGTTTCAATATAACTTTTTTCGGTATTTATAGATTTCACCTCAGCCATTCTAAAAAGACATTTCTTACTATTACGTGTAATTTTACGCATAGGATATGCAATAGAATCTGGCTCTAAACCAGAGGTAGAAACCTGGTATAATAGAGGCTGGAAAGTATGATAGTTATGACGGTCTAAAATAACGGTTTGAACGTCTTCGCCAATTAATTTTCTTACCATTGCCATTCCAGCAAAACCGCCACCAATAATAACGACTCTAGGTAAATTTGTTCTTGGAATATTCATAAAGGTTGGTTTTACTCGATAATCGAGATTTAGATCGCTCCCTTTTTATGGAAGTTATGCACTCAAATTTAAGTTTTCTCCCGCTTTGGCTGAAAAAATAAGCCAGCATTAACTATACTTTATACTTTTTTGTAACATTACAGCCTGTTATACTACATATAAGAGCTAACCAATTATTGTGGATAAAGAATTAGAACATCAGTTTGTAAAAAATCTGGAGAAACACCAGAATATAGCGCATAAAATATGTCGTATTTATACTAATGATCAGGATTCCCATAACGACCTATTTCAGGAAATTACTATTCAACTGTGGAAAGCTTACCCCAAGTTTAGGGGAGAAGCAAAATTTAGTACATGGATGTACAGGGTTGCCTTAAATACTGCCATCACCTTATACCGAAAGAAAAAAAGAAGTATAAAAACGCAGGATTTTGATACTGTAGATTTTAAAATTAAAGCCGAAGAATATGATGATGAAACCGAGCAACAATTAAAAGTAATGTACTCGGCAATTCAGGAATTAAACGATATTGAAAAAGCACTCGTTTTTTTATATCTCGAAGATAAAAATTATAGAGATATTTCTGAAACCCTGGGTATTACTGAAGTAAATGCAAGAGTGAAGATGAACAGGGTAAAAACTAAGTTAAAAAACATTTTAAATCCGTAGAGAATAATGGATGGACTGGATTTATTAAAAAAAGACTGGAAAAAACGGGAAGGTAATATTCCCCAGCTTTCCTACGATGAAATCTATAAGATGCTGTTGAAGCGCTCATCTTCAATTGTAAAATGGATTTTTGTAATTAGTATTCTTGAATTTCTATTCTGGGCACTTATTACTATTTTCTGGGCAGATCACGAATACTGGGCCGAAATGGAACGTATTCATTTAAAAGAATTTACCGTAGTAACCTATGTTATTAATTATGGAATAACCTTTTTCTTTATCTATTGCTTTTACAAGAACTACCGAAGAATATCTTCTACAGATAGTGTAGCGAAATTGATTAAAAATATTCTACGAACAAGAAAAACCGTAAAATACTATATAGGTTATATTTTAATTTCCACTGCGCTAATTACCCTTATTTATACTTACTTTTTCATGAATTATCACGCTTCTAATACCGTGGTTGAAGATGTTGAAAAATATAGTTTTACTCCGCTACAATGGCTAATGTTTGCTGGAATAATGTTAGGTGGACTGGCAGTTTTCCTGGGAATTATATGGATATTCTACCGGGTGATCTACGGAATTCTACTAAGACGTTTGAATAGAAATTACAAAGAATTAAAGAAATTGGAGGTTTAGATAATAATTTACAGTTGCAATATTCTTTAAAGCGTACCCCTCATCGTAAAAGAGCCTGCTCCACAGTTTATTTGGGGGTCTAATCAGCTTAGATTCTGAAACGAGTTCAGAATGACGCCCCTTACCAGAGAAAAGTTAGAATAATATGCTCTTAGACTTCAAACTATAAAATAAAAAATGGCTGTTTAAAAATTATATCAAACAGCCATTTTTATATAAAATTTAATTCAAAAATTATACGTGTAGCGCGCGATTATCGGTTGCGGCAAGAGCGGCTTCCTTAACGGCTTCAGCATAAGTTGGGTGAGCGTGGCTCATCCTAGCTATATCTTCAGCAGAGGCTCTATATTCCATTGCAGTTACAGCTTCAGCAATAAGATCGGCGGTACGAGCACCAATCATATGCACGCCTAAAACCTCATCGGTTTTTTCATCGGCTAGAATTTTTACAAATCCGTCTGTATCTCCACTCGCTCTGGAACGTCCAAGAGCACGCATTGGGAATTTTCCTTCTTTATACTTTATTCCTTCTTCTTTAAGTTCTTCTTCGGTCTTACCTACCGCAGCAACTTCTGGCCAGGTATAAACAACACCCGGAATTAGGTTATAATCTATATGCGGTTTTTGTCCGGCGATAGTTTCAGCAACAAAAGTTCCTTCTTCTTCGGCTTTATGAGCCAGCATTGCACCACGAACCACATCGCCAATTGCATAAATATTATCTACATTGGTTTGTAAATGATCGTTTACCTCTATCATTCCTTTATCGGTCACTTTAACTCCGGCAGCATCGGCATTTAACCCATCAGTAAAAGGTTTACGACCTACGGATACTAAGCAGTAATCCCCTTTAAATTCTACTTCCTTATCTTTCTTATCATCAGCTTTAATAATGATCTCGTCTCCTTTACGCTCTACCGATTTCACTTTGGTAGAAGTATGGAATTTTACGCCTTGTTTCTTCAGTACTTTTTGAAGTTCTTTTGAAAGTGCGCTATCCATTGTAGGTATAATTCGGTCTAAAAATTCTACCACGGTAACCTCAGCTCCCAAACGACGATAGACCTGACCTAATTCCAGGCCGATCACTCCGCCACCAATCACAATCATGTGCTTGGGAATTTCTTTAAGCTTTAAAGCTTCGGTAGAAGTGATAATTCTTTCTTTATCAAGTTCGATAAACGGAAGATTAGCTGGTTTTGAACCTGTAGCTATAATGGTTTTCGCAGCTTCAATGGTTTCGGTTTCACCATCGTTGTTTTCAATATTGATGTGGGTTTTATCTTTAAAAGAACCAACGCCTTCAAAAACATCAATTTTATTCTTATCCATCAGGAACTTCACCCCGTCGCAAGTCTGACTTACAACCGAAGATTTACGTTCCATCATTTTTTCAAGATTAACTTTTACTTCACCTGGAATTTCAATCCCGTGCTCTTCAAAATGTTTTACGGCATCCTGGTAATGATGCGAGGAATCCAACAAAGCTTTACTTGGGATACAACCTACATTTAGGCAGGTGCCTCCCAAAGTTGAATATTTTTCTATGATAGCAGTTTTCATTCCCAGTTGCGCGCAGCGTATAGCGGCCACATATCCTCCGGGACCCGAACCTATAACTGCAACATCATATTTACTCATAATTTTATGTTTTATGTTGATTTTAACAAAGTAAACACAAAAGTACAACTATTCAGGCCAATGACCAATGCAGGATTTAACCATTGTAAAAATTTAAGGATTATAGGTTTATCGCCGTAGTACTTTTCACCGGACTGATAATAAAAGTACTTTGTGTACTGCCTATATGATCTAAACTAGTGAGTTTAGTCACCATAAATTCCCGGTATGCTTCCATATCTTTTACAATAACTTTCAAGATATAATCATATTCCCCACTCACGTGATAGCATTCCAAAACTTCAGTAAGTTTTGTAACCTCACTTTCAAATTTCGTTAAATAAGACCGGGAGTGCTGAATAAGTTTTATCTGGCAAAAAACCATAAAATTCTTTTCCACTTTATCTGGTGAAACAAGTGCCACATATTTAGAAATCACCCCTTCCCGTTCCAGACGTTTAATTCTTTCAAAAACCGCAGTAACCGAAAGTTTCAGCTTGTTGGAAATCTCTTTATTAGTCATTTTACTATCCTGCTGAAGATGTTTTAAGATTTGGAGATCCTTTTGGTCTAATTTCATAAAGAAAATTTTTCTACGCTTAATTACTAAAATAAGCATTTACTGATTATAAATCTAACAAATATTACATATATAGTTTTATTTACTGAATTAAACCATACCCATTGATTTTAATTCTATTAGTCTGTAATTTTGAGAGAACTATAAATTTGATAAAGATGAAATATAAACCTGCAGATAATATCCAGGATCTTCAGTATTTTGGCGAATTTGGAGGAGTAAATCCTTCAATTTCTGATTCCTCTACTTACACTTTTCTTTCGGCAAAAACCATGTTCGATACGTTTGAAGGAAACTCAGAGGGTTGCTACCTTTATTCCAGGCATTCTTCCCCTTCAAATTTATATTTGGGTGAAGCCCTCGCCGCAATGGAAGGTACCGAAACCGCAAATGTAGCCGCCAGTGGGATGGGCGCTATCACTTCTACCCTGCTTCAGCTTTGCCAGGCCGGCGATCATATTGTTTCCAGCCGAACGGTTTACGGTGGAACTTATGCGTTTATGAAGAATTTTATTCCGAAGTTTAATATCAAAACCTCTTTTGTAGATATTACAAATCTTGAAAGCGTTGAAGCTGCCATCACCAAAAATACCAAAGTGCTTTACTGCGAATCGGTAAGTAATCCGCTTTTAGAAGTTGCAGATCTTGAAGCTTTAGCAAAAATCGCCAAAAAGCATCAACTCACTTTCGTGGTAGATAATACGTTTTCACCACTTTCTATTAGTCCGAAAGAATTGGGAGCCGATGTGGTAATCCATAGCCTAACTAAATTCATTAATGGTAGCAGCGATACGGTTGGTGGCGTTACCTGCGGAAGTCAGGATTTTATTAACGCGCTTCGTAGTGTTAACGATGGTGCTAATATGTTACTTGGCCCAACAATGGATAGCATGCGAGCGGCTTCGGTTTTAAAAAATTTGAGAACCCTGCATATTAGGATAAAACAGCATAGCCATAATGCCATGTTTTTGGCTAAAAAATTCCAGGAAGACGGCTTAAGAACGGTTTACCCAGGATTAAAAACGCATCCAGGCCACGAAACTTTTAAAAAGATGATGAATGAAGATTACGGTTTTGGTGGTTTATTAACCGTAGATGTAGGTAGCCTGGATAAAGCCAACGCGTTAATGGAACTAATGCAGGAAAAAAACCTTGGTTACCTTGCCGTAAGTTTAGGTTTTTACAAAACCCTGTTTAGCGCACCCGGAAGCTCCACTTCTTCTGAAATTCCAATCGAAGAGCAGGAAGAAATGGGCCTAAGCAACGGACTTATTCGTTTTTCTATTGGTCTGGATAATGATATAGAACGAACTTATAAAATGATGAAATCCTGTATGGCTGAAGTGGGCATAATGGATGAGGAGATGGTTTAATAAAGAAGAAAGTCCTAAAATAAAATCGTTAAAGGGTGAGAATATTTTTGGACTTTCTCTTTTTTGTATATTCACAAAAAATAAAACTTTGAAAAAACTACTACTCCCCCTATTCTTCCTATTTTTTAGCCTTAATGCTTTTGCGCAAACTCAAAATGAAGTTCGGCTTTATTTCGGGTTTACTAACAGCGATTTATTAAGAAGTGAAGAAATTACCGGAGGCGGAAGCGCTGACATTGAAAACTCTTACGAATTCGGATTTCGATATTTACTTTCTGTAACCGATAACCTATCCCTGGAAACCGGACTAAATTACTGGCGTGGTGATGTGCTCATTACCTCAGCACCAATGCCCGAACAGACTACACGTTCTGAAGAATTACAAACCACTTCTATCCCTATTTTTGCAAATTATAATTTCCTGGATTATTTCTTTGTAAATGGAGGCCCTGTAATGGATTTTCAAGGCTCAGAAAGTGAATCTGTAGATCCACAGGCGGGAATTGGTGTTGGTTTTGGATTAGGCGCCCAATATGCGTTTAATAATTTCAAAATTTATGTAAACCCTAATTTTAGAAGGTATGCGGTAATCCCTTTTGAAGAAAAAAATTTCCACCAAAAACTTACCACCTTTGGAATTCAACTTGGAGTTGGATATAAATTTTAATCAATTTATAGTTTTATAGAAAACTTGCTCATTTTCCTGTAAAATCGTAAAATTACAGGCCAATAGAAAAATCTGATTAAAATAAATTCAACCGAAAACCTTTTTTGATAAGGTTTTCTACATATACTTCAAGCTTTAATGGAAAACCAAAACCCGTCCCAAACCAAACAAATTCCTACAAATAAAGAACTCGGTATTTGGCCTGCATTAATTCCTGTTTTTGCGCTTATCGCAATGCTGGCCTTTAATGTGTTTGTTTTTGGAGACGATTCATTAAGCGGTTCAAACCAGTTTGTCTTGTTACTTGGAGGTGCTGTGGCAGCTATTGTTGGATATTTTAACAATGTGGAATACGATAAAATGATAGATGAGGTTGCCGGTAATATTCAAAGTACAGCCGGGGCAATTCTTATTCTATTGATGGTTGGAGCTTTGGCGGGAACCTGGCTTATTTCAGGAATTATTCCCACAATGATCTACTACGGATTACAAATTTTAAATCCTACGATCTTTCTCGCCGCATGTGTCATTATTTGTGCTGTGATCTCAGTCGCGACAGGAAGTAGCTGGACCACTTCAGCCACCGTAGGTATCGCCTTAATAGGAATTGCGGAAGCTTTAGGAATTTCGGTAGGGATGACAGCGGGAGCAATTCTTTCCGGGGCTTATTTTGGAGATAAATTATCACCTTTAAGCGATACTACCAACCTTGCACCGGCAATGGCTGGAACCGATTTGTTTACGCATATTAGATATATGACCCTTACCACCGTTCCAACGGTAACCATAACACTAATTATTTTTGTGATTATTGGATTGAATTTAGATACCTCGGGAACTACCGATACTTCTGCTATTCTTGCATCCATAGAAAATTCTTTTAGAATATCTCCCTGGTTATTTTTAGTACCAATAATTGTAATTGCATTAATAGTAAAAAAGACTTCCCCTTTAATCGCTTTATTACTGGGTACGCTACTTGGTGCTGCCGCTGCCTTATTTTTTCAACCTGAAATTGTAGCGCAAATTGCCGGTACCACAAACCTGGATTTTGTTAGTGGCTACCGGGGCGTTATGCAGGCAATTACTGTAGAAACTGCAGTTGAAACCGATAATGAAAACTTAAACGATCTGTTTTCTGCCGGCGGAATGGCGGGAATGTTAGGTACAATCTGGCTAATTATTTGTGCAATGGTTTTTGGAGGAATTATGGAAGCTATTGGTGCACTGGCCAGAATTAGTAAAGCTTTATTAAATTTATTCCATACCACCTTTGGTTTATTTGCCAGTACGGTATTTAGCTGTCTGGCTTTAAACGCTACTGCTTCAGATCAATATTTAGCCATTGTAGTTCCGGGAAAAATGTTTGCCAAAGCTTACCGCGATAAAGGTCTTGCCCCAGAAAATTTGAGTAGAGCTTTAGAAGACTCGGGGACAGTTACTTCAGTATTAATTCCGTGGAATACATGCGGGGCGTATCACAGTGGTGTTTTGGGTGTACCAACCCTTAGTTATGCGGGCTATGCTTTCTTCAATTATCTGAGTCCGTTTATGACCTTGCTTTTTGCTGCTTTTAGTATAAAAATCAAGGAATTAAGCGAATCTCCTAAAACTCAAACTGCTTAAAACCCCTGATTTTACTGGTAAAACAATTCCTAAATAAAACCTCTCTATTTAGTTTCGCGATCGCAATAAGCAAAACTTATTATTGTATAGTATTTTAAAATTTCAATAACTTTTTTAAGGGGAAACTTTCCTTAAATTTGCACAAGAATTACAATGTAAGTTAAACCAATAAAAAACAGAATTAATATGTCATTAGTAGGAAAAAAATTTCCAAATTTAAGCGTAAACGCAATGGATGAAATGGGTGATACTTTTCAACTAAATATTTTGGAAGAAGCACAGAAAAACAAGAAAAAAGTATTGTTATTCTGGTACCCTAAAGATTTCACCTTTGTTTGCCCTACAGAATTACACGCTTTCCAAAAAGCAGCTGAAGAATTTGAAAAAAGAAATGTAATGGTAGTTGGAGCTTCTTGTGATACTCCAGAAGTACATTTTGCCTGGTTAAATACTCCAAAAGATAATGGAGGAATTGAAGGCGTTAAATATCCAATCCTTGCAGATTCTAACAGAAACCTAAGTTCACGTCTTGGAATTCTAGATATTACCGGAGAATCTTATGATGAAGAAACCGGAGATGTTACTCTAGAAGGAGACAACGTAACTTACCGTGCTACTTACCTTATTGATGAAGAAGGTAAAATCTTCCACGAAGGAGTAAACGATATGCCACTTGGTAGAAACGTAGCAGAATTCTTAAGACTTGTAGATGCTTACACTCACGTACAGGAAAAAGGTGAGGTTTGTCCTGCAAACTGGGAAGAAGGTAAAGACGCAATGAACGCCGATAGAGACGGAGTTGCTTCTTACCTAAGCTTAAACTAAGAAAAAAGGGAAAGAGATTGTTATGATAAAAGAACTTGAACAAGATAATTTAAACGAAATAGTTTCAGATAACGAAACCGTGGTGGTACAGTATATGGCCGGATGGTGTGGTAACTGCCGATTAATGAAGCCTAAATTCAAGAAATTAGCTTCAGAAAATGAGAACGCAACGTTCTTATTGGTAGATGCCGAAAAATACCCGGAATCCAGAAAACTGGCAAATGTAGATAACCTACCAACTTTTGCCACTTTTAAAAACGGAAGTTTCGTTAATCAGGTACAAACTAACAAATTTGAACCTCTAAAAGACCTAGTAAATGAAGTTACCAGTAATTAAACATTTAGCACGCGAGAACGAGGCTCAAAAACTGGAACATACCATAGAAGTCCTTGAAAGCTATTCTGAACATCGTTCCGTAAAAGACGAGGAAATGGATGTGATAGGTGAATTGATCTCGAACTTATGCGGAGCTGTAGAAGTAAAGCATTCTATAGATGGAGGTACTCCAGAAAAAGATGCCTGCAACAACTTTATGCAAAAAGTAGTTGGTTCTATAGACCGTTAAAAATCGCGTTTTAATTATAATTTAAAAAGGGCTGTCTTATATTAAGGCAGCCCTTTGTTTTTATGATAATTTTAGTAAATCCCTAAAACAGATGTTCTAAATTTATCAATCCAATTTAATAGAAAACATCCATGTCGCAAATAACATTAAAAGGTGAAAAAATTAACACCTATGGTAACCTTCCAGAAAAAGGAGAGAGAGCACCCCATTTCGCCCTCATTAAATCAGATCTTAGTACCGCAACTTTAAACGATTTTAAAGGAAAGCGTGTAATTCTTAATATTTTTCCAAGTATAGACACAGGGGTTTGTGCAACTTCAGTTAGAAAATTTAACGGGAGAGCTACAGAACTTGATAATACCGTTGTACTTTGTATTTCCCGCGATTTACCATTCGCACAAAAGCGTTTTGTGAACGATGAAGGTTTGGAAAACGTAATTAACCTATCAGATTTTAGAGATAGAAACTTCGGAAAAGATTACGGTCTTGAAATTATGGATGGCCCTTTTGAAGCTTTACTTTCTCGAGTAGTAATTGTTTTAGATGAAAACGGCAATGTAATCCACAGCCAGCAAGTTCCCGAAATTGGCGAAGAACCAGATTACCTGGCAGCTCTTAAAACCCTGTTATAATGCGGGATAGTTTCCTCGGAAAAAGAATTAGAGGAGGCGGCTATGCCATTAAAGGTGCCTGGTTGTTACTAAAACACGAGCAGAGCATACAAGTGCAATTTGTGCTCGCAATAATTATGTGTATTGCCGGGTATTTCTTTGATATTACTAAAACCGAATGGATGTTTCAGTTTGTCGCTATAGGCCTGGTGATGACTGCCGAAGGACTAAATTCAGGCCTTGAAGCAATGGCAGACTTTGTGCACCCAGATTTTCATAGTAAAATTGGGCATATCAAAGATATTGCCGCTGGCGCAGTATTTATCGCCGCAGTAACTGCGGTAATTATTGGTGCGTTTATTTACTTTCCTTATATTTTTTAAAATATTCTTTAGTAGCTTTCAGAATCTAAGGCTTTTAAATGCTAAATGATTTTCCTCTATATTTCTCAAAAAATAATTGATTAGATTTGAACGTTTAAGCATACAAAATAGCATCCCATAAACTGAAAGCAATTTTCTTTATTTTAGACGGGGCTAATTTGTATTTTTGCTCAAAATCCTACAAATCATCTATGGCCAAAAAGAAAACCAGGACTAAAACAAGCACCGGGAAAAAGTCGACTAAATTTTCCTTTAAACTTAACCGGCAACAAAAGGTAGTTTTAGGCAGTTTCTTAATGTTATTTGGCCTCGCTTTAAGTGTTGCATTTATTTCGTTTTTATTCAATTGGCAGGTAGACCAAAGCACGCTTGGCGAATTCTCAAATCGTGAAGTAGAAACCAAAAACTGGTTAAGCAAATTTGGCGCTTCAGTTAGTGACTTTTTTATGTACAAAGGATTTGGCGTTGCCGCTTTTATCTTTTCAATTTTAGTAAGCTACAGCGGATTTCATCTTTTTCTTGGTGTAAAATCTACAAAACTAAGGGAATCCTGGTTTTGGGGTATTTTAATAATGCTTTGGCTGGCTATTTTCTTCGGTTTTTTCGCTGCAGAAAATCCGCTGCTGGGTGGCCGAATTGGCTTTGAAATGAACGATTTCCTTCAGGATTACCTAGGTTTCTTCGGAACAATATTATTGATGTTGTTCTTATTTATAGCTTACCTAACTTTAAGATTAAACCTTACGCCTGAATTAATAGGAAGCTTTCTGAAATCTAAAAAAGATAGCCTTAATAAAGAATTTAAGTCTAATGATGAAGAAATTTCAGCAACAGAAGAAGAAACCGACTGGAAAGAAAAATCAATCCCAAAAACCGATAAACCAGCTGAAAAATCTTCAGCAGAAATAAAACTGGATACCACGCCTCCAACACAAGAAAAAACTGCACCTACTCCAAAACCTAAACCGGTTGAACCTGAAGAGGTAGAAATGGAAGTAGAAACAGCCCAGGAAGAAGAGTTGGATGAAGATAAAATTAGCAATAAAATTGTAAAAGATTTTGGGGAATTTGACCCCACTTTAGAACTAAGTAATTATAAATTCCCAACCCTGGAGTTGCTTCAAGAATATGGTGGTGGTATTACAGTAGACCAGGAAGAGCTGGAAGAGCATAAAAACCGTATTGTAGATACGCTTAAAAATTACAAAATTGAGATCGCTCAAATTAAGGCTACGGTTGGCCCAACCGTAACTTTATACGAAATTGTCCCGGAAGCCGGAATTAGAATCTCAAAAATTAAAAACCTGGAAGACGATATTGCGCTTTCCCTTTCAGCATTGGGTATTCGTATTATTGCGCCAATTCCCGGGAAAGGGACTATTGGTATTGAAGTTCCTAATAAAAACGCAACCATTGTTTCTATGCGTTCGGTAATTGCTTCGCCAAAATTCCAAAATGCTGAAATGGAATTACCAATGGCCCTGGGCAAAACTATTTCTAACGAGACTTTCGTGGTAGATCTCGCAAAAATGCCGCATATGCTTATGGCCGGGGCAACAGGTCAGGGTAAATCGGTTGGATTAAATGCCATTCTAACTTCTCTACTCTATAGCAAACATCCTGCTGAAGTAAAATTTGTGCTGGTAGATCCTAAAAAAGTAGAACTTACACTTTTCAATAAAATTGAAAGACATTATCTGGCAAAACTCCCAGATTCAGGAGATGCAATTATTACCGATAATACTAAGGTTATAAATACCCTGAATTCTTTATGTATTGAAATGGATAATCGTTACGAATTGCTTAAAGACGCGATGGTTCGTAATATTAAAGAATACAACGTAAAATTTAAAGCCAGAAAATTAAATCCCGAAAACGGCCATAAATTCCTTCCATACATTGTATTGGTAGTAGATGAATTTGCCGATTTAATAATGACCGCCGGGAAAGAAGTAGAAACCCCAATTGCCCGTTTAGCCCAGTTGGCCCGTGCCATTGGGATTCATTTAATAATTGCAACTCAAAGACCATCGGTAAACGTAATTACCGGGATTATAAAAGCAAACTTCCCGGCAAGGATTGCTTTTAGGGTAACTTCAAAAATAGATTCCAGGACGATTTTAGATGGCCAGGGCGCAGATCAACTAATTGGGCGTGGAGATATGCTTTTTACCCAGGGTAATGAGCTTAAGCGTCTACAATGTGCTTTTGTAGACACCCCTGAAGTGGATAAAATAACCGAATTTATCGGTTCGCAAAAGGCTTATCCCGAAGCGCACCAACTTCCTGCCTACGAAGCTGACGATAGTGGCACAGGTGTTGATATAGATGTAAGCGAAAGAGATAAACTCTTTAGAGAAGCTGCCGAGGTGATCGTTACGGCTCAACAAGGCTCTGCTTCTTTGCTGCAACGTAAACTAAAATTAGGGTACAATCGCGCCGGTAGGATTATAGATCAATTAGAAGCAGCCGGCATTGTAGGACCTTTTGAAGGAAGTAAAGCCCGACAGGTTTTAGTGACAGATCTTGCAGCTTTAGATCAATTATTAAACGAAGAATAATACACCTAATTACTAAGATGAAAAATTTAATTTTAATTACGCTCGCTGTTTTCACCCTGAGCTTAAGCGCCCAGAATTCTCAAAAAGCTGAAAACCTTTTAAAAGAAGTTTCTTCTAAAGTTAAAAGCTATGACAATATGGTGATAGATTTTAAATACACCCTACAAAATAATGCAGCGAATGTTAACCAGGAAACCCGTGGGGATGTAAGTATTGCAGGAGAAAAATATGTACTAAATTTAATGGGAACTACCCAAATGTTTGATGGAGAGAAAATTTATACCATTATTCCTGAAGACGAAGAGATAAATATTTCTACCTACGTTGAAGAGGAAGAAAATAATATCACTCCGTCAAAAATGTTCACTTTTTATGAAGAAGGTTACAATTATGAAATGGACGCCGCTCAAAATTTGAATGGTCGTAAAATTCAGTATGTAAAATTAACTCCAAAAGACAGTGATGCCGAGGTTAAGAATATCCTGTTGGGAATAGACAGTCAAACCAAGCATATTTATAATCTTATTCAAACCCAGGATAATAACACCAAAATAACTATTACCGTAAAAAGCTTTAAAACTGACCAGGAACTGGCACAAAACCTTTTTACCTTTGAAGAAGATCGTTACGAAGATTTTTACATCAATAGATTAGATTAAATTGAAAATATTAGACCGGTACATACTCACCAGTTACCTAAAAACGTTTTTTACAGTTTTTATTATCCTAATGTTCATCTTTGTACTCCAAACCATTTGGCTGTACATAGGTGAACTGGCCGGGAAAGATTTGGATACTGAAATTATTCTTAAATTCCTTCTCTATTTCTCTCCCAAACTGGTGCCACTGGTTTTACCGCTTACTATTCTGCTTACTTCCATAATGACTTTTGGTAATTTTGCCGAAAATTATGAGTTTGCGGCAATGAAATCTTCGGGGATTTCACTTCAAAGAGCTATGCGTAGCTTAACTTTATTCATTCTTTTAGTAAGTGTTACTGCATTCTTTTTTGCTAATAATGTTATTCCCGCCGCAGAATATAAATCTATAAACCTTAGGAAAAATATTGCCAAATTAAAACCCGCAATGGCCATTACCGAAGGGGTTTTTAACGATTTGGGGACCATAAATATTAAAGTAGACGATAAAAGCGGCGATAACGGCCAGTATCTAACCGATGTTATTATCCATAAAAAAACTGCCCGCAGCGGAAACTTTACCGTAATGAAGGCCAAAGAAGGCGAATTAATGGGCAGTACAGATTCCGAGGTACTTTCTCTCATTTTAAAAGACGGTAATTATTACGATGAAATTCAACCTTCAGATTATTCTAAAAGAAGGAATAAACCTTTTGCAAAGAGTTATTTTGAAGAATATACCATAAACCTGGATCTTTCAGATTTTAATAATGTAGACCTGGAAGATGAGAGTTACAGTAACACCCAGGGAATGCTTAATATTTCTGAACTTAAGCAAAGTATAGATTCATTTTCTACCGCTCATAACGAAAAGAAAAGAAATCTTAGCGAAAATATGTACCGGCGAACAGATTTTGATAAAATTGAAGTAAATCTTAATCCTTCAGATTCTATAAAAGAAATAGAAAATACCATTCTGGAAGAGTACGATACCTACCAGGCTATTCAAATTGTTAATCTTTCCCTTGGGTCTATCAATGGCGCACTTTCTCATTTAAATATTAAAAAATCTGAGTTAAAAAATTCTACTAAACAAATCAACAAATTTGAAATAGCCCTACACGAAAAATACGTGCTGGCCGCTGCCTGTATTATCTTATTTTTTGTGGGTGCACCTTTAGGCGCTATAATTAGAAAAGGCGGGATGGGATTACCTATGGTGGTTGCTGTTCTACTTTTTCTTACCTACCACTTTATTGGCATATTTGCTAAAAACAGCGCCGAAGATGGTAGTGTTAGTCCGTTTTTGGCCACCTGGCTTTCTACTTTAATTATGTTACCATTAGGAATTTATCTCACCTACAGGGCGACTACAGATCAGGGCCTTTTTGCTTTTGATAATATTACCGAACCTATACGTAAAGCTCTTAAAAAAGCTGGTATTATTAAGCCGAAAAGAAAAATAGATTAAATATCTTTGCAGCCCAAAATAACACATAACATGGCTCAGGAAACCACTACCCATACTCCGCTTAAACTTCACAGCATTCAGGAAGCAATAGACGATATTCGTGAAGGCAAGGTTGTTATTGTGGTAGATGATGAAGACAGGGAAAATGAAGGAGATTTTGTTGCCGCCGCAGAAAAAGTGACTCCGGAAATGATCAATTTTATGGCTACTCACGGCCGCGGACTCATTTGTGCACCAATTACCGAAGAACGTTGTAAAAACCTGAAACTGGAAATGATGGTAAGCAACAATACCGATCCTATGGAAACCGGTTTTACCATCTCGGTAGATTTACGCGGTAAGGGTGTTACCACAGGAATTTCAGCTTCAGACAGGGCTAAAACCATTCAGTCTTTAATAGATCCTGAAACCAAACCTATAGACCTTAACCGTCCCGGGCATATTTTTCCGCTTAAAGCTAAAGAAGGTGGCGTATTACGAAGAACCGGACATACCGAAGCTGCTATAGATTTTGCCAGGCTAGCCGGTTTTGAACCTGCAGGAGTTATTGTAGAAATAATGAATGAAGATGGTTCTATGGCCAGGCTCCCTCAATTAATGGAAGTTGCCCAGAAATTCGATCTTAAAATTGTTTCTATTGAAGCCCTTGTTGCTTACAGAATGCAACACGATTCTTTAATTGAAAAGAAAGAAGATTTTGATCTCGATACCCGTTTTGGGAAATTTAGATTACGGGCTTATCGCCAAACTACAAATAATCAGGTTCATTTAGCACTTACCAAAGGTAGCTGGAAAAACGATGAAGAAATTCTGGTTAGGGTAAACTCTACGCTAATTAATAACGATATTCTTGGAACATTAACCAATGATGCCGACAAGAAATTGGATAATATGTTTAGGGCAATAAACGAGGAAGGCCGCGGTGCAATTGTTTTTATAAATCCTGCCCTACAATCTTTAAATTTATTACCACGACTTGCAGAGCTAAAAGAACGCCAGAAAAAAGGCGAAGTTAAAGCTCCGCCTATTAATATGGATAATAAAGATTTTGGAATTGGTGCACAGATTCTACACGATCTGGAAATTCATAAAATCAAGTTGCTTTCTAACTCTCAACAAACCAAACGTGTTGGGATGATTGGCTACGGACTTGAAATTACCCGGTACGTAAATTATTAATTTACTTCAATAATCACATCATCTAAAGGTCTTCGCACCTTTTTAAATTCAGAAAACATATCGTCTTCTGCACGGTAACCTACCGGTAAAACCAGAACCGATCTTAAATTGCGTTCGCCTAAATTTAAGAGCTCATCATATTTATCGGGTTCAAAACCTTCCATTGGGCAAGCATCAATTTCTTCGGTAGCACAAACGGTTAACAGTGTCCCCAAAGTTAAGTAAGCCTGATTTAGTGCCCAGGCGTGCACTTCTTCTTCGGCTTTAGACTCAAAACTATTTACCAAAGATTTTTTAAAAGGATCTAAAATATCATCTGGAGTTTCGCGTATGTGTTTTACCCTTTTAAAGTATTTTTCAATAAAATTCTTATCAACTTTCTTTTCAATACAAATCACTAAAACGTGAGACGCAGTGTTTAACTGTTGTTGCTCCCAGGAAGCAGTTTTTAATTGCTCCTGCAATTCTTTATTGCGCACCACAACCATTTTTAAAGGTTGTAAGCCATAAGAGGTAGCAGTTAAATTAAAGGCTTCTTTAAGAATGTTTATTTTCTCTATAGAGAGAATTTTTTGCGGATCGAACTTTTTAGTGGCATAACGCCATTGTAAAGCTTTTATATTGCTCATGTTTCAAGTATTCTTTTAAGACTTTCAAAGGTAATCAATCACTTTTTATGCATAAAGTTTCCTCAATAAATTAAACAAATAAGTAAACTATAATTCTTTATCTTCGTTTTATAATTGGCGCCGCCTTATGAAGCTGTTTAGAAAACTAATTCTCGCTTTTGCACTGTTTGTTATTATAAGCATCCTTATAATATTTGGATTAGAAGCTTATGTACAAAAAGAAACTTCTGGCCTAATCTATTCTGAAATCACCCAGATTCCTTCAGCAAAAACAGGAATAATTCTTGGCGCTAGTGTACATGCTGATGGAAAATTATCTCCAATTCTTGAAGATCGGGTAGAAACTGCTTACCAACTTTATAAGTTAAATAAGATTGAAAATTTTCTGGTGAGTGGCGATCATAGAACCGATGATTATGATGAAGTAAATGCCATTAAAAATTATTTATTGAAAAAAGGAGTTTCTTCTGAAGATATTATCTTAGATCATTCTGGCTTTGATACTTACGATAGTATGTTCAGGGCAAAATCTGTTTTTGAAATCGAAGATGCCATAGTAATCACGCAAAAATTTCACTTACCCAGAAGTCTTTATATTGCTAAAAACCTGGATGCCGACTATAAAGGATTAGAAGCCTCTCCCGTTGCATATACCTCTTCTGAAACTATTAAACGCCGCGAACAACTGGCTAATTTTAAAGCTATTTGGGAGATTCTTACCAATCAGCAACCTACTACTTTAGAAAAATATCCTAAGTAAACTACCGTCAAGCTCCGGGTATTTAGCAGGAAAATCTCGATTATCGAGTAAAATTGCTTTTAATCTTTTGGCTAATTTTTTCTATCTTTAAATAACCTAACCAAAAAATAAAGAAAGCCATGCTTCAATGGATAGTGCATATTGTTATAGATGCCCTGGTTTTACTTGCCGCGGCTAATATAATGCCCAAGGTAAAATTAGACGGTTTTAAAACGGCTATTATTGTAGCATTAATTATTGGTGTGCTGAGTTTTTTATTAAGTTGGGTCCTCACTTTATTACTAAACGTAGCTACTTTCGGGATTTTTTATTTCCTGGGATTAGGATTTATAACCCGGGTTATTGCTTACGCAATTATCATTGAAATTGCCGACCAGTTTAGTAGCGATTTTAAGACCGAAGGTTTTCTCCCCTCGTTATGGTTGGCTGTCTTTATAGCAATTGTAGGCGGAATTGTTGATTGGATACTTTTTTAAGCTTTTGGCTTACTTTTCTTATTCCTACGACCAAACCAAATCATAAATCCGCTAACGGGAAGGGCGGCTACAAATAAGCTTAGAAAAAATGCGATTATTTTTCCGGGTAGATCAAAATACTGCCCTGTATGTAAACCAAAGGTCATTTCCTGCAATTTCATCCCGGTACTTTTAGCCGAATATTCATGATTTTTCAATAATTCACCGGTTTCCGGGTGAAAATAAAAGTTGGATTGGTGATCATAATCCAGGGCTTCAGGATAAGATCCTGTTGTTATTGGTGCGCTTCCACCCTGTTCCCACACAAAAAACATTTCATCTTCAGGCCGTTGTTTTAAGGTTTCAACTATTGCAATATCCAGGGCGTTTTCAGAATATTCAGCATCTTCAATTTGAATATTTAACCGGTCTTCCGGTTTTTCCTGCCATAGATTTGCCAGGTCGTACAGGCCGTGATTCATCCATTCATAAGAAAAGCTAAGTCCCATAATGGCTATAAACAAAGCCAGAAGCGAAATATATAATCCGGTTATACTATGCCAGTCGTAATTTACACGGCGCCATTTGGCATCCCATCTTATTTGAAGACGTTTCTTGAAGTTTTTTCGCTTTTTCGGCCACCAAAGCACTATTCCAGAAATAAGCATGAAAACGAAAATTAATGTAGAAATTCCTACTACCTGTTTTCCTATTTTCTCCGGAAGCCAGAGATGCATATGTAAATCTTCTACAATTAGAAAAAAATCGTCTTCCAGGTTTTCTTTCTGAAGAAATTCGGCAGAATAAGGGTTGAAATAAATATGATGCGGCACCTCATCTATAACAGAATAAACAAAAGCTGAACGGTCCCTGCCCTGGTAAACAACCATTCCCGGTTGGGCTTCAGGAAAAAGCGATTTTGTTTTATTTTGAAGTTTTGAAGGCGCTACAAATGTTGATTCTTGAGAGGCGACCTTGCGATAATCGCGGGTAATGTCCTTAATCTCGTCATGAAAAACAAAAATACATCCGGTAACTGCTACTATAAAAACAATAAGACCGGAACCCAGTCCCAGCCACAAATGAAGTTTTGCAATCCACTTCTTTAATCCTTTATTTTTTGTTTTTTTCTGCATATAAATAGGCCACCACCAAAACTCAAAACAATTTTGATGGTGACCATATTAATTTATTTAATTAGAAATTATAAGTTAAACTCGCCGCAAAGTTTCTTGGTCTTTGAGGATTTATTGTAGACCAACCGGTATAATATTCTTCGTTGGTAAGATTATTCAACTTCAAATTAATTCCAAATTTATCTACATTATAGAATAATGAAGCATTTAAAATCGTGTAAGAAGGAAGAGTAAAAATACCAGCAGTTTGACGGTTAAAGATCATATTCTCACTAGCATAATTTCCGCCAAAACCAAGTCCGAAACCTTTAAGATTTCCCTGAACAAAACGATAGCTTGCCCAGAAGTTAGCTAAAGTTTCCGGCCCAGCAGATTCCGGTCTTCTTCCAAGAAAATCAGTTTGATCAGATTCAGTTAATTCGCTATCGTTATGGCTAAATCCTGCAATTAAATTTAAACCTTCAAAAGGGCTGGCGGTAAGACTGGCTTCAAATCCGCGGCTATATTGCTCTCCATCCTGAACAAGATTAAAAGGATTTTCAGCATCTTGCATTACCATATTAGAAACCTGGATATCATAATAACTTAAGGTAGCAGAAAGGTGATTTTTAAGCAGGTTTAATTTGGTACCAACTTCAAATTGTTTTGCTCTTTCAGGATCAAAAACTATAGTTCTTGTTTCTCCGGTCTCCAGGTTATCTACCTGTCTTGGACCCACGTTGCTAAAACCATCCATATAATTTGCGAAAAGCGCTACTTTATCTAGAACCGGTTGATAAACCACTCCAAATTTTGGAGATAGTGCGGTCTGGCTATTGGTTTCAGTTTCAAACTGGTCTAATCTTAGACTGGTCATTACAGCCAATTGCGGAGTAAAATTAAGAACGTTAGAAATATAGGCGCTATAAATATCTTCTTCAGCGATATTATTATTCCTATTTACGTTTTCTAATAAGCCGGCTACACCTTCTTTACTTAGAATTCCGCTATCGTAATTGGTGATATAGTTTTCAGGCTCGTAGATATCGTAAACACTTTCGTTTACATTCTGAAGGCTGGCATTACCAATATAAACCTCGCCATTTCCTACATATCCGCTATTGTTATCAATTACTTTTCTATTGAAATAATCTAAACCAACTACGGTGCGGTTACGCATTCCTGCAATTTCAAAATCTCCGATAAAATTCTGCTGAATATCATTACTTATGGTCGTAGAATTTTGATTACTAATGTAGCGGGAAAACACAAGTCCTTCATCTAAATTTGTTGCTTCACCAGGCACCTCTTCTCTACCCTGATTAAACTGAGTAGTTTCATATAAATATGAATAATTGCCCAATGCTTTAGCCGATCCTGTTGAAACCGCGGTTTGTGAAGTCCAGCTATCAGAAAGTTCATAATTCATTTGCGCCTGCAGGCTAAAAGTAGGGTTCTCTACAGTAAGATCGTTACTGGTGTAAGAAAGTTCGTTGTTATAACCTAATTCTTCTATATTGGTAGCTCTGAGCGGTGCACCTCTATCTACGAACAACATTAAAGGATTTGTGCTTTCAGAATCGTAAAATTCAGTATTTATAAAAAATGAAAGTTTATCATTTACTTTATAGCTTAACGAAGGCGCAACAAATAAAGATTTATTAAAGCCGGCATCCTGAAAACTGTTTTCGGTATGGTAAGCAGTGTTTACTCTTAAAGCAACATCACCGGTTTCATCAAGCGGCGTATTAACATCGGCAGTTACACGGTTAAGTCCGAAGCTTCCTAAAGTGTAAGAAACATTTCCACCGAAATAATTATAAGGCTTTTTGGTTGTGATGTTAATTAAACCACCGTAAGACACCAGACTACTTCCGTAAAGTGTTCCAGACGGGCCTTTAATTACTTCAATATTTTCCATATTGGCAGGATCTGGGCTCCCGTTAGTTAGTGCCGGCAAACCATTTACTAAACTTGGTTGCACAGGAAATCCTCTAAGCGAGAAATACCCTGCACCATCATTTCCACGGCCGGTAGATTCCCAAAGTTTGGTAAGGCCTGAAGCGTTTTTAATCGCATCGTCAAAATTGGTAATTACCTGTTCCTGTAAAAGCTCAGTGGTAATATTATTATAAACCTGCGGATTTTCGATCTTTTTAAGTGGCATCTTTGCTACACTCACGCTGGTATTTCGGGTAAACTTATTGCCGTTTCCATTTCCCCTTAAAACCACGGTTCCCAACTGCTCTTCCTTTCCTAACAAAACAATAGAAGGAATATTGGTAGTTGCGCCAGGCTGTACGCTAACTTTTAAATTCTGGGTTTCATACCCTACATAAGAAATTTGTAATGTATAGTTTCCTTCCGGAATATTTCTTAACGTAAATTCTCCCCTATTATTGGTTTCATCACCAATTTGAAGACCTTTAACTTCAACATTAACATTAGACAGCGGGTTTGCTGCATTATTTACTACATTTCCTTTAATTGCACCGTTATTTTGTGCAAAGCTAATTTGAATAGCTAAAAGAAAGAACATAATCAGGCTATTTGAAAGCTTCATTAGTCAGTGTTTTTATTTAGATTGGATTTAAATACGCGGCAAATGTAAAAACGAAATCCCTTTTTCAAAAGCTTATTTATAATTATTTTAAATAAAAATAACGAATAACACTTCAGCTTTTTGGGAATCAAAGACATACATCAAGAAATTCTATTTAGATAGTAGGACATTTGATGCTTTCTTAACTTATACCCAATTCTAATATTTTATATTTGCAACTTAATTTTTGCGCTATGATAAAACTGATTGTTACCGATATGGATGGGACTTTGTTGAACGACGAGCACGAGATACATCCAGATTTTTGGGAAATAGAAGAATTACTTAATAATAAAGGAATAATGTTCGCTGTGGCAAGTGGCCGGCAGTTTTACAATCTGGAGAGCAAATTTGAAAGAATTAAAGACCGAATGATGTTTTTTGCCGAAAATGGTACTCACGTAGTGCATAAAGGAAAAGATCTGTATGTAAACCCTTTAGACAAAACAGCCGCGATGGATTTTGTAGAAAAAGGCAGGGAACTTTCTAATACTCACTTAGTACTTTGCGGGAAAAATTCGGCGTATATAGAAAGTAAAGACGATAGCTTTTTTAACGAAATCAATAAATTTTATAAAAAGATTAAAAAAGTAGACGATCTCACTCAGGTAGACGACACATTTTTAAAAGTAACTTTTTGTAATTTTAATGGGGTTGAAGAAAATACCTACCCGCATTTAGAAGAATATGCCACTGATTATAAAGTAGCAATTGCCGCCCATGTATTTATAGATATCACTTCTATTACTGCAAATAAGGGAAACGCAATTAGCGGTATCCAGGAAGAATTAAATATTTCTTCTGAAGAAACCCTGGTTTTTGGAGATTACCTCAATGACCTGGAAATGATGCAAAACGCGAAATACAGCTACGCAATGAAAAACGCGCATCCAGAGATTATTAAAGCAAGTAAATATTTAACCAATTTTGATAACAACGAAAACGGTGTTTTAAAAACTATTGAAGAACTTGGCTTGCTTAAAAAGGAATATGCGGTAAAAAGCTAAACCTTACTGTCGTTCACCTCTATCCAGTACCCATCGGGATCCTGAAAATAAATTTGTTTAACCCCGTCCGGGCGGTTGGTAATTGTATTTTTTTTACCTTTCCCGTTTTCAAAAGGAATGTTCTTATCCTTAAGAAATTCCATAAATTCCGATAGGTTTTGGGTATTAAAAGCAGAATGAAAACCTTTATTTTTTTCTATTTCCGTATCGCTTTCCACCAAATGTAGCTGTACATTATTACCCAGCATAAACCATTTAATATGGTCTCCAAGGCCACCATTATCTATTTGTTCTAACCCAAAAATATCTTTGTAAAATTTTACGGATGTTTTTAGATCTTTTACCCTAATAGTATCGTGATCTTTTCTAAAGTTAAACTCTTTTGAAGCTGTAGTAGCTGCAAATAATATAATTGAAGTTAGATTCTTATTTTTCATACTTAGATTTTTTTCTTTAAAATAGTGATAAACCCCACTTTTTACAAAATATAGGCTATCTAAACCAGTTCAGCGAAAATTACGTAAATTTAGTTTATTTAAATTACTGATTATCAAACCACATAACCAACCAAAACTTCTAATTATGAAATATTTTGTTTACTTAATGGCTTTTCTTAGCCTCCCCGTATTTGCGCAACAAAACCAGGAACCCGAAGATTATACCATTGAACAGTTTTATGAAAATACCAGAATAGGCGGAGGTTATTTTTCTCCTGATGAAGATAAACTACTGGTAAGTTCTGACAAAAGTGGAATTTTTAATTTGTTTGAAATTGATATTTCTTCCGCAGAAATGCAACAAGTAACTTCTTCTGAAGAAGATTCTTATTTCGCTATAGATTATGTTCCAAATTCTGAGAATATCCTTTACTCGGCAGATAAAGGCGGAAATGAAATTAACCATATTTACCTGCTTGAGGCAAATGAAACTCCTACCGATCTAACTCCCGGCGAAAATGAAAAAGCACAATTTGCCGGCTGGAACAATGAGAAAACCGGTTTCTATTATCTATCAAACAAAAGGAATCCCCAGTTTTTTGATTTATTAGAAATGGATATGCAGAGCAGGGAAAGTGAGTTAATTTATAAAAATGAAGAAAATCTCTCTTTTGAAGATATCTCTCACAACGGGAAATTAATTGCCCTCACCAAATCTATTACCACCAGTGAAAATAAGCTGTATCTATACAATTTAGAAACCGAAGAAATGACAGAACTTTCAGAAGAATCAGCTCAATATTCTGCTTCCGGTTTTGATAAAAATGATGAACATTTCTATTACATTACCAACGCCGGTAGGGAATTTAAAAGTTTAATAGCATATAATCTTGAAACTAATAAAAGCAGCAATTTGTTTGAGACCAACTGGGACGTAATGTATAGTTATCTTAGTGAAAATGATAAATACAGGGTAATAGGTATTAATGAAGACGGGAAAAACAGCTTAATTATTGAAAACACCAAAACCGGTGAGGAAGTTGATCTTCCCGATATGGAAAATGAAGATATTGTAGCAGTAAATATTTCTGATAGTGAAGAACTAATGCGGCTTACCATTGGCACAGCAAAAGCTCCTAATAATCTATATGTTTATAATTTTTCATCGGGAGAATTAAAGAAATTAACCAATACTTTAAACCCTGAAATAAACCCCGAAGATCTGGTTTCAGCTGAAGTTGTACGCTACGAATCTTTTGACGGACTGGAAATTCCCGCTATTTATTACAAACCTCATCAAGCTACAAAAGATAATAAAGTTCCCGCCCTGGTATGGGTTCACGGCGGGCCCGGAGGTCAATCCCGGGTAGGTTATTCAGCTTTAATCCAGTATTTGGTGAATCAGGGTTATGCCATTTTAGCTGTAAATAACCGCGGTAGTAGCGGTTATGGAAAGACTTTCTTTAAAATGGACGATAAAAAACACGGAGAGGAAGATCTAAAAGACTGTATTTGGGGTAAAAAATGGCTGCAGGAACAGAAATATATAGATTCAGAAAAAATAGGAATTCTTGGAGGCAGCTATGGTGGTTATATGACGATGGCGGCCATGACTTTTACTCCAGATGAGTTTGAAGCAGGTGTAAATATATTTGGGGTAACTAACTGGTTGCGTACCTTAAAATCTATCCCGCCTTACTGGGAAGCATTCCGCGAAGCGCTTTACGAAGAAATGGGAGATCCTGTAAAAGATTCGGTAGCGCTTTATAATAAATCACCGCTTTTTCACGCTGAACAGGTTAAAAATCCCGTTATGGTTTTACAGGGCGCCAACGACCCTCGAGTGCTTCAGGTTCAATCAGATGAAATTGTTGCAGCTCTAAAAGAAAATAATGTACCGGTAGAATATGTTGTTTTTGAAGATGAAGGTCATGGATTTATAAAAAAGGAAAATGAAATTGAAGGTTACAGGCAAATAAGACAATTTTTAGATAAATATTTAAAAGAGGAAGAGTAAGCTTATATTATTCTTAGGGGAGAACTCAAAAACTCAGGTTAAACTTTTAGTGCCGATTTCAAAAAGCCTTATCTTGGCGCTTGCAATCGCAATAGAAAACTATGCTGTATATTTTACATCATCCTGATGATAGGGAAACTGTGGAAAATGATATTTTTCCGTTATTAGAAAATACCGAAAAACAAACCATAGATTACCCTGAAACCGAATTTGAAGCAGGAAAAGACGATATAATAGTTACTTATTTAAGCGATGAATTTCTAAGGGAATTTTTACCAAAAGCCGCGAAGCAAAACCATAAAGTTGGAATTCTCCCTCACCCAGAAAATACATATACCACCAAAGGTTTAGGCATTGCCAACGATCCTAAGGAAGTTATAAAAGAAATTCTGGAAAATGAAGAAGCGCATAACCTGGATATGCTCTACTGTAACGATATTCCCATCTTCCAGTCGGTGAATATTGGAAATGTTTTTATTTTCACTGAAGATCATCAAAACAACAATTTTGTAAGGGAAGTTTATACATTTTTCAAAAACATAAGACATCTATCTTCTCTTTCACATAACTCCTATGTAATAAGTTCAGAAGATGAAAAAATAATTCATACTTCGGCACTGGGAATAATTGTAGTGGAACATGCCTTAAGCTCGGTTGTAGCCAGAAGACTGGTTTCCGAAAGTTCTTTGAACGATGGAATGTTTACTACACTTATTATTTCGCCAACTAATTTATTGCAATTAATCTGGTTTTTATTGCGCAGTTTACTTCCTGGCGGTAAGCAACTAGACAGAACGCCTTCTTTTATTGGAAGAATAAAAATTGCCAAACTGCACATTAAAAATTCTTCTGAAGTAGAATTTACTATAGATGGAGAAAAAGAAAAAGCCAAAGAAATATTACTTAGGGTAGAACCCGAATCTTTGTGCCTGGCACAAGCCAGTAAATATTGTACAGAAAAAGATGAGGCAAACCTCAAAAAGAGCAATAAGACCGATACGCTACCTACGGGCGAAAAACGTGAAGAGTTAACCAAACGTACCCTACCAATTTTTCCTCGCGCCACCACCGAGGAATTCCAGGAACTGTTTAAAGTATTGCGGGAAAACTCAAAAACCACCTCTATTTATGTGGTAATGATGATCCTTTCAACACTTATCGCCACTTTTGGACTTTTCGCTAATTCTTCTCCCGTTATTATTGGAGCAATGATTCTGGCCCCTATTATTTCACCTATCGTTTCTTTTGCGATGGGGATGGTTCGTTATGATACCAATATGCTGAAGAGAGGAATTATCACCATTCTAATTGGAACAGGGGTTTCGCTTTTATTCTCTTCGGGTGTTACGCTCATTATTCCAATAAAATTAATTACTTCTGAAATTGATGCGCGTCTATCTCCTACCCTCTTAGATATGGGAATTGCAGTAGCCTCTGGGGTTGCGGCAGCATATGCACACGCAAAAGAAGGAATTGCAAAAAGTCTCGCGGGAGTAGCTATTGCAGTTGCCCTGGTCCCACCATTGGCGGTGTCGGGAATTGGAATTGGTTGGTGGGACTGGCAGGTATTTTCAGGAGCTTTTTTATTATATCTAACTAACCTTGCGGGGATTATTATGTTTGCCGGGATAACCTTTCTTATTCTTGGTTTTGCACCTTTTAAACGAGCAAAACTCGGTTTGGTTTATACCCTAATTTTAATTGGTATGGTAATGGTTCCTCTTTCCCTTTCTTTTAACCGAATTAAAAAAGAAGCCAGTATTACGCGGGAATTAGAAGGTTCTACTGTAAACGAATTAGTGATTAGAGACGTGAAAGTTAGGTTTGGAGATCCCTTGCGGGTCTCTCTTACCCTGGTAGGACCAGAAAACCTAAGTGGAGATGAAATGAGAGACATCAAAAAACAATTGGAAGAAGATATTGGAGAACCCATTCATCTGGAAGTAATTTCTGCCCGGGGATTTTAGAGCAGGATTTTAACAAGGCTCTCAATTTGAGTTAAGTTTCTCTAAAAAATCGAAATTATTTATCAATATCTTTTGTGTAGCAATATGATCTTTTTAGATTGTGCCTCATTAAAAACTTTAAACAACGATTATGATTAAATCAAAAAAGATTGCAGGTTTATTATTTGCTTTTGCATTATTAGGATCAGCAAGTGTATTTGCCCAAACTCAACAACTACCACAGCAACAACAACAAACTGTAGATATAGATGTTAGTGACGAGGAGCTTTCTAAATTTGCTGATGCTTACCAGAAAATTAGAATGGTAAACCAACAGGCGCAACAGGAGATGGCGAAGAAAGTAGAAGATAGCGGATTTGACATTCAGCGTTTTAATGAAATTCACCAGGCTTCTTTAGACCCAAATACCGAGGTTGATGCTACTGAAGATGAACTGACAAAGCACAAAGAAGTTGTTTCAGAAATTGAAGGGATGCAAGGCGAGTTTCAAAAAGAAATGGAAAATGCTATTTCGGAAGAAGGCCTTGATGTTGCACGTTACGAGAAAATTGCAATGGCACTTCAAACCGATACTGAACTACAGCAGAGATTACAACAACTAATGCAGGGATAATTTCTAAATTAGTTTTAGAAATCGATATAAAATTAGGTCATCTGTATAGATGACCTTTTTTTATGTTTATTTTATAAGAACTTTCTTGGCGAAACCAGCTGGTTTACTATATTTTTAGCTTTATACAGAAAAGCTAATTTGAATTCTACACTTAAAAAATATTTTTTTCTAATCACCGCAATTCTTTTTTGCCAATGGAATTGGAGTGCGCTTTATGCCCAGGAACAAATGAAACAAAAAGATACTTTAAAGTTTGAAAATAAAATTGTCCCAGATGAAATTTGGAGAGAAACTTACGTAGCACTTTCGCACTATCCGGAATTAAAAAACACCCCAATTGAATTCAAATTCAAAAAGAAGATTCAGAAGTCTTTTATGCAGGCACAGCCAAAAGTTTCGGGATTACTAAAGAATAAAAAAAATCGTTCTTATTTTGTAATGATAAGCGAACACATTAAAATTGAAGATGAAGTCTTTGATGTAAAAAATGTTCCGTCAGAGGTGCTTATTGGCTGGATTGGCCACGAGCTGGGGCACATTATGGATTATCGTGAACGTAGTGCAGCGAATATGGTATGGTTTGGAATTAAATACCTTACTTCAAAAAGATATATTCAGGAAGCCGAAAGAGCCGCAGACACCTATGCCGTAAACCACGGACTTGGAAAATATATTATTGCCACTAAAGATTTTATTTTAAACCACACCCATCTTGCTGATGCCTATAAGGCAAGAATCAAAAAACTTTACCTCTCGCAGGAAGAAATTATGGCTTTAATTGATGAAATTGACGAAGACGACGATTAGGCTTTTTGTTCTTTTACAAACTTTTCCCATTTTGCAAATTTCTCCTCGTCCATAACTTTTTCCATTTTTACCTGCCCGCCTTTTTTCTTATTAGCGGCATTCCATTCAGGGAACATATCGGGATGTACTTTAGTCACTTTCACGCCTTTTAAAGCTTTAGAACGCGCAACTTTATAATTCTTATTAGCATTTTTAAGCGATTCATCTAAAGCCTCTTTAAGTTCTTCTTCTGGAGTATCGCCTTCGGTTCCCAAATACCAGTGGTGATGAAACTCACCATCAATTCTTACCGCAGCCAGGGTGAATTCAGGAATCTTAATATCAAATTTATCTTCGAGCTCCTGTACGGCATCATTCATTTTATTTACTGAAAGTTGAGAACCAACCACATTCAAGAAGAATTTTGTTCTCCCGGTAATGCGAATTTCTTTACGTTCCACATCGGTAAATTTAATAGTATCACCAATTAAATATCTCCACGCGCCAGAAACGGTACTGATAAGCAGTACGTAATCTTTTTCTTCTTCAACTTCATCTAAAGAAATTACCGGGGCATCTTCAACAATAGAACCATCCTGGTTAATATATTCAGCCTTAAAAGGAACAAATTCAAAATAAATGCCGTTATCCAGAATAAGTTTCATAGCATTGGTATCAGGTCTTGCCTGTACTGCCAAAAATCCTTCTGAAGCCAAATACGTATCAATAACCGTAATTGGGTGGCCCAATAAAGCATTAAAACTCTTTTCGTAAGGCTCAAATGCCACTCCGCCAGAAGCGTAAACTCTCAGGTTTGGCCAGATATCGTGAATGTTATCAAGATTATTATATTCAATAACCTTTTTCATCATAAGTTCTAACCAGGAGGGGATTCCACTTAGGGCTCCAATATCCCAGTTTTTAGCGTTTTCGGCAATACGTTGAACCCGCTCATCCCATTCTTCAATTTTTGAAATTTCTTCTCCGGGTTTATAATATCCGCGAAACCAAAAAGGAATATTACTTGCGCTAATTCCGCTAATTTCACCTTCTTTATGATCTCCTTCTTTCTCCAGATCGGTAGAGCTTCCCAGCATCATAATCTCCTTTTCGAAGAAATCTGGCGGAAGATCAAAATTACTAAGAGCACTCACCTGTTTGATTCCTGCTTTTCTAATAGATTCCAGCATTTCATCGGTGACCGGAATACGCTTACTGCTTGTTCCGGTAGTACCCGAACTTACTGCAAAATATGGAGGTCTTCCCGGCCAGGTAACGTCTTTTTCACCATCGTGTAATTTATGCCACCATTCCTTCTCCAATTTGTTATAATCAAAATAAGGCACCTTTTCAGCAAAGGTTTTTTGAATATCATCAGATTTTAAAATCGATTCAAAATCGTAATGTTTTCCAAACTGGGTGTCTTTAGCTTTTTTAAGCAACTTTGTAAGTACCTCTTTTTGGGCTTCTTCTGCTTCCGGTTCAGAAACAATGGTATCACGAAGATCTATAAGACTTTTTATTAAGGAACCTACTATGGGCATAATCTTGATTTTTAATGGTGGTTGTTTTCAAAAAATGAAGATAAAAAAAACCAAAATCAACACTATTAATGTCTTGACAATTATCAATAATTTAACCTTTCAAATTACTAAGAATTCTGTAAACTCTCCACGCATTTTTCGGCACATCTCTCCCCGTCTATTGCTGCAGAAATTATTCCGCCGGCGTAACCGGCACCTTCCCCGCAGGGGTAAAGCCCTTTTATTTGGATATGCTCAAAACTATAAGGATCTCTCGGAATTCTTACCGGGGAAGAAGTCCTGGATTCTGGTGCGTGAACTACGGCTTCGTTGGTTAAAAAACCTCGCATACTTTTGTTGAATTCTTTAAAACCTTCCTGTAAAGTTTTATGAATAAAATTTGGGAAAACTTCACTTAAATCGGTTGAAGTAACGCCTGGTTTATAAGAAGTTATCGGCAAATTTGTAGAAATTTTTCCTTGGGTAAAATCTACTAAGCGTTGAGCCGGCACTTTTTGGGTGCTTCCACCTTCTAACCAGGCTTTTTGTTCTATTTGCTTCTGGAATTCCATTGCTGCAAGGGGATTCTTTTCGACATTTTTAAAATCTGATAATCTCAATTCTATCACAATTCCCGAATTTGCGGTTGGTTGATCGCGTTTACTGGGAGACCAACCATTAGTAACAACTTCACCGGGTGCGGTAGCGCAGGGAGCTATAATTCCGCCGGGGCACATACAAAAAGAGTACATTCCCCTGCCGCCTATTTGTTTTACGATGCTATATGGTGAAGGTGGAAGAAATTCTCCCCTGGAATCACATTTATACTGAATTTTATCTATTAATTCCTGTGGGTGTTCTACCCTAACGCCAAGCGCAAAGGCTTTGGCTTCAATTTTTATATTTTTTCTATGTAAAAGTTCAAAAATATCCCTGGCCGAATGTCCTGTGGCGAGGATAACTTTTTTTGAATTAATTGTTTCACCTTTTAAGGTTTTAATTCCGGTAACTTTATTATTCGCTACCAGAATATCTGTCACCCGGGTTTCAAAAAGAACTTCTCCGCCACAATTAATAATTAGTTCCCTAATATCTGCTATTATCGCCGGAAGTTTATTTGTGCCAATATGCGGATGCGCATCTACCATAATCTCTGGGGTAGCGCCAAAACCTACAAGTAATTTCAAAATTCTATCTACATCACCCCGTTTTTTAGATCGGGTGTATAATTTGCCATCGCTATAAGTGCCGGCGCCACCTTCCCCAAAACAGTAATTAGAATCTTCGTTTACAATATGCTCAATATTTAAAGCTTTTAGATCGCGCCTACGGGTTCTAACATCCTTTCCACGTTCTATAATAATAGGTTTAAATCCTAATTCAATACATCGCAAGGCCGCAAACAGGCCTGCGGGACCGGCACCAACAATTATAATTTCCTCTTTGGTTGCTACATTCTGGTAATCTGGGAGATAAACTTTATCTTCTTTAAATGCTTCTTTTACATAAACATCAACTTTTAAATTGATCTTTATGGCTTTTTGCCGGGCATCTATAGATCGCTTTAAGATATTTACATAAGTAATATCTTTTAGAGCTATGCCACCGTGGCGGGAAACCGCTTGCGTAAGTTTATGCTGATTTGCAGCCTCTTCTGGGCTTACTCTTATTTGGTACTGGTACTTCATTTTTTAAAATCTATCACAAAAATATACTTTTCAAATTTGTTGATTTAAAATTAAAAAACCAGCCTGTTGTTAAAAGCCCATTACCACTAAATTAATTTAGGACGTTTTAAAATATTGACTTATTTTGGACAACCTTAAAAAACCCTAATCTATTATAAACAATTACCAGAATGAATTCTACAGCACGCTACCCGATGGTTTCCTATGATGAAGCCTCTCCCCAAGTTCAGGAAATTTATGACGATACCAAAAAAACTCTTCAACTTCCCTTTGTTTTAAACTGGTTTAAATGCCAGGGCACCAATGCTACTTTATTAAAAGGTAACTGGAGTAAATTAAAGAATACTTTAATGGAAGGAGAAGTTCCGAATGTGCTTAAACAACTTATTATCTACAATGTATCTAAGGAACGGGGTTGCAATTATTGCTCGCATGCTCACGGGATTTTCGCTGATAGTATGAGCGCTATGATCTCTGAAGATGAAGGTTTTAAAGCTACAGAAAATATAGATTCTCCTTCTATGCCGGCCAGTTTTAGAACTGCCGTTAAAATTGTAACTAATGCGGCGCTAAATCATAGCGAAGTTTCAGATGCAGATTTTGAGGAACTGGAAAAAGCTGGTTTTTCTCAAAAGGAAATCCAGGAATTAATGGCCCAGGCCGATTTAGTAAATATGTTGAATACTATTGCTGATGTATCAGGGATTAAAATAGACAACGAATTGCTGGAAACTCCGGAATAAGTCCGAAGATTATGGAATCCCTACAAGACAGAACTTCCCGGGTTTATAGAATTACCTATGAAACTTTTTCTAAATTCAGCAACAATTTAAATCGTTGTAAGAGTTTGGAAGAAGTTTCGCAGGTTTCAGTGCGTTTTCTAAAATATCTGCTTAATTTTCATCTTTTTAGAATTAGTATAAACCAGGCGGGGTCTTACCTGGTCTATTGCCAGTGTAATTCGCGAGGTGAATTTGAACTTATTTCAAAAGAAAATTTACTTTCGCACGAATTGCAGATTTTGGAAAATAATATTCCGGTTAAAACTGAAGAAATTCCGTCTCAATTAAGTAAAAAAATTGATTCTACTGCTTTAGAGTCTCCATCTTTATGGTGTTGGAGCTTTAAAAAAATGGATGTAGATTTTACTGTTTCCTTAATATCAGATAAGAATAAAGCTTTTGATGTTGGCGATATTGAAATGCTGAAATTAATAAGTGATAGTTTCCAGGCTAAGTTTCAGGAAATTTATTTGAAAGAAGAGCTTTATCATAAAAATCAGTCTTTATTACAGGCATTAGACGTCATTAAAAATCAGAATAAAAAGATCAATCAAATTGTAGAAAATCAAAAACAAACTATTGCCGAACGAACTAAAGAAGTGGTTGAAAAAAATGAGAAATTATTGCATATTTCAGCTTTAAATGCTCATAATGTGAGAGAACCTTTATCGAGAATTCAGGGTATAGTACAACTTTTTGAAGTTTTTGATGATAAAACCTGCAGGGAAGAACTCGTACCAAAACTTAAACAATCATCAGAAGAAATGGATAAGGTTTTAAGAGAAGTTATTGAAATGGCATCTTCGGAATTAACCCAGCTAAAAGCAAAAAAGTTATGAGCACCATTATCCTGGTAGACGACCAGCCCATAGCCAATTTTATTACCCGAAAACTACTGGAAATAGAAGGTTACGATAAAGATGTTGTAGATTTTACCAACCCCGAAGAAGCCCTGGTTTACCTGGAAGAACGGCAAAACACGCTTATATTTTTAGACCTAAATATGCCCGAAATGAATGGTTGGGAGTTTCTTGATTTATTAAAATCTAAAGGCCAAGAACATAGAATAATTATTCTTACCTCCAGCACCAGTGCTGTAGACCGTAATAAAGCTAAAGAATACCCTGCGGTTATAGAATTTATAGAAAAGCCTTTAAACAAAAGTAAGTTTGCACGGCTCCAACCGATTTTGCAACAATCGTAAACTACCGAGGCATTCATTTCCTAAACAATCCCGATTATTGAATAAATGAGTTTAAAACCAAACCACAAAGCACTTTTAGAACTGGCACACGCTAAAATGCATTTTGGAAAATACAAAGGCTATTATTTAAGCGACATTCCCGAATATTATTTGGTTTGGTATCGCCAAAAAGGTTTTCCAGAAGGTAAACTTGGCCAGCAAATGAGTGAGGTGTTTGAACTTAAACTCAATGGGATGGAACAATTACTTAGAGATATAAGAAAAAAGTTTCCAAAACCCTGAGTAATCTTCAGTCTAAAACAGAGTTTTAACTTTAAAAATATTAGGTTTAAAATTAACGGCTTTTCTATTCTTCTTTGTAATTTAGCGCCCTGAATCAAACAACGCAACAAACACTTCTTAAGATGGCCGAAACCAAGTATATTTTTGTCACCGGCGGCGTTTCTTCTTCCCTGGGAAAAGGAATTATAGCAGCTTCTCTGGCAAAATTACTGCAAGCGCGTGGATTTAGAACCACTATTCAGAAACTCGACCCCTACATTAACGTAGATCCCGGAACCTTAAATCCTTATGAACACGGCGAATGCTATGTGACTGAAGATGGTGCCGAAACCGATCTTGACCTTGGCCATTATGAACGCTTTTTAAACGTTAATACTTCCCAGGCAAATAATGTAACTACCGGCCGTATTTACCAAAGTGTAATTGAAAAAGAACGCCGTGGGGAATTTTTAGGAAAAACCGTACAGGTGGTTCCACATATCACCAACGAAATTAAAGATCGCATCCAGATTCTTGGTCAAAATGGTGATTACGATATTGTAATTACTGAAATTGGAGGAACTGTAGGCGATATTGAATCTTTACCTTATATTGAAGCAGTTCGCCAGTTAAAATGGGAATTAGGCGATGAAAACGCGTTAATTATTCATCTTACCCTTGTCCCCTATCTTGCCGCTGCAGGTGAGCTAAAAACCAAACCAACCCAGCACAGTGTAAAAACGTTGATGGAAAGCGGACTTAAAGCCGATATTTTAGTTTGTAGAACAGAGCACGAACTTTCAGACGATATTCGTCGTAAACTGGCTATTTTCTGTAATGTGAGGCAGGAAGCGGTAATCCAGAGTATTGATGCGGCTACTATTTACGATGTTCCAAATTTAATGCTGAAAGAAGGCCTGGACACTGTTACTTTAAAGAAATTACATTTACCTGATGAAACAACGCCAAATTTAGATCGCTGGAACCAGTTTTTAGATAGACATAAGAACCCTAAAGCCGAAATTACTATTGGTTTAATTGGGAAATATGTTGAGCTTCAGGATTCTTATAAATCTATTTTAGAAGCTTTTATTCACGCAGGTGCAGAAAATGAGGTAAAGGTGAATGTAGAAAGCATTCATTCAGAATTTATAAATGAGAATACTATAGACCATAAATTCGCCAATTTAGACGGAATTTTGGTAGCCCCGGGATTTGGCGAACGTGGTGTAGAGGGTAAAATAGACGCAGTAAAATATGCCCGGGAAAGAAATTTACCGTTTTTAGGTATTTGTTTAGGAATGCAAATGGCAGTAATTGAATTTGCCAGAAACGTATTAAAGTTAAAAACTGCCAATTCTACCGAAATGGATCCTAAAACCAAACATCCGGTTATAGACCTTATGGAAGAACAAAAAGAAGTAACTCACAAAGGCGGAACAATGCGACTTGGAGCCTGGGATTGTAAACTTACAGAAGGTTCCAAAATCTACAAAGCATACGGTAAAAGCGAAATTAAAGAAAGACATCGCCACCGTTACGAATACAATAATAAATACAAGGAAGAACTGGAAAAAGCAGGAATGCTAAGCACCGGAATAAATCCTGAAACAGGCCTGGTAGAAGTTATAGAACTTAAAGACCATCCCTGGTTTGTAGGTGTACAATACCACCCCGAATATAAAAGTACGGTTGCTACTCCGCACCCGGTATTTATAGCCTTTATTAAGGCTGCCTTCGATTTTTCGAAAAAAAGAAAAAATGCCAGTCTGGCACAAAAATAAAAGTGGCCGACTTATTGACCAAAAGCAAGTTATAGTTTAGAAAAGCATGGAAGAAAAGAAATTTGATGTTCAGTCCTTAATTGGATTTATACTTATTGGTGGAATTTTACTTTGGATGTTGTATACCAACAGCCCCTCTGAAGCAGAAGTAGAACCACAGCAAGAAACCGAACAGGTTGAAGTACCCGGCAATACCGATGCTAACCAACCTCCACCACAACAAAATCAAACTCCTGGAGCCGATTCTACTGCGCTTGCCCAGGCTCGCGAACGTTTGGGCGCTTTTGGCTATTCGGCAAGTCTTCCATCGGCTACAGAAAATACGACCACCATTTCCAATGATGTTTTAGAACTTAAAATTGATAATAAAGGTGGATATATTTCAGAAGCAAGGTTAACCAATTTTAAAACTTTCGATTCTATTCCGGTTTATTTAATTAAAGACGGAAATGCTTCTTTCAACATTAATTTTACCACCACAGACGGCAGAACTTTAGACACTGAAAATCTTTATTTTGAACCCGAAGTAACCCAAAATGGAGATAACCAGATTATCTCTATGAAATTGAAAGTTTCAGAAAACGAATTCCTTGAATATCGTTATGTACTGAAACCGGGGGAATATATGCTGGATTTTAGTATTAGATCTCAGGGCTTAAATAATGTATTTAACAGCTCCAGGGATATTAATATGAACTGGCAGCTAAAAGGTTACCGTCACGCGAAAAGTATCTCTTACGAAAATCGTTATACAGATCTCATTTACGAATATGATGAAGGTGATGATGATAGCCTCGGCTCTGGTGATTTAGAAGAACAGGAAGACGAGAATATTACTTATGTTGCTTATAAACAGCATTTCTTTACCTCTATATTATTGACCGACACTCCTTTTAGCCGCGGTAAATTCACTTCTCGCAACCTTGTTGAAGACGAAGAAATAGATACAGTTTATACTAAAGATTTTGCTGCACAGTTGCCTTTAGAATTAAATGGTGGGGAGCTTAATTATAATATGAACTGGTACTACGGGCCAACAGATTATAAGATCTTAAACGATTACGACCGTAACCTTGATGAAATTGTACCATTAGGTTGGGGAATTTTTGGGTGGATCAATAAATACGTATTTATCCCGTTCTTCGCATTTTTAAGCGGAGTATTACCAAGCTACGGTATCGCGATTATTGTAATGACCATTGTAGTGAGAATTGTTCTTTCTCCGGTTACTTACAAATCTTATCTATCACAAGCAAAAATGAAGGTTTTAAGACCTGAAATTAATGAGCTAAACGAGAAGTATAAGGACAACGCGATGAAAAAGCAGCAGGAAACTATGAAGCTGTATAGCAAAGCTGGAGCAAGCCCAATGAGTGGTTGTTTGCCGGCTTTAATGCAAATTCCTGTTTTCTATGCCTTGTTCCAGTTCTTCCCAAGTGCTTTCCAGTTAAGACAGAAAGGATTTTTATGGGCAGACGATTTATCAAGTTATGATACTATAGCCGAGTTACCTTTCAACATTCCATTTTATGGAGATCACGTGAGTTTATTCCCAATTTTAGCATCTATCGCAATCTTTATTTATATGATGATGACTACGGGACAAAGTATGCAGCAAGCCCAGCAACCGGGAATGCCTAATATGAAATTTATTATGTACCTGTCTCCGTTAATGATGTTGTTTTTCTTTAACAACTATGCCAGTGGACTTTCATTATACTACTTCACTTCTAACCTAATTACTATTGGGATTATGTTGGTGATTAAATATGTGATTATTGATGAAGATAAAATTCACGCGAAAATCCAGGAGAACAAGAAAAAGCCTAAAAAGCAGAATAAGTTCACCAGGAAAATGCAGGAAATGATGGAGCAGGCAGAACAGCAAAAGAATCAACAGAAGAAGAAGTAAGCGAATAAAAGCTTAAACATAAAAAAGCCGGTTTAAAATATTTTAAACCGGCTTTTTTCTTACGTCATCCTGAACTTGTTTCAGGATCTATTAGGTTGGAAAAAATTAAATCATTTTAGATCCTGAAATGAATTCAGGAGGACGATAAATTGAAAAGCTTTTTAAAAACTGCTATTAATTCTTATCCCCAAGTAAAGGCACGAATCTAAACTGCCCAAATTCGGTTTTATCGAATTCTGTTGGAGATTTTCTTATAAAAAGAGTCATAGTTTGCACATCGTCTCCAACAGGAATTACCATCCTGCCTCCAACTTTTAACTGCCCTAAGAGGTCTTTAGGAACAAAAGGAGCGCCGGCTGTTACAATTATTTTATCAAAAGGTGCATAATCTGGCATTCCTTTGTAGCCATCTCCAAAACTGAGATGCTTAGGCCGATAGCCTATTTTATTCAGAAACATTTTTGTTTTTCTATAAAGCTCCCGCTGGCGTTCTATGCTGTAAACTTTTGCTCCAAGTTCACATAAAACTGCGGTTTGATAACCACTTCCGGTTCCAATCTCCAGAACTTTATCTCCTTTTTCAATCTCCAGTTTTTCAGTTTGAAAAGCAACGGTATAAGGCTGGGAAATAGTTTGATCTGCAGCAATAGGAAAAGCTTTATCCTGGTAGGCGTGATCTTCAAAACTACTATCCATAAAGAGATGCCTGGGAATTTTCCCAATTGCACCTAAAACGGCTTTATCGGTAATTCCCTTTTTCTTTACGGTTTTTACCAACTGCTGTCTTTTCCCCTTATGTCTATAGTTATCTTCAATCACTTTTTCACCCTTTAAACTGCAAAAATACTCATTAGAAGTCAAAGATGCCAAGCGAAAACGGGGGAGATTCTCTTCTTTATTGCTAAACTATTTGCAATCAAAATGCTATTTTTGTGAAAAATGCTAAATAATATGCTGAAAGTAGGCGTGCTTGGTGCAGGACACTTAGGAAAGATACATTTAAAATTACTCAACCAGTCTGAAAAATATGAGCTTGTAGGTTTCTACGATGCCAGTTCAGAAAATGCTGAAAAGATTTCTGCGGAATTCGGTTATAAAAAATTCGATACTATAGAAGACCTTATCACGGCAGTAGATGTGGTAGATGTAGTAACTCCTACCCTTTCCCATTTTGAAGTAGCGAAAAAAACAATTACGGCGGGTAAACATCTTTTTATAGAAAAACCCATTACCAACACATTTGCTGAAGCCGAAGAACTTATCGCTTTAGCCAGGGAATACAAAGTTAAAGGCCAGGTTGGTCACGTAGAACGTTTTAACCCTGCTTTTAGAGCCGTAGCTTCCCGAATTGAAAATCCCATGTTTATTGAGGCACATCGCCTGGCAGAGTTTAATCCCCGTGGTACAGATGTTCCCGTGGTTTTAGATTTAATGATTCACGATATTGATGCGGTTCTAAGCGTAGTAAAGTCGAAGGTGAAAAATATCAATGCCAGCGGAGTTTCAGTAATTAGTGATACTCCAGATATTGCCAACGCTAGAATTGAATTTGAAAACGGATGCGTGGCGAACTTAACCGCCAGCCGAATTTCAATGAAAAATATGCGCAAATCCAGGTTTTTTCAGCGAGACGCTTATATTTCGGTAGATTTTCTGGAGAAAAAATGTGAGGTGGTAAAAATGAAAGATGCCCCTGAAAAAGAAGATGAATACGCGATGATCTTGCAAAATGCCGAAGGAGTGAAAAAACAAATCTATTTTGATAATCCTGATGTTTCCCCAAACAACGCCATTTTAGATGAGTTGGAAACTTTTGCTGACGCCATTAATAATAATACCACTCCAATTGTGACGCTGGAACAGGGCGCTGAAGCTTTGCGCGTTGCAAATGGAGTTATTGAAAGTTTTAGTAAATAATATAAAATCTATTTCAGTCGATTTTAAGGCTGAAATTCATATAAAAACCACACAAAATGAAAAATATAGCAGTTATAGGAGCAGGAACTATGGGCAACGGAATCGCCCACACTTTTGCCCAATTTGGATACAAAGTGAACCTTATAGACATTTCCAAGGAAAGTCTGGATAAGGGAATGAAAACTATTTCGGGAAATTTAGACCGAATGGTTTCTAAAGAAAAAATAAGTGCGGCAGACAAAGAGACAACGCTTAACAACATCACTACATTTACCGATATTCCTAAAGGCGTAAAAGATATTGATCTTGTAGTTGAGGCAGCTACAGAAAATGAAGACCTAAAACTTAAGATCTTTAAGCAACTAGACGAAAATTGTTCTGCTGAAACTATTTTAGCGAGTAATACTTCTTCAATTTCTATTACAAAAATCGCTTCAGTAGTTTCCAACCCAGAGCGTGTTATTGGAATGCACTTTATGAACCCTGTGCCAATTATGAAACTGGTAGAGATTATTCGTGGTTATAATACCAGCGATAAGGTTACTAAAAGCATTATGGAACTTTCAGAAAAACTAAATAAAGTTCCGGTTGAAGCGAATGACTATCCCGGTTTTGTGGCTAACCGAATTTTAATGCCAATGATTAACGAGGCGATTGAAACCTATTATAATGGCGTTGCCGGAGTAAAAGAGATAGATACCGTAATGAAACTTGGAATGGCGCACCCTATGGGCCCGCTTCAATTAGCCGATTTTATTGGTTTAGATGTTTGTCATTCAATTCTTGAGGTGATGTACGACGGTTTTAAAAATCCGAAATACGCACCCTGTCCTCTATTGACTAATATGGTGATGGCCGGAAAACTGGGAATAAAATCTGGTGAAGGTTTTTATGATTATTCTGAAAGTAAAAAAGCCGAAAAGGTTTCTTCACAATTCAGCTAAATTATTTGTAGAATTTGACCAAAATACTTCCATTTAGAGCGGTTAGACCGCAACGCGCCAAAGCCGGCCTTGTAGCTACAAAATCTTTTGAAGATTATACTGAAGCTGAAATAAGAGCGATCTTGCAGTATAACCCGTATTCATTTTTACATATTTTGAATCCGGGTTATAAATTTCAGCACGAGATAACTGGTGGGCAGCGCTTCCAGATGGTAAAAAACCGCTACCTGGAATTCAGAGAAGAAAATTCATTTATAAAAGATGAAAAACCGGCTTACTATCTCTACAAAATAGTAAGCAGGGAAACCACCTGTTGCGGTATTATTGCTGCTGCCAGTGCCGAAGATTATGAGAATAATCTCATCAAAAAGCACGAAGATACAATTGCAAGCCGTGAAACTTTGTTTAAGGATTATCTTAAAGTTGTAGGTTTCAATACCGAACCGGTTCTACTCACCTACCCCGATAATTCTAAGATAAATGAGGTTATTGAGCAGGTGATGCAGACACGCGCCGAATACGAATTTGCCACAGTAAACCGGGAAATCCATTATCTCTGGAAAATTGATGAGGAAAATTTATTAAGTCAAATTAAAGAAGAATTTGACCAAATGCCGCATTTGTATATTGCAGATGGCCATCATAGGAGCGCTTCTTCTTATTTACTGGCACAGGAATCCAGGAAGGCTAACCCCAACCATACGGGGAAAGAACCTTACAACTATTTTATGAGTTACCTTATTTCAGAAAGCAATCTTAATATACACGAGTACAGCAGGCTAATTACCGATTTAAACGGGAATACCAAAGAAGAATTTCTTATCCAGCTGGATGAATATTTCAGAATTGAAAACCACGGGATGGAAGTTTATAAACCCCAGCAAAAGCATCATTTTAATATGTATTTAGACGGGGAATTTTATTCGCTTTATTTACGAAAGACAAACTATGAATTTGGAGATTCTTTGACTAAATTAGACCCATATATTCTGTATAAGAAAGTGCTACAGCCAATTTTAGGAATTAAAGACCTTAGAAATGATAAGCGTATTTCTTATATTCACGGTAAAAATGATTTAATTGAGCTTAAAACCCGTATAGATAAAGGTGAATTTGCAGTCGGTTTTGGCATGCTCCCCTTAAGTATTGAAGAAATAAAAGAAACTGCCGACGAAGGTTTAACCATGCCTCCCAAAAGCACCTATATTGAACCCAAACTTTTAAACGGCCTTACCATCTACGAGTTTGAAACCAACTAAAAATTGATTGCATGAGTATTTCTGAAAATATAAAAAAATATAAAACTGAACTGCCTGAAGATGTCACTTTAGTGGCTATTTCTAAAACCAAACCTACAGAAGATCTTTTAGAAGCCTACGAGGCCGGCCAAAGAAACTTTGGAGAGAATAAAATTCAGGAAATGACTGATAAATGGGAAGAACTTCCAAAAGATATTAAATGGCATATGGTAGGCCACGTACAGCGAAATAAGGTAAAATATATGGCGCCTTATGTTTCCCTTATTCACGCGGTAGATAGTTTAAAATTATTGAAAGAAATTAATAAAGAAGCCGACAAAAATGACCGGTCTATAGATTGTCTTCTGCAAATTAAAATTGCCGAAGAGGATAGTAAGTATGGCATTTCAGCAGAAGAAGCTAAAGAAATATTAGATTCAGAAAAGTTTAAAAGTTTAGACCGAGTAAAAGTAAAAGGACTTATGGGCATGGCCACTTTTACTGATGATGAAACTCAGGTTAAAAAAGAATTTGAACACCTTAAATCGGTTTTTAACGATTTTAAAGAGACATATTCAAATATGAATATCCTTTCTATGGGAATGAGCGGAGATTATAAAATCGCTTTAGATTGCGGTAGTAATATGGTACGCATAGGGAGTGATATTTTTGGTGAAAGGAATTATTAAGAGATAGAAAATATTTTTTGTACGCAGTAGTAGACATAGAAACCACCGGTGGTAAATATAACGAAGAAGGAATTACAGAAATAGCAATTTATAAATTTGATGGTTTAAAAGTAGTAGACCAATTTATAAGCCTTGTAAATCCCGAAAAACCAATTCAGCCCTTTGTGGTTAACCTCACGGGAATTAATAACGATATGCTTCGTAATGCTCCAAAATTTTACGAAGTAGCCAGGCGCATTGTAGAAATTACAGAAGATTGTGTACTGGTAGCCCACAATGCTAAATTTGATTATAGAATTCTTAGAACCGAATTTAAAAGGCTTGGTTTTGATTTTGAAAGAAGATCGCTATGTACCGTCGAACTTTCTAAAAAACTTATTCCCGGCCAGGCCTCTTATAGTTTAGGGAAACTTGTTAGAGCCCTGGGAATTCCTTTAAGTGACAGGCATCGTGCCAGTGGAGATGCCCAGGCAACTGTAAAACTTTTTAAAATGTTACTCGCAAAAGATATTGAAAAGAATATTCTAAAAGATGCGGTAAAATTAGAGCCAAAACGCCAAATAGATACACGTCTTGTTTATATCCTTGAAGATTTACCGGGAATTACGGGCGTTTATTACTTTCATAATGAAGAAGGTGAGATCATTTACATTGGAAAAAGCAGGAATATTAAAAAACGGGTTACCCAGCATTTTACCAACGAGCAGCGTAAAGCTCGTGAAATGCAGAAAGAAGTTAGCTCGGTTAGTTTTGAAGCCACAGGAAATGAACTGGCAGCACTTTTAAAAGAAAATCAGGAAATAAAACATAATAAGCCTAAATTCAATAAGGTTTTAAAAAAGAATATATTTAGTCACGCCCTCTACCACTCTACCGATGAAGATGGTTATATTAATTTAAAAATTGGTCGTGCCGGTAAGAAAAATAGTATCACTACTTTTTCTTCTTTAAAGCGAGCTCGCAACGTTTTAGAGATGTGGATAACAAAATATGAACTCTGCCCCAGGCTCTGTAATCTTGAAAAAGGCAATGGAAGCTGCTTTAATTATACCATAGAAAAATGCAGCGGTGCCTGTATAAAAGAAGAATCGGCTGAAGCTTATAATGAGAGAGTGAGAGCATTAATCAATCAGCATTCTTATAAAACCCAGCATATGCTGGTTATAGATCGTGGTCGTGATATAGACGAAAAAAGTGCATTGCTTGTTGAAGATGGTGAATTTAAAGGAATTGGATATTTCAATTTAAACCACCAGATTAATAATATAGATATTATTAGGTCTATAATTACCCCTATGAAAAACGATCGCGACGCCCAACATATTATTCAAAGCTATTTACGCCGAAATTCACGGTTAAAAATTATACCATTAGCGCCAGCTACTTAAATAAATTTTAATTTACCTAGATGCTTCAGCAATTTATTTAAATTTGAATAATTCCTAAAAATTCTATTTTTGAGCAGAACGCAACCCAAACCAGGCTGGAAGTCTAAAATCCACGAAATAATTTACGAAGCCGATACCCCGGCGGGTAAATTTTTTGACGTTGCTCTACTTGTTGTTATCGCCATAAGTATTATCCTGGTAATGCTGGAAAGCGTAAGCAGCCTTAACTTAAAGTATTACTGGCATTTTTATATTGCTGAATGGATTATTACCATAATTTTCACCATAGAATATATTTTAAGGATTATTGCTATTAAAAAACCTAAAAATTATATTTTTAGTTTCTATGGTATTGTAGATTTACTCTCCACCCTTCCCACCTATCTGGCTTTTCTATTTGGTGGTCATAATTTACTTTTTGCTGTAAGAGCCTTAAGATTGCTTAGAGTATTTAGAATTTTAAAGATTACACGTTATATAGGCGAATCTAACCGACTTTTATTAGCCTTACGTAACAGCCGTCCAAAAATTATTGTTTTTCTCTTTGCCGTGCTTATTATTTGTGTAATTATGGGAACGGTAATGCATTTAGTTGAAGGAGAAGAAGGAGGTTTTGATAATATTCCGCTTAGTATTTATTGGGCTATTGTTACCCTTACTACCGTGGGATTTGGAGATATTCACCCCATCACTCCGCTTGGTAGGTTTATCGCATCATTTATTATGATTGTAGGTTACGGAATTATTGCCGTACCCACCGGAATTGTGACTTCTGAAATTACCCGGGCTCAAAAAAATAAGATTCCTACCAATACCCAGGTTTGCCCGCATTGCAACGAAACCAAACATATGGATGATGCTGAATTTTGCCATAACTGCGGAAAAAAGCTCAATGAAAAATAATTACTTGCTTAATGTAGTTGGGCCTACCGCTATCGGTAAAACTTCCCTGGCCATCAATCTCGCTAAAAAGTTTAATACTGAAATAATTTCAGCAGATTCCCGGCAGTTTTATAAGGAAATGCGAATTGGCACCGCCGTCCCTTCAACCGAAGAACTGGAGGCTGCTAAACATCATTTTATTCAACATATTTCTATTGAAGATGCTTATAATGTGGGCGATTTTGAAGCTGAGGCGATTCAGAAATTAGAAGAAATTTTCCAGGATCACGATATTGTGATAATGGTAGGCGGCAGTGGTTTATACACCAAAAGCGTTCTGCAAGGCCTGGATTATTTTCCCGAAGTTCCTGCAGAAATTAGGGAAAATTTGAACTTAAAGTATGAAGAAAATGGATTGGTTCCTTTGCAAAAGGAACTTCAAAAATACGACCCTGAATATTATTATGTAGCCGATGTTGAAAATCCGCAGCGAGTTATAAGAGCGCTTGAAGTTTGCATAACTTCAGGCAAACCATATTCCTCTTATTTAAATCAGCCTAAAAAACAGCGTGATTTTATCCCGATAAGTATAGGTCTTACTGCCGATCGTGAAATAATCTATGAACGTATAAACCGGCGTGTAGATTTGATGATGAATGAAGGATTACTGGAAGAAGTAGAAAAACTTTTTGCTCACAAACATTTAAATGCTTTGAACACCGTAGGCTATAAAGAACTTTTCAGTTATTTAGAAGGAAAAATTCCCCTTGAAACAGCAGTTTCAGAAAATAAGAAAAACACCCGAAGATTCGCAAAAAGGCAGCTTACCTGGTTTAGAAAAGACCCCGATATTCAATGGTTTGATTTTAAAACCCCTTCGGAAGAAGTTCAGGAATTTATTGAGGGAAAAATCACTGAATTTGAAAAGTGATAGATAAAAAAGCTCCCCTCCTTTTCAAGGAGGGGAATGAATTCAGCGCAACTGAAGAAAGGGGTGGTTAAGCCCCAATCTTAAATCTCAATTTTTGCCCCGAGTAATTTTACAAATTCTCTAATAAATGCGGCGTGACCCGGCCAGGCTGGTGATGTTACCAGGTTGCCATCTACCACTGCTTCAGTAGGCTCAACTTCTTTATAATTCCCTCCTACCAGTTCTATTTCTGGACCAATTGTGGGGTATGCGGTAAGTGTTCTTCCTTTTAAAACTTTTGCTACAGTAAGAATTTGGATAGCGTGGCAAATAGAAGCCACCGGTTTATCTTTTTCAAAGAAATGCTTAGTGATTTCAATTACTTTTTTATTCAGCCTAAGATATTCTGGTGCCCGGCCGCCGGCCATTACAAATCCGTCATAATCGTCTGCAAATACCTCATCAAAAGAATAGTTGAGTTCAAATAAATGACCTGGTTTTTCAGTATATGTTTGGTCTCCTTCAAAATCGTGAATTGCAGTTTTTATCTTGTCGCCTTTCTTTTTTCCCGGGCATACCGTATGCACGGTGTAGCCTAACATTTCCAACATCTGGAAAGGAACCATAGTTTCATAATCTTCAGCGAAATCACCGGTTAAAAAAAGTATTTTTTTCATAATTAATCAGGTTTTGATTTGACTTTTAAGTTAAGAAAATTCATACTAAGCACTGGTAATCAGTTTTTAAAAAATAGTTAAATATAATTTTTGACTGCAAATTTTAAAAAAGCTTGAGTAACTTTTAGGCTCAGCCAAAAAACATAATTATGCAAGATCGCAGGACATTTATTAAAAAATCAGGGCTATTTGTGGCCGCTACTACACTTCCAATTCCCAATTTTCTACTTCATAAAAATAAAGAAAAATTAGGCGTAGCCTTGTTAGGACTTGGAAACTACAGTACCGGGCAACTTGCACCGGCGCTTCAGGAAACTGATTATTGCGAATTACGAGGTATTGTAACCGGAAGTCCTGAGAAAATACCGGTATGGCAAAAAAAATACGGGATTAAAGATCAAAACGTGTATAATTATGAAAATATGGATGAGATTGCCAATAACGATGATATAGATGTAATCTATATTGTGGTACCCACGGGGCTTCACGCAAAATATGCAATTAAGGCCGCTAATGCAGGGAAACACGTTTGGTGTGAAAAGCCTATGGCAAAAACCTCGGAAGAATGCCGACAAATAATTGAGGCCTGTAACAAAAATGGGGTAAAACTTTCTATTGGTTATAGAATGCAGCACGAGAAAAATACGCAAACCTTAATGAAATGGGCTGAAACCAAACCTTTTGGTAAGATGAAAAACCTAAAAGCCGAAGCCGGTTATTATGGAGACCCTATGAATCCTTGGAAACTGGAAAAAGAAATGGGTGGCGGTGCTATGTATGATATGGGCGTTTACCCGTTAAACGCAGCCCGCTATACCACCGGCTTAGAACCAATTTCGGTTAGCGCAAAGCATATTATTAACAGACCAGAGATTTTTGATGAAGTTGATGAAACTACGGTTTTTGATCTTGAATTTCCTAACGGAATTACTGCCAATTGCAGAACCAGTTTTGGAGAAAGTATGAATAATCTTGAAGTAGATTGCAAAGATGGCTGGTATTATTTAAGACCTTTCCAATCATACTCCGGAGTGAAAGGAAAAGCCAGCGATGGGACTGTTTTAGCTCCATTCGGGAAAAATCAGCAAGCTGTACAAATGGATGATGATGCCCTGGCAATTATCAATGATAAAAAAGTAATGGTTCCCGGGGAAGATGGATTGAAGGATATTATAATTCTGGAAAAAATATATGAATCTTCCAGTAAAAACGGGGAACGTTTAAGCCTATAATCAGGTTTTGGAAAAGGGAATTTTTATTAGGGTTTCTACTCCAGCTTCTTTATTGCGTATTTTAAAACTGGCTCTTTTTCCGTAAAGCGTAAGTAAACGATCCCTGGTATTAGAAATCCCCACTCCTTTTTCTAATAAAGCTTCTTGTTTTTCGGTAAGTGTTTTTCCATTATTGTAGACGCTAAGCACCAGGTAACCTCTGGATTTAAAAATATTGATCACAATTTTTAGATGTATATTATGGTAAGAATAACCGTGTTTAACCGAATTTTCTATAATGGGTTGTAATAGCAACGAGGGCACTAAATGATCTAACAGGCTCTCGTCTATATTCTTCTCGATTATCAAATGATCTGAAAACCTAAGAGTGAGAATATTTAAATAATAGTCCAGCATTCGTAATTCCTTTCTCAATGTAACCTTATAATTCTCACTACTGTACAAAATTTCCCGAAGCAGGTCGCTTAGATCTGCAATGGTATCCTGGGCTTTTTTAGCATCTATTTCTACTAAAACCGAAATAGAGTTTAAGGTATTGAATAAAAAATGCGGCTGTAGCTGAGAAGATAACATCTTCATACGCGTATTGGTAAGTTGGGATTCCAGTAGTGTCTTTTGCTTCTCGGTCTCTTTTACCTGTTTTAAATAATAATAGGTGTAGATGATAAAAATCATCGCAAAGTAGATGAGAAAATTAAGATCTATTACGAATATCATTCGGTCTATACTGGCCTTTAAACTATAATCGGCAAAAGTCATGAGACCGAGTAAAATTCCATAAAGATCAAAGAAAAAACGAATTACAAACCCTATTAATATTGAAAATAAGGTATGCAGTAAAAAAATTTTTATCCACGAATAATTTTTATTTAAAAGGCGCTTAGTACTTATCGCAATCAGGCTCATATAAACCACTACAATAATCCAGTCTATAAGCAAGTTATGGAAAATAATGTCGTGCCAGGATTCTACGGTTTCCCGGGAAATGAAGGCTCGCATATATGCCAGTTTGCCTAAATATACCAGGTTGAATAACGTGTAGAAGGCCGCCAAAAGCAAAATAAGCTTTACGTCTATATATTTATTTTTTAAGGCTGAAAAGCTCATCTTGAGGTTCTTTAAATTCCGAGTTTATCAAATAATTCCTTTTTATTGGATTTGCTGATGCGTAATAATTTTTTGTCTCTCATTTTTACATCTACTTCAGAGAAATCTGAATGCACAATTTCTTTAATATGATTCAGATTAATAATGGCCGATCTATGAATTCTAAAAAAGGCGTGGTCTTTGAAAAATTCTTCCAGGTTATTTAGAGATTCCCTGAGTAAATACTTGCTATTTTCAGTATAAATTTCAGCATAATAGCCAGAAGCACAGATATAACTAATCTCGTTGGGTGTTAATAAAACGGTTTTATTACCCTGCCTAACCGGAAGTTTTAAGGGAATTTTGGAAGTTTTCCTGTCTTTGCTATAAACTTCAAATAAAGTTTGCAGGCGTTTTTCAAAATTTTCCTGAACTTCATTATTTGAGATATTAAGTACTTTTTTTATAGTTTTAAAAAACCGCTCGTCGCGAAAGGGTTTCAGAAGAAAATCGAACGCATCTACATCAAAAGCTTTTGTGGCATAATTATCATAAGCAGTTACAAATACAACTATCGGTTTTGGGTTCACATGAAGCTTCTGCAGCACTTCAAATCCACTCATATCTTTCATACTAATATCAAGAAAAACAAGTCCCGGCTTAAGCTTATTAATTTGAGTAATCGCCGATTTCCCATTGGAGCATTCTCCCAAAACTTCAATTTCCTTTACTTCAGCAAGCAGGTTAAGCACTCTTCTTCTTGCCAGTTCTTCGTCATCTACAACAAGTGCTTTCATAATTTTACATTTGAGATACACCCATGTAATTTAAAACTATTTTTTCTTGTTGAATATTTTTTTTTGAATCTAAGTAATTGATATCAAATAATTTAGTGAATGAATCAGCCTAATTCTGCTACCAGGGATATATTTTATGCTGTGAATAGGCTCCTATTTGATATAAAGCATAAAAAAGCCTGTAAAGTTTTTTAAAAGCTTCATTTAGATTGAAGTTATACTTTACAGGCATTAGTTAAAGTTCTGGAGAGATTACATACCGGCCACACGCTCTTCATTTATATTTTTAGGATCAATTTTAATAATCTTTGATTTATCATTTTTCACAACTTTAATTCGATAAAGTTCTTTATCCAGAAGCTTCCCCTGGCCCCTGGCTTTATAATTATTCTTTACCATACTCCAGCCTTCGGTTTGTCTCCATAGTTCATTTCTTACTGCGAGAGGCAAAGCAATATCTTTAAATAGTTGCCTGGTTCGATTTAATACTCCTTCTTTTGAATAATTGGCTTCAAGAAATCCTTTACTAGATTGAAAACGTACTAAATAACTATCATAATCTTTATATTTCACTTCTTCAATAAATTTAGAAATATCAAAATAAGACTCCATAAAAGCCATGGGATTTTTAGTGAATTCGGCAGCAAAACTATCGCTAACATTATAGCGATATTCATCGGGATTATCGGTTTCCGTGAGAACAAGAGGAGAATAAGCAATTCTTGTTTCTTCCAGTTGCGTAATTCTTTGGGCGTAGCTACTAAAGCTAAAGCTCACAAGCATCAAAATAACGACTAATGTTTTCATAACAATTAATTTTTAAGATTTATAAACGGTTTAGGTACAAGCTTGTATTTGATTATATCCTAAAGTTATGTAGCAAAACAGGTGAAATAATAAGGAATGATCCAGACTACATTTTTTTGATAATGAACAGGTAAAAAATTGATATAAAGCGCGTACACTGAATTGGACCTATTTCAGAAATCGAAAATTTTTACTAATTTTATAAACTTTTTATACACAAAAAATTATTCTTATTAAGACTTCCACTACGCATAAAAATTATAAAGCAGACGTTGCAAATATTAATAAAATCCCCATCGTTACTCAGTTATTGGATATTATTTGTCTTACAACCGGGATGGGTTTTACCGCTATTGCCCGGGTCACAGAAGATAAATGGATTACCTGCGCTGTAAACGATAAAATTAAATTCGGCTTAAAACCCGGAGATGAATTAAAAGTAGAAACTACTATTTGTAACGAGGTACGCCAGCACGAACAGGCTGTTTTTATAGATAATGTAGCCACAAGCGAAACTTATGCCAAGCATCCAACTCCCGCGATGTATGGTTTTTCAAGTTATATTTCGGTTCCATTATATAAAAAAGATGGAAGTTTTTTTGGTACTATTTGCGCCATAGATAAAAAGATAGCTAAAATTGATACCGAAGAAATTAGAGGAATGTTTCAACTCTATGCTGAATTAATTAGCTTTCACCTGGAAGCAATTGAAGAAAAGGAGAATGCGGTTGCCGAATTAAACGAAGAACACCAAATAGCTGAATTGCGGGAACAATTTATTGCAATTTTAGGTCACGATCTAAAAAACCCCATCGCCACTACGCGGATGAGTGCTGAAATTTTAATGAAATTTAGTAAGGAAGATATTGTAAAGCGGAATGCTTCCCTTATTAAATCTACCAGCATCAGGATGGAAGGTTTAATAGATAATCTTTTAGATTTTGCCCGCGGCCGCCTGGGAGAAGGTATAAAGCTTAATAAAACTGCCGATTCCAAAAAACTGGAAGATGTATTGAAACAGGTGATTAACGAATTAAAGATTATTTCTCCCCAACAGAAAATTTCTTCTAAGATTCAATTAGAAAATCCGGTAAATTGTGATCCAGACCGTATTGCACAATTATGTTCTAACCTTTTAGGAAATGCAGTAACTCATGGTACACCAGATGAATCTATAGAACTTGAAGCGGTATGCTTAAATGGAGAGTTTAAATTAGAAATTACTAACAATGGGACGAAAATCCCTAAAGAAGTAAGGGAAAAATTATTTGAACCATTTTATCGTCTTGAAGGAGAAGAGCCCAAAAAAGGTTTAGGCCTGGGGCTTTATATTGCCTCAGAAATTGCAGCAGCACACAATGGAGAGATAAAAGTAAGCTCTTCAGACAAAGAAACTGTTTTCAGTTTTGTGATGCCGGCGCAAAGCTAATCCGGGACAGCCAAAAAGCTATCTTAGTTACTTTATAAAATAGCAGCCTAAAATATTAGGTTAAGAGTTCCTAATACTGCAAAAATAGCCGCAACTACTATCCAGGCCAGAATTAATAAAATAAATAGTTTAGCCAGAAAATGAAACCCTGATGTGGCTGTTTTGTAATTCTCCAAAAAAATATAAAAAGGATTCATAGCACAAATATTAAGGTTAGACATAGAACCTATATAGAAATTCGCTATAAAAAAGTAGTGGTAAAATCTTATTTTACTGAAAAGATATTTTTGAAGCTTTTAGCGATCAAAATAATTTGTCCAGAATTTTTAAAGGTAATTTTCCATATTCTAAAGTTATTATCCAAAAAAGTTCACCTTTAATTTAAAACTATTAATACGTTTTTGAAACGGGGGAAATCCTGTATTAATCAACTTTGTAATAAAATAGAGATTTATTTTTAGGAAAATTCTGTATAATTTTCCAGAAGAAAACAAATTCGAATAATATAGAAATTTAGGATTTTAGGGGCTTTGAATGGGAAGTAAACATAAAAATGGGGAAGCGTTTAATTAATAAACTACTTCCCCAAAACTCAAACGAACTAAATTTAGCTCTCTTTTTTAAATGATATCTTCGCGTTCACTGCGTACGAAGCAATTTTATTATTAATCACATTCGCGTGCATCTCTTTCACGTAAACCGATTCTATATTTTTTACACTTTTAGAAGCCTCTGCAAGGGCATTTCTGGTTGCATCATCAAAACTCTCTGTTGAACTTGCAATTACTTCAATAACTTTTACGATACTCATAATTTTTTGTTTTTATGGTTATATCTTAAAGTTAATGAACAAGTTAGCCTATAAAAAAGGTTTAACAATTTATAACATGGACTTAAATCTTTATTCCTAAAAAAATTAAAAGAATATTTTTTTAAAAAAATTCCTCTACAGATTCAAAGTGTGTTTAGAATTACGATAAGAATCGCACAATGCAACTTTTTGAATTAAAACAAAGCGATCTTGCACTTAACTTTGAATTTAAGAGCTAAATCGCATTATTATCTCAGAAAATGAGAAATCTATCCTAGCGGGACCGCTAATAAAGGAATTTGAAGTTCGTCTATAAGATCTTTTTTCTTGTTTGAGGTAAACAGGCCATACACCAGGTTTTTTTTCTTGTGGCCGGCAACTACCAAATCAATATTACACTCATCTACCAACTTTTTAATAGACTTTATTACAGAACCTTCAATTATACGGCCCTCTACTTCTACATTATGATCTTTTGCAACATCTTCGGCCCACTTTTCTATGGTAGCTTTTTCTTTTTTTCGGTCCTCAGCTCTCTTTTCATAAACATATTGAGGTCCGGCCTCCCGGGCAAGAAAATCATCAGGATCAGCTACAGTTACGTGAATTATCCAGATTTTGGCGTTTGTTAATTTAGCAATATTAACCGCGTGTGAAATAAGTAAATCAGCATCATTTTTACGGTCTACGGCTACTAAAATGTTCTTCATGTTATGGCAGGTTTAAGAAACTAAAAATAGGAAAAAATTATGCGCTTCTAAAATATTTGAGAAGCAACCTTAATCTTTTCCAATTTAAATGTGTGTTTTTCAATTTTTCTAACTAAGGATTATACATTATATTTACAGCTAATTTTTCAAATTTCATAAAAAATAAAACCAGGCTAAAAACCATTTTATTTTTCTTCTCGGCGGTCACGGGAACTTATGCTTTTCTTATTTATAATTTTATCTACCTGATGAAAATAAGGTGACCTAAGAGTTTCTTCTAATTTGAATGATTTTCCCTTTTTTTATCACTTCGTTTTCATCCAAAGATTAAATTAAAATACATAAAAGCAAACCCAATGATTTCTTTAGGAAGAAACGCTGCTTTTTAGCGGTGTGGAGTTTCAAATTTAGAAATTAAACTATGAAAAAATATTTTCTTTTAATCCTTTTACTTCCGCTTTCAATGTTAAATGCCCAGCAACTTAAGATAGATGCTAAAGCTGGAAATATTTCTAATTTAATTAATGACGGATTTATTGATTTGGAGGTTTCAGGTGGGCAACCTCCCTATACCTATAAATGGTCTGATAAAAATACTGGGCTTGAATCAAAATCGGCTTACGGTCTTACCGAAGGAATTCCTTATAAAGTCAAAATCACAGATAGTAAAGGTGCCACTCTTACCCGGGAGTTTAAAATAAAACCTAAAGCAATTACCGAACATTTTAATGGTGCTGCTGTTCCGCTGGTAGAAAGCCTGGGGAATTTCTTATTCTGGGACCCGTTTACCACATTTGGAATTTATGATCCTGTAGTGTATGCTGAAGTTGCTAAAGTGCCCATCCCGGGTTGGAGTCCTTCGGTAAATGATCGCTATTTACTTAAGGAATGGAAAATTAATGAAGGGAAGAATGTGAATGAAGGAGATCTTATTGCCATAGTAAATTCCGAAAATAAAGGTGATTTAAATATTTATGCCACTACAAGCGGAAATCTAAAACACTTAACCAAAGCCGGAGATGTAATTTACGATTCCAATAACAGCGATCATCTTATTAAAACAGGCGCTCATAATTTAGCCGAAATTAAATACCCTACTCCCCTGCCAGTTACTCACCCAAATGGAGACCCCAAAACCCATAATATTCCTCTTATAGTTATTTGGTTAATATTTGGTGCTGCATTTTTTACCGTTAAAATGGGTTTTATCAATTTTAAAGGGGTAAAACATTCTATAGACCTCACACGCGGAAAATATGATGACCCTACCGCCCCGGGTAAGATCACTCATTTTCAAACCATGGCAACCGCAGTTTCTGCTACCGTAGGACTGGGAAATATCGCCGGTGTGGCTATCGCTATATCTTTGGGAGGAGCCGGAGCAACTTTTTGGATGATTATCGCCGGACTTTTAGGTATGGCTTCAAAATTTGTGGAATGTACCCTTGGAATTAAATATAGGGTTATTAATAAAGAAGGAAAGATTTTTGGTGGCCCTATGAATTATTTACAACACGGGCTGGAGCGAAGAAATATGAAAGGTTTTGGTAAAGTTCTGGCTGTTTTCTTTGCAGTGCTTTGTATTGGAGCAACCCTGGGTGGAGGGAATATGTTTCAGGCCAATCAATCTTTCGAGATTCTTGCCAGTCAGTTTGAATTTATGGAAGGAAATGGTTTTTATTTTGGCCTCGCCCTTTCAGGCCTTGTAGGCTTGGTAATTCTTGGTGGTATTGAGAGTATAGGCAAAGTAACCGGAAAGATTGTTCCCTTAATGGCTCTTATATATGTTGTTTCTGCGCTTGTGGTTATTGGTGTAAATTTTGAAAATATAGGTTCAGCATTTTCTGCGATTTATAATGGTGCTTTTAATGCAACAGCCTTAAAAGGCGGAGTAATAGGCGTACTTATTGTAGGATTTCAAAGGGCTGCATTCTCCAGCGAATCTGGAGTTGGTTCGGCGGCAATAGCTCACAGCGCCGGAAAAACCAGGCATCCAGCTTCTGAAGGCTATGTAGCGTTAATTGAACCTTTTATAGACACAGTAATCATCTGTACTTTAACTGCACTTGTTCTTATTTTTACCGGCATGCACGAGGTAGAGGGCGTTGGCGGGGTTCAACTTACCTCTGGAGCCTTTGCTACCGTGATGCCATGGTTTCCTTATGTGTTGAGTATTGTGGTTTTTCTCTTTGCATTTTCTACTATGATCTCCTGGTCTTATTACGGGCTACGCGCGTGGACTTATATATTCGGAAAAACCAACAGGAGCGAATTGGTTTTCAAATCTATGTTCCTGGTTTTTGTAGTGATTGGTGCTTCAGTAGGGCTGGGAGCTGTGCTTGATTTCTCTGATATGATGATTTTAACTATGTCTTTCCCTAATATTATTGGCCTATATATAATGTCCGGTGAAGTTAGAAATGACCTAAAGGAATACAACCGAAGACTGAAAGCAGGCGAATTATTTACAAAAACTGTAGAAAAAACTGTTTAAGCGCATTTTTATCCCGTTATAGAGTAAACATTTTAGAAAGTTAAAAACCTTCCGGCGAATACCGGAAGGTTTTTTTATTTGAAAAAAATAGATCTTGCCCTTAAACCAGCCCCGAAATATTTCCTTCCAAATCTACTGTTATATTTTCTGAAGCGGGATGTACTGGTAATCCCGGCATTCGCATCATATCACCGGTTATAGGAATAAGAAAGCCTGCACCGGCAGCAATTTCAATCTCCCTAACAGTGAGTGTAAATCCTGTTGGTCTTCCTAATAGCGCCGGATTATCTGATAATGATTTTTGAGTTTTTGCAATACAAACTGGCAATTCTTCCAGTCCCAGATCTAAAATAGTCTTCAGGTTTTTCTTTGCTTTAGGTGAAAATTCTACCCTATTAGCCCCATATATTTTTTTCGCAATAGTTTCAATTTTAGTCACCACATCCTGCTCCCATTTGTACAGGGGTTTAAAATCAGAACTATTTTCTTCTATAGCTTCTATTACTTTGGCCGCCAGGTCTAACGCTCCTGCTCCACCTTTTGCCCAACCATCAGAAAGAGCAACCTTAATATTTAATTTTTGGGCCAAATCAAAAATAACCTGTATTTCTTCATCGCTATCACTATAAAACCTGTTAATGGCAATAACGGGGGTTATATTATACAATTTTGCATTCTCCAGGTGTTTCTCAAGGTTGGGAAGCCCATTAATTAAAGCCTCAACATTAGGAATTGTAAGTGTTTTTAAATCCGCTCCACCGTGATACTTAAGAGCCCTAATAGTAGTGGTCATTACCACCACTTTAGGCGCCAAACCAGCGCTTTGGCATTTAATATCAAGAAATTTTTCTGCACCAAGATCAAAGCCAAAACCAGCCTCGGTCACCGTATAATCTGAAAGGCTCATCCCCATTCGCGTGGCAATAACTGAGTTGGTTCCCTGGGCAATATTTGCAAAAGGACCTAAATGAATAATTGCGGGATTACCTTCAATAGTTTGTACCAGGTTTGGTTTAAGCGCGTCTTTGAGTAAGGTCGCCATTGCACCTTCAGCATTAAGATCTCGTGCAAAAATTGGCTTTTTTCCATAAGTATAACCAATAAAAATATTTCCTAAACGTCCTTTTAAATCGTCCAGGTTTTCGGCAAGGCACATTATGGCCATAATTTCTGAAGCCGAAGTAATGTCAAATCCACTCTCCCGCGGAATTCCAGATCCTGTTCCTCCAAGTCCAATTACAATATTTCTAAGCGCACGATCGTTGACATCCATCACTCTTTTAAGCGAAATAGTACGAGGGTCGAGTCCCAGATTATTTATTTTTGACTGAATATTATTATCTACCAGGGCAGCAAGAAGATTATGAGCTTTTTCTATCGCTGAAAAATCTCCCGTAAAATGAAGGTTTATATCTTCCATAGGAAGAACCTGGGAGAAACCTCCTCCTGTGGCACCACCTTTAATACCAAAAACAGGACCTAAAGAAGGTTCACGCAAAACTACTGTAGTTTTTTTGCCAAGTTGGTTTAAAGCTTCAGACAGTCCTATAGAAACCGTTGTTTTCCCTTCACCAGCAGGAGTTGGCGAAATTGCAGAAACCAGGATAAGGTTGTTATTTTTTATCTTTTCTTTATTAATTCTATTTAGCGGAAGTTTGGCTTTGTACTTTCCGTACATTTCAATTTCTTCAGCATCAAGGGCTAATTTTTTGGCAATTTCAGTAATAGGTTTTAACTCAATCTTTTGAGCAATTTCAAGATCGGTAAGTGGTGTTGTGGTCATCATCTTTACTGCTTTTATAACCACAAAATTATATGCAAAGGAAGTGTTGAAAAATGACGGGCATCAGTATAAAGGAAAATATTCAAACGTTTTCGGAGATTTAATATTCAGAAATTCTTTTTAGAATATTTCTGCTAAGAATTTAAAGACATTTATTTTAGAAAGAAACAGCATCAGCCAATTTTAACTGAAGTCATTGTTAAAGAACCCGCTACGGCTTTATCATTAAAAAAGGAAAGTTTTTCATTTTTAGCTTTGAGCCCAAGGGTGTAAAGCAAGGGAATATAATGTTCTGAAGTAGGAATGGCCAGTTTCGCCTCAGCTCCAAGGTTTTTATAATTAATAAGCCTACTAAAATCACCTTCAGAAATATACTTTTTGAATTTATCATTCATCTCCAAAGCCCAATCGTAACCATAACCCGGTTCTTCTATTTTATCCCAGGCCAACATTCTTAGATTATGAACCATATTACCGCTACCAATAATTAAAACTCCTTTATTTCTAAGTTCCATTAGTTCTTTAGCAAGCTCAAAATGATAGTTTTCGTCTTTACTATGGTCTATACTAAGTTGCAAAATAGGAATATTTGCTTCGGGATACATATGCCTAACTACGGTCCAGGCGCCATGATCTAAACCCCAATCATGATCTTCTACAATCGCTGTAGATTTTACCAGGTTTTTAGTTTCCCGAGCTATTGCAGGACTTCCCGGCGCAGGATACTGAACCTGAAATAATTCCTGAGGAAAACCTCCAAAATCATGAACGGTTTTAGGAAATTCCATACTGGTAATTCTGGTTCCGTTCGTGAGCCAATGGGCCGAAACTACCAAAACAGCTTTTGGAGTAGGCATGTCTTTAGCCATTTTCTTCCAACCGGAACTAAATTCGTTATCCTGAATGCCATTCATAGGTGAACCATGACCAATAAACAAAACGGGCATTGGTTGCTCCTGCCTGGGCAGGTTGGCTGTGAATTTATTAAAATCTGAAAGGGTCGACATTTTATTTACTTTAAAAAGAGGAGGCTGCTAAATTTTTTAAATATAACTTATAGCCTCCTCCAGATATTTATTGTTTAATGAATTCTCCGTCTACTTCAATATTTACTTCGTCACTAAGCATTGGCTCAGGGAAATCGGCTCCTAAATTAAAGTCAGATCGTTTTATGGTTCCTGTTATTGCAAAACCGGAAGTTAAATTTTTACTCTGCGGATTTTCTACTGTACCACGATGCCAAACCTCTAAAGTAACAGGTTTTGTAACGCCGTGAAAAGTAAGATCTCCGGTTACTTTATATTTATTATCACCAATTTTTTCTGAAGAATTACTTTTAAAACTCATCTTAGGATGGTTTTCTACATCAAAGAAATCAGCACTTTTAAGGTGACCGTCCCTTCTGTCCACACCCGTGTTAATAGAGGCTACATCTATTTCCATTTCGTATTCAGCATTACTAAAATCGTCTTCAGATGCTGTAATACTGCCTTCAAATTCTCCAAATTGACCTTCTATTTCGGCAATTCCAAGGTGTACAATGTCAAAAGAAACCTGGGTATGAGCCGGATCGGCTTTCCAGGTTGTTTGTGCGAAAATGCTTGTGCTTAAAAAAGCGACAAACAAAAAAGAAAATACTTGTTTCATAATATTTAGTTTAGATTAATTAATAAAGTTTCATTGTTTAATATGCGGCTGTAAAGCGTTGTTTTATATGTGCTCCATTCTCGGCTTCATCTACCAGGACCACGGCAGTATCCTGCACAGATAACTCGCTTTTCCCGTCTTCATCAAATACGGGTTTTTCAAAGCCTTTTCTATAAGTATTTCTACGTTTTTTAGGTTTCCCGGGAGCCATACCAATTGCAGGGCTAAAGAAAGTCCAATCCAGTTCTTTTTCTCTTTTAAGAATTTCAAAATATTCGCTGGCCGCCGTTGCTCCGGGTTTAATTTCTTCCGGAAAATTTGGAGAATCAATCACCCTTGTTCTTTCATTTAAAAACAGGCTACCAGCACCGCCAACAACTATTAATCGCTTTACACCAGCTTCTTTTACGGCCTGTTGTATAGCTTTGGCTCCTTCCAAATATTCATTATAAATATTAGGATTAGACCAACCCGGATTAAATGCACTTATCACAACTTCACTATCCTTAACTGCGTTAGCCAGTTTTTCTATATTTTTCACATCTACTTCTACTTTTTTAAGCAAATGGGCTTCAGCAATATTTTTTGTATTACGCGCAATGGCGGTTACTTCATGGCCTCTATCTAATGCCTCTTTTAAAACTTCAGATCCCACAAAACCTGTGGCGCCTATTAGTGCTATTTTCATAATTCTATTTTTTAATCACAATTTCCATCAGTTGAACACGAATCTCCTTTAGAAATTTCCAACTGATTTTTTTTCGGTTTAAATTCTTCCCAGGCTTTCTTCAGGGTTTGTAAAAAAGCATCGGATGGCTGAGCTCCTGAGATAGCATATTTATCATCTATTACAAAAAACGGAACACCTCTTACCCCAATATTACGGGCTTCCATTTCGTCCTGTTTCACATCATAAGCAAAAGCATCAGATTGTAAGGTGCTTTTTACTTCTTCCGCTTTTAGCCCTATAGAAGTACCTATTTCCTGTAAAACTTCAGCATCATCTATATTTTTTGCTTTTTCAAAATGAGCTTTAAACAGAGCTTCTTCAATTTCGTTTCCCAGGCCTTTAGATTTAGCTAATTGAATAAGCCTGTGCGCCATAAACGAGTTGGCGGTAACCGAAGTTTCCAGGTTGAACTTAAGACCTACTTCAGCAGCCATATTGGTTGCGCCGCTAAACATTTCTCTTGCCTGTGCTTCGCTTACACCTTTTGTTTTAACAAAATACTCCAGGGTGCTAAGATTAGGATCTGTTTGTAGATTAGGGTCTAATTGATAACTTTTCCATTCAACCTCCACTTTATTCTCCTGCGGAAATTTTGCCAGCGCAGCTTCAAATTTCTTCTTTCCGATGTAGCAAAAAGGACATCTTACATCTGACCATATTTTAACTTTCATATTTATTTTTTATAATATTGAATAAAAACTTTACCCGATAATCGAGATAAAAATCCTAAAAACTTACCAAGCCTATTTTGCTATGAGGCATTAGTAAAATTCTACTTCTTAAGTTACTTAAAAAATAGATATACAAAGATGGCTAAGAAACTTATTAAATTAATTCACCTATGTTAATAAACCGGGAGTTTAATAGAGATTCTTACGAATCCTGCTTAAAGATTGGGGTTTAATTCCCAGGTAAGATGCGATAAGATATTGGGGAATGCGTTTAATAAAATGCGGATAGCGTTTTGAAAAACTTTTATATCTATGATCTGCATCTTCACTAATGGTTTTGGCAATTCTTGTATGTAAGGAAGCTAAGGAATTTTGGAGTAAAATTCTAAAAAACCTATCGAATAACGGGTGCATACGGCAGAGTTTTTCGAAGTTTTCTTTATTAATAAGCAATGCCCTGGTGGGTTCCAGCGCCTCAATAGTTGAAACAGCTTCGGTACCTCTAAAATAACTGGAAGCATCTGTTATCCAGTATTCTTCAATAGCCAGTTGTATAACATTTTTATCGCCTCTTTCACTAAGATAATAAGAAAAACAAGCTCCTTCAAGAATAAAAAACTGGTAATTACAGGTGCTACCGGCCTCAACTAAATATTCCTTTTTCTCGTAGGTTTTTTCAAAAGATAGTTTATTTAAATCGGTAAGCATTTCTGAAGAAATTTCTTCACCCAGGGTCCTTTCTATAGTTTTCTTAATAAGACTCTCCATAAATACTGCTATTTCTCACTCCCGATTAATAATTTAAAAATACCAATTCTAAAGGTACAAAAAGAAGATTTTTAAACTTAAAACTCCACCTCTGGGATTTAAAGATTCCCCCCTGCCCCATTCCAAATCTTCTTTCTTGCCTTTATTTTTTTCTTTTTGGTTTATATGAAAGAAGGTTGTAAATTGCGGGTTAATATTTTAATTTTTAGTGATTTAGCTATGAACAAGGCTTTTTCTAAACTTAAGATCATCTTTCCGACTTATTAAGCACTCGCGAGTGTGCTTACGTAATCTGTATCCTTTATTTCAATTATAACTTACTCGATAATCGAGATTTAAAAATTTTTGAGGCTTGCCTCAAGGTATTTATTATTTCCCTTAACGGGAAACCCAACTCGCTATATAAAGGTTTTACTACAGGCATGTGTTTAATTAAAATTTTTGTTCACATTAAAATTATAATAAAATGGCAAAGCGAGGTACAAAATTAAAACCTTCAAAAGTCGATTTAAAAGCACGAAAACAAGAAAAAGCTGCACGTAAACTTGAAGAAAAGAAAATGAAAGGCAGAAGGAAAGTCGGGGGTTAATTTAAACTAAGGCTAAACAAGATTTAGCCAGCCACAATTACCCGTGCATTTTTATAATGAGAATTCGGTTTGTCAGAATTCTGGCACTCCGAATTCTCTAATTTGTTTTATTCAATAATCGTAACATCATGATCTCTACTCATAAAATTCAGGAAGATACTATGCGCAATAGTTCTATCCAGAATAATTTTTTAAAGCAGTATTTTGAAAATTCTATTGTTCCTCAACTTTTTATTGATGCTGAATTATATTTAAAAGATTTTACCCCGGCCGCTGGAAAACTTTTTGAGCTGAAAAAAGAACATTTAGAAAGGAATATTTGCGGGATTAAAGAAAAAATGAAACACAGCTCTTTTATTGAAAATATTAGAGGTGTTTTAATTACTGAAACCGTGCTCAAAAAAGAAATTAAAATAAATGATGAACGCAGATTCTTAAAGTGCATTCAACCTTGTTTTTCTGAAAATGAAGAAGTAATTAACGGACTTATAGTAACTTTTATTGAACTGGAAGTGCAGTCTTACTTACTAGAAGAAAACAGTAGATTAGAATTGGAAAACCAGGAGCTGAAAGAATTTCTTTACCGGGAGCTTACAAGGGCAGGTAAATAATAAAGAGATTTGGAAAATAGATTGTTTCAAAAATTAATGTAACACCAGAATGGGAAGTGAATTTGATACTTTAGAATAAATACCGCGCTTGGTATGAAGAAAACTATCGCATAAGCCCAGGTTTTTCCCCATCATAACGATCATATCAAAACGATCCTGGATTTTTTGTAGGTTATCATCAGAAAAAATGTTTTTATCTTTAAATGGTATCACTTTCACTATCCTGTTCTTAATTTGAGAGAAAATTTCTCTTCCGGCTTCCACGTCTACTCCCTTCGCGGGATCACCTACTTCTACCACGGTTAAAGCTGTACCTTCAGCTATTTGTGGTTTATTAAAGATGGCAAAAACATCTTTGTTTAGGGAAGTGGAATAAGCTATTGGGAATATCATTTTCTCTATAGGTTTATACTGGCAATGCTCAGCTACCGCTAAAATATTATATCTTATTTTTTTTATGACTTCATAAGTGTGGTTACCAATAATTGTGAAGGGAGAATGGCCTTTATGAGCCGCTCCCATAACAATAAGGTCTACATTTTTCTCATCGGCATATTTACGAGTGGCTGTTAGGAGATCACTTTCTGAATATAAAGCGAAAAAATTGTGATCTTTATTCTGGCTTATTTCCTGAAGTTCGTCCATTCTTTGGTGCAACTTTCTTAGGGCAAGTTCCTTCTTTTCCTCTTCCAGGCCGGCTTCAGGATTAAATTCCCTTATATTAAGCATATAAAAATTCACCGGAATATCGCCCAGAAACTGTACTGCATAACTTCCGGCGTTTCTTGCTACCTCAGAGAGATCTGTCAAAATAAGTACATTCATACCACTGTAAATTAGTTCAGTAAGTATGCAAACCTATAGCAAGAATAATTTTATAAAAATGATGAAAATCACATTATCCTAATTTTTTGCCGGGAAGGAAAAAGCTAATACATTCATTTTCAGCCTTGAAATTAGTGATAAACCTACGCCCGGTATTCCCAAACAGCTAAATAAATAAAAAAATCACTGTTTAAAACGTGTATCTGAAACCCAGGAGATAAGCATCATCTCCACTGGAAAAAGTGACTTCCATTTGTTGATCTTCATAGGGAGTGGTGAAAAAGAAGGTGCTACCTATTCCTATTGCTGCACCTGCCAGCACATCCCATCCATCGTGCCGTTTCGCATTTAATCTACTATATCCCGTAAAACCGGCAAGAATATAGGCAGGAATACTATATTTAAAACCATATCTACGATGAAAAAATGAAGCTCCCTGGAAAGCAACCGAGGTATGTCCCGAAGGGAAAGCATAACCTCCACCCTGCAGCGGCCGTTCTTTATTTATTAAATACTTTCCTGCGCCGGTTACTGCCAAATTGAGTAAAAACCCTTTTGTAAATTGCCAGGACCCGGTTTTATCTTTTAAAATTAAAGAAATAGCAAAGGCCGAAACCGGAAGCAAGATAACCGAAGCATCTCCAGATTTTTCAATAAATGAATCTTCTTTTTCAAAAAACTGGCCGTAGGTATTATTGGTGGTTAATAAAAAAATACAACAGAAAATGACAAAAAACATTTTCTTTATTACATAACTTGGCCCATTTTGCTGAAGGTTAGAGTTTTGAAAAATCATTAGTTAGTTTTAAAAAATTATTTTAATAGCGTGAATTCGTAAAAATAAGTGCCGGTTCTAACTATAGAAAATAAGGTTTTTTAAATTTTTCATAAACATTGCTCAAAAAGGTTAAACTATTATTAAGTAGATACCCCTTTAGAGGTAAAGTGATAAAAATTATGATTTATTAAAAAATAGTAGCATAAAATAGAAGCTGAAAAATATTTTTCTTTTAAGAAGAATAGTTAAAATTTTTTATTACATTGCTTCAAAGTTGATTTAAAGCGCTAATTTTCAGTAGTTTTTGATATTTATATTTGAATGAAACTCTTTCTAAATTAAGTGTAATTTCAAGTTTTTTTATTAGAATCAAAGAAAATAAACCCTAATCCCAACACAGGTTTATTTTAAGATTATACCCTCAACATATCCCCTACAATCTTTTATAATCCCGGGTTATTTATATCCCGATTTTAGCTCTATTCACCCTAGACGGTCATTTTTTATGATCAATTAGAAGGTGATAGATAAACTATTATACCCGGCTTAGCGTATTTCAAATTGCACCCGCAAGATGAAATATCTATAGGCTCCAGGGATATACCGTATTAAAAATTTTATTAATAATTAAAAACCAGTTTATCATGTCAGATTCAAATCACCATGGAATGCACAGTTTTGAGGGTAAAAACGTGCTTTGTTCGCATCATTCTTTTGAAAAAGAAAGTTTTGGCCGTTTTGGCAGAATGTTTAGAGAATTGCCTCCACTTTATAATCCGCCATCGCAGTTAGCTGGGTTGGGGAAAATAGATGGACCAATGAATGGAGGTAATTCTCCTAAATTTACTGATTCAGTTCCGTTAGGAATGGTATTTTTTGGTCAGTTTATAGACCATGATATTACTTTTGATACCTCTACAAGTTTTAGTAGTATTAATAATCCAAATGAAATTGAAAACTCACGTTCTGCTAATTTAGATCTGGATAGTGTTTTTGGAGGTGGCCCCGAGGATGATCCTTTTTTATACCGACCAAGAGAGGAAGGTTTTTATCTGTTAACCGCATTGAGTAACAATAATATGGATCAAAATAAAGCTACGGAAAAGCATGATCTGCAACGGAATGGAAAAGGAACTGCTGTAATTGGAGATCCCAGAAATGATGAAAACAGGGTGATTTCTCAAATGCAGCTAGCTTTAATTAGATTTTATAATGCCAATTATAAAATGCTTAAAGACGCTAATTCAGATTATAGTCCTGAGCATTTATACGAAGAAGCAAGAAAAATAACCACATGGCATTATCAATGGGTTGTTGTTAATGAATTTCTACCAATAATGTGCGGGAAATATTTAGTGGCTGATATTTTAGGTAATGGCCGTAAATTTTATAAACCTATCTATAGTGCTTTTATTCCGGTAGAATTTTCTGTAGCAGCATTTAGATTCGGTCATACTATGATTGCGCAGAATTTAAAACTACAACAAGACGGCGATATGAAAAGTATCTTTTCTAGTGAATTTGGAAAAGGTTTTTCAAGAATTACCAGTAGCGACCAGGCTATTGAGTGGGACGCTTTTTTCGATTTTGGTACAGATTTCCAAAAGGCCGAAAAACTGGATACCACCCTGGCCCCTATTTTACTGGAATTACCTTTTGTGCCCTCTGATGATCCCAATGATAAATCTTTAGCAACAAGGAATTTTAGAAGAGGCCAAAGCTTTCTTCTACCTTCTGGAGAAAATGTTGCGAGACATATGCAACGGGAAGAAAGCGAAATTGAGCAAGTGGTAGACTTTGTGAACAACAAGGTGAAAATGGAGGATGTTGATTTGTCTGCAGGCATACCGCTTTGGTATTATATTTTGGCAGAAGCAGAAGTAATAGGTAGACAGGATGATGACACACAGTTCTCATCAGGAGAAGGCTTGGGTCCGGTGGGCGGCAGAATAGTTGCAGAAGTGCTTATAGGTCTTTTAGAACTTGATAGAGAGTCGTTTTTAGGCAACAATCGAGATTGGGTACCAACGCATGGTGAAGATGGAGTTTTTACAATGAAAGATCTCATGGAAGAAGCCGAGAAAGCTTACAATCTTTAATAAAACTATGCTTGAAGTAATTGGAGATTACAAAAAGAAAAAGCCCCAAATATACTGTTTGGGGCTTTTTCAAATTTTAAAGGAGAACTCACCCTATCAATTAAGGTTAATGTCTAATCCCTCTAAATTCCAGTATGATTAAAAAGAGAAAAACCTATAATCGTACTCATTTAAGAAATCTCCGCTTCGGAAGGGAGGGCTTCAAATTTATTGAAGTTATCACCTGGTTTTTTCCCTTCTATTCTTTGGAGTGTTAACACCACCCTTGTACCTTCAGGTTTACAATTTTCATCTTTTTTATCGATAATTTCATAGGTAATCTTTCCTGAGTAGCTTTTGTTATACAGGCTTATACGCTCCTGAATAATTTGCATTCCCATACTTTTATGTTTTTTACCAGAGGTTGTTTTTCTCCCGGCATTTTTTCGGCCTACCCCATTATCGTCTATAATTATAGTGATTTCCTTTTCATTGGGAATAATATTTATAAAGAGTTGTTTTTTATCGCGTTTGCTTGGCAACAAGCCGTGCCAAATCGCATTTTCAATAAACGGCTGCAGTAAAAGCGGGGGAATACTAATGCCTTTTACTGCCGATTCTTCTACCTTAATCTTGTAAGTGAAATCTTTTTCAAAACGATTTTCTTCCAGGGTTAGGTAGTAACGGGTGAGTTTTATTTCTTCACTAAGCGGAATAATATGTTTTTGAGAGGTTTCCAAAACCATTCGGGTATAACGACTAAAAACTACCAGGTATTTCATAGCCTTTTCGTTTTCCTTGGTTTGGATGAGGTATGTAATTGCATTAAGACTATTAAATAAAAAATGCGGATTTATTTGCAGGCGGGTTACCAAAATTTCAGCACGGGCAAGGTTACGCTCGTAAATCGCTTTCATTTTTTCCTTCTCTTCCTTTAAAATACGTGCGTTGGTTTTCTTTTTTGTTTGGGCATTGCGGTATTGCAAAAAGAAAATTATTAAAATGAGCAATAATCCAATTCCCATCAATAGCATTAAAATTCGGCGTTCTTCCAGCAATTGTTCCTGGGTATCCAGCCGGGCTTCCTGTAGTGCCCGGTCTTTTTGAAGCAATTCAATTCGACTTTCCTTCTTTTCCAGGTCGTATTTTCGTACCAGGGCTGCTATTTCTACATTCTGTTCACTTAGTTTTATGCTGTCTTCATAAGCTTTTCCCTGCTTGAAATAAGATAAAGCTTCAACGGGTTCACCGGTCTCTTCCTTTAGATGCGCCATTCGCAGGTAGTTTTGCATCAGCAAACCGTGTAAGTTTAAGCCTGAAGCTAGGTCAAGTGAATTCTGGTAATATTCTTCTGCACTTATAGGCCGGCCTTGTTTTTGCTCAATATCGCCCAGACTGGATAAAATTTCAGCTTGTTTTTGCCTATCTCCAATTTGTTGAAAACCTTCAAGAGAAATAGTAAAGAATTCTTTAGCCCGGTTCAAATTTCGGCCTTCTACCAAATAAGATTTTCCTAAAAATTCGTTGGTAATCGCCAAACCATATTGGTCATCTCTCTCGCGGTTAATTTCCAGAAGCTCGTTTAAATACTCCCTGGCTTTGGTAAAATTACTTTTATCGATATAATAATCTCCAATAGAAAGGTAATTCATTGCCACACCAAGACTGTTATTACGTTCTTTTTCGGCTTCCAGGGATCGTTCAAAATAGTCTAAAGCCTGGTCGGCACGGCCTGGAATGGAAGTTAAAGCGTTGCCAATACCATTGCTGGCAATAGCAATATTTTTAAGATCATTTTCCCTTTCAGCAATTTTAAGCGCTTCCATATAATAGGAAACCGCCGTATCATAATTATGATTATAACGCCCCGCTACTCCAGCATTGTTGGCAAATATCATCTTGTTAAGCGGATTGATGTCTTTGTCTTTTACCAGGTTGTAGGCTTTTGTATGCAGCGGTAAAGATTCGTCGTAATTTTGGTGGTAACGAAATAATAGTCCTAAATTATCTAAAGCAAGGGCGTACAGCAAGGTATCGTTTAACTGCAGCGCTTTTTGCACCGCTCCTTGTGCATACTGTAATTCTTTCTCCTCATTATGTGCCTCACGATGAATTTGCCTGCTTAATTGAATTTGTGTGACTACTTTAAGCGAATCACTTTCGGCCTGCTGAAATTGAGTGCTTAGACTGTCTATTTTAGACTGGGCTGATAAACCGGCAGAGAGGAAAAAAATTGCAGGAAAAATCACCAAAATTAATATTCTGAAATTTCTAAACTGAAGCAGTGCCATAGATTTTATCAGGTTTAGGAAGTTTTAGTGATGGCATCAAAAAGACTGGTGATTAAATCTTTTTTGGTTTTGCTCACAGGAATGGTTTTCCCATCCTGCATGACCAAATAGCCACCATCATTTTTGTAATATTTTTTCATATAGTTTGGATTGATGAGGTAAGACTTGTGAATGCGAATAAAGAAATACTTGTCCAGTAGCTTTTCAAATTCTTTCAGAGTTTTACTAAGCACCAGTTTTCGCTTATCAGAGAGAAAAAGCTGCGTGTAGTTATTCTGACTTTGTGCATAGAGAATTTCATTAGTTTCAATAAACTCATACCCATCGGCCACCGGGAGCGCAATTTTATTTTTTAAAATACCTTCCCGCCGCATATAAGTAAGCAAGTCGCTTATTTTTTCAGAAGAAAGATTGTTTTTCTTCTTGCGCTCCTCCTGCCAGTCTAAAATTGCCTCCCTAAATTCGGTTTCATCTATGGGTTTCAGCAAATAGTTTACAGCCTTAGCTTTAAAAGCCTGGGCGGCATATTGACTGTAGGCTGTAGTAAAAATAACATCAAAATTAGTTTCCGGTAATTGATCTAACAGTTCAAAGCCATTCATTCCCGGCATTTCCACATCAAGAAAGATTAAATCTACTTTTGTGTTTGGCAAGACTTCTAGAGCAGATTCCGGCCGGGTACCCTTATAGATGATTTCAGCATCAGGAAAATTTTTACGCAGATGGAGCACCAGGCCTTCTACGCAGTGTACTTCATCGTCTATTATAGCTACTTTCATCTTTTCGAAAATTTATTCTTCTAAAGGGTGGAATTAAATGTTAAGGAGCGGCTTTTAAATTTATTGCTTACCTAATTTAATTGTTATTAGTCAATTAATAAAAAATTAAGGATAAAATACGCTTTTATATTAGGGAAACAGGGTTTTGACTTAGAGAAACTGATTTTTTAGCTGAAACAACCCAATTATTACAATTCTTCATTTAACTAATTCATAAGGTGCTTATACTCATTAAGTCTTGAAAACCGAAGATAATGCTTGCATCTTCACACTCAGAAATCAAAACGAAAACCGACTAATTAAACCTTCATTATGAAAACTAAATTACTAGCAGCTATTTTTTTCTTTTTTACAGGAATTTATGTGAGTTCAGCTCAACAAGACACTCGAATTGGCGTAATGCTAAATTATGGAACCGAAGTAGAAGCTATTGGTGCTGGAGCTAATGCTGAATTTCCCATTCTTGAAAACCTGAGCATTTCACCGGCCTTTATTTATTATTTCCCGGGTGATCAATATGGTGGAAGTCTAAACTGGTGGGAGATTAATGGAAATGCAAACTATTATTTTGTGAATAATGAAAACCTGGGTTTTTATGGACTTGGCGGACTTAATTATACCCATGTAAGTTTTGACTGGGGAGATGAAAGTTTTGGAGGTGTTGAATCCAGCGATGGCCGGTTTGGACTAAACCTGGGAGCAGGTGCCAATTTTAATATAGATAGTAATATCACTCCTTTTACTGAAGTGAAATATGTGATTATAGACGGCGGCCAATTAGTATTAGGTGCAGGTGTAAAATTTAGTCTATAAAAACACGTCTTATAAATTCAACTATGGAAAACCAAGAAAGTTTAGCCGGAAATATTGAGAAAACCGAAGACAAATCTATAGGAATTATAGCTTATCTAACCCTAATAGGCCTGGTAGCAGCTTTTATAATGAATAAAGATAAAAACAACGAGTTTGCTACTTATCATATAAAACAATCTCTGGGATTGTGCCTTGTTGGCTTTGCCATTTTTATAGTAGGACTTATTCCAGTCTTAGGATGGGTTGCAAGCTTTGCAGGTTCGCTTTGCCTGCTTGTTTTATGGATTATGGGCCTCCTAAATGCTGTAAACGGAAAACAGGAACCTGTGCCGGTACTGGGGAGTAAATTTGAAACCTGGTTTAAGAATATGTAATAAGTAATTTATTAACCAATAAATCAATATTATGAATCAAAGAATAAAATTTTTATCACTGTTAACATTCTTTTCACTTGTATTTCTCACTGCATGTTCCGAAGATGATGACAGTATTGAGGAGACGGACGATATAAGTGCAGGCTGTACCGATTTTGAAAACTCTTATGAAGATGTGATGACCGTAGCCAATACTTACATTAATAATCCAACAGAAGAAAATTGTGAAGATTATAGACAGGCCGTTATCAACTTTTATGAAAGTTACAAGGATTGTAGTTTATGGACAGAGGAATATGAAGAAGATGATTGGGACGATATGGAGAACTGGAGTTGTTCTGATACAGAAGGAGCTAATTAATTAAAAACAAACGTGTTGGGGACACTTTATGGGCAAGAGGGGCCATCCTTTAAATTTTGAAAGATGGTTGTCCTAAAGTGACTGAAAAAGCCGAATTTATTTCGGCTTTTTTGTTTTTAAATATCCTGAAGAATAAAAGAAATATATTCTTGTAACCTGGCAAACCTATATGGAGAAAAATACTCAACCTTTATCCTTATATATTAAAATGCATTCTGGTTATTCCCTTTTTTAATGCCATACATCTTAATCAAAAAATTACATGGCTTCGCCGCCGTCAATTACATTGATACACTTGCTTTTAGCGATGAATCTGCTATTTTTAATTTCCTAATTAAATATAATCAGGGCTTACTTTAAGTTTAAAAACTCGAAAAGTATATAGAAGTCGCATCTATTTATGATAACCGACTTCATTTTATCTATGCGAGTAAACTTTGAATTATAATTAGTGTAGGGAATCCAAATCTATAAATTATCCACACAAGTATAAAGCGTTTTTCTTATAGTTATTAACAAAATATTAAGAATAAAATCATGAATTACGTATTTTCTGGAGGTAAAAGATCGATCAAATATTCCACTCAGCACATTCCCATTTCGTGCTTCCAGGAAAAAGAGTTTCATTAAACAACCAGCGGACACCAATCCCTTCTACTTTTAAAGTGTAACAGAATATGAACATCAGAAATGAAGGTGTAACCGAATAGTTTGATGTTCTATAGTACTTTTGAAATACTCAAAAACAAAAAAGCCCCAAAACCATAGGGTTTGAGGCTTTTTGCAATATTTTGTAAGTTAAGTAGCGGAGGAAGAGGAACTATCCGAAAATGCGAATATCTCGTCAATACTGGCGATTCAGAAGGGGTCCATTTTAAGTGTAACCGAATTTGACACCTTTAACCAAACTTTAACTCTAAGATGCTTTTAAATCTACTGTCAATTTGATTTATATCTATCCACTCTCATTGAGGTTAGCCTTTAAAAAGTTTCAGGTATAAATGTGTACATTCTTTTATAAAGGCCTCCTACCCTATCGTGTCCCAACGCGGATCGCCATCGTTTATAATATTCCATCCTCACTACAACCATTATTTTCTGTCTCAAGAAATTCATATTTGTAAGATTCCATTATTAAGTTATTCCCATAAACTACAATCACGGAATCTCCTTAAAGAAAATCCTGAATTCCATAAAGCTTATCCATATCGGAGGAAAATCTTTACTAACAAAGTCTGAATTTAGGATATTAATGATTTTGACGAAATCATTAATATCACTTTCAAAAAATTTCCAGAGGGATATCATAACCTGAATCATTCTCAATAGCAAAACGCTAGATCCTTTCTTCATTACTTCTGTCGCAGCCATTAATTAAAAATATTGAAAGGACTATTTTTTTAACCTTGAAATTTCATCTATTACCAATTATTTATTTTACTTATCCAACTAACCTTCTTTGGGATTAATAAAATTCGTTTTAGATGGTATAAGTTTACCTAATTAGAACTGTATAATTGTCTGCAGCTAATGCAGTGGTGTGTAAGCTTCTCCTAATTAGAAAACAATATATCGGGATTTTGCTTGAGGAATTCTAATCCGTTTATATAAGGCTTTATTACAAAATACACGGCTATTATCATTAGAGGATATTGACCCTAGCTGATTATTTGAAAAGCCCTTTTGACATTCATAAATTATATTTTGAATTTTTATTAGATTTTATTCTTTTCTTGATTCTATCTCTTTTGTAAGTATTCGAATGTTTTTAAAATTTAATGGTAGAATAGCAGAAAGTGCAAAAGGGACTGCAAGTAATGGTGTTAATCCGTCCTTAATTGAAATAAAAATAAAGAAGCCTAAAGATCCAATTAAAACTATTGTAAGCATCCAAGTAAGAGTTTTTATTGAGGTTCTCTTCTGTTTAAGTTCTTCAAAACTTAAATTTGGTAATTCTTTTTGATTCATAGAATATAATTTTTTATGTTTTTTTACCTAATCTCTTTTAAAAATTAATGCCAACGTCCCGTATAAAAACTGTGCGAGCGGACGAGCGTGATTGTCCGCAGGACAATCCGCTAAGCATGCGAGCAGGGACTTTCGATTTGGAACAGGTTTGAGCATTGTTTTTAGCATCAATGAAAAAGCAGTAATCGAGTATCTTTAATATTCCCCATAAAAACTAAAGATATGGAATCCCGAGTTACTGCCTTACCAAAGTTATTCATAGGAATTGACATCCACAAGAGGAGCTGGAAAATACACTGCAGCACCGATCTTTTTGCCGGTAAATCTTTTACTATGCCACCGGAGCCTGAGAAGTTACGGGAATATGTTCAAAAACATTTTCCGGACCACGAAGTCTCCACTGCCTATGAAGCGGGTTGTTGTGGTTATGCTGCTCATCGTAGTTTTGTAAATTTTGGCTGGAGATCCCTGGTGGTAAATCCGGCCGATATTCAACGAAAGGGAAAAGAACGATACACCAAAACCGATAGAATCGATGCCCAGCTCATTAGCAGAGAACTCAAAGACGGTCGTCTTGAGAGTATCATAGTTCCCGATATAGAACGGGAAGAACTCCGTAGCCTTTTCCGGCGCCGTAATGAACTGGTTAAAGACTTCAGACGTGTCAAATCTGTAATTAAAATGCAGTTGCTCTATTATGGAGTCAAAGTTCCTCCTGAGTTTGATAATGATCACTGGAGCCACGATTTTCGTCATTGGGTAGATAGCCAAAAGTTTGTTTTTGGTACTGCAAGGGAATGTATGGCCAGTAAGATGCGTAATTTTCGTTTTATTGATAAGGAACTTCGAGATGTATCGAGCCAGTTAAGAGCTTATTGCCGTAAACATTTTTAAGCAGGATTTCTATCTACTAAGGAGCATTCCTGGTATTGGAGGAATTGTAGCAGTTGGAATCATCGCTGAACTGGGTGATCTAAGGCGATTTAGCAGCTTAAAACATTTGGCAGGTTATGTTGGTTTGGCTCCCAGCATATATCAAAGTGGAGTTAATTCAAAATCAATGGGGATGAACCCCAGGTGTCACAGACTAATCCGATCATATTTTGTGGAAGCTGCATGGCAGGCAATTAGAACAGATCCTGTAATGCAGGCTTATTATCGCCAGCACCTGGGCAAAGACGTCAAAAAAATAATAGTAAAAGTGGCTCACAAATTACTGAGCCGAACTTTAGCAGTGATTAAAACTAAAACTCCTTATGAAATTGGAGTGATATCATAATCTATAACTCATGACCAAGCTCAAAATATTAAAAGTCTATACCACAAAACAATATAGGTGGCCATTTCAGGATCACATTTTTTAGCTAGTGGATAGACTTAATTAACCAATCATAATGATGCTGGCGGCACTCATTAGAAGTGACCACATATAGGATGCGGAGCGGGTTATTTTGCATTGAATTCTAACTGAAGCAAAGCTTCAATCAGAATTAAACGCGTTAATATATATATATAGGAATGAAATAAGAAAAATTAAAATATTAAATTTGAGAGAGCAGGTTATTGCTTTTCATAGGATATAATGTTGTGCGCAGTTTTATTTGAATCCGAGTTTTGATTTCGTGTACGGCAGAAGAAAAAGATTTTCGTAATTGTGTTTGTCCGAAATCGATTTTTTACTAAGCATATTATTTATCCACTCTTTTACGGTAGTTGTGAAAAAATTCTCCATTTTTTCAGATCTTTCTGAGTCCGTTAAACTATTTTCCAAGTCAAAAATTTCTGGTGATTCAGAATCGAGACTTAGCAAAATGTCCGCAATATCGTGCTTTACAAATTCCTCTTTGTCCAGGTCATTTTTAAAAGGCTTTATTTCTGTTTTTAACCTTAAGTAATATTTGCTTGAATAACCAGACCTTCTTAAAATTAAGAAAACAATTGAGTCTTCACTCTCAGCATAAAAGGCAGTTTTATACTTTTCGAGATTAAGCTTCTGAGAATTGCTCTCAACCAACTTCTTAAATTCCTTTGACTGCATATTTAGTTTCTGATATACTTAATTGCGCACAACGTCCCGTATAAAAACAGTGCGAGCTGGCGAGCGTGATTGTCCTGCGGACAATCAGGCGTTGCAAGCGAGCACGGAGCTTCGATTTAAAACTAATTAAGCATTATTTTTATATGTTGTTGTAACCAGTTTTAATCCACGTGCTTGATTTTATCTACTTTGGTAACTTGTTCATTTTCAAATTCCAATTTTAAACTATAGAATGTAGGAAATCCGCTTGTGGACATTCCCATATTGTAAATCCATAAGTCAGAAGCGTCTTTTTGATCTGGTTCACCTAATAAATCAATTATTTGCTTTTTATTCTTATTCTTTAAAATCTCATTATTTACAATATCATCCTGCATCCGAAATCGGGTGTCAGCTTTTGAGTGCCAGGCTTGTTGATCAAAACTTTTTTGAGTTTCGAATGGAGATCCGTATAAAAAGGTTATGAATGAAAAACCTAAATAAATTAAGGGAGTTAGTATCAATGTTGAAAACACAGCTAATACGTTAGCAGCTCGTTTTTTGTGTGGTAGAAGTCTGATTAAAATCCATCTGAAAATGAAAAAGAATGGAATAATCATTATCAAAATTATTTCAAGAAAGTTAAGATCACTCATAAGTTTTCAAATTGGTTACAACGTCCCGTATAAAAACTGTGCGAGCGGGCGCGCGTGATTGTCCGCAGGACAATCCGCTAAGGAAGCGAGCACGGACTTCTGATTCGAGACAGATTTAAGCATCTTTGTTTTTATACAGTGTTGTGTGCAGTTTTAATCATAAGAGATATTTTGTTCTATCAGAAACCAGTTGTCATTCAGATAAACGGGTTTTTTAGTATAGTCAACAAACTGCGGGTAATTAAGGAATTTTGTCCGTTGTTGATCATTTAATATTTTGATCAAATAGAATTTATCATCACTATCAAAAAAATTGTCAGAGCTATTATTTTTACACTGGAATTTATAAACTATACCTTTATCCGGATAGAGTTTTATGGAGCATAATTCTGATTCTTCTTTTGCTTTTAGAAGTTCGGGATAGTTATTCATACCTGATGTCAAAAGAATCTCAGTAAGGTCGTGTTCATTTTCAAAATTATTTAGGATCAAATGATTTATACTTTCGAAATCATCTGTATAACCTTTGATCTCATGGGCTTTCCAATTAAAGAAAGGTATCGCAATAATTAAAATGATGAATACCAGAATGAGGATGATTTTTAGTTTCATTTGTTTTCAATTGCACACAACGGTTTTGTATATGAAAAGTACGCCTTTTTTAGCAGACGTAGTTTTCAGTTGCAACGTTTTGTTATAAAGTGGCGAGAACTCAAATATAACGAAAGCTGGCGTATTTTTTATATACGTTGTTATGTGCATACTGGATTCAATAGTATTGCTTTTTTTGAAAATTGTCCATGCGTTAGTAATAAACATCCATTCCATAGTCTTTTGTTTCGTCTCAAATTTACACTGTAACAAATAAACAAGAAACGATGAAAACTAAAGTTCCATTAAAATTAGCATTCCTAGTTTTTCTACTAGGATTTACAATTCAAACATTTTCAAAATCTAAAAACACAAACATTATGAACAGTACAAAAAAAGAAACTATCGGATTATTAGTAATTATGAAAGCAAAAACAGGAAAAGAACAAGACGTCAAAAACTTCTTACTTGGTGGATTAGCATTAGTAAATCAAGAACCTCAAACAGTATCTTGGTTTGCCTTTCAAATAGATAATAATACTTTTGGTATTTATGATACTTTTGAAGTAGAAGAAGGAAGACAAGCACATTTAACAGGCGAAGTTGCGAAGGCATTATTAGCAAATGCAGGTGATTTATTAGAGAACTTTGATCCTAGCACAGATATTCAAGCAGTAGATGTATTAGCATCTAATCATAAATCCGGATTGCAAAACAAGGGTTTGCTTGTTATTATGAAATCTAAAGAAGCAAAGACAACAGATGTTGAAAACTTCCTTAATGTCGGCAAACAATTAGTTGGTGACGAGCCAAAAACTTTATCTTGGTATGCTATAAAAATAGATGCTACTACATATGCAATCTTTGATACTTTTGCAGATGATTCTGGTAGAGATACACATTTAACAGGGAAAGTTGCAGCAGCACTTATGGAAAATGCGCCTGTTCTTTTAGATGGTTTTGAAGCATCAGCAATTCAAAAAATAGACATCATAGCTTCGAAATAATTGTTATCTTTAGAAAGGAGTGTAACAACCACTCCTTTCTTTTTAATACGTAACATTAAAGAAGAAATAGACTCTTATGGCTCAAATTATTATTGATAAGCAAAATGGTGAACTGGCATTTAGACTAGAAAGGTTTGAAAATCTTAATCAATTTGACCATTTACAGCGAAAAAATTATTATTCTATTATTTTACTAAAAGGAAACAACTACAAGTTAAATGTAGATGTTTCTAATTATGAATTACAAGGCAACCAAATGATTTGCTTGTCACCTTATCAACCATTTATGATTTCTTCTGAAGAGTCTTGTTCAGGCTGGTTATTAAATTTTCACCCTGACTTTTTTTGCACATATCGACATCAAAATGAAATTGAAACAGAGGGCATTCTTTTTAACAACTTTCATGGATTACCACATTTTAAAATTTCTGAAAAAGCGTTGTTTTTTAATCTTATAGATCAAATTTCAAAAGAAATGGATAGAGATTCTATTGCTCAGCATGAGGTTCTTGTGGCTTTTTTAAAGGTGATTTTAATAGAAGCTGTGAGACAAAAAAAACAATCCAATAAAGATATAGTGCCAAAATTTTCTGATGATCAATCTGAAATATTGCAAAATTTAGTAGATTCTATTGAGAAGAATTATTCTGAGTTACACTCTCCGAAAGATTATGCAGATGTTTTATGTGTTAGCACTAAAACATTGGCTGGAATTGTGAAAAAATATTTACAGCAAACACCTAGTTCGTTAATTTCTAATAGAATTATTATAGAGGCTAAACGCGAACTATATTTAACCTCAAAACCTTTGAAACAAATCGCAGCTAATCTTGGGTATGACGATGAATTTTATTTTAGTAGGTTTTTCAAGAAGAAAGTAGGTGTTTCTCCCGATAATTATAGAAAGACAGTAGGTTTTGCTAAACTAGAAAAATTATGATTGTCAGTATGTCTTAAGTTGCACATAACGTCCCGTATAAAAACTGTGCGAGCGGACGAGCGTGATTGTCCGCAGGACAATCCGCTAAGCATGCGAGCAGGGACTTTCGATTTGGAACAGGTTTGAGCATTGTTTTTAGCATCAATGAAAAAGCAGTAATCGAGTATCTTTAATATTCACCATAAAAACTAAAGATATGGAATCCCGAGTTACTGCCTTACCAAAGTTATTCATAGGAATTGACATCCACAAGAGGAGCTGGAAAATACACTGCAGCACCGATCTTTTTGCCGGTAAATCTTTTACTATGCCACCGGAGCCTGAGAAGTTACGGGAATATGTTCAAAAACATTTTCCGGACCACGAAGTCTCCACTGCCTATGAAGCGGGTTGTTGTGGTTATGCTGCTCATCGTAGTTTTGTAAATTTTGGCTGGAGATCCCTGGTGGTAAATCCGGCCGATATTCAACGAAAGGGAAAAGAACGATACACCAAAACCGATAGAATCGATGCCCAGCTCATTAGCAGAGAACTCAAAGACGGTCGTCTTGAGAGTATCATAGTTCCCGATATAGAACGGGAAGAACTCCGTAGCCTTTTCCGGCGCCGTAATGAACTGGTTAAAGACTTCAGACGTGTCAAATCTGTAATTAAAATGCAGTTGCTCTATTATGGAGTCAAAGTTCCTCCTGAGTTTGATAATGATCACTGGAGCCACGATTTTCGTCATTGGGTAGATAGCCAAAAGTTTGTTTTTGGTACTGCAAGGGAATGTATGGCCAGTAAGATGCGTAATTTTCGTTTTATTGATAAGGAACTTCGAGATGTATCGAGCCAGTTAAGAGCTTATTGCCGTAAACATTTTTAAGCAGGATTTCTATCTACTAAGGAGCATTCCTGGTATTGGAGGAATTGTAGCAGTTGGAATCATCGCTGAACTGGGTGATCTAAGGCGATTTAGCAGCTTAAAACATTTGGCAGGTTATGTTGGTTTGGCTCCCAGCATATATCAAAGTGGAGTTAATTCAAAATCAATGGGGATGAACCCCAGGTGTCACAGACTAATCCGATCATATTTTGTGGAAGCTGCATGGCAGGCAATTAGAACAGATCCGATTTGGCATTAAAATAGCATTGTTTTTATATATTGTTACCCACTTTTGCGACACGTTTGAGTAAGCACGTTACCTGATCCGTAACTTTATAAGTGGCTGAGTGAAAGTCCGCCCAATTGTTAAGTTCTATTCCATCCCCAGCAATCAGATCCGATTTTTTTTATTCGGTCTGCTAATAAGTCCGATTTGCTACTTTTAAGATCTATTTCTAAAGCTCGGAATTTTCTTTTTGATCCTTACTAATTTGAGAATATAATCCTGCAATTATTATTACTCCAGTAGCGATACTTACACCTTTTCCATTGGTTCCATTATATATGAGGTAACTTCCTATAATCCATATAAAAATAGAGACAATCCCGATAATTTTAACCTTGGTAGATATTTTCTTCATTATTTATTTTTAAATATTATTCGGAGCAATTGTGGGTAACGGCCCGTATAAAAACAGTGCGAGCTGGCGGGAGTGATTTTCCGCAAGACAATCCGCTAAACAAGCGAGCACAGAGTTGCGATTTAAGACTGATCTAAGCATTGTTTTTATATAATGTTGTAAACAGTGACGACACGTTCGAGTATGTGTGTTTAATTGTATAATTTATGCCAACCTATCCCCAACATAAAAGATAAACCGAAATAGTAATTTTTTGAAACATTTCCTGATAATTTTATACCATAACTGAAACCAAAAGGATTCCTTTTTTGTTTTTTAAACCATTTAATATTTGTTTCAAATGCTGCTCCGAAAGCCCGGATTCTTTCTCTTTCTAGATCATTTAAACTATTAGATGCGTAAATAGTGAATGAAGGTCCGAGCGATATACTCAAAGAATGACCGTCATTAATCTTTCTTCTCCCATAGAGTACTGCTATTTCATCAGCAAATGCATTTGTATTAGAAACAGGAATAAGCACTACTGAACTAACACTTATGTCATTTATTTTTGAATATCTTAAACTAAGAAGATTTTTACTAAACTGATAATTCAATTCTCCACCCCATAATAAACCGCCATTCTCTCCAGTGTATCCACCTAGAAAAGATTCTAAGTATACAATAGGAATTTTTTGTTCATCATTTTGTGCTATGACATTATTTCCGCTAATCAACAGGATAATTACGGAAATTACCCTAACTACACTTTTTATAGAATATAAATTTTTGGCAAATTTCAAATTTGATCTTTTTGATTAGTATTTTTTTGGAGCCATTGTTTACAACGTCTCGTATAAAAACAGTGCGAGCTGGCGAGCGTGATTGTCCGCAGGACAATCCGCTAAGCAAGCGAGCACGATGTTTCGATTCAAGACAGAATTAAGCATTGTTTTTATATGTTGTTGAACTAAACCTAAAGGTAGCTTCAAGAGATCGCTAAATCACTATTCACTACCTTTAAGTATCTCTAATTATAATATTGAAAGTTATGAAAAAAAAGTAGTACCCTCATTGACAGGGCTTGTAATTCTGTACCCGAGTTTGGCGAACTCTACCGCAAGTTAAAACGTTCCGTAGAACTCGCCGGTAAAAGTCAAAGTACCCTTACCAACTACTCCCGCTGCCTCGCGCACATGTCCATCCATTTTAAATGTAGTCCCCTTGATCTCGATGAAGAACAGGTTTTGGATTACCTGCACCTTCTAAAGTCCCAGCACAACACACCATCCGACAGTTTCTTCAAGCATACGGTCTATGGTCTTCGCTATGCCTATCGAATCTCCGGGATGAAGGAAATGCGGGTAATGCTTCCCTCTATTGAACGTCCCCACAAACTTCCAGTGGTATTAAGCCGTAGTGAGGTAAAGCAATTGCTTAAAACTCCCAAACTGCTCAAACACCGGCTGGTACTAGCAATGCTCTATGGCTGTGGCCTTCGCTGCTTTGAACTTCGCAGCCTTCAGCTCAAAGACCTGGATTTTGATCGGAAGATGCTCCACATCCGCCAGGGCAAAGGAAGAAAAGACCGTTATGTTCCTTTGTCCCAAATGCAGATCCGTGGTCTAAAAAAATATATCGCTGCAGATAATCCTACCACCTGGTGTTTTAATGGCTACAACAGGAAAGGAAACCCATCCCAGTTATCGGCAATGGGGGTGCAATGGATCGTCCGGGAAGCCCGTAAACACAGTGGGATCCAGAAAGATATCACTACCCACAGCCTTCGGCACAGCTATGCCACCCACCTTTTGGAGATGGGATTGGATATTATCAGTGTCAAAGATTTACTGGGACACGCAGATATCCAAACCACCCTCACCTACTTGCACGTGGCACAACTCGGTAGGCAGAAGCCCTTCAGTCCGTTGGACCGACTATACAAGAAGTAGCCGTGAGACCTGCTGCCTATGAGGTGGCCCAGGTTCTGGAAAGGAATACGGAATCTTTATCCAAATATTGTTACAACACCTGGCAGACAAGAACCCTGCACGCCTTGCGCAAATGCCGCACTGCTGCCCTGGGTGGCCATATCGACCGTTGTAACAATCCTTCCTGCCATCGGCTCCACCTTAGTTATAATAGTTGCCGGAACCGCCATTGTCCCAAGTGCCAGGGGCATAAAAAGGAGGAATGGATCCGGGCACGGGAAGAAGAACTCTTAAACGTGCCTTACTTCCACGTGGTCTTCACATTGCCATCAGCCCTCAACCGCCTATGCCTGTATGAGCCTAAAAAAATGTATCCTCTACTGTTTAAAATAACCTGGCAGGTGATCCAGGATTTTGCATCCAACCATAAATTCCTGGGTGCCAAACCTGGGATGATCGCCATCCTGCACACCTGGGGGCAAAACCTTTCTTTGCACCCACACCTGCACTGTATTGTTCCCGGGGGTGGTATTGCCCAAAGCGGTCAATGGAAATCTGCAAAAAGCAATGGAAAATACCTGTTCCCGGTCAAGGCTATGAGCAAGGTTTTTAGGGCCCGTTTTGTGGCTTCCCTTCGCAAGGAACTGGAACCACAATCTAAAGACTTCTACGAAAGCCTTTTTAAATATGATTGGGTAGTTTATTGTAAACGTCCATTTTTAGGTCCCGCTCAGGTGGTGGAATACCTCGGTCGCTATACCCATAAGATCGCCATCAGTAACCACAGAATTAAAAACCTGGATAATAAAAGCGTTACATTTTCTGTAAAGGACTACCGCCACGGGGGAAGAAAATCCTTGTTACGTTTATCTGATGCAGAGTTCATCAGGCGGTTCGCTCTTCACATACTTCCCAAAGGCTTTGTTCGCATCCGTCATTATGGAATCTTGAGCTCCTACCACAAAAAAATTACGATTACCCAGCTACAGCAAAGCCTGGGACGGGTGCAACTCAAAGAGCGCCAACCACTACAAAACCAGCTTTGCCCGGTGTGCAAGAAAGGAAAATTGGTGACACTTACTACTTTTATGGCACGAGGCCCACCAAGATACTGGATGGAAAAACTAAGAAAACAATCAAATAAATGAGTATGAAAAACGATCCTTCCGGGCGTAACAGGAAACCTATGGCCCAAAGCGATCAAAATGATAGTAAATCCCGTAAGTCCCAGTAAAAAAATATAGTAAAAAGCAGTGGCATCATCGATTAATAGCAAAAACCTGAAATTGCGCATAGAGCTTAGCTGCCTTACCTAACAAATTTGACCTCCGAAAAACATATTAATCCCCATATATGGCTAACCGGCAAAGAACCGGTTTAATCAACAGTGCGTTCATGTTGGGCCGTACCGGCCACACGAACGCTTAGTTATTGCCTACAGTTGTTTTTGTTCCGCCCGTTTTCCGGTTCCGTTTTTGTCAGCGTCCGAGCGGGCAATTTTTTCCGCAAACTTGCTCAAATCCGTCGTGCTTTTCAATTCCACAAGAGTGAGGTCCACGTTCAGTTCAGCCGCAATATTTTTCAATCCCGATTGGGTTTTGATTCTGCAAACTTGCTCAAAATTCCGCACATTTTTCCGTACTGCTTTTTATTTAGTGTTTGAGTGGAAAAGTCCGGGTATTTTGTCCTTTTAAAATTCCGCTTTTTCAATCCATTTTTGTTCCGACCGAGTGAGTTTCCGCAATTGTAGGCAACGTTGATCTAACTGCCGTAGTCGCATTTTTGCGGCTATTGCAGTTAGATGGTGTTGTATGCTGTTTATCTTATCTGCCAGGATCAGGTTAACAGAGACTGTTGATTGAAGCGCAAAAATAAAAATACTTCTTTTAAGGTCCGTGCCCCGTTTACATTGTGTTTAGAAGTAGATCTAAACATCCGTGAAATAAGGGGAGGGCTTTTCAAATTGTCCGTATAGCTAAAGTAAAAAATTAAGGGAGTTGCCCCATAGACTATTTCCAAAACTTCAACTACCTTAACCTCAAGTATTAGTAACGTGATAACGTTTGGATAGTTAAAAAACTCTCCACGATCTCATCGCTAAATACTTGGGGACACTACCAAAAAGTATGTCCTTCTCTTTCCTTTAGCTATACCTCCTAAAATCAGCCCAGGATCCTCAAAAGAAGACCATTCGCTGCCAGCAATAGTATACAACGTACGTATAAATGCAGTATTACATTTATATCTATTATGTCTTTACATGACTAATCTAATGGATTTTTAATCTTAAAAAAAATATTTGTAGCCACGTGCGTGTAAATTTCTGTTGTTTTGGTGCTTCTATGCCCAAGGAGTACCTGGATATATCGTAAATCGGTTCCACTCTCTAAAAGATGGGTTGCAAAGGAATGTCGTAACATATGGGGTGTCACCCGCTTCTTGATCTTCGCTTTTTTCGCAGCATTCTTTACTATACTCGAAACACTTTCGGGACTATAGGCTTTCCTGCCCGGGCCTTCAAACAAAAAATTAGTCGGTCGCCATTCTTTATAGTATTTTCGTAAATCACCAAGTAGTTTTTCGCTTAAGATTGTAAACCTATCTTTATTTCCTTTGCCCGATCTTACCTTAATCACCATTCTCTTACTATCTATATCTTCCAGTTTTAAATTTAAGAGCTCAATTCTTCTTAAACCGGCCGAATAAAGCAAACTTACTATACATCGGTGTTTAATGTTATTAGTATGCTCAATAATAGCCATTATTTCCTCTTTTGCCAGGACCTTCGGCAGTTGTTCTATAGGTCTGGGACGTTCTATGGCATAAAACCTATTGGGCATTTCCAGTACCACTTCATAATAGAATTTAATAGCATTAATGGCCTGGTTAATATAGGAATGAGAAAAATCCTCTCGTATCAATTTCTGAAGATATAATCTTATATCCTCTTCGTTCAAATCCTTTATCTCCCTGTCACTGTAATGATTTATGAATGTTTCGAAACAAGAAACATAGGTTTTGATCGTGCTATTGGCATACCGTTTTAATTCTAATTTTCTAAGGTAGCTTCCAGGGCAATATCGCTTTCCGCTTACCTCTTCCCTATTTTGCAGCTGTTGAATGTTCACAGGCTCTTCCTCTCTTCCAAAACTAGCCTTGGAATAAAAATGATTGCAATTGATCCAGGCAACACCACGAAAGGTCTTAAAAACAAGCTCCAGGTTAGCCGGTGTGTTTAAGATATAATTCATGCGAAACTTCTCACTCCACTGTACATCGGGTAAGTTGTCCACCATAACCTGCACTACTTTATCGGTAAAGAATTTTAACCCTATACATTTTTCTTTATCAATGATTAAATTCTTTAGAGTAATATACTTCCTATCCATATGGCCTGCGCATTTATTGGTATATAAATGTAAACAGACTTAAACCCTAAAACGTTTATTATCCGTATATTATACGACTAAAACGGCTTTATAATTATGGAAACTGAAAAACATTGTCTGGCCTGTAATAAAAAACTGGAAGGCCGTCCGGATAAAAAGTTTTGCGATCCCTATTGTAAAAGTGCCTGGCATTATCAAAAAACCAAAGAAGGAGCTGCCGGATTCTATGCAAAAGTAGACCGTCAATTAAAAACTAATCGAAGGATTTTAAAAAGCTTCAACAAAGCAGGGAAAGCCACGGTTAGAGCTGACATTTTAAAACAACACGGCTTCGATCCTAATTACTTTACGCACTATTGGAAAAACAGCAAGAAGGAAGTTTATCTCTTTGTATATGAATTTGGTTTTCTAACCCGGTATGAAAACGGAAAAAAGAAATATGTTCTTGTAACCTGGCAAAACTATATGGAGAAAACTACTTAACCTTTATGCCTATATATCAAAATTCATCCTGGTTATTCTCTTTCTTAAAGCATAAATCTTAATCAAAAAATTACATGGCTTCGCCACCGTCACTCCCATTGGTCTTTCTTTTAAGCAATTACGAATTACTTACAGCTATCAACCTCAAATTGCCTTAAATTTAATTCGAGATAGCTTTAAAAATAATCAATGTATAAAGTAAAATTGGTGGTTAATTAAATGAGTAGGGATTCCAAATTTAAAAAATATCTAATTCTAGGTTTATATTACTATCTATAGTTATTAACAAGATATTAAGAATAAAATAGAGAATTGAATAATTTTTGGAGTTAAATGAGGGGTTTTCATTCCATTCAGCACTTTAGTCTTACGTACCTCCAGGCTAAAGAGCCTCATTCACTGGCACCGGACACAAGCGAAAAATCTTCACCTTCCATTTCGCTTATTCCGCAAAAACGGCGGAATGCTTCATTCTCGGTTCTGGTTTTCCACTTAAGTCCTCAAATTGGATTCCATTATTAATTTAATTCCGCTTCCTGCTCCTTCCCTACTCTTCCATTTACCTATTTGAAGTATTCTCGGCCTTCACTGCCACTACCTTTTTCTGTAATGCAAAATACCAAGATTTAGAAGTTAGTCCGCACTGCATAAAGCCAGTCCCTGCGCTCCCTTTTTATAAGTCCTCCCTAATTCTAAATCTTGAAAATGGATCAGCATCAGAAAAAGGTAACAGTGAAGGCGCTACGGGAAGTAAATCTAAAAACGGAAAAATGAAATCATACAAAATCTACAAAAAAGGAAGCGGAATTAAAAAAAATCAAAAAAGGAAAACGCTCAGGATACAATAAGTAAATCAGTTAAAAATCAATTATAAACCTTTAAATCTTTTAATTATGAAAACGCTTAGAAACACAGTACAGTTAATTGGAAACGTAGGGGAAGATCCAAAATCTCACAGGTTTGAAAATGGTATGTTGGTTTGCCGATTCTCTTTGGCCACCAATGAACAATTTTTTAAAGACGGAGAGAAAATTCAGGAAACACAATGGCACCAGCTTGTAGCCTGGAGTAAGCAGGCAGAACTTGCCAGTAAGTATATCGCTAAGGGAAAGGAAATTGCTATTAAAGGCAAATTAACTTATCGCTCGTATAACAACGAAGCTGGGGAAAAACAGTACATCACCGAAATTCTGGTAAATGAGATCCTTTTATTGAGCAGCTCAAAACGGGATAATAATTAATTAAAAGCAAAGAGGGCGTCATCGTCGAAAATTGCGCCCTCTTTCATTATTTAACTTTAAACAAATCAATAATGGAAACCAAAGTTAATGAAATCGCAATAAGTTACAGCGGAAGTATTAAAACAAAATTCCTTCCCAATATATCTTCTTCCCGTGATGCTATTAACCTTCTATTTGAGCATTGGGATAAACAAAATATTGAACTTTTTGAAAGTTTTAAAATGCTGCTTCTTAATAATTCCAATAAGGTAAAAGGTATTTACACCCTCTCTACAGGAGGCATCACCGGAACTTTAGTAGATATAAGAATCGTATTCGCAGTAGTTCTAAAGTCTGTAACTACTTCTATAATTTTAGCCCATAACCATCCCTCGGGAACGCTGCAACCCAGCCAACCCGATAAACTCTTAACGGAAAAGATCAAAAAAGCAGGGGAACTTTTTGATATTAAGGTATTGGATCATTTAATACTAACTCCCGATGGGGATTACTTCAGCTTTGCCGATGAAGGCATTTTATAACAGGAAATAATTAGTTTCTAAAACGGGATATGATTTTCATAATCCCGTTTTTCATTTTACAGAATTCTCAATTATTCTTCCAATTCTCTACAGTTAATTTTAAAGATTTTTCTTTTCCAATCATAAAAAATGGGATTCAGTTTCTTACTAATTAAAGCGCTATTAAATTCATTTTAATAGTCAAAATTTTTGTCCCTGCGGGACGAAAAGGTAGAGCAAGAGGGTAACGGGCAGAGCCACGTTAAGAATTACCTTTTAAAACACAACAATCTGTTTTACAGTTGTTTAAATAATTTTATTCAAGGCGCAAAATTAAAAAGAAGCTGTTTTATTACTAAAAACCCTTGAAACCCATTGAAAAATGGTAGAAATTTTACTAAAAAATGGATGAAGAATATAAAAAAGAGAAGTTCGAGACTCTTAAGATCAAGACTTCCGTAGCCAAAAAATTTAGAAGGTTCAGCCGGGCTTTATCTAAATCTCAATCAATGACATTATTATCGAGGGTCGAATTTTTTGAAATGAATAGTATTTCTCCCAATGAAATGATGGGTCCAAAAATGGAGACTCTGGAAAACCTTGTCAAAAAAAGAATAAATGCAGTAATCGCAATTTTGAAAGATATAGAGAAGAATAAAGTAAACCCCACTTTAGGCATTTTGGAATCTCTAATGGAAGCTGCAGATCCCAAAGATAACTACGAAAATCGAATAAGGGATTATGAGGAAGACGATACTCATCCCGATTTTTATAAATAATACCCCTGGTTAAAATTTCAGGTTTTATTTCGGTTATTTCTTTTCCAACACCTTACCTTTTGCTACGAAAGTACCAAGCTTTGAAATTAACCGGACTGCATAAACCGGCAGGCTATTTATAGCTCCTCTATAATTTCAAAGCTTGAATATGAAAGCGCATCAAAAGGTAATCCGAAAGCGCTGAAAGAAGTAATGAAAAGACGGACTCAAAAACTGTCATTTCAATCTACTTTTTGCTCCTTTCCGACGTCAAAAAGGAAAATGCTCCAGATGAAAAAAGTAAATGTTAAAAAAGCTATCATTTTATTTAGTGTCATTTGGTTGATTTTGTGATCTTGAAGGCAGCTTTCTAAGTTTTAGATTTTCAAAATATCCCAAATGGTAACAAATTTAATGTTACCAAAAAAATTACTCTTAAGTGTTTTATAATCAATTTATTGCATATTTTTAAAGAGATGAATTACAGTAGTTTTTTAAAGTGCTTAGTTGTCCATTTTTTGTTTGACTTCGAAGACATAAGCATATAAATAATAAAAACGTTTTTGGTTTTTTTACTGGGTTAACCACTTGTTGGTTAAGCTAAGCTTGTATAAAATTTTTGCTTCCTAGAACAATTTTCTGAAAAAAGAAAGCTGCCAGAAGGTAAAAAAATTAAGTAATGGTAATTTTTAAAATAATAACAGATCATAAACTAATGAAATTATGAAAGAAAGCATCCATCCATTTATGGTCAGTATGCATTCCCTGGAAGCTAAAATAGAACAGCTCACCAGGGAATTCAGGATCAGGCAGATTAAAGATCCCTGTCTCATCCTTCTGGATAATGCTGATTTTATCCAGCTATTTAAAATAAGTGCGAAAACAGCTCAAACCTGGCGGGAAGAAGGGCTGATTGAATACGCACAGGTGAAAGGAAAGATCTACTACAGTCTCAAGGATATCCAGGCATTTATAAATCGTCACCGAAAAAATAGGAAGGATGCTAACTCTTAAGTAAGATGACTCCGGAGATTTCAGTTCCCATTCAGCTATTTATTGATGCACAGCAAAAAGGCTATGCTAAAAAGCTGCAATTCTTTCTATCCTTGAAGCTAATCTACAAGTGCGGAAAGGCAAAACTGGATGATGGGGAACTGTTATTTTTAGAATTAACCGAAGAGATCAGCTCTCGAAAAACTACATTAAAGTATATTGACTTTCTGGTAGAGAAAGGTTGGTTGCAATACAATAACAGGACGGGTTATTACATCATAAAATCTTTTGAAAGGATACGAAGCGAGAATAACTGGAAGCTCAGGCTTTCCTATCCGGTAGATTTTTATTCTTACCGAAACATTAAAGCAATTACAGGGGCAATTATTTATGGATATCTACATAAAGACTTCTGGAGAAAAGTAAGGAGAAAGAAAAGCGTACAGATAAAAGGCAGTACCTATCATTTTCTATCCCCTAACTTTAATTATATAGAAGCACCTGCTCCATTATCTGTACTTGGAATCTGTAGGATATTTCAAATTTCACCGTCAACTGCTTCCAGACTTAAAGAAGCTGCTGAAAAGCAAAAATTGCTGCAGGTCAAAAAGAATTACGGGGCTTCAGTACCCAGTAAAAAAGCTATGGAGCTGTGTTTAGACTACAATGATAAGCGGAACAATATTGTCTTTTACCAGGGAAATTACCGATTCCAGTTAATTGATACTATTTTACCTCTTTTTCTTTTTAAAAAGCGGAAAAAACTGAAAACATAAAGGAAAGGTTTATAGTATGAAAAAAATAAAAAACTTTTTGGCCAAAGTTTGATCAAGTTAGGCGCGATTGCGCGTTTGTTTCTCTTTGGAACAGAACCGGAGCAAAGCCGGTTTAAAGCTAGGCTATAGCTTCTGCACTACTTGTTTCTTACTTGTCCATTTTTTGGACTAGTTAAAGCGAATAGCTTATACATTGATAGCCATTCAAGCTAAAGCCGGTATAGAATAGCAATTAAGCCTTTCTCCAAAAATTTTTGGATTCTAATCGTTCTTTCAATACAGCCATATCGTCACCCACTTTTCGATCTAGAATTTTTGCATAATGCTGAGTTGTACGAAGATTTTTGTGTCCTAGCATTTTACTCACACTCTCTATAGGAACTCCATTTGCAAGCGTAACAGTAGTTGCAAACGTGTGCCTGGCCAAATGGAATGTAAGATTTTTGTTGATGCCGCAAAGATCTGCTATTTCCTTAATATAAGCATTCGTTTTTTGATTACTTAGAATTGGAAGTAACCGCTTCTCGCTCACATCGGGATGCGAAGAATATTTTTCCAATATAGCCTCTGCCACAGGAAGAATTGGAACGCTGCATCTGGTCTTAGTTTTTGTTCTCTTAGTTTTAATCCATTTATTACCATCAATACCAATTACCACTTCCTTTTCTGAGAGTTTTTTTACCTCAGCATAACTAAGCCCAGTAAAGCAACTAAACGTAAAAATATCTTTAATTAAATCCAGTCGCTCATTTTTAATTTCTTTGGAGATCAGCGCCTGAAGTTCAACTTCAGTTAGAAACTCCCGATCTACCACTTTTAATTTACCTTTCCAGTTCTGAAAAGGGTCTTTTGCTATCCATTCGTTTGATAATGCTATGCGAATGATTTTTTTAAAGTTTGTTACATATTTAATGGCGGAATTATGCGCACAGTTCCTTTCTGTCTTTAAATAATATTCAAAGCCGGTAATAAATTTGAGGTTTACCTCTTTTACGGGAATATCCGAAACTTTGTACTCCTTTTCTATATATTCCCCTACGTGATTTTTAGCCGTTCTATATCTTTCAGCTGTACCGGCGGCAAAATCTTTACCTACAAGTCTATTAACCCGATCATTGTGTTCCTGGAAAATATCCAGAAGCATCCTTTCCTGGTCTTCTTTTTTCTTGTCTTTTCCTAAAAATGTGTCCACCAAGTCCTGAGCAGTAAACTTCGTTCCCTTTTCTAAAAGTTTTTGATGAGATATATAGAGGTCGTTTTCAACTTTGGATAAATATCTATTAAGAATTTTCGCTTTCTCAGTATTCCCCTTGGCCCTTCCTGCTGAAGAATTCCAATCTTCTTTGGAAATTTTTCTACGAAGACTAGTGGCTGCTCGCTTACCTCTTAGTGTGACTCGAAGGTAGATTGGTGATAAAGAATTTTTTGCGCCACCTCTTAGATAAAAAATATGGAAGAAATTTGTATCCATGACTTTAGATTTTTTAGATTAATACATTTCTAAAGTACGAAATTATATCAATCATAAAACACTAAATATCAAATTGTTAAAATATTTTTGTAGGAATATTCATCATAAAGGTGTCACTAATTTCAGTTATTCAAGTGACACCGAATTTGACACCTCCTAGCTTGATATTCTTTGGGATATTTTGAAATATTGTAAAATAAAAAAGCCCCAAAACCATAGGGTTTGAGGCTTTTTGCAATATTTTGTAAGTTAAGTAGCGGAGGAAGAGGGATTCGAACCCCCGGACCTGTTACAGTCAACAGTTTTCAAGACTGCCGCAATCGACCACTCTGCCATTCCTCCAATAAAATGCTAAGCTTTTCTGCTTAGCGGATGCAAATATAACAAGCTTTTACAAATACACACAAGCTTTTCTATAAGTTTTTTCAGGCTTTTCTCAAACCGCCTAATTATCAGCCTTTAGCATATTTAATATTTCTTTAGCCCTAAAGTCCCTAATAATTTCTACATTACTGTTTATTAAGCTTTCACCTCTTTTAAAAAATAAAAACCAGTACATTTTTAAAAGCCTGATGCATTTTAATCCAATGTTTTTATGAGAAAATTGTCATCACCTATTCATCTCCTTTCCTTAATATTTCTTTTGTCCTTTTTAAATATAGACGCCCAGGAACGCTCAGAAAATTTAAATAATCCGGAATCAACATCCAGTAATTTTTACACCTCACGATACAAAATACAAAACACTTTTGATGGCTTAGGCTATTATAAATTAAACAATCAAACATTTAATTATGAAACCGATAAACTCCTAATCACTTTAAGCGCGGGCATCCTGGAGCAAAACACTATTTTTAATAACAAGGCTCCCGGATTTCACGGCAGCTTTAGTGCCAATTTTGAATACAAATTTAACCAGCGGTTTAGCTTTTATCTTTTTGGGCGATATTTAACTCCGTCCTTGAATAATGAAGAACGAATCAGCACTCCACATATGGATCTTCTGTATCCTCAAACAGAAGTTGGTGCCGGGCTAAGAGGAAATTTTAATAATGTGAATATAGATGTTGGGGCAAGTACCATTTTTGGCAATCAACCCGATATAAATACTTTATTGCGTACAAAAGTATCGGTGGGGTTTTAATACTTTTTTTGATCAAATTTTTGAGACAGAATAAATTCATTTTTATACTTTTAAACTTATGAAAAAAGTAATTTTAATTTCTGTTGTAATACTTTTAAGCAATTTCTCATTTGCGCAAAAAACAGAATACGGCGAACTTATGGAACAGGATTGGGCCAATCTTAAAAAGTATAAAACTGAAAATGAAAAAATAATTGAAACTAAAAATTATCCCGATGTGGTCTTTATGGGTAATTCCATAACCGAAGGCTGGGTAAATGCACAGCCCCAATTCTTCGAAAAAAATAATTTCGCCGGCCGCGGAATAAGTGGACAAACAACCCCCCAAATGCTTATTCGGTTTATACCAGATGTGGTAGCACTTAACCCCAAAGCGGTAGTAATTCTTGCTGGCACCAACGACATAGCGGGAAACACTGGATTTTCTTCCGTAGAAATGATTACCAATAACATTAAGGCAATGGCACAACTTGCCCAGGCCAATAATATTAAAGTTATTCTTGCTTCTATCCTACCCGTTTACGATTATCCCTGGCGCCCCGGATTGGAACCAGTTCAAAAAATAGCCGAAATCAATACCTGGTTAGCAAAATTTGCCGGGGAAAATAACCATACTTATCTAGATCTTTTTACGCCGCTAAAAGATAAAAAAGAAGGTTTACCCAAGCAATATTCAGAAGATGGGGTTCACCCAAATCTAGCAGGTTATAAAGTTATGGCTCCACTTACAAAAGAAACAATAGAAAAAGTACTAAACTAGCAACAATCACTGGAAAAGCTAATTAAGAATTATGGGAAATATATTCCCAAGTAAATCTTAATTTATATAGATCTCCATTGTCGTTGGGAAAAGAATTTTTTGAAGACCTCTCTGAAAATTAATCCGAAACTGCTATCTTGCTGCGACTTTAATAAAAACTTCGGGATTATTTAACGAAGTATCTAATAAAAAAATTACATAAACTATGAAAAAAATGCTTTTAGTGGCCGTAACTGCCGGAGTGGTAGCCTGTGGCACACAAAAAAATGTTGAAAATGCAAACCCGATGGAGTATGCTGAAACCATTACAACATCTGAATTACAAAATAATCTTACCACTTTTGCAAGTGACGAGTACGAAGGTAGAAATACCGGAGAACCGGGACAGAAAAAAGCAGCCGAATTTATTGTAAATGAATATCAAAAAATGGGGATTGAAGCGCCAGAAGGATATTCAAACTACTACCAGGAAATTCCAACTGAATTCTTTAACGGAAATCTTAAAGCTTCAGAAAATGTATTGGGATATATTAAGGGAAGTGAAAAACCTGAAGAAATCTTAGTGATCACCTCACATTACGATCACGTAGGTGTAGATGATGAAGGGAATATCTTTAATGGAGCAGACGACGGTGGTTCTGGCCCAATGGCTATCCTGGAAGTTGCTGAGGCGTTTAAAGAAGCTCAAAAAGATGGATATACTCCTAAAAGATCTATCCTTTTTATCCATTTAACCGGTGAAGAAAAAGGCCTTTTAGGCTCAAAATATTATGTAGAAAATCCTGTATTTCCTTTAGCTAATACCGTTGCCAATCTTAATATGGATATGATTGGCCGTATAGACAAGGATCACGAAGGGAACGATAATTATATTTACCTTATAGGAAGTGATAAATTAAGTACAGATCTTCACGAACTTAGTGAAAATGTGAATTCAGAATATATGAATATGGAACTGGATTATACTTATAATGATGAAAATGATCCTAACCGTTTTTATTACCGAAGTGACCATTACAACTTCGCGAAAAATAATATTCCGGTAATTTTTTACTTTAACGGGGTTCACCCAGATTATCACAAACCAACAGATACCGCTGAAAAAATTGAATATGAAGCTTTAAAGAAAAGAGCACAATTAGTTTTTCTTACTGCCTGGGAAATCGCTAACCGCGATGAAAGACTGGTTGTAGATAAAGCTGAAGAATAAATTTTCTTTCGTCAAGCTGAGCTTGTTTCAGCTTCTAACTTGTTTTTATTGACAATTTAGATCTCCGAAAATTTCGGAGCAGGCTCTGAAATAAATTCAGGATGACATTTAAAACTTTTAAGTACCAACTAAAAAAGCCCCAGAAATTAATTTCCCGGGGCTTTTACCTTTTATTAAATCAATCAAAAATTATTCAGCAGGAAGCAGAACAGTATCTAGCGCGTGAATTACACCATTGGTAGCCTGAACATCGGCTGCGATAACTGTAGAAGTTCTTCCTCTTTCATCGGTAATTACAACATTATCTCCAAGGTTTACGGTAAATTCGCCACCCTGTAAAGTTTCAACCACCATATCATCAGATAGGTCTCCAGATCTTACATTGGCTCCGGCAACTACGTGGTAGCTTAAAACAGCTTCTAAAGTTGCAGCATCAATATCTGCAAGAGAATCAACTCCAAGTTCATCTAATAATCCGACAAAAGCATCATTTGTAGGAGCAAAAACAGTAAAAGGAGCAGGAGCTTCACTCATCATAAGTGTTTCAACAAATGTAAAAGACTCTTCTCTTGTTAGGGCCTGTACAAGAACATCAAAATTAGGATCGGCAGTAGCAAAAGTGGTAACATCTGGTAAGCCAATTACAGCATCTACTGCGTGAATTACACCATTATCAGCTTCAACATCTGCAGTAGTTACAGAAGAAACTCCATTAATCGTTACGCCGTCATCAGTATTAATATACATACTTAAAGGTTCTTCTGAAGCTCCCCATACGGCCAAACCTGGAATATAACCTGTACTTAAATCAGCAGCCATAATTGTACCCGGTTGAACGTGGTTTAATAGTACCTGGGTTAATAAGGCTTCAGGTACTTCATCAAGACTATTGAATCCGTTATCATTTAAAAAGGCTGTAAAAGCAGCGTTATCAGGAGCAAAAACAGTATACTCATCTGTACCGGTAAAGGTTGAAGTTAAACCTGTCTTTTCTAAAGCAGCAAGCAAAGAAGAATAATTCTCGTTTCCGGCTACGAAATCTGCGATAGTATTAGTTTCTATTTCAATCGCATCATTTTCAGGAAGAAGTACAGTATCTAAAGCGTGAATTACACCATTATTCGCCTGGATATTGGTAGCAATAATTGTTGCTGTTCTTCCGTTTTCATCAGTAATAGTCACATTATCTCCCAGGTTGATAGTGAAACTTCCTGTTTCAAGAGTTTCTACCATCATACCATCACTAAGATCACCTGCACGAACATTTGAACCGGCAACTACGTGGTAGGTTAAAATACTGGATAAAAGATCGGCTGGAATATCACCCAAACCTGCTAACTCTAACTCGGCAAGTACATTAGCGAAAGCAGCATTAGTAGGGGCAAAAACAGTAAATGGTGCCGGAGCGTCTGTCATCATTAGAGTTTCTACAAACGTAAAAGACTCATCTGCAGTAAGTGCCTGTACAAGAATATCAAAATTAGGATCGGCAGTGGCAAAAGTGGTTACATCAGGAAGTCCAATAACAGCATTAACAGCGTGAATCACTCCATTGTCTACTTCCACGTCGGCAGTAGTTACGGTTGAAACTCCGTTAATCATTACCCCGTCCTCGGTATTAATATAAAGGCTCAAAGGTGAATCTGAAGCCATACCGGTAGCCATACTTTCAATATAGCCGGTTGAAAGCGCACCAGAGGTTATTTCACCTTCCTGAACGTGGTTTAAAAGAATTTCCGTTAAAACATCTGTGGGCACTTCATCAAGACTACTGAATCCGTTAGCCGACAGAAATGAATTAAATGCAGCGTTGTTTGGGGCAAAAACAGTGTAATTAGCAGAGCCATCTAAAGTAGCATCCAATCCGGTTACTTCTAAAGCAGCCTGTAAAGAAGAATAATCATCATTTTCGGCCACAAAATCAGTAATTGTGTTTGTTGGCATAATAACATCTCCTCCGTCGTCATCGTCACTACAGGAAAAGAGGCCAAAAGCCAGGAATGCCAGTAGGGCAAGTTTTGTAAATTTAATAGTTTTCATAGTTCTAATTTTTTGTTATAGCGTAAAAGTAAACGAGAAACCCATTATTAATTGTTTAATGTTTGTTAATTATTTTGAGACAATAGTTAAATGTTTAATCAATAGATATTTTATTTAAACAAAATAGTAATTACTTTTTAGCAATTTTATACAATAATTAATCCCTGGTTAAGCTTAATCCTATTACTTACTTAAAATTGTATATTTACAAAAAATAAAAACCTACGTTATGAAGAAACTTTTTTTAATGCTTTTTAGTATTGCCCTATTAACATCCTGCAGTGAAGATGATGATGCTAATGGAGAAGATCAAATTCTGGGTTTGTGGTATGCAGTCGAAATTAATAATTCGCCAATTGAAGGCCTTGATTTAAGCGAATGCAACCAGAACTCAAATATCACATTTAACTCAGATTTTTCAACCTATTCAGAATTCCACACCGTTGTAGAAGGGGAATGTGAAATAGAAGACACAACAGAAAGTACCTGGAGTAAAAGCAATGAAATATATACCTTTACTATTCCTTTTGAAGGTCTTGGTCAGGTAAACGGTACTGCGACTTTTGAGGGTGACACATTTATTTTTACCCCTATAGGTTCTCCAGACACCAGTATTGTTTTTGAAAGATAACTAAAAACTATATTTTCTAAAAAAGCTATCCAGAATTAAAATTTTGGATAGCTTTTTTATTTTATCCCTATTCCCTTCTCCTCCACCTTTCTCCTAAAATTTCGTAATTTTGCACTCCCTTTTCCGACTTTATGCGGAAAGGATTTCAATTATAGGTTTATGAAAAAGAAAGTAGTCGTAGGTTTATCGGGCGGAGTGGATTCCAGTGTTTCAGCGTATCTTTTGCAACAGCAGGGTTACGAGGTAATTGGGCTTTTTATGAAAAACTGGCACGACGATTCGGTAACTATTTCTGACGAATGCCCCTGGCTGGATGACAGTAATGACGCCATGATGGTAGCCGATAAACTTGGTATACCTTTCCAAACTGTAGATCTTAGCGAGCAGTATAAAGAGCGTATCGTTGATTATATGTTTAACGAATACGAACGTGGCCGTACGCCAAATCCCGATGTTCTTTGTAACCGTGAGATCAAGTTTGATGTTTTTATGAAAATCGCGCTTTCATTAGGGGCCGAATATGTAGCTACCGGTCACTATTGCCGAAAAGGAGAAATTCAGAAAAACGGGGAAACCATTTATCAATTACTTTCCGGAAAAGACAATAATAAAGACCAGTCTTATTTTCTTTGTCAGCTAACGCAAGAGCAGCTTTCAAAAACCTTATTTCCCATAGGCGAATTACAAAAATCTGAAGTAAGAAAAATTGCTTCAGAACAAAACCTGGTTACTGCCGATAAAAAGGATTCGCAAGGATTATGTTTTATAGGAAAAGTAAGATTACCAGATTTTCTTCAGCAAAAATTACAACCTAAAGAGGGAAAGATCATAGAAATTGAAGCCGAAAAAGACTTATATTCTTATGAAACACCAGAATTCAGCAACAAAAAGGAAGAACTCGATTTTCTTACTAAAAAGTATGAATACGCTGCTGAAGACGGAAAGGTTGTAGGAAAACACCAGGGTGCTCATTATTTCACCAAAGGACAGCGAAAAGGTCTTGCTGTTGGTGGCACGCCAGAGCCGCTGTTTGTTATCGATACCGACGTGGTAGATAATGTAATTTATACCGGGCAGGGAAAAAACCACCCGGGAATTTATAGAAAAGGACTTTTTATCAATAAAGACGAAGTGCATTGGGTTAGAAAAGACCTTGCTATAAGTACTGATGATACTTTAAAAGTAAAAGCCAGGATTCGTTATCGCCAACCCTTACAAGATGCAACATTGCATCAAACCGAGGCTGGAATGTATGTGATTTTTGATGAACCTCAAGCCTCAATTACCGAAGGTCAATTTGTAGCCTGGTATGAGAGCGAAGAATTATTAGGTTCGGGGGTTATTTCTTAAATTCGAGGAAAATTTAAGCAATGCCCAACAATAAAATCACACAGCTTTTTAATATAAAATATCCAATTATCCAGGCCGGTATGGTTTGGGCTAGCGGCTGGAAACTTGCCAGCGCCGTTAGTAATGCCGGCGGATTAGGGATTATTGGCGCAGGTTCTATGTATCCTGAAATCCTTAAAGAACATATTGAAAAATGTAAAAATGCTACTAATAAGCCTTTTGCGGTAAACGTACCCCTACTCTATCCGGATATTGATAAGATTATGGAAATTATTATCCAGGAAAAAGTGGAAATTGTTTTTACTTCTGCTGGAAATCCTAAAACCTGGACCAAACATTTACAGGAACACGGAATTAAAGTGGTACACGTAGTTAGCGGAGTGAAATTCGCACTAAAGTCTCAGGAAGCCGGCGTAGATGCTGTAGTGGCTGAAGGTTTTGAAGCCGGAGGACATAATGGTAGAGATGAAACTACCACTTTTACTTTAATCCCAATGGTGAAAGAAAAAATTGATATTCCCTTAATTGCCGCAGGCGGAATTGCCACCGGGCGGGGAATGTTGGCAGCAATGGTTTTAGGTGCCGACGCGGTACAGGTAGGTAGCCGATTTGTTGCCACTCCTGAAGCTTCTTCACACCAGAATTTTAAAGAAATGGTGGTGAAAGCCCAGGAAGGTGATACTAAACTGACCCTTAAAGAACTTGCCCCCGTAAGATTACTGAAAAATAAATTCTTTGAGGATGTTCAGAAATTATATGCTGAAAATCCTTCAAAAGAACAACTTATTGAACTTTTAGGTCGCGCCAGGGCAAAAAAAGGAATGTTTGAAGGCGATTTAGAAGAAGGAGAGCTGGAAATTGGCCAAATCTCAGGATTAATTCACGAGATAAAACCTGCCGTAGAAATTGTAAAAAAAATGATGGAAGAATTTGAAACTGCGAAGAAAGAAGTTTCAACATTTTAGCTGGAAAATTCACTTAATTTTTCTAATTCCTGCTTTATAAACACACGCCATTTAAACTCGGCTTCCTTATTAATACTGTGGTTGGTTTCTTTATCAAACCGATTTTGCAATTGCCGGCGCTGCTGTTCTATTTCAAAATAAATATCGTTTAATTCTTTTTTCATCTTTGGGCCGGGCTCGTAATTTTCCAGCGCTTTTCTAAGTTTCCTGGCGTGCAACTCGGTAATATCAAAATGTAATTGCTCGTGTGCGAGCAGATAATCTACCTCTTCAATTTCTTTCACCCAGGATCTATTCGGATAAAAATTACTGCCAACTTCATAATTAAGTTCTATTCCGCTGCTATTTTCGGTAGCATTCCAGGAGAAGGATAGGCCCGAATTGGTATTCGCTTTATATGGAAGATGCTTTTTAGGACTTGCTTTAAAATCGTTCCAGCTTAAAGATTCTTCTGCATTCCAGCTTATTTTATCATTTTCCTGCGCAAAAACCGAAAGGGTAAAAATCAAAATTAGAAGGAAACAGTAGCCTTTCATAAATAATTAAAGCTAATAAGCTTTTCCATATCTGGATGGAGACTTTGTAGAACCGGGCAGGTTTTTGCAGTATGTTCCAGGATTTTCTTAGATTTTTCCGAATATTTTTCGGGAAAAGTTATTACAATTTCCACTTTAGAGATTCTCCTGGGATTTGCCTCCATGGTTTTAGTAACTTCAGCCATAGTGCCTTTTAAATTGAGTTTTAGATCTTCGGCTTTAATTCCCATAACGGTAAGCATACAACTCGCTAAAGCGGTGGCCACAGTGTCTGTAGGAGAAAACGCCTCGCCTTTACCGTGATTATCGGTTGGGGCATCGGTAATAATTTTAGCACCACTTTTAAGGTGTTCGGCTTCAGTCCTTAAACTCCCGGTATAAATTACTTTGCTGGTCATTGACAACTTTTAAATTAAGTTCCTCATCTAAACTCATAATATAAACGGCATCATTAAAGAAACCGCCATTGCGCTTTGAAGTATAATGAAATTTATTCTCATGGTATTCGGTAAAACCGGTATACTTTTCAAAAGAATCGTAAAGATCTTCAGCAGAAGCTAATCTCAACAACACATCCATAGTAAGATCGTAACCTCTAATTACATATTGATTTGGAATCATATCAAATTCCTCTTTATAAGCTTCTATAAATTCTTCCGAAGATGTAGTGTCAAATTCTTTGTCTACCGAAGGATAATGGAAGTTAAGTCGGCCTAAATGCTCATTATCTACATTATCATCTTCGTAACCACTATTCTTCTCTGTAGTAAATAATTTAATTTGGTGATTTCTTGCCAAACGGTTTAATGCTGAAGTTGCACTACTCAACAAACCAACATTAGAAGACTCAAGAATTACCCAGTTTTCCTGGGTCTCTGAAAGTTGAGCCTGAATTTTTTCTGCACTTAAATAATTCGCTGAAGGAAGAATTACTCTTGAATTTGGTAAAACTTGAGTCAGTTCATTCTTTACCTGGTTTTTAGCTCCATCGGCAATAATAACTATATTTTTGCCACCCGAATTTTTCTGCAGGTAATCGAACATCGCATTTTTCAGAATTTCGTCGGTTGGACGGGACTGAAAAAGATTTGGGTAAGATCTCATCTCGCGGTTGGACAACGGACTTATTACCGGAACATTATACTGCGTTAATTTAGAAGCCGTAGCCTCTATGGTATTTTGTAACAATGGTCCAATTACAGCATCTACATTACTAAAATTATTGCTATTAATAATATTAGTAACCTCCTGCACACTTCTACGAGTATCAAAAGTTTTAAGTTGGGTAGAAATTCCAAGGCTTTTCGCCTCTTCCACCGCCATAAGTACACCACTATAAAAATCCAGGGAAATACGCAAAACCCGATCTTCTAAAATCGCGTCTTTATAATTAGCAATAGAATCCTGGTCTATTTGATTCAAATTATAGGGCAAAAAGACTACCAATTGTTTTGTGTCAAAATTGCTTAGCTTATTAGTTAAATCTAACCTTTCACCTGCATCTGTACCTTCGGTATCACTGGCTAATTCTTCGGTTTCGCCTTCCTCAAGATTTCCTTCTCCTGCACCGGTATTAGGAACTTTTAAAACCATTCCTATTTTCAAACCATCTTCTAAAGCCGGGTTCAAAGAAATTAGCGAATCCTGCGGAACATCAAACTTTCTTGAAAGGCCGAATAAAGTTTCTTTAGGTTTAACCTCGTAAAATTCAAAAACCTCATCGGTTAGAATTACCGGTTCGTTTAAAACATCGGTACCCACACGAATCATTACACCGGGTTGTAATACATCTACTTTTGGATTTAATTCCTCAAGTTCTTTTACCGTAAGGCCATATTTACGGGCAATCCCATATTTGGTTTCTTTAGGTAAAACAACGTGCTCACGGGTTTCAGAAATTTGTGGCTTATTGGCAGCCGGAATATCTAAATCTTTTGAAGAAGCTATTTCAGTATTTGTAGTGCCTTTTTTTCGCTGCGGAATTAAAATCTCTTCACCACGCTGCAATTCTTCAGAATAAAGGTGTTTATTAAACCTTTTAATCTCATCAATTTCAACATTATAATCCTTTGAAAGTCTATATAAAGTTTCTTTTCGCTTTACCGTATGGGTAATAAACTGAATATCTTCAGTTTCAGCTGAAACTTCTTTCTCCTGCTGACTTAATGGGATCACTAATTTTGAAGATACCTCTAGATTGCCTTTAGCATCGGGATTGTATTTATAGATCGCTTCTTCTGAAATATTGTAGGCTTTAGCGATGCTGTAAACGGTTTCCCCGGCTTCTACCGTATGGTATTTAAATTCCTGGGCGGATGCCGAAAGAGTAGACAGCTGAAATAAAAAACAAACTATTAAAAGGTACTTCATATTTATTGGTTTAATCTCTCAAAGAGAGTTTAATTAAGCTCAAATTTTATTCCCATTCTATAGTAGCCGGTGGTTTTGAGCTTATATCATACACTACTCTATTAACGCCTTTAACCCGATTTATTATAGTATTCGAGGTTTTTTGCAGAAATTCGTAAGGTAAATTCACCCAGTCTGCCGTCATTCCATCGGTAGATTCTACGGCCCTTAAAGCTACTACTTTCTCATAAGTACGCTCATCTCCCATAACTCCTACAGAGCTTACCGGTAGCAATATAGCGCCGGCCTGCCATACTTTATCATACAACATCCAATCTCTTAATCCCTGGATAAAAATATGATCAACTTCCTGCAAAATACGAACTTTTTCAGCAGTAATATCTCCCAGAATCCTAATAGCAAGTCCCGGTCCCGGAAACGGGTGTCTTCCCAGTAATTCCTTATTAATTCCCATTTCGGCACCTACTCTCCGTACTTCATCTTTAAAAAGCATTTTTAAAGGCTCTACCACCTTTAGCTTCATAAAATCTGGTAATCCCCCAACATTATGATGTGACTTTATGGTTGCTGAAGGACCGCCATTTACCGAAACCGATTCAATAACATCTGGATAAATAGTTCCCTGAGCTAAGTAAGTAACATCTTTAATTTGGTGCGCTTCATCATCAAAAACTTCAATAAACGCATTTCCAATAGCTTTTCGTTTTTCTTCGGGATCACTTACTCCTGCAAGGGCATCCAGAAATCGTGCCGAAGCATCAACTCCCTTCACATTTAGCCCCATATCTTTATACTGGTCTAAAACGCTTTCAAATTCTCCTTTACGAAGCAAACCGTTATTTACAAAGATGCAATACAGGTTTTTCCCGATGGCTTTATGCAATAAAACCGCAGCAACACTAGAATCTACGCCACCGCTTAAACCTAAGACTACTTTATCGTCTCCTATTTTTTCTTTTAATTCTGAAACCGTTAGATCAACGAATTTACCCGGAGTCCAGGTTTGCGCTACATCGGCAATTTTCACTAAAAAGTTTTCCAGCAATTGTTTCCCATCGGTAGAATGATAAACTTCGGGATGGAATTGTATTCCAAAAGTTTGTTCGCCTTCAATTCGGTAAGCTGCATTCAAAACATCTGTAGTACTGGCAATTCTCACGCTGTTCGCCGGCAATTCTTTTATGGTATCACTATGGCTCATCCAAACCTGGGAGTTTTCCATAATCCCGTCAAACAAGGTTTCGCCATCTCTTATTACCGAAAGATTTGCTCTACCATATTCCCTGGTTTCTGAAGCTTCTACTTTTCCGCCGTGGAAATGAGCAAAATACTGCGCTCCATAACATACTGCCAGGATTGGTAATTTTCCACGAATCTTAGAGAGATCTGGATGCGGAGCATCTTCTCCCCGTACAGAAAACGGACTCCCCGAAAGGATTACCGCTTTAAAGCTTGAAATATCGTCTGGAATTTTGTTGAATGGAACAATTTCGCAGTAAATATTGAGTTCTCTCACACGCCTTGCAATCAGTTGCGTGTACTGCGAGCCGAAGTCTAAAATGAGTACGTTTTTTTGCATAGGCAAAAGTAAGAATTTGAGCCAAAAATAAAATAACCATTGGGTTTATTTTCTATCTTTATTCTGAACAAATTTTTATTTAAAAAATGAAATACATAAGTGCTATAATTTTTGCCATTGCCATTGTGCTTGCCGCTTGGTTCCTGGGTGAATCCTATGTAAGTCGTGCAAATCCGGACGGCGTAATCTCGGTAACCGGCTCAGGAAGTGAAAATTTTACTTCAGATCTAATTGTATGGGAAGGCAGTTTTAGCCGAATGAGCGCAAACCTGGAACAAGCTTACAATGAATTAAACCGGGATAAAGAAACGGTTAGAACTTATCTTATAGATAAGGGGATAAACGAAGAAAATATCGTGTTCAACTCGGTGCAAACTTCAGAGCAGCGGGAAAATCAATACCAGAATGGAAATTATGTAGGTAGCATCTTCCAGGGTTATCAACTTACCCAAAATGTAAAAATTGAATCTAATGATGTAGAATTGGTGGAAGGAGTTGCGCGCGAGATTACAGAATTATTAAATAAAGGAGTTCAATTTAACTCTACACCTCCAAGATATTATTACACTAAAATAGCCGATTTAAAAATTGAAATGATTTCAAAGGCGACTGAAGATGCCCGATTAAGAGCGGAGAAAATTGCAGAAAATAGCGGTGGAAGTTTAGGTGAACTAAAAAATGCCAATATGGGCGTTTTCCAGATCACCGGTCAAAACAGTGGAGAAGATTACAGCTGGAGCGGCACCTACAATACCGCAGATAAAAAGAAAACCGCATCTATTACAATGCGGTTAGATTATGAGATTGATTAAAGTAAGATTTTAAAACAATTGTCATCCTGAATTCATTTCAGAGCCTGCTCCGAAATTTATTCGGAGATCTAATATTTTATCGAATAATAACACATATTAGAAGCTGAAACAAGTTCAGCTTGACGGTTATAGAACTATTTCTAATCCATAGTATCCAAAATCATATCAATATCTCCCTCAGTAGTATCAGGATTAATAAAACAAAAACGAACTACGGTTTCTTTTTTCCAGGTAGTTGGAGTTACTAACGCCAGACCTTCCCGATGATTTTTATACGTCCAGTCTTTATATTCTTCAGGGCTCCATCCTTTTCTTCGGAATAAAACTACCGATAAACTCGGCGGTCTTACCAACTCCAGGTTATCACGCTCTTCAATTTTTTTAGCTGCTTTTTTAGCAAGTTCAATTCCTGTTTCGATGGCCTGTCGGTATTTATTAGTACCATGCATCGCTAAAGAAAACCAAAGCGGCATTCCTCTAACCCTTCTTGTTAACTGAATTTGATAATCGGCCGGATTGAAACCCTGGGCTCCTTCATCTTTAAAAATTTCCAGGTAAGCACCTTTCTGAGAATGAGCATTTTTCGCCAATTCCAGGTCTTTATATATAACCGCTCCACAATCGTAAGGAGAAAACAACCATTTATGCGGATCAATCGTAATACTGTCGGCTCGCTCCACTCCATTAAATAGATGCCTAACCGAAGGAGCGGCTAAAGCGCCGCCACCGTATGCGCAATCTACGTGAAACCACACATTTTCTTTTTCACAAACATCGGCAATGGTATCTAATTGATCTATAATACCTGCGTTTGTGGTACCACCCGTAGCGACTACTGCAAAAAGACGATTTCGGTCTTTTTCTTCCAATTCATTAATTGCATTCTGTAGTTCACGGCCAGTAAGATTTTCTTCTTCACAATCTATCATAACCACATCGGCATCAATCACCTTTGCCATCGCCTGTATAGAACTATGCGCGCCGTGAGAAGTAAGCATCAACGCTTTTTTCCCTACGTTCTGGCTATCGCGGTCACGCCAGGCTTCTCTTGCCGCCACCATAGCCGAAAGATTTGCCGCCGTACCACCGCTGGTAAAAACTCCAAAAGCACCTTCGGGTAATCCTGTAAGTGAAACCAGCCATTTCATCGCCTGGTTTTCACAAAAAATTCCGCCGGCACCTTCCATCCAGTAAGCACCGTGAATGCTGGAAGCCGAAGTCACTAAATCGAACATAATTGCCGCCCGGGTTGGTGCAGCGGGAACAAAGGCCAAATGCCGTGGATGATCTATTGGCACCGTAGCTTTCACCAAAACGTCACGAAAAAGCTGGAAAGCATTCTCTCCGCCAATCCCTTCCGGAGTTACGGTTTCACCAACAATTCTAAATAATTCTTCTTCTTTTTTTGGGGCTCCCATTTCGGGAGTAATGTTAGAGATACGGTCTATGGTATATTTCATAACGTCCAGCGTCATTTCTACCAGGTTCATATCTATAGTGTGCATTTTATTCTTTTCCAAAAGTCAAAATTTTAAATTCCGCCTGCAGCGGGTCTAATTCTTTTAATAATACTGAAATCAATTCGGGGCCGTATTCTGCATAAATTTCCGAAAAATTGGTTTGGCGTTCCTGTAAACCATTATTAGGAAAGAGCTCATTTTGAAGCTCTGCAATTCTACTTACCTCATCTTCCAGTTTTCGTTTTTGTGCTTTTAAAAGACGTTTTTCGAGATTATCAAGGCCTTTTAATTGTTTTACTTCCTGGGCTTTTACCGCGCCAAGAAAAGATTTATCGGTTTTTTCTGCCAGCTCATACATTTGCTGAAATTGCTCCACCAAATGTTCTTTCTGTTTGGAGAAATCGATATCTATATTTGAAATTTGCCGCACTTTCCTGTTGATGAGTTCGTGCTGTTTCAGAAACAATTCTTTATTCGAAATATTTAATTTTCGTCTTTTCTCATCAAGTTTTTCAGACTGAATCATAGCCGAATTCCGAAGCAATAAAACAGGAAAAACAATATTTTCAGCTGCAAAATATTCTTTTAATTCTAACCAGTACGCGATCTCTCCACCACCACCTATATAACAAAGATTGGGTAAAATTACTTCCTGATATAAAGGACGAAGCATCACATTTGGACTAAAGCGTTCGGGAAAATGCTGTAATTCTTCCAAAATTTCAGCTTTGGTAAATTTAATTTCTGTTTCGTGTACGAAATATTCACCCTGGCGTTCTATAATGCGTTCCCGCAAACCATTATGCAGATAGAACAAATTAATCTCCCGCGGATTCACCTGAACATTATAGCCTAGATCATTTAGTTTCTCAGCAGTTTTCGTGGTGGTTTTATGCGAGATTTGTTCTAAAAGTTCATTTTTGGCGTAAGGAATAAAAAGTTCTTTCAAAGATTTTTGCTGCGCATCTATTATCACCAAACCTTCTTCTTTAAAAAGTTCATTGGCGAGATATAAAGTTGCCTCGGCAAGATTATCGTGCTGCAGGTATGCTTTTTTGAATAATTCCTTTAAATAATCGGCATCTTTACCTCCACCAATTTCAGCTGAAAAAAGCTTAAAAACATCTTTAAGACCATCAGTAGATAAATTTCCTACGGCATCATTCTCGGCATTTTGAGGTGCATTGGCCCACTGAAACTTTTTTCCGTTTAAATTAAAGAAATTAATCTCCTCAAAATCGTGATCTTCGGTCGCCATCCAGTAAATGGGCACAAAATTATTTTCAGGATATTCTTCCTTTAATTTTCGGGTAAGATTGATTGTGGAAACAATTTTATATAAAAAGTAAAGCGGTCCTGTGAACAAATTAAGCTGATGCCCGGTCACTACCGTAAAGGTTTTTTGGTTTTCCAGGGCATCGATATTTCTTTGTGTAGCCTCTGAAATCTCCAGCCCGGAATATTGTTCCTTTAAAGCTTTTACAAGGATTTCTCGATTTTTTATCGGAAAAGAAGACTTTTCTTCTATTTGCGCTTTAAAATTTTCCAGGTTCGGAAAGCGATTATAAAAAGTTTTTAATTTCTCTTTTTCAGCGAGATAATCTAAAATAAGCTCGGTAAAATAATTGGTTTCTTTGTACGGAATACACTCGGTTGGCATTAGCAATTTTTTGGATGGTAAAGATACCGAAGTTAAGAATTTTATTCGCTAATTTTTAGTTAATTTGGCGCTAGATACTGTTTTTACTCGATTATCGGTGGTTTATAATCAAACTTCAAGCTGAACTTGTTTCAGCTTCTAAAGTAAATCGAATTACTATCAACTTTATATCCTGAAACGAGTTCAGGATGACGATAAAATGACTTTTTGAATAACAAGGAACTTATTAAGCTTAAATTCAACATTTAAAATCAATAAATGAAATCAACTTTACTCGCTGTCGTCTTTCTCTTTTTAGGTTTACAAATCAATGCACAATTACAAAGTCCGGAAGAATTCCTGGGCTACGAGATTGGGGAGCAATTCTCCCGTCACGCCGATGTAGTGAATTATTTTGAACAGGTAGCTGAGAATTCTCCGCTGGTTGAATATCATACTTACGGAAAAACCAACGAAAGGCGCCCACTTACCTATGCGGTGATTTCTTCGGAAAAAAATTTGCAGAACCTGGAAGAAATTAGAAACAATCATCTTGGAAACACCGGAATTTCTGAAACTGATGGAGAAGCCGATAAAGCCATTCTTTGGTTAAGCTATAATGTGCACGGCAATGAAGCTTCCAGTACCGAAGCTGCGATGAAAACTTTATATGCCCTGATCACCGAAAAACAGGATTGGCTGGAAAATACCGTGGTAATTATAGACCCCAATGTAAATCCTGATGGGCGCGATAGGTACGTAAACTGGTACAACCAGGTAAAAGCAGAGCCCTACAGTCCATTGCAAGCAGCAGCGGAACATCACGAACCCTGGCCGGGCGGAAGACCAAATCATTATTTATTTGATCTTAACCGCGACTGGGCCTGGGCCACGCAGGTGGAAACCCAGCAACGACTTAAAATCTATAACCAGTGGATGCCACATATTCACGTAGATTTTCACGAGCAGGGCATCAATGAACCTTATTATTTTGCACCCGCGGCAGAACCTTTTCACGAAATTATCACCCCTTTCCAAAGGGAGTTTCAAACCGAAATAGGGAAAAACCACGCCGAATATTTTGATGAAGAAGGCTGGTTGTTTTTTACCAAAGAACGTTTTGATTTGCTATACCCAAGTTATGGAGACACTTACCCAACTTATATGGGCGCCATTGGAATGACCTACGAACAGGCGGGTCACGGTCGTGCCGGATTGGGAATTAATACCGATGAAGGTTACGAACTCACTTTAAAAGATCGGGTAGCGCATCATCACACCACCGGACTTTCAACTATTGAAGTTGCTACTAAAAATATTAATGCTTTAAATTCTGAATTTAAAAAGTATTTTGATAATGCAAATCTGGAATACAAATCTTACGCGGTAAAGGGAAATCCCGATAAAATTGCTTTACTAAAAGAATTGCTGGATAAGCACGAAATTAAGTATCAAAATGCAGCAACTGGAAGAATAAAAGGCTTTAATTATTCCGAAGGTAAAAGAGGAAATTTGAATGCTGACGAAAACACTTTGGTGATCAATACAAACCAACCAAAAGGTAAAATGGTAAACGTACTTTTTGAACCTTCCACTACCCTAAGCGATTCTCTAACCTATGATATTACTGCCTGGAGTTTGCCTTATGCTTACGGTTTGGAAGCAGTAGCGAGCCCACGCGAAGTTTCTTCAGAAGCAAATTCTACAAATGCTGAAATTTCCAATACGGCAAATCCTTCGGGAGCCGGTTATGTTTCAAAATGGAATGCCATCCAGGATGCCCAATTTTTAGCTGGATTGCTAAAGGAAAATATTAAGGTGCGTTTTAGTGAAATTCCGTTTAAAAGCGAAGGAAAAGATTTTGATCGTGGTAGCTTGATCATCACAAAAAGCGACAACAGAACTAACGAAGATTTTGATGAAACTGTAGTTGAAGTCGCAAATAAACATCAAAGAGAACTTGTAGCGGCAAGCACAAGTTTCGCTGGTAGCGGACCCGATTTTGGTTCACCTGAAGTAAAACTAATTAATTCACCAAAAGTTGCGGTTTTAAAAGGCGAAGGCACTTTTTCTTTAAATTACGGAGAAATATGGCACTTTTTTGAGCAAGACCTCAACTACCCTCTAACTTCAATAAACACCAATTATTTTAAAAATATTGACCTGGCTCAATTTGATGTTCTGATAATGCCAGAAGGCAATTACGCTGATATTTTAGATGAGGATACTTTAAAACAAGTAAAAGACTGGGTTAGCAATGGCGGTAAACTTATTGCCATTGGTCGTGCTGTAGGCACTTTTGCAGGAAAAGATGGCTTTAATCTTAAAGAGAACAAATCTGAAACCAAAGATTCTACGGCTACAGGGAATTTAATTCCGTATGCACAAAGAGAGCGGGAAAGCGCACAAAATATGATCACGGGAAGCATTGTAAAAACCAAATTGGACAATACCCACCCAATGGTTTTTGGCTACGGCGATACGTATTTGAGTTTAAAATTAAGTAGCGATAGCTACAAACTCCTGGATAAAGGCTTTAATGTTTCCTACATTCAACAACCGGAAATAGTTGCAGGTTTTGCAGGAAGTTCAGCGGTAAAAGATCTTGAAAATTCGCTGATTTTTGGGGAAGAAAGAATGGGAAGCGGAAGTGTTATTTATATGGTAGATAATCCCTTATTCCGGGCATTCTGGGAGAACGGGAAATTGTTCTTCGCAAATTCAGTTTTTTTGGTAAATAATAATAAATTCAGACTTTAAAAGATTAGAATTCTTTTGCCACGAATGCACGAATAATTTTATTGAATTATCCTGCGAGGTTTCTTTTAACCTCGTAGGTATTTTTCTTAACGAAACTCTTACTCTTACCACAAATTCACTAATTTATTCTATACTCATTTTGGGGTTTTTAAGCTTAAAATTTAAAGTAAACAACAAACGCTAAACAGGTCTCGCAATAACAAAACTTAATATTCGTGTATTCGTGGCTTTTTATTAGGACTCCAATGATTTAATTCTGAAACAATCGAAATAAACACTAATTTTGGTTTGCTAAAATTGAACTTAATGAAATTCAGAATTATACTTTTATTGCTTTGCAGCTTTGCAATTTCTCAAAATATCCAATCCCAGGAACCAACCGATTTTAATGTAGATTTTGAAACTTTTACTCTGGAAAATGGCTTAAATGTTATTTTTCATATCGATAAATCAGATCCCGTTGTAGCGGTAGCATTAACTGCACACGTAGGTTCTGCCCGGGAAAAAGAAGGCCGAACAGGTTTTGCCCATCTTTTTGAACATCTTTTATTTTTAGAATCAGAAAATCTTGGGAAAGGCGGACTTGATAAACTGAGTGCTCGCATTGGAGGCTCTGGTGCCAATGGTTCTACCAGCCGGGATCGTACCAATTATTTTCAAACCGTACCAAAAGACGCTTTGGAAAAGATGATCTGGGCTGAAGCCGATAAACTCGGGTATTTTATCAACACAGTTACAGAACCCGTGCTTGCCAAAGAAAAACAGGTAGTAAAAAACGAAAAAAGACAGGGTGTGGATAACCGCCCTTATGGCCATACTATGTATGTGATAGATAAAAATTTATATCCCGAAGATCATCCATATAACTGGCAGGTAATTGGCTCGCTAGAAGATCTTCAAAATGCTACGCTTCAGGATGTAAAGGAGTTTTATAACAACTGGTATGTACCAAACAATGTAACATTAAGTATTGCTGGCGATTTTGATAAAGAGCAGGCCAAAGAATGGATTCATAAATATTTTGATGGAATACCGCGTGGTCCCAAAATTGAACGAGAAGAAAAGCAATTGGTAGCACTTTCCGAAACCAAAAAACTCTATTACGAAGATAATTTTGCGCGGCTTCCGCAACTAACTATCGCCTGGCCGGCCGTATATTCCTACCACGAAGACACCTATGCTTTAGAAGTGCTGGCAAAATATTTAAGCGAGGGAAAAAACGCGCCGTTGTATCAAAACCTGGTATCAGAAAAAGAACATACAGATCGGGTTAGAATGTATAATTACACTTCAGAATTAGCGGGACAACTAATGCTGCAGGTTACCGCTTATAATGAAGTTGATTTAGATTCCGTAGAAAGCGCGGTTTTTGAAACCTTTAAAAATTTTGAAGCCGAAGGTATTCCCGAAAGAGATCTAAAACGAATTAAAGCACAACAGGAAACCGACTTCTATAATAGCCTGGCCAGTGTTTTAGGCAAAGGGTTTCAGCTGGCACAATACCAGATTTTTGCTAACGATCCGAATTATATTAATAAAGATGTAGAAAAAATACTTGCGGTTACGCCGGAAGATGTAAAACGTGTTTATGAAAAATATATAAAAGGAAAACATTTTGTCGCTACAAGTTTTGTTCCGCAAGGGCAGGTGGCACTTGCTTTAGAAAATTCTGAAGAAGCTGGAGTTATAGAAGAAAAAATAGTTAAAAATGCTGAAGAAGAAGTGAATGCATCTGCAGACGCCTCTTACCAAAAAACTCCTTCCAGTTTTGACCGAAGTGTAGAACCTCCATATAGCAGCGCACCTGAATTGACAGTTCCAGAAATTTGGGAAAATATACTTCCTTCCGGGCTTAAAGTTTACGGAATCACTAATAATGAAGTTCCACTGGTAAAATTTAGTTTGGAGATGCAAGGCGGATTATTATTGGAAAGCCCTAATAAAGTAGGCGTTTCTAATCTTTTGGCTAATCTAATGACCAAAGGAACTAAAAATAAGACTCCCGAAGAACTGGAAGAAGCCATTCAATTATTAGGAGCCGATATTAATGTAACTGCGGAAGATGAAAAAATTGTTTTAAGTGGCAGCACCCTCGCAAAAAATTATGCTAAAACCATAGATTTGGTTCAGGAAATATTATTGGAACCTCGCTGGGATTCTACCGAATTCAAACTGGTAAAACAGCAGGCACTTAGTAGAATTCAGCAACAAAAAGCCGATCCAAATAGTATTGCTAATAATGAATTTAGGAAGCTAATTTATGGCGAAAATCATATTTTAGGACATAATAATTTAGGTACAGAATCTTCGGTAAATAATATCACCCTGGAAGATCTTAAAGATTATTATTCAGCAAACCTTAGTCCTAAACGCAGTGTTTTTCACGTAGTGGGCGCAATAGAAAAAGAAGATGCGGTAAAAGGTATTCGGGCGCTTTCGGTAGCCTGGCCACCAAAATCGGTTAAAATGCCAGAAGTTGCTCAGCCTGAACTCCCACAGGAATCTCAAATTTATTTTTACGATGTTCCCGGTGCCAAGCAATCGGTTTTACGCTTTGGTGCTCCTGCCCTGGCCGCTACCGATGATGATTTTTATGCCGCCGAAGTAATGAATTATCGTTTAGGCGGCGGCGGATTTGCCTCGCAGCTCACCCAGGAATTACGGGAAGGCAAAGGCTACACCTACGGAATTCGCTCTGGATTTAATGCAGGAAAAAATAAAGGTCTATTTCTAATTTCCAGCGGTGTTCGTAGTAATATTACTTTTGATGCCGTAAAACTAATCAAAGAAATTATAGAAAATTACCCGCATAATTTTGACGGGGAAGATATGGAAGTCACCCGCGGATTTATGATTAAAAGCAACGCCAGGAAGTTTGAGACTTTAAATTCAAAACTGGATATGCTTAGTGAAATTAGCACTTTTGGCCGTGAGTATAATTACATTAAGCAGCGGGAGAAAATGGTAAATGAGCTTACCGTTTTAGATATAAGAGAATTGGCTGAAAAATATATAGATCATGAAAAAATGTACTTTTTAATCGTGGGAGATGCCGCAACACAGATGGAAAAACTGGAAGAGCTTGGCTTAGGAAAACCAGTTTTATTAAACGAAATTAACGAATAATGATATTACCTGCAATTTTACTTGTTTTAGGACTGATAGTCCTAATTTTTGGAGCCAACTATATGGTTGAAGGTGCTTCTGCCCTGGCCAAAAAATTTAATATTTCTAACCTTGCTATTGGTTTAACCATTGTAGCTTTTGGAACTTCTGCACCAGAGTTGGTGGTGAACACCTTTGCCGCGGCCGATGGGTATTCAGATATCGTTTTTGGAAATGTGATAGGTAGTAATAATTTCAACCTGTTTATTATCCTGGGGATTACAGGACTTATCACTCCGCTGGCAGTGCAATCCAGTACTGCGTGGAAGGAAATTCCTATTTCACTTATAGCGGTAGTAATTCTTTTTATGATGGTAAACGATCAGGTTATTTCTCCCGACCACCCCAGTATACTAAGTACTTTAGACGGGATTATTTTACTATTTTGTTTCTTGGCATTTCTATTTTATGTATATAAACAACTCAAAAATGACGATGTGGTAGAAGAAGATAACATCAAACTTCTGTCTCCCTTAAAAACTACCATTTTTATTATTGGGGGCCTCGCGGGTCTGGTTTTAGGTGGCCAACTGGTAGTTAATAATGCAATAGAAATTGCCGAAAGTATGGGAATTAGTCAAAAAATTATTGGTCTTACTGTCGTGGCTGCGGGAACTTCCCTGCCAGAGCTGGCCACGTCTGTGGTAGCCGCGGCCAAAAAGAATGCCGACATTGCTGTGGGTAATATTATTGGTTCTAACATCTTTAATATTTTCCTTATTCTATCTGCAGCATCAATTATAAATCCAATTAATTTCAATTTAAATTTCAACCAGGACCTTTATATCCTGGCCGGCGGAACATTATTTCTACTTTTAGCTATGTTTACCGGTAAGAGAAGAAGACTGGATCGCTGGGAAGCTTTAATTCTATTAGTGGCCTACCTTGCTTATACTACTTATTTAGTAATGCAGGAATTATAAATAAAGACTGGACTTATTTTATTAACTGAGGTTTAAATCCTAATATAACAATCTGAAAATCCTTTATTTTTTATGAATTTCTTTTCATTTGCCAGAGATTAATTCTATTAATTTTGACTTATGAAAAAGATATTTTTACTCCCAGCAATAGTATTATTACTTAGTTGCACTAACGAAGCGGAAAAGGAAAAAACAAAATTGCGAATAGATAATCTTGAAGCCGATCTTAACGATTTAAAGATTGAAAATGATTCGCTGGAAAAAGAATTAAGATTATTGAAAAGTCGGAATCCTATAGTTTTTACTGAAGACTTTGATACGATGCAAAACCCTGAAACTTTTATTGTAACCTCTTTAGAACGAAATGCTCAACTTATTCCTAAAGAATCTGTTTTAGGCGGAACGATGCGTTTTATAGATACTGAAATTTTGAATCAGCGTTTTATTTGGGCCGCTTACGAAGATGGGCATATAGCCGGAGAAGCTATTTTTCAATATAAATTAAATAAAGCTGATAGTATTGATTTTAAACTGGTTTCGAAAATTAGAGATTAGGCCATAATCTGCTTCCCAAATTTTTCCCGCAGTAAATCTAAGTCCTCTTCTAAAAATCCTTTTAATTCAACCATATCTCCTTTAGCTTTTGGAGCTTTAATAATCAAGTGGTAATTGCTTACGTGAATATTTAATTCCGGGCCAAATTTATAAGTTTTAGGTTTTTGATGTAACCTCGCTAGAATCAATTTTTCATCGTCCCAGGCAATATATTCTGTATTTCTATCTTTTTGTTTATACGCGAGCCAGGAATACAGTAAACCGGAAACTAAATACAGGGAAGATATTAAAATCGCTACACTTCCCTCAACAAAAATATAGTTTGCCAGGCCCAAAAGAAGCCAGAAAACCGCGAGAATAAAGTATAGATTCTTCTTAAAAAAGCTGGTATGTTTTACTATTTTTTGCATCAGGCAGTCGCTAAAGTTTGCGCGGGAATCAATTCGGTTTTTAGTTTTTCAATATCGGTTTCGGTATAAGCTTTAAGCTCCACCATAGTACCATCAACCGGTCCCGATTTAATAGTTAGATTAGTTGCTGAAACATTAATTCCGTCAATATTCTCCCATTTATAAGATCGTGTGCTTTGCTGCCACTCACTAATCTCTATTTTTTCATCATCCCAGCTTATAAATTCTAATGCCAGATCTCTTTTCAAATATCCTACAACGGCATAAATGAGTCCGATAAGCGTGTAACCATAAGCCATAACGTCCATGACCTGAAAAATAATCATTAAAACTCCCATTAATCCCCAAATTCCTCCCATAATGAAGAAATAGTTTCTTCGGAAAAAAGTGACTTTTTTAGAAATTTGTGGCATAAGTTTTAGAATATTACAGGAAAGATAATAATTATTTTAAAAATTTAAACTGAATAAAATAATGATGACTTTCAAATCCATAACAAAAACAAAAGCTGAATTTTCCATGATATAATCTTTGTCATTCTGAGGTACTAAGCAATCTGTAGACCATTAATAGAATTTGACAGATTACTTCACTCCGTTCGTAATGATGATTAATTTTATAAAAAATGACCTATTTACGTTTTATTCTTATCAAACTAGAAATATGATAAACTGAACGAAATTCAATATCTTAAAAGAATGAAACAAGCTTTACGCTACTTCTTCAAATTCCTTTTGATCCTTTTATCTCCCGTTATAGTTTATCAGGTGATGGCATTAATTGGTTCGTTAATTCCCGTAAATTCTAAATTTGAAACTAAAAACGCAAATATTGATATCTACCTCTATAAACAGGATATGCATACCGATATTTTGCTTCCGGTACATTCTAAAATCATCAATTGGGATAGCATATTTAGACCTAAGCACACCCTATCAAATCCGCAGAATTCTGAATTTATAGGGTTTGGTTGGGGTGATCTTAATTTTTACCGAAATACCCCGCAGTGGGAAGATATAAAACTCAATGTTGCTTTTAAAGCGCTTTTTCTAAGATCACAAAGTGCATTACACACGCAATTTTATCAAAAAGTACCAGTTTCAGAAAACCTGGTTAAAATTTCAGTTTCAAAAGATCAATATAAAAAGCTAACTGACTATATTTTAGAAACTGTAAACGCTGAAAATAAGGGAGAAATTCAACCTGTTTCAGGTTTACACTATTATCAGGATGATGCGTTCTATTTAGCTGAAACTTCTTTCCACCTTTTTAAAACCTGTAATACCTGGACGAATTCTGCATTAAAAGCCTCCGGACTTAAAGCCTGTTTATGGACGCCATTTCCGCAGGGAATTTTCTATCAGTATAATTAAAACAGAGAGCCAAAAGGAGGGGAATTTCTACTTTAAAAGCTATTAAGTTTAAAATCAATCTTATATAATTTTGTAACTTTTTATTTCTATTTAAAATTATATAAGGTTTGAAGAATTCAGCTTCCAAATATTCTTCTTTTATTCTTTCGGGGGTAATATTACTTTTATTACTAACAGCTTACTTTACACTCCCAGGTTTCAAAGACTTTGTAGATACCACTGTAAGGGTTTTAACCAACGGTAATACAGAAATAACCCGGGCATATTTCAAGGATTTTGGCGTTTGGGGGCCGGTAGCTATTATTCTGTTTATTATTCTTCAAATGTTCTTAATTATTTTTCCTTCCTGGATTCCCATAATCGTGGCGGTTATGGCTTACGGTGTTTGGTGGGGAAGCCTTATTTCATTAACGGGTGTGGTACTTGCTTCCTATATTGGATATTTTATTGGCGAAAAATTAAAAGGTGTATTTCTTACTAAAATATTTGGGGAGGATAATTTGAAGAAAATGGATTTCTGGATTGGAAATTATGGATTTGGATCGGTAATTCTATTCAGGATTTCCCCCTTTTTATCTAACGATTCTATCAGTTTTATCGCGGGTATGCTGGGAATGGATTTAAAAAAGTTTATTTATGCCACCCTCTGCGGAATGGTGCCTTTAACTATAGCCATCGCTTATTTTGCTGAAGACCCTTCTAAATTAAAAGACGGGCTCTACTGGATAGGTGGAATAGGATTGGTTGCCTATCTTATTTATATATTACTGGATTATAAAAAAAGGAAGAGGAACAGCAACTCCAAATCCTGAAATTCTTATCAATAACTTCTCCTCTTAATCTGAAGGATTTTATACTTTTTTTATAATCTCCCAAAATCCTGTTTTCTGCATAAATGCTTATCTTAAGACTATTAACCTAATATGCTAAGTTTGTCTTCAGATAAAATTCAAAAGCCTGAAATTGAAAAATTTTATCACCGGCTGGAAAATTCTGCCGATTTAGATCCTTTACTGGAAAAAATAGGAGATGCAAAATATGTACTTCTGGGGGAAGCCAGTCATGGAACCCACGAATATTATACCTGGAGAGCACAAATATCAAAACGTCTTATAAAAGAAAAAGGATTCTCTTTTATAGCGGTTGAAGGAGACTGGCCAGATTGTTATAAGATCAATAAATGGATTAAATCTTATAAGAATTCAGGAGAAAATATTCAGGAGGTATTAAAAGAATTCAATCGCTGGCCTACCTGGATGTGGGCAAATTGGGAAATTGCCGCTTTTGCAACCTGGTTAAAAGATTTTAATTTGAAGAGAAAGCAGGAAGAAAAAATTGGATTTTATGGTCTTGATGTCTATAGCCTCTGGGAATCTATGAATTCTATAGTTAATTATCTCCAGCAAGAAGACCCGGAAACGGCTGAATTAGCAAAAGATGCTCTTAATTGTTTTGAACCTTTTAAAGCAAAAGATTCTTATGCTTCTGTTTTCTCTACTTCAAAAGGAGATTGTAAAAATGAGGTGGTACAATTGCTAAAACAAGTGAGAGAAAAAGCGCATAGTTATGACGGCGCAGAAGAAGCAGGTTTAAATGCCGAGCTAAATGCTTTGGTTATGGCAAACGCTGAAAAATATTATAAAGCTATGGCCGGGTTTGGTGACGATTCCTGGAATGTTCGCGATCGGCATATGGTTGAAACATTAAACCGACTTATGGATCATCACCCTGATGGGGCTAAAGTGATTATCTGGGAGCATAACACTCATATTGGAGATGCAAGGGCTACAGATATGGCCGCAAGCGGTTTGGTAAATGTTGGCCAATTAGTAAGGGAACAGCACAGCAAAGAAGGTGTGGTACTGGTTGGTTTTGGTTCTTATTCAGGATCTGTTATGGCCGGTAGAAACTGGGGTGCACCCATGCAAAAAATGAAAGTTCCAGAAGCAATCCCAAACAGTTTGGAATATAGATTACATAAAAGCGGGGCGGAAAATAAACTTATGATTTTTGATGAAGATCAGGAATTAAATGATGCTTTTTCTGAAAAGATAAAACACCGTGCGATTGGGGTAGTTTACCACCCGGAAAGGGAGCGTGGCAATTATGTTCCGTCAAGAATATCGGCTCGTTATGATGCATTTATCCATATTGATAAAACCACGGCACTGCACCCTTTAAAATTGCAACCACAAAATGAATTAACACCAGAAACCTATCCTTTTGGAATTTAATAAATTCAAAGCGGTAGATTTCTCCCTTAAAATGACTAAGCTTTTCACCCAAACGGAAACTAAAGCCAGGAGATTTTAAACGCTCTTTACTTTCAATTCCTTTCTTTGTGGTTTTGGAGCTGCGTGAATTGGTTCCGCATATAGATCGAAATCAGCGGCATCGGTCACTTTTACTTCGTAGAATTCCCCGGTTTTTAAGTAAACGGAAGTGGCATCGATTAAAACTTCGTTATCCACATCCGGTGAATCAAACTCGGTTCTACCTACAAAGTAGTTTCCTTCTTTTCTATCGATCACCACTTTAAAGATCTGACCAATTTTTTGCTGATTTAATTCCCAGGAAATCTGGCTCTGTATTTCCATAATCTGGTTGGCACGATCTTGTTTTACCTCTTGTGGCACATCGTCTTCCAAATTATAGGCGTGTGTGTTTTCTTCGTGAGAATAAGTAAAGCAGCCTAAACGCTCAAAACGCATCTCCTCTACCCAATCTCTCATTTCCTCAAACTGCTCCTGGGTTTCTCCCGGATAACCTACAATAAGTGTGGTTCTAATGGCCATTTCAGGTACATACTTCCTGAAATCTTTTAGCAGTTTTGTAGTTTTTTCGCTCGTAGTTCCGCGCCGCATAGATTTCAACAAATCAGTATTGATATGCTGCAACGGAATATCTATATAATTACATATCTTAGGCTCACGCTTCATCACATCCAGCACATCCATTGGGAAACCGGTTGGGAATGCATAGTGCAAACGAATCCACTCAATGCCTTCAACCTTAGCCAGGTTTTCAAGCAATTCGGCTAAATTTCTTTTCTTATAAAGATCAAGCCCGTAATAGGTTAGATCTTGTGCGATAAGTATTAATTCTTTTACGCCATTTGCCGCAAGATTCTTCGCTTCTGTAACCAGGTCTTCAATTGGAGTCGATTTATGGCCACCGCGCATTAGCGGAATCGCACAAAAAGAACAGGGCCTGTCACAACCTTCGGCAATTTTAAGATAAGCGTAATTCTTAGGTGTTGTGGTTAGACGCTCCCCAAGCAATTCGTGTTTATAATCGGCTTCCAGCGCTTTTAATAAGCCGGGAAGTTCTGTAGTTCCAAAATACTGGTCTACATCAGGGATTTCTTTTTGAAGATCTGGCTTGTAACGCTCGCTTAAACACCCGGTTACAAAAACTTTATCTACCTCTCCCTGTTGTTTTTGTTCTACAAACTCCAGGATGGTATTCACCGATTCTTCTTTGGCATTGTCTATAAATCCGCAGGTATTAATCACCACAATATTGCCGTCCTGCTCGTGCACCACGTCTTTATTGTTGCCCTTAAGCTGCCCCATCAACACCTCACTATCATACACATTCTTGCTGCAACCAAGGGTTACTACATTAATACGGTTCTTCTTTATCGACTTTGTCCTCATAATTATATTGTATTTTCAAAGCTGCTTCTAAATCTTTTTTTCGTCAAGCTGAACTTGTTTCAGACTTTATCCCGAATTTGCTTCGGGATTCTAATATGATTGCATTGTGACCAACCTAGATCCTGAAACAAGTTCAGGATGACGTTTTAAAAACTTTTTTACAGTCTCCCAAAAGCGGGTGCAAAGATACAATCTATAATTTGAACTACAGCAGGTTAATATTGAAAGGAATAGCATAGAATATATTTCTCTATGTTCTTTTTTGCATTGCTCAAAAAAGAACCAAAAAACGCCAGACTTACTTTTCTCTCCTTGAAAACACTACGCTGATTGCCTATCTTGCTCATTGCAACCGCTGCGCCAGGCAATGCTTCACTGCCCACCGTTTACAATCAGCCTGGTTTTGCTACGGAAATAAAATTAGGCCGTTATGGTTAAAAACCCGTTCAGTAATTTCAAAATATACCATAAGAACTATTTTGTAACTTTCCATTCTTTGAACAACTCAACAATCGAATCGTTAATGAAAAATTATATCCTCCTCACTTCCCTCCTGTTTTTAATGCTGAATACCTTAAACGCACAGCAGCGTGTAGAAGAAATTCCGTTGAAAATTGGGGTAATGCAAAGAGGAACGCTAAACGCGATTACCGATGTTGAAGGGGTAAAAGTTGGGCATACTACGCTGGTTAAAGGAGATTCGGTGCGTACCGGCGTGACGGCCATTCTTCCGCATGGTGGGAATATTTTTCAGCAGAAAGTACCCGCAGCGGTTTTTGTGGGAAATGGCTTTGGAAAACTGGCCGGCAGCACACAAATTAATGAACTGGGAAACCTGGAAACTCCTGTGATCCTTACCAACACCTTAAACGTTCCCACCGCGATGGATGCGTTGATAAAATATACACTAAACCTGCCCGGCAATGAAAACGTGCGCTCGGTAAACGCTGTGGTAGGCGAAACTAATGACGGCTATTTAAACGATATTCGCGGACAACATGTGACCAATGCAGATGTAATTTCAGCAATTCAAAATGCAAAAATCGGGAAAGTGACTGAAGGAAATGTTGGCGCCGGCACGGGTACCATCGCTTTTGGTTATAAAGGCGGGATTGGCACAGCTTCCCGAAAACTGCCTGAAAGCCTGGGCAGTTATACTTTAGGTGTTTTGGTGCAGAGTAATTTTGGCGGGGTTTTGCAAATTGCCGGCGTACCGGTGGGACAAAAGCTGGGAAACTACAGTTTTAGCAATAATTTACAGAATAATGTAGACGGTTCCTCTATGATGGTGGTAGCTACCGATGCACCACTGAACAACCGAAACCTGGAACGCCTGGCTAAACGAGCATTCCTCGGACTCGCAAAAACCGGTGGAATTGCTTCCAACGGCAGCGGCGATTATGTGATCGCTTTTTCTACTGCGGAAGGTGTGAGGGTTCCGTATAAAATAGAAACTAAAACCCTGGAGCAAGAACTGGTTCCCAACGATTTGATGTCACCGCTTTTTATGGCTGCCATTGAAGCCACCGAAGAAGCCATTTTAAATTCTTTATTTATGGCCGAAACCACTACCGGATTTAAAGGCCGAACTATAAAAGCTTTACCTAAAGAGGAAGTTTTACAATACTTAAAAGAAGCCGGGGTTTTGGAAGATTAGCACTAAGGTTGTTTTAATTATTACCGACTCATCAACAAAACTCGCTATTGTATTAATAAAAAAGTTAAAAACCTGTTGGTAAATAGCCCAAAAATTACGGTTTCCTACAGTTTTAAGCCTTGACAATAATTTATATTTGAAAAGCTAAGCATATCCCGGTAGGCTTTTAGTTAAACCTTTGGTTTAAACGGGATAAGAAGAATTGTAGCGCATTTATGAAGACAATTTTTAGAATAATAGTTCCAATAATCTTAATTGCAGTATTTGTAGTTCTAAATATTATTGATAAAGTTAATTGGAAAGCAACAGATTATTTGAGTTTTGGAATGATAGTTCTGACTTATTTCTATGTAGTATTTACTTGGGAAATGTTACAAAGAATAGAAACTCAGAATTATTTAGAAAAGAGACCATATATAATTGCAGATTTTTACAAAGAAAGACAAGTTTTAAAGATTTATGTAGAGAATATTGGTAAAACACCTGCAAAAAATGTCAAAGTTAAATTACAACCAGATATAGTTACTTTTCAGAGTAAATCTTTAAACCAAACTCTATTTGAAAATCCAATCCAATTTTTTCCGCCAGGAAAAAAAGTTGAAACTGCAATTAATTCTATGAATACATTTTTCAAAGAAGAAGAAAATAGAAATTTTCAAATTAAAATTCTCTACGAAGATGTTGCTACAAATAAGGAATTTAGCGAAGTAATTGATATTGATTTAGATCATTTAGCACAAGAGAATGATATAATAACTAAGACAACCCATGATTTAGTCAAAAGTATTGATAAACTTACTAACGAAATTAAGAGAACATAAACGCGCAACAATAACAACGATCACTTGCCAATAGCAGATAGCGTTAGAAAATAATTAACTTGACCAACAAACCAGGTCTAAGCCAACAATGCGCGTCACTACACCCGCCAACTTACAAACCATAACCGTTAGCCACCAATTCAAGTCAGAAGACTAAAAAATTTCAATTAAAAACAAATACGGAAATTATACCTGCGTAAACGGCTATGTTTACACTACATTAGCCGGATATGAATAAGCAATTTATATTAGACAGCTTAAAATTCAGGAAATATGAGTGACCCAACAAATATCTGTTTGGCTTGTGGTTTATGTTGTGATGGTACTTTAATTGGTTTTGTACAGCTCGATAGAGAAGAGCTAGCACCAGTAAAACAGCTGATGGATATTGAACAAACGGGTGAAAATGGAATGTTTTTTCTACCCTGTAATGAACTTGGCTGCAATGGTTGTAATATTTATTCTCAAAGACCGAAAGCATGTAGAAATTTTGAGTGTGGAGTTTTGAAATCTGTAGAAAAAAAGGAGTTGACTTTTGATAAGGCCACTGAAGTGATTGCTGTAGTTAAGCAAAAAAAGATAGCTATTGAAAAACAAGTAGCAACTTTACAAATTGAACTACAATCCAAATCATTTCACTTTAAAACGCTTGAATTGAAAAAGTTGCTTCGGAAAGATAAGTCTGAATTATCCTTATCAGAAAACCACCAGGAATTGAAATTGGAGCTCGAGGAACTTGAGGAGTTATTATCAAAGAGTTTTGGTGTTTCGTTTTAATCAAGAACCTCGGGGCAAGCCCACGAGGTATGAGTGGAAAAATTATCTTTTCGTTCGAGGCAAGCCTCGGAGCATTTAAATCTCGATTATCGAGTAAAAAAGAAGAAGCCTGAAAACTATTTTCCCGGAAACAATAGACGCCAGCAATCGGCAAACATTTGCTAAAATTCCAGAGCTTTTCTAATTGTTAGTTAAATTTTAGTAGATTTATAAAGATTCCTAAGGAATAATTTCCTTTCTAACCCATACTTCCAATTCTTATGGTAAAATCATATTTAATAAGTCTGCTTTTATTAATTCCGTTGTTGGGGTTCTCGCAACAAAAAGACAGTCTGGGTGAACCTCTTATCCCATCAAACAAAATAGAGCTCTTAAAAAATATCAATTTTACCTTCGGTATGCGTATGGGATTCCAGGCATATACCTTTAGAGGTGGAGATAACTATTACAATGGGATCCAATTTCTAAATGGTTTTACGGCTCTGGGAATTTCCGGAAAATTACACGAAAGGGTAAATTTTACATTTAGAAACCGTTTTAATAGAAATAGCGATGTACAAACCCTGGATAGATTAGGCAGCGATATAGAACTGGCGTTTATAGATATTAAAGCCAGCCCAAAGCTGAATATTAGACTTGGAAAAATGAATCCATTTTACGGCGGCTATGAATACGAGTTCAGTCCGTTGTATGTTTTGGAATATAATGATGTTTACAACAATGTTTTGGCTTTTGTTACCGGGGCCGGAATTACCTACCAGGCTTTAGAGAATCATAATTTTGGTTTCCAGGTTTTAAACTCCCGAACGATGCATTACGATGATCTGTATGGGGATATTGTTGCTGAAAATATCCAGGAACCAGATTGGCCGGTGGCTTTTGTGGGAAACTGGCGCGGAAGTTTTTTTGATGGTAAACTGGAAACCATTTATAGTTTAAGCCATTCTTATGAAGTTAAAAAAAGAGGAACTACTTTTTTTACTTTAGGACACAAATATCAAAACAAGAATTTCAGCCTAATGTATGACTTTCACTACAGTTATGAGGAAGTAGATACAAAAGGCATTCTCACCAGTATTGTTGATGACGAATCTATAGCCGAAGATGTTTTATATATAGAAAACTGGATAAGGGCAGAATACCGTTTTAGTCCAAAATTTACCGGTTTACTAACGCTAATGACGAGCAGTGCCTACGATGATATAAAAGCAAGCAATGAGCACATAAGACGAAGCTACGGAATGAACCCAACCGTGTATTACAGCCCGTTTAAAAATATTGATCTCCGGTTTTTCTTTGCTTATATTGGCCGTTATTTTGATTATTCTGAATTTGCTACACAAAATTTTGATGTCTCCAGTTATAATAAAAATGAAGTAAGGATTGGTTTTATTGCTCCGTTGTTATTATTGTAATCGAGTTTTTCCTTTTATTTTTCTGAATTCTATGAACGGATTATTATAAAACCTACCCCCTCGTCCTCTTAATAAAAACCTCCTTTAATTTTTTTGTAAGGCTGTCTTTTTGAGCGCTGTAGACTTTTTTGTTTTTGTGAGTAATAGAACTTATAGGAATAATTTGCGTGGTGGTGCCGGTAACAAAGATTTCCTCTACTTCTACCAATTCGTCAATATGTACAGGTTTTTCAACCACTTTTATATTTAAGTCGGCACAGATGTTAATCACCTCGGCGCGGGTAATACCAGAGAGTATCTTATGGCCTTCGGGATGGGTATGTACTACGCCATATTTTACAAAAAATAAGCTGGAATGCGAACCTTCAGTAAAATAACCTTTGCGCACCAATAGGTTTTCGGCAAACCCGGCAGCGATGGCTTCCTCGTTGGCCATAACATTCGCCAAAAGTGCTGTCGACTTTATATCGCAGCGGTGCCAGCGTTTATCTTCTGTGGCTATTACTTCCCAGGTTTTCTTTTCAAAACCTTCTAAAGTCACGGGAAAGGCGTACAGCAACACGGTGGTTTCAATCTTCTCGGGAACAAAATGGCTTCGGGCGGCAACTCCCCTACTTACCTGTATATAAACCGCCGCATCAGCTTCATTTAAATTGGCGCGTTCTATAGCTTCGTACATTAATTTTTCAAGGGAAAATGCATCAAAAGCAACCTGTATCTCGTCCAGGCAATATTGCAGGCGTTTTAGGTGTTCTTTCAGCTTAAAGCCTTTTCCATTATAAAATGGAGTTACTTCATAAATTCCGTCGCCAAACATAAATGCACGGTCAAAAACCGAAACAAAAGCCTCATCGGGTTTCAGCCATTTTCCGTTTAAATAAACTTCCGAAGGGTACTTTTTTTCAGGTTTCATAGTAATAGATTTGTTCTCCGTAAAAAGTCATAATTTAAAATGGTCGTCATCCTGAACTTGTTTCAGGATCTAAGTTGAGTGTATCCTCATGCTATGTTAGATGCTGAAATATCCCGAAGGGTCGGGACAGCATGACGATTTATTCATGATTTTGACCATATGAGTAAAAACGGACATACTTTAATTAAAATACTGGTGCAATTGCTGCAGCCATTGCATTTCGTAATACCGAACTATACTTATTACAATTACCCCTGCAGCTACATAAACCCAGGAATAAGTATCGCGTTTAAGCATAATCCCGCCTATAACGGCAAAAATCACAAATGGAATTGCCATAATAAGGTTTGGCATGGGCCAAGCGTCCTGAAATAAAACGGCAATAATCTTCATAGCGCCATAAAATATGCTGTAGAACAAAATGATCTTGCTAATTAGCGCTTTCAAATTCCGTTGTTTCATTTACTCGTAATTTTTTGGGGATTGTCGACGTTTGGAAGCCTTTTCGTAAGCAAAAGCCCACTGATAAAGTTTATTTTCTTCAGATGATTTTGCGAAAAATGTAAGACCTTTTGGGACGCCATCTTTGTTATAACCCATAGGAACGGTAATTGCGGGATAATGAGCAACCGCGGCGAAACCAGCGTGATAATTATTTATGGATAAAATTCCGTCTAAATTGTGTTCCTGCATGGGAGTATCAAAATACTTTTTTCCTTTCTCGCTTAAATCATTCTTTATAGAATCAAGATTGGTAGAATCAGCCGACTCGTGTAAGATTCCATCAAACAGGGTTTGGCCGTACGGCATTCTGCTCACAGAATCTTTTAAATTGAATTTCACAATATCGTCTACCGAAGCAAAACCTGTTTTACCACCATATTTTTCAAAATACTCGGGTAGATCTTTTTTCATATCCAGGCTTAGCAAACGCAAAAAGTTTTCCAGCTCAATTTCTTCGGCTTCAAATTCTACAATTTCGGCTCCTGCATTTCTTAGATCGTTCACCGCCAGTTTGTAAAGAGAATCTTCTTTTATTAATTGTTTAAAAGCACCAAATCGTTTTCCTTCCAAACTTGTATTTTCAAAATTGAAATCGGTATCCTCTACTTCTACTGAAAGCGTATCTTCAACATCTTTCCCGGTCATTGCTGAATATAAAATTGCATTATCTATAACTGATTTTGACATAGGTCCGGGAGTATCTAAATAGCTGGAAATAGGCACAATCCCACCCCGACTTAAATTACCGATAGTTGGTTTTAACCCTACTACCGAATTCTGGCTGGAAGGCGAAAGAATAGATCCTGAAGTTTCAGATCCTACAGCTACAGGAGCAAGATTTGCCGCCACCGCAACTGCACTACCCGAACTGGAACCACCGGTATCAAAAATCTTTCTTCCGTAGGGGTTTAAGGTTTGTCCGCCAACCGCAGAGTAACCGCTGGGGCATTCGCCGCAAAAGAAATAAGCCCATTCACTTAGGTTGGCTTTTCCAAGAATTAGGGCACCGTTTTCTTTTAATTTTTGAACTATAAAAGCATCTTCGGTCTGATTATTTTGCAACGCAATAGCTCCCGCTGTTGTTGGCATATTTTGCGTATTGATATTATCTTTTAAAAAAACCGGAATTCCGTTAATCAAATGATTTTCTGCTGAATTATTTAATTGCTTATCTTTTTTTCGTGCTTCTTCCAGCAAGTTTGGATTCAGAGAAATAACCGAGTTTAAGGAAAGTTCATTCTCACGGTCAATTTTTTTAATTCGATATAAGTAAAACAGGGAAAGTTCCTCGTAAGTAAGCTCCCCCTTTTTGACTGCTTCCTGGATTTCAGGAATATTTTTATCGAAAATAAGCGGTTTTATCGATTGATATTTTTCTTCAGAAAATTCTGCTAAATCGTTTTCAAAAGGAGACCAAAGAGAATCCTGGGAAATATTTTTTGAATCTAAAACTTTAAATTCCTCTTCCTTTTCGGTTTTTAGCGAGTCCTGGGTTTCGGTATTTTCAGCTTCAGAATTTTTATCATTTCCGCAGGAAATTAAAGCGGGAAGCAGAAGAAGGAATAAAAGTTTTTTCATTTATTATAATTTTAAAAACTGGAGGTTAAATGAAATATTAATCAATAAACTACCGATTTTCTTAACACCGAAAAATAAGCTTACTGTCTGAAGAAAGAATCTACAAATTCGTATTTATTAAAAACCTGCAAATCTTCTACACCTTCACCTACACCAATATATTTAACCGGAATTTTAAACTGATCGCTTATACCAATTACAACGCCGCCTTTTGCTGTACCATCTAATTTTGTAACGGCAAGAGAAGTTACTTCTGTAGCCGCTGTAAACTGTTTTGCCTGTTCAAAAGCATTTTGCCCGGTAGAGCCATCTAAAACCAATAGAACCTCGTGCGGAGCATTAGGAATCACCTTTTGCATTACACGTTTTACTTTGGTAAGCTCGTTCATTAAATTCACTTTATTGTGAAGTCTCCCGGCGGTATCTATAAGCACTACATCTGCGTTTTGTTTTACTGCGCTTTGCACGGTATCAAAAGCAACAGAAGCAGGATCGCTGCCCATTTTTTGGCGCACTATAGGCACATCGGTCCTATCCGCCCAAATTTGCAACTGGTCTATGGCCGCTGCTCTAAAAGTATCGGCTGCCCCTAAAACAACTTTTTTCCCGGCGCTTTTAAACTGGTGAGCAAGTTTACCAATTGTAGTAGTTTTACCTACGCCATTAACGCCAACCACCATAATTACATATGGTTTTACATCTGGCAACTGGATATTTGCTGCTTCGCCAGTTTCAGATTCAGAAAGCAGGCCGGCAATTTCCTCCCGCAGTATTTTGTTAAGCTCTTCAGTACCCAAATATTTATCACGAGCTACGCGATCTTCAATTCGGTTTATAATTTTAATGGTAGTAGCCACACCAACATCACTGCTTACCAGTACGTTTTCCAGATCGTCTAAAACTTCTTCGTCTACTTTGGTTTTACCAGCAACGGCTTTACTCATTTTAGACATAAAGCTGGTTTTGGTCTTTTCCAGCCCTTTATCCAGGTTTTCTTTTTTGTCTTTAGAAAATATCTTTTTAAATAAACTCATTTTTTGGAAGGTTTAAAATCAACAAATTCCGGAAATGTTTTCCCGAAATTTTCAGCTGTAAATATAAGCAAATTACTTCGAGGCAAGCCCACGAAGCATTAAGAAGAACTAATTTACGATATCGAAACAAATCCCGGAGCATTTAAATTTCGATTATTGAATAAAAACAAAAAGCCGTCTAGAGTTATCCAGACGGCTTTGTAAATGTTTTCAAGGAAGTTTACTTAGCTTACTTTTTGTTCAAAAAGTCGTTCACTTCTTCCGGAGCCATAATTTGTTCAACAAAAGTATAGGCACCAGATTTTGGAGATTTCACCATTTTAATTGCTTTGGTCAATCTCTTAGACCCTGTTTGTATCGATGCTACTGATTTCTTAGCCATAACTTATTATTTTATCTCTTTATGAACCGTCATTTTCTTAAGGATTGGATTAAATTTCTTTATCTCCAATCTATCCGGTGTATTCTTTTTATTCTTGGTAGTAATGTATCTTGAAGTTCCCGGTTGTCCGGTAGCTTTATGCTCTGTACACTCTAGTATAACCTGTACCCTGTTTCCTTTCTTTGCCATTGTAATGTGTTTTTATGCTTAAGGATTATTTCTTCAAAAATCCTTTTTCTCTTGCCTCTTTAATTACAGCAGAGATGCCTTTTTTATTAATATCTTTAAGTGCAGATGTAGATACCTTTAAAGTGACCCATTTATCTTCCTCAGGAATAAAAAAACGTTTCTTTACCAAATTGGCATTAAATCTACGTTTGGTTTTGTTCATAGCGTGAGAAACATTGTTCCCAACCATCGCTCTTTTACCAGTAAGTTCACAAACTCTTGACATTGCTCTATTCTTTTCTCGTTATTTCAAAACAGGCTGCAAATTAACGATTTTTTCACCTAACAAACAATATTAATTTAAAAAAATATTCCAGCTTTTTGAAATATGGAAATCAAGTCTATTTCTTAGCTAAAAACTCCCTGTTTTCGTTGTGTTAGAAAGCGAACAAACTTTTTCGCTTTGCGAATTTAGCCATTTTTGAAGCAAAAACTATTTAAAATACTGAAATTCAAACCTTAATGTAGGTGATTTCAAAACTTTAAAACTAAAAAATGTGATTAAGGATAGGTCTTTATTTGCTGAAATAACTCTTCCCGAATCATTTCCATGCTTTTGTTTACCGCCTTCCCAATTACTTTATCCCGATGATTCCCAAAGATGAATTTTTTAGCATAAACCTTATTTGGGGCGGCAATTCCTATAAAAACAGTACCAATTTCGGCATCGCTGTCTCCTTTTGCCGGCCCTGCATTTCCGGTGGTAGAAATGGCATAATCGGTTTTAAAAAGATCTCTCACATTTTTTGCCATAGCCATTGCCACTTCCTCACTCACCACCGAGTGTTCTTCTATTAGCTTTTTATCTATTTGTAAAATATCTTCTTTAACACTCGTGGCGTAACTTACCACGCTGCCTTTATAATAATTTGATGCGCCGGGAGGTGTGGCAAATAAATTGGCCAATTTCCCACCGGTACAACTTTCCGCCGTGGATATACTGGCATTAATTTTTAGTAATAATCTTGAAATTTGAATTTCTATAGGCTCATCGTCTTCATACCCAACAATAATATCGCCTATAATCCCGTGCAAATCGGTAATAAGGCTTTCTACACTGTTTTTAAGATGTTCTTCGTTATCGCCTTTCGCAGTTAAACGCAAACGCACCCTGCCCAGGTTGGGCAAATACGCCAGTTTAATGTATGGCGGGAAATTGTTTTCCCAATCTTCAATTTTATCGGCAATGGCGCTTTCTCCCATCCCGTAGGTTAAAACGGTTTTATGCAGAATAACCGGCCTTTTAAACGTTTGCTGAAGCTTAGGCACAACTTCATCTTCTATGAGCGCTTTCATTTCAAAAGGAACGCCTGGCAAAGAAATATAAGCTTTTTCCTCGCTTTCAAACCACATTCCTGCTGCTGTACCATACTTATTTTTTAAAGCCAGGGCTTTAGAGGGTAACATGGCCTGTTTTCGGTTTAAATCGGAAATTGGAGTTTCTATATATTTATCAAAAAGAAATTCTATATGCTTGAGTACTTCCTCGTTTTTCACGAGTTTATCATTGAAAAATTCGCATAAACAATCTTTGGTAATATCGTCTTTGGTAGGCCCAAGACCGCCAGTAATAATTATGATATCGGCACGGTTTTTAGCCTCGTACAAAGCTTCCAGGATATGACTTTTTTCGTCTTCTACCGTAGAAATTTGTTTTACCGAAATACCAATTTTGTTTAATTCTTTAGCGATAAAAGCTGAATTGGTATCTATAATCTGGCCAATTAGAATCTCATCTCCAATGGTAATTATTTCTGCTTTCATTCCAGTTCAAAATCTCTTTTAAGGGCAATGCTGGCCACATTTACTTTCTTGGTGATTTTAGATGCCGCGGTGGGAACTTCGTCTTTCTTTTTCCCGGCTTTTGCCCAGGCCTCAATCACCTTTACCTCGTCCATAAGTTCCAGGCCAAACAGCTGTAAATTAGGTTTCATTTTATGGGCAAATTGATAAGCAAGATCAGGATTATCGTTAGAAATAGCCTCGTTCATCGCTTCTACATCTGGCGGAATTTCTTCTAAAAAGGTTTGTACCACTATTTTCATGAAATCTTCGTCGCCACCGGCCATTTCTTTAACCTCACTTAAATCGTAGTTGCTCATAGTACTATTTTATTTGAATTGAAAAGATTTGTTTGTCTTCTAAAAATCCGGTTAATCTATCTTCTGGCGTTACTTTGCCAACACCGGCCGGGGTCCCGGTAAAGATAACATCACCTATTTTTAAAGTAAAAAACTGTGAAATATAGGCAATTAGCTCATCTATTTTCCACAGCATCAATCGGGTATTGCTTTTTTGAACGGTTTCCCCGTTCTTTTCTAAACTAAAGTTAAGCATATTTATATCGCCAACCGCATCTTTGGGCAACCATTTTTCTCCTATTACCGCAGCTCCATCAAAAGCTTTTGCTTTTTCCCAGGGCAATCCTTTGTCCTTTAATTTTTGCTGAAGATCTCTGGCGGTAAAATCTATCCCAAGGCCAACTTCCTCATAATATTTATGCGCAAATTTCTCCTGAATATGTTTTCCTACTTTTTTGATCTTCACCAAAACCTCAACTTCATAATGAACATCGTTAGAAAAATCAGGGATAAAAAAGGGCTGTTTTTTTAATAAAATAGAAGTATCTGGTTTCAGAAAAATTACCGGATCTTCGGGTTTTTCATTTTGTAATTCAGAAATATGATCGGTATAGTTTCTGCCAATGCAAATTATTTTCATAAGTAGGCCTGGTAAAAATTATTTCAACTTGGTATTTAATTTTCTCAATTTTATAGCGGTAAGTACTTTTTTGGTATAAAGTGGAAAATCGGCATTCTGGATCCATCCAAAATAACCCGGTTCCTCCTCCAACACCTTTTCTACATTTTTACCACGGTATTTTCCAAAAGCAAAAACTTCGTTTCCTTTTTTATCATACGCGATAAATCCGGCGAAATCTGCAAATTTATTCCTCGCAGAATAATCGGCAAGGTATTTCATATCATTTTGCAAATCGTCATACCTATCTAACTGCGATTTTAAAACCTCGTAGGTTGCCGTGGTATCTGCTTCAGCACTATGGGCATCTATAAGATCTTTTCCGCAGTAAAACTGGTATGCGGCTGCCAAAGTTCTTTGTTCTTTTTTATGAAAAATAGTTTGTACATCTACAGCCACCACGTTTTTCATTTCAAAATCTATCCCGGCGCGTAGAAGTTCTTCTACCAGTAAAGGAATATCAAATCTATTGGAATTGTAACCACCTAGATCACAACCTTTAATCATATCGTGCACCTGGGAGGAAAGTTCTTTAAACGTGGGCTCATTAGCCACTTTCTCGTCTGAAATTCCGTGAATTGCCACCACTTCTTTGGGAATAGCCATTTCTGGGTTTACCAGCCAGGTTTTGCTTTCCTTGTTTCCGTTAGGAAAAACTTTAAGGATAGCGATTTCTACAATACGGTCTTTTGCCACATTTGTTCCCGTGGTTTCGAGATCAAAAAAACAAATGGGTCTCGTTAGGTTTAATTCCATAAAGGAGCTTGATTTTGGGGGTAAATATACTATAATTTATGGGCTTTGACTTATTAAGCAAGTTTTGAAAAATAAAGATTTACAGCCGTAAAAAATTTAATTTGACAGAAGTTTGAATATTAGAACACATTATTGGATATACAATCTTAATCCCTTTTAAATCACTAAATATTCCTTCAACTAAACCTAATAACATTTTTTATCTTTGAATATATTAAAAAATAACAGGATGTTTAAATACTTAGCATACGTAAGCAGGCAAAGTCACGTGATTACCGATAATGATTTAAAGGAACTTCTAAGTAAATCCCGAACTCGCAATAGCGAAATTGAGGTAACAGGTATGCTAATCTATTTCCACGGAAGCTTTATTCAATACCTGGAAGGAAAAGAGGAGAATATTGATAGCCTATATAATAAGATTGCTGAAGACAGGCGTCACCAAAGTGTAACTGAAATAGACTCAGGTTTTAGTGAAAAACGCGCGTTTTCTGAATGGTCTATGGCGTTTAAAAAGCTACAAAAAGATGAAGCTTTTGAAATTCTTGGTTATAAAGACCTGGAAACAGCGCAGCTTTTTGACAATTACCAAAGCCCGGATGAGCACCCTGCTTTAAACCTATTAAATAACTACGTAAAGAATCTTTGAAAGCAGAAAAACTAAAAAAATCGTCAAGCTGTCCCGAAGCTTCGGGATGTTCAGCTTCTAATACGTTTGAAATACCAACATCTTAGATCCTGAAACCAGTTCAGGATGACGGCTAAAAAAACCGGCTAATCTTAGCCGGTTTTTTCTTTGAATTTCTTTGAATTTATATCTCCCGGTCTTTGTCAAATCCTTCAAGATATTGGGCTACACGTTGTACAAATTGGCCTCCAAGCGCTCCATTTACAACCCTGTGATCGTAACTGTGAGATAAGAACATCTTATAACGAATTCCAATAAAATCGCCATCTGGCGTTTCTATAACAGCCGGCACTTTTCTAATGGCTCCCAGGGCAAGAATTGCAACTTGCGGCTGGTTAATTATAGGAGTTCCCATAATACTTCCAAAAGTTCCTACGTTGGTTACGGTATAAGTTCCCCCCTGAATATCGTCTGGCTTTAATTTATTCTGGCGTGCCCGATTAGCAAGGTCATTGACCCTTTTAGCAAGGCCAACAAGGTTAAGCTGATCGGCATTTCTAATTACCGGTACTATTAGGTTTCCATCTGGAAGAGCTGCAGCCATCCCAAGATTAATATTTTTCTTCTTAATGATCTTATCGCCATCTACCGAGATATTGATCAATGGGAAATCACGAATAGCTTTTGCCACGGCCTCCATAAAAATTGGAGTAAACGTAAGTTTTTCTCCTTCTTTTTTCTGAAAATCGTTTTTGTGCTTGTTTCTCCAGTTCCAAATATTGGTAACATCTACTTCGATAAAAGATTGAACGTGGGCTGAAGTTTGAGCGCTATCAACCATATGGTGTGCGATCATTTTACCCATTCGGCTCATTTCTATAATCTCGTCTTCTCCTGAAGGAACTACTTTTTCAGACTCGGCTTTGGCGCTGGCCATTTTTCCGGTATCTGCAGAAGGTGCCTGTTTTGCTTTTGGCTTTTGCTTGGCAGAAGTTCCTTTCTCACGGTTTTCAACGTAAGCTAAAATATCATCTTTAGTCACCCGATTATCTTTACCGGTACCTTCTACTTCTTCTAACTCGTCAAGGTCTATACCTTCTTCTTTTGCTATATTCTTTACCAGTGGAGAGTAAAACCTAGAAGCATCAGAAAAATCTTTACTTCCCGCAGTTTCTTTTGCAAACTCTACACTTTCAGCTACTTCGTCAGCATACTCCTCTTCTTCGCTTTCATCGTCAAGATCAAGATCTAATTCATCATCACCTGCACCGGCTGGGATTTCTCCATCAGTTTCAATAATAGCTATGGTTTGGCCTACCTGTACTACATCATCGGCTTCAAAAAGTTTCTCTACCAATTTCCCCTCTACTTCGCTGGGAACTTCGCTATCAACTTTATCGGTAGCGATTTCCAATACCGGCTCGTCGGCTTCAATGGTATCTCCAACTTCCTTTAACCAGTTGGTAATAGTTGCTTCGGCGACACTTTCGCCCATTTTTGGTAGCTTAAGTTCAAACTTTGCCATATCTATAATTGAAAGCTTATTTTAAGGTTTATGCTTGCGAATTTAATGAAAATTCAACTTTAAAAGTATTAAAAAATCAATAAAATGAATTTTCGTTATAAATTTTCTGTTTCAGAAAATATTTTCGCACCTGGGTAAAATTACAATTTCAAAAGCTGAAACTAAATTTTTCAGTAGAAATATTATTGATTAAGTGGAAGTTTATCGGAATCCTATCGTGTATCAAAAACATGGAGAATCCTAATAAGAGTTTGATTTGGAACGCTATAAAAAATAGAATTATGCTTTGTTACCACACATTTATAGAACCTCTTTTCTTTTGAGAGTGCAGGAAACTGATAAAGATTTAACTTAATTAACTCTACCGAATGGTCTAAGGTATTAAAGAAATTTTCACTAACTGTTTTGCTCCAATTATTTTCAAGATAAGCAAGAATATTGTCTAAGTCTTTTATGGCTGAAGCAGCCCAAATAACTTCCCTTTTAGAAGTCATATTTATCTTTTACTCTTCTTGCAACTTCTTTATGAGGAGCTCCTGCTGCACTACCTAAACTTTTTTCAGCATCTTCAATTCTTTTCTTTTGCTAATCAGGCATTAAATCCCACTCCTCATGGTGATAATCGGTTTGCGGTTCCTCAATATTTTCTTGGTGATGAAAATTTTCAAGTAACTCTTTAACTTGAAGCAATTGAGCTTCATTAAGTCCCTCCAACTTTTCAATAATCGCTTTTTTAAATGCTGAAATTTCCATCTGTTTATTTTTTAGCGCGAAGCTCACTTAAAGATATCAATTTTTAGCAGAATTTTCAAACGGAACCCTGTTGGTAATACTTCTTCCTAAAGTCACCTCATCGGCATACTCCAGTTCATCTCCTACCGAAATTCCTCTTGCTATTGTTGAAGTTTTAATACCGATACCTTCCAGTTGCCTGTAAATATAAAAATTGGTAGTGTCTCCTTCCAGCGTGCTGCTTAAAGCAAAAATGATCTCCTCTACTTTTCCTGCCTGTACTTTTTCTATTAAAGGTTTTATGCTAAGCTGAGAAGGGCCAATACCATCCATCGGACTTATTTTGCCCCCAAGAACGTGATAATGCCCCCGGTATTGATCGGTGTTTTCAATAGCCATTACATCGCGAATATCCTCTACCACGCAAACAATTTCTGAATTTCTGGAAGGATTAGCGCAAATAGCACACAAATCTGTATCGCTAATATTGTAGCAGTTTTTGCAAAGTTTTATTTCGGTTCTTAATTTAGTAAGTGCATCTGCCAGTTGTTTGGTCTGCGATTCGGGCTGTTTTAGCATATGCAATACCAGCCTTAAAGCGGTACGCTTCCCAATGCCCGGAAGTTGAGACATCTCATCTACAGCCTGTTCCAATAGTTTTGAAGAAAAATCCATACTGCGAATTTATGATTTTTACTCGATAATCTAGATTTAAATCTACCAGCCGGCCAGAATGGAAAAACAATTTTCAGATCCAAATCTTTAGAGCCTGCCTGGAGGTTCTTCATCGTTCCTTTTAAGTAAGCGGGTAAAAGTTTAAGCTTAATTTGTAAATTCGCCACTTCACAAAATCATCGCTATGCAGCCCTACCAGATTTTAATTTTAATCGCCGCTTATTTCGGACTTTTATTTTTAGTTTCTTTCTTTTCCAGTAGAGCGGGTAGTAATGCCGAATTTTTTCGTGCTAACCGGGAATCGCCGTGGTATATTGTGGCTTTTGGGATGATTGGTGCTTCGCTTAGCGGGGTTACCTTTATTTCCCTGCCGGGTACGGTAGCTACAGATAGTTTTAGTTATTTCCAGGTAGTTCTGGGTTATACCGTGGGTTATGCCGTTATTGGACTGATTTTACTGCCGCTTTATTATCGATTAAATCTTACTTCAATTTATTCTTACCTGGAAACCCGCTTCGGAAAATATTCCTATAAAACCGGGGCTTCATTTTTCTTGCTTTCAAGGATAGTTGGCTCTAGTTTCAGGCTTTTTTTAGTAGCAAATGTTTTACAACTTATCCTTTTTGATGAATTAGGAGTTCCATATTACGCTACCGTTTCAGCAACCATTTTCTTAATTTGGTTATACACTTTTAGAAGCGGAATTAAAACCGTAGTCTGGACAGATACCCTGCAAACATTTTTTATGTTGTTGTCTCTTGGAGTAACTTTAATTGTGGTTTCAGATGAATTAGGAATTACGGCCGGGGGAATGATGAATCATCTTTCAGAAAGCGGACTTACAAAAATCTTCTTCTTTGAAGACTGGAAAAGTAGCGATCATTTTATTAAGCAATTTGTAAGTGGAGCTTTTATTGCGATAGTAATGACGGGTCTCGACCAGGATATGATGCAGAAAAACCTAACCTGTAGAAACCTGAAAGATGCACAAAAAAATATGTTTTCGTTTACTATTGTACTTACCATTGTAAACATGATGTTTCTTATTCTGGGAGTTTTACTTACCCAATACGCCGATTTGAGTGGAATTGATGCGATTAAAGATGAGCTTTTTCCTGCAATTGCAACGGGAGGTGAATTAGGCATTGGTGTAGCTATTCTTTTTATTTTGGGACTTATCGCTGCGGCTTATTCCAGTGCCGATGGTACTTTAACCGCGCTTACTACTTCTTTTAGTATTGATATTTTAAATATTGAAAAACGCTATGAAGAAGCCAAACAAATGAGAATTAGAAAGCAAATTCATATTGTAATCTCTATTTTATTCATAGCCGTAATGCTAATTTTTAAATATGCGATAGCAGATAAAAGTGTGATTAACAAACTGTTTGAATTTGCCGGATATACTTATGGCCCGCTGCTGGGACTTTATACGCTTGGTTTATTTACCAATATTAAAGTAAAGGATAAACTAGTGCCTATAGTTGCAATTCTCGCGCCTGTTTTATCCTATCTAATTAGTATAAACAGCCTGGTTTGGTTTGGGTTTGAATTTGGGTTCTTTATTCTAATTCTAAACGGATTCCTAACCCTGTTGGGATTAATATTGATTCGTACCAAGCATCACTAAAGTACAGGCAATTTCAACTTCAATATTATTTTTTCTCAGAATTTGGTAAAATTCAGGATTTTCTGTTCCGGGATTAAAAATTACTCGCGTAGGATTTAGAGAAACAATATAATCGTAATATTCCTCCTGTCTTGGCGGACCTAAATAAAGGGTAACAGTATCAATATCCTGAAAAGGAATTTTTTCGGTTTCTATTTTTACTCCTGCAACTTCGCCCTTCCTTAAACCAATAGCAACTGTAGGTTGATTATACCTTACCAAACGTTCTATCGCAATATTAGAATAACGGGAACGATTAAGAGATGCGCCGAGTACTAAAGTTTTTTTCTCCATATAACAAATCTAAGGTTTCAGGACAAGTGTAACAAAAATACTTCCCTATAGTCTTTAGGATAGCTTAGTTGCGGGAATATAGATGTGATGGTTAGTAAACCCGTAATTTTAGCGGCCCGTATTTCTAAAATACGGGCTTTTTTTAAAATTCTTTCTAAAAATCTGTAACAATTCATTTTTCTGCTCGTCTTTATAATAGAGGAAAGATCAAAATTTTTGAAAATGCACGTTTATCTATTATGCAATACAAAGTATAAGGTATAACATTCAAGGGGTCGTTCGTCAATCAAAAACTGGTAAGTTTTATTCATCAAAATTAAGAATTTGCCAAAAGAAACATTCTGGTATTATGCAATACAAGGATTTATTTTAAACATACTAATCATCAAAATCAATCAAAAAATGAAACAGTTATTTTTAATTTTAGCATTATGCATCAGCAGTTTTACTGCAATGGCTAACGAACCCGTGGGCAAAATTTCGGGTTCTGTAATAGATGGCGACCTGGAAGAACCAATCCCCTACGCTACCATTAGTATTACAGATATGGAAGGAAACCTGGTTTCAGGCAATACTTCTTCTGCCGATGGTACTTTCTATATTGAAAAGATCACAAACGGAGCTTATATGTTTAAAGTTCAGTTTATGGGATATAAAACCTTTTCTAAACAAATAGAAATCACTAAAGACCAAAGCTCTCATAATTTTGGTACGATTAAATTAGAACCAGATGTTGCGATGCTAGACGGTGTTACCGTGGTGGCAGAGCGTACCACCATAGAGCAGCGAATAGACAGGAAAGTAATTAATGTGGGGAAAGACCTTACCACTACCGGCGCCAGCGCTTCAGAAATTATGAATAACGTACCTTCTGTAAATGTAGATCAGGATGGAAATATTGCGCTTCGCGGAAACTCTAACGTGCGTATTCTTATAGATGGGAAACCAACCAATATGGATCCTGCGCAATTGTTAAAACAAATTCCCTCAACCTCGATAAAAACCATTGAATTAATTACCAATCCTTCGGCAAAATATAACCCGGAAGGGATGAGTGGAATCATCAATATAGTATTGCATAAAAATGCCAACGATGGTTTCAACGGAAATTTAAATACCGGTGTTACTATTGGTGAGAACACCCGTTACAACGGTTCTCTTGATATGAATTACCGGAAAGGAAAATTCAACTTTTACGGAAATTTTGGCGCTCAGTTTGGTGATCGCAACAATCTTGGAAGAATTAATTTCACAGAAGATAATTACCGACAGGCTTTTGATATTACCAACAGAAGAGAATCTTATTTATACAAAGTTGGGGTAGATTTCTATCTTAACGACAAGAATACATTTTCATTTTACACCAACCAAAATCATTACGATGGTGGACCGTTAGGAGCTTTAAGAATTATTTATCCTAATAATTCAGAGCTTAATTTAGCGCAGAACCTTAATGCAAATTTCAATAATATTAATAGCACCTACAATTTCGCTTACGACCGAAAGTTTGAAAAAGAAGGGCATAAAATTATATTCGAAGTAGATTATAACACGTTTGAAGAAGAGGAAAATTCAATCTTTAACTTTGAAGGAGACACCGAAGGTTTCACAGCTTACCGTGACCATGTGAATGGAAGCCGGGAAAATATTATCGCGAACGTAGATTATGAAAATCCCCTTTCAGAAAATAGTAAACTTGAGGTTGGCGCTGAAGCCAGGCTTTCAGATACCGATAATGATTACAGTACCACCAGCGACTTTTTAAACGATGCCACCTACCAGTATAAAAGAGATATTTATTCGTTTTATACCACTTACGGACAAAATTTTGAAAAGTGGTCTTATCAGGTTGGTGCAAGATTGGAAAACTTTAGTGTAGATGCCATCTATAATGGTGAAAAAGTCTTTAACGACGATTACTTTAATATTTACCCTAGCGGATTCCTGAATTTTACTCCAAATGAAACAAATTCCTATCAATTAAGTTATAGCCGAAGAGTAGATCGTCCCGGTTTTGGCCAGGTGAGTCCTATTCGCGAGATAAGCACACCCAGGTTAACTGTTTCCGGAAATCCAGAATTAGATCCGCAATTCACCAATTCCCTTGAATTTAATTATACCCGAAAATTTACTAAGAAAGGAAGTTTGACTGCAGGTGTTTTCTTTAGAAATATTAATGATGAAATCAGCCAGGTTTTTATAGAAGATCCTAATGAAGAAGGTTCGCTTTTACTGCAATTTGACAATTTTGAAGATAATAATGCTTATGGACTGGAACTGGGATCCAATTATAAATTCACCAATTGGTGGAGCACAAATACCAATTTTGAATTATACAGCCAGCGATTAAAAGGAGTAGTTGGCACCGAGTATTTGGAAACCGATAACACCGCCTGGACTTTTAGAACCAATCATAGTTTTAAAGCAACTGATAAATTAACCTTCCAGTTATTCGGATTTTACCGAAGCAAAGCTAAAAATCTTCAAATGGATATGGACCCAATGTATTTTATGAATCTTGGCGGGCGCTACACCTTTCTTGATGATAAAGCCACGCTTAGCCTAAACTTTAACGATGTTTTTGATACGCAGGAATTCAGCTTTACCAATGGCCGTCCCCTACCACAAACCGGAAGATTTAAAGGTGAAACCCAAAATGTATATATAGGTTTCTCCTATAGATTTGGCGGTGGCAAAAACAGGGCATTAAAAAGAAAACAAAGAGACGACAACGAAGCCGAAGGCGGTGGAATGTTTTAGAAATAATAGTTTGTAGTTTAGTTTGATTAGCCAAAAAACCCGGTAATAGTTTACCGGGTTTTTAATTTAACATTAATTCGGCTCCAATGTGATTTAAGTCACATTCCATTACCTACAATTACATTTATCTTTGCATTTAAATGGAAAGAAGAAGCACATTTATCATTTTACTATTCACGTTAGTTATGCTGTTTAACAGCATAAAGAGTGGTTTTATGATAAGCTTCTACCTGGTAAATAATTCAAGTTTTACTGAATTATTCTGTGTTAATACAGACAAACCAGAAATGGAATGTAATGGAAAGTGTGAAATCTCCAAATTAAGTAAAGATTCTACCACCAAAGAGAAACCAACACATCTTGATTTTTTACAACGGCAGGTAGTTCTCTTTTTCAACCCAATGCAACAACTGGAAGTTTTTCAATTTTCAGAAGAAGAAAAAACTCCAGTAGCTTATTTAAATAATTATACCTACCAATACTTACCAAAGTCTTTCCATCCACCTTCTCTTAAAGCTTAATTTTTTCAGATTTATCATAAAAATCCATCGGTAAAAACCGGCGGATACAATCTACTTATATCAATTTTTAAATAGAATTAAATGAGAATTTTAAGCATATTATTATTCCTATCCTCTAGCCTATTACTACAAGCGCAGTCTAAAATAAGTCTTGTAGATGAATTTAGTATGGAACCTATAAAAGATGCAACTATACAGGTTAAAGGCAGTAGTAGAGCAGCTGTGAGCAACAAAAATGGAGAGGTTTTTATAAATTTTTCTGAAGAAGATACGCTTCAGATAAGTCATTTAAAATACCGAAAACAAAATATTTCAAACCTCAAACCGGGTGAGGTTATCTACCTGGAAAGATTCACTTTTAGAATTAGTGAAATCCTTCTCCTGGGAAATCCACAAATAGATCCAGCACAGAGCCTGGTAAAAACTAATTTTAGAGACAAAGTGGTACAACCCAAAAATGCCGGAGAGCTTTTTAGCGATATCAACGGGTTTTCACTTATTAAACGAGGTAGTTACGCTATGGATCCCAGTATGCGTGCCAGCCAGTATGAACAATTAAACATTCAGTTTGACGGTGGTACTAAAGCAATGCACGCCTGCCCAAGCCGCATGGATCCCATTACCACCCTGGTAAATCCCGAGGAAGTTAGTAGAATTGAGATCATTAAAGGCCCTTTTAGCGTTAGATACGGAAATACTTCTGGTGGAATTATTAATTTGGTAACCGACAATGCAGTGGAAACCACAGATACATTTTCCGGCAGCGTTTCTTCGGGATACGAAAGTAACGGGAATTCTATGGTAAATATGGTTCAACTGGAAGGCCGCCTAAATAAATGGGATCTATCAGGAAATTTTAGCCAAAGAGATTATGGCAATTATGAAGATGGAGAAGGAAGAAGCATTCCTTCCTCCTTCCGAAGCCTGGGTTATAATTTGGAAGCAGGTTATTCTTTTAACGAAAGTAATAGGTTAAAAGCAGGCTTTCGGCAATCCTTTGGTCGCGATGTAAAACACGCAGGATTAATGATGGATACCGATGAAGATAATAGCAGTATTTTTAGCCTGGATTATAAGTACAGGGCTGAGGCGGGAAAATTTAAAGGTTTAACTGCAAAGCTCTACTACTCTTTTGTAGACCATATTATGGACAATTACAAGCGTCCTTCTTTTAATCGAATTGAAGCAATTTCTATGGTAAAGGCAACGACCTATGGTGGAAAACTAGAAGCCGAATGGAAACTTAACAACAAGTGGCGGCTATTTTCTGGAATAGATGTTACAAATCTCTCTCGTGATGGGCAAAGAGAACGCCTGGTTAAAATGAATATGACCGGCGAAGCTTTAGCAATGCCTATGGAAGTCAAGGATAAGGTTTGGCAGGACAGCTATATAAATGATTATGGTGTTTTTGCCGAAACCAGGTTTATACTCAACAAGAAAAACATTTTTAATTTTGGAGCTCGTATAGATCATATTGTTTCAGAAAGCCGTGACCCAGAGGAAAGTTTTGCTGAATTATACCCGGAAATTGGAAAGCGCAACGAACAACTTTTTAGTGGAACTGTAGCCTATAAACACCTATTAAAAGAGAATTATTCCCTGGAGCTCTCCTACGGAAGAGGTGCCAGGCCGGCAAATATGGAAGAACGCTATATTGCATTTTTCAATATTGGAAGAGATCCTTATGAATATGTAGGAAATCCTAATCTGAAACCTGAAGTGAATAATCAATTCGAACTGGGCTTTAAAGGAAAAGAGGTATATATCGGAACCCTGAAAAATTTCAACTTCTCTGTAAGTGCATTTTATTCAATTTATGAGAATTATATCGTTGGTTTAGTAGATGAAAGCTTAACTCGAAAGAATATGCCAACTCAACCGCCTGTGCATCCAAAAGTGTTTAGAAATCTTGATGAAGCCTACAAGACAGGTTTTGAACTCTCGGGAGAATTGGTGTTTAAGTCCGGTATTAAACTGGGCACAGGCCTGGCTTATACTTACACCCAAAACGAAGATCTTGAAGAGTCGCTACCGCTTTCTCCACCATTGGTGAGCAGATCACGAGTAGAATATGAAAATTCTAAGTTCTGGACCGGGATTTATTACAACATCACCGCAGATCAGGAGAATATTGCTCCTTCCTTTGGAGAGACCAGAACTCCAGGTTATAGTTTAATGGATCTAAAAGCCGGAACTACCGCTATTAAAAACCTAAATATTGGTGTGGGAATCCTAAATGTTTTTGATAAATATTATTATAACCATTTAAATTTCGCTTTTAATAACCAGGCAGATTTCACCCGTCAACCAATCACCGAACCGGGTAGAAATTTTACGATTTTTATTAATTATAATTTCTAATTAAAGGCTATTACAAAATAAAAAATCCCGCTATCTGCGGGATTTTTTATTTTTACAATTCAAGTTGTTTTAAGCCTCTACAGCATACATTTTATCACGTTGCTCTTTGATCTTTTTATCACTCATATATTCATCAAAAGTAGCATAACGGTCTATAGCTCCGCCTGGTGTTAGTTCAATTACACGGTTGGCAACTGTTTGTGCAAATTCGTGATCGTGTGTGGTGAACATTACCGTTCCTTTAAAATTCTTTAGCGAATTATTAAAAGCAGTAATAGATTCCAAATCAAGGTGGTTTGTAGGTTCGTCTAACATTACAACGTTAGCCCGCATCATCATCATTCGGCTTAACATACAACGTACTTTTTCACCTCCAGAAAGAACTTTACAAGTTTTTAGTGCTTCTTCCCCACTAAATAACATTTTACCTAAAAATCCGCGTATATAAACTTCTTCTCTTTCCTCATCGGTTTTAGCCCATTGTCTAAGCCAATCTACCAAAGTAAGATCATTTTCAAAAAACTCCGAGTTATCTAGCGGAAGATAAGATTGAGAAGTGGTAACTCCCCAGGAATATTTACCAGATACCGGTTCCTGGTTTCCATTTATAATTTCATAAAAAGCGGTGGTAGCTCTAGAATCTCTAGAGTAAACTACAACTTTATCACCTTTTGCAAGGTTGATGTTCACATTTTTAAAAAGCGTTTCGCCTTCTATAGAAGCTTCCAGTTTCTCTACATTTAAGATCTGGTCTCCGGCTTCACGTTCACGTTCAAAAATAATTGCAGGATACCTTCTACTGGAAGGTTTTATATCTTCAATATTAAGTTTATCAATCATTTTTTTACGGGAAGTAGCCTGTTTAGATTTGGCTACGTTCGCGCTAAAACGCTGTATAAATTCCTGTAATTCTTTCTTCTTTTCTTCAGATTTTTTATTCTGCTGAGCACGCTGTCTAGCGGCAAGTTGAGAGGACTCATACCAGAAGGTATAATTACCACTGAAATGATTTATTTTTCCGAAGTCGATATCAGAAACATGGGTACAAACAGCATCTAAAAAGTGACGGTCGTGAGAAACCACGATCACTGTGTTATCATAATTTGCCAGAAAATTCTCTAACCAGGAGATGGTTTCATAATCCAAATCATTGGTAGGCTCATCCATAATTAGTACATCTGGATTTCCAAAAAGTGCCTGCGCCAATAACACCCTAACTTTTTGTGTACCATCAAGATCTTTCATTAAAGTAGCGTGGTGTTGCTCTTTTATCCCTAAGTTAGAAAGTAAAGAGGCGGCATCACTTTCAGCATTCCAGCCGTTCATTTCTTCAAATTCAACCTGCAAAACCCCTACTCTTTCTCCATCGGCATCGCTAAAATCTTCTTTCATATAGATTTCATCCATCTCCTTTTTAATCTTAGCTAAAGGCTTATTTCCCAGGATTACGGTATCTAAAACCGGCGTATCATCATAAAGGTTGTGATTTTGCTCCAGTACAGACATTCGCTTTCCCGGCTCAAGATGAACACGCCCGGAAGTAGGCTCAGATTTTCCTGAGAGGATATTTAAAAAAGTAGATTTTCCGGCGCCGTTGGCTCCAATAATCCCATAGCAATTGCCCTGGGTAAAAGTGGTGTTCACTTCATCAAACAAAACACGCTTGCCAAATTGAACCGAAAGATTTGATACTGAAAGCATAAAAATAGAATTTGAAAATTTTTGCAAAAATAGCCAAACTTCAACACTTATCTAAAGATTAACGTTTTTATTATTCTTTTAACTCCCGATTAACATTCATGGTATTTGGCTCAGACTATATTTGCGGATGATGCCAAAATCAATAGCATTTCAAGTCCTTAGTTCTTAAAGATCTGCATGAAATATTATTTACTTTTTTTTCTTATCGGAGTTATATTATTTACCGGTTGTAATGACTCTCAAAAAGACCAGAAAGGAACTTTTGTTGGCGGTCAAATTATGAACCCTTACAACCCCTATTTTATTCTTTCCAAAGATAATGAGACCATAGATACGCTCTTCCTGGATCAAAATAACCAGTTTGGGAAAAATTTTAAAGGTTTAGAAGCCGGGATTTATAGTTTTAACCACCCGCCCGAAAATCAAATTATGTATTTGGAGCCCGGTGATAGTGTTTTGGTTTGGTTAAACACTATGCAGTTTGATGAATCGCTTAATTTTAGCGGTCCTGGAGCTGCTAAAAGCAGTTTTTTGCTAGATATGTTTCTTAATAATGAAAGGAACAATAACTTAATGCTTTCCTATTATAAAATAAATCCCAACGAGTTTGCCGGAATTACCGATTCTATTAAAAATAAAAGGAAAAATAAATTAGAAAAATTAAACGAAAAGAAGAATTTTTCTGAATCGTTTTTAGACCTCGCCAATAACAGTATAGATTACGATTTTTACCATCTTAGAGAACGTTACACGTTTTTAGTAAAAAAATACTATAACGAACTAGCCCAGCAAATTCCAGATGATTTTCACGATTACCGCGGCTATCTTAACTTTAACGACACCAAGCTTAAAGAGTATTACGGTTATCTTAATTTTATTGAAGATTATCTAAGAACCCGTTCTATTGAAAGATGCCTGGAAGAGTATGACACCAATGCAGATTGCTTTGAATTACACTCGGTAGACAATATTCAATATCGAATTAGCCTTGCCGATTCACTGATAGAAAAAAGCGAAATCAAAAATATATTTATAAACCGCCTGGCAATTCAAGGAATGGTATTTTCTAACAATGCTGAAAAGATTGACAGTATTCTGGGTATTCTTGAAGACATTAAGTTTAATGGAAAAAATCTTCCCGACTTAAAACAAATGGCCGGAATTCAAAAAAGCTTGCTTCCGGGGAATAATATTGGAAATTTATCTTTAACCAATTTTCAAGAAGATACCGTTTCGCTAAAAGAAATTTCAGATAAACCCATAGTTACCTATCATTGGTCTATGGAAGCACCAGAACATTATAAATGGCAACATTCTATTATTTCTACCTTACGGGAAAAATATCCTGAACTGGAATTTGTAGGAATTAATATTGATAACGACTCTCAACAATCCTGGAAGAATACTGTAGAAGTGTATGGGATGAATAAAGAGCGAGAATACAAATTAAATTCGGCTAACATCAATGTTAATCTACTCAAAAACTACCTCAACAAACTTATTTTTATAGATACACAGGGGAATATAGTAAACGGTGAAGCACAACTTAACACTCCTAATTTTGAAAGACAAATTTTGGAGTTTTTGAACAATTAAAAAGGCTATTTAGAGAGTTCTTTTAAATTTATCGTCATCCTGAACTTGTTTCAGGATCTAAGATGTTAGAAGCTGAAATAAATTCAGCTTGACGCAAACTCTCTAAATAGCCTTTCCGTAAATTTTACTTCAGCAATTTCTTATTGATTTCCCTTCTTATAATCAGATAAAAATTTCTCTAAACCAATATCTGTAAGCGGATGTTTTAATAAACCTTCAATAGAAGAAAGTGGCCCGGTCATTACATCGGCGCCTAATTTTGCGCACTCTAAAACGTGCATGGTATGACGCACAGAAGCTGCAAGAATTTCAGTTTCAAATCCGTAATTATCATATATCAACCTGATATCTGCAATAAGGTTTAAACCATCAGTAGAGATATCATCTAAACGTCCAATAAAAGGAGAAACATAAGTAGCTCCAGCCTTGGCCGCAAGCAAAGCCTGACCTGCTGAAAAAACTAATGTACAGTTGGTTTTAATCCCATTATCGCTAAAGTATTTAATCGCTTTAACCCCTTCTTTGATCATAGGAACTTTTACAATAATTTGCTCGTGCAATTCTGCCAGTTCCTCGCCTTCTCTAACAATTCCGTCAAAATCGGTTGCGATCACTTCAGCGCTCACATCACCGTCTACAATTTCACAAATTTCCCTGTAATGCTTGTAAATATTATCTTTTCCGGAAATTCCTTCTTTCGCCATCAAAGAGGGATTGGTAGTTACACCATCTAAAACCCCAAGTGCCTGGGCTTCCCTTATTTGATCAAGATTGGCGGTATCAATAAAAAATTTCATAATCTTTAATTGTTTAATGTGTTGTTTTTACAAAATTATAACTTATAATGCTTAAGCAGCATTTTTTCATAGACTTTATCGGGTAAAATTCGCTTTAAACCCACTGAAAATTTCTGAAGCGCCTCCCCTACTTTATAATGCCCACGAGGATCTTTTTCCTGAATAATTTTATACACTACTTTAGCCATGACAAATGGATCTTTCCCCGCGTCTACATCTTCATTCATCAATTTCAGGGTATTACCATAAGGTTCTTTGTAAGGAGAATCTTCCAGAACGGGAGCGTGATAACGACCGGCTGCGATATTGGTAGCAAAATCTCCGGGAGCAATATTGGTCATTTTTATATTGAAATCTTTCAATTCCATTCTAAAAGATTCGGTAGTAAGTTCTAAAGCTCCTTTTGAAGCTGAATAAATTCCGCGGTAAGGCAAACCCATATAACCGGCAATAGAAGTAATATTTATGATAAGTCCGCTGTTTTGCTTTCGCATTTCAGGCAAAACTGCTTTTATCACTTTTATAGGTCCAAAATAATTTGTTTCAAAAGCTTTTGCTATTTCTTCATCTGGAGTTTCCTCAATGGGGCCGGTAATTCCAACACCTGCATTATTGATAAGCACATCAATTTTGCCTTCCTCAGCAATTATTTGTTCAACAGCAGCGGTAATCGTTTCCTTTTTGGTTACATCTAAAGCAACCATCGCAAAAGGAGGATGAGATATCTTCGCCGGATTCCGGCTGGTACCGTAAACTTTAAAATTATGTTTAGAAAGGTATTCGCCTATAGATTTTCCAATTCCGGAAGAAGCTCCGGTTATAAGCACTACTTTTTGAGGAGATGCATTTGTTTTCATAGGCTGCAAAGATGCGATAAAATTTAGAACCTTTTAGAAACAAAAAATGGCAAGCTCCCCACATCACACCGCTACGACCGCCTACCCTTGCTGCGTTCCCGCCCTGGGGGATTCAGCAGGAGCTGGTTGTGTGGGACTTGCCGCTGCAAATATACAATCTTTCCTACTTTGCGCAAGTATTTTTTAAACCGAATTAAGTATTTTAGCAAGGTATTTAATGCAAAAGATCAATGAATAAATTTAAGTTCCTGTCCCTGTTAATATTAGGATTTTTATTTTTTTCCTGCGGAAGCAATTCTGATAAAAAAACTTCTTATTTTAAGCTGAAAACTGCCGAAAATAAGACTGAATTTAAGCTTGGAGAAACAATTGAAGGCTCTATAGAAAACCTAAAAGACCGTGAAATTGATTCTATTCAACTTTATTTTCAGCAAAAATATTTTCAAACTTTAATAGCGGAAACTTCTTTTTCGGTTCCACTTGAAAACACAAAATTAGGACGCCAAAAACTGGAAGCTATAGTTTTTTCTGAAGGGGAAACCGATACAATTAGTGATAACCTAAAAATCTTAAACAACCAATCTCCAAAAGCATATACTTATAAAGTAATTAAGGAATACCCGCACGATAGCGAAGCTTATACTCAAGGGCTGGAATTTTATAAGGACACTTTATATGAAAGCACCGGGCAATATGGTAATTCTTCGTTAAGAAAACTCAACCTGGAAACCGGCGAAGTTTTAAATAAAATAAACCTGGAGGACACTTATTTTGGCGAAGGACTTACCATTCTTAATAACAAACTTTACCTGCTAACCTGGAGAGAAAAAGAAGGTTTAATCTACAATTTAGATGACTTTGAACAAACCGGTACTTTTAGCTATAACCAGAGTAAAGAAGGTTGGGGTTTATGTAACGACGGTAAAAAACTTTATAAAAGCGATGGCACCGAAAAAATTTGGATTCTTGATGCAGAAACTCTTGCTGAAAAAGATTTTATACAGGTAGCTACCAACACTAAAATTTATTCAAAATTTAATGAACTGGAATGGGTTGAGGGAAAGATCTATGCCAATACTTACCAGTTTCCCAGTGTGACTATTATTAACCCTGAAAACGGCGCAATAGAAGGTGTAATAGATTTTAGGGGATTGCGGGAACGCTTAGGTAATCTTGATGATTTGGATTCTCAAAATCACGTTTTAAATGGAATTGCCTATAACCAAAATACTAACAAACTTTACGTGACCGGGAAAAACTGGGACAAGGTTTTTGAAGTAGAAATAATAGAAAAATAATGGCTGAAACACCAGAAATATTTGAACAAAGCTTTTTAGTTGAAGAAAGGCATTTAGATGAACAGAACCATGTGAATAACGTGCAGTATGTACAATGGGTGCAGGATGTTGCCAAAGCGCATTGGGAAGCACGAGCCACCAAAGAGCAAAATGAGAAATTTTTCTGGATCGTGGTTACCCACGAAATAAGTTATAAGCAACAGGCTTTTTTGGGCGACAAGATTTTACTGCAAACCTATGTTGGTGAAACCACTCACGTAAAATCTGTGCGGCACGTGATTATAAAAAATGCTGAAACCGAAAAAGTTTTGGTAGAAGCCAAAACCACCTGGGCGCTTATGGATCAGAAAATGAAAAGACCAACCAAGATTTCAGAAGAATTAAAGAAGGTTTTTCAGCAATAATTCTATTCATTTCAGAGAAGCGAAAAAAAAAAGCTTATTTGAAAGTGTGCTATTTCCGTCATCCTGAACTTGTTTCAGGATCTAACACGAAAAAAACTTTTTCAAATAAGCTTTTAAAATTATATCCAGTATTGAAAGAATTACACTTTAAATAGTGGTTTTCCCTTCATCATAGCTTTTACTTCATTTTTAACCGCTTCCAGTTCACTATCATTATCTATATTAGTGATCACACGCTCAATAAAATCTACAATTTTAGACATATCAGCTTCAATAAGTCCGCGGGTTGTTACTGCAGCGGTACCAATTCTAATTCCGGAAGTTACAAAAGGTGATTTATCATCAAAAGGAACCATATTTTTATTAACGGTAATTTCAGCTTTACTTAAAGCTTCTTCAGCTTCTTTTCCGCTTACATTTTTATTTCTAAGATCTATAAGCATACAGTGATTATCGGTACCACCGGAAATTATATCATAACCTTTATCCATAAATGCTTCGGCAAGTTTCGCTGCATTCTTTTTAACCTGAACTGTGTAATGCAAAAACTCATCGGTTAAAGCTTCACCAAAGGCAACCGCTTTTGCAGCGATAATATGCTCTAAAGGCCCACCCTGGTTTCCAGGAAAAATTCCGCTGTTAAGCAAAGTAGACATTTTTTTAGGTTTTCCGTTTTTCAATTTTTGACCAAATGGATTTTCAAAATCTTTACCCATCATTATAATTCCGCCACGAGGCCCACGAAGAGTTTTGTGCGTGGTTGAAGTTACAATATGGCAATGTGGCATTGGGTCACTAATTAATCCTTTGGCAATAAGCCCGGCAGGATGCGCAATATCTGCAAACAAAATTGCGCCAACACTATCAGCTATTTCTCTAAATCTTTTATAATCTATTTCTCGTGAATATGCCGATGCTCCAGCAATAATCATTTTAGGTTTTTCTTTTTTGGCAATTTCAGCAACCTGGTCGTAATCTATAAGTCCGGTTTCCTTGTCTACCCCGTAAAATACAGGATTATAAAGTTTTCCGGAGAAATTTACCGGAGAACCGTGGGTTAAATGCCCACCATGAGAAAGATCAAATCCTAAGAATTTATCTCCCGGGTTAAGGCAGGTATGAAATACCGCGGTATTCGCCTGTGATCCCGAATGGGGCTGTACGTTGGCATATTCGGCATTAAATAATTCCTTTAAACGATCTATAGCCAGTTGTTCTACTTTATCTACCACTTCGCAACCGCCATAATAGCGTTTGCCCGGGTAACCTTCAGCATATTTATTGGTAAGTACAGAACCTGCAGCTTCCAGAACCTGCTCGCTCACAAAGTTCTCACTGGCAATTAACTCAAGTCCGTTAAGTTGGCGTTCTTTTTCTTCCGCAATCAAATTAAAAATTTCGGTGTCTCGTTGCATTTCAAAAGTTTACGTTAAATATTCATCAAAAGTAAGAAATACATTCGGTTAATAACAGGAAAATAATATATTTGGATTCATTAGATTTCTTAATAAAAACAAAAAATTATATGCCTATTACAGCTAACGACCCAAATAGAAAAACCTGGTTGGAAACTTCGGAAAATACCGATTTCCCTATTCAGAATATTCCTTTTGGGGTATTCCTAACCCGGGACGATGTAATTACCATAGGCTCCCGTATTGGAGACTTTGCGATAGACCTTGGCGCACTGCACCAATTGGGCTATTTTGAAGGAATCCCGTTAACCGATGATATATTTTTACAGGATACCCTAAACGATTTTATCTCTGACGGAAAAAAGACATGGCGATTGGTACGTAACCGAATTGCCGAAATTTTTGACGCAAAAAATGATAAATTAAGGGATAATGAAGAGCATAGAAGCCGTGTACTTTTTACGCTAGACGAGATTGAAATGCAAATGCCGGTTCAGGTGGGTGATTATACCGATTTTTATTCGAGCAAAGAGCACGCTACCAATGTAGGAACAATGTTTCGTGATCCAGACAATGCATTATTACCAAACTGGCTACACATTCCTGTAGGTTATCACGGAAGAAGTTCTTCTATAATCCCAAGTGGAATCCCGGTACACCGGCCACAGGGACAAACAAAACCAAAAGATTCTGATACTCCTGTATTTGGACCTTCAAAAAGAGTAGATTTTGAAGTTGAAATGGCTTTTATCACTACAGACGCTAATCCGTTAGGAGAACCAATACCCATAGAAGAAGCCGAAGAATACATTTTTGGAATGGTATTGTTTAACGACTGGAGCGCAAGAGATATCCAGGTATGGGAATATGTACCTTTAGGGCCATTCCTTGCCAAGAATTTCGCTTCTTCAATTTCACCGTGGATTGTTACTTTAGATGCTTTAGAGCCTTTTAGAACTGAAGGACCTAAACCTGAAGTAGAATTATTTCCATACTTGCAAAGCACTGGCAAGAAAAGCTTTGATATTAATCTTGAAGTTTCCCTTAAACCGGAAAATTCTGAAGAAACTCCGCTGTCAAAAACCAATTTCAAGCATATGTACTGGAATATGAGTCAGCAATTAGCACATCATACCGTTAATGGTTGCCCGGTAAATTCTGGAGATATGATGGCTTCGGGAACTATTTCAGGGAAAACCCCAGATAGTTATGGTTCTATGTTAGAATTATCCTGGAAAGGTGAAAAGCCAGTAAAACTTAAAGATGGTAGCGAACGAAAATTCATTGAAGATCACGATACGGTAATTATGCGTGGTTATTGCGAAAGCAAAGGCCGTAGAATTGGTTTTGGCGAAGTAAGCAGCCAATTATTACCGGTTTTTGAACCTAAGAAAAAGTAAAATATTTTGAACCTATATAAAAGAGGCCGTCTAAAAAGTATTTAGATGGCCCTTTTTCTTTATAAATGTTTTGTAAGAGGAAGCGATTCTTCTTTTTGTAAATCTTCTTTCTGATAAAAAAAGGCAAAGCAGCGCCCCCTTGCTATGCGATACTGAATTTTCTTAAGTTGTGCGCCATAGCTATTAATCCTATCTCAGTAGTTACTTTATCCATTCCCCGCAACATAAACCGCTTAAAGCCCATATTTTGCTTGATATTTCCAAAGACGGCTTCAACATCCCAGCATCTTCTTTTGCGATGTGCTATTCTCTCTTCACTTAGCAGTAGGTTCCTGGCCTTTTCCTTGAGGCGAATCAGGTTGTGATTACGTTCGAGAGTCCTGTTCCCTTTGGCTTTATGACAGCTGCCTCGCAAAGGGCATCCCTTGCAGTTGGCGACCTGATACCGATGGATTTGCTGCTTAAAACCGGTAGTGGTTTCACTCTCATAACTTCTTACCTTCTTCATCGCCTGGCCCATCGGACAATAATACGTATCGGTTTCTTTATTATAAAACAGATTGTCCGGATGAAATGGGTTTTCTCTGTGCTTTTTATCGCGTTGCTCTTTATGGAAGTAATTGTATTTCACATAGGCAGTAATTTCTTTTTCTTCTAAATCGGTATAATTCTCTTCACTGCCATAGCCGGCATCTGCGGTAAGGCTCTCAGGTGTTTGATCGTAGGAATCTATATGATCTTGCAGGTGGTCTTTTAAGGTAGTGGTATCGGCGGTGGTTTGGGCTAAAGTATAATTGGTAATGAATTGGTTGTTGGTGGAAGCCTGAAGGTTATACCCAGGTTTTAACTGCCCGTTCTGCATATAATCATCTTTCATCCGCATAAAAGTGGCATCGGGGTCGGTCTTGCTATAGCTGTTGCGTTTTCCCAGGATAGCTTCCTGCTCCTGGTATTTCTTCAGGTTCCCAGGCCAGTTCTTCCTGGCATAGTTGAGCTTTTGTTTTACTTTTTTATCGACCTCCTTATCTTTTAATGCGTCATTAATGGCATCAATGGTTTTGGCTACTTCATCCGGATCGATAGCCTCAAAATCAGGCTCATTAGGAAGCAATTGTTCCTGGTCATAAACCTTTTCCACATAAGACCATAGTTCCCGAAGCTGTTTCTTAATACGCTCTTTACTGTTCTTGATAGATTTACCCCATACAAAAGTAAAGCGATTGGCATTGGCCTCTATCTTAGTGCCATCCACAAAGAGTTCCTTTAAAGATAATACACCCTGGTCAGCCAGTAAAAGAACCACCTGGTTGAAAATATTTTTAAACTTCCCTTTTAAGCGTTTTCCTCTAAAATCATTGATGGTATTATGATCAGGTTTACTTTGACCACTGAGCCACATAAAATGAATGTTCTCCAGAAGAGCCTGTTCTATCTTACGAGAGGAATACATATTGCGCAGGTACGCATAGATGATCACCTTAAGAAGCATCCGAGGATGGTAACTGGAAGTACCACCTCCTTTGTAACTTCGCTCCAGGTCAGCGATGTCGATTTGATCAATAATCGTATTGACGATTCTAACGGGATGATTTACAGGAACCAAATCATCATAACTGGGAGGTAAAAGACTTAACTGCGACTGGTTATAGGTCTTAAATACAACTTTAGCTTTCATTACATGAAAATAATAAAAACCTCAAAATAATCCAACAAGAAAGGCTGCCTTTTCAGACAGCCTCTTTCTTTTAATAAAATATCTAATTAACTTCTGTTCTTTTTCTTTGCGGCCTTAGCAGCGCGCTTTTCCTTTAAACTCAAAACCGGTTCTTTTTTAGCCGAATTCTTTGAAGGTGATTTTTCTTTTGCCATAATTTCTAAATAGTTTAGCATTAACCCAGTAAAGATAGTGAAAGAAAGCTTTGAAAATTATTTTCACCAAATAATTGAGATTTAAAAAGCTATATACTGCCAGCATCAAATTACTACTACTCTTTGTTCGCTATGGTAGAATGAAGAAGCTGAAGCTTCCAACCTTCATCAGTGAGAATGGCAGAGGCACTTTCCAGCCAGTTTATTTCCCTTACTACCTCATCTCCAGACATAAATTCAGCTTTATTGTGATAGGCCACCCAGGCCATTTTTCCTTCAATTTTTATTTCAATAAAATTAAAAGAGTTAATCCTTTTCACCTGTGATTTTTGCTCACTCGCTTTTTTAATATAATTCCTCATCTTTTCCATATCCCAAACTTCCCCGGTTTCCAGAAGTAAAAAATCTGGGGTACAATAAGTCTCAAGCGCTTGAAGCTCCATATTAGAAAATATCTCTTGAAAAGAATTTTTAATAAGTTATTTTATCTGTTCTTCCTTTTGCTTTTCGGAATCCTGCCCCATAGCCGCTGTAGCAAGAAATAATATTAATACTTGAAATACTCTTTTCATTAGGATAATTATTTAGAATTTAAGATACTAATTTATCCCTTAACATCATTCTTTTTCTGAATCTCAAAGAAATTTATGTAAATAAAACTTTACATTTAAATTAATTGCGTATACTTGTAAAGTAAACATTACATAAAGTAAACTATTAATTACATTAAAAATGAAAGCAGAACGAAAAAAGAATCTTTACAACCTTGCCATTTGGACCTGGAGCTGGGTGACTACCCTTGCCCTTGCCTCTTTTGGCCCCAAATACATTTGGGACGATCATAGTGTATTAACCACACTGGCAGTTTCAGTAAATTTTGTCCACGGAATTTTAATGATTATTGCGAACCGGAGAATGTTCAATAATTTTGATGAGCTGGAGCGGAAAATTCATTTAGAATCTTTGGCTTTAACCTTAGGCTTAGCGGTAGTAGTTGGCTTAACTTATTCTCTACTTGATGCCACCAATTTAATTGCATATAATGCCGAAATAAGCAACCTGGTAATTTTTATAGGCCTAACCTATTTGGTTTTAGTCACCGTAAATACCAAACGCTACGCATGAAAAACAAATTAAAAGTACTAAGAGCCGAAAATAGCTATACTCAGGAAGATTTAGCAGATATTATTGGGGTCTCGCGGCAAACAATTAATGCCATAGAGAAAGAGAAATTCGATCCCAGTTTGCCAACGGCATTTAGAATTTCCAGGCTTTTTAAATTGCCAATAGAAGCTATTTTTTCTTTTGAAGAAAATTAAATGTGAGCACTTACTTCTGAAATCTTAAACGGCCGGTTACCAATAAACCAATTCCCAAACCTGTAAGTAAGCCCGCAGCTATACCGGCTAAATCTCCTTCAAACAGGGAAATTAAGCTAATGCCAATTGCTAATAATCCTAAACCGGTAATCCTTACTTTATTCATCTTTATCAAATTTTTTAGAATTTATCAATTATGCTGAAGGTTACGGGTTTAATTATCCTGGGATTAATTTGAGGTAATTATTTTTACCAAAAGTAATTGGATAGATTATATAAATTAACAGACACGTAGAGAAAGCGATCATTAAAACACTATTTACCTCAATAATGTATGATAAAACAAGAAGAATCATTTGAATAAATACCAATATAGGTAGCACCCATTTATTTTGGGTAAATCCAGTAAGTTCTACTTTTGTTACCTCATTCTCTTTTATTTCAAAATGATGAACCTGGCTGCCACACCAATCAATTTTTGCTTTCAATTTGTAATCTCCGGGTTCCAATGTAAATTCTTATGATTCTCCATTTCCTATGGTATCAATTTTCTTATCATTAAGATATAACCCGATTTTTCTGGCCCTGTTGGCCCATTCCGATCTCCTGCTAACAACTAATTTATTCATGAATGTAAAATTGAATGAATTTGAATTATTAACTAATTAGGATTCATAGAAATCACTAAAAACAGTTTAAAAATAGAAAAAATCCTGAAGTTTAAGGAAAAAAGAAAAGGTTTTTCAGTCATAAATTTTATTCTAAAACCACCCCAACTCCAATCTTTTGTAATAAATATGGATTATGATCTATGATTAATAAATCATTGTTTTTACTGAGTTTTTTCAGTATTTCAAACAAAAGATCAATATCGGCATAATGCAATCCGGTGCTGGGTTCGTCAAGAATATAAAGAGCATTGGTAGTTGGACTCTGCAGCCAATTCAAAAGTAATAATCGTTGCTTTTCTCCCGAAGAAAGTGATTGTACAGCCTGATCTAAGTGAAGATGCACCAAACCGATTTTCTCCATCTGATTTAAAAATGAAATAATTTTCTCTGAAACCTTCATTTCTTCAAACCACTGTTTTAATTCTATTAGATTAAAGGCGAGTACCTCAGCAATATCTTTTGAATCTACAGTATGTTCCAAAATATGCTGCTGGTAACGTTTCCCTCTACAAACTTCGCATTTTTCAATCGCATTGGCAGCTACATCCAGGCTGGTTTCCAGATAGCCTTTTCCTTTGCAGTTTTCACACTGACTGGTTTTTGTTTTATATGAAAAATCCCGGGGCTTCAAGTTTGTTTCACTGGCAAATATTTTACTTATTTCCTTTAGTAGATCTAAATAAGAAACCAATAAGGTATTTGCGTGGGTTCTAAGTTTTTTAGGCTCAAAATAATGCGCTTCTGAATATTTTTTCGGGAGCTTTATGCTTTCACAATTTACCGGTTTTCCGGTTTCAATACTCGGAATCAGGATGTCTTTTACTAAGGTCGTTTTTCCTATTCCAGATTTACCGCTAATAGCAGTAATGCCACCAACTGGCACTTTCAGAGCAGCTTTCACTAAAGTATGTTTGGAGATTTTTCGGAAGGAAATAGTATTCTCTGATTCTTTTAAAATAATTGGTTGAGAAGGTTCTTTTAAAAAAGGAGGAGAATCCTTTTGTTTCAAATATTCTTGTGAATTTCCCTGAAAAGTAAGATAACCTCCTAATTTTCCCGCCTTTGGTCCTATTTCAATTAGTTTATCAGCCTTCAAAATAATCTCTTTATTATGCTCAATTACAATAACTGTATTTCCTTTTTCCACGAGTTCTTTTAGGATATTGACCAGGTCGGGAATATTGTTATTAGACAGTCCTGCTGAAGGTTCATCCAAAAGATAAGCAATACCCTTAAGCGGGCTATTTAACTGCTTGATAAGCGCTACACGTTGATTTTCTCCGCCGGAAAGCGTCATTGATTTTCGGTTTAATTGAAGATGATCAATGTGCAACTGCTTTGCGCGCTTAATAGTATTAATTAAATGAGGCTGAATTCTAAGGATGAGTTTTTGATCCATTTCATCTATCCTGGAATTAACCAAAAGCCAGTTTTCCAAAGCTTTAAAGTCCATTGACCGTATTTCGTGAATAGATTTTCCTCCAATTTTAAAGACTAATCTTTCCGGTTTTAATCCACTTCCAGAACAATGGCTACATGCGTTGAGGGAAAAAAGGGCTTTTAGCTTTTCAATATTTTTATTTTTCCGGGTTTTATAATATTCATCTTTTAAGTAATGGAAAAGCCCTTCCCATTTCATACTTACCTCCTGAATTCCTTCCCGGGTTTTGGTCTTGAACTGCCAGTTGGCCTTCCATACAGTTTCGCCTGCTCCATTAATTAGAATATTTTTCTGTTCGTGGCTTAGCTCATTAAAAGGTGTTTCCAGATTAAAATTATATTGAGCTCCCACCTCCTTTACAATTGCCATATATTGACTGTTCGACTGACCGTAATAAGCCAAGGATTTATTGTGCTCAAAAAGACCGTTGGCAATACTTTTATTTTGGTCCAGGACTATTTTATCTAAATCGGGTAGCAGTTCCTGCCCCATCCCATCACATACAACACATTTTCCCAATTCGTGATTGTTAGAAAAATGGCTGGCAGATAATTCTTCTCCTTCGTATTGCGCTTTTCTGGAAAAAGCAAAGCGTAAGATCTTATCTATTCCCGTTTGTTTAGCAATATCTGAACGTTCTGTAAAACTTTTTTCTTTACGGGTAACGCAAATAGTTGGAGTGAGCCCTTCAATATAATCTACATCAAACTGAAAATTAACTCCTACCCTGGATTGCTGATAACTCGAAAACTGTTTGGTCATTTCCTGTAATCCATAACCGTGCAGGGTGTCTATCACCAAAGAAGATTTACCCGAACCCGAAATTCCTGTAACTACAGATAATTGATTCTTAGGGAAATTTACTTCCAGGTCTTTTAAATAATGGGTTCTAGCTCCTTTTACGGCAATAGTATCCCTACGCTGGTCTGGTGATTCTTTAAATTCCGGTAAGGAAGATTTATTATTATTTTCTACCAGGATATCACACGAAGATTGAAAAAGCTGATGATTCTCGAAGCAAATAATCCCCGCGGTTTGATTTTTAAGCTGATGCAAAGCTTTTAGCAGCTGCCGCACATTTTGCTGGTGTAATCCAATACTTGGTTCTTCCAACAACAATAGTGTTTTTTTAGATTGTTTTGCAAAATGTTTGGTGAGCTTAATTCGTTGTGCTTCGCCACCAGACAGGGTATTTGATGGCTGGCCAAGTTTAATATAACCCAGGCCTAATTGCAGCATTAAAGCGAGGATTTTGGTGATCTTATTTTCCCCGGAAAAGAAATCAAAAGCTTCAGCTATACTCAGGTTATAGATTTGGGCAATATTTTTATTGTTCCACTCCACTTTCAAAACTTCCGGCTTAGAACGCTGGCCATTGCAGGTAGGACAAACCTGATTAATAGTACCCAATACATTCATAGAAAGTGTAATCACCCCTGCCCCTTCACAGGTTTCGCATCTCCCGCGCTTATTATTGAAAGAAAAGGCACCTTTAGCTAATTTTAGAACTTTGGCTTCCGGTGATTTTGCCAGGAGATCGCGTATTTTATCAGCCAGGCCGGTATAAGTCGCGGGGTTACTTCTGGGGGTTTTACCTATAGGCTGATCTGAAACCGTAAGCAGCTTTAAATCTTCTTTTGTTGAATATACCTCGAGCTTTTGAAGAAATTCAGATGTTTTTCTGTTCGCAACGATTAATTCTCCAGCTGTGGGAGAAAATGTATCTACTGAGATTTTTGGAGGTTCGATTTCAGATTTTGAATTTTCTTTTTGTATTTCAGCCAGGGTTGGACTCGATAAATTTTCGGCATTTAAAAACTCTTTAACCGGTCCGTTAAAAAGAATTTCTCCCCCGTAAGCCCCGGCTTCGGGTCCTAATTCGATTATCCAATCGGCAGATCTTATAAAATTTAAATCGTGCTCTACCACCATAACCGTGTTACCACGCTTTATCAACCGATTCAAAATATGCCGTAAATAGTTCTGGTATTCCTCAGATAAACCGATGGAAGGTTCATCAAAAACATAGAGAATTCCCTGCAGGCTACTGTTTACCTGTTTTATGAGTTTTATACGCTGCGCATCTCCCGAAGAAATTTCGGTACTGGGAGTACTCAAGCGATATTCCTCCATTCCAAGTCGTATCAGGTCGAACAACTGTGTACAAATCTTATCTACCAAAAGCTGTTCCCCATCTTTTAAACTCCGGTTTTTCAGGCTTTCGTATAAAAAATTTAAAGGTAAATCCATCCATTCCTGGAAATTTAGCCCTTTCCATTGGTAATCCAGATGATCAGCTTTAATACGTGCTCCTTTACAACTGGGGCAGGTTCTGGAGCTCGCAAACTTTAAGATATTGGGATTGCGGTCTCGTCGCAGAATATCTTTCATAATGGGAAGCATTCCTTTATAAAATCCTTCTTCCCGGGGTTTTGCTTTTAAACCTTCCCATCTTAACCGGGACTCCAAAGTATGCTTTCCAAAAAAAACTTTAATGCGATCACTTCCGTTTAAAACCACCTCTTTTTGTTCGTTGGTGAGATTTTTCCAGGGAATATCTACACTAAAACCATGGGCCTGGCATACCTTATTTAATTCATCTACTGTAATTTGAGAATATACAATATAACCATTCGGCAAGGTTGTAGTAATGGCGCCTTCTCGAAGGGTTTTGTTTTCATCGCCCACCAATTTATCAAGATTAATATATTCTGCCTCACCAATCCCGTGACAATATTCACAGGCCCCTTTGGGATGATTAAAAGAAAAAAGCGATTTGCTCATCGTCTCTTCTGCGGAATAACGGGCAAATAAAATTCTGAAGACAGATGCAATTTCTGAAAGCGTTCCAAAAGTTGTATTAATTGATTGAAAGCGCTTCGATTGTTCTACTTTAATGACAGGCGGTAGGGCTTCTATATCGTCTACTTCAGCAGTGGGAATTAACTGCGCATTTTGTTGATTATAAGCTGGGAGACTCTCTAAAAAATAGCGGTAGCCTTCGTTAGCAATCACATCCATTGCCAGGGAGGATTTGCCGGACCCCGATAATCCGGTAACAACGATTAATTGATTTTCCGGAATGTTAAGAGTTATATTGTTGAGATTATTTTGGTTGGCATTAATAATGCGCATAAAGGCTTACTGTTTCTCTATTAAAAGAATAAAATTAGGAAGATTATACAGCCTAAGATGGTCTTTTAAGGAAAGTATAGCATAATTTGCTTTTGATGGAAGTTTTTAATTTTCCCTGTTTACTTTCCAATACATTATTTGGCTTCTCCCTATACATGCGGGGTGACAAACGAAGGTACAAGAAGGTACATTAAATTGACAGGGGATTTAGCTATGAATATTTTCTAAATTTAAAGTAATAAATTCACCCGTTAGCTCCCTTTCCTGCTGTTATCCTGTAGCTATAGCTTTTAAATTCTTACATTCGTTTTGATGTAACGAGTTATGCACAAGTATATAGAGCACAGGAAAATAATGGAAAAATGAAAGAGCATAAACAAGACTCCAACAGCTACTATTACCAACAGGCATCAAAACTTGCTAGAATTGGAAGTTGGGAAATTGATGTGGTAGGGGGCAAAGTTCGCTGGTCAGATATGGTCCACGAACTCCACGAAACAAACCCGAAAATTTTCACGCCAGATTTAGAAACAAGCTTTAGTTTTTACAGGGAAGATTTTCGATCAATGGTAAAAGATGCTGTACAAAAATCTATTGAAACTGGAGCCGAATTTGACTTTGAAGCTGTAATAATCACTGAGAAAAAGAAAGAACGGTGGGTTAGGGTAATTGGTAATGCAGAAATGATTCAAGGGAAATGCCGGCGGATATATGGCAGTTTTCAGGACATTCATACTTCTAAGTTGCTGGAGCTTCAGATTCGGGAGATTTTGGGAAGCATATCTGATGCTTTTTATGCCGTGGACAAAAACTGGAATTTTACTTATTTCAACAGGGAAGCCGAGAACTTACTCTTAAAGAAGGCTGCTAATGTTTTGGGTAAGAATTTTTGGGAATTATTCCCGGCAAGTGCAGATACCCCCATTCTGGAAATTTATCAAAGAGTAGCCCATACGAAAAAAAAGGAATCATTTGAATACTATTACCCGGGAGATGGAAAATGGTATGAAATAAATGCCTATCCATCGCAAGGTGGCATATCTGCATACTTCAGGAATATAGATGAACGTAAGCAGGCGGCAGAAAAACTTGAAAAAGCCTATCAGGAAAAAATCGACATATTGGAAAGTATCGGAGATGCTTTTTACAATGTAAACAAAGATTGGATAGTAACTTATTGGAATAAAGAAGCCGAAAAGCTTTTAGGTAGAAAAAGGGATACCATCATTGGAAAAAACCTTTGGGATGAATATCCTGATGCCATTGAAACTGAATTTTACCGACAATTTCATAAAGCCATGGAAACTCAAGAAAATGTGACTTTTGAAGAGTTTTACCTGACATTGAATGTATGGCTCGAAGTGACGGTATATCCCTCAACCAAAGGGCTATCTGTTTATTTTAAAGACATAACACTGAGAAAAGAATCAGAAATTCATCTCTCTCAATCCAATGAACGTTTTGAAAAAGTTGCCGAAGCAACCTATGATGCGATATGGGATTGGAATATCTTAGAAAATACGCAGTATTTAGGAGCCGGTTTCAAAAATCTGTTTGGATACCACATTGAAAAAATTACTCCAACTTTAGCGTCCTGGTCCAGTCACATCCATCTTGAGGATCGGGAAAGGGTAGTGCAAAGTATTTATAGCTCACTCGAAAGACCTGACCAACCTAACTGGACTGCTGAGTATCGTTATCAAAAAAATGACGGTACTTTTGCCGATGTGATTGACAGGGGTATTGTAATCAGAGATGAAGAAGGAAAACCTATCCGTATGGTAGGAGCCATGAATGATATCACAGAGCGAAAGAATTTTGAAATAAGCAGAAATAATTATGTAAGACAAATTGAAATACAGAATAAAAAGCTTAAAAATATTGCCTGGACCCAGTCACATATAGTACGGGCGCCCCTTGCAAGAATGTTGGGAGTTATGAACGTAATTGAGGATAGTGATAAAGGTCTGGATGATACCTTAATGTGGTTAAATCATTTGAGAGAATCGGCAAATGAATTGGATGAAATTATAAAGAATATGATTGCCGAGGCACAACAATTACAATGAAAAAAACAGTACTTATAGTAGATGATGATCCGATAGTCAGGTTAGTTATCCAAAGAATGATTCATAACCTGGATAGTTCCGTTAATTGTCTTCAAGGTGATAACGGAGCGGTAGGTTTAGCATTATTAGAGACCTTACTAAACTCGACCGATGCTATTGTTGTACTTTTAGATATTAATATGCCAGTATTAAATGGATGGGAATTTTTAGACAGCCTCGAACAAATAAACTTTGGTCCTTTTAATAAACTTCAACTATAAATTGTGACATCCTCTACAGATGAAAGCGACAAGTTAAAAGCTCAATCATATTCTTTGATTAAGAAAGTTTATCACAAACCACTTTCCAAACAAGATATCGAAGAAATTTTGGACTCACCTGAAATAACTTGAATTTCACCTCGTTAATCTGACTTTAAATATTTTAAAAAATATACCTGTGTATAACAGCGGCTATAATTCAGTGTGGCGACAGTGCAAAAACTAAAAGTAAAACATATATTTAACCTGATTTCTATGCGGACAAATCCTGCGGATTTATCCACGTCGAAATCTTAGCCCAACCAATACAGAAGTTTTCTATTCCCTAAAACACTGGAGCTACGAGTAGATGAGGTGTAAAATAGGTGCAAACCATATTTTTAACATTTGAAACTTATCAACTTACAATTCATACCAAGTGAGCTAACCGGTTATTTCACCAGTGAGCTGATACAATACTTTTACCTAGAAATTGAGCTCTCAGTGTTCTCTCCTATTGTTTTTATCAGTTAGCTTAAGTAGAGATTTCTTCCAATCAGGATGCCCCATGGGCATTAGCCGGAGTTGGTGCAGCTTTTATTGGGGTGGCCATACCTATTTCCATAAGGGCAAATAACCAGGCCTTTAAAGCAGCAGAAAGAAGTAACCAGGTTAATTACTCTCCGCCCAATCCATTTCAGGTTACCTTTAATTTCATAGGAAATCAAAACGGCATTGGCCTGGCTTTATCTTTTTAAAATTTCTTGATTTGGTTCTTTACTTAATGGATAAGTTTGGACGTATATTATTTTAAGTAGTTATTGGTATTTATTACTTCATACTTTGGGCTTCTTTTTAACCACATATCAAAAAAAGCAGTATGGGTAGTTCCCATAAGGATAAAGACACGATCATCTTCTTCTAATTCAATTTGGTTAAGATTAGAATACATAACCAAATTCCGATGATACAATTTTGCAGCTTCATCTGCTCCTTCTGCATTTCCCTCCGTTGAAATATGAGTTAATATATCAGCATTCATATTGAGCAACATATCTTTATATCCCGGCGTATTGCTCATTTGTAATTTTTGCAAAACAGACATCTTCTCCTCAGGATATTGCTTCTGTAAGGAATCTAATACTGAGAAATATTTCCGGTAGGTTTCATACCCGTAGTTGTCATTTATTTTCTCTCCGATTCTGTAGTTATACCCCTCTTTAAAGTCTATCCCGTAAATACGATTAGTGCCCGCCAGACGACCTACTTCGAATGCTAATAATTCCACTTCTGAAGGATTTTTAAAATTCATTTCAGGGTTTTGCTGATAATCTTTATAATTACTCTGTAGAACTTCATTTTTATCGGGCAAGGTTTCTACAATAATTACAGTCGGTTTAAATTCAGCAATGGACTGAGCAATTTGATGAACCTTCTCAATATTTCTTTGATCGTGCTCATCGAATTCGGTAGTAGTAGCATCTGGAGTATATCCCATATGAAAAGTCCCCATATTTAATACCTTAACCGTGTTTTCAAATTTTATTGGATCTTGTAATTCCTGGCTTTGTAACTGGATACTCAGAAGCACCATAATAATCAATGTAATTCTCATTTCTTTAATTTTTAAGTTTCCTCAAAATTCATATTTATATGGGAGGCTGAAAGATTTTTTCTACAAACCCCTTCTACTTTTCGACAAACCCCTCCCTACTCCTGCTTAGAATGTTATAGTTTTACGCTTATGAAACCTTTTCCCTATATCGGCGCAATGACTAAAAGAAAAGAGTTCCTTTTACATGGCCTTTTTTGGTTACTCTTTACTTACTTCGAGCTTATTCAATTTGATCTTGAAAACCCCTATCTTTTTACCTTCAGAAAATTAGATATCTTCGAGATCTCAGCTAGTATCGTTTTTCTAGCCACCTTCTATTTTAACTATATACTCATCCTTCCAAAGGTATATGAAAAGCTCAACTGGAAAAGAATTCTTATCGGTATTGCCTCTGGATTTATAGTATTTATCTTCCTGAGATACACCCTGGAAGAAGTCTTAATTGAACAATTTATCGGCCACGGTAATTATTTTGAAGGAACCTCGATTAGCTACTATATCTATGATAATCTATATTATGGCAGTTTCCCGCTAATAATTAGTTCCATACTTTGGATTTTGATTTTTAATGTCCGGCTATTGGAATACAATAAACATATTCTTGAAGAGAAAAGCGCAACGGAAGTAAAGTTCCTAAAAGCTCAACTCAACCCCCACTTTATGTTTAACACCCTTAACAATATTTATTCTCTTGTTTATTTTAAATCTGATAAAGCGCTGCCGGCCATTGAAAAACTGGGTGAACTGATGCGCTACACCACTTACGAAACAAATAAAGAGAGGATTGATTTACAGCAGGAGATTAATTATATAAAATCTTATATTGAACTCGACCAATTAAGGCACGAAGATGAAAATACTGTAATTTTTGAAATTACTATAGACAAGCCCAAAGTTCAAATTCCTCCTTTTTTATTAAGCCCTCTAGTAGAGAATGCACTAAAACACGGAAAGTATAATAAGGAAAACCCCATTCTTTTGGATTTGAAACAAACCGGCAATAGGCTTTTTTTTAAAATCACTAATAAAATTAGCAACCAGAAAAAAGATAAATTAGGCGGAATAGGCCTGGATAATCTTAGAAAAAGCTTAGCTATAAATTATCCCGATGCGCATTCTTTTGTGATAAACCAAAATCAAGAAAATTTTATTGCCAACTTAGAAATTAAGCTCGATGGAAAAACCAATTAATACGATAATTCTTGATGACGAACCTTTTGCAGTCCGTTTACTAAAGGATTATGCTGAAAAGGTTTCCAGCCTTAATATTATTTATGCAGGAAGTGATACTTATAAAGTTCTCGAGCTTCTTAAGGAATACACGAATAGCCTAGTTTTTATAGATCTTCAGATGCCTGAACTTAGCGGTATGGAAATTATGGAAATGCGTAATCATTCCGATCATAATTTTATTATCACCTCAGCTTACCAGGAATATGCCTTAGATGCTTTTAAGTATAAGGTTATTGACTTCCTGGTGAAACCTATTTCTTTTCAGCGATTCTATGATAGTGTTGAGAAATATTTAGCCTGGCAGAACTCTTTTAAAACTGATTCCAATTCATTTGCTAAAAGCAGGGATTTCTATATTAAAGCAGAAAGAAAGATCTACCGGATCATCCCTGAAGAAATTATATATATTGAAGGACTGAAGGATTATATTAGGATCCACACCAAAACCGATAAAATAATAGCGCACGAGAATATGAAGGATATTATCGAGAGGCTACCAAAAAATGAATTTCAAAGAATTCATAGGTCATATATTATTCCTTCCGGAAAAATAAAAATGCTTGAAGGTAATAGTATTTGTTTGGATGGAGATATTCGCTTACCAATAGGAGAAACATACCGAAAGGTTATTAAAGCAAAATTCAATTAGCTTCGTCGGTTATTAAGCTATTTTATTCATATACTGATAGAAGGTTTTGTTTTTTTACTCTTTGCTTAAGTTCCTAAGCTGAAACCGGAATAAATATCAAACTAAATAGAACCAATAATATAAAGCTCTTTTTATTGACTAAGGTTCTGAAAATTTCAATTAAAATCTGGAGAACAACTAAGATTTTCACTATAAGGTTCAATATATTTCCAAAAAGCCTTACCGGCATTGTTCAAATAATTCATCGAGTAATTGAGTTTAGTATTTGAACTTACCTGATATAGATATTCAGAACAACTCAAAGAATATTCTTCCTTAAAACAAACCACTGCAAAGTAGTAAGTCTCATAATCTATACTGAGATCATAAAAAGTAACTTTAGAGATCGCGTCACTATCATAACTTGTATAAGTGGTTCCATATCCGGACTCTTTAACGGTTGCCAGAAGTTCATCACAGGATTGAGCTTTACCTGTAGAAATTGTAAAAAGAAATAATAGTAAAGGTAAATATAGTTTCATGTTTTAAATCGGTAATAGGTTATCCACAAGTTAAAAGTTAGAACTTAAAATAAAGTGTGGATAACCGTAAAAGAAAAGTTTTAGAGTTCAGAATATATTGACTCTAGTAAATTTTAACCTTCATAAAAGAATTCGTGAATATCAATAATGGCTCCACGGCTTATCTGAACTAAATCCCGGGTTTCTTTCAAAAATATTCCAAGAGATTTTTCATTATAAATTATTTTCATTTCAGGAGAATAATCAGTTACCAGGTACATATCGCCATCTAATTTATAAAATGGGATGTCTTCTCCTTTTCTAGTTTTTACTCCTTTATTAACGATTTTACCATCTCTCAAGGTTTCCTCAATAAGGTTTTCATTAGATTTATCAGAAGATACCTTGGCATAGGCAATCATCATATTCATCCACTCATCTGCATCGATAAGATGCCATTTAACCTTGGTGAAATCGATCCCATACTCGCTAATCCAGCCATAGCTAGTAAAACCGAAAAGTATTTGTTTCTTTCCATTAAGGTCAGGTTTGTCCGATGGCTCAAACTCCTGAATTTTAAAGGTCATTACTGACGCGGACGACATATCCTTAAGTTTTTTGCCATCGAAATCCAGTGTTTTAAGTGAAAAGCTTTCGAGATTAGGTTGATTTTCCAGGATCCATTGAGTAGCTGTAAGTTCAGCCTGTTCTTTCATTTGTTCTACCGCTGCTACACCAGCGCCAATTGCTAATAAACCACCGGCAACTGCAGCAATGGCCTCACCTTCACCTTGAGACTGCATGTTTTTAGGAAGAATGGATAGCAACACTAAAAATACAAGTGTAATTTTTTTCATTTGTGAATTTTTGATTAATTATTTAAAGATGTGTAGGGTCTTGTTTCAAATGGGGAAGTTAAAACTTTTTAAGAAAACATTAAGAAAAGTTGAGCGAAGTATAATAAGGAAAAAATTAGTGAATTATATTTACAAATCCTTTAAGCCAGAGAACTCATACCAATCCAGTATCTCCTTTCCAATCTCCGCTTTTAATTTGCCATTTTCAATTATATTCAATCGTCCCACGGCACATTGATGATCCCTTACCTTGAAATTTCTAAAATCTGGGATAAAAGGCAGTACAAAGATTCCACGAGCTGGAAAAAATTATGTGAGTAATCGGTTGCACTTGTATAGCCGGAAATTAATTGATTTTTGCGTTAAGCACCAGGCGGGTACACTCATTTTATTAAATCAGGAAGATAAGATAGGAATTGCAATAGAGGAAGAATTTGTACTACGAAACTGGAGCTATTATGAATTGATGACTAAAATAAAATACAAGGCTGAAAAAGCCGGTATTGAACTTATCACAGATTGACAATTTTACGAGGGTGCTTGTACACCCGCAAGGTGAGGTGGAAAACTACACTCACTAAATGCACATAGCATATACAACGGCGTGGGCTTTCTTATTTTTGAAACTAAATCACCGGAATAAAGAATTACCCGTTTATCTAAGTAAGATATTCGACTAACAGGATATTTAGCTTAATAAAGCTATAATTAAAAAAAGTACATTTAGGTACGTTTGAGTTCAATCGGGTTAAAATTCAAAAAACCCAATGTTTGCAAGGTGTCCCTAATAGCTTTCTTAGCATCCCCTATAGTATAGCCTATTTCAAAAGCCCCCTTAATAACCTTTCTCAAAACATCTATTAATTATTTTTTAATTATCAGAGTATCCTTTTTCCTAATTTTCAGTCTACCTTATAAACCATAAACTTTTGAAATTATGAATACCTGTAAATGCACCAATTGTAACTGTACAAAATGTAATTGTATAAACTGCAAAGACAATACTTGTCCTTGCGAAACCTGTGATTGCAGTAAGTGCAGTTGCTGCAACTAAATAAAAGGCTGTCTTAACGGGCAGCCTTCTTAGGTTACCGTCCCAAAATTTCAGGATAAATACCCCGTTCTGAAGCATCCGGGATACCTCGAAATCAAAAATTAATTCTAAATGCTTCGTAAGCTCGCCCGAAGTAGCTTACTAAATCTTTATATTTGAGTATGGACACGCAGGAAATATGGAGAAAGCATCGTGAAGAAGTTTATTTTTTTATTCTTAAGAAGGCTAAAAATAAAACGGCCGCAAAAGATATTTTTCAGAATACATTTTTTAAAGTTCATAAAAATCTGCATCAATTAGAGAATCCCGGGAAAGCCAGGGCCTGGATATTTCAAATTGTGCGAAATGAGCTTAATGATTATTTCAAAAGAGAAAATAAATATGTTGTTTCTTTAAAAGACGAAAACACAGCCTTGACTGAAGAATACCAGGATATTTGTTGTTTCGATCGTTTTATTGATGAATTACCTGCACATTATAAGCCGGTAATTGATTTGGTATACTACAAAGGTAAAACCCAAACAGAAACCGCCTGTGAATTAAATATTAGTTTGCCTAATGTAAAAGCGAGGATTAGGCGAACAAAAGACTATTTAAAACAACGATTTAATGAATGCTGTAAATATGAAATTGATGAAAACGGACAACTCACCGGGGAGCCTGATTGTGCAGCATGCATGGACTCCTAAAATCCTAATTTTTCCAATTCTTTCCGAGCAAAACCTATTTTAAAATATGAGCACTTTAACTACAAAATGGAACCCGGCATTATATAATAACAAGCATTCCTTTGTATACGATTATGGCAAGGAACTTTTGGATTTACTCAATCCCAAAGCGAATGAAAGGATTTTGGATTTAGGTTGTGGTTCCGGGCAATTGACCTACAAAATAAGTGAGCTGGCCGGAGAAACCATTGGTATTGACAAATCTTCAGAAATGATTGCCGATGCAAAATCAAAATTTCCGTCGGTAACATTTCAGGTTGGTGATGCTGAGAACTTCAATTTCGATAAAAAATTCGACGCCATATTTTCCAATGCCGCGCTGCACTGGGTAAAAAATCATAAGCCAGCCATACACTGCATGTATGAGAATTTGAAGGAGAATGGAAAAATTGTCCTTGAATTCGGTGGTAAAGGAAATGTACAAACTATTATCCACCAATTAAGAAGGTCTTTACAGAACAGGGATTATATAAAACAATCAGAATTAAAATTATGGTACTTCCCTTCTGTTGGCGAGTATACAACTGAATTGAAGGCCACCGGCTTCAGGATTCTTTTAGCAGAACATTTTGATCGGCCTACAGAACTTGCTGATAAAAACACCGGTATAAAAGACTGGATTTCGATGTTTGCTGAAAATTTCTTTGCGGGTGTAGCTCCGGGTGATGTAGTAGAAATTAAAGAAGAAGTGCAGGAAAAAGTAAAAGACAAATGCCTGGTAAAAGACAAATGGTACGCTGATTACAAAAGAATACGAATAGTGGCGGTGAAAGAAAAGGGCTAGATTTCTTAGATAGCCGGGAAGAAATACATTTTATTATAAAGGTTTAGGAAACAGGACCTTTTTATTTTCATTATATCTTTCCCTTCTAATATCAAGTGGTTTAGATCTAACAATTTTATGGTGTTGATTTCCTTGTGTTTGTTTATTCTGATTTCAATTCTAACTTACCTATCGTATCATGTTACTGATCTTTTTTTGACTAAATACACAATGGACATCTTTAATAGATAAAATTACAGGCGGACGGCGTTCGAAGAGAGCCGACTCGCTGGTTTAATCCCTAATTTTTTATTGAAAGTTGTTCGAAATAATTCGAGATCCTGGATTTGATTGAATTTAAATTCACACTTTAATGTGAAATTTAAATTTATTCGATTGACACCTAGAAATACACGTAAACCCACATTATAATGTGATTACGAACGTCTTTTTTTTAAAAACTATAAGTATTTTGTTTTAGGTAATAATTCAATTCGCGAATCGCGAATTGAGAATCGCAGCTGGTACTTTTATTTTAGAATAGGCTTATGCTCGATAAGAGGTTAAGAAAATAACATACAGACCAAAACCACATTAGCCATGAGAGAAACAGTAAATAAGGTCAATGCCCACACGGGGTAAGCTTTAGCCTCTTTTAGTTTAACCCCGAGCGATTTCATTTCTAGTGAATATTGGGTAAAACCTTCTTCCATCTTTTCCTGGTGTTGCAGGAGCACCTTTTCGAAAGCTGTACTATCAATTCCGACCTTCTCCTTCTGAATTTTCTCCAGCCGTTGTACCGTCTTTTCAAACTGGCTGATTTCTGAAACCAGCAGTTCACTAAGTTGTTCTAATTTTGCCATAATACGAATTTTTAGAATCCCATCCCGGCATCCATACCTTTAGAGATTATTTTCTTGATCACCTGTTTTGCTATCGCTTTAGCCATCCCGGTAGAAAGCTCTACCGTTTTCCCGGCAAGTTTGAGCTGTGTATTTTCCTTTAGGAAGCTAGACATACTCTTTCCTGAAGCCAGGGATTTCCCAATATTGCCTCCCGTCATCGAGCGATGTACTTCGCTAGCTTTAAGATTATACTTGTCAAACTCAAACCGAAAGCCCTGCAGCTTATTCGCTTTATTGATTGAGGGAATCACCTTCACGCCATTCGTTTCCATTCCCTTTATATAATCCTGAAACGTTCGTGGTTTAAACTGCTGCATCGTCAGCTCGTGCCGCCTTTTGATTTCCGTACGAATAGCTGAAAGGTTATGTTGCTTTTCCCACTGCACCTGTTTCACGGTAGTCAGCTGCATTTTCTCTGCTACTTTTTCTGCAGCGAGCTGGCTTCGTTTTCCAATGAAGCTATCATTATAAGCCTGACCATTAAAATCAATACGGTTCACATAAAGGTGAATATGCTTATGGGCTTTATCGCGGTGAACAAAAGCAATAGCCTGCCGGTCTTTCAAGTTCATTTGTTTCATAAATTGATCACAGATCCTGGATAGTTCTTTCTTCTCCAAATATTTCCCATCATCTATAGTAGGACTTAATACAAAAGCGAGTTTATTCCTTTCACAGTTTTCATTTAGTTCCTAGGTAAGTCTAAATTCTGCCGTTACTTCCTTAGGTGTGTCCCCGGTAACATTTTGCGAATAGACCACTTCAGCATCTTTTTCCTGGTTCCAGCCATAGGCCATCGAAGCCTGGGTATGCGATATCGCTTTTCCTTTCCCGATCATCCTTTTAATTTTTCAAGATGCGCTTTAATCAAATTGGCCAGGTCATAAACCTCCCTGGTCAGTTTAGGATCTTTTTTCCGGTACATATTCCCAATAGATTTAAAATTGTTGTGGAATTTATGGAGGGTTTTATAGATCTCGATATGATCATCAGAAAGCCTTTCCTTAATCCCTTTTTTATAAATAGCCTTTCTACAAAACTCACTTAAAGTAAGTCCGCTTTGTTTTGCTTTGACCCTGAGCATCTTCTTTTCGTATATAGAACATCTGAATTTTATCCATTGACTTTTCCCCTTAAACCTCTCTTTTTTTTCATTGCGACCACCGGGAGCAATCAAGATTGTGCCCACAGGCACACATCTTGCATTCCCTTCCAAAGTCGGTACAGATAGTTTAAGCTCCTTCTTTTCCAGCTCAGCTTTTTGATCTCTTCTACCATACTTTATAATGTATTGTCTCTTGGTATTAGCCAAGGCTTCCTCCCAGGTTATTTTACTTTTACCTTCTAATTGATCCTTATTTTTTCCAGGCTTTTTCATTTTTTAATTTTTCATTGAGATCTACATAATCTTTATAAGAATCACTGTGATCGGTGATATGTTCGTATTGGTTTAAAAGCGAAGCAGTTGCTTTTTTTCCAGCCGGGTCATTATCCAGGTAAAGCAAAACTCGATCATACACTGGAATCAAAATTTCTATTCTTTTTATAAAAGCCAGGGAATTCAAAATGATACAATCCGAATTTTGAACCAGGCTTTTATCCATTGCTGCCAGGGAGAGAAAATCAAACATCCCTTCCGTAATCACCAACTGCCTGGAATCGTTTTTAATAAAGGAATAGGTTTTGGGACTACTGGAATTTTTAAAATATTTGTTTCTAAGTTCCCAACCTCCTTTATGATTCTGAAGTCCAATGGCAAAAAATTGTTTCCCCTTAGATCGATACCAAACCTGTCTGCAGTATTTCCTACCAATATTCAGAGGTATATTCCGGCATTTCAGGTAGTGTAGTAATGCTTCGAGATTGATTAATTGGACATCAATAATGCTAAGGCCTGTATCCTTTTGTCGAAACTTCTTAATTGGCGGGCTAAAAGAAAAAGTGTTAACATCCTCGTTTAGAAATTCCAGGGCTTCCCTTACCGAACAGGACTTGATTGCCATAATAAGATCTATAGTGTTCCCTCCTTTTCCCAGGCCGAAGTCAAACCACAAGTTTTTAATTAAAGAAACGCTAAAAGAGGCTTGTGTTTCTGACCGCAGGGGACTCAGAAACCAAGCTTCTTTTTCCGTTGTCCTGGTGGGAAAGTGACCTAATTTTGCTAGTATTTTTACGAGACAAATATTACGGGCGCTTTTACACGATAAGTTATTTAAGTTCATTTTTTAATTTTTAAGTTACCATCTTACCCAACCTTGATTTTACTAGGCTTAAGAAAGATTTATTTCTGTTTATTGATCTTACCATGTTACCAGGAATAGTTCTTCAGGTAAGATGGGTAAGGTTCTCTTAAATTATCTTACCATTTCCACTCCCCTATGCTCATTGAGTTCAAAAAGGTGATGGTAGGATGGTAAGTTGTTTTTAGTATTAATTAATTTCCCAGGGGTTATTTTTAAAGAGTGGTTTTGTCAGGTATCCATACACTCCTTTTTCAGGGTGTTTGATTCGGTCAAAACCTCTCGATTTTAGTGCGCGCCCCATATTTGATTACGTTAAGCCGTGGATTTATACAACTCAGCTTAGTAATGATATCAGAAGCAGTCATAAAGTATTTTTGATCTTTACTTAAATCATAGAACTTGGCAAGTAATTCCTCTTCCAGGGTCGGTTCCCTATAGCGTTTATTTCGTTCCTCGTTTTTAAGAATATCCTGGTAGTTAAGCTCAGGATCGAAATTTGGATCTACAAAAGCTAAATAATAAGCCTGGGCCCAAACCTTATCGATCTCCACCTCCTTACTGTAGTTAAAATCGATTTTTCCCAGAAGTTCAAAGCATAGCCACCTCACTGAACCGGTCTCGTCTGTTAAGAAACTTGCCCTATTGGTAGACCCTATAAAACTACAGGTTCTTCGAAGGTTTGAGTTTTTGCGATCATAGGGCAAACGTTCATTGATCATCGTTTTAGAAAAATATGCTTTAAGCGCATTTAATTCTTTTTTTGCTAGCACGGATAATTCATCAAGATTGATAATGAAATTTCTTGTAAGTTGAATCCTGGCATCTTTATCGGTAGTCATATCTTCAGTAAAGTACCTGGATAATTCAGGAGGACATAAGAACCGACACCAGGTAGACTTCCCTGAATTCTGCTCCGAATGAACCAGGACCAGGCATTGCTTATTAAAATATTAATCTTCCAATGCTCCCTTAACCGTTCACACTAACCATTTTCTAAAATGATAAAGAAATTCTTCAGATTCCCGGGTAGGCAGGTATGAAGCGAGTTTTCTAATATGGTCACCCCCTACCCATTTCGGAAGCTTATCAAAATATTCCGCAATAGGGTTAAATCTTGCAATCAGGTTAGAGCGTAAATAGATATCCAGCTTACCAGGGTTCACTTCTATATTAGATTTTGCTAATTCTATAAGTAAAGAATTCACCTCAAAATCTTCCCAGGAATGTTTTCCTTTAATAGAAATCTGAAACTCCGGGGATATTTCATTAAACCGGATATCATATTTATTAGAAACATATTCATCTACATAATCATAGATGGTTTTCTTCTTTTGCTCCGAGACCTGGTATAATTTTAGCTCAACTTTCTTCATCATATAGATCTTTAGAATCTTTTATTCCGGAAAGCATATTCCACTGCTTGCCCTCTAATCTCCTCTTTAGAAGAATGACTATTATTGAGCAGCCAATCATCGAGTTTTTCCCGAGAGAAAAAGATTAGTTTCCCCTTTGGTTTAGAGAAAGGAATTTTTCCCCTGGCAGTCAGTTTATACATATAATTTCTTGAGATACCTGTATAATCAAAGGTCAATACAGTTTTGTGGGCACGAACAATCGTTTCTATACGATCTAATTTTTCTAAAATTTTTAGTTCGTTCATTTTTGAAAATTTTTAGTTAAAAAATGAACAAAAGCGCTTTTGTATTTTGAATTCTGGAACCAAACCTAAGATGGGAAAGGATAAGAAAGTCATACTATTCATACCTTGTATGACTTCTTTTTTTTAATGTATGAAAAATCAGCTCTAATTGATTCAGTGGTTTTATTTCTATATTTATATGCAAATGCATATAAATATAGAAATAAAACCAAAATTATACGTTTAAACATATAATTAATATATATTTGTAATAATTATATCTAATTACATATAATGAAGAATCTCTCAGAGTTTTTAAAACAAAAGCGAAAAGAAAACCAACTCACTCAGGAAGAATTTGCCGAAAGGGCTGGTGTGGCTTTAACCGTTGTGAGAAAAATAGAACAAGGAAAAGAAAACCTGAATATGGAAAAGGTAAATCAGGTGCTAAAGATGTTTGGGCACGTACTGGCACCGGTAGACCAAAATGATATTTCTCAAACTTAATTTATGAGACAGGCAAAAATTTATTATCAGGAACTTCTAGCAGGTATTTTAACCGAAACCGATGAAGGAGAATATCAATTTCAATATGAAATTGATTACGTTGATAAATATTCTGACCAATTTATCACGTTTACGATGCCGGTTAGAAAAGAACCTTATGTAGAAAAACGGCTTTTTCCCTTTTTTGAAGGTCTTATCCCAGAAGGATGGCTTCTAGATATTGCATCAAAAAACTGGAAAATCAACCGCAATGACCGAATGGGACTACTTTTAGCCTGTTGCAAAAATTGTATAGGTGCGGTCAGTGTTCACCCAAAAGTCACAGAAAATGCAGAATAGATGTTTATATTGTTATAAAGAATTGGGAGAAACAGATCCGAAAGATTTTCACACCAATTGCAGTGTAAATTTCTTTGGTACTGAAATTCCGCCTCAGTTAGAATATTCCCTGGATCAAATGGTAGATCTGGCGAAAAATGTGGTAGAAAGAAGAATAGCAGTTCCTGGGGTACAACCTAAACTTTCCTTATCCTTCATCGATAACGCACTAGCATCGGAAAATAACAGGTTAACAGTGGTAGGAGCACTCGGAGGTAATTATATCTTAAAACCACCCTCTGCAGCTTTTGCTGAAATGCCGCAAAATGAACATTTTACAATGCGTATGGCAGAAAGCTTTGGAATAAGAACTGTTCCCTCCAGTTTAATACGATTAAAATCAGGAGAGTTAGCCTATATTACAAAGCGAATAGATCGAACACTTAGCAATGAAAAAATTCATATGCTCGATATGTTTCAGATCCTAGAGGCTTTTGATAAATATAAAAGCTCAATGGAAAAGGTAGGCAAAGCTATCGGGACTTATTCCTCCAACACCTTGCTTGACAAACTTTATTTTTTTGAAATAGCTTTATTTAGTTTTCTCACGGGAAACAACGATATGCATCTGAAAAACTTTTCTTTAATAAAGCGAACCAGAGAATGGGTCTTGTCCCCTGCTTATGATCTTCTTAATGTTGCTATAGTTAACCCAGAAGATGGTGAAGAGCTGGCACTAACTCTTGAAGGAAAAAAGAAAAAATTAGCAAAAAAACATTTTGTGAGTCTGGGAGAGAAACTGGAATTGAACAAAAAGCAAATTGATGGAGTATTTAAAAGATTCATTAAAAATAAAAAGAACGCTCTTTCTCTTTTAGAAAGCTCCTTTTTATCAAGCGAATACAAGCAAAAATACTCAGATCTATTAGCGCAGCGTTATTCAAAATTGGAGTAGGCAGGTAGCGGAATAAAACAAATTTAAAAAGCACTCAAAAAATTTCGAGATAGGGAAACTATGAATAATGGAAGAGAAAATTTTAAATCTGTAATAACCCTATGGGAAGACTTTCTTACTCAAAACCCTCAGAATAAATTAGGAGAAGTTCCAGTTTCTTTCTATTTCTGTGACAATGAAAAAGATGCGAATGAATGTGCTGAGTTGGTAGTTAATGGAATAAAAAGGGCTACTGCTACTTCTTTATGGTGGTTTAAAAAAATTAATAAACCTCTGCCAAGAGCCGGGGACCAACAAATTGTGACGGATTGGAATGGAAATGCAAAAGCTATAATTGAAACGTTGAAGATAGAGCAGGTTCCATTTAATAAAATCACAGAAGAATTTGCAGCAACTGAAGGCGAAGGCGATAAATCCCTTAAATATTGGAAAAAAGTTCACAAAGCATACTACGAAAGAGAGATGATCTCCTACCCAGAAAAATTCAGCGAGGAAATGATTATAGTTTGTGAATATTTTAAAACGATTTACCCACAGTAAACTCTTTTGAAGATGCCTGGTTTAAAGTCAGTTTTTGAAAAATGCTTCTCAACTTTTCATTCTCTTTCGATGAGATCGTTTTTAGGGGTGCACCTTATAATGGTATTATATTTATAGGATTTTCCATCCGCTCTTAATACGAGCTTAGACGTTTCAAAGAAATTTTTCATCGTCAAAGAATTTTTGGGAAAAGTCCGGATGAAATAGTCATGAAACTCTCTACAGCTGGGGCCATCCATATTAAAATGGATTTTTGAATTATGTGCGTCCCAATTTTTTAGAAGTACATTCTTTAAATCCTGCTTACTTGTTTTATCATAGTTCAAAAGATCATATCTAATTAAACCGTGATATAGCTTTTGTATTTGATCTTCAGAAATCTCAAGATGAAAATTATTTTCTCTTTTTGGTTTATTTTTGTTGAGTGCTGGAAATGCTTTTTGAACTTGGATACTATCTCTAAATTGCTACGTCCAGGTTATAACTGCTAAATAAAACCCGCTACTAAAGGCAAGCAGTAGAAGAATTTGGACTGTATAATTATCTGGCGGTATGGTTGTTCTTGCGAAGGATATTAGATGCATAACTCCCAACCCAGTTAATAGAAAGAGGATTCTTGGTTTCTCTAAATTAGATTTCCAGAATATTTCCTCATCCCACATATAGGTCCAGAAAACTTCACCATAATGTAAAACGAGTCTTCCATAAATATAGATAAAGCCAAGAGTTGTTAGATATTTGAATAAATCAAAACTCATAATCCATTTCAAGTTCTGGAATCAGGTTGGCTGCTTCCTTCTTCTTCTTATCTACTATTTTTGCGTACACCTGGGTAGTTCTGATTTCTTTATGTCCCAGAACTTTTGACACGGTATAGATATCAGCACCGTATTCTAATAGTAAAACTGCGTGAGTGTGCCGGGCACTATGAAATGTTATATGCTTGGTGATACCTGCCCGCATACACCATCTAAGTATTTCCGCATTAAAATGGGCTCCATATTTTAATCCCTTAAAAACGAGATCACTTTCTCTTTTCCTCTTTCCTAATAGTTGTCTTGCTTGGTTAGAGATATATTGATACTCCTGACCTGAAGTCTTCTTTTGTTTAAAAATAAGCCGCGGACCTTCCTCTTCGTCTCTAATTTCAACCCAGGTGAGCTTGTTTATATCGCTCCACCTAAGTCCGTTAGGCAACTAAACAAAAAAGCATTTTTTAGCACCTGATGTTTACAGTGAGCTTTTGCCATAGCTTGCAATTCTTCCTGGGTAAGGTATTCTCGAGATGTTTCACCTTGGGCAAAACCTTTTACCGTCGTGGCAAAGTTTCGTCTGGTATAACCGTCTTCAAAAGCCTGCCGCAATGCTGCTTTAAATTTATTATAATAAGTATATTTTGAATTTTGAGATAAAGCAGTATTAGATTTTGTTCTTGATTTATGATTTAAAAACTTTTTAAATCCTATTACGAAATCTTCATCAATGTCTTCAAATGTTATTTTTTTCTTCCCACAATAGGCTTCAATATGATTTTGTGCGGCATCCCAGTTATCATAGTTTCCTTTACTTTCGTAACGCTCCTCTTTAAGTTTATCGTAATAAGAAAGGAAGAGAAGTCGGTCTTTACTTTTATCCTTAATTTCATATTTACCCTGCGCATATTCTGCTTGACGAATAGACAAAATTTGTTCTGCTCTTAATAAGGTTTCATTATTATTTTTCTTTTCAGCAGCTGTCCTAGGGTTAATTAGAAGATATTCTTTGAGATATTCAAATTCTCTTTGATGCTTAATTTTACCCTTTTCATTTTGCGTAAACCCTTTATAGTATTCAATATAAAGGCTATACTTTCCTGTGGCCAGTTTTTTCTTTTTTAAAGCTATTTTTATAATTGAATATTTTGTTCAATTTACAAAAAAACTTTTACAGGTGTAAAAAATTACACCTCATAGTTATATTTTTTAAAAAGGTGTAAATGAGGTGTAAATAAAGGTGTAAAATTAGTAACTTATAAAAAAATATAGGAAAATTTAATTTTCTTTAAACCCTTTAATTTCGATAGTTTTGACGATATTTGATACCATATAACACCAAATAAAATTACATGTTTATTTTCCGATGCAGTATTTTTCAGTCCCCATAAACACTGGTAGTTTGGAAGGTCGAGGTGGAAAATAGGTCCAAGTCATTTTGTAAGCTTCCCTTAAAAACGAACTGTTTAAAAGTATAATATATTTTATAACTTTAAACAGTAATTATGAAGAAGAGTAGATATACACCACAGCAAATCGCAAAGATTTTAAAGGAGTTTGATAACGGAAAAACGGCCGCAGAAATCAGCCGTGAATATGGCATTAGTACAGCTGCATTCTACAAGTGGCGGGAACGTTATGGCGGTATGAACGGCAAAGAGCTGAAGCGCCTGAAGGACCTTGAGAAGGAGAACCGAAGGCTGAAGCAGATGTATGCCAATCTATCCCTGGATCATCAAATGGCCAAAGAAATCATCGAAAAAAAGCTTTAAAGCCCTGCCGTAAAAGAACCATAGCCAAAGAACTTACGCGTTACGGTATTAGCAGGGCGTGCCGTGTTTTAAATATGAGCAAAAGCGTTTTTTATTACAGGCCAATTCCAAAGGACGATACTGCTATCGAAGCGGCCTTACAACAAAAAGCTAAAGAACATAGCGAAGAAGGCTTTTGGATGGCTTACGATCGATTAAGGAGTGAAGGCAGGCCCTGGAACCATAAACGGGTTTACCGGGTCTATAAAAAGCTTGGCCTGAGTTTGAGACGAAAAGTGAAAAAGCGGGTACCTGCCAGAGTTAAAGAACCCCTGGAGGCTCCCATAGCTCCTAATCGTAGCTGGAGTATTGATTTTGTGACCGATGTCCTGGAAAATAAAAGACGCTTCCGCGGCTTAACAGTTATCGATGATTACAACCGAGAAGCATTGCATATAGAAATTGATTTTTCACTGCCTAGCAAACGTGTCGTCTGGGTATTGAACCATTTAATTAATCGCAGGGGAAAACCCCAAAAAATAAGAATGGATAATGGTCCTGAATTTGTTGCTAAAATCGCTTCAGAATGGAGCCAGATGCAAGAAATCGACTTTCAGTATATTCAACCTGGGAAACCAACCCAGAATGCTTTTATAGAGAGATTCAATGGAACCTATAGAAGAGGCGTTCTCAATAAGTACCTCTTTGAAGATCTAAATCAGGTAAGGGAACAAACCGAGACCTGGATGGAAGATTACAACAATGTAAGACCACCAAATGCACTGGGAAAAATGGCCCCCGTAGCATACGCAAAAACTCATTCTCCTGGCGGTACCGCCAGGAGAATGAAAAATGATATTTTTAGACAATCAAGCAGTTCTAATTAGGGGAAGCTTACAATCAGAATCTTTTGGATCTTCAAAAACAAATCCATAATTACGAGGAAGGTCTCTTTTGAATCTTTTTGCTTTAACTAATTTATCTGTTTCAATATTAGGAGCTATCTTTATTGGAATACAAGAAAACATGAAAAACGAAATAATGATGAATATGAGTGGACGCATTGTTATTGTTTCTTTTAATCTATCAACAAATATAGCATCTAATCATTCAACGAAATGCCAACGTATAAAAAACACTGCTTAACCTTTCCTGAATCGAAAGTCCGTGCTCGCTTGGAACTAAACAAACCTCTGATTATTAAAAAATTGCTTTTTTGCATTCTTATACTTAATATTTTTTGCACTTACGGACAGAAAATAGAATACAAAACTTATGAAAAGGGAATAAATATTGGTCATATTGATACAATTAATTCTAAAGTTCTAAATGAAAGTAGAGAACTTTTAATTTATCTTCCTGAAAGTATAAGTTATTCTGAATATAAGAGAGTTAAATATCCTGTACTCTATCTTTTAGATGGTAGGTACAATTTCCTTGAATTAGTCGCCTTACAAAGACAATATGCTGAGAAAAACGATACTAAAATTCTACCCGAAATGATAATTGTTGGAATTTCTAATAAAAACCACAATAAAAGAGGCTATGATTACTCTCCGACTCCAGCGGGGAATTCTGAGAGATATGGTGGTGGTGACCATTTTTTAAAATTTATAAAAAATGAATTATTTACATATATAGAAAATCGTTATCCTGCAGCAAGTAAAAATAGAACATTTATTGGGCATTCATTTGGAGGTGTTGCAGTATTGAATGCGCTGTCAAGGCATTCGGATATGTTTGAAAATTATGTATTAATTGATGCAAGTATTTGGTTTGATAATGAATTATTCCTTAACGATCCAGAATTCACATTAAAAGGTAAAAATTTATCAGATAAAAATCTATTCATAGGTATAGCTAATACTTCAAAGTACGGTAGTACTTTAGAATCTATTAAAAATGACACTATAAGTGCTAACAGGTATATCAGACATTCATTAGAATTAAAAAATCAAGTAAATGAATCCTCAACTGGACCTAATTTAGAATGGCAGTATTATGAAAATGATACTCACGGTAGCAGTATGTTTCTTACTCAATTAGATGCTTTAAGGTTTTTTTATTCCTGGTTTGAATTTAAAGAAGAAAAAAAATATCAGGGAAAATATGATTTGCCAAAGGCTGAGGAAGAATCTTTTTCTAGCTTAACTGAAAAACATTTTAAAATGGTCTCCGATAAATTAGGGTATGATTTTTATCCTACTGTACCATGGTTAATTAGTAATTCGGACATGCTTTTAAATTTTCATAAGGTTCCCGAACAGGCTAAAGATCTGTTATATCTTGCCAAAGAATATTATCCAGAAAATAAACAAATCAAAGATAAATTGTTGCAATTAAAATAATTTCCGGTTAAAAAAGTCTAAACTCAACATATTAAAATAAAGATGCTTAATCCGGCCTCAAGTCGAAACTCCTTGCTCGCTTAGCAGATTTTCTTAACTGACAATCACACTCACCAGCGCGCACTGTTTTTATACGGGACCATTGGGTGAAATATTCAAAAATCCTAGGTGATGAACAAATATTTTAAATTACTATTATCAATCTTCATTTCAGTTCTTTGTAGTTGTAATAAAGACGAAATTTCGACCAATTTAGAAATAACACTCCAGAACCCAGTTGAAGGAACAATTTTTATTTCCGGAGGTGATATGAAGTATAAAAGAAAAGTAGAAAGGAATACTTCACGGGTAAAGGATACACTTAATTTGCCGTATGATGGTTATTATCTAATATCTTATGGTCAAGCTTCCATACAACTGTATCAAAATATTGGTGAAGATCTTAAGATGAAATTAGATGCTGAAAAGTTTCCCAGTTCAACAAAGTTTTACGGAAAAAACGAAGAGATTAATTCTTATCTTTTAGAAAAAGAGCTATCCGACAGTACAGATTATAAGCTTACTGAAAAGAAGTTCTTAGAGAATTTAACTTCAAGAAAGAAGTACCTAAAAGAAAGAATTCAAGACCTTCCGATAAAATTTAGAGAAGTTGAAAAAAAAGAAATTCAATATAATTATTATACAAAAATATTTCTTTATCCAAAGATACATCGAAATCTAACTAATAATCAAAACTTTAAAGTTTCAGATAATTATTTTGATGAGATTAAAAATTTTAAGTTTGATGATACCATTGCATATCAGGAATCACAAACAAGGTCATATCCATCACTCACCAAATTCTATTACGAATGGTTGGCCAGAAAAAAACTGTCTGAATATAATGGCAGCCATACCTTGGCCTTTTTGAGCGCAGTCAATCAAGATTTTCCAAAGGGAAAAACCAAGGATGATCTTTTCAAATTTGGATTACGTTTAGGATTAAGTTTAAATGATCCTATAGATAAAATAAACAATCTTGTTTCCAAAGCTGTGAAAGATGATATTTTTAGAAAAGAAATTAATGAAAAATATGTTTCTTTAAGCAAATTGACGAAGGGCAGACCTGCACCACATTTCAAATTAGCGAGTTACAATGGTGACGAGGTTTCTCTCGACGATTTAAAAGGCAGGATTACTTATGTTGATATCTGGGCCACTTGGTGTGGTCCATGTATAGCTGAAATCCCAGCCCTAAAAAACCTTCAGAAAAAATTCCCAGATGTAAATTTTGTTTCTATTTCTATAGATAGAAAAAGTGAAATTGAGAAATGGAAAAAAATGATTAGAGATAAAAAGTTAGAAGACAGCTATCAACTAATAGCATTCCAAGATAAAAAATTCCAAAATGATTATGGAATTAATGGAATCCCTAGATTTATCTTAATTAATAGAGCAGGAAATTTAATAGATGCCGATGCAAAAAGGCCTTCCGATCCAAATATTGAAAACCAGCTATCGCATTTGACAAAATAAAATTCAAATAGAAAACTCCGCAAAACATTATATCCTATGAAAAGCAAAGATGCTCTAAACAGTGGCTAATCGAAACGTTTTCTTGCTTGCTTATATGTTGGAAGTATCCACCCCACCAACTGCATCTTGATTAGCTGACTTTCGACCGGTAGCTTTGCTGCTCTAAAATAATATTTATTATGAGCAAACAGGAAGAAATGAACACTTTAGTTAATGAATATCGTAATAGCGGCCTTTCGGCAAAAGCCTTTAGCAAAGAAAAAGGGATTAGACCATCCACTTTCTGTTACTGGATCCGCAAGAAGAAAGATGAAGATCAGCCCGGGGGATTTGTAGAAGTAACCAGGGGATTAAATTGGTCATCGGGTGAGCTGGAACTTATTTATCCCAACGGGGTCAAACTCCAAATGAATGCTGCGGACCTGGGATTAATTGCTCGGTTAGTCAAGCTATATTAATGTTCTCCTTAGGTTCCTCCCATAATTATCACTTTTATCACAAGCCTTTCAATAGAAATGATAGGTGTTAGAGGAGTTAAGGCTATACATGCCGCAACTGCAGCAGTTTAGCTATAAGTTCTGGATCTGAACCCTTCATTCTAAGATGAACGCCATTGGGGAAAATAAGTTCGACTTCCATAGGCACAGAAGACCTTGTTGGGGTTATTGTCACAAATCCTGCACTACTGTTCTGGCCGTATTTTTTCTTCTTCCAATAGTAAAAGGTGGACGGAACCAAACCCTTGATTTCACAAAATTTCTTCCCACTGAGAGAACTACTTTCATACTCCTCAATCAAAGCAAACATTTCTTGTTCTTTACTCATTATAAATATTTTTGAGCAAAGCTAAATTCAGTATATTTATTTAACAATACGGGTTTGGTGGGGTGGATACGTTTTATCAGGGTCCAAAAGATCGTATTTCATTAATCCCTGATAAAGATTTTGTAATTGATCTTCGGAAATTTTAAGCTGAAAATTGTTCGTTTTCTTAAATGCTGTCTTGTATGGTAAAGGTAAAGCTGCTTCTACCTGCATATTATTGCTGAACTGATCTGTCCGGGTCACAAATGCGAAATAAAATCCAACTCCATAGGGTAGAAGATGAAATTTCCGAATTGGCCAGGGATACCAGGATGGTGATGCTTAATGAAAATCACTGGTATCCAAACCACAGACTATTCGCAATAGAATTATTGAAAAAATTAAAAAAGAATGATTATACGCATTTGGCATTAGAAGCGCTCTTCCCAAACCAGGATCAAAAAATAAACGAAAGGGGGTATCCTACTTTTAGTTCGGGATATTATATAAGGGAACCCAATTTTGGTCAGTTAATTCGCAAGGCTAAAGAACTGGGTTTTGTAATCATTGGCTATGAGAATCAAAACCGGGAGATCAACAGGGAACTAGGCCAGGCTCAAAACCTTCAAAAAATTCTGGAAGAGCATCCGAATCAAAAAATCTTTGTCTATGCCGGGCTGGATCATATTCTTGAAAAAGAAACTAAATCCGGTAAGCGAATGGCCGCATATTTTAAAGAACTTACAGGAATCAACCCGCTAACCATAAACCAGGCTGATATGGTTGGAACCACTCACAATGAATTGAATTTGATACCTCAAAACGTGGTAAAGTCCTTTAAAAAATTAGATAAGGCAGTTGATTTTTTTGTGATCAATAACCTAAAATCTAGTTTTTAGGACAGGATAGTCGGGGAAAATAAAACTTAGAAATTGACCATTGGACCACATCGATTTGATGAATTAAATGCTGAAGAAGTACTCATAAAAATATATAAGAGATCTGAATATGACATCTATAAAAGCGGAAGTATTCCAGTACGAGCAACTTTAAAAAAACCGTCTGACAAATCGATAAGTTTTAATCTACCTCCGGGAAACTATACCATTCATTTTAGCTCTTTAGAAAATGATAATCTCAGTATATTTAATAAAACTATCGAGCATTAATAAATTTAATATTCCTGGAATAGCGTGAACTTCATATTGAAAAACCCCTATAATAATCCAGGATCTTAGTTCTGAAAATGTATTCATAGCGCGCGTTGGCTAGATTTATTTTAGCATTATCCAAGTTGTTTTTACTAATGATATAATCAACAATATTCGAAACCCCGCTGTTAAAACGAATTTCATTAACCCTAAAAGATTCTGTATAAGCAGCTACCTGTTCTTTATAAATTCCATAGCGGTTAAAGGCAGTTTGCATATCGTTATGAGCTTCCTCAATAGCCTGCTCGAATTCATTTTTTGTTCGTTCAAATTCTACTTCCCTTTCTTCAAGTGCTATTTTTTGAAGCGCCACTGTATTTCTTGCTCTAAACCCATTAAAAATAGGAATGTTAACCGCTAACCCCACATTGGAATTTAAATTATTGATCAATTGATCATGGTATGGGATTTTTTCTTCCATAAAATTTGTTTGCTCCTCTAATACCGAATAATTGTCTTCCCCTACATTAACAAATTGACCCGTTTCTACAATGGCCGTTCCGGTTTCATTAAAAAGCCTGGCAAGACTGGAATAATTGGTATTTAACTGGGCAAAAAAGGAAATTTCAGGGGAATATAAACTTCTGGAAACCTGTACATCTTCTTTTGCAGCTTCAATTCTCAACTCCCCGGCTTTGAATGTAGCCAGATTTTTCAGAGATTCCTTAAAAACTTCATCTGCAGAAAACCTATATTCAACGGGTTCAGTTGTAAAGTATTCAGGTGTAACATCAATTTCTACTTCAATATTCAAAAGCCTTTTCAGTTCAAGTTTTGAGGCTTTTAAATTGTTTTCAGCGTCGGCAATAATAGCTTTATCATTGGCTAACTGTCCTCGGATGTCGGTATAATTCGCCGGACTTCCCTCCCCTTCATCATTTAGTGTTTTTAAACGCTCCACTTGATCCTCGGTAGCGAGGCGTCTTGTTTTTGCCAGTTCCAACAAATCTTTATTATTTAAAACCTGGAAATAAGCGAGCGTAACATTTAAAACCATCTCCTGCCGGGCTTCCTGAACTTCCATCTCCGCAGCTTCCAAATTCAAACGTTCACGCTGAATCCTGTTTTTAATCTGAAAACCATTAAAAAGGATTGCTCCCAGACCTATCCCTGCATTAGAGAAGGTTAATTCTTCATCTATATAGGTATTTGTAAATGGATCTATACTTCTACCATTATTTAGTCCATAGCTATAATTAGCATTAAGATCTGGCAATCTACTATTACGGGTTTGTTTAAATTGTAATTCAGAAGTTCTTTCTCTAAACACCGAACTTTTTATATCAAGATTATTTTCCAAAGCAACTTCGATAGTTTCGTCCAGGTTTAATTGTAATTCTGAATCCTGAGCGTATCCTGAAATAGAAAAAACAATAAATAGTAGGCAAGTAAATTTTTGAAACATACTGATTTTATTTTTTTGAAATACTTCCATCCAAAAGCTTGATAGTCCTTGTCCCATAAGCTGCGTTACTTTCTGAATGCGTGGCTTGGATTATAGTAACTCCTTCTTCATTTAATTCCTTAAAAAGTTGCATAATGTCATCACTCTGATTGGAATTTAGATTGCCAGTAGGTTCATCGGCAAGGATTAGCTTTGGCTTTATGATTAGTGCCCTGGCAATCCCAACTAATTGTTGCTGCCCTCCACTAAGTTGGTGCGGAAACAAATCTTTCTTACCAACAATATTGAAACGGTCCAGCATATCAGCTACCAATGCCTTTCGTTCAGAACTTTTTACTTTCTTATAAAGCAATGGGGTTTCGATGTTTTCATACACCGTTAGATCGTCCAGGAGATGATAAGCCTGAAAAATAAATCCGATATTTTCATTGAAGATAGCAGTTCTCTTTTTCGGTTTTAAATCGTGAATAGCTTCCTCTTCAAAAAAGTATTCGCCCTCATCAAATCCATCAAGCATAGCAATTACATTTAGCAGCGTAGATTTTCCAGAACCAGATGGCCCCATAACAGAAAGAAATTCTCCCTTTTTAATATTCAGGCTTAAATCGTTGAGCAGGAAAATTCTTCTTCCTCCTGTTTTTACCCATTTATAAATGTGGTTGAGTTGTATCATTGTTTATTTTTATTATTTATTTCTTATTTTTTTAGTGCTTATCTCTGAAGTCAAACATATTTATTTAGATCTGTTGATTTTTAAGCCTCCTAAAACCAGTCCCTTCTTTATCTCAGGATTTCCTTTATATTCCAGAGAAGCTTCGCCATAAGCTGTGATTTTTATTTCTTCAGTAGCGTTAATAAAGAAATCAGATTCCCCATAAGCTGTTATTTTGCTAGTTTGGGTTTTAGCTTCAAGTGCGTTCACTGTACTAGCTCCATAAGCCCTGATTTTTTGTTGCATAATTTTACCAGCTTTTATATTTAAAATACTTTCTCCATATATGGAAGTTCGAAGTCTTTTAATATCTACTTCATTTAACGTGACGGTTGATTCCCCATATATCTTCAATCGAAATTTATTCTCTTTCAAAGGACTTTCACAGACTATATTTTCTTCGCCTCTTAGGGACATTTCCTTCAAGGTTTTATATGATATAACTGCAGTAACAACTGTTCCCTTATAGATTGGCTTTTTCATTTTCCGCCCATTTTTAGTAAGCTTTTCTTTCTTGGTAAATTCCTTCGCGTCGTCTAGGTAAACCCGAAGAGTTTTGTTTTTGACTTCAATATTCAATTTTTCTTCACGCTCGGTAATGTTCTCAATTGTCACTGCTTCTTCATTGCCTTCAACGAAACTTACCTGAATATGAGGGCTAATTATTACTTTATCGAATTCATCTACTGATGTTTTTTCCTGAGCAATTACTGAATTACAAATGGACAATAATAGTAGAGTAAAATAGAAGCAGATATTTTGCATAATTAAGTTTTAGGTGTGAGTGATAAATAGCTATTTATTCGGTTCGTAAACTTTTTACTGGATTGGCGGATGCGGCCTTATAACTTCTAAATCCAATGGTGAGCAAAGCAATGAGAGTTGTTAAGATTCCGGCGAGTACAAAGACCCACCATTTTATTTCTATTCTATAAGCGAAATCCTGGAGCCATTGCTCCATAAGAAAATAACCCAGTGGAAAGGCAATGATGAATGAAATCAATATGAGTCTAATAAAGTCCTTAGAAAGCAGGGCAATGATCCCGCGCACGCTTGATCCCAAAACTTTCCTTACCCCAATTTCCCTTACCCTTCTTTCTGCAGCAAATGTTACCAGACCGAATAAACCCATACAGGCTACAAATATGGTGAGCCCGGTAAAAATGCTGAGTATGGTTCCCATCTTTTGCTCCCGGAGATAAGTTTTATTGAAAGATTCATCTAAAAAAGTATAACTGAATGGTTCTTTAAGACTGAATTTCTGCCATTCGCTTTCCATGTTACTTAACAACGATGCGACATCAGCTGTATTGGTCCTTACAATCAATCCGCCGTAGGGGTTGTTCATCAAAATTAAAGGTTCAATTTCCCGGTGAAGCGACTTAAAATGAAAGTCTTTTACCATGCCAACTATTGTTAATTCACGGCCACCTTCATCGGTATCCTGTGTAAAAGTTTTACCAATAGGATCCTGATGGAACCCTAACGAATTTGCAGCGGTTTCATTTATGATGACTTTATCCTCTTCAGCACTAAACTCCTTCGAAAAATTTCTTCCGGCTACAAGTTCAAGCCCCAGCGTGGGAATGTAAGCTTCATCCACCTTATAGATAAACATTCTTCGTTGATACTCATTGTTAAGTAAAATACCAGACATATTTATATCAGAAGGTCCGGCAGGCACATACGACGAATTACTTACCGATTTCACCCTGGGATCTTCTAAGATCTGGTTTTTAAAAGCATCGCGTTGTTCGCCCAATAGTTGAGCTTCCCTTAGCACCAGGATATGGTCTTTATCGTAACCTAAATCTTTATTTTGGATAAATGCCATTTGCTGGTAAACAACAATAGTAGCAAGGATAAGTCCTGCCGAAATGATAAATTGAAATATAACCAGTCCATTTCTTAAATTGCTTTTTCCGGAGGCTGAGAACCTATTTTTTAAGACCTGAATTGGTTTAAAGGAGGAAAGAAAAAAGGCAGGATAGCCACCGGCTAGAAAAGCTACTAAAACAATAAGAGCCAAAGTCGAGAATACAATGGAATACTGAAGTAAGTCAAAAACCTGTAATGATTTCCCGGCCAATTGATTAAAGGTGGGCAGAAAGAGGATCACCAAAACTATTGCCAGTAGCGCCGCTACTATGGTTGCCAGAAATGACTCGGTTAAAAATTGCTTTATAAGTTGTTTTTGACCGGAACCAAGGACTTTTCTTATCCCGACTTCTTTTGCCCTTTTAGATGCCGCAGCTGTGGCCAGGTTCATAAAATTTATACAGGCAATGAACAACATAAAGATGGCCACTGCGCCAAAAATATACAAGTATTTAATATCCATTCCGGGCTTAAGATGTCCGCTACTTACAAAATCTGGGTTCAAGTGAATATCTGTTAGGGGTTGTAAAAATAAACCCACACTATTTTTATCTTTAAATTCTGAATAAGAAACTCCAATAGCATCCCTTATTTGGGGCCCCATATACTTATCCATGATACCCGGTAATTTTGCCTCCAGATTTCTAAATTGATTTCCATCTTTTAACAACAAATAAGTATGAAAGTCAGAATTAACCCAGGAAGTGGTATTTGCATATTCATATCCATTCATCGAAGCAAATACATCAAATTCAAAGTGCGAGTTTTCGGGAATTTCTTCCATAACTGCGGTGACTGTAAAATTCTTATCCCAGTCTTCAAATTTTAAACGCTTCCCAATAGGATTTTCAGTGCCAAAATAGCGCTCAGCTTCCTTTTTCGTAAGAATAACGGCATTAGGATCTTCTAAGGGATTGATGTTGTTTCCTTTTAATATTTTAAAATCAAAAACTTCAAGAAATTCAGGATCTATATATGCGAAATCAAAATCTCTGTAAGTTTTATTATTATAGGAAAGTGACGGATCGTTCATTTGTTTAAGACGTGCAGTAGTCAAAACTTCCGGGAATTCCTTTTCTAAAGTTGGGCCAACCGGAGGCATAACAACAGCTTCACTAATTTCTTCCCCTCCGATTTCTGCTTTAAAAACCACCCGAACGATATCATCGGCTTTCTTGTGAAAACGATCATAGCTTACTTCATTCAGAATAAACAGAAGGATAAGCAGACAGGAAGCTAACCCCAGGCTAAGGCCTAGGATATTAATTCCATAAACCCCCTTGTTCTTTAGCATACTTCTTTTCGCGGCTCTTATATAATTTTTTAACATTTCTAGGAGTTTTATTCGGTTCGGAGATTCTTAGCAGGATTTCTCAATGCTGCTTTTACCACTTTTACACTAATTGTTGCCAAAGCAATGACTACAACTATTAGAATACTTTCAAAGAAAATTAAAGGACTTATTTCAATTCGATATGGAAAATCAGCTAACCAATTGTTTAAAAAATACCAGGCGAGTGGCACGGAAATTAAACTTGCAACTACAATAAGTTTTAGTGAGTCTTTAGAAAATATCGCTACAATTTGCGTTACGGAAGCGCCCAGTACTTTACGAATACTAATTTCTTTTGCCCTTTTCTGAAGGTTAAAAGTAATTAACCCGAATAAACCCAGGCAAGAGAGTAAAATTATTAGTGTACTGAAAATTTTTAAGATTCTACTTATCGTGGCCTCTTTCTCAAATTCACGTTTCAGATGTTCAGATATCCAGGAAAAATCAAATCGATTTTCAGGATAAAAACTTGTATATGCTTGTTCCAGTTTGGGGATAATCTGCATTGGATTCTCTGTATTGATCCTGATGAGCATATTACCAAATTCAGGATTTTTTACTGACCGAATGATTGTTGGAGCTAAAGGATTTCGCAGGGATTGGTTATGGAAATCCTTAACGATACCAATAGGAATTCCGTTTATTGCTTCATGAGGCCGATTAAGTTCATTAATTTTTAGTCTTTTGGCAGTATAGGCTGTAATCAAAACCGGGTTTAAGTTCTGATCTATTTCTTCCGCTTCTGAAGTTTCAGGGCCCAAGGCCTTGTCTGCGGAAAATTCCTGTCTAAAAGATCTACCTTCTAAAACCTCCAGCTGCAATGTTGATTGAAAATCCTGATCTCCGTCAATATACCAGGTTTCTAACTGATTACCCGGAAATTGCGGATCATCAACATTTTTTGAGAACGTACCTCCGCTTGAAGGAATCCACTGACCGATAGTGGCAGTTTCAACACCCGGAATATTAGTTATCTCCTTTTTAAAAGCACTTCCATTTACTCCCCAATTGGTAAAAGAAATCCAAAGTAAATTCTCTTTTTCAAAGCCTAAATCTTTTTGATTTAAATAAAGAAGTTGATTATTAACCACCAGTGTACCCACGATGATACCCACCGTAATTATAAACTGGGTTACAATAAGTGATTTCCTAAATATTTCAGATCCTTTTGGTGGCTGAAATGAGCTACTGGTCACCGTAGCACTACCAGGTCGGGAAATGGTCCAGGCCGGATATAAACCTGTTATTAAACTTACTACAGTTAGTAAAAATAAAGCTGAAACTAAAAGTTGTGCCTGGTTTAAAAAATTTAAGGCTAACGCATTACCTATAAAGTTTTCCAGAGGGGCGAGGGATAAAAAATAAATTATCAGGCCAATCACAAAACTAATACTGAAAAACAGGAAAGATTCAATAAGGAATTGGAAGATGAGCCCTTTTCTGCTAGCCCCTAGAATTTTACGAAGTCCGGTAGTTTTTATCTTTTCTATAGTTCTCGCCGTACTTAAATTAACAAAGTTGATACTGGCAATAAGCAAGAGGAAAATGGCTACTCCTATTAGGATGTTAATATGATTCCTATTTCCTTTTACTTTTTGATATATTCCTTCCGAATTTAAATAAATGTCATCCATAGGCTGAAGGGAAAAGTTAAGTTCCCGTTCTTCAGCTACATTATCGGCATACCACTGATTGATTTTCTGGGTAAATGCAATGGAAGACACCCCATTCTTTAATAATAGATACTGAACTCCATACGGCATAAACCCATTAGAACTGAAATTTGCTGTAATGGACTTATTAATTACAAGAGCTTCTGCTCGTAAATGGCTATTAACAGGTAAATCTTCAATAATTCCAGTAATGATAAATTTTTCATTATCACCAAAATTGGATACATTTTCAACTATTTCCCCGACCGGGTTCTTATCAGGAAAATACCTGTTCTTAATTGTTTGGGTAATAACCAGATTTGGATAGCCAGGCTGGAAGTTTTGGGGTTCACCATCCTTAATTTCTAAATCCAAAATGTTCCATATTCCCGGATTTACTTCCAGGGTACTGACTTCAATTTTATCCTGGTTGAATAAAAATGTTGAGTTGATACTCTCTATGTTAGAAAAACTTTCAACTTGGTCAAAATTATCTGCAAGCGTTGGTGCTAAGGGCAATGGAGTAGAAGCTCTTTTTGAACCAGTTTCCGGTTCTTCCTGATTTATCCTAACAATCCGATCTGATTTACTCCAGTGTTTATCATAACTAAGTTCATTAATAACAACTGTTGCAACTAATAATGAAGCTGCTATGCCTAAACTTAAACCACCTATATTTATCGAAGAATATAGGGAGTTGGATTTTATATTCCGCCAAGCGATTTTAAAATAGTTTTTGAACATTATTTTATTTTTTCTAGAAACCTCACAGGTTTGAATAAGATTATTCCGTTTTTAAACTTTTTACAGGGTTTGCAGTTGCGGCATTTATGGTCTTAAAGCTTATAGTTACTATGGCGATTAGAAGTGCAATAATTCCTGCGGAAATAAAAACCCATAAGCTCAGGTCAATTCTTAAAGCATAATTTTCGAGCCATGTACTACTTAAATACCAAGAGATTGGAGTTGCAATTAAAAAGGCAATCCCTACCAGTTTAAGAAAGTCTGAAGTAAGTAGCAGAGTGATTTTGCCTACACTTGCCCCTATCACTTTTCTTATCCCAATTTCTTTTCGGCGCTGGGAAACCAACAACATAGACATTGCGAACAAACCAATACAGCTTAGGATGATGGCAATAACAGAACCGCTGGTGATGAGCGTGGTCATTGTTCGTTCCCTTCTTAAGGTGCGCTCAATATTTTCATCTAGGAAAGACCCTGTGAAGGTGGCATTTGGTTCTATTTTCTTCCAGGCGGCTTCAATTTTCTCGAAAGAACTTACCGCATTTTGAGGTGCTACTTTTACATAGGCATACCGCATATTCCAGTTCGGTTTTAGAAACAGCGTAAGCGGTTCTATTTCTTTGTCTAAATCCTGAAAATGATAATCCCTTATCACTCCTACCACATTAAAAGAACCAGACTCCTCCAGGTCAATCTTAGTATTCAATGCACTCTCCTCTTGTAGTTGACTTGCCATTGTCTCATTAATAACAACGGCGAGACTGTCGGTCGCAAAATTCCGATCAAAGGACCTTCCTCTTGAAAGATCTAGACCCAAGGTTTCGATATAGTCATAATCAACCATTAAAATGTTGGTTAAAACTTCCCTTCCTTTATATTCAAAGCCAACGACGCTGGTCGAGCGGCTTCCGTCCTTGCCGAGGCCCAGGATATTATTTGAGGCGGTAATGCTTATAATACCGAGATCGCCGCTTAGTTCATCCCGGATTAATTGCATGGCCTGGGCATCCTCTCGCTTTCCGTTAAGGGCGAAAGCAACTACCTGATCTTTGTTAAAGCCCAGATCTTTGCTGCGCATAAATTCTAGCTGGTTATTCAAAACAAGGGTGCCGCTAATAAGCAGAATGGCAATTCCAAACTGTATAACAATCAACCCGTCGCGAAGTCGATTTTTACCAGACATTTCAATTTTCCCTTTTAGGGCCTGAATAGTTCCCAAGCGACTGAGCAATAAAGCTGGATATCCCCCAGCAACCAGCGTAATAATTAGTAGGCATAGGAAAAGCCCAAGAATCATTTCAGTATTGGTCACAGAACTAAAGTTTGCCCGGGTTTGGAAAAGAGTCTGAAAAAGTTCTAATAATGCCCCGGCTACCAAAGTTGCTAGCCCAACGGAAGCCAGGAAAACCAAAATGCTTTCTCCCCAAAACTGAAAGAAAAGCTGGGACTTTCCCGCGCCCAAGGTTTTTCTCATCCCTACTTCCCGAAGGCGCTGAGCACTTTTTGCAATGCTCATGTTTACAAAATTTACCCCGGCAATTAAAATGATGAGTAGAGAAATTCCCAGTACCATATAAGGCCACATTCTTTTCGCAGTGATATTTCCATCCCGCTCGCTTGCGAAGTGGACATCTTTAAAAGGAAACAGTCTAATTTGCTTAAAATTTCCTGAGGCATCGGGTTGCGCCCCGTCACGTTTAAACCTGGCCATTTCGCCTTTATAATGATTATTAGTAAAAGTATTAGTAGTCTGTTCAAATTCTTGCGGACTCAAGCCAGAATTAAGCTGCATATAAACCTCGTGATTTTCTTTATCCCAGCGGCCTACATTATCAGCATAGGAAAAATCAGCCTGATTAGTGAAGTTCAAAGCCAGGTCAAATTGAATACTACTGTTATTGGGCATATCTGCAACAATAGCTGATATTGTAAAAGGACGCTCTTCACCCTCTGTAATTACGGTGATTGATTTTCCCACAACATCTGAACTTCCAAATATCCTGTTGGCTGCATATTCTGAAATTGCCACACCAGACTTTTCACCAATAGGATTTACTTTCTTCCCTTCTACCACGGGGAAGCTAAAAATAGAAAAGAAATCAGGATCTACATATGCGGCAGTCATTCGTAGTTCCTTATCCTCACTTATTACCAGCACACCTTTTCCGTTAAATCGGGTGATTTTTTTAACTCCTGGTACCTCTTCTTGCAGTGCGTCAGCAAACGGAACAGACTTGGAAGTGCTTACTTCTGGCCCGTCGGGCAATTGTTCTGTAGAATAGACCTGGTAAATACTATTATTGTTTTCGTGAAAATCATCGTAAGAAAGCTCAAACAAGGCATACATACTCAAAAGAATAGCAACACTAAAAGCTACAGTAATCCCAAGGATATTTAGAAATGTGAAGGTTTTATCCTTCCAAAGATTTCTAAGAGCGATTTTAAAATAGTTCTTGATCATTGTTTTATTTTTACTCCCTTTGGAGGTTAAGGGGCTTTATTCGGTTCTTAAACTCTTAGCTGGGTTTCTTAATGCTGCCTGTATTGTTTTAAAACTCATTACCAAAAGGGCGATAATAATCATAAGAGTAGTACTCACTATAAAGACCCACCAGTTAGAATCTGTTCTATATGCAAAATCCTGTAACCATTTATTTAAACCGTACCAGGCAATAGGTATCGCGAAAACTACCGCTAATAGAATGGGAAAAATAAACTCTTTACATAAGGTGAGGTTAAGTTTAAGCAGTGAAGCACCCAATACCTTTCTGATTCCAATTTCTTTTGTCTTTCGTTCAGTAGTATATATTACCAAGCCCAGAAGCCCCATGATGCTTATTAAAATGCTTAAACCAGTAGCCCATGTTAAAAGCTTAGCTATACTTTTTTCTTTTTTATAGAAAGAAGCTACCGTTTCATCCATAAATTTCACAGTTAGCTCCGAATCGGGATAAATGTGCTCCCATTTTTCCTGAATCTCCTTAATGGTAGCCCCCAAATTATTGTTTGGATTCACACGAAAAGACAACGTAGAAAACTGTGTCCTCCCATTTCTGTAGGCATCCGGTAAGAATGCCATAGGTTTAATTTCAGATTTTAGGGAGCGTTGATTAAAATCCTCCATAACACCTACTATGGGAAATAATTTATCATTAATCTTAATATTCTTATTTAACGCTTCTTGCGGATTTTGAAAACCTATTTCATTTAAAAGCGTTTCATTGATTACATATTCCTGTATACTATCATTTAGAGGCTTTCTCCCTGCTAACAATTGAATATCAAATAATTCGAGGTAATTGATGTCTCCAAATAACTGTTCAAAATATACGTTTGCCTCTCCATCTTTACCGGCATAGCTTAATTTTTGACCATGCATCTTGTAGGATGATGGCGTAGCACTTGCCAAACTTATATTACTAATCTTAGGATTGCTCTTTAATTCATTCTTTAAAACATAGCGTTTATCTATATTTTGATCCTGATAAGGAAAATTGAAATACGCAATTTCGTTTGATTTGAAACCCAGGTCCTTATTCATCATATAATGAATCTGTTTTCCTACTAAAATTGTAGCTATAATAAAAATCTGTGCTATGGTAAACTGAAAGAAAGTGAGGAATTTTCGGAATCCCGCTCTATCAGATTTAAAGAAAACCTTACTTTTTAAAACAGAAACAGGTTTAAAACGAGATAAGATTAAAGCGGGATAGATTCCTGCCAAAAGGCTTACTACAATTAATAGCAAGATAATACTACCAATAATTTGTGGCTTTAAAATTAAATTATACTGAAAATTTTGTGATAGGAATTCCGAAAAAATCTTAAATAATCCATAACCAAATAATACGGAGAGAAAACCTGAAATTAAGGTGAGTAAAAAAGTTTCCCCTAGAAACTGGAATATAAGCTGTTTTTTGGAGCTTCCCAGAGTTTTTCGGATACCAATTTCTTTTGCTCTTTGGGTAGCCTGTGCTGTATTTAGATTAATGAAATTAATGCAACCTAAGGCAAGTAAAAAAAGCGCGATCAATAAAAGGGAAATCAAAACCGACTTGTCTGCTGAGCTATTACCGTAATCAAATATCCCAAATTCACTAAAATGGAGTTCCGCTAAAGGCTGCAATGCATAGCGTGTATGATGGCCATCCTTGACAAGTTCTTTATGTTCATTTTCTATCGCTAATTTATCCAGTCTTGCCTGAAGATCGGCAATTTTAGTATTTTTATTAAGCAATACAAACATCTGGGAATTAGAGTTGGAACTATTCCAGCTCTCATTGGTTACCGCAGATTTCATTTCACTTTGCAAAGCCGTTGGAAGTGAAATAAACTCATCGAATATTAAATCGCTATTCTGAGAAAACCCTGAAACAATTCCAGAAATATCTGCCTGAGTGGAATCATTATAGATAATGGTTTTTCCTATAATTTTGCTCAATGAAAGATTTGGGAAATATTTTTTAGCCTTTTTCTGAGTCAACACTACAGTATTAGGTTGATCTAATGCGGCTCTATTTCCTGCTAGCCATCTATAATGGAAGATTTCAAAATATGATTTATCCGTAAAAATAGCACCTTCCGGATCCTTAAAAACTGCATCATTTACGTTAAGTTCGTAAGGTGTGAAGGTGAAAAATGAAACTGCAGTTTCAATCCCGGGCACTTCATCTTTAATTGTTTGCTTCAGAGGAACGTTAACGCCTCCGAAACCAGATATACCTTCGGGTGATTCAAACTGCGATGTTACTCTATAAATACGCTCTTGATTAGGATGAAATTTATCGAAGGAAAAATCGTGATAAATCATCATTCCAATAACAAAAGAGGCGCTAAGACCAATGGCAAGACTGATGATATTAATAGCGGAAAATAGTTTATTATTCCAGATATTCCTCCACGCAATTTTAAAATAGTTCTTTATCATTGTTCAGGAATTATTCGGTTCTTATATTTTCTACTGGATTGACCATAGCAGCCCTTATAGATTGTAAACTAACAGTAATCAAGGCGATGCTTAAGATTGACAAACCAGAGCCGGCAAAAATCCACCAACTCATCGTAGTTCTGTAAATAAAATTTTGTAACCAAAATTGCATTAAATACCAGGCTAAGGGTATAGCCGCTATACTGGAAATAAAGACCAGTTTCATAAAATCTTTAGACAAAAGTTTTGATATTTGAATAATGGAAGCGCCCAGGACCTTGCGAATTCCAATTTCCCTTTTTTTCAATTGAGCTGAATAAGTGGTAAGCCCAAACAATCCCAGACAAGACACGAAAATTGCTAAAATTGAAAATATTCTAAACAATTTGCCTGTCCTAATATCATCACGATACATTTGCTCATAACGTTCATCTAGAAAAGAAAAGTTAAATGGATAGCCTTCATTATAACTACTCCATACTTTTTCCAAACCGGCAATACTTTCAGTCACTTCGCCGTTTGCAGTTTTAATATACATCATGTAAGGCTCAGGATCATAAAAGAGAACTGCAGGTTCTATTTTTTGCTTCAAGGATTCAAAATTGAAGTCTTTAACAACACCTATAATCGTTCCTTTGGTTTCCCAAAGTTCAAAACTTTTACCTATAGGATCCTTTAATCCCATTTTTTCAACGGCAGTTTCATTTAAAATATAATGGTTGGAATCTGAAGCTATTCCAGAGAAGTTATTACCTGCTATAAGTTCCATTTTCAGCATAGGAAGAAATCCTTCATCAACCCCCAGGGGAGCAATAATGAAGTTACTTTGTGTATTTTTTCCTTCCCAATTGGTATCTCCGGTAGTCCATCCATTATCAATAAGATTATTATTAGAAAAGGATACTTCTTGAATTCCAGGTAAATTCTTAATTTGATTTTCAACGGCTTCACGGTGTTCAATCATGGCGTCGGTCATCGCGAAACTAAGCACCTGTGACCTATCATAACCAGGGTTCATAGTGTTTAAGTAATCCAGCTGTTTTCCAATTACTATAGTACAGATTATTAAAATTACGGAAAACATAAATTGAATACATACTAAGACTTTCCTGAAATTAACCGCTCCAATACCCGGTGCAATATTTCCCTTTATCGCTTCTAAAGGTTTAAAGGAAGAAAGAAGAATAGCTGGGTAGATGGAAGAAGCCGCAAGCGTTGCCGCAAAGACTGTGAAAACGAGTTTCCATAAACCGACATCCAAAAGGCTAAATGAAATTTCCTTACCAGAAATTGAATTAAAGGAAGGCACTAGTATAAAAATGAGAACTAATGACAAGACAAGGGCAATGATGAAAAATATACAGGATTCTATAATAAATTGTAAAAACAAATGCTTGCGTTCTGCACCAATCAGTTTTCTTAAACTCACTTCTTTTGCACGTTGTATTGCTCTGGCTGTGTTTAAATTCACATAGTTTATACAGGCTATACCAAGGATAAGGATGAGCACCAAACCAAAAATCCGTACAGTTTTTATATTGGTTGGATCTCCATTATAACCGTAAAGATTCATCTTTTTTATAGGCTGTAGGTAATATGCTGCTTTGGTTGAAGTTAATTCTTTATTTGGGTCGTTATCTTTATTTATCCTGGTTAATTTTTCGATAACTTTTTCAGAGGAAGCATTCTCTACCAATTCCAGATAAGTCACATAATTAAAATTTCCCCAATCGCTATCTACGGAATCCCAATAAGGATTATTTGTATATCCACTCTCCAGTATTGATACAGGAAAGAAAAAATCAAAATCAATACTTGAGTTTTGAGGAAGATCTTTAATTATCCCGACTACGGCGTAGCGATCCTGATGATCTCCAGTTATTGTTTCTCCGAGAATATCGGTAGAACCAAAATATTTATTTGCAGCAGTTTCGGTTAAAACAATGGAGTTGTCTCCGGAAAATGGTTTGCTTTTATTTCCGTGCAAGAATTCCGTATCAAAAATATTAAAAAACTCAGGATCAACATAAGCAGAAGAACCGGCTTCCAAATCTTTATCTTCAGTTGAATAAATACGGTAAGAATAATTATCTCTAACTCTGGCAGCAATCTTAACTTCAGGAACCTCCTTCTTTGCAAAATAAGCCACCGGTCCCACAGATCCACCCCAGGTCTGTTTAGAATCGCCGTCTCCAATAATACTTGAAACACGATAAATATTTTTTGAATTATCTGAAACCTGGTTGAAACTTAATTCTGAATCGATCCATACGGCTATAAAAATAGCCGCCGTTAGTCCCAGGGAAAGCCCTAATAAGCTAATTCCGTTGTAAAACTTGGTTTTCCAAAGGTTTCGCCAGGCTGTTTTCAAAAGTATTCTGAACATAATTTTCGATTGATGAATTAAACTCTTTGTTTATGGTTTATTCTGTTCTTAAACTTTTTACGGGATTCGCTATAGCAGCTTTTATTGCTTGAAAGCTTACCGTTAATAAGGCAATTATTATTGCGCTTCCTCCGGCAAATGCAAAAATCCACATTGAAATAGTTATCCTGTAAGCATAATCTTGTAACCAGTTATGCATAATAAACCAGGCTAATGGTATCGCAAAAAGGAGTGCAATAATTACTAATATTAGAAAATCCTTAGAGAGTAATTTGACGATATTCAGAACACTAGAGCCTAACACTTTACGTACACCTATTTCTTTTCTTCTTTGCTCAGCCATATAGGCAGAAAGTCCAAAAAGTCCCATACACGAAATGATTATGGCTATTACAGCAAAAATCTGAGATAAATTTCCGACTAGCTGTTCACTTTTAAATCTGGCATTAAAGGCATCATCAACAAACCTGTACTCAAAAGGAAAACCAGGATTCTGTGTTTGTAGAACATCCTCAATTTCCTTTAAAACTTTCGCTGTGGCAATCCCGGTTTTTGGTTTTATATATAAATAATCCGCTCCTTCAGCTTGATGATAGAACATTACTGGATCACTAGCTCCATACATATCGCCATATAAATAGTCTTCAACGATTCCTGTGACAGTAAATTCTTGTTCCTGCCATTGTATTTTATTACCTATTGGATTTTCAGTAGGCATAAGTTTTGCAAATGTTTCAGATATTAAAACCTTACTACTATCAGCTTCCTGAGATTTACCAAAACCCCTTCCCTCCTTCAATTTCATTCCGGTAGCATTTAAAAATTCAGGAGTAATAGTTCTAAAAGAAATCAAGATATCTTTATCATCTGGTCGACCAGGCCATCTTACACTTGAAGTATTATTCCCGTCAGCTAAAATTTGTGAATTCATAAGCCCTGCGCTCTCGACCGTTCCAGAAGACTTTAATTCTTGTACTACAGTTTCAAAATTTTTAATTATTTCACCACCAGCAGCTGGTATTTCTATCAAATTTTCTTTTTGTAAACCTATATTTCGGTTCTTTACATGATGCACCTGCTCATACACTACGATAGTACTCACTATTAAGATCACAGAAATCGCAAACTGTCCTACAACCAAACATTTACGTATTAGGGAAGCACTTCCCGCTTTTTTACGGGTTCCTTTCAGAACTTCAATAGGCTTGAAGCTTGAAAGATAGAAAGCAGGATACAAACCCGCCAATACCCCACAAGCCAACGATATGCCGAGTAATGAGAGAAAATGTGAAGGAAGGCTAAGGTTTAAAGTTAGGTTTTTTTCTACCAGAGAGTTAAATTTCGGTAGTACTATTATAATCGCTACGATACTTAAAATTCCCGCTAAGGCAGCATTCAAAATAGCTTCGTAGGTAAATTGAAAAATTAATTGCTTTCTGCTCGATCCCAGGGCTTTGCGCATACCTACTTCATCAGCACGTTTTTCGCTCCTTGCGGTAGCCAAATTCATAAAATTGACACAGGCTATGATTAAAATGATTAGCGCAATGAAGCTAAACAAACGTACATACTCAATTCGTCCACCAGCAATTTTGCCATCTTTAAAATAGGCGCGTAGATGCCAATCGTTGGCCGAAAACAAAATAGCTTCGGTTTCTTTGTCACCAGTTTTAGCGGGAAGAATAGCCCTTACTTTTTCATCCACCTTTTCAATATTGGCAGTTTGCGCTAATTTTACGAAGGTGTCTGTAAAATTACTTCCATAGCCATTGGTCCATTCTTTACCGTCGGTAAAATTTTCAAAGGGAACTAACCAGGAAAAAGAATAAGTAGTATTTTCAGGGAGATCTTCAATTATTCCGGTTATTGTATAATTATTTTTTTGATCAACCTGTATTGTTTTACCAAGGACTTTTTCGCTACTTCCAAAAAGTATAGTTGCAACCTTTTGTGTTATTACAATTCCATTTTTATTTCTAAAGGCATCTTTTGGATTACCCTCAATGAAATTAAGATCAAATATATCGAAGAGGTCCTCGTCGGTGTAAGCTCCTCTACTTTTTATGGATTGATCATCTGCACTAAAAAGAAAATTTTCATCACGTAAGCGAGCAGCTTTTGTTACTTCCGGAATTTCCTCATTTAAAACTGAAGCCAAGGGTCCAGGTGTGGCCATAAAAAAAGTACGCCACTCTCCATCATATTTTTGGTTTGTAGGAACATTAAAGACTAAATTTTTATCTTTAATACCTTCATTGAAACTCACCTCATCTTCTACCCAAAGTAGAATGAGGCTTGCACAAGTTATTCCAATAGCCAACCCAAACACATTCAAGGCACTATAGCCCTTATTCCTCAGGATATTCCGCCACGCGATTTTTAAATAATTTTTAATCATAATTTTTTGATTGATGAATGTCCCCCTAATTAAACCAGCACGTTTTCGGTTACTTTTTCCCCATCCAGCATCCTGATGATTCGATGACTGAATTTAGCGTCGTGTTCGCTGTGGGTAACCATGATGATGGTGGTTCCCGCTTCGTTTAGTTCAGTAAGTAGGTCCATTACCTCGTTACCGTTACTACTGTCAAGGTTTCCGGTAGGTTCATCGGCTAGAATAAGTTTTGGATTGTTCACCACAGCCCGGGCAACAGCCACCCTTTGCTGCTGTCCACCCGATAGTTGCTGTGGAAAATGTTTCCGGCGGTGCATAATGCCCATCTTCTCCAAAACCTGGTGAACTCTTTCCTTACGTTCGGCAGGTTTTACACCGGTATAGATAAGGGGGAGTTCTACATTTTCAAAAACACTTAGTTCATCGATCAGGTTAAAACTCTGAAACACAAACCCGATATTATGCTTTCTAAGTTGTGCCCTTTTTCTCTCGTTATAGCCAGCTACTTCTATCCCATTAAATAGATAACTCCCGCCATCAGGATCATCTAAAAGCCCCAGAATATTTAATAGCGTAGATTTCCCACATCCCGACGGCCCCATAATAGCCGCGAACTCCCCTTCTTTCACTTCAAACGAAAGTTTATTTAATGCTATAGTTTGCACCTCTTCGGTTTGATAGTATTTCTCGAGGTTGGTAATTTTTATCATTTTGATCAGATTTATCTTTTAATTTTTTCTTTAATAATCTTAGTTTAAAACCAGTTCTTCAATATCACCAAAATTAGAATAACTGGACGTAATTACCCTATCTCCGGGTTCAATCCCTTCAAGGACTTCATAATATTCGGTATTCTGACTCCCTAATTGAATGGGAGCTTTATACGCCGTTTTTCCATCCTCACTCAATTTAAAAACCCAGTTTCCTCCTGTTTGCTGGAAAAATCCACCCTTGGGAATTAATATCGCTTTTTTCTCCTGGCTAAGGGCCAGCCTAATTTGAAACGTTTGTCCGCGGCGCAGGCCGTTTGGTTCTTCTTTCTTAAATTCCATATCTACCTGGAACCTGCCATTATTTACCTGCGTATATACTTTCTTGATCTCCAGTAGGGCTTCTTTTCCGTTACTTGTGAATGTTCCTTCCTGACCAGTTACAATTCTTGAAATATAATGCTCGTCTATTTCCGCCCTAATTTTATACCCGCTTAGCACATCCAATTGTCCCAGGCGCTCCCCTTTCGTCTTTGACTCACCTATTTCAGCATCCAATGAGGTAAGCTGGCCATCTATTGGCGCTCTAACCACCAAGTCTTCTACTTTTTTCTGCATAAGTTCAAGCGCCTTTTGAGTGCGTTGATAAGATTCCCTACTTTGATTAATTTCCTGCTTAGTAGCAATCGAATCTTGCTCCATAACCTCTTTTGCTAATTTCATCCGCTCTTTTTGATAAGTATAATTATTTTGAGATTCCAGGTATTCCTGTTTGCCTATAGCCCCTTTTTCAAATAAGCGTTTATTCAATTTATAAATCCTATCGGCCTCTTTCAGGCTATTTTCAACATCGGTCAATTGGTTTAATCGGTTAATTGTGTTCTGCCTCGCAGCGGTTTGTGAAATTTGCATTTGGGTAAGTAAATCATACACCGAAGTTTCTTGATTGACCAGACTTAATTCCAAATCGGTATTCGAAAGCCTTAAGATGGGTTCACCTTCCTCCATCATTGCTCCATCTTCCACAAATTTTTCTTCTACGCGCCCACCTTCGATAGCATCTAGGTAAATAGTTTTTATTGGCAGCACCGCTCCGTTCACTGGTATATTTTCCTGAAAATTTCCTTTCTTTACTTCACTAATGCTTATCCTTTCTTTTTCAACATTCAATTTGGAATTTCCTGTAGAAGAAATTAAAACAAAGACGATTAATACAATAATTAAAACCGATCCTCCAATAATGGCGATCTTTTTAGGGGTAAAGCGTTTCTTTTTAAGCGGTATGTCCATAAAATAATTTGTTTCCTATTAGTTTATAGACAATACAGTGCCATAAACTTAAGCCTTTATAAATCATATATTTAGCTTTTTTTAATGAATAAAAAGTGTTCATTTTCGAACACCTGGTGTTCGCTTATAATACAATTTTATTGTGTTGGTTTTTTGTCTTGTTGAAATTCTGAAGCCTTCTGATTAAATTGTAATATTGTAGCCATGCAAATTAAGAATGCCAAAATACTTATTATAGACGACGATCAGGACGTACTGACTGCGCTTCGCCTATTGTTAAAACCTTTTGTTGCTGAAATTTCTGTTGAAAAACAACCCGGAAATATTAATAGCCTTCTCGAAAATTCACGTTTTGACGTGGTAATTCTGGATATGAACTTCAATGGACTCGTAAATACAGGAAATGAAGGTATTTTTTGGCTTAAGCGAATTAAAGAAATTACTCCCGATACCGAGGTTATTCTAATTACCGCATACGGTGATATTGATCTTGCCATACGATCTTTAAAAGAAGGCGCTTCAGATTTTATAGTGAAACCCTGGCAGAATAAAAAGGTAATCGAATCTTTGCAGGAAATGCTTCAAAACAGGAAAAGCAAAGTAAAATCTATAAAAACCAACCCCGACGGATCTAAAATAATAGGTGAAAGCGCAGAAATTCAGGAGGTTTTTCAGAAAATACAGAAAGTAGCTCCAACTGATGCAAATATTTTAATTCTCGGGGAAAATGGCACTGGGAAAGACCTGGTAGCTAGAGCTATCCATGAAAATTCAAACAGAAAAGACGAAGCTTTCGTAAAAGTTGATGTGGGCGCGCTTACTTCCACCCTATTTGAAAGTGAATTGTTCGGATATAAAAAAGGTGCTTTTACCGATGCCAGAGAAGACCGCAAAGGTAGGTTTGAAGCCGCTCAGGGCGGTACACTTTTTCTTGATGAAATAGGAAATATAAGTCTTAGCCAACAAGCAAGATTACTCACTGTACTTCAAAACCGGCAAATTAGTCCGCTTGGATCTAATGAAGTTATACCGATTGATATCCGGCTGATTTGCGCCACCAACCTGGATATTTCAGAATTATCTAATGAATCTAAATTCAGAAAAGATTTAATTTACCGGATAAATACCGTAGACATTATAGTGCCACCATTACGGTTTCGAGGCACCGATATAACCTTGCTAACCAGGTATTTTTTGGAGCTTTATTCTGAAAAGTATACCAAAGGCCCGTTTAAATTGGATCCGGGATTTTTAAGTAAATTAAAAAATCACAACTTTCCGGGTAACATCCGGGAATTGCAATTTGTAATCGAGCGGGCGGTGATTATGACGGAAGGTTCTTTCCTAACCGCAAACGACCTATCTTTTTCAGCAATAGAAAGTGAAATTGAAAGTAATGGAATTGCAGATACCCGCCTGGAAACTGTTGAAAAGAATACCATTTTAAAGGTTATCGATAAAAACAGGGGGAATATTTCAAAATCGGCCAAAGAACTGGGAATTACACGTGCCGCACTTTATAGAAGACTGGAGAAATATGACCTTTAAAAGCTATCATACCGGAGTTTTTATTCGAATTTTTCTTTTGATTCTCGTCATTGGAATTTTACTGTATGCCGTTTTTAAAACCTATTTTTTAGTAGCCATCGGTTCAGGTGTTTTGTTGATTATCACTACTTATGAGTTTTTCCGTTTTCTAAGTCGACGTTTTAATATCATTGAAGATTTTTTTGAATCTATAAAATATCGTGATTTTTCCAGACACTATTTACAAAAAAACAAATCCAGGGATATACAGTCTTTATATGAGGGCTTCAATACTGTAAACCAAGTAGTACGCAAAATAAACTCGGAAAAAGAAACCCAGTACCTTTATCTACAAAAAATACTGGAGCTGGTAGATATTGGCATTTTAGCTTTCAATAGCAAATCGGGAGAAGTTTTATGGGCAAATGAATCGATCCAGGAATCTCTGGATTTCCCATCCTTTAAGAATATAAATTTTGTAAAAAGCCGCAATAAGAAGATATATCAGCTCCTGTTTGTGAATTCATATTCAGAACCAAGCACACTAGATATACCTGTTAAAAAAGAACCTATTAGGGCGTTAGTTTCAAATTCTCTTTTTTCCGTTGGCCAGGAGTCATTCAAGTTAATTGTACTTCATAATATTGAAAATACACTTAATAAAAACGAATCGGAGGCTTGGAAGAAATTATTAAGTGTGATGACACATGAAATTATGAACTCTATTGCTCCTATCTCTTCTCTTGCCGGTACCTTGAAATTTCAGGTTGAAATGCACCATCAAAATCCTGCAGCAAACACCCTGGATATTGAAGATCTAAATTCCGGATTGACCAGTATTGAAAAAAGAAGTGAAGGTTTGTTGAAATTTGCTAAAACTTATCGTAGCTTAAGTAAAATAACTAATATAAATACGGAAGAGATTGAAATTAGAGCATTGTTTGAAAATCTAGAAAACTTATTACAGGCTAGAAATGCAAAAAATATAAATCTCAGTTTTATATTAAGTGATCAAAATTTAAAAGTAGAGGCGGATGCTTATTTGCTTGAGCAGGTTCTTATCAACCTGGTTCTAAATGCAATTGAAGCATCTAAAGAAAGGCCTGAACCCAGAATAAATGTATATGCTGAAAAAAACTCTGATGGTCAGATTTCAATTTCCGTTTCAGATAATGGTACAGGAATTCCTGAGGAAATTAAAGATCAGATATTTATTCCTTTCTTCACCACAAAAAAAGAAGGTAGCGGAATTGGTCTTAGCCTTTCGAAACAAATAATGACTCTTCATAAAGGGAAAATTCAACTTAGCAGTAAACCTAACATTGGAACCCGAATAAATTTAATATTTAAAGAAACTATATCTTAAATATTTAAAGTGAGATTAGAAGGATTAGACCTCGAAACTTTGTCATCTTTTTAGAAATTTTGTCATTTTTCAACTGGATAATACACAAATTAGTAAACCCATCTTTTGGATGTTTAGGTTTATCACCTCTTTCTAAGAACGGTAATAATGATAATATCAGCTTGTGTACAGTCGGCCGTTAATGGTATTGGGTTTTTTACAATTTCATATTCTACACAAACATCAATTCCAGTTTCTTGAAATTGTTCATCGATTTCGTTTTGAAAGACGTAGGTTTTATTACTGTCTTCCAATATTATGTATCCATTGATTGTTGCGCAATCAGGCGTATAATATAGCTGTGCGTCCTCTCCATCTTCACAAATTTCTGTATCTGTTTCGCAGCTTATATTCATTGAAATAACAAGCCAAAAAAAGAATATTTTTTTCATCTGTTTCATAACTTTTATTTTCAAATTGAACCAGAAAAGACTACTAAATGTAGCTTAGTCTTATTTATAAGATGCACTACTTCTTAAGTGGTTGCGTTAAACCTATCTCAATAAAGTAAGAAATTTTGAGGTAAGTATTATTTTACCTTTCCAACGGGGTAAGAAAACCGCTTAATTTCTATTTTCCATTCCCACTAGCTTAGAAAGTACGCTAACGAAAAATAGAAATTGATAAGATGTTATTATCATTGTTTTTTCGAAGCTTATCCAATTGGAATAGATATAAATTTTACTGAAGCAAATCTAAGTTTAACAGATATCCCGAATGATTTTAATTAACTCATTCTCTTAAAAATATTGACTAAAGCCACATTCTGTTTAGAAACAGGTGTTCGAGTGGGAGAATTCTTCAAAGTATTGTATTTGTATTTTTTTTCATCCGCTCGTAGGACTACCCCGGAATAAATAAAAAAATCTTTAATGGTCATATCGTTAGGAAAGGTCGCAGACAAAAACTCATAAAACTCACGAGAGCTCGGACCATCCATTTTAAAATGAATTTTTGAGTTGTGAGTATCCCAGTCTTTTGTAAGTGCATTTTCAAAATCCTGGAAACTAGTTTTATCAGGGTTCAAAAGATCATATTTCATTAATCCTTGATATAGCTTTTGCAATTGACCTTCGGAAATTTTAAGCTGGAAATTGTCGGCTTTTTTAAATGCTGTCTTCTCGGGTACAAGTAAAGTTTCTCCAACTTGCATAATTTCTAAACTGGTCCGTCCAGGTAATAAATGCAAAATAAAACCCAAGTCCAAAGACAACAAATAGAATTATCTGAGCTAAATAATTTTCAGTGTATATGCTTAATCGTGCATAAGACATCAGATGCATCAAACCCAATCCAGTAATAAGAAAAAGGATTCTTGGTTTTTCGAAATTAGACTTCCAGAGGATCCTATTGTATAACATAAAAGCCAAAAATAGCTCCCCATAATGCAAAATGAGTCTTCCATAAATATAAAAGAAGCCAAGGGTTGTTAAATATTTGAATAAATCAATACTCATAATTTATTTCGAGTTCAGGAATCAGGTTAGCAGCTTCCTTCTTTTTCTTATCTACTATCTTAGCATATATCTGGGTGGTTTTTATCTCTTTATGGCCTAAAACTTTTGAAACGGTATAGATATCCGCGCCGTATTCTAAAAGTAAAACTGCGTGGGTGTGCCTGGCACTATGAAAAGTAATGTGTTTGGTAATCCCAGCTCTCATACACCATCTAAGTATTTCTGCATTAAAATGAGCTCCATATTTTAATCCTTTAAAAACGAGATCATTTTCTCTTTTTCTCTTTCCTAACAGTTGTCTTGCCTGATTAGAGATATATTGATACTCTTGGCCCGAAGTTTTCTTTTGTTTAAAAATTAGCCGTGGTCCATCCTCTTCGTCCCTAACCTCGAGCCAGGTAAGTTTGTTTATATCGCTCCATCTAAGTCCGGTTAAACAACTAAACATAAAAGCATTTTTAAGCACCTGATGCTTACAGTAGGCGTTTGCCATAGCCTGGAGTTCTTCTTGGGTTAGATATTCCCGTGTTGATTCTCCCTGAGCAAAGCCTTTTACTGAAGTGGCAAAGTTTCGTCTGGTATAACCATCATCAAATGCCTGGCGTAATGAAGCTTTAAATTTGTTATAATAAGTATATTTAGAATTTTGGGACAATTCAGTATTTGACTTTGTCCTGGCTTTTTTATTTAAGTATTTTTTAAAGCCTATAACGAAATCTTCATCAAGATCCTCAAAGCTTATCTTTCGCTTTCCTAAATAATCTTCAATATGATTTTGAGCGGCATCCCAGTTATCATAATTCCCTTTGCTTTCGTAACGCTCTTCTTTAACCTTTTCGTAATAAGTAATGAAGAGAAGTCGCTCCTTACTTCTATCTTTTATACCATATTTACCCTGAGCATATTCTGCCCTTCGGATCGAAAGTATTTGTTCAGCTCTTAAAAGAGTTTCTTCATTTTCCTTTTTTTCAGAAGCATTTTTGGGATTTATGTACAAATATTCTTTGAGGTATTCGAATTCTCTTTTATTGGTCTGCTTACCATTTACATCTCTAATTTTTCCTTTATAGTATTCGATATAAAGGCTGTACTTCCCAGAAGTTAGTTTCTTCTTTTTAAGTTTAATTTTCATATCTCCTTGTTTTTCATAAAGATAACTAAAAAATGAATACGAGGTGTACCAAGGTACACCTGAGATACAAATTTTAACATCGAGGTGTACCAAAGGTACAAAAATAGGTGTACCAATAGTCAAAATAGGAAATATATCAAAAAACAAAAGAGGCTCAAAAGCCTCTCTATTATTACGTTTTGATGTCATTTGATATCATTTGACATCATATAAAATCTACTGCTTATTTTCCAATACAGAAATTAGAAAATATATTCCCCAATAATTCATCATTAGTGACCTGCCCGGTGATTTCACCGAAGTATTCTAATGCTTCGCGAATATCTATGGCTAATAGGTCGCCAGAGAGGTCTGTGTTTAGTCCTTCTTCTACCTTGTTTATTTCTTCCAGGGCTTTTAAAAGCGCATTGTAATGACGGCTGTTGGTTACGATGGTATTGTTATTTCTAAGCGCACCGGTGTTTACAAACTCCAGTAGTTTAATTTTTAGTTCCTCCACACCTTCGCCTGTCTTAGCAGAAATTAACTGCAAGCTTGCGCCTTCCAGTTCGTTTAAATTTTCAAATAAATTCTCTTTCTCATTTTCCGTAAGTTGATCTACTTTATTCGCAATAACAACAAGAGGTTTTTGAGGAAATTGATTGTGGATTTTTTTAATTTCAACCTTAAACTTTGAACTTTGAGCTTTAAACTTTTCTGCATTTAGCAAAAATACAACTACTTGCGCCTGACTTATTTTTTCGAACGTTCGCTTTATTCCGATGCTTTCCACCACATCTTCAGTCTCTCGTATTCCGGCGGTATCAATGAACCTGAATCCAACGCCACCAATACTCATTTCGTCCTCAATAGAATCACGGGTGGTCCCGGCCACTTCAGAAACAATAGCGCGTTCTTCATTTAAAAGTGAATTCAGTAAAGTAGATTTCCCTACGTTTGGCTCACCTACAATTGCAACGGGAATTCCGTTTTTAAGCACGTTCCCGGTAGCGAAAGAATCTATTAAACGTTTTAATACCTGCTGAATCCTGGCTACCAATTCTTTAAATTGATCGCGATTAGCGAACTCCACATCTTCTTCAGAAAAATCTAATTCTAGTTCAATTAAGGACGCAAAATCTAGTAATTCCTGGCGTAAACGATGAATTTCATTAGAAAATCCGCCGCGCATTTGTTGCATCGCCATTTGGTGCGAAGCCTGGTTTTCAGAAGAAATTAAATCGGCTACGGCTTCCGCCTGACTGAGATCCATTTTTCCGTTTAGGAAGGCTCGCATGGTAAACTCCCCGGCTTCGGCTGAGCGACAACCTTTTCTAATCATTAATTGAATAATCTCCTGCTGAATATAGGGACTTCCGTGACAGGAAATTTCTACCGTTTCTTCGCCGGTATAAGATTTAGGCGCTCTAAATATTGAAATTAAAACCTCATCTAAGGTACGATCATCATCCATTAAATTTCCTAAATGTAAAGTATGGCTGGGCTGTTCGCTTAGCTTTTTTTTACTCTTCGCCTTAAAAAGCGGTGAAACAATATTAAATGCTTCGGGACCGGAAACCCTAATAATCGCAATAGCTCCTGCACCAGAAGGTGTGGCAAGCGCTACAATAGTATCGTTTAATTTCATAGTGCAAAGATAAGCCTCCCCCCAACCCCCTCCAAAAGAGGGGAAGAAAAAATGCATCTTTTAAAAATTGTAACATCGTGCGGAAAAGATCGTCTATTAATATAGAGACATCACATCAATCAAAGAAAAAATGAGAGAAGACAACCAAATGCTCGTTCTTACCCACTTAAGTCAGTTACTGGATTTAGTTACAGGAATTGGCGGCTTTATAGTTCCGTTAATCCTGTGGCTTACCCAAAAAGATAAAGTTGCCGGAATGGATTTTCACGGAAAAATGATCATCAATTTCCAAATAAGTATGTTTATTTATAGCTTATTATGTATCCCGCTAATCTTTTTATTCGGACTTGGGATAATCGCTCTTATTGGAATAGCAATTTTAATGGTTGTTATTCCTATTGTAAATGCTATTAAAGTGAGCAACGGGGAAATACCTAATTATCCGCTAACTATTGAAATTATAAAATAAACCGGAGACATTTTCAAAACAGCAAGGCAGCCAATCGGCTGCCTTGTTTTATTATAATTTCATTCCCTACTTGTTAGAATAAAAAACCTCACAGGTTTTGAAAACCTGTGAGGTTTGATTTCTTTAAGCTAGCTAGGTTTTTATGTTGAATCTCCCCTTCGGGGGCCAGGGGGCTTAATTATTAAGCATCACCGGCATAACCAGCATGGTAATTTTTTCTCCAGGGTCTAAACCATCTACAGGAGTTAAAATTCCTGCACGATTAGGCAGACTCATTTCCAGTTGAACTTCATCTGAAGTTAAATTATTCAACATTTCTGTCAGAAAACGAGAGTTGAAACCAATTTGCATATCGTCTCCCTGGTAAGAACAGGTTAAACGCTCTTCCGCCTTATTACTGTAATCTACGTCTTCTGCAGAAATATTTAATTCGGCACCGGCAATTTTTAATCTCACCTGGTGCGTAGTTTTATTAGAGAAAATAGAAACCCTACGAACCGAACTCAAAAACTGGTTGCGCTCTATGGTTAATTTATTCGGATTTTCTTTCGGAATTACCGCTTCGTAATTAGGGTATTTCCCGTCTATTAAACGACAAACTAATTGCGTATCATCAAAAGTGAATTTCGCATTAGAATCGTTGTATTCTATAAGCACTTCACTTTCGCTACCGGCTAGAATTCCTTTTAAAAGGTTTAGTGGCTTTTTCGGCATAATAAAGTCTGAAGCCTGGGAAGCCGTAACGTCTTCACGCTGATATTTCACCAATTTATGCGCGTCAGTTGCTACAAAAGTCAAACTTTCTGTTGTAAATTGAAAGAAAACCCCACTCATTACCGGGCGAAGATCGTCGTTTCCTGAAGCAAAAATGGTTTTGCTAATCGCGGTAGCTAAAATATCACCTTCTAAAACGGTGCTGCTAGGATCTTCCAATTCCACAGGATTTGGAAATTCCTCACCATCGGCATAGGCAAGCGCGTATTTACCGTGATTAGAGCTTAATTCTATAGTGTTGTTATCTTCAGCAACAAAAGTTAAGGGTTGCTCCGGGAAAGTTTTTAGCGTATCTAAAAGCAATTTTGCAGGAACCGCTATTTTTCCTTCGGAATCTGATTCTACCTTAAGTTTAGCAGACATTGTAGTTTCAAGATCTGAGGCAGAAACCGTAAGCTCGTCCTGCTTAAGATCGAATAAAAAGTTGTCTAAAATTGGAAGGGTGTTGGTGTTGTTAATAACCCCACCCAATATCTGAAGCTGTTTCAGCAAATAACTGCTGGATACAATAAATTTCATCGGCTTTGTGATTAATTAGAAATCATTACAAATATATTTTAATCTGTTAAAAATAAAGCTTGTGTCGACGAGTTTTTATTAACATCAAAAACAAAAAAATATGTAGTAAACAATTAAAAAACAGATACTTACAACCTATAATCTTTTTAAGATTGTTAATATGTTGATTTTATTTCCTGAAAATTGAAGTCTAAGAAAGCTATTTCAGGTATTTCTTTTTTCTGAAATAATTAAATCCGAAAGCGAAAAGTCCCAGGATAATTAAAGGAAGAATAATATTAATCACCTGCCATTTTTCGCGTTCATCAGCAGTTCTTTGATCGTCCAGGAATGCGATATTTATTTCCTTGCTGCGAATATCTATAAGTCCGCTGTCATCCAGCATATAATTTACGGCATTCAGCAAAAATTCTTTGTTTCCGTAGGTATTTCCCGTGTAGCGTTCAAGCCCAAGTTCCAGGGGTTTACCTCGCTGTACTTCATTTTTAATAACATCTCCATCAGATATTACCAGCATTTTTGTTTCTTCACTTTGGTCTAAAGGATTTTTAATTTCAAATGGCTTGATCCTGTTCTTATAGACCGAAGTAAATTCTCCTTCCAATAAAACTGCCAGTGGTTGCTCGCCATCTTTATAGGAAGCCATATCCGGTTCCTGGCTTACCATCTCGAGGCTAATTTCCCGCGGCGTACCTTCTACCCTGGTTTGTGGAGAACTGCTTAATAAAATTGTTTTTTCAAGCTTATTCTGAAGCGTATCAATTTGATTGGCATATTCAAATTTCACTGCTTCAATATTATTAATAATAGGGTGATCGTTGGGCGAAGTGGTTAACGGACTGTAAAACCAGGGATACGGGTTGAACCGAGTATTATTTCCCTCTCCTGAGGCCAAAATAATGGGCGCTGAATAAATATCATTGATCAAAACCGGGTTGATTCTAATTCCGTAGGAAAAGAAAAAATCGCCTAAATTAAGATCACGAGGTAAAGCAAAAGCTCTGCCTGAAGGATTCAACAAACTATCGGTTTCCATGGCAACGGCTTCGGTAAGCCAAAGTGATTTACCACCATTCATTGTATATTGATCTAAAATATACTTTTCATTTTCGGTAAAGGCCTCGGTAGGTTTTGCCTCGATAATCAAATCGTAGCCTTTTAATTGCTGAAGCGTTTTTTGAGGATTTACAGCCGCCGAATCTAAAGTAAACGGCGCCATAAAATAATATTCCTGCAGCGTCTTTATAAAACTAGCTATTTGTGCATCGGGCAATTCTCCGTTTCCACGCATTACCGCGACTTTCTTTTTCCGCGGATAAACTAATTTATTCAATGCATTGGCAATAGCATATTCCAACTGCTGTACCGAGCTTGAAACCCGTTCCTCATCGGTAGCGCCCAGTTTATTTTTTAATAAAGGAATTTGCACTTCTTTATCGCCAAGTCTGGCCACAGCCCAAGGAAAAACCAAAGCTTCAGAACTCTTACCGTTTTCCTGAACACTCACCCTTGCCGGCGGCATTCCCTGCTGATAAAATTCCTGCGCCGTAGCTTCAGCATCCTTACTTTCTTCTAAGGGATTGGTAAAAGTGAATTTTATATTACTGTTATAAGCTGAAAACTCTTCCAGCATTTGCCTGGTTTCATTCCGAAGCCTTCTAAACTCTGATGGGAATTTTCCTTCTAAAAAGACTTCTATAACAATGGGCGAATCAGCATCTGAAACGATTTCCATTGCCGCAGGAGACAGTGTATAACGTTGGTCTCGAGTAAGGTCTATGCGCTCAAAAAAGTTGGCCGCTAGCAGGTTTATCGCTACAAGTGCAACAAGCCACAGAAAAACGTTTTTATAGGTGTTTTGGTGTTTCAAAGCCTAAGATTTTTTCTGAATTGATATTAACCTTAACTGCGTAAGTTTTAAAAAGAAAATTATAAAACTTAGAAAATAAATAATATCCCGGGTATCTATCACACCTCTGCTTATACTTTGATAATGAAAGCTGATCCCAAGGTATTCTGCGCCATAATTAGTACTTCCAAATAGGTCTAAATCTCCCAAACCTTCAAAAGCGAAATAACTTAGAAAACATAGAAAAACCGCGATAATAAATGCGATGATCTGATTTTGAGAAAGTGAAGAAGCAAAAATTCCAATAGCAGTATAACAGCCTCCAAGAAAAATTAAGCCTAAATAAGATCCAAGAGTTGCACCAAGATCAAAATTTCCCACCGGACTTCCCAGTTGATGAATAGTAATTACATATAAAATACTGGGCAAAATAGCTAAAATCACCAGGATTAAAGCGCCAAAATATTTTCCTAAAACAAGTTGTGTAAAACCAATGGGGCGAGTTAGCAGCAATTCCATAGTGCCCTGTCTTTTCTCTTCAGAAAAACTCTTCATGGTAATTGCGGGAATAAGAAAAATGAAGATCCAGGGGGCAAGATTAAAGAATGGTTTTACATCGGCAAATCCATTATCCAGGATATTGTAATCTCCGGTAAAAACAAATAAGAACAAACCACAAACTACCAAAAAGATTCCAATGACCAGGTAACCGATTGGTGATGAAAAAAAAGAGTTTATTTCTTTGTTTAAAATGGCCAGCATTGGCAATATGATTCTAATTTAATTATTGGCTACTTATAATATTGGTGCTCCAGGCCATTGGTTTGGCATTAAAAAGTACCTTAGTTTTTGCCCAAACATCTTTAAATAATTCTGAATTTCGGTAACGTTCTAAAGAGAGCTCATCTACCCAGTAACTATACGTAAAAAAGATGTTTGTATTGTCCTGGTCCCGTAATAATTCCAGTTTATAACAACCGCCAAATTCTCTTATTTTCTTTTTGTTTTGTTCAAAATTAGAAAGGAATTCTTCAATTTTTTCGGGATCAAATTCCATTTTCACAATTCTGTGTATCATTTCTCTTCAAATTTAATAGTTACCGTATCGCGGTGTTCCAGTCCAAAAAGTGTAGACGCGCTGCCTACCGTAGAAGGATTACTTTTATAAATTGCCAGTTCTATATACCCGGCCGAATTAAATAGCGCAAGTTTTTTGCCATCTTCTTCTCCCCGATTCTCTTTTTCCACTTCAAAATTAATCCAATCAGAATATGCTTCATAAATTTTTGGAAAAGTGACCATTCTGGCACTAATTAAGTAATTTCTTCCTTTGCCTACGTGGTCAAAAAGCTTCCGACTAATATTAGTAACTACATTTCCATAATTATCAATATATAAAACGTGACCAACAATCTGGTTTTTTTCAGAATTAATAGCAGGTTCAAACTGTTTTAGGTATTTTATCTCACTAATATTTTTTCCAATTACTTCCAGCGTTCCTCCACGAGCTAAATGACAGGCTACTTTTACAAACACATCTAAAACCGGGAAATTGGTTTCTATAGCATCGTGAATATTAATTTCCACAACTTTCTCAGGTTTAATTTCTGAAGCCAGCAAAGATAAAATCCCGTTATTGGCACAAATAAAATAGTGATCGTCCAGTAAAACAGCCAGGTGTTTATTTTCTGGTGTAAATTCTGAATCGATCCCAATTATATGAATACTACCTTTAGGAAAACTATTATAAGCGTTTTTTATAATGTAGGCCGCTTCACTAATATGAAACGGGGAAACTGAATGTGAAATATCAACAATTCTAACTTCTTTTAATTCGCTGTAAATAGCTCCCTTAACCGCTCCCACAAAGTAATCTTTCTCGCCAAAATCGGTGGTTAAAGTAATGATAGCCATAGGTGATTGTTAATATTTTTTTAACTTGTAAGCGCTTATTTTATGTAAGTTTGTATAGTAAGCGAAGTTAAGTTTATTGGTTTTTTTGAAAAAGAAAGTTAGGTATTTCAACCTATCTTCTAACTGCCAAAATTAGCATTAAAACTTAGTAGCAACAAATAAAGAATAACTATAAATAAAAATATTTTGATATTGTTTTTCAACTAAAACCATAAGCCTTTGAACGAAATTGTAATTGAACTTTCTGAGATTAATCCCCGCGAATTTTTTGGGCAACAAAACGAGAATATTGAACTTCTTAAAGAATACTTTCCAAAGCTAAAAATTGTAGCCCGCGGAAATAAAATTAAGGTTTTTGGAGACGAGGAAATGCTGGAAGAATTTGATGAACGCATCACAATGCTAATGGAGCACTTCGGAAAGTATAATAAACTGGACGAAAATGTGATTGAAAGGGTGCTTACCAGCGAGAAAAGTTCAGATTATCAAACTTCAGACGAAAGCGGCGAAGTATTGGTTCACGGGGTGGGCGGCCGATTGGTAAAAGCCCAAACCGCAAACCAAAGAAAGCTGGTTGAGCTAATGCGTAAAAACGATATGGTTTTTGCCATTGGTCCTGCAGGAACCGGAAAAACATACACAGGCGTTGCGCTTGCCGTAAAAGCATTAAAAGAAAAACAAGTTCGCAGAATTATTCTTACCCGTCCCGCGGTTGAAGCTGGTGAAAACCTGGGATTTCTTCCCGGGGATTTAAAGGAAAAATTAGATCCTTACATGCAGCCGCTTTATGATGCGCTTCGGGATATGATTCCGCAGGAAAGGCTTGATTCATTTATAGAAAAAGGAGTGATTCAAATTGCACCACTTGCATTTATGCGTGGCCGAACCTTAGATAATGCCTTTGTGATTTTGGATGAAGCGCAAAATACCACCCACGCGCAAATGAAAATGTTTCTTACCCGAATGGGTAAAAGTGCCAAGTTTATGATCACCGGAGATCCCGGGCAAATAGATTTACCTCGCAGGGTGATTTCAGGTCTAAAAGAAGCGTTGCTCGTGCTTAAAGAAGTAAAAGGTGTAGGGATAATTTACCTTGACGATAAAGATGTAATTCGCCACCGACTCGTGAAAAAAATAATTTCAGCCTATAAAGAAATTGAACATACAGAGTAAAATCCTATTTCAATTTTTTATAAAATTCAGTTTCCAAAATTCAGAATAGATTCTAATGAATAATACCATTATAAAAACCGATTTCAATTTTCCCGGCCAAACCGATGTTTACAAAGGCAAAGTGCGGGATGTTTATACTTTAAAAAATAATAAACTTGTAATTGTGGCTACCGATAGGCTTTCGGCTTTTGATGTGGTAATGCCAAAGGGCATTCCTTACAAAGGCCAGATCCTTAATCAAATTGCTACAAAAATGATGGAAGCCACACGCGATCTTGTGCCCAACTGGCTGGAGGCGACTCCAGATCCTAATGTTGCGGTTGGCCAGGCCTGCGAGCCTTTTAAAATTGAAATGGTAATTCGCGGTTATCTTGCGGGCCACGCTGCCCGGGAATACAAAGCCGGGAAACGTATGCTATGTGGGGTAGAAATGCCTAACGGAATGAAGGAAAATGATAAATTCCCGGAGCCAATTATTACTCCTGCAACCAAAGCGGAACAGGGCGATCACGACGAAGATATTTCTAAAGAAGAAATTCTAAAACGTGCTATTGTTTCTAAAGAAGATTACGAAATCCTTGAGAAATACACGCGAAATCTTTTTAAACGCGGAACTGAAATTGCAGCAAGAAGAGGATTAATTTTAGTTGATACCAAATATGAATTTGGTAAAAATGCTGATGGGGAAATTGTTTTAATAGATGAAATTCATACTCCCGATTCTTCTCGATATTTTTATGCTGATGGTTACCGGGAAAGACAGGATAATGATGAGCCGCAAAAACAATTATCTAAAGAGTTTGTGAGACAATGGCTTATTGAAAATAACTTCCAGGGAAAAGAAGGCCAGATTTTACCAGAAATGGGCGATGAATATATCGAGTCGGTTTCTGAACGGTATATAGAATTATACGAAAAGATCACCGGGGAAGCTTTTGTAAAAAGCGATATCAGCAATATTGAAACCCGTATTGAAAATAATGTCCTGGAGTATTTGAAGTAGCTATTTTTGGTTTTTTACGTCATCACGAATTTATTTCGGGGTCTAAATTAAGAGGAAATTCTCAACTCTTCTATTCATATTAGATGCTGAAATAAATTCTAAGCGATGCAGGCATAGTGAAGTCCAATTATTTTAATAACTGGTTATGCCGCGTTATTTTTTACCGGTTTAATGCTATTAAATTCTTTTCCTTTAAGAGATTTTTCTTCTTCTAAATCATAATCATCTTGTAATCCCAACCAAAACTTAGCAGTTGTTCCAAAATATTTAGAAAGTCGAAGAGCTGTGTCAGCAGTTATCCTTCTTTTCTTTTTTATGATTTCACTTATTCTTGTCTGCGGAATAAATGTTTCTTTAGAAAGTCGGTAAGCACTGATTTCCATTGCATCTAAAAATTCCTCTTTTAAAATTTCTCCAGGATGTATATTATCTAACTTTTTCATTTTTCAATTTACTTTTTAAATCTAATGATAATCAACAATTTGAATTTCAAGAGCATTGTCATTTTCCCATTTAAAAATTATTCTCCATTGCTTATTGATTCTAATGCTATGAAAGCCTTCTAAATTTCCACTCAACTTTTCCAAATGATTAGCGGGAGGAATTCTTAAATCATTTATATTTTGAGCATTATTTATCATTCTTAATTTTCTTCGAGCTACATTTTGAATATTAGCAGGAAGCTTTTTGGATTGAGTTCCATTCCAAATTTTTTCAGCTTCTTTGTCCGCAAATGATTTTATCACAAGTAATCCCGATTTCCGTTACTAACGTCAAAGATAAGTAAAATTGAAATATGAAATAGTATAAAATTATGTGGCTTAACTCCTTATATCCTGAAACAAGTTCAGGATGACGTTTAGGTTAATCTCTAAGAAAACTGGTAGCCAACCAACCGAGGATCAGTTAAGGTGTCCTGGCGTTGCAGCCATTGTATGCTAATAGAAATATAATCCAATTCGTTATTTACCCTGCCGTAGCATTTATAAATTCCTTTGCTGCGCAACGGATATTTTTCTGCGGTAGCAGGAAATTGAACCGTGTCGAAAACATCGCCCTCAGCATCAAAAAAAGTCCCGAAATACATATATTTCCCGTTAGAAGTTCCAGTTTTTTTAGCGGTGATCAGGGCACCATAAATCAAAACTTCCTTTCCCACATAATGTTTTAAATCTTTTGCTCTTACCGATTTTTCGATAGGATTTTTAAGCAATTTAAAATGTGAACAAAGCGGAAAACCCAGCAATTCCATTTGGTCAAAAGCTTCTATTAATGCTGAATATTGAAACTGCGGAAGTTCAAAATCCCGGTGAGCAGTATTAAATAATTTTTCCTGTGTAGCTACCGGTTTGGAGGCATTCAGTTTAAAATGAGCTTTCCATAGTAAATGATGTTTATCTGTTTGTGTGAATCTAAAAGCATCAATTTTCAGTAAAATACTTAGCTGTTCTATTGAAATAGAAACCCGATCTATAAAATCATCAAAGGACTTAAAAACACCAAAAAACTGCCGATTTTCCAGGATTTGCTGTACGGTTTTAGTTTCCAATTCTTTGATATAACCTAATCCCAGGTAAATATCTTTTCCAAAAATACTATTTGGGTGATCGCTTTTATTGATACAGGGAGGATGCACTCTCCCGCCGCATTTTCTAATTTCCTGGATATAAGTTTCTACATCATAAAATCCGCCGCCGTTATTAAGCGCAGCCACCATAAATTCTAGCGGAAAATATTTTTTCAAATACAAACTTTGGTAACTTTCTACCGCATAAGAAGCCGAATGTCCCTTTGGAAATGCATAACCGGCAAAAGAAGAAATTTGCTCCCAAACCTCATCAATAATCTTTTTATTATAGCCTTTTTGTTTACAATTTTCCCTGAATTTAGCTTCAATTCTTTCCATCTGGCCCTTAGAGGTTTTTTTTCCACTCATTCCCCGCCGCAAAACATCAGCATCTTCAAAACTAAGTCCGGCGAATTTATGAGCTACTTTCATCACATCTTCCTGGTAGACCATAATCCCGTAAGTATCACCCATAATTTCGAGCATCACCGGGTGGCCTTGTTTTCTTCGTTTAGGATCGCGATGCCGTTTTATATATTCTTCTTTCATCCCACCACTGGAAATTCCGGGCCTGATTATAGAACTCGCGGCTACCAGATTTAAATAATTATCGGTTTGTAGTTTAGTGAGCAGACCACGCATTGCAGGAGATTCTACATAAAAAACACCCATACAATCACCGGTTTTTAGCAAATTATTGATTTCCGGATCTTCCTTAAAAACAGCAATATTTTCAATCTCCTCAATTTCAGCATTTGGTTGATTTTTCCTTATAATTTCAATCGCATCGGTGATCTTTGAGAGTCCGCGTTGGGCAAGAATATCAAATTTATGAATCCCCACTTCTTCCGCGATATTCATATCTATCTGGATTGTTTCAAAACCCTTGGGTGGCAAAAAAGTAGCGGCATAATTATAGATGCTGTCATTCAGAATTAAAATTCCGCCGGAATGCACACTCAAATAATTGGGAAAACCTTCAATTAAAGCGCTGTAACGTAACACCAATTTTTCCAATTGATCCAGCTCATTTATACTAAAAAATCCTGCTGAAAGTTTATCTATGTTTTCTTTAGGCAAACCAAAAACCTTACCCAATTCCCGGGATACCGCTCGGCGTTTAAAAGTTACATAAGTTCCCATTAAAGCGGTGAACTCGTACTTTTTGAAAATAAAATCAGTTACTTCGTTACGATCTTTCCAGGAGAAATCGATATCAAAATCAGGTGGAGAACTTCGACTTTCATTAATAAAACGTTCAAAATATAAATCCAGCTCTACGGGATCTACATTGGTAATTCCAATAATATAAGCAATAATAGAATTGGCACCACTTCCCCGCCCTATAAACGGAAAATTCTGCGACCGGGCATAACTTACAATATCATAATTGATCAAAAAATAGGAAACAAAGCCGAGTTTTATGATGGCATTCAGCTCTTTTTCTACTCGTTCCAAAACCTCTGGTTCTAACTTTGGATAACGTTTTGGCAGGTTTTCATCACATAGTTTTCTTAACCGGGCAACATCAGCTTCAGGGCTGTCACCTGAAACCAACAAATTTCGATTTTGGGTTTTTCCGAATTTGAAATCTACCCGACAGGCATTTACCAATTCGTGTGTGTTCTCTAAAATATAGGAGAAATCTTCAAATTCTGAAGTGATAATTTCTGAAGCTATCATTTGATGAGAAAAAGAACCCTGCTCGTTTTCAGGAAGCTGGCTAAGTAAAACATTATTATCTATGGCCCGCAACAACCGGTGTGCATTATAATCACGCTTATTCCTAAAACTCACGCTTTGCTGCAATACCAGTTTATCTTTAAATTCAAGGTATTTTGAGAATTTAAGCTTCCGCAGACTTTCCACAGAAATTCCAATGAATTCATTCTTCCTGAAATTCGTCTTTTTGTGTGCAAATACTTTTTCAAAAGGATAAATAATAAAGCAATCAGGTAATTCGGGCGCTTCAGGTTTAAAATCTTTTTTTAGATGAAATTGTTGCGATAAATGTTCGTTTAACTGCCTAAAACCTTCATTGTTTTTAGCGACCCCAACATATTGTTGCTCAGCTCCATTTCTAAAATCTATTCCCACAATTGGTTTTATTCCATATTCCGAAGCAATTTTTATAAAATTTAAACAAGCCGAAGTATTATTAATATCGGTAAGCGCTAAAGATTCCACTTTAAATTCCCGGGCGAGTTCACAGAGTTTTTCCACTGAGAAAGTCCCGTAGCGCAGTGAGTACCAGGTATGGCAGTTTAAATAGATCATTATTGTTTTCTATGTGCTAGCACAATTGGCGGTTCGCCGTTAAACGGATTTCCCATGCGGCCAATGGTTTTTGTGCCCATGGTGACCGCGCGCATCACACTATGTTCTCCAAAACGCTCTTTAATTTTATCTATAGAATTATATAAATTCAGCATTTCTTCAGAATCATCAAACAGGTTAATCTGGTAATTTCCACCTACTAGTCCGCTGAATTTCACACCGATTAACCGAATCAACAACCGGCGGGAATAGAGTTGCTTAAAGAGCATTTCAACTTTAGGAATTAGAATATGATCGGCGCTGGTATAGGAGATTTTCACCTGTTTAGAATGCGTCTGATAATCGGAATACCTGATTTTTACACTTACCACGCTGGTTAATTTATTTCCTCGCCGTAACTGGTAAGCCAGGCTTTCGGCCATAGCCACCAAAGTGGCGTGCAGGCGCACCATATCTATAGTATCGCGGCCAAAAGTGCGCTCGGTAGAGATAGACTTTCTTTCGTGATAAGGAATAATTGGTGTATCGTCCAGGCCATTAGCACGCTTCCAGATAGTTCGCCCGGCCTTTCCTAAAACACTTTCCAACATTTCCACTGGCATTTCCTGGATAGTTTTTATTTCTCTAACGCCTAAATTCAGTAGTTTTTGAAAGGTCTTATTACCAACCATCGGGATTTTATTTACACTTAAGGGTGCAAGAAAAATTTTTTCATTTCCATGCGGAATTATAATTTCGGCATTAGGTTTGGCTTCTCCCGTAGCGATCTTAGAAACCACCTTGTTTTGTGAAAGTCCGAAAGAAATTGGCAAGCCGCTTTCCTTTATAATTGTCTGTCTCAACTCACTGGCAAATTGATTGATGCCGAAAAATTTATCCATCCCACTCAAATCGGCATAAAACTCATCTACACTGGCTTTTTCAAAACTGGGCACCTGGTTTTTAATAATTTCTGTAACTTCTTTCGAATGTTTGGTGTAAGTACTGGCATTTCCTTTAATTACGGTGGCCTGCGGACAAAGCTGCCGGGCTACTTTCATTGCCATCCCCGAGTGTACTCCAAATTTTCTCGTCTCATAACTACAGGCCGCCACTACCCCACGATCTCCCATTCCACCTACGATAAGCGGTTTACCATTCAATTCAGAATTTTGTTTACGTTCTACCGAAACAAAAAATGCATCGAGATCCAGGTGTAAAATAGACTTATTTTTCATTTTTGGATTATTTCCTTTTTATAGGATATTTTCCAAATTTATAAAATATTTAAACTCAAAATTATTCTGCTTAGTTAAATTTTGAAAAGAATTTTTCAGCTTGATTATTCTGAAAAAGTCAAAATAAAAGCCCTTTTATTATTAAAATCTAACAACCTAAAATCTATAGTTTTAGTAGTTTTGCCGACTTAAAAGTACCAAGCCTGAAGTATGACGAAAATATTCAGAAGATTATCTTTCTTTATTCTAATCATGATGCAGTTTGCATTTTTGTTCGCTATATTTTTTGATAAGATGAATGCTCCCCTCGTACTTTTATTTTTGGGGATAATTTCGGTATTAATAAGTCTTGCTTATTTTAAAGCGCCACGGCAAGAGGAAAGGTATTTTATAAAAGATCTTTATCTTATTCTTTTTGCGGTGACCGGTGCCCTAAGCACATTTTTTATAAATATTGAACTTAAATATGGCCCGGTACTTGCCGCCGGATTTATAGGAACCTTGGCTTCTTTTGTGCCTTCAATAAATAGAAAATCAAATCTTTTAAAAGAAGCACCACCCGCTATTTACTGTGGTGCTTTTGTGGGAATGACTTCGGCCAGTGTAGCGCCCAATTTAAAATTTATTCTACTGGCCGGTATTATCGCAGGTAGCATTCTTATTCTTTCTAAAAATATTTTTAACGGATTTGGTGGTAAACTGGGAACTATCGCTTTTGGTAGTATTGCCATCACTTCCGCCATTTTATATACCCTGTTTTAATGGAAATAAGCATTCTTTTTCTCACCGGAATTATTTCTGCCATTCTAACTTATGTAGTGAATAACAAGTACAGGCAGGGTGCTGTTCGTGCTTCAGCAAGCCTCTCGCTTTTGGTGGGTTTATTTTTCTATTCTTTTCCTGATATTTTTAATCCATATTTAACCAAAAACATCCCTATAGTTTTTATTGGCGCTACTTTTATAGGAATGGTTTCTTCAAAAATACTCCCCAGCTATTTACTAGTAGGTTTTTCAGGATTTATCTTTTCTATTATCTACCTAAATGCGAGTCCGTTTTTTAAAGGTTATGGCGGCGCTTTGGGTACTACGGCAGCGATTTCTGTATTAGTTTCATTAAGCCTTGCTTTAGTTTCTAAGAGTGAGAAACTACCCTGGCGGAAGAAGACTAAAAAACATTAGAAAAACCTTCAGAATAAATTATTCTTTCTCTACCACATCTTTCAAAATACTCCATACATTGTCGGCTACAATTTTGTAACCTTCGGCGGTGGGATGAATGCCGTCTTGCTGATTTAGCTCTGCATCTCCCGCTACGCCTTCAAGAAGAAAAGGAATGAGTTGCAAATTATTTCCTTCGGCAAGTTCAGGAAAAATATTTCTGAAATCGGTGGTATATTCTTCTCCCATATTTGGTGGAATCTGCATTCCGGCTAAAACTATTTTAGTATCGGGATTTTTCTCTTTTACAGTATCTATAATATCCTGAAGATTTCTACGAGTTTCAGCTATTGGGATTCCTCTTAAGCCATCATTCGCTCCTAATTCCAATACAAAAATATCTACATCCTGATTTAACACCCAGTTAATGCGATTTTTTCCGCTGGCAGTAGTTTCCCCGCTTAATCCAGCATTTACTACTTCATAATTATAATTCAGGGAATCTAATCTATTTTGAATAAGCGCCGGGAAAGCTTCAGAAGCTTCTAACCCCATTCCCGCTGTAAGGCTATTTCCGAAGAAAAGAATCACGTTTTTTTCACTTACCTCAGCTTCAGTTTCGGTTTGTGTTTCTTCTTTGCTTTTTTCTTCCGATTTCTTTTCAGCATTTTCTCCGCAGGAAATCATTATAAATATTGAAAAAACAGCAAAATAATACTTCAAGTTTCTCATAGCAACGGGGTTTATAATCAAATCATTTCCTTATTTTGTCTGCATTCAAAAAAGACAATAATCAAGTAATAAGATGGCAAAGATATTAAACGTTCGCAACCTGGAGAAAAGCTATTCCAGCGGTTCTAAAAAACTTAAAGTTCTCCAGGATATTAATTTTGAAGTAGAAGAACAAAAAACCTTTGCTATTGTAGGCCCATCCGGAAGTGGAAAAACCACGCTACTGGGACTTTGTGCGGGATTAGACAGGCCAGATTCCGGAATTATTGATTTATGCGGAAGCGAACTTAGCACGTTAGATGAAGACGAAAGAGCGCTATTGCGCAATCAACATATTGGATTTGTTTTCCAGGATTTCCAGTTGCTACCAACACTTACTGCCTTAGAAAATGTGGCTGTTCCATTAGAACTTCAGGGGAATAAAAATGCTTCTAAAATAGGAAAAGAATTATTAGAAAAAGTAGGATTAGGCGACCGTATAAATCATTATCCTTCCCAACTTTCTGGGGGAGAACAGCAACGAGTGGCGTTAGCGCGTGCTTTTTCTACGCGACCTTCGGTTTTATTTGCCGATGAACCTACCGGAAATCTCGATGCCGAAACCGGCGAAAAAGTAGAAGAATTGCTTTTCGATCTCAATAAAGAAGCAGGTACAACTTTGATTATCGTAACTCACGATATTGAATTAGCAGCAAAAACACAGCATATTCTAAAACTAAAAGGAGGAAAAATTGTTGAAAATCAAGAAACGCAAGTATAAAAGATGAACACCAATAAACCCTCTAAACCCGGTATTAACTGGCTTTTTAAAATGGCCTGGCGCGACGGAAAGGCTAGCGGTAAAAAGTTAACGCTTTTTATGGCTTCTATCGTTCTGGGAATTGCCGCGGTAGTTTCCATTCAATCTTTTGGAGAAAATCTAAAAGACAATATTTCCTTGCAATCTAAAGCGCTGATGGGCGCCGATTTTAAAATAGACAGCGACGATCCTCCCAATGAACGCGTTATGCAAGTTATGGATTCACTGGGCGGGCCTGAAGCTCGGGAGATCAAATTTGCTTCTATGGCTGCTTTTCCGCAAAGCGAAGCCACAAAATTAATGCAGGTTAGAGGAATTGAAGGTGGATTCCCATTTTACGGCGAATTGGAAACTCAGCCGGCAGAAGCTGCCAAAACATACCAAGAAGATGCTGCAGCTTTGGTTGATGCAACGGTAATGCTTCAGTTAGGGGTAAAGCCTGGCGATAGCATTAAAATTGGAAAAATTACTTTGCCAATTGCAGGGGCACTCAATAGCGTTCCGGGAAGTACGGCTATTTTTAGTTCGGTAGCTCCTCCGGTACTTATTCCATATAAGTTTATTGAAGAATCTGGCCTTGTACAAACCGGAAGCCGTATAGATTACGAATTCTATTTTACAGCCGATCCTAAAACCGATATGGAAAAGCTGGATGAAGAACTGGATCCTATCCTTGATGCTGAAGAATCCGATATAGATACCCACATCTCCACCAGCGACCGATTGGGAAGACGCTATGAAAATTTCGGAAAATTTCTTAATCTCGTTGCTTTTATCGCGCTGCTGCTTGGTTGTGTTGGTATTGCGAGCGCCATTCATATTTACATCAAAGAAAAGTTACGTGCCGTAGCTGTTCTAAAATGTTTGGGCGCCAGCAAAAAGCAAACTTTCTTAATTTACCTTATCCAGGTTGCTTTTATGGGTTTAATTGGCGGTATTTTAGGTACTGCCCTCGGTTTAATTCTTCAGCAATTATTTCCCTGGCTTTTAGAAGGCTTGTTACCGGTAGATGTTCAAATCACTTTTTCCTTACAGGTAATTGTGATGGGAATTTTATTAGGAATTTTGATGTCGGTTTTATTTGCGCTCTACCCGTTAATCGGAACACTTTATATTTCTCCTTTACAGGCGCTACGAGTAATAAAAGAAGATTCTAAAAAATCCCGAAAGGCAATTATTTTAGTTTCAATAGGAATCTTTTTATTCATCTTCTTGTTTTCGCTTTGGCTACTGGAAGATTGGAAATACTCCCTCTCGTTTGTAGGCGGAATTTTAGTCACTTTTTCAATCCTGGCCGGAATAGCCTATCTATTTATGCGGACTATTCGTAAGTATTTTCCGCATAGCTGGGGTTTTGTAGCCCGGCAAAGCTTACTGAATCTTTTTAGACCACAAAATCAAACCTTAACGCTGGTACTTGCTATTGGTGTAGGAACTTTTCTAATTAGTACGCTTTATTTTAGTAAAGATTTGCTACTGGCCCAGGCTTCTATAGAATCCCAGGCCGATAGCCCTAATATGATTCTTTTAGATGTACAATCTGAACAACGTGAAGCCGTAGCCCAAACAATAAAAGCGAATAATCTACCGGTTCTAAGCGATATTCCTATTGTCACTATGCGTGTACAAAATATAGCAGGAAAATCGGTTAACGAAATAAGAAATGATACTACTTCCCAAATTAATGGCTGGGTTTTAAACCACGAATTTAGGGTAACTTATCGCGATTCAATTATTGCTTCTGAATTTATTGAAAGCGGAGAATGGACCGCCGAAGGAGGAAATATTAGTCCCGTTCCTGTTTCTATAAGTGATAATTTTGCTGAAGATGCTAAAGTTGAAGTTGGAGACGAGCTTGTTTTTAACGTGCAGGGCGTTTTATTAGATGCAGTGGTGGGTAGTATAAGAACTGTAGACTGGTCTAGAATGCAACTGAATTTCTCCCTGGTTTTCCCAACAGGGGTTTTAGAAGACGCGCCGCAATTTCACGTGTTAACCACCAAAGTTCCGGGGGAAGATGCATCGGCTAAATTACAACAGCAATTGGTGAAACAGTTTCCCAATGTTTCTATAATTGATCTTAGACAGGTATTAAGTGTTATTGAAATGCTCCTGGGAAGAATTTCATGGATAATTAATTTTATGGCATTTTTCAGTATTTTAACGGGTGTTATTGTGCTTTTAGGAGCAATAAGAACCAGTAAATATCAACGAATTCGCGAAAGTGTGTTATTACGAACTTTGGGTGCTAAAGGCAGCCAAATTCTAAATATTACCGCTTTAGAATACATTTACCTGGGAACCTTAGGCGGTTTATCTGGTGTATTGCTTTCTCTAATTAGCAGTCAGTTATTGGCCTGGTTGGTTTTTGAATCGCCATTTACCCCATCTCTGGTTCCATTTTTAGTAGTATTCCCGGGAATTGTCTTACTGGTATTGATTATTGGATTAAGTAATAGTTTAAGCGTAATACGAAAACCACCTTTAGAAGTTTTAAGAAAGGAAGTAACTTAAAATATGTAACTTTAGCTGAAAGGATTACCAAAAATTATTATTAATTATAATATTTTGACTTTTTAAAAAGTATTCTCATCTTAGGTTGAATCGTCACCCTGTCCCGAAGTTTCGGGATGGTTTCAGGGTCTAAGCTAAATTAAAATACTTTTCATCCTGGATGCTGAAATAAGTTCAGCATGAAGTATCCTGGAAGTAGAAGTTTAAACAATATGAATTAAAATAAATTTAAAATGAAAAATGTAATTTATAGCTTAATGATTCTGGCTTTTAGTTTTAACGGAATAGCCCAGGAAGATTATTTATCTGAAGAAATTCAAATAAAAATGGCCAGTATGGCTGCGCCAGAAGAAGACAGGGATGCAGTAACTGTGTATGGTTATGATCGTGACGGGAAACCGGTTTTATTAAAAGAAGGCACCAACAACCTGGTTTGTATTGCAGACGATCCTAATATGAATGGAGTTTCAGTAAGTTGTTATAATAAAAAACTTGAGCCTTTTATGTCTCGCGGCAGGGAATTAAAAGCTGAAGGTAAAGATATGATGGATACTCGTGCAGTGCGCCAGCAGGAAGTAGAAAGCGGGAAATTAAAAATGCCCGATGCCCCGAGTATGACCTACATACTTTCTGGAAAAGAAGCAAATTTAAATCGTGAGACCGGGGAGCTTAAAGATGCAAAACTGCGTTATGTGATTTATATGCCTTATGCTACTACCGAGGAAACCGGACTTCCAGATAAACCTCACACTCCCGGAATGCCGTGGTTAATGGATCCCGGTACGCACCGCGCTCATATTATGATTACCCCGGCAGATAAGGATTAGGCATTTATTGAAATTATTCCTGAATATTTTCTTCTTTCTGCTTAAAAAACAGCTGCGAAATAGGAATAAGCATTAAAGCCGAAATAAAGAAAAGGATAAAAGATACTTTCAAATTAAATAAATGCGCTAAATAACCAACCAGCGGTGGGCCTAAAAGCATTCCCACTATTGCATAGGTGGTAATTATTGAAATAGCCATTCCTGGCGAATATTTTTTAGAAGAACCGGCGAGAAGAAAAGTCATGGGAATTATTGCGGCCACTCCAATACCTACCAGGCAAAAACCTATTAATGCAGGCCAGAAATAAGGGAAAACAATCATTAGTAAAACCCCTAAACATACCAGGGAAGCACTTATGATATAATTCTTTTCCATTCCTATTTTTTCCACAATTCTATCTGAAAAGAAACGGGAAAGGGCCATAAAAATCATAAATATTAAGTAGCCCAGCGTAAAAACATCTTCGTTCACCACTTCTTTAAAATAAACCCCACTCCAGTCAAACATTCCGCCTTCGGTAATTGCTGCAAGAAAAACCAGAAAACCAAGATACATGGTAGGTTTATCAGGTTTTCCAAAGCGTAGCTTATTCCCCTGGGTAGAACGATCTTTTTTCAGCAAAAATGAGAAAGCGAGAAAAGCTAAAATAAAAGTAAAACCAGCAACCACCGGTAAATGCTGATAAATAGGAATATCAAATTTAATTAGCAAAGTTGAAAAAGCTACGCCTAAAAGTCCGCCGGTACTCCAAAGACCGTGAAAGGATCCAATAATTTTTTTAGGAAATGCTTTTTGTAAGGTTAAAGACTGGGTATTCATAGCGATGTTAAAAATTCGCATAGAAAATGCAAAGCAAAATATCCCTATTATTAATAACAAAAGGCTGTCGGCTATTCCTATAATACTAAGGGAGACGGCAAGTAAAACAAATGAAACGATTAACGGATACCTGCTTTCAAAACGAGAAACCAACCAGCCAGAAACCGGAAGCCCAATTAAAGAACTCACCGGCATTACCATAAGTAGGTTTCCTAATTCGGCTTCATTTAAATCGAAGGCCATTTTAATAGTAGGAATTCGGGAAGCCCAGGTAGAAAAGCAAAAGCCCGAGAGAAAAAAGTAAGTGCTTAGTGCAATTCGCTGTTGGTTTTCGATCTTCATTTTTAAAACTTATGAGGGAATAAAATTGGTGTTTATTTTTTATCAGGACAATAATTCAGAAAACTAAAATTTAAAGTTGGCGGTGCCGGTAACGAATAGTTCTTAACTTCCAATAACCCATTTTATAATAAGTGAAAGCTACAATGGCGGCGATAAGGTTAGAGATTGGGAACGCCCACCAAATTCCTTCAAAAGAAAGATCGGTATTATTAGATAGAATAAAAGCAGTAGGAAATCTCACAATCCAAAGGGCAAATACAGAAATTAGCAAAGAAGCTTTAGTAAATCCGGCGCCATTAAAAACACCATTTAGAACCTGCTGCACACCCAGCACTCCAAAACTGGGGGCCATAATTTTAATAAACAAAGAACCGTCCCTAATCACGCCGGGATCGTTAGGCACGAAAAAGGCAGTAATTGGTTCAGCTAAAAAGAAAAGAACCATCCCTATTCCCGTGAGCCCAAAAAAGGCAATTTTAGCACTTAGATTTCCAATTTTTTCAGCGCGCTTTATTTTTCCGGCGCCAACATTTTGTCCTACCAAAGTGGTGGTTGCAATAGCAAAACCAAGCGCGGGTACTACAATAAGGCTTAAAACCCGGCTTCCAATACCGTAAGCGGCTACAACTTCGCTTCCAAAACTGGTAACCAGCATAACCATAACCGTCATACCGCCGGCTCTGGTAGACATTTCTATACTGGAAGGAATCCCAATATTGAACATACTTCGGGTCCAGCTAAAATCGAATTTCATTCTGCTAAAACTAATTTTTATGCCTTTATTTCCGCGGAAAAGAATAAGTAAGCCTATTAAGGCCGATATACCCTGGGTAATTACACTGGCAACAGCAGCTCCTGCTACTCCAAACCCGGGAATAGGACCAAAACCAAATATAAAAAGCGGATCTAAAATTAGATTAAGAAATACGGTAGCAAGAACTATATACATGGGCAACAGCACATTACCAATTCCTCGCATAAGTGACTGAAAAACGTAGAACATAAACAGAAAAATAAAGCCCAGAGACGATACTTTAAAATAACTTACCGAATCGCTTAAAATTTCGGGGCCTGCGCCTATGAGCTTCATTAATGGTTCTGACGAAAAATAACCTACAATAGCCAGTAAAACCGAAATAAAAAATATTACAAAAACGGTTTGTGAAGAACTGTAATTAACCTGGTCCTGATTTTCAGCACCTTTATATTGAGAAACAATCACTGTTCCCGCAAGCGTTAAACCGGCGCCCAATGAGAGAATAAGAAAAAGTATAGGAAAACTAATACTCACCGCAGCTACAGCATTGGCACCCAGTCTTCCCAGCCAAAAAGTATCTATTAACTGGTAAGCGGTTTGTAAAATATTAGCCAGAATTATAGGCCAGGCCAGGTTGGCCAGGGAGCTAAAAATCCTGCCTTCGGTATATTTTATGGGTTGCCTTTTCCTGCGCAATTTCTTTAAATTTTAAAAAATTCTTCCCGGTAAGAAAATTTCAATCTCTTACTTAGGCATTATTTTATCAGCGTTTTTTAAAAAAGTAATTTGCAAAAGTAAGAAAGAAGCCCTGGTTTTTTCAAGTAAAATAGCTTAAACTGATTTTCCTCATAAAATTTACCGATTCCTGCCTTTAAATTTGTAGTAAATTAAAATCAGAAATTATGAAAGCTACTATGTTACTGGAAGAACTTAATGTTGGTAATTGCATAACATACATTACCAAAGAACTTTCTAAAATTAAAGACATTTGTGATATTTATGCAGATTCAGAAGCGTCTAAAATCACATTTACCTATAATTCAGAATTTGCGGCTCTAGAAGCTGTGGGGGTTTTAAGTTCATTTCGACATAAAGAAAAAGAAGAAGAATTTAACGAAAACCTTAAAATTGCATAATTTAGGGAAAAACTAAAATTAATGAATTTACTGGGAATGATTGGTGGTACCTCGTGGCACTCTACCATAGAATATTACCGACTTTTAAATGAGCTTGTAGGCGAAAAAATTGGGAAGCAGCAAAATCCGCCACTTCTTTTATACAGCCTCAATGTAAAGTTGATGCGTAAAAACGATCCCGAAGAAATTAAAAATTCATATTTAGAAATTGCTCAAAAACTGGAAAATGCCGGTGCCGGCGCTATAATTATTTGTGCCAATACTCCGCATTTAGTTTACGATTTTGTGCAACCAAAAATTGATATTCCCATTCTTCATATTGCCGATGCAATAGCTAAAGAAGCAAAACAAAAAGGTTTTAAAAAACTTGGATTGCTGGGCACAAAACCCACAATGACGGGCGATTTTCTTCAGGGTAGACTTAAGAAAAACCACCAAATTGAAACTATAATTCCATCGCAGGAACATATTGATGAAACCCACAGATTTATTTCTGAAGAACTTACACAGGGAAATTTCACCGACACCGCAAAAAATTTCTATTTAGAACAAATGCAACTTTTAAAAGATCGCGGAGCTGATGCAATAATCTTAGGCTGTACCGAACTGCCGATGCTTATTAAGGAAAAGGATACCGAAATTCCACTTTTAGATACTACAAAGCTCCACGCGCAATTAGCTACTGAATTTATTCTTAAAGATTAATAGTTTTCTTTTTCTGAATTTCAGCCTGGTACCCGGCTTAAAGAAAAGACATTTTCAAAGTTCGATTATCGAGTAAATTTCTACATATTTTTACGCAACCATTATCAGTTTTCTGTATCTTATAGAAAATGATTAATTGATGCTACACAGATTTATTTTATTTATCGGAATTATTTTATTTACTTTTTCCTGCGGAGAAGACGACAGCGGGGAATGTAATGGAATTTGCACCGAAGAATTTAAAAGTATTAATGTTGAAATCACAGATTCTGAAGAGAACCCGGTGGTTTTAGACAGTGATAATTTAGTTCCTGATTGCGCTTAGAGATATTACCAACAATCGCGAAATTGACCTTAATTCTACAGAAAATGCAGGAAATGGGTTTTATTCCATTTTCAATAGTATAAAAATGAAGAAATAAATCTTCTTTTTAAAGGATTTAAGGAGGAAAATTTAATCCTGGAACAGGAATATAAAGTTGGTGCAGATTGCTGCCACATTTACCATGTTTCAGGACCTTTGAAAATTCAGTTAGATTAAACACAAAAAATCCCGGAAGCTATTTCTTAAAGTAGAAATAAGTCCCGGGAGATATTTTTCAGAAAAAATATTTTCTAATATAAAACTCTAAAACGTATCGTGCCTTTTAGGCCTTTTAGATCTTTAATTACTTTTTTATCGTATTTCTTATCAATATCGGTAATTACATAACCAATAGTCTCATTAGTTTTTAAATACTGGCCCTCAATATTAATATCGTGCCCGGCAAGAATCCTGTTGATCTCTGCCAAAATTCCCGGCCTGTTTTCGTGAATATGAATTAGCCTGTGGGCATTTTGCAATACCGGCAATTGTAAATTAGGGAAGTTAACCGAGTTGGTGGTGCTGCCGGTATTTATATATTCTATAATTTTTCCCGGAACGAAATTCCCGATATTTTCCTGGGCTTCCAGGGTACTTCCACCAATATGAGGCGTTAAAATCACGTTTGGTAAATTTCTTAATTCAGAAACAAATTCTTCATTATTGGTTTTAGGCTCCTGCGGATAAACATCTATGCCCGCCCCCATTATTTTGCCAGATTCTATATTCTTTTTAAGCGCTTTAATATCTACTACGTGACCCCTGCTTAAATTCAGGAAAATCACGTTATCTTTCATATAACCAAATTCCTTTTCCCCAATAATATCTTTATTTTCCTTTCTTCCATCTACGTGAAGAGTCACAATATCTACAGTTTCAAGAAGTTCTTTTAGGGAATTACACTTGGTAACATTACCCATTGGTAATTTTTCTTCAACATCGTAGTAATAAACATCAAAACCAACAGATTCTGCAACTACCGAAAGTTGTGCACCTATATTTCCATAACCAATAATCCCCAGTTTTTTACCCCTGGTTTCAAAACTGTTGGTGGCAGATTTTTCCCATTTCCCTTCGTGCATTAATCGCATTTTATCGGGCAGGTTACGCATCAATAAAATAATCTCCCCAATAGCTAGTTCTACCACAGATCTTGTATTACTGTAAGGCGCATTAAAAACTGCAACTCCTTTCTTTAAACAGGCCTGAAGATCTATTTGGTTGGTTCCTATACAAAAAGCGCCCACCGCGATTAATCGGTTGGCATTTTCCAGTACTTTTTCAGTTAAATGTGTTTTAGAACGAATCCCTATTACTGATACATCTTTGATTTTTTCACAAAGTTCATCTTCATCCATCGCTCCGGGATGTACAGTTACATTATAACCTTCTTTCTTCATTATATCTACTGCGTCCTGGTGAACATTTTCAAGAAGAAGTACGTTAATTCTATTTTTTGGGTAAGAGATTGCTTTGTTCATATTGTGTACAAATAAAAATTCGTCTAAACTTGGTGTGATATGGTCTGCCTTTTCAAGAATATTTGCCCTTTCTACATTTTCGGTGAAGGCATAAAACTTATTGGCGAGTCCGGCGGCTTTAATTTCATAATCGGTATAACCATCGCCAATTACGTAAACATCGCCTTTTAACTTTAATCTTTTAAGTTGTTCTACTTTTCCGTTATTTGAAGAAAGCACGTTTTCTTTATCAAAACCTACAATCTCACCATCTTCATCAAACTCAAAAGTATTGGCAAAAACATTTTCGGGCTTAACCCCATACGGTTCAACTATAGGAACAATAAATTCTTTAAAACCGTTGGAGACAATATAGATATTTTCGTGATGATCGTTAAAGAACTCCCGGTTTCTAACAAATGAAGAAGATACCCGCTCACTTAAGTTTTCTACCAATTTTGGCAAATCACTTTTATTGGCTTTTAGAAGCCGAATTCGCTCTACCAGGGATTCTCTAAAAGAAATTTCTCCTTTCATTCCCTTATCGGTTAAAGCTTCTACTTCATCAAGGTTTTTTTGCTTATCGGGATCGTTGGCCAGGGATATTTCTCCCAAAACATCCAGGGCTTCTACCTGGGTAAATGTACTATCAAAATCTATTACAAAGTGCTTGTTCTCACTCATATTTAAGGTAATCTAAAATGAAGCCTAAAACTACTATTTTTAGCAATCTTAGCGTACCAATTTTAGTAAAAATACACGGTCAAAATTTTAGCTATGGTAATATTTTCAACAATTCATAAAATGAGCTGCTATAAAATACAGAGCTTATAAAAAGCCACTGAAATTAGTAGTTAAAAATGAAATTTCTTCGGTTTTTCAAATAAAAAACTTTTAGAAGAAATTAAAATCAGAACTCAAATAACCTCTCTAAAATAAAAATGCCTTTACTAAACGGAAGTCTCCGCAGTAAAGGCATTTCTAAAAAATTAAAAAATTCTCTTATTCCACGATAAATTTACCTTTCATCACAGAATAGTGACCTGGAAAGCTACAAATAAAGTCGTATTCACCAGCTTCAGGAGCTTCAAATTCTATAGTTACTTCTTCTCCGCCACCAATCATTTTAGTGTGGGCAATAACCGCATCAGTTCCTTCAGGAATATAGTCGTTATCCTTGGCCTGTACAGCTTTCTGTCCAAATTCGTTAATTACGGTACCTTGAGTTAACAATACCCAGTTATGGCCCATTACGGTTTTTTCCATCTCACCAACGTGTTTTAAAGTAAGTCTAACGGTTTGCCCGGCTTTTACTTTAATCTCGTCTTTATTAAAACGCATTTGGTCATTTCCTTCAATAGTCACCTCAACCACATCTTCGTCTGAAGAATTCATTTCTGAAGCAGACTTATCTGTGGCGGCTTCAGTTTGAGACTGCGGGCTGGTACCATCTCCAATAGTAATTTTATCCTCTTTTTCTTCTTTTTTATCTCCGCAGGCAATCATTGCTACGGCTCCTAAAATCAATACAGTTTTGCTTAAAAATTTCATATTTACTTATTTATAGTTTGTAATTAGTTATTTACAATATCAAAGATAAATTATTTTTAATTGTTAATGTATTTAAGCCTTAATTTTTCATATTTCAGGGAATTTATAAAAGTTCTATAGCTGCCAATTTTGCCAAAATCCTTACCTTCATAGATTCGAAATAAAACCACACAAAATGAAAAAAAACATTATAAAAGGCCTGGGGGTGTTTGCGCTGGTCGCAGGATTTCAAGCTAATTCCCAGGAACAAAACCCCAAACAGAATATGGATAACATTTTACTTGCTGAATGGACTGGCCCTTATGCCGGCGTTCCCGCTTTTGATAAAATGCAGGTAGAACTTGTAAAACCCGCAATGCTTAAAGCGATGGATGCGCATCTTGCTGAAATCGATAAAATTACCCAAAATCCTGAACCGGCAACTTTTGAAAATACTATTGTGCCTTTTGAAGATTCTGGCGATCTTTTAAACAGGGTATTTACTTATTACGGTATATTTAGCAGCAATGTTTCCAGTCCTGAATTTAGGGAAATACAGCGCGAACTTTCTCCGGAAATTTCTGAATACAGCTCTAAAATTTCTCAAAACACAAAACTATTCGAAAGGATTAAAACCGTTTATCAGAATTCAGAAGAAAATCCGCTACCGGCTCCAGAGCAACGCGTAATTGATCTTATTTACGAAGAATTTGCGATGGAAGGCGCCAATTTAAACGAAGAAGATAAAAAGCGTTACGCCGAAATAAACAGTGAACTTTCTGAATTATATACCAAATTCTCTAATAATGTTCTTGCTGAGGAAGAGAACTACATTGTTTATTTAACCGAAGATCAACTTAGCGGCCTTCCGGAATCTTATGTGAAAGCTGCAGCGAGCACTGCTAAAGCCAATGGAGAAGCAGGGAAATATGCCGTAACCAATACGCGCTCTTCTATGGATCCGTTTTTAACTTATTCTGATGAACGTGAACTACGCGAAAAAGTTTGGAAAAACTATTATTCCCGGGGTGATAATGATGATGAATTTGATAATAATGAGGTGATAAAAAAAATCCTGAAACTTCGCGATGAACGTGTAGAGTTGCTGGGTTATGAAAATTTTGCCCAATGGCGCTTACAAAACCGAATGGCTAAAAACCCAGAAAACGCGATGGAACTTATGGAAGCCGTTTGGCCGGCTGCACTTGCCCGCGTAGAAGAAGAAGTAAAAGATATGCAAGCTGTAGCCGATGATGAAGGGGCTAATATTACCATTAAACCCTGGGATTATAGATATTATGCAGAAAAAGTAAGAAAAGAAAAATACGATCTTGACAGTGAGGAAGTAAAGCAGTATTTAGAACTGGGCAATCTAACCGATGCGCTTTTCTATACCGCTGGAGAGCTTTTTAATTTCGAGTTTAAGCCGGTAGAAGAAGGTAGCGTCCCTGTTTTCCACGAAGATGTAAATGTTTGGGAAGTAACCGATAAAGATTCTGGAGAACTTATTGGGCTTTGGTATTTAGATCCTTTTGCGCGCCAGGGAAAACGTTCAGGTGCCTGGGCAACCACCTATAGAAGTTATTCTGAATTAGAAGGTGCAAAACCCGTTTTAGCATCCAATAATTCTAACTTTATAAAACCGGCTCCCAGAGAACCTGTGTTAGTTTCCTGGGACGATGCCGAAACTTTTTTCCACGAATTTGGCCACGCGCTACACTTTTTAGCTGCCGATATTAAATATCCAACCCTAAACAGTGGTGTTCGTGATTATACCGAGTTTCAATCGCAATTACTGGAACGTTGGTTATCTACCGATAAAGTGATAAACCGCTTTCTAAAACATCATGAAACCGGGGAAGTAATTCCAGATGAATTAGTAGCCAAAATTAAAAAAGCAGCTACTTTCAATCAGGGATTCGCTACCACCGAGTTTTTAGCTTCGGCTTTAATGGATATGAAATACCATACCACAGATCCCGATAAAATTGAACCAAGAAAGTTTGAAAAAGAAACTTTAGACGAACTGGGAATGCCAGATGAAATTGTGATGCGTCACCGTTCTCCACATTTTGGACACGTATTTTCAGGAGAAGGTTATGCTACCGGATATTACGGCTATTTATGGGCTGATGTATTAACCTCTGACGCTGCGGAAGCTTTTGCTGAATCTCCCGGAGGATTCTACGATGAGAATATGGCAGAAAAATTAGTGAAATATCTGTTTGCGCCAAGAAACGCCATGGATCCCGCTGAAGCTTATCGAAAATTTAGAGGCCGTGATGCTGAAATTGATGCGCTAATGCGCGATCGTGGCTTCCCGGTACCTGAAGAGAAATAAAATATCAAAGAAAATTTTGTGAAACCTGCCTCAAAGACTTCTTTTAGGCAGGTTTTTTATTTATGCTATTTCAATTATTCAATGGCTTTAGCTACAAGTTTTTCGGGGCCAGCCATAAATCCATATAAGTGCAATTTATCTGCAGTAATTTTCTCAATGGGTACCGCAGTAATTGGGTTACCATAGCGATGAATTACCAGGAAATAAGTTTCATCTATTTTCTTTAAATAGGAATGCATAATTTTACTATCGGGATGATTTTGAAAATCTATTTCGAAATTTTTCCCACCCCGTTCTAAATTGTATTTTTTCTGTTTAATTTTTGCAGCGTTTAAATCTGTTTTAGTGGGAACTAATCTTATATAATCTATAGGTTGTTCCAATCTTTCTGAAGAAATACTTAATCGGTTAGGATTTTTAAAGCTGAAATCGGCAAAGGCGAGTGTATCTATTTTCAACTTGTTATCTTCGGTTTGATATGCAGTTTTTGTCACAAATTGATCAAAGTTATAGTGAGATAAGGAATCTTCACTCACTTCCATTAAATGTATTCCGGGAAAACCACCAAAGCTTTTATTTCCCGAGACAATCCATTTTCCTTCTAATTCCTGCGCAGTAATTGAAGTGCTTAACAAAAAAATAAAAAAGACAAAATAGCTATCAATAAATTTCATAATTCTACATTTTAAGTTGAACAATAATTTATAAAATAGCCGGCTAAAAACCTTATTTATTCGATAGTTTCCTTATTATTTAGATGAAAAACGGAATTATAAGTGTTTGTAGGGCAATATATTATACAAAACCCTATTGGTATAAATCAAAAAAGCCATCAGCGAATAACTGATGGCTTTTATATTACTTAAAAAGTTCTGCTTAGAACATCTCTCTACCTGAAAAATGAAAAGCAGCTTCAATCCGTGCGTTTTCGTCGCTATCACTTCCGTGTACAGCATTTTCACCAACAGATTTCGCGTATTTTTTTCTTATAGTTCCTTCAGCAGCATCTTCTGGGTTTGTGGCTCCAATTAAAGCTCTAAAATCTTCTACGGCATTGTCTTTTTCTAACACAGCCGATACGATTGGTCCACGAGTCATAAACTCTACCAACTCTCCAAAGAAAGGACGTTCGTTGTGTACTGCATAAAATTCTTCAGCATCAGCGGTAGTCATTTGAGTCATTTTCAAAGCTACAATTCTAAATCCTGAAGCGGTAATTTGCTCTAATATTGCACCTACATTCCCGGCTTCAACAGCATCGGGCTTTATCATGGTGAATGTTCTTTTTCCTGCCATCTTATGGTTTTTTAAATTTTGGCAAAAATAATTAAATAAGCTGCAAATACAAGCTCCTTTAAGTTTTATATGAATTTAGCTTTCAGACTGCTGCATTTTTTAAAGCCTAAATAGAAAAAAGCTTAGAAAGAGCGACAAAATTACCTTCATTTTTTGTTGATTTGTTGAATACAAAAATACAGATTGGTTTTTTAAGCTGGTATTAATAAATTGTATCTTTACTGATTACTCGCCGGGCAAGAGATTGAATTATAGCCCTGGGTTTATCACTAAAGGAAATGAAATTTGAAACGTTTTTGTTTCATTTTTTTCAACATAATACCTTGAGGATTTATCCCGGTGGTATTTTATATTAAATTATGATAGAACAAGCAATTTTAGAGATCACTGCCGAACTTTCCCAGGCTAAAAATATAGTTATTGTACCACACAAAGGCCCCGATGGTGACGCCATGGGTTCTACCTTAGGTTTAATGCATTTTTTAAGGGATAAAGGCCATAAGGTAAATGTGATTTCACCAAACGACTATCCCAGGTTTCTAAAATGGCTACCGGGAAATGATGAGGTAATTATCTATGAAAAAGATAAAGTAAATGCCGAAAATTTTATAAATGAAGCCGAGCTGGTTTTTGCTCTGGATTTTAATCATTTAGACCGCTCTGGCGATATGCAGGAAATCTTAACAGCTTCGGAAGCTGTTTTTATTATGATAGACCATCACCGGGAACCCTCAGACTTTGCTAACTATACCTATAGCGATGCCGAAATGAGTTCTACCTGCGAAATGGTGTATCATTTTATTGATAAATTACGCGCCGTACATAAAATCACTCCCGAAATCGCCACCTGCCTTTATGTAGGTATTATGACTGATACGGGCTCGTTTAGATTTAGTGCCACCAGTGCCGAAACACACCGCGTAATAGCCGATTTAATTGATAAAGGGGCGGTAAATCACGAAATTCATAACAATATATTTGACACCTATAATGAAGACCGGCTTCAGCTTTTAGGAACTGCGCTGCAAAACTTACGAGTAAAACCTCAGTATAAAACGGCTTACATAACTTTAACTCAGGAAGAGCTGGATAAACATAATTTTCAAAAAGGAGATACCGAAGGTTTTGTAAATTACGGCCTGGCGATAGAAAAGGTAGTTTTTGCCATAATTTTTATTGAAAATAAACAAGAGGGAATTATTAAAATTTCATTTAGATCTAAAGGTAATTTTAACGTAAATGAATTTGCCAGGGCTCATTTTGAAGGCGGAGGCCACAATAATGCGGCCGGAGGTAAAAGTGAACTTTCTATGGAAGACACCATCACAAAGCTTAATACCATTCTTCCCAGTTATAAGGAATTGCAATAATGAATAAATATCTAATTTTTATAGCAATTTTCGCTTTGGGAGCCTGTAAATCTCCTGAAGCCCGTTACCCTGTAACTCAGAAATCGGGTTCCCACTTTAGCGAATCTATTGCTAAAAACCAGGAACTACTGGAAAAAGAAATAGCACTTATTAAAACTGCCATACAAAGGGATTCTACAAGAGAATATCACTCTTCTCAAGATGGTTTTTGGTATTCTTATCATAAAAAAGTTGAAGATTCTACCACTACAACCACCCCAGAATTTGGCGATATTGTAGAATTCGATTATAGTATTTCTACCTTAAATGATGAAGTGATTTATGCCGAAGGAGAAAAAGCTACCAGAACTTATGCCATAGACCAGGAAAAACTTTTTAGCGGCTTAAGACAGGGCCTAAAATTAATGAAAGAAGGAGAAACCGTAACTTTTTTATTTCCTTCGTATAAAGCTTTTGGATATTATGGAGATAAAAATAAAATAGGTACAAACTGGCCTTTAAAAACAAAAGTCACCCTCAATAATATCACTGAAAAAGAAGAAATTCAAAATCAACAATAAGTAAACCCGGGCTTTATTAAGCCTTTTTAATTTTTATAATAAATGAGAACCAGTAAATTTTTATTACTTTTTGCCGTGGTATTTACCATGTTTGCGTGTAACGACGAATATCCAGATCTAGAAGATGGGATGTATGCTGAATTTAAAACCAATTACGGAACTTTTGTTTCTGAACTCTACTTTGAACAAACTCCAATAACCGTAGCCAGTTTTGTTTCCCTTGCCGAAGGCAATAACAAAATGGTAGACAGCACCCATAAAGGCAAAAATTATTACGACGGATTAACTTTTCACAGAATTATAGACGGTTTTGTAATACAGGGAGGTGATCCCACTGGAACCGGTAGTGGTGGCCCAGGCTACAAATTTCCAGATGAAATTGTAGATAGCTTAAGTCATGATTCTAAAGGAATTCTTTCTATGGCTAATGCCGGCCCGGGCACTAACGGAAGTCAGTTTTTTGTTACACTTGCTCCTACTCCAAACCTTGATGGCAGGCATACTGTTTTCGGGAAAGTTGTAGAAGGCCAGGATGTTGTAGATTCTATAGGGAAAGTTGAAACAGGCCCAAGAGATAAGCCAGTAAAGACGGTTACCATGGAAGAGGTAAACATTATTAGAAAAGGTAAAGCCGCCAAAAATTTTGACGCTCCTACGGTATTTGAAGAAGAACTACAGGCAGTAAAAGATAAGGAAGATGCCGAAGCTAAAAAGCGGCAGGAAGCTAAAGCAGCCCAGGCTGAAGAATTTGAAAGCCACGAAGGTGATGCTGAAGCATTAGATAGCGGACTAAAAATTTACTATTTAAATGAAGGTGAAGGTGAAAAACCTAAAACCGGGCAAATGGTAGAAGTGCTTTACGAAGGCTATTTTAGTGACGGTGAAATCTTTGATACAAACAAAGAAGAACTGGCCAAAGAAATGGGCTTATTTAATGAAGCTAGAAAAAACCAGGGTGGTTATGGTCCCATGACAGTAGTTTACGGTCCAGATGCTCCTATGATTCCAGGATTTAAAGAAGGCATTCAGCAATTAAAAGTTGGAGATGAAGCTTTACTTTATATCCCAAGTCATTTAGGTTATGGAGAAAGAGGCGCGGGTGGCGTAATTCCTCCAAACACCGATCTTGTTTTTAAAGTAGAATTGGTAGGTATACAGGAATAATTTCCTGAATTTATATATAAGAAGGGCTGTTTGAAAATGACTATTCAAACAGCCTTTTTACTTTCTAAATATCTCCAATTATTTCTTCGGAATATTCTTTAAAACTTCAATTAAAAATTTCCAGTACTTCTGGGCTGAGGAAATACTTGCGCGTTCATCAGGTGAATGTGCCCCTCTAATGGTAGGCCCAAAAGAAATCATATCCATTTCAGGATAATGGTTTCCAATTATTCCACATTCCAAACCAGCGTGGCAGGCTGCAACATCGGCTTTCTCATTATGCAGGTTTTGATATAATCCATCTACAACTTTTAAAATTGCAGAATTAGGATTTGGTGCCCAACCCGGATATTCCCCAGATAATTTCACCTTAAATTTCGCCAGCTCAAAGGTTGCTTCCAAACTATTGGCCAAATCATCTTTTGAAGATTCTACCGATGATCTTGTAAGACAGTTAATTTTCACTTTTCCATCCCCAACTTTTACGCTGGCAATATTATTAGAAGCTTCAACCAAACCTTCAATATCAGGACTCATTCTGTAAACTCCATTATGCGCTGCAGAAATTGCTTTAACTACTTCTTGCTGATCTTCCACTTTCATTACTTCGTTTGGAACTTCGGTTTCAGAAATTTCAATATCCATATTAGGTTCCAGAGAAGCAAATTCAGCTTTAATCTCACGCACCTGCTGAATAATTTCAGTTAAAAAAGTTTCGGTATTAGATTTATCTACCACCACAATAGCTTCGCTTTCACGAGGAATGGCATTTCGTAATCCGCCACCTTTTATGCTGGAAACGCGCAAACCGAAATCCCGATTAGAATCAAAAAGTACACGTGCCATAATTTTATTGGCATTGGCCAGACCTTTTATAATATCCATCCCAGAATGCCCGCCTTGCAAACCTTTTACTTTTATTTGGTAACCAACCGAATTATCAGGTGTGTGCTCTACTTCATAATCCCTAACCGCAGTTATATCTACGCCGCCGGCACATCCAATCCCAATCTCATCATCTTCTTCGGTATCCAGGTTTAAAAGAATATCTCCTTCCAATAAATTAGAATCCAAACCTTTTGCACCGGTCATTCCGGTTTCTTCATCTATCGTAAATAAAGCTTCAAGAGCAGGGTGCTGAATATCGTTACTTTCTAAAATTGCCATCATACTCGCAACTCCCAGACCATTATCGGCACCCAGGGTTGTTCCTTTGGCTCTTACCCAATCTCCATCTACATACATATTGATTCCGCTGGTTTCAAAATCAAAATCGGTATCGTTATTTTTCTGGTGCACCATATCTAAATGGGCCTGCAATACAATGGGTTTTCTATCTTCCATCCCTGAAGTAGCAGGTTTTTTTATAACCACATTTCCGGTTTCATCTACCAGGGTTTCCAGGTTAAGTTTGTTTCCAAAGTTTTTCATAAACTCAATAACCCGCTCTTCTTTTTTTGAAGGTCGTGGTACCTCGTTTAGATCGGCAAATTTATTCCATAAGATTTTCGGCTCTAATTCCCTTATTTCTTCGTTCATTGTTTTATATTTTGGTCTTTCACAAAGGTATTGGTAATAAACAAAGAAGGAAAATTTACAGGCTTTTTAAAACTTATTTAACCAAATGAAGAACAGTTATTTAAAATTTTAAGCCGTGTTTTGCTAATAATTGTAATTTTAAAAAGCAAACTACCCTGTAGCAAGCTCTTGAAGCAATTATAGAAAATAATGTTATTAATTTCGAGACAGATCTCGGAGAATAAAATCTCGATTATCGAGTGAAGAAAAAAGGACTTTGTATTTTAGCATTTCTGCTCCCCGTGCAGATCATTTTTATCTTTTTCCTGGCCGGGCATCCCGAGCTGGTAGAAAATTGGTACAGCCGATTTCTATACCCTGAATTTTCAAAATTAATGCGCTACGGGCACGGATTTTTACCTTTTTCTCTTGGCGATCTCTTATATACGTTCTTGGGAATTTTAATAATTCGTTGGCTACTAAGACGTTTTAATCAGAAATTTAGAAACCCTCGTTTTTGGGTGATAGATGTTCTTGCTATATTATCAGTAGTATATGCCTGTTTCCATATTTTCTGGGGATTTAATTATTACCGCTTACCGCTTCACGAAGCTTTAGAAATTGAAAACGATTATACCACCGAAGAGCTTTATCAACTTTCAGAAATATTAATTATTGAGTCTAACAAACTCCACAATCAACTAACGGAAAACGATTCGGTTAGCGTGGTAATTCCATATTCCAAGAATGAAATCTTTGAAAAAACCATTGAAGGCTATAGCAATATCAGCAAAGATTTTCCTGAACTTACCTATAAAGGAGAATCGCTAAAACGCTCTTTATATAGTATTCCACTTTCTTATATGGGCTTCAACGGCTATTTGAACCCACTTACCGGGGAAGCCCAGGTAAATACCCAAATTGTGCCTTATAAAATCCCCACTACCGCCAGTCACGAAATTGGACATCAACTGGGTTTTGCAAAAGAGAATGAAGCTAATTTTATTGCCTGCCTTAGCACCATGAATCATCCCGATGCTTATTTCCGGTATTCAGGATATACTTTTGCCTTGCGATATTGTTTAAATGAATTATACCGAAGGGATCCTGAAAAGTTTAAAACTTTAAAGGCAAAAATGAATCCGGGTATTTTAGAAAACTACCGGGAAGTAGAAGAATTCTGGTTGGCGCATCAAAATCCTTTTGAACCCATATTTCAGGCATTTTACAATCGGTTTTTAATTGTAAATAACCAGGCCGATGGAATGAAAAGCTATAGTTATGTGGTAGCACTTTTGGTGAATTATTTTTCAGAAGAAAAGAATAGACTTTAACCTAATAATTTATGAAATAGCTAGTAAGAAAAATAAATTCTCACATAGTACGAAAACCAATTTCGGCTTTGTTATAATTTTCTTAATTTACCGCCTTTAATTTCTAAGCCACATTTAATTCAGCTACAATTTATGAAAATAAGACTTTTACTATGTCTGGTATTTCTGGTCAGTTTGCAAAGCAACGCCCAGGAGTACTTCCCCAAAAACGACGGGGTTAAAAATCCACAAACCAATTACACGGTATTTAAAAATGCAAAAATTCACGTAAGTCCGCAGCAAACAATAGAAAACGGAATGTTTGTGGTAAAAGATGGCAAAATTACTGCCATTGGCAAATCGGTTAGCGAACCACAAAACAGCATTGTTATAGATTTAAAAGGGAAAGAAGTTTACCCTTCCTTTATTGATCTTTACAGCAGTTTTGGAGTAAAAGAACCCAAAGAAGCGAGTAACGGGAACGGCCAGCCACAATATGATGCGAACCGGGAAGGGTATTACTGGAACGACCATATAAGGCCAGAAACCGATGCGGTACAACACTTTAATTATGATGAAAAAACGGTAACTTCCTTCCATAAAGCAGGGTTTGGCGCCGTAAATACACACGTTCCAGATGGGATTATTCGCGGTACCGGGATGTTGGTAGCTTTAAACCCCGGCGGCACCGAAGGTGATCGCATTTTAAAAGATCGCTCGGCACAATACCTTTCTTTTGATAAAAGTAAACTGTCCCGACAGTCTTATCCGACCTCCACAATGGGTGCAATGGCATTAATTCGGCAGACTTATTTAGATGCTGAATGGTACGGAAAAGGAAAATCTAACAACAAAGATTTAGCTTTAGAAGCTTTAAACCGAAATAAAAATCTGACTCAAATTTTCGCAACAGATAATCTACTGGATGCTTTAAGAGCCGGAAAAATAGGTAACGAATTCAATGTGAATTATGTGATCCTGGGAGACGGAAAAGAATATCAGCGTCTTAAGGAAATAAAGGAAACCGGAAGCACATTTATTGTTCCGCTTAATTTTCCCGATGCTTACGATGTAGAAAATCCTTTTTTGGCCGAACATGTAACGCTGGAAGAAATGAAAACCTGGAACCAGGCCCCGGCTAACCTTAAAATGCTTGCCGAAAATGAAATTCCGTTTACCATAACCGCCCACAACCTTGAGGCTGAAAAAGATTTCAGAAATAATTTACTAAAAGCAGTTTCTTATGGATTAAGTAAAGAAGATGCGCTTGCTGCCTTAACCACTACCCCTGCAAAAATTCTTGGCGAGGAAAATCGCCTGGGAACTTTAAAAGAAGGCGCGTGGGCAAACTTTATAATCACTTCAGGAGATTATTTTGATAAAGAAACCAGTGTTTTTGAAAACTGGATCCAGGGCGAAAAAATAGTGATCAATAAAATGAACACTACAGATATTACCGGAACCTACGATCTTAATTTAGACGGAAAAACGTATGAATTAAAGATTTCAGGAAAACCCGAAGCTCCAAAGGCAAGTGTAAAATCTGGAGATACAAAATTGGGGGCAAAACTTAGTTTTTCTGATAATTGGATGAATTTATTGCTTTCTCCTGCCGATACTACTAAAACAGGTTTCACCCGTTTAGTGGCCAAAACCGACGAAAATAAAGAACAAATTTCTGGTACGGCTTATTTAAGCGATGGTTCAGAAACTGATTTCTCAGCGACCAGGAAAGCTTCAAATGAAACTGCTGCAGCGGAAGAAGACGAAGAAGAAAACGGAGAAGATAAAGAGGAAGATATTCGCGAAATTATGCCGGTAAGTTTTCCGAATAAAGCTTACGGATTTTCAGAAATGCCTAAAGAAGAAACTATTCTTTTTAAAAACGCAACAGTCTGGACAAACGAAGCAGAAGGAATTTTAGAAAATACCGATGTTTTGGTGAAAAACGGGGAAATTTCCAGGATTGGAAAGAACCTTAGCGCCGGAAATGCCAAAGTCATAGATGCCACAGGAAAACATCTAACTTCAGGAATTATAGACGAGCATTCACATATTGCGGCTTCTGCCATTAACGAGGCCGGCCACAACTCTACTGCAGAAGTTACTATGGAAGATGTGGTAGATCCCACAGATATGAATATTTATCGCAACCTTGCTGGCGGGGTAACTACCGTACAGCTTTTACACGGATCGGCAAATCCAATTGGCGGCCGTTCTGCGATTTTAAGGTTAAAATGGGGTGAAGATGCTGAAGATATGATCTTTGAAAACTCCCCTAAATTTATAAAATTCGCATTGGGTGAGAACGTAAAGCAGTCTAACTGGGGAAGCCGTTCCAGGTTTCCACAAACCAGGATGGGTGTAGAACAGGTTTTTACCGATTATTTTACCCGTGCAAAAGAATATGAAAAGGCAAAACAAAACGATAAAGACTTTAGAAAGGACCTGGAAATGGAAACCCTCCTGGAGATTATTAATAGTGAACGCTTTGTTTCAGCGCACTCCTATGTTCAAAGCGAAATTAATATGTTGATGAAAGTTGCTGAGAATTTTGATTTCAGAATTAATACGTTCACGCATATTTTAGAAGGTTATAAAGTGGCCGATAAAATGAAGGAGCACGGCGCAGGCGGTTCTACTTTTTCAGACTGGTGGGCTTATAAATATGAGGTTAATGATGCCATTCCTTTTAATGCACCAATTATGCATAGCCAGGGAATAGTAACTGCAATTAATAGTGATGATGCCGAAATGAGCAGAAGATTAAACCAGGAAGCAGCAAAATCTGTAAAATACGGTGGAGTTTCTGAAGAAGAAGCCTGGAAATTTGTAACCTTGAATCCGGCAAAATTATTGCATATAGATGATCGCGTTGGAAGTGTAAAAACAGGAAAAGACGCAGATTTGGTTCTATGGTCAGATAATCCATTATCGATTTACGCCAAAGCCGAAAAAACTTTAATTCAGGGAAAAGTTTTCTTTGATATTGAGAGAGATAAAAAGTTGCGAGAAGAAATTCAGCAGCAAAGAAGTGAATTAATTACCCAAATGTTGGAGGCTAAAAATAAAGGCCTAAAAACACAACCGGTAACGAAGAAAGAAGAACAACATATCCATTGTAATACCCTGGAAGAAATCCATTAAAAAGAAAAAATGAAGATGAAATATTTAGTACTACTCGCACTATTTACCTGTATAGGAAATTCTTTTGCGCAGCAAACACCTGCTTCTAAACAAACCGAAGCAATTACCATAGCTGGTGCCACCGCGCACTTAGGAAATGGTGAAATAATAGAAAATAGTTTAATTATTTTTGAAGATGGAAAAATCACCCAGGTGATGGATGCCACTGCTACAAAAATGCAATATCGCGGCCGTATTATTGAAGCCAAAGGAAAACACGCTTACCCGGGATTTATAGCACCCAACGCCACTTTAGGTTTAGTAGAAATTGATGCAGTTCGTGCTACCGATGATGAAGATGAGATAGGATCCATGCTTCCTCATATTAGAAGTATAATCGCTTATAATGCTGAAAGTAAGCTGGTAGAAAGTATGCGTCCAAACGGGGTTTTAATGGGGCAAATTGTACCAAGAGGCGGTAGAATTTCCGGCACTTCTTCTATTGTACAGTTTGATGCCTGGAACTGGGAAGATGCGGTTATTAAGGAGGATGATGGGCTTCACATAAATTGGCCAAGCAGTTTTACCCGTGGCCGTTGGTGGGCCGGGGAAGATCCCGGGATTAAACCCAGCGATGATTACCAGGAAGAACTTTTGGAGTTGGAAGAATTTTTTGCTTCTGCAAAAGCTTATTTGGAAGGAAACAGCGAAAAAACCAATCTTGCTTACAATGCGATGAAAAACGTTTTTAGCGGAGAAAAACGTGTTTTTATTCACGTAGACGGAAAAAAAGAAATACTGGATGTAATAGATTTTAAACAAAAACAGGAAATAGAACATTTAGTAATTGTTGGTGGTTATGAGGCTCATAAAGCTATTGAAGAACTTAAAGAGAATAACATTCCTGTTTTGGTTCAGCGTCCGCACGATCAGCCAAACAGTGAAGATCACGATTATGATTTTCCATATAAATTAGCCGGAATTCTTCATAATAAAGGTGTTTTAGTAGCCCTGGAAAGCAGCGGAAGTATGGAGCGGATGAATACCAGAAACTTACCTTTCTATGCAGGAACTGCCGGTGCTTACGGATTGGGTAAAGAAGAAGCTTTAAAATTAATTACTTCTAATACTGCTAAAATTCTTGGAATAGATGATATGGTGGGCACTTTAGAAAAAGGAAAAGATGCCACTTTATTTATTAGCGAAGGTGATGCCTTAGATATGCGCGGAAATATTTTAACCCACGCTTTTATCCAGGGCAGAGAAGTAAGTTTGGAAACTCACCAAACCGAACTTTACCAGCGTTATATGGAAAAATACGAGAGCGCCAGTAAATAAAAAATTTAAATATATTAAAGAGGTTAGCAACTATATCTAAGCAGGTATTTTGTTAACCTCTTTTTCTTTGCAATAGGTTTAAACTCCCTATTTTTACACCTATGGTTAAGCAAATTAGCAGTACACAAAATAAGGAGGTAAAACACCTACTTCAATTACAGGAAAAATCCCGGCTTCGCCGGAAAGAAGGCGTTTTTATGGTAGAAGGCCAACGGGAAATCGAATTGGCTTTAAAGGGCGAATTTGAACTAAAGGCAATTTATTTTTGCCCCGATTTAATAAGTTTTGAGAAAATTCAGGAATTTACTTCAGATGAATTTCAAGTAACTGAAATTTCTTCGGAAGTTTATGAAAAACTGGCTTATAGAAGCAGTACTGAAGGTGTTTTAGCCATTTTTAAAACTAAAGAAAATAATCTTCGCAGTATTAAATTTGAAACTAAAAACCCCTTAATTCTTGTGGCTGAAGCTCCAGAAAAACCGGGAAATATAGGTGCTATTTTAAGAACTGCCGATGCCGCAAAAGTAGATGCTGTTTTTATAGCAAACCCAAAAACCGATCTTTATAATCCAAATATCATCCGCTCCAGCGTGGGTTGTGTCTTCACCAACCAAATTGCTACCGGGAGTACTTCAGAAATTATTGATTTTTTAAAGGAAAATAATATTTCTATCTACGCAGCAGCTTTGCAAGCGTCAAAACCATACCACAACATCGATTTTACAAAATCTGCAGCAATTGTGGTGGGAACTGAAGCAACCGGATTAAGCGAAGAATGGCGCGAAAATTCCACGCAAAATATTATTATTCCTATGAGCGGTGAAATTGATTCTATGAATGTTTCTGTTGCAGCTGGAATACTTATTTTTGAAGCTAAAAGACAGCGTGGTTTTTAGAACACAAACACCGAGCTTAGTAAATATAATTCAGCATAAAATTAAAAACCTTTGAATCCCCAAACCCTATTTTATATCATCATTGCCATTATAATTATCGATTTTATTATCGATAAAATCCTGGATACTTTAAACGCAAAACACTTTGATGATCCAATTCCGCAGGAACTCAGTGATGTTTACAACAAGGATGAATACGAAAAATCTCAGCGCTATAAAAAGGAACGTTACCGTTTTGGAATTATTACCTCCACTTTTTCAGTATTGCTCACTTTAGGGTTTATTATTTTTGACGGATTTGCCTGGGTAGATGACATTGCGAGAAATTTCACCGATAATGCAATATTGGTTGCCCTTATTTTCTTCGGAATAATAATGATTGGCAGCGATATTCTCACCACACCGTTCTCCTGGTACAGCACTTTTGTGATAGAAGAAAAATACGGTTTTAATAAAACCACGAAAAAGACTTTTTTCCTGGATAAAATTAAAGGCTGGTTTATGATGATTATCCTCGGCGGCGGAATTCTTGCGCTTATCGTTTGGTTTTATCAATTTGCGGGTAATGATTTCTGGTGGTATGCCTGGATTCTCGTAGCTGTATTTTCCATATTTATCAATATGTTTTATGCAAAACTTATTGTGCCTTTGTTCAATAAGCAAAGCCCATTGGAAGAAGGTTCTTTGCGAACAAAAATTGAAACCTACGCCAAAAGTGTTGGGTTTACCCTCGATAATATTTTTATCATAGATGGTTCTAAAAGAAGTACAAAAGCCAATGCTTATTTTTCGGGCTTTGGTAAGGAAAAACGTATTACACTTTTTGATACTTTGGTAAAAGATTTGGAAGAAGAGGAAATTGTAGCGGTATTGGCACACGAGGTTGGGCATTATAAAAAGAACCATATTATTGTGAATTTACTGGCTTCAATTTTAACCACAGGCTTTACATTGTGGTTGCTTTCGTTATTTGTAGGTAGCCCTGCCCTATCACAAGCGTTGGGTGTAGAAGAACCCAGTTTTCATATTGGTTTGATAGCTTTTGGAATTTTATACAGCCCAATTTCAGAAATTACAGGATTATTAATGAATTATTTATCCCGAAAGTTTGAATACCAGGCAGATAATTATGCGAAGAACACCTATGGTGCCGCGCCGTTAATTTCAAGCTTAAAAAAACTTACTAAAAACAGCCTGAGTAATCTTACTCCGCATAAAGCTTATGTTTTTATGCATTATTCGCATCCTACACTTCTACAAAGATTCAGAAACTTAAAGCGAGGTTTGTAGTTGTTTCTTTATCTACTTAATTGTACTTTTAAATTATGACAGAAGCAGCTATAGAAAAAGAAAACAAGCAAATTGCGCGGCAATATAAAGAACTGCTGCGCATAAGTTACCGTAGTTTAAGTGACGATGATAAAAAGCAAATTAGGAAGGCTTTTGATACCGCTGTAGATGCCCACAAAGATCAACGTAGAAAATCTGGCGAAGCTTATATTTTTCATCCAATTGCGGTGGCAAAAATTGTAGCTTCAGAAATTGGATTGGATGCCACTTCTATTATCGCCGCACTTTTACACGATGTAGTAGAAGATACCCAATATACGCTTAAAGATATTCAGGAAATGTTTGGAGAAACCGTAGCGACTATCGTAGACGGACTCACAAAAATTTCGAGTTTAAAGAAAGACAAGGATGTTTCGCTGCAAGCCGAAAATTTTCGGAAAATGCTGCTTACCCTGAATGATGATATTCGGGTGATTATTATCAAAATAGCCGATAGATTGCACAATATGCAAACTATGGATGCTATGAGGCGGGATAAACAGGAAAAAATTGCTTCAGAAACCCTTTATATTTATGCCCCGCTAGCCCACCGAATAGGACTTTATAATATTAAAACCGAACTGGAAGACCTTGGTTTAAAATATACAGAACCTGAGGTGTACCACGAGATTCACACCAAAATAAAAGAAAGTAAAGAAGAACAGGATGCTTATATCAGGGAGTTTTCTAAAGTAATTGAAAATTCCCTCACACAGGAAAATTTTGACTACGATATTAAAGGTAGACCTAAATCTATTTACTCCATTCATCGTAAAATGAAAGCTCAGAATGTAAGCTTTGACGAGGTTAACGATAAATTTGCCATTAGAATTATTTATAAGAGTGACCAGGCCAACGAAAAATTTCTCGCCTGGAAAATTTATTCAATAGTAACCGATCATTTTAGACCAAACCCAACCCGGCTTCGAGATTGGATTTCTTCGCCTAAATCTACCGGTTATGAAGCGCTGCATATTACCGTTATGGGGCCAAAAGGTCGCTGGGTAGAAGTTCAAATTAGAAGTCAGCGAATGAATGAGATTGCAGAAAAAGGTTACGCAGCTCATTATAAATACAAGCAGGGCGATACTCAGGATGATCACGGAATAGAAGAATGGTTAAACCGGCTTCAGGAAGCCCTGGAAAATCCCGATGTAAATGCCGTAGATTTTGTAGAGCAGTTTAAGCTGAATCTTTATTCAAAAGAAATATTTGTATTTACACCACAGGGAGATTTAAAATCTTTACCAAAAGGCTCTACTCCTTTAGATTTCGCCTTTAGTATACATACTGAAATAGGTTTAAAAACACGTGGTGCCCGGGTTAACAATAAACTGGTGCCTTTAAGCCACGAGTTAAAAAGCGGAGACCAGGTAGAAATAATTACTTCAGAAAATGCACAACCCAATGTTAACTGGCTGGATTATGCTACAACAGCAAGGGCTCGAGCTAAGATAAAATCTTCTCTAAAAGACGAAAAAAGGGAAATAGCAGAAGAAGGAAAAGCAATTCTTACCCGAAAATTAAGGGCTCAAAAAATTCCGTTTAACGAGAAAATAATTAACGAGCTGGTGGTTCATTTTAACCTAAAAACCAGCCTGGATTTATTTTATCGCGTTGGAATTGGCAAAATTGATAACCAAAAACTTAAAGAATTTGCTGCATCCAGAAGCAACGCCCTGGTAAGTTATATTAAGCGAAAGATCAAAAAACCGGTTATTGCGGAAGATCTTAATAAAGATGAAATAACTTCAAAATACGACCAGCTTGTTTTTGGACGCGATGAAGATGAAACTTTAGAATATAAATTGGCGAATTGTTGCAACCCAATTCCGGGAGACCAGGTTTTTGGTTTTGTAACGGTAAACGATGGTATTAAAGTTCATAAGAAAAACTGCCCTAATGCGCTTCAGCTTCAAAGTAATTATGCCTATAGAATTATTCCTGCCAAATGGATAGATTCTTCTCAGCAAGACTTTAAAGCCGTATGAAACTAACCGGAATTGACAATTTAGGCCTGGTAAGTGAGATAACCCGGGAAATTTCCAGTAACCTGAATGTGAATATGCAGAAGATTAATTTTGAAAGTATAGACGGCGTTTTTAGCGGGCAAATTACCCTAAGGGTTAAGAACAATGCGATACTTACAAAAATCATGAACCGACTCAAAAAAATTAACGGGATCGATAAGGTTAGCCGTGAATAATCCCATACCTTTGTAAGGTACAAAGAACTATGAGCAAAAAAGTTGTAAATAAGAACGATCAGGCAGTAGTTAAAAACGTTTTTACCAAGTATTTGGAAGAAAAAGGGCATAGAAAAACCCCCGAACGTTTTGCAATACTTCAGGAAATCTACAATAACGACGATCATTTTGATATAGAATCACTCTACATTAAAATGAAGAATAAAAAATACCGGGTAAGTCGTGCCACCCTCTATAATACCATAGAATTATTACTGGAATGCGGACTTGTAAGAAAGCACCAGTTCGGACAAAACCAGTCTCAGTATGAGAAATCATATTTTGACCGGCAGCACGACCATGTTATTCTTACCGATACCGGTGAAGTAATAGAATTCTGCGACCCGCGTATTCAATCTATTAAAAAAACTATCGAAGAAGTGTTTGATATAGAAATAACCAAACATTCTTTATATTTTTACGGCAACAAAAAAACAACTAATTAACTTAAGATTTCAATGGCGGTAGATTTACTACTCGGTCTCCAATGGGGTGACGAAGGCAAAGGAAAAATTGTTGATGTACTCACTTCTAAATACGATATTATTGCCAGATTTCAGGGCGGGCCAAACGCAGGCCACACTCTGGAATTTGACGGCCAGAAACACGTATTACATACTATTCCTTCAGGAATTTTTCACGATGAAACCATCAACCTTGTAGGTAACGGTGTTGTGATAGATCCCGTAATTTTTAAAAAGGAGCTGGACAACCTTAGCAAACATAATATAGATTACATATCTAAACTTCTTATTTCACGAAAAGCACATTTAATTTTGCCTACCCACAGGCTTTTAGATGCTGCTTCTGAAGCTTCTAAAGGAAAGGCCAAAATTGGTTCTACCCTAAAAGGTATTGGTCCTACTTATATGGATAAAACCGGAAGAAACGGAATTCGTGTAGGAGATTTAGAACTTTCTAACTGGAAGGACAAATACAGAACCCTGGCCGATAAGCACGAAAAAATGATCAAATTCTACGATGTAGATGTTCAATATGATCTTGCCGAATTGGAAAAGGAATTTTTTAATGCGGTTAAAACGCTTAAGTCACTAACTTTTATAGATAGTGAAGCTTATTTGCACGAAGCGCAAAAACAAGGAAAAACTATTCTGGCTGAAGGTGCCCAGGGATCTTTACTCGATATAGATTTTGGGACCTATCCTTTTGTAACTTCTTCTACCACTACTGCTGCAGGTGCCTGTACAGGTCTTGGTGTGGCTCCAAATAAAATTGGGGAAGCTTACGGGATTTTTAAAGCATATACCACCCGCGTTGGAAGCGGCCCCTTCCCTACCGAGCTTTTTGATGAAGACGGTGAAACTATGGGACGGGTTGGTAACGAATTTGGTGCAACCACCGGTCGGGCTCGTAGATGTGGCTGGCTGGATTTAGTAGCTTTAAAATATGCGGTTCAGGTAAATGGAATCACCCAGTTAATTATGATGAAAGGTGATGTGCTTAGCGGCTTTAAAACCCTAAAAGTATGTACTGCCTATAATTATAAGGGAAAGGAAATTCAGCATTTACCCTATAATATTGAAGCAGAAAATGTAACACCCGTTTATACCGAAATTAAAGGTTGGGCAGCAGATCTTACAGGGATGACGAAGGCTAATGAACTTCCGAAAGAATTTAATGAGTATGTGGAATTTCTGGAAAAAGAACTGGAAATACCTATTAAAGTGGTTTCTGTAGGGCCAGACAGAACTCAAACTATAGAGCGCTAATAAAAAAGCAATTATAAATTTAAAAAGCCGTTTCAGTTGAAACGGCTTTTTTTAGCACAAAATTCTTAATAACAAAAAATTAGAATTGAGCCAATTATACTTATGAAACAATAAATAAACCCGCGATTTGCTGGGCTACTTCTCCGCTTATTGGCTCATCGTAAGATTGTGATACCGCTTCGGCGCTAAATCCTGTAGCATCAACCAGATTTACTCCACCCTGTACTACATTCTCTTCTCCATCGTATACAGCCTGCGTTGCTTCCGGCATTCCCGGTCCGCGATTGTTTAAAGTGATCCAACCAAGTGCATTCTCGTTAGTATTATCACCTAAAACATCTGCTCTTAACCTTCTTATTTCAGATGCATGCCTTGCTTCTACAGAATGTATTTGCAATGCTGGGGTTAAAAATTCGGTACCCATTAAATTTGTCGCCTGTCCCTTATAGGCTCTCACGCCGGTATCTTCAAACGCCTGGGCTAAGGCTAATAATTGAGCGTAAGCCATATCATTATTTGGATTAAATGGATCGAAAGCTCCGCCAGCAGTAAAATCGAATTCTGGTGAATCTACTGAGTTGTCACCCAAACCTGCCTTTAGAAACTCAACATGAGCAGATTCGTGTTTTGATATTTGGTTATATACCGCTTCCGCTCTTCCGCCACTTGGTAATACTCCAGAATCTAATGCTTTTATATAGAATTCAGCTTCAAGATATTCTAAGATAAGTGCCAGTTGCAATGCTCCTATAGCATCATTGCCACCACTTTGCGCAAATGCCTTTCCGGAAGTTGAAGCAAGACCAAAAGGTACAGCTACCATAGCCGCCTTTTTCCCTAAATTCCCTAAGCTACCAAGCATTTCTCTTCTTGAAGAAGACTTTTTGATAAGGTCTTCCGAAGTAAATTCATCTAAAAATTTTATAATATTCATAATATTGTTTTTAAGTTGATTAATACTTATTGAGGTAAGTTATTAGCGGTAAACGGGGTCACTACAAAGCCCGTAGCTCCCACTTCGCTAAGAATGGTTTGCGGATCTTTGGCGAGATCTAAACCATTACTATCAATAATATCATCCCCTGCGAAAGCGGTATCGTTTTCAAGATATATAGACCTTATAGTAGCCGCATGTCTTGCTTCTACCGAAACTATTTTTCCGGCAATTACTAAAAAATCTGGTGTTTGCAGTAATCTACCTGCTCCATTGTATGCTGCCACGCCGGTATCTTCCAGGACACGGGCTGTAGCCAGTACAGAATCCCTGTCGGCAAAATTTACACCGCTAAAATCAAATTCAAGTTCTGGTAAAACCTGGTTGGCTTCAGCATTTGCATTAATTGCAGCTTTAAAGAATTCTCGATGAATTACCTCGTGGTCATAGAGATCTTCCAGAATCAATTTCTCCTCAGCAGTCGCTCCGGCCCAGTAAGAACCATCTAATACGTTGGTATAAAATGCAGCTTCCAGTTGCTCCAGCGCGTAAGCATAATTTAAAATACCCACATCGCCACTACCCAGGTCAAAAACTTCTCCTGGCATAGGTTCCGGGTTATTAACGTCGTCATCGTTACTACATCCATAAAGTAATAATCCTGAACCTGCCATAGCAAGTCCTCCCATTTTTAGAAATCTTCTTCGTGATTTACTGTTGTTTACCGGCTTCACAGAAACTGCATCAACCTTAATACGTGGTTTTTCCATAATTTAATTTTTAGTTGTTTCCTATACTTACGCAGTAATTCCGGCAACGGTTTTTGTATTAGAGTTAAAGTTTTCTAAATAAAAAATGGAAACACCTTAAACCTTATGAACTTTATTAAGCATTGGAATTTTTGCAATTAAAGATTTAATAAAAATTCTTTTTTGCGTTATTCCATTATAAAATCTGATTACGGACTTACGACAATTACCATTATGGATGGCAGAATTTTAATTACTTTTGAAAAAATTTTCACCTTGAAAAAATTCATTCTTTTTATAGTATTTGCCTTTTTCGTTTTTCCAGCTTTAATCCAGGCGCAGGAAGCAAAAGAAATTGACTATAGGGCCGATAGGAATATTCAGGATGAAAAATATCCCGGTGCATTTGTTTTAAGTAAAGTAGAAAACCAGGTATATTTTAAGCACGAAGGTATAGAGGTTTGGTGCGATCTCGCCATTCATTATAAAGATGAAAACTTCTTCAGGGCTTTTGGCAATGTGAGAATGCAACAGGGCGATACCGTAAAATTAAATAGTAATTATGCGGAATATAACGGAAACTCCCAGTTTGCCTTCGCCAGTGGTGAGGTGGTGATGAAGCGCCCGCAAACCACCCTGGAATCTGACAGTCTTTTCTTTGACCGGCTAAAACAACAGGCCTATTACAGGAGCGGTGGTAAAGTAATTGACACCGGCGGGGTTATTACCAGTAATATTGGCCGGTATTTTATGGAAGATGATAAATATTCTTTTGTTTCAGATGTAGTGCTTACCAATCCCGAATACATCATCAATTCAGAACAACTTGATTTTTATGGCGAAACCGGCCACGCATATCTGTATGGCCCTTCAACCATAGAAAGTGAAACCAGCACTGTTTATTGTGAACGTGGCTTTTATGATACCAGGGGCGATACCGGTTATTTTGTAAAAAATTCAAAAATAGATTACGAAAACAGAACGGTTAAAGGCGATAGCATGTATTTTAACCGGAATACCAATTTTGCTTCTGCTACGAATAATATTGAAGTGATAGACACCATTAACGAGAGTGTGGTCACAGGGCATTATGCTGAAGTTTTTCGGGATAAAGATTCGGTTTTTATTACTAAAAGAGCAGTTGCAGCCAGCGTTCAGGATAGGGATTCATTGTTTATTCACGGTGATACCATAATGATCACCGGAAAACCTGAAAAACGAATAATTCGCGGATTTTATGATGTTAGACTTTTCAAAAGCGATATGAGCGGGAAGAGTGATTCGGTGCATATTAACCAGCAAACCGGTCTAACCAAAATGATCAATATTACCAGCGGCCCGGTTACTTCGGTCACGAAACGTCGAAGTCCCGTGCTGTGGAGCGGTCTTAGCCAAATGACGGGAGATACTATTCATTTGCAAAGCAATACCAAAACCGAACAGCTTGATTCTATGCGGGTTTTTAACAATGCTTTTCTTATTCAAAAAGATACTATAGATGGATACAACCAGGTAAAAGGAATGGACCTGGTAGGATTATTTGAAGACAATGAGCTATATCAGGTAGATATTAATAAAAATACCGAAACCCTTTATTACAGCCGTAATAGCGACCAGGAACTTATTGGCATTAACAAAACCCTCTCCAGTTCTATTAAAATCCTTTTTGAAGAACGGGAAATTGAAGATATTTATTACTACCAGAATGTTGACGGTAATTTAACCCCGGAAGAAGATTTTCCCCTAAATGTTCGGGAATTAATTGGCTTTAACTGGCGAGGTGATGAAAGGTTGCTCACTAAAGAGGATCTTTTTAAAGGCAAACCGGCTCCCGAATTGGTTAAAATAGAAGGAATTCCTTTGCCGGAGGAAGATGAAGAGTTTTTTGATGAACGCGAAGCAGGAGATGATATGCTGCTGAACGAGAAATCAAGACTTAAACCCGAAGACCTTCAAAACAGGGCAAAAGATAGTATTCCGCAGCTTAAGGAAGCGCAGCAATTGATTAATGCTGAAGAAGAGGATGAAGAAAATGCAGCTAAAACTGAAGCCGAAGAATTACAAAATAGGCTAAGAGATTCTATCCCTCAATTAAAGAAGCAACAGGAAATGATTAAAGCTACAGAGCAAGAAAATAAAGCTAATCCTGAAGCTGAAGAAGATCAAAAAGATGAATAAAGATTTCCTGAGATACCAAGCTCAAACCACTCCACATCCTTTAGGACTTGAAGTGGAATTGGCCAAAGGTTCTTATATTTTTACAACTGACGGAAAAAAACATCTTGATTTTGTAGCCGGGGTTTCGGCCTGCAGTTTAGGACATTGTCATCCAAAAGTGGTAAAGGCAATAAAGGAACAAGCCGAAAAGTACCTACATGTTATGGTTTATGGAGAATACGCCCAGCAACCCGCCGTTGAACTAACAAAATTACTGGCAGAACATTTCCCCAAACCTTTGGAAAAAACTTATCTCACCAATTCGGGTACCGAAGCTATTGAAGGTGCTTTAAAACTTGCACGGCGTTACACTGGAAGAGCTGAAATTATTGCAGCTCACCAGGCTTATCATGGCAATACCATGGGCTCTTTAAGCTTAATGGATTACGAAGAACGCCAAAAACCTTTTAGACCTCTTTTGGGCGGAATTTCTTTTATTCAGTTTAATGAAGAGAAAGATTTAGAAAAGATTACTAAAAAAACCGCGGCAGTAATCCTGGAAAGTATCCAGGGTGGAGCCGGGTTTATACTTCCGAAGAATAATTATTTAAAAAAGATCAAACAACGTTGTGAAGAAGTTGGCGCTTTATTCATCCTAGATGAAATTCAACCCGGCTTCGGTAGAACAGGAAAACTCTTTGGATTTCAGAATTTTGATATGGTTCCCGACATTGTTGCTTTAGGCAAAGGAATGGGCGGCGGAATGCCAATTGGCGCCTTTTCGGCTTCAGCTAAAATGATGGATAGCCTTTCAGACAATCCAAAAATGGGACATATCACTACCTTTGGGGGAAATCCTGTAATTGCTGCTTCAGCTTTAGCTACATTAAAAGAAATCACTTCATCAGACTTAATGTCAGAAAGCCTGGAAAAAGAAAAATTATTCAGAAAATTGCTGGTGCATCCGCTAATTTCAGAAGTAAGAGGAATGGGCTTAATGCTTGCTATTATTACACCTTCAGAAGAAACTGCGAATCAGTTAATCTTAAAATGTAAAGAAAAAAACCTTATTCTTTTCTGGCTTTTATTTGAGAAAAAAGCGGTGAGAATAACTCCTCCCCTCACCATTTCTGAAGAAGAAATAAAAGAAGGCTGTGGCATCATTATTGACGTATTGGAGGATATAATTAAGAAACAGGAAGCTGTTAATTAATTTGTTAACAACAATATTGATATTTGAGCTTTTTAACATTATTCATTTTTAATTTTAGGAAATACCTTAAAGCAGTGCCGCAAGGCATTTTATTCAAAAAGATCAATAATTCCGGTCTAACCTGGAATATATAAACCTCACTTAGTGAGTAAAGTAGAAATCCCGTAATTACCTACGTATGCAATTAAGCCATAACGACGAAAACAATTTCTCACTTTCCCGATTTGAATCTATGCTTAAAACTAACGACGTTTTATTCTTTGATTCAGCGGAATTTGAAGATATTATTAACTATTATTTAGAGAACGGGAAATTTGCATTGGCTAAAAAAGCCGTGAAATTAGGCCTGGCGCAGCATCCTACTTCAACAAACCTAAAACTTTTTAAAATTGAGATTTTGGTTTTTGAAGATAAACTGGATGTTGCTGAAGCAATGCTTACAGATTTACAACAATTAGAATCTTCTAACGAAGAAATTTATATACAAAAAGCACAAATTCTTTCTAAACGAGATCGCCACGCTCACGCCATTCAGGTTTTAGAAATGGCGCTTGACATTACCCTGGATCCTGCTGAAGTTTATTCCCTAATTGGGATGGAATATTTATTCCTTGAAGATTTTGAGAATGCGAAATTCAGCTTTATGAAATGTCTGGAAGCCGATGAAGAGGATTATTCAGCGCTTTACAATATTATGTACTGTTTTGATTTTCTTGATCAAAAAACAGCAGCCATTGAATACCTGAATATGTATTTAGATAAAAATCCATATTGCGAGGTTGCCTGGCACCAGGTAGGAAAACAATATTTTGACCTAAAAGATTACGAAAAAGCATTATCGGCTTTCGATTTTGCCATAATTAGTGACGATTATTTTATTGGCGCTTATCTTGAAAAAGGAAAAGTTCTGGAAAAATTAGGCCGTTTTCACGAAGCTATAGAAAACTATCGTTTAACCCTGGAGTTAGACGATCCTACTTCTTTTGCGTATTTGCGAATTGGAAAATGTTTTGAGAAATTAGGATTAAACGAACTCGCCCTTAAACATTATAAAGATTGCGTGCACGAAGATCCGCTTCTAGATAAAGGCTGGATTGCGATCACCGATTTCTATATTAAAAAGAAAAATTACCAGAAAGCGCTTTATTATATTAATAAGGCGATAAATATAGATGAGGAAAACGTTTTATACTGGAAACGTTACGCTAAAATCAATAACCGCCTTAAGTTTTTTGAAGAGGCGGAACGCGGCTATAAAAAAAGTCTTGATCTTGGTAATTATGAATTAGAAACCTGGGTTAGACGCTGCGATATCTTAATAGATCTTGGCGAATTTGAAACTGCTATTCAAAACCTTAATCAGGCACTGGAATTTTATCCTGATACCGCTGAGATTGAATTTCGGTTGGCCGGTTTATACTTTAGCCATAATGAAGGAGAAAAAGCTTATTTTCACCTTAATAAAGGACTAAAACTAGATGCCGAATATTATATTGTAATAGAAGAATTATTTCCTCAAATCTTTAACCGAAAAAGTGTAAGACAAATTATAAATTCCTTTATAAACCTCTCTTAGTTATTTTACTAACTTTGAGCCGGAATTTTAATTTGTACACATGCAAAAAAGCTTTAAAGACCATCTTTCAATAACCCTAAAAGGTATGGCGATGGGTGCAGCAGATGTGGTTCCCGGAGTTTCGGGAGGCACTATTGCTTTTATTTCAGGAATTTATGAAGAATTAATCTCTACCATTAGCGGGGTAAATTTTTCGCTAATAACTACCTGGAAAAATAAAGGCTTTAAAGCCATGTGGCACCAACTTAACGGGCCTTTTATTTTAGCTCTTTTTATAGGAATTCTTATTAGTATTTTTTCATTAATGAGAATTACGAATTATTTACTGGAGAACCACCCAGTTTTAATCTGGTCTTTTTTCTTCGGTCTTGTACTTGCCAGTATTTGGTATGTTGGCAAACAAATCCCAAAATGGAATTTCAAAATTGTCCTTGCTTTGCTTATTGGAGCCGGAGTAGCTTTTTATATTGTTTCCCTACCTCCAATGGCTGCAAATGATAGTAATTTATTCATCTTTTTTTCAGGTGCTATTGCAATTTGCGCAATGATACTTCCGGGAATTTCGGGCGCTTTTATTTTAGTGCTTTTAGGAGCTTATAAAAGAATTACTGAAGCCGCGCACGATTTTGATTTCCAAACCCTGGGAATCTTTGTCGTAGGTGCTGTTATTGGATTACTTAGTTTTTCTAAAATTCTGAAATGGCTTTTTGTACATTACAGCAGTATCACCCTGGCGGTGCTAACTGGTTTTATAGCCGGCTCCCTTAATAAAATCTGGCCCTGGAAACATGTTCTACAAACCGAAATGTATGGAGATAAGGAAGTTGTTCTAAGAGAAGCTTCGGTTTTACCGTGGAATTTTAATGGTGAGCCTCAAACTTTCTTTGCCGTAATTTTGATGCTTACAGGATTTTTATTAATTCTGGGTCTGGAAATTTTCGCCGCAAAAAGTTCAACCAAAGTAAATGCAACAAACTAGAACCTTTACAGATAAAGTGCTTTTGGTACTTAAAGGTTTAGCTATGGGAGCAGCTAATAAAGTGCCCGGTGTATCTGGTGGCGTTGTAGCTTTTGTTGCCGGTTTCTATGAAGAATTCATCTATTCTCTTCAAAAAATAAATTACAAAGCTTTTATTCTGCTTATCAACGGTAGGTTTAGAAGTTTATATTACTATACCAATGGAAAATTCCTGAGCTTACTTATTCTCGGGATGCTTATTAGTTATTTTAGTGTTTCTAAAGTTCTGGATTACTTAATTCTTCATTACGAACTTTACGTTTGGGCCGCTTTTTTTGGAATGATTGTAGGTTCCATTTATTACATCAGTAAAGATTTTGAAGAATGGAGCAAACGTTCCCTGGTATTTGTATTGCTGGGAATAATTGTAGGTGTGGCTATAAGTTTTCTGGAACCTGCTAAAGAAAATGATAATCTCTGGTTTGTATTTTTCTGCGGAATTATAGGCGTTTCAGGAATGACGCTTCCCGGACTTTCAGGGTCTTTTATCCTAATTTTATTAGGAAATTATGTACTTCTTTTAGTCGATTCTGTAAATGCGCTTTATGATACCATTGCCAATCTATTACTTTGGGATCTAAGCTTCCTTGCCGATCCTGAACGAATTAGACTCTTGGAAGTATTACTGGTTTTTGGGGCAGGTTCCCTAGCAGGATTGGTAAGCCTTTCCCACCTTCTTGGTTTCGTTTTAAAAAATTATAAAACCGATACTTTTGCTGCAATTATTGGCTTTATTACCGGCTCTCTGGGCGTAGTTTGGCCCTGGAAGGAAAAAATTTTTAAAGTAGACGCTAACGGGGAAATGATTTTAGACAGCCAGGGAAATGCAGTAATAGATTATTACGACCGGTATTTCCCCGCATTCTCCTCTGCCGAGACCTGGCTCGCAATTTTCTTTATCTTTGTAGGAATACTTATAGTATTGGGACTCGCCTGGTACGAAAAGAAAAACCAAAAACCCGCAAAGCGATGAAGAATTTTGGGCTACTCGGAAAAAATATCAGTTACTCTTTTTCCCGCACGTATTTTACTGAAAAGTTTAAGAAAGAAAATATTGAAGCAGAATATCGAAATTTCGACCTGGATAATATAAAAGAATTCCGGGATGTTATAAAAGAAACACCTAATCTGCAGGGTTTAAATGTTACGATCCCGTATAAGCAGGAGATTATTCCCTATTTAGACGAGCTAGCGCCAGAAGCTAAAGAAATTGGTGCCGTGAATACCATTAATGTAATTGGCAATAAATTAATTGGCCATAATACCGATTATATAGGGTTTTCTGAATCTTTAAAACCTTTCTTGAAAGAGCATCATAAAAAAGCACTTATCCTGGGAACCGGCGGGGCTTCTAAGGCGGTAGCTTATGCCCTAACGAAATTCAAAATTGAATATAAATTCGTATCAAGATCTGCTGGAGAAAATAAATTGGGTTACGATGATCTTTCTGAAGAGATAATGAAAGAACACAGCCTTATAATAAACACCACTCCCTTAGGCACTTACCCTGATGTTGACGCGCATCCAGAAATTCCTTTTCAGTTTATAAACGAGAAACACCTGGTTTACGACCTAATTTACAATCCGCGCACCACAAAATTAATGGCTCGCACCCAGGCCAAAGGAGCCACGGCAACCAACGGGTTAAAAATGTTGGAATTACAAGCCGAAAGCGCCTGGAAGATATGGACAAAATGACCACTACTTTTTGCTTTTAAATTCTACAAAAAAAGGGAATTGTTTGCCCAATTTTAGTGGAGTTACTATCTTTCAGCCTAATTAATTTACACGAACCTTTACATTGAAAGATATGTCTCAGCAAGAAAATGATAAAAACAAAGAGGAGTTTTCTAACGAATCAACAAATAATTCTGAACAAACTCAGGATAAGAAAAAGTTGACCGACGAAAACAAGGAAGCTAATGCAGAGGAAAATTCATTTTCTCAAAAGTCTGAAACCCAAAAAACTTCAGAAGAGAAAGATGCTGTAATTGAACCGGCAGAAACGGCCTCTGAAATTAAATCTGAAGATGATAGCCTGGAAGATGCTATGATTGCTGAAGCGGGTGATACTAAAAACACTTCAGAAGAAAATAAAGCGAGCAAGGAGGAAGACGATGAAGATGATGCTATTCTTGAAGAAAGCAGGAAGAAAAAACGACCTGAAGAGGAAAAAGATCAGGTTGAAACAGGTGCTAAAGCTGAAAAAAAATCAGGTGAAGCCCACTCTGAGGATGATGATGACGATGAGGATGATGAAACTTCAGAAGAAGACGGTAGAACTTCAAAACATCACCAGGAGCATATAGACGATTCTGTAGCAGAAGACAGCGAAGATGAGACTAAGGCTGAGCGGCATGATATTCCAAAGAAAGATTATCACGCTATGAGCAAAGAACAGTTGGCAGATGAATTTGAATCTTTGCTTAAAAAGGAAAAAGTTCAGGCAATTAAAGACCACGTAATTGAAATTCGTGCTGAATTTAATGCAAAATTTAACGAAGAAGAAGAGGAGAAAAAAGAGGAATTTCTTGCCGAAGGCGGGAATATTATAGACTTCCACTACTCTACTCCGCTAAAAAAACGTTTCAATTCACTATATTTTGATTACAGGGAAAAACGTAATAATTACTACAAGCAACTAAAGCAAGACCTTAATAAAAACCTGGCCAAACGCTTGGAAATTATTGAAGAATTAAAAGGTCTAATTGATGTTGAAGAAAATATAAATACCACTTACAAGCACTTTAAAGAGCTCCAGGATCGTTGGCGTGTTGCGGGCCCTATTCCGCGAGAAAAATATAACGATGTATGGAATACTTATCACCATCACGTAGAGAATTTCTATGATTTTCTTCATTTAAATCGTGAATTCCGCGATCTTGATTTTAAACACAACCTCGATCAAAAATTAAAAGTAATAGACCGTGCCGAAGAACTGGTGCAGGAAAACGATGTAAACCGTGCGTTTAGGGAATTGCAAATGCTTCACAAAATGTGGAAAGAAGAACTTGGGCCGGTTGCAAAAGAGTTTCGGGAAGATATTTGGGAGCGTTTTAGCAGTGCTACCAAACAAATTCACGATAAGCGTCAGGAATTCTTTAATACGATGGATGAGCGTTACGAGGAGAATTGGAAGGCCAAGCAGGTTATTATTAAGAAAATTAGGGAAATCGCAGACGAAGAGTATAAAAGCCACAATAAATGGCAACAAAAAATTAAAGAAATTGAAGCGCTTCGGGAAGCATTTTTTAACGCCGGGAAGGTACCACGTAGTAAAAACGAAGAAACCTGGACAGATTTCAAACAAACCGTTCGCCGATTTAACCGAAATAAAAACGCTTTTTACAAAAACCTAAAAAAGCAGCAATACGATAATCTTGAAAAGAAAAAAGAGCTTATTAAAATCGCTGAAGAAAATAAAGATAGCGACGATTTTAAGACGGTTACGCCTTTAATGAAGAAAATCCAGGCCGATTGGAAAAAGATTGGTCACGTGCCAAGAAAAGATAGCGACAAGGTTTGGAAACAATTTAAAGCTGCCTGCAATCATTATTTTGAACGCATGCACGAAAATCGTGACGATGAGAATAAAGAGGAATTTGAAGCTTTTGATAAGAAAAAAGAATTGTTAGAGCAGGTAAAATCTGTAGAGCTAACCGGCGATAAAAAAGAAGATCTACCTAAGATTAAACAATTTATTGAAGACTGGAAAAATCTTGGAAAAGTACCTCACAATAAGCGTTTTATTGAAGGAAAATTCAATAAAGCTTTAGATCAGCTTTTCAATAAATTAGATGTAGATCACACCAAAGCTGAAATGCTGAAATACGAAAATAAAGTACAGGCTATAAATGATGCAGACGATGATAAAAAGCTTCGTAATGAGCATTATTTCCTTACCAAGAAAATTGAGGAAACAAAGGCTGAAATTAGACAGTTAGAAAACAACTTACAGTTTTTCTCTAATGTAGATGATGATAACCCGTTGGTACAGGAAGTACACAAAAATATAGCTGACCAGAAAGAACAACTGGAAGTTTGGAAAGAAAAACTTCGTAAAATCAAGTCGCTTTACTAAGAAAAGCGATATGAAATGTATTCTTTGCGAAGGTGCAACCAAAGAATTCTGGAAAAGTAAGAACAGGGAATTTGTTGAATGCACCACTTGTGGTGGCATTCAACTTTTACCCGACTTCTATATTTCAAAATACGCCGAAGAAAAACGATACCTAACGCACAATAATGACATAGAAGATCTCGGCTACCAGGATTTTGTAAGCCCCATAACCTCTCAAATTCTCACGGATTTTACTCCAAAACATTCCGGGTTGGATTACGGCTGTGGCACCGGGCCAGTTGCCGCAAACATTCTTGAAAAACAAGGATATTCCATTGCTTTATACGATCCTTATTTTTACCCGAATACCGCCGTATTAAACGCTACCTACGATTTTATTATTTGTTGTGAAGTCATGGAACATTTCTATGATCCAAAGCGTGAATTCAGCGAATTAGCCCAACGACTATATGCTGGAGGGAAATTGTATTGTAAAACCTCTATTTATTCTGAAGAAATAGATTTCAATAACTGGTATTATAAAAACGATCGTACCCATGTTTTTTTCTATACTGCAAAAAGCCTGGATTGGATAAGAAATAACCTGGGATTTTCAGCATTGGAGATTAATCCTAAGGTGATTATTTTTGGGAAATAAAAATCTTACAACAACTTAGCTTCATTCCAAAAGACATCCATTTCAGCTAAAGTCATATCCTTTAAAGCTTTATTTTGTCCTTTTGCTTTGCCTTCCAAATACTGAAACCGGGTAATAAACTTTTTATTAGTACGTTCTAAAGCGTTTTCAGGATTTATACCAAGAAAACGAGCATAATTAATCATAGAGAACATAACATCCCCGAATTCAGCTTCTATTTTATCTTTATTTTCGGTATTTATTTCGTGCTGTAATTCTCCTAATTCTTCCTGAAGTTTTTCAAATACCTGTTCCGGTTTTTCCCAATCAAATCCAACCCCGGCCACTTTCTCCTGAATTCTACTGGCTTTTACCACTGCCGGCAAAGAGCGTGGCACTCCTTCTAAAACACTGGTTTTTCCTTCTTTAAGTTTCAGGTTTTCCCAGTTCTTCTTTACTTCTTCTTCATCTGCTACTTCTACATCACCATAAATATGTGGATGGCGGGCTATTAATTTGTCACAAATTCCGTTAGCAACATCAGCGATATCAAAATCTTTAGTTTCGCTTCCTATTTTTGCATAAAACACAAGGTGTAGCAGTAGATCTCCCAGTTCTTTTCGCACTTCCTCTACATCATTATCTAAAATTGCATCGCCAAGCTCGTAGGTTTCCTCAATGGTTAAATGCCGCAACGATTCCATAGTTTGTTTTCTATCCCAGGGACATTGCTCTCTTAGCTCTTCCATGATAGTTAATAATCGATCAAATGCTTTTAATTGCTCTTCTCTGGAGTTCATAGTCGAAATTTTAGTGTTGTAAAAATAAGGATTGATTTTAGGCTTTTGGAAGTCTTATTAGAAAAAATAGTTATTATTCAGTGCCACCTAGATACTGAAACCAATTCAGCATTGCGCCTATTTTAATATTTCAGGTTCTTTAAATTCACCGCATAAATCAAGTAGGGTGAAGATAATAAATATTTGAGCATTTATTATCTTCATCCCTCTTCCAGAACCGTGCATACGGGTCTCGTACACGGCTCATGTTAAATCTTATTCAGTACTGTTTGATAGTACTGATGCAAAGTGTTCCCTTCAACTGTGTCCATTGCGTACAACCCTAATTCTGAGAAGTACTTATTGGGCAGGGCATAGTGTATTAAATTGGTGGAGGAGTTTCTCCATCGGGTTACCGATATCTTAAGAAAATTCCCCTTATAGCCCATACGCCTTAGTTGTCGGTGAAGAGGTTTCCAGCTTTTCCAGCTTTTCATCACCATCATTCGTAACCTTCTCCTGATCCAGCTTAAAAGATCCTGGAACAGCTTTTTGGTCAAGCCTATTCGGAAGTAATTGGCAAAACCCCTTAATAGCGGGTTCAGTTCTTTAATATAGAAAGCTATACTTTGCCCTTTAGTTCGAGGGGTTAGTAATTTTACTTTCTTTTTGAACCTCTTGATGCTTTTGTGGGATACCACTACTCCATAGGGCTTTATCACCACACCTAAATAGTGGATGCCTTCTTCAAGGTTTGTCAGACTGCTCTTGTTTTTATTCACTTCTAACCCAAGCTCTTTTTCCAGATAACTCGTGGCTTTAGCCATGTATTTTCCAGCTTGAGCTTTGGTTGGTGCAAACAACAGCACGTCATCAGCAAACCTCACCATTCGTATGCCTGAATTTTTCATATGCTGGTCGAATGCGTCCAGATAGATATTCATCAGAAGCGGTGAGATAATTCCCCCTTGTGGGCTCCCCTTCTTTGTAGGTGTGAAGCGCGCTCCATCAAGTGCGCCGGATTCTAAAAGCTCCCTATCAGTTTAAGTATCTTTCCATCGCTTACCCGTTTGCCCACGCTTTGCACTATCAGCCGATGGTCTAGAGTATCAAAACATTTGGATAAATCCATGTCTGCTACATGATCCAGACCATAGTACCGACTAAAGCGCTCTGCTTTGGCAATGGCATGATGAGCACTTCGTTTAGGACGATACCCATAACTGGAGGGATGGAATTCGGGATCGAAGATAGGTTGCAACACATTAAACAGCGATTGTTGTACAATGCGGTCTTTGATGGTTGGGATACCCAATCCTCTCTTGCTCCCGTCTGGTTTATCGATATAGGCTCGCCTTACCGGCTGTGGCCTATATCTCCCCTCTTTCAGTTCCCTGGAGAGTTGGCACAAATTCTCCTCTAAAGCTGAACTAAAATCAGCTATACTTTGGTTATCCACTCCCTTGGCTCTGGAACCTTTGTTTTTCCTTACCTCACGGTAGGCTTGTTCCAGCCTAGGTAATGCATATACCTTGTCTATAAGACTGTACCATTTTCGCATAATGAAACTTTCTCTTCTTTGCAGTACGGTTTATTTCTTTAGGCAGAATTAGACAGATTGTTTGTTCATAAGGTATACTGTTGTCTTTAGCACTGTGGCAATCTATAACAGTAAAAGAAAATCTTACTACTCAATACTCGCGCGGATTAACAGCCAGAGTTAGCTCGTCACTCCTCTTTGCTGCAATTCCTCAGAATGTTTCAATTCCGATTGTCTTCGCTTATGGCTAATTCCTTTAAAGAACTTCCTGTACTTAATTTAACTTCGTCCCTTCGCATCCGCCACAGTTAATCTGTGACAGTCATTGCAACCGATTATGCGATTCTTGTGCAATGTCATTTGGGTTTTCTCCTCCACACTGTCACCAGTGCTTCTCAGGCCTAAATTTTCTCACTACTACGGACTCATCTGCCACCTGATTTTCCATAACAAATCCTTGTCTCTCGACTTGTTTCTGCTTAGCCTCAAAAGGCGAATAATCAGGCTTCCCCCGTTAAGCAAACATTCCTGTTAGTGAAGCCATCCGTTTTAACATATATTGCTATTCGGATTTTGGGCATCGGCACTTTTTGCAACCTTACCCCCAATATATGCCAGAATCGGTTCGATTTCTCTATGTTCCACTAACTTGCTAGGTCTTCCTTCACACCCCACTGTTGCCAGTGACGCACTTGACTTTACATTGCTCTTCCCTCCGATCAGGTGAGCGGGCTTTCTTTCAAGTCCCGGAATTGTTTGCGTGCAGGGCAAACAAAAAGCCTTCAGAAAACTGAAGGCTTGAATAAAGGGGTGGAAGACCGGGTTCGAACCGGCGACCTCCGGAACCACAATCCGGCGCTCTAACCAGCTGAGCTACAACCACCATTTTAATTGCGGTTGCAAATGTAGGTTATTTTAACTATTTCCCAAAGAAAAATTTTTAATATTAGAACGAATTTTACTGCTATTTCCTGTACTTAAAGCTAAGAAGCTTCAAATTAATTAATTAGCGAAAACTAATTTTCATTCTAGATTAGATCAAAAATAGAATCTACCGCCGGGTAACGCTCTACCGTGAAACCTTCGGCGTGTTCAGTATTGATTAATCTGCCCAGATCTCTCGCTCTGTAGTTAATACTATCTAAAAAGTTACTGCTGGAAATTGGGGTTTCAGGTTCTTTAGAATCCTGATCGTAAAACTGGGTTTTATAAGCCAGAACCGATTCCATCTTTTTATCCATATATCCCGAAATATCCACCACCACATCAGGTTTTAAATTTTTCCACTGGATATAATGATAAACGTGCTTGGGTCGCCAGGCCTCCTGACTTTCCCTGTCGCAAATAGTCTCTATTTTACGTAATCCGCTTAAGAAACAGGCGTCACTTACCAATTTCGCTCCTTTTCCGTGGTCTATATGCCTATCGTCTACTGCATTGCATAAAACAATTTCGGGGCGATATTTTCGTAAGATTTTTATAATTTCCAGTTTGTGGGCGGTATTATTTTCAAAAAAAGCATCGCTAAATTCAAGGTTTTCTCTAATTGAAACGCCCAGTATTTTTGCAGCTTCTTTTGCTTCTTTATCACGAGTTTCGGCAGTGCCGCGAGTGCCCATTTCACCACGAGTAAGGTCTAAAATCCCTACCTTTTTTCCTCTGTCTACTTCTTTTGCTATAGTGCCCGAACAACTTAATTCTACATCGTCTGGATGCGAGCCTATAGCCAATATATCTAGTTTCATAATATTTACTTTGTCATTTCCGCGCAGGCGGAAATCTAATTTTAAGTTAGTCTTTCAAACTTCGTCCCACGTATTTTCATCCTCGTACTTCCTTCAATGCCTGTTCCAGGTCTTCCATCAAATCTTCTTTCTCTTCAATTCCTACTGAAAATCGCATCAAGCCATCTTTTATCCCCTGGGCTTCTCTTTCTTCAGGAGAAAGTAGGCCGTGAGAAGTTTTTGAAGGAGATAAGATGGTAGATTCAACGCCGGCTAAGCTCATAGAAGATTTTATCAATTTTAATTTCTTCTGAAAAAGATCAAAATCCAGTCCTCCCCGCAATTCAAACGACATCATGCCGCCAAAACCTTTCATTTGTGATTTTGCAAGTTCGTGATCGGGATGTGATTCTAAACCGGGATAATAAACCCTGGAAATGTCTCCGTGTTTTTCAAGGAAACGAGCTAACTCCAACGCATTTTCATTCTGGGCTTTTACCCGTAATCCCATAGTCTTTAAACTGCGTTCCAACATCCAAACTGTAAAGTCACTTAAACTTCCACCAAAATTTTTAGCCAGCTGAAAGATCTTATCAATATGCGCTTCAGAAGCAATCGCCGTTCCTGCAAGAATATCGCTATGCCCACCCATATATTTGGTTGCTGAATGTAACACCACATCAATTCCAAAATCTATAGGGTTCTGGTTCACCGGCGAAGCAAAAGTATTATCTATCATACTCACCAAATTGTGTTTTTTGGCAATTTCGGCAATCGCTTTTATATCGGTTACAGTAAGTAGTGGGTTTGAAGGTGTTTCAATATAGATCACCTTTGTATTTTCTTTTATTTCAGCCTCAAAAGATTCGGGTTTTGAATCTTTAGTAAATGAATATTCCAATCCAAATTTCTCAAATTCTTCGGTAATCAAATTACTTGTTCCGCCATAGAGTGTATTCTGAAAAACCACGTGGTCTCCCTTCTGCGCAAAAGCCATAAGCGCTGTGCTTACCGCTGCCATTCCGCTTCCAAATATCAACGCTGCTTCCCCGTGTTCTAAAGCGGCCATTTTTTGAGCCAACGCGACCTGGTTTGGAGTATTAAAATATCTTGGATAGCGCTTTACCTCAACATCTTCAAACGCATAAGATGTAGCCATATATAATGGTGAAACCGCGCCTTTAAATTGTTTGTCTTCCAGTTCTCCGCTATGGGTGCAAATGGTATTTATTCCGGGATTTTTTTTTGTCATTTTTAAAGCTTTCAAAATTCGCCCTAATGTAAAAAGAAATATTCTAAATGTCCTTTGTTTTTGGGCTGTTTCCTATTCCTAAAGATTTTCATAATCAAACAGAAGTTAAATTAAGTTAAACCAGGATAGGCATTTAATATTAGCTTTTCTATTCTTTATCTTTAAGAAAAATGATTGATATGAGTGAAGTAAAAGCCTATGGCGCGCAAGCCAGCGATGCCAATTTAAAAGAACTAAACATTGAACGCAGGCAAATTACCGCAGACGATGTTCAAATTGAAATTGAATATTGCGGGGTTTGCCATAGTGATATTCACCAGGTTAGAAACGACTGGAAGAATTCTAAATATCCTGTGGTCCCGGGCCACGAAATTATTGGTCGTGTAACCCAGGTTGGGAAAAACGTAAGTAATTTTAAAGAAGGTGATCTTGTAGGCGTGGGCTGTATGGTAGATTCCTGCCAAGAATGCGATTCTTGCAAAGAAGACCTCGAACAATTTTGCGAAAAAGGCGCCACATTAACCTATAATAGTAAAGACAAACATTTAGGCGGCCATACCTTTGGAGGTTATTCTGAACAAATTGTGGTAGATAAGGAATTTGTACTTAGCATTCCTGAAAATATTGACGCGAAAGCTACCGCTCCCCTACTTTGCGCGGGGATTACTACCTATTCACCACTTCGTCACTGGAATGTAAAAAAAGGTGATAAAGTTGGCGTAATTGGTCTTGGTGGGCTTGGTCACATGGGCGTAAAATTTGCTTCTGCTTTAGGAGCTCACGTGGTGATGATCACTACTTCCCCTTCCAAATCTGAAGACGCCAAAAAACTGGGAGCTGATGAAGTTCTGGTTTCAAAAAACGAAGAGGATATGAAAAAACAAGCCGGAAGTTTCGATTTTCTTTTGAATACCGTACCGGTTGGTCACGATATGAATCCGTATATCGCTTTATTAAAAAGAGACGCTACAATGGTCCTGGTGGGTGCAATTGAACCTCTGGATCCCGTGCACGGTGGCGGATTAATTGGCGGACGTAAACGAATTGCCGGTTCGGTGATTGGTGGTATTAAAGAAACCCAGGAAATGCTGGATTTTTGTGGCGAAAATAATATTGTTTCAGATATTGAAATGATAGATATACAAAACATCAACGAAGCTTTTGATCGCGTTGTAAAATCAGATGTGAAATATCGTTTTGTGATTGATATGAAATCCTTGAAAAATAAGAACTAATAAAAAGGTTTACTGAAAAATGATTTTCTAAACGTCATCCTGAATTTATTTCAGGATCTAATATGATTATAGTAAGCAACATGTTAGAAGCTGCAACAATCCCGAAGCTTCGGGACAGCTTGACGGAACCAGGAATATTCAGTCAGCTTTTTTTGTTTCTACTGAAAAAGCCGGTTTTCCCGGCTTAGTTTTTATATTTGTTTAACGCACATTTTCAGCAGAAAACAGACAAAAAACTAAGCACGATGAAACAATTATTTATAAATATAAAAGAGCTACTTCAGGTAAGGGAAAACAAGGTAGATAAACTATCGGGAACTGAGATGAAGGAGTTACCAACTATAAAAAACGCCTGGTTACTTATTGAAGATGATAAGATTGCCGATTACGGCGAAATGGATTCTTTACCTGAAATCAATGCCGATAAAACTATTGATGCTGAAGGAAAAATAATCCTGCCTAGCTGGTGCGATTCTCATACGCATATTGTGTATGCCGGGAACAGGGAATTGGAATTTGCCGATCGTATTAACGGACTTTCATACGAAGAAATCGCCAATCGAGGCGGCGGAATTTTAAACTCTGCTAAAACCCTGCAGGAAACTTCGGAAGAAGAGGTTTACCAACGATCGGCTAAAAGGCTGGAAGAAGTTATGAAACTGGGTACCGGTGCTGTTGAGATTAAATCGGGTTACGGTTTAACCGAAGAAGGCGAGTTAAAAATGCTTCGGGTTATAAAGAAACTTCAGAAAAATTACGAGCTTCCAATTAAAGCTACTTTTTTAGGTGCGCATGCAATTCCGAAGGAATATAAAGAAAAACCCGATGCTTATATGGATTTGGTGATTGAAAAAATCTTACCAAAAGTTGCCGAAGAAAACCTGGCAGAATACATAGATATTTTCTGTGAAAAAGGATATTTCAGCGTAGCTGATACCCATAAACTGCTTTCTGCAGCGAAAAAATTCGGTTTAAAACCAAAAATACATGTTAATCAATTTAATGCTATTGGAGGTATCCAGGCAGGAATAGAGCACGATGCTTTAAGCGTAGACCATTTAGAGGTGATGCGCCCGGAAGATATTGAAAGTTTAAAAGGAACAAGTACAATGCCCGTAGCACTTCCCTCCTGCTCGCTATTTTTAAGCATTCCCTATACACCCGCGAGAGAAATGCTGGACTCTGGGTTGCCATTAGCCTTAGCAACCGATTTCAACCCGGGAAGTACACCAAGCGGAAATATGAATTTGGTAGTTTCCCTGGCTTGTATAAAAATGAAAATGACCCCGGAAGAAGCGATAAACGCAGCTACAATTAACGGCGCATACGCCATGGAACTTAGCGAAACCCACGGGAGTATCACGAAAGGAAAAAAGGCCAATTTTATATTGACGAAAGAAATTCCGTCTTATACCTTTTTACCCTATGCTTTCGGCACAAATTCTATAGAGTCGGTTTTTATTAACGGAAAGATGATAGAATAATGGACGGTTTAAAAATCTATAATTATAAGTCGGTAGAAAAGCTTATTTCCATTCGTGACGGTGAAACCCGGTTTGGGGAAAAAATAGGTTTTGTAGAAAGTCTGGATGATCTTAAGAAAACAAAGGCAAAATTTGTGCTTTTTGGCATTCCCGAAGATATTGGCGTTAGAGCTAACCATGGAAAAGCCGGAGCTTCAAAGGCCTGGGAAGCTTGCTTAAATTCGTTGCTGAATATTCAAAATAATGAATTCACCGCTCCAGAAAATATTATTCTACTTGGTGAAATTGACTGCAAAACCGAAATGCAAAAAGCAGCCAATATTGATGAAGCCGATCCAAACTATTATGCAAAACTTGGGGACCTGGTAGAAAAAATAGACGAAAAAGTAAGTTTTTTGGTTGAGGAAATAGTTTTAGCCGGGAAAATTCCAATTATTATTGGCGGCGGGCATAACAACGCTTACGGCAATATTAAAGGCACTTCTAAAGCCATAAAAAAACCGCTAAATATTTTAAATATTGATGCCCATACCGATTTAAGAAAGTTGGAACACCGGCATAGTGGCAATGGTTTTAGCTTTGCACAACGAGATGGTTTCCTCGGGAAATATTCAACTTTCGGTTTACATAAAAATTATACTCCACAATATATTTTTGACGAAATAAGTTCGGTTTCAAATATTAAATTCCATCTTTTTGAAGATCTAATTTTGCAAACTCACCAGGGAAAAATGGCTGCTTTTAATTCCCAGCTGGAGTTTATTAACAAACAGCCTTTTGGGTTGGAACTGGACTGTGATGCCATTATAAATTTTCCATCTAGCGCACAATCGCCTTCTGGTTTTGCTTTAAATATGCTTAGAAGTTTTCTCCAAATTGCTTCCGAAGAAAAAAATTGTAAATACTTACATATTTGCGAAGCCGCCCCCAGCGATGAAAATTACGCGCAAGTAGGAAAGGCACTATCATTTTTTATAACAGATTTTATGAAGACATGACAGATACAGCAGAAGAACTTATTAAACTAACCGCCCTGGTAATAGAAGTGGTAGGAATTCTCGTTATGGTAATTGGAACCTTTCTTGCCCTGGGTAGGTATGCATTTAAACTTCAGGGAGAAAAAGTACGGAGCTTTCAAAAAATAAGAGAAGAATTAGGACGTGCAATTTTACTGGGACTGGAAATTCTAATTGCTGCCGATATTATTGCCACCGTGGTGTATGGAGCCGAAATGGAGCAGATTCTCAATTTAGGACTTATAATCCTAATTCGCACCTTTTTAAGCTTTACTTTGGAAATTGAAATAGAAGGAAAATTCCCCTGGAAACAATCAAAAGATCGTACTACAGGCCAGAAATAAACCTTTATTCAGATTTTGGGCTTAGAAATTACAGCTTAATTATTCTATTTTTGTTCAAAAAAATAGCTACATAAAAATGGAAATTGTCTCTTATAATTCAGCTTACTCCAAAGATTTTAAAAACTTAAACCTTGCCTGGTTAGAAAAGTATTTTTGGGTAGAACCCCACGATGAAGAAGTACTGGGAAATCCCGAAAAATATATTATTGTAACCGGTGGAAATATCTTTTTCGTAAAAGATGAGGAAAAAATTATTGGTTGCGTGGCTTTAATGAAAATTGAAGATGGCATCTTTGAATTAACAAAAATGGCAGTAAGTCCCGAATACCAGGGTAAAAAAATTGGACAGAAATTAATGGAACATAGCCTCCATTTTGCTAAAAAGCAGGGCTGGAATCATTTAATTATTTTTTCTAATCGAAAACTTGAAAATGCAATTTATATCTATAAAAAGTATGGCTTCAAAGAAATTCCTATTGGAAAAAATAACCCTTACAGCCGTGGAGATATAAAAATGCGACTGGATTTGGCATAAAATTTTAAAAAAACGAGGCTATTCTAGTGTAGGTTAATTAATTTTAATGTAAAATAATCAACTATGAAATATTTATTCACCTTAATCGTAGCGGGAATTTTATTTACCGGCTGCAAGAATGAAGGAAAAAACAATGATGCTGAAAATAAACTAAATGAAAATCCTTACGGAAAAGAAAAGAACGTGCTGGAGGCTGATTCGGCTTCTATAGACATTAAGCCTATATCTCACGCTACTGCCGCGGTAAACTGGAGCGATGCCACTTTCTACATAGATCCTGTTGGTGGTGCCGAAGCTTTTGAAGGAATAGAAGATCCAGACTTCGTTTTAATTACCGATATCCACGGAGATCATATGAGTATTGAAACCCTGGAAGCTTTAAGTTTAGAAGGAGCTTATATAATAGTGCCTCAAGCTGTAAGAGACAAAATGCCTGACGAAATGAAAGATATAGTTAGGGTTTTGGAAAATGGTGCTACAACTCGTGTACTTGAATTTTATATTGAAGCGATCCCAATGTACAACCTTCCAGAAGATCCTGAAGCATACCACCCTAAAGGACGCGGGAATGGCTATGTAGTAGAAAGAAACGGGCAACGCCTTTATATTGCCGGAGATACTGAAAACATTCCTGAAATGAAGGAACTGGAAAATATTGAGATTGCTTTAATCCCAATGAACCTGCCATACACAATGACGGTTGAAGAGGCTGCCGATGGCGTTTTAGCATTTGCACCTAAGAAGGTAATTCCTTACCATTTTAGAGGTCAGGATGGTTTTGCTGATGTAGATAAATTTAAAGAATTGGTAAACGAAAGCAATAAGGATATTGAAGTAGAGATGCTGGAATGGTATCCTGATAGCGAGCAAGAATAAATACGAATCTTTTTAAAAAATGAAACCCGGTGATGAGCCGGGTTCTTTGTTTTTTACATTTTTTGATTGAAAAAATAACTAAGGCTTTAATCTTATGGGTAACTTATATTTTTTAATAGAAGGATCTAAAACGGTCTTAATCTTTTTATGATTCAAGTGTTTTTTAATCAATTTCCCGGCGGGAATATGCTCGGTTCCCACATAAAGCACCTGCATTTCATTCTTTTCGTTAAAACTCACTACAAGATTTGCCACCACTTCTTCTTCAATATCAAGTTCAATATTTTTTAATAAATTCTGGATTTCCTTATTAAAGGAATCTGAAGTTTCAGGTGAATTTCCCGGAGTAGCGTGAACTAAACTTCCGGCACTAAACGCCAATGCAAACAATACTAATTTTAAAGTCTTCATAATAATAAAATTTAAAGGTTATACTATAAAGACCGGTCTAAAACTCTATATGTTACATACTTATATTAATTTCAGGAAATTTTAACTTATATCTGAGAACAAAAAAACCGGTGATGAACCGGTTCTGTAATTTTCGTCACCATGCCCCGAAGTTTCGGGATCGTTTCCGGGTCAATTTTGAATACTGAAATACCCCTGGCTCTTCGGGTCAGAATGCCGATTATTTTATACTTTAATTCTAATTGGCAAGCGATAAGCACCTTCAACTTTAAAAGGTATTGCCAATGTATTCTTATCCAAGCGCTTTCTAATTAGTTTTCTCACTAAAGGATCTTCAGCTTCAACAAACAACACTTTTATTCGATTTTGCTCATTAATTATCAGTCTTACTTCAACCAGAAGTTCTTCCTCAATTTCCAACGGAAGATCATCCAGCATTGCATAAATCTGTTTAACAAGAACTTTATCCGTTTTGTCAATTACAGAAGTAAAACTACTAAGACCGATGAAGATAATTCCTAAAATAACTACTAGCTTTTTCATGATGAATGATTTAATTGGTTTATAACCGAGAGACCATCTTCTTATTTAAGCTGTTACAGTAGGGCACAAAAAAACTGCCTAAAATTTTTCTTATTTCCTATCGTCACCCTGAACTTGTTTTAGAATGACGGGTTAATAAGATTAAACTTTAGACAGTCTTAATTTAACAGGAAATCCCGAAACTCCGGGATTATTTAAGTACTTCCTGTACTTTATCTGCAGCTTCCTGAAATTGAACAGCAGAGTGGATTTTAAATCCGCTATCGTCAATTAATTTCTTGGCGATATCTGCATTGGTTCCCTGTAAACGTACAATAATTGGCACATTAACAGCATCACCCATATTTTTATAGGCATCTACAATTCCCTGCGCCACACGGTCACAACGAACAATACCTCCAAAAATATTTACAAGGATCGCCTCTACTTTATCGTCTTTTAAGATCAAACGGAAAGCTTCTTCAACTCGTTTTGCATCAGCTGTACCACCAACGTCAAGGAAGTTTGCAGGTTCTCCACCAGCTTGCTTAATAAGATCCATTGTTGCCATCGCGAGGCCAGCACCGTTAACCATACAACCCACGTTTCCGTCCAGGTCTACATAGTTAAGTCCAACTTCTTTAGCTTCAACTTCAGTTTGGTTTTCTTCACGAATATCACGCATTTCAGCATAGTCTTTATGACGGAAAAGTGCGTTGTCATCAAGGGTTACTTTTGCATCTACTGCAAGAATTTTATCATCACTGGTTTTTAAAACCGGGTTGATCTCAAAAAGTGAAGAATCAGATTTTTCAAAGGCTTTATAAAGAGACATTACAAATTTTGTCATGTCTTTAAAAGCAGCTCCACTAAGTTTCAGGTTAAAGGCAATTCTTCTTGCCTGGAAAGGCATAAGTCCTGTTGCAGGATCCACCTCTTCAGTAAAAATTAAATGCGGAGTTTCTTCAGCAACAGTTTCAATATCTACACCACCTTCGGTAGAATACATAATCATATTACGGCCGGTTGCACGGTTAAGTAATACAGACATGTAATATTCTTCAGGCTCGTTATCTCCAGGATAATAAACATCCTCGGCTACTAATACCTGGTGTACTTTTTTACCTTCAGCAGAAGTTTGTGGTGTTACCAGGTTCATTCCAATAATGTTACCAGCAACTTCTTCAACTTCTTTAAGGTTCTTGGCCAGTTTTACACCACCACCTTTTCCACGTCCACCGGCGTGTACCTGGGCTTTAATAACGTGCCATCCGGTACCGGTTTGTTCAGTTAGTTCTTTGGCGGCTTCTACGGCCTCTTTTGCGTTATGTGCAACTAAACCACGCTGAATGCGTACGCCAAAACTGCTTAAAATCTCTTTTCCTTGATATTCGTGTATGTTCATAATCAGCTATTTCTTCAGTATTAATTACGGTTAGCAAAAGTAACAAATGTATAGCTATTGTACCAATCTTTTTTAGGATATCGCCAGCCCTGCGATAATCTAAAGCCAGAAGAAAATTTAGCATTTCCTTAAGGTTTACAAATTTTTAAAATGCCCGTCATTACTGCGATTTCCCCACTATAAGCTTATCGTAATTTTTTGATGAAATTATGCATTATTAAGTTTATCCCTTTTAATTTTGCCCTTTGCTAAAAATTAACCTTAGAATGAATAAAGCACTTGTGGCACTGGCTATTGGGGGATTCGGCATTGGATTGACCGAATTCGTAATTATGGGAATTCTTCCCGATGTAGCTTCGGCATTAGAGATCAGTATCCCACAGGCCGGGCATTTTATCTCTGCTTACGCCTTGGGTGTAGTAGTTGGAGCGCCCTTGCTTACTGCCTTTGGCGGGAAATGGCCGGCGCATAAAACCCTGCTCCTTCTTATGGTTTGGTTCACGGTATTTAATTCGCTTTCAGCTTTTGCCAATTCTTACGAGCTGTTATTGGTTTCCCGTTTTTTATCGGGTTTACCACACGGAGCTTTTTTTGGAATTGGCGCGGTGGTTGCCGGCCAGCTGGCCAAACCCGGGAAATCGGCACAAGCTATTGCCATTATGTTTACCGGCCTAACGCTGGCCAACGTATTTGGCGTTCCGCTGGGAACTTTTTTGGGCCACAATTATAGTTGGAATGTTTCTTTTATCTTGGTGGGAATTGTGGGTTTACTGGCAATTGCCAGTGTAAAATTCTGGATGCCCGTACTTCCAAAATCTTCTTCTGAAGGTATTAGAAAAGATTTAAATGTGCTAAAACGTGGGGAACTTTGGATGGTGGTTTTACTTACCACTATTGGTACTGGCGGTTTTTTTGCCTGGTACAGTTATATAGCACCTTTAATAACTGAAGTAGCGGGACACCCCGAAGGGTTCGTTAGTTATGTTATGATTCTTGCCGGTGTGGGAATGGTAATAGGAAACCTTATTGGCGCTAAGCTTGCCGAGAAATTTTCTCCTATTTATGCGGTGATCATGAGTATGGTTTTAATGGTGTTTGCCTTAATTACCAATGCTTACGTTGCCGAGAATCAAATTGCAATTTTGATTATGACCTTCCTTATTGCTACTATCGCTTTTTGCCTCTCCACACCTATTCAAATGGTGATGATCAATTCAGCAAAAGGCTCGGAGAGCTTGGGCTCTTCTATGAACCAGAGCGCATTTAATATGGGAAATGCCTCCGGTGCCTATTTTGCCGGTTTGCCAATTGCTTTTGGTTATGGCTTCACCTCTGCATCTTTGGTCGGCGCAGTTATGGCGGGTCTCGGCGTTTTTATCGCCCTGGCGATTATTCTTATTAGAAAACGAAAAGAAAGCGCTGTAGCCACCGCGAGTTAAAGTATCTACTCTTTAAATATTAACAATTTCGGGGAATTCGTTATTTTTGAGACTTGCACTTGTGGGAGTTGAAATTTCTCCTGTTTTTTGCCACTTAAATTTTTCAATTGTTATGACCAATCAAGATCTTCTCGCTGTAGCCAAAGAATTTGGAAGCCCTGTTTACGTTTATGATGCCGAAAAAATTGCTTTTCAGTTTAACCGACTTAAAAATGCGTTTTCTGAAATTAAAGATTTACGTATTCATTATGCGGTAAAAGCGCTTTCTAATATTTCTATCCTGAAATATTTAAATTCCTTAGGAAGTGGTATGGACACAGTGTCGGTACAGGAAGTGAAGCTTGCTTTGAAAGCCGGGGTTGCTCCAAAAGATATTATTTATACGCCAAACGGAGTTTCTTTAGAAGAAATTGAACAGGTGGTACGATTGGGAGTGCAAATTAATATAGACAATCTATCTATCCTTGAACAGTTTGGAGCCAAACATCCAGAAGTACCGGTTTGTATTCGTATAAATCCGCATATTTTGGCCGGCGGAAATTCTAAAATTTCAGTAGGCCACGTAGATTCTAAATTCGGAATTTCTATTCACCAAATGCCACTTTTGCTGCGTATTGTTGAAAATACCGGGATGAATATTAACGGGATTCATATGCACACCGGTAGTGATATTCTTGATATTGAAGTTTTCTTACGCGCTTCAGAAATTCTTTTTGATTCGGCTAAAAACTTTAAAAACCTTGAATTTCTTGATTTTGGGAGCGGATTTAAAGTGCCTTACCGTGAAAATGATATTGAAACCGATATTGAAGAGTTAGGTGAAAAACTAACCGAACGTTTTAAGAATTTCTGCAAAGAATACGGGCGCGAACTTACTTTAGTTTTTGAACCAGGAAAATTTTTAGTGAGTGAGGCCGGGAAATTCCTTGCTAAAGTGAACGTGATAAAGCAAACCACTTCTACGGTTTTCGCCGGGGTAGACACCGGATTTAATCATTTAATTCGCCCAATGTTTTACGGGTCTCATCACGATATTAAAAATGTATCTAACCCCGAAGGTAAATTCAGGTTTTACTCGGTGGTAGGCTATATTTGCGAAACCGATACTTTTGCCAATAACCGCCGAATTGCTGAAATTACCGAAGGAGATATCCTGGCTTTTAGCAATGCCGGGGCCTACTCATTTTCAATGGCCAGTAATTTTAATTCACGTTACCGCCCGCCAGAAGTTTTATGGTATAAAGGTAAAGGCCATTTAATAAGGGAGCGCGAAACTTTTGAGGATTTGCTAAGGCATCAAAAAGTTATGGATTTCACCCCGAAAACTGCAAAAGCTTCTAAATAATTTATGGAAACAGTTTTTAAAAACAAATGGTTTTATAGGCTGCTCATTATTTATATTTTCCTAATACTTATTTGGAATACTTATATGGTTATTTCCGGTAATTACCTCGGCTTAATTGCGGTAGTTATAGAATTAACGCTGCTATATTTGCTATTTAACAAACACCGACTTGCAAAAATGGCCATCCACTTTTGGGCAATTATAATGATGGTTGGCCCCGGGCTTTCAATTATAGGAAAGCTCATAAAAATCGCTACGGGAGATGATTTAAATTTTATGGTAGATAGTCTTGTACAAAATTTACTATTATTCACTTTTGGTTTATTAATCTATTATTTTAATAAGAAAACGGTTTTTGTAAGAGGAAGAAAATAAAATTAACTCTCGAAAATTCAATCTGAAATGCCTTTATATTTTCTCGCTATAATTCCCCCGAAAGAAATTTGTAAGCGAGTAAAATCTCTAAAGCAGGAAATTGCTGAAAAATATAAAGCTAAACATGCGTTGAAACTGCCCGCGCATATTACCCTTCAAATTCCATTTCAGCTTTCTGAATCAGAAGAAAATATACTTATTGGTTTCCTGGAAATTTTTGCTGAGAATCAAAAAAGCTTACGGGTAGATTTAAAAGATTTTGGCAGGTTTAACCAAAAAGTGATTTTTATAAATATTGAAGATCACGAGCCAATAAAAATTCTTCACACCAAATTACAAAAAGTAATCGCAGCAAATTTGCAGTTAAAGAAACACGAGAAATTTTCTAAAATTCATCCGCATATTACGCTCGCCTCTCGAGATCTTCATTACAAACAATTTCCTGATGCCTGGGCAGATTTTAAAAAACGTGAGTTTCAGGCTTCCTTTATCGCGAAATCATTTACACTGCTAAAACACGATGGAAAACAGTGGCATCGCCATTGTGAATTTAAATTGGAATAAACCCTATAATCCAAAGCTTTTTAAGGTTTACTGTAACATTTTAATATTTTCATCTACTTATCACTAAAGGCAGGTATGGAAAATAATAAAACTAACAGAAAACATAATTATACTTTCTTAGAAATCCTGGGAATAATAGCTCTCATAATTATTGCAATCTACTTCCTGGATTTCACCATAGAAGCGGCTTTAGAAGGCTGGAATAACCCGGTTTAACAAATATTCCTTAATCTTTTTTTCACCTTATCTTCATTAAAAAAACTAATTAATCTAATCTTACATTACTACTAATTTTTTAACCAAAAACCATATAAAATCCTCCGGAAAAAATATAATTTTGGCAAAAAGCTTAGAATTTTCTTATATTTACCGCTTGTTTTACAAAAATCGAGTTATTTAAAACCGATTTTTCGAAAGATATTGCTTCCTCAATTCATAAGAATTTCTTCAGGAAAGCATCACTAAAAAATATCTATCGAAATACTAAAAAACCTTAATCATGAAAGATCGAATCAATATTTTAAAATTAGTAGGAATTATTTTCACTGCGTTTATGCTGGTTGTATTTTTAGACCAGGCTTTAGAAGTTATTGTTCTTGGTTAAGCTCCTTAAAATTTTTCCCTGTGAATACAGCTAGATTAGTCGGCCTTTTTCTTATACTCGTAGGGCTCTTTTGGAGCTCCTACTTTGCATTTTATAATTTAAATTTCTTTGCCGGCGCTTTAACCGGTCTAGGAGTTCCGTTTCTACTCACGGGAAAATTCAAGTTTTGGAAGTGGAAATTTCCCGAGTCTAAATAATAGGAATTACTTTAATAGAATATACCTCTTTCTGTACCGCTGCGATTAAAGCAAACTATCGCGGCAGATTCAATGCCCTATTTTTATTTGAATTTTTAATCGATATTTTCACTAAATTAATTTCCAAAACCTAATAAATCATGCGGTTAACCTCTCTCCTTTTGGCGCTTGCATTAGGCCTATTTTCTGGTACGGCTCAGGAATCCTCTTTTTCTTTAACCGGTAAAACAAATGATATAAAAGATGGCAGCTGGCTTTATTTTCGGGATTTGGTAAATGGAGCTACGTTGGATTCCGCAAAAGTTCAAAATAATAGCTTTAAATTCGAAACTAAACTTTCCGAACCCAGAATGTGGGTAATGCTGCATACTAAAGATCGTTCTAAATTCAAAGAATTATGGTTGCAGGACAAACCTATGCGTTTTGATGCAAGCAATACCGATTTCCAGGATGCCGAAGTTACCGGCTCTATTTCTCAGGAATTAGTTGACGAAATAAAAACAGTTTATGAAGATTATGATAAAATTAGTGAAGCCGAACTTAGAAAACGCCAGGAAGAATTTATAAAAAACAATCCCAACGCCTTGATTAGTGCCCGGATGCTTTATGAAGTCTCAGGAAAATGGGGACAGGAAACTACGGCTCATTATTTTGATCTTTTTCCTGAAGAAATTCAGGAAAGCGCTTTGGGAAAGCGAATCCTTAGTATTTTAAATAATGACAACATCCCCCAACCTGGCGAAAAATATGTAGATTTTGAATTACCTACACCCACTGGGGAAACACGAAAATTTTCAGCTTTAACAGGTAAAGTAACCCTTTTACAATTTTGGGCTTCTACCTGCGAACCCAGTAAAATGCAAAACCGCGAGCTAAAAAAATTATATCGAAAATATAGGTCAGACGGACTCGAAATTGTAGCGGTTTCCCGTGATACTTCACAAACCGATTGGATTAAATCTATAGAAAAAGACAATTTAAAATGGCAACACCTTAGCGCTTTGGAAGGCTGGGAAGGTCCGGTTTTTACCAACTACGGAATAAAGCGCACCCCTTCCAATTATCTTATAAATACCAACGGTCGCGTGGTCGGTGTCAATTTAAGAGATAAGGAGTTAAAAGAAAACATTAAAAAATTATTGAAATAATGAGGTTTTTTTATTAATTTCATTAAAATTACCCCCTAATTTTTCCGCAACTTAACCATAATTTATTTGAATTTCCTTTTATCTAATTTCAAAGTGCCTCTTAATAGGCATTGATCTTGATATTAGCACTATTCAAATATTATTTTAAACGTTAAGTTGTGACCATATATTATCCACAAAAAAGACTGAAGTATAAACTGCTTTACGGCATCGTATCGGTAATTATTGGTACTATCGCTTTTATAATCGATTCAGCACCTATTTTTATATATCCCTGGTTAATCCTGGGCTTTTTAGAAATTGGTACCTGGTACTACGAAAACAAATATCACTACCTCCAAATAAATAATAATATCCTTACTAAAAATTCACTCTTTCCTAAGAGTATAGATCTCACCAAACTTAGCGCAATTAGAAAATATAAAAATAGTTTTATACTGGAATCGGAAGATCAAAATATTAAAATTCATAAAGGTTTGATCGCTTCCCATTCCCTTAATCAGCTTAACAATCTTTTAAATGAAATTCCGCTAAAGCCTCAGCAAATTTGAATGCTTATCCTCGTTTTTATTGCTATTTTTAAATCGCAATAAATTATAGAAAATGAAAAAGCTGCTTTGGCTGGTTTTAATACTTCTTATTGGTTTTATAGGACTTATTTATTTTTCGGTTTTAGGTACCGATAAGGAATTTGAAACCGCAACAATAGAAGATTTTAAAGATATTGAAGATATAGATTTCCGTGCGCACGACTCCGTTACAGTCGCTGCAAGCAGTTTATATAAAATCAATCCGCTTAAAAATATTATGCAGGGAGAAAATTACCGCGAAGCCTGGGCCACTCCCGTAAAAGTTCCTGTACTTTTTCTCGATACACTTTACGGCGGAATGAAAATCGTAAAAGAAGGTGGTGGTACCCAAACCCATTCCCTTCGTTTAAAGGATAATGAGGGTTTTCTTTATTCCCTGCGCAGTGTAAATAAAGATCCATCTACCCACGTTCCCCAGTTTGCCCGAAGCCTTGGGTTGGAAAATATTGTGATAGATGCAATTTCGGCCTCGCACCCATACGGCGCAATTCTCGCCGCTGCACTTTCAGAAAAAGCTAATGTTTTACACACCCATCCCAAAGTGGTTTTTGTTCCAAAACAGGATTTTCTAGGCGAAAAATATAACGAGAAATACGGCAATAGATTGTTCCTTTTAGAAGATGAAACCGAAGGAGAAAAGAACTGGACCGGTTATAAAAATGTAGCTGAAATTCTTGACACCAAGAACCTGCAGGAATTAAAAAATGAACATCCTGAAAAAGTTTCGATAGATAGAAATGCATTGGTGAGGGCTCGATTATTTGATATGCTTATTGGCGATTGGGACAGGCACGCCAAGCAGTGGGGCTGGGTAATTCAGGAAGAAAATAATGCTTTTAAAGCCTTTCCCGTGGCCGGTGACAGGGATAATGCTTTTTTCAATTTAGAGGGCGTTATTCCCGGAATAATTTCGAATGAGAATATTGAACCGGAAGTTCGGCCATTTGAAAAGGAAATAGATTATATGCCGGGATTGGTTTATCCTAACGATGTTTATTTCCTTACTGATACTCCTGAAGAAATCTTTACCTCGGAAGCAAAAAAATTACAGGAATTAATGACTGATAAAGCTATTGCCGATGCTTTTAAAATTTGGCGCAGGGAAATCTACGAATTAGACGGAAAAGAGATTGCTGAAAAGATTAAATCCCGCCGTGAAAATTTAGTAGCATACGCCAAAGAATTCCACCGAATAATCGCTGAAAAAGAATTACTGAACAAACCCCTTAAAGGTTCTGAAGATGCAAAAATAAGCCCGGCTTTAATTAAATGTTTTGAATGTAAAAATTAAGTGGGCAGTTGGCAGCTTTCAGTTTATTGTTTGGAGTTTTGAGTTTCCGTCTTTGTGAGAACTGCGATTGCAGGACACGGTAATCTGTACTTGATTTATTGTTTCCGAGTTATTGTTACGCCACGAATCCACTAATAATTCTTCACTGGGCTCGGTTGTCAGTTCCCGGTTGAACCGGTTGCGGGTTTGAAAGTTTGGTGTTTATGGTTTGTAGTTGTTGCGAGTTTTGGGATATTTCAGAGTCTTTGGTCTTGCTTCTTTTATCCCGACTCTTTTCTCTTATTCCGTCCGGTCGTCAGTTCGAATGGCGATATTTGAGCAAAAGCGAAAATAACGCTGTATCGAGAACTCATAGAAGTTCTGCTCTTCTCGATACTTCCTCCTACCGTCTCGAAGGGACGGAAGGAAACCCAATCAAAAGATCGCCGGCTTCGTTTCTTGCCCGCATTGACGAAGTAATAGCACCTGCCAACTCAGAACCGAGAACCGAGAACTTAATTAATAATAATATTCGTTTTATCTACACCGGTATTGCCTGTCACGGGATCAAAAGCGTAGATCGTGATGGTATAGTAGCCTTTTTCTAAATTTGTATTTGCAGTAAAGGTACTGGGTTTATTGGTTGGGTTTAAGCTGACTTCTTTAATTTCACTTCCTTCTGAAGTTATGATCGCTTTTACTTCATATTGATTGGCATCCCACACACCATCTTCGGTAACGGGGCAACCACACATCATAATAATGTTGACTTTTAGATTAATTCCATTAGAAGCTTTAATGCGTTCGTGAGTTTGTGGCGATAATATATCTACCACAAATCCCGGGATTTCCAGTACTACCCCCTCACCGGTAATATCTTTCCCAGGAATAACCCATAGTTGAGTGCTAGAAATTACTTTGGCCTGTTTTTTATTAACCGGTGCGTGGGCCTCTACATCTACGAACGTAGGTTCTTTTATATTTAATTTAGCTTCAAATCCCGCTGTAGTTTCATCGGTGAGTTTATCGTAGCGCTTTTTGGGAGTTTGCAAAATTAATTTGGTGTTTCCTGTACTCCCTGAGGTTAAACCCTGGTCCAGGATTTCTCGCGTTTCAGCATTTCTAAGAATAATTTTAGCGCCGCCAATAGAACTTCCTATAAATTTCGCATCTTTTGCCAGTGCCCTAACCATAACCGTAGTTTCCTGGGCCACCAGGCTTCCGAAGCAAAATAAAAATGCACAAAATAAAACTGGAATTGAAAATCTAAATTTCATAAAAACGAATTTCTGACTAAAATACAAAATCTAAAAGCATCTAAAGCACAATATCCTGGTCGCTTAAGTCTTCAAATTTAAAGTTTAAAGGATCGTTTTTATAACGCTGGGCATAAACTTTTAGCGTATCTATCTCAGCCTTGTTTAAGTCATTACTTCCCTGGTTTTCTGCAAGTTTAAACCAGGGTTGAATATCATTATAATCATATTCACCTATCACCATAAATGGGGTTCCATTTTGTACAATCACATCACTTTTTAATTCCCACATATTGGCCCAATCGTAAATCATTTTTGCATCTTCCCGGTACATCCTAACGCAGCCGTGGCTGGCAGGATATCCCGGGAGCGTATATTCGTGTGTCCCAATTCCTTCAAAATTCATGAAATTAAAATAATAAGGCATAATCCAGGATTGGTCTATGGTACTTATTTTTCGCTTCGCTTTATAATTGCCGTAGTATAAACCCGAAGGTGTGCCTGTGCTTTGCTTCCCGGTACTCACCGGACCCCAATGCAATAAATTCCCATTTTCGTAAAGTGCAAAAGCCTGGATTCGTTTTGAAATTATCACGGTTTTTTCTATTGAATCTAATGGCTTCATTAGTTTTGGAAAAGGTGCATAGACATTCAAATCCTTTACCAAAGAATCGGGAATTATTAGTTTGGCACCGGGTTTAACGCGATAAGCGTCAATTCGGTTTAGCGTATAGACCAACTTTACATCTTCTTCAGAAAAATCATTAAAAAGACTATCCAAATGTTCTTTATTCTGAATAGAATCTAACCGGTAAGTAGTTTTAAAAACCGGTGGTTCCATTGAAATAGTATCTAATTGCGTTGGTGGAACTTTTTTCTTGGGTTCCTGTGCATTATTATTACAGGCAGTAAAAATTAAAAGAATAATCCCAGAAAAAAGCAGGATTAATTTAGTGTATTGTTGTTTCAAAATTGGCAGATTTAGGTTGTGCGTCACGGAAATAAAACATTCCTATACGATTACGAAATTAGATCGCTAATCTTTTTTCAGCTGCCAAGGAAGCGTTAATAATTTGTTGGGAGATTGGTAAAAGTTGTTCAGTTTTCGGTAGTGAGTGGTCATTTGTGAGTTATCGGTTTTGAGTTTTCAAAAAATATCCTGATTTCTGAAACTTTATTCTTTTCTCTCTTCTCTTACCTTTAACTTTTCGCTTAACTTTTAAACACAAAGCACTTTTCGATACTTCCGACTCTCGTCGGAAACTCAAAGTGACAAGGAATTGTAACTACAGATCGCCACGCTCGTTCCGAACTCGCGATGACGAATACAAGAATTGCTTAAAAACCGAGAACTCAAGAACCCTAACCACTGCCCACTGAGACTGCTTACTGAAAACTGAAAAGAACTAACGAATAAAAACCGGTTCGTTCTCCTTCTCCGTATGTTCTTCACTAAAACGGTAATCCATATAATCAAAACTTTTTAGCTCTTCCATGGTATTTACGTCTTTATCGATAATATAACGTACCATTGCCCCGCGCGCTTTTTTTGCGAAGAAACTGATGATCTTTAATTTTCCGTTCTTGAAATCTTTAAATACAGGTGAGATCACCTCAGCTTTTAGTTTTTTAGTGTCAACAGCTTTAAAATACTCGTTGCTGGCCAGGTTGATAAAAAGTTCGCCTTCCTTCATTTCATCATTCAGGAGTTTAGTAACTTTTGATTGCCAAACTTCATAAAGATTATTCTTACGCTCAATACCTACAGAAGTTCCCATCTCTAGCCGATAAGGCTGCATAAGATCCAGCGGTTTTAGCACGCCATAAAGTCCCGAAAGGATTCGTAAAATATCCTGAAGGCGGTCCAGTTTATCGGTGGGGATGGTATAGGCATCCAGGCCGGTGTAAACATCTCCGTTAAACGCATACATCGCCGGGCGGGAATTCTTTTTGTTGTGTTCTTCCTCAAAAGCCTGGTAGCGGGTATAATTAAGATCGGCCAACTTATCGCTGATTCCCATTAATTTTGAAATCTCATTTTTTGTCATTCTCGCCATCTTGCGATTAAGCTTCACCGTGGTTTCTAAAAAAGCAGGCTGAGTGCCGCGGGTAGTAGGTAATTTAGATTCGTAATCCAGGCTTTTGGCCGGGGAAACAACAATTTTCATAGGTAAGTAGTTTTACTTCAAAGATAAGTGAAAGCATAGCAATTAGGAAAACTGCCTATTATTAGTTTTTTATAGAAAGATAGTTAAGACTTATTGGCGCTGAAAAACGATAAATTAATTCGGAAAATCTTTTTCAGCGAGATACTTACTCCAACTCTATTTTATCAATTTCCAGCCTAAAATCTTCTGCTTTTTTATTCCCGATTAAAAAGCGAATTTCCTGAATACTCTCTGCAGAAAAATTAGGAAGATCAAGTTTTCTACCACGAAAAACCGGTTCCATTTCCTTTAGCGGAACTTCAATTGTTTGCCATTCTCCCGTGGTTTTGAAGGTGTAGATATAAGAAGCTCTATCCTGTAAATTGGCCTTCATTCTAAATTGATAAGATTTCCCGTCTCCTTTCAGCAAGATCAGCGCTTTTTTATAGCCTTTAATATTTTTAGATGGAAAATGATACTGCACCGAAGCAAAACCACCGTTGTTTTCCAACGAAACATGGCCAGTAAAAATAGCATTGCCAGACTCACTGCGTTCCAGCCTGGCAGTGGAGTTTCCCCCCATTACTACATCGTTTTCTACTTCCCAGGCACTCCAGTTAGAGGTAACGCTAAAATCGAAAAGAAGTAATTTACTCATAACCAAGAATATTAATATTAAGAAGAATTGCTGCTGAAACATTTTTTGTTTTAAAGTTAGGGGAATTCTTTTGGTAAATCCGGGATTTTAAGAAGAGATAGTTATGAGTATTTTGAGTTAATAAAATTTTATCGGTTTATGGAAAACCTTTTTTGGTTTCTAAATTAAATGTTAAATTGAGCTTTATAATTTTCTTTATTGAATTAGTTTCTAATAAAATCCCTTTAATGATAAAAGTTGCTTGTGCTATTATAGAACATGAGGGTAAAGTATTGTGTGCGCAAAGAAGCAGTAAAATGCATTTACCAAACAAATGGGAGTTTCCTGGTGGAAAAGTAAAAGAAGAAACTCTTGAAGAGTGTCTCACACGAGAAATTATAGAAGAATTAGGAGTAGAAATTAAAGTTTTGGAACAATTACCCTCCAACGAACATAGCTATCCTGAATCAAAGAAAATTCAATTGATACCTTTCCGATGTTCTTTGCAGACTTTCAAAATTATGCTTTTAGAACATTCGCAAGTAGAATGGTTTCCTATTGAAAAATTAAAATCTTTAGATTGGGCTGAAGCAGATATTCCAATTGTTAATTATTATATCAATAAGTATAAATGAGTTTTGAAACAGGCCTTTACGAGCAGCTAATAACTAAATTAGTTTCCAATAAACTCGAAAATGTAGATTTACAGAAATTCCACGTTAGCGAAACACCTTTGGATAAGGAAGAAGCTTCTCAATATTTGAGTACTTATTTGAGTGAAAACATCAAATTTGCGTTGGAGGAAATCAAAGATAAAGACCGTCCTTTAAAACAAATTGAATTATCGAATAAAATTATAAATCTTTTAGTAGAAGAGCTCAAGAGTGCAGAATTCTCTGAAAATTTAATTGAAAACGAAGGAAAGATTTTACAGGCTGTTTTTTCTAAACTAGATTTTCCATATTCAAATTTGAAGGCCAGGCTGAAGGAAATTACTCCTTACACTCGGTTAAGTCAAAGCGAACTATTTACCGGAAACAATGTTGGAATTTCCTTGGAGAGTGAAATTAAAAAAGAAATTCTTTCTGCCGATGAAATATGCTGGCTAGTTTCTTTTATTAAATTTTCTGGAATTCGAATATTTAAAAAGGAACTAGAAGAATTTACCAAAAGCGGTAAAAAATTAAAGATTATTACCACTTCTTATATGGGTGCCACAGATGTAAAAGCTGTGGAATACCTCTCATCGCTTGCAAATACTGAAATAAAAGTTTCCTATAATTCAGAACACGAAAGGCTGCACGCAAAAGCTTATTTATTTTTACGAAATTCAGGTTTTCATACTGGCTATATTGGTTCTTCTAATCTTTCTCGTTCAGCTTTAACTAATGGCCTGGAATGGAACCTTAAAGTTACCACCCAAGAAATAGGTCATATTATAGATAAGTTTCAAAAAACTTTTGAAACTTATTGGGAAGATCCTGAATTCGAATTTTATAAAAAAGGCACACATAGAGAAAAGCTAAGCACTGCTCTTAAAAGACAGAGTTCATATAATACAAGTCAAATTACCACTTTCTTCGAACTAAAACCATATTCTTACCAAGAAGAAATTTTATCTAAATTACAGGCAGAAAGAGAAATTCACAATCGAAATAAAAATTTATTAGTTGCAGCTACGGGAACAGGAAAGACCGTTATTTCTGCTTTTGATTTTAAGAAATTTAAGAACAAAAATCCAAACTCAAAATTTTTATTCGTTGCGCATCGTAAAGAAATTTTGATGCAGGCACGTTCCACCTTTCAGCACGTTCTACGCGATGCTAATTTCGGTGAACTTTGGGTAGATGGGAATGAACCAGAAAAGTATGATGAGCTATTCGCGTCTGTTCAAACACTGCACAGTAGATTGAAAATGCTAGATTTAGCAGAGGATTTTTTCAACTACATAATTATAGATGAGGTTCATCACATTAAAGCTGACAGCTATCGTCCAATTTTAAAAAGATTTAATCCAAAAATTCTCTTAGGTCTAACCGCAACTCCAGAAAGAATGGATGGTGGTGACATAGCAGAAGATTTTCATAATAGAATTGCTGCGGAAATAAGACTACCTGAAGCCCTAAACAGGAAGCTTCTTAGTCCTTTCCAGTATTTTGCACTTTCCGATTCCGTTGATCTTTCCAGCGTTCAATGGCGAGGTAAATACGAAGTAAAGGAGCTTACTAAACTTTATACTGAAAATGATCGGCGATTAGCTGACATTATAAAGAATTGTGAAGAATATTTAACCGACATTAATGATGTTCAAGCTCTTGGGTTTTGTGTAAGTCAGGAACACGCCAAATATATGGCTGAGAAATTTGTTCTTTCTGGTTTAAAAGCAGATTATCTCGTTAGCGGAAATAGCGGCTCAAGAGATTTGGTTAGAAACAAACTCATTAAAAAAGAAATTAATTATCTATTTGTGGTCGATATATTCAACGAAGGTGTTGATATCCCAAATATTGATACAGTTCTTTTCTTAAGGCCAACTGAGAGTTTGACAATTTTCTTACAACAGCTAGGGCGTGGATTACGCTTAGCTGAAGATAAAGATTGCTTAACGGTACTTGATTTTGTAGGAAATGCTAGGCCAGAGTATGATTTTGAGCATAAGTTTAGAGCGCTTGTTGGTAAAACTCATACATCTATAATCACAGAGATCGAGGATGAATTTCCACATCTTCCATTAGGATGCTCAATTGTACTAGAGAAAAAAGCTAAAGAAGTAATTCTGCGAAATATTAGGGAGGCTACTGAATTTAGAAGACCTCAACTTCTTCAGAAAATTCAAAGATTCAAACATCACTCGACACTCCCGCTTACGTTACATAATTTTTTAGAGTTTCACCACTTAGATATCCGACAGGTCTATAAAAAAGGAAGTTGGAAAAGATTATGTGCAGATGCTAAAGTAATTCCAGATTTTAATGAACCTCAAGAGAAAGAATTAACTGCTTGCCTGCAAAGAAAGCTTATTCACGCCAATTCTCTTACTTACTTGAAATTCATTAAAAAATTGATTTCGGAAAATATAAATCTTGATTTGTTAAACAAAGAGGAAGAGGTTATGCTTCTAATGTTTCATTACGACGTTTGGAAAGAAACTGGTACCAATTTAGGCTTCTCAAATGTTAGAGAAAGTATTCGTTCTCTTCTGAAAAATAAAAATATGCTTCGTGAAATGCAGGAGTTCATAGAATACCAAATTGAAAAAATTGAATTTGTAGAAAAAGATATAGATTTGGAATTCGATTTCCCTTTAAAACTTCATAGTAGATATAATAGAGAAGAAATTTTAGTAGCATTAGGTTTGAGTAGCTTTAAGAAGAAATCATCAAACCGGGAAGGAGTAGCTCAAAATAAAGATTTGAATATAGAAGCGCTCTTTGTAACACTTAAAAAAACTGAAAAAGAATATTCCCCTACCACAATGTATGAAGATTATGCATTGAATAAGAGATTATTCCACTGGCAATCGCAAAACAGTACTGCTCCAGATTCTCCAAAAGGCGAGTCCTATATTAAGCACCGGGATAAAGGAAAAAAAATACTCTTATTTGTTAGAGAACAGAACGTGGATGAATATGGGTTTACAATGTCTTATACCTTTTTAGGTGAAGCAGATTTCGTGAAATCGAAAGGCGCTAAACCAATGAACGTTAAATGGAAACTTCATGAAGAAATGCCTTCTTATATTTTAAAAGAAAGTCAGAAATTGGCAGTAGGATAATATGTCTGAAGAAATTATTTATAAATATTCGAACTATTTTAAAAAACTAAACCGTGGTTTCAGCGAAAATCTAGGTAGAGCTCCTCATAAACCAATTCTTCTTCTCGCCATAATTCAGCTAATTGCTAAAGGAGTGATTAAATCAAACAGAATATTTATTATCTCCGAAATTATTCTAGCTTTTAAGCAAAATTGGGAAGAACTTGTACAAACTGGTCATTCTCGAAATTTCTCTTTACCATTTTTTCATATGAGATCAGAGCCATTCTGGCATCTAGTTCCTAAACCGGGAAAAGATATCGTAACCACAAGTTCTAAAAGTATCAAAAGCTTTAATAATTTAAATGAATCAATTGCCTTTGCTGAGATAGATAAGGATTTATTTTTCTTACTTCAGCTTCCAGAAAACCAATTGTGGTTCGAGCAGCTTTTAATTGAAGCTTTTTTTCCTGATTTCAGAAATAATTACTTGAGACAAGACAATTATTATGAAGAAAATAAAATTAAAAACGAGATACTAAATGAGCCCAAAGAATATTATCAGAATCATATTGCCGAATTAAGGGAAACTTTGGAGCAGAGCGATTTTGAAGAAGAAATTTTCGTGCGAGGTGGAATGTTTAAAAAAACTATACCCAAAATTTACGATTACACCTGTTGTATTTCGGGTTTAAAAATAAATTCTACTCAAAATGTACAAATGGTAGATGCCTGCCATATTTATCCTTTCAGTATTTCGAATGATGATACAGTCACGAATGGTATTGCATTATCACCAACACTTCATCGGGCCTTCGATCGTGGTCTAGTAACAATTAATTCAGATTTCTTAGTTAGAATTTCACCAACAATAGAGGATGAAAACTCAAGCTTCCCACTGTCAGCTTTTGAAGGAAAGCAAATTTTATTACCAGAAAATGAAAATTGGTTTCCATCACCGGAAGCTTTAAAATGGCATAATAGGGAAGTTTTCATATTATAAATTCATAATCAACATTTTTTTTGCGTTAGGGATTGCAGTGGAAATCCTTTTTGGGAGAAACGAGCAAACTACCCCAGAGCAAGAACCTGAAATATTTAAAAAAACTTCAATTTCAAGACAAACCATAAATCATTAAATCTCGATTATCGAGCAAAAAGATTGTAGCGTAAAGCCCGACCCGCCAGGGAAACGCCCAAATAATTTTTATTCTGCTTCAATTTATTGATTTCTATAAAATTGCTTTCTTTTTTACAAAACCTTCACCAATGTTCAAGCTTTCAAAGTCTTCTATTTTCTTAAATTTGAAATAAGCAATTTCGGGGTAGGCCGGCAAGGCTTAAAAAAATTGATTTCGAGGAGAACCCGGAATGAATTTTAAAACCTCACTTATCGAGTAAAAATGAGCATCGCTGAAAAGTTTGAATTAGATGAGCGGCAGCAGGACCGGGTGATTGCTATGGCCTGGGAAGACCGTACGCCATTTGAAGCTATTGAATACCAGTTTGGACTTACCGAAAAAGAGGTGATTAAGTTTATGCAAGAGCAAATGCACCCGTGCAACTGGAGAAAATGGCGCGCCAGGGTACAGGGTAGAAAGACCAAACACGCAAAATTAAGGGATATGGAGATCTCCAGGTTTAAGTCTGCCGCACAACGCCAAATTACCGGGAATCGCATTTCAAAAAAGAAATATTAAGGATTTGAAACACTCTGGAAATCAATTAATTTCTACTTAAACTTAATTTTAACACAACTTTTCCTTATCTTATACTTCCAAAAAACTCAAAAAATGGAAGGTTCCCGTAAACATCCCAAGCTTGTTAAAGCCTTTAGCGGTAGTTTTCTTTGGCGAAATACCGGAGGAATTATTATAGATTATAACGGGCGTTTGCTTAATTCGGCGAATTACCAATACAAGACTTCTGGAGGGAAATTCATAAAAATAAGATTTAAGAAAAAACTGAATTCGGCTAAAAAACTACCAAAATTTAACTGCGCGTGGAAAATGATGACGAATGTAAATTGTTCGTTGAATTGAGATTAGCGTTTATATATTTAATTCTTTTGCAGATTTAAGAAACAACCTAGACCCTGAGACAAGCTCAGGGTGACGATCTCACGATATGATGTCCCTAAGCTTCGGGATATTTCAGGAGCTAGAATGATGATTAATCTATACCTATTAGAACCCCCGATCAAGAATTGGGCGCAGGCTCTGACAATCTGATGGAATTAAAATTACTTAAACCCCGAAACAAGTTCGGGGTGATGGGGGAACCCTTAATCCTGGATTCCTAATTAAAGATCTTACTCGTTAAATTCCTGTTATTTCAAACTTCTTTAACGCCTTAAACTTCTAATTCCTCCCAACTTGCAAACCAACCAATAAACAAACAACATGAATTTGAATAATAAAGTAGCCGTAGTAACCGGCGCAAGTAGCGGAATTGGAAAATCTATTGCCGAAGAACTTTCTAAAAAAGGCTGTAAAGTAGCCTTAGCCAGCCGTAGCCTGGATAAATTGAAAGATATAGGAAAAGGCCTTAGCGATAGTTTTGAAGTGGAAATGGACGTTACCAGCGATAAAAGTGTGACTGAAGCTTTTGAGAAAATATACGATAGATTTGGAAAGATAGATATTCTGGTAAATTCGGCAGGAGTGATGCCCCTTACCTACCTTAAAAACCGCAAGCTAGAAGACTGGCTACAAACTATTGAAGTTAATGTAAAAGGAACGCTACGTTGTATCCACGCTGCGCTTCCAACAATGAAAAAGCAAAAAAGCGGACATATAATTAATATAGCCTCGGTAGATGGAAAAGAGATTTTTGAAGGCGGCGCTGTATATGGTGCTTCTAAGGCTGCAGTGATAGAACTTTCCCGCGCCATGCGAATGGAACTTTCTCCCGACTTTAATATTCGAGTAACTTCTATTGAACCGGGAACTGTAGAAACACGGCTTAGGGAAGACATTAGCGATGAAGAATTACTGGAAGACAAGGATTATGGCAACGGCGAACCTAAATTAGCTCCCCAAAATATTGCCGATGCGGTTCTTTACGCCACTACCCAACCCGATAGTGTGAATGTAAACGAGTTGCTTATAAAACCTACCGGAAAGAGCTAGAAAGCAGTAGTTTTTAAAATTGAAAAATATATTTGAACAGGAACCCCTCCGGCCTGCGGCCACCTCCCCTTAAAAATAAAGGGGGGGGGAACTTTTGGGTTGTTTTTAAAACAATTTATTGAGAGAAATCTTCGTGTTTTAGAAGAGCGAAAACCAGAATCATTTTATTTTCAGAATCTATCCTGAAAATGATTACATATCCTTTGAAAATCATTTCTCGAATATTTTCATTTTCAAAATAAATTGATGGACGAAAAGAGTATGGGTAATCTGAAATTTTTCGAATTTCAGACAATAAGTCGGTTTTAAATTTTCTAGCCGCTGCGGGTTTATCTTTTGCAATATATCTTACCTGACGTTCAAGTTTAGTCCTGAATTTTGAAGATAATTTAATCTTCATATTCACTTATAACCTTTTCCAAATAGCTGTCATATTCTTCGAGATCCATTAAATCGGAATTCCCTTCTTCAATTGCTTCCAGCTCCTTTTGAAGATTTGCTTTTTGCTTTTCAAAATCTGAATCAGGGATAATTTCGAGTTCATTTTTATCGAACTTATCCAAAAACTCCATTAAGTCTTTATAGGCTTCTCTAGTACTAACTTTTAGGTGTATGTTTTCCATTTCAACAAGCTTTCTTATAAAGTTAACGAAAAAACCTTACAAAACCTCTTTCTGGTTTTTGGCGTAGTTACGCCATTTTTCAATACAAGCCTGGATATCTTCAGGGATTTCTGTATTGAAACTCATTGCTTCGCCGGTTTTTGGGTGGATAAACCCAAGGGTTTTGGCGTGTAGTGCCTGGCGGGGCAAAATCTTAAAACAGTTATCTACAAATTGCTTGTATTTACTAAAAGTAGTTCCTTTTAAAATCTTTTCACCACCATAGCGCTCGTCGTTAAACAGTGTATGCCCAATGTGTTTCATATGCACCCTAATTTGGTGCGTTCTTCCGGTTTCGAGCTGGCAGGAAACCAAAGTTACATAACCAAAGCGCTCTAAAACTTTATAATGGGTTACTGCGGGTTTTCCTTTTTCGGCTTCATCACCTTCATAAACCGTGTTTTGTAAACGGTTTTTAGGATGACGACCAATATTGCCTTCTACCCTGCCCTCATCTTCTTCAACATTTCCCCAAACCAGGGCCACGTATTCGCGTTCGCTGGTTTTATCAAAAAACTGTTTGGAGAGGTGCGCCATTGCTTCCTCAGTCTTGGCGATAACTAAAAGTCCGCTGGTATCTTTATCAATTCTGTGCACCAAACCTGGCCGGTCGCTGGAGTTATTCGGCAGATTTTCAAAATGGTAAATCAGTGCATTTATAAGCGTGCCACTGTAATTTCCGTGACCGGGATGTACTACCATTCCTGCCGGTTTATTTACCACAAGCAAGGTATCGTCTTCATAAACAATATCTAACGGAATATTCTCTGGAGTAAGCAAAAACTCGTACGGCGGATGCTCAAACATTACCTGCACCACATCACCGGCTTTTACTTTATAATTTTGCTTAACCTTTTCTTCGTTAACGTAGATGTTTCCGGTTTTGGCGGCTTTCTGAATTTTATTCCGCGTGGCATTTTCAATAAAATTCATTAAGAATTTATCTACCCGCAACGGACTCTGGCCGGGACCGGCCTCAAATTTATGATGTTCGTATAAAGTTTCGTCCTGTTCCTCTATTTCGTGTTGCTCGTCTTCCTTCATTAAAATTCTATTTCCTCCTCTTCAGAAGTTATACTATCCTGCTCTTCTTCACCTTCCATTCTATATCTTCCCGAGCCATCGCCCAATACAAGATCAATTTTAGAAGTTTTCATCAACTCATCTCCCGGTTCCAGTTTTTTACCTTTATGTCTTAATTCCAATACCGCGTCTTCGGCAATATCGGGTTTATAACTTACGTCACCAATTTCAAAACCTAAAGATCGCAAGGTAGGTTCGGCCTGGCGACGGGTTCTCCTAATCAAATCGGGGATCATTATTTTTCGGTAACCAGACGGATTCAATGTAAGGTAAATCTTTCTGTTTTCCTTTACAAATTGTCCCGGTTCCGGTACTTGTTCTATTACAGAATATCGCGGAAAATCGGGATTAAAATTTGCCGAATCCAGGATTTCATACCTTAAATCGAGTTCAGCCAGTTGATCGTCTACCACATCTAAAGACTGTTTAGAGAGGTCTGGCACTGCAATTCGTTGATCCTGGTTGGTAGAATAATCCAACCATCTAAGAGCTAAAAAAGCGAGTACCACAATTACAATGGCAGCAATCACCAATTGAATTAAAAAGGTTTTGCTGAAAATAAATTTAAAGAATCCCATACATTTGTTTCTAAGCAGCAAAGATATAAAACCCCTGCTTTTGGTGACAGATTGTTTGTAGATTTGTTCTCACAGTTATCGGTACTGGGTTTTGAGTCCTCAGAGAGTATTCTAACCAGGCCAAATAGCTGAAAAACTGTTAACCGAAAACAGATAACTGACAACTGATAACGGAGAAATGAAGAAAAAAATTGCCATCGCCATGGGCGGCTTTTCCAGTGAATATAGAATTTCCATCAATAGCGGAAATATGGTGTATAAACATCTTAACCGCGATTTGTACGAACCATACCGCGTGCATATCTTGCAAAAAGAATGGTTTGTGGTGGCCGATGATGATACTCCCTACCCGATTAACAAAAACGATTTTACCGTAAAAATTGCCGGAAAAACAATTTCTTTCGATTGCGTTTTTAATACTATTCATGGTACACCGGGAGAAAACGGACTCTTGCAAGCTTACCTGGAATTGGTGGGAATCCCACAAACAACCTGTGGTTATTATCAGGCAGCTTTAACCTTCAATAAACGCGACCTGATAAGCGTTTTAAAACCTTACGGAATAAAAACTGCAGTTAATTATTTTCTGAATAAGGAGGACAAAGTGAATGCGGAAGAAATTATTGCGAAGGTCGGGTTGCCTTGTTTTGTTAAGGCCAATCGCGCCGGCAGTAGTTTTGGAATTACCAAGGTTAAAACCGAAGAAGAATTAGTTCCTGCCACAAAAACCGCTTTTAAAGAAGATGATGAAGTGATTATTGAATCTTTCCTGGATGGCACCGAGGTTTCTGTTGGGGTGATCACTTATAAAGGAAAAGTAAAGGCGCTTCCGGTTACCGAGATAATTTCTGAAAATGAATTCTTTGATTACGAGGCTAAATATTTAGGAAAATCACAGGAAATCACCCCGGCCAATATTTCTAAAGAAAAAACCAAACAGGTGCAGGAAATCGCCAAGTTGATTTATACAAAACTCAAAATGCGAGGCTTTACCCGTTCCGAATTTATTTTTCATAATGGCGAGCCTCATTTTATTGAAATGAATACCACTCCCGGTTTAAGTCAGGCGAGTATTCTACCTCAGCAAGCCGAAGCCGCCGGAATCACTTTAACTGATCTCTACGGAAGTGCGATTGAAACGGCGCTGAAAGCCCCCTAGCTTCCCGATGTAAATTCGGGACAAGCACCGAAGGAGGGATCTCATTGGAGAAAAAATATGGCCTACTTTGTTCGTGATTTTGCGATTTTTTTATTTCGTCCAGCTGAACTTGTTTCAGCTTCTAACATGTTTTAATCACCAACAACTTAGATCCTGAAACAAGTTGAGGATGACGCTTAAAACACTTTTAAGGTGGTAGCTTTAAAAAACTGTATGGAGAAAAGCTTCAGTAACAAAATACACTTCTCGATACTTCCTCCTCGCGTTGGGAACTCGAAGTAACGAGTAGTTCCAAACAACAAACCACCTCCCCTTTTGGGTACTCCTCCTTAGGAAGGAGGAGAGCTTTTTGAAAAGATCGCCACGCTCGTGCCTCGCTCGCGATGACGTTCCCTGGTAATTTCCACTTCTCATACTTCCTCCTCCCATCAAAAAACCGGAAGTGACGGAAGAACTGGAATAAATTCATCTAAAAATGACTAAATTAGATTTCCGTTTTCACGAAAATGACGAAATTGAGTTTATGATTTCCCGTTAGAATTTTTCCCGATATATATCGGGACGGGAAAGACAAAAAAGTTTCCCGTCTGCACGGGAAAGACTAAATTTGATTTATGAAAAAAGCAGTATTTCCGGGGTCTTTTGATCCTATTACTTTAGGCCACACCGATATCATTGAAAGAGCACTCCCGTTATTCGATGAGATTATTTTGGCTATTGGTACGAATTCCGATAAAAAATATATGTTCTCGCTGGAAGAACGACTTCATTTTTTAAAAGAAACGTTTAAAGATGAACCCAAAATAAACGTAACTACTTACAAAGGACTTACCGTTGATTTCTGCAAGGAACAAAACGCGGCTTTCCTCCTACGCGGATTACGAAATGCACAGGACCTTGAATTTGAAAAAGCCATTGGGCAAACCAATTACAAAATGAGCGGGATAGACACCTTGTTTTTTATCACTTCTTCCGGAAAAAGTCATATTTCCTCTACTGTGGTTCGGGATGTGATTAGAAATAATGGTGATTATAAGTTTATGGTGCCAGATGTGGTGAGGAAGTGAAATGCCGTTAATCAATATTAGATTATATTTTTAGTGAATTTGTTTTTAGAATTAAATTAGAATGGATATTCAAACCACTAAACTTAAATTACTTAAAACAATTTTGGAGAATGAAAATTTAGAATTCATCCAGAAAATGGCTGATTTTGTTAAAAAATAAAATCCGGATTTCTGGGAGGAGTTAAACCAAAAAGAACAGAACGAGATCAGGCAGGGAATTGAAGAGTTGGATAAAGGAAAAAGAGTTTCCTACGAATCTTTCTTAAAGAACATTTCCTGATAAAAGTTTATCTTTCTGAACTCGTATCAAACTCTAAATCAACTACAACTTAGATCCTGAAACAAGTTCAGGATGACGTTTAATACGTTTTCTAATCAACTTCCTTCTCCGTCGGAAACTCGAAGTGACGGGAACTACAAATCCTAAACCTCAAACAACAAACCCACTGCCAACTGCTCACTGGGATACTGTCCACTGAAACACTGTATACTAAAAAACTATCTCTTAATTATCGCGCGTTTTACTATTACGCCTTCGTTGGTGAAGATCTGCAAGGTGTAGACCGATTCTTCCACGCCCTGGATAGTCATTCTGTAGAAGCGGGCATTGGCGTTATAATCCTGCTGCATAATGTAACGCCCACGGGAATCAAAAACCCGCACCTGCTCAATAAACATTCCCTCGGGAGTGGCAATGGTGAAAATACCGTTGTTGGGGTTTGGGTAGAGAAATAAATATTCGTTCTCCCCCGGTTCGGGAAGATCACAGCCTTCGCCGCTAATTCTTACATGTATATTTTTATCGTTCTTGTTTCCGTTAATATCTTCTACCTCAACGTTTACCGAATTCATCCCTACCTCCTTACAGGTGAAAACCGACTTGCTAAAACGGTAAATTAGCTCTTCGCTGCAATTATCTTCAGCTGAAATATCGCTTTCTTCCAGGTAGGAGAAACCTTCATTGTCTAGTGTGAGTTCTACCAGGTTTGTATTTATCTCTGGTGGAAGTTCATCCCTAACATATACATTTATGGTGCAACTGCCTGTTTCATCCCCGGAATAATCTAACTGAATAAATGCCGCACCTAAATCTTCGCAAGTAAAATTTAACCGACTTGCCTCTAAATTAAGTCCGCTGGCGTCGCCGGTGTAGAGCTCCTGAATATTGAGATTGGCCTCGCCGTTTTCATCAAGAAAAACTTCAATATTTTCACGGCATTCAAATTCTCCTGAAGCTTCGCCCCGTACTTCTACCGTGGTCTCACAGGAATCTATATTTCCAGCATCGTCCCGAACGGTTAAAGTTACCGGCACGTCGCCAATATCGGCGGTGGTGAAATCTACCTGACTTAAAGCCATGGAAACAATTCCGCAGTTATCGGTAGAATTATTATCCAGGTCTTCTGGACTTATACTTGCGGTACCATTATTGTCTAAATTCACCACATAACCGGAAACACAATTTGCAACCGGGTCCTGATCATCTACCAGGTTTACCATAAAATAGCACTCGTCTGTTTCGCCGTTAAGGCTGGCGGTGAGTTTAATTTGGGTGCTTTCAGTAAGTATGGTGCCTACCGGTGGGGTTTGTGTTATATCGGCACCGGGAAAATTAACATCGGCATTGGAGGTATAATCTGGTAGCCAGAAACTGCAATTATCGTCTGGGTTTACATTTTTATCTATTAGACAGGAAATATTTAAAACATCGGCTTCGGTTAATTCCAGCTCAAAACTACAACTGGCTTCCAGGCCGCCTTCATCTTCTACAAAAAGATTTACCGTAGTGTTATTATAAATTATCTCCCCGGCAGCGGGTTCCTGGCGGAAACTTACTTCACCACAATTATCTGAAATCCCGGCCATATTTACGTAATTGGGAACCTCAAAACCGGTATCGGGATCAAAGCTTTCTATCTGATCGTTAGGGCAGGAAATGCCTGGCGGAATTAAATCTACAACATTTACCAAAAATTCACATTCTCCCACAAATTCATCTGAACCAAACTCCCTGATTTCTACAGTTATTAAATAAGTATCCTCAGTTAGCTTTTCGTAAGTTTGCGTCATTGCCGGGTTAAAATTTTGGGCTTGAACGAAGAAGGTATAACTGGGTATATTTAGCTCACAATCTTCATCCAGCGTAATATTGGGGATTTCTGCTTCTTCGATACAGCGGTAAACACGATCTGTATCTTCTGGGAGAATTTCTATGGTAGTGGTACATTGGTCGGTATTTCCCGCAGCATCTTCTACATACAAAATAATATTTTTTGTTCCGGGAATTGTAAAAGTATCTTCGGAAAGCGTCCTGGTGATTTCACAGTTATCTTCGGAATTTAAATCTATAGCCGATGGCGAAATTGTAACACTCCCATTTTGCAATCTAAATTCCCTTCCCGGTGCTACACAATTTGCTACAGGTAAAATATAATCAGAAATCATTACTTCAGTAACACAAGTATCGCTTAAGCCTGTATCAGGATCTGTAGCGGTTAAAATCACGGTGTTTTCGCCAAGATTGGAACAATCAAAATTTTCTATATCTACACTTAGTTCCAGGTTTCCCCGCTCGCCATCCAAAATATCTTCAGGATTTAAAGTGACCTGCCCATCTTGGTCCAGGAAAAGCTCGTGAGTTACACATTCTATTTCGGGTGCGTTAGGGTCTGTGGCGTTTACGGTTATAGTAACTGTAGCAATATTAGAATCTAATTCCCCATCATTTGCGCGATAAGTAAAACTATCCTGACCCGAAAATGCATCCTCTGGCTCATATTCAAACGAACCATCAGAATTTAAAGTCACCGTTCCATTTTGCGCACCTTCTTCCAGATTTGCATTTAAATTATCTTCGTCTTCATCCTCATCATTTCCTAAAACGCCAGGCGCAGGAATATTTAAAATTTCGTCCTGATCTACTTCGTAAGTATCATCTTCGGCAATAGGAGCAGAATTTACCTGATTCACAGTAATTGTAACTCTTACCTCACCCGAAAAATCTTCGCCATCATAGGCTACGTAAATAAAATCATCTACTCCCGTAAAACCTGGGTCTGGTTCGTAGGTAAACGAACCATTGGAAGCGAAATTGAAATCACCATTTGCCGCAGGTCTTCTTAAATCTGCGGTAAGGTTATCTCCATCAGGATCACTGTCATTTTCCAAAACACCCGGTGCAGATATATTGAGTACTTCCCCTTGATTTATTGTGTAAGATTCAGCTAAAGCATTTGGTATTCTGTTTACCGGAACTACTTCATTCACCGTTATAGTTACGGTAGCAGGATCAGAATTTTCCTCACCATCTGTAGCATAATAGGTAAAAGTATCTTCATCTGAAAAATCGGTGTTTGGTGTATAAGTGAAAGAACCATCATTTTCAAAATCTAAAGTGCCATTCTGAACATCATCAACTAAAACTGCGGTTAATGCATCATCTTCAGGATCGGAATCATTTTCGAGAACTCCATTTGTTGCATTAACTACCAAAATTTCGTTTTCCTGGATGGAATAGTTATCAGGAACTGCCACAGGAGCTTCGTTTGGCGCAGAAGTAACTCTAATTACAACAGTTACCTCATTGGAGTTATCCTCACCATCTGTAGCATAATAGGTAAAAGTATCATCGTCATCTGTAAAACCAGGATTTGGGGTATAAGTGAACGAACCATCGCTTTCAAAATCTAAAGTACCATTCTGAACATCATCAACTAAAACTGCGGTTAATGCATCATCTTCAGGATCGGAATCATTTTCGAGAACTCCATCTGCTGCATTAACCACCAAAGTTTCGTTTTCCTGGATGGAATAATTATCAGCTACTGCTACGGGAGATTCGTTTGGTGCTGCCTCAGTTTCATAATCAATAGAAAAAGTACATTCAGGTTGGGGATCACACGGAAAAAAATCATTGTCAGAATTTAAAGTTACCACGACTTCACCTTCCTCTTCCGGTGTTACTTCGGCTGTAAAATTATCGTGGCGAGTAAAGGTTTTAAGTTGGAAATCGAAGTCAACATCAATTCCAGAAAAACCGGGTTGATCTCCGGTCATTTTCAAATTATTTACCAGAATATTACCACAATAATCAACTTCTAAATCTATAGGCAAATTTAATCCCTGGTTAAATTCCGTAACATATGCAAAATTAGCATTGGAATCATAAACATTTATAGAATAACTTGTGGAGGTTATTTTATCATATTCTGCAATTAAATCTTCGGGATTTTGAAAAATTCCATTGAATGTAATGTCGTTTTGATAATCAATAATATAGATATAACCATAATCATCTGCTACAATACTACCAGGAGCCCCTATATTGTCTAGGGATCCTTCTATGGTGTGAATATGATTATAGTTTTCATCAAAAACCAAAACTCTGCCATTAGGAGTTGAACCTCCACTGTCAGCGACATAAACTCTCCCTATTTTATCTACTGCTATTCTGTATGGTCTGTCTAATTCTATTCCCGAATTATCTGGCGGGAAAACAATGGGATTATTATAATTACCTGCTTCATATACGGCAACTTTATCATACTCAACATCATAATTTCCATCTGGAGTAAATGCAACAGCGACATAAATATTCCCGGCAGCGTCGGTTACAATTCCAGTTGGTCCGACATCATTGCTAGAATCATAATTAGGTACCTTAAAGTCATCCAGTTTAGCAGTAGCACTATTATTATATATATTTACCTGCTGTTCATTTTTATCTGCTAAATACAATCTTTGATTACTCCCAGGTAAACTTGCTTCAATATCTAAAGGTGAACCTAAATCGTCTCCATTTATCGATGTTTCCTGAGAATTTTCGGATATTAAATTTAAAGATTTTACACCGTTGCCATAAGTAAGATAGAAAATATCATCTTCAGTATATTGAGTGATTGAAATAACTGCATCTTCAAACTCTCTCCTTAAAAAATTTTCTAAATCGAAGTAATCTAATAATCCTCCTTCAACATTAAATCTTTCAATTACAATATCATTGGCTCCTTTTATGAACTCAGGAATTAGTCTCTCAAAATTTCCAATTTCTCCATTTGGCACTATAAAATCATCTTCAACTAAATCACGATTTATAGGACCTTCAAAGTTTAGATCTAAAGGAATGGGACTTTCATCTGTAGGATCAGGTGCTGAGCTGTTAATTGTACAGTCCTGCCCAAACCCAAAAGTAAAATTCAGTAAAAAAAAGAGTAAAAAAAGCGCAGTAGGTGTACCAAACGGCTGTAGCCGAAAAGTAAAACCGGGTGATGTAAAGTAACTTTGCTTCATAGCCGGATTTTAGCGCTTCCGGCAGTAAAGATAAAACTTGTGGCGTGAAAGATTTAAAAATTACGTTAATTATACGGTTTTCCGTAATTTAAACCCGGGCATAAAAATGCCTGGCCAGGTAGCGGCCGGGGAAGTGTTGTTAAAATTTTCCGGGTAAGAAAACAATGAGAGTGGCTTTTTGCTAAAGCCGCTTCGCCACATTATCCTGAACCTGGTTCAGCATCTAACTTCTTAACAACCTAGATCCTGAAATAAATTCAGGATGACGTTCTCATTATTAAAACAAGTCCGCCTGAACGGTCAGGTTCAACATAAGCTAAATGGACTAAAATAGAATATTAGCCACTCTCATTATTCCCGGAAACTGAAAATTACCTCGCGTTATGCTTCGGCATTTTCATTGTTTTTTACCACCAATCTAAATCCTTCGCCGTGAATGTTTAAAATCTCTACATTCTCGTCTTTTTTAAGGTATTTACGCAGTTTAGCGATATATACATCCATACTTCTGGAGGTAAAATAGTTATCGTCTCTCCAAATTTTGGTAAGTGCCAGTTCTCTTGGCATTAAATCGTTCTCGTGCAGCGCAAGTAAACGCAATAACTCGTTCTCTTTTGGAGAAAGTTTTTGAGCTTCTTCGTCTTTATAGGTTAAAAACCTTAGTTTAGAGTTAAGGTGAAAACCACCAATCTCGAACTCAAATTGCTTAGAGTCTGCCACGCTATCTGTAGCTTTACGCTGCATAATGGCTTTTATCTTCATAAGCAATACTTCGCTGTCAAAAGGTTTGTTTAGGTAATCGTCTGCCCCAACTTTGTAACCTTTAAGCACGTCTTCTTTCATCGCTTTGGCGGTAAGGAAGATAATTGGGATTTCTTCGTTCTTTTCCCTTATCTCTTTAGCCAGCGTAAAGCCGTCTTTGTAAGGCATCATGACATCAAGAATACAAAGATCAAAATCGTCTTTTTTAAACTTTTCAAAACCTTCCATTCCGTTTTTGGCGTGCGTTACTTCGTAATCGTTCATCGCCAAATAATCTTTTAAGACGGTTCCAAAGTTTGGATCGTCTTCTACTAACAAAATTTTCTTGTCTTCAGTTTCCATATATTTAAGATATTAGAGGTAATTTAATTATAAATGTGCTTCCTTTTCCTTTTTCGCTTTCTACCGATACCTGCCCGTGGTGATCTTCAATAATTCTTTTGGCATAGGCTAAACCTAAACCGTGACCTTTCACGTTATGGATATCTCCGGTATGTTCACGATAAAACTTTTCAAATATTTTCTTTTGCACCAACTTAGTCATTCCCGAACCCTGGTCGCGAATTTTAAGGATGATGTAGTTCTTTACATTTTCAGTATAAATATCAATCTTAGGCGTCTCTGGTGAGTATTTTACCGCATTGTCCAGTATGTTTACTATCACATTGGTAAAATGATCCTGATTGGCCAAAATTGAAGAGCGCAGTGCCCCAAAATGCGTTTGTATATAACCGCCACGATCTTCTACAATTAATTCTATATGGGTAATGGCATCTTCTACAATCTCATTAAGCTGAAGCCTTTCTTTTTTAAGGTCCAATTCATTTTTATCCAGTTTAGAAATTCGTAAAACGTTTTCTACCTGGGCGTGCATTCTCCTGTTTTCGTCACGAATCATCTTAAGATAGCGCTTTTTCTTTTCTTCGTCGCTGCTAATCTTAGGATTCTTAATGGCGTCTAAAGCCAGGTTAATAGTGGCAATAGGCGTTTTAAATTCGTGCGTCATATTATTTATAAAGTCGGTTTTTATCTGTGAAATTTGCCGTTGCTTTATCAATTGCGATAATGCGCTGGAATAAGCAATCACGATAATAAGCGTAAAAATTATAGAAAGTGCGGCCATTAATGTTATAGATGAAAGCACTACTTTTTTCTTTTCGGTAAAATTTACCAGCAGCTGGTAATTGCTATTTCCCATATCGTCTGCAAAAAGCGGAACCCCGTAGGTAGCGGGATGGCTTAGCGAAAAATTCTCGCTGTGCAGATTGGTAGAAATACTATTGCTGTAAACGCCATATTCAAACTCTGAATTGATATCGCGGTTACTCAATTCCTGGGCTAAAAGCCTTTCTATTGTAGCCTCGTTCACTCTTTGGTGCAGTGGAAGCCTGCTGGTATGCTCGGCAATATATTCTTTAAGCAAATTCTTCTCATATTCGTCCATACGAATAATACGCTCTATTTGCTGTTGAGAGCTTAGACCGCTACCGTCTATATTATTACGGTTATTCACAATACTGGTCACCTTTTTATTGATGAGCTTGGTAAAGGGAATACTATCGCGGGCCGATTCTATAAAGCCTGAAGAAACCTTATAATCTTCTTCCAGAATAGCATCTGAATGAAAGAGGGTTTGGTTTCTTAATTTGTTTTCGTTTATATAAGAATACTCGGTAATCGTGGCGGCCTGCAGCCGACTATTTGTGCTGTCGGCATCTTTAAATTTCATCCAGTAATCTTCAATTTCCTGGTTTTCAATTTCATTAACCACTCTTAAGAGTACCTGTTTCACATCGTAGGTAAACTGCGCTTCTTTGTCGTCTACGGTACTCTTAATCCAGTATCCCTGCACAAAAATAATACCGATAAGGGAAAGGCTCATTAAGATAACGAGAAGTAAAAAAAGCTTTTTATTCATGCTGCCAAAAGTAAGATTTTAACATTTAGTGCTTCAAGCGTTTAACCAAATGTTAACAAAACTTCTGCTAATTTTTACCTCGTTTTAAGATAATCTGATGTAATTCGTCAACCCGCGATTTGGTAAGGGATAAATCGTGATTCTCTATTTCAAAATCGACCAGTTTTTTCTTTTGGTCGTCACTCCATTGTTTGGCCATCCTGGCTTCAATTTCTTCCAGGGAACTATTATCGCGTTGTTGTAATCTTTTTATTTTTTCTGCTTTATCAGCAGTAACTAAAATATTTATATCGCATTTTTTATAACCGCCGGCTTCAAACAAAATTGCTGCTTCATAAATTACATAAACCGAATTCTGCTCGTTTTTCCAGCTTTCAAAATCTTTGGCTACGGCTGGGTGAATTATTGCGTTAAGTGCCTCCAGTTTATCAGATTCATTAAATACTACAGAAGCGATATGTTTACGATTGGGCGTTTGGCCAGAATAAGCTTCTTTACCAATAAGCGCGGTAACTTTTTCCCTTATCTCTGCTGAAGTTTCCAGGAGGCGTTTCCCGGCATCATCGGCAATATAAACCGGGACGCCTTTTTCTTTAAAAAAGCCGGCCACGGTAGTTTTCCCGCTGCCAATACCGCCGGTGAGTCCCACTACCATCATCGTTTTATAACAAATTGAATTTTACGCTCGTTAAGCCGAAGATTTCTCACCATTAAAGGCGCTTCTGCAATCCTGGCGATAATAAAATCGTCGCCATCATCTATATCATTAAAATCGCAAACCACCCTAAAGTTTTCGGCTTTCACCATTTCGTATTGCTTTAAATTCACCTGATAATACACCAAAACTTCTTTCGGAAAAATAGCAATATTGGTATCTTCGGGCTTATTTAGAATTTCTACCGGCACTTTTACACTGCCTTCGGTAAACTTCTCTACTTCCTGGCTATAGGTAACCTCGGTATTATAAAAACTCAACATTCCCAGGTTGGTAGTATCAATTTTAACCCTGCCGGAAACATTAGTATTAATGTTGTTGATCTTTAAATAAACCGTATTTAAATTTTGAAGGGTATCAATAATATTTTCGGGGCCGCTTACCTGTACCGAATCGGGTTGCAGGCTTACCGGCTCCCCTGCCGAATAACCTACCGCGTAATTAAGATCTATACGTGGCCTAACATTTACCCATTTATTCTTTTTAGGCTGAAATTCTACCGAAAGGCTTTCCTGGATAAAACGGGCTTTTTCAAAATTGATATTCACCTGCTCTTCCAAAACTTCGCGGTTGGCTTCAAAATTATAAACCAGCTCGCCATCTTCTTCTGTGGCTTTGCCAAGATCTAATTCCACCCTGGGTTTAAAGATCTGGTAGTACCAAATAGCAAAACCTTTATCCTGAATTCTTAATTGTAAATTATCTGGCCGTTCTTTAGATAGGGTTTTATCTAAAGGTACATTTTCATAAGAAACCGGAATATCTATTACTTGCGTATATTCTTTAGAAATTTGAACAAAAAACCAAATAAGTGAAGAAAACAGCAAGAAAAACCCGAAGCTTTTTAAGCTGGATTTTTTTATAGAAATTCTTTTAAATCTTATGTTTTTAAACATTTTTAAAGAATAAATTCGGGAATTCGTGTTCCGGGTCCTGTTTTAAAATATGAATATGCCAGAGGGATTTTATAAAGCCATAACCATATCCAAAAAATTGTACCAAAGTGGCATAAACCGCCAGGAAACCAATTCCTAAACTTTTATTTTTAATAGCGGCATCTATGGCAATAATCACAAAATATAGTACATATAAAAGAAATAACCACCAAATTCCCAGTTTTAAAAGCAAAATAGCGAATAAAAAGCCTAAACTAAAAACCGCGGGAAACCAATAAGTGATTTTCCCCGAGCCTGGATGCCATTTATTGAGAATTGGCCGTACCATCCCAAATTTTTGAACCTGGGTATAGAATTTAGACCAGTCTATGCGGCGTTTATGAAAAACCACCGCACCTAGAATTAAACATAATTTATATCCCATTTTTTTAAGCCGAAGCGAAAGATCGGGATCTTCGCCGGGATGAATTTTCCCGAATCCGCCGGAAGCTTCAAAGGCGTTCTTTGAAATCCCCATATTAAAACTCCTGGGCTGAAAATCATTTACCGCCGACTTTTTACCTCGAATCCCACCAGTGGTAAGAAAAGAGGTCATGGAATAATCTATGGCTTTCTGAATCTTGCTGAATGAAGGATGAGAAGCATCTGGCCCGCCAAAACAATCGCAGTAATCCTGCTGAAGGAATTTATCTACTTCCTGCAGATAATTTTCAGGTAATAAAACATCAGAATCCAGGATAAGAAAGTAATTGCCTTTGGCTTTTCGCATCCCAAAATTCCGGGAATCTCCGGGGCCTGTATTCTTTTTGTAGTGGTAACTAATGTTGAGTTGTTGCTGGAACTCGGTTGCAATACCTCCAGAAGAAATACTGGAACCATCTTCTACAAGCACAATTTCAAAATCCCGATCAAACTTAAGTTTGAGCATACTCTCTAACAACTCCCTCACCTCCCCGGGGCGGTTATATACAGGAATTATAAAGGAATAGTTTAATTTCATTTAAGGAATTGATTTGAGGATTGAATGCCGTGTAAAATCATTTTTTAAAATCATCGGCTAATTTCCCGGGTTCCTGACGGGTATCAAAAAAGGTAAGAATTCTAATTTCCTCATCATTAAATTCGTAATAAATGGAGATTTGTTTAGTGAGCACACACCTTCTTAAACCTTTCACTTTTTCAGATTCCGGAAAACTTTCCGGTTCTTTTTTTATGATTTGAAGGTATTCATCTAAATGCATGATGAAATTTGTCTTCACTTTAAGAGACCATTCCTCTACAAGGTATTCAAGAAGAGCTTCTAATTTTTTTTCCGCAATAGGAGAAATTATAAGCCTTCTATTCATTACTTATGTTTACTTATAAACATCTCATAATCGGTGTAATTTCCATTTTCAATTTCCTTCCTTGCGTCTTTGATCTCTTGTTTCTGTTCAGCATTTAATTCATCCCAAAAATCAGGTGAAGTCTCTTTTTTAAGGATTTTCTTTATAGACTGAATAATCTCGGGATCGTTAGTATTTAACAGCAGTTTTGCTAACTCTATTTTCTCAGTTTGAATATCCATAATTTAATAAATGTGTAATAAAAGTACGAAACCCTGTTTAATTAAATTCATATTTCAATTTTAAAAAGAGCTCTAATCCAGCTACTTTTATCTTAAATTTCCGAAACCGTCACCCTGAACCCTTTTATAGAGTCAGCTCGATGATTATTCCTTCAATAATTTATCAACTTCGCCTTTTAGAGGCTCTAAATCCCTAACAATAATGGACCACAAAATTTCATCTGAAACAGTATCATAACCGTGGCTTATCCTGTTTCGTGTATCGACAATTTTTCGTGCATTCGTAATAGAAAAATCTGGATTTGATTTCAGAACTCTATTAACCGCTTCTCCAATAATTTCCAGGTTTCTTTCAATAGCACGTTTACCTTTTAAGTCGTTGAGAAATTCATTAAAATCTCTGTTTTCCGGTAAAAAGGAATATATTTCAGAAATCGCCTGTCTAATATCTTCCAACCAGGCTTTAACTTCATTCTCCATAAATGTGGAGTTTGGTTTGATCAATCTCCTGCTTTAAAAACTTATTTTTAATAGCTTTTAATTCCAGTAAATCAATTCTTCTTTTAAAGATTTTCTCAAGGTTAAATTTTAAATCGAAATATTTATCGGAATAAGAAAGTGGATCTTGATCATCTATATCAACCACAAAATCAATATCACTTTCGGGTCTAAGTTTATCTTTAACTATAGACCCGAAAACAAATAATGACTTAACTTTATTGGTATCACAAAGCTTTTTTATTTGATCGATATGTTGATTGATTTCTTTCATCTTAACCTATCAAATATACTAAAAACCTGTTTGATCACTTCACTAAGAAGGGTGACATATTAAAGCAAGATTTCCCAATCAAGTTTGGGAAGATTTTCCTATTATCTTAGATGCTGAAATAAATTCAGCATGACGTGAAACCAAAACGTCATGCTAAACTTATTTTTTTATTTCTCCTCCTGGCCTTTAATAAAAGACTCCATAACTTCCTGACTTACGCCCATATTGGAAAAACCACCATCGTGGAAAAGGTTTTGAAGCGTAACTTTTTTAGTTAGATCAGAGAATAAACTTACCGTGTAATCGGCACACTCTAAAGCGGTAGCATTACCAAGCGGCGACATTTTATCAGCGTAAGCAATAAAGCCGTCAAACCCTTTTACACCCTGTCCTGCAGTGGTTGGGGTTGGCGATTGTGAAATAGTATTTACTCTCACTTTATGATCTTTCCCAAAGAAATAACCAAAGCTACGTGCAATAGATTCTAAAAACGCCTTATTATCGGCCATATCATTATAATCGGGAAATACGCGCTGGGCAGCCATATAGCTTAGTGCAACAACACTTCCCCACTCGTTCATTGCTTCTTTTTTGTAAAGCACCTGCATAGTTTTATGAAAAGAAACCGCAGAGATATCCCAGCCTTTTTGGGTGAAATCGTAATTCTGCTCCGTATAATGATTCCCCTTTCTAACATTTACCGACATCCCGATAGCGTGAAGCACGAAATCTATTTTTCCGCCAAGGATCTCCATAGATTTTTCAACCAGGTTTTCCAGGTCTTCAATTTTAGTAGCATCAGCAGGAATAATCTCTGAACCGGTTTTCTCGGCCAGCTCTTTAAGAGTTCCCATTCTTAACGCAATTGGAGCATTGGTAAGCACAAATTCTCCGCCTTCTTCCTTAACACGCTCAGCGGTTTTCCAGGCGATAGAATTCTCGTCTAATGCGCCAAAAATAATTCCTTTTTTTCCTTTTAACAGGTTGTATGACATAGTGATAAATTTTTTCGTTTTGTTAGTATAAATCAGCCCGGAGCAAGCTCACAAAGCGATTTGGATATAAAATTTATATTCCGGGGCCCGCCCGAAATTTTTTAAATCCCGATTATCGGGTAAAGATAGCAAAATTACTTTCAGGCCATAGTTTTAATCCAGGAGTGCACGTGCGTGAGCCCGCGCCGAATCTCCAATATTTTTACCGCCAAGCATCATTGCCAGTTCTTCTACACGCTCGCTGCCTTTTAATTCTTCTATCTTGGTAGTAGTGGCGTTAGCAGAATCTTCTTTAAAAATCTTAAAATGACTGTTTCCTTTCCCGGCAATTTGCGGTAGGTGGGTAATAGCAATTACCTGCATGGCATTCCCCATTCGTTGTAAAATACCGGCCATTTTTTGCGCAATATCTCCTGAAACTCCCGTATCAATTTCATCAAAAATAATGGTTGGAAGTTTACTTTGTGCCGCGAGAATACTTTTAACCGCTAGCATAATCCTGGAAAGTTCCCCGCCAGAAGCTGCTTTTTTGATCTCTTTAAAATCGCCGCCTTTATTCGCTGCCAAATACCAAAATAATTCATCCTGTCCGTTGGCTAGAAAATTCGCAGCTTTTTTTAATTCAATTTTTAAACGGGCGTTTGGCATCCCAAGATCGGCCAGTAAACTTTCGGCTTCTTTGATAAAAGTCGGTACTATTGCTTTTCGTTTTTCGTGGAGTTTTGCAGCCACAGCTCCCAATTTGGTTTCCTGTTTTACAATGGCGTTCTCCAATTCTGAAAGTGCATTTTCGGCATTTTCACTTACCGAAACTTTTTCCTGAAGTTCATCTTTGATCTTCAGTAATTCGGCAATATTTTCTGCGGAATGTTTTTTCTGTAAATTATAAATTAGCTGAAGCTTTTGATTGGTGGCTTCCAGCTCTTCAGGGTTGGCCTCTACCCTATCTAACGCATCACTTACTTCTGAAGAAAGATCGTCTAATTCAATAATTACACTTTCAATACGCTGATGCAAAGCTTCATAGTTAGCAGATAAATTGGCAATCCTGGCCAGCGAGGCACGAGCCTGTTTTAAGCTGTCTAAACTTCCAATTTCTTCCTGCTCCAGTAAATTTAAAGCTGCACTTAGGTTTTCGGTAAGTTCTTCAACATTGCTCAATTCTTCGTAACGGGTTTCCAGTTCTTCCTGCATCCCGTTTACCAAACGCGCTTCTTCAAGCTCATTCAGTAAAAATAAATTATAATCGTATTCTTTTGTGGCCTGTGCCTGTTCTTCTTTTAATTCTACCAGTCGCTTTTGTAGCTTTTTATAAGCTTTTAATTCGGTTTTATACTCTAACAGCAAAGTTTCACTATTAGCAATGGTATCAATTACCTGAAACTGGTAATCGTTATTTCCGAGACTCAAAGTCTCGTGCTGACTATGAATATCAATTAAATATTCCCCAAGCTTATTAAGAGAAGTCAGTTTTACCGGCGTATCGTTTACAAAAGCCCGGGATTTCCCTGAAGCCAGAATTTCACGCCTAATAATGGTATTTTCTTCATAATCCAGGTCTTCAGTGATAAAGAAATCTTTTAGCCTGTAATTGGAAATATTGAAGGAACCTTCTATCACGCATTTCTTATCAGTATCACGAATACTTCCGTAATCGGCGCGGTTACCTAAAAGGAGCCCAAGTGCGCCTAGCATAATAGACTTACCGGCACCCGTTTCACCTGTTATTATGGTAAAGCCTTCCTGAAGTTTGATATTTATATCCTCAATTAAGGCGTAATTTTTTATAGATAGAGCTGTGAGCAAAGTGTACTAAATTTGGGCTAAATATACGGGAGAAATTTTTCCCAATCAACAATAAACTTTGGGTAAACCCGGAAGTTATATCAAAAGGGAAAAATTTGATTATACAGACGTTTGCTAAAGAAATAATACTTTTCAAATGTATATCCGGTTTCCCTCATAGAAGTGAATTTAAGAAAAAATCGTCATGCTGAACTTGTTTCAGCATCTAACACGAATAGTACCTACCCTTCAATTTAGGCCTCCGATAGAAATCAGAGCAGGCTCTGAAACCAGTTCAGGGTGACGTCTAAATTTTAAAGTATGAGTGTTTACGGATATTCAACTTTTAAACCGAGATGATCGAGTAAAAATCTCTTATTGAATATTTCGCCAGTTTCGGGCATATCGTGGTGCCAGGCTACTTAAAGTTTCGCTAAAACGAGGGCGATTAATATCTGGCCCTCCGCTAAAGATCTGTGTTACTTCATCGGCTTTGGCATCAAAGAAAGTTCTAAGCAGCAAAGAATTTGCCCGCCTCGAATTCATAGTGGTTAAACCTTCTATTGCATCAGCAATAGCTATTTTCCCGGCTTCAGGATCTTTATGCATCACATCTAATCCCTGGCGGTGATATTGATACAAAGCGCTACGATATTCAGTGAACATATTAGAAAGCAAATCAGAATTCAAACGAAAACGAGAGCTTTGTCCATCGGCTCCACTCCAGCCGGTTCTACCGCTTTGTTGTGCGAGATTTACAATTCGATTGGCTTCCTGGTAATATTCGGTGCCGCCTTCGGGTGCAAAGGAATCGGCGTCCATTCCTAAAATGGTATATACATAGAAAGAAACTACCGAAACCAGGTTGTTGGAAAATGAATTCTGACTATAATTTAAAGGCTGATATTCCCGGTAATTAAAGCTGAACTGATTATCGTTAAAGTTAAAAATCGGACTCACCATATTAGAGCCGTAAACCGGTCTTGAAGACTGCACCTGGATAGTACCGCTGAAAGATTCACCTTCAAACTCATTGATGGTGATAAACATACTACAGTTAATGCGTTCTCCAGGTTGAAATTCCTCATCGGTCCATGAGGTTTGGTTTACAAATTCCCTAAGGGAACTTTCTAAAGTTCTAAAAACAGAAAGATTGCTTTGTCCTGTTTGCTCGGTATTGATCACTATTTCGCAGTTGAGTTCCTGGGCAGCAGCAAAAGGCATCCCGGCCACTAAAAGAATAAGAAATAGCAATTTACGCATCTAACAAATGTACAATTTCGTTTAAAATATCGGTTGCAACCTCGGCCTTGGGTTTTAGATCGAAAGCCTTTTCTGAATCTTTATACACCAAAGTGATCTTATTGGTATCTTTTTTAAATCCGGCGCCGGTATCGTTCATAGAATTAAGCACGATAAAATTCAGGTTTTTCTTCAACAGTTTTCCCCGGGCGTGCTCTAATTCGTTATTGGTTTCCAGGGCAAAACCAATTAGTTTTTGATGGGTTTTCTTTTCCCCCATCGATAAGAGAATGTCCTGGGTTTTGGTAAGTTCCAGGCTTAGGTTTTCTTCGGCCTTTTTAATTTTTTGCGCCGCTACTATCTTTGGCTTATAATCTGAAACCGCGGCAGCAGCAATAGCCACATCTACATTTTCAAAATGATCATGTACAGCGGTGTACATTTCTCTTGTACTTACTACTCTAATTAGGTTGATCTTTGGATCATCGATTTCCAAATGTGTAGGACCGGAAATAAGGATCACCTCAGCTCCAAGTTCAGCGGCTTTTTTAGCAAGTTCAAAGCCCATTTTTCCACTGGAATGGTTTCCAATAAAACGAACCGGGTCTATGGCTTCGTAAGTTGGCCCAGCGGTAATTAAAATTTTCTTTCCCTGCAGAGGTAAGTTTTCAGAAAAATATGTTTCTAAAAATTCGATAATCTCTTCGGGCTCTGCCATTCTCCCTTCGCCTTTTAAACCACTGGCAAGTTCACCCGTTCCTGCGGGAATCATAATATTTCCGTAGGACTTAAGGCTCTCAAAACTCTTTTTTGTGGAAGGGTGTTTATACATATCCAAATCCATTGCAGGTGCAAAGAATACCGGACATTTAGCTGAAAGATAGGTTGCGAGCAAAAAGTTGTCGCTATTCCCCGTAGCCATTTTAGATAAGGTATTGGCAGTGGCAGGGGCCAAAACCATAAAATCGGCCCAAAGGCCGAGTTCTACGTGATTGTTCCATTGCTCATCTTCATCGTCTTCGGTAAAAGAAGAAAACACTTCGTTCTTGGAAAGTGTTGAAAGCGTAAGCGGTGTAACAAATTCTTTTGCAGCCGGCGTCATCACGACTTTTACCTGTGCACCGGCTTTAATAAATAATCGTACTAAAAATGCAGATTTGTAAGCGGCAATACCACCACTTATGCCCAAAAGCACTTTTTTGCCTTTTAGTACAGACATCTTAATTAAGCTTCTGCTTCTTCAGAATCTTTAGTATTCCGGTAATAGATCTTACCGTCTAACCATTCCTGGATAGCAAGCGCGTGTGGCTTTGGAAGTTTTTCGTAAAACTTAGAAACCTCAATTTGCTCTTTATTTTCAAAAATCTCGTCAAGACTGTCGTTATAAGTCGCAAATTCGTCAAGCTTCTCCAACAATTCTTTTTTGATCTCAGAATTTATTTGGTTTGCTCTTTTTGCAACCACAGAAATAGCCTCGTATATATTGTTAGTTGGCTCGTCTACCTTGTTCTTATCGAAGGTAATTGTGTTAATTGGTGCGTCTGTCTTTTTAATATCCATCTTTCTTCTACTATTAAAAATTTTGTAAGCGTGATTTTATGTCTTCGGTTGAAGCTTCTATGGCTTCAGAATATTCACCTTCAGGGTAATATTTTTTATACTCCTGGGAATATTCCAGGGCTTGTTGCAGTCTTTCCTGCATTAAATCTCTAAAACTATTTACTGCCAGTTGGTAAGCAGAATCAAACCTGTAATAATGGGCGTCTTCTCTAAAAGGAGACCCGGGATTATTAGAAAGGAAATTAGTAAAGGAAGTAATTGCTGCCTGGTAATTACCGGCTCTAGCCTCTCCTGTTAGATGATATTGTTTGGCAATTTCGTATTCCTTTTTTTCCAGTTTTATACGTAATTCGGCTGCCATATCGTTGGCTTCTTCGGCGTGCTCGCCTTCAGGATAAGTGTTTAAATAAGCCTGAAGTTCTGCAATTGCTTTATGCGTATCGGTTTGATCAAGATCGTATCTTGGAGAAAGCTCGTAGAAACTTCTCGCCTTTTTAAAAGCGGCTTCTTCTACCTTATCACTGTTAGGATAAGATTGCTGAAAACGCTCAAACTCGTATGAAGAAAGGTAAAAATCCCCTAACTGGTAGTAGGTGTTGGCAAATAAATAACTGAGTTTCTCACCTTGAGGCTTCCCGCGATATTGCGGAACAATTTGCTCAAATAACCTAAGGGCCTTACGATATTTTTTATTGCTATTTTCTTCCTGGGCTTCATTGTACAGCTCTTCAGCATAGGTATACTTTGCGCCGGCATCATCACTTTTTAGTAAGGTTTGATACTCCCCACAGGATACAGTTAAAATTAAAACTGTTACTAATAAAATTGCTTTCTTCATCATTTGTAAAAACATCTGGCAAAAGTACATTTTTCTTCAGTATAAAAAAAACTTTGTGTTGCAGGCTTAGATAACTCAAAATGTGCCTTCTTATTATCCTGAAAGAAAGATAATCTAAGGCTTTTGCTGAAAAAATAAAAGGTCTAAGAAATTATTCTATCGTCAAGCTGAACTGGTTTCAGCTTCTAACATTGATCGACTGGCAATTTATTAGATCCTGAAATAATCCCAACGCTTCGGGAAAGAATGACGATATTTAAAACTTTTTAGACCTTGTAATTAATAATTTTAGCTAAAATTCTTCAAAAAATCTTCAATCTGCTGCTGAAGTGCTGGTGTGGCTTTCACCAGCGGTAATCTCAGGTTGTTCTGAATACTTTGTTTTAGAGCAAGTAAAGCTTTAATTCCTGCAGGATTTCCTTCAGCAAAAATCAAGTCTATAGAGCGCTGTAATTTATAATGAAGTTCGTAAGCTTCAGCAGGTTTCCCTTCTAAACCTAGCGAAACCATTTTAGAGAATTCAACCGGGAATCCCTGTGCTATTACCGAAATCACTCCTTTTCCGCCGGCTAAAACCATAGGCAGGGTAAGCATATCGTCTCCAGAAATTACCAGGAAATCTTTGGGTACCAAGCTTATTAATTTCATTGCCTGCACCATATCGCCGGCAGCCTCTTTTACGCCGATTACATTGCTAAAATCGCGGGCAATACGGTTTATAGTTTCCGGCAGGATATTAGACGCAGTTCTTCCCGGTACATTATAAAGAATTATTGGCAACGGGGAAGCGGCAGCCACAGCCTTAAAATGCTGGTAAATACCTTCCTGGGTTGGCTTATTGTAAAAAGGAGAAACCGAAAGGATAGCTTCAAAGCCAGAAAGATTTGCAGCTTTGAGTTCTTCGCAAAGGGCGTATGTATTATTGCCTCCCATTCCCAATACCAGAGGCAAACGTTTATTATTCTTTTTTACAACCGTATTTATTACAAGCTGTTTTTCTTCTTTATTAAGACTGGCGCTTTCGGCGGTAGTTCCTAAAACCACCAGGTAATCTATTCCATTTTCAATCTGGTTTTCTACCAGGTTTTCCAGTGCTTGCACATCTACAGATAAATCTTCCTTAAAAGGAGTTATCAAAGCCACACCGGTACCAATAAATGAGTTCATTGCTGTTTAAATTTTTTATGATAATCGAAAAGATTTGCGGAATTTCACCTTAAAACTGAAAAATGCAAAATTTTCGGGCGACAAATGTATAGATTTCGACAATTTAAAGGACCAAAATCTGCTTTTGTATTTAAACAAAAGCACATATTTAACAGCTTTGTTTTTTCTGTTAAAAAATAAACAGGAATTAGCTTTCGCTTTTTAGAGAAGGTTCAATAAACGCAGCTTTCTCTCTGGAGTTAGAAAAAACAGCAAACTAAAGATTAAGCCATTATACCACAACAAATTACCGGTAATTAAAATAGCAGAATCTTTCATATAAAAATAAGCGGAATCCCTAAACACATTTGAAAAAATAAAAGTAAGAACCAGCGTGATAAAATAAATTGATTTTTTTGAGTAAGAATTCAAATAATAAATAAGGGAAATAATGCCCATTACCAGTAAGACGCCGTAATAAGCTATATAAATGCCAAATTCAAGTTCATCACTCATATATTGTTTAAGTTCCAGCACGTGGGTAAATAGCAAATAAGCATTTATGGCTATTAACAGAAAAAAATAAACCAGTATGGTTTTACTGGCAGTTTCCAGTTGGGTATTCTGCAAAGCTTCCCTGCTTAAACCAAAATAGGCGATAATATAAAAGAAGAAGGAAATAAGAGTTAAGTTATTAGTATTAAATATGAAGCCATTAATTTGAGCCAGAAAGAAAAAGATAAAAAAGAGTATAGCATTCAAGCTCATATTTTTTTTAAGCTTGATATAAATACCGGCAAGGCCGGGCACAAAAATAAGCTGTGTGGCCTGCATTAACCAATCGGCTTCAGCTATGGCAGCATATAAATTTATAGCTAGAAGCGGAACGAGTAAAATTAAAATGTATTGAAAAAGACTCATTTTCATTCAATTGCGGACCGAAAATATAAAATTCATGTTATCAATAATATCCATTTGAGTAAAGCATTGCTATTTTTAGAAATTTTAACCCATTTTTCGACAAAATGATTAATTATTCCGTTGAAATACCTTTAATTTTTTAACAGAAAAATCGCTGATTCAATTTCAAGAGTCGTTTTATAAAAATATTCCGGGCTTTAGAGTTGAACAGTTAAGTTTGACCCGGATAATCTATTTATCTTTGAGTTTTTAAAAATGAATATAACCGGCCTAATTCCCAATCCTAGAAATTGATAAATAATTATCTTCAAATTCATAAAAAGGGTGAAAATTATATACGAATGAAAAAAACCAGATTAAGTTTATTCCTGCTTCTTTCAGTAATTCTATTAAGTTGTAAAGGAAACGAGGTTAAACCTTCAGAAATTAAAGGGCAACTAATAGCTATAGATGAAAAGATTGAACCCGATGCCGAAATTGAGGAATTTGTAGCACCGTTTAAAGAGCATCTCAATAAAACGCTAGATAGCACTTTAGCTTACAATCCAAATGATATGGTGAAAAGTGACGGCGACCTCAACACCGCAATTGGAAACTTAATGGCCGATTTGGTAATAGAACAGGCCAACCCTATTTTTAAAAGCAGAACCGGAAATGAAATAGATATGGTTTTGCTAAATCACGGCGGAATTAGAGCTGGTCTCAACAAAGGAAATATTTCTACCCGAAGTGCATACGCACTAATGCCTTTTGAAAATGAAATTGTAGTAGCAGAACTTTCCGGAGAAAAAATTAAGGAAATGCTTACTTACCTGGAACGTGCAAAAACCGCACATCCTGTTAGCGGAATCCAGATTGAAATGGATCAGGATTATAAGGTTACCAGCGCAAAAATAAACGGTGAAGATTTTGATGAAGATAAAACCTATTTTGTAGCTACTTCAGATTATTTGCAACAAGGCGGCGATAATATGAACTTTTTTAAAGATCCAATCCAATTATATAAAGTAGACTATAAACTGCGCAATGCCATTATAGATTATTTTAAAAAGGTAGATACTTTAACGGTTGAGAAAGACAATAGATTTATAAGAAAGTAAGAAATGAAAAGAAGAAATTTTATACAACAAACCTCGGCAGCAACGGCTTTTATAGGGATTGGTGGCTTAAGTTCACTTTCATTTAAACCTAACTATAAAAAGCACATTACCATTTTACACACCAATGATGTGCATAGTCATATTGAGCCTTTTGGCCCTGATGATTCCAGGAATCCTAATATGGGCGGTGTTGCCAGGCGAGCGACTTTAATTCAGCAGATTAGAAATGAAAATCCCAATACTTTACTTTTAGACGCTGGGGATATTTTTCAGGGGACGCCTTACTTTAATTTCTATGGAGGCGAACTGGAGTTTAAGCTGATGAGTAAAATGAAATATGACGCGGCTACCATAGGAAACCACGATTTTGATAATGGGATAGATGGATTATATGCACAACTTCCACACGCCGAATTCGATTTTATTTCATCTAATTATGATTTCAGCAATACGGTGATGGATGGGAATACCCACGAGCATAAAATTTTCACTAAGGATGGTGTGAGAATTGGAATTTTTGGTTTGGGAATTGAACTGCAGGGTCTGGTGAACGATAGTCTTTATAAGGAAACGAAATATCTGGATCCCATAGAAATTGCGCAGGATCAAAGCCGAATTCTAAAAGAAGAAAAGAATTGTGACCTGGTTATTTGCCTTTCGCATTTAGGCTATAAATACAGCAGTGATAAGATTTCTGATATTAAACTAGCACAAACCACCGAAAACATAGATCTCATTATTGGCGGCCACACTCATACTTTTTTGGATAAACCAACGGTTGAAACCAATAAGGCCGGTAAAAAGGTTTTAGTAAATCAGGTGGGTTGTTACGGACTTTACCTGGGAAGAATTGATTTTTATTTAGATGATAAAAATAATATTGAAACAAATGGAGTCAAGATCGAGGTTTAGCGATTTTTAAAAGTCAAAAAAGATCTGATTTAACTTTTGAATGTGAGAATTGAAGCGATAATGGGTTGCCTTTAATTTGAAATCGGGTTTATTTTAATTTGGCCACCAACAGCTTTTAAAACTTTCATTATTGTTGAAAATTGTGGTTTTGCACCATCAGATAAAGCTTTGTATATACTAGGCCGACTTAACCCGGTTTCATCTGCAATTTTTGTCATTCCAATGGCCTTTGAAATATGCCTTAATGCTATAATTAAATCTGAAGTATCCCCTTCTTCTAAAACAGAATTAAGATATTCAACAATCATGTCGTTGCTGTCCAAATAATCTGCAATATCAAATTTTGATGTTTCCATTCTTAATTTTTTAATTTGCTCCAAATTTCTTTTGCCTTTTCGATGTCCTTTTGCTGGGTTGATTTATCACCGCCAATAAGCAGTATAATAATTTTCCCATCTCTTTCCTTGAAATATATTCTATAAGCTTTTAGCGTAATTTATTCTTAGTTCACTTATTCCATCTCCAACAGGTTTACAGTCTCTAAAGTGCTCGTCGTTTTCCAGTTTCTGGATTCTGAACAAAATCTTAGATTATGCCCTCAAATCTTTTAATTTCCTTAGCCACTTGTCAAATTCTACTGTTTTCTCTATAAAATACATCCTTCTAAGTGTATTCACTTAGATACAAAAGTATATAATTTTTTTGAATTCAGATTTCTAATAATGAAGTTTTTAAAGTGTATCCAGACTCAAGATAACATCTCCAGGAATTCTTCTTCCGTAATAATTTTAGTCCCCAGTTTTTCTGCCTTTGCCAGTTTGCTGGGCCCCATATTTTCGCCTGCAACCAAATAGTCCGTTTTTCCTGAAATTGAACCGGAAACTTTTCCGCCGTTATCTTCTATCATTTTCTTGAGTTCATTTCTGGCAACTTTTTCAAAAACCCCGGAAATCACAAAAGTAATGCCCTCAAGTAAATCGCTCTGGTTTTCCAGTTCTTCTACAGCAATTTCCAATTGAAGTCCGTAGTCCTTTAAACGCTGCACGATCTCCCTGTTTTCTTCGGAAGCAAAAAAATCGGTTACACTTTCGGCTATGCGCTCTCCAATTTCATCAACCGCTGTAAGATCTTCGGTTGAAGCCGAAGCCAAAGCATCTATATTTTTGTAATGCTTTGCTAGTTTTTTAGCTACAGTTTCGCCCACATATCTTATTCCAAGGGCAAATAAAACCCTTTCAAAAGGAATTTCTTTAGATTTTTCAATTCCATTAATAAGGTTTTCCGCCGATTTCTCTGCCATTCGTTCCAATGGAAGAATATCTTCTTTTTTCAGGGTATATAGGTCGGCATAATTGGTAATTAAATTAGCATTCACCAACAAAGCAACGGTTTCTCCACCCAGGCCTTCTATATCCATTGCTTTTCGGGAAATAAAATGTTGAATTCTCCCTATAATTTGCGGCGGACATCCATTATAATTAGGGCAGTAATGTTGCGCTTCGCCTTCTTTTCTAATTAACTCGCTATCGCATTCGGGACAGGTTTCGGCATATTTAGTTTCGGGAGTTTCGGGATCTCTTTTAGTGAAATCAACCCCCACAATCTTCGGAATAATTTCACCTCCTTTTTCAACAAAAACAGTATCTCCTTCCCGTACATCCAGTTTTTCAATTTGATCGGCATTGTGTAAAGACGCACGTTTCACAGTAGTTCCGGCTAATTGTACCGGTTCAAGATTTGCTACGGGCGTGATTGCTCCTGTTCTCCCAACCTGGTAGGTGATCTTATTTAATTTAGTACTCTCCTGTTCAGCCTTAAATTTATAAGCCATTGCCCAGCGTGGGGATTTAGCGGTATAACCTAATTCATCCTGCTGATCAAAACTATTTACCTTCACCACTACCCCATCGGTTTCATAAGGTAAATCGTGGCGGTGTTGGTCCCAATAATTCACGTAATCGAGAACTTCAGCTATACTATTTTTTAACTCGGCTTCAGGTGGCACTTTAAAGCCCCAATCCCTGGCTTTTTCCAAACCTTCAAATTGTGATTTTACCGGTAAACTATCGGCTACCAAACTATAAAGCAGGCAATCTAAAGGTCTTTTGGCAACCTCAGCACTATCCTGGAGTTTTAAGCTTCCGGAAGCGGTATTTCTAGGATTTGCATAAGGTTCTTCGCCTGCTTCTACCCTTTCGGCATTCATTTTTGCAAAACCTTCATAAGGCAACACTATTTCACCCCGAATATCAAATTTCTGCGGAAATTCTCCCTTCAGTTTTAAAGGTACAGATCTAATGGTCTTTATATTATTGGTAACATCATCTCCCTGGAACCCATCCCCACGGGTAACTGCACGTTTTAATTTTCCATCCTCATAAGTCAGGCTAATAGAAGCTCCATCGTATTTTAATTCGCAAACATACTGTACTTTACCCCCAATAGATTTCTCGATCCGCTTTTCCCAGTCTTCCAGCTCTTCTTTAGAGTAAGAATTGGAAAGCGAGTACATTCTATAATCGTGAACTACGGTCTCAAAATTTTTAGTTATCGCACCACCTACACGGCGCGTGGGAGAATTAGGGTCATCAAATTCAGGATTTTTTTCTTCCAGCTCCTGTAATTCTTTCAGCTTCATATCAAAATCGTAATCGCTGATCTCGGGCTTATCCTCTATATAATATAAATAATTATGGCGGTGTAATTCTTCGCGTAACTGTTTGATCTTTTCTTCGGTACTCATAAAAGGCTGGTAAGTTATTGCTGGGCTTTTAGTTGATCGTTTTCAAAAACAAGGGAATGCTTTTTTCCCTGGTACGTAAATTCTATTTTAAATTCAGATTTATAGGCTTTATCATCTGTAGGAAACCAATCTTTAAGTTTTTGGTTTATGGTGATGAGCAAACCTTCGTCATCACCTATCGCACAAAAATGCTCAAAATCGCCATCATATTTATCTAACTGAAAATTTGAATTTAGAAAGTCGAATTTCTCCTGAATGTTCTCTGTTACCAGGCCTACCTCACTAATTCCCAAAATACTTTTTTCTGAAAATAATGCTGATTCCGGTTTACTGAAACTCTCACGAGAAATGAATTCTATAATATTTTTATCTTCGTCATAGAAGTACAAAGATTTAGCATTCCAGGCCATAAAATCTACAATTTCCTGCCCATTACCTTTCAAAACCGGAACCCATTCTTTTACCCATTCCAGGGCTTCTTTATGCTGCCCATCGGGAATATGAAATGCGATATGGTAAGCTGTTGCGTTTTCTTTTTGCTGAAATTTTATGGTAGAATACCCGGTTTCAACTTCAAAATAGTCTTCGGAATAACCCGTGATATTTAAATTTAACTGCTCCCGGTAAAACCGAAGTTGTTCCTTAATATTATCGGAATAAATTTGAAGTTTATGGATTTTCATAATGTCTTAATTTAGGTCTGGTCTTTATTCATCCATTTGGGAACAGGCATAGGCTTAAAATTATACATTTTTTCCAGTAATTCCTCAATATCTTCCCCAATAAGCAAAAGATTAAAATTCTCTTTTCTAAGCAAACCTTTTCTCACCATGGTTTTAAGCATCGCGATAAGATCGTCGTAAAACCCGTTAATATTTAATAATCCAATAGGATTTTGATGCAGCCCTAATTGGCCCCAGGTTACAATTTCAAAAAGCTCTTCAAAAGTTCCAAACCCGCCAGGCAGGGCAATAAAACCATCGCTTAATTCGTGCATTTTAAGCTTGCGCTCGTGCATATCTTTGGTAGTGATCAATTCGGTTAAACCGGTATGGACTACTTCTTTGGTCTTTAAAAAATCTGGAATCACCCCAATAACTTCTCCTCCGTTTTGAAGGGTACCGGCAGCAACCTGCCCCATTAAGCCAAGTTTACTTCCGCCAAATACCAATTTAATATTCTTTTGAGCTAAAACTTTTCCCAGACGATAAGATTCTGAGAAAATTTTCTCATCGTTGCCTTCGCTGCTTGCACAAAAAACGGCAATGCTTTTAAGTTGGTTTTTACTGTTGTTTTCCAAAATTATTGGTTTATGAAATTTAGAACTATTGGGTTTTAAAAACCTTAATATTAACGCAATTCTCCTTTTAGCATTCTGAAATTTCCAAAAAGATCTTTTCGCAATTCGGTGCTAAAACCATATTTCTGCATCATCTTTTCGGTTTCTTCGGCCAGGTATTGGTTGATCTCAAAATAGAGCTTCCCGCTAGGATTTAGGCTACTTTTAGCCAATTTCGTGATTTTCTCATAGAAAATTAAAGGATTTTCGTCTTTTACATATAATGCAGTAGGTGGATCGTATTCTAAAACATTTCGGTGCATTTCCTTTTTCTCCAGTTCCCTAACGTAGGGCGGATTAGAGACAATAACATCCCAGTTTCCCTTAAGAGCTTCGGTTTTTAAAATATCTTCCTGGATAAAATTAATGTCAACATTATTAATTTCTGCATTGGTTTTCGCCATTACCAGAGCTGCTTCAGAAATATCTATAGCCGAAATTTGAGCTTCCGGAAGATTTTTTGCCAGGCTAATAGCGATGCAACCACTCCCCGTCCCAATATCCAGGATTCGCCCAGATTCCTCTTCGAAAAATTCTTCTAAAATCCATTCAACCAATTCCTCGGTTTCTGGTCTTGGTACTAATACATTTTTATCAACCTTAAAAGTCAATCCGAAAAACTCTGTTTCCCCAATAATATGCTGAATGGGTTCGTGGTTTTTTAAACGCGCTAAGGCTGACTCTAGTTTCTCAATCTGACTTTTATCAATTTCAAGCTCAGGATTTAAAGCAAGATTTAACCGATTGATCTTGAAAAAAGCTTCTGTTAGCATAAAGAAAAAAGAATGCACTTCTTCCACAGGATATTCATTTTCCAGCGATTTAGTAAAAATTTCTTTTTGGGCTTTTAGTTTCATCTTTCCAGTTGTGGGTTGTGAGTTCTCGGTTCTCGGTTTTGGGTTATCTGTTATCAGTTGTGAGTTGGGCGTTGTCAGTTTGAGGAAAATCCAAATTCCTGATTCTTATCTCCTGGATCTTGTTTCTTGTTTCTTAAATCTTTTTTCTTTCTTTTCTCTCTACTCTTTTCTCTTGATTAAAACATAAAATCGTGGCGTTCCTCCCTGTCTCGCGATAACGTAAAAAAGACTCCTCCCTCTTCATTCTTCACTCTTTACTCTTTACTCCTACTTCTCAAACATCCCTAATCATCCACATCGTACAATTATAATGGCCGGTGTCTCCAAGGGGTTTTTCTAAAGATTTGAAGCCACTGCGTGCGTAGAGTTTCCGTGCGCTTTTCATATAAGGAAGGGTTTCAATATAGCATTGTTCAAAATTCTGAGATTTGGCGAACTTAAGACAGGTATCCATCATTTGGGCGCCAAGACCTTTGCCACGAGCTTCAGGCAAGAAATACATTTTTTGCAATTCGCATATTTTTTCTTCCAGCCCAATTAACGGTGCAATTCCTGCTCCTCCAATAATTTTCCCTTCATCTTCCACCACAAAATAATTCATTCGCGGAGGCTGATAAGTTGCATACATATCGTCTAGCGCCTTGTCTTCATAGGCGGCTCCTACTTTTGGAACGCCCATTTCTACCAAAACCTTTCTTACTACTTCGGCAACTTGTTGATTGTCTTCGGGTTGAATTTCCCGTATTTTTAACGTGCTCATTCTTGTTAAATAATCCTATTTTAGAGGCGTGAATATACACGAAAAATATATAAAACGCTGTATTGAACTGGCCAAAAACGGACTGGGAGCCACCTATCCCAATCCGCTGGTAGGCAGCGTAATTGTTTATAAAAACAAGATAATCGGTGAAGGCTGGCATCAAAAAGCAGGAGCCCCACACGCCGAGGTAAACGCTGTAAATTCTGTGAGAGATGAATCGCTTTTAAAAAAGTCTACCATCTATGTGAGTCTGGAACCCTGCAGTCATTTTGGAAAAACGCCGCCTTGCAGCGATCTAATTATCGCTAAGGGTATTAAAAAAGTGATTATTGGTACAGTAGATCCTTTTGCTGAAGTTGCCGGTCGCGGCATCAAGAAACTGATGGAAGCCGGTTGCGAAGTTCAGGTAGGAATTCTGGAAAAAGAATGCCAGGATCTCAACAAACGTTTTTTCACTTTCCATCAAAAGAAACAGCCTTATATTATTTTGAAATGGGCGCAAACCGCTGATGGATTTATCGCTCCAAAAGTCCAGGAAAAACGCGAGCCGGTTTGGATCACGAATCAATATTCAAAACAATTGGTGCATAAATGGAGAAGTGAAGAACAGGCTATTCTAGTAGGCACCAATACGGCCATTGCTGATAACCCCAAACTAAATACAAGGCTTTGGAATGGCAAAAACCCGGTGCGGGTAGTGATAGACAAAGAATTAAAAATTCCGCAGGAATCTGCATTGTTTAATGGCAGTATCAAGACCATTGTTTTAACCGAATATGTAAAAAATTCAGGAGATAATTTGATATTTGAAAAGCTTGATTTTCAACAGGATATAGTGAAACAAATTTGCGAGGTGCTTTATCGGCACAACTTACAATCGGTTATTATAGAAGGTGGCGCAAAAACACTTCAGACTTTTATTGACGCCAATCTTTGGGATGAAGCCAGAGTTTTTACCGGAATTTCAGAATTTCACGAGGGAATAAATGCTCCGCAATTTTCAGGAATTAAGCTTTCAGAAACTAATTTGGAGCGTGATACTTTAAAGAATTATAAGAATGATTAAAACCATAATTTTCGATTTCGGAGACGTATTCATCAACCTGGACAAACCGGCCACGATGCGCGAAATGAATAAACATGAAATCGAAGAACTTTCAGAAAGTTTGCTCAATATCAATCAGAAATATGAAAAAGGGCTTATTTCTTCTGAAGAATTTGTAAAATCTTATCAGAGCGAATATACTCAGCTTCAGGAAGAACATTTCAAAAATTCCTGGAACGCTATTTTGGTTGATTTCCCTGAATATCGTTACCAGTTTTTAAAGAAAATTTCCGAAGAAAAAAATTACCAATTAATTCTTTTGAGTAACACCAACGAAATTCATATAGATTGGGTTAAAGAAAATGTACAGTTTTTTGAAGATTTTAAAGCTTGTTTCGATGCTTTTTATCTTTCACACGAGATCAATTTTAGAAAACCAGATGCTGAAATTTATGAGTTTGTGCTAAAACAACACGGCTTAAAACCTCAAGAATGTCTTTTTATTGACGACACCAAAGAAAACACTGATGCTGCAGAAGATTTAGGAATCCACACCTGGAATATTGAACCTACCCGAGAAGATGTCATCGATTTATTTACCGCTAAAAAGGAATTATTTTGATCTACCTGCTGCTTAGCATCCTTTCTTCTACGGTTATTTTTATCGTATTTAGGCTCTATAAAAAATACGGGGTAAATACACTGCAAGCTATCATTGTTAACTATTTTATCGCCTGTATTGTGGGCTTTTTTGGCTATATAGAAAGTGTTGATGATATTGTGAGAATTCCTTCAGAAAAATGGTTTTTTGGAACGCTCATTTTAGGTGCGCTTTTTATTACGGTTTTTAATCTTGCCGCGATTACCACCCAACGCAGCGGACTTTCAGTCGTTTCAGTAGCCACCAAAATGTCGGTTGCGATTCCTGTTTTCTTCGGAATATTTATTTATGATGAAAGCCTGGGCTTTTTAAAAATTTCGGGGATTCTGCTTGCACTAGCAGCGGTTTATTTGAGTTCCATTAAAACCGCAAAAGGCATTAAAATAAAGAAAAGGAATTTAGTATTTCCGCTCTTGGTTTTTATTGGAAGTGGGATAATTGACACCACCATAAACTACCTTGAAAATTTTTATGTTTCTGAAACCGATGTCGGCCTTTTTTCTTCCAGTATTTTTGGAATCGCCGGGATTATTGGAATAACAATCTTAATTGGACAGGCAGTTTTAGGAAAATTAAGAATTACCTGGAAAAATATAGCCGGCGGGATCGCGCTGGGAATTCCGAACTATTTTTCCATTTATTTCCTGGTTATGGCATTGCGTGCTCCCGGAATTGAAAACTCGGTTATTTTTACTTTAAACCATGTAGGGATTGTGCTAGCATCTACAATTCTTGGAATTATACTTTTTAAAGAAGTTCTTTTGAAGAAAAACTGGATTGGAATTGCGTTAGCCGTGATAAGTATTATCCTTGTGGCGAGTAGCCAGTAGTTTTACTGAAAAGACCTCACAGGTTTTGGAAACCTGTGAGGTCTAAAAAATAGCGATACATAATGAAAGACACCTATAAAACCATAACCAAAGCCTCTCCCGAAGTCTTGTTTAAAGACCGGAACTCCAAGTTTTTTGGTTATGCTTTTCCGGTAAAGACAGAAGAGGAAGCCAATATTCATTTAGAAGAACTAAAAACCAAACATCATAAAGCGCGGCACTGGTGTTACGCCTGGCAATTAGGAAAACAAGATTTTCAATATCGTGCCAATGATGACGGAGAACCCTCAAATTCTGCCGGAATGCCTATTTACGGACAAATACAATCTTTTGAGGTTACTAATATATTAATAGTCGTTGTAAGATATTTTGGTGGTGTAAAACTCGGTGTAGGCGGCTTGATTAACGCTTATAAAACGGCCTCACAAATGGCGCTGGAAGAATCGAATATAGTAACCCGAACCATAGACGAAGCTTTTGAGATCAGTTTTGATTATCCTGAAATGAATATTGTGATGCGTTTAATTAAAGAAAACAATCTCAATATCATCGAACAAAAACTGGAGCTGGATTGCAAGATCTATATTTCGGTTAGAAAAAAAGACGCTGAAGCAATTTTTGAAAAGTTTGATTCAACATATAAGGTTGAGATTAAAAGGTTGGAAGATTGAAGGTGATTTTAAAAAATATTAGGTTTTAAATTAGTTCTGAAACTTCGGGACAGGATCACAGTAAAAATTAAACATTCGAGGTTTTGAAAACTGTGAGGTTTGTTTAATATCTACTTCAGCTTATCCAAAATATACTGCGGGCAGCGAATTGGTTTTTTGGTTTTGGAATCCATAAAAACCAATGTTGTATAAGCTTTTGTAATTAAGTCTTCACATTGGTTAAAAACTAAATATTCAAAAGTAATTTTTACCGAGGGAAGTTCTTTCAATCGCACTTCAATTTTAAGTTCATCGTCAAAAACCGCAGGTTTTAAAAACTTTGTATTCAACTCATAAACAGGCAGCATCACCCCGTTTTCCTCCATAGACTTATAAGAAATCCCAAGCGCCGAAAGCCAGTCTAAACGGGCAATTTCAAAGTATTGAGCATAATTACCGTGATGCACCACACCCATTTGATCGGTTTCCGCATAACGGACTTTAACATAAGAAACGTGACTTTTCATATTGAATTTAACAGCTAAATTGAATGAGGTTTTGTACTTTCATAAGCGGAATTAAGTATGCACATAATTTTCTTAAAATTCAACCCTAAACCGGTTTTTTTATTACATAATTTGTTCACATATTTGTTCTACCAAAGTTGAGAGACTCCTAAATCTTTTAACTGCTAATAAACCACTACTAATCTAAAATAATACAACACAAAGCATGTCAAAAACTGCGCAATCAGTTTGGAATAGCTGTCTGGCTTTTATCAAAGATAACATCACTCCACAGGCTTATAAAACGTGGTTTGAACCTATACAAGCAGTAAAACTTACAGATTGTGCACTAAGCATACAGGTGCCCTCAAAGTTTTTTTACGAATGGTTAGAAGAACACTATGTTAAGCTCTTAAAAGTTTCTCTTACCAAAGAATTAGGGGAAAAAGCCAAATTGGTCTATGTGATCAAAATGGAAAATACCTACGGCAATAAAATGCCATTTACCGAGAAAATCCCGAGTACGCAGCGCAGTCATATGGCTTCCCAGGAAGTAGACGTGCCACTAAAAAATAAAAACCCCGAATTAAAAAACCCTTTTATAATTCCCGGGATTAGAAATGTAAAAATCGAGTCTCAACTTAACCCGAGTTATAATTTTGAAAATTTTCTGGAAGGAGATTCCAACAGGTTGGCAAGATCGGCGGGGTTAGCTGTAGCCAATAAACCAGGTGGAACTTCTTTTAATCCGTTACTAATTTTTGGTGGTGTAGGATTGGGAAAAACACATTTGGCGCACGCTATTGGGGTTGAAATAAAAGATAAATATCCAGAAAAGACGGTTTTATATATTTCTGCTGAAAAATTTACCCAACAGTATATAGAATCTGTAAAGAAAAATAACCGAAACGATTTTATTCATTTTTACCAGATTATTGATGTTTTGATCGTGGATGATATCCAATTGCTTTCAGGAAAAGCAGGAACTCAAGATGTATTTTTCCACATTTTCAATCATTTACACCAAAACGGAAAACAGGTAATTCTTACCAGTGATAAAGCGCCGGTAGATATGCAGGATATTGAACAACGCCTGCTTTCTAGATTTAAATGGGGACTTTCAGCAGAATTACAACACCCCGATTTTGAAACCCGTATTTCTATTATTAAAAGCAAACTTTATCGCGACGGAGTAGAAATGCCGGAAGAAATTGTTGAGTTTTTGGCTAATAATATTAAAACCAATATTAGGGAACTGGAAGGTGCTATTATTTCTCTTATTGCCCACTCTTCTTTCAACAAAAAAGATATCACTTTAGAACTCGCTAAAAAGATCGTAGACAACTACGTGAAAAATACCAAGCGCGAAGTTTCTATAGATTATATTCAGAAAGTGGTGAGTGATTATTTCCAGATGGATGTGCAAACTTTGCAGTCTAAAACCCGAAAAAGGCATATTGTACAGGCGAGACAATTGGCCATGTTCTTTGCTAAAAAGTTTACAAAAGCTTCTTTGGCAAGTATTGGCTCTCAAATTGGAAAACACGATCACGCTACGGTTTTACACGCTTGCAAAACGGTAGATAACCTGGCGACGACTGATAAGCAATTCAAAAAGTTTGTTGAAGACCTCAACAAAAAACTTACCATATAAAAGCATTTTTATGAAGACTAAGGTATTGATGGTGTGCCTCGGCAATATTTGCAGATCACCGCTTGCCGAGGAAATTTTAAAATCTAAGGTAGACCAATCTAAGGTATTTGTAGATTCGGCCGGGACCGGAGATTACCACATAGACGATGCGCCAGATCCTCGCTCTGTTGCAATAGCGAAAAAGAATAACCTTGATATTACATACCAGCGCGGAAGACAATTTCAGGTGGAAGATTTTGATAAATTCGATCGCATTTATGTGATGGATAATTCCAATTTTAAGGATGTAATGGCCCTGACCAGAAACGATGACGACCGGACGAAAGTTCATTTAATTCTTAATGAAATATTCCCTTCTGAAAATGTAGATGTTCCAGATCCTTATTTTGGTGGCGACCACGGGTTTGAAAATGTATACCAGATGCTGGATGAAGCTTGCGAAAAAATAGCAGACCAGCTGAAGGAAGAAAACAAAGCATAATGACAGACTTTAGATATTCAGGAAAACTTTACCTGATTCCCACAACTATGGGAGCGGCAAACCCAATGCAGGTTTTACCAATTCAGGTTAAAGAAATTATGGAAAACCTGGATATTTTTATTGCCGAAAATGAAAAAACTGCCAGGAGACATATAAAACAGCTGGTTCCTGAAAAGCAACAATCTACTTTAAAATTTTTTCATCTAAATAAATTCACTGAAGCTTCAGAAATTCCTTCATTTTTAAACGATTGTAAAGAAGGAAAAAATATAGGCTTATTGAGCGAAGCGGGTTGTCCCGGTGTTGCAGATCCAGGTGCTGAAATTGTGAAAATTGCGCATAATGAAGGCATCCAGGTAATTCCATTAGTGGGACCCTCTTCAATTCTATTAGCAATGATGGGCAGCGGAATGAACGGACAACGTTTTACATTTAACGGCTATTTGCCGATAGACAAAAAAGAACGGAAAAAGGAAATTAAAGATTTAGAACGATTTTCTATTGAAAAGCAGGAAGCGCAAATTTTTATTGAAACCCCTTACCGAAACAATAAATTGCTTGAAGATCTGCTTCAGCTCTTAAATCCCACGACCAGGCTTTGCGTGGCTTGTGATCTTACCTTACCTACAGAGTACATCGTAACCAAACCGGTTTCAGAATGGAGTAAAACAAAAACAGACCTCCATAAGAGGCCTGCTATTTTTATATTTCAGAAAGAAATTTAAGCTCTAAAAGCTTGAATATCTACTCTCGGGTTTTTTTCCGGTTTTACAAACGAAGTATCATAACCGCCAAATTTCTTCAAATAATTTCTAATTGAAGTTCCAAAAGCATCACTAAAAGACTGGGCTCCCCAGCTTCTAAGGTATTTTTTCACACTTCCCGGTCCAGCAAGATGGGCAGCGGCAAGAATACCAGACTCGGTTACTTTCACCCCATTAATTACTTTGCCTTCAAAACGTGCAATATCACGAATTAATATCCATTTGTTTCTGGAAGCATTGGTATAAAATGCGGCTTCCTGGAGTTGTGGTGAGTTAAGGAATTCTGCACTATTGTAAATGCCAAGTAATTCCAGGGTTCCAATACCAAACTGGTATTTCCCCATATAACCAAACTCATTAATTGTTTGATAATTTCCGCGAGATTCTTTAAAACCTAGCGCTTCTTTAAAACCAACATAGGACTTTCCCAGTTCAGGTAACGCCCTTTCAAGGCTTTGATCTTTTGCTAACTCGCTTTCCTCTACAAGGGCTACGGTATAGTTTAGATCTAAATTGGAAGTTGAATAACCTTCAATTTCCAAATTCGCTGCTTCTCTAGTTGAAAAACTGAAAAACATGCAGCCTGCAAAAACAGGCAAGATTGAAAATTTTGCAATTTTCCTTCTCATTACATTTTGTTTCCGAAAGGTTAACGGTTTGGGCTAAAAAAATTAAGCTTACGCCCCTTTCAATTTTGCCGTGCAAATGTACAACAAATTTTAAAAATCTGAAGCACAACCTGTTAAGTAAATTATAAAGTTATGGAATGACTTAACATCGCTCTAAGAGTACGTATGCTAAGGCGTTAGAACTTTCTTAATAATTTTGAGTAAAAATTATTTTTATCTTTTTACACCTTGTTTGTTAATCCAACGCACATATTCCTGCTTATTTCGATTGTGCTGAGCTAAATTTTTGGCGAATTTATGATAGCCAAAATTTTTAACATCAGCTACAAAATAGAAGTAATCGTGATCTTCATAATTAAGCACGGCGTTTATAGCAGAAATATCTGGCATAAAAATAGGTCCCGGTGGTAACTCTTTGTATATATAGGTATTATAAGGAGAATCTAATTCCAGATCTTTATAAAGCACTCTTTTAATAATGGTATCCCATTTTTGCGTTTTATTTTTCAATGCGTAGATCACTGTAGGATCGGCATCTAATTTCCAACCGTTTTTATACCGGTTCATATAAACTCCCGCTACTTTTGGGCGTTCGTCTACTTTGGCAGTTTCTTTGTGAACTATTGAAGCCAGTGTGGAAACCTCTTTAGGGTTCAAGCCTATTTCTTCGGCTTTTTGCTTCTTTTCATCGGTCCAGAAGCGATCGTATTCCCGCTTCATTCGCTCTCTAAATTCTTCAGCTGAAGTATTCCAGTAAAATTCATATTGGTTAGGAATATACATTGCTAAGGCATTAGCTTCAGTAAAATCATTTTCAGCTAAGAATTCTTTATCCTTAAAAGCTTTAATTAAAGCTGCACTATCGGCTTCAATTTGCTGGGCAACCCTTCCGGCAAGATTTTCCAGTCTCTCCTGGTTATTAAAGGTAATTTTTACCGGTAAATTTCCGCTTCGCAAAGCATTTACCAATTCATTATTATTCATCCCGGGTTTAATAGCGTATCTCCCGGCCCTGATATTTGATGCATAACCCTTTTTTCGGGCAACAAGGTCAAATGATTCCATATCTTCCACGTAAGGCTGAAGGCTATCTATCACGGTTTGATAGTCTGCACCCGTAGGCACATAAACTATCTTTTTCTCTCCCGTAAAACTGGTGTTTCCAGAAAAAATACTGGTATAAATATAATAGCTAAAAACAGAAAGGCCTATAAGCCCAAGAATGGCAATAGCCAGTAGAATTTTTTTGATGTACATTATTTATTGATCAATTGATAGAGAATTTCATCTTTAAAACCGCCTTCAGAATAAGTCCAGTCTTTTTTTATACCAACTCTTTGGAAACCCAGGTTTTCAAAAAGTTTTACGCTGGTTTCGTTTCCTTCGGTGATATTTGCATAAACCTGGTGCATGGCGAGATGGGTAAAACAGTAATTGCAAAGTAATTTTAGAGCTTCAGCACCATATCCTTTTCCGCGTTCAGAGGGATCGGCAATTAAGATTCCCAAAGCTGCCCTTCGGTCTTTTGGCTCAAAGTCAAAAATATCTATTAGACCAACTTCATTATCCTGAAGATCACAAATCACCAAGCGCAATTGTTTAATATCGTAAATGTCGCGATGCGCGTTTTCCAGGTATTGCTTAATAAGAAACCGTGAATAAGGGGTTTGGGTGGCACTTACTTCCCAAAACTCTTCTATATTCTCCACAGTATGAACAAAATCGAGATCCTCGGGTTCCAAAGCACGTAAATAAACCTTATTTCCTCTTAAGCCTGGCATACTATTTCTCCTTTAAAAACCTGCTCTGCCGGGCCGGTTAACCACACATTTGTATAAGTTTCGTTTTCTTTACTGAAGGAAACCGATAATTCGCCCCCGGGAACAATTAGCTTTACCGTATTCTTATTTGCCTTTCCAGAAGCGTGCGCCGCCAGCGCAACTGCAGTAACCCCTGTACCGCAAGAAAGCGTTTCGTCTTCCACTCCCCTTTCGTATGTTCTAACTAAAAAGGTATTATCTTCCTGCATATCTACAAAATTCACATTGGTACCGCCATTGGCTACATATTCATCTGAATATCTAATTACAGCGCCTTCTTTTTTCACATCAAGATCGGCGACATTTTTGGTGAAAATTATGTGATGTGGAGAACCAGTATCAAGAAAAGCACTATTTCCCAGTTGTTTTATCTCTGCAACATTCTGCATTTGTAAACTAACCTGGTGGTCGCTAATCGTCGCTTTATGCGGACCATCTATTGCCGTAAAAGTAGCTGCATTTTCTATTATTCCAAGAAATTTCGCAAAGGCTACCAGACAACGTCCCCCATTACCGCACATACTGCTTTCATTACCATCGGCATTAAAATATACCATTTTAAAATCGTCACCATCTATGTCAGGATTTTCCAAAAGTATAAGTCCGTCCCCCCCAATGCCAAATTTACGGTCGCACAGCATTTTTATTATTTTGGTATTGTTTTTGGATAACAGTTGTTTACGGTTGTCAATCATCACAAAATCGTTCCCGGTGCCCTGATATTTATAAAATGGAATTTTCATTACGTGAATTTTAAGGGCAACAAAGATACTATAAATAACACGATTTTAGGCCGTGTTAAATGGCCGTTAAAGTTAAAAACTGAAAATACTAATATTATAATTTTAAAGTTGAATTATATAAAAACAAGATTGAAAATGAAAAATTTATCTAAACTACTTCTCGTTTCTATTTTAGGAGGCACGTTGACTTTAGGGAGCTATAAAATGTTTTTTGAAGAAGAAACGTCCACAGGTTTACCCCCGGTTTCTAATACTACAGCCGAATTAATTCCTGCAAATTACTCAGGAAATATCTACGGCACCAATGCCGATTTTACTGAAGCAGCAGAAAATACCGTTAACGGAGTGGTACACGTTAAAAACGTAGCTGTTTTTAAAGGTCCGCGTACTATGAGAGATCTAATTCAGGGGAATTATAGTGGCGGAAAAGCACTGCAGGGAGCCGGCTCTGGAGTTATTATTTCTCCAGATGGTTATATTGTAACCAACAACCACGTAATTAAAGAAGCCAATGAGGTTGAAGTTACCTTGAACAATAACAAAACCTATACTGCAGAAATTGTTGGAGCCGATGAAAGTTCAGATATCGCTCTATTAAAAATTGATGCTGAAGGCCTGGATTATATTCCGTTTGGCGATTCTAACAATGTAAAATTGGGAGAATGGGTGCTTGCAGTTGGAAATCCTTTTAACCTTAAATCTACCGTAACCGCTGGAATTATTAGTGCTACCGCAAGAGATTTAAATACACGCGATCTTACTTCGCAATCTTTTATACAAACGGATGCCGCGATTAATCCAGGTAACAGTGGAGGCGCTTTAGTGAATATTAATGGCGAACTGGTTGGAATTAATACTGCCATTACTTCCCAAACCGGAAGTTATATAGGTTATGCATTTGCCGTACCCTCTAATAATACCCGTAAAATCGTAGAAGATATTATGGAGTATGGTGATGTGCAAAAAGGAATTTTAGGAATTAGAGGTGGAAATATTAACCCACGGGCGGTAGAAGAATTAGGACTTGAAACTACCCAGGGAGTTATGGTGGCTGAAGTAACCGAGGGAAGCGGTGCAGAAAAAGCCGGACTTAAACAAGGGGATATAATTAGAAAATTAGATAATATAGACATTAATAAATTTTCTGATCTAACTGGATATATTAATTCAAAGCGTCCTAACGATGAAATTGATGTACTATTTATTAGAGATGGCAAGAAAAGAGAAGCTAAGGTAACCCTTACAAAATTTGAAACCTACACTATAGAACCTATAAAAATAGAAGTTTCTAATGCCAGTAAGGAAGAATTACAGGAATTGAATGTTGAAAATGGCGTAAGAATTCACCGTACCCTTTCCCCTAGATTACCTGCGGAAGAATTGGTAGGAACCATTATTACCGCAATAGATAATAAAGAGGTAGCTAGCGTAAGTGATGTTGAACGAATCTTTAGAAATAAAAATCTTGCTGAAGATATTGTGATTACCATAGTTGATAGAAATGGCGAAAAACAGCGAATGGTTTGGCGATAGAAAGCAAAGAATAAATCTTCTAAAACTCCCTTAATTAAAGGGAGTTTTTTATGCAAAATTTTCTTTACGAAAACGTTTGAAATATATACTTTTGCGCCAATAATTAAGAACCTTGGGGAAGTCCACGAGGTTTGAGATAGAAACTATTTTATAATTTCGAGCTAAGGCTCGGCAAAATTAAACCCTCAAAGAGGGAAAACAACACAAACCACACATGAGCTTCAACAAAGTTTACGAAAAGGAACTTTCTTTTCAGGCAAACCGGCGCAAAGCGACCGTACAATTTATTAATATTATAAGTGATCTTTGGTACGATAAATCTATTGAGCTGGTCTTATTCAGAAATCAATTACTTAACCGAAATGTAAGCGATATTCTAAATCTACACGAATATGCCGGGGAATTTGTAGAAAAACCAATCTCAATATTTGATACGGTAGAAATAGCAAAAGCAATCCAGGATATGGATCTGCCACCTGCAAAACTGGACATTGGGAAATTAACCTATGAGTATCATTTAGAAGACCAGGGACATCTTAATGCTATGGCTTTTGTTTCAGATAAACTGAAAGATGCAAAAAAATATGATAAAGTTGTTCCTAAGGATGTTGTGCTTTACGGTTTTGGGCGTATTGGTCGCTTATTAGCCAGAGAATTAATGGCCAGAACCGGTAAGGGCAGTCAGTTGCGTTTGCGAGCTATCGTTACTCGAGGTGCTGTAGATAGGAATGTTTTAGAAAAACGTGCTTCTTTATTAAAAAATGATTCAGTTCACGGTGATTTTTCTGGAACTGTTGGTATAGACGAAGAAAATAGCACACTTATTATAAACGGCACTACCGTTAAGATAATTTCCGCAGATAGACCTGAGGATATTGACTATACAAAATTCGGAATAAATAAAGCTTTAATTATAGATAACACCGGTGCGTTTAGAGACAAAGAAGCACTAAGCAGACACCTTAAAGCGAAAGGAGCGGCAAAGGTTTTACTTTCTGCTCCCGGGAAAGGCATTCCCAATATTGTTCATGGTGTAAATCATAAAGAATATAATCCTGATAAAATTTCGATATTTTCTGCAGCTTCATGTACTACGAATGCAATCACCCCTGTGTTAAAAGCCGTTCAGGAGACACTTGGTGTGGTGCACGGACATTTAGAAACTATTCACGCCTACACTAACGACCAGAACCTGGTAGATAATATGCACAGCAAATACCGAAGAGGTCGTGCTGCTGCCCTTAATATGGTGATTACCGAAACCGGTGCCGGAAAAGCCGTAGCCAAAGCTTTACCTGTGTTTGAAGGTAAACTTACTTCTAACGCAATTAGGGTTCCTGTTCCCAATGGGTCACTTGCGATTCTAAATCTGGAAATTGATGGTCAAACCACTGTTGAAGGCGTAAATAATATTTTAAAGAAATACGCCCTTGAAGGTGAACTTGTAGAACAAATTAAATATTCCCTGGATAATGAATTAGTATCATCAGACATTGTTGGCTCTAACGCCCCGGCTATTTATGATAGTAAGGCGACAATAGTCTCTGAAGATGGTAAAAAGGTAATTCTTTATATCTGGTATGATAACGAATATGGGTACAGCCACCAATTAATAAGGCTGGCAAAGTATATCGCGAAAGTGAGAAGGTTTACTTATTATTAATATTTTATAATAAGCTAAAATACCTGAAAACCCACCTAAATTTGGTGGGTTTTTTATTGGGAATACTTTACATTTGCGCGCTCAAATAATTAATTTAAAGGAATTTATAAAAATTAGATTCAAATTAACCAATTCTTTTACAATAAGTAAAAAAAGAAGGCGTTCAAGCATATAAATTCCAACCAGAAAAATCCTAAATGATGCGTAATATTATTTTTTCAAGTTTACTTTTAATATTTTCAATCAGTTTTTTATCGGCTCAGGATTCCCTGGCTACTTCTAATTTTATTGAAGACGAATTTGACAACCTTATTGAATCTTCAAACAACTACCAGGGCTACAAAGTAGTAGATTATGATGCTTTAATTGAATTACGAGACAATACAAAACGCCACGTTCAGGATTTAAAAAATGAGCTTCAGGAAGAGCAAAGCACAATTTCCAATCAAAATGAAGAAATTGAAAATCTTGAAAATCAATTAGCCCAAACCCAGGAAGATCTTCAGCGTGTAAACGAAGAAAAAGATGCTATTAAATTTCTTGGGATGCCCTTTAGCAAAGGAAGTTATATGGCCTTGATGTGGGGAATTGTAGGAGTCTTAATTCTCGCACTACTTTTCTTTATCTATAAGTTTAAAAATTCTAATGCTACTACTAAAGAAGCAAAGCATAGGTTAGATGAAACCGAAAAAGAATTTGACCTATACCGCGCGAAAGCTTTAGAAAAAGAACAGCGCTTAGGCCGCATGCTTCAGGATGAAAAGAATAAAGCCAAAGATTAATTTTCTTCAGCTAAAATTTTAATTAGCATCTTTGCATTTTATTAGAAAATATGCGCATAGATATAATTACCGTTGTTCCAGATTTACTTAAAAGCCCTTTTGAGGCTTCTATTTTAAAAAGAGCTATAGAAAGCGGTCATGTAGAAATTCATCTTCATAATTTACGAGATTATGTAACCGATAATTACAAACAGATTGATGATTATCAATTTGGCGGAGGTGCCGGGATGGTAATGATGGTAGAGCCTATAGATAAGTGTATTTCTAATCTTAAAAGTCAGCGGGATTATGATGAAGTAATCTATATGAGCCCGGATGGCGATCGTTTTAATCAAAAAACGGCGAATGCACTTTCCCTTAAGGAAAACATCATTATTCTCTGCGGACATTATAAAGGAGTAGATCAAAGAGTACGCGACCATTTTATTACCAAAGAAATTTCTATAGGCGATTATGTACTTTCTGGCGGGGAACTTGGTGCTGCCGTGGTTTGTGATGCTATTATAAGATTAATTCCCGGAGTTTTGGGTAATGAAACTTCAGCGTTAACTGACTCTTTTCAGGATAATTTACTGGCACCACCGGTTTATACAAGACCTGCTGAATATAAAGGATGGAAAGTTCCGGAGATATTAACCTCGGGGAATTTTCCTAAGATAGAAGCCTGGCGGGAAGAAAAAGCCTGGGAGCGTACCAAACGCTTAAGGCCTGATCTTTTGGATGAAACAGAAAAATAATTGCAATTTCTAAGTTGCATTATAAATTAAAATTAATACTTTTGCACTCGTTCTAAAATAACCTCTGGCGAGGTCCGTGAATGTTGTTTTAGATTTTACATTAAATAAGAAATTATGGAATCGTTAATTAAGTACGTACAAGACGAATTCGTTGAAAGAAAAGATTTACCTGAATTTTCTGCAGGTGATACCATTACTGTGTATTACGAAATTAAAGAGGGTCAAAAAACCCGTACCCAGTTTTTTAAAGGGGTAGTAATTCAGAAAAGAGGTAGCGGTGCTTCACAAACTTTCACCATTAGAAAAATGAGTGGAACCGTTGGAGTAGAAAGAATTTTTCCTTTAAACCTTCCTGCAATTCAAAAAATTGAATTGAACAAACGAGGAAAAGTAAGAAGAGCTCGTATTTATTACTTTAGAGAACTTACCGGGAAAAAAGCCCGTATTAAGGAAGCTAAAAGATAGAATACATCTTATTCAAATTATAGAAAGCCCCATAAATCGGGGCTTTTTTTATAGATTATTTTTAAGTAAACCAGCATACTACAATTTTATCATTAATATTTCAGTAATCTTTTTAGTATTTATCGTTATTTCTTTAACCTAAATGCTAAATATTATAATTTAATGATATTAAATTCTTGTTAATAGTTGTTATTCTTGTAATTTATGGCCTTGAAAAAACTAAAACATATTTTATGAAAAAAACAACAATTAAATTATGGAAAATGCTTGTATGCGTTTTCTTATTTGGGGCTGTATTTAGCTCATGTGAGAAAGAAGAGAATTTAAGTGAAAGTGAGGAAAACCTTGCTACTGATTTACAGGAGCCACCATTTAAAAATTATATGGTAATTTCTGAATCTTCTGACTTAACTAAAAGTGTAGAAAATTCTCTAAAAACAAGCGGTAGTGAGATCGTAAGTTCTATTCCTGAAATTGGAATTTCTATTGTAAGTTCAAAAGATGTAAACTTCATAGAGAACACCATGAAAAAGAAGAACATAAACGCTGTGGTGCCAGATTATGAAATAGCATGGATACCTACCTCTAAAGGTATAGAAGCAAATCTTCCAGAAGCCACACCTAGTATTGGAAGCACAGAACCTTATTATTTCTACGATTATCTTTGGGGATTAGAGGCTATTGACGCTCCAGATGCATGGAATGCTGGTTTTACTGGTAGCGGGGCAAATGTATTTGTTCTTGACTCTGGTATAGATGCCGAACACGTAGAACTGGCACCCAATTTAAATACTTCACTTTCAGCTTCATTTGTACCCGGAGAAGATTGGAATGTTTTAGAGAGCACTCCTTTTGATAATCATGGAACTCACGTAGCAGGAACCATTGCTGCTGCTCAAAATGGATTAGGCCTTATTGGTGTTGCACCACACGCTGAACTTGTAGCTGTTAAAGTTCTTTCTGAATTTACAGGAAGTGGCGCCTTTAGTTCAATTAATGCCGGTATTGTTTATGCAGGCGAAAACTCGGCTGACGTTATTAATATGAGTTTAGGTGTTACTTTGAATAAGAACGGAAAATTAATTGATGCAAACGGAGATCCTTATAAAATACCTGCTAAGTATGTTATGGAAATTGTAAATGCTCAGCAAAAAGCTATAGATTATGCCTATAAAAAAGGAAGTACAATTATAGCTTCAGCAGGTAATGATGGGGTAAATTACGATGGAAATTCAGCATATATTAAACTACCTGGTGGATTAAATAATGTGGTAACTGTCTCTGCAACTGCACCCGAAGGTTACGACTGGACTGCAGATTACACAAACTTTGATATTCCTTCAAGTTACACTACTCACGGGAAATCTTTAGTAGACATTGCTGCCCCTGGAGGAGATGGAGACGTTGCTCTTGATGATATGATTCTTAGCACCGGTAATAATAATTCATTATTCTGGAGCGCAGGTACAAGTATGGCTGCTCCACACGTTTCTGGTGTTGCTGCATTAATCATCGCTAAAAATGGTGGTGACATGAATCCTCAAGAAGTTACAAAACAAATTGAAAAAACTGCAGATAAAGTTGATGGCAACGGTCAAAGCACATTCTTTGGAAAAGGAAGAATAAATGCTTACCGCGCAGTAACCGAGTAAACTGCTTCAAATTTAATAATATAGAAAGCCCCGAAATTCGGGGCTTTTTTATGCGTAAATATCGGCATTCTATAGGCTTCCAACTCACTGTATAACAAAAAGTTAAAAATTTTATTTTACTGTCGTTTTGTTGTATATTTAATATGGAATTTAGTTGAAGGGAATGACAAAAGGATTTCTTATTAAATTGAAATTCCGCGTAAAGCTTAAAATCCTTTACATACGGTTTTTATCTTCTATATAACGCTCATGTTTTGCCAGGTCAAAAATAGTTTGAAAGATAAAAACCCTTTAGATTCAAAAATCTAACTTTACTAAGTTTTTATTTTTGAATCATTGAAATAATGCACACCGGGATTTTTCCCTTAAAGAATTTCGAAAATTCAGTGAGAACGTATTATTTCAGTTGAAGCCATTTCATTTTAGTTATTAAGATGAAATGGCTTTTTTTATGCCCTTTTTGTAATAATTAACAGGCTTTAACCTTGCTTCAGCTATGATAAAAGCTTGAAAAATATTATATTGCGCAGAGCTCGAACGCCCAGTGAAAATTGGGCGTTCATTGAGTTTAGACATTTCAAAATTAATCAGCTATAAAAATTACAAAATGACACAGATTGGAAAGATCATTTATACCAAAACAGATGAAGCCCCGGCTTTAGCTACCTATTCTTTTTATCCTATTGTAAAGTCGTATACCAAAGCGGCAAATGTTGGGATGGAAACTAAAGATATCTCCCTGGCAGGTAGAATTTTATCTCAGTTTCCACAATACCTTTCAGACGATCAAAAAGTAAGCGATGATTTAGCCGAACTTGGTGATTTGGCTAAAAAACCCGAAGCTAATATTATTAAGTTACCTAATATCAGTGCTTCTATTCCGCAGTTAAAAGCTGCCATTAAAGAGCTACAGGAAAAAGGTTATAAATTACCAGACTATCCAGACGAACCTTCAAATGATGAAGAAAAGAAAATCCAGGCTACTTACGATAAAGTAAAAGGTAGTGCGGTAAATCCAGTGCTACGTGAAGGAAATTCAGATAGACGAGCTCCAAAAGCGGTAAAGAATTTCGCTAAAAAACATCCGCATTCTATGGGAGAATGGAGTTCAGATTCCAAATCTCATGTGGCTACAATGAATGGTGGAGATTTTAAAGCCAATGAAAAATCTCTAACCCTTAACGAGGAAACCGATGTAAAAATTGAATTTACTTCTAAAGATGGCGATAAAAAATTTCTAAAAGATAATTTGCACTTGCTTAAAGGAGAGGTTATTGACGCCACTTTAATGAGTAAAAAAGCACTTTTACAGTTTCTTAGAGAACAGGTTAAAGATGCTAAAGAAAAAGGAGTGCTTTTTTCTTTACATATGAAAGCCACGATGATGAAGGTTTCAGACCCCATTATTTTTGGTCACGCAGTACGCGTATTTTTTGAAGATGTTTTCAACGAATATGGCGAAGAGCTTAAAAACGCAGGAGGAGATCCAAACAGCGGACTGGGAGATATATTAAATGCCATTGAAAAACTTCCTGCCGATAAAAAAGCAGAAATTGAATCTAAAATAAAAGCCGATCTTGAAGAAGGACCAGATTTAGCAATGGTAAATTCTGATAAAGGAATTACCAACCTTCACGTACCAAGTGATGTGATTATAGATGCATCTATGCCCGCTATGATTAGAACATCGGGCCAAATGTGGAATAAAAATAACGAAACTCAAGATACCAAAGCGGTAATTCCAGATAGTAGTTATGCTCCCCTTTACCAGGAAACTATTGAATTCTGCCAAAAGCACGGTGCCTTTGATCCTACTACCATGGGAACTGTTCCTAACGTGGGCTTAATGGCTCAAAAAGCCGAAGAATATGGTTCTCACGATAAAACTTTTGAGATTCCCGCTGCCGGTACTGTGCGTGTAATTGATAAAAGTGGAAAAACTTTGACAGAGCACGAAGTTGAAGAAGGCGACATCTGGAGAATGTGCCAGGTTAAGGATGCTCCAATCCAGGATTGGATTAAATTGGCGGTAAACAGAGCAAAAGCTACCGGTTGGCCGGCAATTTTCTGGTTAGATGAAAATCGTGCTCACGATGCTGAGCTTATTAAAAAAGTGAATCAATATCTTCCAGACTATGATACTCAAGGTGTAGATATTAAAATAATGTCGGTTGCTGAAGCTACCAAATATACGCTGGAACGAGTAAAAGCTGGAAAAGACACCATCTCTGTTACAGGTAATGTGTTAAGAGATTATTTAACCGACCTTTTTCCAATTTTAGAAGTAGGAACCAGTGCAAAAATGCTGTCTATTGTACCTTTAATGAATGGTGGTGGATTATTTGAAACCGGTGCCGGTGGATCTGCACCAAAACACGTACAACAGTTTCTTGAAGAAGGCCACTTGCGTTGGGATTCTCTTGGAGAATTCCTTGCTCTTGCAGCTTCCTTAGAGCATTTAGGCGAAAAATATGAGAATAAAAAAGCGCTTGTGCTTTCTGAAGCATTAGACGACGCTACCAATAAATTCTTGGAAAATAGTAAATCGCCATCCAGAAAAGTAAACGAATTGGATAACCGCGGTAGTCATTTTTACCTGGCTTTATATTGGGCACAGGCTTTGGCCGCACAAGATAAGGATGCCGAGTTAAAAGAACATTTTGCTAATGTTGCTTCAAAATTAGAAGGAAACGAAGAGCAAATTAATAAGGAATTAATAGATGCTCAGGGATCTTCTGTAAATATTGGAGGTTATTATAAACCAGACGAAGATCTTACTTCTAAGGCTATGAGACCAAGCAAATTATTGAATGATATTCTAGGATAAATTTATAATTTTAATAGTTTTTAAAAGCCGAAATTAATTTTTCGGCTTTTTTATTTTATTTTTTTGTTTAATCTTTTTAAACAAATCTTAATAATTTCTGTATATTTTCAATTTTACAGAGTTTCTACACTATCTTTACCTAAAAAATTTGAAAATATTATTTCACTTTCCGCTTTTATTATTTTTCCTGTGTATTTCAATGGGAATCAATGCTCAGGAAACCTATACGCTCAAAGGAACTATTACCAATGCGTCCAGTAATGAAACATTAATAGGTGTAAATGTTATTATTCCGGAAGAACAAAAAGGCGTGGTTACCAATGAATATGGATTCTATTCCATAAAACTGCAGGAAGGTACTTATACACTTGAAATTTCTTACCTGGGTTTTCAAACCATAAGAGAAACAATAACTATCGCAGAAGATACCACCTTTAATACCGAAATGACTGAAGGTTCTGAAAATTTAGACGAAGTAGTTATAAAGTCTAATAGTGAAGGTTTTAATATTAAGAGTCCGGAAATGAGCGTTAATAAACTTTCTATTAATACCATTCAAAAATTACCGGTGGTTTTTGGAGAAGTAGATATCGTAAAATCATTATTGCTCCTACCGGGAGTTTCTAATGCAGGAGAAGGCGCATCTGGCTTTAATGTACGCGGTGGCGCGGTAGATCAAAACTTAATTCTATTAGATGAAGCTACTATTTTTAATTCTTCTCACCTTTTTGGTTTCTTTTCGGTGTTTAATCCCGATGCTGTAAAAGATTTAAAATTATATAAAGGTGGAATTCCGGCTAAATATGGCGGAAGGGTATCCTCTGTTCTTGATATTTATCAACGTGACGGTAATAGTAAAGAATTTAAAGCACAGGGCGGAATTGGGGTAATTTCAAGTAGGTTACTGGCTGAGGGACCCATTGTAAAAGATAAAGGTTCTTTTTTGGTTGCCGGTAGAAGTTCTTATGCGCATTTGTTCCTGAAATTGGCCGATAATCCAAACTCTGCTTACTTCTATGATCTCAATACAAAACTAACCTACAAGTTAAATGATGAAAATAAGCTATTGTTTTCCGGATATTTTGGCCGCGATGTTTTTGATATCAATCAAAACTTTTTAAATACCTACGGAAATTCAGTCTTTAACCTTAGATGGAATCACGTGGTTTCAGATGATATTTTTACCAATTTATCACTTATTTATAGTGATTATTACTATGGTTTAACCCTTAATTTTGTTGGCTTCAATTGGGACAGTGGTATAAAGAACCTCAATATAAAATATGATTTTAACCACTATTTAAACAATACATTTCAATTAGAGTACGGTCTCCACAGTACATACCATGAATTTAATCCGGGAGAGATTGCTCCAATAGATGAAAACTCTGGGATAAATTTCTTTAAACTAACCGATAAATATGCACTTGAAAATGCGGCTTACTTTTCCGTAGAACATAATATTTCAGATAAACTTACGGCAGAATACGGACTTAGATTTAGTAATTTTTTACGATTAGGCCAGGAAAGTTTAAATGAATATGAAAATGACAACCCAATTATTTATAATGAAGCATTAGATATTTATGAAGAAGCGCAACCTGTAGACCAGAATTCCTATTCCAGATCTGAGGTTATAAAAACCTATTCCAACTTTGAACCGAGGCTGGCGTTAGCTTATAATTTCAGCGAAAATCAGTCGGTTAAAGCGAGTTATAACAGGATGGCTCAATATTTACATTTAATCTCCAACACTAACTCTCCCACTCCTCTTGATGTATGGGCCCCCAGCGGACCCTTTATTAAACCTCAAATTTTAGATCAATACGCCCTGGGGTATTTTCGAAATATTGATGACGGAAAATATAGCCTGGAGACTGAAATCTTTTATAAGGATATTCAAAACAGGATAGATTATGTTAATGGAGCAAATCTTATCGCTAATAATAATATTGAAACTATAATTTTAAATGGTAGATCCCGGGCTTATGGTCTGGAAATTTTGGCAAAGAAAAACGAAGGTAGATTTACTGGTTGCCTCGCCTATACCCTGTCAAGATCTGAGCAACAAACTCCCGGAAGAACTACGGCGGAAAGCGGAATTAATAATGGAAAGTGGTATGCAACTAACTACGATAAAACGCACGATATAAGTCTTACCGCCACTTACGATTATAATAAGAAATGGGATTTTAGTGCCAATTTTGCATTTCAAACAGGTTTACCGGTCACTTACCCAACAGGGCAATATGATTTTAACGGAATAAATGTTCCGGTTTATGGAGATAGAAATAGTAATAGATTACCGGCCTACCACAGGCTCGATCTTTCTGCTACGTATATTCCGAAACCTAATAAAAAACAAGGCTTTCAATCTTCCTGGAATTTTGGCATTTACAATGTTTATAACCGGAAAAATGCTAATTCTATAAGTTTTAGGGAGAATGAAGATACCGGAAGAAACGAATCGGCTAAATTAAGTCTGTTCGGAATAATACCTTCTATAACCTATAATTTCAGTTTTTAAGATGAAAAATTTATATATTTTATCACTTATAATCCTTCTTCTTACATTCACTTCTTGCGAAGAAGTAATAGATTTAGATTTGGATCAAAGTGAACCAAGATTAGTGATAGACGCTTCTATGCTATGGTATATAGGCACACCGGGTAACAATCAGCAAATAAAACTATCAGAAACCATTGGCTTTTACGAAGAAGGAATTGAGCCGGTAACAGAAGCTAAAGTAATTATTGAAACTGGTAGTGGTGAAGAATTTAATTTTACTCATCAGGAAAATGGTATATACCAAAATTCTAATTTTATTCCGGAATTTGACGAAAATTATACGCTGGAAATAAGCTATAATGATGAGATTTACACGGCTACTTCCAGTTTTGTTCCTGTTGCAGGTATAGACTATATTGAACAGAATGATGAAGGCGGATTCACACGTGAAGACCTTGAGGTTGAAGTATTTTTCACAGATCCGGCCGGTGAGGACAATTTCTACCTTTTTAGCTTTAGTAATATCACTACTTCTAAATTCTCCCTGGAAATTTATGAAGATGAATTCACAGATGGCAACCATGTTTCCTCATCATATTCTAACGAAGATTTGGCGGCAGAAAATGAAATTCACATTACTATGGAAGGAATATCAGAACCTTTTTATAATTATTTATTTATACTTCGTTCCCAGGGAGGCAATAACGGAGGCGGCCCGTTCCAGTCACAACCCGCCACAGTTAAAGGAAATATAGTGAATCAAACCAATCCAGAAAATTATCCTTTTGGATACTTTAGACTTTCAGAAGTCGATTCTACTACATATATTGTACTCTAAGAAAGTAAGATGAAACATACTAATAAAAAAATATTAGGAAAAGGAGTTAAGTATCTGGCGTTTGCCTTGCCCCTAAGCTTAATAGGCCCTTCAGTACTGTTTACCGCATTTAATAATCAGGATCATCCATATTATATACCTGTATTAATCGTAGGGATTATTGCTCTTATAGCAGCAATATTTTTAATGTTTCGAGGAATTATGACCATTGTTAAATCGATTTTTGACTAAAACATTCTTATAAAATCGAATTGTATTCCTTCTAAAAAAGAACCAGTTCTTAATAAATTTTAACTTATAATGCTAAGGCTTATTTAAACTGATATGAGCTGAAGTTTATCAACCTTCAATAAGCAAATTATAGTTAATTCGATATAATTTTGGCTCTTTAGGACTTTCCTATAGACTTTAGTCTATCTACTCTATACCTATATTTATAAAGTTAGTTTGAAGAAACCGAGAATATTTTTTTTCACTTCATCCCATAAAAAAACCCTTCACCAAATGAATGATGAAGGGTTTAAAAAAAAGGCGGTGACATACTCTCCCACAAATAGCAGTACCATCTGCGCTAACGGGCTTAACTTCTCTGTTCGGAATGGGAAGAGGTGAGCCCCGTTGCCATAACCACCTTAAGTCTTTAGTATGCAGTGTTCAGTAACCAGTGGGCAGTAATGCCCTGGTCCCTACTAGATGTCATACCTAATAAGTTGACATATATAAGAAACAAAGAATAAAGAAAGTACTGCGGTAAAAGCATTCAAGTGCTTCCCATCCCTTGCAGGATAGGAAGCGTCGCATCAAGCTTTACGGATTATTAGTACCACTCGGCTATGACATTGCTGCCTTTACACCTATGGCCTATCAACGTGGTCGTCTCCCACGGTCCTTTAAAGAAATCTCATCTTGTGGTGGGTTTCGCGCTTATATGCTTTCAGCGCTTATCCCTTCCCAACGTAGCTACCCAGCAATGCTCCTGGCGGAACAACTGGTGCACCAGAGGTTGGTCCAATCCGGTCCTCTCGTACTAGGATCAGGTCCACTCAAATTTCTAACGCCCACTACAGATAGAGACCGAACTGTCTCACGACGTTCTGAACCCAGCTCGCGTGCCACTTTAATGGGCGAACAGCCCAACCCTTGGGACCTTCTCCAGCCCCAGGATGTGACGAGCCGACATCGAGGTGCCAAACCCCCCCGTCGATGTGAGCTCTTGGGGGAGATCAGCCTGTTATCCCCGGCGTACCTTTTATCCTTTGAGCGATGACCCTTCCATGCGGTGTCACCGGATCACTATGCTCTACTTTCGTACCTGATCGACCTGTATGTCTCTCAGTCAAGCTCCCTTTTGCCATTGCACTCTACGCACGGTTACCAAGCGTGCTGAGGGAACCTTTAGAAGCCTCCGTTACTCTTTTGGAGGCGACCACCCCAGTCAAACTACCCACCAAGCACTGTCCCTCATCTAATGAGGTTAGGCTCCGAACAAGTAAAGGGTGGTATTTCAACAATGACTCCACACCGCCTGGCGACGGCGCTTCAAAGTCTCCCACCTATCCTACACATCACTTGTCCAAAGTCAATACTAAGCTATAGTAAAGGTGCACGGGGTCTTTTCGTCCCGTAGCGGGTAATCGGCATCTTCACCGATACTACAATTTCACCGAGCTCATGGCTGAGACAGTGTCCAGATCGTTGCACCATTCGTGCAGGTCGGAACTTACCCGACAAGGAATTTCGCTACCTTAGGACCGTTATAGTTACGGCCGCCGTTTACTGGGGCTTCAATTCAATGCTTCGCCGAAGCTAACATCTCCTCTTAACCTTCCAGCACCGGGCAGGTGTCAGGCCCTATACATCATCTTTCGATTTAGCAGAGCCCTGTGTTTTTGATAAACAGTCGCCTGGACCTCTTCACTGCGGCCCCGCCTAAAGCGGGGCGACCCTTCTCCCGAAGTTACGGGCCCATTTTGCCTAGTTCCTTAGCCATGAATCTCTCGAGCACCTTAGAATTCTCATCCCAACTACCTGTGTCGGTTTACGGTACGGGTTGCCACCACTCGCTTTTCTTGGAAGTCGATTCGCTGGATTATCACGCCGGCCGAAGCTTTTGTGTACTATCGGGGTGTTACCACTCCCTTCAACGTGCTATTCCGTCAGCACGCACCAACTGTTCGCCTCCGTCCGCTTTAACGTGGGGCAAGTACAGAAATATTAATCTGTTGTCCATCGACTACCCCTTTCGGGTTCGCCTTAGGTCCCGACTAACCCCCAGCTGATTAGCATAGCTGGGGAAACCTTAGTCTTTCGGTGTGCAGGTTTCTCGCCTGCATTATCGTTACTTATGCCTACATTTTCTTTTGTAACCAATCCAGCATACCTCGCAGTACACCTTCATCTCTGTTACAATGCTCCCCTACCACTCCATATCTAAATATGAAATCCATAGCTTCGGTAATATGTTTATGCCCGATTATTATCCATGCCGGACCGCTCGACTAGTGAGCTGTTACGCACTCTTTAAATGAATGGCTGCTTCCAAGCCAACATCCTAGCTGTCTGGGCAGTCCAACCGCGTTTCTTCAACTTAACATATATTTGGGGACCTTAGCTGATGGTCTGGGTTCTTTCCCTCTCGGACACGGACCTTAGCACCCATGCCCTCACTGATATAAAACATTTTATAGCATTCGGAGTTTGTCAGGAATTGGTAGGCGGTGAAGCCCCCGCATCCAATCAGTAGCTCTACCTCTATAAAACTATTATACCGCTGCACCTAAATGCATTTCGGGGAGTACGAGCTATTTCCGAGTTTGATTGGCCTTTCACCCCTACCCTCAGGTCATCCCAAGACTTTTCAACGTCAACGGGTTCGGTCCTCCACTATGTGTTACCACAGCTTCAACCTGCCCAAGGGTAGATCACACGGTTTCGCGTCTACCATTACCAACTTAATTCGCCCTATTAAGACTCGCTTTCGCTACGGCTCCACAGCTGAACTGCTTAACCTTGCTGGAAACGGTAACTCGTAGGCTCATTATGCAAAAGGCACGCCGTCACCCCCTAAAGGGCTCCGACCGCTTGTAAGCGTATGGTTTCAGGATCTATTTCACTCCCTTGTTCAGGGTTCTTTTCACCTTTCCCTCACGGTACTGGTTCACTATCGGTCTCTCAGGAGTATTTAGCCTTGGCGGATGGTCCCGCCGGATTCATACAGGGTTTCTCGTGCCCCGCACTACTCAGGATACCACTATCATTGCATTCTTTACCTATACCGGGCTGTCACCGTCTATGGCCAGGCTTTCCAACCTGTTCTAATTCTGTTTGCAACAAATGTTGTGGTCCTACAACCCCATAAGGTCCGTAAACCTTATGGTTTGGGCTAATGCGCGTTCGCTCGCCGCTACTAGCGCAATCACTATTGTTTTCTCTTCCTCCGGGTACTTAGATGTTTCAGTTCTCCGGGTTTGCCTCCTTGCGGATACTATACCTTCAGTATAGTGGGTTGCCCCATTCGGATATCTGCGGATCAACTTGTATGTGCCAATCCCCGCAGCTTTTCGCAGCTTATCACGTCCTTCTTCGCCTCTGAGAGCCTAGGCATTCCCCATACGCCCTTATCTAGCTTGTATGCTTCTTGCTTATGCTCGAATTTCTCGTGACCTTAAATCACAATATATTCTATTAATTTAATTAATTTACCTCGTTATAAAAGTAAACTTCTATAACTGTAGTTTTCTCGTATTCTTTGTTTCTCAATATGTCAATGAACTTTTTTCCTCTTAAGCAACCTAAAATCAATGGCAAACAAACGAATATGCTTACGCGTTTCCTGATGTTTGTATTACCTATCTCCCCTAGATCTTAAGGAATCGTGGAGAATATCGGAGTCGAACCGATGACCTCCTGCGTGCAAGGCAGGCGCTCTAGCCAGCTGAGCTAATCCCCCGTTTGTTAGTTGGCAGTTAATTAGTATTCAGTATTCAGTTAAAACTGTACTGCGTACTGCTCACTGCGTACTCTAAACTGGTTTCCCAACTTCTAAAATTTCCTTTCAATTTGTAATGAACGTTGTTGTCTCAAATTCAAATTACTTTGAACTATGAACCTTTAACTTTGAACTGCGCCTTAGCGCGTCGTAGTCTCAGGCAGACTCGAACTGCCGACCTCTACATTATCAGTGTAGCGCTCTAACCAGCTGAGCTATGAGACTGTCCTTTATTCTTTAAATATTAAATCGACAGCTTAGAATCAAGACCAAAAAAGGTCTTTAAGAACTTCCCTTTTGATTATTGCGCGTTGCACTTAAAGTGCATTGCTCTAGAAAGGAGGTGTTCCAGCCGCACCTTCCGGTACGGCTACCTTGTTACGACTTAGCCCCAGTTACCAGTTTTACCCTAGGCGGCTCCTTGCGGTGACCGACTTCAGGTACCCCCGGCTTCCATGGCTTGACGGGCGGTGTGTACAAGGCCCGGGAACGTATTCACCGCATCATGGCTGATATGCGATTACTAGCGATTCCAGCTTCACGCAGTCGAGTTGCAGACTGCGATCCGAACTGTGATAGGGTTTGTAGATTCGCTCCTTCTCGCGAAGTGGCTGCTCTCTGTCCCTACCATTGTAGCACGTGTGTGGCCCAGGACGTAAGGGCCGTGATGATTTGACGTCATCCCCACCTTCCTCACGGTTTGCACCGGCAGTCTGGCTAGAGTTCCCGACATTACTCGCTGGCAACTAACCACAGGGGTTGCGCTCGTTATAGGACTTAACCTGACACCTCACGGCACGAGCTGACGACAACCATGCAGCACCTTGTAATCTGTCCGAAGAAAAAAGTGTTTCCACTCCTGTCAGACTACATTTAAGCCCTGGTAAGGTTCCTCGCGTATCATCGAATTAAACCACATGCTCCACCGCTTGTGCGGGCCCCCGTCAATTCCTTTGAGTTTCATTCTTGCGAACGTACTCCCCAGGTGGGTTACTTATCACTTTCGCTTAACCACTCAGCCCTTAATCGGGCCGAACAGCTAGTAACCATCGTTTACGGCGTAGACTACCAGGGTATCTAATCCTGTTCGCTACCTACGCTTTCGTCCATCAGCGTCAGTATATTATTAGTGATCTGCCTTCGCAATCGGTATTCTGAGTAATATCTATGCATTTCACCGCTACACTACTCATTCTAACCACTTCATAATAACTCAAGACAATCAGTATCAATGGCAGTTCTCCCGTTGAGCGGAAGACTTTCACCACTGACTTAACTGCCCGCCTACGGACCCTTTAAACCCAATGATTCCGGATAACGCTTGGATCCTCCGTATTACCGCGGCTGCTGGCACGGAGTTAGCCGATCCTTATTCGCAGAGTACCGTCAAACTCCCACACGTGGGAGTGGTTCTTCCTCTGTAAAAGCAGTTTACAACCCATAGGGCAGTCTTCCTGCACGCGGCATGGCTGGATCAGGCTCTCGCCCATTGTCCAATATTCCTCACTGCTGCCTCCCGTAGGAGTCTGGTCCGTGTCTCAGTACCAGTGTGGGGGATCTCCCTCTCAGGACCCCTACCTATCGCTGCCTTGGTAAGCCGTTACCTTACCAACTAACTAATAGGACGCATACCCATCTAATGGCCATAAATGTTTAATGAAAATATCAGGAGATATTCCCATACTATGGGGCATTAATCCAAGTTTCCCTGGGCTATTCCCCTCCAAAAGGTAGGTTGTATACGCGTTACGCACCCGTGCGCCGGTCGTCAGCGAAAGAGCAAGCTCTTCCCTGTTACCCCTCGACTTGCATGTGTTAGGCCTGCCGCTAGCGTTCATCCTGAGCCAGGATCAAACTCTTCATCGTTGTTTCTTAAATATAATTACAACAATCAAATCGTCTGTACTCAAAGATGACTTCTCTAGTCTTAATTCTAAATTATTTGTATCATTTCTCTCTCGAAAAATGTACGCGCTGTCAATTCAATAAATCAATGAACTTCCCCGGTATTACCCAGGATATTCTTGCCGAAATTAAAGGACTCGAACCTCTCTCTATCTCACCCACCCGGGATTTCTTTTCAGTATTTTTGGGAACTTGTTTCCGCTGTAAGCGGCTGCAAATATACAATGCTTTTTCTTTACCCGCCAAATCTTTTTTAGAAAAATTTTTGACTTTTTTTTAAAGCTTTCCATTCTCAAAAGAACTTTAAAAACAACTCCCGTTTCCTATAAAAACCTTCGCTGTTTTTGCGGCTGCAAATATACACCCTCTTTTGATTCTGGCAAGTAAAAAAATAAGTTTTTTTACTTTTATTTTTTTAAGCTTTTATTTCCTTAAAAAATCACCGTATCCCAATATGTAATGAACTTCCCACTTTACTTCCCAACCCTAGTTGTGTCCCAAAGCGGGTGCAAATATACTGCTGTTTTATTCCCCCGCAAGCTCCAAATAATAATTTTTTAAAGAAATCTTAAAACCAATTCCTAAACTTCTCAATAAAAGGAACTTGTAAGATAAAAAATTTTAAAGAAATATTGGGGAGACAAAAGTTAATGTTTCAGCATAAAGAAAAACTACTTCTTTTTAATATTTCAGCAATAAATATCCTCCTTTATATATAAGTATATTGCGCAGGCAAAATCAACCTATTATCTTTGCGCTCATTAAAACTACATATACATGATTAAGGTAAGCTTGCCCGATGGCAGTATAAAAGAATTTGAAAAAGGTACCACTCCAATGGATGTTGCTAACAGCATTAGCTCTGGACTGGCCCGAAACGTAATTTCAGCAAAATTCAATAATAATATCGTAGAAGTTTCTACGCCATTAACTACAGATGGAAGTTTAACCTTATTTACCTGGAAGGACGACGACGGCAAAAAAGCTTTTTGGCATTCTACCTCTCACGTAATGGCCCAGGCTATAGAAGAAATGTATCCCGGTTCTAAATTAACCATTGGTCCGGCAATTGAAAATGGATTCTATTATGATGTAGATTTTGGCGAACATAAGATTTCGGAAAACGATTTTAAAAAGATCGAAGACCGCATGCTTGAGATTGCCCGTGAAAAACATGACTTTAAATTAAGGGAAGTTTCAAAAGCAGATGCCCTCTCCTATTATAAGGAACAAAATAACCAGTTTAAAGTAGAGTTAATCGAAAACCTGGAAGACGGTGAGATCACTTTCTGCGATCACGACAACTTTACAGACCTTTGCCGCGGAGGCCATATTCCAAATACCGGCTTTATTAAAGCGGTAAAGTTAATGAGTGTTGCCGGCGCGTACTGGCGCGGCGATGAAAACAATCCGCAGTTAACTCGTGTTTATGGAATTTCATTTCCGAAGCAAAAAGAACTAAAAGAATACTTAGAACTACTTGAAGAAGCTAAGAAAAGGGATCACCGTAAGCTTGGAAAAGAACTTGAGTTATTTACTTTTTCTCAAAAAGTTGGACAGGGACTTCCATTATGGTTACCAAAAGGAGCGGCTTTAAGAGAACGACTGGAAGATTTCTTAAAAAAGGCACAGAAAAAAGCAGGTTACGAGATGGTGGTAAGTCCGCATATTGGTCAAAAAGAACTTTATGTAACTTCCGGCCATTATGCTAAATACGGTGAAGACAGTTTTCAGCCAATTCATACCCCTAATGAAGGTGAAGAATTCTTATTAAAACCTATGAACTGCCCGCATCACTGTGAGATTTATAACGCTAGCTCCTGGAGTTACCGTGATCTTCCAAAACGTTTTGCTGAATTTGGCACCGTTTATCGCTACGAACAGAGTGGAGAATTACACGGCTTAACCAGGGTTAGAGGTTTTACCCAGGATGATGCTCATATTTTTTGTACTCCAGATCAATTAGATGAGGAATTCAAAAAAGTGATAGACCTTACCTTATATGTATTTGATTCTTTAGGTTTTGAAAATTTCACCGCCCAGGTTTCCTTAAGAGATCCGGAGAATAAAGAGAAGTATATAGGATCTGACGATGTTTGGGAAAAAGCCGAAACTGCCATTATTAATGCAGCTAAGGAAAAAGGGCTTAATTATGTTGTTGAAACCGGGGAAGCCGCGTTTTACGGACCTAAGTTAGATTTTATGGTGAAGGATGCACTTGGCAGAAGCTGGCAACTTGGCACCATTCAGGTAGACTACAATCTGCCAGAACGTTTTGAACTCACTTACAAAGGAAGTGACAATGAGACACACCGCCCGGTCATGATTCACCGTGCGCCATTTGGTAGTATGGAACGTTTTATCGCCATATTACTGGAACATACAGCAGGTAACTTTCCATTATGGTTGATGCCCGAGCAGGCTATGGTGCTCTCAATCAGTGAGAAATATGAAAAATACGCCCAAAAAGTTTTAACTTTGCTGGAAAATAACGAAATTCGCGCTTTGGCAGACAACCGAAATGAAACCATTGGGAAGAAAATTAGGGAAGCCGAAATGAACAAATTCCCATATATGTTGATTATAGGGGAACAGGAAGAACAGGATGGTACGGTTTCTGTACGAAAGAGAGGGGAAGGCGATATTGGCACTATGCCAGTAGAAGACTTTGCCGCAATTATAAATAACGAAATCAAAAAAACGTTGAAGACGTTTGAAGTTTAACCAAAAATAGATCAGCCATAGCAATACGTAGAAAAAAATCGAAAAGACCGCTTAGAGCAGTTAAAGAGGATCAACACCGGATTAACCAAAAAATCAGGGCAGAAGAAGTTCGCCTTGTAGGTGATAATGTAGAAATGGGCGTTTATCCAACCAAAGAAGCATTAACCATAGCCGAAGATTTAGGTTTGGATTTGGTAGAAATATCTCCAGATGCTAAACCACCGGTGGTAAAAGCGATGGATTACAAAAAGTTTCTTTACGAACAAAAGAAACGCGAAAAGGCAATGAAAGCCAAAGCGAGCAAAGTTGTTGTAAAAGAAATACGTTTTGGTCCTAATACAGATGATCACGATTACGAGTTTAAAAAACGTAATGCAGAGAAATTTTTAAAAGATGGTGCAAAACTAAAAGCTTTTGTATTTTTTAAAGGTAGATCTATCGTTTTTAAAGATAAAGGGGAAATCCTATTGCTTAGATTAGCTCAGGATCTTGAAGAACTTGGAAAAGTAGAACAAATGCCAAAACTTGAGGGAAAACGTATGACTATGTTTTTATCTCCAAGAAAAGCAAAATAGAATAAAGAATAATAAGAGAGTTATAATATAAAAAGAGGATAACATGCCGAAAATGAAAACAAAGTCTAGTGCCAAAAAGCGTTTTAAGCTTACCGGTACTGGTAAAATAAAAAGAAAGCACGCGTTTAAAAGTCACATCTTAACAAAGAAGTCTAAAAAACGTAAGCTAGCCTTAACGCATAGTACTTTAGTACACGATGCAGATAAGGACAATGTTAAACTTATGTTGCGTTTAAAGTAACAATAAGCTCTTAACGGTTTAATTAATTTAAAAACCCTGGAGTTGGGCAACACTTCGACTGCGCTTAGTGTGACAGATTGAAGTTTAAGTTAAAAGTGTCGATTATCGACCGCCTGCTACAAAACACATATAAATATGCCAAGATCAGTAAATTCAGTTGCAAAGAGAGCCAGAAGAAAAAAGGTTCTTAAGCAAGCAAAAGGTTACTTCGGACGTCGTAAAAACGTTTGGACAGTAGCCAAAAACGCGGTAGAGAAAGCAATGCTTTACTCATATAGAGACCGCAAAGTAAAGAAACGTAATTTCCGTTCACTGTGGATATTGCGTATCAACGCTGCAGCCCGTGAACACGGTATGTCTTATTCTCAATTTATGGGAGCTGCAAAAGCAAATGGAATAGGTTTAAACCGTAAGGTACTTGCCGATTTGGCAATGAACCATCCAGAAGCTTTTAAAGCAGTTGTAGATAAAGTAAAGTAAATACAAACAGTTATACACTCTCTTATTTAAAAATCCGGTTCTTTTGAGCCGGATTTTTTTGTACTTATATTTACTAATGATCTATTATTTGCCACCAGTACACTAATATTATCAGCCAATTCAGCGTATAGGTATCTCCGCTTAAACTCCGTAAAGGCTTAAAACTAATTTTCGGGAACCGCCATTATTTCTATGTTCTGCCAAATAAATTCCCTGCCAGGTTCCTAAATTTAATCTTCCATTTGTAACAGGAATTTGAAGCGAACTGCCAAGTAAAGATGCTTTTATATGCGCAGGCATGTCATCTGCCCCTTCTAAAGTATGTTTGTAATATGGCATGTTTTCCGGAACCATTTCATTAAAATGACTCTCAAAATCATCGCGCACCGTAGGATCGGCATTTTCATTGATGGTAATTCCTGCTGAAGTATGTTTAATAAAAACATTCAACATTCCAGAATTAATTTCCTTCAATTCGGTTAATTCATTTTCAACTTCGCCAGTGACAATATGAAAACCTCTTGATCTCGCTTTTAATTTTATTTCCTTCTGAAAGAATTTCATAGTTACTTCTTATTATTTTCTTTTAAATAAATTCCTGTTGCAGTTAAAATCCCAACTGAAATTAATAATATTCCATATACCGAAGAAGGCAATGTAATTATATTAGTTAAATCTAATATGAGAAATATTACAAAAATTAAGTTGACCACACTTAGTATTTTCAATAAAAGACTTAGTTTCATCTTAGGTTTTTTGAGGCTTTTTCTTCGCCGCCGGGAAGAGCACATTATTTAGGATCAGCCTATAACCCGGGGAAGTTGGGTGTAAATCAAGTTCGGTCTTTGGATCCCCAACCCTATGCTGATAATCTTCAGGATCGTGGCCTCCGTAAAAAGTGAAAAATCCTTTTCCTTTTATTCCGTGAATATAACGTGCTTCACCATTTAATTTACTCTCTCCCATCACCAGGACATTGGCTTTAATATTATCAGGGTTATATGCTGTAGTTTGCCCCATAAATCCTTTAACCAATCGCGTGTGGTTTTGAGTTAACATAGTTGGCACTACATCCCATTTTGCTGAAAAATCCATCAGCGTAAAATAATCGGTTTCCTTCGGAATATTTCTTTTAGCAGTCATATCTATTGAAGAAAACTCGTAAACCATTGGGCTTCGTTCCAGAGTAAAATCGGTAAAAGCGAAAGTATTACTGAAATTGATTTTAGATTGATAACCGGGTTCGCTGGGGTCACCATCAAACATAGTTTCAGCAATATCCACGCCTTCTGCGGCGAGAGCAATATCAAAACTATCGGTAGCGCTGCACATGGCAAACATAAAGCCGCCACCAACAACATAATCCCTTATCTTTAGAGCTACGGCTAATTTCTCTTGTGAAACCTTATCATAGCCTAACTTTTGCGCCAAAGCTTCAGATTCTTCTTTTTCCTGAATATACCAGGGCGTGGCTCTAAATGTTCTGTAAAATTTCCCGTATTGGCCTGTGAAATCTTCGTGGTGTAAATGAAGCCAGTCAAATAAAACCAGGGCATCGTTTAGAACGGCTTCATCGTAAATAGTTTCGTAAGGAATTTCAGCATAAGTAAGCGCCATAGTAACCGCATCGTCCCAGGGTTTATTTCCCTGGGGAGAATAAACCGCAATTTTTGGAGCTTTCTCTAAGACCACGGTCTCCATATTTTGGGAAGGACTACTGATTTCTTCTAAAATAGACTGCGTTTTATCGTCACTTATTACTTCAAAAGAAACTCCTCGTATTTGGCATTCTTTACGTAATTCTTCGGTATCTGAAATTAAAAACGAACCACCGCGATAATTTAACAACCATCTAACTTCTAACTCTTCTTCTAAAGCAAAATAGGTTATTCCGTAAGCTTTTAAATGATTCTTCTGAGAGTCTCCGTCCATAGGAATAAGCAATTGTGATGCTAAAACCTGAATAGAATTTAGAAACAGGAAAACAAAAAAGACCAGAAGAACGGTAAATTTCCCGCTTTTCTGGTCTTTTAAAACAATGTTATTAAGTGTACTCCTCTTTATTTTATCAGAATTTTTAGAATGGAACTTCGTCATCGTCATCATTATTAAACCCACTATTCATAGAGCTACCAAAAGCTTCGTTCGCACTTGGATTAGGCAGGTTTGGAGAATTAAATTCATTCTCATCATTTTCGCCGGTATTCATTTTTGAATGATATTCAAAAGGCGAATCGAACTCTTCTAAGTTATCAAATTTACCAAGATGACCAATAAATTTAAGACGTATATTTTCCAGTCCACCGTTCCTGTGCTTGGCAACAATAAATTCTCCCTGCCCATCGGTGGGTGTACGTTCTTCATCATCCCACTCTTCAATTTTATAATATTCGGGACGATAAATAAAGGAAACAATATCGGCATCCTGCTCAATCGCTCCAGATTCCCTAAGGTCAGAAAGCAATGGTCGCTTGCTTCCTCCCCTGGTTTCCACGGCACGTGATAACTGGGAAAGTGCAATTACTGGGATGTTTAATTCTTTGGCAAGTGCTTTAAGGTTACGCGAAATTGTAGAAATTTCCTGCTCCCTGTTTCCGCCACCTTTCTGGCTTCCACCGGCAGTCATTAACTGCAGATAATCAATTACAATAAGCTTAATCCCGTGCTGGGAAGCCAACCTCCTGGCTTTTGCCCTAAGGTCAAAAATTGAAAGTGAAGGCGTATCATCTATAAATAGAGGTGCATTTTCAAGATCTTTTACCTTCACATTAAGTTGTTCCCATTCGTGCTTTTCAAGATTTCCCGTTCTTAATTTTTCTGAAGAAAGACCGGTTTCCGAAGAAATTAATCGGGTAATTAGCTGTACTGCCGACATCTCCAAAGAGAAAAATGCTACCGGCATATTCTGGCCAACAGAAATATTTCTGGCCATAGATAAGGTAAGGGCCGTTTTACCCATACCCGGACGTGCAGCAACAATAATAAGGTCACTGGGCTGCCACCCGGAAGTTAACTGGTCTAACTTATCAAATCCTGAAGGAACACCACTTAAACCTTCTTTATTCGAGATCTCTTCAATTCTATTCTTCGCCTGAATCACCAAACTTTGAGCAGTCTCTGTAGATTTTTGAATATTCCCCTGGGTTACTTCGTACAATTTGGCTTCAGCACTGTCTAAAAGATCAAAAACATCTGTAGATTCATCGTAGGCTTCTTCAATAATTTCGTTTGAAATTTTAATCAAACTACGCTGAATATATTTCTGAAGAATTATACGCGCATGAAATTCAATATGCGCTGAAGATGATACTTTTTGAGTTAACTGAATAAGGTAATAATCACCCCCGGTTTTTTCAAAATTACCATCTTTCTTTAATTGGTTAGAAACGGTTAATAAGTCAATCGCCTCTGTATTTTCGAAGAGTTTATGTATGGCATCAAAAATTAATTTGTGGGAGTTTTTATAGAAAGCATCAGGGCTAAGGATATCAATAATTTCATCTACCCCTTTTTTATCAATCATCATTGCCCCTAACACAACCTCTTCTAAATCAACAGCTTGTGGAGGAAGTTTTCCTTTTTCAAGGCTAATTACGTTGCTTTTCTTTGCCGAAAATTGTTGTGGGGCGGTGATTTTTTCCATATCACGAAAGTATAAAATTTGTTAAGAGCATCTTAATTATAATTCACTTACTTAATTAACCAGTCATCAACAATCTGCCTGTTGAAAACTTAATAATAGTGTTGATAAGTGCAAAAAAAACCGAAACCAGGGTTTCGGAAATTTAAGAAGTTATGGTATGTAAGGTATTAGCTTTTAAAAACCCCCATATCTAAATACTTATCCATTCTTTTATTAACTAAATCTGTTGGTGATAAGTTTTTAAATTCAGAATAAGCTCCTAAAATTGCATTTTTTACCGTATTAAAAGTTTCCTCTCTATTGCTATGAGCACCTCCAATTGGTTCTTTTACAATTTCGTCTATCAATTTCTGTTTTTTCATATCCTTAGCGGTAAGTTTCAAAGCATCTGCCGCCTGCTCTTTATACTCCCAGCTACGCCAAAGAATAGAAGAACAAGATTCAGGAGAAATTACCGAATACCAGGTGTTTTCAAGCATCATTACCTTATCGCCAACTCCAATTCCTAAAGCACCTCCACTGGCACCTTCTCCAATGATAACTACAATAATTGGCACTTTTAACCTTGTCATTTCCAGGATATTGCGGGCAATAGCTTCTCCCTGGCCGCGTTCTTCAGCTTCAAGCCCAGGATATGCTCCCGGAGTATCTACAAATGTCACTACAGGAAGACCAAACTTCTCTGCAGATTTCATTAAACGCAAAGCTTTACGGTAACCTTCAGGATTTGCCATCCCAAAATTCCTATATTGTCTCGTTTTAGTATTATAGCCTTTTTGCTGACCTATAAACATAAAACTCTGGTCTTCAATTTTACCAAGCCCGCCAATCATTGCTTTATCGTCTTTTACATTTCTATCGCCGTGAAGCTCTAAAAAAGTATCACCACAAATTGCATTTATATAATCTAAAGTATAGGGGCGGTTTGGATGCCTGGAAAGCTGAACCCGTTGCCAGGCCGTTAAATTCTTATATATATCTTTTCGGGTTTCCTTTAATTTCTTTTCAATTTGTCTGCAGGTAGCCGTAACATCAACATCGCTCTCTTCACCTATGTTACAGGCTTTCGCGTACTGCTCTTCCAACTCTTTAATGGGTAATTCAAATTCTAAATATTCCATAAGTTGATATGGTTTGTTTTTTATTAGCCTACAAATATAACAAACTTTAAAAGGAAGAATTATACAGAAAGACCATTAAATTTTGAGAAATTTCTTCTCTTATCTTTTGGCTCTATAAAGTAGAAAAATTGCCAGAATACCAAAACTGATATTAGGAAACCAAACAGCAATTAAAGGAGAAAAGGTAGATTGCTCGGCCATAGTCCCAAAAACCTTATCGAAAAATATAAATATAAAGGCTAAAGTAATTCCAACGGCAAGGTTTACACCCATCCCTCCACGACGTTTCATAGAGGAAACAGCTACCGCAATTATGGTAAGAATAAATGCGGAAACAGGAATGCTCCATCGCTTATAAGCTACCACCAAATATCTATTTATATTTCCAGAACCGCGGCGGCGTTCTTGTTCAATAAACTCGTTTAGCTCGGTATAGTTTAAAGTTTCGGCGATATAAGTTTCAGGGGTTAATTCATCAAATTCAAAAGGAAGAATGGTATCCAGTTTATTTTGATGAATTATAGAATCTTCATCTACCCCAACAATTCGTTTATTTACATTCCTTAAAGAATAAGTGGTGTCTTCAGGATTAAATCTTAGGCTGGAGGCACTTATTTTATATTCAAGTTTATTGCCTTCAAAATGTTCTAAAGTGAAATTTCTAGCCGATTTCCCCAATGGCTGAAAATGGCTGGCATAGATAAATTCGTTATCATTTATTTGCCTATATACATCCCTGGTTTCCTGGGTTTCGGCTCCTTTTTTAAGATATTCATATTTAAATTCATTAAAACCTTTACTGGCTTTTGGTGCGAGGAACATACCAAGAATGAGCGCTAAAATACAAACAATGGTTGCACCAATAAGATAAGGTCTTAAGAACCTCCAAAAGGAAACCCCACTACTTAAAAAGGCAATAATTTCAGTATTATTTGCAAGTTTGGAGGTAAACCAAATCACCGATAAAAACAGGAAAAGCGGAAATAATAAATTGGCAAAATAGATTGTAAAGTCTACATAATAAAGAGCCACTTCTATAAAAGGTACTTCATTATCCAGTATTTTCCCAATTTTTTCAGCAAGATTAACTGTAATTCCAATTGGTATAAATAGTAAAAGCATAAGGAAGAAAGTTCCCAAATAACGTTTTAATATGTACCAATCTAAAATTTTCAAAGTCTAAAGTCTTTTATCCATTTGTTTTACCATCATATTCTTCCATCTGGCAAAATCTCCGGCTAAGATATGTTTTCTGGCTTCACGTACCAACCACATGTAAAATCCGAGATTATGAATAGTAGCAATTTGCTTGCCGAGAAGTTCATTTACACTAAATAAATGCCTAACATAAGCTTTGCTATAATCTTTATCTACAAAAGTAGTTCCCATTTCATCTAGAGGAGAGAAATCGTCTTCCCACTTTTTATTTTTAATATTAATTGTCCCGTGAGCCGTAAAAAGCATCCCGTTACGGGCATTTCTGGTAGGCATCACACAATCAAACATATCTACTCCCAGTGCAATATTTTCCAAAATATTAATAGGTGTACCTACTCCCATTAGATATCGCGGTTTATCTTCCGGAAGAATTTCAGTAACAACTTCTGTCATCGCGTACATTTCTTCAGCAGGTTCTCCAACTGAAAGTCCGCCAATCGCATTACCCTCTGCTCCTACTGAAGCTATATATTCTGCCGATTGTTTCCTTAAATCTTTATAAGTACTTCCCTGAACTATGGGAAAAAGCGTTTGATCAAACCCGTATAAAGGATCTACTTTTTGCAAATGATTTACACACCTGTCCAGCCACCTATGCGTCATATGCATAGAACGTTTTGCGTATTTATAATCACAAGGATATGGTGTACATTCATCAAATGCCATAATGATATCGGCACCAATAGTCCGTTGAATTTCCATCACATTCTCTGGAGTGAAAACGTGGTAAGAACCATCTATATGTGATTTGAATTTTACCCCTTCTTCCTTAATTTTCCTTCTCGCAGAAAGAGAGTATACCTGGTACCCACCGCTATCGGTTAAAATATTTCGATCCCAGTTCATAAACTTATGTAAGCCACCGGCTTTCTTAAGAATTTCGGTTTGGGGACGTAAATATAAGTGATAGGTATTCCCTAAAATTATATCAGGATTAATGTCTTCTTTAAGTTCCCGCTGGTGTACTCCTTTAACCGAAGCTACTGTACCAACAGGCATAAAAATAGGAGTTTCAATCTTACCGTGATCGGTGGTAATGGTCCCGGCGCGGGCTTTACTACCGGTATCGGTACTCAACAAATCAAATTTCATAATACTTTTTAAGTGAGTGCAAAGATACTCAAGTAAACTTCCTTTTGACAAACCCAAGGGGTATTAAAATTTTTTTTTGATTTAAAGACAGCCGAGCTTTCAAATATCGCAATCGATTGAAAATTTAATAAAAGAAGTTTACACCAGGAAATTGTTAGTTACTTGGTTAGTTTTCTTAATAACTGGAAGGCAAGCACTTTGACAAAGCTTTATAAAAAGCTATTTTTGTGGCTATCATTTTAACAACACAATTTTACTTTAATGTCAAAGATCAAAGAATTAGAAGATTTTGCCACCCAGGTACGCCGGGATATTTTAAGGCAGGTTCACAAGGTGAATTCGGGACACCCGGGAGGTTCGCTTGGTTGCACAGAATTTTTCACCGTTTTGTACCAGGGCGGAATTATGGAACACAAACCCGAGTTTAATATGGACGGGAAAGACGAAGACCTTTTCTTTCTTTCCAACGGTCATATTTCACCGGTTTTCTATAGCGTTTTAGCTCGTAGTGGTTATTTTCCTGTAGATGAATTAAATACTTTCCGACTTATAGATTCCAGGTTGCAGGGGCACCCTACAACGCACGAAGGCCTGCCGGGAATTCGTGTTGCCTCAGGTTCCTTGGGCCAGGGAATGTCGGTTGCTCTTGGAGCTGCTCAGGCTAAAAAACTGAATAAGGATAAGCATTTAGTATTTTCCCTTCACGGAGATGGTGAATTACAGGAGGGTCAAAACTGGGAGGCTATTATGTATGCCGCCGGTAATAAGGTAGACAATATCATTTCTACAGTAGACGTAAATGGCCAGCAAATAGACGGAAGTACAGAAACCGTTTTACCAATGGGTAACCTGAAAGCTAAATTTGAAGCTTTTGGTTGGGATGTAATGGAGATTGAAGATGGTAACGATATGCAACAGGTAATTGATGGATTAACTGAAGCCAAATCCCGTACCGGAAAAGGAAAACCGGTTTGTATACTTATGACTACCGTTATGGGTAATGGTGTAGATTTTATGATGCATACCCACGCCTGGCACGGAAAAGCGCCTAACGATGAGCAATTAGAAACTGCGCTTTCTCAAAATCCTGAAACTTTAGGAGATTATTAAAAGCCCCACCTAGCCTCCCCGAAGGGGAGGAATTTGATTTTAAGGGGAATGGATATAAAATAATATAGATTTCCAGAAAAGTGGAAATGACAAAGAAATTTAGAATGAAGACATATACAGATACAGGAAAAAAAGATACCCGTTCCGGTTTTGGTGCGGGACTTACCGAGCTTGGCAGAACCAATCCTAACGTAGTAGCACTTTGTGCCGACCTTATAGGATCGCTTAAAATGCAGGATTTTATAGATGAAAATCCGGAGCGTTTCTTTCAGGTAGGAATTGCCGAAGCCAATATGATGGGAATGGCCGCAGGTCTTACCATTGGCGGGAAGATTCCATTTGCAGGTACTTTTGCAAATTTCGCGACGGGAAGAGTCTACGACCAAATTAGACAATCTATCGCCTACTCGGGGAAGAACGTAAAGATTTGTGCTTCTCACTCTGGAGTAACTTTAGGAGAAGATGGAGCCACCCACCAAATCCTGGAAGATATAGGCCTTATGAAAATGTTACCAGGAATGACGGTAATAAATACCTGCGATTTTAACCAGACCAAAGCCGCAACTTTGGCTATTGCTGAGCACGATGGCCCGGTTTACCTTCGGTTTGGACGACCAAAAGTAGCTAATTTCACTCCGGAAGATCAAAAGTTTGAAATTGGGAAAGCAGTTCAACTTTATGAAGGGGATGATGTAACTATAATTGCTACCGGCCATTTGGTTTGGGAAGCGATACAGGCGGCCCAAAAACTTTCAGAAAAAGGAATTAGTGCTGATGTGATCAATATTCACACGATCAAACCTTTAGATGCAGAAGCCATTATCAAATCGGTTAAGAAAACCGGATGTGTGGTAACTGCCGAAGAACATAACTTCCTTGGCGGTCTTGGAGAAAGCGTTGCCCGCACTTTAGCCGAAAATAATCCGGCACCACAAGAATTTGTGGCCACCCAGGATACTTTTGGAGAAAGCGGCACCCCGGAACAATTATTTGAAAAATACGGACTTAACGCAGAAGCGATTATTAAAGCCACAGAAAAAGTGCTAAAAAGAAAATAAAACTTCTTTTTAATTATCTTTAAAGCCTTTAAGAATGTGATTCTTAAAGGCTTTTTTTATTCAGTAAAAAATAACAGGCACTATTTGTGCGTTATTTAAACCTAACAATAAAACAATCTACTATGAAAAAATTAATGTTTATCGCTTTTTTTGTGTGCTCCTCTGCTGGACTCATAGCACAGGAAGCAGATTTTGGAATTAAAGGTGGTTTCAACTACGGGGCTACCGGAGATCTTAAAATGGAAAATGCTTCTAACGATTTAGGAGATATCATTGAAGGTAAAGAAAAATCAGGGTATCATATAGGGCTTTTCAGTCGTTTTGAGATTGTGGGAATTTTTCTTCAGCCAGAACTAATGTTCACTCGCCTGAATACCGAATATGAAACTTTCAACTATAAAATTGATAAAATTGATGCGCCTATTTTATTGGGCGTAAATGTTTTAGGACCCTTAAATATAAAAGCAGGTCCTTCATTTCAGTATATTATAAATAATGAGCTGGAAGATACTCCGCTAAAAATTGGCGATGTTGAAAAAGATATAACGGTAGGTTACCAGGTAGGTGCCGGTATAAATCTGGGTAGATTAGGTTTTGATGTAAGATATGAAGGCGCTTTTACCGAAAATACCGCTTTTAGTGAAGAAGCTTCAGATAATTTTTCAATAGATTCCAGACCTTCTCAATGGATTTTGAGTTTGTCTTACGCTTTTTAAGTTAAAAGTAACCAAACAGGAAAGTTCTATTCTGTTTAATAAAAAAGGAGAGGTTAAGTAAAAAGACTTTCTTCGTCAAGCTGAACTAGTTTCAGCTTCTAATATGTTTTAAAACAACTTAGATCCTGAAGCAAGTTCAGGATGACGTTTAAGTTAACTTTCTACTTAACCTCTTTTCTATATAAAATACTTAAGCTTTTACTTATTCAAAAGTATCGGGATCTAAATAATCTGGAGTTCCATTTCCGTTAGAATCTGGAAACTCTATACTACCATCTTCATTGATAATTATTTCATCACGGGTTGGTTTTCCATCACCATCATCATCGGCATCAGCAAAATTTGGAGTGTCGTCACCATCGCTATCATCGTCCAAAATATTGTTATTTTCATTTAAATCTTCCATCCAGCTGGGAATACCATCCCGATCGTGATCGGTTTCATTAACACGGAATAACTGCACGTTAAAAACCAAAGGACTATAAGGTGGAATACTGGTTTGTGAACTTGAAAAATATCCTAAACCTGAAGGAAAAATTAAAGCTCCAATGCCATAATCGTCATTAAAATCTACCGTATTATCTGGATTTACCTTATATCCCGAAGCTCCTTTAAATTCTATAATTCCTTCAGTAAAGCCTTTTATTAGTGTGGTAAGATCAAACCAAACAGGTGTATTTGCATTATCAAAAGCGGTAAGGTTTAATAGTTCCCCGCGGTAACTAACAAGAGTAGAATCGGTGAATTTTGGTTGTTGGCCTTCCCCTTCTCTAACCTTTAATACATACATATTGTATTCTACATCATTATTCACCACCGTTTTCATAATCAGGTTTTCCTCTTCAGAAAGTGGTGTTTTATCTGCATTTTCACCGGCAATTGTATCAAGACGAACCATATAATCAAAATCATCTGAAGGATTTTCAAACTCTTCGTAATTGTAAAAATGGGTGTCCAGGAAATTATTTATTGAATCGGCATCAGTCAAAGCCTGCTCTTCAGGGTCTCTTTCCTCAATTTGCGGCGTATTTCTATTATCATCATCGTTACAGGAAATTAGAGTTGAAGCTGAAATAAGGCTTAGAATAAAAAATTTGTTTAATCGCATTGTCTTTATTTTTGGCGCGCAAGATACAATATTCTTGTATTTTTGTTTAAGATTAACGCAGTTTTAAAGGAGAGATTTTATGAGAGTTGACAAGTTTTTATGGTGCGTAAGATATTTTAAAACCCGAAGCATTGCCACCAACGCATGCAAGCAGGGAAAAGTGAAAGTAGATGGCGCTAATGTAAAGCCCTCTAAAGAAATTTTTCCAAACGATAAACTTACCGTAAGAAAAAACCAGATAGATTATCAAATTGAAGTTTTAGACCTTCCGCCCAACCGGGTTGGCGCAAAACTGGTAAATCTTTATATAATTGATGTAACCCCAAAAGAAGCTTTTGAAAAATTAGAGCTTTTAAAATACTCTAAAGATTATTATCGTAAAAAAGGTACAGGAAGACCTACTAAAAAAGATCGTCGTGATATAGACGATTGGTTTGAAAACACAGATCCCAATCCAGATGACATCAAATCGTAGTTTTTCTTCGGCATTTTGGTCGCAACGCTACGAAGAAAACCAAACCGGCTGGGATATTGGCGAAATATCTCCCCCACTGAAACAGTATATAGATCAGCTTGCAGACAGGGAACTTAAAATATTAATTCCCGGCGCCGGAAATGGCTATGAAGCCGAATATTTATTTAAACAGGGTTTTAAAAATGTATATGTAGCCGATATTAGCAAAAATCCCCTAAAAAATCTAAAAAACCGTTTACCCAATTTTCCGGAAGAACAATTATTGCCCATTAATTTCTTTGAAATTGAAGATTCTTTTGATCTTATTTTAGAGCAAACCTTCTTCTGTGCGCTTCCGGTAAGTTCCAGGCAGGATTATGCAAAAAAATCTGCTGAAATTTTAAATGAGAATGGATTGCTAAGCGGACTGCTTTTTAAATTTCCGCTTACAGAACAAGGTCCGCCTTTTGGCGGAAACAAAGAAGAATATTTAACGTATTTTAGTCCGTATTTTAAAATTGAAATCCTCGAAACCTGCTACAATTCTATAAAACCAAGGCAGGGAAACGAATTATTTTTTAAATTCAGAAAAAAGTCAGTTTGACGCTGAACCCAAACATATAAGCAAATGAAAGAACGTGTACTTATTTTAAATCACGAACAAATTCAGCATAAAATTAAACGTATAGCCTACCAGGTTTACGAAAGCAATATTGATGAAAAGGAAATTATTCTTGCCGGTATTTCTAAAAAGGGCCATCAATTAGCCTTGCATTTAAAAGAAGCTTTAGAAACGATTTCTCCGCTAAAAATCAAGTTGTGCGAAGTTTACGTAAATAAGAAAAATCCGCTGGAAGAAATTACTACTTCGTTGGAACCCGAGGTTTATCAAGATAAATCGGTTATTTTGGTAGATGATGTTTTAAACTCTGGGACCACCTTAATTTATGGCGTAAGACATTTTTTAAATGTTCCGCTTAAACAATTTAAAACAGCGGTTTTAGTAGACCGAAATCATAAAAAATACCCTGTAAAAGCCGATTTTAAAGGAATTTCGCTCTCCACTTCTTTAAACGAAATGGTAGAAGTTTCTTTTGAAGCAAATAAATTTAAAGCAGAGCTTTTATAGTTTTTCTATAATTTGATCTACAATAAATTCAGGTTCTTTTTCGTCTACGTTTACGGTAATATCCGACTGGCTGTAATAATAGGCGCGCTCAAAGAGATGTTTCCTAATAAATTCTTCTAAAGTCTCCCGGGAGTCTAAATGACTAATTACCGGTCTATGAACTTTTTCCTGGAAAAGCCTTTCGGTTAATGTTGGGATAGATGCTTTTAAGTAAATGCTTTTTGCATCTTTTTGGGCACAAATTCGGTCAAAATTATCTCCGTAACATGGCGTTCCCCCTCCTAAAGAGATCACCATATCTGAATTATTTTCCAAAATATCGTCTAAAATTTGTGATTCCAGTTTTCTAAAATAAAGTTCGCCTCTATCCTCAAAAATATCATTAATACTTTTTCCCTGGATCACTTCTATTTGATCATCGAGATCTACATATTTGTAATTCAGATTTTTAGCAAGCTTCTCTCCTACCACCGACTTACCCGATCCCATATACCCGGTTAAAAAAATTTTCATAGTTAAAGTACTTATTATTAGAAGGATTCAAATCTAATATAAATTTATCTCAATTTAGGCTTGAAAAATAAATTAATGAATGTATATTTGCACCCGCATTCGCAAAAAGACGGATGCTTTTTATTGATCTGGTAGCTCAGTTGGTAGAGCATCTCCCTTTTAAGGAGAGGGTCCTGGGTTCGAGCCCCAGCCAGATCACAAAATAAATTTTGATTTAGTTGGCGAGAAACCTGTCCCTAACGAAACGCAGTAAAGTAGAGTTTCGGGAAGCCCCAGCCAGATCACTTTTTAAGTTCAGAATTCTTAATTGAATTTATTTTTTTGAAATATTCACAACCGATCTGGTAGCTCAGTTGGTAGAGCATCTCCCTTTTAAGGAGAGGGTCCTGGGTTCGAGCCCCAGCCAGATCACTTTTTAAGTTCAGAATTCTTTGAATTCAATTTTTGCAACAGCCCTAGGAAATGTACTATTTCCAGACTTGTTTTAAGCCCGGGTGCTGGAACTGGTAGACAGGCATGGTTGAGGGCCATGTGTCCATTAGGGCGTGCGGGTTCGACTCCCGCTCCGGGCACTTTCTAAATTCCTATCCTACTATTTTCTTTATTAATCCAAAAAACTTATAAGGTGGATACTTTAATGGTATATCCAGTTTTGTAGTTGAATTTACCACGCCTCTTTCGTGCGTAAAAGCCAGGAAACTTTCTTTACCGTGATATTTCCCCATTCCGCTATTTCCCACACCTCCAAAAGGCAATTTATGGTTCGCTACGTGTAAGAGCGTATCGTTTATACAGGCTCCCCCAGAACTTGTTTCCCGCAAAACTTGATCTGCGCCATTATCTTTTCCAAAATAATAAAGTGCAAGCGGTTTTTCATTCTTGTTTATATAAGATAAAGCTTGCTCTATTTCTTCAAATTCCATTACCGGTAAAATAGGCCCGAAGATCTCTTCCTGCATAATCTCATCTTCAGGTTTTACGTTATTTAAAATCGTAGGAGCAATATATTTTTCTTCTAAATTTACTTTTCCGCCGTAATATATATCGCCATCTAAATATTTCATTAACCTATTCATTGCATTTGGGTTTACAATTCGGCCATAATGATTAGAATTTGCGATATTATCTCCCAGCATTTCTTCAAAAGATTTAGAAATTTCAGCTAAGAGATCTTTCTTAATATCCTTGTGAACCAGCAAATAATCTGGTGCGATACAGGTTTGGCCTGCATTTATAATTTTACCCCAGGCAATTCTTTTTCCGGCAATTTTTAGGTTTGCCGCTTTATCTACTATACAGGGGCTTTTACCTCCCAGTTCTAAAACCACTCGGCTTAAATGCTCGGCAGCAGCTTTCATTACGGTTTTCCCCACACCCGGACTACCGGTAAAAAACATAACATCAAATGGAAATTTAAACAGCTCCTGGTTAGCTTCCTTCCCTCCCTGCACTACCGAAATATATTCTGAAGGAAAAAATTCTGAAATCATTTCTTTTATAACCCTGGCTACATTTGGTGTGTCTGGTGAAGGTTTTAGCACCGCACAGCATCCGGCAGAAATGGCACCAATTAATGGATTTATAGTAAGCTGAAACGGGTAATTCCACGGCGCGATTATTAGACCAATGCCCAGGGGCTCAAAATAGATTTTTGAGCCGGAAGGTTTAATTTGTAAAGGTGTCCCTACTTTTTTAGGCTGTGACCATTTCTTGAGGCTTTTAATATGATAATTCAACTCTTCTATAAGCAAACTGGTTTCGGTAAGAAAAGCTTCTTCCTTAGATTTATGAAGGTCTTCCCATAAAGCTTTATTCACTTTATCTTCATATTGAAGAATGGCTTTTTTTAATTTCTTTAACTGCTGAAGCCTGAAATCTATACTTTTAGTTTCCTGAGAAGCGAAAAACGTTCTTTGATTCTTATATATTTCGGCTATCTCTTTTGCTGAAGTTTCTTCCATATCCTTATTTTTTTCGACCTTTAAATTCATCCATTGTTTTATACACCCCAATTACCCTTCCTACAAACCAATCGTAAAACCAAATTGGAAAAAGTCCCTGTGAAAATCTTACAAAACGCATACTCCACGGCATACTTAGATAGATCCTGTTCTTTTCAATTGCTTTAATTATTTTTTTAGCCACTTTAGTTTGATCCAGAATAGGGATATTAGATTTCACCCCGTCAAACATTCCGGTATTAATATAATAAGGAGTAACCGTGGTTAGGCCAACGCCCGTTTTAAGCTGTTCCATTTCCAACCGTAAACTATCAGACCAACCGGTGGCAGCCCATTTGCTGCCGGCGTAAACCGCCATTTTTGGATTAGAGACCAGACCGGCAGAAGAGGTTATATTACAAATATGACCTCTTTTCCTTTTGATCATACCGGGAAGAAAAGTTAATGCAAGTTGCATTGGGGCAATGGCATTTACCTTCATTGTCTTTTCTATTTTTTCTGAAGAATTCTCGTGAAAATAACCACCATACACAATTCCGGCATTATTGATTAAAATATCAATTCCTCCAATTTCTTCCTCTACCTGCCTGGCCATTTCCTTTACCCACACGGTATTGGTGATATCTATGGTGTATCCATATACCTCCCCCAATTCCTCAAATTCATTAAGTGTTTTTTGTAAATTGAGTTTATCCACATCCCAAATTACCAATTTACCCCCATGCTTTAATACTTCCCTGCCCATTATTTTTCCTATACCAGATGCGCCACCGGTTATAAGGACAAGTTTTGAAGAAATCGTCGTCATAAATTTTAGTGTTTAACTTTTTAACTAAACAATTAAACATTTTAACACTTTCGTAAAGTGTTTAATGTTCAATTTTAATTAGATTTGACTATCTTAAACACAATATGGAACTAATTAAGCAAAATTTCAGTATAAAAGACCTTGAAAATTTAAGCGGAATCAAGGCTCATACCATAAGAATTTGGGAAAAAAGATATAATATCTTAAATCCCGATCGTACTTCTACAAATATAAGGACATACGATAGTTCTAATCTTCAAAAGATCTTAAACGTTGCTTTCTTAAACGAACACGGCTATAAAATCTCAAGGATTTCCAAACTCAGTGATGAAGAAATTGCTAAAATGGTAAGAAGTATTTCTGCCAGTACAAGTAAAGAAAACCGAGCTCAAAATTCATTTAAACTTTCTATGATGAATTTTGATGAAGAGCTTTTTAATAATACATACGAGACGCTACAGAAAGATAAAAGCTTCAGGCAAATTTTTCACCAGGTTTTTCTTCCCTTACTGGAGCAAATTGGTATGTTGTGGCAAACCGATACCATTAAGCCAATTCACGAGCATTATATTGTAGATCTTATTAAACAAAAATTATATTTTAATCTCGCTGAAATAAAGAAAGAGGTCAAACCAACTTCCGATAAGTTATACGTACTCTTTCTTCCCGAAAATGAAATTCACGATATTGGGATTATTTACCTGTATTATGAACTTCTATATCACGGGAACCAGGCAATTTATCTGGGCCCAAGTTTACCTTTAACCGATCTTGGCTATCTGTTAGAGCGCCACGACAACCTGAGTTTTGTAAGTTATTTTACCACCGCACCCGGAGATGTAGAAGATTTTATAAATCAATTTAACGAGGAAGTTTGCGAAAAGAAAACTTACGAATTATTACTTTTTGGGCATAAAATAAGGGAAATTCAGCATAAAGAGCTTCCCGCTTTTGTGAAAACCCACACCAACCTAAACCAATTTATAGATAACCTTTAAATATGAAGAAGAAAGTTGCTGTTATTGGTTCCGGATTTGCTTCCCTCGCTGCGGCCTGCTACCTCGCAAGAGATGGCTATAGGGTAGATATATTTGAAAAAAATGCAAACATCGGCGGGCGGGCACGCCAGCTAAAAAAAGACGGATTCTGTTTTGATATTGGTCCTACATGGTATTGGATGCCCGATGTTTTTGAACGTTTTTTTGCCGATTTTAGCAAAAAACCTTCAGATTATTATGAGCTGGAAAAACTAAGTCCCGCTTATAAAGTTTTCTTCGGAAAAAATGATAGCATTACCATAGAAGACAGCCTCGATAAAATTTGCGCGGCTTTTGAAGCCGAAGAACCCGGGAGTTCAATAAAGCTAAAACAGTTTATTGAGGAAGCTAAAAACAATTATGATATAGCCATTAAAGATTTGGTATATCGCCCCGGCGTTTCTCCTTTAGAATTAATTACGCCCACCACCGCAGGCAAAATAGGCCAGTTTTTTAGCACAATTTCTAAAGAAGTCAGGAAAGAATTTACCAACCAGAAACTTATTCAAATTCTTGAATTTCCGGTACTATTTCTTGGAGCTAAAGCCAGCCACACCCCGGCTTTTTATAGTTTTATGAATTACGCCGATTTTGGCCTGGGCACCTGGCACCCCAAAGGCGGAATGTATAAGGTGATTGAAGCCATGGAAAACCTGGCTAATTCCCTGGGAGTTAAAATAAATACGAATGCCGCGGTTTCTGAAATTTTTGTTGAAAACAATACCGCAACAGGAATGCAGGTAAACGGTGAAAAAATAGAAGCCGATTATATTCTTAGCGGTGCCGATTATCATCATACCGAAACTTTACTGCCGGAATACAAAAGACAATACAAGGAGTCTTACTGGCAAAAAAAGACCTTTGCTCCTTCAGCTTTATTATTTTTTGCCGGTTTTAATAAGAAATTAGAGAATGTAACGCATCATACCTTATTTTTTGATACCGACTTCGAGAAACACGCAAAAGCAATTTACGATGATGCCGAGTGGCCAGAAAATCCGTTGTTTTATGCAAGCTTTCCATCAGTTACAGATGATGCCGCCGCGCCAGAAGGAAAAGAAGCCGGTATATTTTTAATTCCGCTGGCACCCGATGTGGAAGATACTCCAGAAATTAGGGAGAAATATTTTCAGAAAATTATAAGCCGGTTTGAAAGTTTAACCAATCAAAATGTAACCGATCATCTTCTTTTTAAAGAATCATTTTGTGTTAAAGATTTTAAAGAAGATTATAATTCTTATAAGGGTAATGCTTATGGCCTGGCAAATACCCTTTTACAAACTGCATTTTTAAGACCTAAATTAAAGAGTAAAAAAGTGCACAAATTATTTTTTACCGGGCAGTTAAGTGTTCCCGGCCCCGGCGTGCCTCCTTCCCTTATTTCGGGAAAGCTCGCTGCGGGATTAATTCAAAAAGAAAATTAAATTATGAAAGCCATTTTTGACAATGTTTCACGGGCTTGTAGTAAAACTGTTACTCACCATTACAGCACCTCGTTCTCTACGGCAACCAGGATGCTCGCGCCCTCTATTCGTCAGGATATTTATAATATCTATGGCTTTGTGCGCTTTGCCGATGAAATTGTAGACACATTTCATGACTATGATAAGGAAAAACTATTTAACGATTTTGAAGTAGATCTTTATAAAGCAATTAAAGATAAAATTAGCCTAAATCCTATTTTAAATTCTTTTCAGGAAACCGTACATAAGTATCAAATAGACGAATCGCTTTATCGCGCTTTTATGAAGAGTATGCGCTTAGATTTGCATAAATCTGACTATCTTAGTATTGCCGAATATAAAGAATATATCTACGGAAGTGCAGACGTAGTAGGCCTTATGTGTTTAAAGGTTTTTGTAAAGGGGGATCATAAAAAATATGAATCGCTGAAGCAATCTGCAATGAGTTTAGGCTCTGCTTTTCAGAAGGTGAATTTTTTAAGAGACCTTAAAGCCGATTTTGAAGATCTTAGCCGTAGTTATTTCCCCGGCACCAATCTTGAACAATTAGATGAAGCCAGCAAACAAAAGATTATAGCAGAAATAGAAGAAGATTTTAAACATGGTTTAAGCGGAATTTCGCATTTACCAGTAGAAGCTAAATTTGGTGTTTACACCGCATATATTTATTATAGAAAATTATTGCACAAGCTTAAAAAAGTACCTTCTTTAGAAATTAGGAACAGCAGGATAAGGGTTCCAGATTATCAAAAAGCAGGGCTCTTGGCCAAATCGTATATTTCTTATAGATTAAAACTTATTTAATATGGATATTTTATTATGGATTCTGGTTTTTCTGGGCACTTTCGCCGGTATGGAAGGAATGGCCTGGTTTACCCATAAATATATTATGCACGGATTACTCTGGAAACTGCACAAAGACCACCACCACAAAGACCACAGCCACTGGTGGGAACGCAACGATCTTTTCTTTATTTTTTACGCACTGGTTAGTATTGGTTTTTTCCTACTTTGGCGTTATGAAGATGTTTGGATTGGCCTACCCATTGGCCTGGGAATTTTAGCCTATGGCATTACTTACTTTACGGTTCACGATATTTTTATACACCAACGATTTAAAATGTTTAGAAATGCTAATAACCGTTTCGCTAAAGGAATAAGAAGAGCACATAAAATGCATCATAAACATCTTGGCAAAGACGATGGCGAATGTTTTGGAATGTTATTCGTACCTTTCAAATACTTTAAAAAATAAAATAGTAATGCTGCGTTAGTAATTTATGCTAGGTCCCGTATATTTTTATGTTATTATTGGTGGAGGACTTGCAGGCCTTCAATTAGCCCGGCAACTTAGCCGGGATGTTTTTTTCAAAGGAAAAAAGATTGCCATAATAGATTCTGATTTTTCTGTTCCGGTTAAAACCTGGTGTTATTGGGAAAAAGGCTCAGGCAAATGGGATCATCTACTTACCAAATCCTGGAATAACGGAAAATTCATTTCTTCTGAAGAAAATATAGAATTACAACTTTCCCCTTATTCCTATAAGATGATAAAGGCTGCAGATTATCATCAAAAATTGCAGGAAGAGATAGAAGAATCTGGTGATATTGAATTTATTACCGATGAAATTCAGAAAATTGATCCCGTAACTATGAAAGCCAAAGGCCGAAAAACATCTTATGGCGCTACTCATTTTTTTGACAGCAGGGTAGATCCTTCTTACCTGGAAAGTAAAAAACACACTACTATTTTTCAGCATTTTAAAGGCTGGGAAGTAGAAACCGAAAAACCCACTTTTAGCCCAGATTCTTTTACGATGATGGATTATAGAATTAAGTATCCCGGCGCTACCGCTTTTACTTATATCCTCCCATTTACTGAAAGAAAAGCATTAGTTGAATATACTTTTTTCTCTCCCTTTTTAACTGAAGATAAAGTGTATGACGAAATGCTTCAGAAATATTTTGAAAAGGTTTTAAAAACAAAGGATTTTACGATTAAAAGCACTGAAACCGGCATAATCCCAATGACCGATTTCCCTTTTAATAAAGCAAACACTAAACAAATTACCAAAATTGGTACCGGTGGTGGCTGGGTAAAACCTTCTACCGGTTATTCGTTTAAAAACACAGAAAAGCGTATAAACCGAATAATTAAAAATATTAAAAGCGGAAAAATACCGGGAGAAAACTTAATCAATGAAAAATTCAGAAAGTACGATGCAATTTTTCTGGATGTACTCGCCCAGAATAATCAAAAAGGAGAAGAAATTTTTACCAAATTTTACACTAAAAATTCTCCACAGGATATTTTTAAATACCTGGATGAAGAAACTTCAGTTTCAGAAGACTTAAAAATTATGTTTTCGCTTTATAGTTTCGATTTTGTGAAATCATTTTTCAGGAAAACCTTTTAATTTATTCAGCTAAAAGCTGACTTAACAGGTTTCTAAAATTCTGACTATTCCAGTCGGCCGCGCCTTTTTTATCTACTACAATAGTTCCGCTTTTATCAATTACATAAGTAGAAGGTAAGGTATAACCATCTAAAGGTTTGGGATCTTCTGAGAGCATCCTGTAACTGGAGAAGTTATAGCCTTTACGCTTCAGAAAGTTGTTGGTAGTTTCGTGATCTTCGCCAGAGATAAAATAAAATGCTACATCGTCCTTATAATCTGTATAAAGTTCCTGGAAACTTGGCATTTCAGCAATACAGGGTGGGCACCAGGTAGCCCAGTAATTTACGATTATCACTTTTCCTTTAGATTCAGCAAAATCAACTCTATTCCCATCTTTCGTTTCCAAGGTCCAATTGTAAGTTTTCAGCTCTTTCCTGTCTTCTTCATCTGTTGCCGAAGGGCTAAACGCAAAAATTTTATTTACCACAATTTGAATGGGTTTCCGGGTTTGTGGGATAATCATTACCAGGATAATTACAATAAAAATAATGTTAGACCATTGATTCTTGAAAAGCTTCTTCATTGCCGAATTTTAATACTTAGACGTATATAACAAAGGTACTTAACATCTAAATTTAATCCATAAAAAAGAGGCTGATTAAAATTGATTTTCTCCACGTCACCCTGAACTTGTTTCAGGGTCTAACTCCTAAGAATTTAAATTCTGAAAACAAGTTCAGAATGACGAGACGATCAAAAATTAATCAGCCTCTTTATAAATATAATCCTAAACTAATTAAGCGGCGTTTTGCTTCTTAATTAAGTTTAAAGCTGAACCATGTTTATACCACTCAATTTGAGGTTGGTTATAAGTATGGTTTGTTTTAATAGTATCCTTACTACCATCAGCATGTACAATCTCTACAGTAATTTGCTTGTCTGGAGCAAAATCTTCAAGATCTATAAAGTTGAAAGTATCGTCTTCCTGGATAAGGTCATAATCGGCCTCATTGTCAAAAGTCAATCCTAACATACCTTGTTTCTTAAGATTGGTTTCGTGAATACGGGCAAAAGATTTTACCAATACCACTTTTACTCCCAGGTGGCGAGGCTCCATAGCCGCGTGCTCTCTAGAAGAACCTTCCCCATAATTGTGGTCTCCTACAACTACAGTTGGAACACCTTCTTTTTTATAAGTACGTTGTACAGCGGGAACACCGTCATACTCACCGGTAAGTTGACTTTTTACAAAGTTTGTCTTTTTATTGTAAGCATTAATAGCCCCAATAAGGCAATTGTTAGAAATATTATCTAAGTGACCTCTATAACGTAACCACGGTCCTGCCATAGAAATATGGTCGGTAGTACATTTACCAAAAGCTTTAATTAACAACTTAGCTCCCATAAGATTTTTACCATCCCAGGGCTCAAATGGAGTTAATAACTGTAGTCTTTCACTGTCTTCAGCTACTTTTACTACTACAGAGCTTCCATCTTCGTTTGGTGGCACATACCCATCTTCTTCAACATCAAACCCATCAGAAGGTAATTCAATTCCTGTTGGTTCGTCTAACATCACTTCTTCCCCATCTTCATTGATAAGCTTATCGCGAGTTGGATCAAAATCCAATCTACCTGAAATCGCTATTGCAGCAACCATCTCTGGAGAACCTACGAAGGCGTGGGTATTTGGGTTACCATCGGCACGTTTTGAAAAGTTTCGGTTAAAAGAATGCACAATAGTGTTTTTCTCGTCCCCTTTTCTATCACTTCTATCCCATTGGCCAATACAAGGTCCACAGGCATTGGTGAAAATTGTAGCATCAAGATCTTCAAAGATCTTTAACAATCCGTCACGTTCTGCAGTAAACCTAATTTGTTCAGATCCTGGATTAATACCAAAATCAGATTTTGCTTTTACTTTTTTATCTACCGCCTGTTTTGCGATAGAAGCTGCCCGGGTTAAATCTTCATAAGAAGAGTTGGTACAGGATCCTATTAATCCCCAGTCTACATTAATTGGCCAGTTGTTTTCTTTTGCTTTAGCACCCATTTCAGAAATAGGAGTTGCTAAATCTGGCGTAAATGGCCCGTTAAGGTGAGGCTTTAATTCTGATAGATTAATTTCAATTACCTCATCAAAATATTGTTCAGGATTTGCATAAACCTCATCATCTCCTGTTAAGTGTTCTTTAATCTCATTGGCGGCGTCTGCAACTTCAGCACGATCTGTAGCACGTAGGTAACGGTCCATAGACTCATCGTACCCAAAAGTTGAAGTGGTGGCACCAACTTCAGCTCCCATATTACAAATAGTTCCTTTTCCGGTAGCCGACATAGAGCGGGCACCTTCGCCAAAATATTCAATAATTGCTCCCGTTCCCCCTTTTACAGTAAGAATCCCGGCAACTTTTAAAATTACATCTTTTGCAGCGGTCCATCCAGAAAGGCTTCCGGTTAGTTTAACGCCAATAAGTTTTGGAAATTTAAGCTCCCAGGCCATTCCGGCCATTACATCTACCGCATCGGCACCACCAACACCAATGGCAACCATTCCAAGCCCACCGGCATTTACCGTGTGAGAATCGGTACCAATCATCATTCCTCCAGGGAATGCATAGTTTTCTAAAACAACCTGGTGAATAATACCTGCTCCCGGTTTCCAAAAACCAATTCCATATTTGTTAGAAACAGATTCAAGAAAATCAAAAACTTCACTACTTGATTTATTGGCAGCCTGCAAATCTATTGCAGCTCCCATTTTGGCCTGGATAAGGTGATCACAATGCACTGTAGTTGGAACTGCAACCTGTTTTTTCCCGGCTTGCATAAACTGCAATAAAGCCATTTGGGCCGTTGCATCCTGGCAGGCAATCCTGTCTGGCGCAAATTCTACATAGTCTTTTCCTCTTTGGTAAGCCTCTTTGGCTGCACCATCCCATAAATGCGAATAAAGGATTTTTTCTGAAAGGGTTAAAGGTTTTCCAACCACCTCACGTGCAGTATTCACACGTTCGGCCATTTGGCTGTACACCTTCTTGATCATATCAATATCGTATGCCATATTATTATATATTTAGTTCTAAAAAAGTCTAGCAAATTTAAGGATTTCGAGTGGATTTTGAAAATAAGAAGTGATTATCAAAATTTAATGAAAATAATTTTACATTTCATAATTTATAATAACTTAAATTCAACTAAAGATAATATTGGGGATGAATATTATGAATTCCGCAAATTAATATAACCGAATTCTCAAAAATTCAATTACTCGTACTGAATAAATCAAAATTTAAACCCATTCTTGATAAGCAAATGCTGGTGAGACCTTACTTGAATTTCTTGAACCTGTTATTTTAAAGGTGGAATAAGTTTTTTTCTCAGAATTGAGAAAAAAGCCCCAAAAATAGAAAAGCCTTCCAGTACGAAAGTTATGCCCAATTATTTTCAAATAGAATTAAGCGAAATCCCAGCTCTTAATAAAGGTCTCGAATTATTTTTTCTTCTGAAATTCCTTCGGCTTCAGCTTTGTAATTTTTAATAATTCTATGGCGTAAAATTCCAATAGCTACCGCCTGTACATCTTCAATATCGGGGGAGAATTTTCCATTCACCGCTGCGTGAGATTTAGCGGCAAGAATAAGATTTTGAGAGGCTCTTGGCCCTGCTCCCCAATCTAAATAGTTTTTTACAAATTGCAGGGCTTCAGGAGAACCTGGTCTGGTTTTTCCTACCAGTTTCACAGCATATTCCACCACATTATCGGCCACAGGAATTCTACGAATTAATTGCTGAATTTCTACGATTTCTTCCGCAGAAAATAACGCATTTATCTTTTGAGTTTTATCTGAAGTTGTGCTTTTCACCACGTCTACTTCTTCCTGAAAACTTGGGTATTCCAGAAGAATAGAAAACATAAACCGGTCTAACTGCGCTTCAGGTAAGGGATAGGTTCCCTCCTGCTCTATTGGGTTTTGAGTAGCTAGTACAAAATAAGGATTGGCCAACTTGTAATTATGCCCGGCAACGGTTACAGATCTTTCCTGCATAGCTTCTAATAAAGCAGCCTGGGTTTTAGGCGGGGTTCTATTAATCTCGTCGGCAAGGACGATATTTGAAAAAACCGGACCTTTTATGAATTTAAAGCTCCTGTTTTCGTCCAGGATCTCTGCGCCCAAAATATCGCTGGGCATAAGATCTGGGGTGAATTGTATTCTTTTAAAATCGAGGCCTAAAGCCTGGGAAATGGTATTTACCATTAAGGTTTTGGCTAAACCGGGAACCCCAACCAACAACGAATGCCCTCCTGAAAAAACCGAAAGCAGGATTTGGTCTATAACCACATCCTGCCCTACTATTATTTTGGCAATTTCTTTCTTTAAATCCCGGTGTTTAACCACCAGTTTTTCTACTAGAGCAACGTCTGACATTGATAAAATGCTATTTTTTTAACCAGTTACTGCTATACTCACAGTCTTTAAACTTTCCGTTTACTTTTATATAGGTATCTCCTATTTTTTCCTGTTGCCACTCTTCTATAGCTTCTAACTGTTTATCTCTTAACGCAAGCTCTTTGATCTTTGTAAAATCTGTAGCGTAATTAGCTTCGTGCTCCGCTATTCTTTTATTTACTTTTATAAGTTTAAAAAACGGGCGCCCGGTTCTATCCTGGTCGCGCATTCTTAAAGAAAGTTCACCTTCCTGCAAATCTCCTACCTCATCATACAATTTTGGGTCTATCTTAGAAAGTTCAAAACGAGTATCACCCGTTCTTGGGTTTATAAGTTTCCCACCATCTCCCCTGGTTTCTTCTTCATCAGAAAATTCACGGGCAGCTTCAGCAAAATCTAAAACCCCTTCGTCTACTCTTTTTCTAATGCTATCAATTTTTGCCTTGGCTTCTTCTACTGAAGCATTGGTAACATCTGGAATAAGTAGTATATGTCTTAGGTCTATGTTTTGTCCTCTAATTCTATCTACCTGGATAATATGAAAACCGAATTCGGTTTCAAAAGGTTCGCTCACTTCCCCTGCTTGAAGACTAAAAGCTACGTCTTTAAATTCTTTTACAAAATTATCTTTTCTTGAAAGAGAAATTCTACCCCCGTCCCTTGCACTTCCAGGGTCTTGAGAATATAACACCGCTTTAGTGGCAAAGCTGGCGTCGTTATCTAAAACATCTGCCCTAAAGTCTTTTAAACGATCAATTACTTTTTGTTTTTCACTTTCAGGAATTTCCGGCTCTATAACAATTTGAGAAAGCTCTACTTCTTCTCCAAAAACCGGTAATTCGTCTTCGGGAATGCTTTCGTAATAAGCTCTTACTTCTTCAGGAGTAATTTCTACATTTTCCACAATTCTTTGCTGCATACGGTTTGCTAACTGTCGCTCTTTATTAAGCTCGAACAATTCGCTTCTAAATTCAGCTTCATTTTCTTTATTGTAGAATTCCAGGACTTTATCCATAGAACCTACCTGGCGTACCATTTCAGAAATTTGCTGATCTATATAACTATTAACCTCGGCATCCATTACAATAATACTATCCTGGATGGCGTGGTGTGCATAAAGCTTGTTTTCCATAAGGGAACCGGCCAGTTGGCAATCGGTCACATCTGCAGTAGACATTCCCTGGCTTTGCATATCTTTGTACATCATATCTACATCGCTGTCAAGAATAATATAATCTCCAATTACAGCCGCAATTCCGTCTACTTTACGACGTTCTGAATTGTTAGTTTCGGCAACGGTATTTTGTGCGATCTCCTCTTCTGGTTGAATTGAGGTACTATCGGTTACAATCACATCTTGCGAATAACCGGTAAAACCCAGTAAAACGGCCAAAAGAAAGCCCGTATTTTTAATTATAGATTTCAAATTGTTCATTTTTAATTGCATCTTTTGTAATATCTTTTTCCAGTTCTTTTATTAAATTTCTTTTTCGCTTATTAAGCAAAATCTTTTCTATGGTAGGTTCTGCATACTCAAATGGAGCATCCTGCCCATGTTCCAACACATCATTTACGTAGATCAAATATACACCTAATGAATCTTCTACCTCAAAAAAATTAGATTTGTTTAATAGATTGTCCCTATTATTAGATGATAACGCGGGGATCTTATCGTAAACCGTTTTAATCTTTACCCAAACCGAATCGTTTAACGAGTAATTTTTAAACTGAAGCGATAATTTTTCAAGTTCTTCTTTATCCTCTTCATTAAAGCGTTTGAGATAAGTTTTTATTTCCTCTATATTAGTATTATTCTCTTCCAGGCTTACATACCTTAGTTTCAATAAATCTTCAGTAAGTTTAAAATTTCCTTTATTTTCTTCAAAATACACCTTTTTCTCGCTCTTGGTTAAACTACTATCTAATTGCCTGCCTACTACAGCATCTTTATATGCACTTGTATAAAGTTCATTTTTATAGTTTTCTATAAGGTCTCTAAACTCTTTTTGCTGACTTTCAGGAAGGTTTAATTGCGCCCGGTCTATAAGTAATTGCTGTGTTGCCCAACGTGTAATGTAATTAGACACAATAAGACTACTGTCTTCTGTAGACGTATTTTCGTTAATTAAAGCATTAATATCTTCTTCATACAAATAAGAATCGTTCACTCTTACTATCACTTTACGCGCTTCATCTTTCTCAAAATAAGTACAACTTGCGAGCAAAAAAGCGGCAATTAAAGAAACTATAAAAAACGATGATATCTTCAAATTCATTAAGTTGAGATAGCAATTTACATACCATTTTTAAAAGACTAACAGCCTGTAATTTGCGCGTAGGCAAAAATAAGAATTCCTATAGGTTCTACAAGCTTATGGCTAAACGATTATAAGCTTCTTAAAATTATAATTTTAAAATGAAATAGGCTTGTTAAATTGAAAATGACTAAAATAATTTTGAAGCTGCAATAGTTTTAAGAGATTTTGTATGAATAATTAAAACCTGCTATTATATTTGCCAAAAACAATATTATTATGATACGCAGCAGTTTATTAATTGCTTTTTTATGTTTTAGCGTTTTTGTTAGCGCACAAACAAAAGTAGGAACCATAGATACCGATTACATCCTTTCCCAAATGCCCGAAATGGAAGAGGTAAATGAAGGCTTACAGGCTTACGATAAGCAATTACAACAAGATTTCCAGGGAAGTGTGAAAAAATATGACACCCTGGTAAAGAGCTACCAGGCAAATGTAGAAACACTTGCCGATGAAGCCCGGCAACAAAGTGAATCTGAAATTATTGAATTGGAAAACCAAATCAAGCAATTTAGACAAAGAGCCCAGGTAATGATGCAAATGAGACGAAACGAACTTACCAATCCGCTTTACGAAAAAATTAATGTCGCTATGCGAGCAGTAATACAGGAAGAAGGTTTTACGCAAATTCTTCACGCCGGTGGAAACAGTCTTGCTTTTTCGGCTGAAGAATATGATATTACCGAAAAAGTAATGAATAAAATGGGAATTGAAATTCCTGAAACAACAGAAGAAGAAGAATAGAGTTTAGAGACTCTATTTCATTTAATACTGGAATAAATAAGTAAGACCCCACAGGTTCATAAAACTTGTGGGGTCTATATTTTTGAATAGCCGTCTAGTCTACCTACTGTAATTAGGCGACTCGTTGGTAATAGTTACATCGTGCGGGTGGCTCTCGTGAATTCCTGAAGCGGTAATCTTCACAAACTTTGCATTCTCCTTTAATGTTGGAATATCTTTCGCGCCGCAATAACCCATCCCGGCTTTTAAACCACCTACAAACTGGTGTATACTTTCTTCCAGCTCTCCTTTATAAGGAACCCTACCAACAATACCTTCCGGTACAAGTTTCTTTATATCATCTTCCACATCCTGGAAATAACGATCTTTAGAGCCTTTTTGCATAGCCTCTACAGATCCCATACCGCGATAGGATTTAAATTTTCTTCCTTCGTAAATAATTGTTTCCCCTGGAGATTCTTTAGTTCCGGCAAGCAAGGATCCAAGCATTACACAATCGGCTCCGGCAGCTAAAGCTTTAGGAATATCACCGGTATAGCGAATTCCGCCATCGGCAATTACCGGAACGCCAGTTCCTTTTAGTGCTGCTGCAACTTCAAGAACTGCAGAAAATTGAGGAAATCCAACTCCTGCCACAACTCTGGTAGTACAAATTGAACCGGGACCAATTCCTACTTTTACCGCATCTGCTCCGGCTTCAGCTAAATATTTAGCAGCTTCACCAGTAGCAATATTTCCTACTACCACTTCTAAATCAGGGAACTTTGCTTTTACGTCTTTTAAAACCGAAACCACACCTCTGGTATGCCCATGTGCAGTATCAATAATAATTGCATCTACCCCTGCATTAACCAAAGCCTCTGCTCTATCTACCGCATCTGCGGTTACCCCAATGGCTGCAGCAACACGAAGTCTTCCAAAGCTATCTTTATTTGCATTAGGCTTTTGGGTAAGTTTAGTAATATCCCTAAAAGTTATAAGCCCAACAAGCTTGTTATCTTTATTAACCACAGGAAGTTTTTCAATCTTATTTTCCTGTAAAATATCTTCTGCCTCGTCCAGCGAAGTGCCTTCGGCCACAGTTACCAGGTTTTCTGAAGTCATAACCTCAGCAATTGGCCTGCTATTATTTTTTTCAAATCTAAGGTCCCTGTTTGTAACAATGCCCAGCAATTTCCCATCATCGTCTACAATTGGGATTCCACCAATACTATGCTCGCGCATATTTGCTTTCGCATCGCTCACATTGGCAGTAATAGGTAAAGTAACGGGATCTATAATCATTCCGCTTTCGGCACGCTTTACTTTACGAACTTTAAGTGCCTGTTGCTCGGCAGTCATATTCTTATGCAAAACACCAATTCCGCCTTCCCTGGCCATAGCAATAGCCATCCTGGATTCGGTAACCGTATCCATTGCGGCCGAGATTATGGGCACATTTATAGAAATGTTTTTTGTGAATTTTGTGCGAATACTTACTTCTCGAGGTAGTACTTCAGAGTAAGCGGGAACTAGCAATACATCATCGTAAGTAAGGCCTTCTCCTAAGATTTTGGAATCGTGTGCGATCATAGCAATTAAAGATTTAATTGCGTGCAAATATAAGCTTTTTATAGCAAAATCTGGCTTAAAAGATATTAGTTATCAGAAAATTAAATTATAAGATTTAATGATAAGCGGTAAAGATTTTAGATGCTTCGTTATAGGCCGATTCAAAACTCGTCATTTTTATATTTGAATCTGCTTTTTTGGAATTGAAATAGGAAAGCATTTTTTCTGAAGGCATATTTCCTGTTAATTCGTCTTTGGCCATTGGGCAACCGCCAAATCCCTGGATCGCTCCGTCAAATCTTCTACAACCCGATTTGTATGCTGCATCAATTTTTTCGTGCCACTTTGTTGGGGTGGTATGGAGATGAGCTCCAAATTCAATTTCAGGATATTCTGGAATTAAATTTGAAAATAAATATTCAATTATATCAGGAGTAGAGCTCCCAATAGTATCAGATAAAGAAAGGATTTTCACTCCCATGGCCGACAATTTTTCTGTCCACTCCCCTACTATCTCCACATTCCATGGATCTCCATAAGGATTCCCAAAGCCCATAGAAAGATAGGCTACTACTTCTTTGTTTGTTTTTTCAGCAATTTCCAGGATCTCACTTAAAATATCTACCGATTCGGCGATGGTTTTATGCGTATTACGCATCTGGAAATTTTCAGAAATAGAAAACGGATAGCCCAGATAATCAATTTCGTTGTGAACGGAAGCATTCTCTGCACCCCGGGTATTGGCAACAATAGCCAGTAATTTACTTTTAGTGGTGCTCAAATCTAGTTTGGATAAAACCTCGGCAGAATCTGCCATTTGCGGGATTGCTTTAGGGGAAACAAAACTTCCAAAATCTATGGTATCAAATCCGCAGCGCAATAAAGATTGAATATACTGTACCTTTTTTTCGGTAGGAATAAAGGTTTTAATTCCCTGCATTGCATCTCGTGGACACTCTATAAGCTTGATTTTATCCATACTTTCAAAGATAGTATTTTAAGGAATATCTAAAAACCTTTAGAAATTAATTCATTTTATTAAATTGAAAGTATAATAGCACCGCTCTAACTAAGTTTCTTTTAAACTAATATAAAAACTGCAATTCCTATAAAAACTACAATTTGCAACCATTTTAAAACCACCCCAGAATGTTTATGTAATTTAAGATAGGTAGATATTTTTCCCGCCAGCAAGGCTACGCTTCCAAAAATAAGAATGGTTAAAAGCATAAAAATGGCTCCCAGAATATAAAATTGGATCACTGTATTTCCTCCGGGCTCCCAAAGAAAACCCGGAAAGAATGCGAGAAAAAAGATAGTAACTTTAGGGTTCAGCATATTCATTATAAAACCCTGTTTAAAAAGTGATAACAGGGATTTTTCTTTTATTCCTTCAGCCGAATAGGCAATTTCGGGATCACTTTTGTAAACCTGCCAGGCGAGATATAAAAGGTAAACAGCGCCGAACAGTTTAATAATAAAAAAGAGGCTTTCAGAACTTTTAATTATAGCTGAAACTCCAAAGGCCACAAGACTGGTATGAATAATAATCCCCGCAGCAAGCCCCAAAGCAGTTACAAGACCGTGTTTTTTTCCATTGGCCATTCCCTGTACCATTACATAAATAATATCGGGACCGGGAGAAATGGTAAGAATTGCCGAGGCAGTTAAAAACGGAATAAGTTGTTCTAACAAAATTTATCTTCTTTCAGATTTTTTCCTAGTAAGCAAAAAATAAATCACGTAAAACCAGCTAAAAATTCCGTGTATAATCATTAATAAAACCGAACGGTTACGCTCCCATGAGGTGATGGCAGCTACAACGGTTCCTAAACTAATCCCATTCCTAATTACTGTATGGGTAACTTCAGAAGTAGTTTCAGAGAAGCTATAGGCATCAAGACTAATTATAACTATTAATAAAAAACTTAGGTGAAATTTCTTCATTTATGACTTGTTTTTAGCTAAAATTGCCTGGTTAATCTTTTTTATTAATTCTGGGCCTTCATAAATAAACCCCGTATAAAGTTGTACTAAACTGGCACCGGCTTCAAGTTTTTCCAAAGCATCTTTTGCAGAATGAATTCCGCCTACACCAATTATAGGAAAAGCTTTATTGCTTTTTTCAGAAAGAAACCTAATCACTTCTGTAGCGCGATTTTTTAGGGGTTTTCCGCTTAGGCCGCCCATTTCGTTCTTGTTTTCTGACTGTAAATCATCTCGCGCAATGGTGGTATTTGTAGCAATAACCCCGGCAATTTTAGTTTCCTTAACTATGTCTATAATATCTAAAAGTTGCGCATCAGTAAGATCGGGTGCAATTTTTAGTAGAATTGGTTTCTGTTTTGGCTTTGTAGCGTTTAAGCTTTGCAGCGTATTTAGTAAATTAGTGAGTGGCTCTTTATCCTGTAATTCCCGTAAGTTTGGAGTATTGGGGGAACTCACATTTACCACAAAATAATTCACATAATTGTAGAGTGCTTCAAAACAAATCTTATAATCGTCTACGGCATTCTCGTTTGGCGTAATTTTATTTTTACCAATATTTCCGCCAATCAGCACGTTTTTATTCTTTTTTAGTCTTTCAACAGCGGCTTCTACACCATCGTTGTTAAAACCCATTCGGTTAATAATCGCGCCGTCTTCTTTTAATCTGAATAATCGCTTTTTTTCATTTCCGGGTTGCGGCTTTGGAGTCACGGTACCAATTTCAATAAAACCGAAGCCAAGATCTGATAATTCCTGAAATAGCTTTGCGTCTTTATCAAAACCGGCAGCAAGCCCAACCGGATTTTTAAACTTTAAACCGAAAACTTCACGCTCTAACCTCGAATCTTCCACCCGAAAATTCTTCCGCACAAAACTTTTAAAAGCAGCTGTTTTGCCGAATTTCTTTAGTGTTTTAAAGGTGAAGTGATGTACCCATTCCGGGTCAAAACGAAATAATAAAGGCCTAATCGAAGATTTATACATGGCGGTTGGTTTGTGCAAAAATAGCAGAAATCATAAAAAACCGGCAGTAAATCTTAAAAGGTTTTGAAGCTGAAACGTGAATGTTTAATTTTGAATCAAACTACTAACCAATGATTAATAAACAGCGCATCATAGATCGCTTTATTAGCTATATTACAATTGATACCCAAAGCGATCCCCATAGCACAACAACTCCAAGCACCGACAAACAATGGGTTTTAGCCCAAAAACTGGCTAGTGAATTAAAAGAAATGGGAATGACCGAGGTAAGCATAGACGATCACGCCTATGTAATGGCTACGCTCCCGGCAAATGTTCCGCATAAAGTACCGGTAATTGGATTTATTTCGCATTTTGATACTTCGCCAGATTTTAATGCTACCAATATAAAACCCCAAATTATTGAAAATTACGACGGTAATGATATTATCCTGAATAAGGAAAAAAACATCATATTATCTTCAGAATATTTTGATGATTTAAAACAATATAAAGGCCAAACTATAATTACAACCGATGGTACCAGCCTTTTAAGCGCCGATGATAAAGCGGGAATTACCGAGATTATGACCGCAATGAAATATTTGCTGGATAATCCTGAAATTCCTCACGGGAAAATTAGGGTAGGTTTTACACCCGATGAAGAAATAGGTCGTGGTGCTCATAAATTTGATGTAGAAAAATTTGGTGCAGAATGGGCGTATACTATGGATGGTAGCCAAATTGGCGAACTGGAATTTGAGAATTTTAATGCCGCAAAAGCAATTGTTAAAGTTAATGGGAAAGGTGTTCACCCCGGCTACGCAAAAGATAAAATGGTAAACAGCCAGTATATTGCCGTAGATTTTATTAACTCGCTACCGCGTTTGGAAACCCCAGAGCATACTGAAGGCAGACAGGGATTTTTTCACCTAAGTGATATGAAAGGCGATGTTGAAGAAACCGTGTTGGAATATATAATTCGGGATCACGATTTAGGCCATTTTGAAGCTCGTAAAGAAATGATACAGGACCTGGCTTCAGAGATTTGTTCGCAATATGAAAATGATTGTATTTCAGTTGAAATTATCGATCAATATTTTAATATGAAAGAAAAAATAGAGCCGGTAATGCATATTATTGAAATAGCTGAGAATGCAATGAAGGCAGTAAATGTTGAGCCTATTTTAAAACCAATTCGTGGCGGAACTGATGGCGCGCAACTAAGTTACATGGGACTACCCTGTCCTAATATTTTTGCCGGCGGCCACAACTTCCACGGGAAGTATGAATATGTACCGGTAGAAAGTATGCAAAAAGCCACTGAAGTAATTGTTAAAATCGCTGAATTAACTTCAGAAAATTATAAGTAATCAGTTTGTCTAAAAGTTAAAAATGGCAGTAAAATCGGTAGATCAGTATATTGAAACCCACCCAACCTGGGAGCAGGAATTACTTTCTTTACGTGAAATACTACAAAACACTGAATTGGAAGAATGTATAAAATGGGGTGCACCCGTTTATGCTTTAGATGGGAAAAATGTAGTAGGAATGGCTGCTTTTAAAAATCATTGTGCACTTTGGTTTTTTAATGGCGCTTTATTAAAAGAAAATACCGCTTTACTTTACAATGCCCAGGAAGATAAAACCAAAGCTTTAAGACAAATAAGGTTTAAAAAAGAAGATGAAATAAAACCGGAAATTCTTCAGAAGTATATAGCCGAAGCCATACAGAATCAACGGGAAGGAAAAGAAATAAAACCTTTAAAAAATAAAACACTGGTACTGCCTTTAGATCTCAAAGAGGCATTAGAAAAAGATGAACATTTCAAGAATTCCTATTATCAGTTAACTAAAGGTAAACAAAGGGAATACGCCGATTATATTTCTGAAGCAAAAAGAGAGGTTACAAAAAAATCCCGCCTGGAGAAAATTAAACCGATGATTCTAAGCGGGGTCGGGTTAAATGATAAGTATAAAAATTGCTAAGATCTTTTATAAGAACCTAAAACAGTTTCTGTTTCTAATATCTTAGATTCTGAAACGAGTTCAGAATGACGTTTTTTACAGTTCTTAAATCTTCTATAAAATAAGAATCCCCAGCGCTATGGCCTGGGGATTCTAAATTCTATTGATTAAAACAGAAAAAACTATTTCTTTTCTTTAATAGCTTTTGCCTTACTTTCTTTTTCTGGCTTCGCCGGTTCGTTGAGTTTTTTACTCATTTCCATCGAGATGGAAGAACGATCAAAGGTTATTTTTCCTGCTCCGGTTTCTATAATTACCGCATTATTTTTTTCGCTAAAATCAACAATTTTGCCGTGCATTCCGCTTTTGGTAACCACACGGTCACCACGCTTTAATTCTGATGCAAAATTACGTTCCTGTTTAGCTTTTTTCATTTGCGGGCGTATCATAAAAAAATACACCACCACAAACATTAATATTATTGGGGCAAACTGGGTTAATTGATCCATTTACTAGCTAGCATTTTCTTCGGTTTCTACAAAGGCTTTAATTCTAAGACGCTCTGTACCAGCTTCAGTATTAGCAGTTACTGTAACAGTTTTTGTTACCTGTCCTTTTCCAGAACCGTTGAATTTAACCAACATTTCACCACTTTCTCCTGGCTGAATTGGTTCTTTGGTCCAGGTTGGTACTGTACAACCGCAAGTACTTTTTGCATTGGTAATTACCAATGGTGCCTGGCCGGTATTAGTGAATGTAAAAGTATGCTCTACGTTCTCACCTTTTGGAATATTCCCGAAATCATGTTCAGATTTCTCAAATTCCATTTTAGGATAAACAGTAGCCTGAGCATCACGCTCTGCAGCGCTTTCTACGTTTTCGGCTTTAACTTTTTCTGAGGCGTTATTGTTGTTTTCTTTACAAGAAGTAAATAGCAGCGCCCCTACTGCAGCTAACATTAAGATTCCATTTTTCATAATAGTGAACTTTATAATTTAATTTTTAAAAATAAGAAATTTTATTGACTACATAAGGCCCCGCCCTACTTTATTTAACTTATTATCATCTTTATATTCTTTAGAAAGTTTATCTAAAACTCCGTTAATAAAAATGCTACTCTTTGGGGTACTATACTCTTTGGCAAGTTCCAGGTATTCGTTAATAGTAACCTTTACCGGGATTGATGGGAACTTTAAAAACTCACAAATTGCCATTTTAATAAGGATCATATCAATTTCAGCAATTCTATCTTTATCCCAATTGGGGGTTTTCCCTAGCATTTCGTTGGCCAGAGTTTCATCATTCAAATACGTTTTTCTGAATAATTCTTTGGCAAAATCTTTATCCTCTTCATTTTTATATAGTTTCCCTATCTTAAGATTTTCAGCAGAATTAGGCTTTAATTTCTGAAGGAATTTCAGCACGGCCGTGTTTACCAGCGGTAGATCGTCTACCCAGGTAAGTTTCGCATCTTCTAGATAATCGTATAATTTTTCATTGGGTGCTATTACTTCTTTAAAAATAGCTATGATAAACTCTTTGTCTTCTTTAAAACTGGAATCGCGGGTTTCCATGTAATTTTCGTAAAGATCGCTCTTCTTTATCTCCTGCCAGATAATTTGTACATAATCATCATCCCTTTTCCAGTGTGTTATTTTTCTTGATTCCAGTGCGTCCTGCAGGCTTTCATTATGCTCTAGAATTTCAAAAATGGCGTTAGAAACAAATTTTTTATTAGGATCTTTATCTTCGCTGGTAGCAAGATGTTTTTGTTGGGATTTTTCTAAAAAGTTTTCGGCCTGGCCCTTTAGTTCTGCAATTAGGCTTAATTGTACAAGGAACAGGTCGTACATCTCTTCCATACTTTTAAGCAGGAATCTCTCCTCGGTTCCCAGGTTGTCGTTTTGGCTTTGGTTAAAGGCGTAAAGTGATTGCATTACTTTAACCCGAATATGTCTTCTTGTCAACATAAGTGTAAAAGAACTTTTTAGAATTAGAAAAGGCGAAAGAATATTCTTTCGCCTTGCAAAAATACCAAACTTTTGAAATTGATTACTTCAAATTTTGTTTTTTTCTATCATCAATTCTTTGCTGTGCAATTTTAAGTGCTGCAAAGTGGGATGTCATATCTTCCTTATCTGCTTTAGAAAGAATTTCTAGCGTAGTATTGTAGATATTTTCAGTCTTACGTATAATTTCCTTTTTATCATAATTCTCTAATTCGGCGTAAACATTTATAATTCCGCCGGCATTAATTAGAAAATCCGGAGCGTAAACAATTCCTCTTTCTCTTAAAATTGTACCGTGAGTAACCTCATCAGCCAACTGGTTATTGGCAGCACCGGCAATTACCTTAGCCTTAATACGGTTTACTGTATCATCGTTAATGGTAGCGCCAAGGGCACAGGGGGCGTAAATATCTACTTCGGCTGCATATACATCAGCGTCATCATAAATAATTGCTCCATATTTATTTTTTACTGCTTCAAGACGTTCTTCGTTAATATCACTGATAAAAACTTTAGCTCCATCTTGAGTTAAATGCTCTACAAGGGTCTCACCAACGTGACCAATCCCCTGAACCAATACGGATTTCCCTTCAAGATCGTCACTTCCAAATTTGTGTTTTGCAGCGGCTTTTATTCCCATAAAAACACCGTAAGCGGTTATTGGAGATGGGTTTCCTGCTCCACCTTTATCTTCAGAAATTCCGGTAACGTATTTAGTTACTTCACGAACAGTATCCATATCTGCAGTTTCCATTCCCACATCTTCTGCTGTGATATATTTTCCGCTAAGGGAATCTACAAAACGTCCAAAACTTTTCATAAGTTCAGGAGTTTTTTGGGTTTTAGCATCCCCAATAATTACGGCTTTTCCACCGCCAAGATTAAGTCCGGTAATCGCACTTTTAAAGGTCATACCTCGAGAAAGACGCAAAACATCATTTAAGGCTTCCCATTCACTGCTGTAATTCCACATTCGGGTACCACCAAGTGCTGGTCCTAAAACCGTGTTATGAATACCAATAATTGCCTTTAAACCTGTATCTTTGTCGTTGCAAAAAACTACTTGCTCGTGGTTGTCAAAAGAGAGCTGACCGAATACCGGTGCAGACTTTTTAAGTTCATTTGCATTTAGAACATCAACTTGCATAACTTGTTACATTTTATAAATTAGTGTTTTCATATTTCTGAAAATCACAGGGCAAAAATAAAGAATATTTCAACAAAGAGGTTTTTAAAACGTGTTAAAATAACATATCCTCAATTTTTAGCTTTTTTACTCTTAAATGAAGAACCTTAAGCATCTCAATAAATATTTCCTGAAGTATAAATGGAAACTACTAATTGGCCTCGTAATTACCATCGTTGCCCGTATTTTCGCATTGTATTATATTCCGTTAATCGGTGATTCTACTGATGCGATAGAGCAATATATTAACGGTGAAATAAGTACTATTGACGTTCTTAGAACCGAACTTGCTATAAACATTGCGCTAATTATAGGAGCAACATTAGTAGCTGCATTTCTTACCTTTTTAATGCGACAGACCTTTATTGTGGTTTCGCGTTATATTGAATTTGATCTTAAAAACGAGATTTACAAACACTACCAGGAACTTTCGCTTAATTTTTATAAAAAGAACCGTACCGGCGATTTAATGAATAGAATTAGCGAAGATGTGAGTAAAGTAAGGATGTACCTTGGCCCGGCCATTATGTACACGGTTACCACGTTCACTTCTACCGTTGTGGTTTTAATTTTTATGGTTCAGGCAGCGCCAGAGCTCACTTTATATACTGTAGCACCCTTACCGGTTTTAGCATTTTCTATCTATAAAATTAGCGTTGCCATTCATAAACGCAGTACTGTAGTGCAACAATATCTTTCCAGGCTCAATACATTTACACAGGAGAGTTTCAGTGGAATTGCCGTTATAAAATCTTACGGGATGGAAACCCAGATTAACCACAATTTCGTAGACCTGGCTAATGGAAGTCGCGATAAAAATATTGATTTGGTTAAAGTCCAGGCTTTTTTCTTCCCGCTAATGGTATTATTAATAGGGATTAGTAATGTACTGGTAATTTATATAGGTGGTAATCAATATATAAACGGCGAGATTGATAATATTGGAGTTATTGTTGAATTTCTCCTCTATGTAAATATGCTTACCTGGCCAATTGCATCTATAGGTTGGGTAACTTCTTTAGTACAGCAAGCTGATGCTTCCCAGGAACGCATCAATGAATTTTTAGACGAAAAACCTGAAATTACGAATAAGAAAAAAACACCAGATGAAATTCACGGGAGCATCGCTTTTAATAATGTGAGTTTTACCTACGATGATACGAATATTACTGCGCTTAAAAATGTTTCTTTTGAAGTTGAAAGTGGAGAAACTCTCGCCATAATTGGAAAAACCGGCGCAGGAAAATCTACCATCCTGGAACTTATTGGAAGACTGTATGATGTTGACCAGGGCACTATTAGTATAGACGGAAAAAATATTGAAAATCTAAACCTGGATAGCTTAAGAAACAGCATTGGTTACGTTCCCCAGGATGCATTTTTATTTAGTGATTCTATTAAAAACAATATCAAATTCGGAAAAACCAATGCCAGCGACGAAGAAATTTTTGAAGCTGCCAAAAATGCATCGGTTCATAAAAATATTGTTGGCTTCAGCAAAGGTTATGATACGGTTTTAGGAGAACGCGGTATAACGCTTTCCGGCGGTCAAAAGCAACGTGTTTCTATTGCGCGTGCCATAATTCACGATCCTAAGATCTTATTGTTTGACGATTGTCTTTCTGCCGTAGATACTGAAACTGAAGAGGCTATACTGAATAACCTTTTTAAAATTTCAAAAGAAAAAACGACCATAATTGTAAGTCACAGGATTTCTTCAGCAAAAAATGCCGATAAAATTATTATTCTGGAAGACGGCGCTATAGTGCAACAAGGGACTCATTCCCAATTACTAAACCAGCAAGGCTATTACAAAGAATTGTATGCAAAACAGCTAAATGAAAAAGAAATGTGAAAATTTTTTGCTAGATGTTAAAAATTTTTAGATTTTTGAGCAGTACTAAACCAAATTATAAAGAATCTATTTTATGAGCGACAAGGGAATGATGGAGAAAGAAGAAATATTCTCTAAAGTGCTAAGGGCCGGAAGAAGAACTTACTTCTTTGATGTGAGAGCCACACGTGCAGACGATTATTACCTAACTATTACCGAGAGTAAAAAGTTTACCAACGATGACGGTTCTTTTTTCTACAAAAAACACAAAATTTACCTTTACAAAGAGGATTTTGCCGGTTTTAATGAAATTTTACAGGAAATGACCGACTTTATTCTGAATGAAAAAGGAGAAGAGGTAATTAGCGAACGTCACCAGAAAGATTTCAAAAAAGAATATGAAACTTCAGAAAACGGTGAGACGCAAGGTGTTTCTCCAGAGAAGTTTACCGATGTGAGTTTTGACGACATCTAAAATTTTACCTGAGCATTGAGATTAATTGCTCTAATGCTTAACTTAAAATTACAGTAATTTTATAAAGTGCCTCGTGCATTTGTTTCGAGTTAACTATTTAAAAACTCTACAAAACCGTCCCGATATTTTCAGGACGGTTTTTTTATATTTATAACTAAATAAAAATAACATGCAAAGACTTTTACCCCTACTTATTTTCTTTCTTTGTTTTAGCGCTTTTGCCCAACAAGAAGAACTGAGTTTAGATTATTACCTACCCCAGGATGTAAGTTACAATGAAGAAATTCCAAAACCCCAGGATATTATTGGCTACATCCCGGGAGAATGGCACGTAACCCACGATTTACTTTTAAATTATATGCGGGAACTTGCAAGAGTTTCCCCGAGAATTGAGGTAGAAAATCGCGGCAAAACCTATGAAGGCAGACCGCTTATTCTGCTTATTATAACCTCAGAAGAAAATCATAATAACCTGGAAGAAATCAGGGAAAATCATCTTGCTCTAACCCGGGAAAACGCTTCTTCGCTTAATACCGAAGAAATGCCCATTGTAGTAAACCAGGGGTTTTCCATTCACGGGAACGAAGCAAGCGGTTCTAATGCTGCGCTTTTAGCAGCTTATCACCTGGCTGCGGCTGAAGGTGAGGAAGTTCAGGAATTATTAGACAATACGATTATTCTTTTTGACCCAGCTTTTAATCCTGATGGTTTACAACGTTTCTCCTACTGGGCTAACACCCATAAAAGTGAAAATATAAATCCCGATCCGCAGGATAGGGAGTACGATGAAGTTTGGCCGGGCGGAAGAACAAATCACTATTGGTTTGATATGAATCGTGACTGGCTGCCGGTACAATTACCGGAGTCTCAGGCTCGCATTGAAACTTTTCATAAATGGATGCCGAATATTTTAACCGATCATCATGAAATGGGCTCTAATTCCAGTTTTTTCTTTCAGCCAGGAATTCCCTCAAGAACACACCCGCTTACGCCCGATATTAACCAGGAACTTACAAAGGAAATCGGCACTTATCACGCAGCAGCTTTTGATGAGTTAGGCTCCTTTTATTATACCGAAGAGAACTACGACGACTTTTACTACGGAAAAGGCTCTACTTTCCCCGATATCAATGGAAGTATAGGAATTCTTTTTGAACAGGGAAGTTCCCGTGGCCACGCCCAGGAAACCGATAACGGTATTCTTACTTTTCCGTTCACCATAAGAAATCAATTTACTGCGGCACTTTCTACTTTAGAGGCTGCTAAAAATATGCGAGAGAAAATTCTTAATTATCAACGCAATTTTTATAAGAATGCCCGCAATTCTGCTGAAAATGGAGCTTATGTTTTCGGCAGTGAAAAAGATGCTTCATCAGCTTACGAACTGGCGAAAATCCTGGAAAAACATAAAATAGAAATTCATAAAATCAAGGAAAATTTTGAATCTGACGGGAAGAATTTCAAAAAAAATTCGGCTTATGTAGTTCCTAAAAATCAGCGCCAGCATAGATTGGTAAAAGCTATGTTTGAGCGTAGAACCGAGTTTGAAGATAGTTTATTCTACGATATTTCGGCCTGGACGCTTCCTTTAGCTTTCAACCTGGATTATGCTGAAGACGTAAAAATGAATAAAGCCGGGGAGAAAATAAAAAACCTGGAAAAGCCAGAAATTGATCAGGTAGAAATAAGCAATTATGCTTATGTGATGCACTGGCACGATTTCTATTCACCGAAAGCTTTAAATATGATCCTGGAAAAAGGTTTGCGTGCAAAAGTTGGGATGCAACCATTTTCTTTGGAAAATAAAGAATACGATTATGGAACAATTTTAATTCCGGTTCAAAATCAAGAATTAGAGGCTGATAAAATGCACCAATTTCTGCAAGAAGTATCTCAAAAATCAAATGTACAAATAGAAGGGATAAACACCGGTCTAACCCAGGGCGTAAACCTTGGAAGTAATCAATTTAGAGCATTGCAACCTGCTAAAGTTGCTTTAATTGTAGGCGAAGGGATCACGCCGTACGATGCTGGTGAGATCTGGCATTTATTCGATCAGCGTTACGACATGAAAATTACAAAACTTGACACCCGAAATTTTTCAAGAGCAGATCTAAGTAGATATACTGACATTATTCTGCCAAATTCCTGGGGCAGCGCTTTAGATGATAGTGATATTGATAAATTAAAAGAATGGGTTCGCGATGGCGGAACTTTAATTGGTTATCGCAATGCCGCTCGATTTTTTGAAAAAGAGGATTTTATGGATCTCGAAATTAAAAAAGACAGCCTGGTGGCCGAAAATATTAGTTTTGAAGAACAACGAGATTTTAGAGGTGCACAGGGAATTGGCGGCGCTATTTTTGAAGCTAATATAGATCGTTCTCATCCAGCGAACTTTGGTTATACAAATGATAAACTTCCTTTATTTAGAAATACTACGATTTTTGTAGAAGCAGATAAACAGAGTTATAATAATCCAATTCAGTATACCGAGGAACCTTTACTAAGCGGTTATATTAGCGCACCGAGATTAGATTCTATTGCCGGGACGGTTCCGTTTAAACATACAGGAATGGGACGCGGAAATGTTATATTGTTCACCGATAATACCAACTTTAGAGCTTTCTGGTTTGGAACCAATAAATTATTGATGAATGCTATCTTCTTTGGCGATGAGATGTAAATTTCTGGATAGATGCACGCAACCTTTTGCGGTTGTGTGCATCTATTTAATATAACTAAAAACCAAAAGATGAAAAATTTGCTCTTTATTGTATTATTCGCAGCGATAACAAGTTGTTCTACCACTCCAAATAGTCCAGACCTTAATTTAGATAACCAAGAAATTACCGGAATATGGCAATTAACCGAAACCCTCGCCGATCCCGGTGACGGAAGCGGTACCTGGCAAACTGTTGAAAATGGAAGAACCCTCGAATTTACCTCTAATGGTTTAGTGAAGACTTCAGGTAGCTTTTGCAACGAAGAGGAAATAAATGAAACCTCGTACGATAACGCTGAAAAAATGATAAGTACAGATTGCGGTGAAAATACTTTTGAGCTTAAATATGAATTAAAAGAAGGAAAATTATTTATTTATCCTCATAGCCCAAGATGTATTGAAGCTTGTGGGAGTAAATATGAAAAAATAGAAGATTAAATTTTAACCTACCCGCAAGCCGTTTTCAACTTTAAAATCGGGGTTTAGTAGCACAATATCATTGTTTTTACCTACTGCCCCCAAAACCAAACATTCGCTCATAATATTAGCGATTTGTTTCTTCGGAAAATTAACCACCGCTACAATTTGCCTGTTGAGTAAATCCTCTTTTTTGTAACGCTTAGTGATTTGAGCGGAAGTTTTTCTTTCCCCAATTTCTTTTCCAAAATCGATAAGCATTTTATAGGCAGGATTTTTAGCTTCAGGAAAGTCGGAAATTTCAGTAATAGTCCCTATTCGCATTTCCACTTTTTCAAAATCTTTCCAGGAAATTTCCATAGTTTATTTTTAAGTCCAATTTAGAAAAAAAGTGGCTATTCCGAAGTGAATTCGTAAATTACCTTGTGGCGAGCCAGTGAGGCATAAATATGGAAAAATATTTTAATTTCAAGGCAAGCACGGGAGCATTTTAATTCTCAACTATCGAGTAAATTTATAAGAAAAGAGACTATGGCCAGAACTGCTTCAAATATGATCGCTTTGGGTACCAGGGCCCCAGATTTTAACCTTGTAGATGTAATTACCAGCAATAGGTATTCTCTTGAAAATATTCGGGGAAAAAAGGGCACTTTAATTATGTTTATAAGCAACCACTGTCCTTTTGTAAAACATGTAAACGAAGAAATAGTGAGACTGGCGGGCGATTACCGTGTTTTGGGTTTTGGTTTTGCCGCTATTATGAGTAATGATGTAGAAAATTACCCGGCAGATCATCCTGATAATATGAACGAGGTAGCCAGGAAACATCAATATTCTTTTCCTTATCTCTATGACGAATCCCAGGAAGTAGCAAGAGCTTATAAAGCTTCCTGTACACCAGATTTCTATCTTTTTGACGATGAATTAAAACTAATCTATCGCGGCCAGTTAGATGATTCCAGGCCCGGAAATGGAATTCCCGTAAACGGTAGACATTTGCGGGATGCTATGGATGCCGTTCTTTCTAATAAAAAAGTTCCTGAGCTACAGAAACCCAGTTTGGGCTGTAGTATTAAATGGAAATATGCCCCGGAATCTTAAGCATAGAAATTTGCTCATTTTTAAAGCAAAAAGTAACAATCAGTTAATCTTATCACAAAGCAAGTAAATCCTATTGGTTTAATAGGTTTTACTGAATATTATTCTTTAATTTTATAATTCGAATCACTAAAAATATAATATTATGAGCGAATTAAAATTAGGAGATAAAGCACCAAATTTTGATGCTGAAACTTCAGAAGGAAAAATCAATTTTTACGATTATTTAGGAGATAGCTGGGGAATTTTATTTTCGCACCCTGCCGATTATACTCCGGTTTGTACTACCGAGTTAGGAACGGTAGCGAAATATAAAGATAAATTTGAAGCCCGTAACACTAAAGTAATGGCTTTAAGTGTAGACGGCGTTGAATCTCATAAAGGCTGGATAGACGATATTAACGAAACCCAGAATACTACGGTTAATTTCCCAATTATTGCCGATGAAGATAAGAAGGTTTCTAACCTATATGGAATGATTCACCCAAAAGCCGACAACACGCTTACAGTACGTTCGGTTTATGTAATTGGGCCAGATAAAACCATTAAATTAATGATTACCTATCCCGCCAGTACCGGGAGAAATTTTGATGAATTACTTAGGGTAATAGATTCGCTACAACTTACCGCCTATCAAAAAGTAGCCACACCGGCTAACTGGAAGCACGGAGACGATGTAGTGATAAGTCCTTCGGTTTCTAATGAAGATGCCAAAGAGATGTTCCCTAAAGGTTTTAAAGAGGTAAAACCATACCTTAGAATGACCCCGCAACCAGATTCTAAGTAAAACGAACTGCTATTAAGCACGTCATTCTGAATTTGAATCGGGATTCTAAGCTTTTATATTTCGAAACAATTTAGATTCTGAAATAAATTCAGAATGACGCATAAAAAAAGACCTCACAAGTTTCGAAACTTGTGAGGTCTTTTTTTATTCAAATTCCCCCTCCAGGGGTTAGGGGGCTGTTATTTTACCGAAACCAATTCCACATCAAAAACCAAAGCTGCGTTTGGCGGTATCACACCACCGGCGCCCTGTTCCCCGTAAGCCAAATGCGACGGAATCACAAAACGAGCCTGGTCTCCAACATTCAATAGTAAAATACCTTCATCCCATCCGCTAATTACGTGCCCAACTCCTACCGGAAATTCCAACGGCTGATTTCTCTTGTAAGAAGAATCAAAAACACTACCATCGGTAAGCATTCCTTTGTAATGAACTGAAACGGTTTGTCCTTTTTCAGGTTTTGCGCCTTCGCCTTTCTTTTCAATTTTATACCGAAGTCCGCTTTCTGTGGTTTTAAAACCTTCTGAAAGTTTTCCTAGCAGTTCGTCTTCCCTTTTTTTAGCAGCTTCTTCTCTTTTAGCTTTAGCTCCATCAAATTGTCTAAAAGACTCTACAGCATTATAGTTTTCTGCTTTCTCTCCAGCTCTAAGGATTTCCAATTTTTCAATTTTATCTCCTTGCTTAATACTATCTACCACATCCTGGCCTTCAATAACGCTACCAAAAACAGTGTGTTTCCCGTCTAACCAGGGAGTTTCGGTATGCGTAATAAAAAACTGGCTTCCATTAGTACCGGGACCGGCGTTTGCCATAGAAAGTTTTCCCGGGGCATCGTGTTTTAAATCGGGGTGAATTTCATCTTCAAATTTATAACCAGGGCCACCAACACCTGTACCCTGGGGATCACCACCCTGAATCATAAAATTAGGAATCACACGGTGAAATTTAAGATCGTTATAATAAGGTTTTCCCTGCGGAAAAGCTTCGTTTTCCATTTTACCTTCAGCAAGACCTACAAAGTTACCCACTGTACCGGGTGCTTTTTCAAATTCAAGTTCCACTAAAATCTGGCCTTTAGTGGTATAAAATTTTGCATATAATCCGTCGTTCATTTTCTTATATTTTTAAGGTGCAAAGATATCTATTTTAATAGAATGCATTAATATACTTTTTCAGCATTTACGTAAGTTTCCAAAACTTTTATTCCAGGAATTTCAGCGGCATCAACTTTCATAATATCCTTATCAAGAATTATAAAATCGGCAAATTTACCTGCTTCAATACTTCCTTTTTCTTTTTCTTCAAAATTAGCGTAAGCCGCCCAAATAGTCATTCCTTTTAAAGTTTCTTCGCGAGATAAGGCCTGCTCCATCATAAAGCCATCTTCAGGATAATTATCAGTATCCTGTCTAGCTACAGCCGCGTAAAAAGTAAGAAACGGGCTCACTTCTTCTACCGGAAAATCGGTTCCAAGGGCAACAATCCCAGCTTGGTCCAGTAATTTTTTAAAGGCATATGCCCCTTGCATTCTTTCTTCACCCAAACGATCTTCTGCCCAATACATATCACTGGTTGCATGTGTAGGCTGTACCGACGGAATAATATTTTTGCTGAAATATTTAAAATCTGCCGTATCTATCACCTGGGAATGTTCTACCCTCCAACGGCGGTCTCCACCATCTTTTAAGAGTTCATCGTAAATTTTTAAAACCAGGTAATTAGCTGAATCTCCAATTGCGTGAGTATTTAACTGAAACTTTGAAGCAGCAAGGCGTTCAGCGGTTTCTTTAAAATCTTCAACCGGTGAAAGTAATGCTCCAAAATGCCCGGCACGATCGCTATATTCTTCTTTTAAAGCCGCGCCCCTGGAACCCAGTGCCCCATCGCCATAAAATTTAACCGACCGTACATTTAATCTTTCGGTTTTAATTGGGTCTTTGTCCAGATAATAATCAAGGTTCTCCTCGGTGTTACTAATCATCGCATACAGCCTTATTTTAAGACTTTCCTCCTGGTGAAGGCTATCCATAAGTTCTATAGTTTCCCTATCAATTCCCGCATCTACCACTGTGGTAAGTCCGTATTCAAAAGAAATTTTTTGAGCGTCCAGCAAGGCGTTCACCTGCTCTTGCGTAGAAGGTTCCGGTTGGGCATTGGTAATTAGACTCATAGGATTATCTACAATAATGCCGGTAAGCCTGCCATTTTTTTGTTCAATATCGCCACCATCAAAAGGAGTTTCGGTAGTTATTCCCGCTTTATCTAACGCAGCCTGATTGGCTAAAAGTGCGTGACCATCTATACGGGTAACAGCAATTGGAGTATCGGGAAATAATTCATCCAGGGTATCTTTTGTGGGAAATTCTTTGTTTTCCCAATCGTTTTGATCCCATCCTCTCCCGGTTATAAATTCTGCGCCACGTTGATTTTGAAAATCAACAATTCGTTGTACAACCTCATCAAAACTTTTGGTGCCGGTAAGGTCTACCCGTTGTTGCTGTAAGCCCAAGCGGTAAAAGTGAGCGTGCCCGTCTATAAAACCGGGAAATACACTTTTGCCTCCTGCGTCAAGCTTTTCAGCTATATCATATTTTTCCTCAAGCGCTTCAGCTGTGCCTATTTCCAGAAATTTACCGTCTTTAGTTACAAAAGCTTCAGCAGTACTAAAGTTCTCGTCCACAGTATAAATTTCAGCATTAAAAACCAGAAGGTCGGCTTTTTCTTTATCTATAGAATTACAGGAAATAAGCATCAGGCTGAATAGCCCAAGAAGTAATATTTTTTTCATTGTTTTCAATTTTCGTATAAAAATAATCAAGTAGGGTGAAGATAATAAATATTTGAGCATTTATTATCTTCATCCCTCTTCCAGAACCGTGCATACGGGTCTCGTACACGGCTCATGTTAAATCTTATTCAGTACTGTTTGATAGTACTGATGCAAAGTATTCCCTTCAACTGTGTCCATTGCGTACAACCCTAATTCTGAGAAGTACTTATTGGGCAGGGCATAGTGTATTAAATTGGTGGAGGAGTTTCTCCATCGGGTTACCGATATCTTAAGAAAATTCCCCTTATAGCCCATACGCCTTAGTTGTCGGTGAAGAGGTTTCCAGCTTTTCCAGCTTTTCATCACCATCATTCGTAACCTTCTCCTGATCCAGCTTAAAAGATCCTGGAACAGCTTTTTGGTCAAGCCTATTCGGAAGTAATTGGCAAAACCCCTTAATAGCGGGTTCAGTTCTTTAATATAGAAAGCTATACTTTGCCCTTTAGTTCGAGGGGTTAGTAATTTTACTTTCTTTTTGAACCTCTTGATGCTTTTGTGGGATACCACTACTCCATAGGGCTTTATCACCACACCTAAATAGTGGATGCCTTCTTCAAGGTTTGTCAGACTGCTCTTGTTTTTATTCACTTCTAACCGAAGCTCTTTTTCCAGATAACTCGTGGCTTTAGCCATGTATTTTCCAGCTTGAGCTTTGGTTGGTGCAAACAACAGCACGTCATCAGCAAACCTCACCATTCGTATGCCTGAATTTTTCATATGCTGGTCGAATGCGTCCAGATAGATATTCATCAGAAGCGGTGAGATAATTCCCCCTTGTGGGCTCCCCTTCTTTGTAGGTGTGAAGCGCGCTCCATCAAGTGCGCCGGATTCTAAAAAGCTCCCTATCAGTTTAAGTATCTTTCCATCGCTTACCCGTTTGCCCACGCTTTGCACTATCAGCCGATGGTCTAGAGTATCAAAACATTTGGATAAATCCATGTCTGCTACATGATCCAGACCATAGTACCGACTAAAGCGCTCTGCTTTGGCAATGGCATGATGAGCACTTCGTTTAGGACGATACCCATAACTGGAGGGATGGAATTCGGGATCGAAGATAGGTTGCAACACATTAAGCAGCGATTGTTGTACAATGCGGTCTTTGATGGTTGGGATACCCAATCCTCTCTTGCTCCCGTCTGGTTTATCGATATAGACCCGCCTTACCGGCTGTGGCCTATATCTCCCCTCTTTCAGTTCCCTGGAGAGTTGGCACAAATTCTCCTCTAAAGCTGAACTAAAATCAGCTATACTTTGGTTATCCACTCCCTTGGCTCTGGAACCTTTGTTTTTCCTTACCTCACGGTAGGCTTGTTCCAGCCTCGGTAATGCATATACCTTGTCTATAAGACTGTACCATTTTCGCATAATGAAACTTTCTCTTCTTTGCAGTACGGTTTATTTCTTTAGGCAGAATTAGACAGATTGTTTGTTCATAAGGTATACTGTTGTCTTTAGCACTGTGGCAATCTATAACAGTAAAAGAAAATCTTACTACTCAATACTCGCGCGGATTAACAGCCAGAGTTAGCTCGTCACTCCTCTTTGCTGCAATTCCTCAGAATGTTTCAATTCCGATTGTCTTCGCTTATGGCTAATTCCTTTAAAGAACTTCCTGTACTTAATTTAACTTCGTCCCTTCGCATCCGCCACAGTTAATCTGTGACAGTCATTGCAACCGATTATGCGATTCTTGTGCAATGTCATTTGGGTTTTCTCCTCCACACTGTCACCAGTGCTTCTCAGGCCTAAATTTTCTCACTACTACGGACTCATCTGCCACCTGATTTTCCATAACAAATCCTTGTCTCTCGACTTGTTTCTGCTTAGCCTGGAAAGGCGAATAATCAGGCTTCCCCCGTTAAGCAAACATTCCTGTTAGTGAAGCCATCCGTTTTAACATATATTGCTATTCGGATTTTGGGCATCGGCACTTTTTGCAACCTTACCCCCAATATATGCCAGAATCGGTTCGATTTCTCTATGTTCCACTAACTTGCTAGGTCTTCCTTCACACCCCACCGTTGCCAGTGACGCACTTGACTTTACATTGCTCTTCCCTCCGATCAGGTGAGCGGGCTTTCTTTCAAGTCCCGGAATTGTTTGCATGCAGGGCAAACAAAAATGCGCCCGTTAAAGGCGCATTTTATGAGTTTTATTTAATTACTGCTTAAAAAATAGCATTGATAATTTGATCGCGAATACTTTTGTTTGCCGCTGCAGCAAGTGCTACAGAAACGAATAAACCAATCATCGCGTAAGAGAAATCTTTAAAGATCATCTTACCGGCTTTCTTACGGTGTTTTTTACCTTTTTTAGTTCTTGCCAAACTAATTGCAATTTCCCTCCCACCAATAATTCCAAGGAAAACCCAGGTGGTACTCATTGGTACGGTACTTATAAATAGTTTGTAAATAAGCAGGATTACGTAGGTTAAATCTACTAAGGTGGCTGCACGAATATCAGAAATCCTGGATTTTTCACTCACCACTTCCTGAATTTTATCTCCCCTTAAGTAAAATAATAGTCCCAGGCCACCAAATATTGTTAAGGCAAAGACTATAAATTGGAAAGTGTCCAGGCTTCGCGGAAGGAATACTGCTATATTAGCTCCATCTTGCATTACCCAAACTCCCCACAGTGTACCACTTACAATCCATTGAACTGCCGTCCAGCTGTGATTAAATTTCCTGCTTTTAAAGTATTTTTTTATAAAATTATAAGAAAGATACCATACTAAAAACGATAGTATAAAAGCCATAATATAGCCTGTCCAACTCTTCCAAACTACCGAGGTAATCCCAGAGGTATCGGCACTAAACACACTTAAAATAAGAAAAGTGGTAGAAACCGGCATTTTAAGCCTGGTGAGGATTAATAGCACCAAAGGTGCTATAATTTGAAAGAAACTGAAAGATTCAGGGTGCGGATAAGGTGAGGTTCCATCGGGTTTCAGCAAACGCTGAAAGGTCACATCTCCATCAAAATAAAACCAACTGAAACTTACAACTCCCAAAAAGATGGTACCTACGTAGAGCCATAGAATCCACCAACGTTTGGCTTTATTACTTTCAATAAAAGTTCCCAAAGACTGGATACTATCATTAGCTACCGTTGCATAGGCAGCGAAGAAAAAACCAAGCCACATGGCTGCAGTTTTATTACCGGTAAAAATTCCGGCCATAATAATACCAACTATAACAATTGCAAGGAATGCCTTTTCCTGAACCATAAAGTCCAGAATATTCAAATAGGGACGGGACCGGTCACTCCTTTTAAACTTTTTGCCTTTTGCCATTTAAGTAGCTTTTTTAATAGTTTTGATACTTAGATTTTGGTCTTTACTAAAAGACCCCCTTAAAAATTTGGATACAATATTAGTTAGTTCTATTGTTAATTTTGAATTTCCAATGTTGTGTTATTGTTAAGGAATTTTACCTTACAAACTCCTATAAACACTTGAATTGAAGCTACCTACCGGCTATTAACTGGCCCAAGATATTATTAATAACAAAAAAAAGCATCAATAAATGATGCTTTTTTTAATTTAAAGATGGCTTTTCTATTAAAAATCGAATTTATAAGTCGCTCCTGCCAGTACTTGTAATCCCTGTACCTGGAAATTTGTCCAACGTTGGTAATCATTATTTAAAAGGTTACTTCCTTTAGCAAATATTGAAAGCCTATCATTAAACCTATAGCCTAAATGAGCGTTTACATCAAAATAGCTATCCAGGCTAATTGTATTCATAGAAGGCTCTCCTGCTGAAGCAATTCTTTCCTGGTCAAAACGCTCGCCTACGTAAAATAAATTAGCGCCGGTATACCACTTTTCATTAATTTGATAATCGGCATTTAATGAAGCTTTAAAATCTGGAAGGTTCCAGGCTTCAACCTGGTTATCTGTGCTGTAATTAAAATATTCAGCATTAATTCCCAATCTAAAATTTCGGTTTACATCTACATTTAATTCCCCGGCAACCGAAAGGGTTTTTACATCGTCATAAACCACTTCAAAAGAATTTCCGTAGGCATAATTTTCGGTAGTGATATCGTTAGCCCGGGCATTTCGCCTAAACAATGCTTTGTTAAATTGCGACTCATAACCGGTTTTGAAATTATAAGAAATACTATTGCTTAACTTTCCTTTGGCACCAACATAAGCATTATACTCATTATCTGTAGGTTTTATTACCAAGCCCGGAAAAACGTAAGGATTCTCCTTTATAAAACTATAATAAGTGTTTTGTTGCAGGCCACCTTCCAAACCGGCGTAAGGGGTAAAATAATCGCCACCTAATCTATAGCTAGCGGTTACTTTAGGATAGATATAAAAATTACCATCACTATTTTCTACATCCTGACTATAGAAAAATGCAACACCAAGATTTAACGTAAGGTCATCTCTTAAAATTAATAAACTGGGATTTATACCGAAATTCATAAAAGTATAATCATAAGTATCGGTTGCCAGGAATTGTTCTCCCATTTGTCCGTTTACAATATCAGTATAAATATTTGTGGTGATTAGCTCATCGGCAATATTCAGTTCAAAAGTACCGCGGGCATCAAAATGATTTTCTGAAGAAGAATAGGAATCTCCGGTATGCCTAAAAGTACCACGGGCATTATCGAAAAAAGAATCGTAAAGCTCAATTTCGGCTCCTGCATAAGCTGAAAAATAATTCTGTGCAGGATCTATTGAATTTATTTCTTCGTTGCTAAAATTAGCATCTTGCGGTAAACCATACCAGTTAAATAACTGGTGCTGCGCTCCTACTTCGGTTTTCCAACCTAAATTCCTCGTTTTTGAGTTATAACTTAGGTTAAGCTCGGTATCATAAAATTTATCGTCTAGCGCAATCCCGTCAATTCCACCCTGGGACGAATTATGGTCTAAATAAACCCCAAAATTATCGGTGCGGTTCACTTCCAGGTTACTGTAAAATTCAGCTAAAAGGTTGCCATAATTTCCAAATCCAAGACTTGCATAATTATCGTAAACCTTTACCGGGCGTTCTCTTTCTACTGTGGTAGCACGCCCTTTTGCGGGTGTAAAAGTAGAAGCTACAGGCACTGAAAATATACTGTACTGCACCGGTCTTTTTTCTGTACGTATAGAATCTGACTCTTTGGGAGTTTGCTTTATTTTATTTGCATCTTTAACTGTTGGGGTATATGGTTTTACTACGGTTACAGTTTCGCTGTCTATAGGATCCTGAGCAAAAAGAAGCCCACTCATTAAAAACAGACTTAAAAACAGGTTTCTTTTTATTGAAAACATTTGCATATAGAAATTCTTAAATGTTAGATTGAAAGTTGAATTAGTTGTTCGCTTCTACCGAAGAATTGGTTTTTGCTTCTTCTGTCTTTATTCTGGACAATTCCTGCTTAGCTTCCTGAACAATTTCAGGATAATTAGAGAAATTATTGATTACGTTTTCCAGAATATAAGTAGCCTGGTAAGCATCATCCAGCTCGTAGAAGTTATCGGCCATTAAAACCAAGCCTTTAGCGCCCCAGCGTTTATAGCCAGAGAAGTCTTTTGCCAGGATTTGCACCGCTGCGTTAGAAGCTTCGTAATTTCCACTTTCATTTTTAAAGTAAGCATCGTAATATAAAGCTTCAGCAGCTAATTCTCCTTTAGCAGTTTTTTGAACTTCTGAATAAGCATTTTTTGCTTTACTCATATTTCCGGAAGCAAAAGCAGCACGTGCCACTATTACACGCGCATCGTTTCTCGCCTCAGAATCTGACTCTGAATTAGCCAACACCTTATCGGCATAAGTTGCAGCTTTTTCTGGCTGGTCTAATTCAAGATAAGATTTCATAAGGTTAGATTGTGCAAAAATCACATTTTGTTCAGAACTCGCTTCCTTCTCTAATCTTTCTAAATAACTTACCGCTTCCCGGTAATTTTTATTTTCAAGTAAGATTTCAGATAGCCTTGAAAGCGCATCTTCAGTGAATTCATTTTTAGGCTTATTGGCTACAGAACGGTAATTGGCAGCCGCTTTCTGCTTGTTTCCATTTCTAAAATACATTTGTCCTAAATAGAAATTCGCGTTTATAGAATGAATTCCATTTGGGAAACGTTGCAGGTAATTTTCAAAGCCACTAATCGCCCTGTCATATTCATTCTTGAAATATTGATTTTCTGCAGACTCGTAAGTAGTATTATCCAAATCGGCATCAGTCACTTCAACAAAATCTATATTTTGTACCCAGCTGGCATACTCATCGGTTCGGCCAAGATCTACGTAAACCATTCTTGCTGTAGAAACGGCTTGCATAGCTTCAGGTGTATTAGGATAATCGTTTACCACCTTTTTTAATCTTTCTAAAGCACGGTTGCCGTTATCGGCATTATAATGAATAAGCGCCTGTCTAAGCATTGCTTTGGGTACAAATGCACTTTGAGGCACTTCTCTAATTAGCCTGTCGTAAGCAGATAAGGCTTCAGAAATATTATTTGCAGCAACATAAGTATTTCCCAATTCGTACATTGCATCGTCTCTAAAAGAAGAACGAGAATATTGATTTATAAAGCTTTTTAGGTCAGAAATTTTGGTGTCTCTTCTATCAATAAACCCATAGCTCATTGCTTTTTGAAACGCAGCATAATCATTATCGCCGCTTAGCGAAAGTGCTTCATCATAGGCTTCAATGGCCGGCCAATATTGGCTGCTTACAAAATATGTGTCACCCAAACGCAATAAAGCATCATTTCTACGGGCAACATCGCTAGATCCATTCGCTGAATAACGCTTAAAGAATTCAATTGCTCTCGAATATTCATTTTTTTTGAAATATGCATAACCAAGATTATAATCCAGGTTTTCCAGTTCATCGGTGCCTTGTGCAGCATTCATTCCGGAAAACTCCCGATAACCTATTATCGCATCATCAATTCGGTTGATGTTATATTCACTTTCGGCTTTCCAGAAAGTAGCTTTAGCCGTAATTTTTTGATCTCTGGGTTCAGAAAGCGCTTTTTCAAAATTATTAATCGCTCTTTCATAATCACCTTCTTCATATAACTGAAGTCCGTAATAGTAAGCTACTTTTTGATAGGCTTGTTTATCGCTAAAGTTGCGATTGTTTTCCAGCAAGCGCATCGCTTCTTCAAAATTTCCTGAAGTAAGAAAAGAATCTATAAGTAAACTTTCCATAGCTTCCCGGTTTTCAGATTCCGGGTATTTCTCAATATAATTGATTAGAACCTGCGACGGACTTTCATAACTATTTCCTATCTCATAACTGAGTTTTGCATAATTCATATACGCATCCTCCTGGATTTGAGAATTGAAATCCATTTCACTGGCATTTTTAAATGCGTTTAAAGCTTGCTGTTTTTGGTTAGATTCTAAATAAGATTGCGCTAAATGATAATAGGCGTTTTGGGCAATCTCATTTTTTCCATCAATAATTTTATTGAATTCAGAAATCGCTTTTTCGTAATCTCCCTGCTTGTAATAAGCATAACCTAACTGGTAATAATCGGTATTATTCCATCTTCCGCGTTCACCATCATATTCTTTTAAATAAGGCAGCGCTTCTTCATACTGCTCTAAGTTGAAATAACTTTCACCAATAATCTTATTTAATTGCGAACGTTCTATACGATTAGAACTTTGTAATTGTTCTTTAGCCAGTTTTATGGCTTCTTCAAAATTCCCGAGTTTAAAGTTCATATCGGCCTGGAAATAAGAAAGGTCTTCACTATACCTGTCGTTACTACGTACCGCTTCAAAATTTTGATTGGCTTCCTCATAATCATCACCCTCGTAGGCCATATAACCAATGTAATATTTTGCCTGCGAACCAAACTCCTGCGAATCCCGAACCCTTTCTAAATATGTGCGGGCCTGGTCGTATTGTTTAGCTCTAAAATAGGCGTAGCCATTATTAAAATAATAGCGTTCCCTTTCTGTCCTGCTCATACTTTTTTCATCAACTTTATCATACCACTTGCGGGCAAGGGAATATTTTCCGGTTTGAAAATAATAATCGGCTACATCCAAATAAGCCGAATTAGTTTTTGTGCTGGTGGGATAACGACTTACAAAGCGCTCCATTAACCGGTCTGCACCGGGCTGGTTTAACCTTACGGCCGCATTGGCAATATAATAAGCACAATCTCCTTCAATTTTCTCGTCATCGGTTTGCTCTTTTACTTCATCAAACAAGTTTTGGGCAGCCAAAAATTGCTGATTATTATAAAGTTCAAGAGCTTTGTTAAATTCAGCGAGATCGTGGGTATAGTTAGCCGATCGCTGAGAAATTCCTTTAAAAGAGAAGAAAATTAAAACAACAAACAGTAAAATTTTGTTAGGTGTCATTTATTGATTTTTAAGTTGAGTATTCAAAGATAATTTAAACCTTGCTTTATTAACGCCGATATAAAGTGATAATTATGTTAATGTAAAAAAAAGTAAACCCGCGCCTTTTGAAAAATGTATATTTACCGATATTTTTACACTGAAGAAAAGCCTAAAACTTTATGTCTAATACCGTCCTGGAATTAAATAACGCTGCTATTTATCAGCGTGAAAGCCTTATTTTATCTGAAGTAGATGTACACATAAACAAAGGCGATTTTGTTTATCTTATTGGTAAAACCGGAACCGGGAAAAGTAGTTTTATGAAAACACTTTACGGCGATTTACCACTTACCGAAGGTGAGGGAACTATTGTAGACTTTAATTTGCGTACACTTAAGGAAAAAGATATTCCTTTTTTAAGACGAAAACTTGGTGTTGTTTTCCAGGATTTTAAATTGTTAACCGATAGAAATATAAAAGACAATTTACTTTTTGTACTAAAAGCAACCGGCTGGAAAGACCAAAAAGCAATGGATCTTAAAATTGACGAGGTTTTAGATAAAGTAGGAATGAAATCTAAAGGATTTAAATTTCCATATCAACTCTCTGGTGGGGAGCAGCAACGGGTAGCTATTGCACGTGCTCTTTTAAACGACCCCGAACTTATTCTTGCCGATGAACCTACTGGAAACCTGGACCCGCAAACTTCAGTAGAAGTTATGGAAGTACTTCAGGAAATTAGCAAAAATGGGAACACCATTCTTATGGCTACACACGATTATGCTTTACTGCTTAAATATCCTTCAAAAACTTTAAAATGTGACGGGCAGCGTGTTTTTGAAGTTGTTCAAAAATCGGTTTAAGGCTGAACTTCATCAGCTTTTACCCTGTGCGGTTTTTTATTGATAAAGAGGTAGTAGAAATTTACACAAACAATTACCGCGTTGGTAATAATTACCGGCCAGGAATCTATTAAAACTCCGTAGACAATAAAAAAGACACAACCCAGGCTATTTACAATTCTAAGCTTTATGATATTCTTCATAAAGAAAGAAATCGCTACAAAAAAGGAGGCTAGATAACCTATCCATTCAGTAAGACTAATTCCTAGGAATTCCATATAAAAAAAGAAGAGTTTGTTTGAAAAAGTTCCCGAACTCGTCATTCTGAACTGGTTTCAGAATCTAACATGTTAGACCCTGAACCGAGTTCAGGGTGACGGAGAAAGCAACCTCCAAACAAACTCTTTAAAGTTGAGTGATTAAACTATTTTATTTCTCTTACGCTCGTTTTCGGTAAGATAAATTTTACGCAACCTTAAGTGACTTGGAGTAACCTCAACATACTCATCTTTCTGAATATATTCTAAAGCTTCTTCCAAAGAGAACTTAAGTGCAGGCACAATCTTAGCTTTATCATCGGCTCCAGAAGAACGAACGTTAGAAAGCTTTTTGGTTTTGGTAATATTTACCGCCATATCATCCTGACGGGAATTTTCACCAATAACCTGGCCTTCATAAATTTCTTCTCCCGGATCTACGAAAAACTTCCCTCTATCCTGTAATTTATCAATAGAATAAGGAATTGCTTTTCCGCGTTCCATAGAAATTAAAGAACCGTTTTGACGCTGTGGAATTCCACCTTTTAACGGCTGATATTCTTTAAAACGGTGAGCCATAATTGCTTCACCTGCAGTAGCAGTAAGCAACTGGTTACGCAAACCTATAATTCCTCTGGAAGGAATCATAAACTGAATAATCATACGTTCGCCACGGGTTTCCATGCTTAGCATTTCTCCTTTTCGCATCGTTACCATTTCTACCGCTTTTCCTGAAACTTCTTCAGGTAAATCTATAGTTAGTTCTTCAACCGGTTCACATTTTTCACCATCAATTTCCTTGATAATCACCTGTGGCTGTCCAATTTGAAGCTCGTAACCTTCTCTTCTCATTGTTTCAATAAGTACAGAAAGGTGCATTACCCCACGGCCATAAACCAAAAATTTATCGGCACTATCGGTTTCCTTTACCCTAAGGGCAAGGTTTTTCTCTAATTCTTTGGTAAGTCTTTCCTTAATATGCCTTGAAGTCACAAACTTTCCATCTTTTCCGAAGAAAGGAGAATCGTTAATAGTGAAAAGCATACTCATTGTAGGCTCATCTATAGCGATGGTCTTAAGGCCTTCAGGGTTTTCAATATCAGCAATAGTATCACCAATTTCAAAACCTTCAAGACCAACAATAGCACAAATATCACCTGGTTGAACTTCGTCTACTTTTTTACGGCCTAAACCTTCAAAAATAAAAAGTTCTTTTATTCTTGTCTTTTTTATACTTCCGTCACGCTTCACTAATGAAACCTGCATTCCCTCTTTTAAATGCCCACGTTGTAATCTACCTATAGCGATTCTTCCTGTAAAAGAAGAGAAGTCTAAAGAAGTAATAAGCATTTGAGGAGAACCTTCCTGTACTTTAGGCGATGGAATGTGTTCCAGTACCATATCAAGAAGCGGTTCAATATTATCTGTTTTTACATCTGGATCGTCGCTCATCCAGTTATTAAGTGCTGAACCGTAAACGGTTGGGAAATCAAGCTGCCATTCTTCGGCACCTAATTCAAACATAAGGTCAAAAACCTTTTCGTGCACCTCATCTGGAGTACAGTTTGGTTTATCTACCTTATTCACTACAACGCAAGGTTTTAACCCAAGATCTATAGCTTTTTGCAACACAAAACGTGTTTGCGGCATTGGACCTTCAAAGGCATCTACCAATAATAGAACCCCATCGGCCATATTTAATACTCGCTCTACCTCTCCACCAAAGTCGGCGTGACCAGGAGTATCAATAATATTGATTTTGGTGTCTTTATAGACTACCGATACGTTTTTAGAAGTAATAGTAATACCACGTTCTCGTTCCTGATCGTTGTTATCCAGGATAAGATCTCCGGTGTTCTGGTTGTCCCTGAACAAACGGCAGTGATACATAATCTTGTCTACCAGGGTAGTTTTACCGTGGTCTACGTGCGCGATAATCGCGATGTTTTTAATAGCTGTCATATAAGCGCCTCATTTTTAAGGCTGCAAATGTACGGCTAATTTTAAAGATACAAGTATCTAAGGCGACTAATTCAAAATAAAAAATATAGAAGCAAATTAACTGATATTCAAAAGGTTAATTTTGAAAATGCAATTTAATAAAATCAGGAGGTAGATTTTAGCTTTTTATAAACGAAAAAACCAAAATAAATAGCCGCAATTGTTCCGAAACCAACACCAAACAAAGGCTCTTCGGGTCTTTGATAGATAAAGAAAATGGTAGCAGCCGTCATTATTAGTGCGTTGATAAGTAAACGCTTAGGGGTATAATAATTACTGAACTGTTCTTTTAATCCTTGCATAGCTAAATTTTTTGCAAAGCTAAGAATTTAAAATTGATCTTTTAATTTTCGTCGGCTGATGGCCCATAAGTGGCCGGCACCGGTATATCCAGTAATCTAAAATAAACGCCCAATTGCGCCCTGTGGTGTGGCAATTGATTAAGAACCATCATTCTAAGAACAGAATATTTAGGCATATCCATTAACACTTTGCCATCCTGCATCATTTTCCAGTTTTTCTCGTATTCACTATCCGGTTTTCTTAAAGCAGCTTCGGCTTCAGAGGTATTATTCTGCAATATTTCAAGAATTTCCTCAATACTATCAAAATCTGGAGATTTATAACCAACCATATCCATTTCGTCCATTTCCATAGTAGCGGTTATCCAACTTGGAATTTCAGCAAGATGATTCGACAATTGCTTTATGCTCATTGATTTTTTATGTGGTCGCCATTCCAATTTATCGGCAGGAATACGTTTCAAAAATTTTTCGGTAAGCACAACTTCGTGTTGTAGTTCAGAAATTAGCAAATGTTGCAGCTCCATATTTTAAAAATTACCACGGGAAATTACAACAAATAGTTCTTACGTATAATGTAGTAAGTAGAAAATTAAACTCGGGAAAACACTTATTTTTTGAATTGTAACACCCGCTTAATTCTGTTATCTTTGCTTTCCTAATTCCCATTTTATGAAACTTGAAAAGATTCCGCAGTTAAAACATATTAATTCTAACAATTTTTTCTTACTAGCCGGGCCCTGTGCAATTGAAGGGGAAGAAATGGCGCTGAGAATAGCTGAAAAAGTAGTTGAAATAACCAATAAACTGGAAATTCCCTACGTTTTTAAAGGATCTTTTAAAAAAGCTAATCGCAGCAGAATTGATAGTTTTACAGGAATTGGAGATGAAAAAGCCTTAAAAATTCTTCGAAAAGTTTCTGAAACTTTTGAGATCCCTACTATAACCGATATTCACGAAATAAGCGACGCAAAAATGGCTGCTGAATATGTAGATATTCTCCAAATCCCAGCATTTTTGGTGCGGCAAACAGACTTAGTAGTTGCCGCCGCAGAAACCGGAAAAGTGGTTAATCTTAAAAAAGGACAATTTATGAGTCCTGAAAGTATGAAACACGCGGTTACCAAAGTAACAGATTGCAATAACGAGCAGGTTATGGTTACCGATCGTGGGACTATGTTTGGTTACCAGGATATGATTGTAGATTTTAGGGGAATTCCCACTATGCGTGAATTTGCTCCTACCGTTTTAGATGTTACTCATTCTCTCCAACAACCCAACCAAAGCAGCGGTGTTACCGGGGGCAGACCAGAAATGATAGAAACTATTGCCCGCGCAGGAATAGTAAATAAAGTAGATGGCCTGTTTATAGAAACTCATTTTGACCCGGCTAATGCTAAAAGTGACGGCGCCAATATGCTAGATCTTAATTACCTAGAGAAATTACTAGGTAATTTAGTTGCAATAAGAAAAACGGTAAATAGCTTATAAAAATTTCTTTAAGTCCAAGGTGGATGTCGTTCTACTTACCACTTATTTTATCAAAACACCCGGTCATATGTCTTGGGTGTGATTGTTATTGCACTACCCTATTTAATAAAATCATCAAAATTTAAGGTTGTTTTTCTTCAGTTGCAATCTTTTATATTTTAAAGCTGCTGGAGGGCATTTATTGTCCATAGCTTTAATTATCTCCTGCTAGTAAACAAAACCTATAGCTCTCTTAACAGCTGTTATATTTAATTAAATAAAAGTTAATCTAATTCATTATTAAGAGTTTCCGTTTTAAATTAAGTTAATTTGAAATTCAACCAACCTAAACCTTAATGCAAAAACAACCTATTTCGAAAGGTGTATTTACCTGGAAATTCTGTTTAGCTATTTTCTGTATATTTTTAGTAGCTCCTTTAACTGCGCAGGAAGAACCAGAAGTATCTGTTGGTGGTGCGCTTCGTTATAATTACAACCTTTCTTCCTGGAAAGACGGACAAAAAAACCGTGGTGGTGATTTTGGTTACGATATTTTTAGAGTAAACTTCAATGCAAAATATAAAGGGGTTTACTTAAATGCTGAATATAGATTATACTCTGACGCTTTTGGCGGTGGCGTAATGAAGCAAGGCTGGATGGGATATAAATTTAATGATATAGAAGAAATTCAAATTGGCCTTACCCAGGTTCCATTTGGTATTCAGCAATATAATTCCCACAACTGGTTCTTTAATTTAACCTATTATATGGGGCTGGAAGACGATCACGATATGGGCATAAAATATATTCACGCCGGGGAGAAATATGAATATCACTTTGCTTTCTTTAAAAATTCGGAAGAATTGCGATTTGGCAGTGATACCGAATCTTCTACCAGTAGATATTCTTATGACGTTGTAGGCAGAAACAAAGAAATAAATCAATTTAACGGGAAATTTGTTTATAAATTTGGGGATAAGGCTGCTAATAGATTAGGCGTTTCGGCACAATATGGCGGCCTATATAATTTAGACACTCAGGAAACCGGAAACCATTACGGTTTGGCCGCGCATTACGAAATCACTCAAAATCGTTGGAATTTAAAAGCCCAGGCTTTAACCGCTTCGCATAATCCAATTAATGCCGAAGGAGAAAGCAGGGAAGCTTTAAGTTTTGGTGCTTATGGCGCACCTTATGAAGTTGCTGCCGACTTTAATTTATATTCCCTGGCAATTTCAAGAAATATCCCTGTAAACCTGGGGCCCGTTTCTAATTTGGAATTCTATAACGATTTTGGTTATATGCAAAAACATAAGAGCAATTTTACTGATTCTTATATGAACGTTACAGGAGTACTGGTTACCGCCGGGCAGGTTTATACTTATATAGATTACGCCGCCGGTTATAATCACTCCTGGTTGGGAGGTAATTTTGTAGACGATTTTGCAGCCGGTAACACTGATGCAAAATGGGAAGCAAGATTCAACATCAACATAGGCTACTATTTTTAATTTAATTTCTGAAAACCACTTATATGGCAAAGAAAGTTACCAGAAGCGATGAGAAAAAGTCAATTTTTGGATTAGAAGTAAACGGTCCCGTTTTCTTTATTTCATCCTTTATAATTATTGTAAGCATCGCTCTTACCCTCATTTTTGAAAAACAGGCAGAAACTATTTTTGCAGATATTCAAACCGCGGTTGCCAATAATGCCGACTGGTTTTTTATCATGTGTGTAAATATATTCCTGGTTTTCCTGGTCTACCTGGCCCTCGGGCAATTTGGGAATATGCGCATAGGTGGCCAAAATGCCAAACCCGAATTTAAAACCCTCTCATGGTTTGCCATGCTGTTTAGCGCAGGGATGGGAATTGGGCTGTTATTCTTTAGTGTGGGCGAACCTGTAATGCATTTTACAGCACCTCCAACCGGTGAACCAGGAACTGCAGCTGCCGCGCAGGAAGCTATGAATTTCACATTTTTACATTGGGGTTTTCACGCCTGGGGAGTGTATGCCTTAGTTGGCCTGGCACTTGCTTATTTCACCTACACTCGAGGTTTGCCACTAACTATACGTTCTATTTTTTATCCTTTCCTGGGAGATAAAATCTATGGAAAAATTGGAGATGCAATAGATATTTTTGCGGTTCTAGCTACTTTATTTGGCTTAGCTACATCGCTGGGGTTCGGGGTTCAGCAAATTGCCTCTGGTTTAGATCACGTTTTCAATATTCCCAGCGGAATTACTACACAAGTATTATTGATTGCTGGAATTACGCTTATTGCCACAATTTCAGTAGTTCTTGGGGTAGATAAAGGAGTTAAATTTCTTAGTGAATGGAATATGCGGGTTGCCTTGCTTTTGCTTGGCCTGGCTTTAGTGCTTGGTCCTACCGTTTTTATTTTTAGATCTTTTGTTGAAAATACCGGAAGTTATCTTTTCAATTTTATTGAAATTTCTACCTGGAGTGAAACTTTCACTAATAGCTCCTGGCAAAACGACTGGACTGTGTTTTACTGGGGCTGGTGGATTGGCTGGTCGCCATTTGTTGGGATGTTTATCGCCCGTATTTCTAAAGGACGAACCATTAGAGAATTTGTGTTAGGTGTATTATTAGTACCTTCTTTAGTAACTTTCTTCTGGCTTTCAGCCTTTGGTAGTGTTTCAATCCAGGAAGCGCTTGGTGGGGATATGAGTATAATAGACGCCGTTAACGATGATATTGCCACTGCCCTATTTGTTTTCTTTGAAGATTACCCGCTTTCTATGGTAATAAATGTAGTAGCAGTAATTTTAATTGCCGGCTTTTTTATTACCTCATCAGATTCTGGATCTTTGGTAATTGATAGTTTAACTTCTGGAGGAAAAATAGATGCACCAAAAGGTCAGCGAATCTTTTGGGCAGTTACCGAAGGAACTGTAGCCGCAGTTTTATTAATTGGTGGCGGGCTACAAGCGCTCCAAACCGCAACCATAGTTACGGGATTACCCTTTGCTGTTATTCTGCTTATTATGTGCTACTCTCTCTACAAAGGTTTAAAAGAAGACCTGGTAGAAATGCAGGATAAAAAAGAACAAAAGGAGATGGAAAATTATGAAGATATCGTGAATGATATTGTTAAGAAAAGAAACCTCGGGAAAAAAAATAACCAAAACTAAAAAACAGGCATTATGGAAAAATTCACCAACATTCTGGTTGCCTTAGACCTTTCAGACATTGATAATTCAGTTATAAAATATGCTTCATTCCTATCGGAGACGCTAAAGATTAAAAAAGTATATTTTGTTCATAATATTAAGAAATATGAGATTTCTTCGCTTTTTGATGAACAAATGAAAGATGTAAATCTTGATGAGATAATTGGCGACGAACTCAATGAAAAAGTAGAAACCCATTTTAATAGTAAGGCAGAATGGGAAGTTCTTATTTCGGAAGACCCTTATACCGAATCTTTGATAAATTATATCGCCAATAAATATTATATAGACCTGGTGATGGTTGGAAACAAGAACAGAAAAAAAGGAACCGGAATTGTAAGCAATAAATTGCTGCGTCTTTTAAAATGTGATATTCTCTCTGTTCCACGAGACTTTCATCCAGAAATAAAAACAATTTGGGCAGGAACCGATTTTTCCCGTGAATCCCGAAAAATATTTCCAATAGCTCAAATGCTTCAAAAGGCTACTTCGGCTCCTGTAACTGCCGCACATGTATATTCGGTACCGGTGCAATTTTCACCTTATGTTCCTAAAGAAGCAATGGCCCCGAAAATTGAAAAACACGCCAGGGAAAAAGGAGATAAATTTCTTATCAAATTAGATTACCAGGGCGAAGTGACTCCCTTAATTATTCCCGGCAGGGACGCCAGTGTGGCCAGCAATTTATTGGAATGTGCAAAGAAAAATAACGTTGATATTTTAATTGTGGCAGATAAAGGTGCGAATAATATTTCCAGCCTATTAGTGGGAAGTGTAACCGAAGAATTATTCGGGAAAAACCCCGAAGTACCGTTATGGATTTCTAAATAGTTCTAATAAAATTCGTCATCCTGTAACCTGGTTTAGGATGACGAATTTTTACGGATAGATTATAGAGAAAAGTTTTAAAAAATATCTCCAGAAATGGGTCTATTAAAGATCAACTTCCACCCAAACCGGCAGATGGTCTGAAGGGTACTTTAGGTCTTTGGAATCACTCAAAACGCCATATTTTTTAACTTCAATCTCATCTGAAGTAAAAATATAATCAATTCTTCGAGTTACGGATTCCTCAAAATTATAACCGTTATAAGTACCTTCTGGTCCAAAATCGAGTTTAGCCACCGCTTTAGAATCATTCATTTTTCGCATTAAAAATCTTATTCCGCCAGTATGGGGTTCCAGGTTTAGATCACCCATTAAAATCACCGGCAGATTTTCTTTATTTAATGCTGAAATTCTTTCCCAGATTAATTTTGCACTGTTCTCCCTAGCTTTTTCTCCAACGTGGTCAAAATGCGTATTAAAAACCCAAAATACTTTTCCCGATTTTTTCTCTTTGAATTTTGCATAAGTACAAATCCTTTCCATCGCAGCATCCCATCCTACCGAAATTTCAGCTGGAGTTTCCGAAAGCCAAAAAGTATCATTTTCCAGCATTTCAAACTCTTCAGCATTATAAAAAATAGCACTGAATTCACCGGCTTCTTTCCCATCGTCTCGCCCTACTCCAACATATTTGTAATTATCCATTTCGGCTTTGAAATGTTTTAACTGAATCGCCAAAGCTTCCTGAACTCCAAAAATCCCGGGTTCGTAAAACTTAATTTGTTTGGTTATATGGTTCTTGCGATTAGACCAGGAATTTTCACCATCATTTTCATTGGCATATTTAATATTGTAACTCATCAGTTCTACTTCCTGGCTAGAAAGAGTAGTTCCGGTAAAAATGAAAAGCAGTAAAACAAAGAAATTTCGGTTTATCATATTTCTGATTTTGGATAAAGTTCGGAAAAAAATTAAAAAAACAGGCCAATTTAATATTTTGATGATTTTTAACGAATAATTGAAGTTTTTTATTTTACTTTGTATTTCAAAGTACTTTATAATGGAAAATGAAAAGTATGTTCAAGACCTAAGCGACATCAAGCACATGATGAACCGCTCTTCTCGATTTATTTCCCTAAGCGGGCTCGCGGGAGTTTTTGCAGGTGGCTATGCAATTATTGGAGCTATAGTTGGAAAAGGTTTATTGGATGGGCATAATTCAGCCATAGATTCGCTGAGCCCGGCTTCAATGGACGCGAAAATATTGACGCAGTTATTTTTATTAGCTCTTGCTGTTCTTCTTCTGGCTATTGGTACGGCGGTTTTTCTAACCACCAGGAAAGCTAAAAAAACAAACGAAAAAAGCTGGGATAGCACCAGCAAACGATTACTTATCAATTTTTTTGCTCCTTTAACATCAGGTGGAATTTTCTGTTTAATCCTTTTGCAATATAATCTTATAGGACTTATAGCTCCCTCTATGCTTATTTTTTACGGGCTTGCCCTTATTCATGCCAGCAAATATACTTTTGGCGATCTTAGAAGTTTAGGGTATTCAAATTTAGTCCTGGGCCTTATTGCAACCCAGTTTTTGAGCTACGGATTATATTTTTGGGCAGTTGGTTTCGGATTTTTTCATATTGCCTACGGTATCTGGATGTACAATAAGTATGACAGAAAAAATGCTTAATGAAAAATATTATAAGTGATATAAATAAAGCTTTTGATCACCGGGTACGCCTGGGAATAATGAGTGTATTAATGGTAAATGAATATGCTGATTTTACAAGCCTAAAAGAACTCCTGGGAGTTACCGATGGTAATATTGCGAGCCATATTAAAGCCCTGGAAAAGAAAGGTTATGTAACGGTAGAAAAATCTTTTATAGACCGAAAACCAAATACACGCTACAGTGCCACTAAAACCGGCCGAAAGGATTTTCAGAAACATATAGACGCCATTGAAAACTTATTAAAGCAACAGAGGCAATAAGGATAAACCTATTTTTTTATCATTCAACTTTGAAATTCAAAGTACTTAAAATAACTATTAATCAAATTTATTATTATGAAAACTAACCGATTTTTAATTATCCTAATTATCGTGGGAGCACTTTTATTGATTCCCTTTATCGCGATGCAGTTTAGCAGTGAAGTGGTTTGGACTGTTTCAGATTTTATTATTATGGGAATTTTACTCCTGGTTACCGGGCTGGGAATTGACCTTGTGTTGAGAAAGGTTTCCAGCAGTAAAAACCGACTTATAATCGGTGGAATTATTCTTGCAGTATTTTTTATGATCTGGGCAGAACTTGCTGTTGGTGTTTTTGGAACTCCTTTTGCCGGAAGTTAAAAAAACTATCAGAACAATATTTTAAAATCGCTTAATGCAATATTTTGTAAATAAAAACTCTATAGTTCGCGAAATTTGGGGAAAGGGTGATACCATTCTCTTTATTTTCGCCGGGGCTTCGGCAGAGTTTGCGCTCAATAAAGCTGTAGACTGGCTTTATTATACCGGCCGTTTACCTCAAGATCCGCTTGGCAGGCTTTTCTCAACGGTTTCCTATGCCCGGGAAATAGTTTTTGCTGAAAAATCGTCGGCACTTAAGGCAATAGATCATATAAATTCTATTCACGCTTCGCTGGAAAATAAACGCGGAAAAAATATTCCAGACTGGGCTTACCGGGACGTGCTTTTTATGCTTATAGATTATTCTATCAGGTCTTTTGAAATCCTGGAACGCAAGCTAGAACTTTCTGAAAAAAAAGAAGTTTTTGATGTTTTTTTTAGGGTAGGTAAAAGAATGAATTTAAAATATCTACCAAAAAATTTCCACGAATTTGAAAAGATGCGGCAGGAACACCTGGAGCAAAACCTTAAGTATGGAGAATATACCAAAGACCTTTACCAACAGTACCGCAAACACCTGGGGTTAATGCGTTACAGGCTATTAATGGAAACACAAAGCCTTATTACTCCCGTTAGCGTTCGTAACTATTTAAATTTGCGTAAGTTTTCTTTCTTAAACCCGGTGATCCCTATTTATAAAATTAGCAGAATTATAAAAATAGACGGACTTCTTAAATCGCTGATCCTACCTTCAGAATATCAAGAAGAGATTAAATCCTTAGACATTCAAAATGCATATACCACACAAGAAAAAAGAAGAATCTAAAGAATAAAAATTGAGCATCTTCACACTTAACCGAAATCGCAGAAAAAACTATCTCATTGGCTTTTTCTCCCTGTTAATTACTGAAATTCTTATCGCCAGCTTTATAAAAGATGATTTTATAAGACCATACCTCGGGGATTTCCTGGTGGTAATAATGCTTTATTGTTTCCTAATGGGAATAAGCCGATTCTCCATTTATAAAAGCCTATTTATTGTTCTGATATTCTCCTTTATAATAGAATTTCTCCAGCTTATTGATATCGTAAAATTACTCCAATACCAGCCACCCAAACCTATAATGATAATACTTGGTAGCAGTTTTTCGGTTTGGGATTTGCTTGCTTACCTGTTAGGACTTTTAAGCTGTCTTATTTTAGAGATTATTATGAACAGATCCTATACTCCATCTACATAATTCTGTAAATAACTGAATTTTGGAGTTAACCTGCCATTTTGAGTCATCCGCGCTCGGGCTAAGACGCCATTTTTATCATTATTAAAGAAAGCCGGGATCACGTGTTCCATAAACATTTCGCCAAAACCTTCGCTGGCATCTTTGGGTAATTCGCAAGGCAAATTATCTACCGCCATAACCAGGATACTCTCTTTCTCACGGAAATCTACTTCGCTTTCAGTTGTAGGATCGTAACCGTAAAAAGGTTCAGCTATGGTGGAAGGCCTAATTGTACTGGCAATAGGCTCATTGATATCACAAGAAATATCTGCTATATATTTTATAGTAAAACCTTTAGACTTTGCATCTTCAGCAGTAAAAAATACTGGCGCTCCATCTCCATAAAAATGTCCCGATATAAAGAAATCACTGCATTTAGCGAAACGCAAAAAGTTAGAATCGTACTTGCCGGGTTCTTTAAAAAACTCTTTATGACTGCCCGCTGAGCCATCCTTCTTTTTATTATAATCAAGCACATCTATATTGCAATATACCGGCTCTTCTCCTTTAAATTCCAGAAAATCCTCCACGTCCAGTTCTCTGATCTTTAAATGATCTAAAATTTCTTTTGCGCCCCGGGCCACCTTTCCTGCGCCGGTTAGTAATATTTTAATTGGCGGAATTTTAATTTTATCGAGTTCTGCCAACATGGCATCAAGATCTGGCAGAGATTTTACTTTCGGTAAAGTATATAGATTTTCTTTTAAACCAATTCCTCTAAATCCATTGTAAGTTCCTACCAGACCTGCATATCGGCCGAAACCAATAAGCCTGTGATTTTTTTGATTAACTATTACCTCGTGGTCGTATAATTCGATATTATTTTTTAGAATTTCCCTAAGCAAATCGCGGTTATAAGGTTGCTTTTTAATGGTATGGGAAAAGAAAAAATATTTTTTATTCGGAATTAACGCCGGTAGTGGAACTTCTTTTACACCCAGTAAAACATCGCAATCTGAAACATCTTCAGTAACATCAAAACCGGCATCTCGATATTCCTGATCGGTAAAAATACGAATATTAGAACTTTGCACTTTAAAATTAGCTTTCGGAAACTTTTTTACGAGTTCTTTTAATTTATTAGGTGAAAAAACTACGCGACGGTCTGATGGCGTTTTTTCTTCTTTAATCAGTGCAAATTTTATCATTTATGGTATGGGTTTTGTACTTCTATGTGTGTAACTCAAAGGTATGAATTTAAAATTGTATCTTTGCATGCTCAGAGCAGCTAAAAACTGACTGGATTTCCGCCTTTGCGGAAATAACAATGTTCTTTATTTATGGGGTCGACTTGGTTTTGACAGCGAGTCTAATTGAGTTGTAAGCACGTCGAGCGCTGGGATATAGCTCGTAAATCTCATATTTCACACTTTTTTAAACGGCGAAGATAACTACGCCTTGGCTGCATAATCCGAATCACAGTAGGATTGCTTAGTCCCTGTAAGACAGGGAGCCAAGATGTCCCGCGAAGGCCTTGATTTACGGCATTCGCATTAGGGGCACCGATAAAGTAAATATAGGAACTGTAGGACCTTGATGCAGTTCTAAAATCTAATTGAGGATACGGAAGAAGTTAGGTAGTTTTCGGCCAGACTTTTTCCCGACAATTTAAGTGAAAACTAAACGTGTAGAAAGCATCTGAATTGCTTGTTTGGACGAGGGTTCGAACCCCTCCGACTCCACTAGATAGCCCCGTAAGATCAATGTTTACGGGGCTATTTATTTTAAGGTGACAAACGAGGTGACAAAATGACTTAGCTATATAGTAATATATGATGATTCAGGTTGTAGATATCAGATTCATGTTAAGTGACTTCTATTTGACTTTCTTCTTCTATTTCTATTATTTCTGGAACTTCAAAAATCATCGGACATTTGATTTTAATGCTTTCCCAGCAGCAATGGCCTCCCTGGTCCAAATTGATAAATAGCTCCCCACAGAAAAAATGCGGAAAATAAGGTTTGAGGTCTGCCCACTTCCCGGTTATTCGGGAAAAAACTGAACATATTCGTTTTCGTTTGCCAGTGGCCTATTTTTAAGCCACATTAATATGTAGCTGCTCAACGCTAAATATATAGATATACCGAGGAATAAATAAAATATCCAGGTTCTACTCTCTGGTTCAACTAACAACAAAGAAATACTTGCCGTCACGGCATTAATGAAAATGTTTGAATCTTTAGAAAAATGTGGTTGATCTACTAATGATAACGTTTAGTATATGCAAAGTAGGCGATTGCGGGCTTCAAACTTATCAAACCGAGATGAAGTTGAAGCGAGCTACAACCGTTGAATTTACTGCTATTTCGCCTATTTTGTATATACATTGTTAGCGGTTCGGGCTTTTTTTCTTCGGTCAGCAACATTTCTCGTCTTGTTGAATTGGTGGACATTTCTCGCTCCCATAACTGCAATAAACACAGCAGTCTCCTTGTTGTGGTTTCAATACAGTTTTGCAGTTTTCGCACTCGTAAAAGTATTGGCAAGCATCTGTCGGCATTGTTTCTTCTTTTTTGTGTCCGCAGTTGGGGCAAGTGATTGTTGATTGCAATTTTATTTCCATTTTATTTTTCCTTTTTGTCTCTTACTGAATATCCTGTTCCGTTAATTGCTGTTTCGATTTCGGCTATGTTAGTTTTTGAGTTGTCAAATTCAACGATTGCGTTTCCATTCTCGTATGAAGCAGTTGATTTGATTATTCCTGAAAGTTTGTTCACTTCGTGGTTTACGTGTTCTTCGCATCCTGCACAAGTCATTCCGCTGATAGTAAACTCAACGGTCTGTAAATTTGATTTGTCAACTACTATTACTTGTTTTTCTGTCTTAGGGTAGAAAATATGTGCATAGTAAGGAAAGGCAAGCATTACAATTGCGAATGCTGTAACAATTCCTAAAAACTTTTTACTCTGAATGAATTTTGGCTTTTCATCAGTTTCACAATCACAGTCTATTTCCTTTTTCGGTTTTAGTTTTTGATACCAAGCAAAACCAAGAACCAAAATTGTCAAACCAATTAAATACGGTCGGAAAGGTTCAAGCCACGAAAAAGAGGCAGCAAGTCCGCTTGTTCCTGCAATTAGTGCCAAAACTGGTGTAATACAGCATAGAGAAGCAGCGAATGCCGTTAAAATTCCTGCTCCGATTAGTTTATTGTCCTTTTTCATATTGTCTCCAAAATTTTGTTTTCGTCAAGTATTATGAAAAACGGTTCAAGCAAGTTTTTGTATTCGTTTGTCAGCGAATAGAAAATGGTCTGTGCTTGCCTTTCTGTTTCAATGAGTTTTCGGTCTTTGAGTTTTCGCAGGTGTTGAGAAACTGCCGAAATGGTCATTCCAAGAACATCACTCAGGTCGCAAACGCAAAGTTGTTTCTCTTCATAAAGCAGGAACAGGATTTTCAGTCTGACGTTGTTACCCGCCAATTCAAGTCCGTTCGATAAGTAGTCAAACGAGCCGTTGAGTTCTGCAACTCGGTCTTTACAACGGTTGATTTGTTTAATGTCCGCTTGTTGTCTTATGCAAGAATTGTTTTCCATAAACACAAAGATAGTCAACTTGTTTATTTAAGCAAATGCTAAAATACAATATTTTAAAAATAACCCGATTTGTTTCTCGGGTCGTTTTATTGCCTGACCGCTAACGTACTAATAAATGCAGTATTACATTTATATCTACTTTGTCTTTACCGGTAGCTAAGATAAAATTGAGAAATTTCCTTAAATCTCAATAATCGCCTCATTCTCCACATCATACCGGTAATTCACGATTTCTCCAGATATAAAAAGCTCTACTACCCTCTCTATAATAGGAAAGGGAACTACAAACCACTCCCTGGGGGAAATCCGTTGATTACCCTGACTTAAAATATCGATTTGAAGTTGAACATCTTTAAAAAAGCGGTGAATCAAGTTTTCAAATTTCTGCGTATTTAAATTCAAGCATTTAAAAGTTGCTACGATTTCCACATCGGCATTGAGATAGGTAGATTGATTCGCTGCGTTTACAGTTCTTCTTTTTACATCAACTGTAGAAAAACCGATTTTGTGAAGGTTATTTATAGAAGCAATTTCCGGATTTTTAGATTTTGAACGTAAAACATAAATCCAGCCACTTTCAACATCTTCTGGTTCTACTTGTGTGGCATTAACTGACAGTTCATTTTCTGCGGCTTCATCGGTTTCTGATACTACTCGTCCATTTATGGTTAAAAGCTTGCCTAAGGAACGGTAAAGCATATTGCTATATGTGCCATTATCAAATATTGTCCTGGTGCGACCGTTCATTCGCAACCTTTTCCCACCCATATTTTTTTCCTCTACCAACTCAATATTGGCCAGTTCCAGATAACAAAGTATGCCGTCCAGAATATAAAAGTGTTTTTCTTTCAGGTTTTTATCAGTATTTCTAAATTCTCTTAAGATTCTTTTTCCAGACTTTATTTCTTTATGCACCTGTTTAAAAAGGCTTTTGTAAGATTCAAATTCCTTATCGGTTAAAGGTTTTCTTTGCGCTACAAAATCAGATTCAGCGCGTTCTATATTCTTTGGTGTATGTTTAAAATCAAAGATCGATTCAGCTTCAGTATTAGGACTTAGAAGATCGAGTTCATCATCTTCAAAAATATCTGCAACAGACTTAGGGGGTTGCTTTTGAAATAAAAGATGATGCCTATCATATGGCTTTAAAATTTCTTTTTTGTTTTTGGATTCGCGAAACCCTTTTAGCCTAAGTTGTAAACGCATTTCAGATATTCCACCGCCTTGCTCCGGCTCTTTTCCATTGGCATCAATAAAACTATTGATTTCTTTAAAAGAATCAATTAGACGTTGATCTTCAGATTTAACTGAAGATTTACTCGATTTAGAATCCAAAATACCGAGATCATCGTCCTCCAATATATCTTCTATACTTAATTTCTTCTTAGACATTCTGTTTCTGTTTGCGTTTTAATTCCTTCAGGAAAATCACGGCTTCAGCCATTCTCTTTTCTTTAGGGTCTAAAGATTTTATATCAGGTTGATTACCAGTTTTCTGAACCCAATCTTTTATTTTAGGCCATAAAATGATAGCTTCTTCTTCGGTCATTGTAATTCTGGATGCATCAATGGTTTCCTGAATTGCCCTAAATACAGAAGCGGTAACCGATTTAGAAAGTATTTCAAAAGCTTTTTGGAACGGATTGATGCTGTCTATTAAATCTATGTGGATATCTTCTATATTCACAAAGCTATCGGCCATTTTAATAAATCGCTTATCGCCCTGTTCTTCAATCGTACCATTTTTGACAACAGAATCAACCACAATATGCTGCCGAACTTCTTCAACTTCTTCTTCGGTTAAATCAGGATAAGTTTCTCTGATAATTTTGGGAATTAAGACCTGATTGATTACTTCCGGCTCAACATTCCCTGGCATCGCCTTTATCATATCATCATCCTGTAATACTTTCGCTTTTAAGTCATTTAAATCAGACTCTATAATATTACTTACCTTTTGAGTAGAAGGCTCTTTAAAACCCCTTATATAAATATGGTTATCATCATCTTCCTTTGCTTCATTGATTTCATCATCATCGGAATCGTAATCTTTAGTGTCATCCTTTGTTTTGAACTTGAAATTAGGTGCAAGAACCTGCTCCATTAGTAGCGACGCAGTGATCGCTTTCAACATATTGTTCACCGATAACTTTACTTCATCATCAGCTGCATCAGGCTGGGCAATCAAATTGGTAAACTGTGCGTGATTTTTATTTTTACTGTCCCTTGTTGCCCGGCCAATAATCTGAATTATTTCAGTTAAAGAACCTCTATAACCTACCGTTAAAGCGTGTTCGCAGTAAGGCCAGTCAAAACCTTCTTTCGCCATTCCCAGGGCAATGATAATATCAATATCATTTTCGCTACCTATTCCCCTTAAATAATTTTGGATTTTATCCCGGTCTTTCTGATTATCATTTACCAGATCGGCTATTTTTAATGTTCTGCCCGTGTCTCTACTTTTTACATACAAAACACCGGTTACTGGATCTTGATAATCCAACTCTCCCAAGCTATCAATTATACGGTTTACTTCTTCGTATTTCTCCTTTTCCGATTCTCCGGAATTTACGCTGGGAATATGAATAATGGTTTTCTTATCCTCATCCAAAATTTCGTGAATTGCACCGGTATATTTTCCTCTGTAAAAATGATAACCAATACCTAAGGATTTAAGGTATTCGTAACCATTTAGCTGCTCATAGTAATCGTATTTAACCTTAATAAACTTTGCTTCATCTTCTGGAAGTAAAACTGGCACACTATCGCCCCTAAAATAAGATCCCGTCATAGCGACTATATGTGCATTAGATTTCACCATTATAGTACGCAATACTTCGCCAAGTCGATTAGTGGCATCTGCGGAGACGTGGTGAAATTCATCAATGGCCAGCAAAGTATCGTTTAAATCTTTTTCTTCAATGGCATCGAAAGCAAAACGCAAGGTGGCGTGGGTGCAGATAAGAATTTCTTCATCACTTTTTAAAAAATTTGTAAAAGCGTTTACCTTACTTTTTTCACCACCAGGAGTGCATAAATTATATATGGGATTAGGCTTCCAATCTTCAAAAAAACCATAAGATTTTAAGTCTGTAGTAGAAAAAGAATTTCCAATAGACCGTTCGGGTACTGCTACTATTACTTTTTTGATATCCTGGTTTCTCAGTTTATCCAACCCAATAAACATTAGAGCCCTTGATTTTCCTGAAGCCGGCGGTGCTTTAATTAATAAATACTGCGCGGTTCTGGCGTCATAAGCCCTAGCCTGCATTTCGCGCATTCCATATTCATTAGTTTTTTTACTCTTTCCGGTTTGTTTGTAGGTAACGTGGACTAAATCTGGCATAAGTTTTATTAAAGGTAATGGGTGAAATTAATAGGGCTGAGCAAAATAAATTTAAGCCAGGGCAAAATCATCTTCGCTTAAACTAAGCTTAGGATTATCTAATTTTCTGATGGAAGTCTTGATTTTGATTCTTTCTTTTTGAGGTAAAAATGTTGGCACCAGATCAGTTAACTCAATTTTTAAAAGTTGGCTTATTACTACCAAATCTTTTAATGAAAAAGGACTCACCCCATTCATCAATTCAGACATATACGATTTGCTTGTATGACCTAAAATTACTCCAAAGTCTTGTTGTGAAAGGTCTAATTCTTTCAGCTTACTTTTAATCAGCTTTTTCCTGTTATGGATAAAAACTCGTTCCTTTTCTGCCGTCTGTTCAGCCCAATCACTTTCTTTAAGTTTATCTTCTGTGATTTTAGCATCAGGTGACCAGGTTTTATTTTCATAGGCTTCAATAAGATCGCGAAGCTTTTTACGAACAGTTTTTAGTTTAGGGTTTTCTTTTACCATTACCCTTAACTTTCTATCCGCAATTAAAGCCCTTTCAAAATCCAATTCGTTTTGGATTTTACCTTTTTCAAGGAAACTATCTACATCAAATTGTGTTTTCATAACTATCTAGATTAAGTCCTTACTTTTTAACCAATTTGCAATGGCAATTTTATTATTTTTAAAAACCCGCTCATATTCCTGGTGATCTCCCACCCATATTATGGTAGCTTCATTGTCCTCAAATTCAATCAGAATCATTGTTCTATGAATTTCTATATTGAAAAAATAGAAACCTTCAGAATGAACGCAATCTGCGTCTTTGCGATCTTTCTTTAGCTCTTCCTGGTTCTGCCAGTTATAAGTTTCAAAATCTTTAATCAGCAAATCAATTTCTGAAGCTAAAGAAGCATTACCCCTTTTCTTCCTTTTGAGTTTTTCAAGTGCCTTTTTATTAATTAACCTCATTATAATCTAATTACAAAGATAACTAAAAGTTCTTAATTTTTCCGAACTTTTTTTGAATTGGTATTCTAAGAATATATTCCAGGACTTGTAAGAATTCCTGAAACGACGCTTGCAAGAACATCTGAACCAAAGCTCTTTAACTTACTGAACAAATGATTCCCATCCTTTTTATTAATAATTTCCTTAATTTCATTTAATTGATCTGGATTTAATACTTCTTCTAAAGTCCTTTGAATAGCATCAACGTTAATTTGATCAAAATGAAAAATGCCACTACCCTGTGCAAACTGACCAATTCGTTCTGCATTTATGGTAGTGTTATAAGTGTTATGCGAGATCTTATCTTCTTTAAACTGAAAATTCTCAATCGGGGTTTGAGTTGCAATTAATTCTTCGGAAAATTGATGAAAACGTTGAGTAGGTTTATAGGAATACTTTCTATGATTTTGGATAAGACCAAAAGCTTCAAGTTTATCAATAATAACAGATTCCTCTTCAGGAGTATCTTTGGTAGATGAAATTCTACCATTCGTTTTTAATGCTTTAAGAACTTTGGTCTGAGTGGTTTCCATATTTACTTTCTTTTGTTTGTAGTTTTCTTCTTCCCTTTTTCCATAAGCGTATTCTTATTGATCATTTTTTCATATTCCTTGAAAAGATATTCCAGACGTTCGGTATCATTTTCAAATGGTTTAAGACGGTAACAACGCTCTATGGCTTCATCCAATTCTTTATGAGCTCGGCGTAATCCAGCAGGCATTTTATCAGGATCATATAACTGTGCCATTGTTTTTTCCGGATGGTTCTCTCTTTCTTCCAATACCGAAAATACGTGTAGGTTTATACGCTCTTTGTCTTTTGCTGTTATTTCTGGGAATGGAAACGTATTATAAGTTAAATTAACGGAATAACTGTAATCATTTCTCATTTTGCCGCTTGTAATAGACATCCATACCGAGTGAAGTTTAGATGAAATTATCCCAAAAAGGTATGGTTCGGAATTATAAATAACAAAAGCCTGGTTACTAATAATAGTCCCTGATTCTAAAAAATCACAGGGCAAATATTTTCTTCGCCCAGAACTAGTTCTAGGAATAATTATACAATCAGTATCTTTGTACTTCCTATAAAAAAATCTATGTGGCACATCAGCTGCTTTTTTTGCGTCACGTCCTCCCTTTAATCTATAATTCCTACATTTATCGATTCTATCTTTAATGGAATCAATGGAATATGCTTCTTCCAAATCTTCATCATTAATCCATAAACAATACCTAGTAATTCCATTTAAAAAATCTCCTCCGCTAATAAATGGTTTAATAAACTTTTCAGATTTTGGATTCCCCTTTAAAAAGTCCACTCGTTCTTCTTCACTGACCATTAAAAATCCACCATCTATTCCACTACTGCCTAATACCATACTGGGAAAACTTGAAAGAGGTTCCTTTCTTTGGTACATAATGACGGAACGACCTGGTATCAAATAAGGGCTTATGTTGTTAACTTTATTTTTAATATTGTTCATATAAAGATTTTTACCAGCATCTTCTTTATTCCTGATACCAACAATGACTACTGTAACCCCAGCATTCCTCTTCGCATTATTACTCCAATTGAATGGTTGGTATGCAAAGAATATCTCTAAATCTTTATTAAAAATAAGTGGCCATAGAAGACTTACCTGCTCACCTTGACAGATAGAATTTGTGGATACAAAAGCAAATTTTGAATTCCCTTCCTTTATATAATTTGAAGCTTTAATAAACCAACAAGCGATATAGTCTAGACGTTTCACCTTACCTAAATTCTGAAAAATTAATTTCATATCCTCTTTTTGTTCAGCGTTCCAATTTCGAAACCCTAAATAAGGTGGATTTCCTAATAAATAGGTTTCATCTTCTTCTTTCTTGGGACAAACATCTTCCCAATTTATTCGTGTAGCGTTGCCGCGCGTAATATGACCTGAAGCTTTAAGCGGTAGAATAGGAAGAGCTTTCCCCATTTCTAACTCCTGTTCAAAATATTTATTCATTTGGTGCTCGGTTAACCAAAGTGAAAGCATTGCAATTTCGTGTGCAAAATCGTCTATTTCTATCCCGTAGAACTGGGTGAGTTTAATTTCAGAATAAATAAAACTTTGTTGTTTTTCTATTTCCAGAATTTCCTGCCAAATTTCAATCTCTAACTTTCGCATTTCTTTATATGCGATAATGAGAAAATTTCCACTCCCACAGGCAGGATCAAATATTTTAAGCTTACTGATACGGGTGATGAGTCTGCGAAGCTTTTTTGCATTTCCTTTAGCTTTCTCTAACTCCTCATACAGCCCATTTAAAAATAAAGGTTCAATAACCTTCTTAATATTAGGTACCGAAGTATAATGCATCCCTAAATTGCCACGTTCCCCAGGATGAACTACTGCCTGAATCATCGACCCAAAAATGTCAGGATTGATTTCTTTCCAATCAAGGTCGCCGCATTCTTCAATTATTCTACGTGCTTCACTATTAAATTTAGGCAGCACTATCTCATCTTTAAACAAACCACCATTTACATATGGGAATTCGCTAAGATATTTTGCCTCTTTGCTGTTGTCCTTTGTATTAAGTACTTTAAACAGCTTTTTTAGAAATAAATGAACGTCGCTACCATCCTTTTGCGTATGCTGCATCAAAGTGTTCGTAAACATTCCTTCTACCGGAAATATATCGGTGTCTTCAGCAAAAAAACAAAATAAAAGCCTGGAGAAAAACACATTCAGGTTATGTCCATAATCTTCAGCTACCTCTGGATTTTCAGTCACCAGTATATCATAAAGTTTAGCCATCCTATATGAAGCCTTTCGATCTGCTTCATTTTCATTTTTGGCAGCGTAGACTTCCTGGCCGGCCCAGGGTAAAAAGAAACTGAAATTTTTAGGTAAGTCTTTTAATGCAATATCCAGATTTTTACCTGTTCTCGTGTCTTTGGCTACTAATTCTTTATAATTAGTCACCACCACAAAACGGGGATTATGCTTTAAATTCTCTTCTTTAGATAAATCGTCGATAATCGCTAATAACTGGTCACTATCGGTTTCTTTAAAAAGTAATTTCTTCTTATACAGAATCTCGCCCTCATTCTTTGATAGGTTGAAATCACCTTTTTGTAAGCGGGTTATAGAGGTTTTGGAGATTCCGTACGCTCTTAATAAATCATATATAAAATTCTCACGATCAAAATTTTGGAATAGCGTTTTTACTTTTTCCTCGATTTCAGTTGACTTCATAAACGGGGTTGGATTTGGAGTCTAAAAATAGGGTTTTAAATTCAGATTAATAAAATGTATGGAGATTGTAATTTTTTCAACTTCCATTTATAAAACACCTCCAATTTGAAATTCCACCTGCTAAATAATTTACTAAGAATCATTAACTTACCGGTATTCAATTTCTTGCATTGGAGGTTTAGCGTCTAAACATAAATTAAAAGCTTATGGATATTAATAAAATTTTAGAAAATCTGAAAAATGAAAATACACCCATTGATATTGCAAATTATGCCACTAATTTGCTTTCCTATCATATCATAAATCACAATTATCTCCGGGCTATCTTAGAAGCCCAGGTAGAAATTCTGGTCAGGCTGAATGGTAATTCGGATATTGATGTTGATGAACATCTCAAAATTATTGAAGACAAGATTGATAAGGAATCAGACAAGGATTTTATTGAAGCAATGCAGCAGATTATAAGGAAAGATTGAAATAACCGCAGTATTAGCCTCTTTAGTTACTACAACGGAATTACTTCAACGGTCTGTTTCTTTTCCGGCGGGTTTTTCACTCGAATGTTTATTTTCTCATAGTTCCATACGTTGTCTTCTCGATTTGCACTTATATCCATAATTGCCTTCATTTTATTCCCTCTTATTCGAATAGAGGAATTGACAGTTTTATTGTCATTTGAATAATTAACGTGGCCTTCTAAAATTGCAAGCTTATCTATCGGCTCAATTTCTCCAAGCAATTCAGTAACTCTTTTATTCGATTTTGCTTTATCTAGGGCATTTTCGTAAAGCTCAGTATCAGCATATGACTGAGCATAATCTGTAGCAATGTCGCTAATTCCGGAAGATGAGAATAAATAAATAATTATGGCTAAAATAACAGCTATAGGAATTATCCATTTTAAATATTTCTTAATCATATTCATTATTTTGAAATTAAAATCTTGCCAGAAAATGTATAAGGCGGTGAATTTGTAGTCGTTGATTGTTTTTGCTCAGTTTAATTATTTCTGACGTTGCCATCTATTGCGGTTAAACCTCTTAAGTTCGTTTTCTCATTTAATTACTTGTAAAAGGAGATAATATTCCTGTAATGAAAGATGAACCAACTTCTGCAAGGGCAAGAATTAATATTACAATTAGTACAAATTTTTTCTTTGTTAGGTTTTTCATATTGATTATTCTTAATTTGAGAATTGATCGGATTAATGTTCTTTCCAGGTTTCTATTAATTCTTTACCGTTTTCACTGTCGGTTTTACCATCATTAAAAGCTAATATCATAACAATTGCCAGTACCAAAGTGAATATACCGACTATAATTTTATTCCTATTTTTCATTACAAGTGGTTTTATGAATTTTTATTATTGAGAACACACGGTCTCGGTTCGCCAATTGGCGGTGAAGCGTTATTGTAAATTGTTTTTATTCCTCTAAAATCCATTCTAGTAAATCTTCTTTGTTTACTATAGACCAGCTGTGAGGATGGCGTTCACCATTGGATCTGTAACCTTTATTCTCTGATGTTAAATATTCAACATTTTTATAATCCTGGTCTTTTAAAAATTCAGTCAATCTCTTTATGTGGAAAGCATTCATTTGCTCATATTCAACACCCATATTTTTCTTCCACCACTCTTTATCTGGTTCTGAATAAAACCTAAGTTTGGTGTTTTTAAGGTCTTCTATGTTCTGATAGTTTTTAGTTTCCCAAGTGAATACTGAAAAATCTTCGTAAGGCTTTATTTCTTCATTTGGATTTCCAAGTTGAGATTTGAAATAATTGTGGATAAAAGTACTTTCTCCAACGGAAGCTTCTGAGAAATTTCTTTTTATATTATCTTCTGTAATTCTATATAAAGCTGCAAGATCTATTGGGGAATCCACAACAAAAACTCCAGTTGGTTCTAAATTTAAATTAGAATTTTCTGTAAGATAATTCCCCATCAGAAGTGCAATACTTCCTCCGCTAGATAATCCTCCAATAACTATTTTCTTTTTAGGAAGGTCATTTGTTTCAAACAATACCTTTAGATTGTTTGCTAGATCAGCTTTCTGAGATTCTTCCAACCAAAGTTTTCTATTGAAATTCATGTATATAACTGCAATTTCTTCTTCTAAAGCTTTATCTGTTATAGGAAATTCATTTTCAATCATTTCTCCATTTTCTGGAAATCCACCAAATAGTATTAAAACAGCTTCAGTTTTATCTGGTTTATATAAGTTATAGCTTTCTGTCGAAATCGGATTATTTTCCCCTGGATTTACTTGAGCAATTCCTAAGTTAAGAGTTAACAAGAGTAAAGTTAAAATGGAGCTTTTGAGCAGATTTTTCATATAAAAATTGTTTACAGCGGTCTCGGTTCGCCAATTGGCGCAGTAAGAGACGCGGATTTGTCGGCTTAGTATTGGTTTGTGTGTCAAGTTAATTATTTTCTTTGAGTTATACATATAAGAGCCGTATATTAGCCCTTGTAAACATTGATTATGGATAAATTTAAAGGTAAAAATATCCTAGACTTTATGAAAGTCTTTCCGGATGATGGGTCATGTAGGGAATATTTGGCTAACTTGAAATGGCACGATGGATTTACTTGTCCAAAATGCGGTCATACTAAAGGATGCTTAAAAAAAGACCATAAGTATCATTGCTATGGTTGTGGAAAGGTAGAATCTTCAACGGCCGGAACACTTTTTCATAAGGTCAAGTTCGGGCTACGAAAAGCCTTTTGTATCGTTTTTGAGATGAGTACAACTAGCAAAAGCCTCTCCAGTATCCAAATGGGCGAACGTTATGGTATCCGCCAGGGCACAGCCTGGTATTTTATGCACAAAGTACGCTCGGCAATGGAAAGCAGCAAAAAACATCCTTTGAAAGGTTTGGTTCATGTCGATGAATTTATCATTGGCGGACAAGAAGAAAATGCTCCTGGCAGAAGCTACAACACCCGTAAAACCAAGGTTATAATAGCGGTGGAGCTTAATGAAGAACGCAAAGTTAAACGTGCCTACGCCAAGGTAATTGACGATTATTCCGCCAAGTCATTTACCCCATTGTTCGAACAGCATATATCTGAAGAAGCAAAGGTGGTTACCGACAAATGGCGAGGTTACAGCCCATTAAAGAAAAAGTATAATATCGAGCAGGTACCTAGTAATAAAGGAAAAAATTTCAAGGAACTTCATATTATAATCCACAAGATAAAGTCTTGGTTGAGGACAGTTCATGCGCCTATTTCAAAACAACATGTCAGAAGGTACCTGGATGAATATTCATACAGGTTGAATCGATCACAGTCAAAACAAACCATTTTTCACAATAATATAAAGAGAATGATACAAGGAAAACCACGGCTACATTCCCAAATTATTAATGGTAGCTAAATGTATAGCTCAATATTTTCTTTCTAACGCCGCCGCTTATTGGCGATGAACCGTCTTTGTTGGCGATAGTTAGATTTCCGATAGTTTTTTAATTTTAACTAACATTTCATTCAAACCTTGTTCCGTATGGTGTTGTCCTTCTTCGCTCGAAAATCCTTTCTGATGCCAAGTGAATTTTAGTGCGTTATCTTCTAACTTATCTATTTTATAAGTTATCAAAGAATAGTTTTCTGATTTATCTTCTAATCCAGAAAATCCGCTCCAGTAATTATATTTCAATAACTGATTTTCTTTCTTTTCAATTACATTTCCCTTGTCTAAATATTCTTGTCCATCATATTCCCCTTGAAATATTATCGGACTACCAACTTTCCAATCGGTTTTCACTTCAGTTCCGAACAAGTAGTTTTTAATTATTTTGGGATTAGTTAAAACATTCCAAACCTTCTCAGGGGTGGATTGTATTTTAATATTACTTGTAGCAATTAGGTCTTTTTTCATTAAAGTTTAGTTTTTACTTAATTCAATTAATTTTAAGATAGTTTTCCAGTTTCTGGTTGTAGCTCCCACTTTAAGTTTCTTCTCAAAAAAATTGTTGTTTAGTTTAGTTTCGTGATATTTTCCTTCACAAAATATAAAAACTTCTTTTTCATCAATTTTAAATTTATCCGGGTCGGAATGGTAGGATAGTACTTTTTCTAAATATTCGTTTTTAGGTTTCTCTTTTAAAAACGTCAAGTGTAATTGGTTTATATCAGCATTCTTATTAAAGAAGGGATTTTTACTAATAGAAGTTTCAAATTCGCTCGAATTTCTAACAATTACAGGTACAATAAATCCAAATTTTTCTGTTATAGCATTTTCAAGTAAATCTTCTAATTCAGTATTTTCTTTTTTAGAATTAAAAATTACATTTCCACTTTGTATGTAGGTTTTTATTTGTTCCAATCCCAATTCTTCACATAAGGCTTTTAAATCAGCCATTAATATTTTTCTTTTTCCACCTACATTTATTCCTCTTAAAATTGCAATTTTTGTATTCATTTGGATCTTGATTCTAATTATCGTCAACGGCAGTCTGTCTAAAAACCTCTTAGTTTCTGCCAATTATGGACTAAAATAAGGTTTTTTAGGGAAGGTTTTTTAAATGATCGGTAAAATGTATTCTGCTATATCAACATGCCTCTTAGTCCTTAAAATCGATCTATGGCTGCATAACCAGGTGGTAAAATAGCTGTGAATAGTCTTCAGGAGTTTGTCCCAGTCTTTTTCACCTATTAGGTTCAAGATGCGCTTGAGATTGTAGGCAATAAAGATGAAGCCAACATCTGCAGAAGCACGTTTTTTGCCTTTTTTGGAAAGGATATGGTCAAAGCCCCATTGCCTTTTCATAGTCCCAAAGGGGTGTTCCACGATGGCCTGCCTTTGCCGATACAATTGAGGATCGGCCTCCATATTCCTTCGGTTTTCTTCATAAACAGCCGTAAATATATTCCTGGCAAGGATCCTTCCGTTTATGGCCGTGGTACAAAACTCCCGCACCGGGCATCCCTTGCAGGCTTTTGTTTTATACTGTTTGAATTTCGACTCATTAGATTTTCCCCTGTGGTTGGTGTAATAGTTCCCATTGGTTTTTAGTAAATGCTGCTCCGGACATGTATAATGATCTTCTTGCTGGTCATAAATAAAATTTTGAATATTGTATTTAGGATCTGGTGCATTGGAGGCGGGGGCCGGAATAGCCACCAGGGTTTTAATCTTTAGCTTTTGCGCAATTTCCAGTTCAGACCCTGTATCGTAGCCTTTATCAAAGAGTGCGGTAAAATCGGTGCTTCCCAGGATGGCCTTTGCTCTTCGGATCATCGCCCCCATAGCTTTGGAGTCATTGCGATTGGTCACCTCGTAATCAATGGGGATGCAATGCTCGGCATCAACGGTGGACTGGACATTGTAAGCTACCTCCGTAATATTATTGCGTAGGACCATATGCCGGCTCTCGGGATCGGAAGTAGAGATCTGCTCTTCTTTGGTTTGATCCAACTGGTTCTGTAACCTGTGGTAATTATTCTTTCGTTTGTTGTGCTTATCCATCTCTTTATGGATGCTTTCTTTAGCTAAAGTACCATCGGCATTTTCCAGGGCCTTGTTATATTCCTGAAGTTTATTCTCGATATACTGAAGGTGGCGGTCGATCTTCTTTTTATTGAAATTGTTCTTTTTGCTATTCTGGGCCCTTAGCTTGGTACTATCCCCTGCAATAAGCTTTCCCCCAATAAGGTTGAAGTTTTTGGCCAGCACCACCGTAGCTCGGAACACCTTTTTTATGGCCTCGGAATTATCTTTTCTAAAATTGGCAATGGTATTGTGGTCTGGGGAAAGTTGCCCTAGAAGCCACATCAGTTCAATATTGCGCTTGCACTCACGCTCCAACATCCTTGAAGAGCGAAGCCGGTTCATATACCCATAGATGAATAACTTGAGCAATACCCCTGGATGATAGGCTGGACGTCCCCCTTCGGGAAAATGTACCCGAAAACCCATATGCTCAAGGTCCAGGCTATCCACAAAAATATCTACGGCCCTGACCTCGTTTTCCTGTTCGATGGTATCATCTAATGACACCGGGAACAGCGAGGATTGTTTGCGATCTTTTCCTTTTATAAATCTCATAGCATGAAGATACTGCAAAAGCTCAATCGTTGATAAAACCAGAATGATAAGAAATCAACAAAGTTATTAAGAGTCAGTAGGTTATTAGACAGTCTGACGGTTACGGTTATCGCAAGTTGCGGGAGTAGGGACGCGTACTTGTCGGATTAACTATTTTCTTTCCTGGTTTCTAAAATTACACTTTTTCGGCAATACCCGCTATTTGCGATGAACCGATGTTAGCACCCGTTTTGAATTTCAATTAGCTTAGATGTTAGATCATTTGGAATTAAGTTCAACTTCCTCATTGCTTTAAATAAAGTTTTAAAATTAATTATAGGACTTGTAAATGCATCATTATAAACCTGATGTAAAATTGTCTTACCACGTCGTTCTAAAATCCATCGGGGATATAGTATTTTTGTACCATTCTGAAATTCAACTTCAATTTTTTCATTTTCAGCTGAATCAAAATCATCAAAATATTTTGATATAAATGGTTGAACTGTAGAAATGATATTATCAGCGATCTTCTGTAAATCTTCCTGATCTAGAAATTTTAATTTATATTCTTCCCCAACGTTTAAATTAATATCCCGAATTTGTGGTGTTTTTTCTTTATCAATTAGCGCTGCGTATACAAGAATAGGATCTATTAAATAATTTTCAATACTATATCTATTAATCTTATAAAGACCATCGGAGATTGTATTCCCGTAATCCGCATCTATCAGTCCTTGTACTACATTGACTAATCCCGATGATTTCAACTTTTCTACCCAATTCTGAACAACATCTTTACCTCCGGATTTATTATTGGTAGATGCAGGAATGAAAACCAATGGTATATTCGCATCTATTAAGTTGTCTGAAGTTAATTGGTTGTAAACGAAAGAGTAGAAATTTACATCGTCATTATCTTCTACTAAGAAATATTTTGTTCCTTCACCTACATAAACTAGACCGGAAGTAAGTAATGAAACGGCGTGATTCTTAGAAGGAGATTTTTTAATTCTAGGTTCTGTTCTTGACATCTCATATATCGAATCGTTTGGTGCTAAAATTACCGTAGAAGGAGAATGAGTAGTCATTATTACTTGAACCCCAAATTTGTCTACTAAAACATTTTTTATAACATTTAAAAATTGTTGAGACATTGAGGGATGTAGATGTGCATCTGGCTCATCTAATAATAATAATTTTGGAAATACTTTCTTTTCTTGTGAATTATAAAGATAGAAAACTAAAGCTATGAGAACTTTTTCACCAGATGAAAGATCATTAAAATTTATTTCTTCATTCAAAATTAGATGAGTTAACTTTAATTGAAAGCTATCTCTTATTTTATTATCTGAAGGATCGTTTACATCAAATGGTAGTTTGGATTCTTTAATTATTTCTCTAAGAACAACCCACGGTTTTTCACCTATTAACTTTTTGATATTTTCTTGTGTTTCACCTTCGGCTTGTAGTTCAATTTCTGAAAGGCGATAATTATAAAATACTTCACCAATTTTCTGACTTATTTGGCTTTCTTGTTCATACAAAATTTCTGGAAAATATTCTTCAAATTCTTCTAATGTTACTTGGTTATATTGTTTTCCCGTCTTTCTAATAATTTCTTGACAGGCACTATACATTTTAAGGTTTCCTTCGTTCGGTTGCCTGTAATTTCCACCCTTGAAATTACTATAATGAGCATTCATATGCTGTTGTATAGTTGACAAATTAACGTGGTTGGTATTTTGTAACTGCCATTCACCTTTTAAGTAAGTTACTTCACTTGAATTAATTGGAATTCCTGAAATGGATACTCTTTCGGATGTATTTCTTTTGTTTATAATTGTGTTGTGTATAATATCAAGAAGTTGAGATTTCCCTGATCCGTTGGGACCAGTTAATACTACAAAATTGGGAATATTGATCCATTCAAAATCTGTTAATGATTTATATTTTCCCTGAAATCTTATGTCCATAATTGTTTTTCGCTTGTTTAAAAATGGGTGCTAACTCCTTTTATGACTCACAAAATACATATTTAAAGGACAAATAGACGGGATAAAATGTATTTTATGTATTTATTTCAGAAGAAAATTTGCTCACTCAGAAAACTTTTCAAATATCATCGCTTCCTACCCAACCTTCCCTTGTATATTATTCCTAAAACCTTTGAGGCATCTTTAGAAAACACAAAAGTTTCGGTTCGTTCCTGCCTGGTATCTAATTTGGGATTGAAAAAAGAGAAGTTAGTTACTCCCTTTTTAACCAGAACAACATTCTCATCCTGATTTTCATACTTTCCTAATGCTACTGCTTTCTGATCTTGGTTTTTTTTCAGTGAAAGCAGAGCTTTCTCTAAGCCATTTTCATAAAGTTTTATTACCGATTTATTAGCTGAGATTTTTGCCAGGTTATCAACATTTGAGCGATCTAATGATTTATTTTCCTCTTTAGCCGATTTTATATTTGATTTGAAACTTTCAATTGATTCTTCTTCTTTCGCAATTCTCTCCTGGAATTTGGTTTCTATAAATGAAAGGCTGTCGGCTATGGTAACATCAGACATTTCAATGTCTAAAATATCTATTTTAAGGTCTGTTTTAACTCCATTAGAGGCGTCTTCTAAATAGTTTATAATTAGCAGTTCTTGGCTTCTTGTTTCTGTTCCGCAGGAAAATAGCATTGCGGTAAGGAAATAAATTACTTTTTTCATACGTGAGGATTTAGAATATCTTTTTTAATAAGGTTATTGAGGTATTTTATCTCGGAGAGGCTAAGATTAGAACAGGAAAGTTTTTTTATAATGGAAATGGGGTCTATCTCCTCTCTGATATTTTTAGGAATGGGGTTTGGCGCGTTTAAAATTATTTTTTGAATGCCGCCATTGAATAGAACTCGTACCTTCTGGTTTTCATCCAGTAAATGAATTCCGCATTTGAGGATTTTATCCTCCTGAAATTTATTCACCATTTTTGATATCCGTTTTGACGCGTATTTATCCTGGCCTTCTTCAATTAATTCTACCGCATATTCAACATCATCAGGATGCCTGGCCAGGCTTTTTAATAATAAGATTTCTTCAAAGCTGTAATTTTGCAATCGAAAAGTTTTCATAGGCTAAGTTTAAAAGGTTAAGTCAGCCTTTGATCCTGAAGTTCACGCATAAAAAAAGCGTGGAACTGCAACTTGCTGGTCTCAGAGGTATCGCCAAACACCTTCCCACCAAACAAAAGCAGTCCACGCCGTGACGTGGACGCCTTGCTTTGATAATGGTGGGTAAAAAAATTGGCGATTTTCTAAGACCAAAATCAAAAGCTAAACGCTTAAGAATTTTATTTTATAAAAAATATATTTTTTATTCTATAGATTATATTTTTAGGATTTATAAAATTTAGTTTTTATTATTTATTACTTAGTTTTTAGATCTCCAGATAATTCCCAGAAGATCTCTATCAAAGATAAGAATAGTTTTTTATCAAGCCACGTAATACTTTAATCTATGAGTTATGCGAATATTCATTCCAACAAAGTTGGCAAGTCGTTTTTGGGAGTCATAAATTGAAAATTTGTGGCCACAAATACACATCTTGCAGACCAAAACGCGGAAATTAACATTTCAGTGATTTTGAGATTTGCAAGATGTTCGACATTTTTTTGCAACTAAAAACTTTTCGCATAAAATTTACATTTCATTCTTATAATATCATTTAAGCCGTTATTGCACAAATTGAATAATCTATTCTGTTTCATTTCCAAGCGTGCCGGAAAAAAATAACTTCATTCTGATCTATTCAAATACATTTCCATAAAATATAGAAATTATTCTATATTTTTTATTTTATCTTTTTTAGTTCCTTCTTCATTATTCCGTTCAACTCGGTCATTACCAAAACGTATTTATGAAAAAGCTTATTAAATTCCTCAACCTCCTTAGCTTCAGCCCTTCCCTGGTTCTTTAAATAGTTTAAATAGTTTGTGACTTGATTAATATTCACTCCTACTTTATTGACAGCCCCAGTATATCGAAAGAAATGCTCTATAATATCTTTAGGATTAAAAGCCGTACTGCCTTCGCTCAAAGCCCGACGCCTTAAAAATTCTGAAACTGATAGATTTACAGTATTTGCTTTATCCTTAATTGATTCAAATTCTTCAATACTTACCCTAGCCTTCACGATTTTGCATTTAAAATCTTTTTTAATTTCTGGTTTATAAAGTTTTTTTCTCTTCTTTCTTTGTTCCACCTTTTAAAATTTTCGAATTGCGAGTATTTTTTTTCTCCGGCTAGGTCGGCAAGTCAGTTTTTGTGAACCATAAATTGAAAATTGTGGACACAAATACACATCTTGCAGACCAAAATCCGGAAATTAACGTTTGTGTTTTTCAAAATTTCCCAAATTAATTTGATGCATATTATATTTTTTTTTCCAATGCTATTGTGAAACTAAATTTTTCCGGCTTCTGAAAATAGAAATGAAAATAACTTAATGCTTACTTAAATAATGTTTGGACGAGGGTTCCGTTCCTGTATTTCACGAAATATTTGATCCAAAAATTTTCAATTTACCAAGTTTTACTTTTCAATCATTTCTCAATTTTTAAATTTTTTAAATAGCTGAAAAAGTTATCTTTTTTTCTTTTCAAAAGCATTTTTTTCAAATATTCTTCCATAACCTTGTAAAGACTTGTGGGTTAACCTTATTGTAGTCGTCGCTCAGCTCTTGTGTTTACAGGTCTTAACAGGTTTAAATCACACATAATGACGAAGTTTTAAAAGTAAAATCACACAGATTGACGAAGTCAATCACACAAAATGACGAAGTTCAAAGAATATATCACACATATCTTTTTTTTAGTGTGATTTGATTTCTTTCCTTATATCGCTTTTAATTCTTTCAAAATTACTGCGTTCAATAAGTTGATAATATCTTTTTTTGTTTTTTTACCCGTTGTTAGATCATCGTCCAATCTACCGAATCTTTTATAAGCTGTATATAATTCGTCTGCATAGGCTATAGAATCGCTATATACTTGTGCCCTATCATCTAAATACCGTGGAAAATATTGATTAAGGAAATTATACACGAAGGAGTAATAATCGCTTCTTACTTGTCGGTTTTTCTTTCCAATATGGATGTTTCTATGAATTTTAAAAACGATATCAGTATACTTTCCACCTTCTTTTTTAAGAGTATATTTAAAGAAAACATCCGCCGATTTTTCTAGTTGTTTTTGTGAATCCTCCAAAACTCGAGTTCTTAAGTGGGATATTTGCTTGTATTTATTTTCTATAGACATTAATCTCCTGAATTCTTCAATTTTACAGTCAAATCCTCCCCTATCAGCCCACCTACAGCAAAGTTCATATAAACGTTTAGAATAATAAGAGGTCAGGCTTATAGCGATTGTTTTTTGAAATTTAGTATATCCTCCCCCTGTATAACAGAAGAACCTACTAGCCTGGGAGGGAACCATAAAAGAAATAAATTCTGAATTTCGCTCGTATTTTAAACCACTCACTAGAGACGTTACGTTTGCCTGGATCTTATCAGGTTTTTTACCGTTTGGAATGTTTAATTCAAATTCCACTTGCTTTCCGGCCAAAGATTTTATTGCTGATTTAATGCGTTTATAATTTCGGTTTTTATCTAAGGTTTTCAACTTAATAGTAACTTCAGATTCCACATATTTCTGATTTAAATCCTTACTCATTGATTTTTGAAGTTGACTAAGAATTGTATAAATAATATTTTTCTCCAGATTGGACAGGGTAAATCTAGCTGTGATGATATGATTGGGTTGCTTTATGTATTTTTCTTTCATTACCTCAGAAATCAATTACTATTGCTTAAAAACCTAGTGTTTTAAAACACTACATTTCTACCTTTTGTATTTAATTGATTTCACTTCCGATAAAGCTTTCTGAAATTCTTCTTCAGAAATAAAAATTCTGCGGCCGATCCTTTCAGCCTTGACTTTACCATCAGTAATCCAGTTTCTAACTGTTAGCTCTGCCACTCCGCAATTCTGAGCTAGTTCCTTTACAGAATGTTTTTTTGGTTTACGATTGGCCGCTTGAAGATTATTAATTTTATCCTCCAATCGTTGGAATGCATTAAAAAGGTCTTCCCTGGTGATTCCGTGTACTTGAGTTATTTTTTCCATTACCTTGAGTTTTAAATTCAAGGCTAAATTGTAAAAGAATTAAAGGTATTTGATAGGTAAGGGGTTACAGTAAGGGGTTACTTTTTCGCTTAACTTATTTAAGTCCTTATAATAAGCTATTATGCCAATACTTTTTCTTGAATCTTTCTAATGTCTCTGGATGTTCCTTAGCTAAAAGCTTTTTCACAAATCGAAAATCATTAACATTGTAAGAACCTTTGGGTAATAATGCCTCAGAATTTAAACACTTTATTGAATTTGGAAGATCTATTTTCTTTTGGTAGAATGTATTTTTTGATATTTTCTTCCCATTAGACAAGTAGAAATTCTGTACTAATTTTGGTATATCCTTCTTAGAACAATCCTTTTTAATTTTACAATCCACTAAGATACTATGATAAAGAACCGCTTGCCATACGGTCTCAAAAACTTTATCGTGCTGATTTAAATCAATTTTTTTATAGGAGGAAGTATTAGAGGATTGAATAGGTTCTATAACCTTTCTCTGGTTAGATTTATCCTTGGAGAAATCATTTATTATATAAATATCGAAGATCTCAGGTTTTTCATATTTATATGCCTCTAATATTTTATAAAAATCCAAGTATATAACGGACAACATATATATTAGATCTTTAATAGTTGACTTATTCAATTGATTGCCAATGGTCACTCTCTTTTCTTGAAGTGACATTCCCCCCTTTCTTATCTTCTTCAAAAGTATTTTTAGATCTGGATTTTGAACAGCGTGAATTTCACATTTTTTTTGGACGTCATTAAAATTTAAATTTACACATTCAAAAATTCTATGGAAGATCTCTAAGTGACCTTTTAATTCATTGATTTCAAAAAGAATTCTTGAATCTCTTTTTTTAATTGGCAGATGACCTGTTTTTTGATTAGTAAGCAAATAAATTGAATCCTCATTCGCAATTAGAAAACTTGAAAAGGCATAACTCTTATAATCCTTAAAATTCAACCCTTCGGCCCAGCCCCTTAAATAATGTGCTAAAACGATTTTTATGTGTGATTCTTCTATTACACCATCATATTTATGAATACGAGAAACTGCAAATGTTCTGAATTCCATCAGCGACTATTTTAATTTTCGGAGTGGATTAAATTCTATATTAAAAGTACTGGCAACAGCATCTTTTTTAGCATCATCATCAACCTGATAATATTGGTTTAATGTTTTTAGATCTTTATGGCCGGTAATTTTAGAAATAAGCTTATCGCTTTTACCTTCTCGCTTAAGCATTGTAATAAATGTCCTCCTGGCCGTGTGTGTACTTACTCGTTTATAAAAAGGCATTGTTTGTCGATCAACACTTTTCCCTCTAGTTACGTTTTTTTCGACTTCCCAGGTGTACCCAGCCTCCTCAAAAATATCTTTGATATAATCGTTGTGACGTTGGTTTGTAATGAGCGGCAAATTGTAATTGTATTTCTTTAGAATATATTCCGATAAATCATTCAATGGAATTGTTCTAGCTTCCTTTTCCGCGCCTTTCTCTTCTTTTAGATGTAAGTTACCATCGTAGATATTTTTCTTTGATACAAGGCTTAATTCACCGAATCTTAAACCTGTAACGCAGGAAAAAACGAAAACATCTCGGACACGTTCTAAATATTTTTGTTTTGGTTTAAAATTGTGATCCATTAACTTCTGAAGATCTGATTTTTTCAGCGCTATTTGCTGAGTTACGACCTTTGGAATTTTCTTTATTTTTTTAAATTCTTCATTATAAGTATAGCCGTTTTCTAATGCCCAATGCATAAATGTTTTAAATAGTCCTAAATTCCTGGAATAGGTGTTATTTACGTGCTCCTTAGTTTCCATACAGTAATAGGTAAATTCAGAATGAAACTTACTATTAATGGCATTAAAATTTAATTTATACCCTGTTTCTGATTGAAAAGATTTTAATAGATTCTGAATATTATTATATCTCTTTTCTGTAGATTTTTTCCACTCCTGGTTTTTCTTCTTCTGATCCATAAAAACCTCGAATGCATCGAAGAAAATATTCTTTCCTGTAGGAGATTTTTTAAACTCTTCATCGAAAGCTGTTTTTAAAACCTGGGAAGTGAAATCCTCTTGCATTTCAATACATCGGGAACGAGTATTTTTAAAACAACTTTCATATCTGCCTAACTGTGTTTTTATAGAGCCTCGATTGATTGCTTTATTCTTCCCACGCATTACAGGCATTTTATTCTTTTGATCCCAATGAATAGGAGCAATTTTTTCACCGGTAGAATAAACGAATTTCCTACCTTCCTCTTTAAAGTGACAAGAGAAATAAATTAAGGACTCGCCAGTAGTTTTAGCTTCCTTGAGATAAAAAGTTGAAGTCATATAATTATACTTTTGAAAGAGGTGACAATAAAGGTGACAAAATAGGTGACAATTATACTTATATTTACTTTCAAAAGTAAGTTATATTATGTTATAAAACAAGCTGTAATTAAAGGTTTTAACCACTTATTTGCATAGGATAAATAAACTGGATTATAGTATATTCAATAGCCTCCGACTCCACTTATTACATTCCAAAATGTATCAAAAACCCCGAAATCCTAGGATTTACGGGGTTTTTTGTTTTTAAGAATATCAAAATAACTCAAATAATATCAAAAATTATGTGTGCAATCCGGTGACCAATAACTACGGGGAAAATTGTACACTGAGAGCGTCAAAAACGCCTTTATATCAATTGTTTACAAAATATTAAAGTTTTCCAACCTATCATTTAATAGTGTACATTAATTACTCAATTTAAACTCAAAATTATGGACACTTATCATCACGTATCATTTTACACTAGAAAAAGCCGTAGTAATAAATCATCAGAAAGTGATATTTACCTACGCGTTACAGTCAATTCCAAGCGGTCTGATATGAGTATCGGAAGGAAGGTTGACCCTCGAAAATGGAATGTAAATTCTGAAAAAATGATGGGAAGAAGCCAGGAGGCTCAGGAATTAAATAATTATATGGATGTTTTAAAAAATAAACTAAAACGAATCCAACAAACACTTTTAGAAAAGGATCAAAGAATTACAGCAACAACCTTGATAAGAGAACTTAAAGGAATTGGCAAAAACAAATCTAAAATGACCTTAGAGGTGTTTAAAGAGCACAATGAAAAAATGGATCGTCTTTCAGGAAAAAGTATCTCTAAGAGCACCGCTAAGCGTTATTGGACCTGTTATAACCACCTTGAGCAGTTTCTAAAGGAGGTTTATAAAACCGAGGATTTCCGAATGAAAGATATAGACCACCAGTTTATTACAAGATTTGAATATTTTTTTAAAAACTACAAGAAAGTGTAATCACAACTCGGCCTTGAAATACGTCAACAATTTTAAAAAAATAGTTCGTATAGCACTAGCCAATCAATGGATGGACAGGGATCCTTTTTATAATTATAAGGTTCAATATGAAAGCGTAGATCGGGAATTCCTAAATGAAGATGAAGTGAAAGCCCTGATAGAGAAGGAATTTCATTTTGACCGTTTAAAAATTGCCAGGGATATGTTCGTTTTCAGTTGTCATACCGGTTTAGCTTTTGGTGATTTGGAAAAACTCTCTGAAAAGGATATTATTAAAGGTATTGATGGTGGAAGATGGATAAGAACAAAAAGAAAGAAAACTAAATCTATAACCAGCGTCCCCTTACTCCCAATAGCTGAAGAGATTATTGAACGCTATAAAGATTATCCAAGAGTAAAGGGCAAGGACTTGATTCTTCCGGTTCCACGTAATCAAAACTACAATGCTTTTTTAAAAGAGATTGCTGTGCTTTGTGGAATAAAAAAGACACTTACCACGCACCTGGCTCGTCATACATGCGACTACTGTAACGCTCTCCAATGGAGTGCCTATAGAGTCTGTAAGCAAAATGCTAGGCCATAAGGATCTGAGAACGACCCAACATTACGCAAAAATTGTGGATAGAAAAATTAGTGAGGATATGAAAGAGTTAAGGAAGAAGCTAGAAGAAAAAGCAGCTAAAGATTCAGATAAAAACAACTCTAAGAAGAAAAAATAGTAGGTTGTTTTTTATAATTTTAAGTGAAAAACTTTCACTATTTAATTGAGTCTACTCTTCGTTAAAAAGATCGTATACCTCCCTATTAAGGTCTGGAATATAATTACCCAGGGCCCTCAAGGCTCTTTCCTGAATTTTACCGAAACTTTCTGATTCTAAATCTCCCCCGGCAATATCCCAATTTTCAAAGTAAAGAACCTGTGAGAGGTAAGTGTCATCTTCACCATAGTACATAACTGTAACACGAGTCCCACTAAAAACTAATTGTAGAGAATAAAAAACGTTCTTAAAATAATCTGGAGTATGAACTTCAGGTAAATCCAGGGAAATCATATTTGTTTCCGGGTCATAAGAAAGCCACGTTGGTAAATAAACTTTCCCCAGTTCTAACATTAGAATTCAATTTACAGGGTAATTACTTAAAAATAATATTTTTTACTTTTAAAAAGTTCGCTTTTAAGAGAAGCTTACAATAAATCATTTTACCTAAAAATCACATCTAGAGTGTAATCACCTCTTCTTTGCTGGCAATAAGACACTTTCTTATCTTTATTAATTCAGCATTTCCCCATTTTCATCAAATATCTTGAAACTTTTATAGGATTTAGAAAAGAAATTCTCTTCAGTTTCTGTGAGTAATTCTTCAAAATCATATCCTGGGATTTTAAAATCTTTCGGTATACTTAGCATAATTACATTACTATTTTCTAGTAGAATGTATCGAACATATTTTCTATTGGGATAAGAGATATAGAAGGATATTGCATTATTGTAATTTAATTTCTCAAGTTTTTTAGGCATTTCTTTTAGAACTCTATTCCTAAAATTCGAAAATGACCTATCTCCAGTAAATTTAAGATATAACTGATTCTCTGAATTTGTACTTAAGAGTTTATTTATAAAATCATGTTCTTTAATTCTATTGGTTAAAGAATCTTTTCTAAGTAGAAAGTTTTCTAGAGGAGTAATACTGTCCTCAATTGGCATTGTAAGATCATATATTATTTTGCTATTTTTCTCTTTATCTCGAATTTCCGCCATCCAACAATCTCCGCCATAACTATAAGAATATATATTACCGATAGAGGTATCTAAAATTTCAAATTTTTCAAGTTCATTTATTTCTTCACGTAGAAGGTCTTTAAGTTCTTTATTTGGGTTCTTAAATCTTGATTGTAGAACTGGCGGCATATGCTCTTCTAGTTTTGTAATTCTTTGTTCTATTTCATTCTTTTTAATAGTATCTTTTATGAAATATTGATAATGTTTTAAAGTATTATAAAAATGTAATTTATTGAAAGCATCAACATGCTCATCCTGAATTAAATCTGAAATAGTTTGTTCAAAAAACGCCTGATTTTTTTCATCCAATGCGGAAAAAGCTTTACCTATTTTTGATCCATCCGAAAAGTAATGTTGCTGGTTCTCATTATCGATTCTCAAATTTGACCCCAGTAATAATTTTGGAATATTAAGATTTAGCTTACTCAATTCTTCTATATACGTTTTTCTCGCGTTAGAAGCAATATTACTATTAGCTACCCTTGAAACCTGATCGTTCATCACATTCAAAAATGATTTTATAAAGACACCCCAATTTGGTATTTGGGCTGCCAAACTAGCCATCCTTTTTTGTTGAATAATTGGACCATTATCAAAACTACACGAACCAACGTGCTGGTTGAAACGCATTAATTTCAATGTTTTTTTTTTAGAAATTAACTCCGCAGTGAAAAATTCCAATTCACCGTTAGATTTTTCTTCGTTTTCGGCATATTCTAAAGATAAATTAAGTAATTCCTTAAATTTTGAATCTTCATTAAACAAGCTATCAGCAAAAAATGATCTTTTTTTCTCCCAATCATTTAAGCTTTTTTGGAAAGAAATAAATTCCTGATTTTTAGAGCGCTTTGGTTTATGTGTTTTTACTGCATAATAATTAACTAAGGAATCGATAATATTTTCCTGCCGATTATATAGTGAGTTGTGGTTACTATCAATATTGAAAAATAAATTTTGATTGGGTAAAACAAGAAAGTCTGTATATGAAACCCAGTCAGCATATTTTTCGGGTAAGATGACTTTTGAAAAATGCTTCTTAATCTTAAAACCTCTAATATTTGTTGAATTTAATTTCTTATTTGTGTAGGAAGTATAATAAAACTTAATATTTTCCCTAGACAATGAATCTGTATAATCAATTGTAATGCGATGCTCACTGTTATTTTTTATTTGAAAAGATTTAATTTGTAGTTTTTGTTCGCCATTGGAATATTCTACCCTGTTTTTTAAAACCAGTAGATCTCGATCAATTTGAAGATTTGGGAAATTTTTCAACAAAGAGTCTAATTCTACTTCATTGGTCAAAGCAAGAATAAATTCTTCAGGTTTATTCGTTTTTATTTCAAAATAATCCCCGGTTCCTTGAGGCAGTGATTCTATATTGGATCTGGGACTGTTCTGATACTCGGTTTCCAACGAATCTATAATAATATCCAATACTGGAATGTCTTCTTCAGCTATAATTTCATTTTGAGAAAAACTCTCTTGACTTGAAATTAATAATAGAAGTAGTAAAAATAAATTCCTCATTCGTATGTTTTGTGTATTTATGGCATTGGTCAGGGTTGACAACAGTAGATATTCAGGTTTTGAATTATTTATCTTTTCAATTACCAATTGTTTATTAACCGATGGTACCCTTTGTTTTTTACTTCGACAGCTTATAATTATTCACAAGTACTGAAGCAGAAATATTTAAAATCCGTTCTAATTCTCGAATCACATCTATTGTCAATCTTTTCTTTTTGTTTAAGATCTCCGAAACCCTGCTTTTTCCTCCAATAATTCCAACTAAATCTTTTTGTTTGAGATTCATTTCTTCCATTCTTATTTTAATTGCTTCTATTGGATCTGGAGCTTCTATTGGATAATGTTGATTTTCGTAATTCTCGACTAAAAGTGATAGGATTTCCGCTTCGTCTCCTTCTTTTGAATTTGAGTCAGCATCAAAAATTACTTCTACTCTCTCTAAAGCTTGTTTGTAATCTTTTTCTGTCTTTATAGGTTTTATTTTCATAGTCTTTTGTTTTAAATCGTGGCCGCATTTACTTTTTCATACTCGGCGTGAGTTCCCACAAATCGTATAAACGCCCATTGAAAAATACTCAATAATCTTTTAGAAAACTTACATTTTTATTTTTTTTAAATTGTCGCTTATTCTTTTTCCTTAACTATTTTCACAATACGATTGAACATTATTTCTGACATATTCCAATTATAACCATCAAAATTCACCGTGTTTGTAAATTGAATTACTACCACATCTATATCTTTATGATACTTGGCAATAGTTTGATAGCCTGGTATTAAACCAGTGTGCTCATATCCATAAATGGAAGAATATATCTCTTGTTCTTTTTCATTTCTAAATACGGAACCATCATTTAAGGCTCGAATAAATTTGCTCAAATCTTCTGCCGTCGCCAACATGGAACCTACATTATCCGTTTTTAAATCCTTATCATATCCCACATAGTAACCGCTCATTACATCATCTATGTTTACCTCCTGGATAGAACTAAAAGTATTTTTTAGGTTCAAAGGATCTAAAATTTCTTTTTGAATGTATTCGAATTTATCATATCCAAGCACCCGGTTCATAATTCTTCCTAGTAATAAGTAATTGGTATTGGAATATTCATAATCTTCATTGGGTTTAAAATTGGCAGGTTTATCCAAAACCAAAGCAAGTTGTTCGTCAGTGGTTTCCTTAGGAGCAACCCAATACATATAAGTGTCTGTAAAGTTTGGAATACCACTTCTATGCTGTACTAACATCCGTAAAGTAATTTTATCGGCATATTCTATTCTACCTTTCAATTCTGGTAAATAATCTTCGAGTGTTTTCTCCAATGATAATTTTCCATCATTAACCAGCTTTGCCACAGCTAAGGCATTATACAACTTACTTACGCTAGCAATTTTAAATAATGAATTCGGGTCTGCGGGGGTTTTATTTTCTCTGTTTTTATAGCCCGAAGTATAAAATTCTGATTGATTCCCTTTCTTGTTTACACATACAATTATCCCATCAAATCCGTAATCCTCTGCTTTATTTACCTGTTTTTGAATTGAATCCGGTAATGGAACTATCCAGGCTTGTAATATAGGCCAGGGCACAAAGTACAGGAAAACGATTGTTGCAGCGAACAATATTACTCTAATTATCAAAGTCCTTGTTTTCATTTTCATAGTATTTCAGCACCTGTTAAAAATTAGCCACAAGGCATATGATTGTAGACAAGTTATGGGATTAGGTAGGCGGTTTTTTGCGATTAACAATGTTACTTCTCAGGCAAACTAATTTAGTTATTTTCTTTCTAAGGCTGCCCTTTGAATTGTATTATCGTCATATCCTACAGTTTTTCTAAAAATAGGGAATTCAAATAAAAAGAAATTTAGGTAAACTGTCGCGAGTAATTTAATACCCGTTCTGCCAATTACCCTCCATTTCGCAAAAGCTTCATTTCGTGAAAAGCGCTTCTCTACACAAGTCTTGGACCCCATCGAAGAAATTGCGACTTCCATTACGCTAACCCGATGAAAAATCGGAACGCTCCATTACAATTTTTCGATGAAGTACGCCAGATTCGAATTCAGATCATACTCTTTCTTTCTCAATAAAGTGGTGGTGTTTCCTGATCCATATGCAAACATTATCCTTACGCCCCTCCCCTTTTTAAGATGTAAATAACAACATCCTTTCCCGGACAGCGGCATAAAGCCGCTGCGGCTTCGCCCACTCTTTTTATACGCTTTACCAGGCCAGGATGTTATAAAATAAATGCATCAAAAAAGTTAATGTAACGACGCTATAGGGAGTAAATCTACAAGTAAAATATAGTGTCAATCCCAAAACCTAAGAGTTAGATCGAGTTTGAGTTTAAAATAAAAAATAAAATGCTCTGGATATAATAAGTAAATTGACAATATGAAACTATCTGCCAATTTTGGTACCATTATCAATAAATTTTTCTATTAAATTATACGTGAACGGAAGCTGGAATTCCAATCGTGAAAAAATATCCGCCGAAATGCTTCTTCTGCTAAAGGGTACGACTTTTACATACTCCTGAATTTCTCCTTCAGACCGGCCGTATTTATACTCATAAGGAAAATCTCCTTTTTCATTAGTTATAATATTTGGATTATCCTGGTTGGGGACACTAATGTAAAATTCACTGTTGTTTATATTACCGTTTTCATTGAAAAGCTTTTCCTCCTTCAAATGCTGAAATAATTCTAGGGCAGTATTTACTGCAGGATCAATAAGATCGATATCTTTAGTCATAAACCGACGGTAACGGAGACTCCCATCATCTTCACGGTAGTTATATAATTCGTTTAGTACACGATCGATTTCCCTTGTTAAATAAGGATAATGAGTACAGCCCAGAATAATAGATTTTAAAGGTTGTTGAACATTTGCCTTTCTAATCTTTTCCATTAAAGAAACAAGGTGATAGCGCACATAATTTTCAGCATCGTTAATTTGCAGAATATTACAATCATCGCTGGCCTGGGTATCACAAAGCATCTTGAAATCGTCATAGTCAAAATTATAAATATCCATAAGAGCCTTATCTATTTTTAAATTCCCCTTAAGATCGGGCCCTTTATAGCTTTCACGTGGCTCGGTTAGTTCTTTATCGAAATAATCGGAATCTTCATCTACTGCCTCTGCGATTCCAACTCCTCCTTGCTGAAAGACTTCAATATTTCCGGTGTAGCCCAGTTTGTCTTTTTGTTCGTAAAGGGTGTTTACATAGCCCTTGGAGGAAACTGTTCCAGCCGTGGCCATTACAGCTATGGTAGCGTCTTCATCGTGCTCCAGTTTTTCCAGAGATCCTCTTACCCCGGCATCAATAACTCCAATTACTTTTATATCTAACTCCGCCAATTTCATAAAAGCTTCAATATTCTCTTTTCCATAGGCCGTAGCCGTATTGCAGGCAATAACTAGCGCCTTAATAGGAGATTTGTCGGTGCTGAATGTTTGGGATTCCGGTGAGGTATAATATTTGTTTCCAAGGATGAACTGTACATCTTTAAGAATATGCTCTAGTAATAGCGCATCTTTATTTTCTGCAGAATAATTTCCATAAGGCATATTGGCCTGATCGGCCAGGTAAATGAATTCTTCTTTTTTAAAGTCGATTTCACCATCGGCACCTGCAGCAAGAGATTCATTGTTGAAGCCATCAAAATTAACAATGGCATCAAGCACCGTTAACCCACCAATTCCGGAATCAAATACGCCTATTGGAAGGCTTTTTTCCCCTTCAGGATAATCCTTGGTATTGATGTAATAAAAGCTATCCTTATCATTTAAGATGCTCTTTGTGATGGCTTCTTGGGCCCAAAGGAGGCTGGGCAGGAATAGAAATATTATGAATAATGATTTGTATGATCTCATGATTCTAAGGTTTTGTGGTTTGTGGGGTGATAAGTTTTCCGGCAGCAGCTCCTGTGAGTTTATTATCTTCCAGGCTTATCTGTCCGTTTATGATGACGGTTTCAATTCCCTGGGGATATTGATGAGGTTCTTCAAAAGTGGCCATATCTTTAATTTTTTTAGGATCAAAGATTACCAGATCAGCTATACAGCCTTCCATTATTCTGCCCCGGTCATTGAGTCCAAGGAGATCAGCCGGCATCGAAGTCATTTTTTTTATAGCTTCGGAAAGACCTAGCACTTTTTTCTCTCTTGCATATACACCGAGAACCCTGGGAAAGGTCCCGTAAGAACGGGGATGTGGATGATTTACGCCCGGTTCGGATAATTTCCCGTCTGAAGCTATCATGGTTGTAGAGTGTTTCATGATCCGGTTTACATCATCTTCGTGCATAACATGATAGATCATTTGCGCTCCACCGTTTTTTTGGGCCTCAATGATTAGGTTTACAGCATTGGCGGGAGTAGGCTCGAGCTTTTCCATTTCCAGCCAATCTACCATGGTTTTTCCCTGCAATTCCGGTTTCCAGCCGAACTTTCTGAATTGTAGACGTTCTAATTCGTCTCCAACCCTCACGTGGATTATATTATAAAGAATTCCTTTCTCTATACTGTCTCTTAATTTCTTATCCTGAAGTCGTTCCTTAAATTTTTCACTTCCCCCTGCGCGTGCCCAGGAAGGGATTAAAGCCGATATTCCTGTAGAACTGGCTGTATATGGATATTGATCTAATCTCACATCTAAACCGGCTGCATTGGCAGAATCCACCATTTTCAGCGTTTTTTCACTTGCGCCCCACATCCCGGCCCCCAGGGCTTTATGGTGACTGAGTACTACCGTGATATTGGCCTTTTCAGCTATTTCAATAGTTTCTGAGACAGCTTCGATCAAGCCTAGGCTTTCATCGCGAATATGGGAGGAATAAAAACCTCCATGTTTTGCTGCAACTTTGGCCAGGGCAATTACCTCTTCGGTTTCAGAATATGTCCCTGGCACATAGGTTAGCCCGGTACTTAGACCAAAGGCGCCGTGATTCATGGCTTGAGCTACCAGTTCCTGCATTAGCAATAATTCTTCTTCGCTTGGGTTACGGTTCTCTGTGCCCAAAACCCTCTCGCGAACCGAATTATGACCTACCTGGTAACCCACATTAACCCCTAACTTCAGCTCGCTTACTTTGTCAAGATAGCCGGGGAAATCATCGGGGCCGCCTCCGTCTGCCCCGCCAATGAGAAGACTTACTCCCTGGCGCATGGCACTTTCTGCAGTAGGTAGCTCTCTAATGTTTTCTATATGAGCATGGGTATCAATAAAACCTGGAGCCACAGCCTTATATTTTGCCTCAATATTTTTACTCGCTGTTTTATCTTTGAGGTCTCCCAACTTTACAATTTCATCCTGGTTTATTGCGATATCCTGTACCCTTGGTTCATCTCCTAATCCATTATAAATAGTGGCATTCCTTATAATAAGGTCATAATCCTGCGCATTAATATACTGTCCAAGGAGGAGCAGGAAGCTGAGTGGAATCATTAATTTGAATTTCATATTGCTCAGTTCTATATGTTAGTTTGAGTTTGTAATAAAAGAACTTAGGTCCTTTGCCAGATTTGCCTTTCGGGGCTCATCTATTTCCAGGTATTCCTTTTCCAGATCTGCTAAAGCCTCAAGAGAGATCTCGGCTTCGTCTGCAATACTTTCATACCAGGAATACAGGTTTTCTTTATTTAAATTACAGATTTCTTTTTGTAAAAGATGTTCTATTTTCTGTTTAGGCACCTCCAGAGTTTGACCCTTTAAATAACCTTCAACCTGCTTCCGGATATCTTTTAGGTAAGCGGTATTATACCTGTTATTTAATACAACGATCAAACTCTTATCATCGATATATCTTTTAATAGAAGTGAGGTTTCCTGCCCAACTCCCGGTGTGATAAACTACCTTCCCCAGACTATCATCATTATAAATATGCCATCCAAATCCGTAATCGGAGCTGTCTTTTTCTGGCTTATAAACCTGGAAGATTTTCTGCTTACTTTTTTCGCTGAATATTGCATTGGTATTTAATATACTATCCCATTTAACAAGATCATTTATACTTGAAGATAATCTGCCCGGGCCTAATCTGCCGCTTAAAAAGGTATAGTAATATTTCCCCGGAAGATTCTCCGGCTTGGTATATGCACAGGTTTTAAGGTCCAGCATATACGCGGGAGCATAATTTTTCATTTTCCAGATCGTGTCTCGTTCATAAAAGGCACTCGATCTCATATCTGCAGGTTGAAAGATGTTTTTATGTAGAAATTCATCTAGTTGTTCTCCACTAACTCTCGCAATTATTTCTGCCAATACAACATATCCCGAATTGGAATAGCTATATTTCTCCCCTGGAACGCTTTCCAGATCTGGCTTTTCAGTTTTAAAATAGGAAATTATGTCTTTATTGTATGCAACCTTAGTAGTGTCCCAATTTTTTCTAAAATGGCTGGCATAATTTACCAGGCCTGAAGTATGAGTTAAAAGATGTTTTATGGTAATTTCAGAGTAGGGAAAATCATCTAAATAAGTCTGAACATTATCTTCAATATTTAATTTACTCTGTTGTTCTAATAAAACTATAGCTGCTGCTGTAAATTGTTTGGAAACGGAGGCTACCTCCATAGGAGTATTAGCTTTAAAATCCTTATCAAACTGGAAATTTGCTTTACCGTATCCTTTTTTCAACAGAATTTTGCCATTCTTCTTTACAGCCACAGCACCACTAAACATGTCTTTTTCCTCAAGTTCCCGAAAAAATCCATCCAACGTCTTGTCAGTAGTAATTTCATTTGAATTCTGTGAAACGGACTCTGGTTTGGTTCCACACGAGAGATTCCCTAACAAGCCTAAAAGAAGGATGAAAGATAATAGGTTTCTAGTCATTATTGAAATCCTTGATTAATAATTAAAAATCTAAATGCGGAAAAACATGATGCCCTCCCGCGATTTAGATTAAAATACCTATTGAATTATGGCTAATTCATTAGAAACCGGGATTTTGTGGCCCTATCTGTGGATTGGCATTTAATTCGCTTAATGGAATTGGTAATATGAATTTCTCATTGGGATATGAAGCTTCAATTACCTGTCCTTCCCCCTGATCTATACTCACTCCTTTTTTATTCCTGTTTAAATCAAATAGTCTATGACCTTCAAAGGCCAGTTCCTTTCTTCTTTCTAATAGGATTCTATCAACTAATTCATTCCCGACTTCTGAGACCTCCTCAGCACCAGGATTTGCTCTGTTTATCACTTCCTGTAAATCTTGTTGAGCAAGCTCGTTTTGTCCGGTCTTCGCATAAGCTTCAGCTCTTATTAAATACTGCTCTGCTAGTCTTAAAATTTTAATATTATCATCATGCAAAGTCCCATTAGGGAACTTATTCACGAAATAAGCTTCCTCTTCTGCTCCCGGTTTAGAACCTTCTAAAATGGCAAGCAAGCGAACATCACTTTCATCATAAGTAGCAACAAGATCCTCTGTTACCAAGGCATCTGCATATCCAGTCACGTCAAAAAAGTGTCCCAAACCATTGGTCCCAGCATTATCTGCTATAGTATTGATAACTTCCATAAGGGTTTCTTCATTGAAATCCACCGACCATAGATCCATATACCTTTCATTTGGAATAAGTGAAAAAACACTACTTTCAATAACATTTGTACTATAAGTTATGGCCTGCTCGTTTTCTTCTTCATATAAGGCCACTCTTGCCGCTAAGGCGTATGCCGCATTCACGGAAAACCTGCCGTCCTGATTGGCTTCTGTCATTAATGAAACCGCTGTACTGAGATCTGAGTTTATATGTTGATAAACTTCATTTACCGAATTTCTAGATGGGGAAACTTCATTTTCATTAATTTCGGTGATTAGGGGTATACCAGGGTGGCTAGCATCTGCAGTAAAATTATAAGGTTGTGCAAATAAACGTACGAGGTCAAAATGAGCCAAACTTCTTAAAGCGTAAGCTTCTCCAAGTAATTGTTTTATTTGAGCTTCCTGACCGGGAAATTGCTCCAGTAAATTTTCGCCTCCCTCAATTACCCGTGTAGCATTTACCGCCACTTCATATATTGAATTCCAGGCACTTTCTACATAAGAATCCTCTTCACTTACAACGAAATTATTGAAATCAAGATATCTCCCCGTATTTCTCAAACTTAGGTAAAGATTATCAGCCATAAGTTCAGGCATAACATATACATTCCTTCCATAATACCCATTGCTTTGTAAATTACTATATACCCCATTTACCGCAGTTTGAAGCGTATTAATGTCTATTACTGCATTTTCTGCAGCTACATTTTGTTCCGGATCTATTTCAAGGAAATCCTCGCTACAAGAGATAGATAAAAAAGTCCAGAAACTAACTAATATAAATTTTATAATTTTTTTCATTGTGCTTATTTTTAAAATGAAAGATCTAATCCAACTAAAAGCTGTCTTGAAATAGGAATTCTGAGATCAGATTGACCTGTAATTCCAACTTCTGGATCCATTTCTATTTTATCGTCTTTCACCCAGGTCAAAAGATTATTCCCTTTCAGATATAACCGCAGATTATTTACTCTTATACGTTCTATAAAATTTTCAGGCAGATTATAAGATAGGGTGACATCCCGTAATCTTAAATAAGTACCATCATACAGAAATCTTGTGGAGTGTTGGCTTGAAAGTCCTGATTGAGAATTACCCCAAACCACTTTAGGTACATCAGTGATATCACCAGGGTTTTGCCATCTGTTCTCATAGATGTTTTGTGTCATATTGCCTCTGTCATTAAGCCTTGCACTCCCGTCACTGTTTGTATACCTACCCCAATAATCATAAACTTTATTTCCATAGTTTAGGTAAAGCATGAAAGAAAAGCTTAAGTTCTTATAAGTTAACGTATTCGTTAATCCAGAATAAAAATCAGGCAATGCGCTACCTTGTTTATAAGGTTCCGCTTCGCTATACTGATTGGTAGTATTAGTTTCACTGCCATCGGTATACCATAAAGCATCCCCATTTTCAGGATCTGCTCCTGCAAAGCCCGGCATAAAGAAAGTATAAAAGTCTTCTCCTACTTCTCTTTTGTAATATCCATCAACTATTGCTTCGTCATCCTGCAATTTTGTGATTTCATTTTCGTTAGAAGTAAAATTGAAATTACTAGTCCACGTAAACCCATCAGGATTATCAATATTTACAGTATTAAGTGCAAACTCCCAACCCGAGTTTTTCATTTCACCAATGTTTGCTAAAAAATTTGTTATCCCGTTTGTAGCAGATATAGGAACTCGAAATAAAAGATCTGTGGTTGTCCTATTATAATATTCAATAGTTCCTTTTATACGATGATTAAAATTAAAGTCCACTCCCACATTGAAGGGTTTATTCTTTTCCCAGGTTAAACCAGGATTTGATTGTTGACTATATACATATCCTGGTTGACCATTATAATCGGCTCCTGTGGAATATAAACCCCTCGAGGCAAAATCCCCAATTTCCTGGTTACCATTGACTCCATAACTGGAGCGCAATTTTAATTCTTTTACAACTTCTGCATTCTCCAAGAAATCTTCGGCAGCAATATTCCAGGCCCCTCCCACAGACCAAAAATTAGCATACCTAACATCAGAACCAAAACGCGAAGAACCATCTCTACGGCCGGTAGCATTCAAATAATATTTATTTCCAAATGCATAACTGGCATTAATAAAATAAGAGGAAATCGAAGATGCTGTTCTACTATTTGTAGCATTGAGAAAAACAGACGCATTGTCTAAAGTTGTCAAGCCAGGTGCTCCATAATTACTAACGTAGGCATAAACAGAACTTCTTTCAATTTTCTGAGCCTCTTGTCCTAAAGTAAAATCCAGATTATTATCATCGTTAATTCTCCAGTTGTACTTTAATAGGTTAGTGATATTATAATTAATTATTTTATTGTTATAGGCTCGCCCCCTACCACCGTCATTTCTACCCTCTCCAAAAACAGGATTATCAAAACGAAATTCATCCGCTAAATTGAAATCAACATTTCCTTTTGTTTGAAAACTAAAGTTTTCTGTAAAATCATAAGTTAAACTAAGATTACCCAGGATTCCATAAATTTTGGTTTCACGGATATTTTCTTCTACGAGTCCCACTGGATTATAAGTAAGGAGAATATCAGTATTATAACTTCCATCCTCATTATAGACCGGTTCCCAAGGCACCACCCTAGCCAATGCCCTTACTGGATTATGAGCACTTCCAGCATCGCTATTGGTATTTAATTTCTGATTATTTGCAGCAACCCCAAAATCAATTTTAAGCTTATCGGTTGCCTGATGATTTACATTTAATCTAGCATTCAGTTTATTATAGCCAATTCCTATAATCACTCCTTCCTGCTCATAAAGGCCTAAGGATGCGAAAAATTGTGTTTTATCTGAACCGCCATTCGCGCTAATATTATACTGCTCATAATTTCCGGTTCGGGTAATTACATCTACCCAGTCTGTATCAATTGTTCGATCAACATTACTATATATATAATCTTCTGCCTCTTGTGGCGTATCACCAGCATTTACCCTACTTTCAATGAGTAATTCAAGATGCTGATCGGTATTGAGCGGTTTATTACGATCCGGTAGGAGCATTTGACTAACTCCGCGCTGAGCACTAACATCAAAGGTTGTTTTTCCTTCCTTTCCCTGCTTTGTAGTAATAAGAATAACCCCGTTTGCACCTCTTGATCCATAGATGGAGGTGGCAGACGCATCTTTTAAGACCGTTATGTTTTCAATATCTTTGGGGTTAATTCCAGCAATAGTATTGGAACTGGTAGCAATTTGAGAGATATTACCTGAAATCACAGGAATCCCATCTATAACATATAAGGGATCAGAACTTGCGTTAATAGAGCCAATTCCCCTAATCCTAATATTTGGAGCCGCACCTGGTTGACCGCTCTCGGTTGACATTTGCAAACCGGCTACATTACCTTGAAGGCTTTCTTGAAATGAAGCCAATGGAGATTCGTCAATTTTACTAACATCTACATCAACTGCAGCTCCTGTAAATGATGCCCGACTTTGCTTTCCATATGCAACTACTAATACCTCACTTAACTGATCAGCATCTTGCAACATTACTACTTCTATCGGGGAGTCCAGATCAGTGATTCGGTAGGTGAGTGATTCCATTCCCACATAACTAAATTCCAACACATCCCCTTCCTCGGCTTCGATGCTAAAAACGCCATCAAAATCAGTTTGCGTTCCTGTATTGGTATTTTGAATTATTACATTTACGCCCGGCAAAGGAAGCCCATTGTCATCCAGAACCTTTCCTTCCACTACCTGCTGAAAATCATCAGGATCTAAAATACTCTGCGAGGTTAATGACCGATCTGAGGGATGGTCTGTTATATATTCTGAAGCCTCTGAAAAATCATCTTTATATAGGACGATATTATTATTAATTATCCTAAAATTAATATTCGTTGATTTTAAAATTTGGGACATTACTTCCTGAACATTCTCACTGGAAAAACTGATATTAATTTTCACTTTCTCATTTACTAACTTATTGTTATAGAAAAAATTATAATCGGTTTGTTCTTCAAGATCATACAGGATAGCTCTCAATTCTGTATCCTGATAATTTAATTCAATGTTTTGACCGTATACCGTTAAGCTAGAAGCTGATATTTTTACAATCGTGAGACATAATATTAAGGAATAGATCTTCATAATTCTGATTAACTTTTTAGAAAAATCATCGGTGTCACGAATAGGCAGAGGGCCATTCAACTTTTTTTTCATAGTTTTGAAGGTTTAGTTATTATTCTGGTTCATTCAAAAAGAAACAATGCTAAACAGTAAGGGGAGTGTTGCCGCACTTCCCTTACCTTTTTAATTGTTTTCACTTAATATAAATATCTTTTGTTTTTTATCTAACTGGTATTTTATAGGAGAAGAAGCCTCAATTAACTCAAGGACTTCCTCTATATTTGTTTTACGCTGTACTTTACCCGAAAATGTATAAGTGTTAATCACACTATCTTTAATTTCAATTTTCACATCGTACCAGCGTTCCAGACTAGTAAGTACATTTTGTATAGGCTCATTATCAAATATGAGAATCCCTTCCTTCCAAGATATGATTTCAGCAGTGGAAACTTGCTCTATATTTATTTTATCCTCTGCCTTATTAAAGATGGCTTTCTGATCTGGAGAAAGAGCTATACCAGGCAGGTTTTTAGTGTTTTGAAGTAGTTCTACTTTTCCACTTACTAAGGTAGTTTCAATAGTTTGATCCGATTTATACGACTTAATATTAAAGCTGGTTCCTAATACTTTAACCTGTAAATTGCTCTCAGTATTTACAATAAAAGGTCTGGCCGTGTCCCGTTCAATTTCAAAAAAGGCTTCCCCTTCCAGATAAACGTTACGATCTGAGTCGTTAAAGTCTGAGGCTATTTCTATAATGCTACCTGAATTTAATAAAACCTTACTTCCATCGGGCAGAATGTATTCCTCCATAATACTGGGTTTAGCTTCATACACAGCCAGGGGTCTAGATGATAATTCTCTGTCCGTTAAATACCAACCACCACCGGCTAAAAGAGCGATAAAGATTACCGATGCAATCTTAAGGATTAAGCTCCGATTGATTCCTTGCTTTTTTCTTAAAAGGAATCGATCAAATTCTTTATCTATATCCACGTTTTGATCAATCTGAAACTTACTTACATACTCAGCTTTTACTCTATTATAATACCTACGGTTCTCAGGTGAGGCCTTCACCCAATCTATTACTGATTCCTGAAAACTTCTGTCTCCTGAACCTTTTATAAATTGTATTAAATCTTCTTTTCTCATAATTCTTATATAGATATGACGATACAGAACAAGGTTACCCCTATTCAGTTTTTGTTTTTTTAGTATTTTTTTTGATAGATTATTAGAAAAGCCCCATATACTCTTGCAGTTCTCTTCGAAATAAGCGCAAAGCTTTAGCGATTTGATGTTCTACAGTTTTGATGGAAATATTCATTTCGCTGGAAATCTCCTTATATTTTAAGCCTTCAAAACGACTTTTAATAAAGATCTGCTTACAACGAGGAGGAAGTTCATTCAGAATTTGATTCACTTTTTCTTCTAATTCTGATTCGATGAGAAGAAGATCTGGGTGATCCTGTAAGGATGTTTGATTAAGGGAAGCTCTTTCTCTTTGAATTACATCATGGTAATTGGCTTTTACCTTCTGATGCTTAAAATAATCCAAACATTCATTTTTTGTCATTCTGAATAAGTAAGCATTCAGATTGGAATCTATATTTAGTGAGGCCCTTTTTTTCCAGAATTTGAAAAATACATTTTGGGTAATCTCTTTTGCTTCATCCTCATCTTCCAGGTAACTTTTAGCAAAATAGAACAGCCTGTCGAAATAGAGACGGAACAAAGTCTCATAGGCAGTATTCTCGCCCTTTTTAAGACGATTGATAAAAAAAGAGTTATTTACTATACCGTGAGCCAATAGTGGAATATTTTAAACAAAACACCTTAGTATTTCGTAAATATAAAATTATTTAACCAAGAATATGATTTTAGTAGAAGATTTTAGAGTTTTGATTAAGTGTAAACTTCTGAAAATATTTGCAATATGCAGAAATAAAACGAAAAAGCGACTACAATAAATTTCATCGGGGCAAGCCCACAATGCATTTTATTAGAACACGTTTTCAAACTTTATAGCATTTATTAAAGAGGCGAGCCTCGAGGTATTTACCCTCCTAAAATAAAAAGGCTCCACATCTCTATGCAGCCTTGCCTTTCCTAATAGAGGGAATTGAACTATCTTAATCCAACCTCTGTTTTTTTTACACCCCTGTAAATTTGCAAAGGCTCCATTCCGGGAAAAGCGCTTCTCTATAAAGTTCTTGGACACCATCGAAGAAATTGCGACTTCCATTACACTAAACAGATAAAAAATCGGATCGCTCCATTACAGATCAAAATTTTTCGATGAAATAAGCCAGATTGGAATTCAGATCATAGTTTTTTTCCCAACAAAGTGGTGGTGTTTCCTGATCCATATTCGAAATCATCCTTTCGCCCCTTTCCTTTTTAAGATTCAAATAACAACATCCTTTCCTGGACAGCAACATAAAGCTGATTCGGCTTTGCCTACTTTTTAAATAGGTATTATCAAGCTAGGATATTAAAATAAATGCATCGAAAAAGGTTATGTGACGGCGCTTGAAGAGGTAAATGAAAGAATCAAAAAACAATTATATTTCTCTAGGTTCTCTTTATTTTACCTCTTTTTTCTACTTAAAAAGCAAATGTTTTAGATCAAAAAAATTGGTATAAATTTATCTACTAATCCTAGTACCATTACTATGAATTTTTCTCTTAAATTATAAGTGAACGGAAGTTCGAATTCAAATCGGGAAAAATATCCGCTGAGATGTTTCTTCTGCTAAAGGATACTACTTTTATATACTCCAGAATTTCTTCTTAAGACCGGCCGGATTCAAACTTAATTTACATATATTAATATTGGAAAGAGTTTCGTGGATTTAAAAATTCAAGGTATCTTATAAGTATGCTTAATTTCGAACTAATTTTGGATAAATTGACCTCAATTTTATAAAAAACAAAAATTATTGGCTTAGGCGGTAAAAATCATAATAACAGTGATTAACGGCTGTAACACCTTGCTTCAAAAATTGAAATGCATTAGCATAACATTCTAGAAGCTCTCATCCAACCTTTTATTTGAAATCAAAAAAATATTCTACCAAGATAATTTAAGCAGCACTACCTATAATTAATCCAAAATCTAAAACTTAAGAATTATCCTCTATTCCTGCATCGGGTGCATTCTTTTTCACTGAAGTAATTCCATTTTCCATAGCATTTAGGGTAGTGTAAACTTCGCTTGTGCCGATAACCTGACCGTTGGTTGACTTCAGATTGAATCTATGACCAGCAGCCGTTTCTTTACGTTCAAAAAGTTCATCAGATTGAGAATTTTTCCGAACAGACTCTATCCCATTCATACAAGAAGGCTTTGCTTTGTAGCCTTCACTGCTTAATATCACTTGACCATTTCTGGCCTTTAGGTTAAAACGGAATTCTCCTGCTTTATCTTTTTTAATCTCAAATTTACCCATAGTAATAATTGGTTTTTAATGTTCTTTTTAAAGATATGAAAATTGTGTCAAATAAAAAGCTTTAACAATGCCTTCTCTATTAGCCAAAATTTCACATAGCAACTAATACTGATAGAATTAGTAATTACAAATACATCAAAAGAACACGGTCAAATTTAAACCAGTTCAATCTACTCTATATAGGTAATTAGAAAAATTCTTTGCATTTCCAATGTCTGGCTAATTTCTCTCCACCCGGCACAATTCACCCCACTTCAAAATGATTTGAAATCATCACACAATCACATAAAACATTACATATCAGTAATATATATTCATTCTTAGTAAGTATCTTAAATACAGGTATAGAATTTGGATTTAGCACAATACGATTTCCTTAAGAGTTATTATGCAATTAAAAATATATAAAATTCTGGGGCTATGCATACTCTTTGCTCTGGCCTCATCTTTATACTTGCACAAGAATTTCTATTATTCGATTTGGCTAGATAATCAGATTACTATTTTATTCCTACTTCTTATCTTCGTCTTTTTCATAGTTTTAATTACGAAACTTAGAAGATTATAGAAGTAGTTAAAGGCTACTTTTTTATTCTACCCTGAATTTTAGTCTAAAGTTTTATCACTACCTCCATTAACAAATAAGACCTGACCGCTGGTCCAGTTTGAAATAGGAGCTGTAAAATACAACACCGCTCCCGCAAAGTCTTCTGGTTCACCCAATCTCTTAATTTTGGTTTCAGGTCTTAGAAAGTCTTACCTTGCTTAACTACTAATTTTATATATTCAGTCATAAATTTCTTAACAATTTAAAAAGAACATTAACTGTTTTAATACCTTTATTCGCACGAATCTGAACCCTTTTGAGTATTACCGGGAAAGTGGGTTAAAATTAATCTAAAGCGCTTTTAGCTATCTGGTTTAAGAGTTAGTTTTAGGCTATGATTGAGAAAAAAATATTTAACGATACCGAAACCGCATTTAGATTAAAAACAGATTTAGAACTTAATAGAGCGCTGCTTCTCTTTAATGTAATGGGAATTCCTTCATTAATTAAACCTGGAATTTTATTGACCAAATTCTCTTTAAAGGCAAGACTTCCTATACAACCATTAATAAAAAGTACCATTTTTGACCAGTTTTGTGCTGGCACCAGCAAAGATGATTGCAAACCGGTAATTAAAGAAATGCACCAGGTAAACCTCTCCAGCATTCTTGACTATTCTGTGGAAGGTAAAAAGACAGAAGAAGAATTTGATGCCGCCTTCCGGGTAAAAAAAGACCTCATCAAATTTGCACAGGAAGAAACCGAAATACCTTTCGCGATTTTTAAACCTACCGCCCTGGGAAGTTTCGAAATTTGGCATAAGCTTAGTTCGCATATTAACCTTAACGAGGAAGAAAAAGTAGAATGGCAGAAAACAAAAGCCCGGGTGGAAGACCTTTGTGAAGAGGCTTACAAGCTAAATGTACGTTTATATGCTGATGCCGAAGAAAGTTGGATGCAGGATGCCGCTGATGATCTTATGGAAGAGATGATGGAAAAGTACAATAAAGATAAAGCTCTTATTTTTAATACTTTTCAATGCTACCGCTGGGATCGGCTGGATTACCTTAAAGCATTGCATAAAAAAGCAAATGAAAAAGGTTTTAAAATTGGTGCCAAGATTGTACGAGGTGCTTATATGGAGAAGGAAAATAAACGTGCAAAAAAATACGGGAAGAAATCTCCCATTTGCGAAAACAAAAAAGCTACCGATCTTAACTTTAATAATGTGATGACGTATTGTTTAGACAATATTGATGATATAGCTGTTTTTATTGGAACACATAATGAAATGAGTAACTATTTGGCTTTACAGGCTATGGAAGACCAGGGAATAGCCAAAGATGATCCCAGGGTATGGTTTAGCCAGCTTTATGGTATGAGTGACCAAATTAGCTATAATCTGGCAAGCAAGGATTATAATACGGCCAAGTTAGTACCTTTTGGCCCCGTTAAAGAAGTAGTTCCTTATTTATTGCGAAGGGCCGAAGAAAATTCTTCTGTTGAAGGGCAAACAAACCGCGAACTTAATTTACTGCAGGGCGAAAAGAAAAGAAGAAAACTGGTTTTAGAAACTAATTAAGCATTCATTATCTAAAAAAAATTGAAACAAAAAACCCCGAAATCCTAAGATTTACGGGGTTTTTGTTTTTAAGACGATAATTGGGAAAAATCCTGAAAAGATATTCCACTTATCAATTCCTTTCTTTCAAATTAAAAAAAGCGATTAATCAACTTTAATATCTGGAATCTCTTTCATTTTTCCGTTCTCAGATTTTCCTAAAACAATTACCTCCTTGCTCTCCTTGTACTCCTCTATAGCAAGCAGCAGTTGTTCTTTGGTATCTCTTCTAATCTTGATACCGCTTCGTTGGTTCTTATTCCGGACTTCAATATAATATCCATCTCTCAAATCTTTAGCTTTTGTGGAAGGTCTGCCCATAGTCAATTTTTAAATATAAAATAGTAAATATTTTCGTTCTGTTACCAAAAACCGGTAAGATAATTAATTTTTACTACATGGTTAAGCTTAGAAGTTTGAAAACGAAGCTAACATCTAAAAAAACTTCATTTTTTCATCAAATTTGAAAGATTCTACCAACTTCAAGACTTTTAAAATCTCGATTTTCGAAAAACTTTAGTTTTAATATGATTTCAATCATTAACCTTCCTTTATTATAGCTGTTACTTTGTTACCGAATTAAAATTGAAATAAAACCCGAAAAAATTTCTAAATTGAAGAATCACACTTTTGGTAATAAAAAATTGAAAAATGATTTTTATAGATAACGAAGGAATTAATGATCCCACGATAAACCTGGCATTAGAGGAATATGCGTTGCGTAATTTTAATCCTGAAAATGATTACTTATTATTTTATATAAATGAACCTTCTATTATAATTGGTCGAAACCAAAATACTCTGGAAGAAATTAATTTTGATTATGTAGAAGAAAACGATCTTCACGTGGTGAGAAGAGTTTCTGGCGGAGGTGCCGTATATCACGATTTTGGCAATTTAAACTTCAGTTTTATCACAAATCACGATGTAAAAAGCTTAAATAACTTTGCGAAATTTACCGCGCCGGTAATAAAAATTCTTAGAAAAATGGGAATTCCAGCCGAATTAAAAGGCCGGAATGATGTGTTGGCAAACGATAAGAAAATTTCAGGAAATGCACAGTTTTCTACGGGAAAAAGAATGTTACATCACGGCACTCTACTGCTGGATAGTGATCTGGAAGAAGTTGTAAAAGCCCTGAATGTAAAAATGACAAAAATTCAATCTAAAGGACACAAATCCAGCCGTAGCCGGGTAGCAAACATTAGTGAATTCCTCTCAGAAAAAATAGAAATTGAAGAGTTTAGGGCGTTAATTCTTAAAGGGTTATATAACGAAAGTGAAGATTTTGAAACCTATCATCTCTCTGCCGAAGAATGGAAAGCAGTTTACGCCCTAAAAGATGAAAAATATGGAACCTGGGAATGGAACTATGGTAAGTCTCCTAAATTCAATATTCAGCGCAGTAAACGTTTTCCTGTAGGCGAAATTGATCTTAGGATTTTTGTAGAAAAAGGGGAAATAATAAATTTTAAAATCTATGGAGATTTCTTCGGAAAAGAACCTGTAACACAGCTGGAGAATCTTTTGCTGGGCGCGCGGTATGACCGGCAGGAAATCAATAAATTACTGGAACCGGTAATAATTGAAGATTACTTTGGCGCCCTACCCAAAGCAGATTTTTTAGAACTGGTATATGGCAACGATGAAATTGAAGCCTCATAAATAATCCTAAACCACATCGGAAGATTTTAAGCTCGATTAATCAAATAAATTGAAGAAAATAATTTTAAAAAATAATAAAATGAAGAAAGCATCCCTAACCGAAAATCTGGAATATAGCGAGAAATCGCCGGCGGTAAAAGTATTATTCGAAACTGAAGTCAGTAAAGAAATAAGAATCGCCTTTAAATCAGGACAGGGCCTTAAAGAACATAAAACTCCATTTCCCATCGTGGTAGAAATATATGAAGGAACTATTGATTTTGGAGTAAATGGAGAAAAACATGACTTAGAAAAAGGAGATTTAGTTGCTCTGGATGGCAATGTACCCCACGATCTAAAAGCCAGGGAAAACAGTATTGTAAGACTTAGCCTTACAAAAGCAGATACTACCCAACGGGTTGAGGATGTGGCAAAAAATTCCTGATTTTTGAAAAAATAAGCTGCTCCAAAGCATTTCAATGTGCATAATAGAGTGAAACAATTAATACAGGGATTTCATTAAAATTCTTTGTATTAATTGTTCATTTTAAATTACCTGCGATGCCATCTTTTAGAAAACCACCAGATTGCAGCGTGAATAAAGGCCGTCATTCCGCAAATAAGCAGAATATTCCTCATTACCATAAAGCTTATATTTCCTCTAAAAGAATCTCCCAGAGACCATAATTCAAGTTCTGTCCCCTTATTTACATAAATGCCTAAAATGATAAAAGCGCTAATAGCAATAAGATAATCTATTATAAAAAGTATATGATTAGCATATTTCCATCTAAAATAAATAGCAGGGCCGGTGATTAAAAGCCATCCACACCATATACTAATTTGAAAATTCTGAATCGCTTGTTTTGAAGTTTCCGCAGTAGGACTTGCTGAGAACACCTGTTCCAGTTTGAATAAGAAAAAAGCCATTATACAAAATCCAAAAAAGGCAAACCCCCAGTTAATTACTTTTATAAAGGTCATAAATTCAATTCTCAAATATTAAAGAAAAAAAATCAGGCCTTACGGCTGCAAAAAACCAGAAAAAGGCCTGATAAAAAATTTGAATAATTAGGGTGTAAGTACAACCTTTACACATTTATCTTCTTTCTTCTTAAATAGGTCATAGGCCTTTGGTGCCTCGTCCAGCTTCATTCTATGAGTAATTATAAAACTTGGGTCAATAAGTCCTTCATCTACTTTATCCAGCAAAGGTTTTAAATAACGCTGAACATGAGTTTGTCCCATTTTAAAAGTCAGCGCTTTATTCATTGCAGCCCCAAACGGAATCTCGTTAACCATACCAATATAAACCCCCGGAATAGAAACCGTCCCCGCTTTTTTACAACTCATCATAATTTGTTGTAGTACATAAGGTCTGGACATTGGTAATTGAAGAACTTCCTTGGTTTTATCTACAGCCTTTCCGAAAAGCGTATCTCCGTGAGCTTCTGCTCCTACTGCATCAATACAGGAATCGGGGCCTTTGCCATTGGTCATTTCCATAAGTTTTTCATAAACATCATCCCTATCGGTTGTTCTAATAAGCTCTACCCTGGAATGTTTTTTTGCCATATCAAGTCTTTCTTTTACTGAATCTATGGCGATTACCCTTTCGGCTCCCAACATAAATGCACTTTGAATCGCAAACTGTCCAACAGGACCACAGCCCCAAATAGCCACGGTATCTCCTCTTTTAATATCAGCATTTTCAGCTGCCATATAGCCTGTAGGGAAAATATCTGATAGAAAAAGTGACTGGTCATCGCTTAAAGTTGAAGGAACTTTTATAGGGCCAACATCAGCATAAGGAACTCTTACATATTCTGCCTGTCCACCATCGAAACCGCCGAGCATATGGGAATATCCAAAAATTCCTGAAATGGAATGTCCTAAATTCGCTTTGGCTTTTTCGGGGTTAGGATTGGAATTATCACATAAACTGTAAAGGGTATCGTCACAATACTCACAATTTCCACAGGCAATGGTAAAAGGAACCACTACCCTGTCTCCAACTTTAAACTTTTTTACTTCCCGGCCGGCTTCCACTACTTCGCCCATAAATTCGTGACCTAAAATATCTCCTTTTTCCATGGTAGGGACCATTCCATCTACAATATGAAGATCTGACCCACAAATTGCAGTAGAAGTTATTTTAAGAATAACATCTGTAGGTTCTTTGATTTTAGGATCGGGAACAGTGTCTATTCTAACGTCGTTTCTTCCGTGCCAAACTAATGCTTTCATAATTTTTCTGTTTTTGGTGGTTATTATATACTTTCTATTAATTTAAAATTATAGGGATATTATTTTTTACTCGTGATCACTTATTCTCGGCAGTGCATCCATTGCTGGACCTTCAATTACTTCGCCCGATGGTGTAAACCTGCTCCCATGACAGGGGCAATCCCAGGATTTTTCTAAATCGTTCCAATGAATTACACATCCCAAATGCGTGCAACTTGCCGATACTATTTCGTACCGGTTATTTACGTCCCGGGAAACTCCAAACTTCTTACCTTCAATCTCCACTACTCTACCTTCTCCCGCGCCTAGTTTTTCTATTTCTTCAGTAGAACTTCCCAGGATATGATCTTTGAAAAATTCTTTCGCAACATTCAGGTTTTCCTTGATAAAAGATTTTGACGATTTTACCGGATTAACCCGCAACGGATTAAATAATTCTTTATACTCATTTTCCTTTCCGGTAATTAAATCGGTAATGATTTTTCCGGCAAGGCTTCCATAGATCAATCCGTCTGTAGAAAAACCGGTGGCTATAAATTCATCTTTATGCGTACCTTTTCTCCCGATAGATGGTAAAAGGTCTGCAGGTTTATAATTTTGACCACCCCAAAAATGTGTGAGTTTCTCTACCGGAAATTTTCCATGTAAATACTTTACCAGGGAATCCATTAATTCGGAATTATTATCAGACTGGCCTACTTTATAAGATTTTCCAACCGCCATCACGTAAGACTTTCCATTCCGTTTATAAGAACGGAAAGAGTATTTTTCTTTGCCTTTATATTCCCAGAAAATTCCCTGCGGATAATTCTCTGTTTTCAAACTTGCGGCTACGGCATATTCGCGGTAAGGCCCTAAAGTAGTATCAAACTTTATATCAATGCCTTTAGAACTATGCGCGGCATGTACCAAGTATTTACTTGAAACATCGCCTTTCGCAGTATTTAAATTGTAATGACCATGCTCCAACTTTTCAACTTCCTCTACTTTTGAATCCTGAAAAATCTGGCACTCTTTTGAGTTAATCTTATGGGCCAGTTGGTTTACATATAAAAAAGGATTAAACTGTGCCTGATTGGGATATTTAAGGATTTTAGTGGCTTCAAAAGAAAATTTCTCAGGAGAAACGTCTTCAAGAGAAACTCCCAGTTTGGACGAAACCGAAATTTCTTTCTCAATTTTATTGGCATTATCCGTAGAGAAAAGATACATGGGTTGCCGTTTGAAATCACAGTCTAGCGCTTCCTCGTGAATAATTTTTTCTATAATTTCTATAGCTGAAGTTCGGGCTTTTAATACCTTTTTAATAGTCGTTTCATCATATTTAGAATCTAGCGAAGAAAGTAATTCGGCTACTGTATGATAAAGGTTTCCCGTACTATGCCCGGTGGTGCCCATTCCAATCTTTCCTGCATCGAGAACCGCAACTTTTAAACCAGCTTTTTTGAGAAAATAAGCCGTAGATATCCCGGTAATTCCCCCTCCAATTATACTTACATCTACTTGAAGATTATCTTTTAGAACCGGAAATTCATGCGCTGTTTCAAAAGAATTCCAGATGGTATTTGAAATCATAGTTTATATGTTTTAAAATTAAATTCCAGGCAGGTAATCAGTTTTCAGAAATTGAATTACCACACTGTAAACACCTTGTAAATAGGGATTAAGCAAGGCTACATTATAAAATTAGAAAGGAGATGGAATAATTTATACTAATTTCTGGCAAAACCTTTGTTAATAATGCACGGGAAAGAAATAGGTCTTAAAACAAGCTTCAGTACCAGTAATATCTACGCTGAAGTAATTTTTTTCTTCCGAATAAATGTTAAACGAAAACCAGATTTCTAAATTTTCTTATTAATTTTTTCCTATTGAAGAAAATGCTGGAAGGATGATTATTTCTGAAGATTACGTTCTGCATCGTAAATTTCCAGACAAAAAGACTTTAGTATTTATCTAATATAAGCAACAGACTTACTATTTGAAACTATAGGGAAATTACGAACTGGGATGGTTAAATTTTGGGACGGAAAACGAATCTACAATAAGAAGAAGGGCTAATTGAATTTCAAGTTTTTGATCCAAACTTTAGTAAAAAAATTAAGTAGAAATTTATTTTGTATTACTGTTTTTATCCTCTTCATCAGTTTCAGGTTTTGATGAAAACTCCGGGTTAAATTCTTCTTTTTTGGCTTTTATGTTATCAGTCTTAGAATCACGATTAGCGTGTCTTTTTCTCCAAAAAAATATAAGAAAAAAGAGTACAATAAAAAACAGAATATACCAGATAGAAATCATAATCTCTTGTGTTTGATTACTATAAAAGTATCAATAGAAATATGCATTGCGATGAAATCTCTAATAAACTTTAGTTAATCTTTCTAAAGAAATATTAAAATACTCCGCACTATAAGGGGTGAAAATTTAATGATTCTCAGTCCTAAACACAGCCCTTGAAGTTTGCAGTTATTTGCTTCTTACTTCCGCTTACTTCTAAATTACTTTCCCGGCAAGATATCTTTGTACGGCATAAATATCTATGCTTTTATTAAAGCGTTTACATACGCTTGGTACATTTTCACTGGAAATCCAGATTTTTAATTCGGCGTCTAAATCAAAGGTGCCTGCAGTTTCAAGAGAAAACCTGGAAATGTGCCTATAGGGTAGCGATAAATATTCTTGTTTTTTCCCGGTTAGCCCCTGGATATCTATTAAAATAAGTCGTTTGTTTGTAAACATAAATATATCCCGTAACAAGGAAAAACCCAATTCAATTTCTTCGGTTTCAGTTAATAATCGGCCATATTTTTTATCTAATTCTTCTTTAGAAATACTGGCCGCATTGCCCATTAATTTGTTCAATAAACTCATGACTTTTTCTTATAAATTTAAGTACTACTAACTTAGTAATTCTTTTTAATCAATTATAATTTGATATTTATTCAATAATCCGCTTACCTGATCAAGGCTGAATTTAGCCCCTTTTAATTTATTATTTTCCGGATCTATAATATAATTCTGCGCACTGCTGAAGTCGGCTTTGGTAAGATTTGTATTCTGAAATACAGCCCCGAAAAGATCAGAATTCAGGAACTTTGAATGCGATAAATAGGCCGATGAAAAATCTACTTCCATAAGTTTTGAATGCTGAAAAAGAGTTTTATTCAGCTTCATTCCAAAAAAGGAAGAGTGGTTTAGAATACACTGATTAACCGAAATAGAGAAGGCAAAAGGTTCACAATTATTAAACAATAAGCCCATCATTTTACAGGCTTTAAAATTGCAATTTTGGAATGAGGTATGATCAAGATTTACGTTACTCAGGTCGCATTCTTCAAATTCACAATCTATAAAAAGAATTCCTTTTAAATTTCCGGTAGAAAAATTACAGTTAGTAAATTGGCAGGATTCATAACTATTAGCGAAGCTATAATTTAGCAGATTTTTATTGTTAAAAACCTGCTCTTCAATTTGGTTTTCCATAGGTTAAAAATACATCTTTTAATTTTTTTGAAGCTGTACTTTTAAAATTTAAGTATCTTAAAATATAAGTCGGCATTGAGCTATAGCTCACCTCATGGAAATTCTGTACAATTTTAAGCTTTTAATTTCTATAATTTTCACCGCTTCTTTTTATCCCAATACACATAGAGGATAAAAAGCACTAAACTTACCAAAGAGCCCCACAACAAACCACTTTTTAATTGCTGAGTGCTATCTCCTATTAAGGCGATAAAAATTGTAAGTGGCGTAATTCCCAACAAGGTGGCACCAATAAATTTCCAGTAACCTATTTTTAAAATTCCGCCTACAAAACTAATTGCATCATTGCTTAGAAACGGATTGATCCTGGTGACAATCACCGCCCAAAACCCATAATCGTCTAAAAAGTCACTTATCTTATTTTCAGTCTTTGGCCCCAACAGTTTTTGAACGATTACCGGCCCAAAATAGCGACCTATAAAATAGCCTACCGAAGAAGCGCAAAAAATGGCCGTAAAAACTATTAAGCTTCCCCATACGGGCCCATAAGCTAAAATTGAAACGATCATTAAAGCTACCGATGGAATTACTAAAAGAAACATTTGGGCTATCATAGCTATAATAAGCACCAAAGGACCTATCCATCCAAAATTGGAAACCCAGGCTTTTATTCTTTGGTTATCGTTACTGGTTAAAACCTCCCAGGCTTCATTAAAAAATTGATGCATACCAGGGATAAAAAAGTAACCGCCAACAAGAACTAGAATTACGATTAATGAAAATATTAAGGGGGCTTTACTTTTCTTTACGTTCGTATTCTCTTCCGTTTCCTTCATACAATCTATTTGAATATTACTTCAAGGATATTTGCTTTTCCGCCTTTTCCTTCGTTAGAGATAAATAACCTACCGTTTTCACTAAAAGTAAGTCCTTCGGCCTGCTCAAAATCATCTTCATGTAAAGCGTAACGCTTTTTTAGTTTCATATCACTATTCGCAATAACCAACTGGGGAGCCCGACCATCCAGAATGTAAAAATCTTTATTTTTGGGATGTATGGAAAGTGCAGAAGGTTGGAGCTTTTTATTGAGTTTTGTTTCTCTTTCCCTTAATAAGCTGTCTTGCATATTTAAACGATAAAGCGGATTTCTCTCCAATTCTTTATTGGTTAAAGAGAATTGATAAACTCCTTTATAGTTATCGTCTTTTAGTTCTCTATCTTTTATGGCCAGCAGCAAACGTTTATTATTTTTGTCCCAGGCTAAGCTTTCCAGGTTTTGTTTTTCGGTTAAAAAATTACTGTAGGTTTTTGTTTTTGAATTACCCGATAAAAAATCGCTGACTTCAAAAATTTCACCATCGCTTCTCAAAACATAGGCAGTTTTACCTACAATACGAATATCTTCGTAATCACCCGCGCCCGCGAATTCTATACTTTTCTCTACTTTTGAAGTTTCAAGATTAAAAATAAAAATGATGCCATCTTCATCCTGAATGCAAGCCAACTTATTATCACCTACCCAGTCTATTCCCGAAACCTCATCAAGCTCTTTAGGCAGCTGCCATTCATTAATTATCTCGTAAGCTACAGGTTGATCCTGCAGGGTATCTTTGGTTATAAATTCATTATATCCAAAGAGTATTAAGCCGGCAAGGCTTAATACTCCCACTACAATTAGCGTTGCTATTTTATTCACCATTTTCATTTCTTTAATAATTACCAGGTGGTAACTTCCGTATTCACCGCTCCCGTTTCTTCAAAAATAATCTTAGTATCGGTTGGCTCTTCATCAAACTCTACCTGGTAATAAGTGTTTTCAGAAATTTTAAGCAACTCTACCTCATCTACTTTGGTTTTATCATAATCGGTAGTGATTGTAGTTTTTATTGCTTCAGGAAGTTCCTCGTACACAATGTCGTATTTATACTTCAAAAGACTTCCTTCAGTATTTAGAATTGCTTCATGATCTACATTATCAATATCAAATTCGGCTTCATAGATATCGGCTTTCTTCTCCCATTCTACACCTTTTGCATCAGGAAATTGTTCGGTAAACCCATTTAATACTACTGAAGGGATCTCAGAATTTCGCATATCATCATCTTCGCAAGCGGTAAATCCCATGGCGATAGCCAGGATTAAAAAAATTGACTTTTTCATCTTTATAATTTTTAATTTTAAACAAAGTTGAACTACAATACTGGAAGAAATCTGGAATTATTGAGGTGCAGGATTTTATTTAGGAAATAAATACCAGTTTAGCGCGGAAATCTTAGTTGAAAAGTGTGTTTTTGTTCGTAGTAATAGGTTAACTGAAACTCATACTTTTTAGCAATGGTTTGGGCAATGGCCAATCCTATTCCCGTGGAAGTTTTGGAAGAAGAATCTTTTTGAAAGCGTGAAAATACTTTTTCTGGATCTAAAGCACCGTTATTGGCAGTATTACGTATAATAAAGTTTTTTGCAGAAATTTCTATTTCAATCTCACTATTTCTTTGGCCGTGAATAATAGCATTTTTCAACAAATTTGAAAGCAAAATTCTCGCCAGGCCTTTATTCATTTTATATTTTAATGAAGTCGTACTTTTTAAATTAATCTTCATTTCTTTATGACCGGCAAGGTCTTCAAAATCACTTTTTAAGTCGGTAATTACCGCATTGAAATCTACTATTTCTTCCTCCGGAAATTGCTGATTTTCAATTTTAGAAAGCAAAAGCAAAGACTTGTTCATTCGGGTTAAACCCTCTAAGTTATTTAAAACTGAAGCTATTAACTCAATTTGCTCCTCGTTTAATTCTTCCTTTTCTACTAGCAACTCCAGTTTATTGATGCTAATAGCCAAAGGAGTTTGTAATTCGTGTGCGGCATTTTCTATAAATTGTTTCTGGCTGTTATAACTGGAAATAGATTTTCCCAGCATTTGCTCTACGCGTGTATTTAGCAGGTTAAATTCATCAATATTTGAAGGAACAGTTTCAATTTTTTGATCTTTCCCAAGCCTGAAGTCTTTGAGCTGTTGCAACAAAGTATAAAACGGGTTCCAAATTTTCTTCAGGATTAAATTATTGAGTAAAACTATACTCAAAATCAAGCCTACATAAAGAAGAATAAGGGAAAACAGTAAATCTTCAATAAGGTCGTCTTCCTCGACCATAGAAGTTATAATTTTCAGCTTATAAAATTCGTCATCTTTTTTAAAAACGGTTTCCAGCAGCCTTACCGGTTCATATTCATCTTCGTTTTGCATATACATAAGCGTATCACGATAAAAATCTTTAAAACTTATCGCGCTATTTTTATCTATAGGCCGTATGGTATAATTGCCATCTTTAAATTGTGAACGTTGAAGTAACTCAGCATCTTGTTTTGCCCGTTTAATCACCAGCATTTTTTGATTATCCAGGCCATCGTCCAGGCTGTCATAAATTTCATCCAGCATTTCCAGGTAGAAAATTACCGCCCATATCCCCAACAGAACCAGCAGTATTGCCGAAAAATAACTGGTGGTATAATTTAATAATTTCATTGGGTAATTAATTTATAGCCAATTCCATAAACCGCTTTAATTTCTATATCGGCACCGGCGGTTTTTAGTTTTTTCCGAAGATTTTTAATCTGGGAATATATAAATTCAAAACTATCGGCCTGGTCTATATGATCGCCCCAAACGTGTTCTGCCAAAGCCGATTTATTTACCAGCCTGTTTTGGTTTGATGTAAAGAATAATAGAATTTCGTATTCTTTTCGGTTTAAATTTAAGGGATTATCATCTATACTTGCTTCGTGCTCGTCCAGGTCTATACTAAGGTTGCCAATCTTTATTTTATTATTCCCGTTAAACTGGCGTCTTCTTAATACAGCTTTTACGCGGGCATTTAACTCTGCCATATGAAAAGGCTTGGCGAGATAATCGTCGGCACCGAGGTTTAGACCTTCAAGCCTGTCGTCTAAAGAATTCCTGGCAGAAACAATAATTACCCCGTCTTCTATATTCTTTCGCTTCAATTCTTCCAAAAGCTGAAAGCCACTACCGTCTTTTAAATTAATATCCAGCAAAATACAATCGTAGGTATAAACCCCAATTTTATTACGAGCCTCGGCGATACTTTCTGCTGTTTCTACCACAAAATTCTCTTTTAATAGAAAATCTTTCATGTTCTGCAACATATCCTGTTCGTCTTCTACAATTAGAATTTTCATGGCTATATTTTTAAAACTTCAGTTAGTTTGTCTTCGCACCTATAAAGATTATAAATGGAAATCTATCTGAAGCCTGTACATTAGATTATTCCATTCTGGATCTGGGCTATCTCTAAAACTTAAATCGGTTTGTATTTTTAATTTATGCTTAGCTAAATATTTAGAAAGTCCCAAAGTATACTGTTTTTCGTTAGGAAACAGGGAGCCTATAATATCTTCTTTCACCTGGGTGAACCTACCTACAACTTCTATATTATTATCAAATAAATATCCACCTTGCAGGTTAATGGAATTCCCCACATTTACAACGGCACCGGTGCGCGTTCCATCTTCTTCTATCGCTATAGGATTCTCGGCATCCCGGTGAGCAAATTCACCTAAAACTGATATTCCTTTATATTTAAACATAAAGTCTGCAAAGAAGGTAGAAATATCGGTCGAATGTAAACCGTTTTCGGTAAACATATATGCCCCCATATTAGAGCGGGTTTTTACCGCATCGTTATTATGATCATAAGTAACGCCCATTGCTAATTTAGGCGTTTCATACCTTTCTAAAGAAGCCTCTCTATAATCCTGAAATTCTCCAAAAGGTAAAGCTTCCAGGCGTCCCGTATATTGAAAACCGCCAAGATTGCCGGTCACTACATTTCTTCCTTCCCCCTGTGAAAAAGCAAAAATTTCTTTTACTACAAATTGGTTCCCCAAATAGATTTTATGGTGTAATTGTACCCCAATATCCCTGTCTATATTAAACCTGCTATTTAATAAAGACCTGTCTACAAACTGCAGGTCTCCAGAAGATACTACACGTTCCCTGTTGCCCGGCAATTTAGCTTGGCCGGCCCATAACACAAAATTCTCATAGAAATTCCACTTTAAAACCGCATCAAGTATGTACCGGGGCGTATTATTTGTAAATTCTGAACCTCCCGAAATATCCCGGTTAGATAGCCCTAACTCAATTTTATATTTTAATTTGGGAGAATAAGCAAAACCATCAAATTTTAATCTGGCACGCCTAATTAGAATATTAGAGCTTTCTGATTCAAATCCTTCAAATTCAGAGTCGCGCCATTCATTCACAAATAGAGATTGAAATCTTGCTCCAAACCTTAGGCTGAAAGAACTATCTCTTGCCACCGTATTTATTATCCCATTCCCAAAACTGTTTTCGGTAATATCCTGGGCTTGCGCATTACTAAAGAATAAAATTGAGCTTAGAATAAGTAAATGTTGAATCTTCATGGAATATGTTTATCTGCTTGAAACCTTATAATTTGCAAGAATAATATATAAGTTTCAAATCTGACACTTTTTTTACAATTCTCCCAAAAAATACAAATATGAATCTCAAAACTGGAAAAAAATGGGAAGGTATACCAAACTTTAAAATAGAAAATTTGGCAGAATTTTAGGATTTATAACTGTCAAATTCCAAATTCTTTCCAGATTTGAAGGCTTACTTCGCATCGAATAAAGAAACAAATATTATGAAAAGAGTAATTTTATCAGGAATTTTCGCATTGTGTACAATGGGAATTTTTGCACAAACAAATACAAATAATTTACCCTCTACAGCCCAGGAATATATTCAACAGAATTTTTCTTCTGCTGATGTAAAAGAGGTTAAAGAAAATAGTAAATGGAAAATTTGGGAAGATGAAAAATTTGAAGTAGTTCTTTCTAACGGCCTTGAACTGGATTTTGACGAAAATGGAAATATTTCTGAAATTGAAAGCCAAACCGATGTAGTAATACCTACTTCTGCCCTGCCATCTAAAATGGCTTCTTATTTGCAAGAAAATTATGCTGATGCACAGGTAATTGGATGGGAAAAACAGAAAAAAGAGCAGGAAATAGAACTGGCTGACGGTACCGAACTTGAATTTGATGGCGAAGGTAACTTTAGAAAAGTAGACTAAGTTATTCGAGTTTTTTAATAGATTATTAATGTAAAAGCGCCCATTGGTTATAGACCTATGGGCGCTTTTTTTTAGAATATTTTTCCGTAAATTCTTTTAAAATCCTCACGCCTTAATCAGGAAACTCTCACAACAACAGCTCACCCTTCACTTAATATTCTAAATATGATGCGGGTCATATTTTAGCAGTTTTCAACTTCTTTCCTTTACAAATTGCAATCTTAACTCCTTATTTTAAATAGGATCGGCCAGGCTTAATTTAGCCTACGCCGCAAATAATTATTAGAATATGACCAAAACAAACCAAATGCACAGTTTTCATATCCCGGTAATGGGAACAGCTTTTACAATTGACAGTCCGCTACGGGTCGCTAAATATGGAATATCTTCGGTAATTTCAATTATAGACGACGAGCTTATTGAAAAAATGAACGCCTTTTACAGCAAGAAATTTAATTTGCCTTATAAAGAAATTCCGAAGAAAAATCCCGATTCCCGCGCAGCACGTATTACCTCTTATTTAGACCTGGTAAACAATATCGTTCAGGATAAGTTTGAGAGTTTTAAAAAGGAATTGACAGAAAGCAAAACAGCTTTAGAAAATTACCTTTCCATATTGCCTAATCATTCTGAAATCAAGCAAGGTTTTCAAAATTTGCTGGATAACGGCGCCGATGCGAAAGAAAAATTGAGTACATATATTGAAAACCATCTTAGCCCCGGCAGTATAGATGTAAATATTATGGCGAAAATTGATAAGGATAATTTCGCTAAAAACGAGCAGTTGCCGGTAGAATTCAATGATGCCCATGCTGCGCTACGCGGATTTGCCAATTCGAAACTTTCCTCTTCTATTGTACTTTCGGCAGGATTAAACCCCAGGCTTTATAGCTATTTTGAAAATTTCAAAGATTTCTTTCCTGATGCAAGTGGCAAGCTTAAAAAGAAAATTATCCTGAAAGTAAGCGATTTTAGATCGGCTTCAATCCAGGGAAATTACCTGGCCAAAAAAGGTTTATGGGTTTCAGAATATAGAATTGAATCGGGCTTAAACTGCGGCGGCCACGCCTTTGCTACCGATGGTCACCTGTTGGGGCCAATTCTGGAAGAATTTAATCAGAAAAAGGATGAACTTGTTCAATCGGCTCATCAATTAATGAGCAAAGCTTTAGAGCAGAAAGAAATTCCGGTTCCTCAGAAACCTCTTGACCTTAAAATAACAGTTCAGGGCGGGGTTGGTACGGCTGAAGAACATAACTTCTTGCTGGAGCATTACAAGGTATCTTCTGTAGGTTGGGGAACGCCATTCTTACTGGTACCTGAAGCTACATCAGTTGATATTGAAACGCGTAAATTACTGGTAAAAGCAAAAGAAAAAGATCTTTATCTAAGTCATATTTCACCTTTGGGCATACCATTCAACACCGTGAGGGGAACCACCAATGAACAACTAAAAGAAAAACGAATTGCTGAAAATAAAAGCGGTAGTTCCTGCCCTAAAAAATTTCTGGCCCTAAGTAAAGAATACGATGAGAAAGGAATTTGTTCTGCTTCTAAAAAATTTCAGGATATAAAGCTTAAAGAACTGGAAGATAAGAAAGATAATTTCTCCCAGGAGGTATTAGAAAAAAAGAAGAACAAAATTACCGAAAAAGCCTGTTTATGTGTTGGGTTGGGAAATGCCTCTTTTCTTGAAAACGATATTAGAATAAAAGGCCAGGCACAGGGCGTTGCCATTTGTCCCGGGCCAAATATGGCGTATTTCTCAAAAGTTGTATCGCTCTCAAAAATGATACAACATATCTACGGAAAAATTTCTGTGATGGAGATGCCTAACCGGCCTAATATGTTTGTAAAAGAATTAAAAATTTACCTGGACTATTTCAAGAATGAAATTGAAGAATTTATGGATGAACCTTCTACGAAACAGAAGAAAAAATTAGAAAAATTCAAGCTTAACCTTTTAGACGGAATCTCCTATTATCAGGAATTATTTACGAATAAAACCAATCTTTTTCAACAAAGTAAAAATCAACTGCTGGGGGAATTGGAAGAACTAAAAGATTCTCTAACCGGAATAAATTTAGAACCGAAAGTTTCAAGAGCGATTTCAACTTAGATTCTAAAATAAATTTAGAAAGACGACTTTTTACCTGTTTTTTAAAGCGGAAGCAAGAAACTTCCGCTTTAAAACAGGTTTTTATTTATAAAAATAATTTTATCCCTCCATTTACTACAAAACCATCAACCGGGGCATAAATATCCCTAAATTGAGGATTGGAAATAGAACCGGTATATATAGAATCAAACCGGGTTTGACGGGTATCGGTAAAGTTTTCGAAATTCAGGAAAATCGAGAAATCTTCCCATAACTTTTCCATCATTAAACCAAAAATCCAGTATTCCTGTCCGGTTGCGCCGTCGCTTAACTGCTGCGGACTAAAATAATAACCCTCCAAACCAATTTTAAGTTTTTCATGCTGCTCATACATCAAAACATTATTTAAACGGTGTTTGGAAACCAGCGGCATTTCAAAGGTATTTCCGTTCTCAGTGCGGTCTACATCTGCATAAGTATAACCGGTAAATAATTTAAAATCTTTATAGCCAAACTTTAAATTTGCTTCTATTCCCCTGCTTTCCACAAACCCGTTTGGTTGTAAATATTCAAAAACGCCTTCTGCAGTATTTTCAAGAATTATGGGCTTATCAATTTTAGTATAAAAGAAAAGTGTATTGCTTGTAAATTCTATAGTTTCAAAAAGTTCGGTTCGGTAATTAATATCAAAATTTCCCCCAATGGAATTTTCGGCTTGGGTAGTGCTCACATCAATAGGCATCACATTTCTAAATTGAAGTCGTTCTGCATCTTCGGTAAAAACCGAAGGTGTTTTGTAGCCCATTCCTCCTCCAATCCTAGTGGTAATGGCATCAGAAATTGTGAACATTGCCGAGATTCTTGGTAAAACAAACCATCCATATTCATTTTGATAATCTGTTCTAAGTCCGCTTTCCAGTTGAAACCAGTCAGTAGCCCGCCAATTATTCTGAACAAAAGCTCCATACGTTAGATGCTCATAATCTACCACGGGAGCATCAGTTAAAATATCCTGTTCAAAGCTATCTACCCATAAATTGAGGCCACCAATCCATTCCATTTTATCACCACCCAAAACTACAGAAGCTTCATTATAAGAGGCAAACTGGTTCCCTGCAAAAATATAGTCACCGGTTTGAATTTCCCGGTCAAAAAAACTGAAACTATTTTTTAGGTTAAAGCGATTATCATCATTCCACGAATGCTCAAAACCAGACTGTAAAGTGGTTCTAGCCGTATTATTTCTCTCAAAAAATGGGTCTTCCACGTCTTCACCTTCCAGGTAAGCTATATTCCCACCGGTGCGTTCTTCCACCGTAGTATTCACTCCCACATCTAACTTCGTATTTTCTGAAAACTCGTAAAACACCCTGGGATTTATAGTATAACGATTAAATTCAGGAATAGCGGTTAAACCAATATCTGCAGGGTCGTAAGGAGATCCAAGGTTGTAAGAAGCAAAAACGGTAGTCCCCAATTTCCCATAGGTATCAGCATAAAATCCGCTAAGATCCAGGCCCAATGCTGAGGTTGCATTCAGCATAAAATTAAGTTCTCTTTCCTCTCCCGGAGTTTTGGAAATAAGATTTACCAGTCCGGCTATGGCTCCACCGCCGTACAGAGTAGACGAAGAACCTTTAATTACCTCAACCTGTTGCAGGTCTAAAGGTACAATTTGAAGCAAGCTGAGACCACCGGAAAAACCGGAATAAAGCGGATATCCGTCTTTTAATAGCTGTGTATATTTTCCATCCAGCCCCTGGATTCTAATACTTGAATTACCGGAAATTGCTGAAGTTTGCTGAGTTTGAATTCCCGTAGTTTCGTTGAGCAACATCCTAATGTCACCGGGTTTCATATTTCCTTTTTCGGTGAGTTCTTCGCCAGAAATTACTTCTACCCGCGTAGGTAAATCGGCCATACTACGCCGGGAACGGGTAGATTGAATAATAACTTCTTCCATTTCTTCCCCGCCGGGTTCAAGAAAAATTTCCAACGTATCCTGGGTGGCTCTGGGAAAATCCAACGTGATTTCTTCTGAAGCAAAACCCACAAAACTAAATACAATTGTTTGTTTACCATTTGGGATTTTGGTTAAAGTAACTTCGCCGTCTATATTTGCAGTGGCTCCAATATCTGTTCCCGAAACTACCGCATTAGCCCCAAGTAAAGGCATTTTATCTTCAGCATTTTTAATTATGGCTTCCAGGGAATTTTGTCCCACAGCGTTAAAAGCGACCAGGAAGATCGCCAGTTTAAATAAGATTTTAATCATTATGAAAATTTAGGTTATTATTAATTCTGTTTTCAAGAAATAATAACCTGTTTTGGCGGTTGCCAAACTCTTTCGGCATAATCGGCTTCAACACTTTTAAAAGTGAGTCCGAATAAATTTGAAAATGGTATGGGGTGAAGGTCAGGGACCGTCACAATTTCATCTGTATTTGGAATAAAACCCGTACAACTTCCGCAGCTTATAAAAGGAGAGCATAAGGCGCAATCATCGTTTTGCTGATCCTGATTTTCAGAAATTTTTATCTCAGAAGCTGATTCACAATCATCGCCTATACAGCAAGGATATGCTGAAACAAGCAAGCAAAATATGCCTAAAAAAGTTGCCAGGATTTTCATATTTTCAAAAGTAAGAAATTCCTGAGAAGGAAGATTATTTTTAATGATATCCGTCATATTTAATTTCGAGATTCCGCAATAAATTAGACCGAATTTTAAAGCAGAATTATTTCTTATCGTTATTATTCACCTTCTAAATTAAATATTATGAGAGCTATGACCACAGAGGAAAGTATTAAGCTACTCGCCCATAATTATATAGGCAGGCTCGGCTATATTTCCAGGGCAAGAGGAGAAATAATTCCGATTACCTATTATTATAATCCTGAACAGCACAGTATTTTAACCTATTCGGGGCAGGGAGGTAAAATTGAAGCCATGCGCAAAAATCCTTTGGTCACTTTTCAGGTAGATGAGATTTCATCATTAGAAGAATGGAAATCGGTTTTATTGTACGGCAAATTTGAAGAATTAGAAGGAGCAGATGCTAAATATATGCTGCGTTTATTTTCTGAAGGCGTAAAGAAAGTAATAAAAAATACAGGAAATCCCTGCCCAGATTTTATTGAAAATTTTTCCAGTAAAAGTAACTCAGAATCACCTGTAGTTTACCGTATTAATATTGATGAAGTTAATGGACGCCAAAGAGAGTAGGTTAAAGCTAAATAATTTGTAATTTTTTAATAATTTTAAGCCTATTAATTCACTTGATTAAGCAAACCACCGCATTTAATTAAACTTATAATATGCAGGGGAAACCCGAAAAATTAATAAAATTAATTTGAAGAAATTTTACTCCACTTATTCTAAGACCAGAACTGGACCCGAGAGCCAAAGCTCCCACTCAGCCAGGATAAAATCTCAATTATTTAGAACCACATCCCAGCAAACGCACGAGGCGTATATGGCAAACAATTGTTTAATTTTCGCGGCAAGCTTCGGAGTATTTTAATCACGATTATCAAATAAATAAAAGATTTATTGATGAAAATTTTTAGGCTTGTAAACCTGATACTTACGTTATTTTTTGTATTTACAAATAGTGTATATGCCCAGTTTAATGTTGACGGGCAAATTGTTCAAAGAGGCGAATACCGCCACGGTTACGGTAAACTTATTGAAGAGAACCAGGATGCAGCTGCTTTTATTGCGCAACGCGCCCGTATAAATGTACAATATGAACTGGAAAAATTTAAATTCTATGTGAGTATTCAGGATGTTCGTACCTGGGGAAACACCCCGCAGGTAAAAGCCAACGATAATTTTCTTTCCCTGCACGAAGCCTGGGCCGAAACTTTTTTATCTGATAATTTTAGCATCAAATTAGGCCGGCAGGAACTCAACTATGATAATTTTAGGTTCCTTGGCAATTTAGATTGGGCATTACAGGGAAGAGCTCACGATTTCGCACTCTTAAAATATGAAAAAGGCACAACAAAGTTACACGCCGGGGCAGGTTATAACCAGGATAACCAAAGCCTAAGCGGGAATTTCTTTAGTACACCCAACCAATATAAAGTCGCTCATTTTTTGAGGTATGAGAATTTTAGTGGAAAGTTTAATTTTTCGGTCCTCTTCTGGAATAATGGATTACAATATTCTAAATTAGACACTAACGAAGAAGTAATTAATACCGGCATCTATTACCGGCAAAGTCTGGGTTTTCCGACTTTAAAATATCAGTTAGGAAATACAACCTTAGCAGGTTTTTATTATCATCAATTCGGTAAAGATTTGCAGGGCAGAAAAGTGAATGCTTTTGATGCCAGTGCCCAGATTTCTCAAAGCATTCCCCTGGATTCAGAAAACGGAAAAAATCTAAAATTTACCCTGGGAATAGAATTGCTTAGCGGCACAGACCCTGGCGGTAATAACGGAGAGAACAATTCTTTCTCTCCGCTGTATGGTACTAACCACGCCCATAACGGATACATGGATACCTTTTATGTTGGCGGCCGGCACGAAAATTCTGTGGGTTTACGGGATATATTTCTTAGGACGAGGTACAATTTGAATCAGAAGTTATTTGTGTCTCTAACCAATCATGCTTTCAACAGTTTTACGCCTTATTCTGGATATGACGATTTTCATCTTGGTTATGAAACAGATCTCGCCCTTGGATTTATTCTGAATAGATCGGTTTCCCTGCAGGCGGGTTACAGCCAGTTTTTTCAAGACAACAATCTTGTAAATTTGCAAAATGTACAGAACCCGGCTGGAACGCAAAACTGGGCCTATCTTATGCTAATGTACAGGCCCACAATGAAAAATAGGTTTATAGGTCTACTGTTTTAAAAAAGACGATTAACTGATTAATTTCTGAATGAATTCTGTTCAAATTATCTAAAAAGGTCTTAAAAGATTTATTGTCAAATCATTATCGCCGGCTTTATATAACATAAAAATTTCATCAGCTTATATGTTTAAAATTGTGAATATCTATTAAGCATATTTAATGGCTGACGCTTTTTAAATCCTATTTTTGAAGCCCTAAAAAAATATAGATTATGAGCGTAATTTGGTTTGAATGTAAGGTGAAATACAAAAAAACACACGAAACCGGAGAACAGAAAATGACCACAGATACCTATCTTTTAGATGCCGTATCTTATACCGAAGCTGAAGCAAGAATTAGCGAAGAGATGACTGCCTACACCAGTGAGGATTTTAGAATTATGAATATAAAAGTCGCTAATTTTTCTGAAGTGCATCCTTTTGAAAATTCTGATAGGTGGTTTAAATCCAAGGTTTCCCTCGTGGCTTTAGATGAAGAAAGTGGAAAGGAAAAAAAGACCAATATTTACCTGTTAGTCCAGGCGAATGATGTGAAAGAGGCTTTTGAAAATACTACCAAAGCAATGGAAGAAACTATGGGAGATTACTCCATCCCTTCTATTACGGAATCTCCAATTTTAGATGTATTTCCATATTTTAGCGGTGAGGAAGAACAACTGGAAAAATTTAATGTGCTTGATGCCGATGAGTCTTCAGAAGCAGAAACGGCTGAAGATACTGAAGAAGTTGTATAAAATTTATTTTCAAAATAGAAATAGGCTGGCTTAAAGTAAAGTATCAAATCAATTGGCCTTAGATTCTAAAGTGTTTTTGCTATAAAACATCTTAGATTCTGAAACCAGTTCAGAATGATGAATTGAAAACTTTTAAGCCAGCCTCTTTTTTTAAAGTTTCTCTTAAAGAATTTTCAGTTTAGATAAAACCTAGTTTTTAAATTTCTTCCAGATTTTAATACCGAGTTTTATAATAACAAAAACTACAAAACCAACTACCAGGCCGGTTAGAAATTCTACGATAATTCCAGGAAGATTTTCAAATAAACCGTGGAAGAAATCGAGATTGTGTACAAAAATTCCTCCCGAAACCAAAAGCAAAGCTATGGTACCAATCACCGATAAACTTTTAATAACTTTAGGAAGCGCACTTACCAGAAATCGACCAATTTTATCAGAAAAACTATTTTCTTCCTCGTTTAAATTTATAAGTTTCGCACCAAACTCATCCATTCTTACAATTAGGGCTACAATACCATAAACCCCTACGGTGGCAATAATCGCAATTAGGGTAACCACAATAATTTGCGTAAGTAAAGGCTCCTGCCCTACCGTACCCAGGGCAATAATTACAATTTCTACCGAAAGTATAAAATCGGTTAAAATTGCAGATTTTATCTTCTCTTTTTCCCGGCTTAAAACTTCTTCTTCTGATAGTTTTTCGAGTTTCGGTTTTTCCTTTTTATGAGAATGAGGAAATAAGTACTCGTGAACTTTTTCGGCGCCTTCATAAGCCAAGTAGAGCCCGCCAATTATAAGAATAACCGTAATTGCCGATGGCAGAAAAGCACTTAACAAAAATGCCGCTGGCAAAATAATAAGCTTGTTTAAAAAAGAACCTTTAGTAATTGCCCATAAAACCGGTAATTCCCGGGCAGACATAAAACCTGAAGCTTTCTCTGCATTAACCGCAAGATCGTCACCTAAAAGTCCTGCTGTTTTTTTTCCGGCCACTTTTCCCATCACCGCTACATCGTCCATTAAAGCTGCGATATCATCTAAAAGGGCAAAAATTCCTGACGCCATAATTATTTACTTTAATGCCGAAAGGTAAGTGTATTTAATAAATTGAAATCTAAATATTATTGTAATAATTCTTTCAAATTGAATGCCCTATGGAATTAACTGCAATGAAGATCTCTATTTAAAAATATTCTAAATAAAATTTGTGCTTTAAAAGAGAACATTTTACTTTCGCTTTAATATTTATTTAGACCTATTCTAATTAGATATAAAATCAACAATGATTATCCGGTACTGGCCGGGTTAAAATTTGGGTAATGGATAAAAATAAACCGGGAAAAAAGTTCAGAAAATATATTAGAACCCTTCATTTATACCTTGGGCTGGCCACAGGTTTAGTTGTTTTTATAGTTTCTATTACCGGTTGTCTTTGGGCGTTTCAGGAAGAAATTACCGCATTAACTTCTAAAGTGCCAGAAGTTGTTCCGCAAACCAACCCGGAGATAGATCCATTAGAAGCTAAAAATATTGCGCAAAGTGTTTTTCCTGGAAAATATATTCACGGCACATTATACGGAGGAGGAAAAAAGCCTATAGAAGTTATTTTTTATGAAGAAAAACCGGAATTTTACCAATCGGTATTTCTTCATCCCTGGACCGGAGAAATTCTTCATACAGAAGATCATTTATCAGGATTTTTTCATTTTGTTTTAGATGGTCATATGCATTTATGGTTGCCTAAAGAAATAGGAAGCGAAATTGTAGCCTGGAGTACTTTTATTTTCTTTCTTATGCTGGTTTCTGGCATTATACTTTGGTGGCCTAAAAACAAAAAAGTTAGAAAACAACGCACCTGGTTTCAATGGAAACCAACCACCAGGTGGAAACGTAAAAATTACGATTTGCACCAAATTGTTGGTTTCTATGCCAGTTTTATAGCGGTTATTTTCATCTTTACCGGGCTTGTAATGACTTTTGAAACTTTTGCTAAAATATTTTATAAAGGTATTGGAGGAGAAAAAGAAGTGGTTTTCGCGGTTCCTGAAAATACAAATGGAAGCTTTAAAAATGTACCAGGAAAAGATGAACCCATTAGAGAACTAATGCCCTTTTTGAAGGAAAAATTTCCAGAGGCAAAAGACTTTGAAATTCATTATCCCCATGATGAAAACCATAGCATTTATGTAGAAGTTAGCAATAGTGATGACATTTATTACGATTCAGATTATAGATTTTACGACCAGAATGACCTTACTGAAATTCCTTCAAAAACTATTTACGGGGTCTACGAAGAAGCTGGTGTAGCCGAAAAAATATTAAGAATGAACTACGATATTCACGTTGGTGCCATTGCCGGGTTGCCGGGTAAAATTTTAGCCTTTTTAATTAGTTTATTATGTAGCTCGCTGCCCGTAACCGGTTTCCTTTTATGGTATGGAAAAAGAGTGAAAGCTAAAGCACCCCAACGAAGTGAAAAACAGGTTTTGGCTGCTTCAAATTAAAAATAAATCTCTACTTTTTGCTGTACCTGGTATTTAAAATACCTCAACTTTTATTAAAAATATCATCCCAGGTATAGTTTTCACTTCCAAAAAGACCTTGAACTATATTCCTGCGTTTCTGTAGCTCTTTTTCGTCATCTTTAGAATTTAAAGTTGGAAAGCTATAAGAATTCTCCGCGTTCTTTCGTATTAGTAAATTTGAAGCGAAATTCTTTTCCATATCTTCTAAAAAATCAGATAAAGAAGATCGCAATACCTTTAATTCCTCGCGGTATTTATTTTCTTCTTCAGCATAAAGAAGAATACTAATTGCCTCATCTAATCTTGCAATATTAATACTAAAACTGTCCCTTTTCTTACTTTGCCTGTAAAAATGAACTACCGGATATGCGTGATGATTCACCGCATGTTTATCTATTAAATTTTGTAGCTCTGAGATTTGCTGGTAGGTGAAAGATGAATCAAAACTTAAAATATTCGTTGCTATTTGCCGTGGCGTTTTTCCCAGGTGATAAATACTCTTAGACAGGGTTCTTTTATTTACCAGTGCCGATGCAACCGAGAGAAAATAGGTCATTGAACTGGTAAAGAAAATAAAACCAAAGAAGGAAAATGCACCGGTTAGCATTTCAAATATTGCGGTTGTTGGTGTGAAATTTCCCATTCCCAGGGTGGATAGCGTATAACTTGTAAAATAAAGGCGCTCCCAAAAGTTTGCTATTTTACCACTGCTATTGGTGATAGCTTCGGGATTTGAAGAGAAAACCAAAAACAGACCACCCCAAATTAGGAGAAGCCAGAAAAACAGGATCATAAGATTCACGAACAAACCATTATAATTGTAGGTTTTTCTACCAAAAATCTTTACCCCAAACTGAATGATCTTATCAGATAAAATAGAAATATTCCTCGAGACGAACCCGGTACCACTTCCCGAAAGCGTGGTGAAAAAAAAGTCGTGAATTGCTATAAGTAATAAGACAATTCCGATAAATAGTAATATTCCAGACATTTATTATTTTTTAAAATTTTTCTTCAGACTTCTAAAGGTAAAAACAATTTGATTAATCTTTCGTATAAATTCAAATTGGTAGCAGCGCCTGGCATTGATTAGTGTCTGGGCTATATTTTTATGAAAATTTTAAAAAAGACCCGCTTAATAAGCTATACCTTAGATACTCATGTATAATCTATGAGCATAGTTATGAAATATACAAGAAAGTACTGGTTGCTTCCCTTACTGTTTTTTGTTTTTACATCCTGTAATGATAATAAACAAGAGCAAAGCGTAGAAGTAAAAACCGAGGAAGAAGTTAAAGAAAAGAAAGAAGAAATACCTGATATTGCCGACAGCAGTTTTAAAGATGGGATGACAGGTACCGTTTATCATTATTATTTAAAAGTACGAACCGCTTTATTTAACGATGACCTGGAAGCTGCTAAAGATGCTTCCCAAAATATTGCAAACAGTTTTGATGATGATTTTGCCGAATTAAAATCTCTTTCGGAAGAAATGGCGAAAGCTGAAGATATTGAAAAGTTAAGAAGTACTTTTTCTGATTTTTCTGTTGAAGTTGAATCCCTATTTAAGCAAAACCTTTCTGAAGGAACAATTTACAAACAACACTGCCCAATGGCTTTTAATAACAAAGGAGCATTCTGGTTTGCAGAAGTTGAGGAAATTAAAAATCCTTATAAAGGTGAAGAAATGCCGAAATGTGGCAGTATAAAAGAAACAATCAAACCAAAAAAATAAATTATGCAAAAGGGAAATTATGCAAAATTTGGATTAATGATGTTAGTCTCATTCATAGTAATGTACGGCATCATGTTCTTAAATGCTGATAAGTTTGAATATGTGATGTTAAGCACGATGCGAACGTATATGACACTTTTAATGATAACAGCTATGGCGGTTATTATGCTATTATTTATGCTGGGGATGTATAAGAACAAAACCCTTAACGCAATTATATTAGTGGTTTCTATAGTTGGTTTTGGTTCTGTTTATTATATGATGCGTACACAAACCGGGATTTCAGACGTTCAATATATGAAAGGGATGATTCCCCACCATGCTTCGGCAATTTTAACCAGCCAGGAAGCCGATTTAGAAGATCCCGAAACCAAAGAACTTGCTAAAGAAATTATTGCCGCTCAAAAAAGAGAAATTGCTCAAATGAAGAAAATAATTTATAGACTGGAAAATGAGGAGGAATAATACATAGAAAATAATTTCCAGTAGTGTAGCAGTAGAATATCCTGCCTATTTATAGATTTTAATTTTTCTACTTCTAATCAGGCTTTGCTGCGCTTTTCCTTATAAAATAGCTTTCCACTTAAGAATAGGAATACCAAAGGGATTAAGGAGATTGGACTATATTCTTCTTTGTTCAGAAAACTTACAATTAAAAGAATTGCCGCAATTATTACGATCATCAAGTTTTCAAATCTTGCTTTATTCATCATTTATATTTTTTGAAACTTTTTTTAATTGATTCTCAATATCTTCAAGGTATATTTTATCCATTGGATTTGAATAGGGATCAGAAATTTGCTTTCCTTCCTTGTAAAGTTTCCTGGCTTTTTCCAAAGACGATTTATATTCAGTGGGTTTATCTAAATTCAAAAAAGCTAATGCCGAATAATATTGATTTTCAGCTAAATCATTATTTTGAGATTGTTTTTTAAATAATTCAATTGCCTGCTCAAATCTCTCGGTTTCTAAATAAAGTACCCCGAGATGTAAATAATCATAGGCACCTACAAAATCTTCAGCCTCATTTAGTTTTATTTGGTTTTCAATAATTGCTATTGCTTTTTCTTTTTCCCCAATTCCTTTATAACACAAGCCTTTTGCTATGTTTAAATGATAAGTTCCATTTTGGCCCTGACCAATGTCGTAATCTACCAAACTATCTAACTTTTCAATATCCTTAATCGCTCCTTTATAATCTCTAAAAAATTGGTAGCGACACCAGCCCCTATATCCAAGATGTTCTTTTGGGTTGAGCTCTACAGCTTTATCTATAAGTTTTTTCCAGGTTACAAAATCTCCACTTTTAAGATAAGCAATAGATTTTGCCCAGTAAGCATAATCGAATGTGGGATCTATGGCTAAGGATTCGTCCAGAATAGTTTGGTATTCTTTACTAAACTGGTAATGCTTTCCAGCCTCCATCGCTTTTATACAGGCTTCGTATTTTAATGTGTCTCCCTGATATTTGTATGCTTCGCAATTGGGTTGTGCAAATAATCCGGAAAATGAAAACACCAATAATATTAAACTTAGCTTTTTCATTAAGGCAAAATTTCGGTTAGTTGGCCATCTTTAATTTTAAAAATGAGATACATATAATAGTCAATAGGATCATCCTGGCGGTAAAAAATTCCCCATTTTTCAATACCTTTGGTTATAGTTACAAGTTGATTAACTATTTTATTATCAAACTCAATTTCCTCGAAATTTTCATCAGATTGCAATACTCTAAATCGGCCTGTTTTACCTTCACAGTTTACTATAAAACGCAACCTGATAAAGCCGTTTTGATCACTATCTGACAAGGTTTCGTATTTTGACTTAAAAGTGTTTAGAATAGACGATTTTTCTCCGGTATAAACAGGACCCTGGCCTAAATTGAAATACTGAAGAATCTGACTATCACCATTGCAAACTTTAAAGGTTACATCATCAATCTTTTCATTTTGCGCTATGTCACCAACCCAGCGTGAATATGATTGTTTTTCAGTATTTTTTCTATCAGATTTGCAACTTAGCAGAGCAAATAGGGTAGATATTATTAAAAGTGATTTTTTCATTCGGTTTGTTCAAATGGCCAACAGATCCATATAATTTTTACAAGCATTCCTTTCTATCTATTTTAAAAATTCAAAACCTACATCCATTTAAAATAAACTTTAATAGATTGGAAATATAGATCCTATAATGACTTATTTATTATCCCCCATTCTATTAATAATCTCTCTTAAGAGCCCATTTTGTTCTTCTCGTAAACTGATAAATTTGTTAACCCACTTAAAGATCAAATAAAGTATTCCAAATATTATTGCGAAATAAACAATCATAATTATAATCGGAAAAAAAGAAAAAAAGCTCATATTTTATTTTTTAGTTATTAATTATTGAAAAAAGCGTGTAGGGAGCGATTGCCATTTTGTTAATGAGATCTTAAAAATAGAAAAAATATTGAATTTTTTGCTCAAATATTAAGAAATACCTGTCCAAAAATTGGTATCTTTTAATAAACCTAAGAGTAAACATATTATAAACTCTTTTATAAATACTTGTTCAGAAAATGAGCAAGAGGTTATTGATTATTTTAAAGCAAAAAATAGAAGCTACTTATAGGCAAAAAAATTCTATAATTTTTACGAATCCATAGGCTGGAAATTGAATGGTAAAAATCCGATCACAAATTGGCAGGCCTTTGCCCGAAGTTGGATGCTGAAAGCTGATGAAATAAAAAATGATCCAAAGTCTAATTCACCGTCCCAGAACCGAGACAACTTGCATACTGGCACCTATAAAAACTATGGAGAGCCTTTATAGATTTAAAATTGGATTAAATTCAAAATTTAATCCAATTTATTTTTACGTTTATCCTCTTTTTTATTTTACTTAGTTAACGAAAACAACTTGGGACAGTTGTAAGTGCAATACTGCTTTCGCACAGTTATTTAATGTTTGTAAAGGTGAACAGTACTAATTAAAATTAATTATGAGTTTAGATGTTCAGTTAATTAGAAAAGTATATTTAAGTTACGATGAAGGTAAAACGCATATTGAGAAGGAAGAAGAATTGTATTGGGCCAATATCACTCACAACTTAAATAAAATGGCAGCGGAAGCTGACATTTATCAAGCATTATGGCGACCTGAAGAAATTAATTCGACCAAAGCAAAAAATATTATTAAATTACTTGAAAAAGGATTGAAGGATCTAAAATCAAGACCTGAATATTTTGAACAATTCAACTCGAGTAACGGATGGGGTTTATATGAGAACTTTGTGCCATTCGTTGAAAATTATCTGAAAGCATGTAAAGAATTTCCCGACGCTGAAATTTATGTTAGCAGGTAATTTTTGCTTTAACCAAAAAGTAAAAAAACAACAAATTGCTTTCTACAAAAAGCATAAAACAAGTATATTTGCTTTTTACAGAAAGCAAATATGGAAAATTTATTATTAGAATTTCAGTCAAAAATTGCACGGATACCCTTAGCAATACAGCGTTATCTTATTGATCAAATTGATTTAAACAACAGGCTTATTGCTATAAAAGGAGCAAGAGGTGCGGGAAAAACAACATTGCTTTTACAGCTAGCAAAATTACATTTGCCAATATCATCCAGTCTTTATGTGAGTTTAGATCACCTCTATTTCTTTGAAAATAAACTGTATGATTTAGCGAAACAATTCAACCAATTTGGAGGAACGCATTTATTGCTTGATGAAGTTCATAAATACCCTAATTGGTCAAGAGAAATAAAACTGATTTATGATAACTTTCCAGAGCTTCATATTATTTTTACATCATCTTCGATGCTCGAAATCTATAAAGCTGAATCGGATTTAAGCCGAAGAGCTGTTGCATATGATCTAAAAGAACTCTCTTTCAGGGAGTTTATTGCTTTTGAAACCAAACAAAAAATTCAACGCTATACATTTTCAGAAATTTTAGCGAGGCATAACGAAATTGCTGATGAACTTTTAAATGAAATAAAACCTTTACCACTATTTGACAAGTATTTAAAAACCGGGGTGTACCCTTATTACAAAGAGAATGAAACGCTTTATCTTCAAAAATTACAAAATACCATCAATCTTATTATAGAAATCGATATCAATGCGGTAGAAGATTTACATTATGAAACCTTGGTAAAACTTAAAAAACTATTGATCAGTGTAGCTTCCAGTGCACCCTTTACTCCAAACATTACAAAACTGAGTGAGAAAATAGGAGTTTCTCGCAATATGTTAGTACAAAGCATAAAAATCCTGGAACGTGCCGGTCTGGTGAATGAGTTGTATAAAGATACTTCCGGAATTGGTATATTAACCAAACCTGAAAAACTATACTTGAACAACACGAATTTAATGTATGCTTTAGCAAAAGAAAACACCAACATTGGGAATGTTAGGGAGACGTTTTTTTTGAATCAGTTTAAAGGCTTACACGAAATCAACCGATCAGAAACTGCTGATTTTTTAATTGATAAAACCTATACGTTTGAGATAGGCGGAAAGAACAAAAGTAAAAAACAAATAGCCGGTACAAATAGTGCCTACATTGCAAAAGATGGTATAGAGATAGGTTTTGGAAATATCATTCCTGTTTGGCTTTTTGGTTTTATGTACTAAATGGAGAGAAGGGTGATGGCAAAGAATGTGCAAATAAAACAAAAGACTATTTATGAAAGTACTTTACTTTGCTACGCATTTTCCATTAATAATCACTTTTAGATTAGTTTCATTAGGCACTTGATTTGTGGTGATTGCTCTAGGTTTTGTATTAGCTAAAATCCGATTGTCTTCATTTTGTATATGTATAATATCTTGGGAACCATTTAGGCTCAGATTTTATGCTTTTAACCAGTTCGTAAATCGGGAGGAGGTCAATTTGTGCTGAGTGAAATCCAAGACAATACATCTTACTTTATTTATGCTTGGGAACAATTTAGTACAATATATTCATAGAAGTACTCTTCAATAACGTAAAATACTATTTACTTTTTTACCTATATTTGTAAAATATATTTAACGTTATGTCTAGAAACAAGATTGTATTATTGCCTAAAAACAAAAAGCTTTTACAAGCAGTGGGTGAAAATATTAAGTTAGCACGCTTACGGAGGAAACTGACGATGGATCAGGTTTCAGAACGAGCAGGGATTTCCCGTCCAACGCTTTCATCTTTAGAGAAAGGAAATCCTGCGGTTTCTTTAGGTATTGTTTTGCAAGTTTTATTAGTATTAGGTCTGGAGAAAGATATATTGCTTTTGGCCGACGATGATGTATTAGGTAGAAAAATACAGGACGCCGATCTAACCGTAAAGGAACGCGCCCCAAAAAACACTAAGAAATAATGGCACTGGAACGAAAAGAAATATTGGTATATGCGCATTGGGATGGAATTGAATCTCCATTCTTAATGGGAAGTTTATATGCTACGCCATCTAGGGGCAAAGAAATATTTTCCTTTGAGTACGATAAAGGATGGTTACGATCGGATTATGCACAGATCATAGATCCAGACTTGCAATTGTTCGAAGGTGCTCAGTACCTGAATGATGAAGAATCCAATTTCGGAATTTTTTTAGATTCTTCACCTGACAGATGGGGACGGGTGCTGATGATGCGTAAAGAGGCTGCTAAAGCCAGGAAAGAAGAACGCCGACCTAAAACTTTAATGGAATCAGATTATCTACTCGGAGTTTACGACAATAACCGAATGGGAGGACTTCGTTTTAAAACCGCACAGGATGGTGCTTTTTTAGATGATGATGAAACTATGGCCGCCCCACCTTTTGCTGCACTTCGAGATCTTGAATTTGCCAGCTTACAACTAGAGAAAGAAGATGCCTTAGATAACCCAGAATATCTAAAATGGCTCAATATGCTAATGGCTCCGGGGTCTTCTTTAGGAGGTGCAAGACCTAAAGCCAATATTAAAGATATTGATGGCGATTTATGGATTGCTAAATTTCCAAGTCAAAATGATCGCCAGGATATGGGCGCCTGGGAAATGCTAGCGTATCGACTTGCCATTCGATCCGGTATTGAAATGGCACCGTCAAGAGTACAAAAATTTTCACACCACCAACATACATTTCTAACACAACGATTTGATCGTAAAAATGACGGTACCCGCATTCACTTTGCTTCTGCAATGACTTTATTAGGATATACTGATGGAACGGATTATCAAGATGGGGTTAGTTATTTAGAGCTGCTGGAATTTTTAATGCAGAATGGGGCTGATGTTGAAAATGACCTCCGGAAGTTATGGAGACGTATTGCGTTTAATGTTTGTATTTCGAATACGGATGATCACCTTCGCAATCACGGATTCCTCTTAACGGATTCCGGTTGGATACTTTCGCCGGCTTATGATATCAATCCAACTCTGAACGGCACCGGTTTAAAACTTAATATTTCAGAAAATGACAATGCTTTGGATTTAGACTTGGTAAGGGAAGTCGCTCCTTATTTTCGGTTAAAAGAAAAAGAAGCCAATGCTATTATCAATAAAATTCAGCAGAATGTAGCCCAATGGGAACAACTAGCGACGGATTTAAGTATTCCAAGAAATGAAATGGAATTAATGAAAAATGCGTTTAAACATTAAAATAGTTCATCAATACTATTTCTTACAATAAAATGATATTTTTGGACAATCAAGCAGTTCTAATTAGGGGAAGCTTACAAATTACCCTATCTGTTTACAAAAAGTAAATTTAGAGTGATAAAATTTGTTAATCAGATTCTTCAAAAACCTGTAAACAAATAACTTTGTTTACAGAAGTTGAATTCAAAAAAATTTGTCTTTCAAATCTACCTTTAAACTGGAAACAAACCTTTTTGCCTACAAAACCTGAATTCAAAAAAATTTGTCAATTAAATCACGAAATAAACTAGAAATAAATTATTCCATAATTTTAAAAGGATATTAAAATACGGAGAAACAAAGAATATTATAAACAAAAAACCTTGAAAATCCTCCGATTAACAAGGCTTTTAAGTATTTGATCTTGCACTGTGGCCATTTAAACCATATCTGTTCATGGAATTTTAAAAACACCATAACTTTCATTACGCCCATTTTTCAATGTACAAAAGCCTTAAGAACAGGATTGGTTTAATACCTACTATCAGATTTCGTTTAATCTATAATTAAACATTAGGTTTCCAATTCCTAAGCTTTCTGCTGAGTTCAGACATATCTTGACTTAATTTATCTTCAAGAACTCGCGCATATATTTGGGTTGTTGCTATTTTCGTATGCCCCAAAAGTTTAGAGACAGTTTCTATAGGTACTCCATTGGAAAGCGTAACAGTAGTAGCAAAAGTATGTCTGGCCATATGGAAGGTTAAATTCTTCTTGATATCACAGAGATCAGCGACTTCTTTTAAATAAAGATTAACCTTAACATTGGTTATAACTGGCAAAAGACTTTGGCTTATTTCTGTCATTGGATGATCCTCATACTTTTCGAGTATCTCTAGAGCTTTATCCAGTAAAGGTATCTTAACTTTGGCTTTAGTCTTATTTCTTGAAGTGAAAAGCCATTTCTGGCCGTCCAGACCATTCCTAACATTATCCTTGGTTAAATCATTCATATCTGTAAAACTGATTCCTGTATAACAGCTAAAAACAAATAAATCCCTCACCCTATCCAAACGGTCATTATGAAAATTAAAATCCTCGATTTGTTTTAACTCACTAAGATTTAGAAAGTCTCGTTCCTTTTTTTGAAAAGTAGGTTTCCAGCGTATAAACGGATCCTTTTCAACCCATTCCAAATGAAAAGCAAGAGTTACTATTTTACGAAGTCTCTGTAAATGCTTCATTACCGTGTTATGACTCATGGCGTTCACATGGCCTTTTGGCCAGTAGTTAAAAAGGAAATTCGCAAAGTCATTGATAAACTTATAATTAAGTTCGTTCAGATAAATAGTGGTCGTCTTAAGTTCTTCGTTTAAGAATTTAAGAACATATTTCTCTGTAACACCGAAATTACGGATGGTTCCTTTGGTAAGCGTTTTCTCAATCTTTTGTTTGTGATACTCTAAAATATCTAACAAGGTTTTATCTCTAGGCCCTTCCCCTAAAAAATTTGATTTAAGAAGGTCTGCGGTTACTTTTTTATTCTGGAACCTTAAGTCCTGGTAATTCTGGAAAATCTTTGTTCTGGTCTCCGAAATGAGATTATTAGCCTCCCTAGCTTGTTTAGAATTACCATCGACACGTTGTGTCGAAGGATCCCAAAGATCGAATGGAACTTTAGATTTTAAACTAATGTTTACTCTACGGCTATCTAGAGAAATTCGAACGTAGAGATTGGCTTGATTGTTTTTCACTCTGGAAGCATACACCCAGAATAAGATGGAAAATGTTTTAGAAGTACGCATAGGTATCGTCTTTAAATTAATATTCAGTTAAAAGACGAAAGTCAAATCCACAAAAAAATTTAAGCTACTGGTAATCAAACTGTCAACATGTTGACAGGATAAATTTTTATGTTGACGATTTGTTAGATATTAAATATAATAAAAGTCTTTCTAACAAAACCCCTAAAAAACATAAAACCCTGTAAATCATAGCATTTACAGGGTTTTGATATCATTTGAATTCTCTGAAAGTGACCTTGCCAGGATTCAAACCTAACTTGCGCATCTAAGGTCTGGAAGTAGTTCCGGCGATTTAAAATTTCAAGGTAACCTTTTAGGTATCCTTAATTTTGAACTTATTTCTGATATTTTGACTTCAATTATATAAAAATACAAGAAAATTTGAAACTTAATACAAATCCAAATTATTCAGAAAACAATTTAATATTATATCCATCCCTAAGTTCCCTATTTCTGGGAATAGAGTAAGCTAAAAGATATTATTAAATTTAAAGCGCGTAATTTATTTTTAAAATCTCTCTTTTATCGAAATTTTAAAAATTATAAAATCCATAAGTTTCCTTCGCATTAGTATAAAATATCTTTTTTACTACTGATTTTGGAAGGTTAAGACCTACAAATTCCCCTTGAAATTCAGGAGTACTCAAAGTTTTTCTTGTGGCAAAGAAATCGTAGTGAAAATTCCATAAATGTTCAAACCTTGCTGCTATTTCCTCAGCCGGTATGATCCCGTCGTCTATTACATCGGTTCCATATATAATCCTATCCTGGTACTTTATAAAGAAATCCCTTATACCCTTCCAATTTACCTTGGCTTGAAGTTGCAGATGAGAAACCCGACCGGCTACATCGGTTAATGTTTTAGGATACCTATCCAAACGATAAGCCACTTCGTCTATACTCCATTCCATACTAAAAAGATGAAGTCCAACATAAGTTATATCGGGGAATTTATCAAGCATTTGGTCCCTAGCTCGCATATGATCTTCGTAAGACGGATGTTTTTCTTTAAGAAACATATGGTATTCTGGATGTTCTTTAAAATAGTCTCTATCAGAATTTACAGTCATTTTCTCAAGAGGTAACCAACAATTTCTCGGTTCACCCTGATGCCCTAACAGAATTAAATTATTTTCCTGTATATATTCAAAAATAGGATCGAATATAGGGGCGTCTATCATCACAAAATCCTTGTCTTTTTGATGGTAATCGAAACCTACATCTTTCCATATCTTCACCCCTAAGGCACCATTCTCCAACCCACGTTTTATTTGGCAAATCGCATCATCAACAAAATGTGATGATCCCCATTTTTTAAAATTGAAAGTCGTAAAATATTTAATTCTCCCAGGATATTTTTTTTGATATTCCAAAATTATTTTTTCCTGTTCTACAATCTCATCAAAAAAAGGAATATTGGTATTTATGGAAAGAAAGCCAGCATTGTATTCCATCATTTTTTCCATCTTTTCGGAGGAATGTGTGTTTAAATGTACATGTGCATCTATGAATTTTGAAATCATAATATTGGCTTTTAATTATTGTCCTTTTTTCTTTCCAATTAAGATTTTCATACCCTTAAATTTGCCTAAAGTTTTAAATTTCAAAAATATCACATCGACGTGCTGATAGACTTTCTTCACCTTCACTTCATTTTTTTTCTTTCTCTACTAATGGTTCTGAAGATCCAGGGTTTTCAAAAATGTGATTTGCATATTGTAATTCAAGAGCATCATACCTTTTTTTTAGAATAAAAACTCTTCTTTTAAAATCATCCCAATCTTTTTTATCTTTAGGAGTCCAGACAACTTCAGCTAGAGCACTCATACGGGGAAGGATCATATATTCTGCATATTGCGGTGTACTGATGTACTCTGTCCATAGGTTACCCTGAGCTCCTATTACATGTTGTGCTTCCTCCTGGGAAAGTTCTTTAGGTGTAGGGTCATAAGAATATACCTTTTCTACCGAAATATCCCCCCAAATGGCCAACGGTTCATCTTGGGGATCAGCTTGATAATAATCAAAATAAAGGTGAGTATTAGGTGTCATGATTACATCATTGCCTTGTTTGGCTGCCGCAATTCCACCTTGTATTCCACGCCAGGACATTACAGTGGCATTAGTAGCGAGACCTCCTTCCAGAATTTCATCAAAGCCAATTAAATGTCTTCCGTTGTCGTTAAGGAATTTTTCGATACGTTGAATGAAATAACTTTGTAATTCATCTTCATCTTCCAGTCCTTCCCTTTTGATAACCGCTTGTGCCTGTGTGCTTTCTTCCCATTCTTTCTTGGGAACTTCATCCCCTCCAATATGGATATACTTACTTGGAAACAGTTCCATCACCTCAGTTAGCACATTCTCAAGGAACTGGAAAGTTTCTTCTTTTGGAGCGAGGATCTGGTCTTTGATTCCCCATGCAGTTGATACTTCGTAGGGACCTGTATCATTTCCTAATTCAGGGTATGCAGCCAAGGCAGCTGTTGAATGACCGGGCATTCCTATTTCCGGAATAACCACAATATGTCTTTTCTCAGCATACGTGACGACCTCTTTTACTTCTTCCTGTGTGTAAAATCCACCGTGTTCCTCTCCATCTCCTATATAAGGATCTAAGTTTTTCTCCAAGACAGTTTCTTTACGAACAGACCCTATTTCAGTTAATTTCGGATACTTCATGATTTCTATTCTCCAACCGTGGTCATTAGTTAAATGCCAATGGAATGTGTTCATTTTGTGTAAAGCAATAAGATCGATAAACTTTTTTACAAACTCTACAGGAAAGAAATACCTGCTAACATCCAGCATCATTCCACGGTACGCATAGCGTGGCTCATCCTGAATTCGTACAGCGGGAATGGCCAATTCAGCAACCGAGGAATCTTCAATTTCTGCAGGCATTAATTGCCTCAGACTTTGAATACCATAGAAAATTCCCTTTGCAGTTTTAGCTGAAATTTCAATTTTATCATATTCTACCCTTAAATAGTAATACTCATCATTTTTAGCATCATCATCCAGGGAGAGATAAATTCCTCTTTGATTTTCTTTCGAATTTTTTTCAATAGAAATTTCTTCTCCCGTGCCGGTTCTCAGCATATCCGAAAGAAAAGAAGCTTCTTGTCTTAATTCCTCAGAAGCAAAAATGCGGGTATTTTCGTCGACAAAGAACCTTCCGTTCGCTATTTCCATGAAAGCAGGCTTTGGAATGATAGGATAATCAGATTCAGAATTTTCAGTAGTAGCGTATTCTTCATAAGATTTTTCTTCACACGAAGTGAATACAGCCAAGAGAAAAATTAAGGATATTACTTTTCTCATCATTAAAGTTTATATTATAAATTATTATTTTTCTCCTTTGATTTGAATTAATCAAAAAGTATATGTACCTGTATTATTATGGAAAATTTTTGCTACCACTTCCTTTAGATCGATTCTGAATTTTGTTGTCATAAAAGTATATTGACACATGAACTGTAATTGTTCAAACAGTTAGCATTAGTTCATACCCTAGCTTTAAGAAAACAAAATATGGCATGAATGCTTAAAAAATCCATACAGGTAAATCTAAAAGAGTTTCCTCCTAATTAACAACAGTTCTAGCATCCGCGGCTAGTACAACATTCAGAATTCTATGTTAACCTTTTAAATTTTTAAACATCTTCCCATCTAATTGAAAAGAATTCATATATCCTACAATCTCCTTATAAAGCCTTAGCGTATTAATAAGAATAGTTTGCTATTCCAATACCCACTTCTATCAATTAACCTAAAATTATTATTATTCTACAAAATGACAGTCAAACTTACTTGACGGTATAATTATTTTAGGTTTTATTCTTGGATCCCATCAAAAGTTCTTTCCCATAGTGGTCTATAATACGGTTATATGCTTCGGAAGCTGCCCCATTTCCCCAGTCATAAATTGTAAATTCTCCTATTCCTATACCATCTTTGCTAGTTGTTCCATTATGACCGTAGTTTTCCATCATAAAACCGTAGTCTTCTTTTCCGAAAAAATGATATCGTGCTTCCCATTGGTTTTGAGTGATCTCATTTTCCGGGCAATACATCATGGAAAATGAAGCTTTTAAGGCTGCTATACCTCTTTCTGTATATTCCTCTTCATTTAAAATATCCCCATATTCCAAAATTAATTCAGAAAATAAACTTTGTCGGGAATCATTCCATTCAGCATCTGCATTCATTACTCCAAATCCACCTAATACAGGAACATACATAAAAGGAGGTTGCCAGGTGGCTTGTGTCATAAGGAGTTCATCAAGTGTACGCTGCCCATATTCTAAATATTTCCGATCTACTGTAACTTTATAACTTTTTAGAAGTGCTTGGGCAGTCCAATAAATAGAAAAATTATTCTGCTTATACATATTATTTCTTTCAACTTTTTGGTTAACGAGATCTTCAGACCCGTAACGACTGCAAGACCAATAAGTTTCGAAATCCTCCCATCTTCCCGAGGGAATAATCTCTTCTATAATTGCCTCCATGGCTTTCAAGGCGGATTTCTTGTATTTTTCCTCTCCCGTAATCTCAAATAATTTTAATAGAAATGTAACTGACATAGAAGTTTCAGGAGATTGGTTAAGATGCTGCATAGGTTTCAAGGAATTTACATCAAGCCATCCAGGAAAAAAGCCTTTATCATCCTGCTTCTTTAATAAACCTTCGGCATATTTTTTAGCGTAATTGAGTAAACGCTGGTCTTTTTCTAATTCCTCAAACCAACAAAGCATTAGGTAGGCTGTGAAACTCATATCCAAAATATGAAATGGTGATTCCTCGGGAGATCCAGTGTAAGGGTTACGGTTAGAATTTCCAAAATAAACTTTTCTCCAAGGTTCCCCAGTTTCAAATTTACCTACTGGCCCTACGACACTGTAAAAGAATCCTTCTTTTTGAGGGAATGAAAGCGCAAGTTCTTTAGTTTTCAAAGCATACTGTAGAAGCTCGTCATCTCCAGTTCGTCGAGCATATCTATAAAGGCCAGAAGCTGACCTTAATGAGCTAAACCAGGCTTGATTCCAGATAGAAACAAATTCCCTTTCTGAAGACTCTCCTGGAAAATTGGGACTTTTTGTCACATTAACGATGAAAATAGGAGCACCCACTTCTTTTCCCTTGTCATTTTCAAAATATTGCCAAACTTCATCTTTCCAGTTATGAAACGCCCAGTTATAAGTATGTTTTACATAGGGTTCCATATCGTCCTGAGACAAAGGTTCTCCTTTCTCATAAAGTTTGTTTCCCCAGTTTTCCCAGAAGAACTTGTTTAGACCCCTCCATGGATTATCAATTCCTTCTTGCTTTTCCTGAGTCATTATATAAAATCCAAATACCAATTTACCCGGAGTGTAAAAAGCTCCGGATTCCCGGGTATATAAAACGTGCTCCTTTATTCTTGACTGGCTTAATCCTAATATAAGTTCATTTTCAGGTGCATTCAAGTCCATATACCATTCCCCTGGAAATTCTTTATCTAATAAATCTATATCTGGCACAATGCTAAGTTGTTTAGTATCTGAAGCTACAACTAAAGCAGGTGACCTAAAAACGTGTTGTGGAATTATGTGATCACCTGTTGGAGTTAAATGCGGAGACCAGTGAAAATTAGGTTCGAATTCAGGCTTGATCTTTAGTCGCCAATCATCTTGAAAAATCGTATCTTCTATATTCCAAGATAGAGTCACCCGGGTTATATTTTCATCTACGGTTTGATATTCAACATTTGGCTCTACTTTTCCCAAAGACTCATATTCAATTGCCTCTATAAACTCATTTACCTGCTCAGGATAGTCATATTTATCCTCTTTACAGCTAAAAATGAATAAAAAACATACTATGAATAGAATACATTCTAGATTTAAACTATTTCTCATATTTAAATAATCTCGGTTAATACTGGTTACAAACCCGTAACTTTTACTTCCGACAACTTTTATTCTTATTCCAGCAAACTTAAAACTGCTTTTCTAATCTTATCTTTATTATTTGGTAAAAACGAATATCACCTCTATAGAATTCAGAGTATTAATTAAGTAGGTTACCACAAATTGAAAAATAGTTAAGGTTATTGGTATAAACTACTATTATATCGTTTTAAGGTATAGACTGATGGTCCATATCACGTATTCTATACCAATCTACCATCTTGTCCTTTATGGGTAGATTAAAACTTAGTTTGGTAGGCTCTCTTTGATACCAATAAGCTGTTGAGGAAAATTTAAACTCACTTGCATAATCACGAGGATTAATAAAAGTCATTTCAAGATTCTTCTTAAAATATACCGCATCACTCTCATGAAAACGGTACATCGAAATCATTGATCTTAAAGGGTCCTTCAGAGGAACTCCATGTAATGGACCATTAAATTCTCCATCCCTAAAATACCACCCTCCATTAAAGTAATCTTCTAAACCTGTTCCTGTAAAAGTCGGAGAACTTCTATCAAGAGTATCAATGTAGAAATATTCTGGTGATTCCAGAAAGCCTAAATAATTCATCTGTTTTGCCTGCATTGAGATACAGCAACCAACAAAATGGCCATAGCCTGAAGTTTTAAGAATTGTCATAGGCTCTTGGCCAGGGTTAGTCCCTGAATTATACTGGCAATGAAATCTACCGGCATCCTTTGGCAATTTTTTTAATGCGGTATAATTTGCAGCCAGAAACACATCAGTCTTTAAATCTTCATGACAATTCTCAACCTCTATCCGTATTTTCTCAAAAGGCATTGAAAAATAACTATAAAAGCCACCGCTTGACATTCCAAGGTATTTAGACAAGTAGTGTTTATACTCACAATGGCCAATTCCAAAAAAGTCTCCCATTGGAGCCTCCACTGACGGAAAATTCTCACCATCCCAGTATATTCTCAGAATCAATTTCTTAAGTATAGTTGGATCAACCTTACTCTGTGGATCCCAGCTAGGAAAAAACCAACCTGGAAAGGTTATCCATAACCTAGTTAATATACCGGGTTTATCATAATTGACTAAAGTAAGCCTTTCTCCTGGTTCAATTGTGGGCGCTTTCACCTTAGTATCAAGATCAAAAGTATTAAACTGGCCGGATATTTGGTCTTTTAATGTATATAACTCTGAATTAGTGTTGAACTCATTTTTGTTCATAATTCCAGCAAAGTTATTTGAGTTGTAATTAGGTATTGCTAAAGCTGCTAAGGAGCCAGTGGCTAAGATAGCTTCTCGTCTGCCCATTGGATTTCCTGAATTGCTTTTATTTAATCTTTTTTTTTTCATAATAAAGTCCTTAATGATTATCGTTGACCTTTAAGTATTTAGATATTATAGTGCTTCTTTCATTTACAAGTATCCTTTTTTTAAAAAATTGCCATTTTAATAAATGTAGAATTATCTAAATGAAAAGGACCTTGTTTAAATCAATGAGCCCAGATTCATCCATAAAATATTAGATTCAATAGACTTAATTATCGGTTTAATAAAATCGCTTTAGTTTGATCCTAGAGAGTAACCCTAACAAGCTGTCAAACATTCTAAGCACTATTGGCATAATTCACTTCATTTCATTACACTTATTGATTTCCATCCTTTTTATAAAATCGTTAAGGAAATTTCGACACATTTTTAATCATTATCACTTCATTTTTAGAAATTCTACTGATTTAACTCCTCCATTCTTTGTAGACCTTTTCTTTGTATTTTGAAAAAATTCATCCAGATGAATTTCGTACATATTCTAAAGGTTCACTGTCTCTCCGAGAGAATAACGCAAGTCAGATTCGTATGGTTCAGAGGTCTCTACACTTGCTAATACTTTAACAGTGAAGCTGTAATTTCTAGATTCATCATACGGTGTGTAGGTATAAGTTTCTGGCGCACTATCTATAACGATGTCGCCTCCCTCTCTTCTTCCATCTATTTTTACCTGGATATGAACCGAAACGGGTTCAATGACATCTTCAGGATAATCTGAAGGAAGGTCCCAATTAAGAACAATAATTTCTTCCTCACCATCTCTAATATTTGCTTGCAGATTAGTTACGGGATTAATGGACTCTCCAGGTTTAGATTCTATTGGAGAATCATCGTAGCAACCACAAAAAAATATAAGAGAGCAAACGGTAATATAGAAAACTATTTTTTTCATAATATTTAATGTTTAAATTAATAACCAGGGTTTTGTACGTATACACCCTGTGACCAATTCATTTGTTCTTGAGGAATAGGCAAATATTCATCTCTTCCAGAGGTGAATCGACCTACTTCAAGCCATGGACGTCGTTGACTTTCTTCTTCAAAATATTCATTCATGACTTCCTCTGCAATTCCCCAACGTACCAAGTCGAAAAATCGACGACCTTCCATGGCCAATTCCAGTCTATTTTCCCAAACCAATGCATCCCAGGCCGTTTCAGCATTCCAATTAATATTAACACCATCCACATAGGGCTCTACGCGATAATGGGCCGGAAAACTTCCATCAGGCAATTTCAATTTTTCTACACTATTTGAAGCTCTTTCCCTAAGTTCATTTATAATGGGCAGGGCATCTTGATGTTGCCCGAGCTGAATAAGTATTTCAGATTTCCACAGAAGAACTTCAGCATAGCGTATTTCAATTTGATTTTTGGAATTAAACATCCAGAACTCATCCCATAATCCTGGGCTATCTGTGCGAACATTTTCTTTCATAGAATTCATATAGCCATAAATTCCAGGATCTCTCGATGCAGTACTATCAAAGGGTATTTCCTGATATTTCCAGGGAAACCCAGGAATAGCTACTGTATGCCCTAGTCTGGGATCAAAAGAATTATTATCGAAATACTCTTCATAATTCCCCTCTAATTCTGATTCGTTAAAGTCTTCAAACCTAGGGATTCCATTTTCATCCACCTGAAAAGCATTCACTATATTATAAGAAGCTTTATGAAAATCACAACAACTAAAATATGGATTCCACCAAGGAGCAGTGAGGCCATTCCCTTCATTGAGGTTCCCCCGAGGAGTACCATCGTCAATAGTAAACTGCAATTCCCAAATTGATTCAGGGGAAGCGTTGTCATACTCTAACATGAAATTATGAGCAAAATCGGAGGATAGGTTATAAATTCCACTTTCAATTATATCATTAATATGAATTAATGCCTCAGAAAGTTTTTCAGTATCAACCCCTGTCACCTGATGGTTTTCATCTTGAGGATAAGCCATCCATAGCAAGGTTTTGGCTAAATATGCTTTTGCTGCAAATTGATTAGCTCTCCCTACCTCCTCCTGTGTAGGAGGTAGATTTTCTGCAGCAAATTGAAAGTCCTCAGCAATTTTTTCCCAAAGCGGTAAATCGTTTGGCATATTCTCTGAGCGATTAGAAATTTGAGGAATTTCTTCTGCGGTAGCAGATTCATCAATATAAGGTATCCATTTCCAACGTCGTTTCATCTTGAAATGGATCCAACCCCTTATAAACCGCATTTCAGCCAGCCGCTCTTGTTTTTGGGGGTATTGTTCTTCATCAACATTTTGAATCGCCCTAATTGCAGTATTAGTTCGGGAAATCCCCTGATATGCTCGATACCAAGCATTATCATTATTCCCCACACTAGCATTGACAAGAGTAAAAACTTCCATTTGATACCAGGGTGTTTGGTCATTTAACCCCCCTCCACCTTTATAAGCATCATCTGATCTCAAACTGGCAATAAAAGGATTATAAGTTTCAAAAGCATGAGATCGAGGCATAAAAGCATAAGCTGCAGTTACAAACCCATCGAGCTGTTCCGGTTTCTGAAGTTGATCCTCTGTAAGAACAGCCTTAGGATTTACCTCTAAAAAATCCTTTTCACAACTGGTCAAAGAAATCACCAGAAAAACCAAAAATATATTAATTTTTAAATTATTCATTGTTTTCAAAATTTAATTAAATGATACATTAATACCTGCTATAAAAATTTGGGGTCGAACATAAGCCCCAGAAGAAGGACTCTCCGGATCAATTCCTGTATAAGCGTCATCTCCCCACCATTTGCTGATGTTTATAATATTTTGAGCATTAACATAGAACCGGGCATTTTGGAACCCAATAGTTGACAAAACATTTTCTGGAAGAGAATATCCTACTTCTATTTGCCGCATTTTTAGATATGAGCCAGATTCCAAAAAATAGGTAGAACTTCTTAGTTCATCGTTAGGATTAATTAATGATAATGCAGGAATATCAGAGTCCGGATTGGCCGGGGACCAGGCATTTAAAATTCGAGTTGGATGGTTCAGACCTTTCTGAACATGTACATTCCAAAAATCGCTGTAAGTTTTCCAATCATTCCACACTGTATTCCCTGCTATTCCCTGCCAAAACATTGAAAAATCGAAATTTTTATATTTTGCTTCGAAATTGATTCCATACTCAAAATCGGGATCACTTACCCCTAACCAGGTACGATCATGTTCCCATGTAATACGCCCATCATTATTCAAATCCCGATATCTAATTCTTCCTAAACCTTTTCCAGGTTGAAAGGGAGAATTATCCACTTGATCCTGAGTGGTAAATAGCCCATCTGCTATAAAACCATAATGTGAATTCCTGGGTCTACCAAGAATATCGTCATCTAAACCATTTCCTCCGAAGGTATATTTTACAGACTCTGGCAAATCATCGATTTTATTTCTATAGGTACTAATATTTCCGGTTATTGAATAAGAAAAATCATCTCCTCCATTTCCAAAATAGGAGACGATAAGTTCAGCACCTTTATTGGTCATATTTGCCGCATTTATCCATTGTTGTCCACCCTCTCCAATTGCTGCAATGTATGGGGGCTCATATAGCATACCATCAGTATATTTATGAAAATAATCAAAAGAACCAGCCAAAGCACCATCCAAAAATCCGAAATCAACCCCTATATTTGTCTGACTAGTCGCCTCCCATTTAAGATTAGGGTTTCCCGTACGTATTCGGCGATACCCAGAATACAAGCGACCTGTTTCGTTCCCTGCTAGTCCATAACTTGTCCCATGCAGTCCCGAATGGTATGCAGCATCATAATTATTTACTAGTGCATTAGTAGGAATATTAGAATTTCCATTCATCCCCCAACTTGCCCTTAATTTCAAATTTTGAATAAGGTCGCTGTCCTTAAGGAAATTTTCTTCACTTATCCTCCATCCTGCAGAAGCTGCTGGAAAAAATCCATATTGATGCTTTTCTCCGAATTTAGATGATCCATCATACCTTATAGTGGCCGACAATAAATACTTTTCATCAAAAACATAATTAAATTTTGAAAAATAAGAGAGTAAAGTCCATTCATCTCCACCGCCATAAACTTCTTGTGTCCCTGTGGCGGCGTCTAAATAACCATAGTCATAGTTTTCAACTTCAATATCACGTCTGAATCCTCTTAAATCGCTAAAATTATATTTTACCGCCTCCATGCCTGCAACTGCATTCAGATGATGTTTACCCTTCTCTAACTGGTAATTTAAAGTATTAGTAAAGGTTGTGGTTATGTTCTGGTTCCAACCAGTGTTAACCCCATTATTGATATCCTGTCTACCACCACCTTCTTCCCAAGTAAAATCTATGTGTCGAAAATTACCAGTACTATACTCTACACCCAATGAAGTTCTGAAATTAAGATTATTTAATAATTTCAAATCGGCAAAGATGTTTCCTACAATAGTATAATGTTTGTTATCATTATCTTTATCCATTGTTAATTGTCTAATTGGATTCCAGTAATCATCCATACCTAGAGGCATTGCGGTCCCACCCCACCCACCGTCGGTAGTATGAACCGGAATAATTGATGGCATCCGAACAAGTTCATTTGTACGACTTTGATTATTAACATTCATATGAGATAATGAAACATTCTCACCTATAGTTAAACGATCATTAAAAACTTGGTATTCCGAATTAAACCGAAGAGTATATCTCCGAAACCAGGAATGAATTTGGGTCCCCTGATTTTCATAATAATTAAGAGATAACATACTTTTCGATTTCTCTGACCCCCCGGTCATGGTAAGATTATGATTATTCTGTAAACCTAATCGAGTTCCTTCCTCGAACCAATCTGTATCAGCGGAAGGCATAGTTTGCTCATCATTAAGCCATTCAATAGGGGATGCATTATCCAAAACGGGATTACCATTTTCATTTACATGCCAATCATAATTATAAATTTGAGTCATTGCATTGGGATCACTGCCATCATTCACAGCAGCTTGCCAAAAAGCCTCTCCATACTGCTGTGTATTTAACATTTCAACTCGATTCATAAAACTCGAAATACCCATAGAACCTCTATATTCGATTTTTACTTCTCCGGCTTTTCCTTTTTTGGTTTCTATTAAAATCACACCGCTAGCAGCCCTTGACCCATAAATGCTTGCAGAAGCGGCATCCTTTAAAACTTGTATTGACGCAATATCATTAGGATTGATATCATTTAGATTCACATTTGTAGGCAGACCATCTATGACAATCAGAGGAGGAGCTGACCTTAATGATGTTAAACCACGTATTTGAATATTTGTACCACCTGCAGGACTACCATCCCCGGTTACAGTCACACCAGGCAACCTTCCTTGAAGTCCTTGCATAACATTCGAATAAACATTTTTTTCAATTTCATCTGTTGAAACAGTAGCCACAGCACCTGTAAGGTCGGCTTTTCTCTGTCGCATATACCCTGTCACTAAGACTTCATCTAAAGCAGCAACATCCTCTTCCATGATAATTCGTAAGTTAGTGTTCTCTCCTACCTCTACTTCTTGCGTCCTATATCCCATAAAAGAAATCACCAGAACATCATTTTCAGATGCTTCTATAGAAAATTCCCCGTCAAAATCAGTAACTACCCCTGTATTAGTACCTTTTATTTTTACTGTAATTCCGGGAATAGGCATTTCATTCTCATCTATAACAATACCATATATTGTTTGTTGGTTTTCGATAATATTCTTTTCATTAACAGACTTTGAAATAGGAGAAGCGAAAGCCGGTAAAGTAGTATACACTGCGACTAGACAAATTAACAAACTTATCCTTTTTCTATTCCTTTGTTTCCAATTAAAACAAAGCTGTGTTGATTTATTCATTTCCATTCAAGTTTTAAATTAGGTGGTTAGCATAAAATTGAAGATTTATTAAGTCATTTAATCGATTAAACAATCACTCAAAAAAATATTTTAACTTTTGTTTGAGACTAATTTAGGATAATATTTCAGAATGGCCAAGTTAATCGATTAAAATTTATCATTTTAATCATTTTTTTGGTTAACTTAAAGGAAATCTAGTTAAACCTTATTTATATTACAACGTTCTCTCTTATTTATTCTTCAACATATAATTATTCAAAGAAAGGATTAACTACTAAATGAATGAAAATTATCGATTCTTTCATGTTTTAATATCTAACTTTGATTTTCACCCTTTTCTCTATACTTCCTTTTAATTATCTTTTCAGCTGCTTTTAAAATAACCTCTGAATTTAAACCGTATTTTTCAAATAATTGTTCCGGGGTGCCGCTTTCTCCAAAAGTATCCTGGGTAGCCACAAATTCTTGTGGGGCAGGATTATTTTCGGCTAAAGTACGGGCAACGCTTTCTCCAAGTCCGCCAAGGAAGTTGTGTTCTTCTGCCGTTACCACACATCCGGTTTTCTTAACCGATTTGATAATGGCTTTTGCGTCTAATGGCTTTATGGTGTGGATATTGATCACATCAGCACTGATTCCTTTTTCTGAAAGTTTTTGAGCTGCCTGAATAGCTTCCCACACCAAATGACCGGTAGCGATGATAGTTACATCTTCCCCTTCATAAAGTTGAACCGCTTTCCCAATCTCGAATTTCTGGTCTTCCGCAGTGAAATTAGCCACTTTAGGTCTTCCAAAACGAAGATAAACCGGGCCGTCGTGTTCGGCAATAGCTAAAGTTGCAGCTTTGGTTTGGTTAAAATCGCAGGTATTAATTACCGTCATTCCCGGTAACATTTTCATAAGACCAATGTCTTCAAGAATTTGGTGGGTTGCTCCGTCTTCCCCTAAAGTCACTCCCGAGTGAGAAGCACAAATCTTTACGTTTTTTCCTGAATAGGCGATAGATTGACGAATTTGGTCGTAAACCCTTCCTGTAGCAAAATTGGCGAAAGTTCCTGCAAATGGAATTTTTCCGCCAATGGTAAGTCCGGCGGCCATTCCCATCATATTGGCCTCTGCAATTCCTACCTGGAAGAAACGCTCCGGATTTTCATCAATAAAATCTTGCATCTTAAGCGATCCTACAAGGTCGGCACAAAGGGCCACTACGTTAGGGTTCGTTCGGCCAAGCTCTGTAAGACCCGCGCCAAAACCTGAACGGGTATCTTTTTTTCCTGTATCTGTATATGTTTTCATTCTAAATTTCTTTGTCATTTCCGTGGAGACGGAAATCTATATTGTTTTAATTTCTACTTTTTTAGAAATCTATTTTAATAATCTCCTAAAGTTTCCGGGTTTTGAGAAAGCGCTTTCTCTAACTGTTCGTCATCAGGCGCTTTTCCGTGCCAGGCGTGGGTGTGCATCATAAAATCTACACCATTACCCATTTCCGTTGTCATTAGTACTCAAACCGGTTTTCCTTTTCCGGTACGGGATTTGGCTTCAGTTAATCCATCAATTACCTGTTGCATATCGTTACCATCTTCAATCTCCATTACATCCCAACCAAAAGCTTCAAATTTAGCTTTCAGGTTACCCATTGGTAAAACGGTTTCTGTACTTCCGTCTATTTGCTGGCCATTTACGTCTACCGTTGAAATAATATTATCAACTTTATTTCCGGCAGCATACATAATGGCTTCCCAGTTTTGCCCTTCCTGTAATTCACCATCTCCGTGAAGCGAAAATACTAAATGGCTATCCTTATTCAGTTTTTTAGCCTGAGCAGCTCCAAGAGCAACCGACATTCCCTGGCCCAGTGATCCTGAGGCAACACGAATACCCGGCAGGCCTTCGTGCGTTGTAGGGTGACCCTGTAACCTGGAATCTATAAGTCGGAAAGTATTTAATTCATCTACAGGAAAATAACCACTACGAGCTAAAACGCTGTAGAAAACCGGTGAAATATGGCCGTTAGAAAGGAAGAATAAATCTTCGTCTTTTCCATCCATATTAAATTCTGGGTTGTGTTCCATAATTCCGCCCTGGTACAAAGCGGTGAAAAATTCTGTGCAACCAAGCGAACCTCCCGGATGTCCCGAATTCACTTTGTGAACCTGTCTTAAAATATCCCGGCGAACCTGGGTCGCAAAATCTTCTAATTTTTTAATTTCCATAATCTATACATTAAATGATTTAGCGTCTTCTAAAAATTTCGCAAGTCCGCTATCAGTAAGTGGGTGTTTCAATAAGCCATCTATAGAAGATAGTGGTCCTGTCATAACATCGGCACCAAGTTTAGCACAGTTAATTACGTGCATAGTGTGGCGAATAGACGCTGCAAGAATTTCAGTTTCAAATCCGTAATTATCATAGATAAGTCGGATATCTGCTATCAGGTCTAATCCATCGGTAGAAATATCGTCCAATCTTCCCAGGAAAGGTGAAACATAAGTTGCTCCAGCTTTTGCTGCAAGTAAAGCCTGCCCGGCTGAAAATACTAACGTACAATTGGTTTTTATTCCTTTATCTGAAAAGTATTTTATGGCTTTTACCCCTTCCTTAATCATAGGAACTTTTACAATAATCTGTTTGTGCAATTTCGCAAGTTCTTCCCCTTCGCGTACTATTCCGTCAAAATCTGTTGCTACCACTTCGGCAGAAACATCACCATCTACAATTTCGCAAATATCCAGGTAATGCTGAAGAATATTATCTTTACCGGTAATACCTTCTTTTGCCATTAAAGACGGATTAGTTGTTACTCCATCTAAAACGCCCAGATCCTGTGCTTCTTTAATCTGATCTAAATTTGCTGTATCAATAAAAAATTTCATGTCAAGTTTAGTTTTAATTTCTTAAAAAGAATATTTTAACATTCATTACCTTATGCTTTTTTACACAATTAATTTTTGTTTGAATAGCTATGGATAGTTCTCTGAACCTAAACATCAACCTTTCTCCTCTAAGCCTAAATTTGCAACCCGTTCGAATTATCAATTTATAGATTCAAGGTTTCATTAACAAAAAAACAAAGTCAATATTCTCCCTTTTACAGGTACTTATGGATTTTCTCTCATGCTTAAAAACTTAATATATTCATTCTATTTTCTTCAACTTCAAATAATCCAAACTTAGATTTTTACCACCTTCTTTTTCTCCTTCCCAACTTATTTTTAGGGTTTGCATTCCAGGGGCAAGAGTAACGGTACCTAAAGTTACTTTTTCGGTATGCAGCTTTTCGGAATCTGTATGGAAGTTTAGACTTTGCAAATCTATTTCATTTAGCTGAAACCCAAATTTCCCGCCATTTCCGGATTTTATAATATTGGCTTCAGCTTCATAAGTTCCATCTTTGGGCCATTCGAAAGTTGTTGTAAGTTCATTTTCATTCTCGGGATTCGCATTCCAGATAAGAATTTTATGCCCACTCACTTCTTCAAATAAATCTTCGTGAGCCCAGACTTCAGTTGAAGCCCAACCACCGGTATTTTCTTCAATTTTCACATTTTCACCTTCAACTACGCCATCTTCCCTATACACATCAAATTCGGTTTCGTAACCGTATCGATCCTCCACCCCTACCGGCCCTAAGGGATCATTACCACCGGGTTCCAAATACCAGTAAACAACCGTAGAGTATTGCGTAGGCCATTCATTAGGGAAATATTTTTCTACATAACCGTCAAAAGATTCCTGAAAAGGAATATTATCAATTATATGCCAACGGTTCATAGGCTGATACCCCATATTGTCCTGGTCCAGCGACTGACTATGAAAAGGATGTTCAAATTTCGAAGGATCGCACCAGGCATAGCCAAAATAATCTTCGGTTCCCGTTCCGAAAGTAGAAGGAAATAACTCATCATCTATAAAGAATTTTTCATCGCCCTCTCCCCACCAATGATGGCCAGGACCTCCCAGGCTACAACTACCGCCTTTAGGACTCCAAACATTCAAATGTGTACCCACAAACCGGCCTTTACCTTCGGTTTCCAGCAGCGTCCAATCGGGCCAGCGTTCTTTTTCCAGCGGTTCGAGATCACGGTGCCATTTAGCGTGGAAGCGGGCATATCCATCTGCATTTTTCATAGTTTTATGATCTATTTCCATTGCTAATTGAATAGGCTCCTCATACTCATTGTGAATAATGATTTCAGCTCCTTCAGAAAAAGGCATAAACCAATGACTGTACATCCAGTCTTCAGTCATTCCCATAGTGAAGGTCTTATATTCGTTCCATCCGGGAGAAGTGCCGAAGAAATCCCCTAAAGGCGACCAAACGGAAGCCTCTTCTTCCCCATCCCACTTAATTTGTAAAGTGGTTTTGCGTAAAATCTCAGCTACTTTTGCACTGTCCTTCTCTGCAATAGATGCTTTTAAGGAAGTAATTGCCCCGGCATCTTCAAGTTTTAAAACCTGTTTCTTTTCGCCGGCTTCAAGGGTCTCTTTTATTTCTGAATTTTCTTCGGAAAGTTCCTGAGGATGTTCGCCCATTTTTTCAGCAAAAAAATCATTCACCTCAGCAAGGGCATCTACTCCGTTATCATCTAAATCTGGACTGAATTTTGGAACATTTGTGTTTTCAGGAAAAGTTATATAATTGAAATGATAGTACTGTCCCCACCCCGGTTCAGCCACGATTTTACATGATTCCTGATAAGTTATCGGAATATAATTGTTAAACCCACGGGCATTAGTTTCGTACACAAGCTCTGGAAATTCGAAGGCTGCCACACTGGGCTTAAAATAATCGATAAAACTTAAATCTAATACCGGTTCTTCCTCTCCGTCCATATAAATTTTCACTTTTCCGTCGGCAGGACTAGCCGACCAAATTCGCACAATTGCACCCGGGCCTTCCATTTCAGCGAGAACTTCATTTTCGCCTTCCTTACGAATAAACTGCGGGTTTAATCCATCATCATTAGCTTGCCAATTAATAAATTCTCCTGTTGCTGAATCCACTTTGCTTTGTCGATCATAACTGGACCACATTGCACTTTGCTCTCCTTTTTCAGGAAGTTTGGCCAATGCTTCTAAATCTGTTAAACGGTTTACGATTTCAGGATATGTAAGTTCTTTTTCTTGTTTCCCACAGGAAACAAATAATAATAAAAGAACGATTCCTATTGCTAAGCGTTTGGAAAACATATATTTTTAAGTTAAAGATTTAAGGTCTCGTTTTTTTAGATTCCAGCAATTTATTTAATTCTGACTTCATCTCTTTCACTACCTCAGGGTGCTCATTATAGACATTCGTATATTGGTAAGGATCTTCTTCCAGATTATATAACTGTGCTGGCGGAGCATCTTTTTTAATCTTACCATTTTCAATATCACTATTTTTTTGCCCCGTAAAAGGTAGGGTAGCTGCTCCTCCAAAATTGTGCATCCCCACAACTTCCCCAGGAAAACCTCCGCTATTTTGATCGGAAATATACATCCATTTACCCTTCCTTAAAGAAATATTACTCATGTCACCAGGGCTTACAATTAAATGACGTCTAATTTGATCTTTGGGATTATCAAGAAGCGCAGGAAGTAAATTAAAACTATCTATGGCCTCACCATCTTGTAAATCTCTTTCAAAAAGTGCTGCAAGACTTGCTGTTAAATCAACATTGCTTATTAATTGGTCGGAAACTGCCCCTCCATCGATTTTTCCTGGCCACCAAGCTATAAACGGAACACGATGCCCGCCTTCCCAGGCACCAAATTTAAAACCAAGAAGATCACCATTATTTCGATGGGCAAAGCTATATGCATCCTGGCCACCCTGGTTTAACATCCCGCCATTATCGCTGGTAAAAATCACCAGGGTATTATGGGCAAGATTTTCTTTTTCAAGGCTAGTCATTACCTCACCAACAATCCAGTCAAGTTCGTGGATAAAATCTCCATATCTACCAGCATCACTGGAACCGATAAACCGTTCGGCAGGAGTAAAAGGATGGTGAATATTGGTTGTTGCAAGGTAAAGGAAAAACGGATTTTCCTTATTTTTCCGGATGTATTCCACTGCTTTATTTTTAAGGGTAGTTCCCACCAAACTATCTATATACAATTCGTGAGCTGCATCAGCCCCTCCAAGTTTATGAAATCCCCGATTCCATTTCTCCGGGTAAGGTGCCGTATTTGCTTCTTTTCCATATTCCATAGGATCATCTTCTTCAAGGCCTAATACTTTATGGTTTTCCAAATACACAAAGGGAGGATGACTATTAAGTACCGGCACTCCAAAATAATAATCAAAACCGAGTTCCAAAGGTCCCGGTTTTAATTCTTCATTCCAGTTTGTTGGTTTTTTATCCCCAAAACCAAGGTGCCATTTCCCGATGATTCCCGTTTTATAATCCTGTTCTTTCATCACATCGGCAATGGTCAGTTTTTCAGGATCAACAATCAATGAGTCACGAGAGAAGACCGGGAGAGCATTATTTATTCTAAATGCATATTCACCAGTAATTAAAGCATAACGAGAAGGTGTACATACTGCAGAAGCCGAATGGGCATCTGTAAAACGTTTTCCCTCTGCAGCCAACTTGTCTATATTGGGGGTTTGCACTTTAGTAGCCCCGTAAACCCCAGTATCGCCATAACCCAAATCATCTGCATTTATAATAATTACATTTGGCTTTTCAGAATTTTGAGCAAAATTATTTATGCTAAAAAAGAAAAATGAAAGCAGCAAAAACAATGGGGTTCCTTTACTTGATCTCATAGTATTTAATTTAATTATTTTCTGACAGGTTTTTGGTCCTTATGTCTACCTGCTGTAATAAAGGTAAACTACTACTGGGTCTATTCAGATAAAAATAGGCCGTTGCCGACACATCATCACTACGATAAAAATTTGTCCAGCCATCCGGAAAATCCTCGTCGTTTAATCCGGGAGGATTTTTAAGTTCCAGCAATTTTGTAAACTCTGGAGCATGATCTATGGTAATTGGTACCAAATCAGCACCCTTACCCACTATTTTTCTTACTTTATCCCGGGGAGCACCACCGATTTGCTGAATATCCACCTGAATCTCCTCATAAAAATAAACCGGGTCGGGAATATGATACCTATAAAAGGCAAATTCTCCTTTTTCAGGATTAGCAATAAGCGAACCCTGGGTTTGGTGATCATAGGTTCCCTGTCCGTAGGCAGTACCCACGTAATCTTCAGTTCCCGATCCTACCAAACTGGGGAATTCCGTATCCTTATCTAAATAGATTTTAACCTCACCTTCCCCCCACCAGGTTTCTTCATATTTTTCATTGGTTATTAATCCTATGTTGGTTCCTAAAAAGCGACCCTTTCCCTGGATTTTAGGGAGAATTTTAAAATCTTTTTTTAATTCTGTGGCCTCATCCCTGCTCCAATAGGTATGAAAATACAGTAACTCATCGGGATGTTCTTTTTGGACTAAATTTACTTCATAGAAGAGCGCCTTGAGATCTTTATCTGCTTCATTGGTAATTCTAATTATAGCCTCTTCTTTAAAAGCCATAGGAATGAAGCTATTAAATGACCTCCCTTCCGGATCGCTAAACAATTCACTTTCAAAAGGAACTTTTTTTCCTAAACCTACTCCAAAGAAATCACCCAGCGGTACTGAAACCGCTGGCTTTTCTTCTCCATCCCAGAACATTTCAATTTTTAGGGAGCGTAGCATTTTCGGGCTTCGGTCACTCACGGTAAGCCATATACGCTGAATGACACCACTCCCTTCAATAGCTACCAGATCAACACTTTCTCCTGCAGGTAACTGGTTAAAGGCATGGCCTTTGGCTCCCTGGTTTTCCTGACCCCCAAGGCTCTTTTCACCCCCGTGGTTTTCAAAACTTGTCCAGGTAGTTTGTGTTTTTTGTTTTGGAAATTCATAGAATGGGATTTGAGCAAAGCTATTTGCAGATAATATGAGAGCCAAAGAAATAATTATTTTTTTACTAGTCATAAATTATAGTTACACGATTAATTTAATGGTCTTTATATGCATTTAGCTGGTCAGGGTAGTCATCTTTATTTTTTTACAGCTAAAAATCAATAAAAAACATACGATGAATTTGGCAAATTTTAAACAAATAATTAAACCCCCTCTATTTTTCATTTCTAAAGATATTCGTTTGATCCTGGATAGCCAGCAGTTAAAATTGAGGTCAATCTTCCATACATATTTTCACTTAAACAAAATGAAATTATATTTTTTTAACCATTTGATTTTTACCCGGGTCTACACTTTCCTTATGCTGGTCAACCAAATTTTGGATTTCTTTTACCTTTTCAGGATATTCTTCAAGAATATTGAACCTCTCAGATGGATCCATCTGAATATTAAACAATTTCCACTCATCAAGTTTTCTAAGTTTTTCAGGATATCCCTTGGGGTTATTTTCATAATAATATAATTTATAATCCCCCTTCCTTGCTGCAAAAATGTCTGTGCCGTGGTAATAAAAAATTTCCTCCCTGGAACTCTTTTTATTATCAATTAAAGTCATTGATAAATCATAGCCATCATATTTTCTATCCTGCGATAAAGATGTTCCTGAAATTTTTGAAATTGTAGGAAATAAATCTAAAGTACTTCCAATATCCATAATTACATTCGGCGCTATTTTTCCGGGCCACCAAAAAATAGCAGGCACGCGCATTCCACCTTCGTAAGAAGTAGCTTTTGCTCCATATAATGGTCCAGCACTTCCTGCATTTATATTCAACACTGTCCAGGGTCCATTATCCGAAGTGAATACAACCAGGGTATTGTCATCTATTTCCTCCTCTTTCAGGGTATTTAAAATTTCTCCAGTGCTCCAATCCAATTCTTCAATCACATCCCCATATAACCCACGTTTACTGGTTCCTGAAAAATCATCTGAAGCGAATAAGGGAACGTGTGGCATGCTGTGGGCAAGGTACAGGAAGAAAGGTTCGTCTCTATTTTTAGTTATAAATTTCTGAGCTTCTCCAGTATATCGTCTTGTAATGGTATGTTGTTGAGCTGGCCTTTCAATAATTTTTTCATCTCTCATAAGCGGAACATTAAAATATTCTATTTTGGGATTTTTATTGGCCTCCGCGTGGGTAAGATCTGTGGTAGGATCCATATCATTGCTATACGGTATTCCAAAATAAGAGTCAAAGCCCTGATTTGTAGGTAAAAACTCTGGTAAATGTCCAAGGTGCCATTTTCCAATTACGGTAGTTTTATATCCTTTCTTTTTTAACATTTCTGCAATGGTAATTTCTTCAGGAGGTAAGCCTCCAGCTGAATTTGGGAAAAATACACGGGCTCCCTCATTAGTATCAGTACCACTTCTAATAGGTAATCTTCCTGTCAACAAAGCAGCCCGGGATGGTGTGCATACATTTGCCGCTACATAAAAGTTGGTCCATCTTTGCCCCTCCCTGGCCATTTGATCGATATTTGGTGTTTTTATACTTGGATGCCCTTGAATACCTAAATCCCCATATCCTAAATCATCAGTAAAAATGATTATTACGTTAGGTGGATTCCCTTGCTTGGAATACAAGTAATCAAAGAAGCTTAAAACAGCTATGAAGGTGCTTATTAAAGTTAATTTGAAATACTTTTTCATACTGACTTTATTTATAAAATACTTCTAATTCTCTAATTGAAGTAAACGATGTAGATCCTCCTGGAATACCAATAATTCTTATTCCATCGCCCCAAATTTCATCAAACTTTAATTGATATTCTGCATCGCTTTCAACTTCCATATCATATGAATAGTCGGGAGAGATTTGTGTGTTTTCCACATCAACCCATTCAAAATCCTGCCTTACCTGAACCCTTAAATTTTTAAACCACCCGCCATTAGATGAAATTTCTCCGGTATGGTAAGTTACCTCGTTAAATTTATATGGCTTTGCAAAAGTGTAACCCCAAAAATTATTAACCCGATTATCTGCTCTTTTACTGCAGATTTCTTGGTCCAGTTCATTATCGTTAATGATTGTCAGATCGGAATTTTCTACTCCCCCAGCAGTAATAGGAGCAACCTCTGTTAGATCTGGAGAGAAAGCCAGATTCTGATTGTTTTTATTATTTTCAGGAGATTGGTTTTCATCATGTAGACTCACCCATAATTTTCTAAATGACATATTATAATACTCTACTCCTCCGGTGAATGTACTTGAAGAAACCCACATTTTTTTTCCATCGTTTGAAATAAATTTAGAGGGAATTGTGGTTGCATACCCCCCAAAATTGGTATCCGTCCAGGGGTAAGGTCCGAAATCTTTAGATAAAAATAATTTCCATGGGCCCCATGGTTTTGGAGCTTCATAAAATTCGAAAGTATATTCAGTCCAGGAAGTATAAATATACCTATCTACTGCCTTATTATAAACAACACTACCCTGTGAAATTACACTAAAGTTATTCGAATTGCTATAGCGTCTTTCCTCATCTACCAGTACAGGTTGACGTTCTTCCAGCATTCCTGGCGCTGACCACGAATCTGAACCATCTAAATTACCCGTATAAAATTCCCATTTGGATATATCCAACACTTCATCATTTGGAATACGTGCTAAATAAAGTTCAGTAGGATCTGGAACTACATCGCTAAATGAATCGCGCCAGTTATTATCCATTCCATAGGCATAAACATATTCATCAAAAATATTGTCACCCCCTCCTTTTCCATAATCTAAGAAGAAAATGGTGGTAAAATTATGATTAGTAAACATTGGTCTATTTTGGTCCCATTCCCAGGTTTCACCTTTATCATCTGACTTTAGAATTGTCGCAGATGGAACTTCATTAAATATATTAGGGCCTTCACTCACTAAATCCTGAACAGCCATATAAAGGGTTCCATCCACAGCGGTAAGACCTGTAGGTTTTCGGTTAAAAAAAGCAGGATCGCTCCATACCTGTCCTAATTGATTACCACTTGCTATTCTTTCTCCTATAATATTTTCATTTTCAGGATTACCGCTAATTTTGTTAAAAACAATATCAGACCACTCTGCATTTAAATTAAATCCTTTACCATCACCATTGGCCGAATATAAAATATCATCATTTGCCCAGGCAGAAGGCCATAGATCTCCATCACTCGCAGGATCATAAGTAGCCTTTTGTTCAATATAGGCAGTTGCAAAAAAACTGCTTTCTATAGGTGAATTTTCCGCTATCGGGTCTGGTGGTGTTGTGGTATCTTTTTCATCTTTCTCTTGGTCAGTCTCATTCTTGTTACAGCCAAAGGCAAAAAGAAGGGAAAGAAAAATAAAATATGTTTTTAAAATTTTCACTATTGCTAATTTTTTTATGAATAATATAAAAGGGCCTTGCCATAAAAAGCAAAACCCTTTCTTCAAACAAACTTAGTAGCCTGGATTTTGTTCCATTTCATAATCGGTTTGCCGGATTTGTTCAGCCGGAATTGGATATAATTCATTTTTACCAGCTTCAAAACCTTGGGGAGCAAGCACTTCATTGGCTCGACCAGTTCTCACCAAATCATAGAACCTATCTTGCTCTCCTGCAAGTTCCAAACGTCTTTCAAACCAAATATCCTCAAAAGTGGGATTTTCTATTGGTGGAAGATCTACCCTTTCCCTAACTCTATTTAAGGGTGTAGCAGCGTCTCCACCCACGTGTAAAGCAGCTTCGGCATTTATAAGTAAAATTTCTGCAAATCTCAGCAACCTTATATTTCGTTGAGGACCAAAATTTCCTAATCCGTCAAACCTGTTAGGAGTTGGCACATAAGCTTTTCCATTATATCGTGGTGTACCATCAATACCATCTAGCCTTTCAGCTCCTTGTACTGTATCCCCATCTGGGGTTACCTCCCCCCTGTAAATAATAGTAACCGCTTTTCGAATGGAATCACCCGCTTCATCAAAAGCATTTGCCAAATTATCTGAAGGCACCATTGCTCCCTGCCCCCATTGGTCTAACACTCCTTGCAGGTTAGAGGAAAAATTATTAGAGATATCTGGGTTATTTGGGATTGCAGAAGCAGGTACTTCCAGTAATGATTCTTCATTATATTCCTGTTCTTCCTTGAATTGTTCATAAAAATTCGGATGTAGATCAAGAGGCACCCCCTTCATACTCACACCCTTATTTATTATTTCATCAGTCACAGCTTTGGCTTCCTCCCAATTTTCCTGGTACATTAGCGCTTTAGCTAATAATCCCATTGCACTCCACTTCGTTACACGTCCTAAATTTGCTGTGTCGTGAAAATCAGGTAATAAATCTGCAGCTTCCCTCAAATCCTGGATTACAAACTCCAGTGTTTCTTCTTTTGTAGTTCTAATATTAGCTTCCGGCCCTACAGGAATTTGGTTTACGATGGGAACCCCTCCCCAAATTCGATATAAATCAAAATAATTCCAGGCTCGCCAGACTTTGGCCTCTCCTATTACCCTATTCCTAAGTGTAGGATCCATATCGATATCAGGTACATTTGTGGTTACCTGATTGCACATATTTATTGCCCAATAACAAGCCCTCCAGTGAGCATCCAAAAGGCCATCATCAGGAGAAACAGTGAAATTTTTATAATTAAACCATTCTGTAAAGCACCCTACACACGAGCCTTTTTCAAGATTATCGGATGCTAACTCTCCGGTAGCGATCAATGGTGACTCCACATGGACCCATACACGCATCTCTGCATAAATAGCTGTAGAAGCTTGCACTGCATCCTCTGCAGTTTCAAAAAACTCTTCTGCCGGCATTGAGGCTTCTGTAGGGAAATCCATATCCTCGCTGCAGCCAAGAATTATAACAGAAAGAAAAATTACTAAAATATTTTTTTTCATAACTAAAGGTTTTAAAGATTATAAATTGATATTTAGTCCTACCAGGTAAGTAGCCGATATTGGATAAACCCCATTATCGTATCCTCTATTGGTAGGGTTACCTCCTGATATTTCTGGCGTAAAGCCGTTATACCTATGGAAAGTCACAGGGTTAGTAGCGGAAGCATAAATCCTGAACCGGGATAAAGCATTTCCGAAAAAAGAATTCTCACTAAAGGTATAACCTAAGGTTATATTTCTTATCCTAAAATAATCACCGGATTCCACATTAAAGGAATTGGGGTCTGGATTTCTACCACCTAATACGTCTCCAGCAGGATAGGTATTTGAAGTGCCTGGCCCCCGCCACATATTATCATAAAAATCCTGATCAATGTTCTGGTTACCACTTCTATCAATTCGTTTCACATTAAATACACTAACACCTTCAACTCCCTGACCTTGGATAGAAAAGTCAATATTTTTATACTCCATATTGAAATTTATTCCATAAAGAAAAGAAGGTAGATAATTCCCGGCTGAAATTTTATCTTGGTCATCAAGACGACCGTCTCCATTGTTATCAGCATATTTGAAATCTCCCGGAACCGCATTTGGCATAATTAAATCGCCATCTTCATCTACATAATTGTTTACCTCTGCTTGGTCCTGAAAAATGCCTTCCACTTCATACACATAAAATTCACCAACTGGACGACCTACCTGACTGATAGAAGAACTCCTGTAGCCATTATATAAAGCAATTGTGCCTGTCTGCAATTCTGATATTTCATTCTTTTGAAAAGTTGCATTTGCGCTTATATTATAGGTAAAATCTTCATTAACCTGTTTGTTCCAGCTCGTCAAAAATTCTAATCCACTATTTAATATGTTAGCATTGTTATCTAAATATGCCCTATCATTTCCGCCACTGGGAGTAGACACTCCTGATGTGGCGCTGAGAATAACCGGAAAAATAGCATCGCGAGTAGTTCTATAAAAATAATCCATCTCTATAGATAATTGATTGTCAAACCAGTTTGAATCGAAACCAAAATTATATTCCTCAACTACCTCCCAAGTTAAATCGGGTTGTACCGCAGTAGTTATTGTTGCGCCTTGACTAATATTAGTACTATCATAAGGACCAAAAACTGCTGAAAGGTAAGGACGATTATCAACCGGCAAAATATAAGTTCCCTGAGGAATATCGCTGTTTCCCAACATTCCATAACTAGCTCTTATTTTTAAATAGTCAAGTATCTCAGATTCATTAAAGAAACTTTCTTCAGAAGCTACCCAACCCAAACCAAGGGAGGGGAAAGTCCCCCAACGATTATTTTCAGGAAATGAGGATGAACCATCAGTTCGTAAAGTAGCATTTAGCATGTATTTGTCATCGAAAGTATAGGATAACCTACCAAAATAAGATTGATTCACCCTTTTTGATCCACCGTCAGAAGCTTGTTGTTCTGTAGTTTCATCCCCATTCACCAAATACAATGAAGCATCTGAAAAATATTCTACACCAGTATTAAAACCATTTAAAAACTGACTGAAATATGAGGTATAGGCAGATCCTGCTAACACCGTAAACCGGTGCTTATCTATTTCCTGTTTGTATGTAATAGTGTTATCCCAAACATAATTGAATTGTCTTCCATATTGTCGGGTCAAAGCATTCGAATCATCTGTTTGGATAATAGATACATTCCAGGCCCTTGCATAATTCCTGGTGCTATAATTACTTATATCCGCAGAAAAACTGGTTTTTAAGGTTAAACCTTCGATAGGCATAAGTTCAAAATATATATTGGATATATTTCGAGTGGTAAAAGGTTCAACATTATTCCATCGATCTAAGGTTGCAGCCGGGTTAGCATATTGTCCAAGTCCTAAATTGTCCGGATTTGTAAACTCCCCATCTTCATTTCTGGGTGAATATACTGGAGGATTACGATAGGCCTGTCCTAATAAGCCACCAGCAAGATGATCAATTTTTGTTATCGACATATCGGTACTTATTCCGGCTCTGAAATAATCACTAAAATCAATATCGTCTGTGATTCTGACATTAACCCTCTCATAACTATTCTTCTTCACTACACCTTCCTGTTCAAAGTAGTTTAATCCGACAAAGTACCTGTTGTTTTCTGAACCCCCGGAGATATTTAAACTATGTTTTTGAGTAAACGCAGTTCTTAGGATCTCATCGAACCAGTTCGTATTGTCAGGATAATCATTAGGATCAAATGGTGTGAAAGTTGAATTATTCCTGGCTGCATTTGCTTCAAGCTTATTATTAGTGAAATCGATATAATCTTCATTATTTAATAAGGAAAAGTTCCCAGGAGTGACCTTTTGGATTCCTGCATAGCCTTCGTAGGATATACTTGGTTTTCCTTTTTTTCCTCTTTTAGTTTCTATTATTATCACCCCATTAGCTGCTCGAACTCCATATATAGCAGCAGAGGAAGCATCCTTTAAGACAGACATACTTTCTATGCTGTTCATATCCAAAAAACCTATATCCTTTGTAACGACTCCATCTACCACATATAGTGGTGAAAAGTCCCCTCTAACTGAGCCTAACCCTCTTATCTGTATACTAGGTGTTGCACCAGGAGCACCATTGTTCGAAACTGTTACTCCAGAAACTAGCCCCTGTAAAGCCTCAGTAGGAGAAGCAGTGGGAATTCTTTTTAGCTCTTCATCATCTACTACTTGAATGGGCGCAATCAAATCTACCTTTTGCTGTTGACCATAGCCAACTACAACAACCTCATTTAATTCACCAATATTCTCAGTAAGAATAATTTCCAAATCTTCCTCTCCATCCACTACGATTTCCTGAGAGTTATAACCCAAAAAAGAAAGTAGTAAAACTTCACCCGAAGATGCCTCAATTGAGAAATTACCATCCATATTAGTAGTGACTCCTCTTGCAGTCCCTTCTACTTGGACAGTTACTCCCGGCAATGGTATTCCCGAATCATCTACTACTGTTCCATTAACGGTTTGCTGTATTTTTGCAAATCCTGCTTGAGAAATTAATACAAAAAGCAAAATTGCAAAAGCCCGATTTACTAAGCGACAATTTAATTTGTAATGGTTGTTTTTCATCATAATAAAGTTTGTTAATCGATTAACCAAATTTTAATAATTAATCGATTAAATTAATTTCGCTATTAACTGATTATTAACATTTACTAATATAATTAAGTTTTAAATATCCACAAATTTAATCGATTAAAAATACTAAGTTAATTTTATTTTTACATTATTTTATTCATTATCTAACTGTAGGCCTCAAAATAGTAAATAAAATTTAATATGGCGGATTTATAGTCTAGCTCCCCAGGGAGCTAGACTTAACTAAATAATATTTACCTCCAGTATTCGCATACTCATTCCTCTTGAAGCCTATTTATTTCACCTACAGTGAAATTTCTGTTTTCATTAAGACCACCGTATAAGGATTCCACGTAGACATAGTAAAATATATCGTAGTGGATTGCTCATCACCTGTGGCAAAATGCTCAAACTGATAAGGTCCATACTCACCCCCCCACTCATTCTCTCTTCCGGGATCGTGAAGCTCGTCGCAATTTTGATCCAGCCAGTTCACGTGGATAAAATTACAATAACCTTCATCTTCCCAGGGTTCAAAAACAACTTGCGGCTCAGTCCAGGGACCCCAGGGATTATCTGCCGTACGCAAGTTGATTCCCCGTGGGTTCTCACAATTATAAAGCAATATCCATTTTTTAATAAATTCATTATAAGAAACCGAAAACTCACCTACACAATCAACATCCATATCAAAAATAGGTAGGGCATCTATTTCACTATCTTCCCATACCGGTTCTTCATTTTCATTTACCCCGGCGAAATAACTTCGTGCTTGAGGATTCTCAATTTCCAGGGCTGGCTGATAACCTAAAAATACTTCGCTTTGCCTGTATGCCCCGGATCCAAATGTTATTAAACTTTCTTCATTTTCTTCGGATGGCAAACCCTCCCAAGAGGAAGACGCCGCCTGAACTACCGAGACATTAATAAACTTCGTGGTTGAAAAATCATACAAGTATTCAAAAGTACGTGCCCCATCATTATTAGATTTAGCCAGTATGGATCGCCCCATAGTTACTTGTGCGCTATGATCTGTGGTGTGATAAATATACATCTGGTCGCCTATCATAATTCCTTCCGTAGGAACCTCAAACTCATTCTGGCTAATTTGAGAAACCGTTAAGGGATAATAGCTTCCACTCTCGTCAACCACAAAATCAAGTTCTAGTCCATTCTCAGGATTTTTATCAAGAGTATAAGCCACAGTGTTAGGCAAACCCCCGCGATCTCCCCAAGTGTCACCAAACAAAACAAAAGTGGTATCTCCTTTCTGAAAAGGAACTCCTAAATCGGTTGCCTGTAGTCCATATCGCGAATAAGTACGGTTTCGGGTTGGCTCATCCCTTTCTCTATCAGTCTGGCCCACCAATTGTTCTATTTTTATTGCTTTTTGCGTAATAGCAACATCGGCCGGGATTACTTCAAGAGTTTCTGGGGAAACATTTTCTACCTTTTCATCCGGTGGTACTTCATCATCATCATTGGAACAACTAAAAAAAGACACACTTAAAATCAAAAATAATCCGATAATATTGTATTCCTTTAATTTCCTCATCATCCTTTATATTTAAGTTCAAACGTTTTCGTTAATTGATAAAAATTACCTGGCAATAAGCTCTTCCACATTCTTTCTAGAAATCCCGAAATAAAACTGTTGCCCTTCTTCATAATCTTCTCTTAGTTCAAAATTTTCAAAAGCCGGACCACGGGGGATTGCGATATAATTCGACTCATCGCTGCTGCCCCCGGCCCAATATGTCGCCCTGCCATTAACCCTTATCCGTAAGGAATTATCGGCTTCCTGTGAATCCTTTTTCCAGTACTGCACCACTTTAAAAAATGGACGGTATCGCCAGTTCTGATTTTGAAAATATTTTTTTTCTTGTGGCCAAGCGGCTAGTTCTGCAAAATCTTCATCACTTTCTATAATGGCGATGAATTCGCCCCCTTTATTTTTAATAATCCGATCCTTTCCATATTCTTCTTTCTCAATAAAATCGATTTCTTCATATCCCGTATATAACTCTTTGGAATTTACTATTTCATCTTTTAAATAAAGATTACGGGCCCTGGCATAGTTCCCCATAGTTGCAGTAAGCACACATCGCTCCATTTCAGCGCTATTATCCTGGTGAAAAATTTCAAAACCAATTTCTTCAGGTTTATCACTCCTTATACTTACTCTAAAGTATGGGTGGGCGCCATTTTTAAATTTCTCCATAAACACATAGAAAGACAATTCTTCAACTTCAGGATTTTCCGAATCCGGATTAGATATTTCACCACGGGTTCTTGCTGCCGGCGAAAAACTTCCAGGATTTTCATTTTCAGAAGCCCACATCATTTTTCCCCATGTTTCATCCACCCGTGATGGGGAAATCTCACTAAACTCCATTTCCCCATCCACCACAGGTTCTACCGCTATATAATTAATATGATGTACCTTACCTCCCGCCTGGTAGCCTATTCTAAAAAGTCCTCGTGGACCACCGGTGGAATTTTTGCCTATTTCAATTGGTGAAGGCCAGAGACCTATAACGATACCACCTTCAATTCCCCAAACCGCTTCATCAAAATTATCATTTGGTCTAATCCATTTAATGTCACTCCCCTGCTTCTGAGCAAAAAAGTTGCTGCCATTAAAAACTATGAGAGCGATGATTATAATGAAATGCTTCAGAATGATTTTCATAAATTAATTTTTTCCTCTTTTAGGTCCGTCGGTATCCTGCATTTCAGGAATTCTGTCTTCTACCGGGGGTAATTCCGGGAATTCTGCGTGAGGTTCGTTTTGGTACCAATATCCAACTGTGTAATAATTGTCAGACCGGTGATTAGCATGCCCGTGTTCAATGGTCATTTTAATCGATTCATTAAAAACGACCGGTGATTCTGAATGAAACCGATAGACCATCCATTCTGCCCCACGATCATCGCCTCCATTTAAAGGGTTGCCATATTCCGAATAAGCAAAAGTGGGTTTCTCGTGGCCAAAAGGATTAATACCACAACCTCCGTAACACCATGCACCAAGATAATAATCTTCTGCGCCGGTCCCTTGAATAGTAGGTTCTTCCTCGCCATCGATATAGATCATTTCGTCACCTTCGCCCCACCAGTCGCCCTGGTTTTGAATAAGACTATGGGTTACTCCAATGAAATGGCCTTTGCCCTCAGCTTCCATAATCACATAATTTCCTTCTCCATCAGCATTTTTATGATTGTTGATTTTTGGTTGTCCGTTTGCCTCCCAATCTTCAGTCCATCCATCGGTAGGCTCGGCCTGACGGTATTGGGCGTGAAAATACCCGATATCTTCAGGAAGTGATTCATGTTTTTCCCAATCAATATTATAATAATAAGCATCAATAGGATTATCCCCCTCATTGGACACGGTAATTTTTGCCGATTCTTTAAATGGCATTGGAAAGTTGGCATTTAAGGCCTTTTGAGAACCCACTGAAAGAAACTTGGATTCATACATAAAATACCTTCCAAGTCCGAGGCCAAAGAAATCACCAATCGGCGCCTCTACGCTGGGGGATTCTTCTCCATCCCAATACATTCGCAAAACAATTTTCTTTAAATGATTGGGCTCTCCGGTAGCGATAGTGGTCCAAAAATGTTTTATAATCCCAGGGCCTTCAATATCACCAATAGTTCGGGTTTCTCCCGGTTCAATTTTATTGGCCCAATTGCCGTCGTCATTGGCACCACTTCGGTCATAACTGGAAATACGTTCAGACGAATAATCTCGTAATTCCCAAATTTCTTTTTCTGTAGGGTTTTGAGCAAACAGCCCCCCTGTTAGCAACAGAAAAATCGGTAAATAGAATGCTTTTTTCATAAAATTAATTTTAGTTATTGGTTCTGACTTAATTTATTGCTGACGTTTTAAAATCCAACGTTTTACCATGATTTTCGATCGTTCTTCATCTTCTTTAAATTTAATGGTTATAGTTTTCCTAAAATCATCTAATTCAATATCACTAAAATACACCTCGTTTTCATCACGGTTTTCTTCGGAATAAAAAGAAACCGATTCCGCAACTTCCTTTTGACGTTGCCAAACACTTATTTCAGCACCTTCATACCATTTTTCAATATCGGCGTACAATTTATAATCACCTTTTGGCACTTCACTTAAAATTATCCTTACCTGTCCTCCGGTTGGGGAAGAAAGTATTTCTCCTTCTACGCTTACTTTTCCGGCTATACTATATTTTAAAAGTTGTGGGTATAAGACAAAAGTATCGGGAATATAAGTTCCAGTGAGTTCATTAGCTGGTTCAGGCTGGTCTTTATGCACTGGTGACCCCGCGTAATAAAATGCGGCCGATGTATAATCTACCGGTTTATTGTTTTCTTCGGGACCGTGTTCAATGGTGTGTTCAATACTTTCATCAAAGGGCATTTTATCTGATATAAATAATCGATAACCCCCGGTTCGGGAATATGGCAAAGAATAATCTAGTGCTCCGTGAAGCGGAAGACTAATCTTACGATCCCATCGATTCAAAAGTGCATACCAACCTCCATTAAAATAATCTTCAGAACCGGTACCATGCACTCGCATCTCCCCATCTATAGTCGTCACGTCATCACCTTCAAAAAACAAGGTCATTCCGGGTTCCAAGCCTTGCGTTTGCAAAATAGTACCTACATAATGGCCCTTCCCTTCACCCTTCAGAAAAGTGTGAGGCTCCCCTAACGGGGCATTTATATTTTTATTCCAATACGTATAGAATTTACCTTCTTCCTCAGGATTTCTCATTTTTTTTGAAGCCCATACTTCTGATTTTATTTGAATAGGATCGTCATTTTTAGGTTTTTCGGAAGGACGATAAATCAATTCTATTTTTGCACTATTATCAAAAGGCATTGGATAGTAACAATAATTTATATTATTTCTAGACCCCAGCAAAAGGCTTTGCATGGAAACTTCGCCAAAAGCATACCCAAAGAAATCGGCTACCGGCATATATACTGCAGGCTTATCTTCATTATCCCATGTAATTTTAATATCTACCTGTTTATTTACCCCTTCGAAAGCTTTCGCATTTTCCAGTGTTATGCCCAAAATTCGACCACCTTTATCAAAAAATTGGGCTAGAGTAAGGTTTTCGCCCGGTTTCAGGATTGTATCTGTTGTCTTATCTATTTCTGATTCTATATCTGCTATGTTATTCCAAGCTCTCTTAAGTCTTTCCAATTCATTTTTAGCCTCTGTTGATATTTCTCCTGAAAAAATTTCCATCTCATATTCTTCAGGATAAGTCCTGTACTGAATTTGATAAAACTCAAGTTTCTTACCCCGAATAACAATCTTACAACCATCTTTAAAGGGAATAGGAAAATAATTATAAAATCCTCCTATTTCGTTTCCTGCCAGCGGCTCTTCAAAAGGAGCTACTTCTCCGGAAAACAAATCAGAAAATTTAACAGAATATGAAGGAGATTTCTCATTTCCGAAATAAAAATCAAGTGTGTCTTCAGTAGGCGTTGGGGTCCAAATCCGGTTAATGACCCCATTTCCTTCTGCCTCAAATATCACTAAACTGCTATCAGGGTTTTTCCTAATAAATGAATAATCACCACTAAAGCCATCATCATTCCCACCTGTGGTGTCATAAGAAGAAACCTGCAAAAGTTTCGTTTGTTCTATATAACCTGGCAGCTCCTCCACCTGATGAAGTTTTTTTAATTCTGAAGCTACCGTTACAGTTTTCTTTTGAGCGTAAAGGTTTGATCCGAAAATCAGAACTATTAAAATCGTTACACAATTCTTTTTCATCATATTATTTTTCTAGAAATCCACAAACCGATTTATACTCTTCATACCTAAGGATATAAATTTCATGCTTGTCTAAATCAGGTTGATATTCTTCCTCGAAACCTTGTCCTAATTTATGCATGGCAACTTCAACATTTGGATAAATTCCCGCTATCGTTGCAGCAAACATCGCAGCGCCCGAGGCACAGGTTTGTTCCGATTTATGGACTTTAATAGGCATTCCCAATACATCGGCCATCATTTGCATAATAAATGGTGATTTTTTGGCAACCCCGCCCACTCCGATTATTCCCTTTACCGGAATTCCTTCTTCTTTAAATCGCTCTACAATTTTACGGGAACCAAAACAGGTAGCTTCAACAAAGCTTCTGTATATTTTAGGAGCATCGCTACCCAAGCTTAGATTTGTAATGGCTCCTTTCAATAATTGATTGGCATCGGGCGTTCTCCGCCCGTTTAACCAATCAACAGCTAATTCAAGGTCTTTGGAAAGTGGAATTTTTGACGCTTCAGAATTTAATTTCTTTAAAATATTGTTTTTTATTTCCTGCTGAAGTTTTTCAGCCGTTTCCTTATTGATTAATTCAGATTCAGAAAGCATATTCTTTACCGGCCAAAACAACAGTTCTCGGAACCAGGCATAAATATCTCCAAAAGCAGACTGGCCAGCTTCCATCCCCTGCATCCCGGGAACCACTGAACTCTGTACCTGTCCACAAATACCACGAACCAGGGTTTCTTTCATCTCTTCTCCCGGGGCAACCATCATATCACAAGTTGAAGTCCCCATTACTTTGCTCAGAAAATAAGGCTCAATCTGTCCGCCTACAGCCCCCATGTGCGCATCAAGGGCTCCAACTCCTATCAAAACATTGGTAGAAAGTCCAAATTTGTTTGCCCATTCGGCCGATAAGGTTCCAGCGACTTTATCAGCAGAATAAGTTTTATCAGGAAGATTTTTTCTAATATTTTTCAGTGACGTATCCAGTCCGGAAAAGAATTCTTCAGGAGGGAAACCTACAAATTCTTCTGCCCATAATCCCTTATGTCCCGCTGCACAAGTTCCCCTTTTAATAGCTAATGCATTTTTGCCACCAGTAAGTAAAAATGGCATCCAATCGCAATGTTCAACCCAGGAAAAACAGGCTTTTTTAACAGCAGCATCTTTTCGTAAAGCATAGAGCAACTTGGCCCAAAACCATTCCGAAGAATAAATTCCACCCACATATTTTAAATAATTTGTCTCAAATTCACTCGCATAATTATTGATTTCCTCTGCTTCCTGCACTGCAGTATGGTCTTTCCAAAGAAAAAACATGGCATTTGGATTTTCTTTAAATTCCGGATTCAAGGCAAGCGGAACACCTTTTTCATCAACGGCTACAGGCGTAGAACCGGTAGTGTCTATAGAAATCGCTTTCACGTTTTCCCTAACGTTTTCTCCAGCTTTTTCTATTAAATCCTTAATTACAAATTCGATCCCCTCGATATAATCCAACGGATGCTGACGAAATTGGTTTCGGGAAGGGTCACAAAATAACCCCTGGTTCCACCGGGGATAGAAAAATTCCGAAACCGATTTTTCCTCTCCGTTATCGGCATTAATCAATAAAGCACGTACGGAACTTGTTCCAAAATCTACGCCTATAACATATTTTTCCTCAGTATTCATTTTATTATTCTTCAAAGGTTTTTCCAGGTTTGAGACCGGAAGGTTGAATTTTATTTTGAATAATTGCATATAAAGCAACCACTGCAAAACAGAAAAGAGGCATATAAAAAGAAAGGTGAATACTTCCCGTCATATCCGAAATCTGTCCTTGCACTGCAGTAAGTACAGCACCACCAAGAATGGCCATAATAAGGCCGGAACCTCCAATTTTCGTATCCTTTCCCAATTTGGTCATTCCCAAACCGTAAATTGTGGGAAACATTAAAGACATAAACCCAGAAATAGCCACTAAAGCAATTACTCCGGTTATTCCGCCGGTGGAAATTACTAACAGGGTGCTAATTCCACCTCCAATAGCACTGGCGAGTAACAATACCCGGGGGCTAAAATATTTCATTAATCCTGTGAAAATAAATCGGGACCCGGAAAATAATATGAGCGAGCCAAGATAATAGGTAGAGGAATCATCTTCGTTTAGACCAAGTTCCTGCATTACATATCTAATGGTATAAGACCATACGCCAATTTGAGCACCCATATAAAAGAATTGGGTGATAACCGACCATCGGTAATTTTTATTTTGCCATAACCGCTTCAAACTTGCTTTTATTTGTAGGTTATTGTCTTCATCTGAAGCCTTGGGCATTTTAGTGAATTTTACCAATATCCAAACTAACAGTAGAAAAAAGGCTACACCAACGTATGTGCCCATCACCGAAGTTAGTTCCGCCGACTGGATAGCCTGTAATTCTGCTGCTTCCATTCCGGAGCGTTCTTCAGCACTGGATAAATTAAGATGGGAAAGGATAAAGAATTTACTCAATAAAACTCCCGTAATCGACCCGATAGGGTTAAATGACTGAGCAAGGTTTAATCTTCTTGTTCCTGTTTCCTCCGGCCCCATAGCGATAATATAAGGATTGGCTGCAGTCTCTAATATTGACAGACCTCCGGCCAGAATAAAAAGTGCTGCCAGAAAGTGCCCATAAACCATAGTAATACTGGCCGGATAGAAGAGTAAGGCTCCAATAATAAAAAATCCGAGCCCTACCAGTACTCCCGATTTATAAGTATATTTTTTAATCAGAATCGCGGCTGGTAAGGCGAGCAAAAAATAAGAACCGTAAAAAGCCATTTGAATCCAGGAAGTCTGAAAATCAGACATGCTCATAATCCTTTTGAATGCAGCCAAAAGTGTGTCTGTCATATTATTGGCCAGCCCCCATAAAAAGAAGAGGCTCGTCACCAAGATAAATGGCCATGCATTCCCAGGCCTGATTAATGATATTTTCGAATCTTTGCCTCCCATTTCTGACTATTTATAAAGTGGTCCATAATTTTTGCAGGCTCTATAATCGGCGCCTTCCTTATCCATACCGAAAGAGTTCCAGGCAGTCGGCCTGAATATCTTATTATCTTCCACGTTATGCATACACACCGGAATGCGAAGCATTGATGCTAATGCTATCAAATCCTTCCCTATATGCCCATAAGAAATCGCTCCGTGGTTAGAACCCCAATTATTCATTACTTCATATACCTTGGAAAATGCAACTTTATCAGTAAGTTTTGGTACGAACCAGGTAGTAGGCCATGTACGGTCTGTGCGTTCATCAAGCTTTTGATGAACATTTTCCGGTAGATCTATAGTGTAACCTTCTGCAATTTGCAAGGCAGGACCAATTCCTTTGATTAAATTAATACGCGACATGGTAACCGGCATTTTCCCTTTTGTAAGAAAATTTGAAGAAAAACCACCACCTCTAAAATAACCCAAACTTGCCGGGTACCAGATCGTAGCCTCCAAACAATCCTGCATTTCTTTTTCTGAAATCTCCCAATAAGGTTTCATTACCGGCTTCCCGTTTTCTGTTTGTCGGCCGGAACCATCCAGAGTAGCCGAACCGGAATTGATTAGATGAATAAACCCATTTTCAGCGGTACCTTCCGGTTTCCAGCCCGTAACCCGCTCTACAGCATCAGGACTCCAATAGGTACGAACATCAGCAAAAATTTGCGCCCGGTTGGTAAGAAGATAATTGAATAACATGGAAACCCCATTTAAGGCATCATTTTCGGTGGCCACCATATAAGGTGAACGGATTCCATTCCAGTCGAAAGATGAATTCAATATCGCTTCGGCAAAATCACCATTGGGAAGAAAATCAGTCCATTGCCGTTGACCCTGAAAACCAGAAACAATTGCTTCATGCCCCTGGGCTTCTTCCCCGTAACCAAGATCCTTAAGCTTAGGATTACCTTGCATCAAATCACGAATAATCAAGGTCATTTTTACAACGAATTCCCAATCATCATCCTTTTGGTCACGAGAACGCTGCTTTTCTTTTTCGTTATAATCTTCCCCCTCTTTGCAATGTTCTTTAGTCCAGGCAAGCGCCTTTTTGAATTCTTCTTTATCATAAATCTCTTGTTCTATCCTTCGCAAAACTTCAGAAGAATCCACATATTCATTACGCATCCCCAGAAATTCCTGAAAAAAATCAGGATCTACAGCCGAAGCGGCTATTCCCATAGAGACACTTCCAATTGCTAGATAGGATTTATTGCGCATAAGGGAGACTGCTAAACCAGCTTTGGCAAAGGTGAGTAATTTAGCCTCTACATCTTCTGGAATACCGTTATCGGATAAATCCTGTACATCGTTTCCGTAAATTCCGAACGCAGGTAAACCCTTTTGGTTATGTGCAGCAAGGGTAGCAGCAAGATATACACCCCCGGGTCTTTCGGTACCATTATACCCCCAAATGGCTTTTGGGATATGAGGATCAAAATCCATTGTTTCGATTCCGTAAGCCCAACAAGGAGTAACCGAAAGGGAAACTCCGACGTTTTCAGATTTAAAGTTTTCATCGCAGCTAACGGCTTCTTTTATCCCGCCGATACAGGTATTGGCAATAACGCATTTTACTGGCTCGCCATCGGGATATCGCAACTGCTTTTCATATAAAGATGCCACTGTTTTAGCCATTTCCATGGTTTTCTCTTCCAAAGATTCTCTTACACCGCCTAAACGGCCATCTATAATGGGGCGAATTCCTATTTTAGGATATTTAGTGATTTTCAACATGATAATATTTTCAGTTATTAATTATTTTTAAAAGCGGAGCTTATTTTATTCAGAGAAACTCCTAAAACTTGTTGTGATATCTCGTCTAATACTTTTTCGTCTCCAGTAAAATGAAAAACATTATGGTTATGATTTATTTTCTCTGAAGGTTCTAAAAATGCAGCAGGAGATACACTTTCTATTTCATAAAACGGCCCCATTTGCGAGCCATCCTCCAAAGGACCATCATTATAAGCATTTACTGCATCTCCTTTTAAGGGATCCTTCTTCGATGTCCATTCCTGATTCAGATAAATGGCATCATTATCCACATCAAATGTGGTAATAGTTAAAACTTTATTTTTCGCATCATAACTCCCTGCTACTGTTGTTGCTCTTTCCGGAGCAATTCCCAATTTTCCCCGGGATTTTCCATCAGCCTTAAAAAAAAGTTCTCCATCTTCATAATTAATCCGGTCCTCCGAAATTTCACCAAAATAGTCGGTAGTTGCGATTCGCCCTTCTAGATCATCTTTATAAGGAATGAAAATCACTGTTTCATCAGATGGGGTAAACATATCTAAAATCCATATACAGGGTGCTCCGGTTTCTTCTGTCCAGGCAAAATCACCAACATTTTTAATTGTATTATTAGTACTAAAACCAACGGATTCGATACTATCCAGTTCAATATTTAAGAGCGCTTCAATCTCGGTTTTTTCTAAAATCTCAATTTCCCTTTTTACATCAATTTCCAAACGACTGTCAGCATAATTTAGTAATGTCATTTCCTTGACCAGCGTTACCTTTTTATCTGAGTAATCCTCTACTTCCCAACTTTCAATATCTATTGAAGGCGGAGTTTTCCAGTTCTCAAAGATCATTTCAGAATTCGGTTTAAAAAAAAGCGAAAATTTACTCCCCTCTGGGCCTAACCAAAAACGGTTTTCCCCACCATAGGCATTCATATGTTCATCTTCTTTATCAAAGGCATCGTAATTAATCCAACCATAACTTCTGCCGTTATCACCTGAAGAAGAAGAGGTAAATACCTTGGCCTGATATTTTGGAGAAATTAATATGCGACTATTATTCGCGGTAAGTGTTAAAAGGCTTGTATCTCTTTCTTTTAAAAATTCGGCATCAAAACCGAAGCTTCCTTCCTGAAAAGTTTTTTCTTCCATTTCTTTTTGTCTTTTATCTTTCTTTTTATCGGTACAAGAGCTTAGAAAGACAAGAATTATCATTGCTAAAATTGGTGTTTTCATAAATTTGGTGTTAATTCACTTCAAGATTATCTTTGGAAGGAAGATCCGGAAATGAGGCGTGAGGCTCCAATTGATACCAATATACGACTGAACTTATATCTGATTTCTGCTGTAAATACCGATGTCCACTTCTCCAACCCAAATCTTGAATAGTGATTTTAAGATCTTTTTGAAATCTAATAGGATCCTGAATATGCCAACGATATAATCCAAAACGTTGTTGGGAGTTATATAATCCATCAGGCCTTATTATTTGATGAAGGCCTGCATAAGGAGTTGAATATCTTTCATACTCGTTGGTTTTTTTATTTTCGAAATTATAAGAACCTAAAAAATAATCCTCGGTACCGGTACCGGCAATAGTCGGAAATTTTTTATCGCCATCCATATAAAATTTAATTTCTCCCTCTCCCCACCAGCCGCGGTTATTTACCTGCCAAGCCATATATGTACCAACATAATGACCTTTACCTTTAATTCCATCAACTAAAGTATGAATTGCCCCTTCTGTAGGGTTACTCCTTCTAAATTGAGCATGAAAATATGCGGCGTCCTCAGGAACATTTGTTAAAGCATAGTCAATTTGATAATATAAATACATTTCTTGTTCACTCATATTTTCCATAGTGATCTTAAATTTCTTTCTGAATGGCATTGGCCAAAAAGAGTTAAAAGCACTACCTGGATTAACAGTGATTGGTTGTGAATTCAAAGGCGCATATTCTCCCCAGCCCATTCCAAAGAAATCACCAACAGGAACTTCCACAGAGGGTTCTTCTTCCCCATCCCAGTAAATCCTCATTATAGTATGACGCCAATTTCCTGTTGGAGTCATCCACATATGTTGGATGACACCCTGATCATTAACCTCGGCCATAGTAAAAGTTTCACCTGGACCAATTTTTACAGAAGGGCTTACTTTCCATCCCTGACCTAATTCTCGCGCCGGTTCACTTCCTGTGCCTTCTGTTGCCATTCCAGCTTTCCCTGGTTCACCGGTAAAATTTTCCGGACTTATTGATCGCGTTTCGGCATCTGAAACCCTATAAATATTTCCCAGATTTAGCTCCAAACCATTAAACTCCTCTTGGGAGGTTAACGTAGAGGCTAACAATACTGAAAAGAGAAGAGCAAATAAATTTTTCATAATAATTAGATTAATCGATTAAATAAAAAGTTAAATAAGATTTTCAAATATATATTTAATCGATTAAATAAAAAAATAAAATTATAAGTAAATGGGGAATTAGAACTGAAAAGGCTAAAAAACGAAAAGATTCAGTGACTTATTTCGAACATGAATTTCTAATAACCAATTGAGCAGGTAAACAAACTTTTTTTGTAGCTTTTGCTGGGCTTTCTATTTGCTGCGTTAGGATTTTTACAGCATTCCTGGCTAATTCATCTAAAGGCTGTTTAATATAAGTTAAGGGACAATAATAAAAATCGAATGCCTCTCCTTGGTCAAAACTTATTATTGCTAAATCACTTGGAATCCTGTAATTCAAAGAGTTTAAGTATTTCAAACCAATAATTGCAAGTGTATTGGTTGCAAAAAATAAAGCATCGATTGGAGTATCCCCTCCAAGCATTTTATCAATTGCTGATTTTACTTCTAATTCCATATCAAAAAAATTTATTTCTTGAAGCCAATTTGAATCAAGCCTAAGTTTATGCTTTTTCATCGCTTTTTCATACCCTTTTACCCTATCGCCCATATGATGTAGAGAGTTTAAATAAGCTAACATTCCAATTCTCTTATGTCCTGTATCAATTAAACGAATTACTGCATCGAAGGCTGCTTGATAATTATCGATAACAACATAATTGGTATCGAGATCAGGAAAGTAACGATCAATTAGTACAAAAGGGATATTCTGTTCTTTAAGGTATTTAATTTGATGTTCAGAGCCCTCTGTAGGTGCTAATATAAATCCATCTACTTGCCGATTAGCCAAAAAATTTAGTAAGTCCCACGATTTATCAGGTCTTTCATCTGAGCTTCCAAATATTACGGTATAATTTAATTTGGTGGCTTCATCCTCAATTATTCGAGCAATATGGGAAAAAAATGGGTTTGAAATGTCGGCAACTATTAAACCAATTGTAAAAGTTTTTCCCATTTTTAAACTTTTTGCGATTTGGTTAGGTTGGTAGTTCAATTCCTTAGCTGCTTTCTTTACCTTTTCTGCTACTTCAACGCTAACTTTGCTCTCTTTATCCTTTGATAGCACATAGGATACTGTAGCTGCAGAAACACCAACTTTTTTAGCAATATCTTTAAGTGATACTTTTTTTTTCATTTTAATCGTTTAACAATCGTCATGTTCAAATATACGATATATTATATTTAAAGAGGACAAAGTTATTTTAAGGAAATTTATATATTCCTCTAAAGATTGCAGATATGGGTGGGAAACTCCATCAGGAAGTTCTCAAAAGAACACCGCCCCGATAAATCGAAGACGGCGTTCAAACTAACTAACACTCTTAATGAATAAAAAAAACTACTACTGAAAAATATTATTTTTTTTGCAAACTGGAATATAAGAAAGTTTACCCGAAAAATACACTCTCTTCGTTGTAATGGTAGAAACTCATAAGATGTAAGGTTCTATATTATCATTTTAAGTTTTTCACGCTTAAAATTAAAGTTTTTTGACATTCCAGGTCTAATTACTAATTGGTTTGAGGTGCCTGTAGATTTTTCCTCGAAGGTGATCCTTTCTTAATGACCGGCCAGTCATTTTTATAATTTATTCTATCCATTAACAAAACTCTCCCTTTTTGTTTATCTTTAGGATCAATCGCGTGATACATTAACCAATCATTCTCATTTTTGTCCGTAATTATAGAATTATGCCCCGGAGCTAACCAGTCTTTATTCTTACTTAAAATAACCGGTGTTCCATCACGGTTCTTGTATTTTTCAAAAGGACCCTCAGGACTTTTAGAGCGGGCAACCATTACAGCATAATGGGCCTCATCACCACAACAATTATCACCGGAGTAATACAGATAAAAGAAATCTTTATGCTTAGATAACCATACCCCTTCAATTAAATTTTCATAATTCTCAATTTCTGAATTTTCTACTGGGTGAATTATTTCTTTAACTTCTGAACCTTTTTTGAAATTTAAAAGGTCTTCAGATAGTTCGCACATTTTGATACTTTCATGAGCCGAACCCCAATACAGATAATTCCTCCCTGACTTCTCATCCTGATAAATCATTGGATCAATATTAACAAAATTATCTCCACATAATAATGGTTCTCCTTTATCTATATAAGGTCCCTCCGGTGAATCAGAAATTGCAATGCCGAGGCATTTACCTATTGTTTTATCATTTGATTCTCCGGAATAATACAGGTAATATTTTGTGTCTTTTTGATTATAAACCACATGGGGTGCCCAAAAATCAGAAGATGCCCAATTTGGGTTCTCCGGCAACGCATCACCCAGTTCCTCCCATAATACTAAATTGTCAGATTTCAATACCTGGATATTTATTACCTCCCCATTCCTTTCGGTATTTGTAGCATAGGCATAATAATTATCGTCTGCTGCGTGGATTACAGTGGGATCGGGGAAATTAAAATCTACTACTGGATTCTTATAATTTTTGACCTGGGCATATGAACCGTAGGTAAATAAAAAGATGATTACATAAAAAACCTGTCTCATGATTTTGTTACTCTTTTACCGAAAATTTATATTTTGAAAGAGTCTGATATTTCTCTCCAGGCTCCAGTATAATCGAGGGAAAATCATCCTGGTTAGGAGCATCAGGGAAATGCTGCGTTTCCAAGGCAAAAGCTGTCCTGAATTCATCAGCTGCTCCGGATTTGAATTTATTCTTCCCCGCCATAAAATTACCGCTATAAAATTGAATTCCGGGTTCTTCAGTGAACACATCCATCTTAATACCGGATTGATCACCAATAACACTTGCTGCGTGGTTCAGATCCTGAAATTTCGATTCCCCTTGATGGAGCACAAAATTATGATCATAACCTTTCCCATAAGTTAATTGCTTATTATTCTCTTCTATACGTTCTCCTATTCTATGAAATTCTCTGAAGTCAAAAGGCGTTCCTTGCACTTCGCGTAATTCCCCTGTGGGTATTAATCCGCTATCCACCGGAGTAAATTTATGCGCATGAAGTTGAAGTTGATGATCCAAAATTTCTCCACTGCCCTCTCCATTCAAATTAAAAAATGCGTGATTGGTTAGGTTTACAGGCGTAGCTTTATCGGTGGTAGCTTCGTATTCCATTACAATTTCCTGGTCATCGGTGAGGGAATAGGTTACTTTAACATCAAGATTACCTGGAAAACCTTCTTCCATATCAGGAGATTGGTATTCCAGTACCAGTTTATTTTTTTCAGGCTGGGTAGCATCCCAAACCACATATTGAAATCCCTTATTCCCACCGTGTAAACTATTCTCACCATTGTTTTTGGGAATGTTATATTCTTTATCTTCTAACTGAAATTTACCATCAGCGATTCTATTACCCACCCGCCCTATGGTTGCTCCAAAATAGGGTTCTGTAGAGTCTACAAATCCTTTTACACTGTTCATTCCTACCACTACATCGGTCATTTCACCTTTGCGATTTGGAACCCATAAACCAATAAGCCTTCCTCCATAATTTGTAAAAGCCGCTTTAATCCTGTCATTCTCTAACCAGTATAACCTGACCTTTTTATTATCAATTATAGTATCGAAATTTTCGGCTTTAAGAAACTTTTCCGGGTTATTTTTCACTGCTTGTGATTCTTTTGAAGCTAATCCTTTTGTTGATTTAGTTTCCTCTTTACAGGAATAGAAAACTGTACTCAGACAACTTATAATCATTAAGAAATATATTTGTTTCATAGGTATGTTATTAGGTTATTCAGTTTCGTTAGTTAGAAATGGAAGTGGTTGATCTGTGGTTGTAGGCCCTTCTGCCTGAAGCTTTCCATTTTCAAGAATTCTTAATCTGTCAATAAAAACTACACGCTCATCTCCCGTAGGTTTCGTTCTCCCGTGATACACCGTATAGATTTTAGTGCTATCCTTTGAAAACACCAGGCTATTATGACCCGTTCCGGTAACATCACCTCCCTTTTCAATATTTTTCTCAAGAATAGGATTATTATCCGCTTTTTGGTAAGGGCCCAAAGGTGATGATGCAGTGGCATATCCAACGGCATAATTTGGACCTCCATAAAAATTAGCAGAATACATCATATAGTAAATCCCGTTATGTTTAAAGGTAAAAGATCCCTCTGTCCATCTACGATTAACTTCCTTAGAGGTAACAGAACGACTTTCCCATTCTGCATTATCTTCATCCATCTTCTCTGGCGGACGAAGCAATAATTGAGGTTCTCCTATTACTCCGCTAAAGTCTGGTTTCAATTCTATACCATACACCCAACTTTCTTCAATCTCATCAAACCAACCTTTCTCCCTGGCCCATTCAGAAATTTCTGTTTCTACCGGGTGCTTATAGGCTACCCTTGAATAATAGAGGTAAAACTTCCCATCGTCATCCTGGAATACATTCGCATCTATCACCGGGTAACCGGGATCAAAAAGCGGCTCATCACTTACTTCCTTAAATGGACCAGTTGGTTGATCAGCAACCGCCACCCCTATTTTAAAGTTTTCCAGTTCATCACTGGGATTCTTTCTCCATTGAGCACTAAAAAACATATAATATTTATTGTTGAATTTATAAACTTCAGGAGCCCAGAAACTGCCTATTGCCCAGGAATCTTCTTCATTTCCTTTGTAAACCTGGCCTTCAAACTCCCAGTTCACCAAATCATTAGAAGAATAGGTAGCAAAACCGTCCTTAGCCCCGCCGCCAGTGCCATACATATAAAACTTCCCATCACCATCATTTAAGATATAGGGATCTCCGAATTCCACATCCAGGGGATTAGAATATGTTTTGACCTGGGAAGGATCTTCTTTATTGTTGTCATTTTTATCACCTCCCTGTTTGCAGGATAAAGAGAAAAGTGATAGACTTATAAAAAGAAGATATTGGAATTTAAAATATTTTTGCATTTGAATCTGGTTTTATTATTAGGAAGATGGTGGTGTTAATTGGTCATTCCTGCCAGCCGGTGTTCCGAAATCAGGAAACCCATGCTCATCCCAATTAACTTGTTGCACGCGTGGTTTTCTTTTGTCAGTACATCCATCCCCTGAATGATCATTAGCATGGTATAAAATCCAGTCCTCCGATCCGTCCGGAGATTTAAAAAAGCTGTTATGACCTGGACCATACACATTGTTGATTTCACTTTTTTCAAACACAGGTTCCGGATGCTTCTTCCAAGAATCAGGGTCGAGAGGATCTTCTCCTTCAAAAGAAAGTACCCCTATTTTATAGTCATCGGTCCAGCAACCGGAGCCTGAATAAAATATAAACAATTCACCATCCGGATTTTCCCAGGCTACCGGTCCCTCATTTACCAAGCCGTTTTTTTCCCATTCATAATCAGGTTCAGAAATCATGACTCTGACCCCCTCCAGACTCCATGGGTTCTCCATCCTGGCGATATAAAGTTGCTGTCTGCCTGAATTAATTTCCGGATTTTCCGTTCTCCAACCCGACCATACAAAATAATTTTCATTGTCTATTTTTATAACAGTACCGTCGATAGCCCACTGATCAGTTTCGTCGGTTATTTTGCCCTTAAATTCCCAAGTTCCTTCCATGGGAGATTCAGCAGTGTTTTCCAACACAAACATTCTCCTGTCTTTGTCGCTATTATTGGAAGTAGCGGCAAAATACATATACCATGCGTCGTTTACATAATGTAATTCAGGGGCCCAGATTTGAGTAGAATATTCCTCGCCCAAAGGTGGAGTCCAAATAGTTTTAGGGCTTTCACTGCTAAGGTCTTCCATATTCTTGGTCTCCCATATTTGCAGCTTGTTTCCTGTGGTATGGGTATAATAATAAGTATCATTTCTTTTTATCACCCAGGGATCGGCCCCAGACGATAATAATGGATTTTTAAACGTGTTTTCCTCCTCTACTACTGAATCATCGTCATCATCATTCGAAGATGGTTCATTATCTGATTGATTACACCCTAAGGTCACGTAGAAAACAAAAAGAAGTAATAAAGGTTTGTAATTCATAAATTCTAATTTGATTTTAAAAAATTAAAGCTCTCTTCCTCTGCAGTTAAGGACAAATCCCCGTCCGCATCTTCATTGAAATTAAGCTTAATTATGGCTGTTTTTCTTGGATGTACCGACGCATTGGAAAAATGGGTGTGTAGCACATAGTGCATCTCATCATTTTCTCCTATTACAATATCACCGTGTCCCGAGCCATTCTCCCCTACCATTTCCCTGTTAATAATCGGATTATCACCAGACTTTTCCCAGGGTCCCAAAGGACTATCCGCCGTTGCGTATCCCACCGCATAGTCAGGGTTTCTAAAATCATTGGCGGAGTAAATCAAATAGTAAAGTTCATTATGTTTTAAAACAGTTGGCCCCTCGGCCACCGGCCATGCCGCGGAAGCTGTATTTTCCCATGGTTTTGTAGCCGATAGGCACTCTTGAAGAGTTTCAGGTTTGATACTTTCAAGGTCTTCTTCCATTTCGGCTACAAATATTCTGTTTCCATCTTCAAGCCTCACATGATATAAATAAGCTTTTCCGTTGTCAAAAAAAACGAATGGATCAATTTGTTTAGTTTCAGCATATAAGGCTTCCCCTGTATTGACAAATGGCCCCAAGGGGCTATCGCTTGTTGCAATAGCTATATTCTCATTGGCAGTGTATGCCATATAAAAGGTATTCTTATATTCAAAAACCTGAGGTGCCCAAAAACCTTGATTTCCGTAAGCTTCGGTTTCGGCTAACGCAAAGCCATTTGACTTCCCTACCGGACCCTCCCAATTTTGCATATCATCCGAAGTAAACACTAAAAAACCTAAACCTTTCTCAGTAAGGCTTCCCTGTGAGGTTCCGTATAAATAATAGGTGTCATTATGGTAGAAAATTGTAGGATCAGCAAGTTCAATTTGTTTAGCGTTCGCTTCATTTTCAGTATTCTGTGGAATAGTATTTTCCGAACTGGAATTACCTTTTCCATCGGTACATGAGATGCTTAGCATACCAATAATAAACATGAGCATTTTTAAAAAGTATTTTTTCATATTACTTTATAAGGTGAAATCTCTTTCTTCTAATTTTTTCTGAAAATATTGTCAGGACATTTTAATGAATTATGTACGATCACTATTTCGTCTCTGCATTTAATTTTTTAATCAGGTCTACTTCATCCTGGCGGTAAGGTGTACCGTCTTTTCTAAAGACATCATGGAACCATTCCACAGGTTCCTCCCCACTTTCTATGGGTGTATTCCAGGCATAAATGGTATTGGATTTTCCGTTAACCAAACCCCAATTAATAGCACCGATATTTTCTTCGTTGAGCATCGGTAGGGTATTATTAAATGTATTGTTTCTGGTTCGTGCCATATACTCCGTACATATCATAGGACGTCCATGGGTTTTTAGTAATTCAATAATACGACTATGTTTTTCGGGTTCATCGTAGCTGTGATAAGTTATGATATCGGAATTTAAAGCCTGAAAGGTGTTGAGATCTTTTAAGTCCCATTTCCATAGTCCCACAGATAAAGGTTGTGAGGGATTTGCCTCTCGAGCCCATTTGAAAACATTTTTTAATAAAGGCATAGATTCATTCCCTTTATCATTGTTCCCTGGTTCATTGTAAAGATCCCAAAGCAACACCCGTTTATCATCTCCAAAGGTGCTCAGGATATCCTTGACGTATGCTTGTAAAGCTTCTGAATCCGCCATCTCTACAGATTCAGGATAGCCGGGATCCTGTACCCATCCGGAATTATGTGTGCCGGGTTTAGGCTCTGGCTGCTTTCCTATTTTAGGATTAGCATCCCAAACATCATCAAATATCACAAACATGGTTTTGATATCGTGGGAGTCTGCAATTTTCAGATATTCTTCCATTCTGGATTTAAAACCTTCTTTATCGGCTTTATAGGCAAGGCTGTGCAAATAAACCCTCATCGTATTAAATCCTATTTGGGCAGCATAACCCAACTCCCTGTCGATGGTTTCCGGATCAAAGGTTTCTTCCTGCCACATTTCCAACTGATTAATGGCTGTACTTGGGTTAAAATTTGCGCCCGTTATCCAATCATGTTGACTATACCATTCCTGGGCCTTTTCTCGGCTCCATCTTTCCTGAGCGTTTAAACTACCTAAAGCAATGACTACTAAAATTGTTGTAAGGATATTTTTTTTCATAATTAAATTATTTTTGCGTTGGTATTTCTAATATAGTTTCTGCTGAAACCGGTGTTCCTAGATTTGGTGTACCGTCTTCATTCCATTCTATTTTTTGCATCCTGGGAGACCTTTTTGTACCACAACCTTCCCCTGGGTGTGAATTAGCGTGATAAAGAATCCAATCTTCAGAACCGTCGGGTGATTTAAAAAAGGAATTATGCCCGGGCGCATAAACAGAATTTTCTTCGGATTTTTTAAAAATCGGCTTATCATGTTTTATCCAGGAAGCCGGATCGAGAATATCCTCGCCCTTAAAACTTATCAAACCCAAAGAATAGTAATCGGTCCAGCACCCATTTGCTGAATAAACAATGAAAATTTCATCGTTATGTTCTAAGTTTTGAGGTCCTTCATTGACATTAACGTGTGGTGGGTTCTCCTCGTCATCCAAATCACCTTGTTTTTCCCAAACATAGGTAGGTTCAGAAATCAGCACACGTTTGCCATCGATCGTCCAGGGATTTTTCATTTTTGCAATATAGATGTTCTGCTGGCCGTTGGTATGTCCTTCCCAACCTGACCAAATCATGTAGCGTTCATCTTCATAAGTAAACACATTGCCGTCAATAGCCCAGCGATCCGGCCAGGCAGCTACTTTACCTTTAAATTCCCACTCTCCTTGAAAAGGATCTTCATTATCATTTTCAAGTACATACATTCGATGGTTTTCATTGTTTCCATCGTCTGCAGCAAAATATACATACCATTTACCATCTATGATATGAAATTCCGGAGCCCAGATATCCTTAGAATACATGGTTCCTTCGGGAGGCATCCAAATAGTTTTACTTTCCGCCTCCGCAATATTTGCAAGGCTTTTAGTCTTCCATAATACTAGCTTGTTCTGAAGGGTGTGGGTATAATAGTAGTATCCATTATGATAAGTACTATAAGGATCTGCACCCGATGATAAAATAGGATTTGTAAAGGTTCCGGATTGAGAAAACCCGTTTGCAATCATTAGCATTAAAAGAAAGCTTATTAAATACTTATGGTCTATTTTCATGGATTATAACTTTAAACTTAACCAGGTATAAGGAGCATCTGTTTTAGTAGCTGAGATTGTTTCCACATAATTCGAATCACCTCTTTCAATGAGTTCAATATTGAAACCAATTCGGGTATTGGAAGCAGGTTTTCCGCCGATGGCAGTCCAGGGTAGGGCAATTTCCAGATTATAACCTTCTTCATTACTCATGGACTCAGTAGTTATTTTCGACAACTCAATCTCCTTCCATTGGGAATCTTTTCCTTCATAAGCCTTTAGCTGGTTAGAAGCAGAAATAATTATCTTATAAATCTGCGGGCCGGGTGCTTCAAGGCTTTTATTGGAAGGGTCTAAATAAATGACCATTCCGTCATTATTGGCAACATTTTGATTTCCGGTTGAGGTTTTTGCATCCGATACCTTTGAGGCTATATAAAGATTCTCGTTATCAAAAAAGACATTAGCCTGAAGTTGCGTGGAACTTTTATGACCAATAAAAACCGGAAAATCCTGTTGCCAAACTCCTTCTGTAGTTTCTCCATCAATTTGCAGGGAAGTATTTCCTGCTTTCAAATCAGGAATTACCCGACCTTTAATCATCCAAACTTCTGAAGCGTTAATCGGGGAAAAAGCATTTGTGGTAGTAAGTGCGATCACAGAATTGTCATTTAATACCTCAATACTGTTCCATAAGGCTGATTTTCCTTCAGGGATCAGGAAGGGTGTAGAAATCCTATTGAAGTCTTTTCCTTTCTCATCTCCTATTGCTAATTTCATATCGGCATTATTCAAATCATTACCGCTCCGAGCATCAGTTCCCTGGTAAGAAAGTAATATTTCTCCCGTTTCCAGTTGACTTAAATATGGTGCTCCGGCATATTCAGAATTTTCCAATTCCTCATACAGTGCATAATTTCTTTTCTCACTACTACCACCAATAGTTTGCTCCCAGTTTTCAGAAACAGCATTTCTGATTATATAGGGCTTGAATTGATTATTTTCACCATTATCTTCAATAGAAATAATAATTTCATTTTGATTTTCTAAATACAAGGGAGATGGCATTCCATCCCTGCTACCTGCCCTAAAGCTCACAATCTCCGGTTCATCAGTCCATGTCAATCCATCGTCTACTGAGCGCAGTAACGAGATATTTTGTTCATTGGAATTCGGGTATATACTTTCATTTGAAAAAAACAATTGAATTTCACCACCTGAAAGTTGCAATGCAGTAGGTTCCCACACCCCATTTTCAAACTCTGTATCTCCTTCATAAACTATTTGGTCATTTTTCCAACTCTCCCCATTATCATAACTTAAGATCGTTTTGATTAAAAATTTATTAGAAGGGTCAGCGGTTTCTCCGGGACGTGGATTATACATTAATAAAATAGTTCCGTTTTGCAGTTGTATAACATCAGGTGTAGCCATATTAACTCCATTGCTACCTTCGACCACAGTTATTGGATCAGACCAGTCCTCCCCGGAATTACTCTTTTTTACTAAAACATTTCCTTTGGATTCATATACAACCAAAAGGGATTCATCTTCGAGCTGTATTAACCTGGGGTACCCATTATAGCCCGGGTCATTTTCTTCGGATATTAAAGTTTTTGTGTTAAAATCCCAGGCAATCCTGGAGCCTGTGATCGGCTCTCTGGCCTCTATGTCGGCAACGGGCTCATCTTCAATCTCATCCTTTTGAGGTTGGGGATCATCACCAGAACAACTTAATACCCCCATTAAGGAAACCGCCAGGAATAATTTTTTAAATAATATCATATCTTATTCTTCTTTGTTTTCTTTGGTGGAAATTCCAAATTCACGAATCAACTCATCATATTCTTTATCCGAAATAGTAATCATTGAGCCATGTCTTACTTTCTCAGGTAGGCTATATTTATCCCAATCGCTAAAAAAAGTATAACCCGATGCCTGGTACCATGGCCCATTGAGATTGTCCGAAATTGAAAGCCCGTATGAAACACCTGGATACTGTTCATAATAGAGGTACCAAGCTTCTCCATTTGGGGAGGGGATCAAACTTGGGGCTTCCCTGAAATTGGGGCTAATTGGATCCTGTGGTAGGGAGTACGGACCAAGAAGGGAATTTGATTTTGCTATTCTAATGGTTTTTCCAGTTGGCCAATAAAGGGTTGGATAAGTCTCATCCTTTATGATTGCATAATAGTTGTGATCAACCTTCCTGATTATAACATCTATAGTTCCAATGTTCCAATCAAACAGCTTCTTAGGCGGACCTTTAAACTCTTTAAGATCATCAGAGAGCACATATAAGGTACGCTGGCTTGCCCAGTATCTTTCGGGATCCTCTTTGGTTCCTTCCTTATGTGGAGTATGCCAAGTCATAATAAATTGGGATGAAGCCTTATCATAAAAGAGTTTTGGAGCACCAATTCTCTGCAAAGCATTTTCATAACCGGGAGTAGCAGTTAAATCAGGAGTATATACGGCATGTTTTTCCCAGGTTATCAAATCATCAGAACTCCAGATATTAATATCTGGAGATGAATCGCTTGTATTCCCCGCGATATAATAATTCCCTTTTGGTCCCTTTACAATATCCGGATGTCCCTGATAGTTATCAAAAACCCGCTCACCATCATTCAAATTTTGCCAATGCAAACCATCTTTACTCACAGAATAGTACAACCTTCCGTAATCCTTATGAGTCATATGGGCAAATAGATAAGCTTCATTTACCGCTTTTTCCCCTGAATCTACTTGGCCGGGCGGATCCGGTTGCTGAGCAAGTACACTGGAAAGTCCCAGTAAGATGAAAATAAATTTAAAATGTTTCATAAGTTGAGGGTTGAGTGTTAACTTTAAGCTCAGTATTCTATGGAGTATTCACCTCTGCGGTAAGTTCTTTAATCAACTGTGTTTCTTCTTCATCATAAGGCTCTCCATTATTCCTGAAAACTTCATGAAACCACACATCCGGTTCTGAAGTATACGTTTTGGTCCAGCTATCCCAGGGATACTTAGTTTGGGTTTTACCATCTACAAAGCCCCAGTTATACATTCCTACGTTATATTCTTTGGCTATGGGAAGAAATCCCTGGAAGGTACTTCCATTGGGACGAGCCATATATTCCGTACAAAGAATTGGTTTTTCATACCTTTGTAGATCTTTGATCTTTTTTTCAAAATCAGCGGGCGAATCATAATTATGAAAGGTTATTATATCTGATTGTTCCAACTGCATTTTATGCATTGGTTTCATGTTTTCCGGATCACTCCAATCACCAATCCACACTCCGGAAGTTAAGGGTTGGGAAGGGTTTACTGAACGCGCCCATTCAAAGGCATCCTTTAAAAGTGGTAAAACCAGATCCACTTTATTAGGTATTTCCACATCTTCATAGGAAGGCCCCGTCATATTATCAGGTTCATTCCATATATCCCATCCAAGAATTCGTTCATCATTTTTGAACTCGCCAATTGTTTCCTTTACATACTTTTCAAGCCTATCATATTGTGAACTATCCTGCAATACTTCCTGGCCCGGGCTTTGTACCCAACCAGAATTATGGACATGAGGTTTTGGCGCTCTTTGTTCCCCGGCTTTAGGAAATGGGTCCCAACAGGAATCAAATAAAACAAACAATATTTTCATTCCATGGCCATCTGCAATTTTTAGGAATTCGTCCATTCTCTCATACAATCCTTCCGGATCATTTTTGTGCAAAAGATCATGAAGGTACACACGCATAGTGTTCATTCCTATAGCCTCGGCCCACCCCAATTCCTTATCGATGGTTTCAGGATCAAAAGTTTCCTGCTGCCACATTTCAAGCTGATTGATAGCAGTGCTGGGATTAAAATTTGCACCTACCAACCAGGGGTTTTCATCATACCATTCATTTGCTTTTTCCTTACTCCAAATTGACCGGGGTTCTAAGGCACTTTCTTCCGAATTACTGACCGCTAAAGTTTCTTCCTTTTTCTGCGTTTCTTTACATGAAAAAAGTACACTGGATATTAATAATAGCAACAGGAAATATATCTTCTTCATAAATTTATTTTAAAGAAAAATCCCTGAAGCAGCTAATTCAAAGCTCCAGGGATTAATTATTAATTAATATTGGGGATTTTGTTCTAAATTGGGATTGTTTTCAACTTCAACCTGGGGGATAGGCATTCTAATATTCTTACCTATCTCAAAGTTATTAAAATCAGGATCTCTTTCTGCGATTTCATCTACAGAAGCCTGGTCATCAAGATCACCCCATCGTTTCAAGTCTTCCCATCTTACACTCTCTCCCGATAGTTCCAGAACCCTCTCTATTTTAAGCCGGTCAAGGAATCTATCCTGGTCATTGCCAATTTCCGGATAAGCTTCTGCTAAGGGGGGCATATTTGCTCTTTCTCTTACCATATCTACATATTGATAAGCTTCAGAGGTCATATCCAATTCGTTTAAAACTTCAGCATAACGAAGTAAAATATCTGCATAACGAATAAGTCTCCAATTTACACCAGAAAAATAATCTTCATTATCACGTTTATAATCCCTGGCACCTTTTCTAAACCAGGCTTCATCTTCACCCCATTCCCATTCTCTTCCGTAAGTTCTATCTCCAAAATCTTCAAAAAGGCTTGGGTAGAATAATGAGTGTTGTAAACGTGGATCAATACCCCCCGTCACGGTTTCCTCTTGTTTAAAGGCATTAACAAGCCAGAATCTCGCCTGTCCATCAGACCATCCAATACCTCTAGGAGCAAAAAATTGTGCCCTTGTATTGGATACAGAAGCATCCTGACCTTCTCCTGTACCTCCACGGCGCTGATCGCCAAATTGAATTTCGAATACAGACTCGGAATTATTCTCATTGATATCAGTAAAATTGTCTTTATAATTATCGACAAGCGAATAATTTGCACCCTCACCTATTACAAGAAAATCAAGGGCCGTCTTTGCTTCAGACCATCTGTGTTGTTGCATATAAACCTTTGCCAGCATAGCCTTTACAGCTCCTTTAGTAGGCCTTCCAACATTTTCAGCATCCCATTGCATAGGCAAATCTGTAAATGCATCATTTAAATCCTGTTCCACCTGAGCAAAAACTTCTTCTTGGGAAACTTGTTGTGGAAGCGCATCCGGAGTGGAAGGTTCCAGAACCATTGGAATATTTTCCCAAAGTAAGCCGGCATAGTAATAATGTAATGCCCTTAAAAATTTAGCTTCAGCAATGATTGATTGTTTTCGAGCTTCATCCTCAAATTCAATTTCCGGTACATTTGCCAGAACCTGGTTAGCCCTAAAAATTGCTTTATAGGAATCCCTCCAGGTAACAGCATTACCTTCCCAAAAATTATAGTTTATATAATTGAAGCGGGTCCAATCGGCAAGTTCTATCCAGGGACTGGTACTAAACCCTTCATCTGAAGTTAAATCCAACCTGAAATACATCCAACGCGCCCATAACCCATCTTTATAAAACATGGCATAAATTGAATTAACCCCTAACTCGGCATCATTCGGTGTCACCCAGAATTGATCGGTTGTTAAAGCATTGGGGTTCTTAAGATCAAGTTCTTCTTCCTGGCAGGACACTACCGCCAAAAGAGAACAGATAACTGTAAATATTAATAGTAATTTCTTCATCGTTGATATTTTTTTTAGAAACCAAATTCTACGCCTAATGAATACGTTTGAACATTTGGGAATGATCCCAAATCCACTCCTCTTTGGAAAATATTGCTATTGCTAAATTCCGGATCAAGCCCCTGGTAGTCGGTGATGGTAATTATATTTTGTGCGGAGAGGCTTACACGCGCTCTGGAAAACCCTATTTTTTCCAGGGCATTGGCTGGAATGTTATAACCAAGCCCAATATATTTTAACCGAGCAAAACTGCCATCTTCCAACCATCTGTCACTATCCCCTCTTGAGTTAAGGGTAGTGCCTTTAACCACTCTTGGAAAATCCGTATTGGGATTTTCCGGGGTCCAGGGTTGGATTCCTGATCTATAATTAGTATCGTCATCAAATCGATCTACGGTACTTCTATAACCGTTATATACTGTAGCACCAAAGGATCCTATCCAGTTCATTGAGAAATCAAAATTCCTATAGTTAAGTCCTGCATTAAGGCCCATTTCAAAATCAGGCCAAGGACTTCCTACTACTTCCTTATCTTCATTGGTAATCTCGCCATCGTCATTAATATCCTTAAAACGGATATCGCCTGGGAGCGCTCCGGGTTGGATCACATTACCTTCTGAATTTGTATAGTTATCAATTTCTTCCTGGCTTTGGAATAATCCATCCGTTTGAAGAACATACCACATCCCAACCGGACCTCCAGAACGGGTAATCGTATTCCCCTGGATACTTTCATTTAGGCCGTTACCTAATTTTATAAGTTCGTTGTTGAGCTTTGTGAAGTTGACAGAGGCATTAAAACTTAAATCATTATTGACAACTTTATTATAGGATAAATTAAACTCAAAACCTTTATTTTCAACAGTTGCAGCATTGGAAATAGGGTTTCCTCCATCATTACCAGTAGTCAGAAGAATAGGGAAACCAAACAATACATCTTCGGTTCTTGCTACAAAATAATCTGCAGTAAGCTGTAACTTATTTTTAAACATGCTAAGATCCAAACCAATATTAGTCTGTTTGAGGGTTTCCCATCTTAATCGCGAATTTGCAAGTCTAACCTGGGTTGCAGATGGATATAAATTTTGTCCATTGCCCAATACAATTGCTCCGAATGTATTTATAAAACCCTGATATTCGTAATTTCCGATGTTTCCACTACCCAGCTCCCCATAACTCGCTCTTAGTTTAAGGTCACTTATATTATCAACATCGAAAAATGATTCATTGCTCAATCTCCAGGCTGCTGATAATGAAGGAAAATTAGACCATTTATTCTCATCACTAAATCTGGATGAGCCATCCCTTCTAAATACGGCGTTCAAGATATACCGATCATCAAAATTATATTCAAGTCGACCTAGGTAAGAAAGAAGCGTAGCTTCATTCCTAAATCCTCCCACCTGTGCCTGATCTCCTAGATCCAAAACATCAAAATATTCGCCAGTGTTAGGATTTACAAGGAGATTCCGCTTTAAACCATTGATTTGTTCGTAAGAATCCTTCTGATAAGTTGTACCAACAACAAGGGAAACATCGTGCTTACCAAACTCCTTATCAAAAGTTAATGTGTTTTCCAAAAGATGCGTTTGTGATTGGGCCCTATTTTGATCTGTAAAAGAGGGGTCCTGGGGTTGATTTAAAGTCCAACTTCCTTCCCTACGTAAATATTTAAAATTGTCAAAGCTGGTTTCATAACCGTAACTAACCCGGTATTTCAACCATGGAAATGGATCAATTTCAGCCCATACATTTCCCCTAATTCGCAAGTTTTCTATAGTCTGATCTATAAGGTTGGAAATGGCAATCGGATTTGCCCCAAAGGTGTTTGCCACCCCGGATTTACCGTAACCATACCCCCCAGGATTACTTTCATCACGTACGGGTATAGTCGGGAACATTCTAACAACATCAATAAAAGGATTTCCCCGTAAGGCTTCCGGACCACCAATTTCATTGTTCTTGGAATTTGAGATGGCCAGATTTTCTCCTACGCTAAAAATTCCTTTGCTACCGCTACTATTTACTCGAAAAGATACGCGATCAAATTTGGTATCGATCACGGTACCTTTATTACCGAAATAATTTCCGGACATAAAATAAGAAGTATTCTCACTACCACCGGAGAAACTCACGTTCTGATCCTGTATCATGCCGGTACGGAATACTTCCTCCTGCCAGTCGGTATTAACATCCAGGTTAAGATCCTGTCTGGGAATTCCGGCATTATCATATGCCATATTATTCAACCTAACAAATTCTTCCTGGCCCGCCAGGTCATAGCGAGGTACTTCTGTAATGCTTAATTTGGAGCTTACATTAACCTGTAAAGGTCCCTTTTTTCCTTTTTTAGTAGTAATAATAACCACACCATTTGCAGCTCTAGATCCATAGATGGCAGCTGCAGCGGCATCCTTAAGGATTTGAATTGATGCTATATCATTGGGGTTGAAATCCCTATTTGCGGTGGTCACCATACCATCAATTACATATAAGGGGTTAGCATTTTGAAGGTTCTTCAGCCCTCGAATCTCGATTCTGGCTTCCTGTCCAGGTTGTCCTCCTCCCCTTACATTCACCCCCGCAGCAAGACCTTGTAAGCTTTCCGCGACTGTCGTAGTTTGTCTTTTTTGTATTTGATCGGAGCTGACTACCGAAATAGCACTGGTCAGGTCTTTTCTTTCCTGTGTGCCATATCCCACGACAACGATTTCGTCAAGTGCCGCAACATCTTCTTGTAATTGGATATTAATAACAGATTGATCACCCACAGCTACCTCTCTGGAATCAAAACCAATATAACTGAATACAAGGGTTTGATCCGGGCTAGCTTCAATAGTGTAATTTCCATCAATGTCAGCTGAAGTCCCTACTGAAGTTCCCTTGACAATGACATTAACAAATGGAATAGCTTCGCCATTTTGGTCAGTCACTTTCCCCGTAACCTGTGAAGCGTTTTGCGCTTCTAAACAGAGCAATGGAAAAATCAGGAAACCCAAAATGAACATTAGTTTAAAGGGTAAAATAGTTCTCATAGAATTTCATTTAGTTAGTTTTAATTCATTTGAAACAAATTGAAGATAATTATACATTTCATTAACAAAGTTTTAGATATAAAAGAAAAATTCAATTCAACCTCATTGTTAACTCATTTATTAATAATGTATTTTTACTCCTTAATATTTACTAAAAGTATAATTACGAAATACATTTATTATGAATAACGCTTTTTCAAAGTAGGTTAATTTAATTTTAAAATTTGCAAAAAGGCTGTTCCAATATTTCAACATTTCTGATCATATTTAATTTTAATTTAACATAAAACGTTTTTTGATCTATATCGTATAATTTTGAAACAATATGTTCAACTGGTTTTAAGGAATTTGACTTCATTTGTATATATATGCGGACCTATCTAATATTTCTGATTTTTATCCTCTCGTTTGCGATATGCGGGGCGCAAAACCGTTCTTTTAAACAGCTTAAGGTTGAAGATGGATTATCCCACAATTCAGTGATAAGTATGTTACAGGATGATAACGGTTTTCTATGGTTCGGCACCAAAGATGGTTTAAATCGATATGACGGGTATAATTTTAAGGTTTTCCGAAATGAACCGGATAATGAGAACAGCCTTGGCAGTAACTTTATACGATGTCTTTATCAATTTGACGATCATCTATGGGTTGGCACCGATACAGGTCTATTTCGATACAACGACAAAACGGAATCCTTTAAATTAATAGGGAGTACAAAGGATCAGCCGGTATTAGATATTAAAGGGGATGCAAATGGTAATTTATGGTTTATAGCTTCGGGAAAACTTCATAAAATAGCTCTATCGCAAAAGAACCCCAAAGAGGAGGTTTTTGACCAGTTCTACACCTCTTTTATCACAACCAATAAGGAGGGGGAGGTTTTCGTATCTTCTTCAGATCTTTTCTACCAATATATTCCCCAGAATAATTCATTTAAAAAAATTGAGCTGGAAGAAAATGAAAAAGGGATAAAAGATTTGATAATTACCACTATTAATGCCCATAGTAAAGATTCCATTTTCATAGGCACTAAAAATAAGGGAGCCCTTCTATATAATAGAAAAACAAGTACAATTACACCACTTTTAAATGAAAATGAAAATCCTCTTTTCGTAAGGGAATTTTTAATGAAAAACAGTAAAGAACTATGGATAGCCAGTGAATCGGGAATCTTCATATATAATTTAGGGAACGGCACTTACCAGAACTATAAAAAAAATTACAATAACCCATATTCCCTTTCCGATAATGCAATCTATTCATTAGTACTGGACAGGGAAGATGGAGTTTGGATTGGAACCTATTTTGGTGGGGTTAATTACTACCCGAAACAATATACGCCCATAGAGCGCTATTTTCCGCGTGTGGGAGAAAATTCAATTAGTGGCAATGCCATTAGGGAAATAAAAAAGGATAGCTTCGGAAATATCTGGATTGGAACTGAGGATGCCGGTTTAAATAAATTGGATCCTGAAACGGGTAAGTTTCAAAACTATTCGTCTGTTCGTAATGACGGCATACTTTCTCATTATAATATCCATGGCTTACTACCTAGACAAGATGAATTATGGATAGGTACCTTTGAACATGGGCTGGATATAATGGATATCCAGACGGGGGAAATTAAATACCATTTTGGTACCGGACCCGAAGATGGTGGATTAAGAAGTGATTTCATTCTCTATATCTATGAAACCCGGAATAAAGATGTTTATGTGTTGACTTCATCCGGAATACACCGGTATAAAGAGGAAACTAAAAGCTTTGAACCTTTTGAGGGCTTTCCAGAAATTTACCATTATACTACTTTCATTGAAGATCACCAAGGAGTGTTATGGGCAGGGACCTATTGGGATGGATTGTTCTATTATAATCCCAAAACAAATGATAAAGGATTTTACCGCTTTGACAGAAACAAAAAGTCAAGTTTAAGTTCTAATGTGATAAACGGTTTATTTGAAGATTCTAAAAATAATCTTTGGGTTACGACTGAAAATGGATTAAATCTATTTAACCAAAACGAAAATAATTTCCAACGATACACCACAGAGAACGGGTTACCAAGTAATGTAACCTACTCTATTTTGGAAGACTATGATTCAAATCTTTGGATTAGTACTTCCAATGGTTTGGTCGAGTTCAACCCAAACAAACAGGAGTTTGATATATTCACAAAATCCAATGGTTTATTAAGTGATCAGTTTAATTACAGTTCTGCATTCAAAGATAAAAACGGAAAGATGTATTTCGGAAGTGTAAATGGCTTAATTAGTTTTAATCCTGACAAGTTTATTCAGAATTATTATCAGCCTCCTATTTACATTACAAACATTCAAATAAATAACCAGGATGTTTCCGTGAAAAAAGAAAATTCTCCTTTAAAAACTTCAATTACCTTTTCTGATAATATCAAACTGAATAACCAACAGTCCACGTTTACCCTGGAATTCGCTTCCTTAAGCTATACGGCTCCGGAGATGACAACATACTGGTATAAGCTTGAAGGCCTTAATGATGATTGGATTCCAATTGGAAAAAATCACCAGGTCAGCTTTAATGAACTACCGGCAGGTGATTACACCTTTAAAGTTAAGGCGCTAAATAGTCATGGTGTTTGGAGTAGTGAGAATAGTAGTTTAGAGATTGAGATCCTTCCTCCTTTCTTAACCAGCAACTTTGCATATGCTATTTACATTCTTCTCCTAATTTTGATCATATTCTACCTTCTACGGTACTATCACCGGTATAACCGTGATAAGAATAACAGTAGAATACAACAACTTGAAAACGATAAGGAAAAAGAAATATATCAGGCAAAAATAGAGTTTTTCACCAATATAGCCCATGAAATCAGGACCCCTTTAACCCTAATCAAAAGCCCGCTTGAAAAGCTGCTGAATTTAAAATATAAATCCTTGGAGGTACCAAAAAACCTTGGGATCATGGAAAGAAATACTTCAAGGCTTTTGGACCTTGTAAACGAGCTCTTAGATTTCAGAAAGACAGAAATGAAACATGTGAAATTGAGTTTTGTGGAAGTGAATATATCCCAGCTCATTGAGGAAACGTTTATACGTTTTAGCCAATTAATTAAGGAAAAAAACATACAATTTAGTATTACAAAACAGGAAGATATTTATGCCTTCGTAGATGAAGAGGCCACAAGAAAAATCCTCAGTAACCTTTTTAGTAATGCCATAAAGTATTGTGAATATCAAGTACAGGTCCACCTGGAGAAAACAGAAGATCACTTTAAAATCATTGTAAAAAATGATGGAGATAAAATTCCATTGGAATTAAAGCAACGTATTTTTGAGCCATTCTTCAGGGTTCCCGGGGAAACTAAAAAATCTGGGACAGGAATAGGTCTTTCACTGGCACATTCACTTGCTGAACTTCACCATGGTAAATTGTTCATCAATAGCAATAACATTTCTTTAAATGAATTTGTTTTACAAATCCCACTACACCAGGATAATGAATTTAAAGCTTTTAAAAATAAACCTAAGGAAGTTATAGAATCGGAAGAAATCGTTAGAAAATTTGATAAGGATTCTTCATTAATACTTGTAGCTGAAGATAATGCTGAATTGGCGGATTTCATCTTTAACGAGTTATCGGAAAATTATAATGTGATCGTTGCTTCCAATGGCAAGGAAGCCTGGAAAGCTATATGTACCTATGAAGTCGATATAGTACTTTCCGATGTTATGATGCCTTTTAAAAGTGGAATTGAATTATGTAAAGAGATCAAAGAAGATATAGATAAAAGTCATATTCCAGTCATCCTTCTAACAGCAAAAAGTGCCCTGAATGCAAAAATAGAAGGATTAGAATCAGGGGCGGACGCTTATATCTCTAAGCCATTTTCGTTAAATCATCTCCAGGTACAAATTTCTAATTTACTGCAGAACAGGAAATCTATAATTGGCCATTATAATAGTTCACCACTTGCCCATCTTAAATCCCTTTCACTGGCTACAGGGGACAAAACTTTTATCTCCAAGTTGGATCAAAAGATTGATGAGAATTTAAAAGATCCGAATTTAAACGTTGAAATGCTTGCCAGGCATATGAATATGAGCCGTTCGACACTTTACCGTAAAATCAAAGATATTTCAAACTTATCACCTAATGAATTAATTAATGAAAGCAGATTAAAGAAAGCAGCCTACCTGCTTAAAACTTCAAATTTAAAAATTTATGAAGTTTCTGAAAAAGTAGGATTCAAATCTCAAAGTAGTTTTGGAAGGAGTTTCCAGAAACAATTTAAAATGACAGCCTCCGATTTTATTGAAAAAGAAAATCATATTTAATCATATTTTTTGTTTCCAAACATCTATTATATATGGATTTTGTAATGGCCAGACCGTAACCACAATACTATAATTAGATAATTATTACAGGGAACAGCTCCCGTTAAATTTTTACGTAATTTTCAAAATTCTTACCTTAAAACCTATACCTTATAAGGCTAAATCGACATTAGATATGTATCCGTATTTCCAAAACTGGAAAGGCCAGACCAACCCATATCATCAGTAAAAACCATAATAACATTGGGCTTTTAATGGTTTCAATCAGCTTAGCATTGCGTTAGAGTCCTTGTTTGTTTGAACCCAAACAAACAAAGACTCTACACACTAGCAATATCGAGATATTTTTAAGGTTAAAATTCATATAATTAGGTTTACTGACTTCTTTTTTCGCTATAACCGATTCTTTGCTTTAGGATACCTTTCCAGTATTTTAGTCATTTCTGAAACTACATTAGGTTTCTCTTCAGCAATATTTATAGTCTCTTTGGGATCATTTTCATAATCGTACAATTCGTAAAGTACTTCTTTTTCAGTATCACGCATTGGTGTCCATCGGATCATCCTATACTGTTCAGTGCGGATGGCTTCCCCTAAATATCCACCCATTGGGAATGCATGATAAGCATGGTCTTTAATTTCCCTTGATCCATCTTTTAATACCGGGGTTAGGTCTATTCCATCTATGGGCTGAGGACCTTTAGGTTTTTCCAACCCGGCCAGACTTGCCAGGGTAGGGTACACATCTACCGATTCCGCAAACTGATCCGTAGTACTGCCCGCCTTGGTTACTCCGGGGGCTTTAAAAATTAGTGGGATATGGTTGGCTTGTTCGAAATTAGTATGTTTAGTCCATATTGCATGATCACCTAAATGCCAACCGTGATCTCCCCAAAGCACTATAATGGTATTTTCATCGAGTTCCAGCCTTTTTAATTCATCCATCACTTTTCCAAGCTGGGTATCCATATAACTAATACTGGCATAATAGCCGTGGATCAACTTTCGTTTTAAATCATCATCATAGACTTCCTTGCCTACCGGAACAGGAAAGAATTGGGACATCTCGTGATCTCGCTTCTTTGTAAAGGAAGGAGAGCCTTCCGGTGCTTTTTCGTATTCCGGCATAGGCATATCCATGGGATCATATAAATCCCAATATTTCTTTGGAACACTAAATGGCAAATGTGGTCGTGCAAATCCTAAAGCCATAAAAAAAGGTTGATCAGGATTCTTACTTAATTTTCTTAAACGATTAATAGCATGGTTCGCAACACGTGCATCAGCATAAGCCTCATCCAAGACATCAGGAGATTCCCAGGCAGCTCCTCTTGGCAATTCATCGTTAGGAGGTGTATCTTCAATGTACAACCTGGTATTTTCAAAAAAGGCTTCTTCCCGAGTAAGCTGTCTGCCAGTACTTTCGGGATCCACATATTCAATGACCTTCTCTTTGAAATGGGGAATGCTCCAGGAAGCCTCATCATTGGTGTTTCCATGTCCAATATGGAAAACCTTCCCCATTGATTCCGTGTGATAACCCGATTTCATAAAGTGTTGAGGCAAGGTTACTGCATTGGGAATCACATCCCGGAATTCTTTACCAAAATTATATAAACCTGTGCTAGTGGAACGTGATCCCATAAGGATGTTATACCGTGAAGGACCGCATACGGCCTGGTTGCTATAAGCGTTATTAAAACGCATTCCTTCTCCGGCCAACTTATCAATATTAGGGCTGATTGCTAAAGTATCCCCATAAGTTCCTAAATTTGGTTTTAAATCATCTACCATAATAAGTAAAATATTGGGTTTTGAATCCTCCTCCTGGGCAGATATATAATCAATTGATAAACTTCCAAGGATCAACAATACACTTAGAATAAATTTTGAATTACTCATTTTTATTTAATTTTTAAACAGTTTTTATATTTCTCTAATCATTTAAAGCCCGGTAATAGTTGCAATTATTAATTCGTCTTTCCAGTATTACTGCCATGGTAGAGGTATAAAGCTCCATAGGACCAATGTGGTCCTTCTAATCCCGGGTAATTAATTCTATCCATCATCAAGGCTACATACTTAAAGGGGTAGCCCTCGGGCAATTCAACGACATTTGGCCAAACCCTAGTACCCGAATATTCGTTCCAAGGTGGTTGGTTTATATTTAGAGTACCTATTTCCCTCAGATCAGGATAGGAGTATATAAATACTTCACGCTCATCACTTCCTGAAAAACAATACCGTACGCCACCTACTTTTTGAATAGAAGTACCAGTAGAATTATGACTGACTGGGCCTGAAATAATTTTATACCCTTTGTTCCAAAAGTTCGATTCCATCATAATCGCTTTATATCCATTATAATTTTTACTAGCAAGTATTAGCCATTTCCCTAATTTACTATCATACAAAATATGCGGATCCTCAATATCTCCTGCCACTCCAAATGGTTTTGCTTTCATTATAGAAAACCCGAACCGAGGATCTCTTTTACTTTCTACCGTTAGCAACTGCTTTTCTTCTTCTGGATTTGCGAAAGCACTAAAACCCGTGGTTATCCCACGCCACATATTCTCCTTTCTATCAAAAAAAATATGTGATGCAATTTCATTTCTCAATAACCCGTCATTTCGATCAAAAAGAATTACACCTTCGAATTTTATATCAAAAACCGTGGGATTTAGACTAAAGACCCCTTGTATATGGTGAGGTAATGCCCTGCCCCTTATAGATATGGTATACCATAATCGGTTTTGATCCAGTAAGGGTTCTCCATCCTCATAAGTAATTGCCCGGATATCCGCAAGACCTATACCGGTTCCAAGTACAGACCTGGCTTTTGATACATTTACCTCTCCTTTTAGTATACTGCTGTAAAGCTTTGACTGAAACCTTCGGATATACCTCTTTTTTCGCAAATCTATATGTTTACTAAAATCAGACTGTCCAATTGGTTCAGGTGAAGTTCTTTTATTTTGGATATAAAGTGTTACACCGCTACCCAACATCTGCACAATAAGTTTTCCTTCCAGTGTTTTTTGACTGGATGTAGCAATGGAAGTATCCTGGACTACTTTTCCGGCCTTTGTGATTTTCTGACGTACATCAATAATATTTTCATTTTTATAAGCGACTGTAATAAAAAATTGGTCCTCTCTTTTGGAATCACTGAATTCCAAACCAATTTCACCTTCACCTTCAACTGAAGCAACATCAATTAAATAAGTGGCGAAGGGATTAAATCCCCCAAACCAAATACTGGTTTTCGTCTTTTGACTGGATTTTATTGAAAGTCTATCCCCGATTACATTTACAACGGCACGGGTATCTAAATAATGCGTGGTAGGGTACATTGTGGACATTTCAATCACTTCTTTTGGATTGAATGTTGCCAACGGGATATTTTGGGATTCCTCGAATAAAGGCCTGTAAACTCCTTGTCTAAAAAATTTAATACTATCAAGGACACTCTCCTCTTGAGCAATACATTGTAAAGCCTGAAAAAGAAAGAGAAACATTAGTAAGAGGCTTACATTTTTTTTCATTTCATAAACTATATCTATTCTATTAATTCTCTATCCTGACTTCTTACCATAATAACCGGCTGCCACTCCGTTAAGATCCAGGAAATCTACTCTAGCATCTTTGGATCAGCCACTGTTCTAAATCCTAAGTGTTCCTGTGAAGAGTCCAGGGAGTTTCCCATCCGTGCTGATGGCCGAAAACTGGCGCAATAAGATGCATTACAAAGAAAAGAACCACCTTTAATCACCTTTTCCTTCATATTTGGATGGTTGTTAGGGTTATAAGATTCCTCAGCTCCCCGGGGATTTTTTGCTACTCCTTTTGTACTTCGATCTTTATAATAATTGATATTATACCAATCCTGGGTAATCTCCCAAACATTTCCCGCCATATCAAATAATCCATAGCCATTGGCAGGGTAGCTTTTTACAGGAGCTTTATTTTCAAAGCCGTCTTTCCTGGTATTTTTTGCAGGAAATTCCCCTTCCCAAGTATTGGCATGTTCAGAGAGTACTTTTTCATTATTTCCCCAGGAAAAACGGGCACCTTCTAAGCCACCTTTAGCTGCCCACTCCCATTCTGCTTCAGTGGGTAGTCTTTTTCTAGCCCACTGACAATAAGCCTGAGCATCTTCAAAAGCAATATGAACAACCGGATAATTATCTTTCCCTTCCAAATCACTACCAGGGCCTTGTGGATGTCTCCAATTGGCGCCAATTTTCCATTCCCACCACTGGGAATAATCATAAAGATTAGGAACACTGCTTTTGGTTTTTTTAAATACCAGCGAACCGGGTTGTAATATAGAATCATGAGGCTTGGGTGTTCCTGGAGGAAGTTGTGTTTTCATTTCCTCCCACTCTATCTTACGTTCAGCCACCGTAACATAACCGGTTGCTTCAACAAACTCACGAAATTCTGCATTAGTCACTTCGGTTTTATCCATAAAAAAACCATCTATAGCTACCATATGGGTGGGTTTTTCGTGTGCCATCGCCATTTTATCTTCATTTACTGCTCCCTGGTTAAATTTTCCACCCGGAATCCAAACCATTCCTCGGGGAACTTCAATCCCACCAGGTTTTTCTTTTATCACATTAAAAGCAATGGAATCCTTTTCTTTTGTTGAAACCATATCCCTTTTCTCTTTTGATGCTTCTTTACAAGATCCCAGTAAAAAAGGAATAATTACAATCATTACTAATACCCTAATAGTTCTTATACCCATATCATTAATTATCTATTGGTCAACCAAAATATATAAAATCCTAAAAACTTGAATTTAATGGCTATAAGTCATCTTTTGTTATGTGTAAATTTATATTCCGAAATCGTCTGATATTTTTCACCTGGATTGAGAATAATTGACGGAAAAGTAGGTTGATTGAGTGCATCTGGAAAATGTTGTGTTTCCAAGGCAAAAGCTGTTCGATAATCATCTTTAGCCCCTGATTTAAAAATATTCTTAGATTGCATAAAGTTCCCACTATAAAATTGAAGTCCTGGCTCTTCAGTATAAATATCCATTACAATGCCTGATTCGTTACCAGTTATAGTAGCAGCATGATTCATAGCTTTTACCTTTTTTTTGTTGAGTACAAAGTTATGATCATAACCACCCCCATACTCAAGTTGTTCATTCTTGGTTTTTATTCGCTCACCAATAGTGTAAGGCTCTGTGAAATCAAATGGAGTATTCTCTACAGCTTTTAATTCTCCCGAAGGTATAAGCCCATCTCTTACCGGTGTATATTTATCAGCATATATCTGAAGTTTATGCTCCAGGATCCTTCCGCTTCCTTCACCGTTAAGATTAAAAAAAGCGTGGTTGGTAAGATTGACCGGTGTAGCCTGGTCTGTGACTGCTTCATATTCTATTCTTAAAGCTCTTTCTGAAGTAAGGGAATAGGTGACCTTCACATCCAGGTTCCCAGGAAAACCTCCCTCCATATGGGGGGAGGTATAATGAAAAACAAGCGTATTATTATTTTTCTTTTCCGCGCTCCAAACTATATCGTGAAAACCTTTATTTCCTCCATGTAATGTATTGTCATCATTATTTGTAGGAATAGTATATTCCTCTCCATTAAGTGTGAACTTTCCTTTTGCAATCCTATTACCAACTCTACCAATAGTGGCCCCGAAATAAGGCTCTGTGCTTTCAGTATAAGCATTTATAGTGTTCATTCCAGTAACAACATCTGTGAACTTTCCATTGGTATCTGGTACCCAAAGCCCAATTATTCTTGCCCCATAGTTTGTAAAGGCAGCCTTTATTTTCTCATTTTCGATCCAATAAAGTTTCACTTGTTTATTGTCAATAATAGTATCAAAATCTTTATTACTTAAATAATCCTGTTTTTCAAAATTCTGTCCTCTATGGGCTCCTTTACTATCAGCTTTTTCTTTTGTTATATTTTCATTACACGAAATAAACACCGCTATAAACAAAAGTGTGAAGAAGCGTACGAATGTTTTCTTTAATCTCATCTTAGGTTTTAATTTCCTTCATTTTATTAATTTAACTTAGTCTAGCTGTCCTAGGACTGGGATATAAATTTAAACCTTAAAGAGCCATTTTCCATACCCGGGAGTAGATTTTAGGCCCTGTTATTCTTGTTTCCTGTGTTTGTTTAACTTAATCAAATAATTTTCCTTCTTTAATTGTCCCGTAAAAAAGCACGCGAAACAAGGGAAAATAAAATTTTCATTAACCACTATTTTTGAAATCCCTGAAGCAGCTAATTCATAACTCCAGGGATTCAATAATAACTAATGGGTATTTAAACCTCCTTTTTCTGCAGATATGCTATCTTCATATTTACAGTTTACCCCCCTAATATTCCATCCATTTAAAATATTTTTCGGATCCATTAATTCTCATTCTCTTTAGTACTATTCAAAAATATCGCTCCATTGTGTGGTTACCCTTAGGCCATCCACTACATAAGCTCCGGCGAAACTGTTATCCCTTACAAGGGTAACAGCTTTAACCAAGAAATCATCACCCGTTGCAGCAATATCAATTGTAGCATCCGCATTTTCAGGTTCTGTAGAAGGTATAGACCCTTCTTCAAAAACATATACTGAAGCGGAATTGTTATCGTTATCCAGGTTGGCATCCGGAACATTATGCTTAAGTACTATTAAATATGTTTCTCCGATTTCTGGAGTGATATCTGTAAGGCTAAAATCGCCTTCATACATTACCCCTATTTTCGGATCTCCATTATTATAATTTACCTGTACGCTACTAAGAAATTTAGTTGCTCCATTTGGTAACCAGTCAACCATCATAACAACTCTATTAATTCCACCACCCGTATCATCCGGAAGTGCATCAACCTTTAAAAGGAAGGAGGTATAATAAGCTCCAGCGAAATCAGGAGTTTGCTGTTGGCTCAGATTATGAGCATAAACATTACTATTACTTCCTGGTTCATCCATATCAAGAAGAACTGCATTTCCTGCTCCCGAGCCTGGATACCCCGAATAACTTAACCCATCATCAATAATCGGTATAGCAGCATTTGCAGCTCTTACCTTTAACCAACCATCAAGTAATTCGTTTTCTGTTCCATTTCCTGTTCTATTCGTGGAAGGAATTGATTCACCAGCCGTGTACTCAAAATCATCGGCAAATAGTTTTGTTTCGGCAGAAAGTGTGCTTCCTCTGAGTGTTACCCTGTCAATCATCTCTAGCTCTGAACTACTATGAGTGATTTCTCCGGTTTTTTCGCCGGTCTCACCGGAAGATTCGAATTGTACAAATATTTCAACATCCGAAGAAAAATCTTCAGCAGCAATGGTGAGAGTTTCTGAAAACTGCCCATCCCTGGCTCTTGAAACAAGGAAATTGGGTGATGAATTTACAGTTACTTCTGAAGAAAGTCCTCTTCCCGCCAAATTATAAGAAAGAATATCAGATTCATTCATTGGTACTCCTCCAAAATTGAGTTCGGTTGGGCTTACAGAAATAGCAATATCCGGAAGGGGGGCTCCAGTACCATTTAAACTTAACTCTATGGCTTCCTCTAAGTCCGCCGATAAATGGCTTATTGAACCTGTTACCTCTCCTTCTTCTTCAGGTTCAAACCTTACATATATAATTTGATCCCCCATAATATCAGATGCACTAAGATCCAGGGAGTTTGTGAATTCTCCATCTTGATTTGTGGAAATCTTAAATGGACCTGTAACTTCCAGGGCAATTTCAGACTCCAGTTCAGATCCTGATAATACATAACTTTGAATTTCTGATAGCTCGTTAACTATTACTTCATCAAAATCAATTGAAGACCTGTCAGGAACCACCATCGGCTCTCCTGGGATAACTGCAACCCCAGAAACCGATATATCAGGAATATTCTCCCGATCCTCACTCGCATGGACGATCTCCTTTTCAACAAATCCCTCATCGGTTGAACCAGGTTGGAATTTCACAAACACTGGAATGGCTTCATTACCAAAATCCCCGGGTGCCAAAGAAACTGAATTTTGAAATTCCATATTCGCATCCAATGATAAATAGAATGGTGCATCCACAGAAATATTAATAGGATGGGCAAGCTCTTCTGCAGCAATTGTATAAGACCTAACCTGTGAACTTTCAGTAATATCTATATTACCAAAATCAATTGAACTACCTGTAATTTTTATTATGGGATTTTTCGGAATGGAATCATCCTCAGAACAGGCCAGGATAAGGGTAAAGGTCATTATTACTAATACAAACCTTGTAATTAAATTTTTCATAAGATATTAATTTTTGTTATACATTTTTTAAAACTCATAGGTTCAACAGGTATTTATGGTATGAGGCCTACTCCATAATTCTGGTATAAAAAAGTAAGGCAAAGCAACATTGCCCTTTCTGTTTTTCAATCTTTGGATATTACAGGAATCAATACTTCATCTTCATTCACACTAAAGCTGTATACCTTTTCTTTTGAATCCCATTTCTTTTTTACAGGAACAATCCGCGTTCTCCTGGGACTAACCTGGTGCTCACTGAAATGAACATGATATACATAATACAACTGGCCGTTCAAACCTTCGAACAAATCACCATGACCGGATCCGTTCTCCCCCACAATAGAACGATGAATAATAGGACTGTCTTTTTGTTTTTCCCAAGGTCCATAGGGAGAGTCTGCGACGGCATAACCCACTGCATAATCAATGTTTTTAAAATGGTTTGCAGAATAGAACAAATAGTATTTATTCTTTAATTTGATAATTGTCGGACCTTCCATAATGGGTGCTGATTTAAAATTAGAAGTAGCTTCCCATGTTTCTGTCTGTTCAAAAACTTTTTTTAAGGTGCTGGACTTTATATTTCCAGTAGCCATATCCAACTCAGCAACCCATAAGTAATTACCGTTATCAAACCTTACATGGTAGAGGTAATACTTACCATCTTCATCTTTAAAAATAAAGGAATCAATATTTTTCTCTGATGCATCAATAGGAGCTATTTTATCTTGCCGGTACGGACCAAGTACAGAATTCGATTTAGCCAATACCGTCTGTTCGTTAGACGTATAGGTTAGGTAATACCTATTATCCACTTTAAATATTTGAGGAGCCCAAAAGCCCCTGGTCCCAAAATTATTTTTTCCCTGGGTTAAAATCTTGTGTATCGAATCTTCCTTAGGCGAGACCCAGTTCTTCAAATCTTCAGAGGTTAAAACTGAAAATCCGGATAATCCACTGTTGTCCCCCCCGGTCCCGGTAAGATAATACCTCCCATTTTCTACATAAATCGTGGGATCTGCATAGAATATTTCCTTTTGCTGAGCTACGGTATGTATTGCGAAAAGTAAAAAAATTGAATAGATAATAATAGATTTCATTTTGGGTAGTTTTTTGTTCAATTAAAATTTCAATTTTAGAAATCATCGAGCAGTTCTAGTGATTTTAAAAAATTGCAAAATCATCTATAACACTGCACTTTTTGAGTTCAGACTAATTTGATTAGAAAAACGAAGTATCTGGGATACCACGCTTTTCCAGGAAAAAAAATCAGTTTCTTGTTTCCCTTACCTATTCCTTATTAATCCCAAACCGAGCAACCAGTTCATTATATTGATCCCTACTAATGGTAATCATGCAACCGTGCCGTACTTTTGCTGGCATTGAATATTTATCCCAGGTACTATGAAAAGTATATCCTGATATTTGATACCATGGTCCATCTAATTGATCCGCAACGGATAATCCATAAGAAACCCCAGGGTATTGTTCATAATATAAATACCATGCCTTGCCATTAGGTGAAGGGATTAACATCGGAGCTTCACGAAAATTAGGACTGATTGGATCAGAGAGATTCTCATAGGGTCCCAATAAATTTTCAGAACTTGCTATTCTGATCGTTTTTCCTGTCACCCAATCCAAAGTAGGGTAAGTTTCATCTTTAATAATTGTCCAGTATTTTCCTTCTGCCCTTTTGATTATAACGTCAATAGTACCCATTTCCCAATCCAGCAGGCGTCTTGGGATTTCAGAAAAGCGCTTCAGGTCTTTCGAGGTTACATAAAGGGTTCTTTGACTGGCCCAATAACGTTCTGCATCTTCTTTTGTTCCCCTCTTATGGGGGGTATGCCAGGACATGACATACGTTTCACTGGGTTTATCATAGAAAAGCTTGGGAGCTCCAATTCGTTGAAGAGGTTTATAACCAGGAGTCTTTTTTAAATCAGGTTTGTAAGTACTATGCTTATTCCATGAAATTAAATCACTTGAAACCCATATATTTATATCTTCTGCAGAATCCCCTTCATTGCCTACCAAGTAATACCTCCCATCGTGACCTTTTACAATATCTGGGTGTCCATGATACTCTTTGAAAACACGTTTTGCCTGGTTTAATTGATCCCAATGCAAACCGTCAAGGCTTACTGTGTAATAAAGTTCACCATAATCTCCGTGCATCATATGGGCAAAGAGATAGGCTTCATTTACTGGCATTTCTCCTTTTTTCAACTGGCCGGGAGGATTAGGCTGTTGCGCCCATACATTGGACAAAAGGAAAAGAAAGCCAAGCAAGAATGTTCTTTTTGTCCTATAGAATATCCATTTCATATTATTAATATATTTCATTGTTCTTTCTTAAAAGGGTTTTAATAATTGTTCAATGTTCCATTTATAAATTAATAAGTGTATCCATCAGTTCATTTAAGATCGTTATTAATTCGCAAGCTTATACTGAAATTTCCATTACCTTATCATTGGTGGAAGCTATTGAAGATAAGCCCTCAATTTGGGTCAAAATATTTCCTGCAGCATCAATTACCTGAAGAGCAAAAATTCCTTCCCTTTCCATAATAGGTTGAAATTTTTCATTATTCACTCTTAATATTAACTGAGTCTCCTTTTTATCATCAATGATTTTAACCAACGGATTCTTCAATCCTTTGAATTTTAAAGTAGGAAGTAGAAAAGGAGTAGTAGGCTTGTTATTTTCAAGTTGGTGTACGGTGACCGGCCAGCCTCTGAATTGTCCATTTGGCTTTTTAACCGGGTTGACATATCGTGGCCAACATTCCATCTTCACATTTCTTGTATTTTTATCAAAGCTAACAACGCCATAACCAGGGGACCAATCATACAGGTTGGATGGTTTAAGACCCGTTTTTGAGGGATTTGCCACAGCCCTTACGTACATTTTATTTCCAAAGGCATCCTCGTGATTACCAGTATATTTCGGCTCTCCCTCAATAGGTTGTTTAATTGATGGCCACCAGCGCCTGGGCCAACTATTTGCCAAAGCCGGAACAGCAAAAGTATACCCCCCATCTTGATAATTTTTCACACCATACTGGCTTACAGATGGTAAATGTTGGTCACCTGCAAGATGAAGACTGTAGCTCTTTCTAATCGTTTTTATCACTTCATCCCTCTCATACTGCGGCCATCCCCCGGTATCCATATCTGCAACAGGAACATCTCCTTGGACATAATCTCCCGTTTCCGGAACTTCCAACTGCCTTTGCATTCCATTACTTTTTTCATCAGGCATAGTTTGAAGGGCATGAAAAGGTGTAGCGGAAACAAGAATTTTAAATTCTATATTTTCCCCCCAGTCTTCAACCCACTCTTTCAAAAAATCCATCTGTCTTTTTCCCAAAAGATCAGCTTCGGGATACCCATAAGATTTGATAGGATATTCCGGATTTTCAATAAATGCATCTCTTACCCCTGCTTCTGGAGGAAGTATTGCCGCAGGTCCGGACTTAAACTTCCTGTCCTCCACTATACCAAAACTAATCCCCGCATAATTCCAGTTTGAATAAAATACGTGTATACCACGATCAATCGGTGTGGAATCATAGGGATCAGGCATGTGACTGGTTTGGGTTGTCATCGCAAGATTTACCCACTCCGGTGGCATCATAAAACCTCCGAAATCCCTCTTGAACCTGGCTCCAATGGAGGCTTTAGGAAATTCTATCCCGTTTGCACCAAAAAGATTTCCCTGAAATACATCGTGATCATCCGGCAGGTTTATTACGGGTATATTTTTAAATAGTTCCCGGTATGACCAACCAAACATATACCATTTGCGAAGGTAATCTAAGTATGCCTTTTCCAATGGTGCCTTTTGAAATCCGAAATGACCGTTTATTTCGTAAAACTGATCACCCAGGAACATAATTAAGTCAGGTTCATGCATACCCGCATATTCAACTATATCCTGGTCAGGAAACCCCCTATCATGATTACAACTGCAAACAAGGGCTTTTATTAGGTTCTTATCAGTAGGCTCCTTTGCTATAGTTCCCTCCCAATGGAATACTTTCCTGGTACCATCGGTACCAATAAGATCATAAACCACCCTAAATGGAAGCGATTCCTTATATGGCCAATTACCGAATCTAAACTGTGCAGTATATGAAGGATATTGGACTGATGCTTCATCAATTTTCATCCATCCATCTCCTTGGTTTATTTCGAAGCGTACCTTTGAAGGTAGAGCAACCGGACACAACTGGGCAGTCAATTTGACGATCTTATTTTCCCTGGTATATTGGGTAAAACATATGGGACCGAAGAATTGATCTCCATTATACATTAATTTATCCCCCTGCAAACTCCATTTATTAAAAGAACAAACAATACCATCCGCTTGCCCTTCTGTAATTTTTTCAAAATGACTTAATAAAGCAATATTTCCAACCAGGAGCTCAGATTGAACTCCTGTTTTCTCCGCAAAAGCTAGCATTCCCCCCATTTTATCCAAAACCCTTACTGACAATAAGTAATCCATCCCTAATGGTTCAGCTCGAACTTCTAATACAACACCTTCTTTTAAATGAGATTCTTGAACTGTGGCTTCATTAAATTCTTCTCTTCCTATAAAAATGTTTCCTAGAGTATTTATCCCTATCCTAAATCCATCCCCATGAACGGCAGAAGCCCTGTACTCGAAGTTCCAGCTTTTTGCACCCAGTACGAAGCCTATTTTATTTTGAGCTGAAGCGGTTAAATGCTCAGAGAATTTAACCTCGATACTGGAAGTAAAACTATTTCTGGAATTTCCCATCTGCAAAGTCAGGTGATGTACAGTACGATTTTCACCCTGGAAGATACATTCCAGCGCACCGTTTCGAATACGAAAATCCTGAAGTCTATTTGTCCAATAATTGGGACCGGCCCAATTCATATCCGGCATTCGATGCCAATCACTATTGAGATGATCCGGCAGTTTCTGATCCGTAAGGTTTATACTTTCACGGATTTCATCTGCAAAAACATTCTTGCTTAATAGGGAAGCTGAAAGCCCTCCCAGCAAAATAGATTTTAAATTTTCTCTGCGATTCATAATACTATGGTTTAATTCATACTATAGCTAATTAATTGCCAGTTCATACTCATTGCTAATATTTCTTAATTCTTAATACCCCTCTCTTTGAGTAAGCTCCGGATTGGTATTGATTTCTCCTTGCGGGTAAGGAAAGAGTATCTGGTGAGACTGAGCGTTTAACCCCCTGTCCTGGGCGTATTGGATAAACTTGTCGTGCCTTATAAGGTCTTCCCTTCGTTTGCCTTCACTGTAAAACTCCCAGCCTCGTTCCTGCAAGATAAGATCGTTAAAGCTGTCTGTCCCCGCTACTTCTGCCAATGTATAAGGATCTTCTATAGAACGGGTTCTTACCTGATTGACAAGGTCCACGGCTTCTTGGGTGGGACCGTTTAACTCGTTTAATGCTTCTGCACGAGATAGTAATATATCAGCATAACGTATATAAGGAAAATCTGATCCCGAAAAGTTCCCGACCTGATTATTGTCAAAATATTTCAAACTCCTAAGATTGTCAGGGGTACTTCGTAGTTCCACCATATTGCCGCCTCGGTTGGTGTAGGTTTCAATAATCGCATTTCTACGGTCGTCTTCCAAAGCGAAAGAATCATAAAAACCATCTTTAATGCTAAACTGCGTCGCCCAATTGGCCATAGAGGGATCCCAGGTAAATTCAGGGATCTTTTCAGCCTCAAGAAAACCAGGAGGAAAAGCACCGTTTTGGAACTGGTTTCCAAAACCCGCTTCATTGGCATAAGACCAGGTAACTATAATCTCCCTGTTGTTTCCTTCGTTTTCCACGAAAAATAATTCACGGTAGTCCGGATAAAGCTCATAATAATTCAAGTTCATCAATTGCCCTGTAACTTCAACGACCTTTTGCCATTGCCTGGTTTGCATCAAAAACTTAGTCAGGACGGCATAGGCATGGCCCTTTGTTGCCCTCCCACGTTGACTTTGTTCAGCTGGGACTAAAAGGTTTTCAGCGGCGGTCAGTAGTTCATCTTCCACAAAAGACTCAAATTCTTCCTGGGAGGGAAGTGGTAAGGCCTGAGGTTGTTCCTCTTGATTTGTTGTGGTACGCAGAGGCACCACCCCAAAATACCGATAGAGAAAAACATATTGTGCTGCCCTCAAATATCGGGCTTCTGCAATAATCCGTTGCTTGGTGGATTCTTCTATGGAGGTATTATCGATATTCTCCAGAACTGTATTGGCATCTCTTATGGCCTGATAACGCGTATTCCAAATTGGCCCCTGAAAGAAAGGATCGGAGGCATCCCAGTTAAAATTTAAAAATGGGGTCATCTCCCGCTCCACAGCACCAATCCTTACATAACTCATATCCGTGGTGATTTCATTTACCAGGATCTCGTTCTTTACCATACCTTGTGGTAAGATGTCATTGGCATAGGCCGAAAAAAGAAGTGACTCCATTCCCGCTTGCGTTAATAATATATTTTCAGGTGAGAATTCATCTACGGGTGGCAGATCCAATTCAGCTTCACAAGAGCTAAAGATCAGGCAGGCAACAATTGCTCTGCTAATCGTCTTTAAATATGATTTATTCATTACGCTTTTTTTAAAATTCAACATTTATACCTAGTAAATATGTCCTTGGAACCGGATAGGCGTTAAAATCCAGGGCGATTGTATTGCTGCCACTGGCATTCGCTGCTGGATCAACCCCGCTATAATCCGTTACTGTAAGTAAGTTTTGACCGGTCACATATAAGGAGCATCTATTCAAAAATTCAAAGTTTTCCATAGGAAGTTCATAACCTAATCGTACGGATTGCAACCTAAAATAGGAGGCATCCTCTACGGTTCTGGTGTTGATCAGTGCATTGGCCCCTCCCTGCGAAGTAGGGTTCACAAATGATGGGTATGCATTGGTAGGGTTATCCGGTGTCCACCTGTTTAGTAAAGGCTCTGCGATCCTATTTCTTCTGAAATTATTGGGAGATAAAGTATTTATCAAATTTCCATTTAATCTCTCCACGCCTTCCACACCCTGCATCACAATATCCAATGTGAAATCGAAGAACCGAAAATTGTTGGTAAGCCCCCATGTCAGATCCGGAATAGAATTACCGATGACTGTACGATCATCTGTGTTAATTACTCCATCACCATTTAAATCCCGATACTTCAAATCACCAGGTTGTACCTGTGCCTCCGTGACACTAAAATTATCATCTTCCTGCCAAACTCCATCCACAATAAAACCGTAGTAACTATCAATAGCTTCTCCGGGGCTGACAATAGTGAAATCAGGGATTTGAGCCTGTGCACCCCTGTAAATATCCCCCCGATCACCTATTTCCAGGACTTCATTTTCTAGCGTGGCAAAATTCCCGGAAATATCCCAGGTAAAATTCTCTTTTCTAAATACATTCAAGTTCATTCCTAATTCAAAACCACTGTTTCTAACGCCACCAAGGTTCTGAGTCTGCCCCGCAAAGCCGGTATTGGGAGCCTGTGGTACTACCAATAGTAAATCGGTTGTTTCTTTCGTAAAATAATCGAAAGAACCTGTGAGCCTATTATTAAAAAATCCAAAATCAAGACCAATATCATATTGCAACGCTTTCTCCCAGGTAAGATCCTGGTTAGGAAGCCTAGAGGGGAATATAGTGTTATAGAAATCATTTCCGAACAACAGGTCCCCACCAGCGGAGAATGTTTGAAAAACAAGGGAATTTCCAATATTTGCATTTCCAGTACTACCTAAACTGGCACGGGGTTTTAACTCACTAATCCATTTTTGGTCCTTAAGAAATTCCTCTTCCTGCATTTTCCACGCAATAGCACCTGAAGGAAAGTATCCGAACTTATTGTTCTCTCCAAATCTTGAAGAGCCATCAGCCCTGATAGAAGCAGTAAATAGGTATTTATTGTCAAGGGAATAATTAACCCTGGCCAGGTAAGAGATAAACCTTGCCTGGGTTCGGCCACTACCTAAATTATTCAATTCCGGGTTCCCTGAACCTATAGCATTTGTTCCCAGGTCTGGAAGCGCAAAACCTCTTGCATTTCCCGAAAACGATTTCGTTTGAAAATATTCATAAGTAGTACCAAGTAGCGCTGTTAAATTGTCATCGCCAAAATCCTTATTATAATTCAAGGTCCCCTCCAGAGAAACATAATCCTTTCGTCCGGTTTGAATAGTGGCAATCCCACCTGTTCCAGCACCTTGAAGCGTGTAGGGCTGAATGAACACATCACGCCTAACATCTTGTACATCCCCACCTAATTGAAGTTTTGCAGATAAAGCAGGCGCGATATAATATTCAAAAAACGTATTCCCGTAAAACCTAAAGGTTTCCGCTCTTGCATCCGCTCCGTTCAGAATAGATAAGGGATTGTCAATGGTCACAAACTCGGAAAGACGGTAAGAACCATCATCGTTATAAGGCTCAAGGGTAGGATCATAATTGATGGCCGAATAAAGCGCTCCTCCGTTTTCATTAATACCAGTACCCGTAGAGGCGAAATTATCCTTTATGTATGAAATATTCGTATTGATACCATAGTTGTATTTTTCCGAAGAATTAGAACCAAGGTTTAATCTCACATTATATCGTTCCATTCCCGATCCTTTTACAAGACCTTCCTGATTGAAATAATTTAAAGAAGAGTAATAAGTAATGTTTTCTGTAGCTCCAGAGAAAGAAAGGTTATGGTTCTGAGTAGGAGCATCCTGAAGGACGAGGTCCATCCACTGTGTGCCGTCCCCTTCAATTTCTTCAATTCTTTGCCCTGGATCCCCTCCCCCATCATCGATTATGTCATTCAAAACCCTTTGGTATTCTGTGGGACTTAACAGGTCAAGTGTGGTAGCAGCTTGTTGGATTCCGTAATATGAATCGTAATTTACTTTTAAACGACCAGCTTTACCTTTTTTGGTTGTGATCAGTACTACGCCGTTAGATCCCCTGGAACCATAAATTGCGGTACTAGATGCATCCTTTAAAATTTCTATGGATTCGATATCCCCAGGGTTTAAGGTATTTAAGGGGTTACGAGGATTCTGATTGCCTGTGAATCCTACACCTCCACTACCTGCAATAGATCCATTATTGACAATAACCCCATCAATGACATACAGCGGCTCAGTCCCCGCATTAATTGATCCTGCCCCACGAATATTAACACTAAGACCTCCCCCGGGTTCATTACTTTTCTGACTTATCTGCACCCCAGCAACACGGCCTTGCAAGGCTTGTTCCACTGAGGCATTGGCTCCAGGGTTAAGATCTTCGGCCTTAATTGAAGACACCGCCCCTGTCAAATCACTCTTCTTTACAGTACCATAACCGATCACAACTACTTCATCGAGAGCTTCCTGATCTGGCTTTAAAGCAATATCAATACTATTCCGGCCATCTACCTGAATTTCCTCAGTAATAAATCCTAAATAACTAAACACTAAAGTAGCATTTTCGGAAACTTGTTCCAGATTATAATTCCCGTCAAAATCTGTTTGAGTACCCTGGCTTGTTCCCTTAACAATGACATTTACACCCGGTAAAGGAAGTTCATCAATAGAAGTAACATTACCCGAAACACTTAAATTTTGGGCACTAACTGTTAAACCTACCATACTGAGGAAGGCGAACACCCAAAACCGAGATGTAGGCATCTTCCAATATTTGTCTTTTGTCATAATTATTGTTTTAAATTAAATTTTGATTAGATTAGTTTGTATTACTTTGAATAGCTATAAAATCATCCGCCCAGGCATAATTAAACTGAAAACGGCCATCTTCCCCGCGCTCTACCGTACGATTAGCATATAACCCATTGAGAACCCAGGGATCAGTAGTATCTGTGAAATCAGCCATTTCAGGATAACTCTGTCTAAAGGCATAGGCGGCCAGGAAAAATTTATCATATTCGGTGAAAACATCATAGAAAGTGTTTCTCAGGTAATGCTTGCGGTTTTCAAACCAGCTACTCTGGCTTAAAAAATCTACCCACTGGGACTTTGACACCTGATTTTTCAGTGCATAATCAATATATTCGTAATTCATTAAATTGCCGGCAAATTCATACTCATTGGCAAACTGGGCAGGTATATTTCCAGGTAAGTTGCTTCGGAAATGTTTCATAAGTGAAAATTCACTTATCATCACCTTCTGGTCATCCCGGATTCGGGTATCGACAAAGTCAAGCGCATCGACCATTTCCTGGGTGGAGGAATGATGAACATGAATATCAACCCCTGATATCCAGGGAGTAGTCCTGGAAAAGTCAAGTAAATTATTGAGTACCTCCAGGTTCTGGCGCCTGGACTGGTATAAGTTATCAAAAGAACCAAAAAAAATGGGGCGCTCCCCATGGGCATCTGCATATGATTTTACCACATTAGCAGCTTCCACATAATAATCATACATCGCTGGTCCGTAATCTTCAGGGTCTGTTTCAATAAAGGGTTCATTTCCAACAACAATTACATCCGTTTTATCCCATACCCTATCCAAAATTTTCGTAAGGATAATCATTTGTGATTCCATCTCTGCAGAATCCATTGAAGGGTAATCACTGCCCCTGAACAACCATTTTATATTGAGAACGGTTTTGAAACCATAAGTTTGGAGCCCGAGGTATTTATTAATCCGTTCATCACTATTTATCAGTGTAGGATCATTGTAATACCTGAAAAAATCAAGAAATCCACGCACCCATTGCGTCTCAAGAGCCAAAAGAGCATCGTTATCTATAAAGTCCAACTGTTCGTTGAAATTGACCCCAAGATTCTGAGTGTTCAGGTAACTCGTATCAACCGGACCATCACCAGTGTCTTCTATATCATCGGTGGGATCAACAGGATCCGAATCCGATGAACATGAAGGCATCAACGACGTAAGGAAGATGGCCATTATACCTATACTTTTATTCATACTATACATCATAATATTTGATATTTTATTTATTTTCCAGAGGAGAAAGTCGTATTTCCCGAATCTTTTAATTTGGTTCAATACAAATCGAAAGAAGTTTTTTCATTTTGACTTCTAACAACAATTGATATTCTATTTTTACCTTCCTTCAGAAAATTCATCTGCACATTAGGTTTATTCCTATAATGTGTTTTTCTCCGCCTTTATGTTTTTTGATAGCAATCAATTCACCATTTATATTTACTCTCAAGGTTGAATAGATTGATAATTCAATGAAATGGTAGCATCTATAAATTCTAATACAGACTTATCTTCGGTTTCACAAATACTTAGGATCAATAATCCTATAATTGAGAAATATTAAATAATATACTTTCATAATTATGTGATTTCAGTTTTACTCGATAGTCGAGATTTAAAACTATTGAGTCCCTTCAAATTTTCTGAAATTGACATGTTTACTTGCACCTGAAGCAACTTTCCTTTTAACATACGCTAAAAATCATCGCTATCTTTAACCGTTTCTGTTGTATACATTCCCAAATCAAAAGCGCGTACTTTTTCATTACTGCTTGCTTCCACAGCTATAACATTCTTCCCCTCTTTTAGAAACTCATGAATACCGCCTAACATTATATGGGTATAATGTCTTTTCCTTCCGCCACCATCTTCCCATTCTTCTACCAATTGGCCGTTTACATAAACTTTTAATTTAGTTTTTGGAGCATAATATTTGATAAACAGCTTTTCGGGAACAGCCTTTAAATCAAATGTTTTCCTGGCATATAATGTTTCAGAATCCCAGGTTGTAATCTCTGGAAGAAAGGGGTTTTCTTCTGCAGAAAATGGAGCCTTTTCATTGTTCCATTCCAAATCTTCATAATCTTGCCCTTTCCAATTTCCCGCTGGTTCTTCGAAACTCACTTTCCAACTATGTGCTTTGTGTTCAGAATCGGAAATCAATACCCGTTTATTCCACCAGGGTTCGTACAAAGGTTTTAAGAGTTCCCTTGTCTTTTCTTTATCCAGTTTTAGCACTTCCCTGTCGTAGGTCATCACGCCATTTACTTCTCCTTCAACATCGGTGGTTTGAGTATAAACCGCTGCTGAAAGCCCCCAGGAGATGAGCCCCTGAAGATTTTTAATAAGGGCAGAAAATTCCTGCTGGTATGTTTGCTCATCGTTATAGGTTAGATATCCCCAATTTTTTTTATTCCACCAAAGGTGATCTTCCACAGGCCATCCCAAACCTCCGAATTCTCCTAACACTGATGCCCTGTCACTTTCGGGAAGCTCCATTCCAGGACCGGGATAAAGATGAACATCTATCATATCACCCACTTTCCTGTCGGCCCAACCGCTTGGAGCATCCACCAATCTTGAAGGGTCGTAATTCTTTGTCCATTCGGCTATACGCTCAGTATCATATTGTCCCCAACCTTCATTCAATGGACACCAAAGAACGATAGAAGGGAAAGCATAGAAATTATCGATCATGGACTTCAATTCCTTTTCAAATTGAAGTGCAGATTCTTTTGGTCGTTCCCAATCTAATTTAGCGTCGTGCTTAACGTGTTGCACTTCTTTATCACTACTGTTAAACCCAGATGGCATATCCTGCCATACCAACATTCCCATCTTATCACAGTGGTAATAAAACCTTGCCGGTTCTACTTTCACATGCTTTCTTAGCATATTAAAGCCCAGGTCTTTTGTTACCTTAATATCATAAACCATGGCTTCTTCGGTTGGAGCTGTATATAGCCCGTCGGGCCACCATCCCTGATCCAATAAGCCAAATTGGAACAAGGGCTTATTGTTTAACAAAATTCGGGTATATCCATTTGCGTCTTTACCAAGGGATACTTTTCGCATTCCAAGATAACTTTTTACCTGATCAACTATGTTTCCATCCCTGTCTTTAAGGGTAATTTCAAGGTCATATAAAAATGGATTTTCTGTGTTCCATAGGATAGGATTGGGGATATCAATTTCAAGCTTAGCCTGCGTACTCTTTTCGCCAATAGGAATTTCTTTGGTTCCAACTTCTACTCCTTCTGCAAAAGCTTTAACTTCTATAACACCATCAAAATTTAGTGAAGACAACTGAATCTCTACATGAGCTTTTTCCTTATCTATATCGGGAGTGGTTTTTAAAAGTTGAATATAATTTTCAGGAACGGTTTCAAGCCAAACAGTTTGCCAAATACCGGTTACCGGGGTATACCAAATACCTCTGGGGTTATTGAGTTGTTTACCTCTGGCTTGCGTACCTTCTGAGGTAGGGTCCCAGACCCGAACCACAATTTCTTGTTGCCCATTGTCATTTAAAAAGTCTGAAATATCAAAATTAAAAGGATCATACCCTCCTTTATGCGAACCAACTTTTCTTCCATTTACAAAAACAGTGGTTTCCCAGTCTACCGCCCCAAAATGAAGCAATGTTTTCTCTCCTTTATTTTTTTGATCTATTTCAACCTCCTTTTTGTACCACAGGTAATTGGAACTACCTACTAATTTCTTCACCTCACTCAGTTCAGATTCAGCAGGAAAGGGAACCAAAATTTCACCATCATATTCGTTGGGCTTATTTTCTCCTTTGCCCTTAATAGCATAGTCCCAATAACCATTCAAATTAACCCAATTATCACGCGCCATTTGCGGACGGGGATATTCAGGATAAAGATTATCTGGATCTACATCATCGGTCCAGCGAGATTCCATAGAATAATTTAAAACATTATTCTCTTGCTGTGCACTTGTATTCAAAAAAGGCCAAAGCAGGAAGCATAAAAAAATTAGGTGGTTAAAAATATTTTTCATTTTCGGTTTTAAGTTTTAATTGATTAGTGTAAGAGTCAGGACTATTGTTGTAAATACTGTCTTATATAAAGCTTATAGTTTAAATCAGATCATCTGGTCTAAAAACACAACCTCCACTGTTTTTACAATTTTTTATATATTATTTTTAAATTTTATCTATTTTTATCATCAATTTGTGTGAAATCAACAATACAATGTTAAATCAATATTAAATTATCCTTCTATAATTTTGTGTAATTTAATAGCACATTTGTATAATTACACTGCTAATCCCATTAAATGAAGAAACCGATAAACATTTCAGCAGAGGTTAACTTTTTAATACGCTTAATTTTCCTCATATGGTCAATGACACTATTTTCTCAGGAAAAAAACTTTGAAAAAATCACCGTACAGGATGGCCTATCGCATAGTACAGTTTATGATATAGACCAGGATACTAATGGTTTTATGTGGTTTGGTACTCGAGAAGGTTTGAATAAATATGATGGAAAAACTATTCAAACTTATTATCAGGAAAATGGACTAAGCAATAACCAAATAAACGTGGTAAAATCTACTTCTCGCGGATTACTAGTAGGCACTTACAAGGGGCTAGATGTTTTTTTACCAGAATACGATAAATTTGAAAAACTTCTTTCTTACAAAGAAATAGAAGGAGCCGTTTCTTCAATCTTTGAAACTGAAAATAATGAAATCCTGGTAGGCACAACGAATGGCCTTTATAAAATTGATGAAGAAGGAGGAATAGATCATCTTATTAAAGATGTTTCGGTTCAGGAAATTGAATCATTCAAAACAAATGTATTATGGGTTGCCTTAAATAAAAGGATTTTACTTATCAATGATATAGGAGAGAGGATAAGAGAATATCAAATTCCTGAAAGCCCCGGAAAGTATCAGGACGGATCCACTTATGCAATTAATTCAATTTATAAAGACCGTAAAAATAACCTGTATGTAGGGACAACCCGGGGATTGTTTTACTTAAATCAGGAAACTGAAAAATTTCAATACGTTAATCTTACAAACAAAGAAGAAAGAGAAGCTGAAGTTATAAGGAGTATTAAAGAAGATAATAATGGTTTATTGTGGTTGGGGACAGAAAGTGGAATTTTTACATATAACAAAAACACGGAAACTGTCAGGCATTATGGGCAGTCATTTGACAATCAACCTGAAAGCCTTTCAGATAAGGCTGTTTACAGCATTTTTGTAAGTGAAGAAAACATCGTTTGGATAGGAACTTATTTTGGTGGCATAAACTTCACCAGTCCAAAACCTAAAGGTATAACTAAATATACTCCGAGTGATTATCGTAAATCAATAAGCGGAAAAGCCGTTAGCGACATAATTAGCCTAAAAGATGGAAGATTATGGATAGGTACTGAAGATGGAGGAATAAATATTCTGGATAAAGAGTCAAATCAGTTTAGCTTTCTCAATTCATCCGACGGCTTAAGTAGTAATAATATTCATTCTATGTATGAGGATAACCGGGGTAATATATGGATTGGAACTTTTTTAGGGGGAGTTAATAAATACGAAAAGCAAACTGGCAAAATAAGCGTTTATAAATATTCCGGAAGTGATCCTAATTCCATCTCCAACAATTATGTGTATTCTATTTTGCAGGATTACTCAGGAAGGTTATGGATAGGAACACAAAACGGCCTGAACATTTATAATTATGAGACCAAAGGTTTTGACCTTTTTATGCCCAAAGTTTTAGGTGATAAATTTATTTATGATATTCTGGAAGACAGCGAGAATAATTTATGGTTTTGCACCCGATACTCAGGCATATTCAAATTAGAGAATAAATCCGAAGAATTAGTCCAACCCGGTTTAGAATTATTTTCCGACAGGAATTTACAAAAGCAAATTATTAGTGCCTATGAAGATAAAAATGGGGATATTTGGTTTGGTTCTTTAAATGAAGGGGTCTTAATTTATGACAAAGGTAAAGATAGACTTGTACCATTTCATTTAAATAAAGAATTACCAAACAGTAATGTTTATGGAATAATAGAAGATAATAACGGCAGTAAATGGATGTCTACCAACCAGGGTTTAAGTATATATAACCCCGAAACCGAAAAACTGACCCATTTAAATGTAGAAGATGGCCTTTCTACCAACCAGTTTAATTTTAAATCATTTTATAAAGATGAAAATGGGTTATTGTATTTTGGGTCTGTCAATGGCCTAAACATTATCAATCCCGAACTCTTCAACACTATACCTCCTGCTCCTCCTTTATACTTTACAGGGTTAAAACTATTTAATAAGGAAGTTTCAATTGATGAAGACAATCTACTCAAAAAACATATTAATTATGTCGATAAAATTGAATTAAAACATAATCAGGATGTTTTTTCAATAGATTATGGAGCCGTTGATTATCTAAATGAAAAGGCTATTAAATATGCTTATAAATTAGATGGTTTTGATAAAAACTGGAACATAGTTGGTAATAAAACCACGGCAACCTATACCAATCTTCCTCCTGGTGAATATACTTTTAGAATAAAAACACTCCCAATAAGTAATAATGAAAATGAACGTAAAATTGCCCTTAGTGTACTCCCTCCATTTTGGAAAACTGACCTGGCTTATTTCATTTACTTCCTTCTCGGAATCCTGCTCGTCTATGCTTACTGGAAGTTTGTAAGATTTATACACAACCAAAAGTTAGCCGTTCAACTGGAGCGTATGGAAAAAGACAAAATCAGTGAACTTAATCGGCATAAGCTTAATTTTTTCACTTTCATTTCTCACGAATTTAAAACACCACTTACCCTCATTATTGCTTCCGTAGAAAAATTTTTCAGGGATAAGGTTAATACTTCTGCCCCACCAGAAGAATTAATATCCATCAAGAAAAGTGCGAATAAACTAAATAGATTGATCCATCAACTATTAGAATTTCGAAGGATTGAAACGGACCACGCCGAATTGGATTTGCGTAAAGGCGATATAATCCTTTTTCTAAAAGATACTTTTATGGCATTTGAGCCTTTATTCAAAAGCAAAAAAATTTCTTACTATTTTAAATCCGAATTTTCAGAGTATACCTGTTATTTTGACCCTGCTAAAGTGGAGATGATTGCCACCAACATTGTTTCTAATTCTTTGAAAAACACCCCAAAGGATGGGAATATCAATTTAACTGTCTCCATATCAAATTCCCTGGATGAGTTAAAGCATAGTAGGATTTATCTCAAATTTAGTGATACTGGGGAAGGTATGTCCCGGGAAATGGTAGAGAGAGTTACGGAACCGTTTTATAAATCCAATAATGGAGAAAACGGAGGGAATTCCGGATTAGGCCTGGCATTGGTTAAAAGTCTCACAAAGTTTCTAAAAGGTAGCCTCTCCATTAATTCCGAATTTAAAAAAGGTACTGAAATTAATATTGAATTTCCGTTAGTCTTAAAGCCGAAAAAGGAGGAGGATTCCAAACAAATAAACGGAAATAAAACTTTACAAATAGATGAGTTATTTCCTAAAAATCTGGAAAGCACTGATTTTTTACAACTTGAAAAAAAATCGAATTTTAAAATTCTTATTGCTGAAGATAATCTGGAACTAATGAAGTTTTTGAAAAAACACTTCTCTAATAAATTCCAGGTGCTTATGGCAAAAGATGGTGCAGAAGCTATAGAAAAACTAAAACATGTTTCTCCTGACGTTATAATTTCTGATATGAAAATGCCAAATATTTCCGGAATTCAGTTATGCGAAAAAGTAAAATCAGCTCACGAAACAAAACATATTCCCTTTATACTACTTACAGCAAAAAATGATGAAACCTTAAAACTAAAAGCCTTGAGTTCTGGTGCAAATGCCTATTTAGAAAAGCCTTTTAATTTAAATGAACTGGATCTGGTTGTAAATAATTTATTAGAAACCGGAAAAAACCTGGAGAAAAGATTCTCAAATAAAGACAATAACGACTCAACTCCCATCCCCAAAAATAATCAGGATCGTGAATTTTTAAGGAAAATAGACTTGTTGGTTAATGAAAATTACTCTAATCCGAATTTCGGAGTGGAGACTATGGCCAATGACATAGGCATTAGCCGTTCTCTTTTGCATATCAAGATGAAAAAGCTAACAGGATTAAGTACGCTGGAATATATTAAACACGCCAGAATGAAAAAAGCCATACGTCTTATTAAAGAAGGGAAGAATATTTCTGAAGTAGCATTTCAGGTAGGATACAACGATCCAAATTATTTTAGCAGGGCCTTTAAAAAGGAATATAAAGTAACTCCTACCGAATTCGCAAATAAGAATAGCACCGACTAAACATTTTTATCCGCTTTTTCAACAATTTTACTTCATAGGGGATAATCCGTAAAATATCTTTATAACTATGAAAAAAATTATCCTATTATTTATTCCCTTCCTTTTTATAGCCTGCAAGCATAAAACGACAGAAGGTCAAAACCCGAAAAGCGATAGTAAAAAACCGAATATAGTGCTACTCTATATTGATGATTTAGGGTATGCTGATGTGGGTGCTTATGGTGCAAAGGGTGTAGAAACCCCCAATGTTGACAAGTTAGCATCCAACGGGGTTATGTTTACCGATGCGCACAGTACTGCCGCAACCTGTACACCCTCCAGGTATTCCCTTTTAACCGGGAATTATGCTTTTAGAAATAATGCAGAAATACTCCCGGGAGATGCCCCGCTTTTAATAGATACCAGTTTTGTAACGATGCCTAAGATGCTTCAAAAAGCTGGTTATACCACAGGCGTAGTGGGAAAATGGCACCTTGGGCTTGGATACGGTAAGGTTGATTGGAACAAACCGGTGACCCCCGGGCCGTCGGAAGTGGGATTTGATTACAGTTTTTTACTTCCTGCAACAGGTGACCGGGTTCCGACTGTTTTTCTTGAAAACAACAATGTGGTCAATCTCTCCGAAGATGACCCAATTGCAGTTAATTATGATAAAAAAATTGGACATCGCCCTGTGGGCACAGAAAGACCCGATTTGTTAAAAATGGAAGCAGACCTTCAACACAGCCAAACAATTGTAAATGGTATTAGCCGAATAGGTTATATGGGAGGCGGCGAAAGTGCCGAATGGGTAGATGAAGATTTTCCGTTTGTTTTTACAGAAAAAGCTTCCAATTTTATAACTAAAAATAAAGATAATCCCTTCTTCCTATTTTATAGTTTCCATGATATTCATGTACCCAGAGCTCCAAATGAAAAATTTAAAAATAAAAGTAAAATGGGGCCTAGGGGCGATGCTATTGTTCAAATGGATTATATGGTTGGTGAGGTCACAAAATTACTTGAAAAAGAAGGCATAGCTGAAAATACAATAATTATTTTCACTAGCGACAACGGGCCGGTTTTAAATGACGGGTATAATGACCAGGCTGCTGAACTGATTGGAGATCATAATCCTTCGGGACCTTTCCGGGGTGGCAAATATAGTATTTATGAAGCTGGAACCAGAGTACCCATGATTGTTTACTGGCCCGGAACTATAAAACCTATGAAATCAGCTGCAATGATGACCCAACTCGATTTTTATGCCTCTTTTGCAGATATGTTGGAAATGAAAAAAGGAGAAAAGGTAATCGATAGTGAAAATCATCTTAGTGCCTTACTTGGTAAAACAGAGAATGGTAGAAAAGTTATGCTGGAAGAAGGTTTTACTTTGGGACTTCGCGATGAACATTGGAAATATATCGAACCATTTACTAATGGAAGTATTCCCGAATGGATGGAGAATAAAGATATCGAATCCGGTTTACAATCTGAGCCTCAATTATATAATCTTAGCGAAGATAAGGGGGAAAAAAATAATCTTGCACTGGAAAAGCCCGAACTGGTTAAAGAATATGGGGAATTACTCAAAAAAATCAAAACGAAAACCAAAAGATAGGTTTTTCCTGGTGTAGCAATTATTCATAAGAATTATACACCGAAAATTCCTATAATTTTCAACTTTAAAAAGATAAAAAGAATGCGTACAAAAATTTTAGTAACAGGAGGGCTGGGGTTTATCGGTTCACATACGGTAGTAGCCTTACAAGAAAAGGGTTTTGAAGTAATAATTATAGATAATCTATCCAACTCTTACGTGCAAGTCCTGGATGGGATTGAGAAAATCACCAATCAAAGACCTATTTTTGAACAGATTGATCTTCGTGAGAAGGAGATGGTTAAAAAGTTTTTTGAAAAATATAATGATATTGAAGGCGTAATACATTTTGCTGCTTCCAAGGCCGTGGGGGATAGTGTCAAAAAACCTTTAGTATATTATGAGAATAATCTCTCCACACTTATCTATCTGTTACAGGAACTACAAAAAAATTCACGAGCGAATTTTATTTTCAGCTCTTCATGCACTGTTTACGGGCAAGCTGATAATTTACCGATTAATGAAAAAGCACCGATTAAAACAGCACAATCCCCTTATGGAAATACAAAACAGATTGGGGAAGAAATAATTGCAGACACCTGTAAAATAAATTTAAACCTTAATGCCATCTCACTAAGATATTTTAATCCAATAGGAGCTCATTCATCTGCAGAAATCGGAGAGTTACCCATTGGTACTCCTCAAAACCTGATTCCCTTCATTACGCAAACGGCTATAGGCCAAAGAAAAGAATTGATGGTATTCGGTAATGATTACCCTACACGAGATGGCACCTGTATCAGGGATTATATCCACGTTATGGATTTAGCGAGTGCCCATGTCCTAGCATTGGAACGCCTGATAAAAAGAAAAGAAGATTCTAATTTTGAAATTTTCAACCTTGGCACAGGTAATGGCAATACAGTCCTGGAGGTAATTAATACGTTTGAAAAATCAACCGGTATAAATTTAAAATACAAGTTTTCTGATCGCAGAGAAGGAGATGTAATTGCTGCATTTGCAGATACAGTAAAGGCTAATAACGTATTGGGATGGAAAGCTGAGCGAAGTTTGGCGGAAGCTTTACAAAGTGCATGGAAGTGGCAGAAAAGATTCGCTTAAAAAAGAGCATGAGGATTAAATTGTTCTCTAATGCTTGAATTTGGAATGGAGAATTTATCAAATACCTAGATTTCTCAGAAAATCTATTACCCCAGAATTAAAAATAACTACTAGTAGATCTCTTATACTTTACCTGGCCTCGTTAAAGAAAAAATTTTGACAACTGTATATGAAAAAATATCAATCAAACAATGAACGTATTTTTTACATTTATTATCTTTATGCTATAATTAAATAAAAACGAACTCTTTGAAAAACTCAGAAAAACCAGCTTTATACCCGGAAGAATTTTCCGCCTTTACATGCGAAGTAAAAGTAGCTTCACCAGGAAGGATAAATCTTATTGGTGAACATACGGATTATAACCATGGATACGTGATGCCTACTGCAATTGACAAAAAGATATTTTTTGAATTTAAAAAAAATGCTTCGGACAGTATATGCCGAATTTTTAGCATCACTTTCAACAGTTATTTTGAATTCAATTTAAACGACATTACGAGATCCAACCAGTCATGGCAAAACTACCTGCTTGGAGTAACAGAAGAAATTCAAAAAATTGGAGGAAAATTGAGGGGCTTTGATTGTATAATAAATACAGAACTCCCCATAGGGGCAGGAATAAGTTCTTCTGCAGCACTGGAGTGTGGATTTGCTAGCGGGCTAAATCAAATCTTCAATCTTAAGTTGACAAAATTGCAAATTGTAGAGCTTTCGCAACGCGCAGAGAATAATTTTGTAGGCTCGAACTGTGGGATTATGGATCAGTTTGCTTCAGTAATGAGCAAAAAAGATCATATCATTCTTCTAGATTGTAAAACTCTTGAAACCGAATATATCCCAGCCGATTTTAAAAATTGCAAATTATTGCTTTTGAACACCAACGTTTCCCATAGCATTGCAGATAGCGAATATAATACAAGGCGTGCTGAATGTGAGGAAGCAGTACGTATTATATCGAAAATATATGCCGAAATAACCTCTCTACGGCAAGTTAATTTTGACATGCTTTCTGAATTCAAGCATGAGTTAACAGGTAAAGCATATCAGCGCTGTACATACGTTTTAAAGGAAAACGAAAGAGTTTTAAAAGCTTCAGAGGCTATGAAAAGAGGGCATTTGAAAGAATTCGGAGAGTTGATGTACCAGTCCCATGAGGGCTTACAACATAACTACGAGGTAAGCTGTTCCGAATTAGATTTTATGGTAGCTTATGCCAAAAATAAAAATTTTATTTATGGTTCCCGTATGATGGGTGGTGGCTTTGGAGGTTGCACGATTAATTTAATTGAGGCCGATAAAATCAAAGAATATTCTGAAGAGATTTCTAAGGCCTATTTTAAAGAATTCAATAGGACCATGGATATTATTACCGTCTCAGCTGGTGAAGGAACTCTAATTGAAAAAGTTAAAGCATAGAAAAATTTATAGTATGAGCATTAAATTAAATGATAACCCACACAGGAGATACAATATATTAACGGGTGAATGGATCCTGGTTTCGCCTCATCGCACAAAAAGACCTTGGCAGGGAAAAACGGAAAAAAATAATCCTGAAAAAGGCCCCGATTATGACCCCTCGTGCTATTTATGTCCAGGGAATACTCGTACCAGTGGAGAAACCAATCCTAATTACGCCGAGCCATTTTCTTTTACCAATGATTTTTCAGCTTTATTGCCTGATACTCCTAAAAAGGAGTTGAATGATGGCCTTTTAAAGGCCGAAGCAGAACAGGGAATATGTAAAGTGGTCTGTTTCTCTCCAGATCATTCCCTTACACTTCCGTTAATGGAGATCAGAGACATTCAGAAGGTAGTAAAAATGTGGAAAAAAGAGTATGCCGAATTAGGAGCCATCGAGAGCATCAATTACGTACAGATATTTGAAAATAAAGGTGCTGTTATGGGGTGTAGTAATCCACATCCACATGGCCAGATCTGGTCTCAATCTTCAATCCCAACAGAAATTCAGAAGAAATCGAAACAATTTAAGGAATATTGGGAGAGAAATAAACGAAGTCTCCTTACCGACTACTTAAAGCAGGAACTTGAATTAGATGATCGAATCCTGGTCAAAAATGAGCATTTCGTAGTACTTATTCCTTACTGGGCAGTTTGGCCTTATGAAGCAATGATAATACCACGGAAACATTACCAGCATATCGGCCAGTTAAACGAAGAAGAAGAACAGTCTTTTGCCAAAGCAATAAAGGAACTTACGATAATTTATGATAATCTTTTCGAGACGTCCTTTCCGTATTCATCAGGAATTCATCAAATTCCTACCGACGGAGAGAAATATCCTGAATGGCATTTTCATATGTCTTTCTATCCGCCGCTACTAAGATCTGCAACAGTGAAGAAATTTATGGTAGGTTACGAAATGTTTGCAGGTCCCCAACGAGATATTACTGCAGAGATGGCAGCAAAAACTCTTAAAGAGTTGCCAAATAAACACTACTCTATGCTGAATAAATAAAATGATGCAGAAATATACTTTAAAGGATCTCGCTAAGCTGCTCAACGTATCTGTTTCCACGGTCTCAAAATCTTTAAATGACAGTCCAGAAATTAGTACAGAAACTCGAGATAGGGTTAAAGAATTGGCTTTACTAAATAACTATATTCCTAACGGAATGGCTCAAAGTCTTAAAGCTAGAGAAACTAAAACTATTGGTGTTATTATTCCAAATGTTCTAGACAGTTTCTTTGCAAAAGCCCTGGACGGAATCGAAACTATGGCTAGCAGCCTCGGCTACAGAATAATTATTTGTATTTCTAATGATTCCACTAAAAAAGAAGCCGACAGCCTCTCAACCTTTTTAAGCGCACGTGTGGATGGATTAATCATTTCTTTGGCAAAAGAAACGCAACGGAATAATGATTTTTCACACATTATGAATGTAATAAATTACGGAATTCCCGTAGTGTTGTTTGACAGAATTACTACTCAGCTACCCTGTGATTACGTATCCATTGACGATTTTCAAATAGCCAAAAAAGCTACGCTGCAAATGTATGAATCGGGATGCGAAAAAATCGCCTACCTATCAACAATTTATGATACCAGCGTGGATTTTCACAGGAAGAAGGGCTATTTAGCAGCTATGAAAGGAATAAATGTAAAACCTTGTATTATTCATATTAAAGATTATGGGGTATTCGAAAAAAATCTACTATCTGCATTAAAAAGAAACAGCATTGACGGAATTCTTGCTGCAGACGAGCTGTCGGCAATTTTCACTATTCGTTCTGTCATTAAAAATGGCTATAAAATTCCGGAAGAAATCTCAGTCATTGGTTTTACCAATGGTTTTATGGGAGAAAAGTTTCTCCCATCATTAACAACCGTGGAACAATATGCAGGAAAACAAGGAAAGCTTAGTGTAGAAACACTTATAGCGAGAATCCGCGGGGAGCTTACCAAAAAGAAAATATCAACAGTGCTTGAATCAAAAATACTCTATCGTGATTCAACCAAGGCTTTGGAAAAGCTTTAAGTAATTATAAGGACTTTAAAAGGAAACCAAAATGAAAATTTTGGTTTCCTTTTAAAGTGCTCTTACCAGAATAAGGCATATAACATTGCTACTATCAGCATAATTGCAAAACTGCATATATTGAATATAGGACTTGTTTTAAACAGTTTCTTAGAAATTATAATTGCCTTTTCGTGATCCTTTCCTTTGGTATCTGCATAACTTACACCTACCATAATCAACATTGTTAATATCCACGTAATAAACATTTGATGCATAAATGGCAGCTCCACAAATATTTGATTATCCACCCATTTATTTGGTCCAACTTTAAAGTAAAGTGCAATAGGCATCGATAATAATACGCCCCAGATAGCAGCTTTGTTGGTTGTTTTTCGCCAAAATAATCCAAGCATAAACACAGCCAGTATACCAGGGCTTACAATGCCAGTATATTCCTGTATATATTGAAATACCTGGCCCAGGTTTTTAAGTTGCGGAGCAAGAATTACTGCAATAATTAAGGCAGTTGTAGCAGAAAGCCGTCCTACCATCACAAGATTTTTATCTGTACGTCCTTTATTGAAGTAAGGTTTGTAAATATCCATTGTAAAAATCGTCGCGGTAGAATTCAGCATTGAAGCTATGGAAGATACAATTGCTGCGGCCAAAGCTGCCAGTACCAAACCTTTAAGCCCAACCGGAATAAATTCCTTGATTAGCCAGGGAAATGCATTGTCATTTATTACCCTTCCCCCTTCGGCAATAAAAGAAGGATCCGTAAAAGCTGAAGAAATTTCACCGTTAGGCCCAGTATTCATCACGTAAGCAATAATCCCCGGTACCACTACGATAAGCGGAATCAAAAGTTTAAGAAAACCAGCCAATATAATTCCTTTCTGAGACTCTCTAAGACTTTTAGCAGCAAGAGTACGCTGTATTATATACTGATTGAATCCCCAATAATATAGGTTGGCTACCCACATCCCACCTAACAAAACAGCCAATCCAGGCAAATCCCACCAGGCATCTTTTCCATTAGGAGTCATAATCTCTCCTTTCTCAAGAATCATGGAGAACTTTTCTGGTACTTCTTCATAAATAGAAACGATCCCAGAAATGACGTTCCCATCCTCTGCAACATGGGAAAGCCCAATATAGGTAGTAATTAACCCTCCTGCAATTAGGAGGACAACCTGCACGACATCTGTCCAGGCTACAGCGGCAAGTCCGCCGTAGAGTGAATAGGCAGCAGCAAACAATGCCAATCCTATAATGGAATACATAAATATAGATCCATCTCCTACACCTATAATAGTATCCAAAGCTGTGGCGCCTAAGTAAAGAACTGATGTAAGATTTACAAAAACAAAAAGTGCAATCCAAAAAACTGCCAATATAGTCTTTAGGTTAGTCCCATAACGAACCTCAACAAATTCAGGTATAGTATATAATTTTTTTTCAATGAAAATGGGTAAAAAGAACTTCCCCACCACCAGCAAAGTAATGGCCGCCATCCACTCATAAGAGGCTATAGCAAGACCGATAGCGAAACCCGAACCAGACATCCCTATAAATTGTTCTGCCGAAATATTGGCAGCAATTAGAGAAGTACCTATTGCCCACCAGGGTAATGATTTACTCGCAAGAAAATAATCTTCCGAAGATTCTCCCTTTCCTCTAGAAACCCATAGGCCAATACAAATAATTAATAAAGCATAAGCTGCGAAAACAATCTGATCGAGTAATTCAAATTCCATATCTACGTTTAATATTTTGTTAAAAATAAAATTTTATTTTTAAATGTAAGATATACGCTCATAAATTATTCAAATATTATTGTTTTAATAAGATGACAATATTAAATCGTTTTCATTCCTAAAATAAGCCCTATAATAAAACTTAAGATCATTGGAATTTATCACCATTTATAAATTACCTTTGAGAACTAACCCATTCAGCACATTAGCCTTCCGTACCTCCAGGCTAAAGAGCTTCATTCATAAGCACCGGACACAAGCGAAAAACCACCAACTTCCATTTCGCTTATTCCGCACAAAATGCGGAAATGCTTCATTCTCGGTTCTGGTTTTCCACTTAAGTCCTCTAATTGGATTTCATAATTAATTTAATTCCGTTTCCTGCTCCTTCCCTACTCTTCCTTTTTTCTATCTGAAGTACACCCGTCCCTCACTGCCCCTACCTTTTTCTGTAATGCAAAATACCAAGATTTAGAAGTTAGTCCAGACTGCATAAAGCCGGTCCCTGCGCTCCCTTTTTATAAGTCCTCCCTAATTCTAAATCTTGAAAATGTATGAGCATCAGAAAAAGGTAACAGTGAAGGCGCTACAGGAAGTAAATCTAAAAATGGAAAAATGAAATCATACAAAATCCACAAAAAGGAAGCGGAATTAAAAAATCAAAAAAGGAAAACGCTCAGGATACAATAAGTAAATCAGTTAAAAATCAATTATAAACCTTTAAATCTTTTAGTTATGAAAACGCTTAGAAACACAGTACAGTTAATTGGAAACGTAGGGGAAGATCCTAAATCTCACAGGTTTGAAAACGGGATGTTGGTTTGCCGATTCTCTCTGGCCACCAATGAACAATTTTTAAAAGACGGAGAGAAAGTCCAGGAAACACAATGGCACCAGCTAGTAGCCTGGAGTAGACAGGCTGAACTTGCCAGTAAGTATATCGTTAAGGGGAAGGAAATTGCTATTAAAGGCAAATTAACCTATCGCTCGTATAACAATGAAGCTGGAGAGAAACAGTACATCACCGAAATTCTAGTAGATGAGATCCTTTTATTGGGTAACTCCGCAAAGGATAGTTAAATCAAAAAACAAAGAGGGCGTCATCGTCGAAAAGTGCGCCCTCTTTCACTATCTAACTTTAAACAAATCAATAATGGAAACCAAAGTTAATGAAATTGCAATAAGTTACAGCGGAAGTATTAAAACAAAATTGCTTCCCAAAATATCTTCTTCCCGTGATGCCGCCAACCTTCTTTTTGAGCATTGGGATAAACAAAATATTGAACTTTTTGAAAGTTTTAAAATGTTACTACTTAATAATTCAAACAAGGTAAAAGGTATTTATACACTTTCTACAGGTGGTATCACCGGAACTTTAGTAGATATAAGAATTGTTTTCGCGGTAGTTTTAAAGTCCGTTACGACCTCTATAATTTTAGCACATAACCATCCCTCAGGAACGCTGCAACCCAGCCTACCTGATAAATCACTAACGGAAAAGATCAAAAAAGCAGGGGAACTTTTTGATATTAAGGTACTGGATCATTTAATACTAACTCCCGATGGGGATTACTTCAGCTTTGCCGATGAAGGCATTTTATAACAGGAAATAATTAGTTTCTAAAACGGGATATGATTTTCATAATCCCGTTTTTCATTTTACAGAATTCTCAATTATTCTTCCAATTCTCTACAGTTAATTTTAAAGATTTTCTTTTTCAATCATAAAAAATGGGATTCAGTTTCTCACTAATTAAAGCGCTATTAAATTCAATTTGATAGTTGAAATTTTTGTCCCTGCGGGACGAAAAGGTAGAGCAAGAGGGTAACGGGCAGAGCCACGTTAAGAAATACCTTTTAAAACCCAAGTAACTGTTTAACAGTTATTTAAATAATTTTATTCAAGGATCAAAATTAAAAAGAAGTTGTTTTATTACTAAAAACCTTTGAAAACCATTGAGAAATGGCAAAAATATTACTAAAAAATGGATGAAGAATATAAAAAAGAGAAGTTCGAGACTCTTAAGATCAAGACTTCCGTAGCCAAAAAATTTAAAAGGTTCAGCCGGGCTTTATCTAAATCTCAATCAATGACACTATCATCGATGGTCGATTTTTTTGAAATGAATAGTATTTCCCCAAATGAAATGATGGGTCCAAAAATGCAGACTCTGGAAAACCTTGTCAAAAAAAGAATAAATGCAGTAATCGCAATTTTGAAAGATATAGAGAAGAATAAAGTAAACCCCACTTTAGGCATTTTGGAATCTTTAATGGAAGCTGCAGATCCCAAAAATAACTACGAAAATCGGATAAGGGACTATGAGGAAGACGATACTCATCCCGATTTTTATAAATAAACCTATTATGTATATCACTATCACACCTCAGAAACTGGGCGCAAATTATTCTCAAAGTGCCGCAGATTATGTCGATTACCTGGAAAAAGAGAATCAGCTTCCTGGTATAGAAGAAAAGGATCAGGAGCTTTTTTTCAATCAGAAGGAGGATGAAATTTCTCCGGAAATAGTTGTAAAGGAAATAGATGCCAATACGGCTAAACTGGAAAAGATGGAACCAAAATTTTATTCTATTACCGTAAACCCATCACAATATGAGTTGAAAAAACTACAAAACAGTTCTGAAGCTTTAAAACAATATACCAGGGCAATTATGAAAGATTATGCCTCCAGCTTTAATCGAGAGATTAATGGTAGACCAATTAATGTAAACGATATTAAATATTTCGCAAAGATCGAACACCACAGAGCATTTAAAGGCACCGATTACCAGGTAAGGGAAAATCAGCCTTATGCCACAAAAATACTGGAACTCAAAAATGAAATTCGGAAAATAGAACGTGGTGAAATGCAAGGCAGCATAAGATCCAGGGAACAACAGATTATTAATTTGGAAAAGGAAGCTCCTCACCAGCAAAACGGCCAACGTATTGTCCAGGGAATGCTTAAGGATGGAAAACAGAGCCATATTCATATTATTGTAAGCCGAAAGGATGTTTCCAATTCCCATAGCCTATCGCCTGGTAGTAAATACAAAGCTTCTGAGGTTGAACTGAATGGTAAACTGGTGAAAAGAGGATTTAACAGGGATGATTTTTTCAAAAAAGCAGAAAAGACATTTGATAAACAATTTCAATATCAACGTAATTTTGTAGAAACTTACCAGGCCAGGAAAGATTTTATAAAGAGTCCGAAAGCATATTTTTCTGCTATTATGGGATTGCCCGCATCTGAAAAAGCCCTGGCAATAAAAATGCTTAGAGAAACCGGTATCCCCTTGCCGCCTGTAATTCCTCTTTCTAAAGCCCAGCTAAGCGTGAAACTGATAAAAACAATTCAAAAAGGCATCCTAACAGCTTCAAGATCTGCATCAATAGGAATTTAAATCAACCAGCTATGGAAGTCAATTTTCTAAATATTATCTTATGCATTGCAATCGGGAGCGGGATTTTCTTGCGAATGTATAAAATCACCTCTTTTGCATTTCCTAAGAATCTACTTGTATGTGGTTTGTTCCTTTGGGCACTTTTACCGAATGATCCTTCATTAAAGGAAATAGCTAACATAGCCCTTTACTTGGGATGTCCTCTTATTTTAAGCAATACGGTTCTTTATGTTTTTATACCCAAGAAAGAAATATCAAATACCGAAACTAAATACCAGGTTCAATTTAAGACTGAGAGGGGTGCCTTTAAAATCAATAATATTAAGCGCGGAGTTTCTGTAATTGGCGCTGCAGGTAGTGGTAAAACAGAAAGTGTTGTTTATAACCTTTTGCAACATTTCAGCCGAAATTCTTTCTGCGGACTTATACACGACTATAAAGATTTTGAGATTACCGAAATGGCCTATCCCCTATTTAAAAATCGAAATCTGGAGTTCTATATACTTTCCTTTGATAAAATAATTCATCGGGTAAATCCTATTGCACCGCGGTATATGGAGAATGAAGAAGATATTAATGAGGTTTCTCGTGTCTTGATTGAGAACCTATTGGAACAAAAAGAATCGGGTGCGGTAGGCGTAGGAAAATTTTTTAATGATGCTGCGCAAGGACTAATCTCCGGTTTAATTTGGAAACTAAAGGTTTCATTTCCGAAATTTTGTACCCTCCCTCACCTCATTGCGATTTATCAATATTTGGACACCGATGAGCTTATTGGTTTTTTAAAATCAAACCAAACTTCACGGGCATTTGCAGATGCTTTTATAAGCGGTAAAGATTCCGAAAAACAAACTGCGGGGGTAAAGAGTACCCTTTCAACAGCTTTGATGAAAATTAGCAGTAAACGGATTTTTATGGCGTTGGCTGCAGATGATATTCCGCTAAATATTAATAATAAAGATAACCCGGCGGTAATCTCGCTTGTAAATAATCCCAAATACGATTCCTCCTATTCCCCGGTGATCGCTACGGTAATGCATACTATTGTAAAACAAATGAGCGTGAGGCATTCCAAATCATCTTTCCTACTTATTGAAGAAGCGCCAACTATAAGGTTATTAAATATGCATCGTATTCCAGCCACTCTTAGAAGCTATGATATAGCAACCGTATATGTGATGCAGGATAAGATTCAGAATGATATGATGTATGGAGACAAAGCCAGTAAGGCTATTTTAAGCAATCTATCTTATCAATTCTTCGGAAAAGTTAATGATCCAGACACTGCAAGGTTTTATGAACGCTTTTTCGAAATTATTAAGGATGAAACAAAAACAGTAATGCGGGGTACCGGTTTAGATTTCGATACTAAAATATCAACGGGCGAAAAAGAAATTTACAAAGTAAGAGCGAATGTGTTTTTTGGTTTAAAACAAGGAGAGTTTATCACATACGCCGATGGGAAGGATAAAAAAGTACATTTTAAGCAGCAGCTAATTGAAAGGGAACTGCCTGAAGTAGGGCAATTCTTTTCAGATGAGGAAATCAATGAAAATTATATAAAAATATATAGAGAGGTGCGTAATATCTGTAAGTCTTTTAAGGAAAAAAAAAAGTACGAAACCTGATGAAGCGGCTTCAAAAAATTAAAATAACTTGCCCTGTTCCCCTGCTCCATCATCCACAGGTTCTAAAAATTCAGGGGTATTGGTATTAATCTCACGTTTATAAATATTGGCTACCGAATGAGATTTAAATTCTTCCTTAATAAAACCGTGTTTTACCAGGTCTAAAATGCCTTTATCTGATAAATCTTCCCGTAACCATTCTCCTTCAAAAGCAGGGTCTAATACTAAAGGCATCCGTTTTTTCTTATTATGAATTTTTTCAAAAAAATCGTTAGCTTCAGTAGTCACCAGGCTAACATTCCAATATTCATCATCAAATTCATTATAAATACCGGCAAAACAAAAAAGCTTTCTGTTTTCCAAATAACAATATTTGGGAACCGGCTTAGCTTTAAAATTATCATTTGGGTAATGGGGTTCAAAAAAGCCATCCGCCAGGATTAAACAGCGCCGTTTTCTTGCTGGTTCTTTAAAAAGTTTAGAGTGAAGCAAACTTTCTCCTCTCGCATTAAGGGTATTATAATCTTTTCGGAAATCGATAATATCTATCCCTGGTTGATTGGGAAATAAGCCCCACTCCATAGGATATATATGTGAAGGATCTTCAATTGGTAAGCAAAAAAGGTTTGGATGAGTATAGCCTGAAAGATGATAATATGGTTCGTAGGTTCCATAATATAAAAGTTCAGCACCGGTATGTTTCTCAATAGCTGATAATTTTTTAGTAAGACTGGTTTCGTAACACATTTTAAATAAATTGGATTATATCCTATTATTTGGAAATTTACCTATTTTTGTTGTTCAATTCGTAGTTAATGAAAATTTACAAAAAATATTCGCTTCATAATTTAATAATGCCATTTTCTTCCTGCGGGATTTCCGCCGGATTTCCTTCCCCGGCCGATGATCATTTGGAAGATATTATCGACCTCAACCAACAACTCATTAAGAACAAAGAAGCTACTTTCTTTGGTAGAGCTGAAGGCGATAGTATGATCGGTGCCGGAATCGGGAATGGTGATCTCTTGGTCATTGATAAAAGCTTGAGACCAAAAAATCAGAATATAGCAGTTTGTTTTCTCGATGGAGAATTTACCGTTAAGCGAATTAAGATTGAAAAGGATATCATCTGGCTGGTGGCTGAAAATGAAAAATATCAACCCATTAAAGTCACTCCAGAAAATGATTTTGTGATTTGGGGTATTGTCACTCACTGCATAAAAGACCTATAGTATGTTTGCCCTGGTAGATTGTAATAATTTTTATGCGAGTTGTGAACGCGTTTTTGACCCTTCTTTACGTAATAAGCCCGTGGTTGTACTATCTAATAACGATGGTTGTGTTATTGCGCGCAGCAATGAAGCAAAGGCATTGGGGATCCCTATGGGAGCGCCAGCATTTCAATTTAAAAAAGATTTTGAAGCTAAAGGAATTTCCGTTTTCTCCAGTAATTATTCCCTATATGGAGATATGAGCGGACGGGTAATGAATATCCTTTCCCAATTTACACCTGAAATAGAAGTTTACTCCATAGATGAATCTTTTCTGAAATTTAATGGCTTCGAATTGTATGACCTGGAGCGAATTGGAAAAGAAATGGTAGAACATGTGTTAAGGCATACCGGAATTCCAATTAGTGTAGGACTCGCTCCTACAAAAGCCCTGGCAAAAATTGCGAATAAAATTGCTAAGAAATTTGCCGATCGCACCGGTAGTGTTTACGCGATAGATTCTGATGAAAAGAAAGAAAAAGCATTGCGTTGGACAAAGATTGGCGATGTTTGGGGAATTGGGCGCCAACACGAAAAACGATTATTAAATATCAATGTGAAAAATGCCTGGGAATTTATTCAACTTCCAAATGAATATGCTCAAAAACAGATGAGCGTTGTAGGCTTGCGACTGAAACGGGATCTATCGGGTGAATCTACATTGGATTTTGAAGAAGTAAAGAATAAAAAAAATATTGCAGTTACCAGGAGCTTTGATAAAATGTATAGCGATTATAATGATTTGAGGGAGCGGGTAGCCACATATGCAGCCAAAGCCGCAGCAAAACTTCGTAAACAAGATTCAAACTGCACTTTACTGTATGTGTTCTTAATTACCAACCCCTTTAGAACCGACCTAAAGCAATACAGAGCTAATATGGTGGTTAAACTCTCCAATCCCACACATTCTACAATGGTCTTGACTAAAGCTGCCTTATACGGACTTAAAAAAATATATAAACCCGGTTACCAATACAAAAAAGCCGGAGTAATTATTATGGGAATTACGCCAGCTTCTGAACGGCAGCTCTCATTGTTTTCTGCGGAAGACCCCCGGCATCATATACTTATGAGAACAATAGATCGATTAAACAAAACCGAAAACGGAAAAGTGAAATTTGCAGGAATGGATCTTGGCCGTACCTGGAAAATGAAACAGGAACGTCTTTCAAATCGATATACTAGCAGGATCGATGAGATTATTCGCGTAAGGTGTGGTTAAAAAGGCTAACTCACATTTTTAAAATTTATTATGCTTTTTGTGTAAACTGCAAGCTTCTAAACATTTAAGTATTATAATTTTAGGAGAATGAAAACTCTTTGCATAATTTTTTTATTTATACCCTTTAACTTTTTTGGGCAGGAGGTTTATTACTCTTTTCTTACTGAAACTTATCCCAACATCTACAGGTCAGAGTTTAAATGGGTTGATCGGAGAATCGTTTTTGAACCCAATGATGTAACTATAGTAACCGAAACAAAACAGGGAAAGGATATAGAAGTTTTAAAAATCCAGGAAACCCAAGTTTTAGAGGACAGACTTACACTAATTCGTGAAAAAAGAAGTAAACGCAAAATAACAATTGTATTTCCTAAAGAACAAGAGGAATTTTTGTATATAGATTATTATTACCGCTCTCCTTCCACCAATGAAGAAATACAAATAAGATTACACGTTGAAAAAAAGCCAAATTGTTCAAATGACCAAATAGAAATTGGTAATGGTTGAAACTGTTTGAAGCTGATAGTATCTCAAATCATTTCAAATGAACTCAACCTAAATAATATCTTGGCATTAGTTAGAAGGTTAAAGAAATCAATTATTCAATAATATCTATTTTAACAGAATCCGAGACTTCTGCTTGACCTGAACCTTCACTATAAGCTTCAATTACTATGTCTAAATCAGGATTATAGTCATTTGTATCTATATAGAATTTAACGCCCGAAACAACACCATTTGAAGTAGTGGCATTCGCCCTATTTGTAAATCTTCCTATCGACAAAGTATCATCTTCAAATGTTTGATAAGCCTTAAAGTTCACTACAATTCCATCGCTCGCTTTACCATTATCACGCAATGTATAAACGGTTAAATCTATCGGATTTGACTTAGTAATGCTAGTTGAATTCGATTCAATTAGCAATTCATTTGGAAAGGCTTTTTGCAAATCAACAAATTGCTCTACTATATATTGATTATCATTATTACCAATTTCTGCTGAAAAATAAACCCTGCCAGACTCAATTGGTACTTCAAATTGAATTTCAGCAATTCCATCTTGATCTATCGGTTTTATTGACTGATTTGAATCAACACCTAGGAACTCACCTTTACTTTTCTTGAAAGTTACATTTTGAAATTCATCCATGTCAACCTCAACAATGGCTCTTAAGGTAATAATGGAACTACCGTCAGCTACTACCTCCTGCGTTAATTCATTTCCTGAGGAACCTAAAATCTCAAGTTTAATTATATTTTCAAATTCTAATAAATCAATAAATTTTTCATTAATAATATTGTACGCCTCATTTTTTATTTTTGCCGACAAATATATTCTGTCCTTACTTAATGGCACCTCTAAAATTACTGAGGATTGCCCACTAACATCGACCTTTTTATCGATGGATTTTCCTCCATTCGAAATAAATTGCCCACCTGAAGTTTCAAAAGTTATTGTTCTATATTTCGGATCAGCTTTTTCAGATATATTTGCAATTAGTTGAATTTGGTTTTCACCATCCCCTAGCGCTTCAGTTAATGCCTCTCCAGTTTCCAAATCCTTTATTTCAAATGATAAAATTTCATCATTTTCGAGATATTCAATTGGGACACCTTCACAATTAATAAAGAAAACAGAAATAATTACCAGTAAAATTGAATTTTTTAAACCTCTAAATTGCATGCATGCTCTTAAAAGTTTCCCAACCATAATTTTTAAAATATTCGTCATCACTAAACTTTTTATAAAAATCCATTAAAAAATAGCCAAGATCCAACTCATTAGAACTCAAATTAGATACTAACTCCAATTCCACTTTAAAAACATCGCCTTGTTCTATTTTCCTATTAATTTCTATATCTATTATTTTACTTTTAGTTTCCTCATTAATTAAAAAATAAAATTGATCACTTCTTCCACCTACCAGTCTGAATCTTAAAACAAAATTCTCTATTGATATATTATCTTTCAACACATATTCGATTTCTAAAGTAGTTCTTGATTTACCCAAACCTTTTAGTTCACTTTTATGGAAGGGCAGTTTTAAAATGTTCTTATCTCGATCACTTACTCTAGAATCCTTGAATAAATTCGTGAAAATCAAATGAAAATTTTCCATATTTATTTTATTAAGGTTTAATTAATTTTCCAAAAATTGACAGAGCATCTTTTAACTCAACATCTAAACTTGCCGAAATACCCCAAGTAAATTCTGTATTTAAATCGGTGATTATCGGATTCACATTTTTTTCTTTATAAAAAATTCCACCTAAATTCATTCTAAGTATAGGAATAACTCTAAATCCAATTCCAAAATAAGGACTACCTAAATCGAAATATTTTTCAAACCTATCCTCGTAACTACCTATTCTTTGAACTAAACCAATTTGAATACTAGTTCTTTTTAAAAATTCATCAAATTTTTTTAAGTCGCTATATTTTGCTGACCGATTTACAGGTTTCAAATGAAAATTAATCCCATCCAAAATAAAGGTTGAGTTAATTTCTGGAGCAATGAAAACTCCAAAATCAACACCTAAATAAGGTGATTCGCTAGTAGATATATTGACTTTGGTACTAAGGTCTAGGGGTACGTAAAAGGAACTGTATAAACCTGACAATAAATTGGGGTAATTTTCAGCTAAATCCCGGGTCTCTTCAATTGATCCTTGAATGTGATTTACCGTTTTAGTCCATTCTCTAAATACATCCGTATCTATATCTTTAAAATATCCTTTCTTGGAGCCTAAATCAATTGTCTTCCGGAAGGTTTCAAAAATAGCCATTCCACTCGTTAAACTTATAATGGAATCATTATCAACAATATTCTTCCCATCAAGCTTTTTTTCACCAGCTAGAATTTCAAAAACACGATTTTGATTGGCCTTAATAAATGGAATTTCATAATATGTATCCCCTTCGAAATCTTTATCTATATAAGGATTTGACTTTGTATCCAAAATCAAAATATCAAGAATATCAGCCATAGAAAGGGTGAAGTTTGAAGGTGAACTTTTTTCAAGTTTTTTCCAAATTTCATCATCACTTCTGATTTTCTCTAAGTCACTGACAAAAGTAGAATCTCCTATAATTTCATAAATTCGTTTATTAATTGGTGGTTTATTGCCTCTTATGTAATAGTTAAGGTCTTCATATTTTTTATAGATATCATTATTTAGCAAAATAAATTCTTCAAACTCTTCTATTTGAGATTCTGTAAGTAGTTGCTCGAGATTGGCTTCTACTCCATCCTTTGTAAAATAATTATTTACACCGGTAATCGGATAAAGCCTATCCTTTAATTCAGAATTGATTTGCTTAATATCATTAAATAGTATTGGACTATCGAATGATACTATCTCATTGATATAATTTGTAATAACGTTTATAGCTTCATCAGATATTTGCTTATTGTCACCAAGATTTTCATAAAATATGAATTGAAATTCATATTGCTCATTAGGATGAAGTGGAGGTATTAAAACTCTAAAACTTTTATTGTTTAATTTTAAGGTATTTAAGTTTTTGTAACCAGATTCATCGACTTTGTTATAAAAGTAGTAATCATTACTTTTATATTTTTCATAACACCCCTCTTCTCCTATATTTAAACAATGATTGGCAATTTTAATTTTGACTTTTAGCAAATCTGCCTCTCGTTCCTGAAGAGTTCCCTTTATAAAAAATTTCTCATCAAAAGGAATTTTAGCCCTATCCGTATCAGAAATAGAACTAGTCTCTGGATTTAGGGTAATTTCAATAGTTGGGTCCAACTGTTGCCCAAAAGAATTATTTAGCAACAGCAGAATACCGACAAGAAAAAAATATCTTGACATAAATTGTTATTTTATTATAGGATATTAATATAAATATATAAAAAATTAGTTTTATATATCTTTTTAAGTTAATCATATATAATATATAAAACCGCAGAATTGAAGGCTAAGTAATGTTTCAATTAAAATTTCTACTTATCGGTTATACATCAATAAGAAAATTTTTTTTCCGTTCAATCTAAAGCTGTCATTTATTTAAGATAGTCAAGTTTATTTTTAAATTTACCATCCTATAACTACAATATTCAATGTCTACTAAATTTTTTACCAATAAAAAGGATAACAGTCTCTTAAAGAAATTTGAAGGCGTATTTAATAACTTATCTAACATTCACCATTTTGATGCACTAGTTGGTTATTTTAGAGCTACCGGTTATTTTAAGATAAGACCATTTCTAGAAAACATACCAAATATTAGGATTTTGGTAGGTATTAATGTAGATGTTTTATTAGAAAAATATCATTCCTTAGGCCAGCAATATTTAAAAGATCCTAATGAAACAAAAGATCAATTTATTCAAGCTTTAAAAAAGGATATTCAGGAAGCAGATTATTCAAAAGATATTGAAGATGGTATAATACAATTTATAAAAGATATCATTGATAATAAAATTGTAATAAAAGCACACCCTGAAAAAAACTTACACGCAAAGATATACATATTTAAGCCTGAAAATTTTAATCAATACTCCACAGGAAGTGTTATAACAGGATCATCAAATCTTACCGAACCTGGGTTAGGTTCTCGAGAAAAATCTAATTATGAATTTAATGTTGAATTAAGAGATTACGATGATATTAAATTTGCATCTGAAGAATTTGAAATGCTTTGGGATGAAGCAGTAGATATTTTACCGGTAGATGTTTCTGCTCTTAAAAAGGAAACTTTTCTAAATGATAATTTTACTCCATTTGAACTTTATATAAAATTATTAATTGAATATTTTGGTAAACGGATTGAATACGATCCTACCAACATAGATTTACTTTTACCAGACAAATACCTAAGACTTACTTATCAATCCGAAGCAGCAATTGAGGGATATGAAAAGTTAATGGAGTATAATGGTTTTTTCTTAGCAGACGTTGTAGGGTTAGGAAAAACAGTAATAGCAACTATTATCACTAAAAAATTTGTTTTTGAGAATGGTTATCATTCTAAAGTATTAATCGTTTACCCACCAGCCTTAGAAGAAAACTGGAAAACAACTATCAAAGATTTTCATATTGAAAATAACACTTGGTTTGTCTCTACGGGAAGTCTTCATAAAGTGTTGGATGGCAATAATAAAAATTATCCTAATCCTGATGAGTTTGATTTAATTGTTATTGATGAAGCACACAAATTTAGAAACGATACTTCTAATATGTATGAAAAGCTTCAAACGATAACTAAAACTGACAGAAGAATACCTGGTTCCAATGGAGATACTAGAAAAAAAGTAATGTTGCTATCTGCCACACCATTAAACAATCATCCGGCAGATATTGAAAATCAAATATATTTATTTCAAGATAAAAGGAATGCTAAACTACCAAGTATAAAAGATTTACAAGCTTTTTTTACGCCTCTCAAGGAAGAGTATGACGAACTAAAGAAAGATCAAGTTTTAGATGTAAAAAAGGTAAAAGCGATATTTGATAAAATTAGGGATAAAGTAATTGAACCTTTAGTAATTAGAAGAAGTCGAACAGATATTGAAAATAATGATGACTTTAAAAAAGATATCGCAGCTCAAGGAATTATATTCCCTAAAATAAAACCTCCAAACGAAGTCAAGTATAAATTTGATGATAAGTTAAGTGTATTATTTGATACTACTATTTCAATGCTTACTTCAATGGATGAAAATAGAAACCCAATAGATGGGATTGGCTTTTATCGGTATAGAGCTATTCAGTTTTTGATTAAAGAGGAAGATAGAAAAAGATACGGTAACGTAGAAGACATTTCTAATAGGCTATCGGCTATAATGAAAACTTTACTAGTAAAACGCTTAGAAAGTAGTTTTTTCGCTTTTAAAAAATCTCTTTTTCGTTTGCATCGAAACACCAATCATATGATTAAGATGTTTGAAGATGATAAAGTCTATGTAGCTCCAGATATTGATGTAAACAAATATATTAATGAAGGGAATGAAGAAGCTTTAGAACAAAAGATCAATGAAAAAGAAGGCAATAATCAAATATATGGTGCCGAAGATTTCAAGGAGGACTTTATTGAGCTTTTAAAAAATGATGAAATAAAAATAAAAAGATTAGTTGAGGAGTGGGGTGAAATTGATTACGATCCCAAGCTTGATAAGTTTTTAGCAGATCTAAAATCTAAGTTTCTAAACAAAAACTATAATCACTCAGGGAAATTAGTTGTGTTTTCTGAATCTAAAGAAACCATTAACTACTTAAGCGAAACACTTAAAGACATTGGAGTAAAAAAAATACTTACCATAAGTGCAGCTAATCGTAAAGAAAAATTTCCTATTGTTTTAGAAAACTTCGACGCCAACCGAGATAAAGAGGATTGGAAAAATGATTTTAATATTATTTTTACAACTGAGGTATTAGCCGAAGGTATCAATCTACACCGTTCTAATGTAATTGTTAATTATGATGTGCCTTGGAACTCTACAAGATTAATGCAACGAATTGGTCGAGTAAACCGTATTGGTACGGAAGCTAAAGAAATTCACGTATTTAATTTTTATCCCTCAGATAAATCAGATAATCAAATAAAACTAACCAATACTGCAATTAAAAAGCTTCAGGCTTTTCATAGTGCGTTTGGGGAAGACAGCCAAATCTATTCACAATTAGAAGAAGTTGGCGAAGCAGGATTGTATGGCTCTAAATTAAAAGAAGAGATTAACGAAACACTATTGTTTTTACAGGAACTAAGAGAGTTTAAAAAGAAAAACCCTACACAGTTTAATCAAATTAAAAATATTCCTAAGAAATCACGCATAGCTCGTAAAGCAAACAGCATAAATAGCTTTATTAATGTAGATAATGCTTCAATAACATATATAAAAAGTGCGGGGCATCCAGGTGTATTTTATAAAACTGATGAAAACAATATTGTACACGAACTTACCTTTGTAAATGCTGCTAAAATTTTTAAAGCAAAAACTAAAGAAAAATCTGTAAAATTACCGGAAACACATCATAAACAAGTTTCTAGGGCACTTACACATTTTAAAACCATAGCTAAGAATATGGAAACCAAAAATGTGACTAAAAAACAGTTATCTACAACAGAGAAGAAAGCAATTACACAGTTAGAGTTTTTTATTGGTGTTGCCAAAAATGAATTTATGAAAACCCAATTACAAAGAGCATTAGATGAAATCTATAAAGGCTCACATAGACAACTTCCTAATAAATTAAATAAGTTTTTTAAATCAAATACTGAAAACGATCCTCAAATGGTTATTGAAAAGCTTTTCAACGATGTTTTAAAAACAATGAACTTTAGCGATACGGCAAGAATAAAACAAAAAAGAGCATCACTTTTTAGTAAACCTCAAATAGTTATTTCAGAATCTTATATCGAAACAAAATAATGGAAACTACTCTACAGCAAATATTTACAGGAGAATATAATAGAGACGCATTCGATAAAGAAGTCTTAAGACCAATATTTCAAAAATCAGTTAAAGATTTTATTATATATGAAGAAGGAAGTGAACAGGAATTTGAATTAACAGAAACCGATAAACGTTCTGCAAAAAAAGTACTTAAATACGGTGAGTTTAAAACACACGATAACCGTAAAATTGAGCTGTATGAAATAACGGTAGAAGACTTCAAACAAGTAAAAATTGCACGAGTAGGATTAGGTGCCTTAGTAAAAAAACTAATTATTGGTAATAATGCAATCTTTGCTACTTTTAAATATAATAAAACGGTTGAGAGACATTGGCGCTTTTCCTTTATAGCTTATGATAGTTTCTTTGAAAATGGCCAAGTACAAACCAAAGAAACCAATCCTAAGCGTTATACTTATGTTTTTGGAGACAAAGATGAAACGTACCGTACAGCCATAGACCGTTTTCAAAAGCTAAATGATAAGTTTCAAATCAAAGTAGAAGATATTCAGGAAGCATTTGCTGTAGAAGCGATGTCTATAGAGTTTTTTAATGAGTATAGGGAAACGCACTATGCTAAATTTGTTAGACATTTGACTGGTGATGTTTTTGAAAAAAAAGGTAGTAAGCACGTATTAGTCGAAAAAGAGAAACCTAAACACGGTTTTCTAGATTCTGTTTTCGATGGCAATAAAAAAGATGCTCGTGATTTTTGCAAAAAGCTACTAGGTCAAATTGTATTTATATATTTTTTACAAAAAAAAGGATGGATGGCATCGCCTTCAGGTGATTTCCAAAAAGCTGATGGAGATAAAAATTTTCTTCAAAACCTTTATAAACAATCTGGTGAAAACGATAACTTTTATCCAATATGGTTATCAAAATTATTTTATGAGACCTTAAACAAAAAAAGACCCGATCATAATTTTACAATGCCAGATGGTTCTAATGTAAAAATCCCTTATTTAAATGGTGGTTTGTTTGATAAAGAATCAGATGAGTTTGATCATTTAGTATTTCCCAGTGAATTATTTACCGATTTATTTGAGTTTTTTAATCGTTTTAATTTCACCATCTATGAGAATAGTCCAGAAGAGCGTACAGTTGCTGTAGACCCAGAAATGTTAGGGCATATTTTTGAAAACTTATTGGAAGACAATAAGGATAAAGGTGCTTTTTACACGCCTAAAGAAATTGTGCAGTATATGACACAAGAATCTTTAATTGAATATTTAGTTACTTATTTAGGAGAGGACACAAAACAAGGAGTTAGGCCATTTGTAAAACAAAAAAATAAAGAAGCGTTAACCAACATACAGCTTAAAGAAATAGATAATCTTTTAGACAACGTAAAAATATGTGACCCTGCTATTGGTTCTGGTGCATTCCCTATGGGTTTATTACAAGAGATATATGCATTAAAAGAACGTATTGCGTTCGATTTAGGTAAAGGATGGAACCCTGCTACTGTAAAAGAAAATATTATACAAAACTCTATTTATGGGGTAGATATTGAAAAAGGAGCGGTAGATGTTGCACAATTACGCTTTTGGTTAAGCCTTATAGTTGATGAAGAGGAGCCAAAACCTTTGCCCAACTTAGCCTATAAAATTGTTGCTGGAAATTCATTGGTAAGCAAATTTGGTGATAAAATTATTGAAATTGATTGGGATAGAAAAAGTAGCGTTGGTAAAGCAGATGAGCATATTAAAAACATGCAAAAGGCTTTACAACTAATATCAACCAAACAAAAAGACTATTTTGAAAGTAAAATTCTTGAAGAAAAAAATCAACTAAAATCTGATATAAGAGAATTAAAATTAACTGTTCTACTAAATCAATTTTTATTTAATAAAGAAGCTTATTTAAATAAAAACCAAAAGGTCTTTGATATGGGATTTGGCTTAAAAGCTAAAGAACGTAAAAGAAATAAAGAGATAGACGAAAGAATCGAAGAGTTTGACAAAACTATTTTAATAATCAAAGAACTATTCAATAATCCAGAACAATCATTTGAACATTTTGATTGGCGATTAGATTTTCCTGAATTATTAAATCCTATTATTAACACGGATGATAGTAAAAGAGGGTTTGACATAGTTATTGGTAATCCGCCCTATATAAAAGAATATACAAACAAAAAGGCTTTTGATGGTTTTAGAAATTCAGATTATTATAAAGGTAAAATGGATTTGTGGTATGGCTTTGCGTGTATTAGTATAGACTTATTAAAAGAAAAAGGGGTAGAATGTTTTATTGCACAAAATAACTGGACAACGAGTGCTGGAGCTTCTATTTTTAGGAATAAGGTTTTAAAAGAAACCAAAATCAAGCTCTTTACAGATTTTTGGAATTATAAAGTTTTTAAATCAGCTGGTATTCAAACAATGATTTATTTACTTAAAAAAGAAGTTCCTAATTCAGCGTATCCATTAAGATACTCTTTGCTTAAAGACGATACCATTAAAGAAAGTGAACTGGAGCATTTCTTAAACTTCAAAAATGATACTGGAGTTGACGAAAAATACGCATTAGATTTTGATAGCACCCTATATCATAATTCGCTAATTACTTTTAATAATCCTAAAATTGATAATGTTCTTAAGTCAATACTTGAAAACGAAGTAGAGTTTTTAAACTCTAATGAAATTGCTCAAGGAATTGTTTATCCTCAAGACAAATTAAATAAAAAAAATGCAGATAAACTAGGTGAAGGTTTTAATGTAAATGATGGTGTTTTTCAAGTCAATAAGCAAGAATTAAGTAGTCTTAATTTGAACTCTGAAGAAGTCCAACTTATAAAACCAATTTATTCAACTTCTGAATTACACAGATATTATGGAGACAAAGAAAATAATGAATGGATTATTTATACTAAATCTCATATAAAAAATACTATAGATTCATATCCTAATATTAAAAAACATTTAGACAGGTATTCAAGTATTATAACATCAGATAACAAACCTTATGGTTTACATAGAGCGAGAAATGAAAACTTTTTTAAAGGAGAAAAGATTATTTCATTGAGAAAAAACAGTGAACCTTGTTTTACATATACAGATTTTGATTGTTATGTAACTCAAACTTTTTATTCCCTTAAAACTAATCGTTTTAACCTAAAATACTTAACAGCCCTTTTAAATTCAAAACTAATTGCTTTTTGGTTACGTTTTAAAGGGAAAATGCAAGGAAATAATTATCAGATAGATAAAGAGCCTTTAGTAAATATTCCTATCATACAACCTGAAAACATAAAACCTTTTACAATACTTGCTGATTATTTGATATTTCTTCATAATCCAAATACACTACAAGCAAATTCTTTTGCGAAAAATAAATCTATTGCTAAAGCATTTGAGGATTTAGTGGATATGATGGTTTATGAGCTTTATTTTAAACTGCATATGATCGATCTGAAAATTGATGTAATACAATTTATTGACACAGAAAGTATTTTTAATCCAATTTCAGAATTAAAGGATGATAAATTAAAAGCAGAAATTATTGGTAAATGTTATACTTGGTTAAATAAAGAGAATAATCCGATAAGAAATAGAATACTATTGAGCAATATACATAGTAACGAAATTATCGCTTTAATAAATAGTAATACTCTTTAGTTTTGGCACAGCAAAAAATAGATAAAATAGCAGTTCAAAACTTTAAATTCTTTGCTAAAGAGAAAGTTATATTTGTTTTAGGTAAACATTTATTGTTGTATGGTGAGAACGGAAGTGGGAAGTCTTCAATTTATTGGGCATTATATACGCTTTTAGAAGCTGCTAATAAGGAAGATAAGAAGCAAATAAAGAAATACTTTGATTTTAAACACGATGAAAGATTACTTAATATTAATTTAAAGCAGGATGATGACAATACACCTGAATCTTTCGTCAAAGTTGATATTATGAATAGTAACGATCTTTATGAAGTTTCTAAATCTAAAACCGACATAAATAAAAATACTCTTGCTAAAGAGAGTAATCTATCGTCAGATTTTATAAACTATAGACATTTGTTAAGTCTATATAACTTTGCTCATAGTGACGAAATAAACTTGTTTGGTTTTTTTAGATATGCGATTTTACCTTATGATAAGTTTAGCCCTTTAAGTATTCATAAAGGAGGTAAATCTATTAACAGTCAAAGTGCAAGTGAAATAATTAATTATATTATATCTGGCCCACCTAAAATAGAAGAAGATGAAGGTATACCTGTATATCCAACAAAGAGTTCCAATAAACCTTATCACGAGAGTTTTGAAAAAATTGTAAAGCAAAGTGTTGGTCAATTAGAGGATTTAATTACATATCTTAATACAGAAGGCAATCCTATTTTACAAAATGATTTAGAATATAATATTACTTTCAACCTATCAGTTGAGTATTCAAAAGATTATAAAATTTCTAAAAATTCTTATGATAGTCCAGAGATTAAAATTTTACTCACCTTACCTGATTATGAAGGTAAAACTAACCAAGTAAAAAAACCTCATTCGTTTTTAAATGAAGCTAAATTAACCGCTGTTGCTTTAGCTATAAGATTAGCCGTACTAAAGCGTACTCTATCAAAAGATAGTACTGATAGTTTAAAACTACTTGTATTAGATGATTTATTGATTTCTTTGGATATGAGTAATCGTGAAAGAATATTGAAACTAATATTGAATAAATATGTTAATCAGTATCAGGTTTTTATATTAACACACGACCGTTCTTTGTTTTATGATACATTACAGCATATAAAGCAACATTACACAGAATTAGCGTTATCAAATGGTATAACATCAGAAAAAGATATTGAAGTATTTATAAATGAAAATTGGACTATTAAGGAAATGTATCAAGCGTTACATTCTAATGGTTATCCCATACCTTTTATTACGGAACATAAATCGCATATTCAAAAAGCCTATTATTATTTTAAAGAACATATTGATTTTAAAGCCTGCGCAAATAATTTGAGGTCTGCTCTTGAATCATTTTTTAGAGATGATTTTTTTCCTTACACCTACTTAAAAGATATAGATGGTAATCCATTAAAACCAAAAGACTTAACATTAGGTAAATTGTTGGAAAAAGCAAAATCATTCTATGACCAAATAGGTTTTGATAAAAAGCCATTAGTTAAACTCGAAAGGTTTGTTTTACGTTCTTTAAACCCTCAATCACACTATAACCCTAAATCTAATTTCTATAGAAAAGAATTAGAAGATGTATTCCATATTTATCAAGATTTAATAAATATTGTAAATACACCATTAATATTAACTAACACTAATTTAGTTTTTGATGTTAAAACTACTGATTCAAATAAATATACATACACTATAAAACTATTAGACCATATTAGAATATATAAAGATTTAAACCATACACGTTGTGATATTCAAGATAACGATAAGAGAGGATATGGCTTAATTTCTATTGATGATAATAAAGGAAAAGTAATTAAACCAAAAGGGGATTTAACCAATTTAACTTTATCTGAGTTATATAAATTTACAACCGATAAAGTTAAAAATCAACAGAATAAACAAGCTATAATTGAAACAGACTCTCGAGAAATATTTAGAACTGAAAATGGAAAAAGTATTCAAATTATCATAGATGAGTTTATAACTAATTATAATAATTAATGAACCTACCTACTTTAAATAATCAATTTGAAAATTCGCTAAAATTATTTATTGATAAGTGGTCAAAATTATATTCATTCTCAAATAAAGCTATTTATAGTAAATCAATAGTCAAAGAAATATTTACAAAAACAGACATTCAAAATTTATACAATTGGAAGAATGGTATGAAATTAAGTGTCCTCAAGCAGAAATCATTAGATACTAAAATCATAACAAAACTTCCTATAATTAATGCTTATAAAAAAAGTGACACTATAGAATTAGAAGCCTTTAAAATAGAGTTTAAAAAAGTACCAGCAGTTTGGAAAATATTTTTATTACATATTATAAAACCAAGCAAATATCCTATCTACGACCAACATATTCACCGAGCATTTTTATATATTCATAATGGAGCTTGGAGTAACGTAAGGAACACAATGAGTAATAAGGCTAAAGAGGAATTTTATTTTGAAAAATATTTACCATTTATAGAGTCGCAAAACATTAAAGATATAAAGCAATTAGACGAAGCCTTTTTTGCTTTTGGTCAGTTTTTAAATTCTCAGTTCTATTCTGTTCTTTCGGAATGAAGTACCCCCATTTATCAGGACAGCTTAGCTGCTAAATTAAGTTCTATTTTTCATTTATCATGCAGCTTTTCTTTCTTGTTTTAAATATCGGTTATAAGGTATTTCATCTTCTATTCCCTGGTGTCTGGATATTTCGGATCGATTTGTGCCAGTGATTTCGGTCGGTTAGTGCCAGTGATTTCGGTTCAAATTGTGCCACTTTTGGTTTTAAGTTAAGCCTATATCGGTTCGATTTGTGCCACTTTGAAAGATCAAGTAAATAATACCTTGTCGCTTAAAAACAAGCGATATGGCCAATACACTTGATCCAATGGACTTAAAACAAATTATTTCCTTACATCTCGATGGATTTAGCAACCGTAAAATAGGTGCCACCCTTGGGATCTCCCGCAATACGGTAAACACTTATATGCGGCTGTTCAAGGCCAGCGGTTCTTCCCTTAAGGAATTATTGGCCCTTGATAATGCTGGCTTAGAAAAGCTTTTTCCTTCCCACACTACTATTGACAACCCTCGCTATGAGGAACTGATGTTATACTTTGAGGGGGTCAATAAAGCCCGGAATCATCCAGGATTTACCTTTTTATACCATTATCAGGAATATGTAGCGCAGGCTAAAGATCCTTATGGTTATACCCAGTTTATGGAACACTACCGGCGCAAATATGCCAAGGTTAAAGGTTCGATGAAAATTGAACACGATCCTGGAAATGAAGTCTTCATTGATTATGCCGGCAAAAAGCTCCAAATTATTGATAAGGAAACCGGGGAACTGGTCCCGGTAGAAGTATTTGTAGCCATCCTTCCTAATAGCCAGTATACTTACGTGGAAGCCTGTAAAAGCCAGAAACGTGAGGACCTGATTACCTGTTGCTGCAATGCCCTGCGCTATTATGGAGGCGTTCCCAAAGCCATTGTCTCCGACAACCTAAAATCAGCAGTTACCCGTGCCAGCAGGTATGAGGCCGATATCAATCGGAGCTTTAAAGACTTCGCACGGCATTACAACTGTGTGATCAATCCTGCCCGGGGCTATGCCCCGCAGGACAAAGCTTTGGTGGAGAATGCCGTAAACCTTGTCTACCAGCGGATCTATTACCCCTTGCGTGAGATTGTAAGCTACCCTTAAAAACGAACTGTTTAAAAGTATAATATATTTTATAACTTTAAACAGTAATTATGAAGAAGAGTAGATATTCACCACAGCAAATCGCAAAGATTTTAAAGGAGTTTGATAACGGAAAAACGGCCGCAGAGATCAGCCGTGAATATGGTATTAGTACAGCTGCATTCTATAAGTGGCGGGAACGTTATGGCGGGATGAACGGCAAAGAGCTGAAGCGCCTGAAGGACCTTGAGGAGGAGAACCGAAGGCTGAAGCAGATGTATGCCAATCTATCCCTGGATCATCAAATGGCCAAAGAAATCATCGAAAAAAAGCTTTAAAGCCCTGCCGTAAAAGAACCATAGCCAAAGAACTTACGCGTTACGGTATTAGCAGGGCGTGCCGTGTTTTAAATATGAGCAAAAGCGTTTTTTATTACAGGCCAATTCCAAAGGACGATACTGCTATCGAAGCGGCCTTACAACAAAAAGCTAAAGAACATAGCGAAGAAGGCTTCTGGATGGCTTACGATCGATTAAGGAGTGAAGGCAAGCCCTGGAACCATAAACGGGTGTACCGGGTCTATAAAAAGCTTGGCTTAAGTTTGCGACGAAAAGTAAAAAAGCGGTTGCCTGCGAGGGTTAAAGAACCCCTGGAGGCTCCCATAGCTCCTAATCGCAGCTGGAGTATTGATTTTGTGACCGATGTCCTAGAAAATAAAAGACGCTTCCGTGGCTTAACCGTAATTGATGATTACAACCGAGAAGCATTGCATATAGAAATTGATTTTTCACTGCCTAGCAAACGTGTCGTCTGGGTATTGAACCATTTGATTAATCGCAGGGGAAAACCCAAAAAAATAAGAATGGATAATGGTCCTGAATTTGTTGCTAAGATCGCTTCAGAATGGAGCCAGATGCAAGAAATCGACTTTCAGTATATTCAACCTGGGAAACCAACCCAGAATGCTTTTATAGAGAGATTCAATGGAACATATCGAAGAGGCGTTCTCAATAAGTACCTCTTTGAAGATCTAAATCAGGTAAGGGAACAAACCGAGACGTGGATGGAAGATTACAACAATGTAAGACCACATAATGCACTGGGAAAAATGGCCCCCGTAGCATACGCAAAAACTCATTCTCCTGTCGGTACCGACAGGAGAATGAAAAATGATATTTTTGGACAATCAAGCAGTTCTAATTAGGGGAAGCTTACATAAGAAGCTGATCTTTTTTCTCTTCTTCTTCCGATTTCTTTGACTTACTACCTTTGGAAAAAACCGTATCGGCATCTTTTAAAAAATCCCGTTTCCAGGTATTGATCTGCTGCGGGGTGATTTCAAACTTCTGTGCCAGTTCCTTGATCGTTTGCCGCTCTTTCAGAGCCTCCAAAACTACTTTTGTCTTAAACTTTGAGGTAAATTTTCTTCGTGTCATAATACAGTAAAATTAAAGTTATTTTTGAACTTAACTTACTGTCCTAATTTTTGGGGGATGATCAGTAAACTTAAGGTACCGATGATCCATATAAGGAAACATTATTTCATAAAGCTTTAGAATCTGTTTCCTTACCTTGTCATATCTAATCCCAGTATGTTCAGCAACATCCTTGACCAAAGGATAAGGTTTATCTTCTTTTTCATTTAAAAAGTTACCCTCAGTGATAAAATCAATTATTGGTTTAAATTCTTGATAGTCCTTAGCAACTTTTGGTAAGTGGACATCTACAAACAATAAATCTAAAAGAGCCTGCTTGGTTGAGATTCTGTCCATCATATTTTAGCATTATTTTATATCGTAATTGTAGTTTCTATAATCATACATCAAATTTTATGACAAAAAACACCTTATTTCCCTACTTGATGTTGCATGCTAAATTATTTATTTTAACAACACCATTTTGGTTATAACAAATTAATTAACAATTATTTAAATTTATTAGAATGAAAAATTTAACGGAATTTGAAGGCATCAAATTTATTCGATCCGATACATCAGACCATATTGAATTAAATGATTTCTCAATTCTACTGGAATCTTCAATTGATCTAGCTGAAAAAATAAATTTATCATTTAATGCTGACAAAAATAGTTTACTATCATCATCCTTAAATGCTAGTTTACTAACTGCGAATACGCTAATAAATTCTAATTTTGCAAAGTGCACTATTGAACATCCACCAGAAGATATTGAATATAAGAATGATTCATTAGGTAATATTGTTCTACGATGTTTTCACTCCCCTAGCCACGAATGGGATTTAAATGGAAATCTAAAATGAAGATTCTTACAGGAATTCCAGCTCTTTTCGGAGTAGCTTCAGGAATTTTACTATACATCAACTGGGATAAAAATCTTATTTTTTATCTTTTAATCCCTGTTTTTTTTGCGACATTATGTCTCTTGATCGGCAAATCTATTTTCTTAATAAATCCACTATTTTCTATGCTTTTGATTGAGTTTTGGATATTATTACCAATCTGTGTTGTAGCTATAACCACTGCTCTTATTTTTTGGATTACAATTTTTTTACCTGATTTCTTGGATTTATCGGAAAATAGTTCAGATATGATTATTGGAGCATTTATAGGGGCAATTACAACTTTTTTAAGTACTGCATTTATGAAGAATATTTCTGACGGCGAAGGTTTCTTTTTTCCGACTTACCATTTAAAAAAGGCATTTAATAAAGTAAAGCTTACAGGAGATAATGTAGAAATCGAAGCTACCTACGCATTTAGAACTAGGAACGGAATTGTAGGTTGGGATATAATATCACGCTGGAAACGCTCAAAAATTATTTATAAGTATTTAAAATCTAATAAATAAAACTAGAGTTAGTGCTTGATCAAAACTGTAGATAACGTAAAATAATATTCCTATTTTATCTTAAATTTTCAGAATATTTATTCTAGTTTCGGATTATAAATAGAAATGACTCACTAAAAAATATGCCCCTACTTATGCCCCTTAAATTAAAAAAGGCCGTAAACAAAGGTGTTTACGGGGTTTTCAGCGGAGGAAGAGGGATTCGAACTTTATTTATAAACAGATATCTTTGTTTTAAACTCATATATTAAAACGGCGCATTCTCTCCCATTCCAATTTCCGTTACTTTCCAGGTTCCATTTTCCTTTATCAGTTTAAATGTTTCCGGATTTTCATCATAATTCGTTTGGAACTTTACCCAGGCAATATTCCCTTCCTCCGTTTCCTGTACAACTTTAAAATTAGAATTTTCAGTCTCTGAAGCTGTGAACATGTCCTGGATATTCATAAAGGCCTGAAAGCTTTCTTCTGTGGTATATTCTTTCAAGGTTGGAAGATCCTTTTCATAAAAACTTTCCACCACTATTTTAGCGGTTTCTTTAGGGGATTTCTCTTCAGCTGCACAAGCTATAAAGATGAGTAAAACTACCATTAACAAGATCCTTTTCATAGATTTATCAATTAGGGTTATTTATAAATCGCTTTTTAATTTTAAGTTTTATATCGCGTTCACCTTGCTGCTCCTTTAGGTCTATTACCACAATCTTATCTTCCGCAATAGAGAATTTGGGCAGCACATAAACAAATCGACTGGTCTTTTTCTGAGGAATTATCTCCGGTACCAGATGTTTATATACTGGATAAACAGCCAGTTTCTGAATTGATTTCTTCCTTCCCTGTTTTCTTGTTTCCACAGAAACATTCAAAAAAGCAGGTTCGTAATCTATGGGAGAATTATTATTAATTTCCAGTACAAAATACAATTTCGAATTATGGAACACTATATTTTGAACTTTTAACTCCACTCCATCTTTCCGCTTTCTTAACCTGCCAATACTTTGTTCGCTTCTTAATAAATGTGAACTAAAATCCTGATAATAGGTTTCTTTATCTGCTAATTCTTTTTCAGCTTTAGCCTCTGAAAACAATGACTGATCCTCTATGAGTTTTTCAGAAAGCTCTGGAATCTCATTTCCGATTTTACCGTTTTCTGCTATAAAATAATTTAGCTTTTCCAGCTCTTCGGAGTACTTTACAATATACGAAAAAATTGAACCGGTTGTGCTGATAACCAGCAAATTACTCATCTCCCCCGCAATGCCTTGAAGCAATCCCAGGTGTTGTTCTTTTTCCCTGTTATAGGTGAATACAAAATCCTCTGAACCTGTTATCCCCTGCCTAATCGGCTCTGGGAAAATCAGGGCAACATTCATTCTATCGTTGACATAGATAGTATCTAAATCTATGGTGTTTTCCTGTGCCATTCCCTTTACGAAAGCGGCCATTACGAATACGGAAATCCAAAATTGCTTTTTCATAATTTCTATTGTTTTTAGTTTCTTTTTAAAATGAGTTTATAATTATTGGTGACCTGCACCTTAATATTCCTGTTGTTTCGCTGAAATAATTGCTTAAGCCCTCCTACCTGTGGCACTCCTGCAACATTTATATCCTGGATAATATCACCTATCACTTCTTTACTGGCATCGGCACGAATATTATTTTCAACATAAATCCCTTCACTACCATCCTGAAGATCATAAGCTTTTAACTTAACGGGATAATGCGCTATGTTTTCAATTTCGATCAAAGCCCTGTTCGGCTGAAAACTGATGAATCCATAAACAGGGGTATTTGCAGGGAACTGGATATTATTGATCCTAACGCTATCTATCAATCTCAACTTTAACCGGAAACCTGCCTGAACAACCTGGTCTCCATCTACTTCTACCAAAATATCAGAAGTTGAATTATTAGCGATTGGTTTCTTAATTTCAATTTCTGGAGCAGTTGCATAAAATAATTGATGCGCTAGCCCCATTTCCTGTGGTTTTGGAGAAGCTTGCGACGGATCTGGTATCTCCTGAATATCCGCTTCAAATTGCGTTTCCCATTCTTCCTGATCATATTCATTTTCAAAGCCATAATCTTCATAGTTATTAGTGTTGTGTTCATAAATGCTATCTAAGATTCTTCCCTTTTCCCGTTGCGGAAAATCAGGATCATAATACCCCATAGAATCCAGGTATTTTTCATCATAAATGCTTGGGGTTGTAGTTTCCCTTACCTCCTTTAAAGCATTTACCGCATCAAGCTTAGATTTAAAATCTTTCTGCTCTTGCTGAAGTTCAGGCACCAGGGTGTTTTTTAGTTCAGAAGGTTCTTCACTGTTACCGCCAAAGATCAGCACACTATAAGCCGCTATAAATATTACAATGGTGGCCAGCACAGCGCCAAAGACAATTTTTTTCTTATCAATTTTCATCGTTCAGTTTTTTTAAGGTGTTTTCAAAATAATTGGTGATCAATAACCCGTGGGTATTGTTTGGAAAGTTTCGGTCTACGTTGATTAAGTTTCCCGAAGAAATAAGTTCATACCGGTCTACTATTTTCCCTCGGTTAATTTCAAAGACCGTCCTGGTCTTAAAAGTGTATGGTTCCATTTCAATATTTACTTCTGGCTCAATACTTATTACTTTCTGTACGAGAGAATACTGGAGCAACCTGTTATAAACTCCATCGGCTTTCTTTTGCCGATAAACATTGTCTACAGAACTGTTACCAAGCCAGAGTGCTTTTTCGAGATTACGCTCATAATTAGTAGCATCGATATTGTAGAAATAGGTATGAAAGAGATCCAGATGGGAAAGAGCTTCCACCTCCAGGTTTTCTTTTTGAGTTACCCACTTTAGCGGAATTACACTTCCGTCTGTATTTATCGCAAAAGCATTATTCAAAGCAGAACGATGAATATCAAAAACCATCCATCCAAAATATAGGCTGGATATTACTGCCCCACATACTGCGGTGAGGACTATAAATCGGTTTATTTTTAAAACCGAGTAAATACTTCTATATGGTGTCTTCATTTTTTTAATTTTTGGTTTGAACTAATTCAAATTATCTCTTGGGGTAACCGATGATTACCTCTTCTCTATCCAGTAAAAAGTCTTATTGTAAAAGAGGTAGCCCGGGTGTAGAGCTTAAACTTCAGAAATACGATAAATGCGATAGATCCTGCCTCGACTATAATTCGTATAATATTATTGTCAGTAGATGTACCCAGTAGATTTGACCAAAAGTTGGTATTGATCTCTGCGTATAAATTGTTGACGAATACATTCACCAGAAAGAAAGCCGGCACCAGCATATAAATTGCAGCATATAACCTAAAGAAGTTATAGGCCATCCCCCTGAACTTTTCAAAAACAGCAAGGCTAATCACCAGGGGAAAGAAAGCCTGCATAATCCCTAAAAGGAAAAATCGTTCTGCAAGGAATAGCGGGTAGATAAACAAATCTATTACCCATAAAAACAAGCCTATCACAAAGGAAATTACTTTTACGGGATAGAGTGGTGTCACCAGGGCCTCATAGAGCAAAGCCATTGCTTTTTTAGCTACTTCAAGCGCACCAACTTCCTGTTCAATATCAATATCCTGAAGTTGAAGCGGAATAAGCGCCGGGGCGGTATCTGCATACTCAGTTTCAATACTTACCAGGATTCCATCGAAAACACTTAAGATTTGGGTGGAGAAAATAACGAGAAGTACAATAGCAAAATTCTTTGCCAGCTCTCCGGGGCTCAAGCCCCAGGTATATCCATCATTATCCGCAATCCCTTCATTGTATTTTTTCAGAATATTTACCAGAAAGAACATTACTGCTAGTGACTTCATTCCTGCAATTGTATATTGGGAAAAGTCACTGCTTTTGATCGTTTGGAAAACTGCGTCTACATATTCCAAACCTATTCCTAAAAATATGCCCCCTGTCATTTCTAGTAATTTATAGTTCTGTTATTGATCTTATCCTGCATCTCCCTAAAGGAAATGATGTCGTTATAGCGTTTCGTTTTTAGCGTGATCTCTGCAACCATTTCTTTAGACTGCAGTTCTCTTTCCCTAAGTACCTGTGCCCTCTCTGCATCACTCATTTTGAAATAGTCACTGGTAAGGATCTTATCGATAAAGTCAAGATTCTCTAGGGAGTTTTCCATTATGGCATTAAACGAATCCGAAATTCGAGCGATTTCCTCAGGCTTTATATAGGGGGAGTTCAAAATGTTCCTAAGGTCATCCCGCACTGTTTCAAAAAGGATCTGGTTATTTCGGGTTAGTTCCCGTACCGCTTTCAGCTGCCTCACCACATTATTTACCTTTTCGATATTCTCTTTTTGTGTTTTGAGAAATTCTACTGTTTTAAGTAGTTGCGTGGTCTGCTTTGCCGACTCAATTAAGGATTTGGCGAGGCTGATAAAATTGGTATTGTCATACACCGGCATCCCCTGGCTCAAAGCTGGAGTTTGCACAGTTAAAAATAATAAGACCATCAGCATTAGTGTTGTAATCTGCTTTTTCATGATTTTATGTTTTAGAGGAGAATTCCTGAATTGCTTTTTCCATATTTCCATGCTTTTCATAGAGCTGCATAATGAGATCGTTCTCTGTTCCGTCTGTGAGATATGCCGCGTACACTTCTTTGGGGACTTCCAGCCGAAAGACATTACTCTCTTTGCCAATCTTGATAAAGATCTCGGTATACTTTCTTTCCCCTATGAAGTTGTTTTTTATTGATTTTAGCTGGTTTAAATCGTGACTGGAGAGGTTTAATCTCTTTTGAAGCTCCTCGTAGCCTTTTTCATTTCGAAGGCTGTAGATCACTTGTGTGTTTTCCAGGATGCTTGCAGAAATTGAGTTATTGGGAAGTTGATTTATAGACTGAAGAATTATTCCAATAGCACCATTCTGTTTTCTTATGGCCTGGTAATAAAATTCCACGCTTTCCAGTACATTTTCAAATTTTAGTTGCTTGGCAAACTCATCAAATAAGATAATCCCCTTCTCAGCCCGGTTCTTCCAGATGGTTCTTTGGATGGCAGATTTGATAAGCTTCAGCATTACCGAAAGGATCTCCTTATTATCCTTCACTTCATCTAATTCAAAAACTATTAAGCGTTTGTCTTCAATCTTATAAGTCTGGTCTTCTCCAACTTCAAACAGAAAACTGTAGATTCCATCTTCCACATATTCAGACATAATGTGAAGGAAATTATTGATGTTGAAGTAATCTGGGTGAATCTTAAGGTCATCCAGGAGATCTACCCTATGCCGCTCGATATATTGATAGAAGCTTTGGAGTGAGTACTTCCCATTAAAATTTTCATAATAATCAAGGAGAATCTTTTTTATCGAAACAGATTGCGCTTTTGTAACCTTAAAATCTGAAGCAAATAATTCGAATAGAAACTCCGAAAGATCCTCAAGCCTATCAGCCGTGAGATCATCAGGACTGCTTATATAGAAAGGATTAATTCCTAGGCTCTTCCCGTTCTCATAGCGCAGGATGGTGTAATCATTAGGATAAAGCTTTGCAAACTTGGTATATGACCCTCCAAGATCAATGATTACCAGACGAACTCCACTTTCAAAGTATTGACGAAGTATATTGTTGGCCAGAAAAGATTTACCTTCTCCTGTAGGGGCGAAGATGGCAAAATTCCTGGCCTTTATTCTTTTCTTACTTTCATCCCACACATCTTTTAAAACCGGAATGTTATATTCCCTGTCATTAAAAATTATTCCTTTAGCATCTGATTTATAATTGCTGTTATTAATAAACAGGCACAAAGCGTGCTTTAGATCGGTAACATAAAGATCCTCATTAGAGAAATTTGAAGAAAAGCAGAAGTAGCTATTCAGAAAATAATTCTTGCGCTCCTCCCCTTTTGGATAATAAGGAATAATGTCCAGGAGTTTAAATTCAGTTTTTATCCTGGCATTAATCGAAGAAAGATTAGTTCGGTCTTTATCCCAATAAATCACATTTAAATACCCACGGATAATTCTGGACGTATCATCGTTATTTATTTGGTCCAGAATATGCTGGATTTTCTTAAGGACCACTTTATTCTGTGAACCAAAATTTGAACTCTTATTTAGTTCTTCAACCTTCGCATCAAGTAGTTTTCTCCATTTTTGGCGATCATCGAGATAAATGACCTGGTTTACAATATGGTTTTCCTTTAAATTAAGTCCGAGTCCATCAATAAAACCCTGGTGGAAAACGAAATCATCTGAAGTAAACTTATCGTTGGTTTTGCTACTTTGAACACTTTCTCCAAAGCACAACTCACTGTTTACCGCCAGCACGTCAAAATGATTGTCACCTATACTGATGTTATTTTTATCCAGTAAAATATTGGTATCAAATCCTTCCTGAAAACCATTAAAATATTTAGTGGAGAGACTATTAATTTCTTTCTCAGTAAGAGGAATAAGCTCGAGCTTTCGGCTATTGTTTAAAAAAGAAACCGCATCATTTACTGAATTCTGAAATCTCTTTAAGTTATCATCCAGGTCTCCAGGAACATTCCTGCTCACTTTTTTAAAGGGATTTACATATTTTGGATGATTGAAAGATTTGTTCTTTGTATGAATAAAGAAGAGATAACTACGATGTTCTAAATGTTCCCTGCCTTTGAAATAAGAATGGGTAGCTTTTTCCAAAAATGTATGGTTTGGTAATTTCTCTGCCGAATAGTTTCTTTTTAAATAAACATCCTGTTTATGAACTACTGTTCCTGTGGGTAGCGATTTTAAGGATTGAAACCAGGCACTATGAATTTCTTCAAAATCATTTTCTGATAAACTATAGATCTCCGGTAATACCGTCTCAAAAGCCAATACTACATTCCCATTGGCAGCAAAAACCATATTTCCACGTATATCGGCGATGGGTGGTGTAGAAGAAAGATTAATCTTGCTCATAATGAAAGTTGCTTAATCGTTTAGAAGAAATAGTTTCAGGAAAGACTTTTGAAACCTGGAAGACCTGCGGATTACTGGTTAGCCTTGTCAAGCCGATATACAGCGTACAATTGAAAATAAACACGCTAATTACCGCTCCGAGACTGAAAGAAAATATGATTACCAGCAGTGATCCTACCACGGCTGTCATCATAAGGGCAAAGAGCGAAACCGGCAATCCCCAGATCATCGCTCTTTTCCTAATGTTTCTATATACTTCGAAACTTTTCATTACACTACTATTCCAATCAGGTAGGTAAATATTCCTACAACCGCTCCTGCAATAAGCGTAAAGACCAGCACCCGGGTAATTCCTTTTTTGAGATCTGCATTTTCACCAAAGAAGTGACCAGCATTAAATAGGAATCCAACAAGAAAAATAACCCCGAGAATTATGGGGAAAATAGCTCGAATAGTATCGGCTATGTCTGCAACTGAATTTTCAATGCCGCCAATTTGTGCAAAGAGCGGATAAGAAACCAGTGTCAAAAGGACTGATGAGTAAATTGTTTTTTTCATAATGTTCGTTTTTGATCTGCCAATGCAGAATTGATTGATGATGACCACTTGATGTTTAATTTTTGAGAAATTTATTATGAAAGGGAAAGCCTGGAACAAACTGCCTAAACTTTAACGCGAGTTGACGGATAATGCGATAAGATTCTTAGAAAATGGAGGGATTCTTTGAATTTTGTTTAATGGGAAGGATGATCTGGTAAGCTCATAAAAGACCACCAAGAGACCAAATTAGGTCTCTTAAAATTAATTGAAGTTTCTTCCAGATGATTTGAAACCTATTTTTATCCGGGAAAGATTTGTGATAAATAGGTATATTGTGCGTGATATAACAAGTTGGGCACAAGCTTTAATGAAAACTGATGAACTATTTACCATTAACCGAATTCGAACAGGATAAATTAAGATTTAGAAACACTTCTAAGTCTATTGCGGACTTTTTGAATAAATTTCCGAATAACCAACCATATAGTATTGCAATTTATGGTGATTGGGGAAGTGGAAAATCTACAATGCTAAATTTTATTGAGAAGGATCTAAATGATAAAAATTTAGTTTTAAGATTCAATCCTTGGGAGATTTTAAATGAGGAAAATTTAGTTCCAACTCTTTTCGAGGAAATTGCATTTGCAATTGGAACTGATAAATATAAAAAGTTAAGAAAAAAATTATTTGAATATGGTAGAAAAATATGTACAACAGGAACAAAATTAGCAAGTAAACATTTTCTACAAAATAATGGTGTTGATGAAGATGCATCAGATACTATCGCGGATTTTAATTCAGAAGTGGTTGATTCATTATTCAATTCCAATTCCCCAAAACCTCTTTCCAAAAGAAAAAAAGAATTGGAGATAGAAATACAAAAATGGGCAGAGGAAGAAAATAAAAAATTAGTCATTTTTATTGATGAAGTAGATAGATTATTTCCTTCTGAAATGACGGAAATCTTTAAAATAATAAAAGCAACCATTTCGTTTCCTGGAGTTGTATTTGTAGTTGCAATGGATAAAAATTCCGTTATAGATTCACTAAAATCAGTAGGTATAACAAGACCAGACGAATATTTAATAAAACTGTTCCAGCAAAGATTTTATATCGATTGGAATTATCAGCTTAGGACTCTTTTTGAAGAAATTCTTATACCTAGCATACAAACTTTTGATGAGGATCCTAAAAACTCATTACTTCGAGCCATTAACGCATGCATATTTCAAAAGAAGGAAAATCAATTCTACTTAAAAGAAAGTGTACAATTCAGGGATACTTTAAGGACTGTCTATTATAATATTTATAATGAATTGAGAAGGCACCTATCGATTCCTCGAAACTTCATCAATTATTCTTACTATATAAAATCTAATTGGGAAGAATATTATTCAGAAATAAAAGATGATAAATTTGAAGAAACAAGAGATGATATCATAATTTTTCTAATATTAACATTAGCATATATTGAACCTAAATATGTCACTACAAATATTATTGGATCTCGGCATATACCAGATGAAATAAAAAATGGTATATCAAGTTTAACCAAACAAATTAGATTTAATTTATTCAATTCATTTTTTAATGAAAGTAGAACTTCCTCAAATGCTAATCCTGGGGCTTACCATATTCATTACGATGATCAAATTATAAGAAAGACTGTTCAAGTGATTAAAAGGTATCCTGATCATAGTAACTAAAAGCCAGTGCCCAACATCGGTTCACCGCAAATAACGGGCATTTGTAGAAAAAGGTTAATTTTAGAAACCAAGAAAGAAAATAACTAAGCCGACAAGTCCGCGTCCCTATTCCCGCAACTTGCGGTAACCGTAACCGTTGTAGCCAATGCGGACATTGAGCATTCAGGTTAAAAATCAAATTTCTAAACAAGAAAGTTCTCAAGTATAAATTCATAATTTATCTTGCAAAAGCTAGATAAATTTAAACCTCAATGAATAAGTCAATTTTCGAAATTTCAAAAATGGATTGTCCTTCAGAAGAAAATCTGATAAGGATGAAATTAGATGAAATCTCTAGTATTAAAAATCTTGATTTCGATATTCCGAATAGAAAATTAACAGTATTTCACGAAGGTGAAATTCAATCTATAGAAGAATCATTAAACGGACTAAAATTAGGAACTAAAAAAATTAAGACGGAACAAACCGACCAAACTGAATTCAAAGAAAATTCTCAACAAAAGAAATTACTTTGGTCTGTACTAGTAATAAATTTTGCATTTTTTATAATAGAAATGACAACTGGCTTAATCTCAAAATCTATGGGGTTAGTTGCAGATAGTTTAGATATGCTAGCAGATTCTTTTGTTTATGGAATTAGTCTTTTTGCTGTAGGAGGTTCAATCGTAAAAAAGAAAAAAATTGCCAATTTAGCTGGTTATTTCCAAATTTTATTAGCGCTAATTGGATTTGCAGAAGTTCTAAGAAGGTTTTTTGGAAATGAAAAACTGCCTGATTTTTCAACAATGATAATTGTTTCAATTTTAGCATTAATTGCAAATGGAATTTGTTTATACCTGCTTCAAAAATCTAAAAGTAAAAAGGAAGCTCATATGAAAGCGAGTATGATTTTCACCTCAAATGATATAATAATAAATGTAGGTGTTATAATTGCTGCTTTACTAGCCAATTGGTTAAATTCAAGTAAACCAGATTTAATTATTGGAACAATCGTATTCATTCTCGTAATTCAAGGTGCTATAAGAATTTTAAAAATTGGTAGGTAGCCGCACTGGCAACAAGTCGGTTAATCGCCAATAAGCGGCAGCGTTAGAAAGAAAATAAGTATCTTGACCCACAAACTAGGTCTAAGCCGACCAGTCCGCGTCCCTACTCCCGTTACTTGTCCAAAATTGTAACCGTTGTACGAATGCATTCAGGCATGTAAGAACAATAAGAAGAATAAAATTTTAAAAGTAAATTATGAAAAATTCAATTTTCACACTGATATTTTTAGCCCCCTTATTTCTATTTTCACAAAGTTCTGATTATAATGTTTCTTCATATCAAACCGAGGGTACAAAAGCACCAAATACTCATTACATTGGAGAAGCTTGGTTAAATCCAATAATTCACGACGACTCTGAATTAGGTTATAACATAACAAAAGCAACTTTTAAAGCTAACTCAACATTAGATTGGCATAAGCATAGTTCAGTGCAAGTTTTAGTTATTGTAGATGGCGATGCATATTATCAAGAAAGAGGAAAAAAACCTATAATTTTAAAAGAAGGTGATGTAATTAGGTGCGAGAAAAATACAGAACATTGGCACTCATCTACAAAAGATAGTGATGTTACATATTTAGCATTCTATAGTGGAGAAAAACCAACAGAATGGACAGAAGTCTTGACCCAAGAATATTATGACAAGGTTCCTGAATTGCTAAATAAGAACTGATTATCCCCAACAAATATTATAAGTACAGAAGGCATAGATAATGCCAGCATAAAACAGCGTTCATCTCAAGTTACGGACATTGTAGGAAAAGCTTAATTTTAGGAACCAGGAAAGAAAAAAACTAATCCGACAAGTCCGTGTCCATACTTCCGCAAATTATGATAACCCAACCGTTACCTTCAATTTCAGAAAAAATATAAATTACAGAATGAAAAAAATTGTCGATAAACAAAAGCTTGAATTGATCTATAAAAGCGGAAACGGAGCTTGGACATACCATATTGTCATACCAAATACAGCCGATATAGATGGAACTTGGGGTTCGCTAAAAGTTTCTGGTTTACTTGATGATTACGAGTTGAAAGAAATGAATTTGGCACCACGGAAAGAAGAAGATAAAATGATTTCAATAAACGAAGAAATAAGAAAAGCAATAGGCAAATCTGGTGGAGACACAGTTACCGTTACCCTGTATCTTCATACACATGATAGAATTAATAAAAAATCTGAAATTTTCAAATGTTTTGAAGATGCAAGTGTAAAGGATTCGTTCAAATCATTAAATAAAGATGAACAAAAAGAAATTATGGATGATATCATTTCGAAAACTACAGAAGCCAAACAAATTGAGCAAATAAACCACTATATCAACATTTTACTCAATAAGAATAACTAGGCTTTGGATTAAATACTGCAGCTAACAAAATTCATTACAAATTTAAAAGTGTGTTTTTAAAATTTAATTAAACTCACGAAAAATTTAGGTGTAAGCCTACAACGCCGGGGTAACAACTCTACCAGATGGTGATGGGTCCTGGGATATAAAACAAGTATTTTTGATAAAAATTTATAGTAAGAAGAAAAATGGAAAATATTGAAATTGAAAAGGTTACTCTTAAAGATACAGATCAACTGCGGGATATAGGAATAAAAACATTTGAAGATACATTTGGTGCTCAAAACTCTTCAGCTTTTATGGCAGAATATTTAAAAAAAAGTTTCTCCAAAGAAAAAGTAAGTGGTGAAATATCTGATGAAAATTCAGAAATTTATTTTGCTAAAATTGATAAAAGAATTGTTGGATATCTTAAAGTAAATTTTGATCAATCACAAACAGAATTAAATGATCAGAATGCTTTAGAAATTGAACGCATCTACGTATTAAAAGAATTTTTAGGTAAAAAGATTGGTCAAGCACTTTATAAAAAAGCAATTGATATCGCTAAACAGAAAAACCTTCATTATGTTTGGCTAGGGGTATGGGAAGAAAATCCAAGAGCAATTCGATTTTATGAAAAAAACGGATTTCTAAAATTCGATGAACATATTTTTGATTTAGGTGGAGATAAACAAACTGATATTTTAATGAAGAAAAACTTGCGTTAAAGCCTACAATGGCAGCATCTAACAGCGGTTTTAGCAAATAGCGGGTTTAGCCGAAAAAGTGTAATTTAGAAAACTAATAAAGTAAACGGTAAGGCGACAACTTCGCGTCCCTCTTCCCGCTACTCTAAAACCGTAACTTTAGCCACAAGCATCAGAAAAATTCAATTGAAAGAAAATGACTGAAATACTTATAATTCTACTATTTACACTAACAATAATTCTTTGGATATGGCTTTAATTGATATTTATAAGTCACATTTCAAAAATGAAAACTTTAGAATTATATGGTTTATTGCAGTAATAATTTTTCCCATTTTAGGTTCTATAATATATTTCCAGTTTAAAAATAAAATGACTACCAAACAAAGAAGAAAATTTTAACCAAATTTCAGAAATCAATAAATAAAAGCTAACTATTCATAATGAGTGAATTTATAGGATTTGTTGTAATAGAGATAATATTCAACTTTATAGGTGCGGTAATAAGATGGTGGTTTGGAACCATTGGGAGAACAATTAAAAATAAACCAAAACATAAATTTACAGAGTATTTAAACGGACCGAAAAATCCAGATCATTTTGACAATCAAGCCCACGGAACAAATAATGTTATTATTGGCGTAGTCTCTACAATAGTCATCATTTTATTAGTGGTTCTAGTAGAAAGATTATAGTTAATTACGAGCGCAGCTATTTAAGCTGGTTAATCACTAATATGAGACAGCTTTAATAAAAAAATAATTAACTTGAGCAACAAACCAAAACTAAGCCGACAAGTTCATGTTTCCTTCTCCCTTAAGATACGATAAGTGGAGAACGTTATTTAAATTCCTTCAGCTTTCTACTTCTCTTAAATAGATTGATTAAAGGTTTTTAAATGCAAAAGATATAAATAATGCTACACCCACAAGAAAGGAAAAAATTGTTATAATAGCAGGTAGTTGTATATTTAAACTGTAGACGTCTATTTTTTTCTTTTTATTCTCATCTTTAGTTGTAGACAAAGAGTGTAGACTCCCTATAATTGAAAAAATTGTAATTATTCCAAAAAGAATAGAAGTCCCAAGGATTATCCAACTCCATTTCAACGTACATATTGCTGAAATTTCATCTTTTAAAATATCTTTTAAAAATGTAATAGTAAATGCAATTATTCCTGTAGATAAACTAATTATAAGTTTAATGGCATTATGAGCATATTCAAAAGATTTTTCTTTTTCCATCGCCACATCTATTCCAATTCTCTTCGGCAAAAAGGCCACATAGGACAAAGTTTAATCAGAATTCTTTTTATATCGGATTCTTTAATTATATTATTGAATTCTTCATCCTTTTCCTTTTCCTTAATAACCATATTTAAAAGATATTCCACCCTATCTTGGAAAAGTGCTTTTCTTTGATCTAAAGTTTTATGACTTATAGACCACCATTCATCATTCGTGTCGAAATTTTCATGTTTATAATCATCAATTAAACCGGCATTTCCCATTCCATTCCAAATTAGATCTCTTAAATAACCATCATCTTTAATTTCAAAATTGGATTCCGTTATTAATCTAATTGCTGAGTCTAAGTATTCGTTGTCATCATCAAGAAAAATTGCTCCTGAATCAGCTTTTTTATTCAAGGCCATAAAATTTATATTATGATTTAATATACTACAGTAACTGCTTCTGAAAGAAATACTTATTTAGAGTTAAATAAATAGAATAATGCAAGTTAGTTTTTAGAATGCAAAAAGATTATAATGGATTTCCCCCTTTCTTATTTTAAATATATATTACCAACCGAATAAGATTTTTTTGTTTTTGTTCGGTCTTTTATAATTAGGTAAAAGCAATGCAATAAACGGTTAGTTAGCCATTAGTGAATTCTTTCTTCCAGATTAATAAATATCATCGACATATTGAAAAATATATATGCTGGGTAAGCACATGGACTAAGGAAAATAATATAGTTTTAAATTAAATTCTATATTTTAGGACTCTAAATTTACCCTGGTTAAACCAATCTTGCACTACCCTACACGCTACTTATTTTAACCTTAACCGTGACAGTAGAAATATTTAATATGAAAATTTACGCACAGAATTTATTACATAGATTGGAAAGATTTAGTATTCAACTAGATAAAGTTGAACTATTCGTAAATAAACCCTGGGTTTTAATTGATCAAGATAATAACTATCAAAAATATATCTTTAAAAGAGATGGAGAGTTGGTAATGTCACTAAATGGGAAAGTTCAAGTTGGAAAATGGGAATTTATCGGTGCTGCAAATTCTTTACTAATTGATAGAATTGTTGATAAGTTACTATTAAATCAATTATACACAGATGAAGGTGTAATGGCTCTAAAATGTGATGGTTTCAATAATGACTATTTCATTTTAGCAAACGAAACAATTATTCCAGATTTAAATATTGAAAATTATTTAAGAAAAATTGAGCATAAAAAATTTAATGTTATTTCTGGAAGATTAATTACTGGTGGAACATTAGAAATTTTCTTAGAAAATAATGAAGAACCTAAAATTGGAATGAGAGCCACCTTAGAAGGTGAAGAAATAGAGTATGATCTAGTTAGAACAAAAAAAACAAATACTCTTTATGAAATTAAACAGAGTAGAATTATAAGAATATCTTACCCAAAAGTGTACTATCTAAATGAATTGAATACTATAAGAATCGAAAGGCAAAATATTACAGAGATTTCGAAAGGAGATTATGCTTACCTTAATAACAAACCAATTCCTGATGGCAAATTTAAAATTGGATTTATGAGATATATTAAAACAATAAACGGAGTAATTCAAAAGACTTCTAGTTTTTAATATTAGCTTGTAAGCGAGTAAATGGCCCAATCCTCCTGAGGGAATGCGCCTCTCACATCAACATCGTATGGATCTCGTATATGGCGTTTCGTAAACAATCCCTACCAACTTAAATCCACCCAAATTGCTGGATGCTCACTGGCCGCGTGAGCTTTACAATGTATACTTGGATATACCCACCACATGGGCCGTTTATCCGGCCAGATGCCTTTACGGTTTAATCCGCTGCTTTTAACTTTATCAAAAAGTTCAGGGGATAAAAGCAGGTAATCTTTTTGCTTGATATTTACTCCCATCCGGTAAGCTCCAAGACTGTAATAGCCAGCATCTTTTCCTTTGTCGAAATCCACATTAAAGGATGGATGCTTGGTGACTAACTTTAAATTGGTTCTTTGCAATAAAGGAGCAAGGGAATTACAATATGAAACGGTATTGAGCGTACCCATTACCGCAATATGCTTTTTACCCTCTGCATATAATTTATGATATACTTCAGCAATTTTTTCGGTCTGTGCCTTTCTTATAGCATCTGAATGTACATTATACTCTGTTTGCTCCTGTAAATGTGTAGTGAGGATGCACAGTGAATTACCTCTGGCAGTAAGTATTTCATATTCCATCAGGTCTTTATCGAAAACAATTTCTCTACGAAAATTTAAATCATAAATATGGCTTCGCATTGATTGAATCTCGTAACCTTTACGGGTAAGAATACCTATTTCCTGACCGCGTTTGCTATTTCCTTGCATTACACAAGTTTTTTGGAATGGTCTGCAACCAAACCGGGAAAGAAACTCATCATTAAACTCTTCAAGAGATGCACGGTCTTCAATCTCCTGGAGAACTAAAATATCAGGATTCACATCGGCGATTACCCTAGCTTTATTTACTATAGCTATTGGGTCCAATGGATAATTCTGAAGTGCTACCCAGCCGTTCCAATCAGTCAATTCTGAAGCTTTTAATTCCTTTGAGTAATTCTTCCCCTTTAAAAAAAGAAAGCCGGTTTTTCGCCTTAAAACAGCATATGGTAGTTGATTACATTTATCAATACCGACTAAACAAGCTAATTCCCTTATCCGATCATTATCTTGAATTGACTTAAAAGGCTTTTCCAATAGTTGATCTACCTCCATTTCCCATTCCTTTTTGTTTTTATTGAATGGCTTTTCCAAAAAACTTCTGTCCCGATGGAATAAATTCTGAATATTAAATGTGGCTATCTTCATTTTCCAAATACTTTGTTATTTAGAAAAATATAATTAAATCACTTGAATTCCACCAGGTTACATCATTTTGTGAATAAAATTAAATTTGTACTTATTTGAGCTATTTTGATCTCAAATGAGATAAAATTTTATGAAATTCTCGAATTGAGTTGTTAATAAGTTTTAGGGCAGATGGAAAGTTGAAGGTTAAAAACGTCAGATTTGTGATTTTGAAGTTGTAAAATTGAGTATTTGAATACTTAGGCAAAAGTATAATTAAGATTTTTTCTATTTCCTCTTATCAATAGTTTTTTCATCAAATGAGATCAGGTTAAAAAGTTCGCGCATTCTACTCCTAACCCTCGAGCCATAGCGTTCTTCAAGTTCACCGGCATTTAAATTTGTTGTAGCGTGGGTTCTAACTTTATGATTCAAAAACAATTCATAACGGGAAAGGAGAATTTCGCCCATAACATTGCAATCTTTTCCGTAAAACCTGCCTTCTGGCTCAACCCCTAGATCATCAAAACATAGATAGCTGCTGTTCCCATAATCCTCAATTGTTTTATAGCCAAGATGATGAAAGGCAAAAGCGATATTTCTGCAGGGAATTACCTGATATTCTTTTTGGTGCGGTACCAGGTAGCGTAATAATTTTAGAAAACTTGTTTTTCCACAACCTACCGGACCTGTTAATAAAATTCCTTTGGCAGGATCGAGTTCAAATTTTTGACATTTTTCCTTATCTGCGATGATGTAATTGCAAAGCTTGAAAAGTAATTTTTCATCTTTTTTATACAGGTGAAAATCTTTACCAAAAAGGATTTTTCCTTTTATTTGCAGGTATTCGAGCATAAGAGGAAAATCATACAAAACTTCTTTTTCCTTAAATCTCCCGATCTTGTACACCACGCCGCCTTCAATTATTTCACAAGGGTTCTCCATAGTTTTTATTTTTTTTTATTTTTAAATGATCTGGATTTTTTGATTTTATATTCTGCTGGATCTCCTCGGCTTTTTTGATCCAACGCTTAGCTAAAGCCTGCCAGTTTACAACCTGAGTATTTCTATTAATTTTCCAACCAACAGCCTCATAGTGGAGATAGAACTTAGAAGCTTCATTATCTGGCCAACCATTCTTTTTAAAAAAATTCAAAACTTCTAATTCACTTTTTGGCCAATAAGTTTTATTCTGTTTAATATGTTTAATATTGTTTATTTCATATACCGGAGCTATTTCGCTACTCTTTCCGGACTCTTCTGCAACCTGTTCTAAAAAAGTCTCAAACTTATCCAGGTCATTTACACTACAAATTGAATGCTCATATTCTGCTTGTTCATCACTAGTCCAAAAAATGGATATCTTAACCTGGCTACCTTTTAAGGGGTTTTTAGAAGGCATATACAAAATGTAATTCCAATCACTTAGTTCTCTAATGCATTTATGGTAGGTTGAAAGTGAACCAACCTTTGAAGCTTCCATAATTTCCTGCCTTTGTATATAGAATTGCTTACAGAACCTAAATACGTTCCAATAATGGAATAAAGCATAATAAATACTCACGTGTGAAGGATTGAGCCGGCTATCCTCATTGAAGCGATAAAAAATCGCGGTAAGGTGTTTTATGTAATTCATAATTAATCACTATTATCTACCCTAAATTCATCCATAACTCGTTGTATATCTTCCCATTCATAGAAAATCGTACCTCCTATTTTTGTGTAAGGCAGATTCCCGTTAATTCGTATATTCTGTAAAGTTCCCCAACTAATATTAAGTAGTTTTCTCACTTCCCCTGATTTCACGTACCTTTTATGTTTTCCTTTAGACTGCTCATTAAAAAGTCTTTTAAGCTCATCGAATAACTCCAGCTTAAAAATCATTAGATCATCAGTAGTAATTATTTCTTTTGCCATTTTTAAAAAGTTTTAGTTTAAAATCCCACCGATGGTTATACTTTTTTACACGGCGGGATTTTGTTGATTTGACTTCTAGGCAAATTTGAGTAGCTTTAGGAAATTAATTTCACTATGTCTACCGGACTACGAGATAATTTAACACTTCCTGTAAATAGTAATATTTGGGAGCTTTACCGCGGAAAATAAATGGCAATAAATTAAAAAAGTAACTAAATATTGACAGAAAAATAGTTTTCGGAGTTACGTTCACCTACCGAAAATTATAGCTCATTTTCACGGTTCATTTTTTGTTCAAAATTCCAGGTGATTTCGTCCAAAAATTTGGTGATTCTACCTTTCCTACCCTTAATTTCAGAAAGCTTCTTATAGCAATTGCCCAACTTTTGATTAAAAATCACTTCAAAAAGGGAAACGATATCAATAATATTTGCAGAACCATTATTAATAGCTCCTGAGAAATGTAATGCATAAATGAGCTCAATAAGGTCCACTTTGGAGGCCGTCCAATGTAGATCGTGTTTATTGATATATTCAAATTGTGGGTGATCTAATAATTCCATTTGTCTCTGTAGAAACGGAAGCAGTCTTTTGTAGGCTCTTAAATAAGCTAAAAGAATATCGTGAGAAGTATTGAATTCAGGATCCCAATATAGCGAAGTATCATAGTGTGACACTTCATTTTGAAATTTCCGGGTAAAATAAAATTTATCCATACTGGTTTGTTCCAGATCAATATATAGCTGAAATTTCCTGTTACGTTGAAAAAACTTATTAATCTTTTTAATCTTCCTGGATAAATATTTCCTTTTGTATTTAACCGATGAAGTTGATTCAAGTTCAATCGTTCGAAGGCTTGTATAGTAAATAAGCTGACTAAGAGGAATTTGCTTTTCCTCCTTAAAAAACTTAATTTCATCAGAAGATGAATTAAATTTGAAGTTTCTAATATTCTTTCGGTAGTTTTCAAGAACTTCTCGGCAGTATTTTATAACCCTATTGAATGCATTTAGTCTAGAGGGTGAAGATTCCTCTATTTTTGAAATTTCTTTCAAAAGTTCTTCCGATGTTATTAGAAAATTCACCTCTTATGTTATAAACCATTCATTAAATTTCAGGCAAAAGAGGTTAGGATAAAAATTGGAAGGATTTCGGTTTATAAATCAAAATACTACATTTATAAACCAATATTATTAAGAAGTGCTTGCTGAATTATTCCTTTTATTAATAAATAAGTTCATTTATAAATGAATATAAATTTTTAAGCTATCGAACATAGCGAACAAAAATATTTGGAAGATGGGAAAGTGTGAAGCCAGATTGATCATGGCTATTAAAAGGATTGGGGAGTTGCTTAGTGATACTGTCTCATGTTACTCCTGGCAAAACTAAAAATTTTACTATAAAGCATCACGGTCTCATCGTTACCCTGGCCTTCGTGACCATAGCGGTAATCAATATCCATTAAAATGGGTGTTTCTTCCCCTGAAATGCTTTGTAATTTAGCTATATACTTACCGCTATCCCACAAAGGAATTCGGTCATCTTGAGATGCTGGCAGTATTAAAGTCGGTGGATATTTATTCTCCGAATTCAGATTGAAGTAGGAATCCATTTTAACCAGGCCTGCAAACCCCAGGCTGTCCTTTACAGTTCCATATTCTAAATAACTTGTACTACTGGCCGTAGCAGATGATTCCAGACCTAAAGGATTTAATCTAGGCACTTCAGCTATGTATGAAGAAAAAAGATCTGGACGTTCATTTACGGCCATACCTGCAGTAATTCCACCTGCACTGTATGTATATAATGAAATTAATCCTCTTTTGGTAAAACCTTTATCGATTAGTGCTTCAGTACAAGAAATAAGATCTCTCCAAGAATTATGCTTTAATGTTTTCTGACCCTGAATATGCCATTCTTTTCCCTTTTCTCCACCTCCTCTTACGTGAGGAAAAGCAAGAATACCTCCCTGGGCTGCCCAGTCCAAAATAATAGGATAGAAAAATGGACTTAAACTTTCTCCATAAGCTCCATAAACATAGATAAATACCTCATTCTGTGAATTTAGCAAGTTGGGGTCATAAATTAAAGATAATGGCACCTCTACCCCATCATGACCTTCAACCATTATTTGCTCTGCAATAAGATTTTCAAATTCAGGATAGAAGGTTTCTGTTTTCAATCCTTCTTTCTGTAAAATTTTATCTTCTGCAATAATGAACCTGGTATAGTTTGATATCCATCCATCTAATTCTATTCCAATATGATTAGTTTTTACTGATCCCCCAAAAAATGTGACATACCCCGGTACAAAAGGTGTTTTTAATTTGGTTATATTCTTTTCCTTATCAATTTTCCAGAGACTAACTTCAACACCTAACTTAGATTTTGAGTAATATATATGATCCTTAGTAACATTAAATTGGGTAATTGGATTTTCTTTAGTTCCTTCGGCAAGTACCTCTGGATTATTAAAGTTGGGAGAATGGAATTGGATACGGCTTATTTGATTTCCGGTGTTATTTCCCTGCCGGAAAATAAATTCCTCACCCCTAACTTCTCCTTCAGTGGTATACACTTTCTGCTCTACATTAAAAAAAGGAATCCAATTAGCATTTCCTGATACTATATCTGAAACTTTAGCAAAATATGCGTCATAGTAATCATTGGAAGTAGCAGAATATCCAATGATATATTTATCCTGACTGGAACCAATTTTTACTTTTGGATAAAAATCTGCAGGGATATTAACTGTGTTACTATTCCCAAAAACTTTCATCTTTTTAGCAGGTATATTCCCTAATGTATGAAGAACAGAATAAGAATTCTTTTTATAGTCCGGTTTATTTTGATCTACTACTGGAAAATAGAGATAAATAAAACCCGAGCTATCAGGCAACCATTCAATCCCCCCAAATGATGGATTAATATTGGTGATCACTTCACTATAAAACTTCTTGTTTTTTACATCAAATATTCTAACTCGAGATGAAAAATTTTCATCGGATTGATATCCAATGGCAATTTTATCTCCATCGAATGAGGGTTCTAGATAAGTCACCTCTGTTATATCATCATAATTTCCAGGATCAAAAAGTTCCACCTCATCTGCTGAGAGATTTTTTTTAAAATATAATTTATCTGTACCAGATATATGATCATATTTTATGTAAAAATAGTTTCCTTCTTCATTCACTTTAATCATACTGATTGTTCCGTTCTCACGATTCTGATATTCTTCAAATTTTTCCTGATAATCTTGCAAAAGATCATTTTTAGAAAAATACTCTTCCGCTAGAGAGTCCTGGGCTTTTAACCATTGGTCTATTTTTGGGTCTTCAAGATTATTCAAGTTGGAATAGTCATCTGAAAGTGAAAAACCAAATTCATTTATGATCCTCACTTGCTTAGAAAGAGATGGGTAATAAGAATGAGTAAAGTTCTGTTGACCAAAAGAAATGGTTAATGATACTAAGCTCAAACATAGGATTAGGAGATGATCTTTGTTTTTCATTACTCTAAATTTTGAAAAGCCCGGAACAGTCCGGGCTCATTTTAATTAAAACAGATAGTTTCTACTTACCCGGCTTAGGCCGTCTCACCTTGTCGCGATCAATTACAGGGTTTCCCCCTCCTTTAATTTTTTCTAAATTCTTTAAAGCTCTTCCCTGGTAATCTTTTAATGTTTTTTTCATGATTGAAATTTTAATGGTTAATAAATATTTGTTTGCTACTAAATAACTACATCAGACAACAATTAGCAACATAGACATACCTTCCATTTATAAATGACCGTCAACTTTTCGTAAGTTCAACTCCTTTATGAATTTTGAAGGATATATACCGGTGTTCTTATAAAAAGCTTTAGAAAAAGATTCACTTGTTTTAAATCCAAACACTTCAGCTAATCCCTGATTACTAAATCTCAAAAGACTATGATCATTATTTAACATCTGGACTGCTTTTGCTATCCGAATATCTTTAAGGTAATTAGGAAATGTTTTGCCTTTATATGAATTGATAATTACAGAAAGGTAAGAAGTATTTGTCTCCAGTTCCTGCGCTAGCGTAGACATATCTAATTCCTTATCTAAAAATCTTTCCGAGTTTTCGAATTTTTCCAGTTTATTTAAAATATCTTTCCTAATATCTTCAGGTACAGAACTTGGATGGGTACTAACTGGTTGCTCACTTATTATTTTTTTTCTTACTATCCCTTCTTCGAGTAAAACTTTCAACTTTCTTTGTATTCGAATTGTTCTAACGAAGAAGAATATTCCAGTAAAGCCTCCTAAACCGGCCAATAATCCAACTCCGGTTATAATTGTTTTCTTATTTTCAAGCTGTGCTTCTGCCTCTCGCTTTTGATGTTTTAAGTAAGGTATATCATAAGATGCCATAGCTGCATTTATAACATTTTCCTGCTTTGTGGAGTGTAAACTATCGTAGGCAATTAATTTCCCGATATATTCTATCTGCCCATGTTTATCATCTTTGTCTATTGAGTTAAGAATTAGTTCATGATAAACATCTTTAACCTCGGGAAAAGGATCTCCCGTTGCGGTAACTATGGAATCAATTTCTTTAAAATATTTGATGGAAAGATTTTTATTATTCAGTTTATCCTCAATTTTACCTAGATAATATAATTTTATTGCTTTGCTGGTTCCATCCAGAGAGCCATTATATTTAAGGAGGGTATCCCTTGCTTTATCATAAGAACTATCATAATAATTAATTTGTGCATCTAAAAGAATAAAATCCTGAAAATTAGAATCATCCCTTAACTTTGAGGTTAATTTAATACCCTGATTAGCATAGAACCTAGCTGAATCTATTGACTGCAATCGAAGATGTGTTAGGGTGAGATTAAACAGCAATAAGGTGTAATCATCGTAATGTTGCGTCTCAAAATTCTCTTCGTTCTTCAATAATTTTAAATATTTATTGTAAAGTTCAACCGCGGCGTAATGTTGTCCGTACAGATTTCTAATTGCGGCTATTGCAAGAGCAAATTCCCTTTGCTGATCAACATTTTCTTTTGTTAAAGCGAGATTATATGCTTTTAGGTAATTGGTAAGTGCAACCTGGAAATTTCCAGATTCGTAATGGAGATGTCCTTTAAGTGCATACCCAATCGCGGGATAATTGGGATGGGTACTCTCTTTAGTAATCTTAATTATAGAATCTGCATATACCAATGCAGGAATAGTTTTTTCTAAAGTTGTTTTATAATAATAAGCTCTGGCCTTTTCAATATTATTCTTCTCAATTGAAGCTTTTCGCATATGAATCTTAATTAATAAGCCTAGAGCAGCAGTGTCTTCGTCTATTAATGCCTCATACTCAAGATCATGAATTTCCTCATAGGATAATTTTGTCGATACTTTCTCATTTCTCTTTTTAAGATTATCCTGAGAATATCCGGAAATAGAAACCATTACATTTGATGCTAACATTAAGCCAACCAAGATTAATTTATATGTCCTCGGGATTTGTGCCATACTTAAATTGAATTAGGTTGTCCAAAGCTGACGAAACTGGTAAAAAATGCGCTTAAGTAAAGTGACTTCTTCAAGCACTATTTCTGCGGTTCCTATTAATTCTTGATGGAGAATTAGCTCCTTTCCATAGGATGTCACTAAACTATCCACATCTAAATAAACAATATATGCTGGCACTTCACCTCTGCTGGGAACCTCCGAGATCGAATTAACGCTAGCTTTTATCATTCCCCATTCCCTGTATGGATAATTGTCTAGCTTTAAATACACCTTTTGCCCCTTATTGATCTGACCTGAATTTTGAACAGGAACGATACATTTACCTAGCAGATCTTTTCTCATAAAAGGAACAATGGTAAACACTACATCGCCTTCTTCAACATTCTGATGTACTCCCCAAACCTGATTATAAGAAAGCCTACCTGCAACGGGACTTTTTATAATATTTTTATCCTCCCACTCTGAAATCTCATTAAGAAGATTTTGCTTTGCAAAAACCAATTCCGCCTCCTGAAGGCTTAATTTTCTTTCTTCAGAAGATCTTAATATTTCAAGATCGCTTTTCGCCCTGCTCTTGTCGGCCTGTAACTGAATCATCTGCTGTTTCAGTAAAGAGTATTGTCGATTCTTCTCGGTAAATTCCAACTCAACCTTTTCCAAATCAAATTTTGAGATCACTCCTTTTTCAAATAATTGTCGATGGCGATTTATATTTTCAGTTGAAATAGAAAGACTGTTTTCCATCAATTGAAACTCCTCCTCTTTAGAATTTAAAATTGATTTCTGGTTATTAATATTTTGGAGTAAGCCTTGCTCCATTATTTGGTTATGGCCAAGTGTATTTTCTAAGATAAGGTTGTGATATTCTTCTAAAAACCTATTGTATGCTGCCTGTAAGGAAGTTCCCAGACTTAAGTTTACCGGAAATTCGATTAATAATGCTTCCAGTGATAATACCTTTAGAAAATCCTTCCCTAATCTTTCTTTTAGGAAAGTTATATCTTTTTGGCTTGCAGGATTATCAAGTACTGCAACAATATCTCCTGCTACTATTGAGTCTCCGGGTTTATAATAAATAGCAGAAAGCTTTCCGTCTCTTTTCACTTTAATTTCAACAGGAGGGTTCTTTGAAGTAAGAGTTACAGATCCCTTTACAACCTGATTAAAAGAAATAATGCCGGCCAGAATTAACACTAGAAAGAAGAATACAAACATATAGGCCGTACCTCGGCGTAGTAAATAACCGGGTTCAATATTCAAGGGGTTACTCCCGCTGCTATTATATTTCCTATTTTCCACCTTCTCAAATCTTTAGTTGATATTTAATCAGGTTATGGTAAACACCTTTATTTTGAATTAAATCCTGGTGATTCCCCCGTTCTACAATCTCACCCTTGTTCATAACCAGTATTTGATCAGCAGTCATTACAGTGGATAGCCTATGTGCAATAATCACAACAGTTCTGTTTTTATAAAAAGAATTTAAATTGTCAGTAATAATTTTTTCGTTTTCTGAATCCAGGGAGCTGGTGGCCTCATCAAGAAATAAAAAATCTGGATTTTTATAAATTGCCCTTGCCAGTAATATCCTCTGTCTTTCCCCGCCACTAAGGAGTTGCCCATTTTCACCAATCTTTGTTTGGTACCCAAGAGGCAGTTTCTCAATAAATTCATTTAGATTAACCATTTCCACAGCTTTGCGTAGCGAGTTTCGGTCTACTGGTATATCTGGTTGTGATTCTGTAATATTCCTTTCAATGGTATCGTTAAAAAGACAACCATCCTGCATTACCACTCCACATCTACTTCTCCAAAAAGATGTATTAATATCACGAAGATCTTCATCTCCAACTTTCAAAGTACCTTTCCAGGGTTTATAAAATTTCAGAAGCAGTTTTAACAGAGTTGTCTTTCCTGAACCGCTTGAACCAACAATTGCAGTAATCTTCCCCTTAGGGATAGTAATATTCAGTTCATTTAGCAATGGAGGTAAGGAAGGGGTTCCATATCCGAAACTTAGATTCCTTATGTTAAGATCTCCAGTGGGTAGGTTATTCTCATAGCCCCTTCTGTTATCTTCAGGTGTTTGATTATGGACTTCAGACAACCTGTCAAAAGAGAGTCTGGCGCTCTGATAATCTGTAAGAAAATTGATGATATTTGAAATAGGTAAAGATAAAGAGCCGATAATAAATTGGATAGCCAGCATAGCCCCCAATGTAATTTGCCCTGTGATTACAGCCTTTGCAGACCAGAATATTATCAAAATATTGATTAATTCATTTAGAAATAATCCACCTTTAATTTGAGCCTGCCCTACGCTTAAAATCTTTGATTTGATCCTGAACAGACTATTCTGGTTAAGTTTCCACTCCCCCTTTCTCCTGTTCTCAGAATTGTTTAATTTAATTTCGGAAACAGCTAAAATAATCTGCAGAAATAGGGATTGGTCTTTCCTGTTAAGGTCAAAAAGCTGGTTATCCAGAATTTCCTTTTTCTTCATAAATAATAGTGACCAACCGAAAAATAAAGAAGTTCCGGTTAAGAAGATTAGTGCTATATGAATATGGAAGTAAGACAGTACTATTCCGAATACCAAAATAGAAAAGATATCAAAAGGGATATTTAATCCACGGCCTGTTAGAAACTCGTCTATCCTTTGATGATCATAGATTCTCTGCATAAAATCACCGGTGTTTTTTGATTCAAAATACTCTACAGGAAGACTTAGTAGTTTCCCCAAGAAATCTGAAAGCATCTGAATATTTACTCGGGTACTTATATATAACAGTATCCAATCCCTGATCACTTCTGACGCGGATCGGGTTAGAAATAGAAAGAACTGTGATAGTAAAATAAGATTGATAAAACCAAAATCTTCATAATTAATTCCGTAATCCACCAGGCTCTGAGTAAGGAAAGGAAGCATTAACTGAATAGTGGCAGCAATTACTAAACCCAGGAATAACTGGTTTATATATCTTCTGTAAGGTTTAAGATAATCAAGCAGAAATCCCAGACTATTTTTCTTGTCCATTTCCGGAGGTTCTTCGTCAAGGAAGTGATCAGTGGGTTCTACAAGAAGAAGAACACCCTGATTTTTCTCCGTCTCGGCCCATTTGCTGATGAATTCACTATGGCGGTATTTCAACTTGCCATAGGCCGGGTCAGAAACATAAATGAACCTGTGGTTAACCTTATAAATAATTATAAAATGATTCCCATCCCAATGTGCCATAGCTGGAAGAGGTACTTCTGAAATTAATTCCTGAAAATTCACTTTAATCCCGACAGATTCTATCCCCAATTTACTAAATGCTTCGGAAATCCCGCCTAAAGAAGCGCCATCCCTTTGTAGAAAAGAGATTTGCCTTAGATATTCCAGATCATATTTTCTTCCAAAGAATTCAGTAAGCATCTTTAAACAAGATGGACCGCAATCCATTTGATCCAGTTGGCGATACACGGGAAAATCGGCAGTCCTAAACATAACAAATGAAACTAAATTGAATTAAATTTAATTTGGAATTGAATAGGTTTCTTCTCAAACACTCGTTGATTTATAAATCACGGGCACTTTGAATGGAATATAGGGAGCATCCATTCTTTAAACTTACAAGCTGTAGTAGAGATACTATTGAGAAAATTCTTTTTTGCCTTCCAATCGATTGGGCAGCAGTAAATTAAGAAATAAAATAATATGTTTGAGATTTATTTTTATACTAAAATAAAAATTTTAAAAAATCGCCAAATGATAAAAAAAGGAGGCAAAACTATAAACGATATTGCCCCCTTTTATTTGCTCTTCAAGATGCAAAATTTGAATTTTGAGTGGAATCTTCAACTTTCTTCTGTTTCAGAATTCCACGTAAAGCATTCATATCCTGACTAATCTTGTTTTCTAAAACTCTAGCATAAATTTGAGTTGTAGAAATTTTGGTATGTCCTAAGAGTTTAGAAACTGTTTCTATTGGTACACCATTACTTAAAGTAACCGTAGTTGCAAAGGTATGTCTAGCCATATGAAAGGTCAAATTCTTCTTTATTCCGCATAGAATAGCTACTTCTTTTAAGTAAACGTTTAATTTCTCATTAGTGATTTTAGGTAATAAGGTTCCTGAGATTACGGTCATAGGATGATCTTCGTATTTCTTTATCAATTCTAAAACAGGATCTAATAAAGGTACTTTAATTGGTGTATTGGTTTTTTGCCTTTTTGAAATAATCCATTTATCCCCGTCAATTCCCATCGAAATATTATTTGCAGTAAGTTTTTTAATATCCACATAGCTGATACCAGTGTAACAACTAAAGACAAACAAATCCCGAACGCGATCAAGTCTTTCTACTGGGAACTCATAAGTTTCTAAATTTGACAACTCGCCAACGGATAAAAACTCTCGATCTTTTTTCTCAAAAGTATTTTTCCATCGTCTAAAAGGATCTTTATCTATCCATTCCATATTAAACGCTAGTGTAACCATTTTCCGCAAACGCTGAATATGTTTCATAATAGTATTATGCCCCATAGCTTTTGGATGCCGTTTTGGATAGTAAGAACCCAGAAAATCTTCAAAATCACAGAGAAACTTATAGTTCAATTCTCTTAGATATATATCAGATGTGTTTTTTTCTTTCTTTAAAAATTTGTGGATATAACCTTCAGTTATTTTGAAATTTTTAATAGTCCCAGGAGTTAAGGTATGTTCTATTTTTCTGGAATGATAATCTATAAGATCCTGAAGTGATTTAGAGTTCTCATCCTCTCCTAGATAAGTAGCTTTAATTAGCTGGGCAGTAATTTTTTTACCCGTTAAATTCAAATCCTGATAACATTGGAAAATTCGGGCTTTTGCAGAATCCAAATAATGATTTAACTGTTTTGCCTCTGAAGAAGTTCCCTTTACCTTCTTTTTCGAAGAATCCCATAAATCAAATGAAATTTTACGCTTTAAACTGACAAGAACCCTTCTTTGGTTAACAGTTATCCTCGCATAGATAATTCCCTGGTTGACTTTTTCATTTGCGGGTTTCACCCAAAAATGTACTGAAAATGTGTTTTTAGTTCGCATTGCTGTCATCTTTAAATTAAACATTTAATATTCAGATGAAGTCAAATCAACAATACAAGTTCAAATATAAGCTTTTACCTTAAATGTAACCTTAGGTTACATTTGAAAATTAAGGTAACCTTTTAGTTCTCATTTCAATTTAAATAATATCAAATAAAATGAAAACCTAAAACCTAAAAAACCGCGCTAATCATAAGATTTGCGCGGTTTTGATAAGATTTGTGAATCTTAGAAGTGACCTTGCCAGGATTCAAACCTGGAACCTCCTGAGCCGTAATCAGGTGCGCTATTCAGTTGCGCCACAAGGCCATTAAAATATCGCTTTTCCTAGGTGGTTAAGCGGCTGCAAATATATTATTATTTTTATAATCTGAAAAGAATCTTCAAGTTTTTTGATCTAAATTATCTCTGCACTTAATCCTTCTTCCAGTAATTTTGAACATCTGGGTTTTAAATCATCAAAAGAACCGGTTTTTACAATACATTTTCCTTTGTAATGAACCAGGATAGCACATTGTTCTGCCTGCACAGGAGTATGCTCGCAGGCATAGATTAAAGTTTCTATTACGTGATCAAAAGTATTGTAATCGTCATTATAAAGTACGATCTCATTCTCCTTCTGCGTAGTGGTTTTTACTTCTTCTAATACTTCTTCTTTAGTACTCATCGTCATTTACAATTTTAAAGCTTCAAATATACAAATTATCTATAAAATGCTTACTCTGAAAACTTTACAGCAACCCAATTACTTCTTTCAATATGTTCTATATAATTTAAACCTAATTTCTGGCAGGCTTCTGTTATCACCGGGATATCCTCTTCGTAAAATCCGCTTAAAAAAAGATTTCCACCTTTTATAAGGCAATCTTTATAAATTGGAAGATCTCTAAGTAGAATGTTCCTGTTAATATTAGCAAGAATCATATCATATTTTCTATCCTGTAATAATTCGGCGCCGCCCTCTTCTACATTAATATTATCGCAATCATTTCTACCCACATTTTCCAGGGTGTTTTGGTAACACCAATTGTCGATATCTATGGCATCTACAAACTTTGCCCCTTTCATACTTGCCAGAATCGCTAAAACGCCGGTTCCACAGCCCATATCGAGTACTGCTTTATCATTCCAGTCGTTTTTTAGAATATGTTGAATCATCATATGTGTGGTAGCGTGATGCCCGGTGCCAAAAGACATTTTTGGCTCAATCACGATATCAAATTCTGTATCGGGTTCTGGATGAAATGGCGCCCTAACACTACAAATATCGTCTACCATAATGGGGCTGAAATTCTTTTCCCATTCTTCATTCCAATTTACCTGCTCAATTTCTCCTTTGGAATAGGTAATTTGAAATTCATTCGATTGTAAAATATGAACCCCTGCCAAAAGATCATCTTCATATTCTTCGGCAGGGATATAGGCTGTAAGGCCGTCCTCTTCTTCCACAAAACTCTCAAAACCCAAATAGCCAAGCTCTGCCACCAGTATTTCTGAAGCAGGCTGAAGCGGCTCTATTTTAAACTTGAATTCGAGATAATTGGAAGACATATTAAAAGGCGTTTATAATTTCAACAAAATCTACAGCTTTAAGACTGGCACCACCAATAAGGCCGCCGTCCACATCTTCTTTTGCAAAGATCTCTTTAGCGTTCGCTGGTTTTACACTTCCTCCATAAAGGATAGAAACATTTTGTGCAATCTCATCATTAAATTTCTCTACAATGTTTTTTCTTATAAAAGCATGCATTTCCTGCGCTTGCTCCGGGGAAGCAGTTTCTCCAGTTCCAATGGCCCATACAGGTTCGTAAGCCAAGACCACATTTTTCCAGTCTGAATCTGAAATCTGGTATAAACTCTCCCGAAGCTGTTTCGCTACAAGATCAAAATGTTTATCGCTCTTTCTATCGGCCAGTTCTTCACCAAAACAAAAGATAATTCTCATCTCGTTTTTAAGGGCGGCATTTACTTTTTCGGCAAGAATATCATTAGTTTCTCCAAAATGCGCACGGCGCTCACTATGACCTAAAATTACGGTATCTACACCAATACTTTTAAGCATTTTTGCCGAAACTTCTCCGGTATAAGCTCCATTTTCTGCCTGGTGCATATTTTGCGCCACAACCTGTACCGGGGTATCTTTTAAACCCTGAAAAGCCGAATATAAATTAGTAAAAGCAGGTGCCACCATCACCTCAGCCTGCGGCTCTTTTACCAATTGCATTTTTAAATGTGAAAGCAGTTCTTGCGTTTCAGCAAGATCGTTATTCATTTTCCAGTTTCCGGCTACTATTTTTTTTCTCATAATTTCTTAGTTGATTTTATTTATTTCCGCGGAAAAAATCCGCACACCTACAAATATATTGATAAGAATAAACATAGCTGCGCCCAAGCCGAATGAAGATTGGCTTTTTACCAATATTTTAAAAAAACTTAAGGATGATTTATAATTTTATATCCTCAGCATCAAACCAATGCTTTTTCTGGGTAATTGTGCCGCTCTTTAAAACCAAAAGTCCGGGATTAGACCTCACAATTGTCTGTAAAACTTTTTTATCTACCTGGTAAAATTCAAAATCGAGTTTGAATTTATTGATAATTTTTTCCTGATCTGCATCATTTGAAGCAGTTAAACCAACTACTTTATAACCTTTTTCATCAGCTTCAGCCGCAAGTTTTTGTATAGCTTTAAATCCTTCCTGCTCGGTATGTGAGAGATCATAGGCCACCACCATAAAAAGTTTTTCAGCGTTAAGAATTTGAATGGTCATAACCTCGCCATCTTTTTCTATTTCAAAATCCTGAATTGGCGGGACATAACCTTCTTCTACCATAGTAGTTTGCACTTCAACAAATTCACCTTCCTGGTTGGGGTAACTTCCATCTGTAGTTACGTTTACCTCTTCGCCATTATGAAGAAACGTCCATTCGTATTCATAAACCGCTTTTTGAGCATCTTCGGGAACTTCCATTAACTCCGGAATATTATTTCCAATTTTATAAGCTCTAAAATCAAGAACCGGTAAGTGCATCAGAACGTGATAGCAAAACCAAAAGGAAAGCATAAAAGACAAAAAGATAATCCAACGGTGAGAAATTGGGTGTAAAACCGGGGTGATCAATTTTCGATTAAAAAATAGAATTAATATGAAAATGAGTAAAATCACGTCTTTTATAAAAGACTGCCAGGGTGTTAGCGGGATGGCATCGCCAAAGCACCCACAATCTGTCACCTTATTGAAATAAGCCGAATAAAACGTAAGAAACGTAAAGAAAACGATCATTAACAGCAGGCTCCAAACGGTGAACTTAGGCAGGTAGCCTATTAAAATCATTATTCCTACTACCAATTCAAAAACCACTAAAATAATGGCAATTACCAAAGAGTAGGGCACCAAAAATTCCAGTCCCAAAACTTCCGGGCTAAAATATTCCTGGAGTTTGTAAGAAAATCCCAGCGGATCGTTGAGTTTTATAAATCCTGAAAAAATAAATAATACACCAACCAGTACTCTGGAAATTCCTACTAATAATTTCATTCTGTTTTATTTAAATAATGCTTTATCTGCTTAAAAGTTACAAAAACTAGTTTTCCTTTTCGGTCATTAAAACCATTGCAAAAATTGAATAGTTAATCATATCCTGGTAATTCGCATCAATCCCTTCACTCACTAGGGTTTGCCCTTTATTATCTTCAATTTGCTTCACCCTTAACAATTTCTGAATAATAAGATCGGTCAAAGAGCTAACCCGCATATCTCGCCAGGCCTCGCCATAATCGTGATTTTTATTCATCATCAAAGCTTTGGTTTCAGCTATTTTTTCGTCATAAAGTTCTGAAGCTTCTTCTACCCCAAGATCGGGTTGGGCGACCACACCTTTTTCTAACTGAATTAAAGCCATTACCGAGTAATTGATGATCCCGATAAATTCAGATTTTTCGTCTTCATCTACTTTTCTCACTTCATTTTCCTGAAGTTTCCTTATTCTCTGGGCTTTAATAAAAATCTGGTCGGTAAGTGACGGCAGCCTAAGAATTCTCCAGGCGCTTCCATAATCTTTCATCTTATTAATAAACAGGCTGCGGCAGGTAGCCACCACCGCGTCATACTGTTCTGAGGTATTCTGCATAAAAGAGATCTAATTTGCGTAAATTTCGTGCAAATATTTTAGATACTAAAACTGCATTTTATAAATTCTGAAGTAAGCTTTAAAAACCATCGCTTTTCAACTTCAGAAAAACAGATAAAAAATGACCATAAATTGTAAAGGTGAACTTATAGATCTTAGCAGCCCAAAAGTAATGGGAATTATTAATGCTACCCCGAATTCCTTTTATGCTGAAAGCCGAAAAACTTCGGAAACCGAAATCCTAAAGCAAGTAGAGCAAATGCTGAAAGATGGCGCCGATTTTATTGACGTTGGTGGTTATAGCACTCCGCCGGGCGCACCTAAAGTGGAAGAACCTGAGGAATTGAAACGTGTTTTACCCGCAGTAGAAAAAATTCTGAAGCATTTTCCGGAAACATTAATTTCCGTAGATACTTTTAGAGCAAGTGTAGCCGAAAAAAGCATTGAAGCAGGAGCCGCAATAATCAATGATATTGCAGCCGGCAGCCTTGATCCCGGAATGATGAAAACCGTGGCAAAATACCAGGTCCCTTATATTATGATGCATATGCGGGGCACACCGCAAACTATGAAAGAACTGAATCAATACGACGATCTTGTTCAGGATATATTATTTTATTTTTCAGAAAAAATAAATACAGCAAGAACGTTGGGAATTAACGATCTTATTGTAGATCCCGGCTTCGGCTTTGCAAAAAATATTAGTCAGAATTTTGAATTGCTTTCTAAATTGGAACTTTTTAAAACTTTAGAGCTTCCCATTTTAGCCGGACTTTCACGAAAATCCTTAATCTATAAAACTTTAAATACTTCAGCGCAGGAAGCTATCAATGGCACAACCTTTTTAAATACCATCGCTTTAAGCAAAGGCGCTTCCATTTTACGGGTGCACGATGTGAAAGAAGCGATAGAATGCACTAAATTATACGCAGAACTTAATAAGTAGCTGCATATTTTCTATTTTTACACAAAACCACGCTAATTTGGATATAATAAACCTTCGTTTTCTTGATGTTCTCGATATTGTATTTGTAGCCCTACTGCTGTATTATTTGTACAAGCTGGTAAAAGGAACGGTTGCGGTGAATATCTTTATCGGGATCGTTATTATTTACTTAATGGGAAGCCTTACGCAATTGCTGCAAATGGAGCTTTTGAGTAGTGTTCTTGGTGAATTTATTGGCGTGGGAATGTTTGCATTAATTGTGGTTTTTCAACAGGAAATTAGGAAATTCCTTTTAATGATTGGCTCTACCAATTTCACTCAAAAAGGAAAGTTTTTCACCCAACTTCGATTCTTAAAAGGTGATCTAGAAACCAGCACGAATGTAGAAGATATCATTTCAGCCTGCGAAGTGATGGGTCAGAGTTTTACGGGGGCATTGATTATTATTCAGAAAAACACGAATCTGGATTTTGTAAAAAATTCCGGGGACGATATGAATATTGAACTCAATCAACCCATTATTGAATCTATTTTCTATAAAAATTCACCACTTCACGATGGCGCGATGATCATTGAAGACAACAAAATTACCGCCACCCGGGTTATTTTACCGGTTTCTAACGATAGGTCTATTCCGCTTAGATTTGGGTTACGACACCGCGCCGCCGTTGGTATTACTGAAAAAACCGATGCACTCGCACTTGTTGTAAGTGAGGAAACGGGACAAATTTCTTATATAAGAGACGGGGAATTTGTCATGTTTGAAAGTAACGAAGAACTTATTGAACGAATTAAGGAAGACCTTTTATAATTTTTACAAAGATTCTTCTGCCATAAACTGAACTTCATACAGGTTTTTGTAATAACCATCCTTCTTTTGAAGCAGTTCGGTATGAGTTCCTATCTCTACAATTTTACCGGCATCCATCACCATAATCTTATCGGCTTTTTTAATGGTTGCAAGTCTGTGTGCAATTACAATAGAAGTACGTCCTTTCGTAATTTTATCGGTTGCTTCCTGGATTAAAAGTTCGCTATAAGTATCAACTGAAGACGTTGCTTCATCCAAAATCAAAATACTTGGATTACTAATATACGCCCGCAAAAATGAAATAAGCTGGCGCTGGCCCGAAGAAAGCATTGCTCCGCGTTCTTTTACATTATAATGATAACCGTTTGGTAACGTATTTATAAACTCGTGAATTCCAATTTGTTTTGCAGCTTTAACCACTTCCTCTTCCGCAATATCGGGATCGTTAAGGTTTATATTACTCAAAATGGTATCGGCAAAAAGGAAAACATTCTGCAACACCACGGCAATTTCAGAACGCAGGGATTCTAAAGTAATATCTTTAATATCAATACCATCAACCAAAATTTGCCCGCTTTTTATCTCATAAAAACGATTCAGCAGGTTGATAACGGTAGATTTTCCTGCACCGGTAGCTCCCACAATTGCAATAGTTTCCCCGGGATTCGCTTTAAAAGAAACACCTTTCAGCACCTCTTCATCATCGGTATAACTAAAACGCACATCTTTAAATTCAATTTCTCCTTTAAGATCGCTTACTTCAATCTTACCTGTATTACTTATTGAAGATTCGGTATCGAGAATTCCGAATACACGATTAGCCGCTACCATTCCCATTTGCAACGTGTTAAACTTATCGGCAATTTGGCGAAGAGGTCTAAATAATAATTGCGATAATTCAATAAAAGCGATAATTACCCCAAGGGTAATTCCGTCATCGGCTACAGCTCGCAGTCCACCGTACCAAACGATTAAACCAATGGTTATGGAAGTTGCCATTTCGGCAATTGGAAAGAAAATAGAGTTATACCAAACCGTCTTCACCCAGGCATCACGATGTTTCCCGTTTATTTCTTTAAAATTATTGTATTCGGCTTTTTCGCGGGTAAAAAGCTGAACGATTTTCATTCCTGTAATTCGCTCCTGAACAAAGGTGTTTAAATTGGCAACCTGGGTTCTTACTTCTTCAAAAGCAACTTTCATTTTCTTCTGAAATACACGCGTAGCGTACATAATTAAAGGAAGCACCGTCAATACCAACAAGGTTAACTGCCAACTCTGGTAAAACATAAAACCTATTACCACCAACATTTTTAGAATATCACTGATAATCATAAAAAGCCCCTGGCTAAAAATACTGGCAATGGTTTCAATATCGCTTACCGCGCGGGTTACCAAACGCCCAACTGCCGACTTATCAAAATAAGTCATTTTAAAGTTGAGCATATGTTTAAAAAGGTTCACCCGAAGGTCTCTAACCACTTCCTGTCCCAGCCAGTTGGCGAAATACACAAATAGAAACTGAAAAATAACTTCCAGCACTAAAACTCCAGCCATTAAACCCACATAAAAAACCAGGTTATCATAATCCTGCGGGGTAATTGCATCATCTACAGTAACCTTTAATAAATAGGGTCTTAAAACAGCAAAAAATGAAAGCAAAATCGCAGCAACCGCCACAAAATAGAAAGTTACTTTGTAGGGATTAGTGTATTTAAGCAGGCGCTTAAATAAATCAAAATCGAATGCGTTACCTGTTTTAGATGCCATTTATTTTATTGCTATTTCCGGATAAGTAACCTTTGTAAGGTATAATGCTTTTGCAGGCACCGAAGTTCCCGCCTTACTCCTGTCTTTACTTCTTATAACCTCGTGAATATTTTCAATAGGTTGCTTCCCTAAACCAATTTCCAGTAAAGTTCCCACAATTGCACGCACCATATTTCTTAAAAATCTGTCGGCTGAAATATGAAAAACCAACACTCCATTTTCTATTTTCCAAACTGCTTCAGTAATCTTGCAATTATAGGTTTTTACATCGGTTTTAGACTTTGAAAAACACTTAAAATTAGTATAATCCTTTAAGATTTCTGCGGCCTTATTCATTTTTTCAACATCCAGCTTATTCTTCATAAAATAACTTCTATCTTCTAAAAAAGGATCTTTATGCTGAACGATATGATATTCATAACTCCGGCTTAAAGCATCAAAGCGGGCATGTGCATCCGGCTTCACTTTAAAAAAATCCCGTATAGCTATGTCTGCCGGAAGCAAAGAATTCAATTTAAACTGAAAAGCTTCCTTTTCAAGTTCGTGATCGGTATCAAAATGCGCAAAGATCTGTTTTGCGTGCACCCCCGCATCTGTTCTGCCAGCGCCAACAATAGCTGTTTTTTGTTGAAAAACAACCGAAAGTGACCGTTCTATTTCTTCCTGAACCGAAATGGCGTTTGGCTGATTTTGCCAACCGTGATAAGCCTTTCCAAAATATGCCAGTTCTAAAAAATACCTCAACCGAGTTCTTTATTTTTATATTTGCGAACTGCAAAGATAAGGCATTTATTAGAAGCTTAAATCCTTTGAAGGCATCGGTTTTAAAATGATTTTTCTAAATAAAATATTCCAGATTTGAAAAAAATACTCTTGCTAAGTGATACCCACAGTCATATAGACGAAAGAATTTTGCATTATGCCGGGGAAGCTGATGAAATATGGCACGCCGGCGATATTGGCACTACCGCTGTTTCTGATGAATTGCAAAAAATAAAACCCCTAAGAGCAGTTTATGGCAACATTGACGATGCGGAGATAAGAAAGGAATTTCCGCTTCACCAGCGTTTTAAATGCGAAGGAGTAGATGTTTGGATCACCCATATTGGAGGATATCCGGGTAGATATTCTCCCGCAATTCGGGATCAAATAAAACAGGATCCACCAAAACTTTTTATTAGCGGACATTCTCATATTTTAAAGGTAATGAACGATAAAAACCTGGGATTACTTCATATGAATCCGGGTGCAGCAGGAAAACAGGGATTTCATAAGAAACGTACTATGCTGAGATTTAAAATTGATGCTGCGAAAATTCAGGATTTAGAAGTGATAGAATTGAAAGGAAAATAAACAGTTTGCAGTCTCAGTGAGCAGAATTTGCGTCGTTGCGATGGAAGCTCAACTGAAGCAATCTGTTCATTATTAATAAAAAGCAATCCTTATTTTAATTACAGATTGCCGCGTCATAATTCTCCTGTGGTCAAATTATTTCTCGCAATGACGAAACAAGAACAACTAATCACAAAATATTCGTGTATTCGTGGCAATAGTTTATACTTACAAAAACTAAAAAACCCGAAGCTTTCACTTCGGGTTTTCACGCACTAATACTACTAAGATGATAGGCTTATCGTAATCGGTCCACAGATTTTACGAGATCTTCGTCCTTTTTAATGGCCTTATTGGCCAAAACAAGAAAAACGATAGAAATGATTGGAAGAAACATCCCAATACCCTTCTCTGAAATATCCATTTCTCCAGGTAAACTTAGCGACCAATAAACAAACACTCCTAGTAAAAAAAAGTTTAATAAGATATTTAGACGCCCCAATACAAATTGAAGCTTTCTATTTTTGAACATAAAAATACTCACCAAAGATAATAAAGCTGAAGCCAGAAATGCAATAAAAACCATAAGATAATCTTGTGCATACATAGCTACACCTTCACTATTTTCCCAAAGTGAAAATACGAAAATAAGTCCGCCGCTAATAATGGCAGCAATAAGTAAATATACTGTTTGTATTCTTTGTAGCATAACTTCTGGTGGAATTCGCGAACAAAAATAAAGATTCTTTTTAGAAATGCTATTTAAAATATTAAAATAAAGTTGTATACTTGCAGGAACATTTCGTAACCAATTCAAAACAGGTTACTTAAGTCTCCAAATTTTTTTCGATTCTTCCTCGAGAAGTTTAACAATCAACCCAAACACAAATTTATTCTTAATTATTCATGTTTGAAATTTCAGAATTAAAAGCTAAAAAGCTTCCTGAGCTGCAGGATATCGCTAAAACTTTAAATGTTCCCAAATTTAGAACTTTAAAAAAATTAGACCTGGTTTATCAAATCCTGGACTATCAGGCTGCAAATCCTAAAAAAGCTAAAGAAGCCTTAACCGACGATACTAAAAAGGAAGAAACTCCTAAAAGTGACGATCGTAGTAAAACTTCAGAAAAGCCACAACCAAAAAAAGGTGGCAAAATAGGAAGTAATAAAAAACCACCACGGGCTGCTGCAACCGCAGAAAACAAAGAGCCCCGCCCTGCAAGAAAGGAAAATTCTTCTCCCAAGAAAGAAGATGCGCCGGCAAAAGCCAGGGAACCAAAAAAGCAGGAACAAAAACCAAGGGAAGACAATAGTAATTCTTCTCAAGGTAAAAATAATCCTCGCGACCATAAAAAAGACACACGTAGCAATAATAGCAACAAAAACAATGGAGGCCGCGATTCTGGCAACCGTGACGGGCGAAACCGCTACCGCGAACCAGACTATGAGTTTGACGCGATTATAGAAAGTGAAGGTGTATTGGATATTATGCAGGATAACTATGGTTTCCTAAGATCTTCAGACTATAATTACCTTACTTCTCCAGATGATATTTATGTATCTCAATCTCAAATTCGCTTGTTCGGATTAAAAACAGGGGATACCGTTTTAGGGCAAATAAGACCTCCAAAAGAAGGTGAAAAATATTTCCCTTTAATCAAGATCAACAAAATTAACGGATTAGACCCGCAGGTAGTGAGAGACCGTGTTTCTTTTGAACACTTAACTCCGCTTTTCCCAAAGGAAAAATTCAATATTGCTGAAAAGCAAAGCAGCATGTCTACCCGTATTATGGACCTCTTTTCCCCTATTGGAAAAGGCCAGCGTGGTATGATTGTTTCCCAGCCTAAAACTGGTAAAACAATGTTGCTTAAAGATATTGCGAATGCAATTGCAGCAAACCATCCTGAAGTTTATCAAATAGTTCTACTAATTGATGAACGTCCTGAAGAGGTTACCGATATGCAACGTAATGTACGTGGGGAAGTGGTAGCTTCAACTTTTGATAAGGAAGCACACGAACATGTTAGAGTTGCTAATATCGTTTTAGAAAAAGCAAAACGTTTGGTAGAATGTGGTCATGATGTAGTGATTCTTTTGGATTCTATTACACGTTTGGCCCGTGCTTACAACACCGTACAACCTGCCAGTGGTAAGGTTTTAAGTGGTGGTGTAGATGCCAACGCGCTGCACAAACCAAAACGATTCTTTGGTGCTGCCCGTAATATTGAAAACGGGGGTTCTCTTTCAATTATCGCTACCGCCCTTACCGATACCGGTTCTAAAATGGACGAAGTAATTTTTGAAGAATTTAAAGGAACTGGAAACATGGAGCTGCAATTAGATAGAAAAATTGCTAACCGTAGAATTTTCCCGGCAATAGATCTTACTTCTTCCAGCACACGTCGCGACGATCTTTTATTAGACGAGGCTACATTGCAAAGAATGTGGGTGCTGCGTAAATATCTTGCCGATATGAACCCAATTGAAGCTATGGAATTCATAAACGACAGGATTAAACAAACTAAAAACAACGAAGAGTTTTTGATCTCGATGAACGGATAAAACCTTCTTTAGTTATAAACTTAAAATCCGGAAGCTTTAGAGTTTCCGGATTTTTTTATGCTGAAATATTATTCTTTTAAACTATTCACATCTGAATCCTTCGCTACCAATCTAAAATTCTCAATTTTTTTACCCTTTAAATGCTTGCTCCATTTTTCCATAAGTGGAGCTTCCAGTTTAAATTCCCGGTATTCATCGGGATTCATAATTGGAATCCCTTTTATCATAGGGTAAATACGTTTGCATTTCTTACAACTTAAAAAACCCTCTATAATCTTCCCTTCCAAATCTTTTGAAATTGTTGTGAGTTCCAGGTCCTTTTTATCAAAAGGGCAGCATAATTTATCTATTGTTGAAGTTCTCATTTTTTATTTTTTTAAATTCTGAATTATAATTTTCTGCTGAAATTGAAGGGTTTTCGGCACTCATTATTCCTGAAATAACCGCTACGCCTTCAAAATCCAACTCTTTAAGCAAATGCATATTGGAAGGTTTAATTCCTCCCGCCAAAAAAATTGGCATTTCGGTAATTTCCCGGGCTTTCTTAATGATCTCAAAATCTACTAAATCACAACTATTTGCGGTTGAGGAAGGAAAAATGGAACAAAAAGAAATATAGTCCATGTTATTTCTATCGGCCCATTTTACAGTTTCCAGGTTGTTATTACAGGTTAATCCCAGTAAAGCTTTTGGCGGAATGTTATTTTTAATCTCTTTGAAATTATTGGGAATTTTATCAAAATGTATCCCGCTTGCTTCAGTTTGATTTAAAAGATCCCAATTATTATTCAGTAAAACAGGAACCTTATAGTTTTCACAAACTTTACAGATTTCATTTATAAGGGAAATTTTATTCTCTGCATTTTTGAAATTATCCCATATTTGAACCGCGGCAATTTCACTTTTAGCCATAATCTGCTTCAGCTTATTTATTAAAACAGTTTTCTGCATCTGCGGATCTACAACGAGGTACACCCCTTCTTTTATTTTCTTCTTTTTTATCATTTCCAGCCAGATTTAATTGCGGTAAAAAAGGCTTTCCAGTAAGGATCTTCAGATTTATATTCTAAATCTTTAATTTCATCGTTTTTAGCTATTTTAATTCCTTCTTCTTCACTTTTAATCTCACCAACCGCAGTACAGGCAATGTTTTCAGCATTTAAACGTGAAATTACCTGCTCTTCTTTTCCTTTTTCGCAAGATATTATCATTGAACCTGCCCCTATTATCTCCCTGTAATCCAGTTGGAATAAATCACAAACTTCCTTTTGCCAGGAAGTTACCGGCAAGGCTTTATCATAAATAATAGCTCCTTTTCCTGACGCTTTAACCATTTCATATATTGCCCCAAGCACACCGCCTTCAGTTACATCGTGCATAGCGTGAATTTCGGGAAATTTACTTCCTGTTCCTGCTGCTGTAAGTCCGTCTTTTAAAGACGAGGTTTGCCAAAACATTTCACGGCCTGCCGTATAAGTTCCTTTTCCCAGTTTATTCTTTATAGTTTCAGGAAAACTCAAGGTTAATAAGGCAGAAGATGATAAGGCACAGGTTTTGGTTACCAGAATTACATCATTTTCCTCTGCGGCTTTAGAAAGAATAATCTCTTTTTTGGGAGCCACACTAAAAAAAGTTCCTCCACCCGAAATTGTTGAATTCTGGCCTTCTACAAATCCGGTATGTCCGCCAGTTATAGCCACTCCAATTTCTTTACTGAATTGATGAATATAATTCCAGTAAGTTTTAAAATCATTCCTCGAAAGTGATGCCGGAAGATTCAAAACCATTTGCGCATATTGTGGAGCAAACCCGGTAGTAGCCATATCGTTGGCCATTAGATGTACCGAAAGCCAGGCTGATTCTTCCAGGCCGAGCGTAGGAATAAGTGACAACGGATCACTTGTGGATATTAAGGCCAGCTCGTTGGGTAATTCTATTAATGAAACATCTACCCCAAACTCTGGTTTTGTGCTGACTTCCTTCCGAGTATGCCCGCAATTTTCCAGGATAAATCCCTCTAATTCTGCTTCGGCTATTTTTCCTAGTTTCTCACTCATCATTTTACATCTTTAAATTCTACATACAATCCGAAAAAATCACCATAGGGTAATCCCCATTGCTGAACTGGAAACCATTTTGGTAAACCGGTGCAAGACCATTCTATACTGTATTCCCGCCCCTGCAAGGCTTCTTCTATAATTTCAGTAAGTTTTTTGGGTGTATAAAAAGTTGCGGTAAGATAAAATGGATTGGCACCAAAAATTTCCTGGACGCGGCGACGAACTACTTTGGTAGAATTCCTGTTCATCATTCCAAGGGCTATACCGTATTTTCCAACCCTGGCTGCTTCCCGAATAACTTTTACGGGATCTTTATAATATTCAAAAGTGGTTATAAATGCGAGGGAATCAAAAGTATGATCTTTAAATGGCATATGATGGGAATCTGCCATTACCAGATCTCCCTCAAATAAATGTACGGCTTGTGATAACATTAGTGGGGAAATATCACCACCGGTAGCCTCAATTCCTATTTCTTTCCACCACCTGGTAAAACGCGTGGTTCCACAACCAAACTCGAGTAGGGTTTTAACGCGTTTATCTTTAGAAACAAGTTGCTCCATCACCTTTTTCTGCCAGACTTCGGCCCGTTTATATCGCCCTTCGTACCACTGCTCGTAGGTGTCGGTGTGTTTTCGGTTAAAAAACCATTCTTCCCGATTTTGCCAATTTTGATGATTTATGGGAAGTAATTCAAATCGACTGCTTTTCTCAATTTCCATATTTACTTTTTAAAAAAGAAAAACTCCACGCTACCCGGAAAATGCCAGAAAACATGGAGTCTTAAAATGGAAATTTTAATCCTGCATCCCTACGTTGGCATTATCCAAATCAGGTTTTCGGGTGTTATCTCAGCCTTGCGGCACCCCGTGCGTGAATTTATCTGTTTATACTAAATCTCTATTTATTAATTTTATCAGTTAATCGGGAGAAAAATACAAAATAAAGAAGGAAGTGGAAAGTTATTTCGGACTGAAAAATAATATATCAAATGTGTAATTACCCCTTTCTTCAGCAAAGCTGAATTCACTCCCAGTCCGCAGTACGGAGGAATTTAATTTCATCAAACTGAACTTGTTTCAGTTTCTAACATGTTACTAATTTTCACAACTTAGATCCTGAAATAAATTCAGGATGACGTAAAAAATTATAAGGGACAGCCGGTTCAAGCTCTAATCGGGACAGGCTTCTCACCCGGTGGTATTCTTCTCTGATTCTTTTCCATAAAAAAACCCCAACTTTTCTGTTGAGGTTTTTCTTTGAGCGGGAGACCGGGTTCGAACCGGCGACATTCAGCTTGGAAGGCTGACGCTCTACCAACTGAGCTACTCCCGCCTGCCCTGCAAATATAAAGTTTAAAGATTTCAAATTCCAAAGGAAAATTAAAATTTTTTGGGTGTAAAATGCTATCACCCTTGTATTCAGTAAAAAACCGGAGCTAAGCGATAAAATCTTGTTAAATGGGTAATGAAAAAACAAGTGTTCCGACAAATAAATCTTATTTTTAATGCCTAACAGTATATATCTTAAAATAATTTTTTATGAGCAATAAACCCGGTAAAACCCAGGACCTAATAGACGCAAAATTCCTTAAAGAACGTAAAATTTTTCTTTGGGGTGAAGTAAATGATAAATCGGCCAAGCACGTTATTGACAGACTTTTATATCTTGATATGGAAGGCGATAAAGAAATCCAGTTTTTTATTAATAGTCCCGGTGGATACGTAACCGACGGATTTGCAATCTACGATACTATGCAGAGTTTAAATAGCCCTGTTTCTACCATTTGCAGTGGTTTGGCTGCTTCAATGGGTTCTATCTTACTTTCAGGAGGAACCAAAGGCCGACGGTTTATACAAACCCACGGAAAAGTGATGATTCACCAACCTATGGGCGGTGCAAGAGGCCAGGCATCAAATATCGAAATTCAGGCGAACGAAATATTAAAAACAAGAGAATTAAGTGCTAAAATTCTTGCTGAAAACTGCGGACAAACCCCGGAAAAGGTACTCAAAGATTTTAACCGTGACTACTGGATGGATGCACAGGAATCTCAGGATTACGGAATTGTTGACGGTATTTTTAATAAATAGGACTATGGATATTAAACACCGAGAAAACGATAGTCGCGGAATGTTTTTCGTGGAGGACGAAAAAGGTATCTATGCAGAACTAACCTATACTAAAAAACCGGGTGATGTTCTTACTATAGATCATACAGAGGTAAGACCGGAACTGGAAGGCCAGGGAATTGCCACAAAACTCCTGGCGCATAGTGTAGATTTTGCCCGTGAGCACAACTATAAAATAGATCCTTTATGCCCTTTTGCCGAAGTACAATTTGACCGAAATGAGTCTTACAAAGACGTAAGGGCATAATTCCCCGTTTATCCCCAAAAGATCAATGAACCTGCTTTTTCCTATGAAGTTTTTTAAATTTTTAATGCTCTTTTTTTTCGCGTTTTTAATATCCTGCGGGGACGATAAAAACAGGGAGCCTGGCATTGAAACCGCTAAAGAGGAAGAAGCAGAAGTCATTGAAAAACTGGCTTCAGCCGATTTAATTGCCAGGAAATTTCCAGAGATTTCAAATTCGGTTGGAAATATCGCATTACAGCACGCTAATTTGCTCGACTCCATTTATTCAAAAAGAGATTATACACCAATTTGGACCGATAGAGCATTGCGGGAAGATCTTTACAGAAGTATTGAAAGAAGCACAGAAGACGGCCTAGAACCTGAAGATTATCATTTAACCTATTTACAAAACTCTTTAGCTAATTTATCGCAGTTAGATGATGAGGAACGCAGTCTAACCGAAATTATTCTTACCGATGCCTTTTTAGGACTTGCTTCCGACTATAATTCTGGTAAGCTGAATCCCAAAGAAATTTATAGTATCTGGGGAGTAGAAAGTAATAAAATTAATCTTCCCGGACTTTTGGAGTATGGAGTTCAACAAAATGATATTCTTGCCGCCATAGATTCAGTGGTACCAAAACACGAAGTTTACAAAGGTTTAAAACGCTCTTTGAAACAATACCGAGAACTTGCTGAAAACGAAGAAAATTCTACGATAATTTCCGAAGAAGGAGAAAGCATTAAAGCCGATGAAAAAGATTCCCGCATTCCTAATATAAAACGTCGCTTAAAAGAACTGGGATATTGGGATAAAGAAATTATAGATACTGCTACAGTTTACGATGAAGCGCTTCAGAATGCAGTAAAGGAATACCAGGAGAAATATGGAATAGAAACCGATGGTGTGATTGGCGGCGGCACCATAAAAACTTTAAATAAAACTTATCAGGATCGGCTGGAACAAATACTGGTAAACCTGGAACGTTGGCGCTGGTATCCCAAAGATTTGGGAGATCAACATATTGTAGTAAATATTGCCAATTACCGCTTACATTTTGTTAGAAATGGAGATACTGTTGCCACACATCGCACAATGGTGGGTACGGAAGCTAGAAAAACCCCGGTTTTCTCTGATGAAGTAGAACATATAGTCTACAACCCCACCTGGACAATCCCTCCTACTATTAAGAGTAAAGATGTAATTCCTTCAGCAAAAAAAGATCCCAATTATATTTCCCGAAAAAATTACAGCATTTTTAATCGCAGCGGACAGCGATTAGCTCCCAGCGAGGTAGACTGGTCTTCATCTGAGGTAAAAGCTTATACTTTTAGACAGGAAGCAGGACCGGCAAATCCGCTTGGTTTGGTTAAGATTATTTACCCTAATGAATATATGATCTATTTACACGATACGCCTTCTAAATCGCTTTTCAACAAAAATTTACGGGCACAAAGTTCGGGGTGTGTTAGGGTACAGGATGTTTTAGAACTGGCAAAGATGCTATTAAGTGATCAACCAAAATATGATAATGAGAAGATTAAAGAAATTCTTGATTCAGGCAGAACCACTACAATTAAAGTTACCCAAAATGTGAAAGTGCACCATCTTTACTGGACGGCCTGGAACGAAAATGGCAGCACCCGTTTTGCAGAAGATATCTACAAAAGAGATGCTGCCATCTATAAATTACTTACTGCCAATTAATTTAGCAGCGAAGAATTATTTAAATAATTATTATCGTTTTTGTGAATATATACTACAGATTCCTCTTTAATAGTATCTATTACATCTTTAGCGATAGTATTTGGCACTGCGGGACAACCGTAGCTTCTTCCCAATCTTCCCAATCTCTTTATAAAACTGGGTTCGGCATAATCGGCTCCGTGAATTACCACATAACGCTTACGGGCGTTGCTGTTAAAGCCTTTTTCCATCCCATCTATAAATAGAGACAGGCCGTTTTTCCCATAGTAAGTTTCAGCGGTAACGTAAAATCCAAGGGAACTTTGCAGGGAATTCACGGTATTAGAAAATTTGGTAGCAAACTCACCACCGGTATTTTTTCCGTGGGAAACATAGGTGTTAAACAATACTTCTTTAGTTTCCATATTCATAATCCACATACGTTTTTTGGTAGAGGAAAGTCCGAAATCTATTACGGTAAGTATTTTTTTACCCACTTTACCAGTTTCGTCTAATTGTTCATAGCCTTTAATGGCCTTTTCGAACACAGGCATGGCAGGAACACTAATATTTTTGGTGGAAAATTCGCTATAAAGAGTAGCGACTTTACTTTCGAAATTTGATTTATTATCTTCAGGAATTGAAGAAGCGATTGCTTTTATTTCTGAATTTTCAAGCTTAGGTTTTAAATTATCTGTAGTTGTAAATGCAAAGGAAAAAGTTAGTATTGCAAATACAGTCAGAATTCTATAAATCATACACGTTGTTTTAAATTAAATGTTCTGTTAATTTATTCCAAATGTGATGCCAACATACAAAATATTCTCGATAATTAGATTTTTTAAGCCTAAGAACGGAAAATTTAACATTTTTAGACTTATAAAGCTAAACTTCAGCATATTACCACATCAATTCGGTGCTTTTTAAGAACGTAGAATAAAAGAGAAAAGTATTCCAAAGTACAGTGAAGAATGTTAAAATTTTAGTTTTTTTCAGAAGTAAATTGATTTTATAAGTTTTACAGAATCATTTTATAAGTAAATTTCTTCTAAAACCGCTTCCTCAATCCATATTTAATAAAACATTAGCGGGTGTGCATTTAGCATACCGGCAATTTGTTTTTATCTTTATGCCCAAATTAACTAATATTATGAATAAGAAAGTTCTACTAATGATTTTAGACGGTTGGGGAATTACGCAAAACCCCGACGTATCAGCTATTGCCAAAGCAAAAACCCCTTTTATGGATAGTATTCTGGAAAAATACCCGCACGCGGAATTACGTACCGACGGGATGCAGGTTGGCCTTCCGGAAGGACAAATGGGAAATAGTGAAGTAGGACATATGAATCTGGGCGCCGGCCGAATTGTTTACCAGGATTTGGTAAAAATAAATATGGCGGTAGAAAAGAACACTTTAAAAGACGAACCTGTATTGGAAGAAGCTTTTAATTACGCAATAAAAAACAATAAACCTATACATTTTATGGGGCTTTTAAGTGATGGTGGAGTTCATTCTCACATCAATCATTTAAAAGGACTACTTTCAGCTGCAGAAGAATTTGGTGTAAAAGAGAAATACGTACATGCTTTTACCGATGGCCGTGACGTAGACCCACATTCTGGGGAAGGTTTTATTAAAGAAATTGAAGAACACCTGGCAAAAACCAATGGTAAACTTGCATCGGTAATTGGGCGTTATTTCGCGATGGATCGTGATAAGCGCTGGGAAAGAGTGAAAAAAGCTTACGATCTTATTGTAAAAGGCGAAGGCACCAAAAGCACAAATGCTGCTGAAACCATTGCTAAAAGTTATAAAAACGATATTAGTGACGAGTTTATTGAACCCATTGTAATGACCAATGAAGCCGGCGAGCCGGTTGCAACTTTAAAAGAGAAAGAAGTTGTAATCTTTTTCAACTTTAGAACCGATAGAGGAAGGCAGCTTACCCAGGCTTTAACCCAGGACGATTTTCCTGAATATAATATGAAGAAATTACCGCTATATTATGTAACGGTAACAAAGTATGACGATAGTTTTAAAGGTATAAATGTAGTTTTCAAAAAAGATAATATTAAATCTACACTGGGAGAAGTTCTGGAATATATGGGCAAAAAGCAAATTAGAATTGCTGAAACCGAAAAGTATCCCCACGTTACCTTCTTCTTTAGTGGTGGTCGAGAAAAGCCATTTAAAGGGGAAAAGCGTTTAATGTGTAATTCGCCAAAAGTAGCTACTTATGATCTTCAGCCCGAAATGAGCGCTTTTGAAATTAGGGATAAAATTATTCCTGAACTTAAAGACGAGTCGGCAGATTTTATTTGTTTGAATTTCGCAAACCCTGATATGGTTGGCCATACCGGTGTTTTTGATGCTGCTGTAAAAGCTGTGGAAACCGTAGATTCTTGCGCTAAAGATGTAGCTGAAACTGCGCTAGAAAATGATTATTCGGTAATTATTATTGCAGATCACGGGAATAGCGAAATTATGATTAATGAAGATGGAAGCCCAAACACGGCCCATACAACCAGTCCTGTGCCATTAATTTTACTGGACAAAGACGTGAAATCTATTAAAAGTGGTAAGCTTGGAAACATCGCGCCGACTATCCTAAAGTTAATGGGAATAGACCAGCCGGAAATGATGACTGAAGACCCACTAATTTAATTGAAAAATGATAAATAAGGTATTATTGCTTTTTTTGGGATTCTCCCTAATTTCAGGCGAGGTTTCCGATAAAGAAGTAAGTATAGAAAATAAAAATTCAGTAGAGATTCTTTTAGGTGAATTCACGCAGGCCGATTTAGAGAAAGCACCGCATTCTCGGTGGTTCACTCCCGCTTATGAAAATTACAAACCTAAAAAAGAAGCTTTAAAAACTATTAAAAAGAATATTCACGATTATGAAATTCTAATGTTTATGGGAACCTGGTGTGGCGATAGCCGTTACGAGGTACCAAAGTTTTTTAAGCTTTTAGATGAAGTTAATTTTGATAGAAAAAACCTTAAAAATATTGCTGTAAACCGAGCTAAAAAAGCTCCCGGTGATCTAGATAAAGAATACAAAATTCATCGTGTTCCTACCATAATTTTTATGAAAGATGGAAAGGAAGTGAACCGTTTTGTAGAGTATTCTATAGAAAGCCTGGAAGAAGATATAGCTAAAATAGTGAAAGGGAAGAAATATACAGATCCCTATTCTAAATAAAGAGACACTTCCGAAGTTAATATTCGGTAAATCTTACTAATTTTGCGTTATGCCCCATACCTTAACCATTGCAGTAGATTTTGATGGCACTATTGTAGAAAATAAATTTCCGGAGATAGGGAAACCAAAGCTTTTTGCTTTTGAAACCCTTAAAAAGCTTCAGGAAGACGGGCACCGATTGATTTTATGGACGTACCGGGCAGAAGATAAACTGGAAGAAGCAGTTAAATTTTGCGAAAAAAGAGGTATTCAGTTTTACGCTATTAATAAAAGTTATCCTGAAGAGGTTTTTGAGGAAAACATAAGTCGTAAGATCCTGGCCGATATTTTTATAGACGATCGCAATATAGGCGGAATGTGGGGTTGGGGAGAGATTTACCAGCGATTGAAAGACAGAGCTATAATTAGAGAAAATAAAAAGCAAAAGAAGAGATTCGGTTTTTTAGGCCGATTTTAAATTCAGAATATGATAATTACCAAAAATCCTGAAGAAATAGAATTGATGCGTGAGAGCGCACTTATCGTGTCTAAAACCCTGGGAATGCTTGCGCCGCATATTAAACCCGGAGTTACCACTTTGGAATTAGATAAAATGGCCGAAGAGTTTATTCGCGATCACGGTGCAGAACCGGGTTTTTTGGGAATGTACGATTTTCCCAACTCGCTTTGCATGAGTCCTAACGCACAGGTAGTACACGGGATTCCTAACGATAAACCTTTAGAAGAAGGCGATATTATCTCTATAGATTGTGGCGCTCTAAAAAACGGATTTTATGGTGACCACGCTTATACCTTTGAAGTTGGTGAGGTAAAACCTGAAGTAAAGGAACTTTTAAAAGCCACAAAAGAATCCTTGTATGTTGGTATTAGGGAATTTAAAATTGGCAACCGTGTTGGTGATGTTGGTTATGCCATTCAAAAATATACTGAAGACAGGGGCTATGGCGTAGTAAGAGAATTGGTAGGTCACGGCTTAGGTGCTGATATGCATGAAGATCCCGAAATGCCTAACTATGGTAAACGCGGTCGCGGTAAGAAATTTATAGAGGGAATGGTTGTGGCTATTGAGCCAATGATAAACCTGGGAACCAGAAGAATTAAACAATTGCCAGACGGCTGGACCATCTTAACTGCAGATAATAAACCAAGCGCTCATTTTGAACATGATGTTGCACTTGTAGAAGGTA